>NZ_JBBOVW010000001.1:0-2466884 GCF_038006785.1 Staphylococcus sp. FSL W8-0774 | reverse complement strand
AAATAACTCCATCTTTCTCAAAAATTTTTAGTTATACACAAAAATAACACCCGTGGATAAAAATAATCACAGCATGTTAATAATTATCCACAAGTTAATCACAGATAGTGGATAACTTAATTCATACTATGATTTGTTCACAGACTTTTTGTATATAAATCTAATAAATAAATCCTTATAAAATCAATGATTAAACGACTTATCCACACAATTATACTTTTTCAGTCAGATAGATGTCAAATGACTGTGAATATGTTCGTAAAAGATGTGTAAACTTGTGCATAGTATAGTAATTATCCACACAGAAAACACGAATCACTGTTGATAAGTGGATAACTCAACGTCATACTTATTAATAATGAAAATAAGGGACTATAACAGTTTGGGAAATAATTTATAAAGCTGTATGAAAAATGAATATGAATAAGAGGCTATGTTTTTAAGAAAATAAAAAATCACGAATTATAGTTAAGATTAAATCGTAATAGCGTATTAAAATGAGCTTGCTTTATAAGTAGTAATTTGTTATATTGTAGTAGTTGCTTGAAATATGACTAGATAATAAGTATATTAAACCAAGAATTTCTTATAGCAGTCAGTCAATAAGAGGTATCTCTTATATATAAGTTTTGTTGCTATTACATTAATAGTTACACACTTTAACAATTTATCTATCTATGAAATTTATCAGGAAGTTTAATCCTGGAGATGTTAGATAACTTAATAAAGATGGAGGTGTTTTGCATGGTAAAACGTACTTATCAACCAAATAAACGTAAACATAGTAAAGTTCATGGTTTCAGAAAACGCATGAGCACTAAAAATGGCCGTAAAGTCTTAGCGCGTCGTCGTCGTAAAGGCCGTAAAGTATTATCTGCATAAGATCACTGACTCATCAGTGGTCTTTTTTTTCGTTTAGAATAAGAAAAGCTAACTAACTTCAGATAAATGATACAACTAGACTTCAATTGAAATCAGCGTTTTCCCGATAAATGCTGGTTTATTTTTAGTTAAAAAATGAAATGAGTTATAATAATGCAGTAAGAGAATTTAATAAGCGAGTGATGTTTGGTGGAAAAAGCGTACCGTATAAAAAAGAATTCAGATTTTCAAAAGATATATAAAAAAGGAAAGTCTGTTGCAAATAGACAATTCGTTGTATATACCTATGACAATAGTGAACAAGAACATTTTCGCTTAGGCATTAGTGTTTCAAAAAAGATAGGAAATGCTGTCACAAGAAATAGAATTAAGAGAGCGATAAGAGAAAATTTTAAAGTTCATAAACAAGATATGATCTCGAAAGATATTATAGTTATTGCAAGACATCCTGCAAAAAATATGTCGACATTAGAAATACAAGGAAGCTTAGAACATGTTCTCAAAATAGCTAAAGTATTTAATAAGAAGATTAAGTAGGGTGGGGGAAGAGAAAAAGGGGCGGACTTTTAGACAACCCTAAGTCTAACCTCAGACAACCCTAAGTCTAACCTGTCTATTTCAAAACAAGATAATAGCTTTTTAAAAAGAAACAATTTACAATATAATATTGAAAATTTACTTGAATAAGGAGGCCAGCCTAACAATGGATTTTGATACAATAACTAGTATTTCAACGCCAATGGGTGAAGGTGCAATTGGTATTGTGAGACTCTCAGGTCCACAAGCAATTGAAATTGGCGATAAGTTATATAAAGGTAAGAAAAAATTAGCAGAAGTAGATTCACATACAATTAATTACGGTCATATTATTGATCCGGATACTAAAGAAACAGTTGAAGAAGTTATGATTTCAGTTTTAAGGGCACCTAAAACTTTTACTAGAGAAGATATCATCGAAATCAATTGTCATGGCGGTATATTAACAATTAATCGTATTTTAGAATTAACAATGACACATGGTGCACGTATTGCTGAACCAGGTGAATATACAAAACGAGCTTTCTTAAATGGAAGAATTGACTTATCTCAAGCAGAAGCAGTAATGGATTTTATTCGTTCTAAAACAGATCGTGCTTCTAAAGTAGCGATGAATCAAATTGAAGGTCGTTTGAGTGATTTAATTAAACGTCAACGTCAATCAATATTAGAGATACTCGCACAAGTAGAAGTGAATATTGATTATCCTGAGTATGACGATGTAGAAGATGCAACCACAGAGTTTTTATTGCAACAATCTAAACGTATAAAACAAGAAATTAATCAATTACTAGAAACAGGCGCTCAAGGTAAAATTATGAGGGAAGGACTCTCAACTGTTATTGTAGGTCGACCAAACGTAGGTAAGTCTTCCATGTTAAATAACCTTATTCAAGACAATAAAGCGATTGTGACTGAAGTAGCTGGTACCACACGTGACGTACTTGAAGAATATGTTAACGTCAGAGGCGTACCATTAAGATTAGTAGATACAGCAGGTATTCGAGATACTGAAGATATCGTTGAGAAAATAGGTGTTGAACGATCTCGTAAAGCACTTAGTCAAGCAGATTTAATCTTATTTGTATTAAACAATAATGAAGCATTAACAGAAGATGACCAAACGTTATATGATGTCGTTAAAAATGAAGATGTCATTGTTATTATCAATAAAACAGATTTAGAAACGAATTTAGATATAAATGAAGTAAAAGAAATGATTGGTGACACACCATTAATTCAAACGTCTATGTTAAAACAAGAAGGTATTGACGAATTAGAGATACAAATCAGAGATCTATTCTTTGGTGGAGATGTTCAAAACCAAGATATGACATACGTATCAAATTCACGACATATTTCATTACTTAAACAAGCAAGACAGTCTATTCAAGATGCGATTGATGCGGCAGAATCTGGTATTCCGATGGATATGGTACAAATCGATTTAACCCGCACTTGGGAAATACTAGGTGAAATCATTGGTGAGTCAGCAAGTGACGAACTTATCGATCAATTATTTAGTCAATTTTGCTTAGGAAAATAAGGATTTACATGATTAAAGGCAGTCAAAAATAAAATCAAAATGTGAGATGTATATAGATTTACGATCAATAAGGAGGTTAAACAATTGGTTCAAGAATATGATGTAATTGTAATTGGTGCAGGCCATGCAGGTATTGAAGCAGGTTTAGCATCAGCAAGACGTGGCGCTAAAACATTAATGTTAACAATCAATTTAGATAATATCGCTTTTATGCCATGTAACCCATCTGTTGGTGGCCCAGCTAAAGGAATAGTTGTACGTGAAATAGATGCATTAGGTGGACAAATGGCAAAAGCAATAGATAAAACGCATATCCAAATGCGTATGCTGAATACTGGTAAAGGACCTGCTGTAAGAGCATTACGTGCCCAAGCAGATAAAGTACTATACCAACAAGAAATGAAAAATGTCCTTGAAGACGAAGAAAATTTAGATATCATGCAAGGTATGGTAGATGAATTAATTATTGAAGATGAAGAAGTTAAAGGTGTACGTACAAATATTGGTACTGAATACCGTTCTAAAGCTGTTGTTGTAACAACAGGTACATTCTTACGCGGTGAAATCATTCTTGGTAATATGAAATATTCAAGTGGTCCTAATCACCAATTACCATCTGTGACATTAGCAGATAACTTAAGAGGATTAGGTTTCGAAGTTGTACGATTTAAAACAGGTACACCACCACGTGTAAATTCTAAAACAATTGATTATTCAAAAACTGAAATCCAACCAGGTGATGAAGTTGGACGTGCATTCAGTTATGAAACAACTGAATACATTTTAGATCAATTACCATGTTGGTTAACTTATACAAATGATAAAACGCATCAAGTTATTGATGATAACTTACATTTATCAGCAATGTACTCAGGTATGATTAAAGGAACTGGACCAAGATATTGTCCTTCAATTGAAGATAAATTTGTACGTTTCAATGACAAACCACGTCATCAACTATTCTTAGAGCCAGAAGGACGTAATACTAATGAAGTTTATGTACAAGGACTTTCAACAAGTCTACCTGAACATGTTCAAAGACAAATGTTAGAAACAATCCCAGGTCTAGAAAAAGCAGACATGATGCGCGCAGGTTATGCTATTGAGTATGATGCAATTGTTCCAACTCAATTGTGGCCAACACTTGAAACGAAAATGATTAAAAATCTTTATACTGCAGGTCAAATCAATGGTACTTCTGGTTATGAAGAAGCGGCTGGACAAGGTATTATGGCAGGAATTAATGCTGCTGCGAAAGTATTAGGTAAAGAGGAAGTTATCTTAAGTCGTTCTGACGCTTATATCGGCGTTTTAATTGATGACTTAGTAACTAAAGGAACTAACGAACCATATCGTTTATTAACATCACGTGCAGAATATCGTTTATTGCTACGTCATGATAATGCTGATTTACGCTTAACTGATTTAGGTTATGAATTAGGTATGATTTCTGACGAACGTTATGAAAAATTCAACCACAAACGTCAACAAATTAAAGATGAAATTCAAAGATTAACTGAAATTCGTATTAAACCAAATGAACATACTCAATCTATAATTGAAGCAAATAATGGTTCTAAACTTAAAGATGGTATTTTAGCAATTGATTTATTACGCAGACCAGAAATGACTTACAATACTATTCTAGAAATTTTAGAAGAAGACCATCAATTACCTTCAGATGTTGAAGAACAAGTTGAAATTCAAACTAAATATGAAGGTTACATCAATAAATCATTACAACAAGTTGAAAAAGTAAAACGCATGGAGAAAAAGAAAATACCTGAAGACTTAGATTATAGTAAAGTGGATAGCTTAGCTTCTGAAGCAAGAGAAAAATTAGCTGAAGTTAAACCATTAAACATTGCACAAGCATCAAGAATTTCAGGTGTAAATCCAGCAGATATTTCAATTTTACTTGTGTATTTAGAACAAGGTAAACTTCAAAGGGTGAATCAATAATGAGTATAGAATGGCTATCTGAGAAATTAAAAGAACACGACATCGAATTATCTAACACTCAAAAAGAACAATTTCAGACATATTATCAGTTACTTGTTGAATGGAACGAAAAAATGAATTTAACAAGTATTACCGATGAACATGGTGTTTATTTAAAACATTTTTATGATTCCATTACACCTAGTTTTTATTACGACTTTAATGGACCATTAACTTTATGTGATGTGGGTGCAGGTGCAGGTTTCCCTAGTATTCCATTGAAAATTATTTTTCCTGAATTAAAAGTTACTATTGTTGATTCATTAAATAAACGTATTCAATTTTTAAACCACTTAGCAGATGCTTTAGGACTACAGGATGTAAGTTTTGTTCACGATCGCGCAGAAACATTTGGTAAAGGAGACTACAGGGAGTCTTACGATATCGTTACTGCTCGTGCTGTAGCCCGTTTAACAGTACTAAGTGAATTATGCTTACCATTAGTTAAAAAAGGCGGACAATTTATAGCTTTAAAATCATCTAAAGGCGAAGAAGAGTTAGATGAAGCCAAGTTTGCGATTAATGTGTTAGGTGGTAACGTGAAAGAGACGTTTAACTTTGAATTACCAGAAGATGCAGGAGAAAGACAAATGATTGTCATTGATAAACGACGACAAACATCTAAGAAATACCCGAGAAAACCCGGTACACCCAATAAATCCCCTTTACTTGAAAAGTAAGATGTGATGATATAGAAATAAATGAGAGGGAGCGAATGGATTATGAAGAAACCTTTTTCAAAATTATTTGGTTTAAAAAACAAAGATGACATCATGGGTTCTATTGAAGAAGACCGAAATAATAATGTTGAGTCCATTCATATTGAACGTATCGTACCTAATCGTTATCAACCACGACAAGTATTTGAACCAAGTAAAATCAATGAACTTGCTGAATCTATTAAAGAACATGGATTATTACAGCCAATTGTAGTAAGACCAATCGAAGAAGATATGTTTGAAATCATTGCTGGTGAACGTAGATTTAGAGCAATGCAGTCGTTAAATATGTCTCAAGCAGATGTGATTATTCGCGATATGGATGATGAGGAAACTGCAGTTGTTGCACTTATTGAAAATATTCAACGCGAAAATTTATCCGTCGTTGAAGAAGCGGAAGCCTATAAAAAACTACTTGAACTTGGTGATGTGACACAAAGTGAATTGGCTAAAAGTCTAGGTAAGAGTCAAAGTTTTATTGCCAATAAGTTACGTTTACTTAAATTAGCACCTAATGTTATTACACGATTAAGAGAAGGTAAAATAACAGAACGCCATGCTCGAGCTGTCCTTGTACTATCACATGAAGATCAAGAAGAATTGATTGAACAAGTCATAGCACAGAAATTAAATGTGAAACAAACAGAAGATAAAGTTCGCCAAAAAACTGGTCCTGAAAAGGTTAAAGCACAATCATTCCAATTTTCACAAGATGTGACACAAGCGCGAGATGAAGTAGGTAAAAGTATCGAAGCTATACAACAATCAGGTTTATATGTTGAACAAAAAGATAGAGATCATGATGATTATTATGAAATTAAAATAAGAATATATAAGAAATAGCGATAACTCCTTTTGTCTGTAACTGACGGAAGGAGTTTTTTATGTTGATACTAATTAGAAAAGACCTAATGGACGGCTGTATCAAACGTTAATAATTAGAAAATTAGGTATATTTATTTTAATCTTTACAAGATAGTAGGACAGTTTTAAACTAAAAGTAAACGAAACGTTTCGTTTAATAATTAGCAAAGAAGGATTATTGTGTTCGGAATATCTATTTCAAGTGCGATACTTCATTTTGTCATTGGTGGGTTTGCAGTAGCATTAGCTTCTATTATTGCTGACAAAGTTGGTGGTAAATTAGGAGGTATAATAGCAACAATGCCTGCAGTCTACTTAGCAGCAGTAATAGCATTAGCTATAGATCATCGTGGAGATTCGCTCGTTAAAATGTCTATGCATTTAAGTACAGGTGCAATTGTCGGTATTATCTCCTGTATTTTAACTGTATTTTTCACCTCAATTTTTATAAAAAAGAAAGATTATAAGAGTGGTACAGTATTTGCCGTATTATGTTGGTTTATTATTTCTGTAGCTATTTTTGTAGTCAGACATTTATAAAAAGGGAGGTACATTTTTGATGAAATTAACAATAATTAAGTTTTTAGTTGGAGGCTTAGCAGTATTAGTCAGTTACATCGTATCAGTAGTACTTCCTTGGAAAGAATTTGGAGGTATTTTTGCTACGTTTCCTGCAGTCTTTTTAGTGTCTATGTTTATATCTGGTATGCAATATGGAAATAAAGTAGCTATGCATGTCAGTAGAGGTGCGATTTTCGGAATGACTGGTGTTTTATTCAGTATATTAGCTACATGGGGCATGCTAAAGGTAACAAATATTTGGTTGCTTAGCATTATTGTTGGATTTATAGTATGGTTTGTTAGTGCATTTATAATATTTGAAATCGTGGAAGTCATTGCACGAAAAAGAAGGGAAAAATATGGCTGGAAGACCGAAAGACCCAACAGTAAATAAAAAAATTTATCAAGAAATTAATCGTTTATTAGAAACAACACATTTTAAAGATATGACCATTGATCAGATTGCTGAAAATACAAGCGTATCAAAGGCAACGATTTATCGTCGATGGAGAGACAAAGAATCAATGATTGTTGATATGTTTGTCGACCAATCACGTATCATTGAGCCAGAATTCGATACTGTATTTGATAATTTATATGACTTTTTAATCAAAATAATGAACATCTACAAGACACCTTTAGGTAGTGCAGTGATAGAAATTCTAATTAGTAATCAGCAAACTGAAGCAAAAAATAAGTTTATGAAAGAATACTTTGAACGTAATAGAAGTATTTTAAAGTCAATTATTAGTAAGGATATTGATGAAGCCGACCAAGATTTATTTATAGATATTATTTTTTCACCTATTTATTTTAATATTTTAATTAAACCACAATCACTAACTAAAGAGTATATAGAAAATATGTTGAGCGTTGCTTTAAAAGCTTATGATATATAATTTTACGACGTCCTGGGTAGAGGGCGTTTTTAATTTGTCTAGAATAAGGGGATAGTCTAAAGGAAGTCTTATGAAAGCTATTTTAAAGAGATAGATTATCGCAATTCGATTAACTATACTCATACATAAATATATCCTGAGACACTTTCCTATGTCCCAGGATAATTAATTTTATTGCATATTAGCTAAGCCTTTCATAGATTCTGTAAACGCAGCTCCTCCTAGCGTAAAGCCAACCATCACGATTAAGGCAATGACTGCCCATATAATAGATGCTTTTTTAGAAAGTTTACTTGTACCGTAATAAACTGTAAAAATAACATAGGCAGCTAATAAATTCGATAAACTAAAGGCGGCTAAATAATTATTACCCTTGTCGAATATATTCAGGCTATCTAATTGAGTTTCTGGAATTGTAAGACCAAATAATGCTTGTATCGCATAAACAATAATTGAAAATGAAGTTGTAATGATTAAGTAAGAGATAGATGCAGAAAAAATATGTATTGCTTGTGCATCAGATTTCATAATTTTAGAGATAACTAAGAAAATAACAAATGTGATTAATAATCCTAGGATAAGACCACCAATTGATTGTCCAATAGTAACTGCTAAATTGAATTGGTTTTGTTTATCAATTTCAGATTGGCTCATTCCCATATCTTTGAGCATTTTGGTGTTGTCAGTTATATGTGCAGTTAAAAGTCCTAAAATAATAGATAACACAATAAGTACAATTAATTTCACTATCCATTTAGGATTTTGACGGATTTTTCTAAAGTGATCAACAAAAGGTAAGTTAGAACTTGTCGCTTCTTCAGTCTGTGCTGCATTAGATTGTTCCATTTATGTATCTCTCCTTTTTTAATATTTATTAACAGAATAACATTGTTAACTAATATTTAAAATATCAATTTTTATTTTGAATAAGTATAATAAATAGACTAAGTAAAAATAATATTAAAAACATTTCATTAATCTCAAACTTAAAAATAACTTAAATATCCTTAAATTCAATATATATAATAATTAAAGTGTGTTATCATGCAAAATATAATACATTTTAAGGAGCATAGGATATGAATAAGAAACTATTATGGAGTATTATTGGCGTGGCAATTATCTTACTTCTTATCATTGCCGCATTTATCGCAAAGCAATCAACAAGCTCTGACGATAAAGATAGTAAGGGATACGATACATATACAGTTAAAAAAGAAACACCGATTAGTTTGGAAGGTAAAGCATCTCCCAAATCAGTCAAAACATATAACAACAATAGCCAAATAGGCACATTCCAAAGTCCTGCCGTAGACGATGGTCAAAAGGTTAAACAAGGCGACCGTCTCTTAAGCTACGACACGAATAATAGTAAACGCCAACAACTCGCAAATAAAGTTGATCAAGCACAACAACAAGTGAACGATGATTATCAAAAGATCAATCAAAGTCCAAATAACAATCAACTACAGTCTAAATTGACGCAAGATCAAAGTTCACTTAATGAAGCACAACAACAATTATCACAACATGATAAACAAATGAATGACAGTATTTATGCATCATTTGACGGTAAGGTAAATATTAAAAATGGTGAAGATGCTGGTGATGGTCAACCTGTTCTACAATTGATTTCAGACAATCCACAAATTAAATCAACGGTTACTGAATTTGATGTCGATAAAATCAAAGAGGGTGACGAGGTTGATGTAACCGTGAATAGTAACGGTAAAAAAGGCAAAGGTAAAATCCTTAAAGTAGATGAACTACCAACTAGCTATGATGATAGCGCGAGTGGTGAATCAAGTGGAGCTCAGGCAAGTGCTGGAGGTCAAGGCGAAGATAGTGAAGAAGGCGCAAGTGCAGCCCAAGCTTCTAATCCAACAGTTAACAATCCTTCTGGCGGTAAAGAAGGAGATACGTCTAAATATAATGTCATTATTGGTGATTTAGACATCCCTGTACGTGCTGGATTCTCTATGGATGCTAAAATTCCTTTAAAAACTAAGAAATTACCTAATAATGTGTTAACAAAAGATAACGATGTGTTTGTCCTAGATAAACATAATAAAGTTCATAAACGTGATATTAAAATTGATCGCAGTAATGGCCAAATTATTGTGAAAAAAGGACTTAAAGCAGGTGACAAAGTCATCAAAAATCCTAAAGGTAATCTAAACGATGGAGAAAAAGTTGAGGTGTCATCATGATTGAATTGAAAAAAATCAATCGACACTTCAAAAACGGTGATGAAACGAATCATATCTTAAAAGATATTGATATCCATATTGATGAAGGGGAATTTATCGCTATTATGGGACCATCCGGTTCAGGTAAGAGTACCCTCATCAATATCCTTGGATTTATTGATCGTGGTTATGAAGGTGAATATCTTTTTAATGGTGAAAATTATAAAAAAAGTTCAGATAATAAACTCGCAACCATTCGTAATCATACGGTAGGATTTGTCTTTCAAAACTTTAAACTTATTCAAAATAATACGATTCTTGAAAATGTAAGCATCCCACTTATATACAATGGAATGGGTAGTAAAGAACGTAAAGATAAAGTAATGAAGGGATTAGAAGATGTCGGCCTTCACAACAAAGAAGATTTACTTCCTAATAAATTATCAGGTGGTCAACAACAACGTGTAGCCATCGCAAGAGCCATTATCAATGAACCTAAGTTTGTCATTGCTGACGAACCTACAGGGGCTCTTGATTCAAAAACATCAAAAGACATTATGGATTTATTCGTAACGTTAAATAAAGAAAAAGGTACAACCATGATTATGGTAACCCATGATCGTGAGGTCGCTAACAAAGCGGATCGTATCATTCACATTTTGGATGGTCGTGTGAAAGAGGAAGAGGTGTTGGCGCATGAGTAACTTTTCTAATATTTTGTCTGTCGCCTTTCGCTCTATTTTAAAAAATAAACGCCGTAATATCTTTACGATGATAGGGATTATTATCGGTATTGCTGCTGTTATTACGATCATGGCATTGGGTAATGGTTTCAAAAAGACAACCAATGAACAATTTGATGATGCAGGTGCAGGTAAAGACCAAGCCATGATTACTTATATGACAGAAGATATGAGTGCACCTAAAGACAACCCGTTTAAACAAGAAGATCTCAGTGTTGTAGAACAAGTTAAAGGTGTTAAAAGCGCGAAAGTAAAGGAAAGTAAAGATAGTACTTATGCCGCTAAAATTACAAATACTCATGGAAGTGGCGATGTTGATTTGAAAAAAGCGAGCCAGGTCTCAGACGTTGATCATGGACATGGTTTTACAAAAGATGATAATGACACACAGGAAAAAGTTGTGGTTATAGATAATAAAGTCGCTAAAAAAGTCTTTCATAATGCAGATAGTGCGGTAGGAAAATCAATTTATATTAATGGGGAAGGCTTTAAAGTCGTTGGTGTTGGTGATGCAAGCGGCCAAGATGCGAGTGGCATGCCTCTCGAAACGGTTGTTCAAATGCCAACGAAAACAGCTGACCATTATATGAGTAACCTGTCTCAAGGAACACCTCAAATACAAGTAAAGGTCAATGATGGCGAAGATAAAAAAGAGATCGGTAAAAAAGTTGAAAAAGAACTGAATAAAAAAGGAACTGGTGTTTCAAATGGCCAGTATAGTTTTAATGATAACGAAGAAATGATGAAAAGCATTGGTAAAGTCTTAGATACCATCACATACTTTGTGGCAGCAGTCGCAGGTATTTCACTATTTATCGCAGGTATTGGTGTCATGAATGTGATGTATATTTCTGTTACAGAACGAACAGAGGAAATTGCGATACGTCGTGCCTTCGGTGCTAAAGGACGAGACATTGAAATACAATTCTTAGTTGAAAGTGTCGTACTTTGTCTACTCGGTGGTATTATTGGATTAATTCTAGGCATTATCATTGCCACAGTGGTCGACATGGTAACACCAGATATGGTTAAAAGTTCAGTTAGTATAAGTTCAGTCATCTTGGCTGTAGGCGTATCAACGCTTATTGGTGTTGTCTTCGGTTGGATACCAGCCCGCGCAGCCTCTAAAAAAGAATTAATAGATATTATTAAATAATAACATTTCAATTTTAACTAAATATATGAAAAGTTCGTCACAATTATCATTTGTGGCGAACTTTTTCTACTCCAATTATTACAATATAAATAATATTTTCTGAGATACAGTATTTATTTTTATAACTAAAAATTAACAAGTTGGTATGAGATGTATTTATGTTTAATTAACATTTTATCTATATTAATTAAATCGCTGTAATGCCACCATCTATAACAAATTCTGAACCTGTAGAGTAAGAAGCCTCATCGGATGCTAAGAAACAAACCATGTTTGACACTTCTTCAACTTCAGCTATACGTCGCATTGGTATTTGTTTAGCAAATTCATCGACGGCTTCTTTAACATCTTTTTGTTGAATCATAGGTGTATTAATAACACCTGGGTGAACAGAATTTACGCGAATATTATACGGCGACAATTCATGTGCTGCAGCTTTAGTCATACCTCTTACTGCAAATTTTGTATCAGTATAACCAATGGCACCTCCAACTAATCCATCAATAGAAGAGATATTGATAATGGCATCACTTTGTTGTTCTTTCATTACCTTAGCTACTGATTTGATACCTAAAAAGACAGAGACTTGGTTAATATTAACAATCTTCATATAATCGTCTAGTGTTAAAGACTCTAACGGCTTGTTATAAGTCATACCTGCATTATTAACTAGAACATCAATTTTATTCCATTTTGCTAAAACAGTTTCAATTACATTATGCCAATCATCCTCACTAGTCACATCATGTTTGATAAAAAGCGCATTAGAGCCTAAAGTTTTGGCTAATTCATTTCCTTTTTCCTCATTGATATCAGTGATAACGACTTTAGCACCATGTTCAATTGCTTTTTTAGCATGCATTTCTCCCATACCTTGAGCGCCACCAGTAATAATCATTACCTTATTATTTAGCTTTTGCATATTGTTATTCCTCCTTAAAAATACGACATCCCTTTATATGAAATAATTATAAAACTTATTATAAATAAAGTGTAATACTAACTAAAAATTATGATGATTTTTGTTGTGCGAATCTTTATTATTTAAATTTTACCTGCTATAAGTACAATGCTTTTAACTGTTTATATAATGGGAAATAATATATTGTATATAATCATAGTAACAACATGTAATTTAGACGGAATAACGAGGGGGTAGTCTAAAATGAGTAAGGATAAAGCACTTGTATTAGGCGGCGGTGGTATTACAGGCATTGCTTGGGAAGCTGGCGTACTAGCAGGGTTAATAGATTCAGGTATAAAAATGAATCAAGTAGATAAGATATTAGGTAGTTCTGCAGGTTCATTTGTTGGAGCGATTTTAGCAAATAATCAAAACATGCAAGCATATTATCAAGATTTAGCAACACATCATAGTGAAACCGATAATGCTCAACTTGATCCAGCGATATATGACTTGTGGACTAAAGCATTTATTAAAGGTAGGGATAATGAACAATTAATCGGACAGTACCTTGGAGATATTATTAATAGTTACCCATCAAATGTTTCACCAGAGACTCGAAGTGATTCAATACAACAAAGATTAGGTAATGCTAAATGGACGGATCAACTTGAAATTACTGCGATAAATGCAAGGACAGGCAAGTTGTCGACTTTTAATGAGAATAGCGGCGTGAGCTTAAAAGAAGCAGTGACAGCTAGTGGTGCCGTTCCGGGTCTTTGGCCACACATTAATTTATTGGGAGATTCTTGGATTGATGGTGGTATGGTTTCATCAACAAATGCGATGTTAGTGTCAGACTATCAAGATATTATTATTCTGGCTCCTCTTAGTCAAAAACTAGGTCAAGTGCCTTCAGTGTATGAAGAAGCGGAGAAATTAAAAGAACAAAGTAACGTTACCTTAATTGTACCTGACGAAAACAGTAAAGGTAGTATAGGTCAAAATATTTATTCATCAAAAAATATTAAAGAAATTGGTGATGCTGGATATGAACAAGGGAAGACACTAGCGACATCCTTAACTGAAAATATTGAGAATTAGAAATAAAATATGAAATTGTAACAAAAAAACCTCATTAATGATTGTATTGAGGGAATTTTTTCTTTAACAATGAAAGTATCATTGTCAGCTATTATATTAAGAGGTGTGTCTAGTTAATAAAGCAATATTGTAGTAATGTAAATTTAAAGAGATAAGTCATGAAAAAGGAGACTTAATATGACACAAAAAGTATTAATTACAGGTGCGAATAAAGGATTAGGATTTGAAACGGCGAGACAATTAGGAAACAAAGGATGGGCTATTTTATTAGGTGCTAGAGATGAAGTAAGAGGTACTGAAGCGGTAAAGACGTTACAACAAAAAGGTATTAATGCGGAATGGATCAAAATTGATTTCAATGATTTAACAACCATTCACGAAGCGGCAAAATATGTTGAAAATAACCATGCTGATTTAAATGTACTCATTAATAATGCAGGCATTTCAGGAAATATGGAAGCATCTCCATTAGATGTTGATATTGAAGAATTAAAAACAGTGACAGAGGTCAATGTTTATGGAAACTTTGAAATGGTTAAGTCGTTCACGCCAATCCTAGCACGCAATAAAGGGAGAATACTCAATTTAACTATTCCTACTAAACCAAGTAATTTTTTCCATCCATTTAGTTATATGACAACGAAAACGGCACTCAATTCAATGATTAAATTATTTGCGAAGTATTTTAAGAAACATAAGATTTCTGTTGAAATATTTGGAGTCATGCCTGGTGGTATTACAACAGATTTAAATAATAACCAAAAAGGCTTTTTAATGCGTACAGTAAATGAAGGTGCACAATCAATTGTTAA
This sequence comes from Staphylococcus sp. FSL W8-0774, assembly GCF_038006785.1. Lineage (NCBI taxonomy): Bacteria > Bacillati > Bacillota > Bacilli > Caryophanales > Staphylococcaceae > Staphylococcus > Staphylococcus sp. FSL W8-0774. The sequence goes on along the minus strand of NZ_JBBOVW010000001.1, from coordinate 2,451,967 downwards.
TGTAATAATGGATAAGCGTAATCATAATGGGAAAATTTTGATTCGATTGAGACCTTTTAAAATATTTAAAAAATAGAAATGAAGAGTTATAAGTACCGTTATTAAGAGCGTAAAATATAGAATAAAATTATAAGATTTATTTTATCTATTATTGTATAATATTTAAAGTAAGCAAGTTGAATGATGGTGGCTAATCTCATAATAATGGGGTGATGCCTATGATTTTGGTTGTTACTCCTAGAAAGGAGTAACATGACTGATTATGAAATATTAATGATCGTTTTAACGATTATTGGCTTAATATTAATTAGTAGTAAGCAAAATTAATAGACCATCTCAACTTTAGCAATTAGATGGTCTAAATAGACAATTTCAAAAGCTACCGTCTTTTTAACGGGCTTACATAGGCGCAAGTGTTGGTAGCACTTGTGCTTTTTATTTGTTGCTCTCTATTAAATAGAGAAACAATTTACACTCTTATTATATAATCCATTCCTATATATGTAAATATTTATATTATTTTTGAGAGTGATGTATCTAGAATACAGAACCAAGGAATGTGTAATTTGAAACGTTGTAACTTTTGTGTAATAATGTAATCGCTTGCATTTGTATTGCATTTCAAAAAACAAAGAGGAGAGATTGAATATGAAAAAGACTACAAAAGCAGTTGTTGGATCAATGTTAGCAGTAGGAACAGTATTCGGAATCGGCGCCTCAGTAGAAACACCACAAAGTAACGAAGCACATGCAGCAACACACCCTTATTATAATTATCAAGGGTACACATCCTCACAAAGTAATTTTATTTTAGACAAGAACTTTATTAATGCACTTAAAAATGACAATTTAACAATCAATGGTTATAAAATCACAGAAAATAGTAAAAATAGTGACAAAACAATAAAAAAATATGATCAACAATTTTATTTAGCTAGTAAACATAAAGCAGATGGAATATGGTTTGATCTAAAAGATGGCGTTGTATCTAAATCAAAATTGCTTAAAGTATATGGTAATCCTGATACAAAACCTGCTAGCTCTGCTCAAGGAAATGAATACAATTATAATATTGGTGGAAAAAGTGTTAAATTCTTAGAGAACAATGGTTATATCACTAAAGTAGGTATTCATAATGGTGAATCTTAAATAAATCAATTCATTAAATGATATAGTTTCTTAAATAAATAAGACAGATATTGGACTAAAAAGTTCAATATCTGTTTTTATGTATATAATAATTTGTTATGTTAAAAATATATATCATTTAAAGAATTCTAGACTTAATTCATAAAAATTAGGAGGATTATAATGAAAATTATTGTTGTTGGAGCTACAGGGACAATAGGTAAAAGTGTATCAAAGAAACTTAAAGATAATCATCATGAAGTCATTGAAGTAGGAAGTCAGTCTGGTGATTATCAATTAGATATTACTTCTCCAGAAGAAATTGAAAAAATGTATAAAGATATTGATAATGTAGATGCAGTTGTTAGTGCGACAGGTGGCGCAACTTTCAAAGCGCTTTCTGATATGACTTTAGAAGATAATAATGTAGCAATTCAAAGCAAATTATTAGGTCAAATTAATCTTGTATTAATTGGACAACATTATTTAAATGAAAATGGCAGTTTCACTTTAACATCTGGTATTATGATGGATGATCCTATACGTTTAGGTTCTTCTGCAGCGATGGCTAATGGCGGTGTCGCAGGCTTTGTTACCTCTGCAGCAGTTGAATTGAAACGTGGACTAAGAATTAATAATGTAAGCCCTAATGTAGTGGAAGAAGCTCTAGATAAATATGGAGAATTTTTCAAAGGATTTACAGCTGTTCCTGTAGAAAAAGTGGCTAATGCTTTTATTAAAAGTGTTGAAGGTGCTCAAACAGGTCAAACATATAGAATTTATTAATAGAAATGTAATTGGCTATGAAATTTTAAATACTAAGTAGTTATAAATTATTTTCCATTAAAATTGAGGATATGTTAAAATCTTTGTGAAAAATAAATAATATATAAGTTATTAAATAAAACTTGGGATATTTTGTTAATATCTCAAGTTGTTTTTATGAAAGATTAATATATATTTTAAAGAAAGGCATTTTATAAAATGATTGCACCATTATAACTACTTTACAAAATACGGTAAAAATTTTAAATTTATCGTTCATATATTTTTAAAATTTTAGATTTTTCTAGGAAATATAATATAATTCCAATCTTCATATTATCCTCTTGATCTGACATCTAATTCAAAAATTTTGTAACTTAATGATTAGATTTGAGATAAGCGGGTATATAATATGAATTATTATTATTTTAATAATTTGCATCTGTAAAAAACTTAATTTGTTTAATTATCAAAAGTAAGAACAAATTGTTTTTACGCTTAAATTAAGTTGTTATATACATTTTATAAAAATGGTGTTATACTACAAGTAGTTTGTTAGGTAAAAAATCTTGTTTTTTTTAAGTCTATGTACGCCCGTTCAGCGGACATAGGCTTTTTTTATTATATATAAGTTATAAATACAATCACAGCTAAATTGATTTAAAAAAAGCTACTCGCTTATTAAATAGCAAGTAGCATAAATATCTGACAACTAATGAATGATAACGTAGGACAAACCCGTTAAAGTAAGTGTCAAAATAAGTGTTAAAACAAGTATTGTTATGATTTTTTCTTTAAAAGAAACAGGTTTTAAACCTATGAAAACTGTTAAAGTAAAGAAAAATAAACTTGCGATAAGATAAAATATAAACAATATAAAGATAAAACTATCAGGATGATTTAAAAACTCTTGATATTGATTCATAAGGAAACTCCTTAATATGTATTAATAATCCCAATATAACAAACATGTAAAGTGGTAGCTAATGTTTATATATTTAAATATTCCAAGCTATAAAATATGATCAAATCAAAGAATCGTGTGCACTCAATGAATAACGAGCACACACGATTGTTATATCTACATTATAAATCCTTTTTTTCATCTCTGCGTTTTAAGAAGTAAGCGCCACCTAATAATCCGACTGGAATACCTGCAATCGGCGTGATAGCACTACTTAATACTATGATTATAAGTGTGAGCATCACCACATTAAATAAGTTCACTTTTAAATTTTTTAAATCCTCATATGATTGTTTGATTAAGTCTTTGAATTTCATTATAAATCTCTCCTTTAATTTATATCGTTTTTTTAATAATGCGATTTGAATGTATGAAAGCAATGAGTGCAAATGCGAAATAGACGAGTGAGTATACGACCATTACGACAATAATAGGTGTGTAAGAGACGTTACCCATCAATTTCATAAACGCAATTGCTGCAAAAAGTGCGTGTAATAAAGCAATGATAAGTGGTAAACCGAAATTAAAGATAATTTTCAATCCGAGTCCTTTCAACATATCCATTTGAGTGAAACCAATTCGTTTTAAAATACGGAAGTTATCAATCTCATCTTCGGTTTCGTCCATTTGTTTAATATAAATGATACAACCGGCAGCGATAAGGAATGATAAACCTAGGAATGATGTGACAAAGATTAATATGCCATTGGTTGAATCTAAGAGTTTTTTAACTTCATCGCGTGGTTGAATTTCAGGATTGATCTGTTTAGCAATAGCTGCTGCTTTCTTCATATCAGTATGATCTTTGATATTGATGCCATACATATTTTGCATGATGTCATTTGTCTTCAATTTATTAAATTCGGCCCTGCTAATTTCAATCACTGGCATATTAGTCGTCAAATCAAGGGGAAGCATTGTTTCTTTATCCTCTTTTGTTACTTTAAACGTTTGTTGTTGTTTACCTTCGACAGTAACGGTCTTATTTAAATTAATTTGCATCATACCTGGTGTATTTTTAGTATTTGTAATAATTGCATTGGTACCTTTAAGTTGATCATTAGGTACTAAAACGTTTTTGGCAGACATACTTTTACTATCATCTTTTAACGTCATCACCTTATCTTCTATTGTTTCGGCTGAAATAGACTCATACGTTTTAGTGCTATATCCGATATGATTTTTATCTAATTGCTGTTTGAATTGTTGTGCTTGTTTTTTGGATGAAAAATCAAAATCTTGTGGTGACATTGTTTGGAAAGTATTATTACTATTTTCCTGAGTTATTGTCGCAAAGCAAAGGACAGTTACCGTGATCGCTGAAATCACTGCAATAACAGTAAGCGACATCGCATTTTTCTTCATTCTATGCATGATTGAAGCTGTGAACACGACATCCGTAATAGATACATGACCATTTTTGAAATGCTTCAATGATTTAAAAATGAGTGATACAGAACTTCTGAAAAATAAATAGGCGCCAACGACTGTTAAAAATAAAATGATAAACGGTGAAGTCATAGTAAATGTTAATTTTTTAAATGTACCAAACATTTCAGTCGCTATATAGTAACCGAACGCTATCATGACAATGCCTAATATACCGCCTAATACTTCTAAAAATGTAATTTTAACTTTTGTAGTTTCAGTCTGACGGCGGTCTTTCATCAATGCCAATATACTGCGTTTTTTCAAAAATAAATAACTTTGAAATAAAATAAGTATAAAAGCAGTGAGTAATAAAAATAATGTTAATGCTAAAGCCATAGGTTCAAAATTAATAGATAATTTTACTGTTAAATGCATTAACTTAGATGCAATATATAGTAAAAATTGAGAACCAAATATACCTAAAACGATGCCCAATAATCCAGTTATTACAAAAATAGCGATTTGTTCAACACAAAGCATTCTTAAAATATTATTTCTAGTAAGACCTATCAACTGAAATAATGCAAATTCTTGAGTACGTCTTTTAATAAATAGGTGGTTGGCATACATTAAGAAAATCACGATCATAATAAATAAAAATATTGAGCCGACTGATGCACCTTTTCGAATAATAGCTAAAGACTGATCGTTATTAATACTGTCAGTGAACTGTAATGTCGTAAAACTAAAATATAATATGATACTCAATAACAATGAAAATAAATACATACCATAATGTTTTATATTCATTTTTAAATTTTTGAGTGTAATTTGATTAAATGACATTCGCTACACCACCTAAAGAAGATTGCAATTGAATAATGTTTTGATAAAAATCTTGTTTAGAATCTTCTCCTTGGTTTATTTCAGAATGAATATGTCCGTCTTTTAACATAATGACACGTTTGGCAAAACTTGCTGCCACTGGATCATGTGTGACCATAATAATTGTTGATTGGAATGTACGATTCATTTCTTCAAGACGGTTGAGTAAATCTTTCGCACTTTTCGAATCTAATGCACCAGTTGGTTCGTCGGCAAAAATAATCTTCGGTTTATGCACAAATGCTCTGGCAGCGGCTGTTCGTTGTTGTTGACCTCCTGATATTTCACTTGGGTATTTATTTCCCAGGTCATGAATACCTAATGCTTCAGTGACTTCTTGATAAGATTGTTCCATTTCTTTTTTGCCGTAATGCTGAACTGATAAAGGTAGCATAATGTTTTCTTTAACCGTGAGTGTTGGTAATACACTGTAATCTTGGAAAATAAATCCTAATGACTTTTTACGATATTGTGCAAGTTGTTTATTCTTTAATTGACTAATATTGTGACCGTCAACAATGACTGAGCCGCTTGAAATTGTATCAATCGAACTTAGAACATTGAGTAATGTTGTTTTACCAGACCCTGAAGGCCCCATAATTGCTACAAATTCTCCCTTTTCAACTGAAAAATTAATATCATTCAATGCTTGATATTGCTTCTTCTTACCATAAATTTTTGATAAATGATCGACTTGTAAAATTGACATGTTATCACTCCTTATTGCTTATATCTTAATTTTAGGAGCAATAAGATATTCCAGCCTTTATCTAAACTTACAAAATACGCTACCAAACTTACAGCATTGAAAGGTTAGATTTAAGAGGGAAGCGATAGTGAATTTTTATAGAGGATTAACTAATAATAAAAAATAAAAGTTTAGTTTTTGTAAATATAATTGAAATAAATAATTAAGTTATGTAATGATAGAATTAATTGATTTTACATATGAAAATTTAATTTAAGTTGAAGCATCAAATGAAAGATGGAGAAAAATTATATACCGTCACAGTGGATACTAAACAAGGTAAACGTGTTGTGGTTTTACCTAAAAAACAGTACGACAAAGTGCAAAAAGGACAGCACATTAAAATAAAAAATGGTGTTGTAGAATAGTGATTAATAAATGCGAGGAGAGCTTATATGGGAAAAGAATTAGTTGAGTGGATTATTACCTTAGCGACAGGTATTATCATAGCTATCATTCTAACTGTATTTATCGGTACTTCATATACGGTATCGGGAGAATCAATGCATCCCACTTTTGAAGATAGAGATAAAGTTATAGTGAGTAAAATTTCGAAAACATTGAATCACATTGATTCAGGGGATGTTATTATTTTTCACGCTACTGCTAAAAAAGATTATATTAAACGGTTAATTGGTAAACCTGGTGATACTGTTAAATATAAAAAAGATCAACTGTATATAAATGATAAAAAAATAAAAGAGCCTTATTTGAAAGAAAATAAAAAGAATAAAGTAAGCAAATATTTAACAGAAGATTTTAATTCCAAGACACTGAAAGGTGCTAAAGGGCATGCTAAAATTCCTAAAGATAAGTATCTAGTATTAGGGGACAATAGACAGAACAGTATAGATAGTAGATATGACGTTGGGCTAATTGATAAAAAGCAGATTGTAGGAAAAGTTATGTTTAGGTATTGGCCTATCAGCAAATGGGAAGGCGGTTTTAATCCAGATACTTTTCCAAATTAAATGTTAACAATCTCCATAGTTGATTCATTTTTATGTAAACAATGAATTGATTATGGAGATTTTTTATAGGCGTGGATAATTGGCACGGCTGTGGATAGATTTTGATTGATATTCTTTAAAACACTGTTATATCAGGGGTTTGATATGTAATTTGAGTTATCCACAGCATATGTTAAAATGTTGATAATTAACAGAATTGTGTGACAATAATGTAAATGGGGTGTAAAGCATGTTTGGATTTAAGGTAAACGATGAAGTGACTTTAAAAATATTAGAAACAAGAGAAGCGGATGCACTTTTTAAACTTATAGATCAATCACGAGCGTATTTAGCAGAATGGTTACCTCTTGTAGAATATACAAATCAAGTTGAAGACAGTCAGAAATTTATATGTTTATTGAACAATTTTCATTTTTGGTTCTCCAATTAGAAAGAGTAGTCATACAAACTTTACAAAATATATTATCATTACCGCTCATTTTACTCTCTTTAATTATTAATAGTATATCTTACTACTTCTTTTTAAAATTTTTCTTAACGATATTTCAAATATACTATTTCTTACGTCTATAGCATCTTAGAAGAGCTTTTTGATTTTAATTAATCCTTAATTATTTACTTTATTTTTTGCAACTCGGTGAATCATGTCTTCTAATTCCTCTTTTGTTTTGAACTCCTCTAAACGTGACAAAATAGAATCAAATATAACTATAGCTTTAATTGCGTGTATGTTACTTAAGTGATCAAATATAGCACCATGTGCTATAGAATGGCGATTGTTTTCGTTATTTTTGTTACTTACCACTCTATCGATGTAAAAATTTCTAGTGATTTTATCACTAAATCCAATTACACAAAACATTGCTTCAATTATAATTTTTAATTTTAAAGTATCATATTTAAAGTTTTGATTTAGATGTTTTTCATTAAATCTGAACTTACCTATTTTATCTAATTCAAGTTTATCTGATATAATTCCTTCTATTTGAGTAGTAACTGTTGTTACCACTAAGCCGTATAGATTATATTGATATCCACTAATAACTTGTTCAAATAAATTAGTTCTTTTATGTAAAAAAACCGAATTGTTCCAATGATTTTGTATTTTATTTAGTAGGTAATCATCAAAATAATTAGAAAAATATTTATTTATTTCTTCTGTACTCACATTATTTTTATACTTATCAACTAAAGACTCAATAAATTCAAGATCCATTGAGTAATGTATGGGTAATTCGTAATATTTAAATGTTTCTATAGCTTCTTCATCTAATTGTTTGATAACTTCAGTTGTATTTTGCCATACTTTGTTAATAACTTGAGATGTTCTTTGTAAGGCATCTAATGGTAAACGCTCCAGTATATACATATTATTTTGTAATAAATTTTGTGCTTTTTGAGCTGCTTTGATAGCATCTTCGTATCTTCTTAAATTGTGACTTGCTTTTTGAATAATATCATTAGGATACATTTTCCACCTCTTGAATTATTAAGTATATGTATTCATAATTATTTTAGCTTATTTTTAATTCTTAATAAAATTTTTGAGGTAAAGCAAATGGCAAAAAATCTTGAATCATTTCAGTCAATAACACCATTGCAAGAATTGGAAAATATTTATCAAACTAAAATAGTAAATACAGTTCAAGTCGAAGAGTGGAATCAAGAATATGAAGCGATGGAATTTGAATTGTTTCAATATCGTATTAAAAGTAGATTGGGCAAAAAGACACCAAAGAAAAAGGGTTATTTTGTAACTCTGTGGGAGAAAGATAAAAATCATCAAAATATACCTATACATTTTGATAAAATGAGTGACTATTTAATTATTCACATTTTTGATCAAGAACTTAACGGCATGTTTGTGTTTGATAAGAAGACGCTTTTAACCAAAGGTATTTTAAGCGACATGAACCATAAAGGTAAAATGGCATTTCGTGTGTATCCAACTTGGGATACAGATTTAAATACTACGGCCTTTAAAACACAACAGTTGCAGAAATCCCACTTTATAGATTTAAGCCAAACTTCATTAAAACAACAAAAGCCCAAACTAGATTCGTTACTAAATCATGAAATAAATTAATTAGACATTTTAATTTCTATAAATTCAATCTCCAAAAATAAAAGTAGTTGTTTCATGGATTTCATTAAGTGTTGTGACATATCATTTATGTACAAATTGGACTAAGGATTTTATCTTGGAGCATCTTTTAATTTCAATTTACATATAAATACGGAGCATTTTGGCGAAACTCTTGAGGGAACAGGACAAGCTGAAGACCTTAGAAATCCTCACAGATTTATCTGTGTAGTATTTCTGGCTGAAGCTGTCCCCTAAGAAGGGACCCAACACAAAGAAACTGGTTTATCCAGTTTCAACAAGCAAAGCAGGTTGGGCATAGGGAGCCAATAATACAAAGTATTATAAATAAAGAAGCCAGTAAATGAATTTATAAAACTCATTTACTGGCTATTTTTCTAGGGTTTATTCTTATACTGTTTTTTGTTCTATAACAAGCATATTAAGCAGAAATACCACTAACTTCTATAATTTAGCTTGCCATTTATTTGTCCAAACTAGGTCGTTTGGTACCCCTTTAAAGTCTGATTCTCCCATGATTTTATCTACCACTGTTTCTAAACTGATTTGATTTGAATGATAAGCATTGATATATGCTTTAACCATTGTTGCGTCATGTAAATGAGTTGTGAAGTTAAGTGAAGTGAATACTGTTGGCACTTCATGTACATACCAAGGAATTTCATTACTCATAGCAGTTGACCAACGGATACGGTAGTTGTTTTCAGCTGCGTAACCTACAATATTGGCAAATACTAAAGCAGCATCAACTTCATCACGATATTCTAAAGTTTTACCTTTAATACGTGTTGAGCCGTCGTTTACTGTTACATTAAAGCCTCGTTTTTCTAATATAGATACTAAATTATCTGTAAGTGAGTCATCAGATTTATACAATCCATTTTTTTCACCTTCAATAACATAAAGACGAATGTTTTTATGTGTTTCAGGTCGAATAGGTAATTGGTTAAGTGTATTTTTCACTAGTGTAATACCTAAATCAGCTGCTTCTTTTTGCATTTCAATATGTTTATCACAACCAACAACTTCTAATGCTTTTTCATCTTTTTCTAAAGTGTTATTAGCTTGTTTTTCATGTAGATTAATTTTTGCTTTTAATCCAAGAATACGTCTTACAGCATCATTTAAACGTTCGTCAGTAATAACGCCGTTTTTATAACCATTAAGCATGAAATTAAAATCTTCTTCAATATCGTTAAAGAATAAGAACATGTCACAACCAGCAGCAATGGCTTGAGGTACATAATCTTCACGTTTCATCGCAGCTGTCATACCTAACATATGACTCGCATCAGTTACAACAAGTCCGTTAAAGTTTAAATCATCTTTCAATAAATCTGTAATTAATTCTTTAGATAATGTTGCTGGTAAAATGTCTTCATCATTTAAAGCTGGGTTTAATTTTTTAGAGTAGTGAGGTAGTGCGATATGACCAGACATAATCATTTCAACGCCATTATCAATGTGATTAGCATATACTTTACGGAAACTTTGATCCCATTCGTCTGGAGTCATTTCATTTACGCCTAAAACAAGGTGTTGATCTCGTTCTTCTGTGCCATCACCTGGGAAATGTTTGATACATGTAATCATATCTTTTGTTTGGTTAAAGCCTTCGATAAAGGCATTTGTATATTTAATCACTGTGTCAGCATTTGTTCCGTATGCGCGAGTATTAACGATAGTATTTCTCCAATTTTCAAGAATATCAACACAAGGGTCAAAGTTGATATTTACACCTAATGCACTAGATTCTTGTCCAGAAACATATCCTGCATTATATGCAACTTTAGTATCTTGAGCTGCTTCACATTGAGCTGCAGAAGCAATGTAAGTACCGTCTTTACAAGCGCCATTACCACCTGAATCACAATTGGCAGCGATGAGTAATGGGATTTTACTGTTATGTTGTAAATCGTTAAGTAAGTGTTGTACTTGTTGTCCATTGCCACCTTGGAATCTTGCGCCTCCAATATGGTATTTATCAAGAATATCTTTATTTGTTAATTCATTATCATTAAAGTTTGCATCGTCTTCTAAAAAGAATAAATTGAAAAATAATTGACCAATTTTTTCTTCATCTGTAAGTTCTGATAGTGTATTTTCTACCCATTGAATTTGTTGATCGTTAAGATTATAAGGTTTAGATTTTAGATCTACTTTTACCATAAATAAGCCACTCCTTAGTCAAAATTATTATAAAATTGTTGAATTACACGGTCTTGAATAGTATTATCAAACTGATTATTAGTAAATAAATCGATATAAGTATGATCTAGGTCATACCAAGATTGTGCTTCATGTCCCGCTAATATTGGATAAAAATGAACATGATTGTCTTGAGCTGCTTGTAAATCTCCTCTGGCATCTCCTAATACTAAAATATGGCCAGATTTGTAAAATGGTTTTAGTTGGTTAATACAATGCTTTTTAGTGCCTGCTTCTTGCGCAAATATACTTGAAAGAAATGGTGTAAGCTCATGCTCTGTCCATTCAGTTTCTACTGCTTTTAAATTGGCAGATGATACAATAACAATATCTGCATCTTTATGTGCATGTTTCAAAGCAGAATGTACATTATCAAATGGACCTATACTAGGTAAATTCACGATTAATTCATTTACTCTATTAGACCAATCTAAAGCTAAGCGTAGTCCTTTCTTTTCTGGATGCGCTTTCATATCTTGTTCTAATTGAGGATTAGAAAATGTTGAAGTGTTGTCTACCCATTCTTTAATGTCTTGATAGCCGTCAACTGTACGACCTTGCTCATGTAATTCTGTGAGCATTTTTTCCAGACCTTGAAATCGATTAATACCTCGTGTAATTTCATATAGGTTAAATTGGTTCCAACGTTCTAGTACTTCGTCTTTTATATCGTCCAAGTTCCAAATATCAAGTAGGGCTGGACCAAAAGCACGTTCATGTTTAATTGTCATTGTATCCATACCGCAACCATCAGAATCTACACAAATGAGATAGTCATGTTGAGGTTGAAAATGTTCTAGTGAATAATTCAAATTTTTCAATCCTTTCCATTCTGTTTATAGTCTTAAGTGAAGGTGATTATTATGTTGAATCAACAAATTTTTGATGTTTTAAAAGTACATGCGTTTGAATTATTAATGGTTGATATAAATCATTATGACTTATCCGATATTAAAAATATCAGTAACCATTTAAAGTCTCCTTTTACCAATACTAAAAGTAAAAAATACAAATTAGAGTTAAAGAAACTTTTAGAAAATATGAAAAGTGATTGTATTTATCATTATGTGAATCAATTTGATGTTAATTTTTTATTATTTAAGTATAGAAAATATAATCGAGTTGTCATTCTCGGACCTTTTTTACATCAACGTCCTAATGAAAAAAGATGCCATGAGATGTTACAACAAGTACAAATTAAATATTCTAAATTATCAATTTTAAAACAATACCTTTTACAAATACCTGTTTGTCAGTATAGCCAAGCATTAAAAATGGGGCGTCTAACAGTACGATATTTGAAAAATAGAAATGTAAATTATAAAGTTGAAGAATTAGATTTTAGTTTTCATCGTAATCCTGAATCCCATTCGCACGACAAAGAACAATATGAATATACATTTAACCAAATCAAAACAGCTTATGACATTGAGAATAAGATGCTTACAGCAATTCAAAATGGCAATATTGATGAAGCGTTAAATCTATATTCCATAATGAAAGTTTCTGTTTCCGGTATTAGGCGTGTAAAAGATGATTTATTAAATCAAAAATACAAAGCCTATCTGCTTAATACGCTATGCCGTAAAAGTATAGAAAAAGCAGAAGTGAATTTACTCATCATCAATGAACTATCAGCATATTATGCTGCTAAAATTGATGATGCTATGGATGTCGAAACATTAGAAATGGTTTCAAAACAAATGATCAGTGATTATGCGCGAACAGCATTAAATGTAACATCATTAAATTATAGTTCTAATATCAACACAGTCATTCAACATATTAAAATTAACTTAGACCACCCGATACATCTAGAAGAATTGGCTGATTTAGTTGGGTTGGCGCCATCATATCTTTCAAGATTATTTAAGAAAGAAACAGGTCAGTCTATGTCTCAATACATTATGAAACTACGTGTTGAAAAAGGACGAGATCTATTAATCAATACGCCTATGACAATTGAAGAAATAGCAAACTATGTAGGTTTTAAACAACAAGGCTATTTTTCAAAATGTTTTAAGGAACAATATCAACTTGCGCCCTTAGAATATAAAAAATCTTACAATGGTGAAAACGATGAAAAAGTTACATAATGTAAATGTTTATGATTTTGTTTAACTTTTACATTACATTTTAAAATTATCATTCATTTTTGTTTTTCACTAGTTAAACACAAAGAAAAATATGCAAATAGCTGATTTTTCTGAAAATAACGTCAAAATTTTATAAAAGACTTAAAAAAATTACAAAAAATCATATAAAATTATGCTTCTCAAATGCAATTTAGTACGTCTAATTGTTTCACTCGTTGAATTCACACTGAAAATGAGCATATTTTAAAAACCCTTTGATACCAACTCTTTTTAAAGATTGGATGAGAGGGTTTTTATTTTTTATTAATTCCTAGTAGTTTACACTGAATTGACGTTTTCTCATTTGGAAATATAATGAAGTTGGGTTGGCGAAGAAAAAAACTTTTTAAATAGCAAGGAGCTGAGTAAATGAAAAAAGCAGAGATATTAAATCGTTTACATGAAAATTACCTTGTAGCTGTTGTAAGAGGTAAAAGTAAAGATGATGCTATCGCAGCTGTAAATCAAATGATAGAAGGCGGTATTTACAACATCGAAATTACCTTTACAACACCACAAGCTGAAGAAGTTATTCAATATTTAAATCAACATCAAACACATGACGATGTAGTGATTGGTGCAGGTACAGTTTTAGATAGTACTACCACTCGATTAGCTATTTTAAATGGAGCAGAATATGTAGTTAGTCCACACTTTGATCCTGAAATTGCTAAAATGTGTAACCGTTATTCAATACCTTATTTACCAGGTTGTGGATCAGTCACAGAAATTGTTCAAGCAATGGAAACAGGTGTTGATTTAGTGAAATTATTCCCTGGAGATTTATTAGGAGCTAATTTTATTAAAAATATACATGGACCTATTCCACATATTGAATTAATGCCATCTGGTGGCGTGTCATTAGATAACATGGAAGACTGGTATCAAAAAGGTGCGTATGCAGTTGGAATTGGTAGTGCATTAATGAAAGGTTCCAAAGACGGTAACGATTCAGTTATCAAAGAAAACACACAAAAATTTGTCGAAAAATTCAAAAAAATAAGAGGGTGATGAGATGTCATTCATCACATTTGGCGAAATTTTAATGCGATTAAGCACACCGAATCATCAAACCTTCAATCAAGCTCAATCATTTGATACGTACTACGGCGGTGCAGAAATGAACGTCGCCATAGGATTATCAGGATTAGGCGTTGATACTGCAATGATTAGCGCTGTACCTAACAATGATTTAGGAAACCAAATCATTCAAAACTTAAAACGGTATAACGTTGATACAAAGCATGTGAGCCAAGCAGAAGGAAGGTTAGGACTCTATTTTACTGAAAGTGGATATGCACAACGCGCACATCGACTTATCTATGATCGTCAAATGAGTACATTTAGTCAATTTTATCATCGTGATGATGATATCGAAGTAATACTAAAGGGGCATGATTGGTTCCACATAACAGGTATTACAGCTGGTTTGAATAACGAGCTATTACAATTTTTGAAAAAAGCTGTAAAAGTAGCCAAAAAGCTAGGTCTATTTGTAAGTTGCGATTTGAATTTTAGAGCTGCTTTATGGGATTTTGAAACAGCTAGAAAAGAAATGTCAGACATATTATATGATGTGGATTTAGTCTTCGGTTATGAACCAATTGCATTGCCAGACAATGAAGGACATGACCAAAAAGATGGATTAGATAGAATGGCTGACATTGAGGAAATACAACCATATTTAGAACAAATTCACGATAAATACAATATTAAATATATTGCGTTTGTACAGAGAAAAATTTTTAGCCATAAAAGAAACCGCTTACAAGGATTTCTATCTACACAGAATCAGATAGTAAAAACTGATCCTATAGATGTCGATATATTGGATAGATTAGGAACTGGGGATGCATTTAGCGTAGGTGTCATTTATGGGATTATGCAGAAATGGAATTTAGCAAAAATTGTTGAATTTGGAATTTATAACATGAGCTATAAACACAATATATTTGGTGATTTTAGTTATGCAAGTCTAGAAAATATTTACGCGTCTATTCAAAGTAACCGAGACATTAATAGATAGAAAGAAGGCACGATTATAGGAGACACAGTTGAAAAAAGAGAAAGTAGAAAAGTTAAAAAACTTAATCATATTGCAGAACCTGCTTTAGGATTTAAAGAAAAGTTATCATACGGTTTTGGTGACTTAGGTAACGGTATGATGTTTGACATGGGACAAATTTATTTAATGATGTTCTTTACAGATATTTTAGGTATTTCAGCATTTTATGGTGGTCTTGTATTTTTGGTAGCAAAGATATTTGATGCATTTGTTGATACTGGTGTAGGTACTATCGTCGACTCACGACGTAATATTGGTCCCAAAGGTAAATTCAAACCATTTATTTTATATGGAACTGTACCATTAGCAATTGTAACGGTCTTATCATTTACTGCACCCGATTTTAGTTATACAGGAAAAGTAGTGTGGGCATTTGCTACATACTTACTATTCAATGCCGCATATTCAGTTGTTAACATTCCTTACGGTTCATTATCTGCTGCTATGACAATGAACTCAGATGACAGAACACAATTATCTGTTTTTAGAAACTTAGGTTCACAAAGTGCATTATTTATAGCAGGAATTGTCGTTATACCATTAGTATCAAAATTTGATAACCATGCTATAGGTTATCCAGTAGTTGTTGCTGGATTAGCAGTATTCGGTGTTATATTCCATTTGATTTGCTATAAAGGTGTTAAAGAACGTCACGTTGTTGAACGTCCTAAAGAAAAAGGTCTTAATAAAAAAGCATTCTTTAACTTAGTGAAAAACGAAGCATTTGCAGTATTAGCAATCTTTACATTATTAACAATCATGTCAATGTTCTTAATTCAATCTTGTCAGCTTTACTACTTTAAATATGTATTAGATGAACCTAATTTAGTAGGTTTAGTAAGTACATTGAACTTTGTTGTATTATTACCTGCATTATATGCAACAACACTTATTAGTAAAAAAATGGGTAAAAAAGCAACAGCACTTATCGGTATTGGTGGTTTTGTAGTATTCGAATCTATAAATTTCCTATTATTTAGTGAAAACCACATCATGTTCTTAGTAATGAATACTATTGCACAATTCTTCTTAGTTATTCCAAACACTGTTATTTGGGCATTCATTGCTGACGTTGTGGAATACGGACAATGGAAATTTGGATTACGTTCTGAAGGTATTACGTATTCTAGTTACAGTTTCACAAGAAAAGTATCACAAGCACTTGCAGGATTTGTACCTGGTTTAGCTTTAACATTAATAGGATACAAACCAAATGTAGAACAATCAGCTGGTACAATTCAAGGTCTTAAAATATTATTCTTCGCAGTACCGGCAGTGGCTTGTTTACTTGCATTAATTATCTTCTTCATATGGTATCCATTAACAGATAAACGACATAAACAAATTGTTAAAGAACTTGCATTAAGAGAAGAAATATAAGGAGTGAAATGAGCATGGCTTTTATTAACGAAGACTTTATGCTAGAAAATGAAACAGCTAAACACTTGTATCATGATTTCGCGAAAGAAATGCCGATTTACGACTATCATTGTCACCTAGATCCAAAACAAATTAGTGATAATGTTAAATGCGATAATATTGCTGACTTATGGTTAAGTGGTGACCATTATAAATGGCGTGCAATGCGTGCACAAGGTATTGAAGAAAGATACATTACTGGAGACGCTGAACCACTTGAGAAATTTAAAAAGTGGGCTGAAGCATTAGAAAATTCAATTGGTAATCCACTATATCACTGGTCACAATTAGAATTAAAAATGTACTTTGAAATTGAAGACTTATTAACAAGTGACAACGCCGAAGAGATTTATCACCGGGCAAATGATTATTTAAAAGAACATAACGTGACGACACAATCATTAATCACTAATTCAAATGTTAATTTGATTTGTACAACTGATAACCCAACAGATGACTTAAAATATCATGATGAAATTAAAGAACAAAACGATTTTAAAACTGTAGTCTTACCAGCGTTTAGACCTGATGATGTGTTCAAAGTTGGTGACAAAGCATTTACTGATTTAATACAAAAATTAGAAGGCTTAACACATAAAATAGATAATCCATCTCAATTTGTAGATGCGTTAAATCAACGTATTCAATACTTCCATGACAAAGGCGGACGTCTTGCTGACCATGGTTTAGAAGAAATACATTTTGAAAGTTATACAACACAAGATATTGAAGCAATCTTCAATAAGGCTATAAATAATGAAGACGTTTCAAAATATGAAGCATTCCAATTCCAAACATTTATTTTGAACGAATTAAGTAAAGCCTATCATGAACATAGTTGGGTAATGCAAATTCACTTTGGCGCTATCCGAAATAACAATACTAAAATGTTTGAAAAAGTAGGTAGAGATGCTGGATTTGATTCTATCCGAGATCAAGACAACTTAGCGTATCATTTAAACGCAACGTTAGACATGATGGAACAAGGTAATCATTTACCAAAAACGATTTTATATAATTTAAACCCAATTTATAACGATATTGTAGGTTCTACGATTGCAAACTTCCAAACTGAACCTGGTATTCAAAGTAAAGTTCAACACGGTGCTGGTTGGTGGTTTAATGATACAAAACGAGGTATGTTACGCCAAATGTCATCATTAGCAGACCAAGGATTATTAATGCATTTCGTAGGTATGCTTACTGATTCAAGAAGCTTTATTTCATACTCAAGACATGATTACTTTAGACGAATTTTATCTACTTTTATAGGTGATTTAGTAGAAAAAGGTGAAATTCCAAATGATGATCAATTGTTACAACGAATGATTGAGAACATCTGTTATAACAATGCATATCATTATTTCAAACTTATTTAGGAGGACAATATTATGAAAATGTCATTTAGATGGTATGGGAAAGATGATCCCATTAGCTTAGAATATATTAAACAAATACCAGGGATGAAAGGTATTGTAACTGCGATATACGATGTGCCAGTTGGAGAGGTATGGCCATTAGATAAAATCAAAGCATTAAAACAAGAAGTAGAAGATGCAGGTATGGAAATATCTGTGATTGAAAGTGTACCAGTACATGAAGATATTAAATTAGGTAAACCGACAAGAGATAAATATATTGAAAATTATTGCCAAACTTTACGCAATTTAGGACAAGTTGGTATTAACACAGTATGTTATAACTTTATGCCAGTATTCGACTGGACAAGATCTCAATTAGATTATCGCTTAGACGATGGATCTACATGCTTAATTTATGATGAGAAAGATGTTGAAAAAATGAATCCACTAAGTGGTGAATTATCATTACCTGGTTGGGATTCAAGTTATACAAAAGAAGACTTAAATCAATTATTTGAAGATTATAAACAAGTGGATGAAGAAAAATTATGGGAAAACTTAAATTACTTTATTCAAAAAGTCATTCCGGTTGCTGAAGAGGAAGACGTTCTAATAGCGATACATCCGGACGATCCACCTTGGAATATCTTTGGCTTACCACGTATCATCACTAACAAAGAAAACTTAGAACGATTCATTAACTTATATGATTCTAGAAGTAATGGATTAACAATGTGTTCTGGTTCTTTAGGTGCAGATAGAAAAAATGACTTTGTAGATATGTTACGTTATTTCGGCCAAAAAGACCGTGTTCATTTTGTACATGCACGTAATGTTAAATTAATTGGTGACAAATCATTCCAAGAATCTGGTCATTTATCTGAAGATGGATCTATTGATATGTATGAAGTCGTTCAAGCAATGTATGATTTCGGATATGAAGGACCAATTAGACCTGACCATGGACGTATGATATGGGGCGAAACAGGCAAACCAGGTTATGGATTGTATGACCGTGCCTTAGGTGCAACATATTTAAACGGGTTATATGAAGCAGTTAGTAAAACTAACAAATAAACTAAAGGAGAAATCAATTTATGAAATTACCTTTCAATATAGATTTAACTAACAAAGTAGTAGTAATTACAGGCGGAACAGGCGTACTTGGAAGTGCGATGTCAACAGCATTAGCACAAAGTGGTGCTAAAGTCGCTATGGTTGGAATTGCAGATGATAATAATGGTTTAGTTGATCAAATCAAAGCATTAGGTGGAGAATCTAAAGTATTTTTAGGAGACGTCACTAAAAAAGCGGACATGGAAAGAGTAAAAAAAGAAGTTAATGAAGCTTTCGGTAGCGTTGATATTTTAATTAATGGTGCTGGCGGAAATTCTCCAAAAGGTACAACTGATGATGAACGTTTTGAAGGCCAACTTGATCAAGAAGGTAAGACATTCTTCGATTTAGATGAAAAGAGCGTAGGATTTGTGATGGATCTTAACTTCTTAGGTACATTTATTCCTTCACAAGTATTCGCAACTGATATGTTAGATAAAGAAGAAGCATCAATTATCAACATTTCATCTATGAACGCATTTACACCATTAACTAAAATTCCTGGTTATAGTGGTGCTAAAGCAGCAATTAGTAACTTTACACAATGGTTAAGTGTTTACTTCTCTAAAACTAATATTCGCGTCAATGCGATTGCACCAGGATTTTTATTAACAAAACAAAATGAAGCGTTATTATTGAATGAAGACGGAAGTTACACTGACCGCTCTAGAAAAATCATCAATGCGACACCTATGGAA
The DNA here is from genome assembly GCF_038006785.1 of Staphylococcus sp. FSL W8-0774. NCBI lineage: Bacteria > Bacillati > Bacillota > Bacilli > Caryophanales > Staphylococcaceae > Staphylococcus > Staphylococcus sp. FSL W8-0774. The sequence goes on along the minus strand of NZ_JBBOVW010000001.1, from coordinate 2,432,029 downwards.
CGCTTTGGTAAACCAGAAGAACTTATTGGTGCATTATTATTCCTAGTAAGCGAAGAAGCATCTAGCTTTATAAATGGTGTAGTATTACCGATTGATGGAGGATTTAACGCATATTCTGGTGTTTAATGAATAGGAGGAGCTTAAGTTGTTATATCCAATATTTACAGAAACAAGACAACTACTTGATTTATGTGGAACATGGAAATTTAAATTAATTCAGCATCAAGAGAAAATTGATGTGAGTCAACCTTTAGATACAGATGAGGTCATGGCTGTTCCCGGTTCATTTAATGATCAAGGTGTGATTCAAACAATTAGAAATCACGTAGGTGATGTATGTTATGAACGCGACATCGTTATTCCTAAACATCTAAAAGGTGAACGCATTGTATTAAGATTCGGCTCTGTGACACATCACGCTAAAGTTTATATTGATGGACAAGAAGTCGTGACACATTCAGGTGGATTTTTACCATTTGAAGCGGATATTTCTGATATCGCTACTGTTGGTGCACACCGTTTAACAGTTGTTGTGAACAATGTTCTGACACACAGTACATTACCTGTAGGAAACTATAGTGAACGTACAGATAAAGACGGCAATGTGACACCTGTCAATGTACCTAACTTTGACTTCTTTAACTACTCAGGTATTCATCGCCCAGTGAAAATTTATTCAACACCTCAAACTTATATTGAGGACATTGTTATTAATCCTGAAGTAAAAAGTGAATCACAAAGTATTGTGAATTACAAAGTGAGCACACAACAACACGGTGATCAAATCGACAAAGTTAAAGTAACTGTTTTAGATGAAGAAGGAACAGTAGTCGCTGAACATGAGGGTACTGAAGGTCAGATTACTATTGAAAATCCACGTCTATGGGAACCATTGAATGCTTATTTATACAATATGAAAGTAGAATTATTAAATGGTACTGAGTGCGTGGATGTTTATACTGAACGTTTTGGTATTCGTTCAGTTGAAGTGAAAAACGGTCAATTCTTAATTAATAATAAGCCATTTTACTTTAAAGGATTCGGTAAACACGAAGATACTTTTTATAATGGACGTGGCTTAAATGAATCAGCTAATGTGATGGATATTAACTTGATGAAATGGATTGGCGCAAACTCATTTAGAACATCACACTATCCTTATTCAGAGGAAATGATGCGTCTAGCTGATGAACAAGGTATTGTTGTGATTGATGAAACAACTGGTGTTGGTATTCATCTTAACTTCGCAGTCGAACTTATTGGTGATGCCGAACAACAAGATACTTGGAAAGATATTCAAACACATCAAGCGCACAAAGAAGTGATTGAAGGATTAATTGAAAGAGATAAAAATCACGCATGTGTAGTAATGTGGTCTATTGCGAATGAACCAGCTTCTAATGAAAAAGGTGCGAAAGAATACTTTGAACCATTTATTAACCTAGCTAGAGTAAAAGATCCACAAAATAGACCAGTGACAATTGTTACAATTCTAATGGCGCAACCAGATGTTTGTGAAGTACAAGATTTAGTTGATGTACTTTGTCTCAATAGATATTACGGTTGGTACACACAATCAGGTGATTTAGAAAGTGCTAAAGAAGCATTGGATAAAGAATTGTCTGAATGGTCTAAGCGTCAACCTAATAAACCAATTATGTTTACAGAATATGGCGCTGATACAGTTGCAGGTATGCATGCGATTGATGATCAAATGTTTACAGAAGAATATCAATTAAGATACTATAAAGCCAATCATGAAGTGATGGATCAATATCCTCAATTTATTGGTGAACAAACATGGAACTTTGCTGATTTTGAAACATCAAATGGTATTATCCGTGTTCAAGGTAATAAAAAAGGTATCTTCACTCGTGATCGTAAGCCAAAAGCTATCGCACATTACTTTAAAGAGCGTTGGCATAATATTCCAGATTTCGGTTATAAATCATAATCGAACCCAAACCTTAACGAAGAGTTATAATGTAAGCTAAAAAATATAAAATATAAACAGACCAACATATAAAACCAACTAAAGCCTCCAACTTTAGTTGGTTTATTTTTATATACTGCTTTCAATTAGTACCCTTCCCAAGGTTCAGTTTTAGCCAGAAATACGACACAGATAAATCCGTGAATATTTCTAGGGTCTTCAACTAGTACGGTTTTCTCGGGGGTCTCGCTATAAATATGACGTATTAGTCTATAGATTTATTTTTAAATGCTGAATACTATTTTAATCATTTTAAAGAACTATATGAATACTCTAGTGTTTCATTTTCAATTGCTGTTTTAATTTAAAATAATGATGCTTGTTAATAGGCTCTTTCTGGTAAATATGAATAAAATTTTGGTAAAATGTCAACAATGAGTAAATAAAAATTTAGTCACTAACTTTTCATGTTAACTCAATTGATGAGTGATTTATCCATGATGTTATGGGTGAGGAAACGTTGATTTATTCATTAATGATGAAAACATGACATACCTATATATAAATGAGAAGGAGATGAATATGTCTTATGTCTAGAATCGTTTTAGCTGAAGCATATCGTACACCAATTGGCGTTTTTGGAGGTGCATTTAAAGACCTACCTGCCTACGAATTAGGAGCAACTTTAATACAACACATTTTAAAAACAACAAATATCGATCCTAAAGAAATTAATGAAGTTATCTTAGGCAATGTTTTACAAGCTGGCCAAGGACAAAACCCTGCACGAATTGCGGCGATGAAAGGTGGCTTACCAGAAACAGTACCATCATTTACAGTTAATAAAGTATGTGGATCAGGTTTGAAATCTATTCAACTTGCGTATCAATCTATTCTAGCTGGCGATAATGAAGTCGTACTCGCAGGCGGTATGGAAAGCATGTCACAGTCCCCAATGCTAATGAAAAATGCGCGCTTTGGATTTAAAATGGGCGACCAAAAATTAGTCGATAGTATGGTAGCAGATGGTCTAACGGACGTCTTTAATGACTATCATATGGGTATTACTGCTGAAAACTTAGTCGACAAATATAACATTAGTCGTGAAGCTCAAGATGAATTTGCAGCTCAATCCCAACAAAAAGCAGAAGCAGCACAAAATAGTGGCGCTTTTGACGCAGAGATTGTGCCAGTTGAAGTACCACAACGTAAAGGTGAACCTCTAGTAGTATCTCAAGATGAAGGCGTTCGCAAAGGAACAACAGCGGATAAATTAAGTCATTTAAGACCAGTCTTTAAAAAGGATGGCTCAGTGACTGCAGGTAACGCTTCAGGCATTAATGACGGTGCATCTGTGATGTTAGTGATGACTGAAGATAAAGCTAAAGAATTAAACATCAAACCTATCGCAGTGTTAGATGGTTTCGGTACAAGTGGTGTTGATCCTTCTATTATGGGTATTGGACCAGTTGAAGCGGTTAATAAAGTATTACAACGTACAAATAAATCAGTAGATGACATTGATGTATTTGAGTTAAACGAGGCATTTGCATCACAAGCCTTAGCTGTAAATCAAGAACTTCAATTACCAGAAGATAAAGTTAATACTAAAGGCGGCGCAATTGCGTTAGGTCATCCTATCGGCGCATCAGGTGCACGCATTTTAGTAACACTTTTACATCAATTAAACGAGGACAAACCAACAGGACTTGCCTCATTATGTATTGGTGGCGGACAAGGTATCGCTACAGTCGTTTCACGTTATGAAGATTAAATAGAGATATCAATTATGGTTTATTAAGGAAATAGTCGGAGAAGATATTTATATGTCCTCTTTCTAAATAGTATTAATAAATTAGAAACACTTTCGTTGAATTTATAATAAAATAAATTTAAACGGAGGTGTTTTTTATTATGACCGTAGTTTTTTATTCATATGCTATAAAAAATTTTAGAAGTCTGATAAATAAAGTGAATACTGATTTAGATTTTGTGATTATTACTACTAATGAACATAATGCTGTATTGATTTCCGAAAATAATTATAATGCCATCATGGAAACAATGTACTTACAACAATCACCGGCCAACGCTAAACATTTAGCTAAATCTATAGCTGATTTAGAACGTGGAAATACTACAGAAATAGATATGGATTCAAATGAATAATAAAAAAGGGAGTATCTATGATTTGAGATACTTCCTTAATTAGTTGTTATTGGTTTTTAGATACACGTCTGAATGTTAGTAATGAACCTACAGCTAATAAAATAGCTGCTACTGTTGTAACGAATGTTGTATTAGATTGTCCTGTTTCTGGTAATGCTTTAGCTTGTGATTGTTCTTGGGTATTGTTTTGAATTGTAGCATTACTATTTGTAGCTTGTGTTTGTTGATCGTTTTGTTGAGTATTTACTGTATTGTCAGTCGCTTTTTCTGATTGATTATTGTTTTGAGTAGCTACATTATTGTCAGTCGCTTGTTGTTGGTCATTACTTTTTGAATTATCAAAATCATATTTACCTAATTTATAAAATTCAGCATCAGAATCATCGTTTGATGCTAAAAGACCTGAACCATTTTCTACAGTTCCGTCTTTATATACTCTGATAGCACCACCGCCAACATTAGAAGCATTATGATAATTTAAAAGATAATAGTCTCCTTTATCTTGCGTTTTGTCGAACTTAACTCTGTCAGGATTGCCACCATTATTTTGCCAAACTGATGTAGCAATAGATTGAACATTATTACCATTTAATTGGTATTCAGATGCATTTGCATCATGTGTATTAACTCCTGTAAATAATAAAGTTCCTGCTAATGTTGTTGCACCTAATATGGTTAATTTTTTCATTTAAAAACACTCCTCATTATTTTTGTGATTTTTATTTATATTTCACAGTGATGATTAATCGTAAAATATAAATTTAGATAAATAGTTCGTCATGGTTTTTAACCTCCCAATACAGGTTTTTTAAAATGAAACAAGATAATGATTTATAAAATGAAAGACACCATAAATACAGTGATTAATGGTGCCTATACATAGAAGTTTATAAATTGTCGAATGAATGATCTTCTTTGTCTTTCTCTTGTTTGCCAGAATCGGTATCGTTATAATCAATAACTTTAGTTACGTCATCTTTGTCATCTTTAGTGACTTTAGTATTTTTTGGTACTTCAACTAATGTTAATTCTGAAATATATTGATCAATTTTAGGTTGATTGTCATTATCAACATCACTCGTTAATGTCGCAAATCCGGCAAATGTTTTACCTTTATATTCAAATGGCTCGATTTCGTAGTCTGACGATTGAGGGAAGTTACTTTTTAAGCCATCTTCATCAATTTTGTTATGGTTAGATAGCCAATCTGTTTTTTCTTCACCAATGTCACCACTCATATCCATTTCTCTTTGATAATCGGCTAATTGCACGTCTTCTTTGAGGACGTCACCTTTTTTAGTGTATAAAATAGTTTTCAAATCAGAAGGCTCGTATTTAATGTTGACTTTATTTTGGTCATCATTAATGCCATGATTCATCTCATATTCAGTTAATTTAGTTAATTTACGGTCAATATCTGAAACATCAGTACTAACAAGTTGGTCAAAACTTACTTGATCATTGATTTTGTCGCTATAGTTGTAACCTTGTCCGTCTTTAATATAGCCAATATTAGTGATACTGAATTTTTTCAAACTATCTTTTGGATGTTTGATGAAATCGTTGTTAGATACTTTTTCACTTGGAATACTATCGTTTTTTAATGTAACGATTAATTGTTCTTTTGGATTGTCTAACAATTGTTTAAGTTGAACAGTTTTAGTTGAATGATGTGAACTATCCTTAGTTTGATGTTTGTCTGATTCCGCTTTGTGACTTGAGTTAGACTGACCGTCGTCTTGATGTGATGTACTACAAGCTGTTAATAGTAATGTTGCGCCTAATATACTTACTAAAATTCTTTTCACTATAAAAAACATCCTTTGAATTTAAAATATTATTTCACACGTGTGAATGTAGTTTCGTCATCTGCTGCTTCACCGGGTTCTTCGGTAACTGTAAGTGTGTCATCTTTGACTTTAACGTAAGCTGTTTCACCTACCAATTTGATCTTAGCTAAATCTTTATGGTCTTCATCGTCTTTAATCGTTCCTTCAACTGTAGATCCTTCAATGTTAACTTTTAATTTATCGTCTTTAACTGTCAGTTCTTGACCTTCACTGTTTTTCCATTTTCCTTCAGCTTGTTTTGCGGGGCCATTAGAACAAGCCGCCGCAAAAGTAATTAGTAAAGTTAATAGTATTAGAAATTTTTTCATGTGAGGAATCTCCCTTAAATTTTATTTAATATATAGTTATTTTGTAATTTCCATAGTTCTTTGCTAAATGTCTCAATTAATGTTTGAGGTGACACCAAACGTAAAGAATGTCGATACATGAAACAGAGGTTAAGTGCATCAGACTCTGATATCGCAAGTACCACTGTGATTGTTTGACGTGTCCTTTGAATGGTATACGTTTCATATTGTTTGTTTAATTGTCTATAAAGTTGATAAGTCATTTCATAAGTTACATTGATATAAGTAGGGTTATTGTCTTGGGTGAATTGATATGATAAATAATAATTACATGTTGACTTTTCATATATTATTGTTTGATTATGTGTATTTAAAAATGACTTAATATCTTTAATATCTCTTTGAATCGTGCGTTCATTTGTATTAAAAAATTCAGCCATATGTTTAACGTTCACGTGATGGTTAGATAACAATTTTTTATAAATAGATAAAATTCTTTTTGTTTTGTACCCCACAGTGTCGTGCCCTCCCTAGCCATATTATATTGAAAAAGTTGCTTGATAATTGTCGTTTCAATGATTTTGTAGATATGGATTTAAAACGCTTTATCATGATGTTTTGAGTGTTTTAAGTTGGTAGAAATAAAAATAGAACCACTGACAAAATGTGTCGTGGTTCTAGTCGTCTTAGTAATGATTGATTTGTGATTATGGTGGGGCACTGTGTTTTATTAATAGTTCAATATAAACTTGAATATATGTCATGTCTCTTCCTCCTTTTTTACGTATTCAAGTTGTAAACTAAGAAACAATTGAAAATTGTTTCTCTTGAACTTGAACTTTGGAATGAACAAAGTTTCATTTGGAGGAGGGGATAGGGATGTGTTGCAGTATAAGGAGAGAACGTGCAGTTATAAATTATTTTTTCTTTGAAAAAATAATTTCGATTTTGGTTTTGTGGTGTGTGATGTTGAAAAAGTTGCGAGAGAAATGGTAGTGGGAGGTAGCAATGTATTTAAAAAGCCCCAAAGGTGGATTGAATATCCACTTTTGGGGTGATTGCTTTCGTATATCTCGTTAAATGTCTAAATAATATCGTTATCCTTTAAAAATATAATTCATTAATTGATTAATTGTAATTAATTTTAAAATTCAAATTAAAAGGATTACAATTATATATAGATAATAAATTTTAGAGGTGTTGGTCGTGAATATTAAAATTACTAAAATACTAGAATTAGCGATTTCATGGATTACGTTATTTATCATTGGTACGGATTTATTTGTCATATCGCCTTTGTTGCCAAACATTCAACAAAATTTTGATATCTCTAAATATGAAGCTAGTTGGTCTGTGACAGTATTTTCAATTATGTATGCTATCATGGCTCCAATATTTGGGATATTAGCGGATAAATGGGGGAAAAAACGTAATATAGTCGTTGGTTTAATCTTCTTTGCTTTATCTAATTTTTTAACGTTTTTAACTCCCAACTTTGTATTACTGTTAATTAGTAGAATAATTGCAGGTACCTCTGCATCTATGATTACATCTTCAGTGTTTGCGATAACAGGGGATCTCGCACCGTCTTCTAAAAAAGGACTATGGCTATCAATAGCAACTTCTGGATTTTTAACTTCAATTTGGATTGGTGCACCACTAGGAAATCTTTTAAGTAATATCACAAATTGGAGAACTGTCTTTTTATATCTTTCAATAGCTTCAATCATCAGTGCTATTTTAATCATATTTATATATCCAAATCATATTAATTCTGGAAGTGATCGTCAGCTTGATGCTAAAACACTTTCTCCTATTATCAAAGATGTTGTTGTGACTACATTTTGGGCATTTGCGATTTATGGTTTGTATACTTATTTAGGCAGTGCACTACGAGATATCAATCATTTAAATTCAAGCATTGTGGGAATTGCCTTTGTATTTTATGGTGTGGGAGCACTTGTAGGAAGTCTACTAGGTGGCGTACTTTCCGATCGTTTGAAAAATAATACATTGATTTCTAGCACATTTATCGGACTAGCCATTGCTTTAGTGCTAGTAGGGATTACGTTTAAAAATATCTATCTGGTTTATCCATTATTAACATTATTAGGTATTAGTGGCTATATTGTATTTTCAGCCTTTCAAGCCTTTATATCTAAACGCCATCGTGAAACATCCGGCAGTGCCATGTCATGGAATCAAACAGCAATGTATTTAGGCATCACATTAAGTTCTGTCGTTGGAGGTATTTTAATAGAAAACAGTCATATTGTATTACTCACTCTATCATGTGCGTTATCAGCAGTTTTAGGAATGTTTTGGTTTAAATCTCGAATAAAACATAACTGATATGTATAGCGGACTGTTTTAGAAAAATGGATGATTTTGTTGAACAGTGAATATGGCATATGTTCTTTATATTTTTGGTATTTTTTTAAAACGAAATTTGTATGTTTTATCAATGAAAAATCCCCTCAAAATTAGAAGTGGAATCTAACTTTGAGGGGATACATTTATCTATAATAATATAGTTTATTTTTTATTTTTCTTATTACGTTCGTTCATAGAAATGATTATCGGTAATAAACCACAACAAATCATGATTATGAATAAAATTTCAGCGTTCATGTTAAAATACCTCATTTGTTTAAATTATTTATGTTCTTTCACTTTTTGATAGGATGTATAAAATTTAACACTATCTACAAAAGCCAAAATTAATGGATATAAACTAGCCAAATAGTTGTGCTCATAAAAAATGAAATAGGCAGCAACAGTTAGACAAATTAAAAATAAAATAGTGGTTAAAACAAGCATTGATTTATGTTTTTTCATTTATTATGTTTCACCTCTATATATACAATTTAATCATTTCTATGTTCATCATCTTCCTTATTAGGTTTAGTTAAAATGTCTGTGGTAAATCCCCATACTGCGACAATAGCAACAAATAGCAATGAATATAAAGCATTAATGTAATCTGTTGTAATGACAAGTATTCCATATACGATTACAAATAAAGTTAAAAGTAAAAAAGAAATAGTTCTTATTTTAGATTTAGTCATAGTATATTCAACCTTTCACGTTACTTTTAAAATTCTATTTTTTATAAATAAGATTTTTAACGGGATTGCTAATGATTTTTAATGAAAAGCATATTTATTCATCTAGTTTTGATTATTGAATATAATGTTTATCATAAAAATACCCTTTTCATTAAAAAGTTCCTTATAATTCATGTTAACTTAAAAATACAATATTCATCTACATATTTTATTTATTTTTATAAAAATAAAGGAATTAGATTAAGATATTTAAAGTGAAAAATATTAAATTAAAATGAATAATTCATATATACCGATTACACATATAAATTAATATGTTATGTTGAAGAAAAAGGGTGTGGAAAATATGCTAACTAAAAACATAAAGTATCCATATACTAAATTCATTTTTGATGTTGTTGGTGTGGTTTCAAGCATTGGTCTCTTATTATTATTGATATTTAATTCTTACGCTAATTTTGAAAGTAATGGTAGTTCAGAGGTAGGAATTGAATGGACAGGAAATACTTTGGTTTCTGGAGCTATACTAATTGGTTTAATCGTAGTATGTGCTTGTGTTTCTTTTATCCTTAAAAAAATTAAACAATAATAGGGATTATATGTATTTGACTCGTATAATCGAATAGACAGTATTAAGGGAGTGGGACAGAAATAACATTTTTCCAAAATTTATTTCGTTGTCCCACCCCGGCAAGGTTGACTATAATTGAAAAAAGCTTGATACAAGTGCATTTTCAAATCAGTCAACTACTGCCAATATAAAATTTTAGCCTGAGACATTGATTTATGTCCCAGGCTGTTTGTATTTTAATTCAGCATTTGACTCAAATCATCTTCAATTTTTAGCCTTTTTAATCATCATTTGTTTTCTATAATGATTTCCCATGCAAAGGTGTTTTTTTGAGTGATTTTGTATTGGAAATCATTTTTCTTAAGTAAAGTGTCTATCTCTTCTAGATAGGGATAGTATTCGGTTTTTAAGTCTTCAACTAAATTAATGTAGTTCTTTTTTGTATACTTCTCTATAATTTCTTTTTTAGATAATTCATCTTTGAATAACGTATCTAATATAATAATACGTCCATCCGTATTTAAATGCCTTTTCATATTCTTAAACGCAGTATCTTTCTCTTTATAAGTAAGATGATGAAAAGAAAATGAAGCAACGATAAAATCGAATTTCTTAGTCGTAGGAATATCTAAAAAATGACCATATTCAATATTGATATTCTTATCTCTTTTGGCTACCTCACGCATTTCTTTTGAAGGATCAATAGAGAAAATATTTTTAATGTCATTATTTTTATACATTAACTCTGTTAAATTTCCGGTACCAGCACCAATATCTAGAACATCACCATAAACCTTTTTAGATATTTGTGAAATTAGATCGTTATAGTTATAAAATACATCATAATATTCCTCGTTATTACCATTAACTGTTTGGTCATAATCGTTTGCCCAATTTTTAAAAATATCCATAAACCGCATAAAGAAGTCCCCTTTTTGAGTAATCATATAGAAATCGTCAACTTTAAAATACTACTTTTTGTTTTATATTTCATCATATAAGTCTTATTACCTTATGGAATATGTAGGTTTTATTGCAAAGTCAGAAAAAAGACAACTTACATTAAAAGTTGCCTTTTGTATTTTAAGTCAATATTTGACTATGATAGTTTTTCAATTTTTAGATTTTTTGTTTTGATAATAGCGAGTAATTATCAAGGCAGTAATAGCACATGCGATGCCACCAATTAATCTAGCAATCCATATATTGATTGGAGCACTTTCAAAAATCATCAATACCATATTACCAACAAAAATAGATATAAAAATTATTAAAATAGTTCTTAATGTAGACATATCATCGACCTCTTTCATCTTTATGTACTAGCTTCGAACTTTTATTTATTTTTATCCTTCAGTAAATCAGAAGTTGGAGTGAAAAATAAAGCTAATATAATACTTGTTGCTAGACAGTCACCCCATGAAAAATCTTTACCTAAAATCCAGTCAATAACGTAATGAACTATAAAAATTAATATAAAAAAGAATAAAAATCTCCGAAGATGCTTCATAATAAAGTCTCCTTCTATGGCATTCTTTTTATTAAAATTGGAGTTAAATATTTTAATAAATCAATATTAATGATTTCTTTGTAGAAAAACATTTATTATTAACCAAATCATGTAATATTAAAATATTTAATAGAATAAAAAGTAATAAAATATTAACAAAGTTCTATAGCAGAATCTAATGTAGATGGAATATAATTAATAAATTCAGATTGTAAATTAAAAAATAAATTAAAAATTAATGGTAACTAGAAATCATTTTATGTTAAAAATATAAGAGAGAATAATTTTTTAAAGATTTAACATATTTTAAAACTTTCATTAATGAGGTGTGAGTAGTGTTCGAAATTAAAGATGAAAATTATGTAAAACGTGCATTCAAAGTATTTATTTGTACAATGGTTGTTTTGATGATCACATTTATATTAGCGCTTATATTTAGTCCCTCATTAGAGACATTCAAACATATTGGAGATAAAGTTAGTATAACTGCAACACATGGTTTAGGAAAAGTTTGGCAATATATTGTAAATAATGGTTTTAAAACTCCGTTACAAATGTTTATACTTTCTTTAATTCCAATTCCATTTTTATATTGCTTAAATTTAATATCTACTACAATCATAACTGGAATAATGTTTGGTTTTGCGATTAACTTTGATTTGCATAAAGCTACAATAATGGTAGTTTCATCGATTCCACATGCAATTATAGAATTACTAGCATTTTGTTTCGTAGTTAGTGCATTGTATAAATTTAATCAAGCAATTGTCAGAAAAGTAAGTAATATGTTTAGAAAAACTAAAAAAACTAATTATTCTATTAAATTAGCCTTTACTAACCTAATCAAAATCTATGTTTTAATTGCTTTACCTCTATATATTATCGCAGCCTTTTTAGAAACCTACTTTACAGATTTTATAAATAATATATTTGCTTAAATATATTTTGAGAGGCAAGTTTCTAAAATTAGAGTGGAGGTTTGAACGAGGTATGACAAAAAGAAACTTAAGATTATTATTTAATATTATCTTTTCTGTATTATTCGTTCTTTACTTTGGACTTGAATTTTTTACAAATATAAATGCGTTTTATTACTTTATACCAATTATCATTTTAATGATTATTTGTTTAATATTAAGAGATAAATTAGCGCCCAAAAATGGCAGATGAACTATGAAAAACATAAATAATAGAAAAAGAGTACAAAGCAATGCTTTGTACTCTAAATTAATCTATATGAACTTATTTATTATCTTTAGAAAAGCGTTTGAAAGTTAATAGTGAACCTGCTGCTAACATTACTGCTGCAATCATAGTAACTAAAGTTGTGTTAGATGTTTCACCAGTTTCTGGTAATGTTTGAGCTTCAGATTGTGATTGAGTATTGTCTTGAGTTACTGTGTTATCAGTAGCTGGTGTTTGTTGTTCATTATTTTGATTAGTATCTTCAGAACCAACTGAACCTTTTTGAACTAAATTACCATCATAATCATAAATATCACCAGTATCTTTCTTAACAAATAATGTTGTAGGAGATTGGTTGGGTTCTTCACCAAAAATAATTGGATAACTATTATCAACTGGATAATCTACATCATCTTGATAAAACTCAGTAAAGTTAGTACCTTCTTTAGGATGAAAGTTACTATTATTAGTTACTAAATTTCTCACACTATCTTCAGCTTGTGATTTAGATACGTTTTCAGCAGCGTGCGCATTAACCCCTGTAAATAATAATGCTCCTGCTAAAGTTGTTGCCCCTAAAATTTTAGTTGTTTTCATAAAAATATCTCCCATCTATAATTTTTTGAATATTGCAACTAAATAATAACATAGGCTACTAAATAAAAAAATAATATTTTTAAAATAATTCTTAGTATTTAGACAATACAAAATAATTGTCATTAAATGTCTATATTATTGGTTGAAGTATATAGTTTTATTTACAAAATCAAGGGGTTAACTTATTTGAAGGATATTTAAACTACGATCAAAAAAATAGGCATTCAGAAATAAGAATATTAGCCTTTAAATGTTAAATTGTATAACTAATAATAGAATAGAGTAGACATTTGTTTTATGATCATATGAATTTTAGACTACTTTTAGACATACTTGGATCAAGTGGGTGACTAGGCTAAATTCCTTTTGTATAAGTTCAGGATTTGTGGTAATATCATCATGCATAAAAATACGAGATACTAATAGATAAGAAGGTTTAAATATATCATGAAGGAAAATTTTTGGAGTGAACTACCACGTCCGTTTTTCATTTTAGCTCCTATGGAAGATGTGACGGATATTGTCTTTCGTCATGTCGTGAGTGAAGCGGCTAGACCGGATGTGTTTTTCACTGAATTTACGAATACAGAGAGTTTTTGTCATCCTGAAGGCGTGCACAGTGTTCGTGGACGTTTAACATTTAGTGAAGATGAACAGCCTATGGTTGCACATATATGGGGAGATAAACCCGAGCAATTCCGTGAGACGAGCGTCCGTTTAGCAGAGATGGGCTTTAAAGGCATTGATTTAAATATGGGCTGTCCTGTAGCAAACGTTGCTAAAAAAGGTAAAGGATCTGGCTTAATTTTACGACCTGAAGTTGCGGCTGAAATCATTCAAGCGACTAAAGAAGGCGGATTACCTGTAAGTGTTAAAACGAGATTAGGTTATTATGAAATTGATGAATGGAGAGATTGGTTGAGACACGTCTTCGAACAAGACATCGCAAATCTTTCTATCCATCTTCGTACACGTAAAGAAATGAGTAAAGTCGACGCACACTGGGAACTCATCGAAGCCATTAAACAATTGCGAGATGAAATTGCACCGAATACATTATTAACAATTAATGGTGATATTCCAGACAGACAAACAGGTTTTGAACTTGCTGAAAAATATGGCGTTGATGGTGTCATGATTGGTAGAGGTATTTTCCACAATCCATTTGCCTTTGAAAAAGAACCACGTGAACATACGAGTAAAGAATTATTAGGATTGTTAAGACTACATTTATCATTATTCCAAAAATATGATAAAGATGAAGCCAAACAATTCAAAAGCTTACGTAGATTCTTCAAAATATACGTAAGAGGTATCAAAGGTGCTAGTCAATTACGACACCAATTGATGGAGACAAAATCAATTGCCGAAGCACGTGAACTGCTTGATGAGTTTGAAGCTAATATAGTTGAGGACGTAGAAATTTAAGACGTAAGACTAATGTTGCACCCCAAAAGTTGGACTAAAATCTAACTTTATGGGGTGCATTTGTATAGGTAAATATTATAAATTTAAACACAACAAACACCTCTGTTAACCATATGGCTAGCAGGGGTGTTTTTGGATATTTATCGCATTTTTTAATCGCTTTTTTTATAAGTTAAACAGTTAAACATTTTCAAGTTTCAAAAACATATGTCGAATTCAAACTTTTATAAGTGGATATAATTATAAGATTTAGCTTGGCTAGCTGAAATCGTACGTGTATCTGTTACATAAGGTCCGCCTGAATAGTTCATTTCTGAAACAGTAACGGATCCATCACTACCGACACTTTCTACATAAGCTACGTGACCATAAGTACCTTCAGATGTTTGTAGGATAGAACCTTTTTCAGGACTATTGTCTACAGTGTAACCAGAAGATTGTGCTGCACTTGCCCAGTTGTTCGCATTGCCCCAAGTACTAGGGATTTTTCCACCAGTTCTATCATAAACGTACCAAGTACATTGTCCAGCAGTATATAAGTTACCAGATGTAGATGATGTTGTTTGTTTTGAAGTTGATGTAGTTGTAGATGAACTACTTGATGATGAGCTAGAGCTGCTTGAACTTGATGACGAACTATTACTTACTGATGTTGAATTTGATGTGTTGTTATTATGATTGAATGATTGTTGTTTAAACTGAGGTTGTTTATAACCGCTAGATTGATGATTATATTGCGGATGCCATTGACCATTCATTTGATTATAATTTTGATGATTTTGATGATTAAATTGTCCATTAAACCCTCTAGGTCCTTGTTGATTAAATTGTCCTTGTTGTTGAGGTGCTTGATGGTGATTATATTCTGCAGCGTCTGCATGATTAGCATTTATTCCTATTGCTGCTACACCGATGCCTGCTGTTAGAGTTGAAATTGTAACGATTTTTTTCATAATAAATAAGTCCTCCCAAAAATTTGTGATTCTACCATTGATTGAAGTAGCGATAGGTAGAATACACTGTCAGTTTTATTTATATTTTTTCGTCGCTCCCAACGACAAGGTTTACTCTAACAGAAGAATTTGAGGTTATGGGCGATGTTACGTTTTCGTAATTGAAATTCAACTCAGTTGCATATCTCCGTAACAATAGACTTTCCAATATTACTTGCTGTAACAAAACGTGAAGTGTAGATGTTTACTATATTAATTTAATATTTTGGCTTTATTGAATGCGCATTAACATTACAGAAAGTTGTAATAATTGAGAGAGAGGGATTTATGGTTAAAGTGATTAATATGAGTTCTATTATTTCTCAAAATAAAACAAGCACTCGTAGTTGAGTGCTTGTTAATTTATGTGAATAGAATGAATATGACGAATAGAGTAACAATAATAGATATGATGACTTCTTTCCAGTTTTTCTCTAAAGCATATGCCACAATTGATATTAATAATCCGGCAACAATAAAGATGCTCTCTACTGATTTAAAAGGAGAACCTCCATACATAGTATCCAATATGATACGAAGGATAAATATTAATATACCTATAATAATCAATGTCCCACTAGCTATATTCAAGTAAAAGGATAATTTGTTTATATTTGTGTTTTTCTCATCTTTATTAATAGTACTCATATTATCAACTCCAATTAGCATTCTTAAATAAAATTACCAATTCGTTTAAATTTATA
The DNA here is from genome assembly GCF_038006785.1 of Staphylococcus sp. FSL W8-0774. Lineage (NCBI taxonomy): Bacteria > Bacillati > Bacillota > Bacilli > Caryophanales > Staphylococcaceae > Staphylococcus > Staphylococcus sp. FSL W8-0774. Next base: position 2,415,735 of record NZ_JBBOVW010000001.1, on the reverse strand, counting down.
GTAACAAAATTTTATGATGTTTTGGAAAAGAATCTGAAAAGGTTAATGATTTTTGTCTAGTCAATTTAACTTGATTAAAAGGGGATTCCAGTTTGGCTTTTAATTAAATACTTTCTTTTGAATATTTAGTCGATATATGAATGCTATTAGTCTATCATTTGCTTATGAATCCAAGGAAAATATTGAATATGCACTTAAGAAAATACGTGAATATGTAGATGGAATCTAAGGGAAATAGAAGAATTGTCTATTATAAATACAGGATAAAAAATAAAGGTTTGATATCTTATTCGATACATAAAGTATATTTATTTTTTTAGTGTATTATGTTACTATATAAGCAACAGTAGTGTTAATATTTCTTAGCTAATGATGTAGCTAAATAATTATTAGCACGACTAAAGTCACCTATTTATCGTTACGCTTACGTAGCCAATACGCAAACATAGCAACGATGCAGCCACTTATTGCAGTGGTCTTGATATGATTAAACACTTTATTTATATCATGCACCAAACCCCCTAACTACGCCTATAGTTAGGGGGTTTTTAGTGTGGCTAAAGTCACCTATTTATCGTTGCGTTTACGTTGCCAATGCGTAAACAAAGCAACGATGCAGCCACTTATCATAGTGGCTTGTTCATAGCATATGCTACTTTTCTTAATGGCAACCAAATTATACGTTTCAAATAATAGTTTAGTGAAATAGATAATTAGAAATTTATAATAAAGGAGGCTTTTATTGATGTTTAATAACAAAAAGAATGATAATCGCTTTAATGTAGAAAATGTCTCTAAGAACTCAAATGTACGTTGTTATGTATTAACGGATAAAGATACGGGCATTCAATATCTTGCAACGTGGGTAAGTACAGGTGGAGGCGTTACACCTTTATTAGATGAAAACGGTAATGTATCTAAAGTAGACACAACTTCATTGAAAGATGATTAATATACATAGGAGGTTTTACGTTGGTACCTATGATCATAGGTGGAATAGTAACAATCCTTATTTTAATAAGTATTAGCAAAGTTTTTAATGGTAATGAAAAGTAAAAGACTACATAAAATGATGTAATTAAAAATGCAACGGGTAGAGCGCACTTTAAATAGTACGTTATCCGTTGCATGATTTATATTAGGGGGTGTTTTATCGTTATTTTGGATATGTGTCAATGCTCAAGTATAGAACAGGGGGGCTCTATACTTACTAGGGCTTTATCGCAAATGCGCGAACTGGGAAACCAGGTGCGTCTTTAGGTTTAGGGCTGATTGCATAAATGACGGCACCACGTGTAGGTAATTGATCTAGGTTAGTTAATAATTCGACTTGGAATGTATCTTTCCCTAAAACATATCGTTCTCCTACAATATCGCCGTTTTTAGCAATATCAACTGAAGCATCAGTATCAAATGTTTCATGGCCAACTGATTTAATATGACGTTCTTCAATTAAGAACTTGAGTGCGTCTAATCCCCAACCAGGTAAATGCTGGTTACCATCTTCATCTTTGTTTTCAAATGCTTCAATATCTGGCCAACGTTTAGACCAATCTGTGCGCAGTGCAACAAATGTGCCATCTTCAATTTGACCATTTTCAGCTTCCCACTGTTCTAAATGTTCACGAGTTACAATAAAATCTGGGTTTTCTGCAACTTCTTTTGAAAAATCTAAGACAATCAATGGTAATACTAATTCTTTTAAATCTAATTCCGCAAGATATCTTTGATTTTCAACAAAATGAATAGGTGCGTCTATGTGTGTACCATATTGGGTTACAATATTCCATCTTTGCACATAGAAACCATGTTCTTTAACTGTAAATAATGTAGATACTTCACCTTTTTCAAAATCACTGAACCTTGGAATATCAGGGTCGAAAGTATGTGTTAAATCGACCCATGTTGATTCTTTCAATTGATTTAATTGATCCCATAAAGGATAGTTTGTCATAAGCATCACCCTTAATTTGTTTTATGCTGTTGTAGCATTATTTTCTTCACGTTTCTTTCTTACAGCGTTAACTAGTACAGTTAATGCTTCTTTAACCTCATCTTCTTTACGTGTTTTTAATCCGCAGTCTGGATTTACCCAGAATAATGAGCGATCAATTTGCTGTAAAGAACGATTAATAGCAGTTGTAATTTCATTTTCTGTAGGAATGCGAGGACTATGGATATCATATACCCCTAAACCAATACCTAAGTCATAATTAATATCTTCAAAGTCTTTAATCAAATCACCATGACTACGAGAAGTTTCAATAGAAATCACATCTGCATCTAGATCATGAATGGCATGAATGATTTGACCAAATTGAGAATAACACATATGCGTATGAATTTGTGTTTCATCTTTGACAGATGATGTTGCTAATTTAAATGAATGTACGGCATCTTTAATATATTGTTCATGGTATTCAGAACGAAGCGGTAAACCTTCTCGTAGGGCTGGTTCGTCTACTTGGATTACTTTAATACCATTTTCTTCTAATGCTAATACTTCAGCATCAATAGCTAGGGCGATTTGATCTTGTACTGTTTTGCGTGGGATATCTACACGTTCAAATGACCAGTTTAAAATTGTAACTGGGCCAGTAAGCATACCTTTAACTGGCTTATCAGTTAAACTTTGAGCATAAACAGTTTCTTTAACTGTTAGTGGCTCAGTCCATTTTACGTCGCCATAAATAACAGGTGGTTTTACAGCACGTGAACCATATGATTGAACCCAACCAAATTTTGTAACTAAAAATCCTTGTAATTTTTCGCCAAAGAATTCAACCATGTCATTTCGTTCGAATTCACCATGTACAAGTACATCAAGACCGATATCTTCTTGAATTTTAATCCAACGTGCAATTTCATTTTCTAAAAACTCATTATAAGCTTCATCTGAAATACGATTATTTTTCCAATCAGCACGGAATTTACGAACTTCTCGTGTTTGTGGGAATGAACCGATTGTTGTTGTTGGTAAATCTGGTAAGTTTAATCTTTCGTATTGTGCTTGCTTACGTTGTGAGAATGGTGATTGACGTTGTGTTGGAACACTATCAAAATCATACTCTAAGTTTTTGAATGATTGACTTTGGAATCGTTCATATCGAGATTTAAGTTCATCAAATTTAGTAGTGTCGTTGTCGTTAAATACACGACGTAAAGCATCTAATTCATCTAATTTTTCAGTCGCAAAGCTTAAACCTTCAGCAATAGATTCATCTAGCGTTTCGTCATCTAATGAAACAGGGACATGTAATAATGAAGATGATGGTTGAATAACAATATTTTGTGCATATTGTTGTAATGTTTCGATAAGTGATTTTTTAGATTCGATATCAGCAGCCCAAACGTTTCGGCCATCGATAATACCTGCGTATAAAGTTTTATTCTTATCAAATTCACCATCTTTAATTTGTTCTAAGTTGAATCCATGATCATGAACGAAATCTAATCCTAAACCACCAACTGGTAATGAACTTAAGAATTTAAGATTTACACGCTCAAAATATGTTTGAATAACTAATTTTTCTCCTAAACCTGCTTCTGCAAAATAATCATAAGCTTCTTTAGTAATACTTTCATAACTTTCACTTTCATCTGTAACCAAGACTGGCTCATCAACTTGGATATATTCAGCGCCAGCGTCAACAAGAGATTGTAGTACTTCTTTATATAATGGAAGTAACGTGTTTACTTTTTCTTCAAATGATTGGTGACCACCTTTTGATAATTTCACAAAAGTAATCGGTCCTACAATAACAGGGTGTGCATTAACATTAATTGATTGTGCATATTTAAATCGTTCTAATAATACATTATGATTTACTTTTGGCTCCGCGTTATTCCATTCAGGTACAATATAGTGATAATTTGTGTTAAACCATTTGATTAAGGCACTTGCGACATGTTCTTTATTACCACGTGCAATATCAAATAACAAGTCATCGTTGACTTCTCTGCCTTGGAAACGTTCAGGAATGATGTTGAATAATAATGATGTATCTAAGATATGGTCGTATAAAGAGAAATCACCTACAGGAATGCTGTCTAAATTATAATTTTTTTGTAGTAAAAGGTTCTCTTTGTGTAAGTCAGTTAGTGTTTGATCTAAAGTTTGTTTATCAATTTTTTGAGCCCAATAGCTCTCAATAGCTTTCTTCCATTCTCTTTTTCTACCTAATCTTGGGAATCCTAAGTTTGATGTTTTAATTGTTGTCATAATATTGCCTCCTTATGAGTGGTAATAGATTTTGAATATGCTGCTAGTTCTAATGAATAATCGACCTTTTGAAAAGGTGTGATAATGTACAATCCATTAAAGTATTCATGTACCGTGTCGATAAGTTCCTTAGAAAGTCTAAGGCTAAGTTCTTTTGTTTTTTCTTTATCATCTTTAACTGCTTTGAATTGATTAAGTACATCTTCTGACATTTTTATGCCAGGTACTTCGTTGTGTAAAAATAGAGCATTGTTATAACTTGCGATTGGCATAATACCTATAAAGAAAGGTGTGTTTAAGTGTTTCGTAGCTTCATAGACCTGTTTAATCTTTTCTTTACTATATACAGGTTGTGTTATGAAATAGCTCATGCCACTTGCTACTTTCTTTTCAAGGCGTTTAACTGCTCCATCAAGTTTTCTTACATTCGGATCAAATGCTCCGGCGATGTTAAAGTTCGTATGTTTCTTCAGCGCATCACCATCTGTGTTAATACCTTGGTTAAAGCGAAGTGCGATTTCAGTTAAACCTTTTGAGTTAACATCATAGACATTAGTTGCTCCTGGTAAATGACCGACTTTGGAAGGATCACCTGTAATGGCTAAAATTTCATTTACGCCAATTAATGATAGGCCTAACAGATGAGATTGTAAGCCTATTAGATTTCGGTCACGACAAGTAATATGAACTAACGGTTCAATGTTGAATCGTTGTTTGATAATACTTGCAGCAGCAATGTTACTAACACGGACAGTAGCTAATGAATTATCTGCTAGAGTGACAGCATCAATATCGGCATCATCTAGTTTGCCAATATTATTAAAGAATTGTTCAGTGTCTAAGTGTTTAGGTGTATCAAGTTCGACTATAACTGTAGGTCCTTGTTTCACCTTTGAAGTCAGAGACTGTTTGAAACTAATATCTTTCTCGCGATTAACTTTCTTATGAATTGGTATAACGTTTTTATGATTGATCGGTTTTAAATTAGAAACTGATGTTTTAATGTAATTAATATGTTCAGGAGTGGTGCCGCAACAACCACCTATTAATCTCACACCTTCGTGTATTAATTCCTGAGCTATATCACCAAAATATTGAGCGTTATCACTATATTTAAATTCACTATTCTTAATATCTAATAAGCTTGCGTTCGGATAGCAGGAAAGAAAAGCATTATTAGGTAATTCAATATGTGAAAATGAACGTTGCATATGATGTGGACCGTGATGACAATTGAGTCCTACAATATCTGCACCACATTCTACAAGATGTTTTAACGCATCGTTGATAGGTGTTCCATCTACCAAATAATTTGTATTTGAAGCGGTCAATTGCGCTACGATTGGAATGTCATATTTTCTTTTAGTAGAAACGATAATGCCTGTTAATTCTTCTAAATCATAATAAGTTTCGAATAATAGGGCATCTACACCTTCATCTACTAAAGTATCTATTTGATTTTCCGTGTGATATTGAATTGTTGAAAGACTTAATTCATCTTGTTTAACACCTCTAAAGCCACCAACTGTTCCTAATATGAAAGTGTCATTGTTTGCGGCTTTTTTAGCAATTTGGACAGCGGCTTTGTGAATTTCTTTAACTTTATGTTCTAAACCAAAGACTTTTAACTTTTCAAAATTGGCTCCATACGTATTGGTTTGAATAACATCAGCGCCAGCTTCTATATAGGATCGATGGATACGTTCAACCTTTTCAGGATGCGTTAAGTTATAAGCTTCAGGGCAGGTGTCCAAGCCTTCGGAATAAAGAATAGTTCCCATTGCACCGTCAGCTACTAAAACGTTGTTCTGTAATTTCTTCAGGAATTGACTCATTAAATGCCTCCTTTAAAGCGTAGTTGATGTCAGCAATGAGTTCATCCGGATTTTCTAATCCTACGCTTAAGCGGAATAATCCAAATGTAATACCTCTTTCGTTTCTAATATTTTCTGGTATTGCTGCATGTGACATGGTGGCAGGATGAGATAATATCGTCTCAACACCACCTAAACTAACTGACACGAGTGGGATAGTAAGGGCGTCTACAAATGCTTGTGCTTTTGTTTCATCTTTTAACCTAAAGCCAATAACTGCTCCACCGGTCTTAGCTTGTTTAAGATGTATTTTGTTATTTCCTGGGTAATATACTTCAGATATTTCATCTCTTTGATTTAAAAATGTTACAAGCTTTTCTGCATTTGTTACAGATTGTTTGAATCTGACAGGAAATGTTTTAAGATGTTTGGCTAATGTCCAACTATCATATGAGGATAAGGCATTTCCAGTGCCATTTTGTATTAAATATAATGCGTCAGCTACATCTTCACGATTAGTGATAACTGCACCAGCAAGTAGGTCGCTATGCCTACCTAAAAATTTGGTTGCACTGTGAATGACAATATCTGCACCAAGTTCTAGAGGGGATTGACCTAGTGGTGTCATAAATGTATTGTCAACTGCCAGTAATAACTGATGTGTTTTAGCTATTTTTGCAACGGCTCTTATATCTGTCACTTTAAAACAGGGATTAGATGGTGTTTCAACATAAATTAACTTTGTATTAGATTGAACAGCTTTTTTAATATTTTCTGAATGAGTAGCGTCTACTGTTGTAAACTCGATATTAAATCGTTTTAAAATATCTTCTGTTAAGCGAAAAGTACCACCATATACATCATTAGGTAATATGACATGGTCACCAGTTTTTAAAGTAAGTAAAACTGCAGATATTGCTGCTATGCCAGAAGCAAAAGCATATCCATATTTTCCATTTTCTAAGTGTGCCAATTTTTCTTCTAAAATTTTTCTGTTTGGGTTACCACTTCTTGCATAGTCATATAACTGATTGCCACCAAGTTTATCTTGGTGAAATGTTGATGAATCATAGTAAGGTGGATTTGCTGAAATATAATCTTTTCCGCGTCGTTCATCAAAAATCACTTCAGTATCTATTGATAAATTCATGAAATCACTCCTAATTTTGAATGCGCTAAAGCTTGAATAATATCTGCTTCAATATCGTTATAATCTTCTATTCCGACTGATAATCTAATTAACTGTTCATCGATACCACGTTTGTCTTTCTCTACGTCAGGCATGTCAACGTGAGTTTGGGTATAAGGGAATGTAATAAATGTTTCAGTACCGCCTAAGCTTTCAGCAAATATACAAATATCTAAATTTTCCAAAAATTTAGGGACTCTAAACGCCTTATTGAGGCGTAAACTTAACATTCCAGTGCGACCACTATATAGTACTTCATCAATTGCTTCTAATTCCTGACATTTAGTAGCTAATTTTTTAGCATTTTCTTGAGAACGGTCAATACGAAGATGTAATGTTTTAAGCCCTCTTTGTAATAAATAGCTATCTAAAGGGGAAAGGGTAGCACCTATCATATTATGAAATTGTCCCAATTCTTCAGCTAAACTTTCATCTTTAACTGTTACTACACCAGCTAAAACATCATTGTGTCCGCCTATATATTTGGTTGCTGAATGTAAAACAATATCAGCGCCTTCTTCTAATGGTGTTGAGAGATATGGCGTTAAAAACGTATTATCAATGATTGTTAGTAAATGACGTTGTTTACTTAATACGTAATATGGTGTGACATCAATATCTATCATTTGCGGGTTTGAAATAGGTTCAATGAAAAGTGCTTTTGTTTGTGGTGTGATTGCCTTTTCAACTTCTTCATAATTTAGAAAATCAACGTATTTAAACTTCACGCCATATTGTCGTTCATAGAAATCAAATAATCTAAAAGTGCCGCCGTATAAATCAAAAGCGACTAAGACTTCATCTCCTGGTTTGAATAAATTACAAACTAACTGAATTGCAGCCATTCCGCTAGATGTCGCAAATGATGCAACACCTTTCTCTAATTTGGCGAATGATTCTTCAAATGCTGAGCGAGTAGGATTTTTAGTTCTTGTATAGTCATAACCTGTTGACTGACCTAGTTGAGGATGTTGGTAAGCAGTTGATAAATATATTGGATTTGCGATAGCTCCTGTATGATCTTTAGTTAAAGCTATTTGTGCTAGTTCTGTATCCTTCATTACTAGACCCTCCTTAATTAAAATAAAAAAGCTTCCGTCCTTTAAACCCGATAGATTCGGATGTAAAGGACGAAAGCTTTAGTTTCGTGGTACCACCTTTGTTTGCTACTTTATTGCTAAAGTAACCTCTATCAGTACACCATATTGCTAAAATAAGAGGCACTGATAAATAATAAGAATCACAAAATTATCATTAAAAAAACTCATTAATTCAAACTGAAGAAATGAGTATTAACGATAAAATGTGCGTCTAGAAATTCCAGTACGCCATTTAACAAAATGTTAATACTGTATCGCTATAACGGGCGAACCCGTTGATACCTCGTATTGGCATCAACACTCCAAGGCCATTTTCAAACTTTCTTTCAATATCTTCTCTCAGCTTGTGAAGATTCTCTGTATAAGCAGTGTAAGTCTTACTTTCCTTTTTATAGTGTGTAAAATGTTTCGTTTTGTAATTGTTAATACATAGCTTACATATAGTAGAATCATTTGTCAACTATTTTTCTGAAAATTTAGATTAAAAAATAAATTCAGATATTAATGTTACGCTGATGACATAGTTAAACAATATGAAAAGAATTTCTTGTAAGTTATCATTACTACTTGTGAAAAAAGATGTAAATTTTTAAAATGAATAGAGATACGATATACATCAATATCAAAGCGTTAAATTCATATAGAAAGATGTGAAAAAATGGCTCATCAAGAAGATCAAAGATTAAAATTAAACAAAGATGAACATATACATTCCGTTTCATTAGCATTAATCAAAGCTAATCCTTATCAACCGAGAAAAACATTTGATGAGTATAAATTAAATGATTTGGCACAATCGATAAAACAACATGGTGTATTACAACCTATTGTTTTAAGAAAAACTGTTCAAGGTTACTATATTGTTGTAGGTGAGAGACGTTTTAGAGCATCTAAACAATTAGGTTTAACTGAAATTCCTGCAATTGTTAAAGATTTATCTGATGAAGATATGATGGAATTAGCCATCATTGAGAATTTACAACGAGAAGATTTAAACGCGATTGAAGAAGCTGAAAGTTATAAGAAACTTATGGAAGATTTAAATATAACACAACAAGAAGTAGCTCAACGACTTGCTAAATCACGTCCATATATTGCTAACATGTTGCGATTATTAAAACTTCCTACTGATGTTGCTAAGATGGTGAGAAATGGTGAGTTATCTGGAGCCCATGGACGTACACTATTAGGTTTAAAATCTCCTCAAAAAATGAAAACAGTAGCTAAAAAAGCAGCTAAAGAATCATGGAGCGTAAGATACTTAGAAAGTTATATCAATGATTATTTAAACCAAAACTCCACAAAGATAAATACAGACGAACCTAAATTAAACAAACCTAAATTTATTCAAAAACAAGAAAGAGAACTAAAAGAACAATATGGTGCTAAAGTTGATATATCAACTAAAAAGAGTGTTGGAAAAATTACATTTGAATTCAAATCAGAAGAAGAATTTAAGTTGTTAATTAAACGACTTAATCAAAATTTTGAGTAATCGTAATGATTAAAATAATATAAACAGCAATATATTAGTAGCTTATAAAACCGTAGACCGATTAAAAAATCATGATTTTAAGATATAATGATTTAATTATGAAATGATTGAGATGAGGAGGTAATTACACAATGAATCAGGTCAAACATATCCTTTCTTCTTTATTAGAACCACTTACAAAAGTAGAAACATATGAAAACTTAGCTATTAAAATTATTACAATTTTGATTTATATTGTAGCTGCTATTATTGTAATAAGTATTTTGAACAAAGTTATAGAACAAGGATTTAAAATTCAAAACAAAAGTAAAAAAGGAAATAAAAAACGTTCCAATACATTAATATCACTCGTACAAAATGTAGTTAAATATATAGTATGGTTTATTGTTATTACTACAATTTTAAGTAAATTTGGTATCAGTGTTGAAGGCATTATAGCTAGTGCTGGTGTAGTAGGACTAGCAGTTGGTTTTGGTGCGCAAACAATAGTTAAAGATATCATAACTGGATTTTTTATTATATTTGAAAATCAATTTGATGTTGGTGACTATGTTAAAATTAATAGCGGTGGTACTACAGTCGCTGAGGGAACTGTAAAATCTATCGGGCTTAGATCAACGCGTATTAATACAATTTCTGGTGAATTAACAATCTTGCCAAATGGTAGTATGGGTGAAATTACTAACTTTTCTATTACTAATGGTACATCCATTGTAGCTATACCAGTTTCAGTAGAAGAAAATTTAGATCACGTTGAGAAAGAGTTAAATAAATTATTCCAATCACTTAGAAGTAAGTATTACTTATTTGTGAGTGATCCAGTAGTAGAAGGTATTGATTCTATAGACAATAATAAAGTTACTATTAGAATTTCTGCTGAAACAATACCAGGCGAAGGTGCATCTGGAGGAAGAATTATTAGAAAAGAAGTACAACGATTATTTGTTAGAGAAAATATTAAGATGCCTAAACCTATTTTTGCCCCATACGATGAGCAAAAACGTGGCTAGTTATCATTGGAGGTAATTTCATGACGTCAAATTACGGAATAAATGATATAGTAGAAATGAAAAAACAACATGCATGTGGAACAAATCGTTTTAAAATCATAAGAATGGGCGCTGATATAAGAATTAAATGTGAAAATTGTCATCGTAGTATTATGATTCCACGTCAGACGTTTAATAAAAAATTAAAGAAAATTTTAGTATCCAATCAAGATACAGAAAGTTAGGAGAATGATTAATGGCTTTAACAGCAGGTATTGTAGGTTTACCAAACGTAGGGAAGTCTACACTTTTTAATGCAATTACTAAAGCGGGGGCTTTAGCGGCGAACTACCCATTCGCAACAATTGATCCAAACGTAGGAATCGTAGAAGTTCCGGATTCACGTTTGTTAAAATTAGAAGAAATGGTTCAACCTAAGAAAACGATTCCGACAACATTCGAATTCACGGATATTGCTGGTATTGTTAAAGGTGCGTCAAAAGGTGAAGGTCTAGGAAATAAATTCTTATCACACATTAGAGAAGTAGATGCAATTTGCCAAGTTGTACGTGCGTTTGATGATGAAAATGTTACTCACGTTTCTGGACGAGTAAATCCATTAGATGACATTGAAGTTATCAACATGGAATTAGTATTAGCAGATTTAGAATCAGTAGAGAAACGCTTACCTAAGATTGAAAAAATGGCTCGACAAAAAGATAAAACAGCGGAAATGGAATTACGCATTTTATCAAAAATCAAAGAAACGTTAGAAGAAGGTAAACCAGTTCGTAGTATTGAATTCAATGATGAAGATCAAAAATGGGTTAACCAAGCACAATTATTAACATCTAAAAAAATGTTATATATTGCTAATGTTGGTGAAGATGAAATTGGCGATGAAGAAAACGATAAAGTTAAAGCAATTCGTGATTATGCTGCACAAGAAGATTCTGAAGTAATTGTAATTAGTGCGAAAATCGAAGAAGAAATAGCAACATTAGATGACGAAGATAAAGAAATGTTCTTAGAAGATTTAGGTATCGAAGAACCAGGATTAGATCGTTTAATTCGTACAACTTATGATTTATTAGGATTATCAACATATTTCACTGCTGGTGTACAAGAAGTACGTGCATGGACATTCGTACAAGGAATGACAGCACCTCAATGTGCCGGAATTATTCATACAGACTTCGAACGTGGTTTCATTCGTGCAGAAGTAACAAGTTATAGTGATTACGTTGAACATGGTGGAGAACATGGTGCTAAAGAAGCGGGTAGACAACGCTTAGAAGGTAAGGATTATATCATGCAAGATGGCGACATTGTTCACTTCAGATTTAATGTATAAACGTTAAATAATACGGATTATAACTACTCTAGAATACCTAGAGTAGTTTTTTAATATTAAAAAAAGCAATGTAGTGCTAGGTCGGAGTTGCTTAGTGACAGACTACATTGCTTGATTTAAAGATAATTTATTTTAAAAGAAGGGAATAGTTTCGCTTGCTTTAATAATATCTGTTGTTCTAAAAAATTGTTTACCTTCACCAGTATAGGCAGGTTCTAAAATCATATTTGCTTTAGCATTATACAACCATTCTGGGTGTAAACCACAATTTAATATATCTTGAAACTCTTGAAAGTCTTTATCCCAATCTAAATTCAATTTCATGTTTGACACCTCAACATCATTATAGAACAAGTGTTCGTATTTGTGAAGTGCTTTTTATGAAAATTTATGATGTAAACCAGTTTGTGTTTACGTTTGAATCTACATAGTTAGCATCTACGTTCTGGTTTAACTCAGGTGAGTAGAAACTATCAGTATATTGCCAAAGTACTTTTTCGCGAGTTGGTTCTTGAGCTTGATATGACGCTAACCAGTAACCATCGTATGAACTAACGGCATTTGCCACATTGTTTACCATAAAATTCTCATAAGAGTAGAATAGAACTTTTTTATCGCCAGCTAATTTTTTCATTTGGTTAGCCCATGCTGTTGTGGCGGTATTAGCATCGCCAGAAGTAACAGTTTGTTGTTCGTAGTCATTAACATAAAATTCAGCTTTTGGCGCACGATTATATAACATTTTCGCTTCGTAGCGAGCATCGTCAGCATTTTCATACATACTATACGAATAAACACCAAACTTCATATTGTTCTTATCTAATAGTTCAGAATTATGTTGTAAACATTTATCGACATATTCAGATCCGTATTGTCCTCGAATGATTATAAAGTCATACTTTTTCTTTAATTGTTTGACTTGAGCGTCAGTCAAATTACCTTGCCATTCAGAAATATCTAATACTCGCTCACCATTATTTGTTGTTGCTGCACGAGATTTAGTTGAAAAAGTAGAACGATTTTGTGTTTTATTTTCAGCTTTTTCTGGATGTTTTTTCATATATTGTTGATAACCATAACCCATTGTGCCTTTTTCATTTTTATTGCCATCAGTATTTTTTGAATTTTCGTCAGCGTATGATAAATTGATACTTGAAATTGTAGTTAACATCGATGCGGCTAACATCGAGTATGATACTTTCTTTAACATATATGTACTCCTTTGTTTATAAAAATTAAATGCAATTAAATTAAAAACATAACAATGATATTATTACAATTAAATTCTATTTACAATGATGAAAATTGCACAATATACCAATAGATTTTACTATGTAGATTAATGTTTATTTTTATAAAAAGTTATTAAAAAAATTATGCAAAATAAGTGAGCGGGCATTCTAAATTAATGGATAACTGTCAGTTACTAAGCTAATGATAATTTTTAAGGACTATGTATTATTAAATATGATTGTAAAAAGTAATACTCTGTGCTATAATTCTTGATTGTGAGTAATGAAAATTATTCCTTGCTTATCACAAAAATGATGGTAAGCCGTATAGACCACAAGGAGGTGCAAATATACAATGAGAACATATGAAATTATGTACATCGTACGTCCAAACATTGAAGAAGATGCGAAAAAAGCAGTTGTAGAACGCTTTAACGGTATCTTAGCTTCAGAAGGATCAGAAGTTTTAGAAGTAAAAGACTGGGGTAAACGTCGCCTAGCTTATGAAATCAATGATTTCAAAGAAGGTTTCTATAACATCGTACGTATCAAATCAGATAACAATAGAGCTACTGACGAATTCCAACGTTTAGCTAAAATCAATGACGATATCATTCGTTACATCGTTATCCGTGAAGACCAAGATAAGTAATAATTGGACGGGGGCGTTTAAATGATAAATAGAGTTGTATTAGTAGGTCGTTTGACGAAAGATCCAGAATACAGAACCACTCCCTCAGGCGTAAGTGTAGCGACATTTACTCTAGCAGTTAATCGTACTTTCACGAATGCTCAAGGGGAACGCGAAGCAGATTTCATTAACTGTGTTGTTTTCAGAAGACAAGCAGAAAATGTAAATAACTACTTATCTAAAGGTAGTTTAGCTGGCGTTGATGGTCGCATACAGTCACGTAGTTATGAAAATCAAGAAGGTCGTCGTATCTTTGTAACTGAAGTCGTTTGTGACAGTGTTCAATTCCTTGAACCTAAAAATTCACAAAACGGTGGTGGCCAACGTTCACAAAACAACGAATTCCAAGATTACGGTCAAGGATTCGGTGGTCAACAATCAGGACAAAATACTTCGTATAACAACAATTCATCTAAATCTAATTCAAATCAATCAGATAACCCATTTGCAAATGCAAACGGACCTATTGATATTAGTGATGATGATTTACCATTCTAAAAAATAACTAATTAAAAAATAAATTAAAAGGAGGCAGTTAACCATGGCAGGTGGACCAAGAAGAGGCGGACGTCGTCGTAAAAAAGTATGCTATTTCACAGCAAATGGTATTACTCATATCGATTATAAAGACACTGAATTATTAAAACGTTTTATCTCAGAACGCGGTAAAATTTTACCACGTCGTGTAACTGGTACTTCAGCTAAATATCAACGTATGTTGACAGCTGCTATCAAACGTGCACGTCATATGGCTTTATTACCATATGTTAAAGAAGAACAATAATATATAATTTATTGTCAAACCCCGTAAGCTTAATGCTTACGGGGGTATTTTTGTGTTTTTTAAAACTAGAGATAAGGCAATGTACGAATGATTTAGAAAAGATAGGTAAGTAATATCTTAATATTATTAAAAATCTTATCAATGAATATGCTCCATTAAATAGGGGAAAGTAAGTAGAGTAAATTAAATCGTTTGTTACAACTTGTTATTAGAAGTAACGAGTTAATAAAAATACGGTTAGGAGTATTGTTGATGAGTAATAATATTAAAGGTATTAATCATGTAGGTTTAACTGTTCCCAATATCGATGAGGCAACAAAGTTTTTAAAAAATGCATTTAGAGCAAAAGTTGCTTATGATGGATTAACTTATGATGACGAACCTCGTAAGGGCAAAGAGGTTGAGAGAATGCTTGGTTTATCAGAAGGAGCAGAAATTATAAAGCAAAGAATGATTGTCATAGGTAATGGTGCCAATATAGAAATGTTTGAAATTCAAAATAGTGATCAAAAATCACCATTGAGATTAGAGGATTTAGGTTTTAATCACATTTCAATTTTTGTAGAAGATATGGATTTAGCAATCAAACAAGCTGTAGAAGCAGGAGCAATACCTTTATCAGAAAAACATGATAATTCTAGATATGAAGATAGTGAAAAGAGTAGCAGTGTTTATTTAAAAACAGAATGGAACTTATTGATAGAATTGCAATGTATTCCAAACGGATATTACTATCCCAATGATAGTGAAACAGAAGTATTTATTCCTGAATAAAGTCAAATATAAATCATCAAAAAAGCTATGGTTAAGACACTTGATAATAAATGTCATAACCATAGCTTTTTCCTATTTATTCTTACTAACATGGCCAATAATATATGAAGTTAAGCTGCTACAAATAATTAATAGAATTAAAAATGTCATTAAATATATTTGTTTGCTTTCCACATGAAATCCGATTTCAAACTGACCGTGTAAATGACCTTTGATAAAAAAGTTAAGCGTAATAATAGATAGGATTAGAATAATTGAAATACCACTCAACACATCGAAGCATATTTTAAAAAAGGATAGTTTATTTTTCTTCATATAATGCATCCTCCCATAATCATTATGTTAACAACCATCCCATTGAGTTAGTAGTTATTTATTTTTGTTAAATTAATCGCAATTAAAAATTTTAAACTAATGATTAATAAGAATCAATCAATAAATATCTATTTATTTACTGAATTTAATTAATTTTTATCCAAATTCGTTTTGAATAGTGAATATGGGGTATACACCTTAAGTAGACAATATAATAATTACATATTGAAAGGAGTGAAGATACATGGGTCTAATAGGAATGATCATCGTAGGTGGTCTTATCGGTTGGATTGCAGGCGCAATTCTTGGTAAAGATATCCCAGGCGGTATTTTAGGTAATGTTATTGCTGGTATCGTTGGTGCTTGGGTTGGATCAATGATTTTTGGACATTGGGGTCCAGAATTAGGTAGAATTCATATCTTCCCAGCATTACTAGGTTCAATTATTTTAATTTTTGTAGTTTCATTAATCTTAAAAGCTTTAAGAAAAAAATAATTGAAATATAGTTATAGAGATGACCTTCGAAAATAAGGACATCTCTATTTTTATATATAATCTTATTTTGAAACTGTAAGTATCAATTCATCATTATTCTACGTATATGCTTGCTAAAATGGTCATTAGAAGTGTTAAAAGACAAGAAAGAAGGATAATATTTTAAATTCTAATTGATTGTTGGCCATACCCCTTCTTTTTAAATACATAGAATAGGTAACTCCATGACAACATAACTAGTATGCCTAATATTATAATAAGTGTTTTCATAAAAACCCTCCTCATTTATTTTGTACCCTAAAAGATAGTTAATAAATAAAGTAAATGGTTTTTAAATAATTTATAAAATGCAAATTGCAATATCACTTAAATTTTTGCATAAAAAGAGGATGACGCTGGGTAACGCCATCCAGGAGTATTATGTTCATGAATATAAAAGACTTTGTAGTTACTTAATAACTACATGTACATAGTATCATGAATTAAATTAAAATACCAATTAAAACAACTTAATTCTATTAATATTTTTTCGTTGTACACATTTAATTTTAATTATGCAATCACATTTGAATATGTTTAATTCTATTAATTTTATATACATAAATTGTTAGTCTATTCTCAATATTTTTCGTTCTGTTGTATGTTTATACGGCTATTGATAGGATACTATTATGGAGGGATTCATCATGGAAGGCATTATAACATTTATTTTAATTTCACTATTAATGATTATCGTACCGGGACCAGATTTTCTAATCGTCATGAAGAATACTGTCCATTCTGGAAAAAGAAATGGTATGTTAGCAGCACTGGGCATTACGACTGGTCATATTGTTTATGCGAGTTTAGCTATTTTCGGAATTATATACATATTAACAAGTTTATATTACGTCTTTCTATTAATTAAAATATTTGGGGCGTGTTACTTAATTTATTTAGGTATTCGTTCTATTTTGTCAGCGCGTCAATCCATGTCTTTTAATGATCAAAAGCAAGATTTAAACAAAGTTTCATATCTTTCATCGTATAGACAAGGATTTTTAAGTACCATATTAAATCCTAAAGCATTACTTTATTACGTGAGTATACTGCCTCAATTTTTATCACAAGGAAATATACACATGACATCTCAAGTAGCAGTTTTAGTCTTAT
This sequence comes from Staphylococcus sp. FSL W8-0774, assembly GCF_038006785.1. Classification (NCBI taxonomy): domain Bacteria; kingdom Bacillati; phylum Bacillota; class Bacilli; order Caryophanales; family Staphylococcaceae; genus Staphylococcus; species Staphylococcus sp. FSL W8-0774. Next base: position 2,398,128 of record NZ_JBBOVW010000001.1, on the reverse strand, counting down.
CTGTAGTGTTAGTCGTATGTTGTTGGTTTTTATTTTGTGTATTCATATTCCAATACATTAAATTATTATTCAGTAATCCGAAAATTAAAGCAATATTTGATTATGCAGTAGGTATTATTTTGATTGGTCTATCAATTAATTTATTATTAAGTAAATCAAGTTAAGCAAATTAGGGTGGGAGTTAAAGTGAAAATATATTTAGTAAGACATGGTGAATCTAAATCAAATTATGATAATAAGCACGGAGAACCTTATTTCTGTGGTCAACTTAATATGCCATTAACTGAAAAAGGTACTGAAAGTGCACAAGCATTAGTAAGTTACTTTGCGAATAAAGCGATTGATCATGTGTACGTGTCGAGTTTATTGAGAACACAGCAAACATATGAAGCAATATTTCCATACAATCTTCCTACGACCTATACAGATTTACTTAAAGAGAGATCATTAGGTGTATTTGAAGGTAAATTTAAAAAAGAAGTATCGGAAGATCAGCATTTTTATAAATATTTTAATGACGATAATTACAAAGATTTTCGCCATAGCTTTACTCAAAAAGCACCTGAAGGAGAAAGTTATCAAGATGTTTATGATAGAGTTTCGATGTTTTTCGATACGATTGTAGATAAAAAAGCAGAAGCGATTGTTATTGTAGCGCATCAAGTTGTTATTAGATGTCTATTTGTTTATTTACAGCAACTAACAAAAGACGAAGCATTAACTGCTAACGTTGAAAACTGTAAGCCATATTTGATTGAAATATAATAAAAAGGTGAAATGCGTGTATGATACAAACGCATTTCACTTTTTTTATAAATTAAGACAGCCGGGTGTCTTGTTTTATGAATTTTGTTTCTTCTGTTTAGGTGATCCCACAATTAAAGTAACGAACGTACTAATAATAATTAAAATAACAGAAATTGCAGCAGTAATACCGACTGAATAGTCTTCTAGGATAAATGCGACAACAGCTAATCCAGACCAAGGTACAATTGCAATAATTTGTAGAACGCTAGATATAATTCTAGTAGTAAGATGATTGAAAATACTTAAAATAAGTGCAGGTAGCGCAAATGCAACTACAGTACCAATAGCAGTCCAAAGTTCTGCAGGTTTATCTAAGCTTATTGTATGTGGGCCTGTCGGATGCTTAGCGCACATAATGATTGTAGCAACAGTTGATAAAATTGCAATAATCACAAAAATTACGCGACGTTTCATGTTCTCACTCCTATAAATATATGTTGTTTTTAAAATTTTGCTCATTTATTAGTGTGACTAAGTATTGTAATGATGTCAATGTTACGATAAATGCGTATAACCAAATAAATACAGCATACAAAAAGCTTCTACTCGATTAGTTTTCATAATGAAACTTACCGAATAGAAGCTTATTTACTATTTATCAAAAACGTCTGTCTTGATATTTTTCTTATCCAAGAATGATTTGATTTTATCTTGTTGTTTTTTATTTACATCGCCTGCATAGTTAGTTGGCACATCAACAACATTGATTGAATTTTGAGGTTGATAGTTTAATTGTTCAATCTCTTCATCGACATCAGCAATAGTGCTATTTAATGCTTTGAAATATTTGATAATACGATTGGTTGGATCTTTATATTCATTTGGAATTTTATTATTATTCACGAATTTTTTGAAGTGTAAGTCGTTTTTAACAGCCAAATTAGATAGTTCACTTAAACGATCTGATTGTTTTTTAGTAATCTTTTTACTGCTATCACTTTGACGATCTAATTGGTGTTGGATAACGTACTTATTATCAAGAATATCGCTATTGACTTGTAAATATTTTTCAAGTGCTTTGTTCATTTCATCTTCACTTATTGTTGCATTTTTTTTGTTAGAAGTGAAAATATCTTTTTCTTTTAATTGCTTAGCATTTTTAGGTGCATGAGCATTACTGTGTGAATCTTGATCATTGTTATCTTCACTTTTATTGGCACAAGCTGATAGTACAAGTGCAAATGATAAGATTAACGTGAGTAGGACTCTTTTCTTCATTAGGTTTGGTACTCCTTTTATTCGTACAATATTCATTGTGTTTAATTTATTATATATTATAGCGTATCACGTATCAAAAATGATTTGAATGTTTAAGCATTGATTAAATAATGAACTATGAACATTTTGTGTACGTTCATTATTTAGTGGAATTCAAGATTTCTTGAACTGTAAAACCACGTGTACTCCATAATCTTAGATGAGTCCAACCTTTTTCTATTTGTTTGCTCAATGTTTTATCTGGAACTGGTAAAATCTTATCCTCTTTAAAAAGATTGTTCATCATTTCAACAGCATGTTCTTCATCGGGTGCTATTCTTAAATGAAATAGTATATACTGAACGGCTTTTTCTTTTTCAATATCATCATTTGCTTTAATGTTATTTCTAATGAATTTAATGAACTGTTTAAGTTTGGTATTGCGTCCATAATACTCATTGTTTACATATGTTAGCAGTTCATCTAAATTGTCTGGTACATAGAACGCTTTAAATGGGTCATCAATATCACTACTATTTGTTAACAAAGGAATGACAGGATGTAATAGCATATCGTTTTGAATAGTCACTAAACGATTGATATCCATATCTTTAATCTCATCTTTAATGTCATTTTGAGTCATCTCTTTATTATATAGATGTTTCATCAAATAGGACACACGCTCTAAAGAAGCATAACCATACAGATTTGTGATTGCAATATAGATATTTAGAGGTGTAACGTAATGTTGTTTTTTAGGATCATTTTTAAAATGCTTCAATTGCTCTTGCACTAGATTTTGACGGATTTCTGGATCCATATAATTTTCTATGTTAACTGATTCTAATGTACTGTTATCTAACTCGTCTTGATTATCTGGATTATTTTCCTCAAATGCCTCAATGATATCATTTTCAGTAAAATTATCTTCAGAATCTGCTAAGCTATCAAAGTCACCTAAACTATCCCAACCAGTTAAATCATCCTCAATTTCAGAGATTAATGAATGTTCTGCTAGTGATTCAAATATATTATCTTTTTGAGTGCCGATTCTTTCAATTTGGTCATCAATAACCGATTCTAAGCCACCAGTTGACTGAATATATTTATCTATAAAATCTAATGCGTCATATGGTATCGAAACGATATTATAACGTGCATTGTAGTTGAATATAAATGAATAATTGAATAACTGTGATGGTGAAGTGAGTTCTTGAACGTCATTAACTGTTGATGCGATATCTATATTGGAAGTGTAATTTTTGTCGTTTTCATATATAGATTGAAATATAAATAATGTTGAATTTGTAAATTGATTGAATACACGTTCTAACAATTCATTATTTTCAAAGAATGTATCATTGATTAATTTCACAGCATCAGCTTTTTTTAATTTTGAAGTATTTTTAAATTCGTAAAATTTTAAGATGTTTTGAATATCTTTTGCTTTTAAAGTTGTTAAATAATCTTTTAAATTAGTATGTTCTATATTGTAACGTACTTTTTCATCTAGCTTTTTAAATTCTTTTAGCAATTGCTTGTTATCATTATCTAAGTCTTTATATTCATAGAGTCCAGTAAAAACATATTCATTTACCTTATTTAAATAGATAGGGTCTATAATATATTCATCTGTAGATTCTTTATAGAAGAATCCTAATTGATTTGTTAATTTGCAAGTAGTTTTTATGTCTTCATTAACGTTAACAGTTGATGAAGCATCCTTTAACAAGTTTTCGATGTATGTTTGTTCGTCTTTTCCCATATTGTTATAAATAAGGTTCACATTGTGTGGTTGAAAAGCAATATGTAAGGTTTCGAGTGGTGAAAGTTTTCTAGGGATGTCTAAAAATGTTTGGATTTCATAAATTTTCACTTTAGTAATATGATTTAAGGTATTCATAATAGCTCCTTTAAAATATATGATGTGTGATGGATTTAGACTAGAAAACAGTTTACGTCATAATGTAAAAACCCAATGATGTTAAAAGATAAAAATTTTTCATTACTTATATCATAACATGTTTATTGAATATAATAATAAAAAAACAGAATTCCATTAAGGAATTCTGTTTTGAAGATATATTTTAATGAAATGTTTTATAGCGGGTATTAATTTCTAATAATATAATCGAATGCGTTTAGGGCAGCATTTGCGCCTGCACCCATAGAAATAATGATTTGTTTGTTTTTCTGATTAGTCACGTCACCAGCGGCAAAGATACCTGGAACGTTTGTGCTGTTATTATTATCGATAACAACTTCTCCACGACCATTTAATTCAACAGCATCTGATATCCATGCTGTATTAGGTACTAAACCGATTTGTACAAAGATACCATCTAAATTAACCACTTGCTCTTCACCAGTGTTCATATCTTCGTATTTAATACCAGTGACATGGTCTTCACCAATAACTTCTGTTGTTCTTGCTTTAGTTTTGATATCAACATTTGATAATGAACGTAAACGGTCTTGAAGTACACTGTCAGCTTTCAATTCTTCTGAATATTCGAAGACAGTGACATGCTTAACAATTCCAGCTAAATCAATCGCTGCTTCAACACCTGAGTTACCGCCACCGATAACTGCAACGTCTTTGTTTTCAAATAAAGGACCATCACAGTGAGGGCAGAAAGCAACACCTTTGTTGAGTAAACGATCTTCGCCTGGAATATTAAGCTTACGCCAACTTGCACCTGTAGAAATGATGGCTGTTTTAGTTTCTAGTACAGCATCGTTTTCTAACGTAACGCGAATTGCACTATCTGTTTTTTCAATATTAGTAGCACGGATACCAGTCATAGTATCGATGTCGTATTGAGCAATATGATCCGCTAAATGAGATGAAAATTCAGAACCTGTTGTTTCTTTAACAGTAATGAAGTTTTCAATACCAGCAGTATCATTAACTTGTCCACCAATGCGGTCAGCCACAATACCAGTGCGTAAACCTTTACGTGCTGTATAAATTGCAGCACTACCACTTGCTGGACCGCCACCGATAACTAATACATCGTAAGGGTCTTTGCCTTCGAATTCTGATGCGTCAGCAGTACTTCCTAATTGGTTAAGAATATCTTGAATTGACATACGGCCGTTACCAAACTCTTCTCCATCTAAGAAGACAGCAGGTACTGCCATGATGTTTTCAGATTCTTCACGGAATACTGCACCGTCAATCATTGTATGTGTAATGTTAGGGTTGATTACACTCATTAAGTTTAATGCTTGAACAACATCTGGACATTTTTGACAAGTTAAACTTACAAAGGTTTCAAAATGGAATGAACCTTCTAGGCCTTTAATTTGATCAATAACAGATTGTTGTTCTTTAGGTGGACGGCCACTTACTTGTAAAATAGCTAATACAAGTGAGTTAAATTCGTGACCTAAAGGAATACCTGCGAAAGTAATACCAGTTTCTTCGCCTGGGCGATTTACTGAGAAACTAGGTGTACGTTTCAATTCTTTTTCAGTAAGAGTGATGTGAGATGACATCACTCTTACTTCATCTAATAATTCTTTTAATTCTTTAGATTTATCATCAGAGCCAAGGCTAGCGACGAATTCAACGTCGCCTTCCATTAGCTCAAGTAATTGTTGTAATTGTTGTTTTAAATCAGCATTAAGCATAATTAATTAATGCCTCCTTAAATTTTACCTACTAAGTCTAATCCTGGTTGTAAAGTTTCAGAACCTTCTTCCCATTTTGCAGGGCAAACTTCACCTGGATGTTGACGTACATATTGAGCAGCTTTGATTTTGTGAACTAATGTACTAGCGTCACGGCCGATTCCATCAGCATTGATTTCTGCAGCTTGTACAACACCATCAGGGTCGATAATGAATGTACCACGTTGTGCTAGACCAAGTTCTTCATCTAATACGTCGAAGTTACGAGTGATTGTTTGAGAAGGGTCACCAATCATATTGTATTGGATTTTGCTGATAGCATCTGAATGATCATGCCAAGCTTTGTGTACGAAATGAGTATCAGTAGAAACTGAGAATACATTTACGCCTAATTCTTGTAATTTGTCATATTGGTTTTGTAAGTCTTCTAATTCAGTTGGACAAACGAATGAGAAGTCTGCAGGATAGAAGCATACTACACTCCAAGAACCTTTTAAGTCTTCTTGAGATACTTCTTTGAATTCATCTTTCTTTGGATCGTAAGCTTGCGCTGTGAATGGTAAGATTTCTTTATTAATTAAAGACATAGTTAAATTCCTCCTGATTAATTGAGAATGTTTTATTAGAATTAGATAACAATCATTGTTTAATTATAATAATTCTAATCTCTTGTTTAATATTATTACATCTAGATATTAAATAGTCAACTTCATCAACTCGTACATATGAATATATACTTTTAAAATTGATGTTGTAAGTGTTTTAGCATATCTAATGAAATTATTATTTAGAATAGAGTAAGTAATTATTAATATTAATAATGATACTTTTTAATATTAAAATAATAACTTCATTCTCAACTAAATACTTATGATTGATAATATGGTGTAATTTTATTACATCATACTATACCTCGATACTAACATGTTAAATCATAACTTTCATAAAACACGATTTAATCATTGTAAGACTATCATTTTAGTGAGTGCAACTCATTTAAAATCTAATTGAAAAGGGTATACAATAATTAAAGATAAATTACGGGAATTTTATTTTTCGAATATATAGGAGTGGAACTATAATGTCAGATTATGTATATGAGTTAATGAAAAAGCATCATTCGGTGCGTCGTTTTAAAACAACACCATTAAGCCAAGAAATAGTAGAGAAATTGGTTGAAGCAGGTCAAAGCGCATCAACATCTAGTTTTTTACAAGCATATTCAATCATTGGTGTTGATGACCCTAAAATTAAAGAAGATTTGAAAGAAGTATCAGGACAACCGTATGTTGTTGAAAATGGATTCTTATTTGTATTTGTTTTAGATTATTATCGTCATAATTTAGTTAATGAAAAAGCAGAATCAAATATGGAAATTTCATTTGAATCAGCTGAAGGTTTATTAGTAGGTTCTATTGATGTTGCACTTGTTGCAGAAAACATTGCAGTCGCAGCTGAAGATATGGGATATGGTATGGTTTATTTAGGTTCATTACGTAACGATGTTGGACGAGTACGTGAGATTTTAGACTTACCTGAATATACCTTCCCTCTATTTGGAATGGCTGTTGGTGAACCAGCTGATAATGAAAATGGTGCAGCGAAACCCCGCTTACCTTTAGAGCATGTCTTCCATAGAAACAAATATAATTCAGATAAAGACAAACAAATTAGTGAACTACAAGATTATGATCAAACAATAAGTAATTATTATAAAGAACGTACCAATGGTGAAAGAAGCGAAACCTGGTCAGAACAAATTGAATCATTTATGGGAAATAAAACAAGATTAGACATGTTGAATCAATTGAATAATGCAGGATTAATTAAAAAATAATAAATACATGAACATAAAAAGGGAGAATGCCACTACAATAGGCATTCTCCCTTTTTTAATCTGAAATTTAATTCGTTGTTAATTCACCGTATTCATTAGATTCAAATGATTTTTTGTCCCAATTTTTAGTGAGTTTTGCGGTACCAGTACCGGCTAAAATAGAATCGTTGACGTTAAGTGCAGTACGACCCATGTCTATAAGCGGTTCTATAGAAATTAAAACACCGGCTAAAGCTACAGGTAAGTTTAGAGTTGATAAAACTAAGATGGAAGCGAATGTCGCACCGCCACCTACACCTGCAACACCAAATGAACTTATGATAACAACTGCTACTAATGTCACGATGAACTGTAAGTCGATATCTACATGAGCTACAGGTGCAACCATAATTGCAAGCATAGCAGGGTAGATACCCGCACATCCATTTTGTCCAATTGATAAACCGAATGTTGCTGAGAAGTTTGCGATACCTTCAGGAACACCAAGACGTGTTGTTTGTGTTTGGATATTTAATGGTAACGCTCCAGCACTTGAACGTGATGTGAAGGCAAACACTAGCACTTCGAATGTTTTCTTCATATATTTTATTGGATTAATACCAAGGATAGATAAAATGATTAAGTGAATGATATACATCGTAATTAGTGCTGCATAAGATGCAATCATAAATTTACCTAAAGTCCATATAGCAGCAAAGTCACTAGTCGCTATCGTCGATGTCATAATGGCTAAGATACCATATGGTGTCAATCTTAATACGAAAGTAACAATAGCCATGACAACTGAATAAATGGCTTCTATACCACGTTTAAGTACATCGCCATGATTAGGTTCTTTACGAGCTACACGTAAATAGGCGAATCCTACAAATGAAGCGAATATTACTACGGCAATCGTAGACGTAGTTCTTTGACCAGTAAAGTCTAAGAAAGGATTGCTTGGTAATAGTTCTAATATTTGTTGAGGTAATGTGTGTGCAGTTAAGTTTTTAGCTTCTTTTGAAATTTCACTACCACGTGAATGTTCTGCACTACCTAAATCAATTGAAGATGCATCTAAACCGAATAATAAAGCATATCCAATACCTACTAATGCAGCTATTGCAACAGTTCCGATGAGGAACATAAAAATGTAGCTACCAATTTTAGCGAATTTATCCCCAATTTGAATTTTACTAAATGCTGAAACGATTGAAATAAAGATAAGCGGCATAACAATCATTTGTAGTAATGCGACATATCCGTCACCTACGATACTAAACCAATCGCTTGTAATTTCGATTACTTTTGAGTCCACACCATAAATGAGGTGCATTGCGATGCCTAAAATGATGCCTATAGCTAATGCTGTAAACACACGTTTAGGAAATGATATATGCTTTCTAGCCATGACATTTAACATGATAATAAAGGCAATAAGCACAATAACATTAACCACTGTTAAAAATGGAACCAAAATCAACACTCCCTTAACAATTCATTTTTTATAAAAGTTATGTATTAAGAATATAACTGTTATTTTTATAAATCAAGGGTATGATTGTAAATATTATAGGAATACTCAGAATTAAAAATAAAACATAAATTTGTAGATTTAGTTTTATTTATCAACATATTTTTAGTCATTATAAAAAGCCGTATTCATTATGAATCACTTCGCTAATATATAGATAGACAACTTAGTTTGTTATGTTATATATTAAATATGTTATATAATAATTTAAAAATGATATCCTTGTTACGATTAAAAGGAGAGTTGATAAATGAAATATGCTGGAATACTTGCTGGTGGAATAGGTTCAAGAATGGGGAATGTTCCTTTACCTAAGCAATTTTTAGATTTAGATAATAAACCGATTTTAATACATACAATTGAGAAATTCATTTTGTTAAACGAATTTGAAAAGATCATCATTGCTACACCGTCAAAATGGCTATCTCATACGATTGATACATTGAAAAAATATAATATTTCAGATTCAAGAATTGATGTCATTGCAGGCGGTAAAGATAGAAATGAAACGATTATGAATATTGTTGAACATATTGAAAAATATAAACCTATAGAAGAAGACGATATTATAGTCACTCACGATGCTGTGAGGCCTTTTTTAACATATCGAATAATCAAAGAAAATATTGACGGTGCTATTAAATATGGTGCTGTAGACACTGTTATTGAAGCTATTGATACTATTGTCGTTGCTGAAAATCAAGACAGCGTCACTTCTATTCCAATAAGAAGTCATATGTACCAAGGACAGACCCCGCAGTCTTTTAAAATCAAATTATTGAAAGAAAGTTACAACCGATTAAATGAGAAACAAAAAGAAGTATTGACGGATGCTTGCAAAATTATCGTTGAAAATAATCAGACAGTCAAACTAGTTAGAGGAGAAACATTCAATATTAAAGTAACGACGCCATATGACTTACAAGTAGCTAACGCTATTATCAAAGGTGACATCCATCATGATTAATCAAATTTATCGCCTTACTTCTCCAAGACAATTTGAAGTTTCATACGATAGTGTCGATATTTTTAGTGATTATGTTATAGTTCGTCCTCAATATTTATCCATTTGCGCTGCAGATCAACGATATTATACAGGTAATAGAGATAAACAAACGTTAAAAAAGAAGTTGCCTATGTCTTTAATTCATGAAGGGGTAGGTGAAGTTGTATTCGATAGTAAAGGTATCTTTAAAATAGGTACTAAAGTAGTCATAGTTCCCAATACGCCAATAGAAAATAGTGATTTCATTTCAGAAAACTATTTACCAACCAGTCAATTTAAATCGAGTGGCTATGATGGATTTATGCAAGATTTCAATTTATTAAAACATGATAGGGTTGTACCTCTGCCAGAAGGTAGCGACTTAAGTATATTGTCATACACGGAATTAGTTACTGTTAGTTTGCATGCGATTGATCGTTTTGAACAAAAGGCAACTGGTCATAAATCGTCGTTTGGCGTATGGGGAGATGGCAATTTAGGTTATATTACCGCACTTCTACTTAGAAAATTATATCCAAAAGCCCAAATATATGTTTTTGGAAAAACAGATTATAAATTAAGTCATTTTTCTTTCGTAAATGGCGTTTACCACATAGATAATATAACCGATGATTTAGACATAGATCATGGGTTTGAATGTGTTGGAGGTAAAGGTAGCCAAGATGCAATCAACCAAATCATTAATTTAATTAGACCAGAAGGAAGTATTTCTTTATTAGGTGTTAGTGAAATGCCAGTTGAAATCAATACTAGACTTATTTTAGAAAAAGGACTGACAGTGATAGGTAGTAGTCGAAGTGGTGCTGAAGACTTTAAAAATGTAGTTAATCTTTATGAAAAACACCCTGACATTATTGACAAGTTAGCATTATTAAAAGGCGAAGAGTTTGAAATTCGTACTATTAATGATGTTATCAACGCTTTTGAATCAGATTTATCTAATTCATGGGGAAAAACAGTTTTGAAATGGATTATGTAATACGAAAGGATGCTCATATTGATCAAGACAAAACTATATATAGATAATATTTACTGGGAAAGAGTGCAGTTATTTATAGAAGGACATGTAGATAATTTAAATATTGAAAAGAGTGAGTTTGTTTTAAGAAACTTAACAGAAACAAAAGAATTAAAAGCTAATCAAGTTGAAATTAATGAAAACAGATTTATTTGTCGATTTAATGTGGCTATTCTTGATAATGGCTATTATTTATCTTCAGGACAGTACCTACTAGTTAATAAACAACAAGAAGAACATATTGCTACTATGAATCAAGAAGTCATTAATCAATTTTATGAACAACTTGATGAGACAGAGTTAGCCTTGTATGAAGCTCTGGAAACTTCAAACGCAAAAGTGAACTTTTTACTTGAAAGGTTAATGAAAGAATTCCATAAAGGTGGGAACTCTAGTACCACTGTTTATACAGTTAAACCTGAAATTTCAAGTGAAGTAAACGAACTTGTATTAAATGTAATGTATAAGGTGCCTAGAAAGAGAAATAGTATGTTAATAGAGATGTATAAAGAGATGAGACTTAAATATAGAAGTTATGCATATAACATTCGAGATAGTATCTTCAAATCAATATTTTATGTTACTAAGTTTTTCCATCTTCGAAAGGGTAAAACAGTATTATTTACTTCGGATTCAAGGTCAAATATGTCTGGTAACTTCAAATTCATATATGATGAAATGATTAAAGTTAATTTAGACCAAAAATACGATATTCATGCGTTATTCAAACCCCATATTACAGAAAGAAGAAAGTTTATAGATAAATTTAAATTCCCATATTTATTAGGAAAAGCAGATTATATTTTCGTTGATGATTATCACCCTATGCTTTATAAAGTTAAATTTCGCAAGTCACAAGAGATTATACAAGTTTGGCACGCAGTTGGGGCCTTTAAGACAGTAGGGTTTAGTAGAACAGGAAAAAAGGGTGGGCCATTCTTTAATTCTCTTAATCATAGAAACTATACTAAAGCATATGTTTCTTCGGAAAATGATATTCCGTATTACGCAGAAGCATTTGGAATAAAAGAACAAAATGTAATACCTACTGGAGTACCTAGAACAGATATCTTATTTGATGAAGAATATAAAACTAAAATTATTAATAAAATGGAAACAGTAATACCTAATATTAAAGGAAAAAAAGTGATATTATTTGCACCAACATTTCGAGGAAGCGGACATCATACTGCACACTATCCGTTCTTTAAAATTGATTTCCAAAGGTTGGCTAAATATTGCAAAGATAACAATGCCATAGTTTTATTTAAAATGCATCCATTTGTTAAAAATAAATTGAAAATTCCGAATAAATTTAAAAAGTATTTCTTGGATATATCTGAATTAAGAGAAGTAAATGACTTGTTATTTATTACGGATATTTTGATTAGTGATTATTCTTCATTAATATATGAATTTGCAGTATTTAAAAAACCGATGTTATTTTATGCATTTGATTTAGAAGATTATATTACGACACGAGATTTTTATGAAAGTTATGAAACGTTTGTACCTGGTAAAATTGTTCAAACGTTTGAAGCATTAATGGAATCACTTAATAATGAAGACTTTGATCAATATAAAGTAGAACCTTTTTTAAATAAACATTTTAAATATCAAGATGGTAGGTCAAGTGAACGATTGGTTAGACATTTATTTGGTAGTTAGAAGTGAAGTGCATTAAGCAATGACAGCAAGGAGGTCATCAATGAAGCAAGCATATATGATAGTGCATGAGTTAGATGTTAATAAAGGCGGCATGACAACAGCTATGCTTACTAGAAGTAAGTACTTCTTAGATAATAAAATCAAAGGACATATTGTCACTTTTGATTATAAAATACATTATGATAGTATTCTCAAAAGTTTAGTATCTTCAAATAAAATGGATAAAAGAACGGAAATGTTTAATCCATTTATCTATTTTAAAAAGAAATCTAACAAATTAATAAGAAAGAAAAATAGTCATCCATATAAAGAATTAGCAAAAATGTTAAAAGGTACTGTGGAGATAAAACAAAATAAAAATATATCAAGATTTTTCAATAATAAAAGTGGTGAATACATAGCTTATAAACGAAAGATAAATCGCCAACAAAGCGTTATCGATGTATTTGAAAATAATACACGATTAAAACGAGTATATTTATGTAATAACAAAATACATAAAGTTGATGTATTTAATAAAGATAATAAACTTGTTGCTGAACAATTTTATGATAACCAAACTTATCTATATTTATATAGACAGATCAGTGCTAAAAATGGTGTGATTGGCAATACTTATTTAATTAATGAGAAAAAGCAGTTTAGTAATAATGTTGAATTTTGTAGTTATTTTTTAGACAGGCTAGTTAAAGACGATAAGAATAGTATTATGATTTGTGATGGTCCAGGTAGCTTTCCAAAAATGTTAAATACTAAACATAAAAAGGCCAAAAAATTCTCGGTTATTCACACTAACCATCATAAAAACTTTGATAATAGCGGTGCTAAAAAGAAACATGAAGATTATATATTGAAAAAAGCAGGTTTGATAGATGGTGTCATTGTGTTAACAGAAGGACAAAAGAAAGACATTATTAAAGAATATGACATCAAAAACTTATATGTGATTAGTAACTTTATAGATATTCAAAAGGATGATTTAAATAATAAACACCATAAGGTTGTAGGACAAGTCTCTAGGTTAGTAGCAACAAAGGGTCTAAATTATCTATTGGAAGTCGCTGAAAAAGTAATATCAAAAGATAATAGCATAGAATTTCATATATATGGGGATGGACCAGAAAAAGGTAATTTGGAACGAATGATCAAGGAAAAACAGTTACAGCATAATGTTAAGTTGCTTGGTTATACAAATGAACCTTTGAAGAAGATTAAAAAATTTGGTTGTGTTGTTTCAACTTCTCAAGTGGAATCTCAAGGTTTGAGTATTGCTGAGGCAATGTTACAAAGAAAACCGGTAGTAGCTTTTGATATTAAATATGGTCCATCTGATTTTATAAAAGACGGTGAGAATGGATATTTGATTGAAAATAAAGATATTGAAAGTATGGCTGAAAAAGTTTTAGAAATTATTAATAATAAAGATTTAGCGAATCGACTTGGTGAAAACGCAAGAAATAATGTTGTAGGATTATTTAGCCCTGAAAAGATAATGAATCAATGGCTTAATATTTTTAAATAAAATTAAAAAAGTGTTAGGACAATTACAACTTTGTCCTAACACTTTTCTTTTTTATTATAAGTTAAATAATCTAGCGAAAAATCCTTTTTTCTCTTCTTTAGGCTCTTGATGAGCTAGAGGAGAAGATTGAGATTCAACATGGTCTTTATTAGTATTAGATACTTCAGATGTAGATGTTGAATGAGATGTAGATTTTGCTTGAGTTGATTGTTCTGAAGTACTTAATGATGTACTTTCTTTTTTATTATCAACACTATTAGAAGTGCTCAAGCTGTCAGTAGTTGTTGACACTGATGTAGATGCAATTGTTTTATTTTGATCTGAATTATTTTCACTTGATGAAAGTGACGTAGATTGTGATGATGAAGTACTTTGGCTTGAAGTACTATTCACAGCATCATTATTGCTTTGTTTTGATTCAGAAGCAATAGCTTGTTGCTCATCTAACTTTTTAGTATGAGATTGTTGTGTTGATTGTATTGCATCTTGTGTAGTTTGAATCGCTTTTAATGATTCAGTGTTAGCATCTATTTTAGAAGTAATTTGGCTTTGCAGTTCTTTCAATTCTTGTTGTTGATGATGAACTTGACTAATCATTTGGCCTAACATTTGACGTTCTTCACGCATTTTTTGAATTTCACTACGTAAGTCTTCTACCAATTGTGAAATATTTTGATCAGTTGGTAATTGACTATTATCTTCTTTTACTAAGACTTGAAGGAAATCTTTTTCCTTTTCTAATTCTTCAAATGCTAAATCATAGCTATTAGTTTGCTTTACTTTATCAGCAATATCTTTAAATAATTCGATATCTTCTTCTTTAAAATCAGTTGCTTCACGTCCACGATATTCAGTCTTACTAAGTTGATAGCCACGTTCTTCTAAATGTTGGACGATTTTACGGACTTGTTTTTCACTTAGCTCGACGCGTTGTGCGAATTCTTTAGTTAACATTAATAAAGTCCTTTCATATTATGGTTTATGTATACTGACGGTTGTCTACGGTTAGTGAAACCTCAGTCTTACCTCATATGATAGTTTACTGTTATTTATAGTTAATTTCAAGTTTTGTTACAGAGGGCTTCTTAATTTCATTTGCTCAAGTAATGGATATATTATATCTCTTGAAATACGGTTGGCGAAGACATATTTAAGAATGTAGTTAGACTTAACACTTGTGCCATAAATATCTTTTGATAAAAGAATGTTAGCTTTGATAAACAAGTCAATTTCTTTGGGATCTTCATCATTAGTATAATTTGGATGAATATAATCAATTTCGGTTTGTTTTTCGAATTGATGTTCATATAAAAATTGTCTGCGACGTTCAAGTACTTTATTTGTTTCTTCATCCGTCGTCAAAGGTTCCTTAGGGACTTCCATCATTATAAAGTTGATGTCTCTATCATGAATTTCATTAGATAGAACATTTAGTTGTTCTTCAATTTTTTCTAATGTTTTAGACATTACCTCATCATGATTATCTTTGTTCTTAGTGATGAGATAAATGAGGAAAGCAGAATTTGTTGTTGCTTCGTAATGTGCACTAGCCATACTAACAACTTCATCATTTTCAACACCAACAATAAATGCATAATCTTTTTCAGTTTTATTATTTTCAAGTGATTGTTTGAAAATATGACTGTCTTCTGTGAGGCTGATGTCTAATTTTGAATCGTAAATTTGTATTGCTTCGTTGAAATATGGATCGTTAGCAGACGTTATTGTTTTAAATTCCATTATGACACCCCCGAAAATATATTTTGTAAATTATATCATAACTTTGTACCTGGTACGGAAAGATGAATGTGTATGAAAATATTTATAAAAAAACACTATAACTGTAACGACATTGCGTATCAGTTATAGTGCCATGCTTAGCATTGTTTTAACATTAGCAAATTATGATTTTGGTCCTTTTGATTCAGAAGCATAATGTGTAATGTCAATTTCTTCATATGCTGCATTATGTTCTTCAACTTCATTATGAGAAGAACGGTCACGATTAGCAATAACTAAAAATTTACCGTCCAAAATGTCTTGTTTATGACTTTCGATTTCGTCATCACTTAGATTATATCTTGTAAGCACAGCTTGTTCGCCGTCTTCACCAATAAGTAATCTAGACATACGGTCACTAAATGAACCGCTTGTAGCAATTAAACTAATTTGAGAATCGTGTAAATCATCTAAATGTAATTTTGAACGACTAATAACTGCTAATTCGCTTTCTAAATAGCCTTCAGATTTCTTTTGGTTAATCACGTTGTATAATTCTGATTGATTTTCTACTACTGTAATTTCTGCCATGATTATCGCCCCTTATTTTTTCTCTTAGTTCAAATTCTATACCCTTGCCCTATAATTATAAAACTTTTGTTTATATAATTATATAATTTTACTGATTTATTTACCAAATTTATTTTTAAATTAAAAATCAAAACGCTTTCAGTGAGAACTACTGATAAGACAAGGATGATAGTGTATGATAGATATTGAAAAAGTAGCTGAAATTTGCTATCATCATTAAATAATTTATATGACTCATATAATCTAAAGAATATGGCTTTAGAAGTTTCTACCATGTCGCCTTGAACGACATGACTATGGGTAACAACTCAATACTTAGGAGCAGTTTAAATCGATCAAAATATGAAGGGCTAATGTTAAATGTGTTATTGATATAGGGATTTGTTATGCAATCTTACAAAGGTCCTTTATCTATTTGTATACATTTAATTATCGATTAATTTGACGTATCTACTTCTTTATTTGCTAATTGACGCAATGTATTGCACGTTCCCTCATAGATCCTGAAACTTAATCAAAGTTTGGGGATTTTTTTGTATCAACAAGTCTATGGATTACATAAATTTGAGGAGGTTTTCCGGGTGGAGTCGTTAGGACGTAAAGTAAAAGAAGATGGTGTAGTCATTGATGAAAAGATTTTGAAAGTAGACGGTTTTTTAAATCATCAAATTGACGCAAAGTTAATGCATGAAGTAGGGCAAACATTTTATAATCAGTTTAAAAATGAAGGTATTACTAAAATATTAACTATCGAAGCATCTGGTATTGCACCAGCCATTATGGCTGCTCTTCATTTTGATGTCCCATGTTTATTTGCTAAAAAAGCAAAACCTAGTACTTTGAAAGATGGTTTTTATCAAACAGATATCCATTCATTTACTAAAAATAAGACAAGTACAGTTATCGTTTCTGAAGAGTTTCTTGGTGAAGATGATACGGTCTTAATTATTGATGATTTCTTAGCTAATGGTGATGCATCATTAGGGTTAAATGAGATTGTCAAACAAGCCAATGCTAAAACTGCAGGCGTTGGTATTGTCGTAGAAAAGAGCTTCCAAAATGGTCGTCAAAGACTTGAAGATGAAGGATTGAATGTATCTTCATTATGTAAGGTGGCTTCATTAAAAGGTAATAAAGTGACGCTATTAGGTGAAAATTAATGAAGAATTTTATTCTTAGTATTCAACATTTATTAGCCATGTATGCAGGAGCGATTTTAGTACCGATTATCGTTGGTACTAGTTTGAAATTTACACCAGAAGAGATTGCGTATTTAGTTACAGTTGATATTTTCATGTGTGGTATTGCTACATTCTTACAAGTTAATAAGGTGACAGGTACCGGATTGCCAATCGTCCTAGGGTGTACCTTTACGGCGGTTGCACCTATGATTTTAATCGGTCAGACAAAAGGATTAGATGTATTATACGGTTCATTATTCCTATCAGGTATCTTAGTGATTATTATAGCGCCATTTTTCTCTCATTTAGTTAAATTCTTCCCACCAGTAGTAACAGGAAGTGTTGTAACAATTATTGGTATCAATCTTATGCCAGTTGCAATGAATTATTTAGCAGGTGGCGAGGGTGCTAAAGACTATGGTAATCCTAAAAATATCATTTTAGGCGGCGTTACACTGATTGTCATTTTAATTCTCCAACGATTTACTAAAGGATTCTTGAAATCTATCGCTATTTTAATAGGGTTAGTTATCGGAACAATTTTAGCAGGTATCTTTGGTATTGTGGATATCAAACAAGTTGGAGAAGCCAATTGGGTTGGTATACCAATGCCATTCCGATTTTCAGGATTTGGATTTGATTTAAGTGCAACGTTAGTATTCTTTATAGTAGCAATTGTAAGTTTAATTGAATCAACAGGTGTCTATCACGCATTAAGTGAGATTACTGGGAAAAAATTAGAAAGAAAAGATTTTCGTAAAGGTTACACTGCGGAAGGTCTAGCTATAGTAATAGGATCTATGTTTAATGCATTCCCATATACTGCTTATTCTCAAAATGTTGGGCTTGTATCTTTATCAGGCGCTAAGAAGAATAAAGTAATTTATGGAATGGTAATCTTATTACTAATTTGTGGATGTATTCCTAAATTAGGTGCTTTAGCTAACATTATTCCATTACCAGTATTAGGTGGTGCTATGATAGCAATGTTTGGTATGGTAATGGCATATGGTGTGAGTATTTTAGGTAAAATTAATTTTGCAAATCAAAATAACTTATTAATTATTGCTGTATCAGTTGGTTTAGGCACAGGAATTAGTGCCGTACCACAAGCATTTAAAGGTTTAGGAGAACAATTTGCATGGTTAACTCAAAATGGAATTGTTTTAGGTGCTATCTCAGCAATTATCCTAAATTTCTTTTTTAATGGTATAAACTATAAACAAAGTGAAGAAAATGTGAAATAATAGAACAAACTATATAATATTGGAGGCTGTTTTTAAATGTGGGAAAATAAGTTTGCTAAAGAGTCATTAACATTCGATGATGTATTATTAATTCCAGCTCAATCAGACGTGTTACCAAGTGATGTTGATTTAAGCGTTCGTTTATCAGATAAAATTCAATTGAACATTCCGATTATTTCTGCTGGTATGGATACAGTTACAGAATCTAAAATGGCAATTGCGATGGCAAGACAAGGTGGACTAGGCGTTATCCATAAAAATATGGGTATCGAAGAGCAAGCTGATGAAGTACAAAAAGTAAAACGTTCAGAAAATGGCGTTATTAGTAATCCGTTCTATTTAACTCCTGATGAAAGTGTTTTTGAAGCAGAAGCTTTAATGGGTAAATATCGTATTTCAGGTGTTCCAATTGTTAACAATAAAACAGATAGAGAACTAGTAGGTATTATTACTAATAGAGATTTACGTTTTATTGAAGACTTTTCTATTAAAATCTCAGATGTAATGACTAAAGAAGACTTAATTACAGCTCCAGTAGGTACAACGTTAGATGAAGCAGAATCAATTTTACAAGAACATAAAATTGAAAAACTTCCTTTAGTAGAAAATGGCCGTTTAGAAGGACTAATCACAATTAAAGATATTGAAAAGGTATTAGAATTCCCATATGCAGCTAAAGATGCTAATGGTCGTTTATTAGCAGCGGCAGCTATTGGTATTTCTAAAGATACTGATATTAGAGCTGAAAAATTAGTAGAAGCAGGCGTTGATGCACTTGTTATTGATACTGCACATGGTCATTCAAAAGGTGTTATCGAACAAGTTAAACATATCAAAGAAAAATATCCTGACATCACATTAGTTGCTGGTAATGTGGCAACTGCTGAGGCGACTAAAGCACTATTTGAAGCGGGTGCAGATGTAGTTAAAGTTGGTATTGGACCAGGTTCAATTTGTACAACTCGTGTAGTTGCAGGTGTTGGTGTACCACAAATTACAGCTGTTTATGATTGTGCAACTGAAGCACGTAAACAAGGCAAAGCAATTATTGCAGATGGCGGTATTAAATTCTCTGGAGATATCATTAAAGCATTGGCAGCTGGTGGACACGCTGTAATGTTAGGTAGCTTATTAGCAGGAACTGAAGAAAGTCCTGGTGCTACTGAAGTATTCCAAGGTAGACAATACAAAGTATATCGCGGTATGGGATCTCTAGGTGCTATGGAAAAAGGTTCAAATGACCGTTACTTCCAAGAAGATAAAACGCCTAAGAAATTCGTACCAGAAGGTATTGAAGGCCGTACAGCTTATAAAGGACCTTTACAAGATACAGTTTATCAACTTATGGGCGGTGTAAGAGCTGGTATGGGTTATACTGGTTCTGAAAATCTTGAAAAATTACGTGAAGAAGCACAATTCACACGTATGGGACCAGCTGGTTTAGCAGAAAGCCACCCACATAATGTTCAAATCACTAAAGAATCACCAAACTATTCATTCTAATAAGATTTAAAGGAGAACGACAATTATGGAAATGGCGAAAGAGCAAGAGTTAATTCTTGTCTTAGACTTTGGTAGCCAATACAACCAATTAATCACAAGACGTATACGTGAAATGGGTGTATATAGTGAGTTACACGACCATGAAATTTCTATTGAAGAAATTAAACGTATGAATCCAAAAGGTATTATTTTATCAGGTGGTCCTAATTCAGTTTATGAAGAAGGTTCATTTACTATCGACCCTGAAATTTATAACTTAGGTATTCCTGTATTAGGTATTTGTTATGGTATGCAATTAACTACTAAATTATTAGGTGGTAAAGTTGAGCGTGCCAATGAACGTGAATATGGTAAAGCAATCATTAATGCGAAATCTGATGAATTATTCTTTGGCTTACCATCAGAACAAACTGTATGGATGAGTCATTCAGATAAAGTGATCGAGATTCCAGAAGGATTTGAAGTTATTGCTGATAGCCCAAGCACAGATTATGCAGCTATCGAAGATAAATCTCGTCGTATTTATGGTGTTCAGTTCCATCCAGAGGTACGTCATACTGAATACGGTAATGATTTATTAAGAAACTTTGTGCGTCGTGTTTGTAATTGTACAGGCGAATGGACAATGGAGAACTTTATTGAAATCGAAATTGAAAAAATTCGCGAACGTGTAGGTGACAGAAAAGTACTATGTGCTATGAGTGGTGGTGTAGACTCATCTGTTGTTGCTGTATTATTACACAAAGCGATTGGTGATCAATTAACTTGTATCTTTGTCGACCATGGTTTACTTCGTAAAGGTGAAGGCGACATGGTTATGGAACAATTTGGTGAAGGTTTCAACATGAATATTATTCGTGTTAATGCACAAGATCGTTTCATGGATAAATTAGCTGGTGTATCAGACCCAGAACAAAAACGTAAAATCATTGGTAATGAATTTGTTTATGTATTTGATGATGAAGCATCTAAGTTAAAAGGCGTAGATTTCTTAGCGCAAGGTACACTTTATACAGATGTAATTGAATCAGGTACTAAAACAGCTCAAACAATTAAATCTCACCATAATGTAGGTGGATTACCTGAAGATATGGAATTTGAATTAATCGAACCAATTAACACGTTGTTTAAAGACGAAGTACGTGCTTTAGGTATCGAGTTAGGTATTCCAGAACATTTAGTATGGAGACAACCATTCCCAGGTCCTGGTTTAGGTATCCGTGTACTTGGTGAAATTACTGAAGATAAATTAGAAATCGTACGTGAATCAGACGCGATATTAAGAGAAGTAGTTAGAGAAGAAGGTCTTGAAAGAGACATTTGGCAATACTTCACTGTACTTCCAGGTATTCAATCTGTAGGTGTTATGGGTGACTACCGTACATACGATCATACAGTAGGAATTCGTGCTGTAACATCAATTGATGGTATGACTAGTGACTTTGCTCGTATCGATTGGGAAGTCTTACAAAAGATTTCAAGCCGTATCGTTAACGAAGTTGACCACGTTAACCGCGTTGTCTACGATATTACTTCTAAGCCACCTAGTACAATAGAGTGGGAATAATTAAATAATATATATTTAAGGCTAGAAACCCTATATTAGCGGTTTTCTAGCCTTTTTATTTTGCTTTGAATAAGTCATGTATAAATTGTTCTATATTTTTTTAAGAACTTCCTTCGATAATCTTATTTAAAATCGTTATTGATTAATCGGAATTAATCCTATAGAATGTAAAACGTAATAATTACTATTTACATAACAGAAAAAGAAAGGGAGTTTATTATGGCTAAAATTCCAGTAACTGTGTTAAGTGGGTATCTAGGTTCTGGTAAAACAACATTATTGAATCATATTTTACAAAATCGTGAGGGACGACGAATTGCGGTTATTGTTAATGATATGAGTGAAGTGAATATCGACAAAGACTTAGTAGCAGAAGGTGGAGGTTTATCTCGAACTGATGAAAAATTAGTCGAGCTATCAAACGGCTGTATTTGTTGTACGTTGCGCGATGATTTGCTAAAAGAAGTTGAACGTATTGTTAAAAAGGGTGGTATTGATCAAATAGTGATTGAATCCACAGGTATTTCTGAACCAGTACCTGTTGCACAGACGTTTTCTTATATCGATGAAGAATTAGGGATTGATTTAACGGCCATTTGTCGATTGGATACAATGGTAACGGTTGTAGATGCTAATCGATTTATTAACGATATTAATTCCGAAGATTTATTAATAGATCGTGATCAAAGTGTAAGTGATGAAGATGAACGTACCATTGCGGATTTACTTATCGACCAAGTAGAGTTTTGCGATGTGATGATTATTAATAAAACAGATTTAGTATCAAAAGATGCATTAAATCGATTAGAACAAATTTTAACGACACTTCAACCTGAAGCGAAAGTGATTAAAACTGTAAATGCTAAGGTTGATTTATCAGAAGTATTAAATACACAACGTTTTGATTTTGAAAAAGCAAGTGAATCTGCTGGCTGGATTAAAGAATTAACAGAAGGGGGCCATGCGGAACATACACCAGAAACTGAGGAATATGGAATTTCTTCATTTGTATATCGTCGACAATTACCTTTCCATGCTGAAAGATTTAATGAATGGTTAGAACACATGCCGGAAAATATTGTTAGAGCTAAAGGAATAGTCTGGTTAGCTCAATATAATCAAGTTGCATGTCTATTTTCTCAAGCTGGATCGTCTCAATCGATATATCCAGTAACATACTGGGTAGCGAGTATGCCACGTGCAAAGCAGGAAATGATTTTAGAAGAAAGACCTGATGTTGCAGAAGAATGGGATTTAGAATATGGAGATCGTCATACACAATTTGTTATTATCGGTACAAATTTGAATCAAGAGCAAATCATTAAAGATTTAGATCAATGTTTAATAAATAGTAGTGAAATTGATGCAGATTGGTCACAATTGTCAGACCCGTATCATTGGACGATTACATCCAAATAATCTAGATTTTAAAAAATAAAGTTTCACGTGAAAACTACATATAAAAAAGATACTCCCTTGTACTACTTATAAAGTAACAGTAGTACAAGAGCGTACCTTTAAATTATTTAATATTATCTTTTACAAATTTACCAGCTTTTCCTTTAAATGATTCTCCGCCAGCCATTTCTTGTTTGGCATATTTATCTGTAGAATTATTCCATAAATTATAGCCATAAGTACGAAGACCATAAATTTTTGAATATTTCCCATCTAACATAGGAGAACCAGAAGCACCAGCTCTGAAAATATCTTTTGTCATAATTTCAGTACCATTTGCTGAAAATTGGATGAATCTTAATTTACTAAAATAAGCTTTAGTATTGTCGCCATTTTGCCATGGATATCCTAATGAATATAATGGTGTATTAAATTTTAATCCTTTGATTTCCTTGTCAGTTGCTAATCGTATTGGCTTAGCATATTTAGACATTTTCTCTTTGGTATGAACAACAGCTATATCATAACCTGATAATTTTTTTACATCAGAGGCATGGAATTTATAAGGAATATGCTTCCCATCTCGGTTCATTGCGAACGAGATATATTTCGCTGAAGCGGCTTTTCCATTTTTATCATCAATAACATGAGCATTTGTAACAAACGTATGATCTCCGATAACTGTACCTGTGCCCATTGAATCTTTGCCTTTACCTTTATGGCCATTCATATTAGAAACTCGACCAATTGCTTTTAAATTATTTTTATTAGCTTTTGTATAATGTTCAATACTGATTGAGTTTTTACTTATTTTCTTAGCTTTGGGATAAGCTTGTTGGTCAGATGGAGAATTTAATCCATCACGGTAGTAATGATCTGTTTCAGCATGCGCTTGTTGAGAAAATGTTGCAGTGGCTGTCAACGCAATTGTAGTGATCATGACACTGCTAATAATCGTTTTTATTGGTTTGAAATATGACAAAATAGAAGTCCCCTTTGTTTTTTAAAGTTGATACGAAATTTTAAAAAAGTCAAAATAAAATAATGATTATTGTAAATTTATTATCATCAATCAGTTTCATTATATGTGAAATAAGTTGTATTACAATAGAAAATTTAAAATTTGTTGTAATTGATTAATTAATAATAATAAATATGTAAAATGTAACAATAATAGCAATAATATAAATTGATAATTACTGCATAAAATAAAACAACGACTTTTCGAATCATAAAAATGTTGCTTTAAAGAATAATTCACTAAATATCTATATCTTTTCTTATATAAATGTGATATTTTTTATTGTAACAAAGAAATCATTTTATCCGATTACATCTAGCTCTCATGTAGAGTTAGATGTTTTTTAATGACACAATCAATAGGAACGAATGAGATGGACATATTATATCTAATAAGGTGTAAACTGTTTGAACCGTTTATTTCCGTATTATTGTAATGCAAACTAAAAGAGGCGAGACCTAATGTCTCGCCTCTTTTATATATTTATTGTCTTTATTTGAAGAAGCCAATGATAGTTTTGATGATTGAAATGATGCTTGTAACGATTTCCATTGATAGTCCTCCTTTTCAATCAGAATGAGTTATTTATTGGGTTAGTGCAATTTTTGAATAATATTAGATTATTTATTGCCTTTTACAAGATCGATGATTGTTTTCACTAAAGAAACGATACCTGAAATAATACTCATGTATAGCCCTCCCTTTTAAATGGATTAGTGTTATTTAAATACATATAATCGTCATTAAAGACGAATTATTTATTACCTTTTACAAGGTCGATGATTGTTTTTACTAAAGAAACAATGCCTGAGATGATTTCCATTATAATTACCTCCCTTGTTTGACTTGTTAAATACATTGTAACGAGATAAAGGATGGTTTATGACGAAATTTCCTAACTTGTATTTTGAAGGTCATAACTGGGCGTTTTCATTGAATAACTCACAGAATTTCATGCCTAAGTGTATTAACTATTAAATGCCTTTACAAAAGCTTTACATGGCTGTTTTGAAGTTGTAAAGATATTGAATTTTCATATAAAATTAGCGTCTTTATTGGTATGAGATTTGACATAGTTAATATCATCGACTATATTAATATTAATATGCTCAAAAGTAGAATTAAGCTTTAGCTAGCGATGATTGCTATAAAATTATAGTGTTTATCGAGAGTGAAAGAATAGTTGGCTTTTGACCGGACACAGAAAATTAAAAAGGTAGCTTTTTAAAAGGAAATAACATCATTCTAAGATTAAAATACATACGTAGATTTAAAATGCGAGGAAAATGAGAAGTTAAGTCGACTTTTTCACAAGGAGTAAAGACCGCTAACTTATTTAAAATTCAAGTCGTAATGTTGATGATATTTCAAGTTGAAATGAAGCCTATAGTAGCATGTTTCTCATAATTCAGAGTGTGGGATATTGTCTATTGTAGGCTTTTTATAGTACGTAAATTTAAACAGAGGAGGTATCGATGTTAAGTATGAATGCACTCTTAATTGTGTTCCTTATCACTTTACTCATTGCTATGCTGAGTGGTTTAGTATTTTTATCTGCTAAAGTTCCCACTCAATATATTAAGATACATATGTATATGCTTGTCTTACCTATCATTGTAGGACTGATTGGATTATTTTCAACGACAAATCAACTTATCATTGGCCCTTTTAAATTAGATAAATTGGCTTGGTTAATGGGAAGTTTCATTTTAATATTAGGTTTTATTATCCAAAAGTTTTGTGTTCGTTATTTGCTTGGAGATAAAAATTATCGTCAATATTTCCCATTATTCACTTTGATTACCGTTTTTGCATCTGTTGCATGGTTAAGTGGTGATTTAAGATTTATGGTTGTAAGTTGGGGCGCAACATTATTATGCCTTACGTTATTAATTAGAGTTAATCGTTTCTGGAAAGTACCACATGAGGCTGCTAAAATTTCTGCTAAATTATTTTTAATTGGATGGCTAGCATTAGTTGTAGCTGTTGGTTTGTTATATATTTTTACAGGTCATTGGTATATTGATGAAGTAGCAGTTGATTATAGTCATTTATCTTTTGGCATGAAATTAATTATAGATTTATGTATTGTACTGGCTGTGATTATTCCCGCAGCACAGTTTCCTTTCCAAAGTTGGTTAATTGAATCTGTTGCAGCACCGACACCTGTATCAGCTATTATGCATGCCGGAATAGTCAATGCTGGTGGGATTATATTAACAAGATTCGCACCTGTATTTGATAATGCAATAGCGATTACAGTTTTATTGTTGATTGCGAGTGTCTCAGTGTTACTTGGTTCAGGAATCAGTTTGGTTCATGTCGACTATAAAAGACAACTTGTAGGATCTACAATGAGTCAAATGGGCTTTATGCTTGTTCAATGTGCATTAGGTGCATATTCGGCAGCTATTATTCATCTTGTGTTACACGGCGTATTTAAAGCAACATTATTTTTACAATCTGGATCTGTAGTTGGCAGATTTAATATACCAACGCCACCTAGTGCTAAAAGATCATATGGATGGATCTTGTTAGGTCGACTATTGGCGTTAGTGATTGCAGTGCTATTTTGGATGAATAGTGATCATAGCGCTTATGAGCTAATTAGCTCGCTTATACTAGCATGGTCGTTAATGGTGTCATGGAATCAACTAGTTGCCTTTAGTAAGACGATTATGGGTAAAGTGGTTGGTGTTTGTATGATTATTATTGTTGCTGTAGTTTATATTGTGACGCATCATTTCTTTAAATATTTATTAAGCACAGTGGATATTAGTGTGACGCATCCACCGATTATAAGTAGCATTATAAGCATTGCTATCTTAGTATTTGGAAGTGTATTTAGTATTTGGGTATCACGACATCGTAACTCGCATGCATTTGCTGTATTGTATTTATGGTTAGTTAAATTGGGTGAGGCGAAATCAGCTTCAGTTGAAAGCCATCCAACATATTTGAAAAAGTATTTATAAAAGGGTGAAAAACTATGGTTAATTCACAACAAAATAGCAATATCGAAATGATTGTCTCTGAGGCTAAGCGTGTCATTACACCGTTATCACCAATTTCTATTTTTGCTGCGAGAAATCCTTGGGAAGGTTTGGAAGGACAAACATTTAACGAAATAGCTACATGGCTAAAAGATATAAGAGATGTCGATATTTATCCTAATTATAGAGCGGTTGAAAATGCTGTACAACATGGTGAGATAGATGAAGAAATCTTTGAAACATTATTAAATGAAGCAATTCAATCGTCTAATATCAAAGTAGAAACCGAATTTGAAAAACGTTATATAGATAACATTAAACATATTGAACCAATTTCAGATGATCTTTTAGATACTACTATGCGTCATCGTATCTTTGAAACTTTACCTAAGGTTTCAAACAGAGATGTAAATCAAGATTTATACCGACCTAAGAGTGCGGATAGTGTTAATGCAAAAGGTGAACGATTAATTGATGAGGTAGATATGCATATGATTAAGTGGTCTAAACTGTATTTAGACCAGTTTCAATCTAGTTGGACTATGCCTAAGAGAGAGCAAGGCTTTTATACTGCATGGTTACATTTAGCACAACATGATCCTAATCTGTCTAAACAAGCAAGACAACTTGTTCGTCAGTGTGCATCTACTTCACACGAAATGATTAGCCAAGTATTAACAGATTTGAATATTCAAAGTGCAGACTGGCAAGCTTATATAGAAGGACAGTTGTTAGCTTTACCAGGTTGGGCTGGGATGATGTATTATAGAGCAGAAGAAAATGAATCAGAGCGTCAACTCTTAACAGATTACATAGCAATAAGATTAGCCACTGAATATATTTTATTATCAACAACTAAAGAACAATACAACGTGTCTAATATTTATCACTATAAAGACGTAGATTTAGTTATAGCATTAATGTTTTATGGTCATTTATCACTTGAAGAGTGGGATCAATTATCTAAAGAAGATAAAATAAGATACTTAGATTTTGCGAGAACATATCATAGACAGTATTTCCAAAAATTATGGCTTGATGCATGGGAAGAAACACATGAACGTGATTTAGTAGATACAATTTATGAGTCGTCAAATTCAGATAGTGAACCACAAAAGACACAAGCCCAGTTAGCGTTTTGTATCGATGTCCGTTCTGAACCGTTTCGTCGTCATCTCGAAGGAGAAGGCCCATTTGAAACAATAGGTATTGCCGGTTTCTTTGGTTTACCTATTAAAAAAGAAGTTATTGACGCACAATTCGATCATGAATCTTTACCTGTCATGGTACCACCAGCGTACAAAATTCAAGAATACGCAGATCGCCATAAATTAGAATATTATCAGCAACAACAACATACAATTACATCAATGCTTTATACATTTAAATTAATGAAACATAATGTTCTACCTAGTCTATTATTACCAGAATTAAGTGGGCCATTTTTAAGTCTAAATACCATTGCCAATACGTTAATACCAACAAAAGCAAGACAATTTGCACATCGGTTCACTAAAAAATGGCTTAACAAACCTGAAACAAAGTTAACCATCGAAAGAGAGCATCATGTGTATTCAGAACTTCCTATTGGTTTAACGGAAGAAGAGCAAGTTCAATTTAGTAAACAAGCACTACAATTAATGGATTTAACGAAAGATTTTGCACCACTTGTCGTATTAGGTGGACACGGTAGTGAATCTCATAATAATCCTTATCATTCTTCACTAGAGTGTGGTGCTTGTGGAGGGGCTTCAAGTGGATTTAATGCTAAATTGTTAGCGATGTTATGCAATATGTCTTCTGTAAGAGAAGCACTGAAACAAGATAACATTAATATTCCTGATGAAACTGTCTTTGTTGCGGCAGAACATAAGACCTCAGTAGATAAGTTGGAATGGATATATGTCCCAGAATTAACAGAAAGTGCACAACAAGCGTTTGATTTAATAGAATCTGTTATGCCACAAGTAAGTTATAAAGCTAATTTAGAACGTTTGGCAAACTTGCCTAACTTAAATAAAGAGCATAAAGATCCAGTAGCAGCAGCATATCAATATGCGAGTGATTGGAGCGAGATAAGACCCGAATGGGGGTTAGCTAAAAATGCTGAGTTTGTTATTGGTAAACGTTCAATTACTGAAAATAGTAATTTAGAAGCGCGAGCATTCTTGCATAATTACGATTGGACAGAAGATCAAGATGGTCATTTACTCAATACAATTATTTCTGGACCAGCACTAGTTGCACAATGGATTAACCTACAATATTATGCTTCAACTGTAGCACCACATTACTATGGTAGTGGTAATAAGAGAACACAATCAGTCACATCTGGACTTGGTGTCATGCAAGGTAACTCTAGTGACTTAATGTACGGTTTGCCTTGGCAATCAGTAATGGCTCAAGATAACGAAATTTACCATTCGCCAATACGTTTATTAGTCGTTATTCAAGCACCTGATACGCATATTCAACGCTTATTAGCAGATAATCAAAAATTCGCTCAAAAAGTCGACAATGGATGGGTACGTTTAGCAAGTATTGATGAAAATCATAGTTGGAAAGATTGGTAAATGTATATATAGATAGCTTACTTAAGAGATTTCAATTGGTTATGGCGTTTTTGATGTTATTTTCGAATAATATGGAAAATGTTAAACTATATGTAATCAATATTTAGGAGTCGTCTATATGAAAAAGTCTAAAGGTGTATATGAAGCTGAAATTAGTAAAGCGATCACTCAATGGGAAAAGGATTATTTAGGAAGAGGTTCTTTATCTGTTAAAACTGACATACTAAGAGATATGGTGATTATCAATTTGCAAGGAATATTAACACCTGCAGAATATCGCGTTTGTGAGACGAATGAAGGTTTATTGAATATTAAACGCACAAGATCTGAATTAGTTGAATCGGGTCAAAATGATCTTAATAACATTATTCATCAAATTACAGGAATTGAAGTAGTCAGTTTCCATAGCGATTTAAGTACCGTTACAGGTGAACGTGTGATTGTCTTTAAATTAAAAGACAACTTTGAAAAATTAATCAACCAAGCTTGATTTATATAGGAACAGTATGATTTTACGTTAATAGACAAAGGTCATACTGTTTTTTATTTTAAATATAATAAGTACATCACGTAAACATAAAGTCTATAAATGATACCTAATAAATTCGGAAAAATAATCATAGAGGCTAGTAATTTATCACCTTTGAAACCGACAATACATAAAATAATAGGTATCATATAGAGAATGAATAACCAATATAATAGTGTGTCAAATGAGGGATGAATAGGTAAGAAAAAGCGAAATAATGTAATTAACAAGGCACAATAGATTAATATTATTTTGCTCATAAAGGATACCTTTCTAACTATCAAACATAAATGGGTACAGTTGAATGATTACAGTACTTATATTTGAATACGTTTTTAACGTGTGATAGCTATATTTTTTAGATTTTTATTATTATTATAAATTCAATTATACAATAATTTATATGCAAAAGGTATGAGAATTCCAAAGCACTATAGTCATTTAATATCAATTATAAATGGTATCTCAACCTCACTTTAAGCGATTGAATCGTATATAATACATGTAATGGTTGAAAGCACAAAGGATATCATTAACGAAATATAATGAATATAGGTCAAAATAATCGACGTTTAAATAATGGTACAAACGATGGCTTAGTCCAAGAGATTTTGATGGACACAGTTATCAAATAGCAAATATAACATAATTAAAATCCGACATAAGGCCGAGCCCAACATATGGTCATTTTGTATATGATATAAGAGTTAAGTAACTAAAGTTTGTAAGAGATAGAGGAGATTATATGATAAACAACAAAATAACGACAGGAAAATTTACCATTCCTTTATTTTTGATCAGTGTGTGCTTGTTTATATTTGTTGCATTGCGTATTACTCATGAAGGCGCATTTTTAAAAACACTTGATTTAAAGTCATTACATTGGCTTACTCAGGAATTTGGTACACCACATCGAAATTTTGAAGGTAATTGGTTCAATCATTATATGACATTTTCTGCCACTATAGGCGACGTAAGTGGTGTAATTATTATGTCACTTATTATTACAGTGGTTTTAATGTTTAGATATAAACATATTGCTTTATGGTTTATTTTAACAATTTTAAGTGGCACATTAATGAATATATTAATCAAAATGACAATAGAGCGTACAAGACCGTTTAATCATTTAGTCGTTGACAAAGGGTATTCTTTCCCTAGTGGTCATTCTAATGCCAGTACGCTATTATTTGTAACAATGATTTTTGTGATTATACCAGTAGTTCGCCATGCTATATTGAGGTACGCAATGCTCGTTCTTGCGATCATATTGTGGTTAAGTATATTATTTTGTAGATTATACTTTCATGCGCACTACCTTACAGACGTCATTGGTGGTGTCACATTAGCATTGGCCTGGATCGCACTATGGCTTGCTGTATATCCATTGTTTAAAAAATTAAAGTTAAAAGACAAATAGTTAATGTCTTTTTAAAAGTGATATTATATACGTATTAAATTTTAAAAGTTAGGAGAGTACGACATGATGAATATTAAATCACCAAGTCCACTTTATTTAAAAGGTACAAACAATCAAGCGATATTATTATTACATTCATTTACAGGTACCGTTAAAGACATGAAACATCTTGCAACAACATTGAATGAACAAGGATTTACTTGTTATGTACCTAATTATCCTGGTCACGGACTACCAGTGACACAGTTTGTAGCGTACAATGTTGAAGATTGGTGGCATTGCGTGCAAGAAGCGTATCAATTTTTAAAAAGTGAAGGATTTGAGAAAATTAATGTTGCTGGCGTCTCATTAGGTGGTTTATTCACATTACATTTAGCTGAAAACGTTGAGTTAAATCGTATTGTCGTCATGTCTGCACCAAGTGAAAAGACGAAAGCAGGTATCTCTTGGCGTTTGGAAAAATATGGGAAACGTATGAATGACATAATGAGATTATCAGAAAGTGAAAGCACTCATGAATTAGCGCAAATAGAGGATTATCAAAATGATATAAAAACATTCCAAGAGGTTATTAATGATATTATGTCACATTTGAATGAAATTACTGCAACTGCAAGAATAGTATATGGTGGTCAGGATGAAGCGGCTTATGAAGACAGTGCCCACTATATTTTCAACCAAATCAGTAGTGAACATAAAACGATACAAGAATTCCCACGCAATCAACACTTGATGACGCATGGTGAGGGTAGAGACGAATTGGAGCAAGATATTGTTAAGTTCTTCACTGAGCAATAATATCTTTATAAAAGGGCGTGTTCATAGATGAAAAGGACTTTTTTATTAACATATATAACGGCTTCGGGTAAAACATATACAGAATTTAAGACATTTGAAAATGGTATAGATAAAGATAAATGTGTGAGACGAATTTTAGATGAATTTGATGAGTTGCCATATTTATATTTAGAAAAGGGAAATAGCATCCATTATATCAATGTTGATCACATTGAAAGTTTAGAGATTGAAGAAGTACATGATGGACAGTCAATCACTTATAGCAGTTAAAATATGAAAAGCTAAAAATTTAAAATAATGTTACAAGGAAAATAGTCATAACTCATTCATTTTCAGTTTATGTTTAAATACAAATTGAAAAGGTGAGCAAGGCTATTTTTTTATTATTCTGACAATTTAGATGGATATTGCACATAAATGCTATAAATGGTAAAGTGTTACTTAAATACATAAACGCTTTAACGTGCTAAAGGAAGTGATTGGATATGAGCAAACAATCAGAATGGAAGACATCAACTGGTTTTATATTGGCAAGTGCTGGTTCTGCAATAGGTCTAGGAGCAATGTGGAAATTCCCTTATATGGCAGGCATTTATGGTGGCGGCGCATTTTTATTAATGTTTTTAATCTTCACCATATTTGTAGGACTACCATTATTAGTAATGGAATTTACTGTTGGGAAAATGGGAAGAACCTATACCACACAAATATATAGTAAACTTACAGGCAAAAAATGGTTAAATATTATAGGGTGGAATGGTAACTTAGCAGTATTTATCTTATTCGGTTTCTATAGTGTTATTGGCGGATGGATTATAATCTATATGGCTAATGTCATTTGGCAAATAGTTACGTCGAACACATCTGATCTTGGCCAAATTCAATTTGAATCGATTATTAGTAATCCATGGTTAACAGTATCAGGACAGGGTATTTTTATTTTCTTAACAATGATTATAGTCATGCTCGGTGTCGAAAAAGGCTTAGAAAAAGCTTCCAAAATCATGATGCCGTTACTATTTATCTTTCTAATAATTGTTGTTGGAAAATCGTTAACTTTAGACGGTTCTATGGAAGGTGTACGTTATTTATTGCAACCCCGAATTAAAGATATATCAATGGAAGGCATCTTATTTGCTCTTGGACAATCCTTCTTTACATTATCATTGGGAACGACTGGGATGATTACTTACGCAAGCTATGCTCCGAAAGCTATGACAATTAAATCATCTGCTATTTCAATTGTATTGATGAATATTTTAGTTTCAGTTTTAGCGGGATTAGCAATCTTTCCAGCGTTAAAAACATTCGGATACCAGCCGCAAGAAGGGCCCGGTTTATTATTTAAAGTGCTACCTTTAGTATTCGATAAAATGCATTTCGGTATCGTTTTTTATCTTATCTTTTTAATTTTATTTTTATTTGCAGCATTAACATCATCTATTTCATTATTAGAGCTAAACGTTTCTAATTTTACAAAAAATGATAATACTAAACGTCGACCTGTTGCACTTATCGCAAGTATACTCGTATTTATCATCAGTATTCCAGCCACTTTATCGTTCGGTAGTTTAAGTGGAATTAAATTTGGCGCTGGCACTATATTCGATAACATGGATTTTATTGTATCTAATATTCTAATGCCATTAGGAGCTCTAGGTACTACATTTGTTGTAGGCCAATTATTAGATAAAAATTTATTAAGAGAAAACTTTGGTAGAGACAAATTCAAACTATTTTTACCTTGGTATTATTTAATTAAATTTGTTATGCCAATCGTAATTATTTTAGTATTTATAGTTCAGTTATTTTAAAAATAGATTTTAGATAAAAATATAGCAATAAAGGCTTATCGAAACTACGAATTTCGATAAGCCTTTTTATATTATCCAACCAAAATATGCCAAATATTTTTGATGATAAGTAAACTGACAATTAGAACGATAATACTCGAGATTTTATTTAAAATAATGATGTATTTACCAGTTTTATCAACAGACCCTAACATTTTTCCAAGGACTGCTAACAAAATAAACCAAATCCAAGAAACTGAAATAGTAGCTATTGCGAATAATACCTTTTCGTTACCTTGATACATAGAAGTGCTAGTACCAATGACGCCGATTGTATCCATAATCGCATGGGGATTAAGTAGTGAAACAGAGAGTGCAAATCCGATTTGTTTCTTAGCGCTCATAGGTTCCATATGTTCTAAATTATTTGGCTTTTCATTCCACAATGACCAAGCCATATATAATAAGAAGGCTAGGCCAATAATATAAATTACTAATTGTAAAATAGGTAGTGACATTAAAACGAGTGAAACACCTAATATAGCTAATACTATTAAAGTCGTATCACATAAACCTGCTGTAATAATGACTGGTAATGCTTTGGTTAATTTCTTTTGATTAGCTCCCTGGTTAAATACAAATACGTTTTGAGCACCTAATGGCAAGATAAGACCTAAAGCAAGTAAGAATCCATGAATCATAGGTTGCATAATAGTACCCCTTTTTTATGAGCTAGAATATTTATCTTAAAAAGTTTAAATATCTGAATATTTAAAAATATTATACGGAAGACATATATACTTTTCAATATTAAATATTTTATTAGGGATTGTTCTCATAAAAAAGCCCGAAGCAGTTGTGTTTAAAATGCTTTGGGCTATGAAACATATATTTTGAAATTGAGATTAACAAATTAGATTATGACTCTTTTGTGGCCTCGACTAATGTATCTGCTGCAAGTAAACCAAGATTATTTGAAGCTAATGGACTATCGCCAGTTAATAACTTACGGTCTTGGTGTGTCTGGCCACTCATTTCTTTATTTACAATATTAAGTCCTTGTTTGCTTAATAAGTCTGCAACTAACCATTTAAGTTTACCTGGCAAGTAACCAATGTCGATATTAGCGCCGTCATCAAGCGCATCAGGGAATACACAAACTGAATAGCCTTCAAATGGTGATGATTCTCTATTTAAACCAGCAGATAATAATGCAGCAGGACCATGACATAATGTGATAATAAACTTATCATAATCTAATGCCCAATCTAATGTTTGTTGTACATCTTCACTTTCGGAAATACCAACTACAGCCGCATGTCCTCCAGGTATAAATAGGGAAATATAATCTGAATCAGGACCGAGTTCATTTTTAACTACTTCTGATAACACTTTTGGTTGTTTTAGTTTTTCCTTTAATTTATTGTAAGTCGATTGAACAGCCTCATCTTCTCCAGGCATAGCCCAATGTTCCAATTTTACAGGATAACCCGTTAATGTAGCTACATCGACATCGAAACCTGCTTCCATTAAATGATGCAATGGTAATAACATTTCTACTGGGTGATTACCTGTGGAGAACATTTTGCCGTTTTCTAACAATACATATCGTTCTTCTGCGGCAATCATTAATACTTTCCATTTACCTCCAGTATAAGCATTTTTATGTTTGACACCATCAAAGTCTGTTTTAGGTGCTGTATATTGACTTAATGAATAAGGAGAAGGGAAAAATGCATTATCCTCCGCTTTATCAGGCGTTGGCACTTTACTTAATTCACTTGTGTCTTGAGTCATATTCAATTCCTTCTTTCGTAGGTTTGTAATGTTTATTACCTTGTAAGATACCTCATAAACATATACTAATAGCTACATGTCTCTCTTTTAATATAAAAAATGTACACTAAGACAGCATTATAAGGTCTAAGTGTACACGTTGAATTAGATGTATTGTACATTTTCGAAAATGACATTTTGTTTTTGAAGTTCTTCTGCAATATTTTGAGGTAATTTAGTATTTTTAAATGTCACATGATCAAAGAAGCAGTGTTTTAATTTTATATTTTCAAATACAGATTGGTTAATTTCTGTTTTTTTAAAAGTAACATTTTTAAATGTAGTATCAGTGATTTTAACCTCACTAAACGTGTTGCCATCAAATACAACATCTTGAAAGACTGTATTATTAATCGTTGTTTCATCAAACGTCGTATTTTCTGCGTTAATGTTTTTAAATTGGTTTTTGTAAAAATTAACTTGTTCGAATATGCAGTCATTCAAACTACTATTTACAAATTTACTATTTGAGACAGCGTTAATGTTTTTAAATATACCTTCATTAAAATTACAATTTTTAAAACGACTTTTATTAACTTCTAATTCATCGTACATAGAATTTCTAAAATTAGTTGAATTATGATTTACATTTTTATAGTTTTCTTGAGTGAATACAGATAGCGATAAGTCTTTATTTGCCATATAATTACAAACTCCTTTACTAGCGTTAAATGATATTTCTTTTCTTGTACAGGAAAAATAAATATAAATTTATAGAATTAATATACGTTATTCATCATAACATGAGATGGCTTCTGGTACATTTGATTGAGTTTGAAACTAGAAATATAAAAATATGATCTATTATAAACAGTGAAATTGCAAAATATTCTAAAATCATTTATAATTCATACCTGTTAAATAAGAATTATTGGAATATGGGAAAAGGGTATTGTATAGTTTTCCTTAAAATACATAGGAGATGTATATATATAACATGATTGCATACGATTTGATTGGACAAACACCACTTGTTTTATTAGAAAGTTATAGTGATGAAAACGTTAAAATTTATGCTAAACTTGAGCAATTTAATCCTGGAGGCAGTGTCAAAGATAGGCTAGGAAAGTATCTTGTTGAACAAGCAATAGAAGAAGGACGTCTTCAACGCGGTGATACTATAGTGGAAGCTACGGCTGGAAATACTGGCATAGGATTAGCTATAGCAGCTAATCGCTACGATCTAAAATGTGTCATATTTGCACCTGAAGGCTTTTCTGAAGAGAAAATTTCAATTATGCGTGCGTTAGGTGCTGATGTAAAAAGAACAGCTAAAGATGAAGGCATGATTGGAGCACAACAAGTTGCCAAACAATACGCTACTGACACACAATCCATTTATATGAATCAGTTTGAAACTAAACATAACCCTGATGCCTATACACATACCTTGGGGAAAGAACTTACAGATGAACTGAATCATATTGACTATTTCGTAGCTGGTGCTGGATCTGGTGGTACATTTACAGGTGTAGCAAGACATTTACAACCTTTAGGTGTTAAAAGCTATATTGTTGAACCAGAAGGCTCGATATTAAATGGTGGGCCAAGTCATACTCATGACACAGAGGGCATTGGTTCAGAGAAGTGGCCTGGATTTTTAGAGAAAACTTTAGTCGACGGTATTTTTACAATTAGTGATAAACATGCTTTTGAAAACGTAAAAAATATTGCTAAAAATGAAGGATTACTTGTAGGTAGTTCATCTGGTGCAGCATTACAAGGTGCACTTGAATTAAAACAACAATTAGACAAAGGGGTAATCGTAACCATATTCCCTGATGGTAGTGATCGATATATGTCAAAACAAATATTTAATTATAAGGAGATGGATGATAATGAATAAAAAAACACAAATGATTCATGGCGGACATACTACAGACGAATATACAGGTGCTGTAACAACACCTATATATCAAACAAGTACTTACTTACAAGATGATATTGGAGATTTACGTCAAGGTTATGAATATTCTCGTACAGCCAATCCAACGCGTGCATCATTAGAAAGTGTCATTGCAGATTTAGAACATGGTAAACATGGTTTCGCATTTGGGTCAGGTATGGCTGCAATTAGTGCAGTTATTATGTTATTAGATAAAGGCGATCACCTTATATTAAATTCTGATGTATACGGTGGCACATATCGTGCATTAACTAAAGTATTTACAAGATTCGGATTAGATGTTGATTTTGTTGATACTACAAATATTGATGAAGTTGAAAAATATATTAAACCTGAAACTAAAATGTTATATATTGAAACACCTTCTAATCCGTTATTACGTGTAACAGATATTAAAGGTACAGTAGATATTGCTAAAAAACACAATTTGATTTCTGTTGTAGATAATACATTTATGACACCTTATTATCAAAATCCATTAGACTTTGGCATTGATATTGTTTTACATTCTGCTACTAAATACATTGGCGGACACAGTGATGTAGTAGCTGGATTAGTAGTAACTGCTGACGATGAATTAGGAGAACGTATTGGTTTTATTTCTAATTCAACAGGTGGCGTTCTTGGACCACAAGATAGTTATTTATTAGTAAGAGGAATCAAAACACTTGGCTTACGTATGGAACAAATTAATCGTAATGTTGAAGCGGTTATTGATATGCTTCAATCTCATGACAGTGTACAAAAAGTATTCCATCCAAGTGTGAAAAGTCACCTAAATTATGATATACATGCAGCGCAAGCAGACGGTCATACAGGTGTAATCGCTTTTGAAGTGAAAGATACTGAAGCAGCTAAAAAAGTGATTCACGCAACACAATATTTCACTTTAGCTGAAAGTTTAGGTGCAGTTGAAAGCTTAATCTCAGTACCTGCTTTAATGACACATGCGTCTATCCCATCAGATGTGCGAGCTAAAGAAGGTATTACTGACGGCTTAATTCGTTTATCAATAGGTATTGAAGATACAGATGATTTAGTCAATGACTTAAAACAAGCACTTAACACATTAAATTAAATCTAATTAGTCATATATAAGCGTATCTTTCTTTCATTTAATAATTCACAACATTAATAGATCGAGATTAGTATAAACTGACGACAAAGAATCAAATTTTGTCGTCAGTTTTTTATTTTTAATAGAAAAGTAAGGATAAATAAATTTTCATATAATTCTCAATTTGGCTAATATTGTGCGTGTTTTAAATTAAGATTATTCCTATTTTGTCAGGGTATGCGAATAATGTACATTGAATTATAGAGAGGGGTATTTTTAATGATTTTCGAAACTATGGAACAAGAAGACTATGAACAAATGGTTTTTTGCCAAGATAAAGCAACAGGCTTAAAGGCAATTATTTGTATTCATGATACGACACTTGGACCAGCATTAGGCGGTTGCCGCGTTAGAAATGATTATAATTCTGAAGAAGAAGCAATAGAAGATGCTATGAATTTAGCACGTGGTATGACATATAAAAATGCAGCTGCTGGCTTAGACCTTGGTGGAGGTAAGACAGTAGTGATGGGTTCACCTAATAAAGAAGATGAAGAAGCATTTTATAGAGCATTAGGTCGCTATGTTAATACATTAAATGGTCGTTACTATACAGCAGAAGATGTTGGTACATCTGAACATGAAATGAATTTAATTTATAAAGAAACACCATATGTTTGTGGTACTAGTCAATCATTTGGATCAGCAGGTAATCCTAGTCCAATGACTGCTTATGGTATTTATATAGCAATGAAACGTACGGCTATGGAACAATTTAATGGTGAATCACTCGAAGGTAAAACAGTAGCCGTCCAAGGTGTAGGTCACGTATCATATGAACTTTGTCGCTTATTACATGAAGACGGAGTTAAGTTAATTGTGACTGATATCAATAAAAATAACGCACAACGAGCAGTTGATGAATTTAATGCACAATTTGTCGAACCAGATGACATCTTTTCAGTAGAAGCGGATATTTTCGCACCATGTGCACTTGGTGGTATTTTAAATGATGATACTATTCCTCAATTAAAAGTTAAAGCCGTATGTGGTTCAGCGAATAACCAATTAAAAGATGAAAATAAACATAGTAAAATGTTAGAAGAAAAAGGTATATTATATGCACCAGACTATATTGTTAATAGTGGTGGTGTAATCAATACAGCTGACGAATTAAATGGTTACAATGAAGCGCGTGCGACAGAAAGTATTGAAGGTATCGATAAGATTGTTAAACATATATTCGATATAGCTAAATCTCAAAATAAGACACCATTAGAAGCTTCACAACATTTTGCTGAAACACGTATGAATCAAATGTCACGTATTCATGATATTAGAAAATAAAAATGATGAAATAAAATATAGAATTGTTGTAGCCTGGGATAAATAACTGTCTCAGGCTACAATTTTATATTGGCAGTAGTTGACTGATAAAGTAATTCTTTTTCTTTAGAAATTAGAATTACTTATGCATGAGTGCTAACTCATGTAATCCTTAGTGGAACACCTTAGCTAAAGCTAATGTGTAAGTATCACTAAACTATTTAAAAATAGTAGTGATACTTTATTTTAAATTCTAGTCAACCTTGCCGGGGTTAGACTACGAAATAAATTTTAGGAAAATATTATTTCTGTCTAACTCCCTTTTTAATTGTGTAATGAAATTGATGAGATATGATACTCAACTTGAAGTAATAACTGCTATTTTGAAAAATTACTTTAACAAATTTGAATAATCGA
Organism: Staphylococcus sp. FSL W8-0774; assembly: GCF_038006785.1. Taxonomy (NCBI): domain Bacteria; kingdom Bacillati; phylum Bacillota; class Bacilli; order Caryophanales; family Staphylococcaceae; genus Staphylococcus; species Staphylococcus sp. FSL W8-0774. The sequence continues at coordinate 2,357,049 of NZ_JBBOVW010000001.1, read as the reverse complement.
AAATGATTTTGGTTATTCGGGTTTATAAATCATATATCCGGATAAAGGAAAGTTATCAAAGTACAATTTTATTATTGAATAGAGAAAGCATATAAAAAATAAAACATAAAATGTATATCTGTATTAATTGAAATTTGAACAAACTTAATTGCGTACAAAATAGTTTTGTCAAATCCATTTTATATATTTATTCATATTATTACTAAAAAATGATAAATATAAATTTGGATAAAAATTGTACAGATATATAGTTTTGTAACATTTGTAAAAAGTAAATCAATTAAGTATTATATGTATATACAATATTAAAATTGTGCAAAATATATGAGGTGATTCATAAATGAAGAACAAACAAGGCTTTTTACCACACAAACTAAATAAATATGCAATTAGAAAATTCACAGCAGGAACAGCATCACTATTAATAGGTGCAACATTAGTATTTGGAGCAGGAAATGTAGCTAGAGCAGATGAATTAGATAATGCATCTGCTCAAAATAGCGATGGCGACAAAGATAAAAGTGAACCTGTTGATATAACAGAACTCACTAATAGTAATGAAACAAATAGTACAGAAACGAGTGCCACAGACAAAACAGCTACTCAAACAGACAATGCTAATAGTGACCAACAAACTACTACAACTAATAAAGATGTAGAGGAGAAAACAACAAATAATACTGGCGATAAGCAAAGTACCGAACAAGCGAATTCAGACAACGTTTCTTCAGATAAAACATCAGCACAAGAATCCTCAAGTATTGAACAAAACACAATTGATAACTAAAACAAAAAAGCATCGACAACAAAAGATGAATCTACAACAGAGTCAGCAACTTCTGAGAACAAAACAACATCTACAGATGACAAACAAGTAGAGTCAAATAAAGACGATGAATCTATAAATAAACAAGATAGTGAAACTAATTCTACTTCTAAAGAAAATCAAACTTCAGATAAAACGACTTCAGATAAAACCTCTTCAGAAAAGAATAATACTGCAGATAAAACATCAACTAAAAATGTAGACAAAACAACTTCCAATAAAACAACATCTAAAACAGAAGGAAAAACAACTAAAGCAACAACTAAAAATTCGACATCTAAACAAGATACTAAAAAAGTAACAACTAAAAAGGCTACTGATAAAACATCAACTAAAAAAACTGAATCAAGCAAAAAAGAAACAACATCTAAAAATTCTAGTAAGTCTACTAAAACAAATAAAACAACAGCAAAAGAAACTACTGAATTAACAAAACAATTAGCGAAATCTAAAAATAAAGAAAAAGCAGTGCAATCATTTTTAAATGATCAAGTTTCAACAACTGAAGCAAAAGAAATATTGAAAAATACAGATGTAGACTTTAACAAAGCAACTGATGAAGAAATCAATCAAGCTGTATTACAAGCTGCTTTAAAAGAAATGGTAGACAAACAAAAGAGCACAGAAACATTAGCTACTCAGCCTAGAACTAGAACATTTATGCGCGCAATGGCTACACCTAGAATGCTTGCTGCCGCTGTTAGTGGTGACGAAAAAGCACAAAAATCATTAAATTATTCTGATAACTATACATTTGCGTCACTAGTATTTGATCCTGAAGCTTTAGATTCTGACGCAGTTAAAAATAGTACATCAATTCCATTTAATATTCATGCATATATGTCAGGTTCTAACTCAGGTTCTAGATATAAAATTGATTTAAATCTAGACTCTAAAATTGCAGATCATGTTACTAAAATATCTGTAAATCAAGCTGGTGGTAGCAATCCGGTCACATTTACGAGATTGAAAAATGATGATGGCACACCGTCTAATATTTGGGAGATTAACTATATTCGTGCGAACGGTGGTTTATTTGGTGGCGCTGAAATTTTAGCTAATAAAACAGCAGCTGGTGGTCAAATTGAATTAGATGATACTGTTGAAAATATTCTTAATGAAGCAGGAGATTTAAGTAATAATAAACTTAATTATCAAATCTATGTTAGAGACTCTTCTGCCAATACGATTGTACGTTCATCAGAAAGTAGTGGTTATTTCCTTACATCGACTGATGATGATTTAGTTAAGTTAAATAATAATACATCTACAGCTAATTCAAAAGATTTTAAAGCAAGTAGTGGTACAGCTATTTTAGATACTAAAGTTGGTGATAACGGAGCGATTATTGTTGACCAACAAATCGTTAAAAATGGCACATTTGGTTATGGTGGTGCTTCAAACAAACAATGGAGTTATAACTATCAAATCGATAAAGACTTAATTCCATTTATTCAAAGTGTTGAATTAGATAGATATGATTACAATGGTTTAAATGGATTTAATAAAACTTATAATGCATCTAATAAGGTAGCAGATCTATCTATAGATGCGAACGGTAATGGTACAATTACTGCTAGTGATTTAAACAGTTTAATTGAATTTAATAATGGATTACCAGAGCCAATTGGTATGAGAATTGTTATTAAATTAAATCAAAGTGCTAATAACATTCTGACTAAAGATGCACAATATGACGCAAATGGAAATTTAATTACTTCTACAGCTGACCAAGTTGAAGACTTTACATTTGCAGGTTATCTTACTGATAATGCTGGTCAACTTATTAATAACTCTTTAGGAACATCTTCTTTAGAATTACAAGACTATGATCAAGATGGTCTTTTAGATAGATATGAAAGAGAAGTATCATTAACAGATCCAAATGATGCAGATACAGATGATGACTCTAAAAATGATGGAGATGAGGTTAAGACATATAAAACTTCACCATTAGTAGGTAAACCAACTGCAGCCGATATTACAATTAATGATACAAAAGTAAGTGGATCAGTCACTTTAAAAGCAAATGCAGGTACTCAAACTGCTAAAGTAATTAATTCAGCAGGACAAGTTATTGGTACATCTACTGTGAATAGCGATGGAACTTTCTCAGTTACTATCCCTAAATCAGCAGCAGGTCAGTACACAATAGCTATTGATGCATCTAACTATGATAATGATGAAACAAATACATTTAATATTATAGATAATACAATTGTTCCTGCGCCTTTAGTGGATCCAGTTGACGATAATGATACGACTATTGGTGTTCATGGTACGGCTGGTTCAACAATTACGGTTAAAGATAACAATAATAATGTGATAGGCACAGTTACATTAGGAGCGAATAGCACGTCAGGTACCTTAACATTATCTAAACCATTAACAGCAGGAACTCAGTTAACATCTACTGCTAGTAAAAATGGAAAAACAAGTGAAGTTTCACCAACAGTAACAGTAACAGATGCAACAGCACCGGACGCACCTGTGATTAATCCTGTAACAAGTGAAGATACTACAGTGACAGGAACAGCAGAACCAAACTCAACAGTAACAGTGACATTCCTAGACGGAACAACACAAGTTACGACTGCTGATGCGTCAGGTAATTATACTGTTAATATTCCAGCAAATGAAGATTTCACTGGTGGAGAAACAATTACTGCTTCTGCTAAAGATGCAGCAGGTAATAAATCTGTGGATTCAAATATTACAGTCACAGATGCGACAGCACCAAATCAACCTACTGTTAATAGAGTAACAAGTGAAGATAAAACAATTACAGGAACAGCAGAACCAAACTCAACAGTAACAATCACGTTCCCAAATGGAACAAAAGTGGAAGCAATTGCGACATCAAATGGTAGTTATAGAGTTGCAATTCCAACTAATATAGATTTAAAAGGTGGAGAAACATTAAAAGTTACTTCAACAGATAAAGCAGGTAATAAATCTACTAACGCTAATACAACAGTTGTTGATGTAACGGCACCGGATGAACCTACAATCAATACTGTAACAAGTGAAGATACACAAATTACAGGAACAGCAGAACCAAATTCAACAGTGACAGTAACATACCCAGATGGAACAACGTCTACAGCTACAGCAGATGCTTCAGGAAATTATACTATGGACATACCAGCTTCTGAGGATCTCATAGGAAATGAAGAATTAAGCGTAACAGCAACTGATGCAGCAGGTAATGTTTCAACAGAAGGTGGAACGACTGTACTTGATACAACAGCGCCAGAAGTGCCAACAGTGAACTCTGTAACAAGTGAAGATACAACGATTACAGGAACAGCAGAACCAAATTCAACAGTAACAGTAACGTTCCCAGACGGCACAACAGCAACAGCTAATGCAGACGGCGATGGCAACTATACAATTGATATTCCATCAAATGAGGATTTAAAAGGTGGAGAAACGTTACCAGTCACATCAACAGATGAAGCAGGTAATCAATCTGGAGAAGCAACAACAACTGTCACAGATATAACTGCGCCAGAAGTACCGACTATTAATCCTGTAACAAGTGAAGATACAACAATCACAGGTCATGCGGAACCAAATTCAACAGTAACAGTGACGTTCCCAGATGGAACAACGGCTACTGCTGAAACAGATGCTGATGGTAATTACGTGATTGATATTCCATCAAATGAAGACTTAAAAGGTGGAGAAGTACTACCAGTTACCGCGACAGATAAAGCAGGTAACACATCAGATGAAGCTAGTACGACAGTGACAGATATAACAGCACCGGTCGTACCGACAGTGAATCCAGTGACAAGTGAAGATACAACAATCACAGGTAAAGCCGAACCAAATTCAACAGTAACAGTAACATTCCCAGATGGAACAACAGCGACAGGAACAACAGATGCGGACGGTAACCAATCTGATCAAGCGACAACAACAGTAACGGATACTACAGCGCCAGAAGCACCAACCGTGAACCCAGTGACAAGTGACGATACACAAATCACAGGTAAAGCTGAACCAAACTCAACGGTAACTGTAACGTTCCCAGATGGTAATACAGCAAGTGCAACAACAGATGCGGACGGTAACTATGTCATCAATATTCCATCAAGTGAAGACTTAAAAGGTGGAGAAACACTACCTGTTACAGCAACAGATAAAGCTGGTAATAAATCAGATGAAGCGACAACTACGGTGACAGATACAACAGCACCGACAGTACCAACAGTAAACCCAGTAACAAGTGAAGATACACAAATTACGGGTAAAGCTGAACCAGGTTCAACAGTAACGGTAACGTTCCCAGACGGCACAACAGCGACAGGCACTACAGATGCGGATGGTAATTATGTCATTGATATTCCATCTAATGAAGACTTGAAAGGTGGAGAAACATTACCAGTTACTGCAACAGACAAAGACGGTAATAAGTCAGACCCAGCAACAACGGTCGTAACAGACACAACAGCACCGACAGTACCGACAGTAAATCCAGTAACAAGTGATGATACAACAATCACAGGTAAGGCAGAACCAGGTTCAACAGTGACAGTAACATTCCCAGACGGCACAACAGCAACAGGTATAACTGATGAGAATGGCAACTATGTGATTAATATCCCAAGTCGCGAAGATTTAAAAGGTGGAGAAACATTACCAGTTACAGCAACGGATAAAGATGGTAATAAATCAGACCCAGCAACAACAACAGTGACAGATACAACAGCACCAGATGCACCAACAGTAAATCCAGTAACAAGCGATGATACAACAATCACAGGTAAGGCTGAACCAGGCTCAACAGTGACAGTAACATTCCCAGATGGCAATACAGCTAGTGCCACAACAGATGCGGATGGAAACTATACAATTAATATACCAACTAATGAAGACTTAAAAGGCGGAGAAACATTACCAGTTACCGCTACAGATAAAACTGGTAATACGTCAGGAGAAGCAACAACAACAGTAACAGATACTACGGCACCAGATGCGCCAACAGTAAATCCAGTAACAAGTGATGATACGCAAATTACTGGTAAGGCAGAGCCGAATTCAACAGTGACAGTAACATTCCCAGATGGTACTAAAGCTAGTGGTATAACAGATGCGGATGGCAATTATGTCATTGATATTCCAGCGAATGAAGATTTAAAAGGTGGAGAAGATTTACCAATTACTGCTACTGATAAAGCAGGTAATACATCTGGAGAAACGAAAACAACAGTGACAGATACAACAGCACCGACAATACCAACAGTTAATCCAGTAACAAGTGATGACACACAAATCAAAGGTAAAGCCGAACCAGGCTCAACAGTAACAGTAACGTTCCCAGACGGCACAACAGCGACAGGTACAACAGATGCGGAAGGTAATTACGTGATTGATATTCCAGCCAACGAAGATTTAAAAGGTGGAGAAACATTACCAGTTACTGCAACGGATAAAGATGGCAATGAGTCTGAGCCAGCAACAACAGTAGTGACAGATACAACTGCTCCAACGACACCGACTGTCAATCCAGTAACAAGTGACGATACACAAATTACAGGTAAAGCAGAGCCAGGTTCAACAGTGACAGTAACGTTCCCAGATGGCACAACAGCAACTGGAACAGCTGATGAAAATGGTAATTACATTATCGATATTCCAGCTAATGAGGACTTAAAAGGTGGAGAAACTCTACCAGTTACAGCGACAGATAAAGCCGGAAACAAATCAGATCCAGCAACGACAACTGTAGCAGACACAACAGCACCAACAGTACCATCAATAAACCCAGTAACAAGTGATGATACTGAAATCACAGGTAAAGCAGAACCAGGTTCAACAGTGACAGTGACATTCCCAGATGGCACAACAGCAACTGGTACTGCAGATGACGATGGCAACTATACAATTAACATTCCATCTAGTGAAGACTTAAAAGGTGGGGAAACATTACCAGTTACAGCTACAGATAAAGATGGAAATAAATCAGATCCTGCAACAACAACTGTGGCAGATACAACGGCACCAGATGCACCAACTGTTAATCCAGTAACAAGTGACGACACACAAATCACAGGTAAAGCTGAACCAAATTCAACAGTGACAGTAACGTTCCCAGATGGCACAACAGCAACTGGTACTACAGATGATAATGGTAACTATGTAATAAACATTCCTGCGAATGAAGATTTAAAAGGCGGAGAAACGTTACCAGTTACAGCGACAGACAAAGATGGTAATAAATCAGAGCCAGCAACAACAGTGGTAACAGACACAACAGCGCCATCTGTACCGACAGTGAACCCAGTAACAAGTGATGATACACAAATCACAGGTAAAGCCGAGCCAAACTCAAGAGTGACAGTGACGTTCCCAGATGGAACAACAACTACTGGTATCGCAGATGACGATGGTAACTATGTCATCGACATTCCAGCTAACGAAGATCTAAAAGGCGGAGAAACATTACCAGTCACAGCAACAGACAAAGATGGCAACACATCAGAGCCAGCAACAACAGTGGTAACAGACACAACAGCGCCATCTGTACCGACAGTGAACCCAGTAACAAGTGAAGATAAAACAATCACAGGTAAAGCCGAGCCAGGTTCAACAGTAACAGTGACGTTCCCGGATGGCACAACAGCGACAGGAACTACAGATGACAATGGTAACTATGTTATAAATATACCTGCGAATGAAGACCTAAAAGGTGGAGAAACATTACCAGTTACAGCAACAGACAAAGATGGAAATAAATCTGATAAAGCAACAACAACAGTCGCAGATACAACGGCACCAACAGTACCAACTGTGAACCCAGTGACAAGTGAAGACAAAACAATCACAGGTAAAGCCGAGCCAGGTTCAACAGTAACAGTAACGTTCCCAGACGGAACAACAGCGACAGGAACTGCAGATGATAATGGTAACTATGTCATCGACATTCCATCTAATGAAGACTTAAAAGGTGGAGAAACATTACCAGTTACTTCAACAGATAAAGATGGTAATAAGTCTGATCCAGCGACAACAGTTGTCGCAGATACAACAGCACCGACAGTACCGACTGTCAACCCAGTTACAAGTGAAGATAAAACAATCACAGGAACAGCTGAGCCAAACTCAAGAGTGACAGTGACATTCCCAGATGGCAATACAGCAAGTGCAACAACAGATGCAGATGGTAATTATGTGATTAATATACCTGCAAATGAAGATCTAAAAGGTGGAGAGACATTACCAGTCACAGCGACAGATAAAGACGGTAACCAATCAGATCCAGCGACAACAACAGTAACGGATACAACAGCGCCAGAAGCACCAACTGTAAACCCAGTGACAAGTGACGATACACAAATCACAGGTAAAGCCGAGCCGAACTCAACAGTAACAGTAACGTTCCCAGACGGAACAACAGCAACTGGAACTGCCGATGCAGATGGTAATTATGTGATTGACATTCCATCTAACGAAGATTTAAAAGGTGGAGAAACATTACCGGTAACAGCGACAGACAAGGATGGCAACACGTCAGAGCCAGCAACAACAGTGGTAACAGATACAACAGCACCAACAGTGCCGACTGTGAACCCAGTAACAAGTGAAGATAAAACAATCACAGGAACAGCCGAACCAAATTCAACAGTAACAGTGACATTCCCAGACGGAACAACAGCAACTGGAACTGCCGATGCAGATGGTAATTATGTGATTGACATTCCATCTAATGAAGACTTAAAAGGTGGAGAAACATTACCAGTTACAGCAACAGACAAAGATGGCAACACGTCAGAGCCAGCAACAACAGTGGTAACAGATACAACAGCACCAGATACACCAACAATCAATCCAGTGACAAGTGATGATACACAAATCACAGGTAAAGCCGAGCCAAACTCAAGAGTGACAGTGACGTTCCCAGATGGAACAACAACTACTGGTATCGCAGATGACGATGGTAACTATGTCATCGACATTCCAGCTAACGAAGATCTAAAAGGCGGAGAAACATTACCAGTCACAGCAACAGACAAAGATGGCAACACATCAGAGCCAGCATCAACAGTAGTAACAGACACAACAGCACCATCAGTACCGACTGTGAACCCAGTAACAAGTGAAGATAAAACAATTACTGGAACAGCAGAACCAGGTTCAACAGTAACAGTGACGTTCCCAGATGGCACAACAGCAACTGGAACTGCCGATGCCGACGGTAATTATGTCATCGACATTCCATCTAATGAAGACCTAAAAGGTGGGGAAACATTACCAGTTACTGCGACAGACAAAGATGGCAACACTTCTGAAAAAGCATCAACTGTTGTCAAAGACACAACAGCACCAAATGTACCAACAATCAATCCAGTGACGAGTGATGATACACAAATCACAGGAAAAGCAGAGCCAAACTCAACAGTAACAGTGACGTTCCCAGACGGAACAACAGCGAGTGCAACAACAGATGCAGATGGTAATTACGTGATTGACATTCCATCTAACGAAGATTTAAAAGGTGGAGAAACATTACCAGTAACAGCGACAGATAAAGATGGCAACACTTCTGATAAAGCGTCAACAGTTGTAACAGATACAACAGCACCGACAGCACCAACAATAAATCCAGTGACAAGTGATGATACACAAATCACAGGTAAAGCCGAGCCAAACTCAAGAGTGACAGTGACGTTCCCAGATGGAACAACAGCAACTGGAATTGCCGATGAAAATGGTAATTATGTGATTGACATTCCAGCCAATGAAGATCTAAAAGGCGGAGAAAAATTACCAGTTACAGCAACAGACAAAGATGGCAACACTTCTGAAAAAGCATCAACTGTTGTCAAAGATACAACAGCACCAGAAGCACCAACTGTTAATCCTGTTCATAAAGGCGATAAAACAATCACAGGAACAGCAGAACCAGGTTCAACAGTAACAGTAACGTTCCCAGATGGAAGAACTGCAAGTGGTACAGCAGATAAAAATGGTAATTATGTGATAAATATTCCTACTGGTGAAGAACTAAATGGTGGAGATCATATCGGAGTAACAGCAACGGATGCAGACGGTAATATCTCACCATCTACTGATGGAACAGTTATTGATAACAGTAAACCAGTCGACCCAAATCAACCAACAGAGCCAACAAAACCAGTCGACCCAACAAATCCAAATCATACAAAACAACCGACAGATTCTGATGATTCAACAAATCCTAGTCAGCCGGCTGAACCGAAAGAAACAAAAGATTCAACTCAACCAACAGCACCGTCAAATGATAGTAAATCAACATCATCAACTCGTGCATATGGAAGCAATAAAGCAACCCATAATTCAGTTCAACGAGATACTGAAGAACAAGCACAAACAGATAACAACAGCGAAGTAACTAATTCTAACCAAAATAATGGTAGTAAAGTAGTAGATATGAATGGACAACAAGTAGAAAAATCAACGAAATCATCAACAAACAAAGATAAAGATCAAGGTAAAGGTCAGAGTGAACTACCTGAAACAGGACAAGATGTAGTTAATAAAGGAACGTTGTTCGGTACATTATTAGCCGGACTAGGTGCACTATTCTTATTCTTCAAACGTCGTAGAGAAGATGAAGACGAAGAAGAAAATAAATAATAAAATGAAATATTGATATCACAAGGCTCATTCCATTTTTGGAATGGCCTTTTATTATAAAAAAACCGTTAAATCGAGTTTCGATTTAACGGAAATAATTAAAAAATTAATGATAAGAGAGCTAGAATTGGTAATAGACCTTGTTTAATAATGATAGACTTTTGACTTGTTAAACTACCATAGATTGCAACTATAATCATATATACAAGAATACATATAATGAGTTCTCTAGGATGATTACTAAAAAATGTCGCATAAATTACGAAAAGACCGAGAAGTCCATTATAAATACCTTGATTTTTCATTAATGTATTTAAATTTTTATCTTCTAATGCAGATTGACTCATTTTAAAAGTTTGACTAGTTTTTTTAGAGCTTGTCATAAATGTTTGAAGTATCATAATAAAGATAAACTCAATTGCTACAAGTAGTATCAAAATAATTGAGAGTAAACTCAAAGTTAAATCATTCCTTTATGTATTAATAGTTATAAAAAATGTAAAAGATATAGATATACTTTCTAATAATAATAGATGTATAAGAAGACTGACTAGTATTTTATTAAATTTAAGCATAAAAAAAGCAACCATTACGGTTGCTTTGAAAATGTTATTACATTTTTACGACATTAGCTGCTTGTTCTCCACGATCGCCTTCAACGATGTCGAATTCAACTTTTTGTCCTTCTTCTAATGATTTGTATCCTTCTTCAGCGATTGCTGAGAAATGTACGAATACGTCGCTTCCATCTTCTCTTTCGATGAAACCAAAACCTTTTTCTGAATTAAACCATTTAACTGTACCGTTATTCATATCGAATACCTCCGTGTGCTTTTGCACTAAATATTTGTAACAAATTTCATTAATCAAAAGGAGTATATTCTAAACAAATAAACTTCAATCAAATTCACGACCTTTTATTACGTTAGATTAACTATACACCCATAAACTATATAAGTAAAGTAAGAATTATAATTAATGTTAATTATTGATAGATAATCGGTATAGATGAAATGGGGTTGTTGTTGAAAACTGTTAATTATTATGGAACATCTAAAACAAAGAAGTTAAAATAATTGCTATTTTTAGAAAAATCAGAAAATGGTGTTGACTAGATCACGCCCTTACAATATAATGCAAATATTCAGATAATAATTATCGGGATTAAAACAGGAGGAGGGTTATGATTGATTGAATTTAACAATGTAAATAAAGTATTTCATAAAAAGAAAGAAAAGATACATGCATTGAAAAATATATCATTCACGATTAATCAATATGATATTTTCGGTGTCATAGGGTATAGTGGCGCAGGTAAAAGTACCTTAGTTAGATTAGTGAATCAATTAGAACATGCTACTGATGGACAAGTAATCGTTGATGGACATGAAATTAATACATATAAGGAAAGAGAATTACGTAAAGTTAAAAAAGATATCGGTATGATATTCCAACATTTTAATTTATTGAATTCTAAAACAGTCTTTAAAAATGTAGCAATGCCCTTAATTTTAAGCGGAAAAGATAAAAAAGAAATTCAAGAAAGAGTGGATTCCATATTAAAATTTGTTGGTTTAAGTGATAAAAAGAATCAATTTCCTGATGAATTATCGGGTGGACAGAAACAAAGAGTTGCCATTGCTCGTGCCCTAATAACTAATCCTAAAGTGTTGTTATGTGATGAAGCAACAAGTGCACTTGATCCTGCTACAACCAATTCAATATTAAACTTATTGAGTAATGTAAATAAAACATTTGGCGTAACAGTGATGATGATCACACATGATATGAGTGTTATACAAAAAATTTGTAATAGAGTAGCAGTTATGGAAAATGGCGAAGTAGTTGAGATAGGTGACGTTAAAGAAGTATTTAGCAATCCTAAAACCAAGACCGCTCATAACTTTGTAACTACTGTAGTCAATATGGAACCTTCTAAATCACTCATAGATTCTTTTAATCGTTATAAAAATGAAAGTGATATTGATTTAAAATTATTTATTGATCAAGAACAAATTGAATATCCTTTATTAAATGAAATGATAAACAACTATCATTTAAATGTGAATGTCTTGTTTTCATCTATGTCTGAAATACAAGGAGATACGGTTTGCTATATGTGGATTCGTATCAAAAAAGATGAAAATTACAAGAAATTTAATCTTAATTCATTTTTTGAAAATAACAAAATACATTATGAGGAGGTTTAGATAAATGTTTGGTTCTAGTTTAGATTCATCACAATTAATGCAAGCACTATATGAAACACTTTATATGGTTACAGTAGCATTGGTAATTGGCGCATTAATCGGCATACCACTAGGTGTATTACTAGTTATTACTAGGAAAAATGGGATTTGGCCCAATGCGATTTTACATCAAATACTTAACCCCATCATAAATATATTAAGATCTATACCTTTTATTATTTTACTAATTGCAATTATACCTTTTACCAAAATGTTGGTAGGTACTTCTATAGGTACGACTGCTGCAATTGTTCCTTTAACAGTGTATGTTGCACCTTATATTGCAAGACTTGTAGAAAACTCATTATTAGAAGTAGATGATGGTATCATAGAGGCCGCAAAAGCAATGGGAGCGTCTCCTATACAAATTATCCGTTATTTCCTACTTCCAGAAGCATTAGGATCACTTATTTTAGCAATTACAACTGCCATTATAGGCTTAATAGGAAGCACAGCAATGGCTGGAGCTGTTGGTGGCGGAGGTATAGGTGATTTAGCACTTGTATATGGTTACCAACGTTTCGATACAATCGTCATCGTCATAACTGTAGTTGTATTAATTATAATTGTACAAATTATTCAATCACTCGGTAATTTTATTTCACGTAAAATTAGAAGAAATTAAAATCTATTTATTTCCATGATATAGGAGGCGTAAACAATATGAAGAAAATTTTAGGAGTAATTATTTTAGCGGTATTAGTATTATCTGCTTGTGGTGGGAAGAACGACAAACAAGTTACAGTTGGTGTAGCATCTAATGACACTAAAGCATGGGAAAAAGTGAAAGAACTAGCTAAAAAAGATGGTATCGATGTACAAATCAAGCATTTTTCTGATTATAATGTTCCGAATAAAGCATTAAGTGATGGAGACATCGATATGAATGCCTTTCAACATTTTGCGTTTTTAGATCAATATAAGAAAGCACATAAAGATGCCAAAATCTCAGCAATGAGTACAACGGTATTAGCACCTTTAGGTATTTATTCAGATAAGATAAAAGATATAAAAGATGTGAAAAAAGGAGCTCAAGTAGTTATACCAAATGACGTATCAAATCAAGCACGTGCACTTAAATTATTAGAATCAGCAGGCTTAATTAAATTGAAAAAGGATTTTGGTTTAAATGGCACTACAAAAGATATAGTTGATAACCCTAAAAATTTAAAAATTAAAGCAGTCGATGCACAGCAAACTGCACGCGCATTATCAGATGTAGATATATCAGTTATTAATAATGGTGTGGCGACAAAAGCAGGAAAGAATCCAAAGAAAGATCCAATTTATTTAGAAGATCAGAATTCTGATGCAGTACAACCGTACATTAATATTATTGCAGTTAATTCAAAAGACATAGATAATAAAACTTACAAAAAAATAGTTAAGTTATATCATTCAAAAGAAGCTCAAAAAGCATTGAAAGAAGATACTAAAGATGGCGAAAAACCTGTAGATTTATCTCAAAAAGAAATTAAAGATATTGAAAAAGAACTAAAAGAATAATGATTAGTCTTACATCGAGATAGTAAGAAGTATACATTTTCAAATTGTTAGAAACTATAACAAAAATGTATTTGCCTTACTTTCTCGATGTTTATTTTATGAAAGCAAATAATTTTAAAAGTAACATTATGAAAAACAAAATGTAATTTGTAACTTTAAAGTGTAAAGAGGAAATGTGCAATTTATATAGTAGAAATGTATTTTATGTAAGAATCAATTTGATAATATTATTATATTTGTAATCATAATGTCATGAAATACAAATATCATATACATATAAAACAAGTATAATAGATATTGTATAAATAATCCGAGATATAAATAGAGTATTTTAGGAGGAATAAGTAATTGAATAAAAAAATTATTGCTGCAATCGTTGGAACTAGTGCAGTAAGCGCTATTGCAGCAACGCAAGCCGATGCAGCAACAACGACACATAAAGTTAAAAGTGGAGAGTCACTCTGGTCTATATCGAATAAATATGGTGTTTCCGTTTCGAAATTAAAATCATTAAATGGAATGACATCTAATATAATATTTCCAAATCAAGTTTTAAAATTATCGGGATCAACTAGTAGTACGAGCAAACCAAGTAATTCAACTTCAACAAGTAGTTCATCTACTTATACAGTTAAAGCAGGAGATACATTATCTTCAATTGCTTCTAAGTATGGAACGAGCTATCAAAACATAATGAAATTGAATGGTTTGAATAGCTTTACTATTCATCCTGGACAAAAATTAAAAGTATCAGGAAAAGCTACTAGTACAAGTAAGCCAAGTAGCTCAACAACTACAAGTGGTAGTTCATCAACGTATACAGTTAAAGCAGGAGATTCATTATCTTCAATTGCGGCTAAATATAACACATCTTATCAAAAAATTATGAGTTTAAATGGGATGTCTAACTTCTTTATTTACCCTGGACAAAAGTTAAAAGTAACAGGAAGTGCTACTGCATCTAACACTGGTTCTAGTAATGCAAGTGCAAGTAATAATGGTTATAAAACACCTGTTTTCAATCATCAAAACTTATATACATGGGGACAATGTACTTATCATGTATTTAACCGTCGTGCTCAAATCGGTAAAGGTATTAGTACATATTGGTGGAACGCTAACAATTGGGATAACGCAGCAGCAGCTGATGGTTACACAATTGATGGTAAACCAACTGTTGGTTCAATCGCACAAAGTGATGCAGGATATTATGGTCATGTAGCATTTGTAGAACGTGTTAACAGTGATGGTAGTATTTTAATTTCAGAAATGAATTGGGCTGCTAAACCTGGAATTGTAACATATAGAACAATTCCATCATATCAAGTAAGCTCATATCGATACATTCACTAATAAATAGATATAACAATGGACTACTGATTAAGTTAATTAACTTTTTCAGTAGTTTTATTTTTTATTCATATAAATTGGATACGTGAAATTAGAAGTAATGACTATTGTAGAGAATTCAATCAATTATATTATTCACAAATAAAACATCCACCTCACCTTTGAATAGGTAAGATGGATGTTTAGCATTAAATTACATTTAAATGTTCAAGCAATTGCTTATAGTTATTTACTGCTGATGAATAATAAAGTTTTTCATTATTTTTAACATTTGTTAATGGATGTTCGATAATTTGAGTCATATATTCAGCCAACTGATTAATATTGTTGGCTTCTACTAAGTAACCGTTTTGACCATGGTCAATAATTTCATTCGGACCGTATCTAACATCGTACGAAACAACTGGACAACCCATTGAAATACTTTCCATAATCGTTAAACCAAATCCTTCGTAGCTACTTGTTAAGAGAGATGCTTTAGATTTTTTGAATTCTGCTAATGGATTCGATGTATATTTGTGAATACTCACTTTGTCATTTAACTGATATGTTTCAATTAAATCATCCATCATTGCTCTTTGATTATCCACATCTCTACCGAAAAGCGCCAATTTGGTCTGATGACCACTTTTAAGAAATTCATTATAAGCTTTGAGTAAGTGATCTAATTGTTTTTCTTTACTGAATCTACCTATAAACACGAAGCGGTCTTCTTTTTCATCGTCTTTAGTTGGCTCTTTAGCTGTAGTATCCTCAATAAAATGTGGTATAAGTGTAAATTGGTTATCTGCAATATCGTACATTTGTTGAATATCTTCTTTTTGCTGCTGAGTCAAAACGATAAATTTTTCTACATTTTCTTTATGTTCAAAGGCGTATTTAAATGATTTTTTAATTTTTTCACCAGATAAGTGTGAACTATGCAGAACTAATATGTTTCGTGTTTGATGTGATTGGGAGAGTAGCGGATCGTCTAAAAGTCTAGCATCGCAGAATACGATATCATCATCATTGAATTTATGTTCAAAATAGTATTTTGCAAAAGCTTTGTCGTCAGAGAAAGTTTCATAGACTTCTCCGTTTTTAAGTAATTTAACAAGATTCACACTATTTTTATCATTATCTTTAAAATGACGTTCACAGTACATTTCACCGTCAGGGTAAAACATCATTTCCTGGCTTTTCTTTTTTGAACCGTCAAAATAGTGAAGTACTCTATGTAAATAACCATAAGAGTTGTATTCATGACGCATTGTTTTCATACCTGTTTCTGGAGAGATAACATCTTCGTAATGTAATATTGAGTTGTTAGAAAAATATTTTCTAAAACGTACTAATTGATGATTTTTGTCATAATATTTAATTTCATGATTTTGAGGATTTTTTTCAGCTTTAAGACCAGAAATACGTTTTGATACTTTATTATATTTTGGTTTCTTTAAAATTTTGGTCTTTGGAACATCATAAATTTTGAAGTTTGTTAACCATTCATAAATATTTTCAAATTCTATATTATCTGTAACTTTATGATCTTCTAAAAATTTTTTATAAATATTGGGATAGTTTCTATTATAATTCGTCGTCAAAATTTTAGTCGGTACATTAAATTCTTCATCGATTAACTTTATTCTTCTTAATAAGGCTTGTGTTCTACCACCATGTGAGGGAGGTAAAGTGGACGTGACTGTATAAATCATGTTGCAAGCTCCTTTCGGTAGTATCTATAGATTATTATAAAATGATAAATCCAACATTATTCAATTTTGAATTATTGTCATAGTAAGATTTTTTAATGAAAATTACAAATATTTTGATAAATAGTTGGTTAAAATGAAATGTGAAAAATAGGAAGACGTTAGTTTGATGATATGAATGAATATAGCCTAAGACACCAATGTCCTAGGCTACTAAAAATTTATTTGTGTTTATTTGAAATCATCTGAGTATTCGTTTTTAACTTTTCTAAAGCTAGTAAATAAACGTGTACCATTAATTGCAAAAGATACTAAAGCGTTTAATTTACGGAATTTACTAGCAGATTTAATTGATACATAAAAGTCTATGATTGTTCCTAATGCACTTAAACCTAATGATAAATAAACAAGTTGTTTATTTTTAGCATCATATCTAATACCATTATATCCATCAACAATAAAGCCTGCGATTCCAAATAAATTTGATAAACGTGTTGTACTTGATTTTGTTGCCATGATTTTACCTCCAATGTAATTGGTTTGATATACTGATTACCCATATTTTATTAATTATACACTAAAAATTATAAAATGATGAAACAAACCTTTAGTGGAATTATGATAACATAATACTAAATATATTTTGAATTTTAAAATATTGGAAAAGGGAGTTAATTACATGATTAAGTGTGTTTGTTTAGTTGAAGAAACAAAAGATCAAATTTTACTTGTACAAGTGCGTCATCGTGAAAAATATTATTTCCCGGGTGGTAAAATTGATGAAGGAGAAACACAATTAGAAGCACTTATCAGAGAACTTAAAGAAGAATTAAATCTTCATCTTTCAGATAGTGAGTTATCATATATAGGCACAGTAGTAGGTGAAGCTTATCCGCAGGAAAATATGCTTACAGAACTAAACGGATATCGTGCTACCACAGCGATCAATTGGGATAATATACATACAGATAATGAGATTACTGATATTAAGTGGATTAATAAAGATAATGTTGATATGATTGCACCTGCCGTTTTAAAATGGATTAATGAAATGTCTGCAGAGTAAATAGGTGAGAATATGAATATATTGAAATATAAAGATAAATATTATGATGCAGTAAAATCAATAGAATTATTAGATGATGATTTACGATTTGCTAAACCACCATTAGATAACTTAGCATCTGCAAAGACAAATGGAAATAGGCATCCTACCCTAGTGATGGAAGGGCAGCAATGTTTGGCTTTCTTTACTTTACACGAAGGTGACGGTCCAGAATCGTATTCATCTAATCCTAATGCGATTTTCTTTAGATCATTTGTTGTAGATGCTCGTTATCGTGGTAAAGGCATTGGTAAATATGTAATACAACAACTTGATCAGTATATTAAAGAAGTATATCCACATATTAATGAAATTGTTTTAGTTGTAAATACTGATAATCCAAAAGCGAAATATATATATGAACAAGCTGGCTATCGACATACAGGTAAATCTACAATGATAGGTAAACCTGTTTATATTATGTCACATACAATTTAAAAAGCAGAACGTAGATAAGAATGATGAAGCATGTTTCATTCCTACGTTCTGCTTTGTTTTATTGTTTTGTATTTGGCTGATTTATTTTTCTTTTAATTAAAAATGCAGTTATCCATGCGGTGATAGGGATACTTATAGCAACAGCGATACCACCGAATAGGATTGAGATAAATTCTTGTGCAAATATTTTTGAATTAATGATATGACCGAATGAATAATTGAGTTTGAAGAACCAGAAAAACAAAGTCAACTGACCGCCAAAATAGGCCAAGTATATTGTGTTTGCAGATGTGGCTAAAATTTCTCTACCTACACGCATCCCTGATTGGAATAATTGATGTTGACTTAAATTTGGGTTCGTCTCATTGAGTTCGTACATAGGTGAACTAATGGTTATGGCTAGGTCGATCACTGCAGCTATCACTGCTAAAACGATAGTAAATATCATGAATTGGACCATGTTGATGCCAATGTTCATTGAGTATACATATGTTTCGTCTTGTTGTTCTGTAGCGAAACCTTGTAAATGACCAACATTTACTGAGATGTATATGGCTAAAATTAAAATTACTGTCGTTACAAGTGTGCCTATAAAGGCGGCTTGTGTTTTAACGTCGTAACCGTTTAAGATGAATAAATTACATGCAGCTACAACGATACAAAATATAATTGTCGTGAGATAGATAGGGACTCCAAAGATAATCATTAAGATGCTAATAATGAGTACAATAAAGTTTAAGAATAATGTAGCAAATGATATTAATCCTTTTTTACCACCAAAAATAATCATTAATATTAATAATAAGAGACTTAATATAGTAATAGCACTCATCGTTGATGTCCCCTTACTTTAAACCATAATTCCATTAGAGCAATCGTAATTGGAATCGTTAAGACAATACCAATACCACCTATTAGAGCGCGGGCAACTTCTAATGACCAATTCATAGAAATAGTATAAGTAATGGTATTAGCATTTTTTAAATAAATAAGGAACATAGGCAAACTACCAGCTAAATAGGAAAATAATAAAATATTTGTCATTGTTCCCATAATATCTTGCCCAATGTTTCTTCCAGCAAGAGCCCATCTTTTCATACTAATTTGTGGTGTGCGTTGGAGTATTTCATTCATACCACTAGCAATAGTGATAGCAACATCCATCACAGCTCCTAGTGAACCAATTAACACAGAAGCTAAAAATACATCTTTAGGTGGTAATGTTAGGAAACTCATCGTTTCATATTTAATACCGTTGCCATGTGTCATACGAATGACTAGCTCAGCAATACCTATACAAAGGAAGGTTCCGGCTAATGTTGAGATAATAGTGATAAGTGTACGCATTCGCCATCCAATAACGAGTAATAGAGTGAGCGTTGTCGATACAATCATAGCTATTACCATTAATAAGAATAGACTAGTGCTACCTATTTGATTATGAATGTATATGGCTCCTAATACTGCTATTGAATTTAATATGAGTGACAGAATGGATTGCAAGCCAACTTGTCTACCTACTAATAGTATAGTAATAAGGAAAACACCGGTTATAAGGACGACAAGACTATCACGCTTTTTTTCAATAATATAAGCATCATTCGGTTTTTTAGAGATATGTAATAAAACTTTATCGTTTTTAGAAAAACGTTCTGAATCAGCCTGTGACTTAACATAGTCGTTAGTAATCGTTGATTTAGCGCCTTCAAATTTACCATTCAAAATTTGGATAGTAAGTCGATCTTTATATTTGATATCTTTGTTATGCTGTTCGTCAGTCACATGTTGTGTATTGACTCTTTGTACATCTGTAACTTTACCTATAGGCATTTGATAGAACTTTTCGTTAAATAACGTAAAGATAAATAATCCTATAAAAAGGAAGATGAATATCATAACGATCCAATAAAATTTATTTTTGAAAAAGGCATGGAATTGCATTCAATAACCCTCAATTCTACAGTTGAAATAATAGAATGATTATACGATTATTTGATTTATATTTCAAAAATTAACGTAGCCTTTAATTTTTAAGGCTATAAAAGTTGTCTATTTAAATTAGTTCATTTGATGATTTCATATTTAATGATATGTAGATGTTTTGTTGAATAAGGTTTTTATTGTTTGTAATGCTATTGGTAAATCTGGTTTGAGATTTTCCTTTTTAGCAATAACGCAAATTGTACGCTTTAATTCCGTATGACTAAGTGATACCTTAGTCCATTGGTTTGACTGTTTATCTAATGAAATCGTTTGGGGGGTAATAACTACACCTCTTTCATTCTTTAAAAGATATTGTGCTAATTGTATATCTGTAATCGTACGGATTGAAGATGACAATTTATCTTTAATAGACTCTGGTAATGCTGTTAGACAGTATACATTTTCTTGTTGTAATTGTTGCAATTGTGGTTGTAACGCGAATGTAATTGGATTGTTTTTGTTTGAATATAAGTAATAGTGTTCTTCAAATAAAGGCGTCATAATTAGGTTTGTATGATGCTTGATTTGATCGGTTAATTCAACAATGCCAATATCTATTTCTCCCGCTAAAACACCTTCTAAAATAGTTTCATCCTCGCTTAAGTCTGGAAAAATAAGACTTTCTGTTTGCTGTTCAAATGTTTGGACAAGTCGTCCTAGTATATTGGAAACGTCACTTTCACTATAGGATAAATAAATACTTTGATTACTCAATATATTTTGATGCTGAAATAATTGAACAGTTTTATCAAACTGATCCAAAATTTTAGTTGCCTCTTCTAGTAATTGTTTGCCCTCAGTTGTTAATAAAATATTTCGACCTCTTCTTTTAAATAAAGAGACGTGTAGTTCCTTTTCTAATTGGGTTATTTGGCGGCTTATAGCTGATTGAGCAATGTTTAATTCTAGTGCAGCTTCTGAAATATGTTCGCGTCGAGCGACTTCTACAAAATATTTAAGTTGTTTTATTTCCATGATTAAACCCCTCGCTTTAACAATCCATGCTTCTTGATTACATTTAACACTTATTATAACAGTTTATACACAAATCATTCTCTTTTTTAGATAAATATTATCTAATTTATATATTGAACAGATGAAAAAATTACATTATATTATTTATTATCATGTATCAATTGTCAGAAAATTCTAAAAGGGAGTGTGCATCATGTATAATGAGAGGCTAAAAAAGGGATTATACGACTATCGTGAGGAACATGATGCTTGTGGTATTGGTTTTTACGCTAATATGAATAATATTAGAACTCACGATGTTATTGGAAAATCATTGGAAATGTTGTGTAGATTAGATCATCGAGGCGGTGTTGGCGCTGATGGAATGACTGGTGATGGTGCGGGGATCATGACAGAAATTCCTTTTGAATTCTTTGAACATTTCTCTGATTTAGAGCTTCCAGATGAAGGCGAGTATGCTGTTGGTATGTTTTTCTCTAAAGAGAGAGTGATAGGAAGCAATCATGAAGCTGTATTGAATCAATATTTCGAAAATGAAGGACTAAAAATTATTGGATACCGGGATGTGCCGGTCAATAAAGAAGCAGTAGCACAACATGTTGCGGATACAATGCCTTATATTCAACAAGTATTTGTAGATATTAGACACGTTAATCATATTGAAAAACAACTTTACTTAGCTAGAAAGCAAATTGAATTTTACGCTGAAAAAGAAGACTTGGAACTATATTTTACAAGTTTGTCCCATAAGACGATTGTTTATAAAGGTTGGCTGCGTTCGGACCAAATTAAATCTTTATATCTGGATTTAACGCATGAATCTTATCAATCTAAACTTGGACTTGTTCATTCAAGATTTAGCACGAATACATTTCCAAGTTGGAAGCGAGCACATCCAAATAGGCTCCTCATGCATAATGGAGAAATTAATACCATAAAAGGTAACGTGAATTGGATGCGTGCACGTCAAAATAAATTAGTTCGTACATTATTTGGTGAAGACCAACATAAAATACACCGTATTGTCGATGAAGATGGTAGTGATTCTTCAATTGTAGATAATGCATTGGAATTTTTATCTTTAGCAATGGAACCGGAAAAAGTAGCGATGTTATTAATTCCAGAACCGTGGCTTTACAATAAATCAAATGACAAAGAAGTACGTGCATTTTATGAATTTTATAGTTATTTAATGGAACCATGGGATGGGCCGACTATGATTTCATTTTGTAATGGGGATAAAATTGGCGCTTTAACAGACCGAAATGGTTTACGTCCAGGTAGATACACGATTACAAAAGATAATTACATTGTATTCTCATCTGAAGTGGGAGTTATAGATGTACCTGAATCTGAAGTAGCATTTAAAGGACAATTGAACCCTGGTAAGTTATTATTAGTTGATTTTAAACAGAATAAAGTAGTTGAAAATAATGATTTGAAATCAGAAATTGCAAGCGAACATCCTTATTCGAAATGGATACATACAGACAAGTATGACGCTAATATTGAGAATACTGAATATCGTTCAAGTCATTTAGATTCAAAAACATTGTTAAAATTGCAAAATCAATTCGCTTATACGAAAGAAGAAATCAATAAATATATCGTTGATTTAGTAACTCAAAAGAAAGATCCGATAGGGGCGATGGGCTATGATTCACCTATCGCAGTCTTGAACGATAGACCTGAAACCCTATTTAATTATTTTAAACAGTTATTTGCACAAGTGACTAATCCACCTATTGATGCATATAGAGAGAAAATCGTTACAAGTGAGCTATCTTATCTAGGTGGAGAAGGTAACCTATTAAGACCAGATCAAACTGTACTACATCGCGTTCAACTTAAAAGGCCTGTAATGACAGAAGCACAGTTAGAAGTTATCGATGTAAAGAAATTTAAAACAACATATGTATCGACAATTTATCAAGATAATTTAGAACATAGTCTTGATTTGTTGGCAGAAACGGTTATACAACATGTTAAAGATGGTGCAGGAATTATTGTATTAGATGATAGTTTATTAGAGTCTAATGAAGGATTTGCAATGCCAATGTTATTAGCAGTAAGTCATGTTCATCAATGTTTAATACGTGAAGGACTAAGAATGGAAACAAGCATAGTTGCAAAATCAGGAGAAACACGCGAAGTACATCATGTAGCATGTTTATTAGGTTATGGAGCTAATGCAGTTGTACCTTATTTAGCACAACAAACAGTAGAACAATTAACCATTAATAATCAATTATCAGGAACGGTTGCAGCTAATGTTAAAACTTATACCGATGTTTTATCAGGAGGTGTAATCAAAGTAATGGCCAAAATGGGTATTTCAACAGTTCAAAGTTATCAAGGGGCACAAATTTTTGAAGCTATTGGTATATCACAAGATGTTATTGATAAATATTTTACAGGTACACAATCTAAAATTTCTGGTATTAGTATTCAACAAATTGATGATGAAAATAAAGCTAGACAGAGTCATCATTCAGATTATTTAGCACCTGGTAGTACATTCCAATGGAGACAACAAGGTCAACATCATGCCTTCAATCCACAGACTATTTTTCTATTACAACATGCTTGTCGTGATAACGATTATAAGTTATTCAAACAGTATTCAGATGCGGTCAACTATCAAAGACAAGATTTTATACGTCATTTATTGGAATTTAAGTCTTGTAAACCAATTGATATATCTAAAGTGGAACCAGCCTCTGAAATTGTAAAACGATTTAATACTGGTGCCATGAGTTATGGTTCTATTTCAGCAGAAGCACATGAAACATTAGCACAAGCGATGAACCATCTAGGTGGTAAGAGTAATAGTGGAGAGGGTGGCGAAGATCCATTACGTTATCAACCTCAAAAAGACGGTAGTAGTAAAATAAGTGCTATCAAACAAGTAGCGTCAGGTAGATTTGGAGTAACAAGTGATTATTTACAACATGCGAAAGAAATTCAAATCAAAGTAGCACAGGGTGCTAAACCAGGGGAAGGCGGTCAATTACCAGGATCTAAAGTATATCCATGGATAGCCGAAACAAGAGGATCTACACCAGGTATAGGATTAATTTCACCGCCACCACACCATGATATTTATTCTATTGAAGACTTAGCACAATTGATTCATGATTTGAAAAATGCGAATAAAGAAGCGGATATCGCTGTTAAGCTTGTTTCGAAAACAGGTGTAGGAACAATTGCCTCAGGTGTAGCTAAAGCTTTTGCTGACAAAATTGTAATCAGTGGTTATGACGGAGGTACAGGGGCGTCCCCTAAAACGAGTATTCAACATGCAGGGGTGCCATGGGAAATCGGATTAGCCGAAACCCATCAAACATTAAAATTAAACGATTTACGTAGTAGGGTGAAATTAGAAACAGATGGTAAATTACTTACTGGTAAAGATGTAGCGTATGCATGTGCGCTTGGAGCGGAAGAATTTGGATTTGCAACAGCACCGTTAGTTGTACTTGGATGTATTATGATGCGTGTTTGTCATAATGATACATGTCCGGTGGGAGTTGCTACTCAAAACAAAGATTTACGTGCGTTATTCAAAGGTAAAGTACAGCACGTAGTTAATTTTATGTACTTTATTGCAGAAGAATTAAGAGAAATACTTGCATCTTTAGGATTGAGAACAGTTGAAGAATTAATAGGACGTACAGATTTATTACAACGTGCCTCACATATAACACCTGGTACTAAGGCTGCATCTATTGATATTGAGCGTTTGCTAAGCATAGTAGAAGGACCAGATACTAAACAAATTGCTCAAGATCATCATTTAGATGAAGGTTTTGATTTAAATTATTTATATCCTGATGCTATACAAAGTATAGAAGCAGGACGTGCATTTTCAGGAAGTTATACAGTTAAGAACGTACAACATGATGTTGGCGTAATTACTGGTAGTGCGATTGCTAAACAATATGGGGAAAAAGGATTGCCTGAAGATACAATATATGTACATACGGAAGGTCATGCTGGACAGAGTCTAGCAGCATTTGCACCTAAAGGGTTAACCATACATCATAATGGTGATGCGAATGACTATGTTGGAAAAGGGTTGTCTGGGGGAACGGTGATAGTTCAAGCGCCAAATCAATCACGTGAAAACGAAATTATCGCAGGAAATGTTTGTTTCTATGGTGCGTCGAAAGGTAAAGCTTTCATTAATGGTAAAGCTGGCGAACGTTTTTGTATCAGAAATAGTGGTGTCGATGTAGTAGTTGAAGGTATTGGTGACCATGGACTTGAATATATGACAGGGGGACATGTATTAATTCTTGGTGACGTTGGAAAGAATTTTGGTCAAGGTATGAGTGGTGGTGTTAGTTACATCTTCCCAAGTGATGTTAATGAATTTAAAGAAAAGCATGCACTTTCTACTTTGGAATTTAGTGATGTGACATATGAAGAAGAAAAGCAATTTATTAAATCAATGCTAGAAGCTCATGTGAAATATACACATAGTTCAAAAGCACAAACACTACTACAACGCTTCGATCAAATTTCAGAATCAGTCGTAAAAGTGATACCTAAAGATTATAAATTAATGATGCAAAAAATTGATATTCAATTACGTCATCATAATCAAAAAGACGAAGCAATGTTAGCAGCATTTTATGATGAAAGAACCAGTATAGATACAAAATTAAAACCGGCAGTAGTTTATTAAGAAAGAGGGATTATCATGGGCGAGTTTAAAGGGTTTATGAAATATGAAAAACAAGCATTATCAGAGTTGTCTTTGATTGATCGTCTTTCAAACCACAAAGCATTTCAAAATCGATTTTCAAAAGATGATGCTTCAATTCAAGGTGCAAGATGTATGGATTGTGGTACACCATTTTGTCAAAGTGGATTATCCTATGGGAATGAAACCATAGGATGTCCAATTGGTAATTACATACCTGAATGGAATGATCTTGTTTATCGTGGTGACTATAAAACTGCCTACGAAAGACTTAGCGAAACTAATAATTTTCCGGAATTTACAGGGCGTGTATGTCCAGCACCATGTGAACATGCATGTGTGATGAAAATTAATAGAGAGTCAGTAGCGATTAAAGGTATTGAACGAACTATTATTGATGAAGCTTATGACAATGGCTGGGTTAAACCGAAATATCCTGAAGCGGATAGAAATGAAACAATTGCAATTGTTGGAAGTGGTCCGGCCGGTTTGACAGCAGCAGATGAACTTAATCATCGAGGATATAAAGTGACAGTATACGAACGTGCTAAAGAACCGGGTGGATTATTGATGTATGGTATTCCTAATATGAAGTTAGATAAAGATGTTGTAAGACGTCGTGTCAAATTAATGGAAGAAGCTGGCATTACATTCAAAACAGGTATAGAAATAGGTGTAGATATCAATCGTGAAGAACTAGAAAAGATGTATGATGCAATAATTCTATGCACTGGTTCTCAAAATGCTAGAGACTTACCTTTAGAAGGACGTATGGGTTACGGTATACATTTTGCAATGGATTATTTAACTGAACAAACTCAATTTTTAAATGGTGAAATTGACGAGGTAACAATAACAGCTAAAGATAAAAATGTCATCATTATCGGAGCAGGTGATACAGGTGCAGACTGTGTTGCTACTGCATTACGTGAAAATTGCAAATCTGTCGTACAGTTTAATAAGTATACGAAATTACCTGAAGAAATCACTTTTGAAACCAATACGTCATGGCCATTAGCCTTACCAGTATTTAAAATGGATTATGCTCATAAGGAATATGAAGCACGTTTTGGTCAAGAACCACGTGCTTATGGTGTACAAACGATGAGGTATGATGTGGATCATATTGGTAATGTTAGAGGACTCTATACACAAGTAATTAGTGAAACTGAAGATGGAACTGTAATGGGAGAAGGGTCAGAAAAATTTTGGCCTGCTGATTTAGTATTACTTTCCATTGGTTTTGTAGGTACTGAAACGACAATTCCACAATCATTTGGTATTAAAACTGAAAGAAATAAAATTATTGCTAATGATAGAGATTTTAGAACGAATCATTCGAAAATTTTTGCTGCTGGTGATGCTCGAAGAGGTCAAAGTCTTGTTGTTTGGGCTATTAAAGAAGGTAGAGCAGTGGCTGATGCAGTTGAAAGTTATTTAAATCAAAAAATTCTAGTGTAAAAAAAGAATTGACTTTTAATGAACGCTATTATAATATATTTATTGTGTTCAATGGAGGAATACCCAAGTTCGGCTGAAGGGATCGGTCTTGAAAACCGACAGGGCCTTAACGGGCCGCGGGGGTTCGAATCCCTCTTCCTCCGCCATTAGAATTTTAAATCCAAGACTAATAGATATAAAAGGCAAGTATTCATTTATCAATGAGTATTTGCCTTTTTTATTTGTTTTTGGAGTCAAAAACCCTCATCTTTAATGCATTAGTAATGTCCGTCCACATTTGATAGATACAGGTTTTAATCCGCGCAGTCCATAATTAGTTCTTAACTGTTAAATCAATATTAATAATGGCGTATTTGTGAATTTAACATTGAACGATTAACTCTACTTTTCTGAAAGCCTTTACATAACTTGTCTAGACAAGTTATAATCAGCATAAGAAAACAAAGGAGTGACGGCTATGGCTGTAAATAATAAAGATGTAAAAGCCATTGTAGATGCAATTGGGGGCAAAGAAAATCTAGACACTGCAACACACTGCGTGACAAGGTTACGATTAGTGTTAAAAGACGATAACAAGGTAGATAAAGATGCATTAAGTGATAATCCTTTAGTAAAAGGACAATTCAAAGCAGATCATCAATACCAAATTGTTATTGGTCCGGGGACAGTTGATGAAGTCTATAAACAATTTGTAGCAGAAACCGGAGCAGAAGAAGCATCTAAAGATGACGCTAAACAAGCTGCAGCGAAAAAGGGGAATCCTATACAAAGATTGATTAAATTGTTAGGGGATATATTTATACCAATCTTGCCAGCGATTGTAACTGCAGGTTTATTAATGGGGATTAATAACATTTTAACCATGGAAGGTCTTTTTGGTCCTAAAAAGTTAATAGAAATGTACCCGCAAATTGCGGATATTTCAGATATGATTAACGTTATAGCTAACACAGCCTTCATTTTCTTACCAGCGTTAATTGGTTGGAGTAGTATGCGAGTGTTTGGAGGAAGTCCGATTTTAGGTTTAGTATTGGGACTTATTTTGATGAATCCACAACTTGTCTCTCAATACGATATCGGTAAAGGACATATACCAACTTGGAATTTATTTGGATTAGAAATTAAACAATTGAATTATCAAGGACAAGTTTTACCAGTATTATTAGCTACATATGTTTTGGCAAAAATTGAAAAAGTACTTAATAAAGTTGTACATGATTCCATTAAAATGCTAGTTGTCGGTCCAGTTGCACTGTTAATAACAGGCTTCTTGGCATTTATTGTTATCGGACCAATTGCCTTAATATTAGGTACAGGAATTACAAATGGAGTAACATATGTTTTCGAACATGCAGGTTGGTTAGGTGGTGCCTTATATGGTTTATTATACGCGCCACTTGTTATCACAGGACTGCACCACATGTTCTTAGCTGTTGACTTCCAATTAATGGGTAGTAGTTTAGGCGGCACATATTTATGGCCAATTTTAGCCATTTCTAATATTTGCCAAGGGTCAGCAGCATTTGGTGCATGGATTGTCTACAAACGTAAGAAGATGGTTAAAGAAGAAGGCCTTGCATTTACTTCAGGTATTTCAGGTGTATTAGGAGTTACTGAACCAGCATTATTTGGTGTGAATTTACCATTGAAATATCCATTTATCTCTGCAATTCTAACATCAAGTGTACTCGGAGGGTTCATTGGTGCTAATAAAGTATTAGGTAAAGTGGGTGTTGGTGGTTGGCCAGCATTTATTTCAATAAAAAATGAATTTTGGTGGATTTATATCCCGGCTATATTAGTGGCTACGATTATACCAGCAATTTTAACGATAGTATTTTCAAGATTTAGTAATCAAAAAGCCAAAAAAATGGTCGATACATCTAACTCATAAAATTAAAGCTTTCATGTTTAGCAAACCTCTGAACGCTTTTTATTATTAAACAATGTACAAAAAGGTGGTTTTACAATGAAAGAACAAGACTGGAGAAAGTCAGTAGTTTATCAAATATATCCTAAGTCATTTAATGATACAACGGGAAATGGTGAAGGTGACCTCAAAGGTATTATAGAAAAACTCGACTACTTACAATTTTTAGGAATTGATTATATTTGGTTAACACCTATTTATGAATCACCAATGAATGATAACGGATATGATATAAGTAATTATCTGAAGGTTAATGAGAATTTTGGTACATTAGACGACTTTAAACTCTTGGTAAAAGAGGCACATCAAAGAAATATTAAAATAATGATGGATATCGTAATCAATCATACATCAACTGAACATCAATGGTTTAAAGAAGCGATTAAATCTAAGGATAGTCCATATCGTGATTATTACTTCTTTAGATCATCAGAAGATGGGCCACCAACCAATTGGGAATCTAAATTTGGTGGGAATGCTTGGAAATATGATGAACAAACAGATGAATATTACTTACATTTATTCGATGTTACGCAAGCTGATTTAAATTGGGATAATCCTGAAGTACGACAAGCACTATATAAAATTGTAAATTATTGGATAGACTTTGGTGTGGATGGATTCCGTTTTGATGTGATTAATCTTATTTCTAAAGGTGAATTTAAAGATTCTAAAAAAATTGGTAAAGAATTTTATACAGATGGCCCAAGAGTACATGAATTTTTACATGAGTTAAATCAAAATACATTTGGAAATAAAGACATGATGACTGTAGGTGAAATGTCATCTACAACAATTGATCATTGTGTTAAATACTCTAATCCTAATCGACAAGAATTAAGTAGTGTATTCAATTTCCATCATTTGAAAGTTGACTATCCTGATGGAGAAAAATGGGCTAAAGGGAAAATGGATTTTCATCAGCTTAAAGAAATATTAATGAATTGGCAATTGGGTATTTACGAAGGTGGAGGTTGGAACGCAATATTTTGGTGTAATCACGATCAACCACGTGTTGTTTCGCGTTTTGGAGATGATAGTTCAGAAGAGTTACGTCAAGCAAGTGCAAAAACTTTAGCCATTGCACTACATATGTTGCAAGGTACACCTTATATCTATCAAGGAGAAGAGATAGGTATGACAAATCCTCATTTTAAATCAATAGAGGAATATAGAGATATAGAATCTTTGAATGCTTTTCATTATTTGAAGAGCCAAGGTTATTCAGAACAACACATTCTAGAAATATTAGACCAAAAATCACGCGATAATTCTCGAACACCAATGCAATGGGATGATTCAGAAAATGCAGGTTTTACTTCAGGAGAGTCATGGATTGCTACTGCCGATAATTATCAAAAGATTAATGTTGAACAAGCAATGAAAGATTCCGAATCCGTTCTGCATACTTATAAAGCATTAATAAATTTAAGACATCAAAATGATATTTTAACTTATGGTAATATAGAACCGATGTATATGGATCACAATCAATTATTTGTATATCGTCGACATTATCGTCATCAAACTTGGTTAATTATAGCTAATTTCTCAAAAGATGAAGTCACTTTACCTGATGGCTTAGATATATCAGGAGATACTATTATTCAAAATGGAACTATAAATCAGCATAAAATATCAGGATTTGGCGCGATTGTTATAGAAATAGTAAAGTAAATACGATTAAAAGAGGAATACACCATGGTACAAAAGAAATTCATCACAATTTATGAACAATTGAAAAATCAAATCTTAACAGAAGTGTATCGATATAGTGAACAACTACCTTCTGAAAATGAATTAGTTACAACATATGGAACTTCGAGAGAAACTGTTCGTAAAGCGCTGGATTTATTAGCTAATGATGGTATGATTCAAAAAATTAGAGGTAAAGGTTCTGTTGTAATATACCAAGGGATAACTGAATTTCCTTTTTCAGAATTAATTAGTTTTAAAGAGATACAACATCAATTGGGTTTAAAACATCATACTGAACTTGTGATTAATGAAGAAATAAATGCCGCTGATGCAGAAAAAGTACAATTTGAATTAGGTTTGGAAAAAGATGATAAATTAATTCATGTTATTCGTACACGTTCTATAGAAGGAAAAGTAAAAATTTTAGATGAAGATTTCTTCGTAAAATCTATTGTTGGAAACATTAGTGATGAAGTAGCAAGACAATCCATATATGATTATTTAGAAAATGATTTACAACTAGAGATTAGTTATTCGAGTAAATCAATTACTTTTGAACCATTTTCAAAGATAGATGATGAGGTATTTGGCGATATTAATCCGCCTTATACCGCTACTGTAAGAAGTACAGTCTACTTAAAAGATACAACTCAGTTTCAATACAATATATCTAAACACATTGCGACAGATTTTAAATTTAAAGAGTTTTCTCGGCGTCGTGAAAATCTTATCCAGTAGTTTCTTTAATATAATAGTTCTAATAGATATTTTTCAGAATAAGATTTTAAGCTTGCAAACAATAGAGGAATTATAGTATTATAAATCTTACCGTGCTAGGTGGGGAGGTAGCGGTTCCCTGTACTCGAAATCCGCTTTATGCGAGACTTAATTCCTTTGTTGAGGGCGTATTTTTGTGAAGTCTGCCCGAAGCACGTAGTGTTTGAAGATTTCGGTCCTATGCAATATGAACCCACGAATCATGTCAG
The DNA here is from genome assembly GCF_038006785.1 of Staphylococcus sp. FSL W8-0774. Classification (NCBI taxonomy): domain Bacteria; kingdom Bacillati; phylum Bacillota; class Bacilli; order Caryophanales; family Staphylococcaceae; genus Staphylococcus; species Staphylococcus sp. FSL W8-0774. The sequence goes on along the minus strand of NZ_JBBOVW010000001.1, from coordinate 2,324,516 downwards.
GTCCTGACGGAAGCAGCATTAAGTGGATAATCATATGTGCCGTAGGGTAGCCGAGATTTAGCTAACGACTTCGGTAACGTTTGTGATATACGTTCGATACAAAGGTGCACGGTTTTTAATTTTAAAAAACTAATTATACAAAATATAGATTTGAGCGACTTATTTTCGATGAGTCGCTCTCTTTTTTATAAATAGATAAATATGACATAATTTGATAAAGTTAAAGCGATATATAAGTGCAATAGCTAATGACAAACATGGTGGTGAAACAATGCAAATATACTTGAGTACCTTAACCGAAGTGGATTATGAAGAATCGTTGAATAGTATTGAAGAAAACTATGATGATCAACCTGAAACGAGTTGGCAAGAAAAAGCACTCGTTAAAAAATTAAGAAAATCAGATGACTATAATTATGAATTAGAAGTCATTGCGAAAAATGAGCAAAATAAAGTTATTGGACATGCCTTACTAATAGAAGTAAGTGTTACATCGGAAGAAAAGAAATATACAGCTTTAACCATCGCGTCTTTATCAGTAAAAAAAGAATTAAGAAATCAAGGATTAGGTAAAGCTCTTGTGCAAGCTGTTGAAGAACGAGCTAAATCCCAAGATTATACAACGATTGTTGTTGACCGAGAACAAGACTATTTTAAAAAGTTAGGTTATCAACTGGCTAGTGAATTCGGCTTATATTCAGAATATGGAGATGAGTCACAACCTTTATTAGTGAAATTTCTATGGGATAACTTAATAGATCCACCAATTGGAAAAGTAAAATATCCAAGTATTATGCGTTAACACACTTTTATTGATGAACAAGTTTACGTGCGTGATATAATAGAATGTAATTGCTAATGGAGGTGCTAAGTTGAATTATCAAGCGTTATATCGTATGTATCGCCCTCAAAGTTTTGATGATGTTGTTGGTCAAGAACATGTAACTAAAACTTTGCGAAATGCGATTTCTAAAGGGAAGCAATCTCATGCTTACATATTTAGTGGCCCAAGAGGAACTGGGAAGACGAGTATTGCTAAAGTATTTGCGAAAGCTATCAATTGTACAAATAGTTCGGATGGAGAACCATGTAATGAGTGTGCGATTTGTAAAGGCATTACGCAAGGTACTAACTCTGATGTTATTGAAATTGATGCCGCAAGTAACAATGGTGTAGACGAAATTAGAAACATTAGAGATAAAGTTAAATATGCTCCAAGCGAATCAAAATATAAAATTTATATTATAGATGAAGTTCACATGCTGACTACTGGGGCTTTTAATGCATTGTTAAAAACATTAGAAGAACCACCTGCACACGCGATTTTTATTTTAGCGACAACTGAACCTCATAAAATTCCACCAACGATTATTTCAAGAGCACAAAGATTTGATTTTAAAGCAATCAGTTTAAATCAAATTGTTGATCGTTTGAAATATGTAGCTGATTCACAATCATTACCATACGATGATGAGGCCTTAGAGTTTATTGCCAAGGCATCTGAAGGTGGTATGCGAGATGCGTTAAGTATTATGGACCAAGCTATTGCGTTCGGAGATGAACACTTAACTTTACAAGATGCGTTAAATGTTACAGGCAGCGTTGACGAAGCGTCACTTAATGAATTATTTAAAGATATTGTTGAAGGTGATGTTAAAGAATCATTTAATAGATATCACCAATTTGTTACAGAAGGTAAAGAAGTTAATCGTTTGATTAATGATATGATTTATTTTGTTAGAGATACTATTATGAACAAAACGTCTAACCAAGACGTTGAATATGATGCACTTATTCATTTTGACTTAGATACCTTATATCGTATGATTGATATCATTAATGACACATTAGTTTCTATACGTTTTAGTGTAAATCAAAGTGTTCACTTTGAAGTACTGTTAGTAAAATTAGCGGAAATGATTAAAGCTAAACCAGAAACAGTACAAAATGTTGCGACTACACAAGTTGCCACAGAGCCTAATAATGATGTTTTATTACAACGTATGGAACAATTAGAACAAGAACTTAAAACCTTGAAATCTCAAGGAGTGGCTACATCAGGACAAACGCAACAACCTAAAAAACCTGTGCGTAGTCAACAACGCTCTAAAAACGCATTTTCAATGCAACAAATTGCAAAAGTTTTAGATAAAGCGAATAAGGATGACATTAAGTTACTTAAAAATCATTGGCAAGAAGTAATTGATCATGCTAAAAATAATGACAAAAAATCTTTAGTGAGCTTACTTCAAAATTCAGAACCTGTTGCTGCTAGTGAAGATCATGTACTAGTTAAGTTTGAAGAAGAAATTCATTGTGAAATTGTTAATAAAGACGATGAAAAACGTAATAATATAGAAAGTGTTGTTTGTAATATCGTCAATAAAACAGTCAAAGTGGTAGGCGTGCCTTCAGACCAATGGTTACGTGTTAGAGCTGAGTATCTCCAAAATCGTAAACAAGATCAACATCATGAAGCGGAAGAAAATGAAAAAGAACCAGAACAAGAGGATATAGCACAAAAAGCAAAAGATTTATTTGGCGAAGAAACAGTTCATATGATAGATGAATAGCCACACATGACAAGGCTAATATTCGTATGTATAATATAAACAAAGTAATAATTTAAAGAATATGAAGGATTATAAGGAGGAAATGGAATTATGCGCGGTGGCGGAAATATGCAACAAATGATGAAACAAATGCAAAAAATGCAAAAGAAAATGGAACAAGAACAAGAGAAATTAAAAGAAGAACGTGTAGAAGGTACAGCAGGTGGAGGCATGGTTACTGTAACAGTTACTGGCCACAAAGAAGTTGTTGACGTACAAATCAAAGAAGATGCTGTAGATCCAGATGATGTTGAAATGTTACAAGACCTAGTATTAGCTGCTACAAATGAAGCAATGAATAAAGCTGATAAATTAACACAAGAACGTCTAGGTAAACATACTCAAGGCTTAAACATCCCTGGAATGTGATAATATGCATTATCCAGAACCAATATCCAAACTTATAGATAGTTTTATGAAATTGCCAGGCATTGGTCCTAAGACAGCTCAACGTCTGGCTTTTCATACATTAGATATGAAAGAAGACGACGTTGTTCAATTTGCGAAAGCACTTGTAGATGTTAAACGTGAACTTACTTATTGTAGTGTTTGTGGACATATTACAGAGAAAGATCCTTGCTACATTTGTGAAGACAAACAACGAGATCGTTCAGTAATCTGTGTTGTTGAAGATGATAAAGACGTTATCGCAATGGAAAAGATGAGAGAATTTAAAGGATTATATCATGTGTTACATGGATCTATTTCTCCAATGGATGGTATAGGTCCAGAAGATATTAATATACCTGCATTAGTCGATCGACTAAAAAGTGATGAAGTTAAAGAATTAATTTTAGCGATGAATCCTAACTTAGAAGGTGAGTCAACGGCGATGTATATTTCAAGACTTGTAAAACCTATTGGGATAAAAGTAACGCGTTTAGCCCAAGGTTTATCAGTTGGTGGAGATTTAGAGTATGCTGATGAAGTGACCTTATCCAAAGCAATTGCCGGTAGAACTGAAATGTAGTTTAAACGCTGATATGTATAGTATCAGCGTTTTTTATATTTCTTAATAAAAATTTAAAAAAAGATAAAGTTTGTAAATTAAAGGTTTATCTTAGGGATAAATGAGTAATTCTATGGAATATATAATCAAAAAATGAACTTTATATAATGGATAGTCTATATCGTTCGGCATATGATTAAATAGGAGTTCTCGTTTGTTAAGAAAGTGTAAATTTTACTGTTGTTAAAAGCTTTGTGAGCCTGTATAGTATATATTTGTTGAGCGGAACAAAGCGAAACACAAACAAAATACTTCAAAAATTAATTATAAAAAGTTGTTGACTTTAAAGTTAATAAAGCGTATAATTAATTCTTGTCGGTAAAGAAATGAACATTGAAAACTGAATGACAATATGTCAACGTTAATTCCAATAATGTAACGGAAGTTACAACAATTAATTTAGTTTTATGAGCTAATCAAACATCATAATTTTTTATGGAGAGTTTGATCCTGGCTCAGGATGAACGCTGGCGGCGTGCCTAATACATGCAAGTCGAGCGAACAGATAAGGAGCTTGCTCCTTTGACGTTAGCGGCGGACGGGTGAGTAACACGTGGATAACCTACCTATAAGACTGGGATAACTTCGGGAAACCGGAGCTAATACCGGATAAGATTTTGAACCGCATGGTTCAATAGTGAAAGACGGCCTTGCTGTCACTTATAGATGGATCCGCGCCGTATTAGCTAGTTGGTAAGGTAACGGCTTACCAAGGCAACGATACGTAGCCGACCTGAGAGGGTGATCGGCCACACTGGAACTGAGACACGGTCCAGACTCCTACGGGAGGCAGCAGTAGGGAATCTTCCGCAATGGGCGAAAGCCTGACGGAGCAACGCCGCGTGAGTGATGAAGGTCTTCGGATCGTAAAACTCTGTTATCAGGGAAGAACAAACGTGTAAGTAACTGTGCACGTCTTGACGGTACCTGATCAGAAAGCCACGGCTAACTACGTGCCAGCAGCCGCGGTAATACGTAGGTGGCAAGCGTTATCCGGAATTATTGGGCGTAAAGCGCGCGTAGGCGGTTTTTTAAGTCTGATGTGAAAGCCCACGGCTCAACCGTGGAGGGTCATTGGAAACTGGAAAACTTGAGTGCAGAAGAGGAAAGTGGAATTCCATGTGTAGCGGTGAAATGCGCAGAGATATGGAGGAACACCAGTGGCGAAGGCGACTTTCTGGTCTGTAACTGACGCTGATGTGCGAAAGCGTGGGGATCAAACAGGATTAGATACCCTGGTAGTCCACGCCGTAAACGATGAGTGCTAAGTGTTAGGGGGTTTCCGCCCCTTAGTGCTGCAGCTAACGCATTAAGCACTCCGCCTGGGGAGTACGACCGCAAGGTTGAAACTCAAAGGAATTGACGGGGACCCGCACAAGCGGTGGAGCATGTGGTTTAATTCGAAGCAACGCGAAGAACCTTACCAAATCTTGACATCCTTTGACCACTCTAGAGATAGAGTTTTCCCCTTCGGGGGACAAAGTGACAGGTGGTGCATGGTTGTCGTCAGCTCGTGTCGTGAGATGTTGGGTTAAGTCCCGCAACGAGCGCAACCCTTAAGCTTAGTTGCCATCATTAAGTTGGGCACTCTAAGTTGACTGCCGGTGACAAACCGGAGGAAGGTGGGGATGACGTCAAATCATCATGCCCCTTATGATTTGGGCTACACACGTGCTACAATGGACAATACAAAGGGCAGCTAAACCGCGAGGTCAAGCAAATCCCATAAAGTTGTTCTCAGTTCGGATTGTAGTCTGCAACTCGACTACATGAAGCTGGAATCGCTAGTAATCGTAGATCAGCATGCTACGGTGAATACGTTCCCGGGTCTTGTACACACCGCCCGTCACACCACGAGAGTTTGTAACACCCGAAGCCGGTGGAGTAACCATTTATGGAGCTAGCCGTCGAAGGTGGGACAAATGATTGGGGTGAAGTCGTAACAAGGTAGCCGTATCGGAAGGTGCGGCTGGATCACCTCCTTTCTAAGGATATATTCGGAACATCTTCGTAGAAGATGAAGGAATAACATTGACATATTGTATTCAGTTTTGAATGTTTATACAACATTCAAACATTTATTGTACATTGAAAACTAGATAAGTAAGTAAAATATAGATTTTACCAAGCAAAACCGAGTGAATTAGAGTTTTAAAGCTTGAATTCATAAGAAATAATCGCTAGTGTTCGAAAGAACACTCACAAGATTAATAACGCGTTTCCTGTAGGATGGAAACATAGATTAAGTTATTAAGGGCGCACGGTGGATGCCTTGGCACTAGAAGCCGAAGAAGGACGTTACTAACGACGATATGCTTTGGGGAGCTGTAAGTAAGCGTTGATCCAGAGATTTCCGAATGGGGAAACCCAACATGAGTTATGTCATGTTATCGATATGTGAATACATAGCATATCAGAAGGCAGACCCGGAGAACTGAAACATCTTAGTACCCGGAGGAAGAGAAAGAAAAATCGATTCCCTGAGTAGCGGCGAGCGAAACGGGAAGAGCCCAAACCAACAAGCTTGCTTGTTGGGGTTGTAGGACACTCTATACGGAGTTACAAAAGTATATATTAGACGAATCATCTGGAAAGTTGAATCAAAGAAGGTAATAATCCTGTAGTCGAAAATATATACTCTCTTGAGTGGATCCTGAGTACGACGGAGCACGTGAAATTCCGTCGGAATCTGGGAGGACCATCTCCTAAGGCTAAATACTCTCTAGTGACCGATAGTGAACCAGTACCGTGAGGGAAAGGTGAAAAGTACCCCGGAAGGGGAGTGAAAGAGAACTTGAAACCGTGTGCTTACAAGTAGTCAGAGCCCGTTAATGGGTGATGGCGTGCCTTTTGTAGAATGAACCGGCGAGTTACGATTTGATGCAAGGTTAAGCAGTGAATGTGGAGCCGTAGCGAAAGCGAGTCTGAATAGGGCGTTGAGTATTTGGTCGTAGACCCGAAACCAGGTGATCTACCCTTGGTCAGGTTGAAGTTCAGGTAACACTGAATGGAGGACCGAACCGACTTACGTTGAAAAGTGAGCGGATGAACTGAGGGTAGCGGAGAAATTCCAATCGAACCTGGAGATAGCTGGTTCTCTCCGAAATAGCTTTAGGGCTAGCCTCAAGTGATGATTATTGGAGGTAGAGCACTGTTTGGACGAGGGGCCCTTCTCGGGTTACCGAATTCAGACAAACTCCGAATGCCAATCAATTTAACTTGGGAGTCAGAACATGGGTGATAAGGTCCGTGTTCGAAAGGGAAACAGCCCAGACCACCAGCTAAGGTCCCAAAATATATGTTAAGTGGAAAAGGATGTGGCGTTGCCCAGACAACTAGGATGTTGGCTTAGAAGCAGCCATCATTTAAAGAGTGCGTAATAGCTCACTAGTCGAGTGACACTGCGCCGAAAATGTACCGGGGCTAAACATATTACCGAAGCTGTGGATTGTCCGTAGGACAATGGTAGGAGAGCGTTCTAAGGGCGTTGAAGCATGATCGCAAGGACATGTGGAGCGCTTAGAAGTGAGAATGCCGGTGTGAGTAGCGAAAGACGGGTGAGAATCCCGTCCACCGATTGACTAAGGTTTCCAGAGGAAGGCTCGTCCGCTCTGGGTTAGTCGGGTCCTAAGCTGAGGCCGACAGGCGTAGGCGATGGATAACAGGTTGATATTCCTGTACCACCTAGTATCGTTTTAATCGATGGGGGGACGCAGTAGGATAGGCGAAGCGTGCTATTGGATTGCACGTCCAAGCAGTAAGACTGAGTGTTAGGCAAATCCGGCACTCATAAGGTCAAGCTGTGATGGGGAGAGGAAATTGTTTCCTCGAGTCGTTGATTTCACACTGCCAAGAAAAGCCTCTAGATAGATAACAGGTGCCCGTACCGCAAACCGACACAGGTAGTCAAGATGAGAATTCTAAGGTGAGCGAGCGAACTCTCGTTAAGGAACTCGGCAAAATGACCCCGTAACTTCGGGAGAAGGGGTGCTCTTTAGGGTTAACGCCCAGAAGAGCCGCAGTGAATAGGCCCAAGCGACTGTTTATCAAAAACACAGGTCTCTGCTAAACCGTAAGGTGATGTATAGGGGCTGACGCCTGCCCGGTGCTGGAAGGTTAAGAGGAGTAGTTAGCTTCTGCGAAGCTACGAATCGAAGCCCCAGTAAACGGCGGCCGTAACTATAACGGTCCTAAGGTAGCGAAATTCCTTGTCGGGTAAGTTCCGACCCGCACGAAAGGCGTAACGATTTGGGCACTGTCTCAACGAGAGACTCGGTGAAATCATAGTACCTGTGAAGATGCAGGTTACCCGCGACAGGACGGAAAGACCCCGTGGAGCTTTACTGTAGCCTGATATTGAAATTCGGCACAGCTTGTACAGGATAGGTAGGAGCCTTTGAAACGTGAGCGCTAGCTTACGTGGAGGCATTGGTGGGATACTACCCTAGCTGTGTTGGCTTTCTAACCCGCACCACTTATCGTGGTGGGAGACAGTGTCAGGTGGGCAGTTTGACTGGGGCGGTCGCCTCCTAAAAGGTAACGGAGGCGCTCAAAGGTTCCCTCAGAATGGTTGGAAATCATTCATAGAGTGTAAAGGCATAAGGGAGCTTGACTGCGAGACTTACAAGTCGAGCAGGGTCGAAAGACGGACTTAGTGATCCGGTGGTTCCGCATGGAAGGGCCATCGCTCAACGGATAAAAGCTACCCCGGGGATAACAGGCTTATCTCCCCCAAGAGTTCACATCGACGGGGAGGTTTGGCACCTCGATGTCGGCTCATCGCATCCTGGGGCTGTAGTCGGTCCCAAGGGTTGGGCTGTTCGCCCATTAAAGCGGTACGCGAGCTGGGTTCAGAACGTCGTGAGACAGTTCGGTCCCTATCCGTCGTGGGCGTAGGAAATTTGAGAGGAGCTGTCCTTAGTACGAGAGGACCGGGATGGACATACCTCTGGTGTACCAGTTGTCGTGCCAACGGCATAGCTGGGTAGCTATGTATGGACGGGATAAGTGCTGAAAGCATCTAAGCATGAAGCCCCCCTCAAGATGAGATTTCCCAACTTCGGTTATAAGATCCCTCAAAGATGATGAGGTTAATAGGTTCGAGGTGGAAGCGTGGTGACACGTGGAGCTGACGAATACTAATCGATCGAAGACTTAATCAATTTTATGTTTTGCGACGCAAAATCATTTTACTTACTATCTAGTTTTGAATGTATAATACATTCCATTTGTCTGGTGACAATGGCAAGGAGGTCACACCTGTTCCCATGCCGAACACAGAAGTTAAGCTCCTTAGCGCCGATGGTAGTCGGACTAACGTTCCGCTAGAGTAGGACGTTGCCAGGCAAATAATAGGATGCGATGAGCCGCATTGAGACCGTAAGGTCTCTTTTTTTTATACATAAAAAGTGAAGCGCTTTAAATCGTCAACTAGTGAATCATAAACTTAATAGAGTATAATGCCAATGGAAGTCGAGCAATAAAACGTTGCTTAACTTCCTTTTTTATTATGAAATGATTTACATTTAACATAAAATTCAATAATATCGTACTAAAGGAGTGCTATAGAGATGATTATACGAGCTTTAGAAAAAACAGATTTACAGTATTTACATAACTTGAATAACGAGTATTCAATTATGTCTTATTGGTTTGAGGAACCCTATCAATCATTAAGTGAACTAGAATCACTTTACCAAAAGCATATTTTAGATGAATCTGAAAGACGTTTTGTAATTGAAGAAAACCAACAATCTATCGGTGTTGTTGAGTTATTGGAAATTAATTTTATACATAGAACATGCGAGGTGTTAATTATAGTAGATCCTCAATTTGCGAATAGAGGGTACGCTAAAAAAGCGTTTAAGATGGCAATAGATTATGCATTTTTAGTACTTAATATGCACAAGGTATATCTCTATGTAGATGTTAAAAATGAAAAAGCAGTGCACATATATAAAAGTAACAACTTTGAAATTGAAGGTGAATTAAAAGAGCACTTTTATACAAGGGGCGAATATAGAGATTGTTATGTCATGGGATTGTTAAAAAGAAATTGGGTCAACCAACAAGATGATGATTTATCTCATATAAGATAATCGAATAAATTAATTATAGTGAAAAGAGTGATGATTTGAATCAACCTATTTCCAATCAATTAAAAAATTTAATATCACACCAAAGTATTTCAATGCATGTTCCTGGACATAAAAATATGACAATTGGTCTATTAAAAAACTTAGATTTTAAAATGGATATGACTGAAATAAGTGGATTAGATGATTTACATCATCCAGAAGAAATTATTTTAGATAGCATGGCGCAATTCAATAAACATCAAGATTATAATGCTTATCTATTAGTTAATGGTACAACGTCTGGTATTTTGTCTGTAATACAAGCATTAGCGCATCAAAATGGTGAATATTTAATACCTAGAAACGTACATAAATCTGTTTTTCATGGATTAGAGTTAGCCCATCAAAAAGCTAAATTTACAAAAATGAAAGTAAGTTCGACATCACATCATTACTTGTCTCCACAGTTACAAGATTTAGACTTAAATAATCAGAAATTAGCTATTATGACATATCCTAATTACTATGGTGAAACTTATGATATCCAATCTGACATTGAGCTTCTACATTCAAAACATATTCCAGTATTAATTGATGAAGCACATGGCGCTCATTTCGATTTGAAAGGTTTTCCAACTTCTTCGTTAAATTATGGAGCGGATTATGTAGTCCAGTCATATCATAAAACATTACCAGCACTAACGATGGGATCAATACTTTATATACATAAAGATGCGCCACATAAAGAAGAAATCAAACAATATTTATCATATTTTCAAACATCTAGTCCTTCATATCTTGTTATGGCAAGTTTAGAAATGGCACATACATTTTATGAAGAATATCAAAGTGATATCTTTTTTGAAAAGAGAGAATTATTACTGAATACACTAGAAAATAAAGGGTTTATTGTAAATAATGTTGATGATCCATTGAAAATGTTGATTACATATCCTGGTTATTCTGGATATGACATACAAAACTGGTTTGAAAAGGAACATATTTACGTAGAATTAGCCGATGATTACCAAGTTTTATTTGTATTACCACTATGGCATCAAGGAGACGAATATCCATTTAATATATTATTAGAAAAAATAAACAGTATGTTATTACCCGATATTAAGCAAGTGAGCCAATTTTATCCTGAACTTATGACTGAATGCGGAGAGTTTGTTCCTATATTTTATAATGATGTTAAATGGATAGATATTAATGATTCATTAGAATACCGTTTAGCACGTCACATAATACCATATCCACCAGGTGTTCCGATTTTGTTTAAAGGAGAAAAAATCACTGAAAATATGATAAAATTGATGAATCAATATCAACAATCAAATATGAAAGTTGAAGGTATAAAAGATAATCAAATTTTAATTAAGGATGAATAAAAATGTCAGCATTTATAACATTTGAAGGGCCAGAAGGTTCAGGTAAAACTACAGTTATAAAAGAAGTAGCAAAAAAGTTGGCTCAAACTTACGATGCTATTTCAACTCGTGAACCAGGTGGCGTATCAACGGGTGAAGAGATAAGAAAAGTCGTGCTAGAAGGCAACCACATGGATATTCGTACTGAAGCAATGCTTTTTGCAGCATCAAGACGTGAACATCTAGTAGAAAAAGTGATTCCAGCATTAAAAAATAAACAGATTGTTTTGTGTGATAGATATATCGATAGTTCATTAGCTTATCAAGGATATGCTAGAGGTATTGGTATTGAAGAGGTAAAGTCTTTAAATGAATTCGCAATTAATGGATTATATCCAGATTTAACAATATATTTAGATGTTTCTGCCGAAGTAGGTCGTGAAAGAATTTTAAAAAACAGTAGAAGTCAAAATCGTTTGGATCAAGAAGATATTGATTTTCATGAAAAAGTGATTGAGGGCTATCATCAAATAATAGAAAATGAACCCCAACGTTTTGTTCAAATAGACGCTGATCAACCTCTCGATGAAGTTGTTGCAGCTACATACAAATCTATCATCAAATATTTAAAATAATTGTGATATAATAATTGAAAGAGGTGTTATAAAAATGAAGATGATTATAGCAATCGTCCAAGACCAAGACAGCCAAGAACTTTCAGACCAACTTGTCAAACATGATTTTAGAGCAACTAAATTAGCAACAACAGGTGGGTTTTTAAAAGCTGGAAATACGACGTTTTTATGTGGGGTCAATGATGACCGTGTAGACGACTTATTATCAGTGATTAATAATACATGTGGTAATAGAGAACAACTAGTATCACCAATTACACCAATGGGTGGTAGTGCAGATTCTTACATACCATATCCAGTAGAAGTTGAAGTTGGCGGTGCTACGGTATTTGTAATGCCTATTGAAGCATTCCATCAATTTTAAATCGAACTAATAAAATAGGGGTATGACTATTTACTTTTTATATCATCCCCGAATTAAGCATATGCAGATAATGTTGTGTTTTAATTTGATTTATTAGTTTCAACAAAAAGTATTTAACAATTTGAGACTGCTTTTTTAGCAGTCTTTTTATATAAGAAGATATAGGAGAGATATCTAAATGGATGAACAACAGCAATTAACCAATGCATATGATTCGAATAAATTATCGCATGCTTATCTTTTCGAAGGTGATGATGCACAATCTATGCAAAATGTTGCTATGAACTTTGCTAAGATGATTTTATGTAATGATAATGAACAGTGCAAGGTTAAAGTTAGTACATTCAACCATCCTGATTTTTTGTATGTCTCTAGTGAAGAAAGTACTATAAAAAAGGAAGCCATCGAACAACTTGTTCATCATATGAATCAACTACCTATAGAAGGTGAGTATAAAGTTTATATTGTTGAAGATTTTGAAAAATTAACTGTTCAAGGTGAAAATAGTATATTAAAATTCTTGGAGGAACCACCTCAAAATACGATTGCAATATTATTATCTACAAAGCCGGAACAGATTTTAGATACTATACATTCAAGATGCCAACATGTTTATTTTAAACCTATTGATAAAGGACAATTCATTGATTATTTAGTTGAGCAGTCAATATCACGTCCAGTTGCTGAAATGTTAAGTACTTTCACGACTCAAGCAGAAACTGCATTCAATTTAAATGAAGAATATGATCTTGTGAGTTTAAGAAAGAGTATCGTTAGATGGTGTGAATTATTATTATCAAATCGTTCAATGGCCTTGATTGGTATTATTGATTTATTGAAACAGGCTAAAAACCGTAAATTACAGTTATTAACGTTAGCTTCAGTGAATGGATTTTTTGAGGATATTATGCATGCAAAAGTAGAAATGAATAGTGAATATATATTTAGCGACCTAAGTGTTGAGATAGAAAAATATGCAAAACATTTAACATATAACCAACTTATATTGATGTACGATCAATTAACAGAAGCACATAAAAAGTTAAATCAAAATGTAAACCCAACACTTGTATTTGAACAAATAGTGATTAAAGGTGTGAGATAGATGCCAGATGTAATAGGAGTACAGTTTCAAAAGGCTGGGAAATTAGAATATTATGCGCCTAAGGATTTACAGATTAAAAAAGATGATTGGGTAGTAGTAGAATCTAAACGTGGTATAGAAATCGGATTGGTTAAAATGCCGACACGATCAGTTGATGAAGGTGATGTAACTCTTCCATTGAAAGAAGTTATGAGAGTAGCTTCACAACAAGATATAGACACATACTATAGTAATGCAGATGATGCCGAAGAGGCATTAGCATTATGCAAAGATGTAGTAAGTCAACAGGGATTGGATATGAGATTAGTAAACTGTGAATACACGTTAGATAAATCAAAAGTTATATTCAATTTCACTGCAGATGATCGTATTGATTTTAGAAAGTTAGTTAAAGTATTAGCACAAAATTTAAAAACGAGAATCGAATTAAGACAAATTGGAGTACGCGACGAAGCTAAATTATTAGGTGGCATAGGTCCGTGTGGTCGTTCTCTTTGTTGTTCTACATTTTTAGGAGATTTTGAACCAGTATCCATAAAAATGGCTAAAGATCAAAACTTATCGTTAAATCCCGCCAAAATATCTGGTGCATGTGGACGTTTAATGTGCTGTTTAAAATATGAGAATGACTATTATGAAGAAGCACGTGCCCAATTACCAGATGTAGGTGATTCAATTGAAACGCCAGATGGTAATGGCCAAGTTGTTGGATTGAATATTTTAGATATATCCATGCAAGTTAAAGTAGAAGGCATGGAGCAACCGTTAGAATATAAAATGGAAGAAATTGAAGCATTTAATTAAGGAGGTTTAACCACCTTTGAATCGGAATGAGTTATTTGAAAAATTGATGCGCTTAGAAACAAATATGAATCAACTTAATGAGGATATGTCTGATTTAAAAGATTTAGCTGTAGCACTTGTTGAAGAAAATGTAGCGCTTCAAGTAGAAAATGATAATTTAAAACAATTAATGGATAAGAGTGAAAGTTCAAATTCAGAAACTGTTAACTCACACCAAACTAAAAATGTAAAAAAACCACTACCTAGTAAAGATAACTTAGCAATGTTATATAAAGAAGGATTTCATATTTGCAAAGGTGAGTTATTTGGTAAACATAGACATGGTGAAGATTGCTTATTATGTTTAAATGTATTAAGTGATTAAACATTTTTGATATTAGAAAGACGATAGGGATGTGTTATGAGTAGACAATGAATTACTACGATATAACAGCGTCCCTTTTTTAGGAGAAAGATAAATGCTAAAGGATAATGAGAGGTTAGATTCACTAATCAAAGAAAACTTAAAAATAATTCAAAATGATGATGTATTTTCCTTTTCAACTGATGCATTGTTACTAGGCGATTTTGCAGAAATTAGGAAAAAAGATAAAGTCATAGATATATGTTCAGGAAATGGCGTAATACCATTACTTCTATCATATAAAGGTAATCAACCTATTGAAGGCATTGAAATTCAACCACAACTTGTAGATATGGCTCAACGAAGTTTTAAATATAATCAACTAGACGATCGACTTTATATGCATCAAATGGATGTCAAAAGTGTATTCCAACATTTTAAACCATCTCAATATTCTGTTGTTACATGTAATCCACCATATTTTAAAGAAAATCAATTACATCAACATCAAAAGGAAGCTCATAAAATTGCTAGACATGAAATCTTATGTAAATTAGAAGATTGCTTAATGGCAGCTAGACATTTATTGAAACAAGGTGGCAGATTATATATGGTTCATAGAGCTGAAAGAATGATGGATGTTCTAACTGAAATGCGACGCGCAAATATTGAACCTAAACGTCTAACATTAGTTTATAGTAAATTGGATAGAGACGCTCAAACCATATTAGTTGAAGGAAGAAAATCAGGAAATCAAGGTTTGGATATTACACCCCCATTTTATATTTATCAAAAGGATGGGATGTATTCAGAAGAAATGAAGGGTATATATTATGGATAAACATTTTGTTTATATTGTAAAATGTAAAGATGGAAGTCTATATACAGGGTATGCTAAAGATATAAAAGCACGTGTAGCGAAACATAATGAAGGTAAAGGTGCCAAATATACAAAAATAAGACGTCCGGTAGAGTTAGTTTATCAAGAAACATATTCGACCAAATCAGAAGCATTAAAACGTGAATATGAAATTAAGACCTTCACTAGACAAAAGAAATTAAGAATGATTAAAGAGGGATAATATGTCTACATTATATTTAGTCGGAACGCCAATAGGTAATTTAGCTGACATTACTTATCGTGCAATAGATACACTCCATCAAGTAGATTTAATTGCATGTGAAGATACAAGAGTTACACGTAAACTATGTAATCATTATGAGATTAAGACACCTTTGAAATCTTATCATGAACATAATAAAGATCAACAAACTGAATATATGATAGAACAATTATTATCAGGTTTGAATATAGCTTTAGTGTCTGATGCAGGGTTACCGCTAATCAGTGATCCTGGGTATGAATTAGTAGTTGAAGCACGAAAACAGAATATTAAAGTAGAAACCATACCAGGACCGAATGCTGGTTTAACGGCATTAATGGCAAGTGGATTACCATCTTTTACATATACATTTTTAGGCTTTTTACCTAGAAAAGACAAAGATAAAGTTAATATTCTTTCAGAACGTATGTATCAAAATAGTACACTTATTATATATGAATCTCCACACAGAGTGACAGATACATTAAAATCCATTGCTAAAGTTGATAACCATCGCCAAGTTTCACTAGGACGAGAGTTAACTAAAAAATTTGAGGAAATTGTTACAGCAGATGTGGAAACTTTATCGACTAAGGTGCAAAACAATGATATTCCATTAAAGGGAGAATTTGTAATCTTAATTGAGGGCGCTGAAGCTGAAATCTCAACATTATGGTTTGAAGATATGTCTGTCGAGGAACATGTGAATTATTATATAAAAGAAAAAAGTGTTAAAACCAAAGCAGCTATTAAAATGGTTGCAGAAGATCGACAAAGTAAAACAAGCGAAATTTATAATATTTATCATCATATTGATTAAAAGTAGCTAAATATTAAAAAATAGATAGCACATATTATAAACGATTAAATAATAGAGAGTTTCAACACAATAATGCTTTAAATTATGGTATTGTAGTAAAGATAATATTAACCAATTGTTTAGTAACAAATATTTGAAATGAGTAAATAAACGTACTAACGGTACACAATTGAAAAGCAAAATAAATTTAGATATCATTTAATTTGTAAGAAACGAGGAGGACCATTGATGGCTAAAGATACATTTTATATAACAACACCAATTTATTATCCAAGTGGCAACTTGCATATAGGTCACGCATATTCTACTGTAGCAGGTGACGTAATTGCTAGATATAAAAGAATGCAAGGTTACGATGTTCGATATTTAACAGGTACTGACGAACATGGTCAAAAAATTCAAGAAAAAGCACAAAAAGCAGGCAAAACAGAATTAGAATATTTAGATGAAATGATTGCCGGAATTAAAAACTTATGGGATAAATTAGAAATTTCTAATGATGATTTTATTCGAACTACTGAAGAACGCCACAAACAAGTCGTTGAAAAAGTATTTGAGCGTTTATTAAAACAAGGCGATATTTATCTTGGTGAATATGAAGGTTGGTATTCTGTACCAGATGAAACATATTATACAGAATCACAACTTGTGGAACCAGTATATGAAAACGGTAAAATTGTTGGCGGTAAAAGCCCAGATTCAGGTCATGAAGTAGAATTAGTTAAAGAAGAAAGTTATTTCTTCAATATTAAGAAATATACTGATCGATTACTAGAATTTTATGATCAAAATCCAGACTTTATTCAACCACCTTCAAGAAAGAATGAAATGATTAATAACTTTATTAAACCAGGATTGGAAGACTTAGCGGTATCACGTACATCATTTAATTGGGGCGTTAGTGTACCTTCAAATCCAAAACATGTGGTTTATGTATGGATTGATGCACTTGTAAACTATATTTCATCCCTAGGTTATTTATCAGATGATGAAACATTATTTAACAAATATTGGCCAGCTGATATACACTTAATGGCTAAAGAAATTGTACGATTCCATTCAATTATATGGCCAATTTTACTAATGGCTTTAGACTTACCATTACCTAAAAAGGTATTTGCTCATGGTTGGATTCTAATGAAAGACGGTAAAATGAGTAAATCTAAAGGGAATGTCGTTGATCCTAACGTACTGATTGATCGCTATGGTCTAGATGCTACTCGTTATTATTTAATGAGAGAATTACCATTTGGTTCAGATGGCGTATTCACGCCAGAAGCATTTGTTGAAAGAACAAATTATGATTTAGCTAATGACTTAGGTAACTTAGTTAATCGTACTATTTCTATGATTAATAAATATTTCCAAGGAGAACTACCTGCATATCAAGGCCCTAAACATGAATTAGATGAAGATATGGAAGCAATGGCATTGGAAACAGTTAAAGAATTCCATGAAAATATGGATAGTTTACAATTCTCAGTTGCTTTATCAACAGTTTGGAAATTTATTAGTCGTACTAATAAATATATTGATGAAACAACGCCTTGGGTTTTAGCTAAAGATGAAAGTCAAAAAGACATGCTTGGTAATGTAATGGCACACTTAGTTGAAAATATTCGTTTTGCATCAGTATTATTACGTCCATTCATTACACATGCACCAAAAGAAATATTTAAACAATTAAATATCAATAATCCAGAACTAACTGAATTCTCTAGTTTAGAAACATACGGTGCATTAACTGAACCTATTACTGTTACAGCTAAACCAACACCAATTTTCCCAAGACTAGATACTGAAGCGGAAATTGCATATATTAAAGAATCAATGCAACCACCAAAATCAACAGAACAAGAATCAGTTCCAAGTAAAGATATTATTGATATTAAAGATTTTGATAAAGTAGAAATTAAAGCTGCAACAATTGTTGATGCAGAAAATGTTAAAAAATCAGATAAACTATTAAAAATTCAAATAGATTTAGATAATGAACAAAGACAAATAGTATCAGGTATTGCTAAATTTTATCGTCCAGAAGATATCATTGGTAAAAAAGTAGCAGTAGTTACTAATTTAAAACCAGCGAAATTAATGGGACAAAAATCAGAAGGTATGATTTTATCAGCTGAAAAAGATGGTGTCTTAACACTTATTAGCTTACCTAATGCTATTCCAAATGGTGCAATCGTTAAGTAAGATATTCTATTAAATAAGGGGGATAATCATGTTAATTGATACACACGTTCATTTAAATGATGAACAATATGATGAAGATTTAAAAGATGTCATTACTCGTGCTAGAGAAGATGGTGTTGATCGCATGTTCGTTGTAGGGTTTGATACACCTACAATTGAACGTACGATGGAGTTAATAGACCAATATGAATTCATCTATGGTATTATCGGTTGGCATCCTGTAGACGCAATTGATTGTACAGAAGAAAGATTAGAGTGGATTGAAAACTTAGCAAAACATCCGAAAATAATTGGTATTGGAGAAATGGGTCTAGATTATCATTGGGATAAATCACCTGCCGATGTTCAAAAAGAAGTATTTAGAAAGCAAATTGCTTTAGCTAAACGTGTGAAATTACCAATTATTATTCATAATCGTGAAGCGACACAAGATTGTGTGGATATTTTAATGGAAGAACACGCTGAAGAAGTTGGCGGTATTATGCATAGTTTTAGTGCATCACCAGAAATTGCTGATGTTGTTATCAATAAATTAAATTTCTACGTTTCATTAGGTGGTCCAGTGACATTTAAGAATGCAAAACAACCTAAAGAAGTAGCTCAACACGTGCCTATGGATCGACTATTAGTTGAAACGGATGCACCATATTTATCTCCTCATCCATACAGAGGTAAACGTAATGAACCACAACGCGTGACATTAGTAGCGCAACAAATTGCAGAATTACGCGATATGACTTATGAAGAAGTTTGTAAGCAAACAACTGAAAATGCTGAAAGATTATTTAAGTTAAATAAAGCATAATTGTTAAACTGAGAAAGGTATCATTTCATTGGATATCTTTCTCAGTTTTTATTAAATTAAGACTGAAGGCAGTGTGATTAATCATATTTTGTTAAAATATAAAGAGCTTACAGTTAATTACTTTTGAAGAAGGAATTAAAATATGAAAATAAATGAATTTATAGTAGTAGAAGGCAGGGACGACACACAACGTGTAAAATCTGCAGTTGAATGCGATACAATTGAAACAAATGGTAGCGCAGTAGATGAAGAGGTCATCGCTGTTATTAAACAAGCGCAAGAAACACGCGGTGTGATTATACTAACTGATCCAGATTTTCCTGGGGATAAAATTAGAAACACAATTAAGGACCGTGTCCCTGGAGTAAAACATGCTTATATTGATAGAGAAAAGGCTAAAAATAAAAGAGGCAAAATAGGTGTTGAACATGCTCAAGTTGAGGATATAAGAGAGGCACTCATGTACGTAAGTTCTCCATTTGAAGAAGCTGAAGAATCTATTGATAAAAGTGTGCTCATAGAATTAGGACTAATTATAGGTAAGGATGCACGAAGAAGACGTGAAATCTTAGGCCGAAAATTACATATTGGACATTCGAATGGTAAACAATTATTAAAAAAATTAAATGCCTTTGGGTATAATGAAGATGATGTAAGACAAGCATTAAATGAAGATAAGGGAAGTGAATGATGATATGGATCATAAAGATATAGCAACGCCATCGCGAACAAGAGCATTATTAAATCAATATGGATTTGATTTTAAGAAAAGTTTAGGTCAAAACTTTCTTATCGATGTAAATATAATTAACAAAATTATTGATGCTAGTAATATTGATAAAAGTACAGGCATCATAGAGGTTGGACCTGGAATGGGTTCTCTGACAGAACAATTAGCGAAACATGCTAAGAAAGTCATGTCATTTGAAATTGATCATCGACTTATACCTGTACTCAAAGAGACGTTAGCGCCATATGATAATGTGACGATTATTAACGAAGATATTTTGAAAGCGGATATTGCATCGGCGGTTAGTGAACACTTAAACGATTGTGATAAAATTATGGTCGTTGCTAATTTACCATATTATATAACGACACCTATATTACTTAATTTAATGCAACAAGACATACCTATCGATGGATATGTTGTGATGATGCAAAAAGAAGTCGGCGAACGTTTGAATGCTGAAGTAGGTACTAAAGCATACGGTTCATTATCTATTGTGACGCAATACTATACAGAAACAAGTAAAGTACTTACAGTTCCTAAAACAGTATTTATGCCACCACCCAATGTAGACTCTATTGTGGTTAAGTTAATGCAAAGAGAAACACCATTAGTAGATGTTGATGATGAAGAAGCATTCTTCAAGCTAGCAAAGGCCGCATTTGCACAACGTCGTAAAACGATTAATAATAATTATCAAAATTTCTTTAAAGATGGTAAACAGCATAAAGAAAGTATATTAAATTGGTTAGAAAAAGCTGGTATCGATCCTAGACGACGCGGAGAAACATTGTCAATTCAAGATTTTGCTATGTTATATAAAGAAATGGATAATTTTCCAGAATTAGTAAATTAAATTGTTGACAAAGCTTTCGTACCTTGATAAAATTTTAGTTTTATTTGACAAAAACGCTACAAACATGGTAATATAACACTTGTAGCGAGGTGGAGCAATATGCCAAAATCAATTTTGGACATCAAAAATTCTATTGATTGTCATTTAGGAAATCGTATTGTACTTAAAGCCAATGGTGGTCGTAAGAAAACAATCGAACGTTCTGGTGTGTTAAAAGAGACATACCCATCAGTATTTGTTGTTGAACTAGACCAAGATAAGCATAACTTCGAAAGAGTATCTTATACATACACTGATGTATTAACAGAGAACGTACAAGTTTCATTTGAAGAAGATAATCATCAAGAAGAAATTGCACACTAAATAGACATAATAATATAGTTGTAGTTATGACTACACTATCATTTTAAGTTTTATATCATATTAAGGTGAGTATTGAGCGAGATGTTCAATACTCTTTTTTTGTTTTAAATCTTAAAATACTTTCTTAAATTTTAAATAAGTGAAGATGAATTATTGATAATCATTGATTTAATTCATTTTTAATATATTCTAAGAATGATTGATATAATTATTTATGAAAAAAATGAACATTAACTATCAAATCTTTTAGTCCTTTATGTTAAAATCATCTTATTAAGATTACGAAGAGAGGGCGGAAAAATGATATATGAAACGGCACCTGCCAAAATAAATTTTACGCTCGATACACTTTTTAAAAGAGAAGATGGCTATCACGAGATTGAGATGATTATGACTACAGTTGATTTAAATGATCGACTTTCTTTTCAAAAGAGAAAAGATAACAAAATTGTGGTTGAAATCGAACATAATTTTGTAACCGATGATCATAAGAATTTAGCATATAAAGCTGCTGAATTAATGACAAGAACATATGATTTGAAACAAGGCGTGACAATTACGATTGATAAAGATATTCCGGTATCAGCTGGCTTAGCAGGTGGTTCAGCAGATGCAGCTGCCACTATGAGAGGTATGAATCGTTTATATAATTTAAATATATCTTTGGATGAACTGTGTACATTAGGTAACAAAATTGGAACTGATGTTTCATTTTGTATATATAACAAGACTGCTTATTGTACTGGTCGAGGTGAAAAGGTGTCATTTTTAAACAAACCACCTTCTGCCTGGGTTGTATTAGCAAAGCCGAATATTGGCATTTCTTCACCAGATGTATTTAAAGCGTTGGATTTAAATTATAGTCATGAAGTATATACTCAAGATTGTATAGAAGCGTTAAAATTTTCGGACTATGACAAGTTATGCGCCAGTTTATCTAATAGATTAGAACCTATTTCGATGGAGATGCACCCAGAAATTAAAAAGATAAAAGAAAATATGTTGCAATGTGGTGCAGACGGAGCTTTGATGAGTGGTAGTGGACCAACAGTTTATGGTTTAGCACAAAAAGAAAGCCAAGCCAAAAATATTTATAATGCTGTAAACGGATGTTGTAACGAAGTATATTTAGTTAGATTATTAGGATAGAAGGGTTGAAATGATGAGGTATAAAAGAAGTGAACGAATTGTGTTTATGACACAATATTTGATGAACCACCCGAATAAATTGATTCCTTTAACATTTTTCGTAGATAAGTTTGAACAGGCAAAATCTTCAATTAGTGAGGATGTACAAATTATTAAAAGTACATTTCAAAAAGAAGCATTGGGAACAGTTACGACTACAGCAGGAGCAAGTGGAGGCGTAACATATAAACCGATGATGAGTAAGGAAGAAGCGACTGAAGTTGTAAATGAAGTTATTTCATTACTAGATGAGAAAGATAGATTGTTGCCAGGCGGTTATTTATTCTTATCAGACTTAGTCGGAAACCCTACATTATTAAATAAGGTAGGTAAATTGATAGCGAGTATTTATATGAACGAACAACTAGATGCTGTAGTCACGATTGCTACGAAAGGTATATCGCTTGCTAATGCAGTAGCAAACGTATTAAATTTACCTGTAGTAGTTATTAGAAAAGATAATAAAGTAACAGAAGGTTCTACAGTTTCTATCAATTATGTTTCAGGATCGTCTAGAAAAATAGAAACAATGGTATTATCTAAGCGTACATTAGATGAAAATTCTAATGTACTTGTCGTCGATGATTTTATGAGAGCAGGTGGCTCAATCAACGGTGTTATGAATTTAATGAATGAGTTTAAAGCACACGTAAAAGGGGTATCAGTACTCGTAGAATCGAAAGAAGTAAAACAAAGGTTAATAGAAGATTATACTTCCTTGGTAAGACTATCAGATGTTGACGAATATAATCAGGAATTTAAAGTAGAACCAGGCAATAGCTTGTCTAAATTTTCTTAAAGGAGCGAATTACATCATGGAAATAATTAACACAAATAAAGCACCAGAAGCATTAGGACCTTATTCACATGCTACAGTAGTAAATGGACTTGTTTATACATCAGGTCAAATCCCACTTAATTTAGAGGGAGAAATTGTCAGTGATGATGTAAAAGAACAAACTAAACAAGTTTTAGAAAATTTATCTGTGGTACTTAAAGAAGCAGGTTCAGATTTAGATAATGTTGTTAAAACAACTATTTTTATTTCTGATATGAATAATTTCCAATATATAAATGAGGTATATGGAAGTTATTTCGATAAACATCAACCAGCACGTAGCTGTGTAGAAGTAGCTAGACTACCTAAAGATGTTAAAGTAGAAATAGAATTAATTAGTAAAGTTAAATAAAGGATATAATTTTCTTTTGAGCAATTGTCAAGCTTCTAATAAAACAAAGATATACTAGGGGGGCTCACTACATGAAAGTGACAGATGTTAGACTTAGAAAAATAGATACAGATGGTAGAATGAAGGCGCTTGTTTCTATCACATTAGACGAGGCGTTTGTAATCCATGACTTACGTGTGATTGAAGGAAACTCAGGTCTTTTTGTCGCAATGCCAAGTAAACGTACACCAGATGGTGAATTCCGCGACATCGCGCATCCAATTAACTCAGAAATGAGACAAGAAATTCAAGATGCAGTGATGAAAGTATATGATGAAACTGATGAAGTCATTCCTGATAAAAATGCAACATCAGATGAATCTGACGAAGCTTAAATATAAACATATTTTACAGAGTCAACATATTATACTATGTTGACTCTGTTTTTGTTTTTAGGACTACTTTTAAAATATAACATTTACTTTCAAGTATATTTTGTCCCTCTTCATTAAATGTTTTAATCATTTGAACTTACTTAAAAATTTAAGCATTAAAATCAACACCATAACAACTAACATTAAGTAAATTATTCATGGTTTTGTAAGTGAATAGCACATAATAAGTATTTCATCTAAATAGGTTATATGTTGAAAGAGTGATAGCGGTTAAATTATAATAGTAGAGAAGTGTATATTTTATGGAGGGTTAGCATTCATGCAAAGACATGCGATAATATTGGCAGCAGGCAAGGGCACAAGAATGAAATCAAAAAAATATAAAGTGCTACATGAAATTGCTGGCAAATCAATGATTGAACATGTAGTTAATAATGTTCAACAATCAGGCGTGAACCAGCTTATAACAATCGTTGGACACGGTGCTGAAAGTGTGAAAGAAACATTAGGTAAGCAATCATTGTATAGCTATCAAGATCAACAACTTGGTACAGCACATGCAGTGAAAATGTCAGAAGAACATTTAAGAAATAACGAGGGTACAACATTGGTTGTGTGTGGAGATACACCACTTATCACAGCTGAAACACTAAAATCTTTAATCGAACAACATGAATCATCCCAATCCAAAGCTACTGTTTTAACAGCTACAGCTAATGACCCAAAAGGTTATGGAAGAGTAATTAAAGATAAAGAAGGACAATTATTGAGAATAGTAGAGGAAAAAGACGCTAACAACGAAGAAAAAGCAATTACTGAAATTAGTTCAGGTATCTTTGCATTTGATAATAAAACCTTATTTGAAAAATTAGATCAAGTTAAGAATGATAATGTGCAACAAGAATATTATCTACCTGATGTCATTTCTTTAATTCTTAAAGATAATGGTAAAGCAAGTACATATCATACAGATGACTTTGAAGAAATTATTGGCGTAAATGATAGAGTCATGCTAAGTCAAGCTGAGAAAGCATTACAAAAGCGCTTAAATCTATTTCATATGAGAAATGGGGTTACAATTATTGATCCAGCAAGTACGTTTATTGGACCTGATGTAAAAATAGGTATGGATACAATAATTGAACCCGGTGTCAGAATTAATGGTAAAACTGTAATTGGTGAAGAAGTTAAGATTGGTCAATATTCAGAAATTAATGACAGTGTCATTGATTCTTATGCAAATATTAAACAATCAGTCATCAATGAGTCTCAAGTAGGCAAATATACGAATGTAGGCCCATTTGCACAATTAAGACCAGGTTCTCAATTAGGTGCAGAAGTTAAAGTAGGTAACTTTGTAGAAGTGAAAAAAGCTGAACTTAAAGATGGTTCTAAAGTGTCACATCTAAGTTATATTGGCGATGCCGAAATAGGCGAACGTACGAATATCGGTTGTGGTTCTATTACCGTTAATTACGATGGCGTGAATAAATTTAAAACGATTATTGGAAAAGATGCCTTTATCGGTTGTAACACCAATTTAGTTGCTCCAGTAACAGTAGGTGATCATTCGTTAATAGCTGCTGGTTCAACGATAACTGATGATATTCCAAATGAAAGTTTAGCATTAGCGAGAGCAAGACAAGTAAATAAAGAGGGCTATTTAAACAACGATAAGAAATAATTGAAATGAATATGTAAACATAGGATTTAGACTTTTGTCATAGTAATCAAGTTTATTTTTCTATATAATAGTAGATGTGTAAGTAAATAATTGGAGGACTATAAATGTTAAATAATGAATATAAGAATTCATCGCTAAAGATTTTTTCACTTAAAGGTAATGAACCTTTAGCACAGGAAGTAGCAGACCATGTAGGTATTGAATTAGGAAAATGTTCTGTAAAACGTTTCAGTGATGGAGAAATTCAAATCAATATAGAAGAAAGTATCCGTGGTTGTGATGTTTTTATCATCCAACCTACTTCATACCCAGTTAATCTACATCTAATGGAATTACTTATTATGATTGATGCTTGTAAACGTGCATCGGCGGCAAATATTAACATCGTAGTGCCTTATTACGGTTATGCTCGTCAAGATAGAAAAGCACGTAGTCGTGAACCTATTACTGCTAAATTAGTAGCAAACTTAATCGAAACTGCAGGAGCAAATCGCATGATCGCATTAGATTTACATGCGCCACAAATCCAAGGTTTCTTTGATATTCCAATTGATCATTTAATGGGTGTACCTATTTTAGCGCAACATTTCCAAAATGATCCTGCTATTAATCCAGAAGAATGTGTTGTTGTTTCACCTGATCATGGTGGTGTAACGAGAGCACGTAAATTGGCAGACATTTTAAAAACTCCAATTGCTATTATTGATAAACGTCGTCCAAAACCAAATGTGGCTGAAGTAATGAACATTGTGGGCGATATTGAAGGAAGAACAGCCATCATTATTGATGATATTATTGATACAGCAGGTACAATTACTTTAGCAGCTCAATCACTTAAAGATAAAGGTGCTAAAGAAGTATATGCATGTTGTACACACCCTGTATTATCAGGTCCAGCTAAAGAACGTATCGAAAATTCAGCAATTAAAGAATTAATCGTTACGAACTCAATTCAATTAGAAGAAAGTCGTAAACCAACAAATACGAAAGAACTTTCAGTTGCAGGTTTAATTAGTAAAGCTATTATTCGTGTATATGAAAGAGAATCAGTTAGTGTATTATTCGACTAAAATTGTTAAATGCGTTTGACGAAAATGTTTTAAGCGTGTATAATACATTCGTTCGTGATTATACGAATAAATAAACACTTACAAGCAACGATTGATGTTGATGGGTAAGTGAGGAGCTCATTAAAAGAGCGAAAGATGAAAGGTGGAAATAGAATGACTTCATTAAAGTCAATCATCCGTCAAGGTAAACAAACTCGTTCTGACCTTAAACAACTTAGAAATGCTGGTAAAGTACCTGCAGTTGTATATGGTTACGGAACAAAAAATACTTCAGTTAAAGTTGATGAAGTTGAATTTATCAAAGTTATCCGTGAAGTAGGACGTAACGGTGTTATCGAATTAGGTGTTGGTTCTAAATCAATCAAAGTAATGGTATCAGATTACCAATACGATCCATTGAAAAACCAAATCACTCATATCGACTTCTTAGCTATTAACATGACTGAAGAACGTACTGTAGAAGTACCAGTTCAATTAGTTGGTGAAGCAGTAGGCGCTAAAGAAGGCGGCGTAGTTGAACAACCATTATTCGACTTACAAGTAACTGCTACTCCAGATAATATCCCAGAATCAATCGAAGTTGATATCACTGAATTAAATATCAACGATAGCTATTCTGTAGCTGACATTAAAGTTTCTGGTGACTTCACTATCGAAAACGATCCTGAAGAATCTATCGTAACAGTAGTTCCTCCAACAGATGAACCTACTGAAGAAGAAGTAGAAGCTATGGAAGGCGAAGCAGCTACTGAAGAACCAGAACGCGTTGGCGAAGAAAATGACGACAACGAAGAAGAAGAAAATAAAGAAGAAGAATAAGATTATTATCAATTATAATATCTTATAAAGATTCTTAACTTTATTGACGAGCACTATGCTTATACTAATAAGCATAGTGCTTTTTGTGTTATTATAGGGAATGATTATAAAATTGTGGTATTGATAAATGATATAAAGATTAACTTACGATTGGTTATTTTAATCGGAGACAATATATCATTTGAAGAATAGTCACTAAATGATAAACATTAATTTTGGAGGTAACGACATATGAAATGTATTGTAGGTCTTGGAAATATTGGTAAACGATTTGAACTTACAAGACACAATATTGGCTTCGAAGTCATTGACTATATATTAGAGCGTCATGGATTTAAATTAGATAAGCAAAAATTTAAAGGTGCATACACTATTGAAAGAATGAATGGTGACAAAGTTTTACTTATTGAACCAATGACAATGATGAATTTATCCGGTGAGGCAGTAGCCCCGTTAATGGATTATTATAATATAGATGTAGAAGATCTTATTGTATTATATGATGACTTAGATTTAGATCAAGGACACGTGCGTTTGCGTCAAAAAGGCAGCGCTGGTGGTCACAATGGTATGAAGTCTATTATTAAAATGCTAGGTACTGATCAATTTAAAAGAATTCGTATAGGTGTTGGTCGACCTACGAATGGTATGTCTGTTCCTGATTATGTATTACAACGCTTTTCAAAAGAAGAAATGATGACAATGGAGAAAGTCATTGAACATTCAGCAAATGCAGTGGAAGCATTTATAGAAACATCTAGATTTGATAATGTCATGAATGAATATAATGGTGAAATCAATTGAGACAAGTCATTTCTAACTATATAAAAGAAGATAAGCGTTTTCAGGAATTAGACCAAGTGTTTGGCCAAGATAATATTTTGGTTACTGGCCTATCCCCTTCAGCTAAAGCTACATTGATTGCTGAAAAATATTTATCAGACCATAAACAAATGTTATTAGTGACTAATAACTTATACCAAGCAGATAAAATCGAAGCAGATATTTTACAATACGTCAGTGATGAAGAAATTTATAAATATCCAGTCCAAGATATCATGACGGAAGAATTTTCTACGCAAAGCCCTCAGCTCATGAGTGAACGTGTTAGAACCCTAACAGCACTGGCTCATGGAAAGAAAGGGTTATTTATCGTCCCATTAAATGGATTGAAAAAATGGTTAACGCCGGTAGAAATGTGGCGCAATCATCAAATGACATTGAATGTTGGAGATGATATTGAAGTTGATGATTTCTTAAATAAATTAGTCAATATGGGATATCGCAGAGAAAGTGTGGTTTCGCATATTGGGGAATTTTCTCTTAGAGGAGGAATCATTGATATTTATCCTCTAATTGGATCCCCTGTCCGAATAGAACTATTTGATACAGAAATTGATTCTATTAGAGATTTTGATGTTGAAACTCAGAGATCTAATGATAATTTAGAAAGTATAGAAATCACGACAGCGAGTGATTATATTATTACAGATGAGGTCATCAATCATTTACAAACTCATTTAAAAGAAGCGTATGAAGAAACAAGACCTAAAATAGAAAAATCTGTACGAAATGATTTGAAAGAAACATATGAAAGTTTCAAACTCTTTGAATCTACATTTTTTGACCATCAATTGTTAAGAAGATTAGTGGCATTTATGTATGAACAACCATCTACTATTATTGATTATTTTTCTAAGGATGTAGTCATTGCAGTTGACGAATATAATCGTATTAAAGAAACAGAAGAAACTTTGACTACTGAAGTTGATGATTTTATAAGCAACTTAATCGAAAGTGGTAATGGTTTTATTGGTCAAAGTTTTATGCAGTATGATGGCTTTGAAAATCTTCTACAAGATAATCCGGTTGCTTACTTTACTTTATTTACGTCATCTATGCCTGTTGAATTAGAACATATTATTAAGTTTTCATGTAAGCCAGTTCAACAGTTTTATGGTCAATATGATATTATGCGTTCTGAATTCCAAAGATTTATTCAAAATGAATATGCTGTTATCGTTCTTGTTGAGACAGAAACAAAAGTAGAACGCATACAATCTATGTTGAACGAAATGCATATTCCTGTAGTGACAAATATTGATCAAGCTTCGACAAGTGGTCAAGCTGTTGTCTTAGAAGGTAGCTTATCAGAAGGTTTTGAATTACCTTATATGCAATTAGTTGTGATAACTGAAAGAGAACTATTTAAAACAAAACAGAAAAAACAACGTAAACGTACGAAAACAATGTCTAATGCTGAAAAAATTAAGTCCTATCAGGATTTAAATGTAGGAGACTATGTCGTCCATGTCCACCACGGTGTAGGACGATATTTAGGTGTAGAAACGCTAGAAGTTGGAGAACAACATAGAGACTATATTAAGTTACAGTACAAGGGCACCGATCAATTATTCGTTCCTGTAGATCAAATGGATCAAGTACAAAAATATGTTGCTTCTGAAGATAAATCGCCACGTTTAAACAAACTTGGTGGCACAGAGTGGAAAAAAACTAAAGCAAAAGTTCAACAAAGTGTTGAGGATATTGCAGACGAATTAATCGATTTATATAAACAAAGAGAAATGTCTGTAGGTTACCAATTTGGCCCAGACACTGCAGAACAATCTACTTTCGAATTGGACTTCCCATATGAACTGACACCCGATCAAAGTAAATCTATTGAAGAAATTAAAGGTGACATGGAAAGAGAACGTCCAATGGATCGCTTATTATGTGGCGATGTAGGTTACGGTAAGACAGAAGTTGCTGTACGAGCTGCATTTAAAGCAGTTATGGAAGGTAAACAAGTTGCGTTTTTAGTACCAACTACTATATTAGCACAACAACACTATGAAACATTAATAGAACGTATGCAAGATTTCCCTGTAGAAATTCAATTAATTAGTCGTTTCCGTTCTACAAAAGAGGTAAAAGAAACAAAAGAAGGACTGAAATCTGGTTACGTAGATATTGTTGTCGGTACTCATAAATTACTTGGAAAAGATATACACTATAAAGATTTAGGATTGCTTATTGTCGATGAAGAACAACGCTTTGGCGTACGTCATAAAGAGAGAATTAAAACATTGAAAAATAATGTGGATGTGTTAACACTGACAGCTACTCCAATACCTAGAACATTGCATATGAGTATGCTTGGTGTACGTGACTTATCTGTTATTGAAACACCACCTGAAAATCGTTTTCCAGTACAGACCTATGTATTAGAACAAAATACGAATTTTATTAAAGAAGCGTTAGAAAGAGAATTATCTCGTGACGGACAAGTATTTTATTTATATAACAAAGTTCAATCAATATATGAAAAGAGAGAACAACTTCAAATGTTGATGCCTGATGCTAATATCGCTGTTGCACACGGTCAAATGACAGAACGAGATTTAGAAGAAACGATGTTGAGTTTTATTAATCACGAATATGATATTTTGGTAACGACTACGATTATCGAAACAGGTGTAGATGTTCCGAATGCCAATACATTAATTATTGAAGAAGCGGATCGATTTGGTCTAAGTCAATTATATCAATTGCGTGGACGTGTAGGGCGTTCAAGTAGAATTGGTTATGCTTACTTCCTTCACCCTACAAACAAAGTATTAACTGAAACAGCTGAAGAAAGATTACAAGCTATTAAAGAATTTACTGAACTAGGTTCAGGATTCAAGATTGCTATGCGTGATTTAAATATTCGTGGTGCCGGTAATTTACTTGGTAAACAGCAACATGGATTTATAGATTCTGTCGGCTTTGATTTATACTCTCAAATGCTTGAAGAAGCAGTTAATGAAAAACGAGGTATTAAAGAAGAAACACCAGATACACCTGAAGTCGAAGTTGAACTCAACTTAGACGCCTATTTACCAGCAGAATACATTCAAAATGAACAAGCTAAAATTGAAATTTATAAGAAACTACGAAAAGTGGAATCAGAAGAACAACTTATGGATATCAAAGATGAATTAATCGATCGTTTTAATGAATATCCAGTCGAAGTTGAACGTTTATTAGATATTGTAGAAATCAAAACGCATGCTTTACATGCAGGTATTACAAAAATTAAAGATTTAGGTAAACAAATTCAAATTTTATTATCAGAGAAATCTACTACTGATATAGATGGCGAAGCATTATTTAAAAATACTCAACCACTTGGTAGATCAATGAAAGTTGGCGTTGAGAATGGCACTATGAAAGTGACACTTACTAAGTCTAAGCAATGGTTAGATAACTTAAAATTCTTAGTTAAATGCATTGAAGAAAGTATGAGTATTCAAGATGAAGCATAAACCCGCATTTAATGGTGTAGTGATACTAACGATTGCATTAATTGTTATTAAAATTTTAAGTGCGATTTATAGAATACCTTATCAAAATATACTTGGTGATGAAGGTTTATATGCATATCAACAAATATACCCCATTGTAGCGCTAGGTATGATTTTGTCTATGAATGCCATTCCAAGTGCTGTGACACAAAATTTAAGAAAAGACCAACATGAACAATACTTTTCAAAAGTATTATTAGTAATACAAAGTGTAGGTTTTGTAATTTGTATTGTGATTTTTAGTAGTGCAAACATGATTTCTAAATTAATGGGTGATGTACATTTAACACCGATGATTAGAATGGCAAGCTTTAGTTTTATTTTTGTAGGTGTATTAGGTGTCCTAAGAGGATATTTTCAATCAAAACAAGAAATGAATATACCCGCCATTTCCCAGGTTATAGAACAATTAATTCGAGTATGTTTAATCATGATAGCTATATTGTTATTTGTGAAACAACATTGGTCTATATATCAAGCTGGAACATTAGCAATTATTGCGTCATCTATAGGATTTTTAGGTTCGACATTGTATTTATTAGCTAAACGACCGTTTAAATTAAATTTGAATAATGATAAAGAAAAAATCCGCTGGAAAAACTTACTCATTGCTATACTTATTTTTGCATTAAGTCAGTTGATTGTTATTTTATGGCAAGTAGCAGACAGTTTTACTGTTATTCATACGCTTAAAACAACAGGATTAACGTTTATAGAAGCGATTAAACAAAAAGGTGTATATGATAGAGGTGCTTCATTTATACAAATGGGATTAATTGTTACAACGACATTTAGTTTTGTCTTAATTCCATTATTAACTGATGCAATTCAAAAGAAGCAATCTATACAAATGAACCGATATGCTAACGCCTCATTAAAAATAACTGTCTTAATTAGTTCGGCAGCAGGTGTAGGTCTAATTAATGTTTTACCGCTAATGAATCAAGTGTTTTTTAAGACGGATAGTCAAACAAGCACGTTATGTGTTTATATGCTAACAGTAATTGGTGTATCATTAATCATGATGGATATAGCTTTACTACAAGTAATTAATAATACGAAGCCTATTTTAATTGGGTTTATAAGCGGATTATTAATGAAGATTATATTGAATGTTATTTTTATTCATCAATTACAAATATTAGGTGCAAGTATAAGTACAGTATTATCATTAATTATTTTTTGCGCTATATTACATTGGGCAGTCTTAAAATCCTATCATTTTAGTCAAATGGGTAAATTTATTATTAAATTAGTGGTCGGGCTGTTTATAATGTCAGTTGTAGTCCAAATAATAATGTTTGTATTACCATCTAATGGTCGTGTAATTGGATTAATATCTTTAATGATTAGTGCATTGATTGGCGTAGGTGTGTTTATGATATATGTCGGTATTTTTAATGTACTAAGTTATAGAGAACTTAAATTTTTACCTTTAGGAGATAAGCTATATCATTTTAAGAGAGGAAGACGTTAATGACACAAACTATTACTATTATTGGTTTAGGAAACTATGGTATAGAAGATTTGCCATTAGGTATATATCGATTTATACAAAAACAACCTAAGATATATGCACGTACACTTGAACATCCAGTTATTGAGGACCTTAAAAATGAAATAGAATTTGAAGGTTTCGATGATATTTATGAAAATAATGACCAATTTGAAAAAGTGTATGACGAAATTGTTAAACAATTGATTGATAAAGCACAACAATCAGACATTGTTTATGCAGTTCCAGGGCATCCACGTGTGGCAGAAACGACTACTATGAAATTAATGGAGTATCATGCACAAAATAACGATATAGATGTAAAAGTACTAGGTGGTAAAAGTTTCATCGATGACGTATTTGAAGCTGTGAATGTTGATCCTAATGATGGTTTCACACTACTTGATGCTACATCTTTAAAAGAAGTGCAACTAAATGTGCGTACAAATACACTTATTACGCAAGTTTATAGTGAAATGGTAGCAGCAGATATTAAGCTAACTTTAATGGAAAGATATCCAGATGAACATGAGGTAGCAATTGTGACAGGTGCACGTACTGGTGAAGCACAAGTGACGCAATGTGCATTATATGAACTTGATCATTTTGAAGATGCGTTTAATAACTTAACTAGTGTTTTTGTCCCTCAAGTTATAGGATCAGAGGCACTTTATAATGACTTTGATTTTGCAGAGCAGACGATTGATTTATTAGTTGATGATGAAAAAGGTTGCCCTTGGGACAAAGTTCAAACACATCAAACGCTTAAACGTTATTTACTAGAAGAAACGTTTGAGTTATTTGAAGCTATCGATAATGAAGATGATTGGCACATGGTAGAAGAACTTGGAGATATACTGTTACAAGTGTTACTGCATACAAGCATTGGTAAAAAAGAAGGCTATTTTGATGTTAAAGAAGTGATTGCCAGCTTAAATGCTAAAATGATTCGTCGACATCCTCATATATTTAGTGATGCATCAGCAGAATCAATTGATGATTTAAAATCAATTTGGGCGACGGCTAAATCCAAGGAAGGCAAACAACCACGTGTGAAATTTGAGAAAGTATTTGCAGACCATTTCATGTCATTGTATGATAAAACAAAAAATAAAGATTTTGATGAAGTGGCTCTTAAACAATATTTAGAGCAAGGAGAGAATCATTAATGAGATTAGATAAATTTTTAAAAGTATCTAGATTAATCAAACGTCGTACATTGGCTAAAGAAATTAGTGATCAAGGACGTATTACAATTAATGGCAATGTAGCAAAAGCAGGAACAGATGTTAAAGTTGGAGATGTATTAGTTATTCGCTTCGGACAGAAACTTGTGACTGTTAATGTTACAGGATTAAATGAGCATGCTTCTAAAGAGAATGCTAAAGGTATGTACGAATTAGTTAAAGAAGAGCGTATTAATGAATCTGAATAAACAAAGAGAGGTGACAAGCAATGAATAATAAAGTTGAAAATATTGGTAATCAATATACATCTAAAGAAAACCAAAAGAAACAAA
This sequence comes from Staphylococcus sp. FSL W8-0774, assembly GCF_038006785.1. Classification (NCBI taxonomy): domain Bacteria; kingdom Bacillati; phylum Bacillota; class Bacilli; order Caryophanales; family Staphylococcaceae; genus Staphylococcus; species Staphylococcus sp. FSL W8-0774. The sequence continues at coordinate 2,289,630 of NZ_JBBOVW010000001.1, read as the reverse complement.
GACAACGCAAAAAGATGCGTGTTGTTCGCCGAAGAATCACTTTATTTGGCGGAATCATGTTAGCAATAATCATCTTATTATGCATTATGCTTGTCGTCCAAAAGCACAGCAATGATAAAGACGCTGTAGAACGAAAACATAAAGAAGAACAATATCAAAAAAAGCAAGATGAAGAGATTGCTTTAAAAGAGAAACTAAACAATTTAAATGATAAAGATTACGTAGAAAAAGTGGCACGAGATGATTATTATTTAAGTAATAAAGGCGAAGTTATTTTTAGGTTGCCAAATGATAATAAATCCTCTAAGTCTAAGTCGTCAGATAGTGATAATTAATTAAAGTAAATCTCATTATAGCATTGTGAAATTGCTTCAACAGGAATATAATAAAGTTAAAATCGAATGAAATCGGGAGGATTTATTTAGAATATGTCAATCGAAGTAGGAAACAAGCTTAAAGGTAAAGTCACTGGTATTAAAAAATTCGGTGCATTCGTTGAGTTACCTGAAGGGAAAAGTGGCTTAGTCCATATTAGTGAAGTGGCTGATAACTACGTTGAAAATGTGGAAGATCATTTATCTTTAGGTGATGAAGTAGAAGTAAAAGTACTTTCAATTGCAGATGATGGCAAAATTAGTCTTTCAATTAAAAAGGCTAAAGATCGCCCACAACGTAAACCACATCATAATAATAAATCAAATCAAAGTAAACCAGCGCCAAAAGGTGAAGACTTTGAAAAGAAATTGAGTAACTTCTTAAAAGATAGTGAAGATAAATTAACTTCTATAAAACGTCAAACTGAATCTAGACGCGGCGGTAAAGGTTCAAAACGTTAATTTCATAAATTAAGTCTGTTACAATAATATAAATTTTGTATTGTGAGTTTCTGTAAATGGACAGACAATCTAAGACTGTTTCTTGATGAAGGAGCAGTCTATTTTTATTGTAATGATGATTTGGTATTTGATTAGCTTGTGCGGAGGTGAATAGTTGATGGAAATGAATTCAACAGGTTGGTCAAAAGATGACCATATTGTATTAGCTGTATCAACAGGAATAGATAGCATGTGCCTATTACATCTTTTATTAAATGAATATCAACATACATATCGTAAATTAACATGCATTCATGTTAATCATGGCTTACGACAAGAATCAGCAGAGGAAGAAACGTTCTTTAAAACGTTTTGCGAAAAACACCATATTGACTATTATATTAAACACCTTGATTTAAATAATATCGTAGAAGCGGGAAATAGTATTCAAAACGAATCGCGTCAATATCGCTACGACTGGTTTGATTTTATGATGAAAAAACTTAAGGCTGATGTATTATTAACAGCACATCATCAAGATGATCAAATTGAGACTATATTTTATAGGTTGTTTACAGGGAGATTTACTCGTAGTACTCTGGGCATTGCTTATGAATCAAATCGTCAACATTATAAACTTTGTCGGCCGTTATTAAATATTTCTAAAGATCAAATTAAGAAGTATCAATCGGAATTTCATGTTCCATTTTATGAAGATGCATCAAATCACAAAAACGTATATGTAAGAAATGATATACGTAATCGTATTTTACCTGCGATTTTAGACAACGAGCAATTAAGTATCGACCACTTATTAAAGTTAAAATCTTGGCATGATCAAGAATTAGAAACACTTCGCAATTTAGCGAGCCAATTTATTGATGAACAAGCTCTTATAAAGGCGAATCGAACTAAAATTACTATTCCAAGAACCAGCTTTAATCAATTAACAGATAATGTAAAGGTGCATGTACTTGACCAAATATTTGAAAAAATCTCCTTAGCAACTTCAATATCTGATAAAATGTATCAGTCATGGTTTGACCAATTTGCAAGTCAAAAATCACAATTTACGATTGATATTACAGATAAATGGATAATTCAAATTTCATATGATACATTTATAATAATGACTAATACAGAAATGAACGATGTAAGTTCAATAAAAGTCATCGAAACACCTCATACATATCACTTTGGAGATTATGAAATTATCATACAATCAGATTTCCCGTTAGAACAATTACCATTAACTATAAGAACACGTCAAAATGGTGACCGTTTTTTATTAAACGGTAGTGAAAATAAACATAAAAAAGTAAGTCGGTTATTGATTGATTGTAAAATCGAGGCTATTGAACGCAATCGTTTACCAATTGTTATTAATGCAGAGGGAAATGTTATCGCTGTGGGTCAGTTATATATCAATAAAAACTATAAACATTATATAAACATTAGAAATATTGGAGATGAATAGCAAATGCATAAGGATATAAAAAATATTGTAATGAGTGAAGAAGAAATTCAAACCATTTGTAAGAACTTAGGAGAACAGTTGACTAAAGATTATCAAGATAAACCACTTGTTTGTATTGGGATTTTAAAAGGATCAGTCATGTTTATGGCGGATTTAATCAAACGTATTGATACACATTTATCGATTGATTTTATGGATGTATCAAGTTATCACGGTGGTACTGAATCAACTGGTGAAGTACAAATCATCAAAGATTTAGGTTCTTCTATTGAAAACAAAGATGTCTTAATTATTGAAGATATTTTAGAAACTGGTACAACATTGAAATCAATTACTGAATTATTACAATCAAGAAAAGTAAACTCATTAGAAATTGTTACTTTATTAGATAAACCAAATCGTAGAAAAGCTAATATTGAAGCAAAATACGTAGGTAAAAAAATTCCTGACGAGTTTGTAGTTGGATACGGACTTGATTACGGTGAACATTATAGAAACTTACCTTACATCGGTACTTTAAAACCGGAAGTATATTCATAAAGTAACAAGTTAATTTCGATGTTAAAAAGTTGGGTGCGATGTTTTATTACTATGATTAAACATCATTTTAGTGTAGACTCAATTTAAATCACGATGTCTAAATTAAACATGACATTACTTATTTTTAAATCATGATATAACTAAAAATTAAAAATCTATATAGTGGAAGTTGACTAAAATTGAAGAACCAATACTAAAGTTGAAATAGTAGCCTGGTCAAGATGTATTGTGTTACAATTTTTGTTAGTTTTATTATTGGAAGTAGGAGGAAATGACACATGCAGAAAGCGTTTCGCAATGTGCTAGTTATCGCAATTATAGGCGTTATAATATTTGGCCTTTTTTCTTTCCTAAATGGTAATGGAAATATGCCAAAGCAACTTACATATACGCAGTTTGTTAGTAAATTGGATAAAGGCGATTTAAAATCATTAGAAATTCAACCTGAACAAAACGTATACATGGTAAGCGGTAAAACAAAAAAAGGTGAAGATTATTCATCAACAATTTTATTTAACAACGAAAAAGATTTACAAAAAATTACTGATACAGCTCAGAAACAAGATGGATTGAAATTTACAGTTAAAGAAGAAGAAGAACAAAGTGTGTTTGTTAGTATTCTAACAACATTGATTCCTGTTTTAATCATTGCATTATTATTTATTTTCTTCCTTAGCCAAGCTCAAGGTGGCGGTGGCGGCGGTCGTATGATGAACTTTGGTAAATCCAAAGCTAAAATGTACGATAGCAGTAAACGCCGTGTTCGTTTCTCAGATGTTGCAGGTGCAGATGAAGAGAAACAAGAACTTGTAGAAATTGTAGACTTCTTAAAAGATAACAAGAAATTTAAACAAATGGGTTCTAGAATACCAAAAGGTGTTTTACTTGTTGGACCTCCAGGTACTGGTAAAACATTACTTGCACGTGCTGTTGCTGGTGAAGCCGGCGCACCATTCTTCTCAATTAGTGGTTCAGACTTCGTTGAGATGTTTGTCGGTGTTGGTGCAAGTCGTGTACGTGACTTATTTGAAAATGCTAAGAAAAATGCACCATGTATTATCTTTATCGATGAAATCGATGCTGTAGGTCGTCAACGTGGTGCAGGTGTTGGTGGTGGACACGACGAACGTGAACAAACACTTAACCAATTATTAGTTGAAATGGATGGCTTTGGTGAAAATGAAGGTATCATCATGATTGCTGCTACAAACCGTCCTGACATTTTAGACCCAGCGTTATTACGTCCTGGACGTTTTGACAGACAAATTCAAGTTGGTCGTCCCGATGTTAAGGGTCGTGAGGCTATTTTACATGTACATGCTAAAAACAAACCACTTGATGAAACTGTTGATTTAAAAGCTATTTCTCAAAGAACACCAGGTTTCTCTGGTGCTGACTTAGAAAACTTATTAAACGAAGCATCATTAATTGCTGCACGTGAAGGCAAGAACAAAATTGATATGCGTGATATAGAAGAAGCGACAGACCGTGTCATCGCTGGTCCAGCTAAGAAATCACGTGTTATCTCTGATAAAGAAAGAAATATTGTTGCTCACCATGAAGCTGGTCATACTATTATTGGTATGGTACTTGATGAAGCAGAAGTTGTTCACAAAGTGACTATCGTTCCACGTGGACAAGCTGGTGGTTATGCGATGATGTTACCTAAACAAGATCGATTCTTAATGACAGAACCGGAACTATTAGATAAAATTTGTGGTTTACTTGGTGGTCGTGTATCAGAAGATATTAACTTCGGTGAGGTTTCTACTGGTGCTTCAAACGACTTTGAAAGAGCTACACAAATTGCTCGATCAATGGTTACTGAATATGGTATGAGTAAAAAACTCGGACCTTTACAATTCTCTAGTAGCGGTAATGGCCAAGTATTCTTAGGTAAAGATATGCAAGGTGAACCAAATTACTCAGGTCAAATTGCTTATGAAATTGATAAAGAAGTACAACGTATTGTTAAAGAACAATATGAACGTTGTAAAGAAATCTTATTAGAACATCAAGAACAATTAAAACTTATTGCTAAGACATTACTTACTGAGGAAACATTGGTTGCAGAACAAATTCAATCATTATTCCATGAAGGTAAATTACCTGAAGTTGATTATGATTCTGCAGAAGTTGTAACAGAAACTGACTCAGAATTCAAAGACGGTAAATATGGTAAATCATACGAAGATGTTCGAAAAGAACAATCTTTAGATAATAATGACGGTGAAAGTGATCATGATAATGATGAATCAGATACTGAATCAACAGGACATGAACAATCACCAAACATTGATAAACCATATAATCCTAATGATCCAAATCATAGAGAATAATTAGTTCTTAGTTCAATCCCCTTACTGTAATAGTAAGGGGATGTTTTTTATATTAGTAATAGTGAGAGAAGAAAGTTAGCTTAGACTATAGCGAAACTCGATTCTTCTTTTAAAAAGCAAAGTAAATATAATGTGAAGCAAATAATTTCATGAAAATAAGCAACAGATGTATAATAGTTATTCGAAAATGATATTCAAAATATAAAATGATAAATAATAGAGAACCTCATTAAAAGGAGAAATAAATAATGACACATGATTATATAGTTAAAGCCCTAGCATTTGATGGAGAAATAAGAGCATATGCTTCATTAACAACTGAATCAGTTCAAGAAGCACAAACAAGACACTATACATGGCCAACAGCCTCAGCAGCAATTGGAAGAACAATGACTGCTACGGTAATGATGGGCGCAATGTTAAAAGGAACTCAAAAATTAACAGTAACAGTTGATGGTCGCGGTCCAATAGGGAAAATTATTGCGGATGCGGATGCAAAAGGTAACGTACGCGCTTACGTAGACCATCCACAAACGCATTTTCCTTTAAATGAACAAGGAAAATTAGATGTAAGAAGAGCAGTTGGGACAGAAGGCTCAATTCAAGTAGTTAAAGATGTAGGTATGAAAGATTACTTTTCTGGATCAAGTCCAATTGTATCAGGTGAATTAGGAGAAGACTTCACTTATTATTATGCTACAAGTGAACAAACACCTTCATCAGTTGGATTAGGTGTACTTGTTAATCCTGATAACACAATTAAAGCAGCCGGTGGATTTATTATACAAGTAATGCCGGGAGCTAAAGAAGAAACTATTAATAAGTTGGAAGAAGCTATTAACCAAATGACACCTGTATCTAAATTAATTGAACAAGGCCTAACACCTGAAGGTATTTTAAATGAAATACTTGGAGAAGATAACGTTCAAATATTGGAAACTTCTCCAGTACAATTCGAATGTAATTGCAGTCATGAAAAATTCTTGAACGCAATCAAAGGATTAGGAGAAGCTGAAATATCCGATATGATTAAAGAAGATCATGGTGCAGAAGCAGTTTGTCACTTCTGTGGTAATAAATACAATTATAGTGAATCCGAATTAAATCAATTATTAGAATCTATGGCTTAAATTAATTAATAAATTGGTAGTATTTTGAGTTAACGTTTACTTTAATTTGGTTTAGGGAAGATTTTAAAATGTATAACAATTACTCAATTTCAGTATAAATAAAATATATTTGTATTTTGAGAAAATTCTGATAGAATAAAGATATCCGATAAAAAGACTAAGCTTTATTAATTTCGTTGAAAAGGAGTGTTTTTAATGGCACAAAAACCAGTAGAAAATATAACACAAATAATTGGAAATACACCTGTAGTTAAGTTGAGAAATGTTGTTGATGAAGATGCAGCAGATATTTATGTTAAATTAGAATATCAAAATCCAGGCGGTTCAGTAAAAGACCGTATCGCATTAGCTATGATTGAAAAAGCTGAAAAAGAAGGAAAAATTATACCTGGTGATACAATTGTAGAACCTACAAGTGGTAACACAGGTATTGGTTTAGCATTTGTCTGTGCAGCAAAAGGTTATAAAGCAGTATTTACTATGCCTGAAACAATGAGTCAAGAACGTCGTAACTTATTAAAAGCATATGGTGCTGAATTAGTATTAACTCCAGGATCAGAAGCTATGAAAGGCGCTATTAAAAAAGCTAAAGAATTAAAAGAAGAACACGGTTATTTTGAACCACAACAATTCGAAAACCAAGCAAACCCTGAAATTCATGAACTTACAACAGGTCCAGAATTAGTAGAACAATTTGAAGGTAAAAAAATTGATGCGTTCTTAGCTGGTGTTGGAACTGGTGGTACACTTTCAGGTGTAGGTAAAGTATTAAGAAAACAATATCCTGAAATTGAAATTGTGGCTATTGAACCAGAAGCATCTCCAGTACTTAGTGGTGGAGAACCAGGACCACATAAATTACAAGGTTTAGGTGCAGGATTTGTTCCAGATACGTTAAATACTGATATTTACGACAGTATTATTAAAGTAGGAAATGAAACAGCAATGGAAATGGCACGTCGTGTTGCTAAAGAAGAAGGTATCTTATCAGGTATTTCTTCAGGTGCAGCTATTCATGCAGCCATTCAAAAAGCAAAAGAATTAGGTAAAGGTAAAACAGTAGTAACAGTATTACCAAGTAATGGTGAACGTTACTTATCTACACCTTTATACTCATTCGATGATTAATTATAATAGATGTATTAGCGGGGTGTGTAACTCCGCTATTTTTTATGTCTTATTGTAAGTGAAATCATTTTATTTACAGATTAATCGATATAATTATCGAACATTCTGATTTTGACACTGAAATTATTATGTGAGTAATGATATCATTATAAGTGAGACTAATGATGTTTATATTAATGAAATGAAAAGGTGATTAAATGTCAAAAACAAAAATTATGGGCATACTTAACGTTACGCCAGACTCATTTTCAGATGGTGGAAAATACAATTCAGTTGAAAATGCGGTTGAAAGAGCGAAAGAAATGATAAATGAAGGTGTTGATATTATTGATGTAGGTGGTGTATCAACAAGACCAGGATATAAAGAAATTACGCTTGAGGAAGAGTTAGATAGAGTTGTACCTGTAGTTAAGTCTTTAATAGAACTCGATACACAAATATCAATAGATACATATAGAAGTGAAGTAGCTGAAGCTTGTTTAAAATTAGGCGCTACAATGATTAATGATCAATGGGCTGGATTGTTTGATCCTAAAATATTTGAAGTTGTCGCTAATTACAATGCAGAAATCGTACTTATGCATAATGGTGATGGACAAAGAGATAAACCAGTTGTCGATGAAATGTTAGTAACTTTATTATCGCAAGCTAATAAAGCTGAGATGGCTGGTATTCCTCAAGAAAAAATTTGGCTTGATCCAGGTATAGGTTTTGCGAAAACACGTGAAGAAGAAAATGAAGTGATGGCTCGACTTGATGAATTAGTAGCTACAGAATATCCGGTATTACTTGCGACTAGTCGTAAAAGGTTTATTAAGGAAATGATAGGTAAAGATACCAAACCTTTAGAGAGGGATGAAGCTACAGCATCAACAACTGCCTATGGTATAATGAAGGGCGTTAAAGCTGTCAGAGTTCACCATGTCGAACTCAACGCTCGAATTGCACAAGGTATGGACTTTTTAAAGGAGAATGAAAATGAAAGACATCATATTTCTTAATGGAATGCGTTTTTACGGATATCATGGGGCATTGTCAGCTGAAAATGAAATAGGACAAATATTTGTTGTAGATCTCACTTTAAAAGTTGATTTGAAAGACGCTGGTAAGTCAGATGATGTAAAGGATACAGTCCATTATGGAGAAGTGTTTGAAGATGTAAAATCTATTGTTGAGGGTGAGCCTTCGAATTTACTCGAGCATCTAGCTGAACGTATTGCAAAACGTATAAATTCACACTATAATCGTGTAATGGAAACAAAAGTTAGAATCACTAAAGAGAACCCACCTATACCTGGTCACTACGATGGAGTAGGTATTGAAATAGTGAGGGAGAGTCATTAAATGATTAAAGCATATTTAGGTTTGGGAAGTAATATAGGCGACAGAGAGCAACAATTAAAGCAAGCTATTCAAATCTTAAATCAATACGAAAATATTGATGTTACAGATATATCCCCTATATATGAAACAGATCCAGTAGGGTATACCGATCAGCCTAAATTTTTAAATTTATGTATAGAAATTGAAACAACATTAACAGCAAGACAATTGTTAACATGTTGTTTAGATACAGAACAAGAACTTCATCGTGTTAGAAAAATTAGATGGGGACCTCGTACATTAGATATAGATATATTATTATATGGAAATAACATTATAGAAGAGAATGATTTGGTAGTACCTCATCCTAGAATGGTTGAGCGTGCTTTTGTATTGATTCCATTGAACGACATTGCCTCTAAACAAATTGAACCTCGCTCTAATAAAACGATTGGGTCAATAGTCACTGAGGATAATACAGTTAAAAAGTACAAAGAATAAATTGAAAAAGCATTTATTTTATAATGGATTTAAACTCATGCGTTAGGATAAAGTAAAAATTCCTTTATAACATCTTTATGGTTTAGTAGAATTGAAAGGTAACTATATTGACGTTATGTTATAGAAAAGGGAAATATGCTTTTAGCATCTTAAAAGTGCTAAAATAATTTTTGGAATTAAAAACATTGTATCAAGTATCAATAGAACAACAAATGGTTGCTAATTTATAATATTTCCAACTAGAACGTATAAAATAATTAACTGAAAACAAGAAGCCTAAAGGAGAGAAAGTTATGTCAGAAGAAATGAATGACCAAATGCAGGTCCGTCGACAAAAATTACAAGAATTAAGAGATTTAGGAATTGATCCATTTGGTCAAAGATATGATCGTTCTGCATCAGCATCTGAGCTAAAAACAGATTGGGACGAATTCTCAAAAGAAGAATTACATGAAAAAGAAGAACAAAGCCATGTAGCTATAGCTGGACGCATTATGACTAAACGTGGTAAAGGTAAAGCGGGATTTGCACATGTTCAAGATTTATCAGGGCAAATCCAAATCTATGTAAGAAAAGATCAAGTTGGAGATGAACAATTTGATTTATGGAAAAACGCTGACTTAGGAGACATTGTTGGTGTTGAAGGTGTAATGTTCAAAACTAATACTGGTGAATTATCAGTAAAAGCTAAATCATTTACTTTATTAACTAAAGCTTTAAGACCATTACCTGATAAATTCCATGGATTGCAAGATATTGAGCAACGTTACCGTCAACGTTACTTAGATTTAATCACTAACCAAGATAGTACGCGTACATTTATTAATCGTAGTAAGATTATTCAAGAAATGCGTAATTACTTAAACAAACAAGGTTTCTTAGAAGTAGAAACGCCTATGATGCACCAAATTGCTGGTGGTGCTGCTGCTAGACCATTTGTTACTCATCACAATGCATTAGATGCTACTTTATATATGCGTATTGCTATCGAACTACATTTAAAACGATTAATTGTAGGTGGACTAGAAAAAGTATACGAAATCGGACGTGTATTCCGTAACGAAGGTGTATCTACACGACATAATCCAGAATTCACAATGATTGAATTATATGAGGCATATGCAGATTATCATGACATTATGGACCTAACAGAATCAATGGTTAGACACATTGCACAAGAAGTGCTTGGTTCAGCTAAAGTTCAATATAATGGTACTGAAATCGACTTAGAGTCTTCTTGGACAAGATTGCACATTGTTGATGCAGTTAAAGAAGCTACTGGCGTAAACTTTTATGAAGTTAAATCAGATGAAGAAGCTAAAGCACTAGCTAAAGAACATGGTATTGAAATTACTGAAAACATGAAGTATGGTCACATATTAAATGAATTCTTTGAACAAAAAGTAGAAGAAACATTAATTCAACCAACGTTTATATACGGTCATCCAATTGATATTTCACCGTTGGCTAAAAAGAATCCGGAAGATCCAAGATTTACAGACAGATTCGAGCTATTCATTGTAGGTAGAGAACATGCCAATGCATTCACTGAGTTAAATGATCCTATCGATCAAAAAGAAAGATTTGAAGCTCAATTAGTTGAAAAAGAACAAGGTAATGATGAAGCGCATGAAATGGATGAAGACTATATTGAAGCATTAGAATATGGTATGCCTCCAACAGGTGGTTTAGGAATCGGAATTGATAGATTGGTTATGCTATTAACTGATTCTCCATCAATTAGAGATGTATTATTATTCCCATATATGAGACAAAAATAAATGATTTCTATATAAGCACTAATCACTCAGGTGGTTAGTGCTTTTGTTTTATTATAAAAATGAAAAATAATGATTAAACAATTTGTTACCTTTAGTTTGAAAAAGTAACAAATTTATTGATAGAAAGTAATAATACCTATAGTTTAGTGAGTAGAGATGTGATAGAATAATTCAAGTGGAAAAGTTGAACGGACTTAATTCTAAGTTTTTTAAAAAACTTGAAACAAACCATTGACTTTATAAAACAAATGAAGTAATATATAAAAGTCGTCAAAAACACAGAGGAAGTAAAGAGAATGTAAAATTCTTTTTAATAAAGTGTAAAATTGACTATTGAAATCAATCAAACAAACGTTTATCATTAATAAAGTAAGTTAATTTGTCTGGTGACAATAGCAAAGAGGTCACACCTGTTCCCATGCCGAACACAGAAGTTAAGCTCTTTAGCGCCGATGGTAGTCGGACTAACGTTCCGCTAGAGTAGGACGTTGCCAGGCAATAGATAACAGGAGAATTAGCTCAGCTGGGAGAGCATCTGCCTTACAAGCAGAGGGTCGGCGGTTCGAACCCGTCATTCTCCACCATTTAATTGCCGGCCTAGCTCAACTGGTAGAGCAACTGACTTGTAATCAGTAGGTTGGGGGTTCAAGTCCTCTGGCCGGCACCATCTTTTGAGCCATTAGCTCAGTTGGTAGAGCATCTGACTTTTAATCAGAGGGTCAGAGGTTCGAATCCTCTATGGCTCATTACGATTTTAATTATATTTTCAAGCGAAATAATGCAGAAGTAGTTCAGCGGTAGAATACGACCTTGCCAAGGTCGGGGTCGCGGGTTCGAATCCCGTCTTCTGCTCCATTATTTTGCCGGGGTGGCGGAACTGGCAGACGCACAGGACTTAAAATCCTGCGGTGAGAGATCACCGTACCGGTTCGATTCCGGTCCTCGGCACCATCTTTAAATAGCGCCCGTAGCTCAACTGGATAGAGCGTTTGACTACGGATCAAGAGGTTATGGGTTCGACTCCTATCGGGCGCGCCATTTTTAAAGTTAATAACTATATACGGGAAGTAGCTCAGCTTGGTAGAGCACTTGGTTTGGGACCAAGGGGTCGCAGGTTCGAATCCTGTCTTCCCGACTTCTTAAATAATGGGGGCTTAGCTCAGATGGGAGAGCGCCTGCTTTGCACGCAGGAGGTCAGCGGTTCGATCCCGCTAGTCTCCACCATGATTTATTACATTAATGAACATTGAAAACTGAATGACAATATGTCAACGTTAATTCCAATAATGTAACGGAAGTTACAACAATTAATTTAGTTTTATGAGCTAATCAAACATCATAATTTTTTATGGAGAGTTTGATCCTGGCTCAGGATGAACGCTGGCGGCGTGCCTAATACATGCAAGTCGAGCGAACAGATAAGGAGCTTGCTCCTTTGACGTTAGCGGCGGACGGGTGAGTAACACGTGGATAACCTACCTATAAGACTGGGATAACTTCGGGAAACCGGAGCTAATACCGGATAAGATTTTGAACCGCATGGTTCAATAGTGAAAGACGGCCTTGCTGTCACTTATAGATGGATCCGCGCCGTATTAGCTAGTTGGTAAGGTAACGGCTTACCAAGGCAACGATACGTAGCCGACCTGAGAGGGTGATCGGCCACACTGGAACTGAGACACGGTCCAGACTCCTACGGGAGGCAGCAGTAGGGAATCTTCCGCAATGGGCGAAAGCCTGACGGAGCAACGCCGCGTGAGTGATGAAGGTCTTCGGATCGTAAAACTCTGTTATCAGGGAAGAACAAACGTGTAAGTAACTGTGCACGTCTTGACGGTACCTGATCAGAAAGCCACGGCTAACTACGTGCCAGCAGCCGCGGTAATACGTAGGTGGCAAGCGTTATCCGGAATTATTGGGCGTAAAGCGCGCGTAGGCGGTTTTTTAAGTCTGATGTGAAAGCCCACGGCTCAACCGTGGAGGGTCATTGGAAACTGGAAAACTTGAGTGCAGAAGAGGAAAGTGGAATTCCATGTGTAGCGGTGAAATGCGCAGAGATATGGAGGAACACCAGTGGCGAAGGCGACTTTCTGGTCTGTAACTGACGCTGATGTGCGAAAGCGTGGGGATCAAACAGGATTAGATACCCTGGTAGTCCACGCCGTAAACGATGAGTGCTAAGTGTTAGGGGGTTTCCGCCCCTTAGTGCTGCAGCTAACGCATTAAGCACTCCGCCTGGGGAGTACGACCGCAAGGTTGAAACTCAAAGGAATTGACGGGGACCCGCACAAGCGGTGGAGCATGTGGTTTAATTCGAAGCAACGCGAAGAACCTTACCAAATCTTGACATCCTTTGACCACTCTAGAGATAGAGTTTTCCCCTTCGGGGGACAAAGTGACAGGTGGTGCATGGTTGTCGTCAGCTCGTGTCGTGAGATGTTGGGTTAAGTCCCGCAACGAGCGCAACCCTTAAGCTTAGTTGCCATCATTAAGTTGGGCACTCTAAGTTGACTGCCGGTGACAAACCGGAGGAAGGTGGGGATGACGTCAAATCATCATGCCCCTTATGATTTGGGCTACACACGTGCTACAATGGACAATACAAAGGGCAGCTAAACCGCGAGGTCAAGCAAATCCCATAAAGTTGTTCTCAGTTCGGATTGTAGTCTGCAACTCGACTACATGAAGCTGGAATCGCTAGTAATCGTAGATCAGCATGCTACGGTGAATACGTTCCCGGGTCTTGTACACACCGCCCGTCACACCACGAGAGTTTGTAACACCCGAAGCCGGTGGAGTAACCATTTATGGAGCTAGCCGTCGAAGGTGGGACAAATGATTGGGGTGAAGTCGTAACAAGGTAGCCGTATCGGAAGGTGCGGCTGGATCACCTCCTTTCTAAGGATATATTCGGAACATCTTCGTAGAAGATGAAGGAATAACATTGACATATTGTATTCAGTTTTGAATGTTTATACAACATTCAAACATTTATTGTACATTGAAAACTAGATAAGTAAGTAAAATATAGATTTTACCAAGCAAAACCGAGTGAATTAGAGTTTTAAAGCTTGAATTCATAAGAAATAATCGCTAGTGTTCGAAAGAACACTCACAAGATTAATAACGCGTTTCCTGTAGGATGGAAACATAGATTAAGTTATTAAGGGCGCACGGTGGATGCCTTGGCACTAGAAGCCGAAGAAGGACGTTACTAACGACGATATGCTTTGGGGAGCTGTAAGTAAGCGTTGATCCAGAGATTTCCGAATGGGGAAACCCAACATGAGTTATGTCATGTTATCGATATGTGAATACATAGCATATCAGAAGGCAGACCCGGAGAACTGAAACATCTTAGTACCCGGAGGAAGAGAAAGAAAAATCGATTCCCTGAGTAGCGGCGAGCGAAACGGGAAGAGCCCAAACCAACAAGCTTGCTTGTTGGGGTTGTAGGACACTCTATACGGAGTTACAAAAGTATATATTAGACGAATCATCTGGAAAGTTGAATCAAAGAAGGTAATAATCCTGTAGTCGAAAATATATACTCTCTTGAGTGGATCCTGAGTACGACGGAGCACGTGAAATTCCGTCGGAATCTGGGAGGACCATCTCCTAAGGCTAAATACTCTCTAGTGACCGATAGTGAACCAGTACCGTGAGGGAAAGGTGAAAAGTACCCCGGAAGGGGAGTGAAAGAGAACTTGAAACCGTGTGCTTACAAGTAGTCAGAGCCCGTTAATGGGTGATGGCGTGCCTTTTGTAGAATGAACCGGCGAGTTACGATTTGATGCAAGGTTAAGCAGTGAATGTGGAGCCGTAGCGAAAGCGAGTCTGAATAGGGCGTTGAGTATTTGGTCGTAGACCCGAAACCAGGTGATCTACCCTTGGTCAGGTTGAAGTTCAGGTAACACTGAATGGAGGACCGAACCGACTTACGTTGAAAAGTGAGCGGATGAACTGAGGGTAGCGGAGAAATTCCAATCGAACCTGGAGATAGCTGGTTCTCTCCGAAATAGCTTTAGGGCTAGCCTCAAGTGATGATTATTGGAGGTAGAGCACTGTTTGGACGAGGGGCCCTTCTCGGGTTACCGAATTCAGACAAACTCCGAATGCCAATCAATTTAACTTGGGAGTCAGAACATGGGTGATAAGGTCCGTGTTCGAAAGGGAAACAGCCCAGACCACCAGCTAAGGTCCCAAAATATATGTTAAGTGGAAAAGGATGTGGCGTTGCCCAGACAACTAGGATGTTGGCTTAGAAGCAGCCATCATTTAAAGAGTGCGTAATAGCTCACTAGTCGAGTGACACTGCGCCGAAAATGTACCGGGGCTAAACATATTACCGAAGCTGTGGATTGTCCGTAGGACAATGGTAGGAGAGCGTTCTAAGGGCGTTGAAGCATGATCGCAAGGACATGTGGAGCGCTTAGAAGTGAGAATGCCGGTGTGAGTAGCGAAAGACGGGTGAGAATCCCGTCCACCGATTGACTAAGGTTTCCAGAGGAAGGCTCGTCCGCTCTGGGTTAGTCGGGTCCTAAGCTGAGGCCGACAGGCGTAGGCGATGGATAACAGGTTGATATTCCTGTACCACCTAGTATCGTTTTAATCGATGGGGGGACGCAGTAGGATAGGCGAAGCGTGCTATTGGATTGCACGTCCAAGCAGTAAGACTGAGTGTTAGGCAAATCCGGCACTCATAAGGTCAAGCTGTGATGGGGAGAGGAAATTGTTTCCTCGAGTCGTTGATTTCACACTGCCAAGAAAAGCCTCTAGATAGATAACAGGTGCCCGTACCGCAAACCGACACAGGTAGTCAAGATGAGAATTCTAAGGTGAGCGAGCGAACTCTCGTTAAGGAACTCGGCAAAATGACCCCGTAACTTCGGGAGAAGGGGTGCTCTTTAGGGTTAACGCCCAGAAGAGCCGCAGTGAATAGGCCCAAGCGACTGTTTATCAAAAACACAGGTCTCTGCTAAACCGTAAGGTGATGTATAGGGGCTGACGCCTGCCCGGTGCTGGAAGGTTAAGAGGAGTAGTTAGCTTCTGCGAAGCTACGAATCGAAGCCCCAGTAAACGGCGGCCGTAACTATAACGGTCCTAAGGTAGCGAAATTCCTTGTCGGGTAAGTTCCGACCCGCACGAAAGGCGTAACGATTTGGGCACTGTCTCAACGAGAGACTCGGTGAAATCATAGTACCTGTGAAGATGCAGGTTACCCGCGACAGGACGGAAAGACCCCGTGGAGCTTTACTGTAGCCTGATATTGAAATTCGGCACAGCTTGTACAGGATAGGTAGGAGCCTTTGAAACGTGAGCGCTAGCTTACGTGGAGGCATTGGTGGGATACTACCCTAGCTGTGTTGGCTTTCTAACCCGCACCACTTATCGTGGTGGGAGACAGTGTCAGGTGGGCAGTTTGACTGGGGCGGTCGCCTCCTAAAAGGTAACGGAGGCGCTCAAAGGTTCCCTCAGAATGGTTGGAAATCATTCATAGAGTGTAAAGGCATAAGGGAGCTTGACTGCGAGACTTACAAGTCGAGCAGGGTCGAAAGACGGACTTAGTGATCCGGTGGTTCCGCATGGAAGGGCCATCGCTCAACGGATAAAAGCTACCCCGGGGATAACAGGCTTATCTCCCCCAAGAGTTCACATCGACGGGGAGGTTTGGCACCTCGATGTCGGCTCATCGCATCCTGGGGCTGTAGTCGGTCCCAAGGGTTGGGCTGTTCGCCCATTAAAGCGGTACGCGAGCTGGGTTCAGAACGTCGTGAGACAGTTCGGTCCCTATCCGTCGTGGGCGTAGGAAATTTGAGAGGAGCTGTCCTTAGTACGAGAGGACCGGGATGGACATACCTCTGGTGTACCAGTTGTCGTGCCAACGGCATAGCTGGGTAGCTATGTATGGACGGGATAAGTGCTGAAAGCATCTAAGCATGAAGCCCCCCTCAAGATGAGATTTCCCAACTTCGGTTATAAGATCCCTCAAAGATGATGAGGTTAATAGGTTCGAGGTGGAAGCGTGGTGACACGTGGAGCTGACGAATACTAATCGATCGAAGACTTAATCAATTTTATGTTTTGCGACGCAAAATCATTTTACTTACTATCTAGTTTTGAATGTATAATACATTCCATTTGTCTGGTGACAATGGCAAGGAGGTCACACCTGTTCCCATGCCGAACACAGAAGTTAAGCTCCTTAGCGCCGATGGTAGTCGGACTAACGTTCCGCTAGAGTAGGACGTTGCCAGGCAAATACTCACATATTGGCCGTTAGGTCATTTTTTTGTGGAGTATATACGATTTAAAATTAATTATAAAAAGTTGTTGACTTTAAAGTTAATAAAGCGTATAATTAATTCTTGTCGGTAAAGAAATGAACATTGAAAACTGAATGACAATATGTCAACGTTAATTCCAATAATGTAACGGAAGTTACAACAATTAATTTAGTTTTATGAGCTAATCAAACATCATAATTTTTTATGGAGAGTTTGATCCTGGCTCAGGATGAACGCTGGCGGCGTGCCTAATACATGCAAGTCGAGCGAACAGATAAGGAGCTTGCTCCTTTGACGTTAGCGGCGGACGGGTGAGTAACACGTGGATAACCTACCTATAAGACTGGGATAACTTCGGGAAACCGGAGCTAATACCGGATAAGATTTTGAACCGCATGGTTCAATAGTGAAAGACGGCCTTGCTGTCACTTATAGATGGATCCGCGCCGTATTAGCTAGTTGGTAAGGTAACGGCTTACCAAGGCAACGATACGTAGCCGACCTGAGAGGGTGATCGGCCACACTGGAACTGAGACACGGTCCAGACTCCTACGGGAGGCAGCAGTAGGGAATCTTCCGCAATGGGCGAAAGCCTGACGGAGCAACGCCGCGTGAGTGATGAAGGTCTTCGGATCGTAAAACTCTGTTATCAGGGAAGAACAAACGTGTAAGTAACTGTGCACGTCTTGACGGTACCTGATCAGAAAGCCACGGCTAACTACGTGCCAGCAGCCGCGGTAATACGTAGGTGGCAAGCGTTATCCGGAATTATTGGGCGTAAAGCGCGCGTAGGCGGTTTTTTAAGTCTGATGTGAAAGCCCACGGCTCAACCGTGGAGGGTCATTGGAAACTGGAAAACTTGAGTGCAGAAGAGGAAAGTGGAATTCCATGTGTAGCGGTGAAATGCGCAGAGATATGGAGGAACACCAGTGGCGAAGGCGACTTTCTGGTCTGTAACTGACGCTGATGTGCGAAAGCGTGGGGATCAAACAGGATTAGATACCCTGGTAGTCCACGCCGTAAACGATGAGTGCTAAGTGTTAGGGGGTTTCCGCCCCTTAGTGCTGCAGCTAACGCATTAAGCACTCCGCCTGGGGAGTACGACCGCAAGGTTGAAACTCAAAGGAATTGACGGGGACCCGCACAAGCGGTGGAGCATGTGGTTTAATTCGAAGCAACGCGAAGAACCTTACCAAATCTTGACATCCTTTGACCACTCTAGAGATAGAGTTTTCCCCTTCGGGGGACAAAGTGACAGGTGGTGCATGGTTGTCGTCAGCTCGTGTCGTGAGATGTTGGGTTAAGTCCCGCAACGAGCGCAACCCTTAAGCTTAGTTGCCATCATTAAGTTGGGCACTCTAAGTTGACTGCCGGTGACAAACCGGAGGAAGGTGGGGATGACGTCAAATCATCATGCCCCTTATGATTTGGGCTACACACGTGCTACAATGGACAATACAAAGGGCAGCTAAACCGCGAGGTCAAGCAAATCCCATAAAGTTGTTCTCAGTTCGGATTGTAGTCTGCAACTCGACTACATGAAGCTGGAATCGCTAGTAATCGTAGATCAGCATGCTACGGTGAATACGTTCCCGGGTCTTGTACACACCGCCCGTCACACCACGAGAGTTTGTAACACCCGAAGCCGGTGGAGTAACCATTTATGGAGCTAGCCGTCGAAGGTGGGACAAATGATTGGGGTGAAGTCGTAACAAGGTAGCCGTATCGGAAGGTGCGGCTGGATCACCTCCTTTCTAAGGATATATTCGGAACATCTTCGTAGAAGATGAAGGAATAACATTGACATATTGTATTCAGTTTTGAATGTTTATAACAACATTCAACGTGATGGGCCTATAGCTCAGCTGGTTAGAGCGCACGCCTGATAAGCGTGAGGTCGGTGGTTCGAGTCCACTTAGGCCCACCATTTCATTATTGTACATTGAAAACTAGATAAGTAAGTAAAATATAGATTTTACCAAGCAAAACCGAGTGAATTAGAGTTTTAAAGCTTGAATTCATAAGAAATAATCGCTAGTGTTCGAAAGAACACTCACAAGATTAATAACGCGTTTCCTGTAGGATGGAAACATAGATTAAGTTATTAAGGGCGCACGGTGGATGCCTTGGCACTAGAAGCCGAAGAAGGACGTTACTAACGACGATATGCTTTGGGGAGCTGTAAGTAAGCGTTGATCCAGAGATTTCCGAATGGGGAAACCCAACATGAGTTATGTCATGTTATCGATATGTGAATACATAGCATATCAGAAGGCAGACCCGGAGAACTGAAACATCTTAGTACCCGGAGGAAGAGAAAGAAAAATCGATTCCCTGAGTAGCGGCGAGCGAAACGGGAAGAGCCCAAACCAACAAGCTTGCTTGTTGGGGTTGTAGGACACTCTATACGGAGTTACAAAAGTATATATTAGACGAATCATCTGGAAAGTTGAATCAAAGAAGGTAATAATCCTGTAGTCGAAAATATATACTCTCTTGAGTGGATCCTGAGTACGACGGAGCACGTGAAATTCCGTCGGAATCTGGGAGGACCATCTCCTAAGGCTAAATACTCTCTAGTGACCGATAGTGAACCAGTACCGTGAGGGAAAGGTGAAAAGTACCCCGGAAGGGGAGTGAAAGAGAACTTGAAACCGTGTGCTTACAAGTAGTCAGAGCCCGTTAATGGGTGATGGCGTGCCTTTTGTAGAATGAACCGGCGAGTTACGATTTGATGCAAGGTTAAGCAGTGAATGTGGAGCCGTAGCGAAAGCGAGTCTGAATAGGGCGTTGAGTATTTGGTCGTAGACCCGAAACCAGGTGATCTACCCTTGGTCAGGTTGAAGTTCAGGTAACACTGAATGGAGGACCGAACCGACTTACGTTGAAAAGTGAGCGGATGAACTGAGGGTAGCGGAGAAATTCCAATCGAACCTGGAGATAGCTGGTTCTCTCCGAAATAGCTTTAGGGCTAGCCTCAAGTGATGATTATTGGAGGTAGAGCACTGTTTGGACGAGGGGCCCTTCTCGGGTTACCGAATTCAGACAAACTCCGAATGCCAATCAATTTAACTTGGGAGTCAGAACATGGGTGATAAGGTCCGTGTTCGAAAGGGAAACAGCCCAGACCACCAGCTAAGGTCCCAAAATATATGTTAAGTGGAAAAGGATGTGGCGTTGCCCAGACAACTAGGATGTTGGCTTAGAAGCAGCCATCATTTAAAGAGTGCGTAATAGCTCACTAGTCGAGTGACACTGCGCCGAAAATGTACCGGGGCTAAACATATTACCGAAGCTGTGGATTGTCCGTAGGACAATGGTAGGAGAGCGTTCTAAGGGCGTTGAAGCATGATCGCAAGGACATGTGGAGCGCTTAGAAGTGAGAATGCCGGTGTGAGTAGCGAAAGACGGGTGAGAATCCCGTCCACCGATTGACTAAGGTTTCCAGAGGAAGGCTCGTCCGCTCTGGGTTAGTCGGGTCCTAAGCTGAGGCCGACAGGCGTAGGCGATGGATAACAGGTTGATATTCCTGTACCACCTAGTATCGTTTTAATCGATGGGGGGACGCAGTAGGATAGGCGAAGCGTGCTATTGGATTGCACGTCCAAGCAGTAAGACTGAGTGTTAGGCAAATCCGGCACTCATAAGGTCAAGCTGTGATGGGGAGAGGAAATTGTTTCCTCGAGTCGTTGATTTCACACTGCCAAGAAAAGCCTCTAGATAGATAACAGGTGCCCGTACCGCAAACCGACACAGGTAGTCAAGATGAGAATTCTAAGGTGAGCGAGCGAACTCTCGTTAAGGAACTCGGCAAAATGACCCCGTAACTTCGGGAGAAGGGGTGCTCTTTAGGGTTAACGCCCAGAAGAGCCGCAGTGAATAGGCCCAAGCGACTGTTTATCAAAAACACAGGTCTCTGCTAAACCGTAAGGTGATGTATAGGGGCTGACGCCTGCCCGGTGCTGGAAGGTTAAGAGGAGTAGTTAGCTTCTGCGAAGCTACGAATCGAAGCCCCAGTAAACGGCGGCCGTAACTATAACGGTCCTAAGGTAGCGAAATTCCTTGTCGGGTAAGTTCCGACCCGCACGAAAGGCGTAACGATTTGGGCACTGTCTCAACGAGAGACTCGGTGAAATCATAGTACCTGTGAAGATGCAGGTTACCCGCGACAGGACGGAAAGACCCCGTGGAGCTTTACTGTAGCCTGATATTGAAATTCGGCACAGCTTGTACAGGATAGGTAGGAGCCTTTGAAACGTGAGCGCTAGCTTACGTGGAGGCATTGGTGGGATACTACCCTAGCTGTGTTGGCTTTCTAACCCGCACCACTTATCGTGGTGGGAGACAGTGTCAGGTGGGCAGTTTGACTGGGGCGGTCGCCTCCTAAAAGGTAACGGAGGCGCTCAAAGGTTCCCTCAGAATGGTTGGAAATCATTCATAGAGTGTAAAGGCATAAGGGAGCTTGACTGCGAGACTTACAAGTCGAGCAGGGTCGAAAGACGGACTTAGTGATCCGGTGGTTCCGCATGGAAGGGCCATCGCTCAACGGATAAAAGCTACCCCGGGGATAACAGGCTTATCTCCCCCAAGAGTTCACATCGACGGGGAGGTTTGGCACCTCGATGTCGGCTCATCGCATCCTGGGGCTGTAGTCGGTCCCAAGGGTTGGGCTGTTCGCCCATTAAAGCGGTACGCGAGCTGGGTTCAGAACGTCGTGAGACAGTTCGGTCCCTATCCGTCGTGGGCGTAGGAAATTTGAGAGGAGCTGTCCTTAGTACGAGAGGACCGGGATGGACATACCTCTGGTGTACCAGTTGTCGTGCCAACGGCATAGCTGGGTAGCTATGTATGGACGGGATAAGTGCTGAAAGCATCTAAGCATGAAGCCCCCCTCAAGATGAGATTTCCCAACTTCGGTTATAAGATCCCTCAAAGATGATGAGGTTAATAGGTTCGAGGTGGAAGCGTGGTGACACGTGGAGCTGACGAATACTAATCGATCGAAGACTTAATCAATTTTATGTTTTGCGACGCAAAATCATTTTACTTACTATCTAGTTTTGAATGTATAATACATTCCATTTGTCTGGTGACAATGGCAAGGAGGTCACACCTGTTCCCATGCCGAACACAGAAGTTAAGCTCCTTAGCGCCGATGGTAGCAGACTAACGTTCTAAAGCAAAACAGCGATTTATAATCGCATTGTTTTACTTACTTAATAGCTTTAGCTACTTTAGCTATTAAGTACAACTATATATGCCAGGCAAATAATAGGATGCGATGAGCCGCATTGAGACCGTAAGGTCTTTTTTTTATGTCTTAATTTATCTATTTAAAAAAAACTGAACGGATGAAAATTCAAATTTTATCTGTCCAGTTTTTTAATACAATATTTTTGGATGATGAAATCATTTTTAGAATATGCAACTAATATATTAAGGAATGTTTTTGTAAAGTTAATTATAAATACAATAGACTAAAGTCAATTGCATAAGTAACACTAACTTTTTAAATAAAAAGAAGTGTTACTTTATAATTAACGAATTAATAAGGGCTTCTGTATGTGAATTTAATTGTTCTTTTGGAATTCCTCCAAAACCTATAATAAACTTTGGTTTTATTTTTACATCATCATCGAATTGATATGGTGTTAATTTTAATGAGTGATGTTTAGCACGATCTATGCATTCTTCCATACTTAATCCATTTAAAACTGTTAATGTAAAATGCATACCAGTTAAAGCACCATCAACTTTTAGTTGTTCTTCATATGGGGAAAGTGCATTTAAAATATACGTTAATTTTTCTTTATAAATTTTCCTCATTTTATTTAAATGACGTTCAAAACTTCCACTGCTCATGAATTGAGCGATAATTCTTTGTATATGTACTGGAGCAGTGTTTGCTTCACTATAATCATATTGGTGGTATAAATCTAATATTTTAGGAGGTAATACTATATACGCTATTCTACAGCTTGGGTAAATTGATTTAGAGAATGTACTGATGTAAATAATTTTATCTTGTGAATCTAGACTTTGTAATGCGGGTATTGGCTTTCCAAAATATCTAAACTCTGAATCATAATCATCTTCAATAATATATCTGTTAGTTTGATGTTGAGCCCAATTGATAAGCTGTGTTCTTTTTTTCAAATTCATAACGTGTCCTGTTGGAAATTGATGTGATGGAGTAATATAAAGTACGTTATAATTCGAAGAAAAAATGGGTTTAGTTTGTATGCCGCTTTTTTCGACTGGTACTTGTAAATATTTAAATTTCTTTTTATCTAGAACTTGTTTAATAGGTGGATAACTTGGCTTTTCAATAATAAATGATGAAGATTCAAGTATATCAGTTAGCATATTTAATAATTGTTCAGTAGAAGAACCAATAACAATTTGTTGAGGGTGCGCAGTAACACCTCTACTAGTGAATAAGTAATGTGCAATTTGTTGTCTTAATTCGAATTCCCCTTGTTTATTACCTCTTTGTAAAAAATCTAAGTTATGATCTTCAAATACTTCTTTAGCGTATTTCCGGAATAAATGAGATGGGAAATGTTCTGCATCAATTTCTGATAAATTAAAAGAATAATCATAATCATTATGTTCTACATTTAAATCAATTCCATCAATTTGTTCATTTGAAATTGTTACATAGGGGTTAGGAAGAACCGGTAATGATTCAATATCAGATACATAGTATCCAGATCTCGGTTTAGAGTATATAAATCCTTCATCTAGTAGTAATTGATAGGCATGCTCAATCGTTGTGTTACTTAAAGATAAATGTTCGCTTAATTGTCGTTTAGAGGGAAATCTATCGTTGGATTGATATTGTCCTTCTATTATTTGTTTTTTCAGTTTTTCATATAAATCTAAATATAATGAATTAGAATGTCTCATTAAACTGACCGCCTTTATTATGTATAAATTGAACCTTTTTAAATATCAGTTTATCCTTTACAATAAATTTAATCAAGAAGTAAAGGGGTAGATTGTATGTCTAAAATAGTTGGATCTGAAAGAGTTAAACGTGGTATGGCTGAAATGCAAAAAGGCGGCGTCATTATGGACGTAGTTAATGCTGAACAAGCGAAAATTGCTGAAGAAGCTGGTGCTGTAGCAGTAATGGCTTTAGAAAGAGTACCTTCTGATATTAGAGCGGCGGGTGGCGTTGCTCGTAGTGCTAATCCTAAAATTGTTGAAGAAGTAATGAATGCAGTATCAATCCCAGTAATGGCTAAAGCACGAATTGGTCATATTACAGAGGCGCGCGTTTTAGAAGCAATGGGAGTGGACTATATAGATGAATCAGAAGTATTAACTCCAGCAGATGAAGAATACCATTTACGTAAAGATCAATTCACTGTACCTTTCGTTTGTGGTTGTCGTAATCTGGGCGAAGCAGCTCGTCGTATTGGCGAAGGAGCAGCTATGTTACGTACTAAAGGAGAGCCTGGTACAGGTAATATAGTAGAAGCAGTTAGACATATGAGAAGAGTGAATGCTGAAGTAAGTCGTTTGACTGTAATGAATGATGACGAAATCATGACTTTTGCCAAAGATATTGGTGCACCATACGAAGTATTAAAACAAATTAAAGATCATGGTAGATTACCAGTCGTAAACTTTGCAGCTGGTGGTGTTGCTACTCCTCAAGATGCTGCCTTAATGATGGAATTAGGCGCAGATGGAGTATTTGTTGGATCAGGTATTTTTAAATCTGAAGATCCGGAAAAATTTGCTAAAGCTATCGTTCAAGCTACTACTCATTATCAAGACTATGAACTTATCGGTAAACTAGCAGCAGAATTAGGTACAGCTATGAAAGGTTTAGATATTAATCAAATTTCTTTAGAAGAACGTATGCAAGAGCGTGGTTGGTAGTATATGAAAATAGGTGTATTAGCACTGCAAGGAGCAGTTCGAGAACATATTCGACATATAGAGTTAAGTGGTCATGAAGGTATTGCAATCAAAAAAGTAGAACAGTTAGATGATATTGATGGCTTAATATTACCTGGTGGCGAGTCAACAACATTGAGAAGATTAATGGATTTATATGGTTTTAAAGAAAAGTTACAACAATCAGAATTACCTATGTTTGGTACATGTGCAGGGCTAATAGTATTAGCCAGTGATGTTGAAGGAGAAACTGGATATTTAAATAAGTTGGATATTACTGTTGAACGTAATTCATTTGGAAGACAGGTAGATAGTTTTGAATCCGAATTAGAAATAAAAGGTATAGCTACTGATATTGAAGGCGTATTTATTAGAGCACCTCATATAGCAAAAGTTGGAGATAATGTTGAAATCTTAAGCGAAGTAGGCGACAAAATTGTCGCTGTAAAGCAAGATAAATATTTAGGAGTTTCTTTCCATCCAGAATTAACAGATGATTACCGAGTAACTGATTATTTTATTAATCATATGATTCAAAAATAAAAATAAGGCAATGCATGATTGGATTGGTTACAAACTCCAATGTATGCATTGCCTTTTATTTATTATTAGATGAAGAATCCAGCAATTGCTGCTGAAATGAATGATACAAGAGTTGCACCGAATAATAATTTTAATCCGAATCTTGCAACAACATCACCTTTTTTATCATTAAGAGATTTAATAGCACCTGAAATAATTCCAATAGAACTAAAGTTTGCAAATGATACTAAGAATACTGAAGTAACACCTTTAGCATGTTCAGAAATCCCATTTAATTTACCAAGTGCTTGCATTGCCACAAATTCATTTGATAATAGTTTAGTAGCCATCACAGAACCTGATTGAACTGCATCGTTCCATGGAACACCTGCTAAAAATGCAAACGGAGCAAATACAAATCCAATTAAAGTTTGGAAATCCCATTTGATTGCGCCACCACTTGCTAAACTAAAGCCGCCGCTCACTAAACCATTTAGTAATGCGATAATTGCGATATATCCAATTAACATTGCACCAACTATTACTGCAACTTTAAATCCGTCTAAGATATACTCTCCAAGCATTTCAAAGAAAGATTGATTTTTTGTTTCACTTTCAGCAACTAATAATTTATCATCTTCTTCATTAACTTTATATGGATTAATAATAGATGCAATAATGAAGCCACCAAATAAATTTAATACAACAGCTGTTACAACGTATTTTGGTTCAATCAATGTAAAGTAAGCACCAATAATTGAAGCTGATACTGTAGACATTGCTGATGCCGTTAATGTATATAAACGTTGTTTAGGTATGTAAGGTAATTGTTGTTTTAATGAGATAAAAACTTCTGATTGACCTAAAATTGCTGCTGCTACAGCATTGTATGATTCTAATCTGCCCATACCATTAATTTTTGAAATAAGAAAACCTAAGACATTAATAATAAGAGGTAAAATTCTTGTATACTGCAAGATACCAATTAATGCTGAAATAAATACAATTGGTAATAAAACGTTAAAGAAAAATGGTGGGTTTTTAGGGTCAACATATTTAAAACCACCAAAAACAAAATTAACTCCTTCAGCTGCTTTTGACAATAAATAACCAAATCCATTAGATATAGCACCAATGACTGAAATACCAATATTAGTTTTAAGTAAAATAAAC
Source organism: Staphylococcus sp. FSL W8-0774 (assembly GCF_038006785.1). Classification (NCBI taxonomy): domain Bacteria; kingdom Bacillati; phylum Bacillota; class Bacilli; order Caryophanales; family Staphylococcaceae; genus Staphylococcus; species Staphylococcus sp. FSL W8-0774. The sequence goes on along the minus strand of NZ_JBBOVW010000001.1, from coordinate 2,262,703 downwards.
GCAAAAATTAATTGAATAACTAGCAATAATCCAACATATTGCCATCGAATATTCTTTCTATCTGAACTAAATAAGTACGCGAGTGCTAAGAAGAAAATGATTCCAATAATCCCAATGAGAATATGCATGTGTTTTTTCATTCCTTTAATTTATTCTATTGTCTATCATACAATAAAATAGAAACGCTAACATCATAAATTTTAAAAATTTAAAGTCAAAATAATTGAAAATGGTCAAAGTTGGTCATATAATATAGTCAAAGAAGGTCAAAAAAGAGGTGATAATCATGCATAATATGTCCGACATCATAGAACAATACATTAAACATTTATTTGAAGAAACCAATGAAGACGTGGTTGAAATTCAAAGAGCAAACATAGCTCAACGTTTCGATTGTGTCCCTTCTCAATTAAACTATGTTATTAAAACACGATTCACAAATGAGCATGGTTACGAAATAGAAAGTAAACGTGGTGGCGGTGGTTACATCCGAATCACAAAAATTGAAAACAAAGATGAGACAGGTTATATTAATCATTTACTTCAGTTAATAGGTCCATCCATATCTCAACAACAAGCACTCTATTTAATAGATGGGTTGTTAGATAAAGGACTAGTTAATGAAAGAGAAGCTAAAATGATTATTGCAGCAATTGATCGAGAAACTCTGAAAATGGATATTGTATCTCGTGATATTATTAGAGCTAATATTCTCAAAAGAATTTTACCAGTTATCAATTATTATTAGGAGAATTGAGGTGTTGCTTTTTGCTTTGCGAAAATTGCCATTTAAATGAGGCTGAAGTTAAATTAACTGTTAAAAGTAAAGATGGTGTGCAAGAAAAATGGGTATGTAGTACTTGTGCACAAGGTGATAATCCATGGACACATCAAGAACAATCATCATATCATCAAGATGATATCGAAGAAGCATTTGTTGTAAAACAAATATTACAACATTTAGCTACTAAGCATGGTATTAATTTTCACGAAATGGCATTTAAAGAAGAAAAGCGATGTCCAACTTGTCAGATGACATTAAAAGATATTGCACATGTAGGTAAATTCGGTTGTTCAGATTGTTATGCAACTTTTAAAGATGACATTTTAGACATTGTTAGACGTGTGCAAGGTGGTCAATTTGAACATGTTGGAAAAGTACCTCAGTCTTCTTATCATAAACTTGCACTTAAAAAGAAAATCGAAGAAAAAAATCAATATTTACAAAAGTTAATAGATGAACAAGATTTTGAACAAGCAGCCATTATACGTGATGAAATTAAAGCGCTACGTGAAGAGGGCGAGGTGCAACATGATGAGTGACTTAGAGCCAAATGTAAGTAAATGGATGAAAACAGCAAAGGAAGCACCGGTTGTGATTTCATCAAGAATTCGTTTAGCTAGAAATCTAGAAAATCACGTTCACCCCCTTATGTTCCCAACAGAACAAGATGGATTCAGAGTTATTAATGAAGTACAAGATGCTTTACCTAATATGACTTTAAAAAGACTAGATGTGATGGACCAACAAAATAAAATGAAGTTAGTAGCTAAACATTTAGTAAGTCCAGAATTAATTAAACAACCGGCAGCAGCTGTCATGTTAAATGATGATGAATCTATCAGTGTAATGATAAATGAAGAAGACCATATAAGAATTCAAGCATTAGGTACTGATTTATCATTGGAAAGATTGTACAAAGAAGCCTCAGCACTTGATGATACAATAGATCAAAAACTTGATATTAGTTATGATGAACATTTAGGTTATTTAACTACTTGTCCTACTAATATAGGTACTGGGATGAGAGCAAGCGTGATGTTGCACTTACCAGGTCTTTCAATTATGAAAAGAATGACAGGCATTTCTCAAACTATAAATAGATTTGGATTTACAATTCGAGGTATTTATGGTGAAGGATCACAAGTATATGGTCATATTTATCAGGTTTCAAACCAATTAACATTGGGGAAAACAGAAGAAGAAATTATTGAAAACTTAACAGAAGTTATTAATCAGATTATAAATGAAGAGCTTCAAATTCGGGAAAGATTAGATGAGCATAAGCAATTAGAAACGTTAGATAGAGTTTATCGTTCGCTAGGAATACTTCAAAATAGCAGACTTATTTCTATGGAAGAAGCATCATACCGGTTGAGTGAAGTTAAATTAGGTATAGATTTAAATTATATTAAACTTGATAATTTTAAATTTAATGAATTAATGGTAGGCATTCAAACTCCATTTTTATTTGATGAAGAAGATGAAACACCAGTCAATGAAAAAAGAGCTAATATTTTGAGAGAACATATAAAATAGGAGGTAACACATTATATGCTATTTGGTAGATTAACAGAACGTGCGCAGCGTGTGTTAGCACATGCACAAGAAGAAGCAATTCGATTGAATCATTCAAATATTGGAACAGAACATCTTTTACTAGGTTTAATGAAAGAACCTGAAGGCATTGCAGCAAAAGTATTAGAAAGTTTTAATATTACAGAGGACAGAGTAGTAGAAGAAGTAGAAAAACTTATTGGACACGGTCAAGAACCAATGGCGACACTTCACTATACGCCTAGAGCTAAAAAAGTTATTGAATTATCAATGGATGAAGCACGAAAATTACATCATAATTTCGTAGGAACAGAACATATACTACTTGGTTTAATTAGAGAAAACGAAGGCGTAGCTGCACGTGTATTTGCAAATCTCGATTTAAATATTACAAAAGCACGTGCTCAAGTCGTTAAAGCTTTAGGTAGTCCAGAAATGAGTAATAAAAATGCTCAAGCAAATAAATCTAATAACACACCAACTTTAGATGGTTTAGCACGTGATTTAACAGTCATTGCTAAAGATGGAACATTAGATCCTGTAGTAGGACGTGATAAAGAAATCACACGTGTTATAGAAGTACTTAGTCGTCGTACTAAAAACAACCCAGTATTAATTGGTGAACCTGGTGTAGGTAAAACAGCGATTGCTGAAGGATTAGCGCAAGCAATTGTAAATAATGAAGTACCAGAAACATTGAAAAACAAACGTGTCATGTCTTTAGATATGGGAACAGTTGTAGCTGGAACTAAATATCGTGGCGAATTCGAAGAACGTTTGAAAAAAGTAATGGAAGAAATTCATCAAGCAGGCAATGTTATTCTATTTATTGATGAATTGCACACATTAGTCGGTGCTGGTGGAGCTGAAGGTGCCATAGATGCTTCTAATATTCTAAAACCTGCTTTAGCTCGTGGAGAATTACAATGCATTGGTGCGACTACTTTAGACGAATATCGCAAAAATATTGAAAAAGACGCAGCATTAGAACGTCGTTTCCAACCTATACAAGTTGATGAACCTTCAGTTGAAGATACTGTTGCAATTTTAAAAGGACTTCGTGACCGTTATGAAGCCCATCATCGTATTAACATTTCAGATGAAGCTTTAGAAGCGGCAGCTAAATTAAGTCATCGTTATGTATCAGATAGATTTTTACCTGATAAAGCAATTGATTTAATTGACGAAGCAAGCTCAAAAGTAAGACTAAAAAGTCATACAACACCTAATAACTTAAAAGAAATTGAACAACAAATTGAAAAAGTTAAAAATGAAAAAGACGCAGCCGTTCACGCTCAAGAATTTGAAAACGCGGCAAATCTTAGAGATAAACAAACTAAATTAGAAAAACAGTTTGAAGAAGCTAAAAATGAATGGAAAAACGCACAAGATGGCGTAAGTACATCATTATCTGAAGAAGATATTGCAGAAGTTATTGCGGGTTGGACAGGTATTCCATTAACAAGAATTAATGAAACTGAATCAGATCGCTTACTTAACTTAGAAGACACATTACATCATCGAGTTATTGGTCAAAAAGATGCTGTGACTTCTATTAGTAAAGCGGTAAGACGTGCAAGAGCAGGATTAAAAGATCCTAAACGTCCAATTGGTAGCTTTATATTCTTAGGTCCTACAGGCGTAGGTAAAACAGAACTAGCTCGTGCTTTAGCTGAATCTATGTTTGGCGAAGATGATGCAATGATTCGTGTTGATATGAGTGAATTTATGGAAAAACACGCTGTCAGTCGTTTAGTTGGTGCCCCTCCTGGCTATGTAGGCCATGATGACGGTGGCCAATTAACTGAAAAAGTTAGACGTAAACCTTATTCAGTTATACTATTCGATGAAATTGAAAAAGCACATCCAGACGTATTTAATATCTTGCTACAAGTATTAGATGATGGTCATTTAACTGATACTAAAGGACGTCAAGTTGACTTCCGTAATACAGTGATTATTATGACTTCAAATGTTGGCGCTCAAGAATTACAAGATCAACGTTTCGCAGGTTTTGGTGGTGCCAATGATGGTCAAGATTATGAATCAATACGTAAAACAATGATGAAAGAACTTAAAAATGCATTCCGCCCAGAATTCTTAAACCGTGTGGATGACATTATTGTTTTCCATAAATTATCTAAAGATGAACTTAAAGAAATCGTAACTATGATGGTTAATAAATTAACACTACGCTTATCAGAACAAAATATAAATATTGAAGTAACTGAAAAAGCTAAAGAAAAAATTGCTGAAGAAGGATATGACCCAGAATATGGTGCAAGACCACTTATCCGCGCAATTCAGAAGACAGTTGAAGATAACCTAAGTGAATTAATATTAGACGGTAATCAATTAGAAGGTAAGAATGTAACTGTTGATCATGATGGTGAAGAATTTAAATATGATATTCAAGATAAAAAAGAAGATAAAGCTTCTACAGAAGCGTAATCAACTTATAGATTGATTATTAATAAAGAGGTAGGGACTAAAATGTCCCTGCCTCTTTATTTAGTAATGTTAAATTAGAATCATTATAAAAAATAAATGAATACTCTATCAAGATGTGCCATAATAATAGACGATGATATCAAAGACTTTTGAAAAAATTAGTATGTATTGGTAACAAACAAGTATTGAACAATTAATACAATACAAAAATTGACATAATCATAGTGATTTTGAATAATTTTAAATAATTAATTAAAGTATTAACATTTAATTTGTCATTATGAATTTGTCAGTTTAAAATAGATTTGTTCTTAAATAAAACGGGGGTGCGAATTTGGCCAAGAAAAAAATAATATTTGAATGTATGGCATGTGGCTATCAATCTCCAAAATGGATGGGGAAATGCCCTAACTGTGGTGCATGGAACCAAATGGAAGAAATAGTTGAAAAAGCCGCCAATCCAAAACATGGTGTTAAATCCAAAGAAACTGCAGGAAAAGTACAAACACTGGACAGTATTAAACATGAATCTACACCACGAGTGCTTACAGAATCAAAAGAGTTTAACCGTGTACTTGGTGGAGGCATTGTAAATGGATCGCTTGTCTTAATAGGCGGTGACCCAGGTATTGGGAAGTCAACATTACTTTTACAAATTTGTGCTTCTCTCTCTCAATCTAAAAATGTTTTATACATTACAGGTGAGGAATCAATTAATCAAACAAAACTTCGTGCAGATCGCTTAGAAGAAGACTCAAGCAAGTTACAAGTGTTGGCTGAAACAGATCTAGAAGTAATCTATCAGACAGTTAAAGATATTAATCCAGATTTATTAGTCGTTGACTCAATACAAACAATTTATCACCCAGAAATTAGTTCCGCACCTGGTTCTGTCTCTCAAGTAAGAGAGAGTACACAAAGCTTAATGAATATCGCTAAACAAATGAATATCGCGACATTTATTGTTGGTCATGTTACTAAAGAGGGGCAAATAGCTGGACCTAGATTACTCGAACACATGGTTGATACAGTGCTTTATTTCGAAGGTGATGAACACCATGCCTATAGAATATTAAGAGCCGTTAAAAACCGTTTTGGTTCAACTAATGAGATGGGTATTTTTGAAATGAAACAAAGCGGGTTAAAAGGAGTTATGAATCCTTCCGAAATGTTTTTAGAAGAACGTTCTACTAATGTTCCAGGGTCAACAATAGTATCGACTATGGAAGGAACAAGACCTTTACTTATTGAAGTTCAGGCTTTAGTAACACCTACAACATTCAACAACCCACGTCGAATGGCTACAGGCATTGACCACAATCGCTTGAGCTTATTAATGGCAGTGTTAGAGAAAAAAGAAAATTATCTACTACAGCAACAAGATGCATATATTAAAGTAGCTGGAGGAGTGAAATTAACTGAACCAGCAGTTGATCTTAGTATTATAGTTGCTACTGCATCTAGTTTTAAAGATAAAGCAGTAGACGGCTTAGATTGTTTTATTGGCGAAGTTGGTTTGACTGGTGAAGTAAGACGAGTAGCAAGAATTGAACAGCGTGTTCAAGAAGCTGCAAAATTAGGATTTAAAAGGGTGATTATTCCACAAACTAATATTGGTGGTTGGACATTCCCTGAGGATATAAAAGTTGTCGGTGTATCATCAGTTCATGACGCATTAAAGTATGCATTTAATTCATAAATCATTTAAATGAAAGGAGGTAAAAAATGAATCCATTAAGATTAATTGTAATCGTTATTTATATGGTAGTAGGTGCAACATTAGGCATCATTATAATACCAGAAGTTATAAAAGATTTAGGCTTAAGTAATTATCCTATACTCACTAACTATTATATAGACGGATTAATTGGCATTGTTGTATTTTTTATTGTTTTTGGTTTCTTTATTAAACATATTACATACGCTTTTAAAGAATTAGAACATACAGTAATGAAGAGAAGCGCAGTAGAGATTTTGTTTGCAACTATTGGTTTAATTATCGGACTTTTAATATCCGTTATGATTTCATTTATCTTGGAATTGATTGGTAATTCCATTTTAAATCATTTTATACCAATTATTATTACGATGATTTTATGTTATTTTGGCTTCCAATTTGGTTTGAAAAAGAGAGACGAGATGTTGATGTTCTTACCGGAAAATATTTCACGCTCAATGTCTCAACATTCTTTTAAAGCAGTTCCAAAAATAATTGATACAAGTGCTATTATTGACGGCAGAGTTATCGATATTATGAAATGTGGGTTCATGGATGGAGAAGTACTTATTCCACAAGGTGTAATTAACGAATTGCAAATTATAGCGGATGCTAATGATAGTGTAAAGCGAGAAAAAGGACAACGTGGTTTGGATAAGCTCAATCAGATTTATGATTTAGAATATCCAACACGTGTCATTAACCCAACCAAATCACATAGTGATATTGATATGTTATTAATTAAATTAGCAAAACAACATCATGCGCATATTATTACGACGGACTTTAATCTTAATAAAGTATGTCACGTACATGGAATTAGTGCATTGAATGTTAATGATCTTTCAGAGGCAATTAAACCTAATGTACACCAAGGAGATCATTTGAATATTTTATTAACTAAAATGGGTAAAGAGCCGGGTCAGGGTGTCGGCTATCTAGATGATGGAACAATGGTTGTTGTCGATAATGCTAAAAAATTGATTGGACAACACGTGGATTTAGAAGTTATAAGTTTACTACAAACTTCTTCCGGACGTATTGTATTCGCTAAAAATTTAAATGAAACACCAACTGATTAAATGAATTTAATTTAAGCAGGCATTTTCATATAATCTGGAAATATATTACTTGAAAAATAAATGCGAGTAACTTATCAAAGTAGCTGAGAAGTGCTACAATAATTTTTGACACAATTTGTGAGATTAATGATTAATAAATTAGAAGGTAAATGACAAAGTCAATCATTATCAGACTATTGTTTACTGTATAAACATAATCATTCGTTACTTATTCAATAAAAAGTTGAATAAAATTGGTATACACCAATAAAACATTAATAATTTAAACTACAGGAGTGGATAAAATGAGTGAACGCGTAAGAGTAAGATACGCACCAAGTCCAACAGGTTACTTGCATATTGGTAATGCACGTACTGCTTTATTTAACTATTTATTTGCTAAACATTATGATGGCGATTTTGTAGTACGAATTGAAGATACTGATAAAAAACGTAACTTAGAAGATGGAGAATCTTCACAATTCGATAATTTAAAATGGTTAGGATTAGACTGGGATGAATCAGTAGATAAAGATAAAGGTTATGGACCTTATCGTCAATCTGAACGTGCAGACATCTATAATCCACTTATCAAACAATTATTAGATGAAGATAAAGCTTATAAATGTTATATGACTGAAGAAGAATTAGAAGAAGAACGCGAAGCTCAAATTGCGCGTGGTGAAATGCCAAGATATGGTGGCCAACATGCTCACTTAACTGAAGAACAACGCCAACAATTTGAAGCGGAAGGACGCCAACCATCAATTAGATTCCGTGTACCTAAAGACAAAACGTACGCATTTAACGATATGGTTAAAGGTGAAATTTCATTTGATTCAAATAATATGGGTGACTGGGTAATCGTTAAAAAAGACGGTGTACCAACATATAACTTTGCAGTAGCAATTGATGATCACTTTATGGAAATCACTGATGTTATTCGTGGTGACGATCATGTTTCAAACACACCTAAACAATTAATGATTTATGAAGCATTTGGATGGGAAGCACCAAGATTTGCTCATATGTCACTTATTGTTAATGAAGAGCGTAAAAAATTAAGTAAACGTGATGGCCAAATTTTACAATTTATCGAGCAATATCGTGATTTAGGTTATTTACCAGAAGCTTTATTTAACTTCATTACTTTATTAGGATGGTCACCTGAAGGCGAAGAAGAAATTTATTCTAAAGAAGAATTCATTAAAATCTTTGATGAAAAACGTTTATCTAAATCACCAGCATTCTTTGATAAACAAAAATTAGCTTGGGTAAACAACCAATATATGAAACAAAAAGATACTGAAACAGTATTTGAATTAGCTTTACCACATTTAATCAAAGCTAACTTAATCCCAGAAAATCCATCTGAAGAAGATTTAGATTGGGGACGTAAGCTTGTCGCTTTATATCAAAAAGAAATGAGTTATGCAGGAGAAATCGTACCACTTTCAGAAATGTTCTTTAAAGAAATGCCAGAATTTGGAGAAGAAGAACAAGAAGTGATTAATGGAGAACAAGTTCCTGAATTAATGACTCATTTATATGGTAAATTAGAAGCACTTGAACCATTTGAAGCTACAGAAATTAAAAAAACAATTAAAGAAGTTCAAAAAGAAACTGGTATAAAAGGTAAACAATTATTTATGCCAATTCGTGTAGCTGTAACTGGTCAAATGCATGGTCCTGAATTACCAAATACAATTGAAGTACTTGGTAAAGATAAAGTATTATCTCGTTTGAAACAGTATATTTAAAAAGTGAAATTAAAGTTGAATTAAAATTCACACTTGAAAAATTACAATTTACCACATAATATTAAAAGTAATAAGTGAGTTAATCAAAGGATTAGTAATTAAGTAGTACATGATTCAGAGAGTGTGCGGTTGCTGCGAGCACATCATGGAATTTAATGAATGCACCTTTGATCTATAAAATAAATTCAAATATGGATTAAATGAGAGTAAATCAAATGTTGAGTTAATTGAATTGTGATTTACTAAATGAAGAGTGGAACCGTGCTTTTGCGCCTCTAGCAATTATTGTTAGAGGTGCTTTTTTATTAAATAATTTTAGTTGATAGTCTAATAAGGCTAAGGGGGAGAATGTTTTGTTAAAAAGAATGAGAGACGATATAAAAATGGTATTTGAACAGGATCCAGCAGCACGATCAACTATTGAAGTCGTTACAACTTATGCAGGTCTACATGCGGTATGGAGTCATTTAATTGCACATAAATTATATAATAAACAACGCTATGTAGCTGCAAGAGCAATATCTCAAATCTCAAGGTTTTTTACAGGTATAGAAATACATCCAGGCGCTAAAATAGGAAAACGATTATTTATTGACCATGGCATGGGAGTGGTTATAGGGGAAACATGTACTATTGGTGATAACGTGACAATATATCAAGGTGTTACTTTAGGTGGTACTGGTAAAGAAAAAGGAAAGAGACACCCAGATATTGGTGACAACGTGTTAATTGCAGCCGGCTCAAAAGTGTTAGGTAATATTCAAATTAGCTCTAATGTAAATATAGGTGCTAATTCAGTGGTATTACAATCAGTACCAAGCTACTCAACAGTAGTAGGAATACCGGGTCATATTGTTAAACAAGATGGTAAACGCATTGGTAAAACATTTGATCATCGAAATTTACCAGATCCATTATATGAACAAATTAAACACTTAGAAAGACAACTTGAAAAAACTAGAAACGGGGAGATTCAAGATGATTACATTATATAATACGTTAACGCGTCAAAAAGAGACTTTTGAACCTATAGAACCAGGTAAGGTAAAAATGTATGTTTGTGGGCCTACAGTATACAACTATATTCATATTGGTAATGCAAGACCTGCAATCAACTATGATGTCGTACGTAGATATTTTGAATATAAAGGCTATGAAGTAATATATGTATCAAACTTTACTGATGTGGATGACAAACTAATTAATCGTTCAAAAGAACTTAACGAAAGTGTTCCAGAAATTGCAGATAAATATATAAAAGCATTTTATGAAGATGTTGGTGCGCTTAACGTTAAAAAAGCTACATCAAATCCAAGAGTAATGAATCACATGGATGAAATTATAGATTTCATCAAGAAATTAGTGGATGAAGGCTATGCTTATGAAAGTAACGGAGATGTTTATTTCAGAACACGTCAATTTAAAGATTATGGTAAGTTAAGTCATCAATCGATTGATGACTTAAAAGTAGGTGCTCGTATCGAAACAGGAGACCAAAAAGAAGATGCACTAGACTTTACTTTATGGAAAAAGGCGAAACCTGGCGAGATTAGTTGGGAAAGTCCTTTTGGCGAAGGTCGTCCTGGATGGCATATTGAATGTTCAGTAATGGCATTTCACGAGCTTGGACCAACAATCGATATTCATGCAGGAGGTTCAGATTTACAATTCCCTCACCATGAAAATGAAATTGCACAATCAGAAGCACATAACCATGCACCATTTGCTAATTATTGGATGCATAATGGCTTTATAAATATCGACAATGAAAAAATGAGTAAATCTTTAGGTAACTTTATTTTAGTGCACGATATTATAAAAGAAATTGATCCGGATGTCTTACGTTTCTTCATGATTAGTGTGCATTATCGTAGTCCAATTAACTATAATTTAGAACTTGTAAGTGCAGCTAAAAGTGGTCTAGAACGTATTAGAAATAGTTATCAATTAATTGAAGAAAGAGAAGCAATAGCTACTGATATTGAAAATCAAGAAGAATATATCGACCAAATTAATGATATCTTAGCAAATTTTGAATCAGTGATGGATGATGACTTTAATACAGCTAATGCTGTAACAGCTTGGTATGATTTAGCGAAATTAGCCAATCGATATGTATTAGAAAATGTTACTTCAACTCAAGTTATTCATAGATTTAAAGAAGTTTATCAAATATTTAGTGATGTATTAGGCGTACCATTAAAAGGAAAACAACAAGATGATTTATTAGATGAAGACATTGAAAAATTAATTGAAGAGCGTAATGAAGCTAGAAAAAATAAAGATTTCGCACGTGCTGATGAAATTAGAGACCATTTAAAAGAGAAGAATATTATTTTAGAAGATACTCCTCAAGGTGTTAGATTTAAACGTGGATAATATGAATACGAAATTACTTAATCCTTTAACATTAGCTTATATGGGTGATGCCGTTTTAGATCAGCATGTTCGTGAATATATCGTGCTCAAATTACGCAGTAAACCTAACCGATTACATCAAGTTTCAAAACAATATGTCTCAGCTAAAAGCCAAGCACAAACACTTGAAACGCTTATTGATGAAGATTGGTTTACTGAAGAAGAACTGGATATATTAAAAAGAGGGCGTAATGCTAAAAGTTATACTAAGGCTAAAAATACAGACATTCAAACTTACCGTAAGAGTTCAGCTATAGAAGCGGTACTTGGTTATTTGTATTTAGAACATAATGAAGAACGATTGAAAGAATTGCTAAATAAAATAATAGAAATAGTTAATGAGAGGTCGTGAGTAAGTGGAAGATATAGTCATTGTTGGTAGACATGCAGTAAAAGAAGCTATTACTTCAGGTCATTCAATAAATAAGATTTTGATACAAGATGGTATAAAAAAACAACAAATCAACGATATTTTAAAAAATGCAAAAGATCAAAAAATCATAGTACAAACAGTGCCAAAATCTAAATTAGATTTTTTATCTACTGCACCCCATCAGGGAGTAGCTGCACTTATTGCACCATATGAATATGCTGATTTCGATCAATTTTTAAAACAACAAAAAGAAAAAGAAGGATTATCTACAGTTATGATATTAGACGGTTTAGAAGACCCTCATAACTTAGGTTCAATTTTAAGAACAGCTGATGCGTCTGGTGTTGATGGCGTCATAATTCCTAAACGACGTTCTGTTTCTTTAACTCAAACCGTTGCTAAGGCTTCTACAGGTGCCATACAGCATGTGCCTGTCATCAGAGTAACAAACTTAGCCAAAACAATTGATGAACTAAAAGATAATGGCTTTTGGGTTGCTGGTACAGAGGCAAATAATGCAACAGACTATAGAGAGTTAGAAGCCGATATGTCTCTAGCAATTGTTATAGGAAGTGAAGGACAAGGCATGAGTCGCTTAGTAAGTGATAAATGTGATTTCTATATTAAAATTCCTATGGTTGGTCATGTAAATAGTTTAAATGCATCAGTTGCTGCAAGTTTAATGATGTACGAGGTATTCCGTAAAAGACATTCGAACGGAGACGAATAATGAAGGAACGTTATTTAATTATTGACGGTTACAATATGATTGGCCAATCAACGACACTGAGTAAAATTGCTAAAGATAACCTTGAAGAAGCAAGAGAACAATTGATTGACGCTATTGCAAACTATAATGCTGTAATCGCCGACGAGATTGTTTGCGTATTCGATGCTTATGAACAATCTGGCATCGAAAGAGAGTATATGTATCACGGAGTTAGAACAGTATTTACTAAGGAAAAAGAAACGGCCGATAGCTTTATTGAGCGCTATGTTTATGAATTGTATAACAAACACACAACGCATATAACAGTTGTGACGAGTGATATGAGCGAACAACATGCTATTTTTGGTTCTGGTGCATATCGAATTTCCTCTAGAGAAATGTGGAGAGAATTAAAAGAAAATCAAATTACTGTTAGTAAATCGTTAGAAGACATCACAGAAAAGAAACCAAGAACTCGAATTCCGTTGTCTAAAGATATACTTGCAGAATTTGAAAAAATAAGAAGGGGTAACCATAAAAAAGATTAATTTTTGCAATATTGCTATTTATATTAGATATCTTATAAAATAGTCTTAAATTTTTGGAAAGGCTATTTATATGACACAAGAAAAAGGACAACTAGAACAACAACAAATATCGCCAGATTTGCAAAGATTAGAAATGGATTTAAAAAAGGTTATCCATCGATTCAATCCATTAATTATCAAAAGGATTAATTCTATTTCTCAAAATCAATTTGAAAAAGATGATTTATATCAAGAAATCTTGATTAAAATTTACAAAGCACTCAAACGGTATAATTACCAATGTGATGAATCATTTGTAAAATACGTATCATGTTTAATTAAATCTGTGAAATGTGATTATTATAGAAAATGTTTCTCTGATCAAAAGCAATTTAAAAATTTGGTTAATGAATATGTCATAGATTATCAAATTAATATACTTAATCGAGACGAGATAGAGGTCAATTTACAGAGAAAAGAAATAATAGAAGCAATCAATGTGATAAAACAATATTTGACACTTCAAGAACAAAAGGTATTTGATTTATATACTAAAGGTTATAAGCCTAAGGAAATCGCTAACCTATTATCTATTAAAGACAAAGTAGTTTACAATGCGATACAACGTTGTAAAATGAAAATAAGACATCATTTAGAATATAAGTTTAAATAGTGATAATAATATGAATACAAGAAACGATATAACCTTAATATGACGTATACTAGTTTGACATTCATATTTAGATTTATGTATAGTAGACTGGTATATTAATGAGTAAAGGTGAATGAATGTGAAAAAAGTACCCTTGAATTGTGAAGAGTGTGGCAATAGAAATTATAATGTACCCAAAAAAGAAGGCTCTGCTGAAAGATTGACCCTTAAGAAATACTGTTCAAGATGCAATGCTCATACAGTACATAAAGAATCAAAATAAACAATACGCAGCATGTGATAAAGATATTGTTAAAAGATTTGGAGGTTTTATTAGTGGCTAAAAAAGATAGCTTTTTTCAAGGTGTAAAATCTGAAATGGAAAAGACAAGTTGGCCAACTAAAGAGGAATTATTTAAATACACTGTTATAGTTGTTTCGACAGTAATATTCTTCTTAGTCTTTTTCTATGCCTTAGATTTAGGAATTACAGCGTTGAAAAATTTATTATTAGGTTAGGAGTGGCGACATGTCTGAAGAAGTAGGCGCAAAGCGTTGGTATGCAGTGCATACATACTCAGGATATGAAAACAAAGTTAAAAAGAATCTTGAAAAAAGAGTAGAATCAATGAATATGACAGAACAAATCTTTAGAGTTGTCATACCTGAAGAAGAAGAAACACAAGTTAAAGATGGAAAAGCTAAAAAACTTGTGAAAAAAACATTCCCTGGATATGTACTAGTAGAATTAGTAATGACAGATGAATCATGGTATGTAGTAAGAAATACACCAGGTGTAACTGGATTTGTCGGTTCAGCTGGAGCTGGATCAAAACCTAACCCATTATTACCAGAAGAAGTTCGCTTTATTCTTAAACAAATGGGATTAAAGGAAAAAACAATCGATGTCGAATTAGATGTTGGCGAACAAGTACGCATTAAATCTGGACCATTCGCAAACCAAGTCGGCGAAGTTCAAGAAATTGAAGCGGAAAAATTTAAATTAACAGTGTTAGTTGATATGTTCGGAAGAGAAACACCGGTAGAAGTTGAATTCGATCAAATCGAAAAATTATAGTAAACAAAATTAACATATATAATATATGAAAGTTGAAATTTTACTATTGCTTTCTGAAGTGAAACAGTGTTAAAATAATGTGGTCGCGCTTTTAGAGCGTTCATTTCGTCACGAAATGTTAAGAGTGGGAGGGCAAAACTGAGCCCTGTGACCACATCACGATATCAAGGAGGTGCACATCGTGGCTAAAAAAGTAGAAAAAGTAGTTAAATTACAAATTCCTGCAGGTAAAGCAAACCCAGCACCACCAGTTGGTCCAGCATTAGGTCAAGCAGGTGTGAATATTATGGGATTCTGTAAAGAGTTCAATGCACGTACTCAAGAGCAAGCAGGTTTAATCATTCCGGTAGAAATCAGTGTATATGAAGACCGTTCATTTACATTCATTACAAAAACTCCACCGGCTCCAGTACTACTTAAAAAAGCAGCTGGCGTTGAAAAAGGTTCAGGCGAACCTAACAAAAACAAAGTTGCTTCAGTAACTAAAGATCAAGTACGTCAAATTGCTAATGAAAAAATGCAAGATTTAAATGCTGCAGACGAAGAAGCAGCTATGCGTATTATCGAAGGTACTGCTCGTAGTATGGGTATCACTGTAGAATAATAAACAATCAAATCTAATTTGAAATGAACTGATTCAAACGATAAAAGCAGGTAACAGAATAGGTATAAACAATCCATTTTGTCTATGACATCTTAGCACTCAGTAGCTTGAAAAGGCTGATACGATTAAGAAACTATCTGTTATCTGCTCTTAACTTGTGGTAGACACAAGTAAATGTGGGAGGAAATTCCGCTAAAACCACTAAAGGAGGAACAATAAATGGCTAAAAAAGGTAAAAAGTATCAAGAAGCAGCTAATAAAGTTGACCGTACACAACACTATAGTGTTGAAGAAGCAGTTAAATTAGCTAAAGAAACAAGCATTGCTAACTTTGACGCATCAGTTGAAGTTGCATTCCGTTTAGGAATTGATACACGTAAAAATGACCAACAAATCCGTGGTGCAGTAGTGCTACCAAACGGAACTGGTAAATCACAACGTGTATTAGTATTTGCAAAAGGTGATAAAATCACTGAAGCTGAAGAAGCAGGCGCAGATTACGTAGGTGAATCTGATTACGTACAAAAAATCCAACAAGGTTGGTTCGACTTTGACGTAGTTGTTGCTACTCCAGACATGATGGGCGAAGTTGGTAAACTTGGTCGTGTATTAGGACCTAAAGGTTTAATGCCAAACCCTAAAACTGGTACTGTAACAATGGATGTTAAAAAAGCAGTTGAAGAAATCAAAGCTGGTAAAGTTGAATACCGTGCTGAAAAAGCTGGTATCGTACATGCTTCTATCGGTAAAGTTTCATTTAGCGATGAAAAATTAGTTGAAAACTTCAAAGCTTTACAAGATGTATTAGCAAAAGCTAAACCATCATCTTCTAAAGGTACTTACTTCAAATCTGTTGCTGTAACTACAACAATGGGTCCTGGAGTTAAAGTTGATACTTCTTCATTCAAATTATAATTAATAAATATAACCTAGGGCTGTTAAAGTCCTAGGTTTAATTTTTTAAAACGAAGAAACTCTAAGCATTAAAATGCATTACGAGAGGAACGCCACAGCTAAAGCTCATGCTCACAGTAGTTGACTGACCACTCATATCACAGAGCTCATGATTGGTCTAGTCAACCTTGTGGAGGCAACACTAAGAAATCAGATAGATTTGAGAGTTGCTCTCTAAGAAACTCTAAGCATTAAAATGCACTTCGAGAGGAACACTTGAGCTAAAGCTCATGCATAAGAAACTCTAAGCATTAAAATGCTAAGAGTTTCTAAAAAACATATTGACATATTACAATTAAGCAGTTATATTAAATATTGTGATTATTTTACCTAAGACAGTAGGAGTTATTTGATAACTTAAAACATAATCCTACCGAGGCTAAAATTGACTTGAACGTGACTATTAACTTTCAAGCACTTTTTGCCGTGGGTAGAAAGTGCTTTTTTTATTAAACTTAAAAAAAGCACCGAAAAAATTAAATGGAGGTGTCTGAATGTCTGCTATCATTGAAGCTAAAAAACAATTAGTTGATACAATTGCTGATCAACTTAAAAACTCAGTTTCAACAGTGATCGTTGACTACCGTGGTTTAACAGTAGCTGAAGTTACTGAATTACGTAAACAATTACGTGAAGCTGGTGTTGAGTATAAAGTATACAAAAACACAATGGTACGTCGTGCTGCTGAAAAAGCTGGTATCGAAGGCTTAGATGAATTCTTAACAGGTCCTACAGCTATCGCAACTTCAACTGAAGATGTAGTAGCTCCAGCAAAAGTTATTGCAGGATTTGCAAAAGAACATGAAGCGTTAGAAGTTAAAACAGGCGTTATGGAAGGAAATGTTATTTCAGCAGAAGAAGTTAAAACTGTTGGTTCATTACCTTCACACGATGGTCTTGTATCTATGCTTTTATCTGTATTACAAGCTCCAGTACGCAACTTCGCTTATGCGGTTAAAGCTGTTGGAGAACAAAAAGAAGAAAGCGCTGAATAATTGCGCATAAAAAATTAAAAATAACGGAGGAATTATAAAATGGCTAATCAAGAACAAATCATTGAAGCAATTAAAGAAATGTCAGTTTTAGAATTAAACGATTTAGTAAAAGCAATTGAAGAAGAATTTGGTGTAACTGCAGCAGCTCCAGTAGCAGCAGCAGGTGCAGCTGGTGGCGGCGACGCAGCAGCTGAAAAAACTGAATTTGATGTTGAATTAACTTCAGCTGGATCTTCAAAAATCAAAGTTGTTAAAGCAGTTAAAGAAGCAACTGGCTTAGGATTAAAAGACGCTAAAGAATTAGTTGACGGAGCTCCTAAAGTAATCAAAGAAGCTTTACCTAAAGAAGAAGCTGAAAAACTTAAAGAACAATTAGAAGAAGTTGGAGCAACTGTAGAATTAAAATAATTCTAGTTTCCTAACTAAATAATATAGTTACAAATTATATTTGTGACTACATTCTTTGAGAAGTTAAAAACCCCGTTATTGCGATAACGGGGTTTTTAATTCATTTATAATAATTTTTTCAATTAATGTTATACAAAAGACTAATAGAGGTGAAGACATGAGTCATTACTATGATGAAAATCCGGATGTAAAAAGTGATGAAAAACATATCACTTATGAGTGTTATCAACAATCAATAGATTTAATTACAGATAATGGAGTTTTTTCTAGAGATAGAGTTGATTATGGATCTGACTTATTAATTCAAACATTCATAAATAACAATCCACCTGGTCCAAGTAAAACAATTGCTGATGTTGGTTGTGGATATGGTCCAATTGGATTAATGATTGCTAAGGTATCTCCACATCATCATATTACTATGTTAGATGTGAATAGAAGAGCCTTAGAATTAGCTAAAAAGAATAAAAAAAGAAATCACATTGAAAATGCGGATATTTTAGAGAGTGATGGGATGACTCAAGTTGAAGATAACCAATTTGATTTTGTATTAACTAATCCGCCAATCAGAGCGGGCAAAGATGTCGTTCATCGTATTTTTGAAGAAGCTTACCAAAAACTTAAAGTAAGTGGCGAGTTATTTGTCGTCATTCAAAAAAAGCAAGGTATGCCTTCCGCTAAAAAGAAAATGGATGAATTATTTAACAATGTGGAAGTTGTAAATAAAAGTAAAGGGTACTATATATTAAAAAGTTCAAAAGCTTGATTTAAGAGTAGTATTCTGATATAGTTATAAAATGTAAAAATTTATGTTCAATAAGTGTGTACTTTTATGTAAAACAAATAAGTTAAACAAGATAAATAAAGAATAGAAAATGGTGTCATCTGAAGTGTTGCCGTTTTCTTTTTGTCTTTAAATCTTGAGTCTCTCTTTTGTTTTATGAGTAAAAGCAAACCACACAATTTTTGAGGGGTGAATCTGTTTGGCAGGTCAAGTTGTCCAATATGGAAGACATCGTAAACGTAGAAACTACGCGAGAATTTCAGAAGTATTAGAATTACCGAACTTAATAGAAATTCAAACAAAATCTTACGATTGGTTCCTTAAAGAAGGTTTATTAGAAATGTTTAGAGACATTTCTCCGATTGAAGATTTCACAGGTAACCTATCTTTAGAATTTGTAGATTATAGATTAGGTGAACCGAAATACGACTTAGAAGAATCAAAAAACCGTGACGCTACTTATGCTGCACCTCTTCGTGTAAAAGTACGTCTTATTATTAAAGAAACTGGCGAAGTAAAAGAGCAAGAAGTATTCATGGGTGATTTCCCACTAATGACAGATACAGGTACATTTGTTATCAATGGTGCAGAACGTGTTATCGTATCACAATTAGTACGTTCACCATCCGTTTATTTCAATGAAAAACTTGATAAAAACGGCCGTGTAAACTATGATGCAACAATTATTCCTAACCGTGGTGCATGGTTAGAATATGAAACTGATGCAAAAGACGTTGTTTATGTACGTATTGATAGAACACGTAAATTACCATTAACTGTATTACTAAGAGCATTAGGTTTCTCAAGTGATCAAGAAATTGTAGATTTACTAGGTGATAGTGAATACTTACGTAATACATTAGAAAAAGATGGTACTGAAAACACAGAACAAGCATTATTAGAAATTTATGAGCGTTTACGTCCTGGCGAACCACCAACAGTAGAAAATGCTAAAAGCTTATTATATTCACGTTTCTTCGATCCAAAACGTTATGACTTAGCAAGCGTTGGTCGTTACAAAGCAAACAAAAAACTACACTTAAAACACCGTTTATTCAACCAAAAATTAGCAGAACCAATTGTTAATAGTGAAACAGGTGAAATTGTAGTTGAAGAAGGAACAGTTCTTGATCGTCGTAAATTAGACGAAATTATGGACGTTTTAGAATCAAATGCTAATAGTGAAGTATTTGAATTAGAAGGAACAGTTATTGATGAACCAGTTGAAATTCAATCAATCAAAGTATATGTTCCTAATGATGAAGAAGGACGCACAACAACTGTTATTGGTAATGCATTACCAGATTCAGAAGTTAAATGTATTACTCCAGCAGATATCATTTCTTCAATGAGTTATTTCTTTAACTTATTAAGTGGTATCGGTTATACAGATGATATTGACCATTTAGGTAATCGTCGTTTACGTTCAGTAGGCGAATTATTACAAAACCAATTCCGTATTGGTTTATCAAGAATGGAACGTGTAGTTCGAGAAAGAATGTCTATTCAAGATACGGATTCAATTACACCACAACAATTAATCAATATCCGTCCTGTTATTGCATCTATTAAAGAATTCTTTGGTAGTTCACAATTATCACAATTCATGGACCAAGCTAACCCATTAGCAGAATTAACACATAAACGTCGTCTTTCTGCTTTAGGACCTGGTGGTTTAACACGTGAACGTGCACAAATGGAAGTTCGTGACGTACACTATTCTCACTATGGTCGTATGTGTCCAATTGAAACACCAGAGGGTCCAAACATTGGATTAATCAACTCTTTATCTAGTTACGCACGTGTGAATGAATTTGGTTTCATTGAAACACCATATCGTAAAGTAGATTTAGATACGAATGCAATTACTGATCAAATTGACTATTTAACTGCTGATGAAGAAGATAGTTATGTTGTTGCCCAAGCGAACTCTCGATTAGATGAAAATGGCCGTTTCTTAGACGATGAAGTTGTTTGTCGTTTCCGTGGTAATAACACAGTTATGGCTAAAGAAAAAATGGATTACATGGATGTTTCACCTAAACAGGTTGTATCAGCAGCTACAGCATGTATCCCATTCTTAGAAAACGATGACTCTAACCGTGCGTTAATGGGTGCAAACATGCAACGTCAAGCAGTACCATTGATGAACCCTGAAGCTCCATTTGTTGGTACTGGTATGGAACATGTTGCTGCACGTGACTCAGGTGCTGCTATTACAGCAAACCATAGAGGTAGAGTTGAACATGTTGAATCTAATGAAATCTTAGTACGTCGTCTAGTTGAACAAAATGGACAAGAGCACGAAGGTGAATTAGATCGTTATCCATTAGCGAAATTCAAACGTTCTAACTCTGGTACTTGTTATAACCAACGCCCAATTGTTGCTGCTGGTGACATCGTTGAATATAACGAAATACTAGCTGATGGTCCTTCAATGGAATTAGGCGAAATGGCATTAGGCCGTAACGTTGTTGTTGGATTCATGACTTGGGACGGTTATAACTACGAGGATGCTGTAATCATGAGTGAACGTTTAGTTAAAGACGACGTTTACACTTCAATTCATATTGAAGAGTATGAATCAGAAGCTCGTGATACTAAATTAGGACCTGAAGAGATTACACGTGATATTCCTAATGTTTCTGAAAGTGCACTTAAAAACTTAGACGAACGTGGTATCGTTTATGTTGGTGCTGAAGTTAATGATGGAGACATCTTAGTAGGTAAAGTAACACCAAAAGGAGTTACAGAACTTACAGCAGAAGAAAGATTATTACATGCAATCTTTGGTGAAAAAGCACGTGAAGTTCGTGATACATCATTACGTGTGCCACATGGTGCTGGCGGTATCGTTCTAGATGTTAAAGTATTCAATCGTGAAGAAGGCGATGATACATTATCTCCAGGTGTTAACCAATTAGTACGTGTTTATATCGTTCAAAAACGTAAAATTCACGTCGGAGATAAAATGTGTGGTCGACATGGTAACAAAGGTGTCATTTCTAAAATTGTTCCTGAAGAAGATATGCCATATTTACCAGATGGAACTCCAATTGACATCATGTTAAACCCATTAGGTGTACCATCACGTATGAATATCGGACAAGTACTTGAGCTACATTTAGGTATGGCTGCTAAAAACTTAGGTATCCATGTTGCATCTCCAGTATTCGATGGTGCCAACGATGATGACGTTTGGTCAACTATCGAAGAAGCAGGTATGGCTCGTGACGGTAAAACTGTATTATATGATGGTCGTACTGGTGAACCATTCGATAATCGTATTTCAGTTGGTGTTATGTACATGCTTAAACTTGCACACATGGTTGACGATAAATTACATGCGCGTTCAACTGGTCCATACTCATTAGTTACGCAACAACCATTAGGTGGTAAAGCGCAATTCGGTGGACAACGTTTTGGTGAAATGGAGGTATGGGCACTTGAAGCATATGGTGCTGCATACACATTACAAGAAATCTTGACTTATAAATCAGACGATACTGTAGGTCGTGTTAAAACATACGAAGCTATAGTAAAAGGCGAAAATATCTCTAGACCAAGTGTTCCTGAATCATTCCGTGTATTGATGAAAGAATTACAAAGTTTAGGATTAGACGTCAAAGTGATGGATGAGCAAGATAACGAAATCGAAATGGCTGACAACGAAGATGAAGATGTAACTGAACGCAAAGTAGATTTACAACAAAAAGATGCGCCAGAATCACAAAAAGAAACTACTGATTAATATGCACATAGATAACTAGAATATAGGTTGGGGCGACATCAGTGTCGCTCAAACCTTTCTCAAATTCTATATACTATAAATGTAAATCAATCAAATAGCACAGCTAATCTAAATTGAAGGAGGTAGGCTCCTTGATTGATGTAAATAATTTCCATTATATGAAAATAGGATTAGCTTCACCTGAAAAGATTCGTTCATGGTCTTATGGTGAGGTTAAAAAGCCTGAAACAATTAACTATCGTACGTTAAAACCTGAAAAAGATGGTCTTTTCTGTGAAAGAATATTTGGACCTACAAAAGACTGGGAGTGTAGTTGTGGTAAGTACAAACGTGTACGCTACAAAGGCATGGTATGTGATAGATGTGGTGTTGAAGTAACGAAGTCAAAAGTACGTCGTGAAAGAATGGGACACATTGAATTAGCAGCACCAGTTTCACATATTTGGTACTTCAAAGGTATCCCTAGCCGTATGGGTCTATTATTAGATATGTCTCCAAGAGCATTAGAAGAAGTTATTTACTTTGCTTCTTATGTTGTTGTTGACCCAGGTCCAACTGGTTTAGAAAAGAAAACATTATTATCAGAAGCAGAATTTAGAGATTATTATGATAAATATCCAGGTCAATTTGTTGCCAAAATGGGTGCTGAAGGTATCAGAGACTTATTATCAGAAATTGACTTAGATGAAGAACTTAAAACTTTACGTGATGAATTAGAATCTGCAACAGGACAAAGACTTACTCGTGCTATCAAACGTTTAGAGGTAGTTGAATCATTCCGTAATTCAGGTAACAATCCAGCTTGGATGATTTTAGATGTACTTCCAATCATCCCACCAGAAATCCGTCCAATGGTTCAATTAGACGGTGGACGTTTTGCAACAAGTGACTTAAACGATTTATATAGACGTGTTATTAACCGTAACAATCGTTTGAAACGCTTATTAGATCTTGGTGCACCTGGAATCATAGTTCAAAATGAAAAACGTATGTTACAAGAAGCTGTTGATGCTTTAATTGATAATGGTCGTCGTGGCCGTCCTGTTACAGGTCCTGGTAACCGTCCATTAAAATCACTATCACATATGTTAAAAGGTAAACAAGGTCGTTTCCGTCAAAACTTATTAGGTAAACGTGTTGACTATTCAGGTCGTTCCGTTATCGCAGTAGGTCCAAGTCTAAAAATGTATCAATGTGGCTTACCTAAAGAAATGGCACTTGAACTATTTAAACCTTTCGTAATGAAAGAATTAGTTCAACGTGAAATTGCAACAAACATTAAAAATGCGAAGAGTAAAATCGAACGCATGGACGATGAAGTATGGGATGTTTTAGAAGAAGTTATTGTAGAACATCCAGTATTACTAAACCGTGCACCTACACTTCACAGATTAGGTATCCAAGCATTCGAACCAACTTTAGTTGAAGGTCGTGCAATCCGTTTACACCCTCTTGTTACTACAGCATATAACGCTGACTTTGATGGTGACCAAATGGCTGTTCACGTTCCATTATCTAAAGAGGCTCAAGCCGAAGCACGTATGTTAATGTTAGCTGCGCAAAACATCTTGAACCCTAAAGATGGTAAACCAGTTGTTACACCATCACAGGATATGGTATTAGGTAACTATTATCTAACATTAGAACGTAAAGATGCTGTTAACACTGGGGCAATCTTTAATGATACTAACGAAGTGTTAAAAGCATATGCTAATGGCTATGTTCATTTACACACTAGAATTGGTGTACATGCAAGTTCATTCAATAATCCAACATTTACAGATGAGCAAAACAATAAAATTTTAGCTACTTCAGTAGGTAAAATTATCTTTAATGAAATCATTCCTGATTCATTTGCTTATATCAATGAACCAACTCAAGCTAACCTTGAAGGTAAAACACCTGATAAATACTTTGTTGACCCAACAGAGTTAGGTGAAGGTGGATTAAAAGAATTCTTTGAAACTAAAGAATTAACTGAACCATTCAATAAAAAATTCTTAGGTAATATCATTGCTGAAGTATTTAATAGATTTAGTATCACTGATACATCTATGATGCTTGACCGCATGAAAGACCTAGGATTTAAATTCTCATCAAAAGCAGGTATCACTGTTGGTGTATCTGATATCGTGGTATTACCAGATAAAAAAGATATTTTAGATGAGCATGAAAAATTAGTTGATCGTGTAACTAAACAATTCAATCGTGGTTTAATCACTGAAGAAGAACGTTACAATGCTGTCGTTGAAATTTGGACAGATGCTAAGGACCAAATTCAAGGTGAATTAATGCAATCACTTGAAAAAACAAACCCAATCTTCATGATGAGTGACTCTGGTGCCCGTGGTAACGCATCTAACTTTACACAGTTAGCAGGTATGCGTGGATTGATGGCTGCACCATCAGGTAAGATCATCGAACTACCAATCACATCATCATTCCGTGAAGGTTTAACAGTGTTAGAGTACTTCATTTCTACTCATGGTGCGCGTAAAGGTCTTGCCGATACAGCACTTAAAACTGCCGATTCAGGTTATCTTACTCGTCGCCTTGTTGACGTTGCACAAGATGTTATTGTTCGTGAAGAAGATTGTGGTACTGACAGAGGTTTACTTGTTTCAGATATTAGAGAAGGTACAGAAATGATTGAACCATTCATTGAACGTATCGAAGGACGTTACTCAAAAGAAACTATCCGTCATCCTGAAACTGATGAAGTGATTATTCGTCCAGATGAGTTAATCACTGCTGAAATTGCTAAGAAAATTACTGACGCTGGCATTGAACAAATGTACATCCGTTCAGCATTCACTTGTAATACACGTCATGGTGTATGTGAAAAATGTTATGGTAAAAACCTTGCAACAGGTGAAAAAGTTGAAGTGGGTGAAGCAGTTGGTACAATTGCTGCACAATCAATCGGTGAACCAGGTACACAGCTTACAATGCGTACATTCCATACAGGTGGGGTAGCCGGAAGCGATATTACTCAAGGTCTTCCACGTATTCAAGAAATATTTGAAGCACGTAACCCTAAAGGTCAAGCTGTAATCACTGAAATTGAAGGTGTAGTAGAAGATATTAAATTAGCAAAAGACCGTCAACAAGAAATTGTTGTTAAAGGTGAAAATGAAACTAGATCTTATCTAGCTTCAGGAACTTCTAGACTTAAAGTTGAAGTAGGACAATCAGTTGAACGTGGTGAAGTATTAACAGAAGGTTCAATTGAACCTAAAAACTTCTTATCAGTTGCTGGTTTAAATGCTACTGAAAGCTATTTATTAAAAGAAGTTCAAAAAGTTTACCGTATGCAAGGTGTTGAAATTGATGATAAACACGTTGAGGTAATGGTAAGACAAATGTTACGTAAAGTTCGTATCATTGAAGCAGGAGATACTAAGTTATTACCTGGTTCATTAGTTGATATCCACAACTTTACAGATGCTAACAGAGAAGCATTTAAAGAACGTAAACGCCCAGCAACTGCAAAACCGGTATTGCTAGGTATTACAAAAGCTTCTCTTGAAACAGAAAGCTTCTTATCTGCAGCATCATTCCAAGAAACAACTCGTGTACTTACTGATGCAGCTATTAAAGGTAAACGCGATGATTTACTTGGTCTTAAAGAAAATGTAATTATCGGTAAACTTATCCCAGCTGGTACTGGTATGAGACGTTATAGCGATGTTCAATTCGATAAAAACGTAGCTCCAGTTGCTAGTACAGAAGAAGAGGTAGACGTTACCGAATAGTTATTTAATCAAGAGACTAAACGAAAATTTTAGTCTCTTGATTCTTATTTATTTCATAAATGCATGAATAAATATTGACTATTGTAGTCATGTAATGTTACTATATTAAAGGTTGATGCAAGCAGAACTTTGGAGGATATTATAAATGTCTAATGAAAAAGTTGCACGCTTTAACAAACAACAATATGTAGTTGGTCTGAAGGAGACGCTTAAAGCGTTGAATAAAGATCAAGTTACATCATTGATTATTGCTCAAGACGTTGAGGTTCATCTTATGACTCGCGTGTTAAGCCAAATCAATCAAAAAAACATACCATATACACTTTTCTCATCTAAGAAGGATTTAGGAGAATATGTAGGTATTAATGTTAATGCAACAATCGTTGCTATATTGAATGAGAATTAGTAAGTTTTTACTTACTAAATTTTATTTAACCTTAAAATGAACCACCTGGATGTGTGGGATTAAAAAATGAAGAGAGGAGGACATATTCAATGCCAACTATTAACCAATTAGTACGTAAACCAAGACAAAGCAAATCAAAAAAATCTGATTCACCAGCTTTAAACAGAGGTTTTAACAGTAAGAAGAAACAATTCACTGAATTGAATTCTCCACAAAAACGTGGCGTTTGTACTCGTGTGGGTACTATGACACCTAAAAAACCTAACTCAGCGTTACGTAAATATGCACGTGTGCGTTTATCAAATAACATTGAAATCAACGCATACATTCCTGGTATCGGACACAACTTACAAGAACACAGTGTAGTACTTGTACGTGGTGGACGTGTAAAAGACTTACCTGGTGTGCGTTACCACATTGTACGTGGTGCACTTGATACTTCAGGTGTAGACGGACGTAGACAAGGTCGTTCATTATACGGAACTAAAAAACCTAAAAATTAATTTTTAAGATTACGTAAATTTTAAAAATAATGAAACACAATATACTATAATAGGAAGGGAGGATTTACATTATGCCTCGTAAAGGATCAGTACCTAAAAGAGACGTATTACCAGATCCAATTCATAACTCAAAATTAGTTACAAAATTAATTAACAAAATTATGTTAGACGGTAAACGTGGAACAGCTCAAAGAATTCTTTATTCAGCATTCGACCTAGTTGAAGAACGTAGTGGTCGTCAAGCTATTGAAGTATTCGAAGAAGCAATCGAAAACATTATGCCAGTATTAGAAGTTAAAGCTCGTCGTGTGGGTGGTTCAAACTACCAAGTACCTGTTGAGGTACGCCCAGAACGTCGTTCTACTTTAGGATTACGTTGGTTAGTTAACTATGCGCGTCTTCGTGGTGAAAAAACTATGGAAGAACGTTTAGCTAACGAAATCTTAGATGCAGCAAATAATACAGGTGGTGCAGTTAAGAAACGTGAGGACACTCACAAAATGGCTGAAGCTAACAAAGCATTTGCTCACTACCGTTGGTAAGATTGAAGCTTTTACCCTGAGTGTGTTCCAAACGATTGGTTTACCAATAATGGCTCATGCTTAGGGCATCGCCATATCTAAAGTACTTATTCAGTAATAACTGGAAGGAGAAAAAATACATGGCAAGAGAATTTTCTTTGAAAAATACTCGTAATATCGGTATCATGGCTCACATTGATGCTGGTAAAACTACTACGACAGAACGTATTCTTTATTACACAGGTCGTATCCACAAAATTGGTGAAACTCACGAAGGTGCTTCACAAATGGACTGGATGGAACAAGAACAAGATCGTGGTATTACTATCACATCTGCTGCAACAACTGCAGCTTGGGAAGGCCACCGTGTAAATATTATCGATACACCAGGACACGTAGACTTCACAGTTGAAGTTGAACGTTCTTTACGTGTACTTGACGGTGCGGTTACAGTACTTGATGCTCAATCAGGTGTTGAACCTCAAACTGAAACAGTTTGGCGTCAGGCTACAACATACGGCGTACCTCGTATCGTGTTTATTAACAAAATGGATAAATTAGGAGCAAACTTTGATTATTCTGTAAGCACATTACATGACCGCTTACAAGCTAATGCTGCACCTATCCAATTACCTATTGGTGCTGAAGATGAATTTGAAGCAATCATTGACTTAGTTGAAATGAAATGTTTCAAATACACTAACGACCTAGGTACAGAAATCGATGAAATTGAAATTCCAGATGATCACAAAGAAAGAGCTGAAGAAGCTCGTTCAACATTAATTGAAGCAGTAGCTGAAACTAATGATGAATTAATGGAAAAATATCTTGGTGACGAAGAAATTTCAGTTGAAGAATTAAAAAATGCAATCCGTCAAGCTACAACTGATGTAGAATTCTACCCAGTTCTTTGCGGTACTGCATTCAAAAACAAAGGTGTTCAATTAATGCTTAACGCTGTAATTGATTACCTACCATCTCCTTTAGATGTAAAACCAATCGTTGGTCACCGTGCTAACAATCCTGAAGAAGAAGTAATTGCTAAACCAGACGATTCAGCTGAATTCGCTGCATTAGCATTTAAAGTTATGACTGACCCTTATGTTGGTAAATTAACTTTCTTCCGTGTTTACTCAGGTACTATGAGCTCAGGTTCATATATTAAAAACTCATCTAAAGACAAACGTGAACGTGTAGGTCGTTTATTACAAATGCACGCTAACTCACGTCAAGAGATTGACACTGTTTACTCAGGCGATATCGCTGCTGCGGTAGGTCTTAAAGAAACAGGTACTGGTGATACTTTATGTGGAGAGAAAAACGACATTATCTTGGAATCAATGGAATTCCCAGAACCAGTTATCCACTTATCAGTTGAACCAAAATCTAAAGCTGACCAAGATAAAATGACTCAAGCTTTAGTTAAATTACAAGAAGAAGACCCAACTTTCCATGCACATACTGACGAAGAAACTGGACAAGTTATCATCGGTGGTATGGGTGAGTTACACTTAGATATCTTAGTTGACCGTATGAAGAAAGAATTTAACGTTGAATGTAATGTTGGTGCGCCAATGGTTTCATATCGTGAAACATTCAAGCAATCAGCACAAGTTCAAGGTAAATTCTCTCGTCAATCAGGTGGTCGTGGTCAATATGGTGATGTTCATATTGAATTCACACCTAATGAAACTGGTGGCGGTTTCGAATTCGAAAATGCTATCGTTGGTGGTGTAGTTCCTCGTGAATACATTCCATCAGTAGAAGCTGGTCTTAAAGATGCTATGGAAAATGGTGTTCTTGCTGGTTATCCATTAATTGATGTTAAAGCTAAATTATATGATGGTTCATACCATGATGTCGATTCATCTGAAATGGCCTTCAAAATTGCTGCATCATTAGCACTTAAAGAAGCTGCTAAAAAATGTGATCCAGTTATCTTAGAACCAATGATGAAAGTAACTATCGAAATGCCTGAAGAATACATGGGCGATATCATGGGTGACGTAACATCTCGTCGTGGACGTGTTGATGGTATGGAACCTCGTGGTAATGCACAAGTTGTAAATGCTTATGTACCACTTTCAGAAATGTTCGGTTACGCAACTTCATTACGTTCTAACACTCAAGGTCGCGGTACTTACACTATGTACTTTGACCACTATGCAGAAGTTCCAAAATCAATTTCTGAAGAAATCATTAAGAAAAATAAAGGTGAATAATATAACTTGTTTTTACTAGCTATGCTAGGTTAAAATACAGGTTGAGCTTAGTTATAGGCTAATCACTTTTATGAATTGATTTTTATGGGTAAATGCATTATAAAGGAAGTATGAATTGAGTAATACTTCTTTTAGACTCAACTTAATCAATCATCTTCTCATGATGGTGAGAAACTATCATGAGAGATAAATTTGAAAATAACTTTTATTAAGAATAGGAGAGATTTAATAATGGCAAAAGAAAAATTTGATCGCTCAAAAGAACATGCCAATATTGGTACTATCGGTCACGTTGACCATGGTAAAACTACTTTAACAGCTGCAATCGCAACTGTATTAGCTAAAAACGGTGACACTGTTGCACAATCATATGACATGATTGACAACGCACCAGAAGAAAAAGAACGTGGTATTACAATCAATACTGCACACATCGAATATCAAACTGACAAACGTCACTACGCTCACGTTGACTGCCCAGGACACGCTGACTATGTTAAAAACATGATCACTGGTGCTGCTCAAATGGACGGCGGTATCTTAGTTGTATCTGCAGCTGACGGTCCAATGCCACAAACTCGTGAACACATTCTATTATCTCGTAACGTTGGTGTACCAGCTTTAGTTGTATTCTTAAACAAAGTTGATATGGTAGACGACGAAGAATTATTAGAATTAGTAGAAATGGAAGTTCGTGACTTATTAACTGAATATGACTTCCCAGGTGACGACGTACCTGTAATCGCTGGTTCTGCATTAAAAGCATTAGAAGGCGACGAAAAATACGAAGAAAAAATCTTAGAATTAATGCAAGCAGTTGATGACTACATTCCAACTCCAGAACGTGATTCTGACAAACCATTCATGATGCCAGTTGAGGACGTATTCTCAATCACTGGTCGTGGTACTGTTGCTACAGGCCGTGTTGAACGTGGTCAAATCAAAGTTGGTGAAGAAGTTGAAATCATCGGTTTACATGACACTTCTAAAACAACTGTTACTGGTGTAGAAATGTTCCGTAAATTATTAGACTACGCTGAAGCTGGTGACAACATCGGTGCATTATTACGTGGTGTTGCTCGTGAAGACGTACAACGTGGACAAGTATTAGCTGCTCCAGGTTCAATCACACCTCATACAAAATTCAAAGCGGAAGTTTACGTTTTATCTAAAGATGAAGGTGGACGTCATACTCCATTCTTCAGTAACTACCGCCCACAATTCTATTTCCGTACTACTGACGTAACTGGTGTAGTTAACTTACCAGAAGGTACTGAAATGGTTATGCCTGGTGACAACGTTGAAATGACAGTTGAATTAATCGCTCCAATCGCGATTGAAGACGGTACTCGTTTCTCAATCCGTGAAGGTGGACGTACTGTAGGATCAGGCGTTGTAACTGAAATCCACGAATAATTTATTATTCGATATAATTAAAGGCCCCGTTTAGGGGTCTTTTTTTATTTATAAAATATGTACTTTGAATTTTGCCTATATACCTCGTATTCAGCTAATTACGAATTATACATACTCCATAATTAAGTTCAATATTACATATGAAATGTGTTAGCTTTTATATACAAAAACACCTCTAAATGAATGATTATTAATCATTTAGAGATGTTTGTAAGTTCATAATTATTTCAGGATAGATATCGGTTTATATTTTTAAAAAACTTTTTCAATTTCTAATATTTTTAAGAATTCACTTGCTGCATATTTGAATGCTGATTCATCTATATCAAAGTAGGGATTATGATGTGGTGCTGTGATCTGTTTATCTTTATTGCCACAACCTGTTAAGAAGAAAGCCCCAGGTCTCACTTTTAAATAATGTGAAAAATCTTCCCCAATCATCATTAAATCAGATTCATTAAAGCGTAAATGCATATCGTTAGCTGCTTGTTTAACAACTTCATAGGCTTGATCATGATTATGAAGAGGTAAATACCCTTTAATATAGTTAAAATCATATGTGATATCATTTGCTAATGCCAATCCCTGTAGTAATTTATCCATTTTTTGTTTAACATGACTTTGAATTTGTGTATCAAATGTACGCACTGTCCCTTTACAAAATGCACTATCTGGTATAACACTATCTGATGAACCAGCCTGTACCATACCAAATGTTAAAACAGCTTGTTTTACAGGATCTATAGTGCGTGAGATGATTTTTTGAGCACTTAAAATAAACTCAGCCATAATAACAATAGGATCAATAGTTTCTTGTGGTTTAGCGCCGTGGCCGCCTTTACCTTGAATTGTAATACTAAATTCATCTGGTGAAGCCATAATTGGACCTGGTCGTGAATATATGGTTCCTGTTGGATAGCCACTCCAAAGATGCGTACCGTAAATTTTATCTACGTCTTTTAAACAACCATCATTAATCATTTCTTGAGAACCACCAGGCATAATTTCCTCACCATATTGAAAGATAAAAACGACATTACCTTTAAGTAGGTGACGATGCTCATTTACTATTTCAGCAACACCTAATAGTATGGCTGTATGACCATCATGTCCACACGCATGCATACAACCATCGTTTTTAGATTTATAAGACACATCATTTAGTTCTTGAACTGGTAATGCATCAAAATCAGCACGAAATGCGATAGTCGGTCCATTTTCTTTTCCTTTAAAAGTTGCTTTAATTCCGTTTCTACCTACTGGAGTTTGAATGTCACATGACAATTGGCTAAGTTGATTAACTATATAGTCATGTGTTTGCTTCTCTTCAAAAGAAAGTTCAGGATATTGATGTAAATAACGTCGCAGTTGAATCATTCTTTTTTCTTTTTTACTAGCCAATTGAAACCAATCAAACAAAACGATCACTTCTTCCGTATTATTATGATAATTAGTATATCACTATCTAATGTTACAAAATAGTTGAAAATGAATATTTATTTTTAAAATTACCACGAGTGATAGGGCTTTCATGAAAGGCTAAATTGATGTATTATAAAGACAAATAGAGAAACAAGGGGGATATCGTTGTGGTTCAATCACTACATGATTTTTTAGATGAAAACATTAATTATTTGAAAGAAAATGGTTTATACAATGAAATAGATTCAATTGAAGGTGCTAATGGTCCAGAAATTAAAATTGAAGGTAAAACTTATGTCAATTTAAGTTCAAATAACTATTTAGGATTAGCAACAAATGAAGATTTAAAAGAAGCTGCTAAAGCTGCGATTGATACACATGGTGTTGGTGCTGGTGCTGTACGTTCTATTAACGGTACGTTAGATTTACATGATGAATTAGAAGAAACATTAGCTAAATTTAAAGGTACAGAAGCTGCAATTGCATACCAATCTGGATTTAATTGTAATATGGCTGCGATTTCAGCTGTAATGAATAAAAATGACGCTATTCTGTCTGATGAATTGAACCACGCTTCAATTATTGATGGTTGTCGTTTATCTAAAGCGAAAATTATTCGTGTGAATCATTCAGATATGGATGATTTAAGAGCAAAAGCTAAAGAAGCTGTAGAATCAGGTCAGTATAATAAAGTAATGTATATCACTGATGGTGTGTTTAGTATGGATGGCGATGTTGCTAAACTGCCTGAAATTGTTAAAATAGCTGAAGAATTTGGTTTATTAACTTATGTAGATGATGCACATGGCTCTGGTGTAATGGGTAAAGGTGCTGGTACGGTTAAACACTTTGGCTTACAAGATAAAATTGATTTCCAAATTGGTACATTATCTAAAGCAATTGGTGTTGTTGGAGGTTATGTTGCAGGAACTAAAGAATTAATTGACTGGTTAAAAGCACAATCTCGTCCATTCTTATTCTCTACATCATTAGCGCCTGGAGATACAAAAGCTATTACAGAAGCAGTTAAAAAATTAATGGCTTCAACTGAATTGCATGATCAATTATGGGAAAATGCTCAATATCTTAAAGATGGTTTAGCAAAACTAGGATTTGATACAGGTGAATCAGAAACACCAATTACACCAGTTATTATTGGTGATGAAAAAGATACGCAAGCATTCAGTAAACGATTAAAAGAAGAAGGTATATATGTTAAGTCAATCGTATTCCCTACAGTGCCAAAAGGTACGGGTAGAGTAAGAAATATGCCTACAGCAGCACATACTAAAGAAATGTTGGATAAAGCTTTAGCTGCTTACGAAAAAGTAGGAAAAGAACTTAACATTATTTAATATAAGAATAATAAATAAAGCACTCATTAACTGTGAGTGCTTTTTTAATATCTTGAGGTGAACATTATGGATGTTGTAGATGAACTACGCCAACTTGATTATAAAGATGAACAATTATTCCTACAATATATTAATGAGTGGTACGAACATAATGAGAAGATTGTACCTGGTAATACAGATTTAAAGAAGTATACTAGTTTCAAAGACATGGTGGATTATATTAATCAACCTAAACCTAGGGAAGATTGGGTTGAAACCAGTACATTTTTTTATTTTAAAAATGGAAAAATTGTAGGAGCAGTTAATATTAGATATCAACTTAACGAACAATTAACTCGTATTGGCGGTCATGTAGGGTATGGTGTAGCAAAATCACAACGTGGTAAAGGCTATGCGACTGTTATGTTAGGAAAAGCGATAGATATTTTAAAACCGTTTCAAATAAAAAATGTGCTAATGACGTGTAATCCTAAAAATTTTGCATCACAAAAAGTTATAAAATCATATGGAGGATACGAAATAGAACCATATATCAAAAAGAATGGATTACCAGTTAAAAGATATCATATACCTATTAATAACTAAAAAAAGCCAAAAAAAAATCATTCTCCAGTGTAGGAGAATGAATGTCGTCAAAAGTTAAATTAAATAGTTTTGTTTAGTTAAACAAAATCGCAGAGATAGTTAAGACACAATAATGTCCAACTGTCTCTTTATTTATGTTTTTAAGAATAGCATGAATACAGTTTGAGAACAATATAAACTTTAATTTGCCAACATTTTTTTATAAAATATCGGGTATTAGTAATATAAATGAATAATTAAATTTTATGGAGGAAAAGGAATGCTATATTTAAATGAAAAAGATCAACAACAATTATTAAATATGCGTGAAGTAATAGATGAAGTAGGAGAATCCTTGAAAGCTTTTTCAGAAGGTAAGACTGAAACACCATTACGATATTCAATTCCTTTTAATGATGAAAATAGATATTTAGTTATGCCTGCGTTATCTGATGTCTTAAAAATTGTGGGATTAAAAACAGTTACATTTGCACCTAAAAATCCTGAAAAAGGTAAATCAACTATCAGTGGATCAGTAATTTTGAGTGATTATGAGACAGGTGAAACGTTATCAGTCCTAGATGGAGGCTATTTAACTAAAATTAGAACAGGTGCAATTTCTGGTGTAGCAACAAAATATTTAGCTAGGGAAGATGCACGTACTTTATGTGTAATTGGTGCAGGAGAACAAGCAGAAGGATTAATTGAAGCTGTTTTAGCTGTTAGAGATATTGATACTATTCATTTTGCAAGTAGAACGACGGAAAAAGCTGAGCGTTTAGCAAAACAGTCACAAACAACATATGATGTTAACGTAAAAGTATTTGAAAATGCTGATGAAGCAATAGAAGGTGCAGATATTGTTGTGACAGCTACTAATTCTTCACATCCTGTGTTTAGTCGAACTTTAGAAGCGGGTGTACATCTCAATGCGGTAGGTTCTTTTAAACCAGATATGCAAGAATTACCTTCTGAATCAATGAAAGTAGCAGATAAAATTATTGTTGAATCTACAGAAGCTGCAATGGAAGAAACAGGAGATTTAAAAATTCCTGAACAAGAAGGCATATTATCTCAAGAATCACTTTATGCAGAACTTGGTGACATTGTTGCTGGGAATAAACAAGGACGTATGAATGATAACGAAATCACTTTATTTAAATCAGTGGGCTTAGCAATTGTAGACATTGTAGTTGCCAATTATTTTTATAAAAAAGCTCAACAATAAAAATAAAGTGAGGTGGAAAATGTACTATTTCTACCTCACTTCTTTATTTTTGTATGCGATAGTAAAATTTTTGCTTTATTGATAATCACTTGGATTAATGGAGATCACATTAGGAATTGTTTTTTTGTATTCTTGTAAATCTTCATGATTATCGGTAATCAACGTAGTAATTTTGTTAGTTGGACAAACTTGATAAAATGCTACTTTATTTAACTTTGAACTATCTGTTAACATGTAAACCTCTTTAGACTGATAAACCATTTGGCGTTTAGCATCTACGAATTCTTCGCTGTAGTGCGTCACGCCTTTTAATGCATCCATAGCAGGTGTAGCTAAAAATGCTTTCATAGAATTAAATGATTGCAAGGTTTGAGTAGTAATTAATCCATTTAATACATAATTGTTGTGATAAAGTGTACCACCAGTGACAATCACTTTATGGTTAGAAGAGCGAAGAATAGAAGCAATATGAATGTCATTAGTGATAATAGTTAAATTTTGCTTTTGTAAAATAGCTTTTGCAAATAATAGAGTGGTAGAACCTGAATCAATAATTAATGTATCTCCATCATTTACAAATTCAGCAGCTTTGTATCCTATACCTAATTTTTCATAATAGTAAGAAGTTTGTCTATCATCGAAATTTAATTCACTATAAACATTTTCATTATTTAGTACGACACCACCATGGGTACGTCTGATTTGGTTGTATTGTTCAAGTTTTACTAAGTCACGACGAATCGTTGCATCGTGTACGTTAAATTCTGTTGCTAATGTATGAACAGTAGCAGTTTTATATTTAGTTAAATAAGCAATGATTTTTTGTTCTCTTTCAGCAGGTAACATATAAAACGTCTCCATTCAGTAATTTTGATAATAAAAATGATAAGATTAAGTCGATTTTAATTATAGTATATCAAATACATAATAAAGGCTGTAGATGAAAGTATGACAATGAAATGATCATCATATATTCAGTCTACAGCCTATAAATTATTTAACGTTATTCCGTTTCACCATATTGTTGACTCTTCGGCATTTTAATGAAGAATGTTAGGATTGTACTAATGAAGTATATAATTCCTAAAATCCAAATTACACCTAAATCTCCAAGTGGCTCTAAGAAAATTCTAACTATCATTGGTCCTATGAATACTGGTAAACCAGCACCTAAGTTTAAGATTGAAAGTGTTGCACCTTTATCTTTTTTAACAAGTGAAGGAATTAATGCAGTTAATGGTACATAAGCTGCAATAAAGATTCCCCAAGCAACGCCAACAATTGTTAATAAAATAATGTTACCGTGTGACCATATTGGGACATAACCCATTAATAGACAAGAAACACCACTACCGATACCACCAAAGATCATTACAGTATTACGCCAACCAATTTTATCTCCAATAATACCCCAAATAAGGTTGAATACGATATTACCGAAGAAGATAGCAGACCAAACAGCTAACCATTTTGAAGTTGGTATTCCGTATGATTCTAGATATAAAGGTAAAAAAATAGGGAATGCAAATTGTGCAGTAGTGTTAATAACACGCACAATACCACCTAATAATACTTTTGGTTCTTCAACTACAATAGTGAAACCTTTCATCATTTCTTTTAATTTAGCTTTAGCATTACTTTTATATGTAGGTAATTTATCTCTATTTAAGACAATAGCTAAAAAGCCACCTAAAATTACCCAGAATAATGAACTCCATAATGTTCCAATATGACCTAAGTATTTAATCGCATAGATAGAATAAAACGCACCTAATACGTTTAGTCCACCAGTAAATACTAGCCAGAACCAACCAACAGCTGCACCCAATGTGCGTTGTTCTGAACGGTATGAAATCCATACTAAGAATGAATATGCAAATAATGGATAACCTAAACCGCGTAGTGCATAAGCTGGATACATAATTGCTAAGTTTTCAGATGGTAATGCAATACCAACGAAACAAATAGTTCCTATAATGTATAAAATCAAGCCGATAAACATTGTACGTTTACCACCGAATGCTTCAGCAAATACGCCACTAAACCAACTTGCAATTGCGACTGTGATACCATAACAACCAAATAGCCAACTCACTTCATTAGAGCTGAAACCATTATGTTGTAAATAAGGACTTAACCAACCAATTTCTAGGCCGTCTCCCATCATAAATATTAAAATCCCTACGTAACCCCAAACAATTTGTTTGGGCATACCTAAAAATGTTGTCTTATTCATCATTTGTTATCTCCCCTTAGATACAATGGTTTATGACCAGTGATATCTTAAATAAGTTTTTTTCCAACCTTTGTGAGCAGCAGTATCATCCATTGCTTTTTTCAAATCCTCTGTACTATGGATATCATAGTAATCATCAGGGATTAATTTTTTAAGTGCTTGTTGATAGTCTTTATTTTCGAATGAAGCAATTAATTGTTCGAATTCATGTTTAGTACTTCTTGAACTACCTGAAAGTGTTAAACCTTTTTCTAATACGTCACGTGTATTAATACCTACTAAATCTTCTGTTACACCCATTAACACGATTTGACCTTGTCTATCGATTAAGTCAATTGCTTGGTTAATAGCAGATTCAGAGAATTTTCCACCGCAACATTCAAATACAGTATGAACACCTTTATGACTATTGAAATCATAATCATTAACTAGATGTGTAGTTGCAAAGTTTTCAAATGATTTTAATTTTTCTTCAATAGCACCGAAGACAATTAAGTTTTCTTGTTCAATACCATAGATATAATGTAAAGCTGTTGCAGCTAAATATCCAACTGGTCCGTCACCAAATACAGCTACTTGTGGAGAAGATTTAGTTGTGATTTCTTTTAATTGATTGATTGGGAATAATGATACTGAACAAAGTTCAGCTAATAACGCAACATCTTCATCTAATGTATCTGGAATTTTAACGATGTTGTCACCAGGTACTACCATTCTATCTTGGCAAATACCATCATAACCGTTACCCATAAATACGGCATTTTCATCATAGTTATCAAGTAAATCTGTTTCTTCAAAATCACCAGCTCTTAAACGAGAAGGAATATTAGGTACGATAACTACTTTATCTCCTTTTTGATAATCAGGATGTTTAGAATCTTCAATAGTACCGATACCTTCGTGGAATAATGCCATTGGTAATTTTTTCTCTAGTGCTTCTTTACGTCTATTACCTGTGTAATATCTTAGGTCAGCGTGACAGACACTTGCTTTTTCTGGATTAACAATAACATCACCATCTCTAAACTCATGATTTATTGTTGTATATTCAAATTCGCCTGGTTGAATAAGACGATATGCTTTTGATCCAATGCTCATTTCTGTTCATCTCCCTTTAATTTCTGTTCATTTTTATTTATGTAAATAATGGTAAACGCTTACAGTCATTTGTGTCAATGGTTTTTGCACAAAAATGTTTGTTTTGATGCTTTTTTATGTTTTTTTATTGATTTATTGTTCATTTGTGCGTATCATCTAAAGAAAACGCTTACTTAAACAGAGATGTAGACAAAGTATGGGGGTATTAGTAATGAGTTATAGTATTGGAGTAGATTATGGAACAGGCTCAGGTAGAGCTTTTTTAGTTGATACTACGAATGGAAAAATTATAGATAAATATATAAAGCCATATACACATGGCACAATCGAAAAAGATTTAAATGGGGTAAAATTGCCACATAGTTTTTCACTTCAAAATGGTAACGATTATATGGAAGTTTTAGAAGAAGGCGTACCTTATTTAATTCAATCTTCAGGTGTGAAACCAGAAGAAATAGTAGGAATAGGAATAGATTTTACTTCATCAACAGTTATGTTTACTGACGAAAATTTAGAACCTATTCATAATTTACCTGGTTTTGAAAATAATCCACATGCATACGTTAAGTTATGGAAACATCATGGTGCTCAAGCTGAAGCGGACCAATTATTCCAAACTGCTTTAGATAATAAGAGTAGATGGTTAGGTTATTATGGATTTAATGTAAGTAGTGAGTGGATGATTCCCAAGATTATGGAAGTTATGAACAAAGCACCAGAAGTGTTAGATAAAACAGCTAATATAATGGAAGCTGGTGACTGGATTGTTAATAAGTTAACAGGAGAAAATGTACGTTCTAACTGTGGTTTAGGATTTAAATCATTCTGGGAAGAAAATGAAGGATTCCATTATGATTTATTTGATAAAGTGAGTGATCAATTATCAGATGTTGTTCGTGATAAAGTGGATGCACCAATAGTTAAAATTGGCGAAACAGTAGGACAATTATCAGAAGAAATGGCTGAAAAACTTGGTCTTTCTACACAGACTAAAGTAAGTCCATTTATTATAGATGCACATTCAAGTCGATTAGGAATTGGTTCACAACAAGACAAACAAATGACTATGGTTATAGGAACGAGTACATGTCATTGAATGTTAAATGAACAGCAACATCAAGTACCAGGTATCTCTGGTTCTGTTAAAGGAGCTATTATTCCTGAATTATATGCTTATGAAGCGGGGCAATCTGCAGTCGGTGATTTATTTGAATATATTGCTAAACAATCACCAAAAGAGTACGTAGATGAAGCAAATGAAAGAGGTATTTCAATTTTTGAATTATTGAATGAAAAAGTAAAAGATCAAATGCCAGGTGAAAGTGGTCTTGTCGTTTTAGATTGGCATAATGGTAACCGAAGTGTATTAAGTGATAGTAATCTTAAAGGATGCGTATTCGGTATGTCACTACAAACAACACATGAAGAATTATATCGTGCATATTTAGAAGCTACTGCATTTGGTACTAAAATGATTATGCAACAATATCAAAGTTGGAATATGGATGTCGAAGATGTATTTGCTTGCGGCGGAATACCTAAGAAAAATCCTTTAATGATGGATATCTATGCAAACGTGCTTAATAAAAAAGTAACTATTATTGATAGTGAATATGCTCCAGCAATTGGTGCAGCGATTCTTGGTTCTGTTTGTGGTGGTGCGCACCAAAGTTTAAATGAAGCGATTGAATCAATGAAAGAACCTGTATTATATGAAGTGACACCTGATCCAGAAAAAGTAAAACGTTATAAAAAATTATTTAGTGCGTATAAAGAGTTACATGATCTTCATGGTTATAAAAAAGCAAGAATTATGCGCAATGTCGGTAAGTTAATGGAAGCATAAAATGATATATATTTAGCAATGGACACTTAGTGAATTGACAATAGTTAATTTACTAAGTGTTTATTTATGATAAAGAAACATCGAATATATTAAAATATATTGGAAAAGGGAGATGAATAAAATGAAGGTCATGTTAACAGGTGCAACAGGTAATTTGGGCACACATATTACTAATCAAGCTGTAGAACATAAAATGAAAGAATTTTATATAGGTGTAAGAAATTTAGATAAGGTACCAACAGATTGGAAAGAACATGTTACAGTAAGACACTTAGATTATTTCAATAAAGAAAGTATGGTTAGTGCTTTTCATGATATTGATACAGTTATTTTTATTCCAAGTATTATACACCCCTCTATAAAACGTATTCCAGAAGTAGAGAATCTTGTTGATGCAGCTAAAGAAAGCAGAGTAAAGCATATTATATATATTGGATATTATGCAGATCAACACGACAATCCATTTCATATGAGTCCATACTTTGGATATGCAGAACGGTTATTAGCTACAAGTGGTATTGATTTTA
Organism: Staphylococcus sp. FSL W8-0774; assembly: GCF_038006785.1. NCBI lineage: Bacteria > Bacillati > Bacillota > Bacilli > Caryophanales > Staphylococcaceae > Staphylococcus > Staphylococcus sp. FSL W8-0774. Next base: position 2,221,024 of record NZ_JBBOVW010000001.1, on the reverse strand, counting down.
CGTACGTTAGAATGGCAATGTATATGGATCCTTTAAAACCCTATCTTCCAGAATTGATGAATATGCATAAATTGATTTATCCGGTGGGGGATGGTCGAATTAATTATATTTCAAGACATGATATTGCAAGAGGAATTATCGCTATATTAAATAATCCCAATTCATGGGGGAAACGCTACTTATTATCCGGATACAGTTATGATATGTACGAACTTGCAAATATACTTTCGGAAGTATCGGGAACTAAAATTGAATATGATCCGGTTTCTTTAGAGACATTTGCTAAAATGTATGATGAACCAAAAGGATTTGGTGATTTATTAGCATCAATGTATGAAGCTGGAGCAAGAGGACTTTTAGATCAACAGTCTAATGATTTTGAAATGCTAGTAAATGATAAACCGCAGACATTTAAATCATTTTTAATGAAGTAATTGATAGATAGTGATGATGTTAATATAAAAACATCGTCACTTATTTTTATATTAACCATTTTTGTGTGTTTAATATGTGTGTTTAATAAATGAATACTGGAAGTACTCAAAAATAAAAGTAATGTTATTCAAATTATTTTAAAATATTAACTTTGTACTCACTATATATACAAGAAAGCGCTTTTATATTACAATATAGATGTAAATAGAATGTTTGTACATACAAGAAAGACAATGAATTTTCTATAAACACAAGGGGAGATTTTATAATGAAGAAAATTATGATTACAGGCGCTTTAGGCCAAATAGGTACTGAATTAGTTGTAAAATGTAGAAAAATTTATGGTACAGATAATGTACTTGCAACAGATATTAGAGAACCAGAAGCGGATTCTCCAGTTCAAGATGGTCCATTTGAAATTTTAGACGTGACTGATCGAGATAAAATGTTTGAATTAGTTGAGAATTTTGGAGCAGATACATTAATGCATATGGCTGCTTTATTATCAGCAACTGCTGAGAAGAATCCAATGTTCGCTTGGGATTTAAATATGGGTGGATTAATGAATGCTCTAGAAGCAGCACGAACATATGACTTACATTTCTTCACACCAAGTTCTATTGGTGCATTTGGTGATTCAACACCTAAAGTTAATACACCACAAGTAACCATTCAACAACCTACAACTATGTATGGTGTTAATAAAGTTGCTGGTGAATTGTTATGCCAATATTACTTCACAAAATTTGGCGTAGATACACGTAGCGTGAGATTCCCTGGCTTAATTTCACATGTTAAAGAACCAGGTGGCGGTACTACAGACTATGCTGTTGAAATTTATTTCAAAGCAGTGAGAGAAAATCATTACACAAGCTATATTGATAAAGGTACATTCATGGATATGATGTATATGGATGATGCAATCGATGCTATTATTCAGTTAATGGAAGCGGATGGAGCAAAATTAGAAACTAGAAATGGCTATAACTTAAGTGCGATGAGTATTGATCCAGAAATGGTTAAAGAAGCCATTCAACAATATTATCCAGATTTCACATTAGACTACGATGTAGATTCTGTTAGAGAGAATATCGCTAAGAGTTGGCCTGATAGCATTGATACGAGTTGTTCACGTGGTGAATGGGGATTCGATCCTAAATATGATTTAGAAAGCATGACTAAATTAATGTTAGAAGCTATTGAAAAGAAAGAAAAAGCTACAAAATAACCCGTTCAATATATATAACGATATAAATACTAATTTTACTCCTTCTAATTATTTTTACATTAGAAGGAGTGTTTTTTATGCTTAATCAGTAAGATAACTTGTAAGATGTAGATGATAGTGTTTAACTTAAGATATATTGTATACATAAGTATTTATTTTGAATTTTCGGAAAACTTATTGAATAGTATTATTTCGATTGCTATAATCTAGTATACATATTTATATTGGTAGCAATATTAGGAGGCCGTTATCATGACAGAACAAGTCAATTTTGAAAAAAGAGAAACATTAAAAGAAAAACCAGATAGTTCTAACTTAGGATTTGGTCAATACTTTACAGATTATATGTTGAGTTATGATTATGATGCTGATAAAGGTTGGCATGATTTAAAAATAGTACCATACGCACCTTTTGAAATTTCACCAGCAGCTCAAGGTTTACATTATGGGCAAGCTGTTTTCGAAGGATTAAAAGCATATAAATATAATGGTGAAGTAGTTTTATTCCGTCCAGACCAAAACTTTAAACGTATTAACAATTCTTTAGCTCGTTTAGAAATGCCTGAAGTAGATGAAGATGTATTATTGGAAGGTTTAAAACAATTAGTGGATGTAGAACGTGATTGGATTCCTGAAGGAAAAGGTCAATCATTATACATTCGTCCATTTGTATTTGCGACAGAAGGTATCTTAGGAGTAAGAGCGTCACAAGCATATAAATTATTAATTATTTTATCACCTTCAGGCGCTTATTATGGTGGAGATACATTAAAATCAACTAAAATTTACGTTGAAGATGAATATGTTCGTGCAGTAAGAGGCGGAGTTGGTTTTGCTAAAGTAGCAGGTAACTATGCAGCAAGTCTATTAGCACAAACGAACGCTAATAAATTAGGTTATGACCAAGTGCTTTGGTTAGATGGTGTTGAACAAAAATATGTAGAAGAAGTAGGAAGTATGAATATCTTCTTCGTTGAAAATGGTAAAGTTGTTACACCAGCATTAAATGGTAGTATTTTACCAGGTATTACACGTAAATCAATTATTGAATTAGCTCAAGATTTAGGATATGAAGTAGAAGAACGTCGTGTATCAATTGATGAGTTATTTGAATCATACGATAAAGGTGAATTAACTGAAGTATTCGGTACAGGTACAGCAGCAGTTATCTCACCAGTTGGTACTTTACGTTATGAAGACCGTGAAATCGTGATTAACAATAATGAACCAGGTGAAGTTACTCAAAAACTATATAATGAATATACTGGTATTCAAAACGGAACACTTGAAGATCGCCATGGTTGGAGATTTGTAGTTCCAAGATATTAAAATATATAGAGTATGAGCTAGAAGCCTTATAATTTAAAGGTTTCTAGCTTTTTTACATGTGAGAAAGTAATATAAATTTTTATATTCTTCAAATTCATATGAAGTAGAAAAAAGTATATATACGCATGTGTTGTATATAAGTGACTTTTCTATTTTTTTAAGTAAGGTTGTACTACAATGGTATATGTTGAAAGAAAATATAAACATGGAGTGTAGAGATATCAATGGAATGGATACTATTCGATAAAGATGGCACGTTAATAGAATTTGATAAAAGTTGGGAAAAAATTGGTATACGTCTTGTCGATAAATTACTAGATACATTTCCTGTACATGATAAAGAAGTTGCACATCGACAACTTGGTATAATGGATGACAAAATTGTACCTGATTCAGTTATGGGTTCGGGTTCATTAGGCGAAATGATAAAATCATTTGATAATATTACTGGACAAGATACTTCTGAATGGGCAAGAAATACAAGTCAAGAATTAGTAGATTCAAGAGAACCAGAAAATAATTGGATTGAAGGCGTGTATGACACAATTGTAGAATTACGAGAAAAAGGTTATAAAATAGGAATCGTTACAAGTGATACAAATAAAGGAGCAACTCAATTTTTAGAAGCAACACAATCCACTAGTTTATTTGATTTAGTTATTTCTACAGAAACACATGCTGAAGAAAAGCCTAATCCTAAAGTATTGGACCCATTATTTGACGCTTATAATGTTAAACCTGAACAAGTTGCTATCGTCGGCGATACAGCAAATGATATGAAGACTGCGATAAATGCCCACCTAGGATTAAGTATTGGTGTTTTAACAGGTATTGCTAAAGAAGAAGAACTCCATGAGGCAGATGTTATAGTAGAAAGTGCTAAAGAAGTTAAAAATGTCATTGATCAAATTTCACAAAAATAATTAAAAAGCGCCAATATAGACGTCTTTATCAAAAAGATATCTATATTGGCGTTAAATTTTATATTCCTTTTTTTATCTAGGGTCAGTTTCTCTATATATTTTAATAACATGAGCAATTTTTTCAATAATAGGGTTTAATGAATCTGGGTCATTATGCACATCATAGTCGTTAATGTTAACGCGGACAACAGGACAAGCGTTAAAACTATTGATCCAATTATCATAACGTTTAAATAGTTTTTGCCAGTATTCAGGGTCAGTATTAATTTCAATATCACGACCACGTTCTTTAATTCTCTCTATGACTTCATCATAGTTACATTCCAAATAAATAAGCACATCAGGCTTTGGAAAATAAGGTGTCATAACCATAGCGTTAAATAGTTCAGAGTATGTTTGAAAATCAGCTTCACTCATTGTACCTTGTTCTTCATGCATTTTCGCAAATATATCAACATCTTCATATATTGAACGATCTTGTACAAAACCGCCTCCATATTCAAACATTCGTTTTTGTTCTTTAAAACGTTCTGCTAAAAAATAAATTTGTAGATGAAAACTCCAGCGCTCAAAGTCATTATAGAATTTATCCAAGTAAGGATTGTGTTCTACGTTCTCAAATGAAGTTTTAAAATTTAATTTATCTGCCAAAGCTTGAGTGAGTGTTGATTTACCTACTCCAACTGTACCTGCAATTGTAATAATAGCATTTTGTGGTATGTTAAACGAATTCATTTTATATATCTCCAATCATTGATTTTACTTGTTTTAAAATACCTTGGTAATCATCTTCATTATTAACAAAGTCTAGTTTAGTCGTATCAATGAATAATGTATTTACGTTTGTATTTTGTAAAGACTCATAAAAATTATGATAGTCATGTTTCAAAGCTAATAAGTAATCATCTTCAATTTGGTGCTCAAAACTACGATTACGTTTAGCTATTCTCGCCTTAAGCGTTTCTAATTCTGCATCTAAAAATATAACAGTATCAGGCATCGACAAATCTTCGGTGAGTATGTCATATATACGTGTGAATTTATTAAATTCTTCAGGTTGTAGTGTATTTTTCGCAAAAATTTTATTTTTATAAATATGTGCGTCACTAACAATGCCTTTATGTTTAAAGTTAATATCTTGAAATTGTTTATATCTATTACATAAAAAGAACATTTCAGTTTGGAAACTCCATTTTGAAATATCTTCATAAAAATCTGATAAAAAAGGATTTTCATCAACAATTTCTTTTTCTTCATAAAAATCTAATGATTGACTTAATTTGTGTGCAAGGGAAGATTTACCAACACCTATTGGACCTTCAATTGCGATAAATGGTTTATTCATATTCACTTCTCCAAATGTTAAGATAGACAGTGAGTATTGTAACACAAGTGAGGTGTCTGGACACGAATGGAAACTGATGAATATTATATGAAAATTGCCATAGAAGAAGCCCAAAAAGCTGAACAGTTAGGCGAAGTGCCTATTGGTGCAGTTATAGTTAAAAATCATCAAATTATAGCTCGTGCACATAATCTAAGAGAAACTATGCAACAACCCACTGCACACGCTGAACATTTAGCCATTGAGCGTGCCGCTGATGTTTTAGGAAGTTGGCGTCTTGAAGATTGTACTTTATTTGTAACACTTGAACCATGTGTTATGTGTGCGGGCACTATAGTAATGAGTCGCATTCCTTCTATTAAATATGGTGCTGCAGATCCTAAAGGTGGTTGTTCGGGTAGTTTAATGAATTTATTGAATCAACCGAATTTTAATCACAGAGCACAAGTAGAAAGCGGATTGTTAGAAGCAGAGTGTGGTAATCTACTGAGAAAATTTTTTAAAAATTTAAGAGAAAAGAAAAAATCAGACAAACGGGCTATTCAATAGATACAAAAGAATTTGTTAAAATAGAATAGTAAAGCAAGTGTTTGATTGTAAATAAATTATCTAGATAATAAATAATAGAATGGAACGAGGTTAACGAATGATTAAGTTAATAGCAACAGATATGGATGGTACGTTATTAAATGCATCACATGAAATTTCTCCAGAGAATCAACAAGCAATTCGATATGCTCAAGAACAAGGTATTACTGTAGTCATCGCAACTGGTAGAGCTTTTTATGAAGCAAATACACCAGTAGCTGATACAGACTTGAAAGTGCCGTATATTTGTTTGAACGGGGCGGAAGTTCGCGATGAAACATTTAATATTATGAGTACCTCTCATCTCAATCATGAATTAGTTAATAAAGTGACTTCAAAATTAAAAGATGAAGGTATATACTACCAAATTTACACTAATAGAGGTATTTATACTGAAAATCCTCAAAAAGACTTAGATATATATATAGATATTGCTGAACGTGCTGGTCAACAAGCAGATGTTGAAAAGATAAAAGCAGGAATTCAAAAACGTATTGATAATGGAACTTTAAAAGTCGTCGAAAGTTATGATGATATAGAGGATATTCCAGGTGAATTAATCATGAAAGTATTAGCTTTTAATCCAGATTTAGAAAAGATGGACCGTATTGGACAAGAACTTGCGGCATCACCAAACCTTGCTATTTCTTCTTCTTCAAGAGGAAATTTAGAAATTACTCATTCAGATGCACAAAAAGGCATTGCATTAGAAACAATTGCTGAACGATTAGGAGTCAAAATGGAAAACGTAATGGCAATTGGCGATAACTTAAACGACGTTTCTATGTTAGAACGTGTGGGATATCCTGTTGCTATGGACAATGCAGCACCAGAAGTAAAAGCTATCGCAAAGTATACAACTGACACTAACGAAAATAGTGGTGTAGGAAAAGCAATTATGAAACTGATTAATGACAATCAATAATTTAGCTAAAAAGGAGTTAACAAGAGAATGAAAGGAATAGCAATAATAGGAAGTGCACAATTGGGGTCTCATACAAGTGCCTTAGCCCAATATTTACAAGGACAATTTGAAGAACATGATGTCGAATTGGAAATTTTTGATTTAGCTAAAAATCCAATCCATCAATTGGACTTTGCAGGTACAACACAAGCAACTGATGAAATTAAACAAAATGTAGATATGTTACAAAGCAAAGCTATGGAATCAGATTTCTTTATACTAGGAACACCTAATTATCATGGCTCATTTTCAGGTATTTTAAAAAATGCATTAGATCATTTAAACATGGATTATTTTAAAATGAAACCTGTTGGTCTAATTGGTAATAGTGGAGGTATAGTAAGCTCGGAGCCACTTTCACAATTACGGATTATCGTTAGAAGCTTATTAGGAATAGCAGTTCCAACACAAATTGCTACACACGACAGTGATTATGCTAAATTGGATGATGGTACCTTATACTTAGAAGATGATGAATTTCAATTACGTGCAAGATTATTTGTCGACCAAATTGTTTCATTTGCTAATAATAGCCCATATGATCATTTGAAATAAACAATTATATAAATTACTAACTTAACTCAAACAAATATTTGATAAGGGTTTAAATTATTCAGAACTCTATCATTATTGTTTGAGTTTTATTATGTTTAAAAAGTAATTTGTTTTTAAATTCTATACATTTTTAGAATTAAGTTATTTAATTTTATGGCATTTTTATGATTTATATTCTTTTAAAAAGATTATACAATAATGTTGTTAAATCATTGGAAGTCATTTCTTGGCTTGCAATATCTAATGAAACGCTACAATTAAATATTAAAAGTACAATTGTAATTAAGCATATAGTATACATATAACGATAATCCTTTTAATTGTTAAATTTTGTGTCCAATTTTTTAGAGAGAAACGATTGAACTTGTAATCACTAACTCTAACTAGACATTGAACAATTGAGAGGATAATTTTTTTGCAATTATTTTGTAAATTAAGTTTACTAAAATTTGAAGTTTTTTAAATTTTAGTAAATAAAAATAAGAACAATTAAACATAACGAATATATTTGTTTATATACAAAAATAAATAAGCGTTGCAAAACAATATTGTTTATATTATATTTGAGATGACAACGATATGTATAAATATATGGTTGTTACATATAATTTTTAAAAGTAGCTAGGAGGAAAATATGAAAAAAAGACTAGATTTTTTACCTAACAAATTGAACAAATATTCTATCAGAAAATTCACAGTAGGAACCGCATCAATATTAGTAGGAGCTACATTAGTATTTGGTGTTGGAAACCAAGAAGCTAAAGCAGCTGAAAATACTACTGAAGAGTCGTCAGCACAAACAAGTGAAGATACGTCCTCACAAGATGATGCTGTGAAACAAAAAGATGTTGTTCAAACAAACGAACAAACTACAAATAACAATGATCGTCCTGAACAAACAGATCTAACTAAAGAAAATAACGTAACAGAAGAACAATCTACACAAGAAGATTCAAAAGCAAATTCTTCTGAAGAACAAGTAACAAAAGAAGATGCTGCTAAAGAATCTACAACACAAGCAAACACTAAAGAAGAATCAACAACAGAAAGACCAAAAGTAGAAACAACTAAAGAGGAATCAACGACAGAAGACACAAAAGCAGATGCTATTAAAGAAGAACCGACAAAAGAGGCACCAAAAGCAGAAACAACTAAAGAAGAATCAACAACAGAAGACACACAATCAAACACTACTACAGAACAAACCCCAGAATCAAATCAAACTGATTCAAAAGAAACTACTTCAGCAGAAACATCTCAAACAAAAACTCAATCTCAAAATTCACAAAAAACAAATAATTCACAAGACGTTGACACTGTAGTTAACGATGTTCAAAATGCTACAACAACACAAGATAAACAAGATGCTTTAACTAATTATATTGCTGATGCAAATAACACAAGTAAAGCAGATGCTAAAGCACAAGTTGAAAACTTAGATTTAGACTTTAATAATATTGATAAAAATACATTATTAAATGCATTAGCTAAAGATTATTCAAATAAGAAAGAATCAGAAACAACTTATGCTACTGAACGCTCTATAACTTCTACACCAAAAACTGTAAGTCGTTTAGCTGTAAGAAAATTAGCTGCTGCAAAACAAGGTACGAATGTAAATAATAAAGTACATTTTTCTAATATTGATATAGCTATTGATAAAGGTCATACAAATACTCAAACAGGCAATAAAGAATTTTGGGCAACATCAAGTGATGTATTAAAAGTAAAAGCTGATTACACAATAGATGATGATGTACATGAAGGCGATCAAATGACCTTTAAATACGGTCAATATATCCGTCCAGGTTCAGTGACTTTACCTACTACAGAACAAAATTTATATGATGAAAATGGAAGATTAGTTGCTAAGGGAGTTTATGATAGCGCGTCTAATTCGACAACGTATACGTTTACTAACTATGTAGATCAATATAATAATATTAAAGGTAGTTTTGAAAAAGTTGCTTTTGCCAAAAAAGAAAGTGCAACTACAGATAAAACATCTTATCCTATGCAAGTGACATTAGGAAGTGACTCATATTCAAAAAATGTAATTGTAGACTATGGTAATAAAAATGTTCCGATTATTTCTAGTACTAATTATATAGAAAATGATACATTAGCACGTCATATGACTGCATATATTAACCAACCTAAAAGTACATTTACTACTGAGAAATTCACAACTAATTTAACTGGATTTAAGTTTGATCCTAGTAAAAATAATTTCAAAATTTATGAAGTAACTAATCAAAATCAGTTTGTTGATAGTTTTGCACCTAATACTGCAAACCTTAAAGATGTAACTAGTAATTTTAAAATAAATTATAGTAATAATAATCAAACTGCGACGATTGACTTATTAAATGGAGCTAAAAGTAGTAATAAGCAATATATTATTCAACAAGTAGCTTACCCTCAAGATAGTTCTACAGACACTAATGGTAAAATTGATTATAAATTAGAAACAAATGAAAAATCTTATGGATGGTCAAATTCATATGCTGCTGTAGCAGGTTCTTCTACTGCAACTGGAGATGCCAAAAAATATTCACTAGGCGACTATGTATGGGAAGATACAAATAAAGATGGTAAACAAGATGATACAGAAAAAGGTATTGAAGGTGTATATGTAATTCTTAAAGATAGTAAAGGTCAGGAAATTGACCGTACTACTACAGATGCTGCTGGTAAATATCAATTTGATAACTTACAAAATGACACATATACAGTTGAGTTTACAACTCCAGATGGTTATACACCAACAACTGCAAACGCTGGTAACGATGATACCGTGGATTCAGATGGATTAACTGTTACAGGCGTTATTAAAGATGCTAATAACTGGACATTAGATAGTGGTTTCTATAAAACACCTAAATATAGTTTAGGTGATTATGTATGGAAAGATACAAATAAAGATGGCAAACAAGATGATACAGAAAAAGGTATTCCAGGCGTAACTGTAACATTAAAAGATAAAGACGGTAATGTACTTAAAACAACAACTACAGATGAAAATGGTAAATATCGTTTTGATGATTTAGATAGTGGAGATTATATTGTTCATTTTGATAAACCTGAAGGACTTACTCAAACAACTACTAATTCTGGTGAAGACGATAAAGACGCTGATGGTGAAGATGTCCATGTAACTATTACTGATCATGATGATATGACTATAGATAATGGTTACTATGATGACGACTCAGATTCAGACGCAGATAGCGATGCGGACTCAGACTCAGATGCAGATAGTGATGCGGATTCAGATTCCGACGCAGATAGCGATGCGGACTCAGACTCAGATGCGGATAGCGATGCGGATTCAGACTCCGATGCAGATAGTGATGCGGACTCAGATTCAGATGCAGATAGCGATGCGGACTCAGACTCAGATGCGGATAGCGATGCAGACTCAGACTCCGATGCAGACAGTGATGCGGACTCCGACTCAGATGCGGACAGCGATGCAGACTCAGACTCCGATTCCGATTCCGATTCCGATGCAGATGCCGATTCAGATGCAGACAGCGATGCGGACTCAGACTCAGATGCAGATAGCGACGCAGATTCAGATTCTGATGCAGACAGTGATGCTGATGCAGACTCAGATGCAGATAGCGATGCAGACTCAGATTCCGATGCCGATAGCGACGCAGATTCCGATTCAGATGCAGACAGTGATGCGGACTCAGATTCAGACGCAGACAGTGACGCAGATAGCGATGCAGACTCAGACGCAGATAGCGATGCGGATTCCGATTCAGACGCTGACAGCGATGCAGACTCAGATTCAGATGCAGATAGCGACTCAGATTCCGACGCAGACAGTGATGCGGACTCAGACTCCGACAGCGATTCTGATTCCGACAGTGATTCTGATTCCGACAGTGACTCCGATTCAGATAGCGATTCCGACGCAGATACTGACAAAGATTATTCAGATGATAAAGCATTACCAGAAACTGGTGATCAATCAAATTCAAATAATGCGACGTTATTCGGATCTTTATTTGCTGGCTTAGGCTCATTATTCTTATTCGCTAGACGCCGTAAAAAAGAAGATAAATAAGAAACACATTTAAAAAGTGCTACTAGTTACCATAGGTAGGTAATTAGTAGCATTTTCTATATTCACTATCATTAAGATGAGTGATAAAAATAATTGCGATACAACTTATTTTATATTTAAAATGAATATGTTTTTGAATTTTTAATGAAATACAAAAATGTTTTAATAAAGTGTAAAAATATTAAGTTTAACTTAATATTTAACGTTGACTAACATTTAAAAAGGTTATATAATTTTAAATGCAAACGATTGAGGTTAATTGGTAAAAGAAATTATGTGAAGTGTTTTGTCAATTGATTAAAGAGTATAAAATAATTAAATATCTCAAATAACAACTATATAAATCTAGATAATCCTTTTGAATGTTATATTTAGAACAGATAAATATAAGGCAGATCGGTTACCCATATATTTATGTCATTTCTAAATAAAAGTAACATTTAAGATAAAGAGGATTATTTTTTTATACTTTTTAAATATTTACTTTTATGTAAAAACAATAAATGGTATGGAATTTTCTGTTTTAAAAGAGAAAGTTTATCCGTACATTATTTAATTTAATTATTTATTATAGTATTTTGTGGATATTAAATGTTGTAAAATTTGATTGTTTATATTATTATTTAAAGCGACAGCTACTAATTTTTAAGTGGTTGTTACATACAGTTATTAAGAAGTAACTAGGAGGAAATATATGAAAAAAAGAATGGATTTTTTACCTAACAAATTGAACAAATATTCTATCAGAAGATTTACAGTAGGGACTGCATCAATATTAGTAGGGGCTACTCTATTATTTGGTGTTGGAAATCAAGAAGCTAAAGCAGCCGAAAATAATACTGAAGAGTCGTCAACACAAGCTAGTGAAGATACGTCCTCACAAGATGATGCTGTTAAACAAAAAGGCAATGTTCAAACAAGTGAACAAACTAAAAATAATAGTGATATTCCTGAACAAACTGATGTAACAAACGACAATAATGCAACAGAAGAACAAACGACACAAGAAGATTCGAAAACAAATAATACTGAAGAGTCATCAACACAAGAAGACTCAAAAGTAGATACAACTAAAGAAGAAACAACAAAAGAGGTACCAAAAGCAGAAACAACTGAAGCACAAACAACACAAGAAGACTCAAAAGTAGATACAACTAAAGAAGAAACAACTAAAGAGGCACCAAAAGCAGAAACAACTGAAGCACAAACAACACAAGAAGACTCAAAAATAGATGCTACTAAAGAAGAAACAACAAAAGAGTCATCAAAAGCAGAAACAACTGAAGCACAAACAACACAAGAAGACTCAAAAGCAAACACTACTAAAGAAGAAACAACAAAAGAAGCGCCAAAAGCTGAGACTACTACAGAACAAACTCCTGAATCAAACCAAGCTGATTCAAAAGAAACTACTTCAGAAGAAGCACCTCAATCAGAAACTCAATCTCAAAATTCACAAAAATCAAATGAAACAAAAGATGTTGATACAGTAGTTAATAATGTTCAAAATGCTACAACAACACAAGATAAACAAGATGCATTAACTAATTATATTGCTAACACTAACAACACTTCAAAAGCAGATGCTAAAGCACAAGTTGAAGACTTAGATGTAGACTATAATAATCTTGATGAAAATACATTATTAAGTGCATTAGCTAAAGATTATTCAAATAAAAAAGAAGCTACAACAGCTTATGCAACTGCTCGTGCCTCTGAATCTACTGCTAAACCAGTGAAGAAATTTGCTGTAAGAAAATTAGCTGCAGAACAAGGTACAAATGTAAATGATTTAATTACAGTTGTTAATCAATCTATTACAGAAGGTAATAGTGAAGATGGCGTTATAGAAGCTCACCAAGGTGAACCAGTCGAATATCAATCTCAATTCAAAATTGATAATAAAGTTAAATCTGGCGATACGATGACTATTCAATATGATCCACGTATGATACCTTCAGATTTAACAAAAGATTATACTCCAGTTGATATTACAGACCCATCAGGTGAAGTGATTGCTACTGGTACTTTTGATGAAAACACTAAAACATCAACATATACATTTACTGATTATGTTGATAAATATGAAGATGTGACTGCTAATCTTGATACGTTCTCATATATTGATAAAAAAGATGTACCAAATGAAAAAAATCTTGATTTAACTTATGGTACTGCAGGTAAAACAGTTTCTAAAAATGTAGATGTTGAATATCAAAGACCAATTGTACAAGGATCATCTAACATTCAATCTATCTTTAGTAACTTAGATTTAGATAAAGATGAAGTTGAACAAACAATTTATGTGAATCCTAAGAAATACAATGCTAATAATTCAAGTGTATGGATTAGAAGTGGTGGCTTTGATGACGACGGTCAACCATATAATGGCTATGGAAGTACTATTATTGACAATAATACTGACATTAAAATTTACAAAGTTGGTGACAACCAAGAATTACCACAAAGTAATAAAATTTATGATTATAGCCAATATGAAGATGTAACAGATCAATTTACTATTGATAAAAATGCTAATGCTAACTCAGCAAATATAGACTTTGGTAATATCGATTCAGCATATATTATTAAAGTTGTAAGTAAATTTACACCTGGTGCTGAAGAGAGTTTATCAATACAACAAGCAGCTCGTATGACAACAACAGATAGTTATGGCTATCCTCAATATTCTCAGTATACCAATACAGTTAATTCTACAAGTGACTCTGGCGGTGGAGACGGTACTGTAGCAAAAACATATAAAATTGGTGACTATGTATGGGAAGATACAGATAAAGATGGCGTACAAGGCACAGATTCAAATGAAAAACCAATTCCAGGTGTCTTAGTTACATTAACTTATCCAGATGGCTCTACTAAATCTGTAAGAACAGACGAAAATGGTCATTATGAATTTGATAATTTAAAAGATAAAGAAACGTATACAGTGACATTTGAAACTCCTGAAGGTTATACACCTACACAAGTTAATGTTGGAGACGGTGCTAAAGATTCAAATGGTGGTTCTGTAACAGTAACTATTGATGGTCATGATGATATGACTTTAGATAGCGGATTCTACAAAGAAGATAGCGATGCAGATGCAGATGCTGACGCAGACAGTGATGCGGATTCAGACTCAGATGCAGATAGCGATGCAGACTCAGATTCTGATGCAGATAGCGATGCGGACTCAGACTCAGATGCAGATAGCGATGCAGATTCAGATTCAGATGCCGACAGTGATGCGGATTCAGACTCAGATGCAGACAGTGATGCGGACTCAGATTCAGATGCAGATAGTGATGCGGATTCAGACTCAGATGCAGACAGTGATGCGGATTCAGACTCAGATGCCGACAGTGATGCGGATTCAGACTCCGATGCAGATAGCGATGCAGACTCAGATTCTGATGCCGATAGCGATGCGGACTCAGACTCAGATGCCGATAGCGATGCAGATTCAGATTCAGATGCCGACAGTGATGCGGACTCAGACTCAGATGCAGATAGCGATGCGGATTCAGACTCAGATGCAGATAGCGACGCAGACTCAGACTCAGATGCCGATAGCGATGCAGATTCAGATTCTGATGCCGACAGTGATGCGGACTCAGATTCAGATGCAGATAGTGATGCGGATTCAGACTCCGATGCCGACAGCGATGCAGACTCAGATTCTGACGCAGATAGCGATGCGGACTCAGACTCCGATGCAGACAGCGATGCAGACTCAGATTCTGACGCAGATAGCGATGCGGACTCAGACTCAGATGCAGACAGTGATGCAGACTCAGACTCAGATGCAGACAGTGATGCAGACTCAGATTCAGATGCCGACAGCGATGCAGACTCAGATTCAGATGCCGACAGCGATGCGGATTCAGACTCAGATGCCGACAGTGATGCGGATTCAGACTCCGATGCAGATAGCGACGCAGACTCAGACTCCGATGCAGATAGCGATGCAGACTCAGATTCCGACGCAGATAGCGATGCGGACTCAGATTCAGATGCGGATAGCGATGCAGACTCAGATTCAGATGCCGACAGCGATGCGGATTCAGACTCAGATGCAGACAGTGATGCGGATTCAGACTCCGATGCAGATAGCGATGCAGACTCAGATTCCGACGCTGATTCAGATTCAGATGCCGACAGTGATGCAGACTCGGACGGTTTTATAGAATACGAAGGAGATAGTGATGCCGATGGTGATGCAGATTATGAGTCAGATTCAGATGCAGACTCAGACAATGATAAAGATCATTCAGATGATAAAGCATTACCAGAAACTGGTGAAGAATCAAATTCAAATAATGCAACATTATTCGGAACTTTATTTGCTGGCTTAGGCTCATTATTCTTATTCGGTAGACGCCGTAAAAAAGATGCAGAAAACAAGTAATAATTAAATATTATTCAAATATTAAGTATGATAAGGAGCCAGGTCAATGAGACCTGGCTTTATTTAAAATAAAAAACAAAATTACATAAAATTAACTAATATTGTTATAATTAAAAGCATAAAGAGTTTAAAGTACGGAGGGTAATATGAATATAGAAAGTAAAATTAAGGATTTAGTAGAATTTATAAAAAATAAAGAAATTATTAAAGAGTATGTTTTTTTGAGTTTGGGGAAACCAAATGTTAAAGCTCAAGTGAAAATTATAAAAAGAACTAATTATTTAGAAAGAGAAATAATTAAAATATGTCAAAAATATAAGAAACAAGCAGGCGAGTTTCCAACTTGGATTAAACTAGATATTGTTACTAATTATGAAACTGTTCTTTTTAAAGACTTAAAAAAAGAAATGATTAATACGAGACGAAATTATATCGATTTTGGAATATCATTAGAAAAAAATTGGAATGTTACATTCTTACCTGAAGAAATTAATGTCAATGCATTTGTTAGACCGTCTAAAAAGACAAAGGAGTTTTATTTGTCAGAAGATAATATTAATAACTATATTAGAAAATACACTAATTATAAACGACCATATTCACATGAATTGTATGAATCTAAAGAAGTTATTAAATTTTATACAAAGTCTTATTTTTTGGATGATGATCAAGTATATGAGCTAGAATCAAAGGGTTATAAGAAAGGTCTAAGAAAGATTGATAATTTAAACGATGAAATCGATCAATTAATAAATAGTAGTGCTCATTTTTTAGAAAATATGTTAGAAGATAATGGTAAATTTAAATATGGATATTTTCCACATTTCGATAAAGAGATAGGATTTTATAATATTTTACGACATTCATCATCAACTTATGCATTAATTGAAGGTTTAAATTATATGAATGAATCTCTTGAATCAACAGAAAAAGCTATAGAGTATATTATTGAAAATCATATTTATGAAGTTAATGGAAATGCTTATGTATTTGATAATACTAAAAACGCAAATGAAATTAAACTAGGTCAAAATGCGTCGTTTATTTTTGCTGTTTGTGAATACTTAAAAAAACAACAAAATCCATATTATCTAGAAGCTGCTCAAAAAGTAGCTAAAGGAATTCTGTCTATGATTGATGAAAATACTTGGGATACTACCCATGTTTTAAACTATCCAGATTTATCAGTTAAAGAAAAATTTAGGATCGTTTATTATGATGGAGAAGCAGCATTGGCTTTAATGCGTTTATATCAACAAGATCATAATGAAAAATGGTTGAATACTGTTAAGAGTTTAGTGGATCAATTTATTTCTAAAGATTACTGGAAATATCATGACCATTGGTTAGGTTATTGTACGAATGAACTTGTCCAAATCAGTCCAGAACAAAAATATTTTGAATTTGGTATTAAGAATGTAAGTACACATTTAGATTATATTAAAAATAGAGAGACAACTTTTCCAACATTTCTAGAAATGCTAATGGCTACATATAAATTAGTTCAAAAAGCTAAGGCAGAGGGATATGAAGATTTAGTTAATTCACTCATTGATGAACAAAAATTGATAGATATTATCCACGTAAGAGCTAATTATCAAAGAACTGGATTCTTTTATCCAGAATTAGCAATGTATTTTAAAAATCCTTCAAGAATATTGGGTAGTTTCTTTATCAAACACCATGGTTATAGAGTGAGGATCGATGACATTGAACACTATCTTTCAGGATATGTTCAGTATCAAAATGTTTTTAAATAAAGACCAAGGAGTATAAGTTATGGATAATAAAGAGAACGAAAAAAATATTAATAATGATGATGAAAAATCTGAATTAGATAAAGAAATTGAAGCTGAATTAATTGAATATATGAATAGTGATAAAAAAGAAGAAAAAGAAGAAAAAAAGAAATATAAAACAGCTGGATTTATTGTTGCATTAGTCATTGCAATCTTATATATGGTTAAATTCGCTAAGCATTTTATGTATATTGATTTGCATTCACTAATACATTAAAATGGCTTAGTTATTAAATATATGATTGTACTTATAGTATTACAAAGAATTAACAAAAATGAGCACTAAGACGGTTTTTTATAAAAACCATCTTAGTGCTTTTTGATTGTTATTATTAATTATATTTGGTTTGGAAATATTTAACTATTGGTACTTGTCATATTTTCCCAAAAATAAATTTTCAATGAATGTAATAGACTTTTCTGAAATGAATGGATTACGTAATAATTTAATTAATGTTTTTTTTGTATGTTTAAATAATCTCATTGGAGCATATTGACCTCGTTGAATCATGTCAACATAACGGTTTAAAAATATAGTAAGCAAATCTTGCTTTCTTTGTTGAGAAATATTATTTTGGTTCACTATAAAATCATACACAGCAGAATATATTTTCACTGCATCTCGAGGAGGCGTAGATGAATTTGACAATGCAACATCATCTTGAGCTTCATAAAAATAATAATCTTTTTCATAGCCTAAAATGGTTATATAATTAACTACACTGTATACTTGCATTAAAAACCAATTATCTTCACGTACTTTTATATCTTTTGGAAAGCGAATATTGTAATCCTCGATAATAGATCTTTTAATAAATTTACCTATAACATTTAAACTATTATAAAGTTTAGTATTTTCAAATATTAAATCAGATTTTGTATATTTGTATGAAAAGGCGGATCGACTTATAGGTCTATTGCTATTTATTGCTCTGAAATAAGGCATGCATATCATATCATTATTAGTTGTATTTGCAATTTCCATTGCATCGCTTATAGAATAAGGTGTAATGTAATCATCTGAATCAATAAATAATACCCATTCTCCGTTAGCGTTATCCAGTGCTTTATTACGAGGAACTGAAGCGCCACCTGAGTTCATATTACTTTCTAAAATAATTAGATTAGGTATTAATGATTTAAATTGTTCAACTACTTTTAAAGAGTTATCTGTAGATTTATCATCAGAAATAATAACTTCAATTTTATCTAAATTATAATCTTGTTTAGCAATTTTAGTTAACAGTCTGGCGATTGTGCTTTCTCTATTATATAAAGGAACAATTATGGAAACATCTATTTTATTATTCATTTTACATCTCCTGTATAGTGAAATAATATTTCTTTCGCTTCATTTTCATTTGCAAATGATGTGAAAATGATTGTTTTATTATCTCCACGAATAAATCCACTTTTATATTTTAAACCTATTAAGAAGTAATTGTTGAATTTAAATAAACTATATTTATAATTTTTGTAAATATTGAATAAGTCTCCAACAGTAAAGCTTTGTCTCTCTTTAACTCTGAATCTACCTGTTAAATTGATAGCGATAGAATTACTTAAATTAAATTTATTAATTGCAAAATTTGTATATTTCTTTCTATTTGCAAAATTTTCAAATAAATAATCTACAAGTTCATATGTTTCTGACGGATGTGGCCCTTTAGTCATTGAAGATAGCAAACTAAATACATTTACTTTTTTTCCTTTGAAAAATGTTGAGTTATTAGTTACCCATTCTTGTAACTCTAATTCTTCGTTTTGAGCATTTTCATCAATTGCATTCATGTAATAAAGCAGTGGACCCATGCCTTCAACTGTCATAGAATTTTCTGTATTATATTCGTGTTCGATTTTACTAGTTACATTATCGACAATAATATAACTTTTTCCTGCTTTACTTATTGAAGAAAATAACTCTTCTTCATTTTGTAAATTCATTCTTTTTAATATATGTGGAAGAGTTTTAGCGATTTCAGGAAACTCAGTACCACCACTTGAAGATTTTAATAATGTAATTGAATCTGAATTACATAAATATTTTAAATCATTAATCATTAATTCTTTGTTTGGGTACCATGTAATATTTTTATTATTAATTTTATTAACTACAGGTCTTAAATCATCATCTAAACAAAGAATATGATCAGCATTTGAATTAGTTAAATATGGTATTAATTCCTGATGGATTTCTTTAGACTTATGCCCTAAATCATTAATTTTCCCTATTGCAATAATTTTATTGCCACTAAAGAATTGAGTCTGACTATCAAAAGCTTTTATTGCATTTATCATGGCAGGAAGTGAAGCATTATGAGTATCATCAATTAATGTTAACTGATGAGATTTTGTTATAACTTTTTTCATTTTTAATATTTTAGAGAATGGTTTAAAATCATAAAGATGTTTAGGATTAATAGGCACATTTAAATTTTTCATGATAAGTAATGCACCTAATGTATTTGAAATCATACCATCACTTATTGTATTGATTTGATACTCATTAATATCATGATTATTTTCAATACCAATTTGAATAGCACCTTTTAAATAATTTATATATGACGGTGCTAGATTAGAAGGTTTAGTATTATCTATTGAATAAGTCTGTACATTTTCTGTGAATTGTAAAGCTTGTTGCTTTAAATAATCTAAGAACATTGTGTCGCCATTAATAATAGCTATGCCGTTTTTATTGAGACCTGCAAAAATTCGAGCTTTTAGCTCAGCGATTTCATGAATACTTTTGAATGTTGAATAATGTGCAGCACCAATTCCAGTAATAACGGCAATATCTGGTTTGAGATATAATGCTGTGTTTTCCCTATGATTGATAGCATTAAGAGAAGTTTCAATTACGGCAAAGTCAGGATTTTTAATCAATTTTAGCATATTAGCATAAATAGCGGCTCTAATATTATTATTCCCTCTATTTTCAAGAACATTATAATCTTGCAGTAAAGAAGAAGTTAGCATTCTAGTTGAACTTTTCCCCATCGATCCTGTAATAGCTATAACTGGATTTTTATATTGGTTTCTTATGTAAGTTGCAAGTTTTTTAATGGCTTTAACAGAATCATGAACGATAAGTTGAGGAATTTTATGTTCCATATTTTCAACGTATTTTTCAGTAATTATTAAGCCAATATTTTCGTTAGATTTATCAATTAAATCATTTCCATCTGGAGCATTTTTACTTCTCCCGAGTTCTTTCCACCAAGTTTCTTTGTTTGGAGAAAAGTAAGCAGTATTTTTAGATTTGACAAAGCTATAAATAGTTTCAAAATCGTTAATTTCTTTATTTAATTCATTTGGTTCAACATCATACAAAGAGCCTTCTATAATAGTTGATATATCTTTAATTGTTAACATAATAATCCCCTTAAACTCCCTACACTTTTTAATAGCATTTTTATTTAAAAATATTAATAAAAATAGGATAACTTAAATTTTAAAATAAATCTTCAATAATTATATCATGATATTGTGTGTGATTTAAGTGATTTATATAATTTAAGGATAATTGTTTTAAAATTCTAACTATTTGTGGTAGCGCTTACAAATAAATATATGATAAACTACATACAAGTGTAAATGTTCATGAAGGGGTGGGGCTTAATGAAACGTTATCGTTATTTTATTATTACTATGATTGTGCTTATGACAATGATTAATTACATTGACAGGGGGGCCATTTCATACGCGCAAGAAGATATTATTAAAGAATTTGGATTTGACACGATTGCTTGGGGAACTATTCTTGGCTATTTCGGTTATGGTTATATGTTTGGTTCCCTATTAGGTGGAATTACAGCGGATAAAAAAGGGCCAAAATTTGTTTGGATTGTAGCAGGAACAGCTTGGTCATTAGTTGAAATTGGAATGGCATTTGCTGGGGAACTAGGTATAGCAGTGTTTGATGGTTCAGCTTTAGCTGGTTTTGGTATGCTACGCGTTATGTTTGGTATAGCTGAAGGTCCAATATTTTCAACAATCAGTAAAACAAATGCGAACTGGGCAGCACCAAAAGAAAGAGGCTTACTTTCTGCCTTAGGATTAATTGGAGTCCCTCTAGGCGCAGTAATTACAGCTCCAATAGTTTCAGGCTTTTTAACTATTTCAAATTGGCGTCTATTATTTATTTTACTAGGTTTATTAGGTCTTGTTTGGGTAGTTATTTGGGCGAAGGTATTTACAGATTACCCTGAAGATAATAAAAGAATTTCTGAAGAAGAACTTAAATCAATACGTTCTACAGAGGATAGTTTAAATGTTGAAAAGACAGTTGATACTGAACAATCTAAAGAAAAATGGTATCACTTTTTCACAAGTACAACACTTATTTGTAATATGTTAGGTTATTTTGGTTTCCAATATGTGAACTTCTTGATATTAACTTGGACTCCTAAATACTTACAAGATGAATATCACTTTGAAATACACTCTTTATGGTATTTAGGTATGATTCCTTGGATAGGTGCGGTGTTCACAGCATACTTTGGTGGTCAACTTTCAGATTGGCTTAGAAAGAAAACGGGAAGTTTAAGAATTGCACGATCAGGTTTATCAATAGCTGGTATGATTTGTGCTGGAACATGTTTCGTGATTATTCCATTTACGCATAGTATTGTCGCAGTGATGATATTGATGATGATAGGAAATGCATTTATTTTCTTACCAAACGCAGTTTATTGGGCAGTTATCATTGATACTACACCAAATAATACTGGTACATTTGGTGGTATCACACATTTCTTTGTTAATACAGCGACAGTTATTGCACCAACATTAACAGGTTACTTAGTAGCATCATATGGTTATTCTTCAATGTTCGTTTCTGCAGTAGTAGCATCATTGATTAGTATTGTTGCAATGTGCTTTGTTAAACCAGGTGAAAAGAAAATGCATATTTCAAAATAAAAATAACCTGAGACTTAATTACAAGTCTCAGGTTAACAAATAAATAATATATTGGCAGTCCATCCGTTATAGAAATATCGGATGGACTGTTTTTTTATTTTCTATATTTTAAACGAGCAAATGCATCATGTTGATGTATTGATTCTTCATTTCGACATTCGATATCAAATCCCTCAATCCAATCGAATTCAACTAAATCTGCAGCAATCAAACGAATTAAGTCTTCAACAAAACGTGGATTTTCATAAGCACGTTCAGTAACACTTTTTTCGTCTGGGCGTTTCAATATAGGGTATAATATTGAGCTAGCGTTAGCTTCCATAGCATCTAAAATTTTATCTTTGTAATCATCTATAACTATGTCATCTTTGTTTAGATATGCTTTAACTGTAACAATCCCACGTTGGTTATGCGCAGAGTATTCGCTGATTTCTTTAGAGCAAGGACATAAAGTAGTAACAGCTGCTTGAATAGTTACTTCTTTACGCGTAACTTTAGTACCTTCAATAGCAATACCATAAGTGACATCAGCATTTCCAATCGCTTTGATATTAGTTACAGGGCTAAAACGATCAAAGAACCATTTACCACTAACATCAACACCGGCAGCATTTTGGTTCATTTTTTCTTGCAATGTTCGTAAAACATGGTATAACGTATTAAATTCCAATTCAATACCATTATTGTAATGTTTTTCAACACTTTCTAAAATGCGGCTCATATTTATGCCTTTTTCATCTTTATTTAAACTTGTTGAAAAACTAAATGTACCTGCTGTTTGAAATTGATCAATTAATACAGGATAAGTTAAGTTTTTAATACCAACTTCTTCGATTTCAAATAAGAAGTTTTTGTGCGTACTTTGCAAATCAGTCATTTCATTTTTAGTTGTGGGTTTCGTACCTTCGATAGGGTCAACAGAACCAAAATGTTTCCATCGGCCTTCACGTGTAGATAAATCAAATTCTGTCATTGTTAACCTCCATTAAGATTCGAAATGATAAGTCCAGAATGGTTCAATTTCTAAAAAGCTATGAACTTCTCCACCAACTTGTGGACTTGCTAATTCTTTTAAAAATGGTCCAGTTTGTGAAGCATGTGCTTCAAAGGCTTTAATTTTAATATCCTTATATTTAGAAATATCATTTTGGATGTCAGGTTCACCTAATATATCGGGTGCATCATTACTAAACGCAACTAATGTTAATCTTGGACGTTCATTCTCTGGCATACGACCAACAGTTCTTACTACTGCTTCACCAGTTGCTTCGTGGTCTGGATGAACTGCAAATTTCGGATAAAAAGAAATAATTAATGAAGGATTAGTTTCATCAATCAAATTTTTAACCATATCATCCATTTGATCATGTGGTTCGAATTCAACAGTTTTATCTCTGAGTCCCATTTTTCTTAAATCAGTAATGCCAATCGCTTTAGCGGCATTTTCCAATTCTTTTTCACGAATATCTGGTAATGATTCTCTAGTAGCAAATGGAGGGTTACCCAAATTCCTGCCCATTTGGCCTAAAGTTAAACAAGCATATGTTACCGGAACGCCTGCCTCGATATAACTTGCGATTGTTCCCGCAGATGAGAAGGCTTCATCATCTGGATGAGGGAATATAACGAGTACATGTCTTTCATCTGTCATGAATCTTACCTCCTCTATATTGTAAATGGCTTATCGCTAATTTCTAATGTAGCAGCCAATTGTCCTTCATAATTAAATCCAGCTATGAGACATTCATTATTTTGGTTAACTTCATAATGTGTTAGTCCCTGAACATAAACCCAACCTCCGTCGCGAAGTTTTAATCCGATACGGTATGGATCTTTATCTCCACCTTTAAGTTGTGCATGTTCAAATGTTACTTGTATATTTCTCAAAAAAGTACCAGCATTAAATACACGTTCATCAAAATGGTTAGCATAAGCACCATTTGTTGTTTCAACATGTAGGTAAACGGGTTTGTTTTCATAAGAAGTTAATAAATCCATTACTTCTTCATATTTAATAGGTTCCAACACGTTCACTCCTTACACCATTCAATGTGTTTATCAGTCTATTTTACTAAAAACAACTCAATAAATGTACATCTCTGCTCAATTTATTTAATTAATTTTGTAATTATTTCCATATATTAACATTTTCATGAAGGGATATCACTTTATTACGGAAAAATGTTGTGTCGTGTTATAATCCAAAATGTAATTAAGGGGTTGGTTATTATATTGTTTGGTAGTAATTATTTGAGGTGATTTATTATGAAAATTATTAATTTAGGCACTAAAGAATTAGCATCATTTTATGTTGCTTGCGAATTATTTAAACAAATGGATGAATATCCAAATAGTAATTTAGGTTTAGCGACTGGTGGAACTATGACAAATGTTTATGAACATTTAGTTTCGTTATTAAAGAAAAATCAATTAGATGTATCAAAGATAACAACATTTAATTTAGATGAATATGTTGGTTTAGAGCCTGAACACAATCAAAGTTATCATTATTATATGAATCAAATTTTATTTAATCAGTATCCGTATTTCAATCGTCAAAATATTCATATACCAAATGGAGATGCACACAACTTAGATGAAGAAGTGAAACGGTATAATCAAATCATTGAATCTGAGGGGCCTATCGACATTCAATTGCTAGGTATTGGAGAAAATGGACATATAGGATTTAACGAACCAGGTACAGATTTTGGTAGCGAAACACACGTTGTTGATTTAACTGAAAGTACAATTAAAGCGAATAGTAGATACTTTAATCATGAGTCTGAAGTGCCTAAACAAGCAGTATCTATGGGACTTCAATCCATCATTAAAGCTGAAAGAATTATATTATTAGCATTTGGCGAGAAAAAAAGACAAGCCATAAACAATTTATTAACTCAACCTATATCAGAAGATATTCCATCTACCATTTTAAAAACACATGCTAATGTAGAAATATATGTAGATGATGCAGCTACACCGGATGTCGATTAGCTTATAAATATACGTTTCGTTTAAAGTAAAAGTTTAAAGGGTAATTCATTCAATGTGAGAGAAAAACAGTTTAAACTGAAAGGATGAATTATAATGGAATTACAATTAGCAATTGACTTATTAAATAAAGAAGAAGCAGCAGAATTAGCGAAAAAAGTAGAAGAATATGTTGATATTGTTGAAATTGGTACTCCAATCGTTATTAATGAAGGTTTACCTGCAGTACAACATTTAAATGAAAATATTAACAATGCAAAAGTTTTAGCTGACTTAAAAATCATGGACGCAGCGGACTATGAAGTTAGCCAAGCAGTTAAATTTGGTGCAGATGTTGTAACAATTTTAGGTGTAGCTGAAGATGCTTCAATTAAAGCGGCAGTAGAAGAAGCACACAAAAATGATAAACAATTATTAGTAGATATGATTGCAGTGCAAGATTTAGAAAAACGCGCAAAAGAATTAGACGAAATGGGTGCTGACTACATTGCAGTCCATACTGGTTATGATTTACAAGCAGAAGGACAATCTCCATTAGATAGCTTACGTAAAGTTAAATCAGTAATTAAAAATTCTAAAGTAGCTGTAGCTGGCGGTATTAAACCAGATACTATTAAAGATATTGTTGCAGAAGATCCTGACTTAGTTATTGTTGGTGGCGGTATTGCTAACGCTGACGACCCTGTAGAAGCTGCTAAACAATGTCGTGACGCTATTGAAGGTAAGTAATTATGACTAAATTTAATAATTATCAACTCATTTTAGATGAGTTAAAAGGAACTTTATCTCACGTAAAGGATGAAGAATTCGACGGATTTGCTTCTGAAGTAACAGAAGCTTCACGAATCTTCGTTGCAGGTAAGGGTCGTTCTGGATTTGTTGCAAATAGCTTTGCAATGAGATTGAATCAATTAGGCAAGCAAGCATTTGTCATTGGTGAGTCAACGACGCCATCTATACAAAAAGGCGATTTATTCATTGTCATTTCTGGTTCAGGTTCTACAGAACATTTACGTTTATTAGCTGATAAAGCAAAATCAGTGGAAGCAGAAGTTGTACTATTAACTACTAAACTTGATTCTGCAATTGGTGAAATTGCAGACACGGTTGTTGAATTGCCGGCAGGTACTAAACATGATGCTGAAGGTTCAAATCAACCATTAGGTAGTTTATTCGAACAATCGTCTCAAATCTTTTTAGATAGTATTGTGATTGGTTTAATGAACCAACTTAATGTTGACGAAACGACAATGCAAAATAATCATGCAAACTTAGAATAAATAATCAATTTAGGCTGGGACATAGAAAGATGTCTCAGCTTTTATTATGGCATAATATATGTTAATTTTGTTATATAATAAAAAGATAAACCTTAATTTGATATTTTAGAGGTGAATAATTTGAATTTTGATAATTATATTTTTGATTTTGACGGGACATTAGCAGATTCAAAGCAATGTTCAATTGAGGCGACTAAAGAAGCCTTTGCACAATTTGGATTAACAGAGCCAAGTGATTCAGAAATTATTCATTATATGGGAATACCAATTGAAAAGTCATTTATGGAGATGAGTGATCGTTTTTTATCTGAAGAAGCGTTAGATCAACTGATACAACTTTTTAGAGAACAGTATCAACAATTCGAGGCGAGATATTTATGTTCTTATTCTGGAATAGCAGAAACACTAGATCAATTAAGTAGACAAAATAAGCAAATGTTTGTTGTATCTAGTAAAAAAACGAATGTATTACAAAGGAATTTAGAACATTTAGGTTTGAGTCGATTTATTAAAGAAGCTATTGGTTCTGATAAAGTGAAACATTATAAACCCGACCCAGACGGATTACAGTACATTCTTCAAAATCATAACCTTAATCCAGCGAATAGTATATATATCGGGGATGCTATATTTGATATTCAAATGGCTAAAGCAGCTGGAATTAAATCTTGTGCAGTAACTTGGGGTTCACATTCATCAAAAGATTTAATCAGTGAAAATCCAGATTATGTATTAAGTGAAGTGGACGAGATAATTAGAGTTTTATAACTTACAAACATGATAAATAAATAATATATCAATTAAAGTTAGAGTATTAAGTCATTAAAATGACAGTTAAAAATGCTCTAACTTTTTTATTTATCAATGAAACAAATTAAATGTTAATATAATATACAAATAAGTTAACATTTGTAGGTGGGAATATGTCAGAATTACTTCGACAATTACAACAATACGCTATAACAAAATCAGATCAACCAGCTGTGATTATTGATGATGAAACAGTTACGTACCATGAAATATGTTTATTGATAAACCAAAACAAAAA
Source organism: Staphylococcus sp. FSL W8-0774 (assembly GCF_038006785.1). Classification (NCBI taxonomy): domain Bacteria; kingdom Bacillati; phylum Bacillota; class Bacilli; order Caryophanales; family Staphylococcaceae; genus Staphylococcus; species Staphylococcus sp. FSL W8-0774. The sequence continues at coordinate 2,193,127 of NZ_JBBOVW010000001.1, read as the reverse complement.
AACAATGACTTCTATCCCAAAAGGCGTCAGGGTAGCATTATGCCATCATAATGCATTAAAAAATATTATCGACTATTTGACTTTATTGTCTTTAGATTGTGTACCGTGTTTATTGGATAGCAAATGGAGTTTGAAAATGATTAGAGAGCTTATGAATACTTATCATATACCATTTCATAATATGGAAAATGAAATATCGAAAGTCTCAGCAGTTAAACTGACATCAATAAAAGATAATCCAACTAATATCTTACATATTGGTTTTACTTCAGGTACAACTGGTTTACCTAAAACTTACTATCGTAACGAACCGTCATGGATTGTTTCGTTCGAACAAAATGAAATGCTTATGCAAAGACAAGAAAAAATATTTGTAGCACCTGGCCCTTTATCACACTCTTTGTCGCTATATGCTTGTATATACGCTCTTTATACTGGTCGCACGTTTATTGGACAAAATCATTTTAATTCGATACAACTCATTGACAAATTGAACACCATTCAACTTCCTACTGCGATGTTTTTAGTGCCAACCATGTTACATCAACTATTGTCCAATCATGATATGCCAACATGTTTGTCTAGTATTTTTAGTAGTGGTGCTAAATTAAATAAGCATATGTTCTATAAATTAAAAGAACAGTTATCTCATGTAAATTTAATAGAATTTTTTGGGACATCGGAAGCTAGTTTTATAAGTTATAACTTAAACCAAAGCGCACCCGAATCATCAGTTGGTAAATTATTTTCAAATGTTGATTACCAAATAAAGAACAAAGATGAAGAAGGTATAGGTCGATTATATGTCAGAAGTAATATGACGTTTAGTGGTTATGTGAATGATGAGAACGAATTACATGATTATCAATGGATTAGTACAGGTGATTATGCACATATTGATGAGAAGCAATGTTTGTATTTAAGAGGAAGAGTTGGGTCAAGATTGATTATAGGCGGTAAAAACGTTTATCCAGCTAAAATAGAAAGCGAAGTTACTAAAATCCATGGAATTAATGAAGCTATTGTTATAGGACAGCAACATGATAAATTTGGAGAAATTGCTGTTTTACTATATACAGGCGATATTGAATTAGATTATAGACAATTGAAAACGTATTTAATGAATAAAATAGATAGGTACGAAATTCCTTCTAAGATAAAGAAGGTAACTAAAATGTCGTATACACGAAGCGGCAAAATATCTCGATTTGAAATGGAAAAAAGATGGAATACAGGAGAACTAAAATAATGAAACAACCCGTTATTGTTGCAGCTAAAAGGACAGCATTTGGCAAATATGGAGGTAAATTAAAACATCTAGAACCAGAGGAATTATTAAAATCATTATTTAACTATTATCAAGATAATTATTCAGAAGTGATTGCTAATTTAGATGAAGTTATTTTAGGAAATACAGTAGGAAATGGTGGCAATATTGCACGGAAATCTTTATTAGAGGCTGGCATTGATGATGCGATACCAGGATTAACGATAGATAGACAATGTGGTTCGGGGTTAGAAAGTATCATTTATGCTTGTCGAATGGTACAAAGTGAAGCTGGAAAAATTTATCTTGCTGGAGGAGTAGAAAGTACAAGTCGAGCACCATGGAAAATACTACGACCTCAATCTGTATATGAACAACATTTCCCTCAATTTTATGAGAAAGCTTCATTTGCACCAAAGGGACAGGATCCAACTATGATTGAAGCAGCTGAAAACGTTGCTAGAAAATACAACGTATCACGGGAAGACCAAGATCAATTTGCATATCAAAGTCATCAGCGCACAAGATTGAATTATGAAAATGGAAATATAAACCAAGAAATAGTCCCTTTAATAGTAAAAGGTGAAAAATTTGAAGACGATGAAAGTATAAAACCTAATTTAAATTTAAAAACATTATCGCGATTTAAGCCACAATTACCTAATGGTACAGTGACAGTAGGAAATAGTTGTATGAAGAATGATGGAGCTGTATTGGTTTTAATTATGGAACTTGAAACAGCGAAATATTATGGATTTAACAATGGTCTATATTTTAAGGGTGCCATGACAAAAGGTGTAGACCCTAACATACTGGGGATTGGTCCGGTACCTGCTGTACAGAATTTACTTAATTGTTATGAATTAACCATTCATGATATTGATGCAATAGAACTGAATGAAGCATTTAGCGCACAAGTTTTAGCCTCACAAAAATTATTAAATATACCAGATTATAAATTAAATCAATGGGGTGGTGCTTTAGCGTCTGGACATCCATATGGAGCAAGTGGTGCAGCCTTAGTGACACGATTGTTTTATATGAAAGATAATTTTAGAACAATAGCGACTATGGGTATAGGAGGTGGCCTCGGTAATGCAGCTTTATTCGAACGATGGGACACAAAGTGAAATAAGAGAAATTCGATTTAATGAAGAGGAGGTAATGAGATATTGTCAAATTATTGGTGTGGAATATAAGGGTTATGTTCCTGAATTATTTTGTGCCAAGTTATGGCCAGAATTCACATTGTTCCAGGAATTTATAAATGAAAAAATCTATTTGAAAGAAACAAAAGTATACCAAACCAATAAATTAGTTACATGTACAAATTATAAAGCAGAATTACGCAAAAAAGAGGTACTTAAAATCAAAAATTTCATCAAATACACCTACACTTTGAAAATTAATAAAGATAATAATAATTGTATTTATATAGAACAAATATTTATAAAGGTAAATCAGATATGAAGATAAATGAGCAACTAATAAAACACTATTTGGCATGTGTAAACGATAAAAATGAAATCCATGATGATATTGTTCCAGGACAATTAGTTTGTGATATTGTGATGAATAAACTCGATATAACGTGGTCTTCTTATAAAATAAAATACTTTAGAACCATTGGTATTAATGAAGATATTGATTATTCAATGAAAAATAAGGATACGATAACGGTTTGGAATAAAGAAGATGGGGTAAAGTTAATTGTTGTAAAAATTAGATAAAATAGAATTTGTTTTAAATAATTTTTCTTAATGGATGATTTGATTGAATAGATTTTTTTATTTTAACTAATTTTCTGTAAAATGAATAAATTTGTATTTTTGAATTTAAATAAAATTAAATCAATTTGACAACATTAACTATCATAGTATAATTATGTAACATACAAAGGAGTGTTAAATTACATGGATTTCGAAAAAGAAAATATTAACATGGTCGACGCTCAAAAAGCGAAAAAAACCGTTGTCGCAACCGGTATTGGTAATGCCATGGAATGGTTTGACTTTGGTGTTTATGCTTATACGACAGCTTACATAGGAGCGAACTTTTTCTCTCCAGTCGACAATCCTCAAATTCAGCAAATATTTACATTTGCTGCATTAGCGATTGCATTCTTACTTAGACCTATAGGTGGTATCGTATTTGGTATTGTGGGAGACAAATACGGTCGTAAAGTTGTATTAACTACAACAATTATATTAATGGCACTGTCTACATTAACAATTGGTTTACTACCAAATTATGACACGATTGGTATATGGGCACCTATTCTCTTGTTATTAGCGCGTATTTTACAAGGTTTCTCTACTGGTGGGGAATATGCAGGTGCAATGACATATGTTGCAGAGTCTTCACCAGATAAAAAGCGTAATAGCTTAGGTAGTGGATTAGAAATTGGTACATTATCTGGTTATATTGCAGCTTCAATTATGATTGCATTATTAAGTTTCTTCTTAACTCATGATCAAATGCAAGCATGGGGTTGGAGAATTCCATTTATTTTAGGTTTATTCTTAGGTTTATTTGGATTATACTTACGTAGAAAATTGGAAGAATCACCTGTATTTGAAAATGATGTTGCAGAAACTCCGAAAAGAGATACGATTAATTTCTTTGGTATCATTCGTTATTACTACAAAGATATCATCGTTTGTTTCGTAGCAGTAGTATTCTTTAACGTTACGAACTATATGGTGACAGCATACTTACCTACATATTTAGGTCAAGTTGCAAAAGTAGATCAAACGACAACTAGTGTCATCATTACTTGTATCATGGCAATTATGATTCCATTAGCTTTAGGATTCGGTAAATTGGCAGATAAAATAGGTGAAAAGAAAGTATTCTTAATCGGTACTGGTGGATTAACGTTATTAAGTATTGTTGCATTTTCATTATTAGCAACAAAATCATTACCGTTCATTATCATTGGTGTCTTAATTCTAGGATTCTTCTTATCAACTTATGAAGCAACAATGCCAGGATCACTTCCAACGATATTCTATACACATATTAGATATCGTACATTATCAGTAACATTTAACGTATCTGTATCATTATTTGGTGGTACAACACCATTAATTGCTTCATGGTTAGTTGAAGCTACAGGTAATGTATTAGCACCAGCTTATTACTTAACAGCAATTAGTGTTATTGGATTCTTAGTTATTACATTATTACATGCAGCTACAGCAGGTAAGTCACTTAAAGGTTCTTACCCTAACGTAGATAATGAGAAAGATAAAGCTTATTATGAAGCTCACCCTGAAAAAGCATTATGGTGGGTAAAAGAACGACAAGAAAAAGAAGACTTTTAATTAATATGTGAGTCTTGTGGTAATTGTTAAATACAATTGTCATAAGACTCTTTTTTTAATAGAAAAGTGCTAATGTTAAGAAGGTTCAAAGTTTCTCTCTGAACCACCAAAGGGGACAACTTTGGTTAACATTAGCACTTTTTATCGTTATTAAGATGAGTATTTTAGGGATGATGGCATTTAAAGTGTCTGTAGTTAGGGGACAAGAAACTTTAAAACCATTGTTTGAACGTTTGAAACATGGATCTTTTACCTTTTAAACTTTAAATCTGTAGATTCTTGATGCTGAAAATAACAATCATGCGTGACTGAAATGCATTCTGTCGACGTCATTTTCAAGTAGAGAGAGTAATCGATAGATATCATTTTTATTAAAGGTTTCATCAAACTTAACAGTGATTGATTTGAATTTTTTAGTAATGATTTCGTATTTAGGAATACCGTCTTGGATATCTTGTTTATGAATAATCATGTTGTTATACCTCCTTTATCTCTCTACACTTTATATCATACACGTTCATCAACCATTAGACATGAGGCTTTGGTATCAACTTTAACTCAGTCTATCATTGGATAATCAACTACGACTATATATGTAGGTAGAAGTTAGGTGATTAATAGAATGAAAAAGGCTTACACTATACAAAACATGCGATAGTGTAAGCCTAGTCTATTTAATAAAATCTATGATTATATTTAAACTTCAGTTACTTGAACGTCAATTTGTTCTATACGACGGTTAGCACCATGGTCAACAGGGCCAACAAAGTCGTTCATTTTCCAACCATTTTTAATAGCTGAAGCAACGAATGCTTTTGCTGCAATGACTGCTTCTTTAGGTGATTTACCATTTGCAAGATAAGCTGTTGTCGCAGCTGCAAATGTGCATCCAGCACCATGATTGTAGCTTTGTTGGAACATATCTGTAGTTAATTGATAGAATGTTTTACCATCAAAGTACAAGTCATATGATTTATCTTGATCTAAAGCTTTACCGCCTTTAATAATAACGTGTTGAGCACCTTTGTCATAAATGATTTGAGCTGCTTTTTTCATTTCATCAATAGAAGTTAGTTTACCTAATCCTGATAATTGACCAGCTTCAAATAAATTAGGGGTAACCACTGTTGCTTTAGGTAATAAATATTGAATCATTGCATCAGTATTTCCCGGGTTAAGTACTTCATCTTCACCTTTACAAACCATAACAGGATCGACAACGAAATAGTTAGCGCCAGATTGTTCATAAACTTCACCAGCACGTTTAATGATTTCTTCTGTACCTAGCATACCAGTTTTAATAGCATCTGGACCAATAGAAATAGCAGTTTCAAGTTGTTTTTCAAATACATCCATAGGTAATGGTGTTACATCATGAGACCATGTTTCTTTATCCATAGTTACGATAGAAGTTAAAGCTACCATACCGTATACGTCTAATTCTTGAAAAGTTTTTAAATCAGCTTGCATACCAGCACCTGCACTAGTATCTGAACCAGCAATTGTTAATACTTTTTTTAATGCCATTTGAATTCACTCCCAATGTTTTCTAATACTGTTACCATCATATCACGATTCACATAGTAGCAAAATAAAATAGTGTCATATTATAAAGTTTATTTGTCATGTTATCTAATTAGTTAAGATGAGTTATTTTTAACTGATGATCAATATCGATAAATGTCATATCATTTTTTGATAGTAAGTCTTCATTTAATTGAATTTTAAATATTTGGTTTGTGAAATAAGGTTTTAAAAAATAAGTCCTATTTTTACTATCCATTACTAATTGATATTGCGTGTAGTGTGTTTCCCCAGCATCAATGACGGCACCTTCATCAATGACGGCACCTTGAGGAATGCTTACAGAATCTAATATTTTAAAACAATTAATCAAATTTTGTTCTTCATCGTTTGATTGTGGTAGTTGATGTCTTAAATAACTTGCTCTTACGAAACGTTCAGGAGAAGTATATCCACCTGGTAATCCATTTGTACCTGCTTCAGCACCCATAGATTTTACTAATAATTTGCCTACTAAATGATTAGTAGACTTTTTAGGCGATAAAAAAGCATAATTTCTTAAATTTTGTATGTGCCATTCTAAATTGGGTGAATTAGTAAGCACATTTATATGATTGTCTTTAACAATAAGCAAACCATTATGTGGTTCTACTGACACAGTATGACCTTCACGGTCAGTTATAATGAAGTGAAGCGGTGGTACAATGTTCAACGTTTCATTCTTCTCATGCATAATATTGACCTTTTTGACTTTTTGCTTTAAGTCTTGAATATTTTTAGTGAAGCCAAGCACCCATATGATAAATTCTTCAGGAGCTAAATTAAAATAACCATAACGTTTATGTTTGCTATAAGATGCTTCGCCAGTAAAATAATGATTTGAAATAGCGATGCCGCATTCATTAACACCATCTCCAAAACGATATCGACCTACCTTTAAATTAGTGCCGACAAAACCATAAGTGAGTTTCATAGATGGTTCTAAATCAAATTGATAATCAAAATTTCTAGGTACTACAGTTGGTATGCCGTTAAATTCAAAAGCAAAGTCCATAGTTCTAGCTAAATAATGATGTTGCTGTTTTGTGTAAAATGAAAATCCTGTACACATATACGTCTCTCCAAACTTTTAATTCATCTTATTATGAACTATATATAATTCAAGATAATTTGTAAACTTATTTTAAACAAAAGTTTACATTAAACCTAATTATAATTTGAAGGTAGAGATATGTTAAAATATCTTTGAGGTGAAAAAGGATGGAATGGTCTGAAGTTTTTCATAATATTACGTCTAAACATGATTTCAAGGCAATGCATGACTTTCTTGAAAAAGAATATACAACACAAATTGTTTATCCAGATAGAGAAAATATTTATCAAGCCTTTGATTTAACACCGTTTGAAGACATTAAAGTTGTCATATTAGGGCAAGATCCTTATCATGGCCCTAATCAAGCGCATGGGTTAGCTTTTTCAGTACAACCTAATGCTAAATTTCCACCTTCATTAAGAAATATGTACCAAGAATTAGAAGAAGACATAGGTTGTAGACGTCAGTCACCACATTTACAGGATTGGGCAAGAGAAGGTGTGTTACTTCTTAATACAGTATTAACTGTAAGACAGGGTGATGCTCACTCCCATAAAGATATTGGCTGGGAAATATTTACAGATGAAGTGATTCGTACCATTTCAGGGGAAAGAGAAGATGTTGTGTTTATTTTATGGGGAAAACCCGCCCAACAAAAAATAAAATTAATCGATACATCTAAGCATTATATAATAAAGTCACCACATCCAAGTCCATTATCTGCGTATAGAGGGTTCTTCGGCTCTAAACCTTATTCAAAAGCAAATTCATTTTTAGTATCAAAAGGTAAAACGCCTATTCATTGGTGTGAAAGAGAGGATAATAGTCATGGATAAAGACAAAGTGATTCAATTAATAGAACGAGAACTCGTTCAAGCTGACGAATCAACTTCACAACAAGATTTTGAGAAACATATGTATGCGATACATACAATTACAGCACTTTATACATCTTCGGCTACAGACAAAATGAGTATGGGAAAATCTAAAGGTAATGATTTTACGCATACAGAGGTAAGTACAGCGAATAAACCAATGAGTGATAATTATAGTAAATCTGGCTATGATAATGTGACAGTTGAAGAAATTAGAGCAATGGGTGGAAAAGTTTCTAATACGGAAAGTGCAAAATCTCAACCAACCAATACGAATTCAATCTCTAATTCTAATTTAATGACGACTGATGATGAAATAGGCAACGGTGAGTCTATATTTGATTTTTAAACATAAAGGAGAACATAAATTATGATGAAATTATTTATTATATTAGGAGCCTTAAATACAATGATGGCTGTTGGAACTGGTGCATTCGGTGCACATGGTTTAGAAGGTAAGCTATCAGAAAAGTACATGTCTGTTTGGGAAAAAGCGACAATGTATCAAATGTACCATGGACTAGCATTATTAATTATTGGTGTGATTGGCGGAACAACATCAATCAACATTAATTGGGCTGGATGGTTAATATTCTTTGGTATTGTATTCTTTAGTGGTTCATTATATGTATTAGCTTTAACACAAGTGCGAATATTAGGTGCTATTACACCAATTGGTGGCGTATTATTTATTGTCGGCTGGTTAATGTTAATTATTGCAACGTTTAAGTTTTCAGGTTAATAAAACCGTTAGTTCAGTTTTTGAAATAAAATTAATAATAATTCGATATTTAAGTTACATGACTCACCTTTTCGGGTATACACATACATCGAGGTGAGTTTTTAATTATGGAAAATAACGAAAATAAAAAGGTAGATAGAGGCGACCTCAAAAAGAACTTATCAGAAAAGTTTGTTTGGGCGATTGCATATGGTTCATGTATTGGTTGGGGCGCATTTATACTACCAGGGGATTGGATTGGGCAAGCAGGTCCTGTAGCTGCATCCATTGGTATTGTCATTGGCGCTATACTTATGATTTTAATCGCAGTAAGTTATGGTGCTTTAGTAGAAAAATTCCCCGTTTCTGGTGGGGCATTTGCATTTAGTTTCTTAAGTTTTGGTAGATATGTAAGTTTCTTCTCTTCATGGTTCTTAACCTTTGGTTATGTCTGTGTTGTAGCATTGAATGCCACCGCTTTTAGTTTATTGATTAAATTTTTATTACCAAGTGTACTCAATAACGGAAAAATGTATTCAGTTGCAGGTTGGGATGTCTACATAACTGAAATTATTATTGCAACAGTATTATTACTTGTCTTTATGTTTATAGCTATTAGAGGCGCAAGTGTATCTGGGTCATTACAATATTATTTTTGTGTAGCTATGGTTATTGTAGTATTATTAATGTTCTTTGGTTCATTCTTTGGTAATAACTTTGCCTTAGATAACTTAAAACCATTATCAAATCCACATGAAGGTTGGTTCATGTCTATTATCACTATAGTAGCAATTGCTCCATGGGCTTATGTAGGATTCGATAATATACCACAAACAGCCGAAGAATTTAACTTTGCACCAAACAAAACATTTAAGTTAATTGTGTATAGTTTACTTGCAGCATCTATGACATATGTTGTAATGATTTTATATACAGGATGGTTAAGTACAGATCAAAAAAGTTTAAATGGCCAGTTATGGTTAACAGGTGCAGAAACACAAACAGCATTTGGTTATATTGGTTTAGCTGTATTAGCTATTGCTATTATGATGGGTATCTTTACTGGATTAAATGGATTCTTGATGAGTGCCAGCAGACTACTATTCTCTATGGGACGTTCAGGAATTATGCCAAGAGTATTTAGCCGCATTCATAGTAAATACAAGACACCTTATGTAGCAATTATTTTCTTAGTTGCGGTATCTTTAATAGCACCATGGTTAGGACGTACTGCGTTAACATGGATTGTTGATATGTCTTCAACAGGTGTTTCTGTAGCATACTTTGTGACTTGTTTATCTGCTACTAAGTTATTCAGTTACAATAAACAAAGTAATACGTATGCACCAATTTATAAAACATTCGGTATTATTGGTTCAGTCGTATCATTCATTTTCTTATGTTTATTATTAATACCTGGTACACCAGCATCACTTTCATTACCATCTTATATTGCATTAGGTGTATGGTTAGTATTAGGATTGATTTTCTTTGTCATTCGCTATCCTAAATTGAAAAAAATTGATAACGATGAATTAAGTAGATTAATTTTAAACAGAAGTGAAGATGAGGTAGAAAACATAGTTGATGAACCAGTCAAAAATAAATAATAATTAAAAAGTCATGATGAGAAAAGAGAGAACCTCTTAAATACTCATCATGACTTTTTTTATATTTATAGTTTTTTTCTAGTTATAGCGAACCCAGAAATAATGATTTTTGAAATTTGATCTGCAAACAGTAAACCTAAAGCAATAGCACCTGCAATTAATGTAACTTCAAGCATGGTATTGATTGCTTTATTAAAGTGTAATAAAACTAAGCTTTTAGTAGCATCGTAAGCAAGACCACCAGGAACTAAAGGTATAATTCCAGTTACCATAAAAATAATAGCGGGTTCTTTTTTATATCTAGCCATATAGTGACTTAATAGACCTAATGCAAGACTACCGAAGAAGCTGGAATATATTGTATGAGCTTCTAATCCATTATAGAACAGTGTGTAAACCATCCAACCACAAGCCCCAACAAATCCACAAGATAGATATAATTTTCTAGGAGCATCGAATATGACACAAAAGAACAGAGATGCTAAAAAACTAAATATAAAATTTAATATCCAAAACATATAACAACTCTCCTAGATTAATATTAATATTGAACTTACACCTGCACCTATACCAAATGAAGTGACAAGTGCTTCTAAAGATTTCGTTGTAAACATAAGCATATGGCCACCAAATAAATCTTGAATCGCATTTGTTATCAATACACCAGGAACAATAGGCATGACTGAAGCGATAATAATGGTCGCAAGATTACCTTGAGGTACTAAAGTATGACCAGTTACAGCAATCAAAGCTATAACAACAGAGCCTATAAATTCAGGTATGAACTGAGCATGTAACTTTCTATCTAGTATTTCAACAACTAGATAACCTAAACTACCTGCAAGTAGAGCAGTAATAATATCTACTAGGGAACCACCTTGTAAATAAAAAAAACTAACTGCAATGATTGCTGCGGCAAATCCTTTAAAAGGAAGGCTGCTATCTCTTTTAGCGACATAAATTTTTTCTAATTTTTCTTTAGCTTCTTCAAGACCCATCGTCCCTTTAGTAATTAAACGAGAAATTTCATTTGCTTGTGAAATCTTAATTAAATTAGTGTCTCTTGTTTTTATTCTAAACATACGTGGGGTTGCTTCATTATGTAAATGAAATTGAATAACGGTATTTGTAACGAAGCTATTACTTTCTTGATAACCTAATTTTTTAGCGATGCGATTCATTGTATCTTCTACCCGTGTACCTTCAGCACCAGATTCAAGTAAAACACGTGCGGCTAACATAACCACATCTTTGATGAGACGTTCATGCTCGTTTTCATTTACTACTTTTGTCATTTAATCACCAGTTTTTAAAATTTTTAAATTTAGATATATTAATTATAGAGTATGAAAAGAGAAAAAACCATTATATAGCGATAAAGAAAGACTGTAAAACATTTCAGTTTTAATAACTATATAGAAAAAAGAAGTGAATGACAAAATTGATAAGCAATTTAATTCATGATTTTTCGATAAAATTTAGAAAAATAAAAGGAAAATGTATAAATTGATACTTATATAAACTTATTGCATTTTATATATATAACTCAACACTAAAATAATGTTTCAAATATTTCAAAAAGGTTAAATTAATATTAGTTAACTATTACAAAATATATTGGGTAGCGACAATATATTTAATTTAGTTAACTTATACGTAGTAGTGATTAAAGTTCTCCCAAGGATACTACACGTCAGAAGTACACTTTGCTTGCAAAGTGTACTTTTTTAATTAGTTTATAGATATGAAAAGAGAATCCCTATTCATATAAAAATAGGAATTCTCTAATAATCAACTGTTAAATTTTGAAAAATTGATTGAAGTTTTCAGGGTTTAAAATATGACCTATATAGAAACTTCCGAAGTCTCCATAACGTGCAGTAGTTTCATCAAAACGCATTTCATAAACAATTTTTTTGAATTGTAAGACGTCATCTGAGAATAAAGTAACACCCCATTCAAAGTCATCAAAGCCGACAGAACCAGTGATAAATTGTTTGATTTTACCAGCATATTTACGTCCAATCATTCCGTGGTTATACATTAATGATTTTCTTTCTTCCATTGGTAACATATACCAGTTATATGTTTCATTTCTACGTTTATCCATAGGATAGAAACAAATATAATCAGAATGTGGTAGTTCAGGATATAATCTAGCTTTTACATGAGGGTTTTCATATGGATCCTCATCAGATTTACCTGCTAAGTAATTACTTAATTCAATGACTGACACATAAGAGTATGTCGGAATAAAGAAATCAGCTATATGTAATTTGTTAAGTTCATTTTCAATTAAATTAAGGTCTTTCATTTCAGGACGTAAGAACCATAATAATAAATCGGCTTTTTGTCCTGTAATATTATAAATAGCTTGATCTCCTGTATGAGAGCTTCTAGCTTCAGATTTATCGTTCACGAAACTTTCGAATTCAGCAATCATTGATTCGCGTTCTTCTTGAGGGACTAATCTAAAAGTAGCCCAATCAACTGCATAAAATAAATGTAAACTATACCAACCATCCAATGTTTCGGCTGCTTCACTCATATTTATCGCTCCTTTAATTCTATAATATCAATTCACATTAAATTTTATCATAAATAAATAGTCAGCTCCTAAGTAAATGATTACAAAAAAGTGAAATGGAATTCTATTTTAAAATAACGTATAATTAGTTTTGTAAACGTTATTATGAAAAAGAAATTCAAGGAGGACATTATGACTAATCTATTAAATGTATTAGAAAACAAATTATCAGGAAAAAATGTAAATATCGTGTTACCTGAAGGGGAAGACGAACGTGTGTTAACTGCGGCTACACAATTACAAACTACAGATTATGTAACACCAATCGTTTTAGGTAATAAAGAAAAAATTCAATCCTTAGCAGAAGACAAAGGTTTGGATATTGCTAATATAGAAGTCATCGATCCTTCAACAAGTGAATTGAAATCAGAATTAGTAGACGCATTTGTTGAACGCCGTAAAGGCAAAGCAACACAAGAACAAGCTGAAGAATTATTAGAAAACGTTAATTACTTTGGAACAATGCTTGTATACACTGGTAAAGCAGCAGGCTTAGTAAGTGGAGCAGCGCATTCAACTGGTGATACTGTTCGTCCAGCATTACAAGTTATCAAGACTAAACCTGGCGTATCTAAAACATCTGGTATCTTCTTTATGATGAAAGGCGAAGAACAATATATCTTTGGCGATTGTGCAATTAACCCTGAATTAGATGCACAAGGTCTTGCTGAAATTGCTGTTGAAAGTGCTAAATCTGCACAAAGTTTTGGTATGGAACCTAAAGTGGCTATGTTAAGCTTTTCAACTAAAGGATCTGCTAAATCAGATGACGTGACTAAAGTTCAAGATGCATTGAAATTAGCGCAAGATAAAGTAGCTGAAGAACAATTAGACAATGTTGTTATTGATGGGGAATTCCAATTTGATGCAGCAATCGTACCAAGTGTAGCTGAGAAAAAAGCGCCAGGTGCTAAAATTCAAGGAGATGCAAATGTTTTCATTTTCCCTAGTTTAGAAGCAGGTAATATTGGTTACAAAATAGCTCAAAGATTAGGTGGATATGATGCAGTTGGTCCAGTTTTACAAGGCTTGAATTCTCCTGTAAATGACTTATCTCGTGGATGTTCAATTGAAGATGTCTATAACTTATCAATTATTACTGCTGCACAATCATTACAATAATGGACTTAGCAAATAAATATTTTAATGACATAGAATGGCGATACATTGACCATTCCAGTGGTTTGGAACCTATGCAATCATTTGCTTTTGATGACACGTTTAGCGAAAGTGTAGGTAAAGATTTATCACCTAACGTAGTGAGAACTTGGATTCATCAACATACTGTTATTCTTGGTATTCATGACTCTCGATTACCATTCTTAAAGGATGGTATTGCCTATCTAACAGATGAAATGGGCTATAACGCGATTGTACGTAATTCGGGAGGTCTTGGGGTTGTCTTAGATCAAGGAATATTAAATATTTCATTAATGTTCAAAGGGCAGTCAGAAACGACAATTGATGAAGCATTTACTGTTATGTATTTGCTTGTTGCCAAAATGTTCGAAGACGAAGATGTAGAGATAGATACTCTTGAAATTACACATTCTTATTGCCCAGGAAAATTCGATTTAAGTATTAATGGTAAGAAATTTGCAGGCATTTCACAAAGACGTGTAAGAGGCGGTATTGCAGTTCAAGTCTATCTATGTGTTGAAGGTTCGGGTTCAGAACGTGCATTAATGATGAAACATTTTTATGACCGTGCTTTAAAAGGTGAAACAACTAAGTTTATTTATCCTGATATTGAACCACAATGCATGGCATCCCTTGAAACGCTTTTAAATAAAAAGATTACTGTACAAGACACCATGTTTTTATTACTATATGCCATCAAAGATTTAGGTGGACGCTTAAATATGGACCCAATCACTGACGATGAGTGGCAACGCTATGAAGGTTATTTTGATAAAATGATAGACCGTAATGCAAAAATGATAACTAAAATGAACGAAAAGTAGTATAAATTAGATAACAATGACAATTTAAAATAATTAGCCGTCTTATTTAATATGACTTAGTACCACAATATAATCGATATTGAGGTTTAATGTCTTTAAAATAAGACGGTTTTTTATAGTTTTTGCAGTGATAACGTAGTTTAATAAACTATAAAAATGATGTATTGAGTACATTAAATTTCTTATATTATATATAAATCTGTGTATTCCAAGAATTATTTGTAGTATTATAGTTTAGGTGGAAAAATTTATATAAAAAGAGCAGATTTAAGTTTATAAAATGTAAAAATGTTTACAAAACCTTAGTTAAAGGTAAATATATTCAAGATTTTGTATAGAGGTATAAAATATATAGTTTGTTATTTAAAATCGTAATAATATCATTACATATGATACTCGTTAAAATATTACTCTGTAAAAAACTATATATACAAACATAAACACGTAAAGACAATGAAGAATCAGATTAGTGAAGGTATAATAAAAGGTGATAATAACATGACAAAAAAAGGATACGGGGAGTCTACAGGTAAAATTATTTTGATAGGCGAGCACGCAGTAACTTTTGGCCAACCTGCTATAGCTATTCCATTTAACGCCGGTAAAATTAAAGTGTTAATAGAAAGCCTTGAAAAGGGAAATTATTCAGCCATCGAAAGTGATGTTTATGATGGTCTTCTTTATGATGCGCCAGAGCATTTAAAATCAATCGTGACACGTTTTATCGACAAAACGGGTGTAGAAGAGCCATTATTAATTAAAATTCAAACTAATTTACCACCTTCAAGAGGGTTAGGATCAAGTGCAGCAATAGCTGTTGCTTTTACTAGAGCAAGTTATGATTTTCTAGGAGAAACTTTAAGTGATAAAGAATTAATTGAAGAGGCTAACTGGGCAGAAAAAATTGCTCACGGTAAACCAAGTGGTATTGATACACAAACGATTGTTTCTAATAAACCAGTATGGTTTCAAAATGGTCATGCTGAAACTTTAAAAACACTTCAATTAAACGGCTATATGGTTGTTATTGACACTGGCGTAAAAGGTTCAACAAAACAAGCAGTTGAAGATGTTCACAATTTATGTGAATCACAAGAATACATGAAACATATTGAAAATATTGGGGACTTAGTATACCAAGCAAGTCAGGCAATCAAATATCATAATTTCAAACAATTAGCCAATATTTTTAATGAATGTCAGCAAGATTTAAGAAATTTAACAGTAAGTCATGATAAAATAGAAGAGTTGTTAGAAATAGGAAAATCCCATGGTGCAATTGCAGGTAAATTGACTGGTGGTGGACGTGGCGGAAGCATGTTGTTACTAGCTGAAGATTTACATACTGCAGAAAAAATTGTAGCGGCAGTTGAAAAAGCAGGAGCTGCACATACATGGATTGAGTATTTAGGAGGTTAACCCATTGGCAAAAAGTGGCAAAGCGCGTGCACATACAAATATTGCATTGATTAAATATTGGGGAAAAGCTGACGAAAAGTTAATTATCCCTATGAATAATAGTCTATCTGTATCATTGGAAAAGTTTTATACCGAAACTGAAGTAACGTTTGACAGTGACTATCAAAATGATCAATTTATTTTAAATGGTGAAGAAGCCAATGAAAAAGAAACTAAAAAAATTCAATCTTATATGGATATTGTTAGAGAAGTAGCAGGTACAAATTTACATGCTCGTATTGATAGTCATAATTTTGTGCCGACAGCTGCTGGTTTAGCATCATCTGCAAGTGCATACGCAGCGCTCGCAGCAGCTTGTAATGAAGCTTTACAACTTCGATTAACAGATAAAGATTTATCTCGTTTAGCACGTCGTGGGTCTGGTTCGGCATCTCGAAGCATTTTCGGTGGTTTTGCTGAATGGGAAAAGGGTCATGATGACGAAACATCATATGCTCATCCAGTCGATGCAAATCATTGGGAAGATGATTTGTCTATGATATTTGTCGTTATCAATAATCAATCTAAAAAAGTATCCAGTCGTTCAGGTATGTCATTGACACGTGATACATCTCGCTTTTATCAATATTGGTTAGATCACGTAGATGAGGATATAGCTGAAGTTAAGCGCGCGATGTCATCTAAAGACTTTAAACATCTTGGAGAAGTGATTGAGGCAAATGGTTTACGTATGCATGCTACAAACCTTGGTGCTCAACCGCCATTTACATATTTAGTACAAGAAAGCTATGATGCAATGGCTATTGTTCACAAATGTAGGGAAATGGGATTACCTTGTTATTTCACAATGGATGCTGGTCCCAATGTGAAAGTCCTTGTTGAAAAGAAAAATAAACAAGCAGTGATTGAACAATTTAAAAAACAATTTGATGATTCAAAAATAATTGCAAGTGATATTATCGCTACAGGCGTTGAAATAATTAAGTAAGGAATTGATAGAATGATTCAGGTCAAAGCACCCGGTAAACTTTATATAGCTGGTGAATATGCAGTTACAGAACCAGGATATAAATCTGTGTTAATTGCATTAAATCGCTTTGTTACAGCAACAATCGAACCTTCAAATCAAGTTGAAGGTACAATTCATTCAAAAACATTACATCACGAACCTGTAACATTTTATAGAGATGAAGATAGCATTGTCATTTCTGATCCACAGGCGGCTAAACAATTAAATTATGTTGTTACAGCCATAGAAGTGTTTGAACAGTATGCTAAGAGTTGTGACATCCCTTTAAAACATTTTCATTTAACAATTGATAGTAACTTAGATGATGCTAATGGTAATAAGTATGGTCTTGGTTCAAGTGCCGCTGTGTTAGTGTCAGTTGTTAAAGTACTTAACGAGTTTTATGAATTAGAATTATCTAATCTTTATATTTATAAATTAGCAGTTATTTCGAATATGAAATTACAAAGTTTAAGTTCTTGTGGCGACATTGCCGTAAGTGTTTATAGTGGTTGGTTAGCATATAGTACATTCGACCATGACTGGGTTAAGCAGCAAATCGAAACGACTTCAGTAAATACGGTATTAGACAAGAATTGGCCTGGTCTTCATATCGAACCATTACAAGCGCCAGAAAATATGGAAGTATTAATAGGATGGACTGGTTCACCAGCATCTTCACCACACCTAGTTAGCGAAGTTAAAAGACTTAAATCTGATCCCGCTTTTTATGGCGAATTTTTAGATAGTTCACATCAATGTGTTGAAAATTTAATCCATGCATTTAAAACTAACAATATTAAAGGTGTACAAAAGATGATTCGTCAAAATCGTCTTATCATTCGTCAAATGGATAATCAAGCATCAGTAGATATTGAAACAGAGAAATTAAAACATTTGTGTGACATCGCTGAGCAACATGGCGGTGCTGCTAAAACTTCAGGAGCTGGCGGTGGAGATTGTGGTATTGCCATCATTCACCAAAATGCTGACAAACAAAAGATATATGAAGAATGGACGTCTAATGGTATTAAACCTTTACTATTTAAAATATATCATGGGCAATAATGATATGAACCTTTTAAAATGATTGATTTTATCGTCGTTATAACAAATAACTTGATGATAAATATCTAATCTATTTTAGAAGGCTTTTTTATGAACAAAACGTTACATAGTTAAAAAGTAACTTGAATTTTTTGGTAAAAAGAGTAAAATAATTAAAGTTATATATAGATTAGGAAGCACAATTATAAAAATAGATAACTATTAAAAAGTAATAATACAAAAATATAGAAAGGTGGGCGATGACAATATGAAAAATAAATTTTTAATATGCGATGAATGTCAGGCAGTTAACGTTAAAACTTTGCAAAAGAAATTAGAAAAGTTAGACCCTGAAGCTGAAATAGAAATAGGTTGTCAGTCATATTGTGGTCCGGGTAGACGTAAGACTTTTGCATTCGTAAATAATCGTCCACTAGCTGCTTTAACTGAAGAGGAATTAATTGAAAAGGTTACTAAACAACTGAAAAAACCTCGAGATCCTGAAGAAGAAGAACGTTTAAGAAAACGTAATGAAGAACGTAAAAGACGTAAAGAAGAACAAGATAGAAAATTAAAAGAAAAACTTGAAAAGAAAAAAGTATTGAAATAATAGTAGAGAAGCCATCATATTAACGAATGATGGCTTCTTTCTTTATATGTTAAACAAATCGTTGAATGATTCTGTCATTGTTGGATGTGTGTAGATATTATCTCTTAAAACTTGATATGGAATGTTTTGATCCATTGCTAACTTAATTAGGTTGATCATTTCTTCTGATTCTTTACCATATAATGATGCACCTAAAATTTGATGATTTTCTTTATTAATGACTACTTTAAATAATCCTCGACTGTCATTGTTAATTTTATGTCTAGGAATTTGATTGACGGGAAGTAGCTTGTCTATATAATTATAATTTGCTAATTTAGCTTGATCGCTAGTCATTCCAACTCGAGATAATGGTGGATCTATAAACATAGTATAAGGTATGAAACCTCTATTTTCTGTTGTACGATTTCCACCTCCATAAAGATGAGATTGTATAATACGATAATCATCTAATGATATATAAGTAAATTGCATGCCACCTTTAACATCACCAGCTGCATAAATATGTGCTACTGATGTTTGTAGATGTTCGTTCACTGCTATTGAACCATCTTTAGTTAATTGGATATCAGTATTTTCCAATCCTAAATCGACATTTGGTCTACGTCCTGTCGCAAGTAATACAGCATCAGATTCAAAGTTTCCTTGAGTGGTTTTAATAATGGTTTTGTCGACATCATCAATCAATTCAGTCGTATTAACATTAGTTAAAATAGTAACATCCTTATTCTCTAAGTCATTAATAATTGCATTAACGATGTCACGGTCTTCTCTAGGCATTAATTTTGAACCATGTTCTAAGATGGTTACTTTAGTATTTAAATTAGCAAACATAGAGGCAAATTCTAAAGCGATATAACCCCCACCAATGATTACTAAATGTTTAGGTTGATAAGATATATCTAATAAACCAGTGGAATCAAATAGATGTTTAGCATTATTGATACCTTTAATATTAGGAATATTTGCTTTAGCTCCAGTATTAATAACGATATGTGGGGCTGTAATAGTCTTAATGATGTTGTTATTTTTATCTAACAAATGAACTTCAGTATTCGACTTAAATTGCGCTTTATAATTTAATACACTTATATTTTCATCGCTTGCTAAAAGTTGATAGTTTTTTTGATTTAATGCTTGTACAACTTCTTGTTTTCTTGAAAATGCATCATCAAATTTTGTACCTGCAATCCCGTCATGAACAAGTACTTTTGATGGGATACACCCTATATTGATACAGGTGCCACCATACATAGATTTTGATTGCTCTATCATTGCGACTTGTTGTCCTTGTGCTGCTGCGAATTTTGCTAATGTCTTCCCAGCTTTACCAAATCCAATAATAATTAGATCATATTTGTTCATTGATGTTGTCCTCCTGTTGTATTTGATGAACTATATCTTGGATAGTTATAGAACTATAGTAGTTTAATATATGATTTGCTTCTTGGTTTTGATGGTATGTCATTGTATCGGCAATATGTCTTGCTATGATGCAATGACTTGATTGCTTCCCTGTAAAAATACGTTTTTGATTAGGTTGTTTATCTAACACAAAGTATTGATATAAGTCAGACAGTTTAACATGTTTTGTCATATCATTAGCCTGGTAGCCACCACTTTTTCCACGAATGGTGACAATATAATCGTGATAGGTAAGAAGCGTTGCAACTCGTCGTAATTGAACAGGGTTAATGCAAGTAAGTTCTGCTAATGCTGTACTGTGATATCTTTGATGATTATGTTTTGTTAAGAAAGCGAGCACATGAATCGCAATATTAAACTCTAAGTTCATAACATCCTCCAAAATGTAACTGTTATAGTTACATTAAATAAAAAAATTAATTAATAGTCAATGGGTATAAATTTGAAGAGATTAAAAGTACGATTTTTAATTAATCTTATGATTGCGTTATGAAATCTAATAATTTAAACATGACTTCTTTATTTTCCTCAGGTACATCATAGTTAATAATCTCTTGAGGCATTTGATTTAATACAGAATCAACTGCATAAGTATAGTCATTAATAACGATTTCTTTAACGTCGTAAGGCCCTGGTTCAAAATGGAATTGTAATCCAATTACATTTTGATTTAGTAGAAAGCCTTGATTGTTTAAATGCTCACTTGAAAATAATAGCTCGGCATTTTTAGGTATTTGAAACATTTCTTCATGCCAATGTAAAGCCATTAATTCTTTTGGTAAGTATGGAATAGTATCAGTTTCTAGGTAAACTTTATCCCAACCAACTTCTTTCACTGGTGATTTACTTACTGTGTAGCCAATCGCTTTTGTAATTTGTTGTGCACCATAACAAGCTCCAAACATTGGCTTATTCACTTTTAATAAGTCTCTTATAAGTTCTCTTTCTTTATAAATCCATTCATCTGTATCATTAGGACTCATAGGCCCACCTAAGATAATAAGTAAATCTGTTTCGTCTGCAGTTGGTAATACACCGTTATAAAAATAGGGATGATAGATATATAAGTCATGGTTATTTTCTTTTGCCCAATCACCAATAGCTCCTACACCTTCATTTGGTGTATGTTGTAAAACATTAATTCTCATTTAATCAACTCCTTCTCATAGTTACTTTATAATATCAAATATTACTATATGAATGATACGTTTAATTTTAGGGTAAACATAAAGCATTAAAATACAATTCGCTGAAGGAGAGATGAATAGAATGGCTCAAGAAGTAACATTAGGTAAATCAGATGTTAAAGTATTTCCAATTGCACTAGGTACTAATGCAGTAGGTGGACATAATCTTTATCCAAATTTAGATGAAGAACAAGGTAAAGAAGTTGTTAGACAAGCGATTAATAATGGAATTACCTTACTAGATACAGCATTTATTTATGGTCCTGAACGTTCTGAAGAATTAGTTGGAGAAGTTGTGAAAGAATATCCAAGAGAACAAATCAAAATTGCTACGAAAGGTTCTCATTACTTCGATGAAAACAATGATGTACATCAAAATAATGATCCAGAGTTTATTAAACAACAAGTTGAAAACAGTTTAAAACGTCTTCAAACAGATTATATTGATTTATTTTATATTCATTTTCCAGATGATAATACGCCAAAAGATAAAGCAGTTGCAGCATTACAAGAATTAAAAGAAGAAGGAAAAATTAAAGCAATCGGTGTATCTAACTTCACATTAGATCAATTAAAAGAAGCAAATAAAGATGGTTTAGTAGATGTTGTTCAATTAGAATATAATTTATTGCATAGAGAAAATGAAGAAGTGATGGCATACGCTGCTGATAATCAAATTACATTCGTGCCATATTTCCCATTAGCGTCTGGAATTCTAGCGGGTAAATATGATGAAGATACAACATTTGAAGATCATCGTGCGACAAGAAGAGACTTTAAACCTGAGGTATTTAAAGATAATGTACGTCGAGTAAAACAGCTTACAGATATTGCTGAAGCTCATGATACAACTATAGCTAATGTAGTGTTAGCATTTTATCTTACTCGTCCAGCGTTAGATGTTGTTATTCCAGGTGCGAAACGTGCTGAACAAGTGGTAGAAAATATTGAAGCGGCTAACGTAAAATTATCACAAGACGAAATTGATAAAATCGATTCTCTATTTCCAATTAACAAATAAATAAACCAACCTTTTTTAAAATTAATCCCGTAAATAAGCTAAATATTGGCGATTTACGGGATATTTTAAATTTATATAATTCCAATTGATTAGATATAATAGTTAAAATTTTTTCATTCTCTGATACATATTTTTAACTTTAACGGGTAAAAAAACATATTGAATAGTTGAGCAACTTACTTAAAGAATAATAGATAAGGAGGAAAGGGTAATGATTACAGTTTTATTCGGTGGCAGTCGTCCAGAAGGAAACACAGCGCAATTAACGCAATACGCATTAGAAAATGTTGAACACCAATGGATAGACGTTACACAATATCAATTAAATCCAGTAAGAGATGTACGTCATAATGATAAGAAGATAGATTCATATCCAGATGATTATGAACAATTAATTAAAACTGTGCTAGAAAGTGATGTTGTCATTTTTGCGTCGCCAATTTATTGGTATAGTTTATCAGCATCATTAAAAGCGTTTATTGATCATTGGTCAGAAACAATGGTAGATGAAAGATATTCAGATTTTAAAGAAATAATGTCTAAAAAAGACTTTAGATTAATATTAGTAGGTGGAGACTGTCCAAAAGTGAAGTCTAAACCTTGTGTTGATCAAATGAAATATACATTAGAATTTATTGGCGGAGAACTCGCTGGTTACATTATTGGTACAGCTGAAAGACCTGGCGATATCATGAAAGACAATTACGCATTAGAAAGAGCGAGAGAATGGAATCATTTATTCAAACAATAGAATTAATGTAAATAACTTGTAGTACAATATAAGACCCTTCGCTTATGTATTAGTGAAGGGCTTTGTTATGTTTATAGTACTTCTTACAATACGAAGAATACAAAATATGAATTTTTATGAGTTGTTTTCATAGATAATTTTAAAAAATATATAAGTATATAAAATTAAATACGCTGCGTTAAATGAATACGATACATATATGATATAATGCATTTATTAATAACTTGTAATTGTTAGGGGAGACAAAAATGCATAGAGTCAGAGAAGCAACAAGTACAGATGCGATAGCGATTAGAGATGTAGCAACAAAAGCTTGGTATAATACGTATTTAAATATTTATGCTGCTAGCACAATCAATGAATTATTAGCAGCGTCATATAACGAAGAACATTTAAAGAAAAGAATGCAAGAGCAATTATTTTTAGTTGCAGAAGAAGATGAAGAAATTGTAGGTTTTGCCAATTTTATTTATGGTGAAGAATTATATTTATCAGCGCATTATGTACATCCTGAGTCTCAACATAAAGGCTATGGTACGTTGTTATTAGAAAAAGGTTTAGAGTCATTTAAAGGGAAGTATGACACGGTTTTCTTAGAAGTTGATAATCAAAATGATGAAGGTATTCATTTCTATAAAGAACAAGGGTTTGAAATTATAAGATCTTATCAACCAGAAATGTATGGGGAAGTCATGAATTTAGCATTAATGAAGAAAGTCTTTTAGTTCACAATTATTTTTATTTTAAAGAAAATTACAATGAATGTATGCTATCAATGATTATGACTACTTACTAAATTGAATAGAGTCTATAGAGTAAATGTTAGGGGACAAAAAAATATATGTCTCCCTTTAAAAGGAGGTATTTCATGACACAATCATCGTATGCAACGACGAAACTTGCAGAGGAAAAGGTATTCAAAGATCCTATACATAGGTATATACATGTTAAAGATCAATTGATTTGGGATTTAGTGAAGACAAAGGAATTTCAAAGATTACGTAGAATTAAGCAACTTGGCACATTATATCTTTCCTTTCATACAGCTGAACATAGTCGATTCGGACATTCTCTAGGTGTTTATGAAATAGTGCGTCGTATGATAGATGAAACATTTGAAGGTCGCGATGCATGGGATAACGAAGACCGTCCTCTTGCCTTGTGTGCTGCGATGTTACATGATTTAGGTCATGGACCGTTTTCACATAGCTTTGAAAAGATTTTTAATACAGATCATGAAGCGTTTACTCAGGAAATTATTACCGGAAATACAGAAGTAAATGAAGTATTGAGTCGTGTTTCAGCTACATTTCCACAACAAGTAGCTGATGTAATTAATAAGACTCACGATAATAAGTTAGTCATATCTATGATTTCATCACAAATTGATGCAGACCGAATGGATTATCTACAACGTGACGCTTACTTTACTGGAGTATCATATGGTGCTTTTGATATGGAACGTATTTTACGTTTGATGAGACCTTCTAAAGATGAAGTTTTAATTAAAGAAAGTGGTATGCATGCAGTTGAAAATTTCATCATGAGTCGTTATCAAATGTATTGGCAAATATATTTCCATCCTGTCAGCAGAGGTGGAGAGGTATTATTAAATAACTGTCTGAAAAGAGCTAAACAACTATATAATGAAGGGTATCAATTTAAGAAATCACCTGAAGATTTTATACCATTTTTCGAAGGGACAATGACAATTCAACAATATGTTGATTTAGACGAAGCAGTTGTTATCTATTATTTGAAAAAATGGGTCGAGGAAGATGACATGATTTTGAGTGATTTATCACGTCGTTTTATTAATCGTGATTTATTTAAATATATTCCGTTTGACGGCTCAATAATAACAATTTCAGAACTTCAAGAGTTATTTGAAGCGGGAGGAATTAATCCTAATTATTACTTTGTGAGCGAGTCGTTTTCAGATTTACCTTACGATTATGATCGACCAGGTTCTAATCGTAAACCCATTCACTTACTAAGAAGAGATGGTTCAATTAGAGAGATTAGTAATCAATCATTAGTCATTAATAGTATTACAGGAATTAATAGAGAAGATTATAAATTATATTATCCAAAAGAATTGATTTTAAATATTAAGGATGAAGAGATAAAAGGTTCTATTATTAATCTTTTAAATGAATTAAATTAATCAATCGATTGATAGAAATTGTTTGCTCATTTAATATAGAATTCAGTTGGAAATTGTCAGAGGAGGTGGCCTACGTGTCAGAAAAGAAAGGTTTTAATTTTAATATTATTAAAAATGATCCCTTAGATGGACATAAAGGTACCAATATTGGTTCAATTACTTTAGATAATATTGCGCCAGTATTTATAGATGTTGCAAATCAAGAAGCTTTTATTGATATTGGTGGCATGCATGCACGTGCTAAAGTTGAAAAAGGTGTTAAATGGATTACCGACAAATCAGAAGTAGAAGGCGAAGAAGCAAAAGAATACTGGCTTTGTTGGGTTACTACTGAAAGAGGAGAACATGGCCCATATTACGCTGGTGTAACGGGATGCTATTTATTAGTAAATAAAAGCATTCGTCGTGGGTATAAAAGTATGCCTGAACATGTGAACATGATGGATAAATCTATGAAACATCAAATTATTATCGATCATATTGGTAAAGAGAATAAAAAAGTACTTAAAGACTTTTTACAAAATCATAATGAAGATATGTGGAATAACTCAAGCAAAGAATTATTTGACGCATTTGAATAAATAATTAATAAACCAACAACTTTCAAAATCATCCTTTGATGATGTGTAGTTGTTGGTTTATTTTTATATTATAAATTGAGTTGTTCAACCATACATTTAGTTATTTGTTGGTAAATAGTTTGGATATTTTGATTATACTTTTTGGCGATTTCTTTGATTTGATCAAATTCTGGTTTGGCTTTGATTAATTCATCATTTTTATAAGCTAATTTAACTGACACATTGCCATAAGGTGTTTCAATATCATGATATTGACGACTTAGAATACGACGGTTAACTGTATAGCTTCTAACACCTAATGTTGATGTATGTGTAAGTATGAAATCTTCAATAGTTGATTTATAATCTGGTTTACAAATAACTGTAAGTTGAGTAGCAGGGCGTTGTTTTTTCATAATAATTGGTGTGTAGAATATGTCCAATACCTTTTGATTTACAGTATTTTCCATTATATCACCTAACATTTCAGCGGTCATATCATCAATTTGACATTCTATGACCTGTACCTGGTCAGCTTCATTTTGTTGATCTAGCACTTCAAATTGAATGACTCTTAACACATTTGGAAAGTCGAATTCTTTGGTTCCGGCTCCATAACCAATGTTCTTCATTGTATTTGCAGGAAATGTACCAAACGAATTTACAAGGCTTTTAGCAAAAGCTGCCCCAGTAGGTGTAGTTAATTCACTAGATACATTAAACTGTGCTAAAGGTATTCCTTTTAATATTTCTGCAGTAGCTGGTGCTGGAATTGGATAAACACCATGTGCGATTTTTATTCGACCATTTCCTGTTGGAATAGGTGAGCAATAAAGAATATCTATGTCTAAAAGTTCTAGAGCAATACAGCCTCCAATAATATCAATGATTGAATCCATAGCGCCTACTTCATGAAAATGAACTTCGTCTACTGACATACCATGTATTTTAGCTTCAGCATGTGCAATAACATTGAAAATAGCTTTGCTACGCGTTTTAACTCTATCATTTAAAGTACTATTATCTATAATGTTATATATATCAGAAGCTTTACGATGATGGTGTGATTCTTCAAAATCAATTTTCAGTGACGTGGCTTGTATGCCTTGCTTCATTACTTTATTAAAATGTAATGAAAACGTATCGATGGGTAATTTTTTTAATTCATTTTCAATTTCCTGAGGGTTAGCACCTATATCTACAAGTGCGGATAATAGCATGTCACCAGCAATACCAGCATGACAATCTAAATACAATGCATTACTCATATTAGTGTCTCCATTTCTATTTATTTTCCAACATGTTTATAATCATCGAAGCATTATAACCAGCACCAAAACCATTATCTATATTAAGTACACTTGTTCCAGGCGCACATGAATTAATCATTGATAATAATGTTGTTATACCATTTAAATTAGCACCGTAACCTACACTAGTAGGAACTGCATAAACAGGATGATCCACTAATCCTCCGACAACGCTAGCTAATGCACCCTCCATACCTGCTATAACAATTGAAACGTGACCTTTACGTATATCTTGGATATGTTCAAAAAGGCGGTGAATACCTGAAACACCTACATCATAAAATCTTTGAACATTTGTACCCATGACTTCTGCTGTTAAGGCTGCTTCTTCAGCGATAGGTAAGTCCGAAGTGCCAGCACATAATACTGAAATGTACGCGTTTGATTTAGGTATAGCATCAATTGGACTAGATATGATTTGTGCTAAATCATGATATTGTAATTGTGGATGATTATTGATAATATATTGCGCTTTGTCATTATTCACTCGAGTTACGAGAATAGTTTGATTGGTATTAAGTAAACTTTCGATAATTTGATCAATTTGTTCTTTAGTTTTACCTTGTCCAAAGATGACTTCAGGGAAACCTTGTCTTTGTGCACGATGTAAATCGATTTTAGCAAAGCCCAATTCGTCGTAATGACGGAGTTGGGCTTTCGCTTCTTCTACAGATATTTGATTGTTGTGAACTTTATTTAGAATTTGTTCTAGTTGTTCGTTGTTATCTTTCATATTTTGACATCCTTATAATTATTAGAATTAATACTTAAAATTCAGATGACTTAGTGTTTATAACTTCGTTCATACTACCTGTACGATAACCTTCTAAATCGATAGTTACGTAGTCAAATCCTAGCTCTTTAAGTCTTAATGTAATATTTGTTTTATTTTGAATAACTGTAGATAACGCATCATCTTCTACTTCAATACGTGCTATATTTTGATGATAACGTACACGAACATTATTAACGCCTAGACTTAGAATATATTTTTCTGCTTCATTAACTTTATTTACTTTTGAAAAGCTTAAAGGTTCACCATATGGAATTCTTGAAGCTAAACTACATAATGCTGGTTTATTCCAAACTGGTAAATGATGTTGTTGACTTAAATCACGTACTTCAGATTTGTATAGCTCAGCTTCTTGAAGTACACTTCTAACATTAAATTCTTCTCTAGCTTTTAATCCAGGACGGAAATCTTCTAAGTCATCCATAATCATTCCGTCGATAACATAGTTAAATCCGACTTGTTTTCTGATATCTTCTAAATTGCTATACATCAAACGTTTGCTATAATACCAGCTTTCTGGTGTGTTTTTAATAATATTTTCATCATTCAATTCAGACATTTCAGCTTCTACTACATGAATACCTAAGCTATTACCAAGTTCGATAGCTTGGTCAAATTCTTCATTACGGAAAAGTTCAGATTTTACTACAACAGGCATTACATTTTCAGTTCCTAAATTGTCGATTGCTTTTTTTAGAACGAGACTACTATCTACACCACCAGAAAAGGCGATAACTACACTTCCCATATTGTTTAATAATTGATCTAATTTTTCTTCTTTATTGTTTATATTAGTCATGTTGAATTCCTCCTATAAGTAATTTAAATTATTCATTTTCTACGTATGGAATTGTTAATGGACCTTGAGGCATGACACCAATCGTTAATGGACGACCATACGATTCTTCTAATTCTTGTAATGTTTTTTCGATATCTGATGTAGGATTAAGCATTGAGTCTTTAAGTTGTTGGTCAGTTAACTCTGAATATACATATACATTGGCAAATGTTTGAATACTTGCTTGTTTTTGTACTTGCCATTGGTCAACTTCAGAAAAGTTAGGATCATGTATTAAATCTAAAATACCTTGAGGCGTATCTGCCATTTTGAAAATTTCAGCGAATTTACCATGATCTGGGAAACCATCTGCACATTCAGAAACCATAATAATATTACCGCCTTCTTTAACCACTTTACTTGCAGCACTCATACCTTTAACAGTTTGATAAAGGTTTTGGTCAAGTGGATAACCTGAGTTAGAGGCAATAACGACATCGAATCTTTGATCACATTTAAACATGGCATGTTCTTTAACATAGGCACAACCTTGTTTGTGTGCTTCAAAAACTTCTCCGCCGAATGCTGCAGTAATCTCTTTATCTTTGTTTAATGCAACGTTTAACATAAAGTGTGGCTTACACATTTTATTTACTTCACGAGCCATATTTTGGACAGGATTATCATCTAAATTTCCCCAAGTTGAACGAGGGTCGCCAATCATTTGGGCATTATGGAAAGTTTGAATGGTTTCAATTCCAGCAATACCTGGCATAATACCTTTAGGACCACCAGAAAAACCTGCAAAAAAGTGAGGCTCAATAAAACCAGTCACAATTTTAAAATCAGATTCTACATAATCTTTATTTAAATAAACATCACAACCATATTGACTATGGCCAACTTTTGTTAAGCTTTCTTCTTCATTACAATGATTGTGAACAATTTTAACAGTGTCAACAATGTCTTCGCCTAACATACTTATTAATTCTTCTCGCGTTTGATCTCTATGTGTGCCAGTGCCATTAATAATCACAAAGTTTTCTCGAGGTACATGACTTAACTCTTCCATTAATAACGGTACCAATATATGGTTAGGTGTAGGTCGTGTAATATCACTAATGACAATAGAAACTGTATCACTACTTTTAACCATGTCTTTTAAGGGCTTCGAGTTGGTAGGATGTTGTAATACATCTTTAATCGTTCCCTCTACGTTTTCCACTGGATCAATATTTAAGGGTTCTATGACTGTGCTATCGTCAGGAACTTCAACATCTATTTCAGATTTCCCATATAATACTTTTGTTAACAAAATATTCCCCTCCGTTGTAGAAGCATTGAAATCTCTTCTTGTTTTTGTTCTGAATTGTTTGATTATTATAGTTAAATTATATCATAGGTATTGCAATATTTTAATTTATGAAAGTATACAACTATTACCACCATTGAATTGTTCATTTATATGTAAATGTAAATTTATGAATTAATATTTTGTTTTCTATATTTATATTGTAAAAAAAGATTAAATAGTATTAAAAAATTCATCAAAAAAATGTATATTTAATATAGATAAACATAAGGAGGGTAAAATATGCCTGAACAACAAAAAGATAATAATGCATTAGTTTTTATAATCCTTGGATGGGTATTTTCTGCGTTATCACTAATTGTATTACCAATTATTTTTGGTCCAGCAGGAATTGTGTTTGGTGCTTTAACAATTAGTAAAGGTAAAAAGACACACGGTATTATCATTATCGTCGCTGCAATAGTATTCACTATTTTAGGGTTCACTTTAGGATATATTATTGCATCAAATGCAGGTGCATAATTTTACCAATAGCTTTTAAGATAAATCATATGAAGTAGAATAGTTAAATTTAGTAAGAAAATAAAATACAGCTATAAATTCAGCCATTCATTTTGAAAAAGAATGAATGGCTATTATTATAGGAAAGTTTAATGAATTTTAATGAATTAAAATTGATATAGGGGATGAGACCATGCAATTTAAATTAAAAGAAAATGAACTAATCGATTATTTAGAACTAAAATATCCTGAGTTAAATTTTGTTAAAGGTAGATTTTTAGTAGGACAACATAAGCAAGAAGACTTACATGTGTATTATTTAGGAGAAGATACGTTTGCGTGTGTCACTATTGCATTTAAAACTTTTGAAATTAAAGATGCTGATATTTTAGATTATGCACCTGTTATAGAGATAAGACTTAAAGATGGTATGTTATTTAGAAAAATGCGAATTGTAACTGAAGCGGGTATATTAAAATATGGCACATCTAAAGTGTTGCTAAGTGACTTTCAAAAAGAAAACTATGACAAGTTTATAGATGGAAATAAAGAAAAAGTGATTTATAAAGAAGGAGCGTTCCAATAGTTATCATTTCAGCATAGGGTATATTTACACATACATATAAAAATGATAATATAAAAATTAAATAATTAATATTATAGAATATGAGGTATAGACATGAATAAATTAATATTCATTACAACATTGAGTTTCGGCATCGTATATTTCTATAAGTATCAAATGGAAAAATATAAGTATCAAAGTGATATTGTTGATATTGAATCAGTAGAAGATTTGATTTAAGTATACTTGTTTTACTTTAAGTGGGTGAACTAATTATAGTTTGCTCATTTTTTTGTTTTTTAAATATTTTAAATAGGCCAATACTACAAGCAATAGGGCAATTATGCTATAATATCATGTATTATTGTGTAGAATAAGGGAGTAGTAAATTGGAAAATAATGTAAAAATTCAAACGAAACAAATTATTAAACAGAACGGCGATAAAGAGAAGTTTGATTTTACTACTGAGGGATCATGGCACAAACGTCAGTCTCACATCATTAGATATAACGAAAATATAGATGATGCCAAAGTGAATGTAACGATTAAGATAGAGGACGACGGCGTAAAATTGATCCGTAAAGGCGACATTAATATGAACTTTCATTTTGTAGAAGGTGTGGAAACAACAACCCTTTACGATATACAAGCTGGATGTATTCCATTAAATGTTAAAACGTTAAGTATTCTACATTTTGTAACACCAGATGGTGGTAAACTGAAAGTACATTACGAACTATATCAAAATGATGAAAAAATGGGTTCATACCAATATGAAATAAATTATAAGGAGTTAGGCTAATGAATATTATCGATCAAGTAAAGCAGACGCTTATTCAAGAAATAGAAGCAAGTATTAAAAAAGCTGAATTAGCAGAAGATATTCCAGAAATTAAAATTGAAATACCTAAAGATGTAAAGAATGGTGATTATTCAACAAATATCGCAATGGTATTAACTAAAATTGCTAAACGTAACCCAAGAGACATTGCTCAAGCGATTGTCGACAACTTAGATGCTAGTAAAGCACATGTTAAACAAATTGATATTGCAGGACCTGGATTTATTAATTTCTATCTAGACAATCAATACTTAACTGACATCATTCCAGAAGCAATCCAAAAAGGACATCAATTTGGGAATGCAGAAACATCTAAAAACAAAAATATTTTACTTGAATATGTATCAGCCAACCCAACTGGTGATTTACATATCGGTCATGCACGAAATGCGGCTGTTGGTGACACGCTAGCTAATATTTTAATTGCAGTTGGATATAATGTCACACGTGAATATTATATTAATGATGCTGGTAATCAAATTTCTAATCTTGCGCGCTCTATCGAAACACGTTTCTTTGAGGCGTTAGGTGATAACAGTCATGAAATGCCTGAAGATGGATATAACGGCAAAGATATTATTGAAATTGGTAAAGATTTAGCTGATAAACAACCAGAAATTAAAGATTATAGCGATGAAGAACGTTTGAAGACATTTAGACAGCTAGGTGTCGATTATGAAATGTCTAAATTGAAAAAAGATTTATCAGATTTCCATACTCATTTTGATAGTTGGTTTAGCGAAACATCTCTTTATGAAAAAGGAGAAATTAAAGAAGTATTAGCTAAAATGAATGAATTAGGCTATACCTATGAAGCAGATGGTGCGACTTGGTTACGTACATCTGACTTTAAAGATGACAAAGATAGAGTTTTAATTAAAAAAGATGGCAATTACACTTATTTCTTACCTGACATTGCCTATCATTTTGATAAAGTTCAACGTGGAAATGATATTTTAATCGATTTAATGGGTGCTGACCATCACGGTTATATTAATCGTTTGAAAGCGTCACTTGAAACTTTTGGTGTAGACAGTGACCGATTAGAAATTCAAATCATGCAAATGGTACGTTTAATGCAAAATGGTGAAGAAGTTAAAATGAGTAAACGTACAGGCAACGCGATTACTTTACGCGAAATTATGGATGAAGTTGGTGTGGATGCTGCGCGTTACTTCTTAACTATGCGTAGCCCAGATACACACTTTGATTTTGATATGGAATTAGCAAAAGAACAATCTCAAGACAATCCAGTGTATTATGCACAATATGCGCATGCTCGTATTTGTTCTATCTTGAAACAAGCTAAAGATCAAAGTATTGAGGTTAGTACTGATGTTGATTTTTCAAAAATTACTAATGACAAAGCAATTGAATTATTGAAAAAAGTAGCTGAATTTGAAACTACGATTGAAAGTGCTGCAGAATCAAGAGCACCACATCGTATGACTAATTACATTCAAGATTTAGCTTCTCATTTCCATAAATTCTATAATGCTGAAAAAGTACTTACAGATGACATTGAAAAAACAAAAGCACATGTTGCATTAATAGAAGCGGTAAGAATAACATTAAATAATGCTTTAGCATTAGTTGGTGTGTCAGCTCCAGAAACAATGTAGTAAATAGTATAAAACAAATTGTCTCAAATACCCTTATAGCTGCGGTTATAGGGGTATTTTTAATATAAAGAACTAGAAAGTGGTGAAAAATTGTTACACACACAAGAGTTATATGACATTCTATATCAAAATATGGGGCCTCAACATTGGTGGCCTGCCGCCAGTGAAATAGAAATGATGTTAGGAGCAATACTCGTCCAAAATACAAATTGGAAAAATGCAGACTTAGCCTTAACATCTTCAAAACATGAGACAAATTTTAATCCACAACACATTTTAGATATACCACTAGAAGACTTACAACAAATCATTAAATCGAGTGGATTCTATAAAAATAAAGGGAAGGCTATACATGCTTTATTATCATGGTTAAATGATTATCAATTTAATTATGAGGCTATTGTTTCAAAATTTGGAGACGATTTGAGAAAGGAATTATTAAAAATTAGAGGCGTCGGCAATGAAACGGCTGACGTATTAATAGTTTACATTTTTGGTGGAATAGAATTTATTCCAGATAGTTATACGAGACGTTTGTATGCCAAATTAGGATATTCTAATACTGATAGTTATGATAAGTTTAAAAAAGAAATTCAATTACCAAGTACTTTTACGAATCAAGATGCTAATGAATTTCATGCTTTGTTAGATAACTTTGGAAAGAACTACTTCAATATTAAAAATGGCACACATTATACCTTTTTAGATCCGTATTTTGAATAAAATATTGTATATAAAGAATTATGATAAGTATTGGTATTCTTTGATTTTGTGAACTTTAATCATATAATAATCATTTTAAAATTAATCATAACTATAAATTACTATTATTTTGAAAACGTTTGAAAAACAATATATAAATTATATAATAGGAGATAAGAAAAAATAGGAGAAATGATTATGATTAATGCATATAAAAAGTTTTGGCAATATGCTTTTACGTGTGAAGGACGGACACGACGCAAAGATTTTTGGTTAGGTGCTTTATTAAATATTATTTGTTTAATAATCATGGCGATTATTGCTGCATTAGTTTTTGCACATATGGAAAATGGTAAAGTTTTATACGATATTGTGTTTTATATATTTTATGTTGTGCTGGCAATACCTATGTTTTCGATATCAGTGAGACGATTTCATGATATAGGTAAAGGAAAAACAATACCAATCATCTATTTGGTTTTAACATTACTATCCCCTATATATCAGATTAGTGAGGATTATAAATGGATTTCTCAAATTTCTGATTCAAATGTAGCATTATTAATAATTATAGCTATTGTCTCAATAATTCTTGCAATAGCATCTATTGTCATTTCAATTATGGCTCTAGTTTACTGTGTTAAGGATAGTGAAGAAGGAACGAATCAGTATGGTCCCAATCCTAAAAAAGTTAAAAATAAAGGAGATTAATTATGATTAATGCATTCAAAAAATCTTGGCAAAACGCCTTGATATTAGAAGGACGAACTCGAAGAAAAGATTTCTGGTGGGCCTTGTTGGGTAATTTTATTTTATTAATTATACTAGAAGCAATTCTTAGTTCCTTAACTAATATTACAGGTAGTTTGACAATAGTAATCGGTATTTTATTTAATGTGATTGCTTTATTAATTTATTTTGTTATTTTTACACTATCAGTAAGAAGATTTCATGATATAGGTAAAGGAAAGACTATTCCAGTTATCTTTCTAATTTTAACAATTCTTTCATTGTGTAATAATATTATCAACTTATTTAATTTTAATTACCAAATAAACCAAGATAACCATATTTTAATTGGTATTTTAGGTGTGATTTCTTTTGCGTTTGTAATACTAGCTATTGTCATTTCAATTATGTCTTTAATCTATTGCATACAAGACAGTGAAAAAGGAACAAACCAATATGGACCTAATCCTAAAGGTGAGACAACTCAATCTTAAATAAATACTAATTTTTTAAAACTGTGTTACGAGCTTTGTAGCTTATAATACAGTTTTATTTTGTATAAACTCATCAGCAACTATAAATTAATTCTTAAAAAAGGGGACTTATATTTACAAATTGACATTATCCTAGTGAATAAGTAAGATAAAAAAGTTATAATCAAATGATAATACGAGTCGCTTGTTTAATTACTATGAATGAGGGTGGTTTCATGCCAAGTAATCAACGAGATTTTACACATGGTAATATATTTAAATCTTTATTCTTTTTCTCAGGACCAATCATGCTTACAAACCTTCTTCAATCTTCGTTTCAGATTATTGCGAGTTTATGGGTAGGTAATTTATTAGGTGCACATGCTTTAGGTGCAGTTGCAATTTCAACGACGATTTTACTTACAATGCTTTCTTTTATTATTGGTCTCAATAACGCAGTATTAACGATATTGTCTCAATTTTTCGGTAAAAAAGATTATCAAGGTTTAAAACAATATTTGAATGCCTTTGTTGTTGTTATGACGACGATGGCAATTATTTTTGGTGCACTTGGATTTATCTTTTCAAAGCAATTATTATTATTGATGGGAACACCGGAATCTTTATTAGGGCAAGCAAATACCTATTTACAAATAAGCTTTTTAGGTATTTTGTTCTTATTTGGATATAATTTTGTAAATACTGTGTCACGTGCGCTTGGAGATAGTAAAACACCGATGCGTATCGTTTTTCTAGCTGTTGTACTCAATGCTTTTTTAGCCCCATTATTTATAGGTGGATTTAAGTTAGGCATAGCGGGTGCGGCACTTTCAACTGTTGTATCTCAAGGTCTAGCATTTATTTATAGTTTATATCATTCAATGAAACACGAATTAGTTCCCTTCACCATTCCTAAAGTACCATCTATAGAACAAGTGTTATTAATATTAAAATTAGGGATACCAGCCGGTCTACAAATGGCTGTTATTCAAGGCGGTAATGCAGCTATTTTAAGTGTAGTGACTCAATTTGGTGGAGATACTGTAGCTGGTTTTAGTGCATCTCAAAGATTAGATAGTTTAATCATGTTACCGGCAATGGCACTTGGAACGGCAGTAAATAGTATGGCAGGTCAAAATATTGGTGTTGGTGATTGGAAAAGAGTTAGACAAATTGCCAAAGTATCTGCATTATATAATTTCATGATTATGACTACGATTGCATTAATTGTTATTTTAGTTGCAGATGTTGCAATTAGATTCTTTATTCAAGATCCTGAAGCCGTTAATTTTGGGAGTCATTACTTGAGAATTGTAGCGCTTTGTTATCCATTCTTAGGCTTAAATTTTGTGTTTAATGGTATTGTGAGAGCATCAGGAGCCATGTATCAAGTGTTAATTTTAAATATCATCTCATTCTGGATACTAAGATTTCCATTAACTGAGCTTTTTCCAAAAATGTTTGGTCAAAATGGTATTGCTATAGGTATGGGAATTGGTTTTATTATAAGTAGTATCTTTGCAGTCTCATATTATCAATTTGGAAAATGGGATCAAAAAGTCATCACTGAAGAAAATAAGTAATAGATTAAAACAAAGAGGTCGGGACAAAAGCGCTTAGGATTTGAGCAGAACCGAACGATGAGCAAAATTGTTTCTCAAATTTTGTCGAATCGTGAGAGCTTCTGCCGAAAATCCTGCTTTTGGGACGCCGTTAATCGGTTTCCCAGAGCACAAAAACTTTATGTCTCAACCTCATTTTTGTTTAAAATCAATGTAAAAATAAATTATATTTTGAAAAAATGAAAAACCTAATGAAATTTGTATAGAATTTGATATGATTAAAAGAAAGATTATACATATAAAAATTAAACTGAATGGAATGAGAATATATGAAACGTCATTTGTGGATAGTCATGATAGCTACAATTTTAATTCTAGCAGGTTGCAGTCAAGGTAATGATTCTAAATCATCTAATAATAAAGATAAACAAGCTTCTGATGGAAAATCACCATATCATCGAATCGTTTCGCTAATGCCAAGCAACACAGAAATTCTATATGAACTTGGTTTAGGAGACAATGTAGTAGGTGTATCTACAGTAGATGATTACCCTAAAAATGTTAAAAAAGGGAAAAAGCAATTTGATTCAATGAACTTAAATAAAGAAGCGTTATTAAAAGCAAAACCTGATTTAATACTTGCGCACGAATCACAAAAATCATCATCTGGAAAAGTATTAGATTCACTAAAAAAAGACGGGATTAAGGTCGTCTATGTGAAAGATACTCAATCAATTGATGAAACATACGATACATTTAAATCTATAGGAAAGTTAACGCATAAAGAAAAACAAGCGAATCAATTAGTCAAAGAAACGAAAGACAATGTAAATAAAGTAGTGCAATCTATTCCAAAGCATCATAAAAAACAAAATGTATTTATTGAAGTATCATCAAAACCAGATATTTACACAGCAGGTCAACATACTTTCTTTAATGATATGTTAAACAAACTGCAAGCTAAAAACAGCTTTAATGATATTGAAGGTTGGAAATCTGTAAGCAAAGAAAGTATTATAAAGCATAATCCAGATATATTTATTTCAACTGAAGGAATGCCCCAATCTGATTATAAAAAAATCATAGAAAAACGTGGTGGATTCGATAAAACGAATGGGGTAAAACACAATCGTATTGAAACGGTAAATGGTGACGAAATATCACGACCAGGACCTAGAATTGATGATGGATTAAAAGAATTAAGAGACGCTATTTATAAAAAATAATATGAATTTAAAAGTACTAGCAGAAACATGTCAGACCTATAAGTAAAGTTTTTAGATAGGTGGTAACTTGAATGGCTAGTACTTTTTTTATTTAAAATTTGTTATGATGAGCACGATATCTATATTGTAAATAGGAAAGAGAATAAAATGAAAAAGTTGAAAACAATTTTAATATGGGCATTATTATTAATAGTGATTACTTTAATAAGTTTGGTATGGCAAATTGGTGATTTATCAGATCCATTTAATCAAACTATTTTATTGAAAGTTAGATTACCAAGAGTGATAGAAGCTGTACTTACGGGAGCAACTTTAACTTTAGCAGGTCAAATGTTTCAGACTGTACTTAATAATCCATTAGCTGATAGTTTTACGTTGGGGTTAGCAAGTGGAGCAACATTTGGTTCAGGTTTAGCACTTTTTCTTGGTTTAAGTTTCTTATGGATTCCTTTTTTCTCTATTGGCTTTAGTCTTATTACACTTGTAATAGTGTTAGGACTAACTATGGCATTATCTCACGGGTATCCTGTGCGAGTTTTAGTACTCATTGGTTTGATGATAGGTGCCTTATTTAATGCTTTATTATATATTTTGATTTTAATTAAGCCACAAAAATTAAATTCAGTAGCCAACTATTTATTTGGAGGATTTGCCTCTGCTGAAATTGAAAATAATATAGTGATAGCTATCGTATTAATTGTAGCTATTGTATGTTTATCCTTATTAATCCGTTCTATTAAATTATTGCAACTGGGTGAATTGAAGGGGCAGTCTTTAGGTTTAAATGTTCAACGTATTACATTTATAGTACTTACTATAGCTTCAATTATAACGGCAGTTGTCGTAGCCTATGTGGGCATTATCGGCTTCATAGGTATGATTGTGCCTCAATTAGTCCGTCGTTATTATTGGCGTTTTGAGTTAGGAATACAGATGATTTTGAATACAATCATTGGGGCTACTGTTATGATAATGGCAGATTTCATAGGAAGTACGGTTATTCATCCAATACAAATACCAGCCAGTATAGTCATGGCATTACTAGGTATACCAGTATTATGTTATATATTATTATCTCAATATAAAGTATTACGCTAATCCTATTCATTTGCTAAAATAGGAATTAATAAACTATGAAGAGGTTACTAAGATGGATTTGAGTCATATAAAAGCAATTGTCTTTGATTTAGAGGGGACATTGCTAGATCGAGTAAAATCACGTGAGAAATTTATAGAAGAACAATATGAAAGATTTCATGATTATTTTGTCCATGTACAGCTCGCTGATTTTAAAAATAAATTTATCGAGTTAGATGATGATGAAGATAATGATAAACCGGATTTGTATAAAGAAATTATAAAGCAATTTCATATTGATAGATTAACTTGGAAAGATTTATTTAATGACTTTGAGATGCATTTCTATCGTTATGTCTTTCCTTATTATGACACGTTATACACTTTGGAGAGATTGTCTAATGCTGACTATCTTATTGGTGTTATAGCTAATGGGAAATCAAAAATAAAGCAATTCAGATTACATTCTTTAGGTATTATGCATGTGATTAATTACTTATCTACTTCTGAAACAGTAGGTTATCGAAAACCCCATCCAAAAATATTTGAAGATATGATTGATCAACTAGATGTTAAAGCAGAGGAGATTATGTATGTCGGAGACGATGCTTTAAATGATGTCGCACCTGCACGTGCCATGGGAATGGTAAGTGTATGGTATAAACAAGAATATGCTGAAATAGAGCCTCTTAAAGAAGAAGTAGATTTTACAATTACAACAATCGAAGAATTATTAGATATATTACCGAAAAACTTTAACTTAGAAGGAGAACAATCTAATGGATTTATTTACTAGAAATGATGGAACAACATTACACTACAATACGTTAGGCGAGGGTTATCCTGTAGTGCTTGTTCATACAGCATACGATAATTATTCTGTTTTTAATAATTTGGCTAAAAAGCTTGCTAAATCATTTCAAGTGGTGTTGATCGATTTAAGAGGGCATGGATACTCTGATAAGCCTAGAAACATAGTATTTAAAGAGTTTTCAGATGACATTATCGCATTATTAGATTACATATACATAGACCAAGCTGCATTTATTGGCCATGAACTAGCTACTATGATTATATCTGATATGGCTGTAAGATATCCTGACTATGTTTCTTCATTAACTTTAGTTAATCCTACATCTGTTGAGGGAGAATTACCTGAAGAACGATTATTTAGAAAATATGCTCATAAAATACGTAATTGGAATGATGAGGAACAGTCTAAATTTTTAAATAATAAAAAATATTACAAACCACGTAAAATGAATAAATTTTTAAAACATGTAGAAGATACGAATGCTATTTCAACAAAAGAGGAAATACAAGCTATCGAAGAGGTATTTAAATCTAAGGGTATTGCTGAAGTATTTTCAGAAGTAGAGGCACCGACGCTAATTATTGCTGGAGAATATGGAGAAAGAACAACAACATTAGAAGCGAAAGAAGTATTAGATTTAATAGTACACGGAGAATTTTTAGTGTATAGTGCTTCTAGTTTATATCCATTTGTAGAAGAGGAACATAAGTTTATTGATGATGTATCCACATTTATCAAGCAACACATACGTTGATAAACAATGTAAACATTGGTTTAATGAAGGGTTTATGTAAGACTTTAGAATGAAATTTGTAATGTTTTTGTAATATTATTGTCATTTTAGTAATATTTATAGTATACTAACAGTAAGCACAAGAAAGAGATATTGATAAAAAGGAGCGTGTGCTTATGAAAAAGCTAATGGCATCATTACTTGTTTCAGGTCTAGTTGTCACAGGAGTAAACGTTAATCACGTTGAAGCAGCAACTGGAAATTCACTTCAAACCGTTCAACAAATCACTCAAGGCGATCAATCATTAGAAAATGTTAAAATAGGCGAGTCTATTCAAAGTGTTTTAAATAAATATAGTCATCCAATTTATTCTTATAATGAAAATGGGTCAGAACACTATTATGAATTTAGAACACATAAAGGCGTTCTATTAGTTACAGCAGATGGCAAAAAAGATAAAGGTCACGTGACACGTGTATCTATGACTTATAATAAAGCTGACGGACCAACATATAAATCAGTTAAACAAAATGTAAGCCCTAGTGCTGTAAGCCGTGTACATTATAATAAAGTAACTGGTAACTTTGGTTATATCCAAGATAAAAATGCAAGCTATCAATTTAGCTCAAATTCACCTAAAGATAAAAATGTAAAACTTTATAGAGTGGATTTAGGTAAATAAAATAGCGTTTAAAATAGCTAATAACCGATAAACATATTCATAAATGATATACATGTCATAAAGTTAGGAACTTAGTTCAACTTTAAAGGTGTACATCAATATTTTGAATATATGTTTGTCGGTTATTTTGTGTTTTGAATAAATAAAATTAGTTTATTTTATCTAGGATAAACTTAACCATTAGTATAAAATTAAATTTAAGTGTAAAGAAATCACGAAAATATTATGTTACAATGCTATATTGATAGTAATTAAAGCGTGTTTAATATTTTAAAATTTATGTATAGAGTGAAAATAGTATGCTTAAGTTTTCTTCTTAAGTAGTTTATCGAATAAAATGAACATCAAGAAAGTGTTATTAAAGGAGCTTAATATGAGGGTAAATGATAAAGTTTTACTTGAAAATATCAATGACTATTTCAGTCATAAAGGTATGTCGCCTAATCTAATTGATGATATAAAAGAAAAGTTTCGTGTAGATATCCAAAAGTCAGAAGCCAAAGACCAAGATTATATAGAATATAGAGGTAAATCTCCAGCACAAATTATATTGATTATTCAACGTAATTTATTTGCTCTTGAACTTAATCCTATTATCTTTTTTATCATTAATTTTATTCTGATTTCTTATTTATATGATAAACAGTATGTTCAATTTCAGGCGATTACTGGTATCAGTCTATTTTATTGTTTAGTTATTTTTCCAATATCAATTTGGATTTATGTCAGAATTAATAAAAAGAACTATCTCTACAGTAACCGGTTTGAAATGATATTTGGATTTATTATAGCAGCAATTGCGATTATACTCATTACGATGCAAGGTTTCCATTTTAATTGGTCGATTATTCCAATATCAATATATGGCCATCAATTTGTTTTCTTTGTCGGAATTGTTTTAGCTATAATCGGAATTTATTTTAGAAAATTAGAATTCACTGGTTTGGGATTGTTAGTTTGTCAAAAAACGATTGATGCTATGGTTTCAAATCCAGATGTTGCACAAATATTCTCATTAGTCATTTGGATTTTATTAGTGATATTAATTATTTACTGCACTATTAAATTATCAGAACGTACAAAAAGTTAATAAATCTATATTAAAGCCTTCATTAAGAAAAAGTCTTATGAAGGCTTTTCTTTATTTTATTTGAACACTAAATGTAGCCTGAGACATTGTTTTATGTCCCAGGCTCGTACATTTAAATGAAAAAATGTAACAAGAAATTTATAAGGTTAAAGTAAGTTGAATACTATCTAATCATCATTGCGGGGGCAACACTAAGAAATCAGAGATTTCAGAGTAGCGCCCTAAGAAGTTCTAAGTAATAAAATTACTAAGTTGCAGAGGAACGCCTGAGCTAAAGCTCATGCATAAGAAGTTCTAAACAATAAATTGTTAAGAACTTCTAAATATTGGCGTAAAGATATTTTCAAATGGGTATAGTAATTACTAAAGGGAGGTGCCACTATGGATAAAGTTCAATTAAGCAATGAAATTGAAATTGCTTATCGTGATGTAGGGCAAGGCATTCCCATCGTATTAATTCATGGATTAGATGGCAACTTAGCAGCATTTAAACAATTATCTGAACAATTAAGTGACCGCTATAGAGTCATAACTTATGATGTACGTGGTCATGGGAAATCGTCACGATGTGAAGTGTATGATTTAGAAGATCACATTGAAGACTTATATATGTTAATGGATCAATTAGACATAAGCTCGGCACATATTTTAGGACATGATATGGGCGGATTAATTGGAAAACGTTTCACCGAAAAATATCCTTTTAAAACCATTTCGTTAACTGCGATTTCTTCTAAAAGGGAGGATATTGCTCATGGTTTCACACAATTGATGGTGGATCATCAAGATTTAGTTGCTGGTTTTAATAAATCCGAAGCGTTGTTATTATTATTTCCATTTCTATTTAAAGAACAAGATAATACAATGAAATGGTTTCAAGATCAAAGAATGTATAGCAGACCTTCAGCAGAAGAAAGTGCTATAGCGATTAGAGCTCTAATATCTTCTAATGCAGAAGAACAAGAAGCTACACAGTTGGTTAACGTACCAACATTAATTATAAATGGTTTCTATGATCCGTTAATTAAAGATAAAATCAATTATTGTGTTGATGATCATTTTGAAAATATTACTAAAATGATATTCAATGAGTCAGGACATGCACCACATATTGAAGAGCCAGAAAAATTTATAAATGTATACTTAGATTTTATAAGTTCAATTGAACATTGGATATCTAAATAGTTTATTTAGATAAGCAAAAAAGGTTACTTATCATGCTAAATCATGATAAGTAACCTTTTTAATGTCAGACACATTTTAATCATCTTCCAAACAATTCATCATTAAAAAATACCTATCTTTATCAAGATAGGTAAGCAAAATAGATACGTACATTAAAGTATATTAAGTTGGTAGCTAAAATATGCGTATCTTTTAACAAAGCTATACTTCAATACGAGACTTATACTTCGTTTTCGTCGTTTGCTTCTGTAATACGATTATTAACACGTTTTAATAATTCATCAATTTTTTTACGTTGTTTAGTATTAACTAAGATTAATACAGTTCTTTCATCATGTTCGTTACGTTTTTTATCGAAATAATCTTCTTGTGATAAGTTTTTAACCGCTTTAACAACTTGTG
This sequence comes from Staphylococcus sp. FSL W8-0774, assembly GCF_038006785.1. Taxonomy (NCBI): domain Bacteria; kingdom Bacillati; phylum Bacillota; class Bacilli; order Caryophanales; family Staphylococcaceae; genus Staphylococcus; species Staphylococcus sp. FSL W8-0774. The sequence continues at coordinate 2,148,565 of NZ_JBBOVW010000001.1, read as the reverse complement.
GTTGTTTATAGTTTAAATGGTTAATAATATCTTTAAGGTAATATTCCTCTTCTTTGTGTTCACTAATATAAGTTAAAACTGCGAATTCTTCAAAGCTAATTGAAAATTCTTTTTTGATAATACTTTTTAATTTGTCAGCATAAGTGACCATTGCTAGTAACTCGAAGCAATCATTTATTTTTGAAATAGCCATTACTGAAACCTCCCTATTTATATACACTTACATATACCTTTATAAGTGTCTTTACCCGATTTTATATATTTATATCTCTTTTTTGAAAAATATGAAGTGTCTGCCATAATTTAGTATTAAATTTATTTAAAGAAATATATTTAATGCTATATTATTTAGTTAATTATAACTAAATAAATTTAAGAAGTAAACAAATAAGTGTTTATAAAACTAATTATTGATTATGGTATAACATTTTTTCATATATATAGCATTTTTCAATTACAAATTTATCATAACAAATTCAAATTTTCTGTAATTTAATAAAAAAACAACTGAAAAGTAAAGTTTTTGCAATAATTATTACAAATAAATTATTTATAAGAACTTTGTAGTGACTTTGAAGGTGCTTCAACGACCTTTTCATTTAACATTAACCCTTGAGTAACATTAATCATATTTTTTTGGTCTGTTAATTGATATGTAACTTGTCGTTTAACTAAACGATGACCTAATTGTACAAGTACATATTTATTATCAATTAATGCTGTTTTAGGGACGAGAATATCATTTGAGAAAAGTTTGATTTTAAAGTGTGTACCAATAGCGAAATGTTGTTGAGTTGATATTTCAATTTGGTACGTGGATTGGTTACTTTTAATTTGTTGTGGAATATCTGAGATATATTTTATTTTTCCTATAAAACTTTTTTTATCATTAGAATAGATTGAAATATCTTGATTAATTCTTAATTTATCTTTTTCGGATTCTGATATATTAGCACGGATGATGCGCTCCTGGCTATTAATTTGCATTATTTTGTTGTTACTTTTTGAAGGTGATTGAGTAAAAAAGTGTACTTTTCCAGAAATTGGAGAATAAATAGTTGTACGGGTTTCAGATTTATCTTTAACAAATTGTGATGTCATTAAAGTTCTTTCAAGTAATTGTTGTTGTTGTTGAATCGATAACTTGGGATATGCTTTTTGGATTTGAGAAAGGGTTAAATGTTGTTGTTGCTCAAGTTGTTTTTGTTTAGAGGGGTTAAAATATTCGAATAGGGGTGTATCTTTTTTGATACTTGATTGATGTTTAACTAAGAATTGGTTGATGTAACCAAGTTGATCATTATAGTAAATGTTAAAACTTTTGACTGCTTCTTGAGTTCCTATTGTAGATAATAAAAGCTTATGCTTAACCTTTATAGTTTTGAATTGATTGGATTGAGATTGTTGTTGAGAAGAATGATAGAAGTAAAATCCAAAGTAGAGAGAAATAATTAACAATAGAGTGGATAAAATAAAAATAGTTAGTTTTTTTAAATTCAATAAGTTCACCTCGTGGAAATAGATGGGTATATTATACAATACAATATTATATTGAGGTATACTGAAATTAAATTAGATTTTAATTTTGTATAAATTTATTGTTAATATGAATAAAATAAATAAAAATCGAGTTCATAAATAGAACTCGATTAGAATAAACGTAATAGTATAATGCCAATTGCGATACAGACTAATCCTATGCATTTACGAAGAGTAATCTTATTTTTAGGCGTACCTAGTAAACCAAAGTGGTCGATAATGACACCCATTAACATTTGACCTAGCATACCTACAATAGTTGTCAGAGCGGCACCTAGAAAAGGCATTAATACGATGTTTGAAGTGACAAATGCCATACCTAATACACCACCGACAAAATAAACAGGTTTAATTTGACCTAATTTTTCATGTGAACGATGTACTTTTAAACTTTTATGGAATATAAGAGTCAAAATCAATAAAGCGATAGTACCTATAGTGAACGAGACGAGGGAAGCAAAGAAAGAAGAATCAACTTCTTTAGCTAACGCACTATTAATTGTAGTTTGTATAGGAGGTGCGCAACCAAAAATAAATCCTACAATTAACCATATATATAAACGAGAATTAGATTTCCCCATTAATTTGTCTTTAGGTATTTGATTCATTAATAATATACCGATGAGTAATAATATAATTCCAACGGCTTTAAAAAGGGTGAATGATTGTTCATTTGCACCAAACAAACCTAACGTATCAATTGTGACACCCATGATAATCTGACCAGCCACAGTAATGACTACTGTAAGCGCAGCACCAAGTCTAGGTAATAATAATAAATTTCCTGTTAAGAAACATACACCTAATAAACCACCGATAAACCAATGATAATTGATGTCTTGATGAGTAAGGAAGGTTGGCGTCAACATTTGAGGATTAATGATTAAATTAAGAATAATTAAACATACTGTGCCAACACCGAAAGAAATTGTTGAAGCATAAAAAGAAGACTTCGTATATTGACTAAGTCTTGAATTCACTGAAGTCTGTATTGGGATTAACATACCTACAAAAATACCTAAAAAGTATAGAAAAGCCATATTGTGTGTCACTCATTTCTTATATAGTGAATTAATTATAACGGAAATAAGGGTTATATAAAATAGATGGCGTTAAATCATATAGAGAAATATGAGATCATAATATTCATATTCTATGATAATAAAAAAACCGCTTCTTACTGAATCATTGTTCAGTGAGAAGCGGTTTAAATATCAAATTGGCACTATCTATTTGTTTTCAAAAAGAATTTGAGTATTTTTAGTTACGATATACGCTGCATAGATTTTATTAATTGGGCCTTCAGTTGATTTTAAAATATCTAACTTTAATAACTGTTTCATACATTCTTTTGCAATTTGTTCAGTTATAGAGCTGTCATTTTCGGGTATATGTAACTTAACAGGTTTGTCTAATTGATTTTTGAATACAAGATCTAATGTAGTCTTCATGTTAGTCCTCCTATACTAATGCTTGAGTTCTAATTGCTTCAACTTTATCGAATGATTCTCCAGTTAATCGTTCAATAATAGAAGAAAACGTTTTGATTTGTTCATCTGTAGCAGTGGGCTTTAAATTTGAAAAACGACGTTTGTGTTGAGTTGCTTTACCTTCTGAATCATAAGTGACACGTGTTAAAACAACTACAAGTTGGTTAACTTCATTCATTGTTATGACCTCCTTTCACTTTATATATCGAAAGTAAATTTTAAAAGGGACACTATTTATTAATTTATTTTTAAGCAAACTGCTTTAATGTTACATAAATATGATTTATCATTGAATAAGAAACTTTTTTCAGGAGGACGTATGAATCAAGTAGAACCTATTAGAAATACAGAAGACATACAAAAAATGTACACTATATTGCGATCTCGTTCACAAAGAGATTATTTATTATTTAAATTTGCGATACATACAGGTGTTAAGTTATGTGAATTATTAAATATGAAAGTCCATAGACTAAAGTCAGTTGAAAGTGGAAATATCAAATCAACTTGGATTGACAATGTTGACCCCTCTATACAAATTTTATTGCCCCCAGATTTAAGAAATGAGTTACAAGATTATATTAATCATTATCAAATTCAGGAAGATAAACTTATATTCCAATCATTAAGAACCGGTAAGGGATTATCTAGGCAACAAGCATATCGCATTATTCATAAGGCAGCTGAAGAATCTAATATACCGCATGTTGGGTTAACTACACTTAGAAAGACATTTGCCTATCACGCTTATCAATCAGGTATTTCTATTTCTATTATTCAAAAATATTTAGGACACCAAACAACGCATGAAACGATGAAGTTTATTGGTATTAAAGATAAAACTCATAATAATACTGTTATTGCGTTGAATTTATAAATTAAAAAGGAGGCTTTTGATGGGCTTGTTAAACCTAATGGTGATATTAGTAGCCATTATGGGTCTAGTGCTATTGTCCATGTTACATCGTAAAATGAATGCGTTGGCAGGTTATATAGCACTATGTGCCCCTATTATTTCATCAATCTATTTTATTGCGAAGATACCACAGATTGTTCAGCAACATATGATTACGTTGCATATTCCATGGATGACTTCGCTAGATATTAACTTTGACTTGAGGCTAGATGGACTCAGTTTAATGTTTGCTTTAATTATTTCACTTATAGGTGTAGCGGTATTTTTCTATGCTACTCAATATTTATCGCCTCATACGGATAACCTACCTAGATTCTTCTTTTATTTATTATTATTTATGTTTAGTATGTTAGGAATTGTGCTTTCAAATAATACCATTTTGATGTATATCTTTTGGGAGTTAACAAGTGTTTCATCATTTTTACTTATATCCTATTGGTATGATAATGGTAATAGTCAGTTGGGAGCTATACAGTCCTTCATGATAACTGTATTTGGTGGATTAGCATTATTGACAGGATTTATTATGTTGTATTTGATGACTGGAACAAATACGATTACAGAGATTATTGCACAACGTCATCATATTATTAATCATCCTTTATTTATGCCAATGATGTTAATGATATTATTAGGTGCCTTTACCAAATCTGCACAATTTCCATTTCATGTATGGCTACCTAAAGCAATGGCTGCACCAACCCCAGTTAGTGCCTATCTTCATTCAGCTACTATGGTAAAAGCGGGTATTTTCTTATTATTCCGTTTTACTCCAGTATTAGGATTAAGTGATGTCTATATTTATATTGTGACATTTGTAGGTTTAATAACTATGTTATTTGGTTCTATTACAGCTTTAAGACAATACGATTTAAAAGGGATTTTAGCGTATTCAACTATTAGTCAATTAGGCATGATGATGTCGATGGTAGGTATTGGCGGCGGTTATGCACAACATCCTTCAGATTCATTATCAGAGTATTATGTTTTAGTGTTATTTGCCGGATTATTTCATTTAATGAATCACGCTATTTTTAAATGTGCGTTATTCATGGGTGTAGGTATAATCGATCATGAAGCTGGAACGAGAGACATACGTTATTTAAATGGAATGCGTAAACTGTTCCCTAAAATGCATATCACAATGTTACTAGCAGCATTATCTATGGCAGGAGTGCCATTTTTAAACGGATTTTTAAGTAAAGAAATGTTTTTTGATTCATTAGTAAAGGCTATACATTTAGACCAATTTGATATTACATTAACAATCATTGTTGTTGCTATAGGTGTAATAGCTAGTATCTTTACCTTTACCTATGCACTTTACATGATTAAAGAAACATTTTGGGGCAAATTTAATAAAGATTATTTTACTAAGAAAAATATTCATGAACCTGTAGCGTTTAGTTTGCCCGCATTAGTATTAATGATATTAATACCAATTATATTCGTTATTCCTAATCTTTTTGGTCAGCACATCATTTTACCAGCCTTAAGATCAGTTACAGCTAAAGGTACACAAGTGGATAACATCGCACCGCATATTTCACAATGGCACGGCGTTAATTTACCACTTATTTTAAGTATTATTGTCATCGTTGTAGGTATAGCTTTAGCTTTAATGGTAGAGTGGAAATCTTTAACACACAAATTAATCAAACATGCTTCTATAACAGATACTTATATGGCTATTTATAGAAAGTTTGAAGCTTATTCTGGATATAGTATAAGAATGTTGATGAAAAACAAACTTAACCACTACATTATCATTACTTTGCTCATCTTTGTTGCCATAATTATGTATGGCTATATTCGTGTAGGCTTTCCACATGTACATGAGTTACATGTATCTACTTTTGGACCATTAGAAGTTATTTTATCAATTGTTACATTGATTATCGGAATTGTACTTATATTTATTAGACAACGTCTGACAATGGTTGTGTTAAATGGTGTTATAGGATTTGCTGTTACATTATTCTTCATTGCGATGAAAGCACCTGATTTAGCACTGACACAACTAGTAGTTGAAACAATAACGACTATACTATTTATCGTTAGTTTTTCTAGATTACCTAACGTTCCGAGAGCAAAAGCGAATATTAAAAAAGAAACAATCAAAATCATTGTGTCATTGATTACTGCGGTTACTGTTGTTTCACTCATATTCATTACTCAGCAAACTGACGGTATGCCAACAATATCTAAATTCTATGAAAATGCAGATAAATTAACTGGTGGTAAAAATATAGTTAACGCTATCCTAGGAGATTTCAGAGCACTAGATACTTTATTTGAAGGTCTAGTATTGATTATCGCAGGACTTGGGATTTATACATTATTAACTTATAAAGATCGGAGGGGACAAGATGAAAGAGAATGATGTAGTGCTACGAACGGTAACTAAGATTGTTGTGTTTATCTTATTAACATTTGGATTCTATGTGTTCTTTGCGGGACACAATAATCCAGGTGGTGGATTTATTGGTGGCTTGATTTTCAGTTCGGCATTTATTCTTATGTTCCTTGCGTTTGATGTTAAACAGGTACTGATTAGTTTGCCAATTGATTTTAAAAAGTTAATGATTATAGGTTCTTTAGTATCAGTAATGACTGCTATTGTACCAACATTTTTCGGGAAGCCATTTTTATACCAAACTGAAGCGGATATTGCTTTACCTCTAATAGGTCACGTTCATGCGACTACTGTGACTTTATTTGAACTAGGCATATTACTAACCGTTGTTGGTGTTATTGTAACGGTGATGCTATCAATAAGTGGGGGTAAATCATGAATCTCATTTTATTATTAGTAATAGGATTTTTAGTATTTATTGGTACGTATATGATTCTATCGGTTAATTTAATTAGAATTGTTATTGGTATTTCCATATATACGCATGCCGGTAATCTGATTATTATGAGTATGGGTCAATATGGTCCTGGAATGTCTGAAGCACTTATTAAGGGCGGTCATCAACATTTTGTGGATCCACTACTACAAGCAATTGTATTAACAGCGATTGTTATTGGATTTGGTATGACGGCATTTTTACTTGTATTAATTTATAGAACATATCGTGTAACAAAAGAAGATGAAATCAATGTATTAAGGGGTGAAGAAGATAATGAGTAATTTATTAATATTGCCAATGTTACTCCCATTTCTTTGCGCTTTAATACTAGTATTTATCAAAGATAAAAATAAAGTATCGAAATTTCTTTGTATCAATACAATGATAGTGAATACGATTATCTCATTATTATTACTAATTTATGTAATGAATCATCATCCCATCACATTAGACTTTGGGGGTTGGAAAGCGCCATTTGGAATACAGTTTTTAGGTGATTCATTAAGTTTATTAATGGTAACCATAACATCTTTTGTCGTTACTTTAATCATGGCATATGGATTTGGTCGTGGTGAACAACGTGTCAATCGATTTCATTTACCATCATTTATTCTGTTTTTAACTGTAGGTGTCATAGGTGCATTCTTAACTTCTGATTTATTTAATTTATATGTGATGTTTGAAATTATGTTACTTGCATCTTTTGTACTTGTTACGCTAGGTCAATCTGTAGAACAATTACGTGCTGCCATTATTTATGTCGTATTAAATATTATTGGATCATGGTTCTTACTTTTCGCAATTGGCTTATTATATAAGACAGTAGGGACACTTAATTTTTCACATGTTGCATTGAGATTGAGTCATATGCAAGATAATCAAACTGTGACAATGATTTCACTTATATTTCTTGTTGCATTCAGTTCTAAAGCAGCACTTGTCATATTCATGTGGTTACCTAAAGCATATGCAGTATTAAATACAGAACTAGCAGCGCTATTTGCAGCATTAATGACTAAAGTAGGTGCTTATGCATTAATACGTTTCTTTACATTAATCTTCCATCATCATGAAAATGTGACGCATCCACTACTTATTTTTATGTCATGTTTAACGATGATAATAGGCGCTTTTGGTGTATTAGCTTATAAAGATATTAAAAAAATCGCTGCCTACCAAGTTATTTTATCAATAGGATTTGTCATTCTTGGTTTAGGTTCACACACTTTTTCAGGTGTGAATGGTGCTATTTTCTATTTAGCAAATGATATTATCGTTAAAACGTTATTATTTTTCATTGTAGGTAGTCTAGTTTACATTTCAGGCTATCGTCAATATCATTACTTGAGCGGACTTGCCAAACGTGAGCCATTTTTTGGAATAGCATTTGTCGTTATGATTTTAGCTATTGGCGGTGTACCTCCATTTAGTGGATTTCCAGGAAAAGTACTTATTTTTAAAGGTGCAATTGAAAATGGTAACTACATTGGACTAGGTTTAATGATCGTGACAAGTTTAATCGCTATGTATAGCTTGTTTAGAATATTATTTGTGATGTATTTTGGCGATCAAGATGGTGAAGAAGTAGACTTCAAGAAGATACCTAAATATCGTACAGGTATTCTAGGTATACTCGTTGCAGTCGTTTTATTAATGGGTATTGCGGCACCGCTTGTATTACAAGTGACTGAAAATGCTACATCACTAAATATGGATGAACATAAATTCCATCAAAACGTTAATACACATTTGAAGGAGGGAAGTAACTAGATGAATCAAGTCGTACTAAATATTGTTATTGCATTTTTGTGGGTATTATTCCAAGACGAGGATGAATTCAAGTTTACAACCTTCTTCTCAGGCTATCTCATTGGTATTATCGTGATTTATATTTTACATCGTTTTTTCGGACAAGAATTTTATTTAAGAAAAATATGGGTTGCTTTTAAATTTTTAATGGTTTATTTATATCAATTGATTACAGCTAGTATTAGTACAATTAATTATATTTTATTTAAAACTAAAGATATGAACCCAGGTTTATTAACGTACGAAACGAATTTGAAAAACGACTGGGCAATTACATTTTTAACTATATTGATTATTATCACGCCAGGTTCGACAGTGATACGTATATCGAAAGGCACAAATAAGTTTTTAATTCATAGTATTGATGTGACAGATAAAGATAAGAAGGATTTATTACGTAATATTAAACAATATGAAGATTTAATCTTGGAGGTGACACGATGATACAGGCTTTGACTCAATTTTTTATTATTTCAGCTCTGGTTATATTTGGTATTGCATTATTAATATGTCTGCTTAGGTTAATTAAAGGACCAACCACTGCTGATAGAGTTGTTTCATTCGATGCGACAAGTGCAGTTGTGATGTCGATTGTTGGTGTCATGAGTGTCATTATGGATACTGTATCGTTTCTAGATTCAATTATGTTAATAGCGATTATTTCATTTGTTAGTTCAGTATCCATTTCTAGATTTATTGGAGGAGGTCGCGTTTTCAATGGAAACAATAAAAGAAATCGTTAGCCTCATCTCTGCTATTTTAATTTTTCTAGGTAGTATTATCGCATTGATTAGTGCGATAGGTATTGTGAAATTCCAAGATGTCTTCTTACGTAGTCATGCATCAACGAAAAGTTCTACTTTATCTGTATTATTGACTATCATTGGTGTATTAATCTACTTTACTATGAACGCTGGATTTTTCAGTGTTAGATTATTATTATCACTTGTTTTTATTAATTTAACATCTCCAGTTGGAATGCATTTGGTAGCGCGTGCTGCTTATCGAAATGGTGCCTATATGTATAGAAAAGATGATGTGCCAAGACAGTCTTCGATTTTACTCAGCCAAAATGAATTCAATTCGCCTGAAGAATTAAAAACACGAGCAAAATTGAGAGAAGAAAGAAGAGAAAAATTATATTATAAAGATAAGAAGAAGCTCTATAAATAATTTGTGGAAAAGAAATAAAGCAATTGGACACTTTAAAAAATAAGTGTTTAATTGCTTTTATATTTGTCAGAAAAATATGAGAAATAAAGGTGCGATTTATTTAAGTATTATGTAAAATAATGATAAAATATTGAACAAGGAAAATTGTGAATTTAAGTAGTTATTTATTGGAAAGTGATAAAAATGTTTTATGAGTTTGGAACTTTAAAGTGTGACTTTTGGGCTTTTGATATTGGACGTTATTGTTAACCAGTGCAGTACTTTAACATTCCAAAATCATAAAATTCGTTTAGACTCTATGTGTTTACTTTTCAATTAATATTTATATTATTGATGTATTGATAAAACCAATTTGTGATAACTTAATTGAATTCTTACTGCTTAATTATCAAATGGATTCAATTATGCCGTTATATACGTTTTGCTTTTTATTTAATAATCGCTTCTACTTTATTTAACCCCTGAAGTACATCAATTCCATTATTTTTTACTTAATTTTCATCCCAAAAATAATTTATTAAAGAGGTGAAAGTTTGGAAATATTTGAAACATTACTTATATTTGTCGGCGTTGTTATTATTAGTTCATTTGTTCATACATTTATGCCGAAAGTACCATTAGCATTCATTCAAATTGCTTTAGGTATGCTATTATTTATCACTCCAATTCCTGTTGAGTTTAATTTTGATTCGGAATTATTTATGGTCGCACTTATCGCACCGCTACTATTTGTAGAAGGCGTTAATGTCTCAAGGGTCCATTTAAGAAAATATATAAAACCAGTTATGATGATGGCGTTAGGTCTTGTTATTACTACTGTAGTGGGCGTAGGATTTTTCATTCATTGGATATGGCCAGAATTACCAACGGGTGCAGCTTTTGCCATAGCAGCAATTTTATGTCCTACTGATGCAGTTGCCGTGCAAGCAATTACAAATGGGAAAGTGTTACCTAAAGGTGCAATGACGATATTAGAAGGTGAATCATTATTAAATGATGCTGCCGGTATCATTTCATTTAAAATTGCAGTTGGAGTACTTGTAACTGGAACGTTCTCAATAATGGAATCTATTGAGCAATTTCTAGTTGCTTCTATAGGCGGTGCAATTGTAGGATTGCTTATTGGAATGGCATTAGTTCGTTTTAGATTGACGTTAATGCGCCGTGGAATAGAAAACATTAATATGTTTACGTTTATTCAATTATTAACACCATTCGTTACATATTTAGTGGCAGAATTATTCCATGCTTCTGGTATTATCGCCGCAGTGTTAGCAGGCTTAGTTCACGGCTTTGAACGTGATAGAATTGCACAAACGCGTACAAGATTACAAATGAGTTATAACCATACATGGAATATTTTGGGATATGTCTTAAACGGTTTTGTATTTTCAATATTAGGATTTTTAGTTCCTGAAGTTGTGATTAATATTATTAAAACAGAACCACACAATTTGATCTTTTTAATTGTCATAACTGTTCTCGTAGCATTGGCTGTTTATCTGTTTAGATTTTTATGGGTTTATGTATTATATCCTTATTTTTATTTATCAGTCAGTCCATTCCAAAAAATGATTAGTCAAGACGATGATGGCAATAACACAACAGAAAAGCCACCTAAGCGAAGTTTATATGCTTTGATTATGACTTTATGTGGTGTTCACGGAACAATTTCACTGGCCATTGCGTTGACACTACCGTATTATTTAGCTAATCATCAAGATTTTTCTTATCGCAACGATTTGTTATTTATTGCTTCAGGAATGGTTATTATAAGTTTAGTTGCTGCTCAACTATTATTACCATTTGTAACTGCTAATGCGCCTGAAGTAAAAGTAGGTAGTATGAATTTCAAAGAGGCAAGAATTTACATTTTAGAACACGTTATAGACTACCTAAATCAAAGATCAACTTTTGAAACAAGTTATCGATATGGTAACGTGATTAAGGAATATCATGATAAATTAACATTCTTAAAATCAGTAGAGAAAGATGATGAAAACTCTAAAGAACTTGAAAGACTTCAAAAAATTGCATTTAATGTAGAAACGAAAACATTGGAACAATTAGTTGATGACGGAGATATCACTAATAGTATTTTGGAAAACTATATGCGTTATGCTGAACGTACACAAGTATATCGACAAGCTTCATTAATACGTCGACTCATTGTATTATTTAGAGGTATGCTTTTGAAACGTCGTGTGAAAACAACAATCAATTCAGCATCTTCATTAAGCGTTACAGATAACTTATTAGAACTTGTTAAAATTAACAAGATGGTTCACTATAATGTGGTTAAACGATTAGGACAAGAAGCTACTAATGATAACAAATTAGAAGTAGGTATGATTTGTGATGGTTATTTAATGCGTATAGATAACTTAACACCAAACAATTTCTTTAATTCTGCAAGCGAAAATACGTTAACACGTATAAAACTCAATGCATTGCGTGAACAAAGACGTATACTTAGAGAATTAATAGAAGACGAAGAAGTTACTGAAGGCACTGCATTAAAACTTAGAGAATCTATTAATTACGATGAAATGGTCATCGTTGATAGTATGTCATAGAATCATTATAAAAATAGGGAAGCTCGTGAGGATGAACCTCACGAGCTTTTTTCCTATGTGTACTAGGGATGACTTTATAACATTGACAGTCAGTATACTAGGATTGAAAATTTTCGGGAAAAAACGAACCTATTTTACATAAACTGTCTTATTAAAACTACTGGTAAAGGGGGATGAAATATTACCTTTACCGCATGGGAGATTAAATAATGTTTAAGCCCACTACATAAATGAGATGAGATAGACTAACACCACCATATCGTGCGTGAGAGAACTATTTTATATTTTAGGAGGATAATATAAAATTCACGCACGATATGAGACTATTAGTTATCAAGATATGACTTAATAGGGTGGCTGGGTATTTAAATCACATAATCATTCTATCCCAGCCATCTACTATATTAAGTCGTTGTATATATTGAACAAGTGAATTTAAAATATTATTTCATACTACCATGAATCGTATCTATATTTGATTTCATCATTTTGTAATATGAATCACCCTTTGAACCTTTTTTACCGATAGAATCAGTAAATACGTCGCCATAAATATTTTTATGTGTTTCTTCAGACAAGCTTTGCATTGCTTTTTTATCTACACTAGTTTCTATTAAAAGGTGTTTAATATGGTTATCTTTAACAAATTGAATAGCTTGTTTCATTTGTGATGGTGTACCTTGTTTTTCAGTATTAATTTCCCAAATATATCCTGGTTTAATATCATATTGTTTTGCGAAATATTTGAAAGCACCTTCACTAGTAATCATGGCACGTCGCTCTTTAGGGATGTCATTAAACTTATCTTTGCTGTCTTTGTTTAATTTTTCTAGTTTAGAAAGATATTGATGGCCTTGATCTTTGTAATATTGTTGATTAGTGTTATCATGCTTGATTAAACTATTTTGAATTGTTTTAACATATTTAATACCATTTTCAATACTTAACCAAGCGTGTGGATCTAATTTATCTTTATTGCCTTCTTCACCGTTGAGGTAAATCGGTTTAACATCTTTAGATACAGCAATGACTTTTTTGTCGTCGATAGATTTTCCAGCTTGATTTAATGCTTTTTTAAACCAACCATTTCCAGATTCTAAATTTAATCCATTATAAAATATAACGTCTGCATCGGTTAGCTTTTTAATATCTTTAGGTTTGACTTCATATTCATGAGGATCTTGTCCTACAGGTACGATACTATGGACGTCAACATGTTTTCCGCCAACATTTTTAACCATGTCATATAAAATTGAATTTGTTGTAACTACTTTTAATTTATGATTATCGGCATCCTGTTTGTCATCTTGCGACTGGCCACATCCAGCTAAGATAATAAAGAATGCTAGTAATAAAGGTATTAATTTTTTCATTTAAACAACGCCTCTTTTCTGTTTATTTTTAAGTGTTGTAATACCTAAGGTGATGACATAAATAGCAAAAGTACAAAGAACGATAGCTGCACCACTAGGTACGTTGTATATGTAACTGAAATAAAGTCCAATAATTGAACTAATAACACCTATAAAACTTGCTACTGCCATCATGCTATATAAATGTTTACATATTAAGAATGCAGTAGAAGCGGGTGTTACTAATAACGCAACTACTAAAATAATGCCTACTGTTTGTATACTCGCAACAGTTACTAGAGCAAGTAACAACATGACAAAATAATGTATAGCTGTCGTGTTTAAGCCATTCATTCTACTAAAGGTATTATCGAAAGTAGAAATCATTAAAGGTCGATAAAATATTACAATAAGACATAAAACAAATAGACCAATGATAATCGTTGTCCAGAATGTTGTATGTGTAATTGCTAGTAAATTACCAAATAAAATATGATACAAATCTGTTGTACTGTTAATTAAACTAATTAATATAACACCTAATGCGAGAAATGCGGTGAAACTTATACCAATTGCTGCATCAGGTTTGGTCTTACTTTTAGAAGTAATAAAACCAATTAAAATACTGGCAACCATTCCTGTCACTAATGCGCCAATAAACATAGGTATTCCAAAAAGGAAAGATAATGCCACCCCAGGTAATACTGCATGGCTCATTGCATCACCCATTAATGACAAACCTCTTAAAACAATAAGGCTCCCGACAGTGCCACATACTACGCCAACAATCATCGATGTAATTAAAGCCCTATTTAAAAATTGATAATTCAATATATGAGCTAAAAAATCATTCACGACTGGGTCACTTCCTTTCGTGCTAAACTTTGACGAGGTGATTGTGACAAAAATGTATCGTTTAAAAGGGTGTCATTATTGAGTGCATCTTCAGTACTACCAAAGTATTTTAAAGTTTGGTTAAGTAACATGATTCGATCAAAATAATGTGATGCTTTAGATAAATCATGGTGTACGATAAGAATTAATTTACCTTGAGCTTTAAGTTGTCTAATTTTATTTATAATTAAACGTTCACTTTTAAAATCTATTCCAATAAAAGGCTCATCGAATAAATAAAGCATACTTTTAGACATAAGTGCTCTTGCGACTAGTACTCGCTGAAGTTGTCCACCACTTAATGCTGAAATTTGTTTATGTCTTAATGACGTTAAATCTAAATCCTCTAATAAATGTTTGAGTTGAACTTTAGTATCATGTCTCGGTCGATTAAACCAACCTATCTCTCCATAGCATCCGGATAAGATAACTTTTTCAACATTAATGGGGAAATCTAAGTCGATATTTGATTTTTGAGGTATGTAAGTCATACGTTTCAATTGGTTATGTATTGGACGTTCATATAATAACTGAGTACCAGATGCATGAAAATCTCCTGTTAATGATTTGAGCATAGAAGATTTACCTGCGCCATTAGGTCCCATAATTCCTATAATTTCTCCGATGATAGGAATTTTAAAATTGATGTCTTTTAAAACATGTTTATTACCTAGAAATAGATTTAAATTCTTAACTTCTAGCAAATATTAACACCTCCTAATTAAAAGTTTAGGCTAACCTAATTTATATTATAATAAACTGAGAAGTTTTAACATGTCAAGTAGATTCGTGATACAATAAAGTGAATATATGTGAGGTGAAATGATGTTAACTGAAGAAAAAGAGGATTATCTCAAAGCTATATTGACGAATGACGGCGATGTATCTTTCGTATCAAATAAAAAATTATCTCAATTTTTAAATATAAAGCCACCTTCAGTAAGTGAAATGGTAAGTAGACTAGAAAAATCTGGTTATGTAGAAACGAAACCATATAAGGGTGTTAAATTAACAGAAGAAGGGTTAAATCTCACTTTAGATATTATTAAAAGACATCGATTACTCGAGTTATTTTTGATAGAGATTTTAAAATACAATTGGGAAGAAGTGCATCAAGAAGCAGAAATTCTTGAACATAGAATCTCAGATTTATTCGTAGAACGTTTAGACAAAATTTTAGACTACCCTGAGACTTGCCCGCATGGTGGTGTTATACCTAGAGATCACCATTATAAAGAGAAATACACGAAGACAATACTCGAATTTCAGCCAGGTGATATGTTAACTATTAAGCGTGTCAGAGATAAAACTGAATTGTTGGTATACCTTTCAAGTAAAGATATTTCTATTGGAAATGAAGTTGAAGTCGTTTCGAAAGATGATACGAATAAAGTGATTATTATTAAACGAAATGAAGTTATAACTATTTTAAGTTACGAAAATGCAATGAATATTTTTGCTGAAAAATAATATAAAAAACTTGAGTCTAGTACATTATTTTGGTGTTATACACTGAAAATTAGAGGTAAAAGTGAGACTCAAGTTTTTTTATATAGTGATGTTGCTAATATTTGTATTTTATTTTTAGAAAAATGATAATTTGATTAATAAATAAACGGCATATAAATTAATAAAAATCCAAACTAGACTATAAAATACTGTTGGGATTTTACTGATTTGTGTTAGTGTACTGCCATCCCAACTAGGTTTAGGTTTTTGGAATGTTAATTTAAAAATAGTCCACGATGATTGTAGTACTTCACCTAACAGTACTCCTAAAATAAAGTGATAACTATAAACCACTATTTGGTGAGTAATCATTAAATCATCGTATTGGAAAAGTATATATAATAATAGTGACATGACTATAATAATAAGAATAGGTGACAGCTTACGAGAAGTTAGAATTAGGAAATAAATAAATATAGCTAAATAAAACATAATAAAAAAGCTAGGATGATTATAATATGCAGTTAAAACACCTAACCATAACATTAACGGGGGCATAATATAACCGCCTAAAGTGGTAATCCATTGTCCTAAATAACCTTTCGATTGCGTAATAGCGTATCCTTGTTGTAATGTCGTTTCTCTTTCAGAAGGAAGCGTAACGATAACTAAATCTTTAGCACGACCACCAGAGAGTTTATTGAAGAGTACATGACCAAATTCGTGTGTGAGTACAGGAATATAATTAAGTACAATAGCGAAATAACGATAGTAGTGTTTGTAACGATTTTGGTGGACGACGATATAGATAATACTAATAAAAAAAATGATAAATATATTTAATTGAATGTGTGTAGTTAAAAATGATTCGATTTTTGACATATTAACGCTCCATTTATAGATAATAACTTGTTTGAGTAAATCTATAAGTATTTGATACTTTAATATTCATTATAATCTATTGTTTAGAAATTGGCTTTTAGACTTAAGACTTAAATTAGAAGAATATATAGGTGTTTAAATAAAATTTTCTGAATGTTGAGTGATGTGTTAAAATAATCGTACATTTTAGTTAGAATTAAAACAATTTTGATATATAGGATAATACTTGGCAACATTATATAGAGTTATTGACCAAGTAGGATAGGAGATTTCTTTTATGACATTTAAGGGTCAGCAGAATAGTAAAAAGGTTAATATCTTAGGTGTATATTTTGACCATGTAACAATGTCAGAAATGGTTGAAAATATTAAAACATTTTTCACAACACCAACATCTCATAATTTGTTTATAGTTACTGCAAATCCTGAAATTGTAGACTATGCATCAGAACACCAAGATTATCAACAGCTTATTAATAATGCGGACTTTGTTATAGCTGATGGTACAGGTATAGTAAAAGCATCTCATCGATTAAAGCAACCATTACCGCACAGAATTCCAGGAATAGAGTTATTAGAAGAATGTTTAAAAATAGCCAATGCAAATCAACAAAAAGTATTTATCTTAGGTTCGAAAAATGAAATTATTGAAAAAGCAGAACAACAATTAAAGGCTAAATATCCAAGAGTAACTTTTGCGCATCATCATGGTTATATTAATTTAAAAGATGAAACAGTTATTAAAAGGATAGATACTTTTGATCCTGATTATATTTTTGTGGGTATGGGGTATCCAAAACAAGAAAAATGGATTGCCCGACATAGCAAACAATTCCAACACACTGTTATGATGGGAGTAGGCGGTTCTTTTGAAGTATTTAGTGGAGCTAAAAAGCGTGCGCCTAAATTCTTTAGAAAATTCAATATTGAATGGATATATCGTTTATTAATTGATTGGAAACGTCTTGGCAGATTAAAAAGTATTCCCAAATTCATGATAAAAATTGCTAAACAAAAGAGAAAACATTAATAATTATTTGTTATATATGAAATACAATAAAGGCAACCAATGTGTTAGTTCGAACACTCATTGGTTGCCTTTAAAAATAGCGATATAAATCTAATGGGTAAATTATTTTACGACAAATCGAGAAGCGTCTAAGTCTCTTCTAAATGCTTTTTGATCATCTTTTGATTTTTTCTTGAATTCTTTTAGGAATTTTTCATATTGTGGTAAAACATCATCTAATTCACCAAATTCTTTAAGTTTGCCGCCTTCAATCCACGCGATTTTTGTACAAAATTCTTTAACTTGGCGTATGTTGTGACTAACAAAGAATATAGTTTTATTAGCTTCTTTAAATTCATAAATTTTATCTAAACATTTCTGTGTGAAAGTCTGATCACCTACAGATAATGCTTCGTCGATTACTAAAATATCAGGATTTACAGTGATGTTGATTGAAAACCCGAGTTTAGCGCGCATACCACTAGAATATTTTTTAACAGGTTGATAAATAAACTCACCTAATTCACTAAAATCAATAACTTGTGGCATTAATTCTTTAATTTCTTTACGTCTGAACCCCATACATAACATTTTGAATTCAATATTTTCTACACCAGTTAATTGACCATTTAAACCAGCGTTGATAGCTATAACGCTAACATCACCTTTACGATCAATATTACCAGAAGTAGGAGATAACGAACCACCAATCATGTTACTTAATGTGGATTTTCCTGAACCGTTTATACCAACAAGACCAATGACATCACCTTCATGTGCTTGAAGAGAAACATCATCTAGTGCGAAAAATGTTTTGTTTTTATTTTTCGGTATTAGTGAATCTTTAATACGGTCTTTATTATTTCTATATATACGATATTCTTTAGTTACATGTTCTATATTTACCGATACGCTCATAATTAGTCCTTCCTTAATTGCATTTATATAGATTATAATATACAACACATCAGTTGTTAAATTTATTAACCTAGTGTAAAGTGAACAGAAGATTTTGTTTAATATTTTGTAAATGTCTATAGGAGTTATGTCTTATAATAAAATGACTTAATATACATCAAACAATAATCTTGTAAAATGCTTAATTGTGTTTTATAACTTAAATGATTGTATAATAAGATGAAGATATAATAAACTAATTTCTTACACTGAAATAAATTTGTTTATAATGCTTCATTCGAATAAAACAAAATTCCATATTAAAAACAATGAGTTTGAGATATAACATCATTAATTCTTAAGCGCGTACTTTACATATTCTATGTTAATTAGTATAAGCATTCTTTTAATTTGAGATTACTTTAAGGATTGTCTGATTCATTTTATCTCATTTATCAATTGTATATAAATATATTAAATGTTTGAAAGTGTGGTTTAATTCAATGTCAGCAGTTGTAACTGTATTTAAAGAACACATCAAAAACTTTTATTTAATCCAAAGACTTGCTCAATTCCAAATTAAAATATCTAACCATAGTAACTATTTAGGGATTGCTTGGGAACTTTTAAACCCAGCCTTACAAATAATGGTGTATTGGTTAGTTTTCGGATTGGGAATTAGAAGTAATTCACCTGTACATGGTATACCATTTGTATTTTGGTTACTTGTAGGTATTAGTATGTGGTTCTTTATTAACCAAGGTGTACTCGAGGGTACCAAATCTATATCACAAAAATTTAATCAAGTCGCTAAGATGAATTTTCCTATGTCTATCATTCCTACTTATATAGTAACGAGTAGATTCTATGGACATATTGGCTTGCTTTTAATCATTATTATAGCGTGTATGTTTAGAGGTATTTACCCATCTATTCATATTATTCAGTTATTCCTTTATGTACCATTTGCGTTTTTATTAACTGCTTCTGTTGCATTATTTACATCAACGTTAGGTATTTTAGTTAGAGATACTCAAATGGCTATGCAAGCATTAATGAGAATACTATTTTATATGTCTCCAATTTTATGGATACCTAAAGATCACGGTGTGAGTGGTATTGTTCATAAAATTATGATGTTCAATCCAGTGTATTTTATCGCTGAATCATATCGTGCAGCTATTTTATTCCACCAATGGTACTTCATTGATCATTGGAAAATGGCACTATATAACGTCGTGGTTATTTTGGTATTCTTTGTTTTAGGTTCTATCCTTCATAAGAAATATAGAGATCACTTTGCAGATTTCTTATAAGGGAATATCGTAATTTGAAGAGTAAAGCAGACTGACTTTAAAGGTTGGTCTGTTTTTTTATGTTAAATGTAAAGAAAGGATAATTATTTTCTATCAAAGTAGGAATCGTTTATAATTTATAAATAACAATAAATCAGTATAAAGACGGTGAAAAGATGAGAGTTTTAATTAAAAAAATATATATGTGCGTTATTGCTATATTTAATTTGCTGTTTAGAGGATTCAAGGTTAAACAGAAAAGTATAGTTGTAATGATGACTTTTCCTAATGATATGTTGCCGATTATAGAGAGATTATGTGCTAAAGGTTATCGTTTAACAGTGATTACTACTGATAAGCACCGTCACCATGTTCAAGATTTACCTAATGTCACATATATCAAGGCAGGTAATAAGAATGTTATTGCACACATTAAGGCTTTAAGTACAGCAAAAGTGATTCTAATTGATACGTATTATTTAATGATGGGCGCATACCATAAAAAGCAAAATCAAACAGTGATTCAGACTTGGCATGCTTCCGGAGCATTAAAAGATTTTGGATTAACCGATCATCAAGTTGATTTAAATAATCCTAGTGTAGTAAACCAATATAAACGTGTGTATAATGCAACAGATTATTATTTGATTGGTGCCGATGAAATGGGGCATTGTTTTAATGAATCATTTGATGCGCAACCTTCTCAGATGTTACGTTTTGGTCTTCCAAGATTATATAAATATTTAAAAACAGATATAAACAAAGCTCAAAAAAGATTGAAAGATCAGTATGGTATTCAAGGTAAATTAGCAGTATACTTGCCGACTTATAGAGAAAATCATCAAGAAAATCGCCAAATTAATAAGGAACATTTCAATAGTCAATTGCCTGAATATACATTAATAAGTCATTTACATCCATCAATTTCTAACCATGGAACAACACAAGACATTGATACTACATCATTGCTTATTATGGCTGATATCATTATTAGTGATTATAGCTCTATTCCGATAGAAGCAAGTTTACTTAATAAACCAACACTATTTTACGTCTATGACGAAACAGAATATGAACGTGTTAGAGGGCTTAATCAATTTTATTATGATATTCCTAATGAATATAAAGTGGCAACAGAGGAAGAATTAATTACTAAAATTCAACAACAAGATAATAAATTAAAGCCGTTATTTAAAAATTGGCATAAATATAATACTAAAGAAACATTGAATCAAGTTATAAATTATATAGATAAGTTGGTGAAAGAATGAAATTAGCTATTATTATACCTGTATATAATGGACAGGATACAATTAGAAGGGCTATTACCTCTATTGATACAGAAGCTGAATTTGAAATTATTTGTGTCAATGATGGCTCTACAGATAACACAAAACAAGTATTAACTGAATTGCAAAAGGAATATCCAAATATTAAGGTAATACATCAAGATAATCAAGGCGCTGCTAGAAGTCGTAACGTAGGCTTAGCAGCGATGGACGATGATACAGAGGCATTTATGTTTTTAGATGCGGATGATGAGTATTTACCGAGTCGAATTGATGCCATGATAAAAACATTTGAGAATCACAGTGAAACGGATATTGTAATTGGTCAAATTGGACGAGATGTTCATGGTGAGTGGAAAGTATTTCCAACACATGAGGAAATTAAAAGAGATGAAGTGGTTACATTAGAACGTAATCCTGAAATTCTACAATCGATTGGACCAGGCGGGAAACTATTCAGTGCTCGCTTTGCTTCACTAAGATTTGATGAAGATGTTGTATTTTGCGAAGAACATACTTTTATGGTGAGAGCATATTCAAAAGCACGTGATATTAATCTCATGTCTATTATTGCATATGGTTATAATGAGCGAGAAGGTTCAGTTACAGATCGTCGTGCAGATACATTTTTACCTTATATGGAAGATGCAATGAAAGTACGTCAACGTGTAATGGAATTGTTATTACTAATGAATGAGAAAACATACTATAGTTATCGAATGGATAATTTAATCGTAAGTTATTTAATTCAAGCGCATTTATTAAAAAATAGCGCTATTACATCATCATTTATCGAAAGTGTGACGCAGTATATTAAATTGATGCAAGAGACACATTATTCTGGAGATGCCATGTTTAGAATAGTAGAAGCGGTAGAACAAGGTGCGACACATTGGACTAAGCCTCTGTATCATCAATGGAGACGTGCTTTATTAGAGGTGGGAATTGGTAGACCCGGATATATTCGATTTTTGGCTCAAATATTTCCAAAAAAATCAGCATTTTCAAGTAAACAAAAATTAAAACAAATACTAAATAAATTATAAGAAAAGATTATTTAATTTTTAAATAAATAATTACTTTTTGTTTAATTAATGGTAAGCGTTAATAATTTATGCTACATTAAGAATATAAATTTTCATTAAATATTTAGTTAAGGAGAATCACGTATCATGAAACGAGTAATTACTTATGGTACATATGATTTATTACATTATGGACACATTGAATTATTAAGAAGAGCACGTGAAATGGGAGATTATCTTATCGTGGCTTTATCTACTGATGAATTCAACCAAGTGAAAAATAAAAAATCATATTATGACTATAACCAACGTAAAATGATGTTAGAATCAATCCGTTATGTAGACCTAGTTATACCAGAAGATGGTTGGGGTCAAAAAGAAATTGATGTTGAACGTTTCGATGTCGATGTTTTCGTTATGGGACACGACTGGGAAGGTGAATTTGATTTCTTAAAAGATAAATGTGAAGTGATTTATCTTAACCGTACAGAAGGTATTTCTACAACAAAAATCAAACAAGAATTATATGGAAAAGACGCTAAATAATTTCCTATATAATAAAAAGGACGATTGTCATGGCATTTAGCCAAGACGTCGTCCTTCTTTTTATTTTTTACGAATAGCTTGAAGAATAAGGTGAATTACGATGGCTAGGACAATAACTATACCTAAACCAAAAAGTATTGCAATGATAGGGTGTGTCTTCCATGTACTTTTAGCAACTGTTGTCGCTTCGTGTACAATCGGTTTATGCACTGATACTGAAGGTGGACCATCTTGTTTTGTTATGAATTGACGGTCATAGTCAGCATGTACTTTTCCATTTTTGATTACTAATTTATAATCTTTTTTAGAAAAGTCTTTTGGTAATACATCATAAAGATCTTTTTCTACATAATATGTTTTACCGTTAATTTTTTGTTTTCCTTTTGATAATATTTTTTCATATTTGTATTGATTATATGAACGCTCCATAAGTGCGTTACCCATCATATTTCGTTGTTTTTCTCCGCCTACATGTTTATAGTCCCCAGCACCTAAAATGACTTGATTAATTCTAAAACCATGGCGATTGGTAGTAATTGTATGGTTGTAATCTGCTGTATCACTTGAACCCGTTTTTAAACCATCTGTTCCTGGTAAGCTCATATCAGCACCATCTAATGAATGATTAAATGTATAGTACGTCACACCGTGTGTCATTGGTGATAGTTGTTTTGTGAAATGTAATATTTTAGGTGTATCTTTAATAACATGTTGATCTAAAATAGCATAATCACGAGCAGTTGTTGTATTATTCTCAGTATCTTTATATTTGGAAGGTGCAAAACTTTTTAAACGTGAATTCTCAGCTCCTGTTGGATTAACATAATGGGTGTCATTCATTCCAAGTTCTTTGGCTTTTTTATTCATTAAATCAGTAAAATCATTTACATTTCCTGATACTTGTTCACCTAAAATTAAAGCAGCCGCATTACTTGAATTGGATACAGTAATTTGAAGTAAATCTGCAATAGTCCATTTCTGACCTGGATAAAGTTTGGTATTACTTAATTCTGGAAGTGTAGACATTTGATATTCGCGATTAGTCATTTTTACTTCATCATTTAGTGATAGTTTTTTATCTTTTACCGCTTCTAAAGTGAGATACATCGTCATCAATTTAGTCATAGAAGCGGGATACCATTTTTTGTCTTTATTATATTCATATAAAATTTGTCCATTTTGACTAACATTAATAGCACTTTCAGGTTGATATACTTCGGTTACATTGTATCCACCTTCGTTTGCAGCTTGAACTGGAGTAATATCATTATTCTCTGCATTAGCAAAAGGTGTTATAATGTGTATTGCGAAGAACATAGTTATAATGAGTATAAAGATTTTTTTCATGATTTCTTTCCTTTATCTGTTATTTTCGACTAACATATTTTATCATACACATTATTTAAGAGGTATATGTATGATTTAAAATTTTTGATATTTGATTATAATTGATAAAGACTGATTATTTGGGATGTCAGAATGTTTTAGTAAGATTGAGCAAAATTTGAAATATGAATTTTAATAGAAGAGGTATTATTATGAAACAAACTAACCCTTTATTCTTTTTATTTAAACGGCTCACTTGGCCAATTGGGTTAATCATAGCGGCAGTTATTATTACTTCATTAGGAAGTTTGAGCGGATTATTAGTTCCTCTATTTACTGGGAGATTAGTAGATAAATTCTCAGTAAGCACTATGAACTGGAATCTCGTAGCCATTTTTGGTGGTATTTTCTTACTTAACGCTATTTTAAGTGGTGTAGGATTATATTTACTAAGTAAAATTGGTGAAAAGATGATTTATGATATCCGTTCATTATTATGGGAACATATCATTCAATTAAAAATGCCATTTTTTGATAAGAACGAAAGTGGTCAACTGATGAGTCGTTTAACAGACGACACAAAGGTGATAAATGAATTTATATCTCAAAAGCTACCTAATTTATTACCTTCTGTATTAACTTTATTAGGATCATTAGTTATGTTATTTATCATGGATTGGAAAATGACGTTATTAACATTTATTACAATTCCGATTTTTGTACTTATTATGATTCCTTTAGGTAAAGTAATGCAGAGAATTTCAACTAATACACAAACTGAAATTGCTAACTTTAGTGGTTTACTTGGTCGTGTATTAACTGAAATGAGATTAGTTAAAGTGTCTAATACGGAAAGGCTCGAATTAGACAACGCTCATACTAATTTAAATGAAATTTATCGATTAGGTTTAAAACAAGCTAAAATTTCTGCTGTTGTACAACCTATTTCTGGTGTAGTGATGTTGTTAACAATCGCTATTATTCTTGGCTTTGGTGCATTAGAAATCGCGACAGGCGCTATTACTGCCGGAACTTTAATTGCGATGATTTTTTACGTAATACAATTATCTATGCCTCTAATCAATCTATCAACATTAATTACAGATTATAAAAAAGCTGTCGGAGCAAGTCATCGTATTTATGAAATTATGCAAGAACCTATCGAACCAACTGAAGCTCTAGAAGAATCAAAAGATATTGAAATCCATGATGGCGAAATTTCGTTTGATAATGTCAATTTCAAATATGATGTAAAACCTATCTTAGACAACGTTTCATTTAATATTCCTCAAGGGCAGGTAAGTGCATTTGTAGGGCCTTCAGGTTCTGGTAAGAGTACCATTTTTAATTTAATTGAACGCATGTATGACATAGAAAGTGGTGACATTACTTATAATGGAACTAGTATTTTTGATATTCCATTATCTAAATGGCGTACAAAAATTGGTTATGTTATGCAATCTAATTCTATGATGAGTGGTACTATAAGAGACAATATTTTATATGGTGTGAATCGCACTGTAACTGATGAGGAACTTACAAAATACGCCAAATTAGCGAACTGTCATGAATTTATTATGCAGTTTGATGAAGGATATGATACGTTGGTTGGTGAACGAGGACTTAAGCTATCTGGTGGTCAAAGACAACGTATTGATATTGCACGTAGTTTTGTTAAAAATCCAGATATTCTCTTGCTTGATGAGGCTACAGCTAATTTAGATAGTGAGAGCGAGTTGAAAATTCAAGAAGCTTTAGAAACATTGATGGAAGGTCGTACAACAATTGTTATTGCACATAGACTTTCTACAATTAAAAAAGCGGGTCAAATTATCTTTATTGATAAAGGTCAAGTGACAGGTAAAGGTACACATAGTGAATTAATGACATCACATGAAAAATATAAACACTTTGTCACATCTCAGAAGCTTGCTGATTAAGATTAATGAGGCTGGGACATAAATCCTAGAAAAATAGCCAGTAAATGAGTTTATCCAAAAAACTCATTTACTGGCTTCTTTATTTATAATACTTCGTATTATCGGCTCGCTTTCATAGGGGACAGCTTCAGCCTGTAGTCTTCAGCTTGTCCTGTTCCCTCAAGAGTCTCGCCATATATACTACGTATTTATACATTGGAAAACACCTTGAAAAAATAAGGACCTTTCGTGTAATTTAATAAACATCATTAAACTAAATTAAAGAAATTCCGTATGTATAAAAAATTTTATATGACTCAACTTACACTACTATTGGAAACTTCAGTTCTTATTCCTACAAATAATATGTCACGATGTGTTAATAAAATTCAAGTTGATAATGAAAATACTTATTTTAAGTCAATTTTACAAATGGTATAATAAATTCAATAATCTATACTCTGTTTTGGGAGTGACAATTCACTTTGTCATAGAGTTATACATATTTAATAAGTTGTTACTTTAGCAAAAAACGTTTTTTGGAAAATTAAATAAATAGGTGGGTGTCAGATGTTTTTATTGATTAATATCATTGGGTTAATTGTTTTCCTTGGTATAGCAGTATTATTTTCAAGATCACGAAAAAATATACAATGGAAATCAATTATTATTTTAGTCGTATTGAACTTATTCCTAGCTTGGTTCTTTATATACTTCCCATGGGGGAAAACTGGAATTAAAGCAGCAGCAAATGGAATTTCCTGGGTTATACAATCAGCAAATGAAGGCACAGGATTTGCATTTAATAGTTTTGTTTCTAATAAACAAATGGATATGGCAGTAAGTGCTTTATTCCCGATTCTTTTAATTGTACCGCTGTTCGATATATTAATGTATTTTAATATCCTTCCAAAATTAATCGGTGCAATTGGTTGGTTACTCGCTAAAATTACACGTCAACCTAAATTCGAATCATTCTTTGGAATTGAGATGATGTTTTTAGGTAATACTGAAGCATTAGCTGTGTCTAATGAACAATTGAAACGTATGAATGAAGTGCGTGTCTTAACTGTAGCTATGATGTCAATGAGTTCAGTCTCAGGTGCGATTGTTGGTGCATATGTTCAAATGATTCCTGGTGAATTAGTATTGACTGCTATTCCTTTAAACATTGTGAATGCAATTATCGTTGCATCAATTCTTAATCCAGTTACTGTGGATGAAAAAGAAGATATTATTTACAGTATTAAAAATGATGAAATTGAAAAACAACCTTTCTTTTCTTTCCTAGGTGATTCTGTATTAGCAGCAGGAAAGTTAGTATTAATTATCATTGCTTTTGTCATTAGTTTCGTAGCATTAGCTGATTTAGCCGATCGTCTTATTAATTTAATTACTGGTGGCATCGGTCATTTAATGGGATTAAAAGGTAGCTTTGGTTTAAACCAAATTCTAGGCGTATTTATGTATCCATTTGCATTATTACTTGGACTTCCTTTTGATGAAGCTTGGTTAGTTGCACAACAAATGGCGAAAAAAATCGTTACAAACGAATTTGTAGTTATGGGTGAAGTGTCTAAAACGATTAACACACTTTCACCACATCATAAAGCAGTCATTTCAACATTTTTAGTTTCATTTGCTAACTTCTCCACAATTGGTATGATTATCGGTACGTTAAAAGGTATCGTAGACAAGAAAACGTCAGATTTTGTATCAAAATATGTTCCTATGATGTTATTAGCAGGTATTTTAGTTTCATTATTAACAGCTGCATTCGTAGGTTTATTTGCTTGGTAAGATAAATTGATAACACCTCCTATTTTGGGATGACTTTCCAAAATGGGAGGTGTATTTTATATCAAATAAAATAAGGAATCATGATAAAAGCCAAGTATAGTAAGTGAGGACACACTTCTTATACTTGGCTTTTATGGGAAATGAATATTAATGTACTTGTAACGGTAAGGACTAGGTACTGTTACAGTACTTCGAGCAAAATTTGTTTTGTTACTATAAACAACACAAAGGAGATAACTTCTTTACTAAAGAAGTTAATGTAAGTATAACAAAGAAATAGCGAAAACTAAATTAAAAATTCTGAAAATTTAAAATTTAGTTAACACACTCATCTCAGTAATTAAAATGAAGTTTCTTACTTTTAAAAATTATGGTTTTAAACATAAAATACTCAAAATACGAATTATTTATAGAAGCGGTGTTGTAGGAGGATATGTGCGTGTGCTAACATTTTGTTAATCATATAAAAAAATAATAATAGGGATGTGGTTGCTTGAAGAGATTAGTAAGAGATTTAATCTTAGTTATAATTGGATCATTTATTTTTTCAGCAGGCGTCAATGCATTTATCATTTCTGGTAATTTAGGTGAAGGTGGCGTTACTGGTTTAGCTATTGTTTTATATTATGCTTTCCATTTATCTCCAGCCATAGTTAACTTTGTAGTTAATGCAGTTTTAATTGTTGTAGGATATAAGTTTTTAAGTAAACGTAGTATGTATTTGACCATTGTAGCAACTGTCCTAATTTCTGTATTCCTAAGTTTAACTGATTCTTGGCATATTGAAACAGGCAATGTCATTGTCAATGCAGTTTTTGGTGGCTCATGTGTTGGTTTAGGTATTGGAGTAATTGTTTTAGCTGGAGGAACTACGGCTGGAACAACAATTTTAGCTAGAATTGCACATAAATATTTAGATGTGAGTACACCTTATGCTTTATTATTTTTCGATTTAATTGTAGTAGTGATTTCTTTAACTGTTATTTCAATAGATCGTGCACTAGTTACAGTTATTTCACTTTATATAGGTACTAAGGTCATGGAATATGTAATAGAAGGTTTAAATACTAAGAAAGCGATGACGATTATTTCAAGTAAACCAGAAGAAGTGGCTAAAGCGATTGACGAACAAGTTGGTCGTGGATTAACTATTTTAAATGGACATGGATATTATACTCGAGAAGAGAAAGATGTACTTTATGTAGTTATTACTAAGACACAAGTATCACGTGCTAAAAAAATCATTAGAAATATTGATCATCAAGCATTCCTTGTTATTCATGATGTGAGAGATGTGTATGGAAATGGATTCTTGATAGACGAATAAAAAAGTATTTATAAGACCGCTTTAAGTCATTCTAGTTAACTTAAAGTGGTTTTTTTAATTGACAATTTATAATAAATCATGAATTTATTAGTCAAAAAATAGTGAAAATGTTATAATAACCATTATGATAATGATTATCAATTACATTGATGTTAAAAATATAAAAGTACAGTTATCTTTTCTGAATATAAAGTAATTTTTTAGAAAGTAGGGGAATTATGAGTCGTTTAAATGGTGAACAAGTAACAATTGGTTATGGCGATACGACTATTATAAATAATCTAGATGTTGAGATTCCTGATGGTAAAGTGACATCAATTATAGGACCAAATGGTTGTGGAAAGTCTACTTTATTAAAAGCACTCTCTCGTTTACTATCCGTAAAAGATGGATCAATTAATTTAGATGGAGAAAGTATTCATTCCCAATCTACGAAAGAAATCGCTAAAAAAATAGCGATTTTACCACAATCACCAGAAGTTGCTGATGGTTTAACAGTAGGCGAATTGGTTTCATATGGCCGATTTCCACATCAAAAAGGCTTTGGTCGTTTATCTGAAGAAGATAAAAAAGAAATTAATTGGGCATTGGATGTTACTGGAACATCAGAATTTAGACATCGTTCAATCAATGACTTAAGTGGTGGTCAAAGACAGCGTGTGTGGATTGCAATGGCTTTAGCACAACGTACTGATATTATCTTCTTAGATGAGCCAACAACTTATTTAGATATCTCTCATCAATTAGAAATATTAGAATTGGTTCAAAAATTAAATGAAGAACAAGGTTGTACCATTATTATGGTGTTACATGATATTAACCAAGCTATCCGTTTCTCAGACCATCTTATTGCTATGAAAAAAGGAGAAATTATAGCTAATGGGGAAACTAATGAAATACTAACTAAAGACATTTTAGAGCAAGTGTTTAACATTGATGTTGTATTAAGTGAAGATCCTAGAACAGGTAAACCACTATTAGTTACTTATGACTTATGTAATAAATCATACTCATCATAAAAAGTAATAGATAAATATAAATCATATAGAAAAGGTATGAATATAATGTCAAATCCAAGCAAAAAGGGCAATGTTAAATTTATCTCTTATTTAATAGGTGGAATAATAGTGCTAGCAATAGCGCTATTTTTATCTATTTTATATGGTGATGCCAAAATTAATATTCCAACTATAATAGATGCAATTTTCAACTATAATCCAAAAAACCAACAACACAATGTAATAAGTGAAATTAGAATACCTAGAGATTTAGGTGCTATATTAGTAGGTATGGCTTTATCCGTTGCAGGTGCAGTTATTCAAGGCGTAACGAAAAATAGTTTGGCAGATCCAAGTTTAATTGGATTAAACTCTGGCGCTTCATTCGGATTAGCACTGACATATGCCTTTTATCCAGAAGCTCCTTTTACATTACTAATGATTGCAGGATTTCTTGGTGCATTATTAGGTGGAACAATTGTATTAATGATTGGCCGTTCAAGAAAAGACGGATTTAATCCTATGCGTATTATTTTAGCTGGTGCAGCTGTAAGTGCTATGTTAACTGCGTTAAGTCAAGGTGTAGCACTCATATTTAGATTAAACCAATCTCTTACATTTTGGAGTGCCGGTGGTGTATCAGGTACAACATGGTCTCAAATTATATGGACTGCGCCTATCATTATAATTGCGTTACTTATTATTCTTACGATGAGTAAACAATTAACGATATTAAACTTGGGAGAATCTCTAGCTAAAGGTTTAGGACAAAATGTAACAGTAATTCGTGTTGTGATATTAGTTTTATCAATGATACTTGCTGGTGTTGCTGTTTCAATGGTAGGACAAATTGCATTTGTAGGTTTAATGGTGCCACATATTGTTAGATTTTTAATTGGAACAGATTATGCTAAAGTGTTACCTTTGACTGCTTTATTAGGTGGTATTTTAATGTTAGTAGCTGATATGTTAGCAAGATATTTAGGTGGCGCGCCTGTAGGTGCAATTATTTCATTTATTGGCGTTCCTTACTTCTTATATTTAGTTAAAAGAGGGGGACGTTCTATATGATAGACAGTAAGTTAAGACGCAAACAAATCATCACGTTTATTACGTTTGTAATATTAGTCTTTTTAGCTTGTACGTGGAGCGTAGCCTCCGGTGAATATAATATACCAGTAAGTAAATTCTTTAAAATATTGACTGGTCAGGGCGACTATACAGATACACTCATTTTGGTGGATTTTAGACTGCCCCGAATGTTGATTACTATTTTAGCAGGAGCTGCTTTAAGTATGAGTGGCGCAATTGTTCAAAGTGTCACGAAAAATCCAATAGCTGAACCAGGTATCTTAGGTATTAATGCTGGTGGTGGTTTTGCTATTGCCTTATTTATTACGATAGGACAAATAAAACCTGACAATTTTGTCTATGTATTACCCCTTATTAGTGTCATAGGTGGTGTAGCAACTGCGTTAGTTATATTTATGTTTAGTATTAATCAGCGAAATGGTGTCACACCTTCAAGTATGGTATTAATTGGTGTAGGTATGCAAACCGCATTATATGGTGGTTCAATCACTTTAATGTCAAAATTTGATGAAGATCAATCTGAATTTATTGCTACATGGTTTGCAGGTAATATATGGGGAGATGAATGGATATTCGTCGCTGCCTTTTTACCATGGATTATTGTGATATTACCTTATTTATTTTATAAATCTAATGAACTTAATATTATTAATACACACGAACATGTAGCTAAAGGATTAGGCGTTAAAGTGGGCAAAGAACGTATGGTGTTATTCTTTGTTGCAGTCGTACTTTCCTCAGTAGCTGTTGCAGTGGCTGGTTCTATATCATTTATTGGATTAATGGGACCACACATAGCTAAACGAATCGTTGGTCCACGTCATCAATTATTTTTACCAATAGCAGTACTAGTTGGCGCATTCCTATTAGTATTCTCAGATACTTTTGGTAAAGTCATTTTAGAACCAACTGGCGTACCAGCGGGTATTATAGTCGCTATTATTGGAGCACCTTATTTCTTATATCTTATGTATAAAACTAAAAGTGTATAAATTGTGTGAAAAAGAGTGAAGTCTTTAGGAGGCTTCGCTCTTTTGTTATGTATATTGTTAACGTTTTCTAAAAGGGTTGATTTATAATAGACATGAATGACAAAGGAGGGCTAACAATGAAGAAACTAATTAAAGATAAACAAGACTTTTTAAGTGATATGCTTGATGGATTTTTAATTGCACATCCTGAGCTAGATATTATTGAAGATACAATCATTGTTAAAAAAGATAAAAAGACATCAGGTGTAGCACTCGTTTCAGGTGGAGGGAGCGGTCATGAACCTGCACATGCTGGATATGTTGCACAAGGTATGCTTGATGCTGCGGTATGTGGTGAGGTATTTACTTCTCCAACGCCAGATAAAATTTTAGAAGCTATTAAATATGTTGATACTGGTGATGGCGTATTATTAATTGTTAAAAATTATGCTGGAGATGTAATGAATTTTGAAATGGCTCAAGAAATGGCCGAAATGGAAGATATTAATGTAGATATGGTTGTTGTTAAGGATGATATTGCTGTATCTGATGTAGAACAGCGTCGTGGAGTTGCTGGTACAGTCTTCATTCATAAATATGCGAGTTATTTATCAGAGAATGGCGAGTCGTTAGCGGATATTAAATCTAAAGTTGAAAATATTTTACCTACTATTAAAAGTATTGGAATGGCATTAACACCACCAATGGTACCAACAACTGGTAAATATGGATTCGATATAAATGAAAATGATATTGAAATTGGTATTGGTATTCATGGTGAAAAAGGACTACATCGTCAAAAAATGGAGTCTATTGATGACATTGTGAAGCATTTAGGTGATGCATTGTTAAAAGAAGTTGAGACTGAGAATGTTATCGTAATGGTCAATGGTATGGGTGGCACACCATTGTCTGAACTGAATATTACAACGTCATATATCAAAAAATACTTTGATGCTCAAAATATAAACGTGAAACATTGGTATGTGGGAGATTATATGACATCATTAGATATGCAAGGATTTTCAATCACAATCGTACCTTATTCTGAAAAACTCCTAGAAGCATTACTTGCACCAACGACTAGTCGATATTTTAACGCTTAATCAATAAAAAATGACAAGGAGGGCTAATAATGGATATCAATACAACGAAACAACACTTATTAGAATTAGAAAATACGTTTAAAGAACAAGAAGATACATTAACAGAACTTGATAGAGCTATTGGTGATGGAGACCATGGTGTAAATATGTTAAGAGGATTCGAAAATTTAAAAGATAAAGTAGACGACAGTTCAATGAAAAATTTATTTAAATCTACTGGCATGACACTAATGTCCAATATTGGCGGTGCCTCAGGGCCCTTATACGGGTTTAGTTTTGTTAAAATGGCAGAAGTCTTTAGTGATGATATTGACCACGATAACTTAGTAACTTTACTTGAAACATTTACCGAAGCTATCGCTAAACGTGGCAAGGTTGAACTAAACGAAAAGACAATGTATGATGTTGTAGCACGAACATTCGAAGCGGTTAAAGCAGACGAAAAAGTTAATTTAGAGCGACTACAAAGTTTTGCAGACGAGACTATTGATATGGTTGCAACAAAGGGACGTGCTTCATATTATAAAGAGGCTTCTAAAGGATATATGGATCCGGGCGCACAAAGTATGGTTTATGTTTTAAATGCATTAATAGGAGATGAAAGATAATGACGACAATTGTAATCATTAGTCATAGTGAAGCTATAGCTAATGGCACTAAAGCATTATTACAACAAATGGCATCAGATGTTAATGTAGTAGCTAATGGTGGTGTAAATGGAGATATTGGTACATCTTTTGATACAGTACAGCAATTAATTAATGGACTAGAAGAAGATGCATTATGCTTTTATGATATTGGATCATCAGAAATGAATATTGATATGGCTATAGATATGTATGATGGGCCATATAAAATTGTTAAAGTAGACGCGCCAATAGTAGAAGGAAGTTTTACAGCAGCAGTTAAATTATCAATAGGTGGAAGTATGTCTGATGCTCTTGATGAAGTAAAACAAACATCATTTTAAATGAAATTATCATTTATTAAGTTGAATTTTATTTTTTGAAATGAAAGTTAAGATTATATGTGATATGATTAATATTAAATGTACGATAAAATCTGGCTAATAGGAGGACATTGCCATGCAACATCTTATAAAAAAACATGTATTGAATGGCGAGTTTGATTTAGTAAGACAATTAATGTCCGAAACAGATTTTATGGAATTTGAAGAAGCATATATTTCAAGTGCACATGAAGTAGAAAGTATGATGTTCTATACTTGTATTTTAGATATGATGAAAGTGGAAGAAACACCTGAAATGCACGATTTAGCATTTTTACTTCTTGTTTATCCACTTAGTGACTATGAAGGTGCTTTACACTCTGCTTATTATCATGCAGATTCATCCATAAAACTTACTGACGGAAATGAAGTTAAAAGCTTATTACAAATGCTGTTACTACATGCAATTCCAGAGCCTGTTATTTCTGATAAAAAGGCTTTTGATATAGCTAAACGAATTCTTAAATTAGATCCAAACAATAATGTGGCTCGTAATGTATTAAAAGATACAGCGAAACGCATGGACAACGTAGTAGTTGATATTAATGAGTTAAATCAACACCGCGATGCTCGTTAAAAATCTAATATTTAGACTTATTTTTGTAAATACCATTGAATTGTGTAAAATCAATTCAGTGGTTTTTTTAATAGTAAATAAATTGTTTGAATGTTTAGAAAATTTAAAATTTGAATTTAGGGAATATCCGAAAATGCTTGATATCAAAGTCTAAATTGGGAATTTAAGCTATTTTTAGCTACATGGATTGGGTTGCAATTAAAAAGCAGTACGTTATAATTCAACGTGTGTAAAATGAAGGAGGTTATTTTTTCATGGGGCTGAATAAAGAAGCTGTCAAAATTGGTTTCGCCTATGTCGGCATAGTAGTCGGCGCAGGATTTTCAACCGGTCAAGAAGTAATGCAATTCTTCACACCGTATGGCTTATGGTCATATATTGGTGTATTATTATCAGGTTTAATTTTAGGTTTTATAGGTAGACAAGTAGCTAAAATAGGTACGGCTTTTGAAGCTACAAACCATGAATCAACGCTACAATATGTATTCGGTGAAAAATTCAGTAAAATATTTGATTACATTCTTGTGTTCTTTTTATTTGGAATTGCCGTTACAATGATTGCTGGTTCAGGTTCAACATTCCAGGAAAGCTTTCATATTCCTGTTTGGCTAGGTGCTTTGATAATGACAGTTGTCATTTACGGCACACTATTACTTGATTTCGATAAAATTGTAAGAGCTCTAGGAATTGTTACTCCATTTTTAATTATAGTAGTAGTATTAGTAGCAGTGTATTATTTATTTAATGGTTCAGTGCCATTAAGTGATGTTAATCAAACAGTAGATAAACCAAGTGTTATATTTGGTATTTTAAAAGGTATCCAATATGGAGGACTCGCCTTCGCGGTAGGATTTAGTACAGTTGTTGCTATTGGCGGTGATGCATCTAAACGAAAAGTATCAGGTGCTGGAGCATTATTCGGTGGTATTGTATACACAATCTTACTTGCATTGATTAATTTTGCATTACAAGCAGAATATCCAAAAATTAAAGATGCTGCGATACCTACATTAAACTTAGCGAATGCAATTAATCCTTGGATTGGTTTAGTATTAACTATTATTATGCTAGCTGTAATGTACAATACAATCTTAGGTTTATGTTATTCATTTGCTGCACGATTCACAGAACCATATAGTAAGAAATATCATCTATTTATTATTATCATGATGATTGCTGCTTATATTTTAAGTTTCGTAGGATTTGCAGACTTAATTAATTATTTATACAACATCATGGGAATTGTTGGTTTATTTATAGTTGTTGCAGTGCTTGTAAAATATTATAAACGTAAAAGTGATGATAAAGATCATATTGCTTAATTATAAAAAAGTAAATGCACTTTACAATTGAATATGATTGATTTAACCTTAAAAGCAATTCATCTTATTCAATTAAAGATGAATTGCTTTTTTAAATAAAGTTAAGATTTTAATTTATAATATAAGTAAAGTTTTATGAGGGGACAATCAATCATGAAGGCAAAACATAAATGGTTGTTTATTACGATATGTGTTATTTTAATCGTTAGTGTTTGTATAGGACTACTATTAAAAAAACATTATGATCAAGAACATAATCACCAAAATAAAGAAAAAGTCCAAATAAATAATAAAAATGTTAAATTATTGCAAAATATTTCATACGGCCAAGGTGTTCCAAATAGTAAATTGGATATTATTATGCCATCAGACATGAGTAAAGATAGTAAATTACCTGTTATTTTTTGGATGCACGGTGGTGGCTTTATTGCAGGAGATAAACAATATAAAAATCCTTTATTATCTAAAATTGCTGAACAAGGTTATATTGTTGTCAACGTCAATTACGCTTTAGCACCACAATATAAATATCCAACACCAATTGAACAAATGAATAAGGCTGTTAAATTTATCAAAACTAATGAACATGATTTACCAATTGATTTTGATCAAGTGATTATTGGCGGTGATTCAGCTGGTGCACAATTAACTAGTCAATATGTTGCAATGCAAACAAACAAATCATTAAGAGATGAAATGAAATTTGAACCAGAATTCAAACCTTCACAAATTAAAGCAGCGATATTCTTTGGTGGTTTCTATGATATGAAAACTGTAAAAGCGACAGAATTTCCGAGAATACAATTATTTATGAGAAGTTATACTGGTATGACAAATTGGGAAAGTAATTTTAAAAATTTATCTCAAATGTCCACAATAAATCAAGTGACTAATAAATATCCACCAACTTTCTTATCTGTAGGAGATGCAGATCCTTTTTATAGTCAAAATATTGATTTTTATAAAAAACTTAAAGAAAAAGATGTACCAGTAGATACATTATTTTATAATGGGTCTCACCATTTACATCATCAATACCAATTTCATTTAGAAAAACCTGAGTCAAAAGAAAATATTAAGCGCGTCTTATTATTTTTAAGTAGAAATACTTCTTCTTCAGGTGTTGAACGTAACAATGAATCAAACACAAATGGAAACAATAATATAAACCAAGATGTTCAATTAGATCCATTTAGTGAATAGTTATTATAATGAAAATACCGTTAAAACACTTAAAATATGTGTTTTAACGGTATTTTCTATACATGATGGAATTTTACTTTACGTTGTTTAAATATGTTTTATGATAATATTTAATATACGAAGATTAGAATTAATTTAAAATTTTGGCCATCACATATTCATTGTAATATTTATTATTAATAAATAACTTATCCTTTAATTCGCCTTCAATTTGGAACCCAGTACTTTTAAACAAATTGACTGCACTATCGTTTTCTGTCACAACAGTAGCTTCGATACGGCGGATATTGTGGTTGAGTGACCAAGCTTCAATTGCATTAATTAAAGCTTGTCCAACACCATGTTGTTGATAAAGTTTTTTAACACCTAAATAGATGATAGCTTCATGGCGTGTTCGTTCATATGTTTCTGTTCCTACAAATGCATAGCCAACAAGTTGTTCATCACTTTCAGCAACATAAATGGCTTTAGATGAAGAAGTAATATAATCTTCTAATCTTTTAATAACTTCAGAAGTAGTAGGTGCGTATTCACCAGGGTTGTAGAAAGTAAATTCAGATTCATCATAAATTTTGGTAAGTAATTCAATAAAATTATCTACGTCTTTTATACTAATTTCACGAATAGCGTGAGGCATGAAAACACTCCTATATTCATTTAAGTTTCGATTACTTCTATATTATAATATAAATAAGTTAAGATTGCTTTAAATCGTGCAATAATACAGTTGGAGTGTAGATTATACACAAGGGAGTTAAAATATGAAACCAAAAGTACTTTTAGCAGGCGGAACAGGATATATTGGGAAACATTTAAGTTCAGTTATTGAAGAAGATGCTGAATTATATGTATTGTCCAAGTATCCTAAACCAGAACATGAAGCAACGACAAATATGACTTGGCTACAAAGTGATATTTTTAATTATCAAGATGTGGTTGAATCTATGAAAAATATTGATATAGCTATTTTTTATTTAGATCCAACTAAAAACTCTGCAAAATTGACACAAGCGACGGCGCGAGATTTGAATTTAATTGCTGCTGACAATTTTGGAAGGGCAGCAGCAGTAAATCAAGTTAAAAAGCTAGTATATATACCAGGAAGTCGTAATGATAATCAAACGATTGAACGTTTGGGTGCATATGGTGTGCCTGTTGAACGTACACAATTAGAAATAAAACGTCCACATATTAATGTTGAGTTACAAGTTTCAAAGTATGATGATGTCAGAACTGCGACGAAAATAGTGCTTCCTAAAAAATGGACGCTCAATCAAGTTGTAGAATACTTTTTTAATTGGCTTGATAAAACGAGAGGTACAATTGTAAAGACTTATAAAAGTAATGATTATTATTATATTTATGTTAAAAATAAAAATAAGCCTTTAGCTATATTAAAAAGAATGATTACTGAAAAAGATTTAATTACATTGCAATTAGTTGGTGGAAGATTAGTTAAATCGAATGCGAAGAAACAAGGGAAATTAGAGTTCCGTCTATTAAAAGGTAATGCAATTGTTTTAGTACATCTATTTGATTACATTCCGAAAATGTTTTGGCCTGTGTATTATTTTGTACAAGCACCATTACAAGGAATGATGATGCGTGGATTTGAAGTAGATTGTCGTATCAAACATTTCCAAGGACGTATTCAATCAGGAGAAAAAATCAAATATACAAAATAATTAGGTGATTCGTATGCAAATTTTATTAGTTGAAGATGATAACACACTGTTTCAAGAATTGAAAAAAGAATTAGAGCAATGGGATTTTAATGTTGTAGGGATAGATGATTTCAGCAATGTTATGGATACTTTTGAAGCATTTAATCCTGAGATAGTAATATTAGACGTACAATTACCGAAATATGATGGTTTTTATTGGTGTAGAAAAATGAGACAAGTATCTAACGTGCCCATTTTATTTTTATCATCTCGTGATAATCCAATGGACCAAGTCATGAGTATGGAATTAGGTGCAGATGATTATATCCAAAAACCATTTTATACTAATGTGCTGATTGCTAAATTACAAGCTGTTTATCGCAGAGTGTATGAATTTGGGGTTGAAGAAAAACGTACTTTAAACTGGCAAGATGCTACCGTTGATTTATCGAAAGATAGTATTCAAAAAGGGGATAAAGTCATTTTCTTATCTAAAACTGAAATCATTATCTTAGAAATGTTAGTTAACAAAAGAAATCAAATTGTCTCACGAGATACATTGATTACTGCTTTATGGGACGATGAAGCCTTTGTTAGTGATAACACATTAACTGTTAATGTAAATAGATTAAGAAAGAAGCTATCAGAAATAGGGATGGATAGTGCTATTGAAACCAAAGTAGGTAAAGGGTATATGGCTCATGAATAACTTTAAATGGTTTTGGTTGTTTTTTAAATCACGTATAAATTGGATTATATGGATTGTATTTATCAATCTTGTTATGCTAGGCATTTCATATATCGATTATGATATTTCTGCTGATAGTGTATGGTATATTGTGGTGCTTAATTTAGGTATGAGTATCATATTTATTATCATTACTTTCTTTAAAGAATCGAGATTGACGAAGCATTTTGAAAAGAACAAAGAAATTGAAGAAATTAAACATAAAGACTTGGCTGAAACACCATTCCAACAACAAATAGTAGATTATTTATATCGTAATATTACTACTCAAAAGGATAAGGTTTTAGAACAACAAGTACAAATCAATAATCACGAACAAAGTATAACTGAATTTGTTCATGATATTAAAACACCTGTTACAGCATTGAAATTAATCATCGACCAAGAACAAGATGCTCAACGTAAACAAGCATTATTATATGAATGGTCGCGTATCAATGAAATGTTAGATAAACAATTATATTTAACACGTTTAGAAACACAAAATAAAGATATGTATTTTGACTACGTTTCTTTAAAAAGAATGGTTATTGACGAAATTCAACTAACACGACATATTAGCCAGATAAAAGGTATAGGTTTTGAATTGAATTTTACTGATGATTTTAACGTTTATACAGATTTGAAATGGTGCCGAATGATGATAAGACAAATCTTATCTAATTCACTGAAATATAGTGAAAATAATATGATTGAAATAAGCGGTAAATTAACTGATAACCATATTACACTAGAAATTAAAGATCATGGACGTGGCATTAGCCAAAAAGATTTGCCTCGTATCTTTGATAGAGGTTATACGTCCACGGCTAATAGAAATGAGACGACGTCATCAGGCATGGGGCTATATTTAGTGGATAGTGTTAAATCACAATTAGGTATTGAAATTAAAGTAGATTCTGTTGTAGGTAAAGGAACTACATTTAGTCTCATATTCCCACAACAAAATGAAGTCATTGAACGCATGTCTGAAGTGACAACATTGTCATTTTAAGCATGCGTTTTGTTATTCATTATTAGTACATTTGTAATAAGGAATCGTTATAATATAAAAGTGAAAATATAAAAGAGGTCGGGGCAAAATCCTGCTTTTGGGTCGTTGTTAATCAAGTTTCCCAGAGCACAAGAACTTTATGTTTCAACCTCATTGCAATGTGATTGAGCAGTGATTATTAGGAGTGTTAACGTGACAATATTAGAAGTAAATCAATTAACTAAAATATATGGAAATCAACATTCTTCTCAAGAAATACTACATGATATTAATTTGTCAGTTGATAAGGGCGAATTTATATCGATTATGGGTCCTTCAGGCTCTGGCAAGACAACGCTATTGAATGTACTTAGCTCTATAGATTATGCTACACAAGGATCAATAAAATTAAATGGTCAAGCGTTGGATAAATTATCTAATAAAGATTTATCTAATATACGTAAAAAGGAAATAGGTTTTATTTTCCAAGATTATAATATCTTACATACATTAACAGTAAAAGAGAATATTATGCTACCGCTATCTGTTAAGAAAATATCCAAACAAGAAATGAAGGAACGGTATGAAAAAGTTGTAGAAGCTTTAAATATTAAGGATGTTAGTGATAAATATCCTTCTGAACTTTCAGGCGGTCAAATTCAAAGAACTTCTGCAGCAAGAGCGTTTATTACAAATCCTTCCATTATATTTGCTGATGAGCCAACAGGAGCGTTAGATTCAAAAAGTACGCAAGACTTATTAAAAAGATTAACTAAGATGAATGAATTATTTAATACAACAATTATTATGGTTACACATGATCCTGTAGCCGCAAGTTATTCGAATCGTGTAGTGATGTTAAAAGATGGAAGGATATTCACAGAAATATTCCAAGGTGAAGATAATAAACAGACATTTTATAATGAGATTATTAGAACACAAAGTGTGCTTGGTGGAGTGAATTATGACCTTTAAAGAAATTGTTTTTAAAAATTTCCAACAAAAATTTTCACATTATGCGATTTATTTATTTTCATTAGTAATTAGCGTAGTACTTTATTTTAGTTTTATCACTTTAAAATATGCACATCATTTATATGGAAAACAAAATTATCCAATTATTAAAGAAGGATCGCAAATAGGTAGTTATTTTCTTTTTGTACTGATTATCGTATTTATTTTATATGCGAATCTATTGTTTTTAAAGCGACGTGGACGTGAATTTGCGTTGTTTCAAACGATTGGTCTTTCTAGATTTAATATTATGCAAATGATTATGATAGAACAGTTGCTTATATTTATAACTACTTCTATTTTAGGTATTATTATAGGAATCTTTGGATCAAAAATATTGTTAATGATTGTATTAAGATTACTTGGAATTAATATCACCGTATCAATTATCTTTAGTGTATCGGCTATAATACAAGCACTTCTATTAATTTTAGTTGCGTACATATTGACTGTTAGTCAAAGTTATCTTTATATAAGAAGACGTTCCATTACAGAATTAGCTTCAAATATGACAAAGCGAGAAATTAATCACA
This sequence comes from Staphylococcus sp. FSL W8-0774, assembly GCF_038006785.1. Taxonomy (NCBI): domain Bacteria; kingdom Bacillati; phylum Bacillota; class Bacilli; order Caryophanales; family Staphylococcaceae; genus Staphylococcus; species Staphylococcus sp. FSL W8-0774. Next base: position 2,105,987 of record NZ_JBBOVW010000001.1, on the reverse strand, counting down.
ATCAGTTTACTATTGGTGATTTAATTTTAGGGATACTAGGTATCATTATGATTTTGTTTGGTTATTATCTATCTACCAGAGTTGTAGAACATTTTAATGGCTTAATTCAACCATTTGTTATTCTAATTTGTACCGTCATTGGTGCATATTTCTTCTATAGAAGTACAGTTTCGTTAATTTTTAAAGCAATTAAAAAGATAAGACAAGATACTGTAAGTATTCATGATGTTATGTTTACTGCTCCAATTATGTATCGTATTAAGAAAAATGCATTTTCTCTTACAGTTATGACTATTATTTCTGCAATAACAGTATCTGTATTGTGTTTTGCAGCTATCAGTAGAGGTACGTTAACGAATGAAGTATTACTAAATTCTCCACATGATGTTACGTTAAAAGATAAAGATAAGGCTAATGAGTTAGCTTATGAGTTAAATAATAAAAATATTAAATATTTTTACAACTATAAGGAAGTTGTATACAGCAAATTATTTAAAGACAAATTGTTCGAAAAAGGGATTGCTAAACCTTATGAAGTAGCAGTAACGAGTGATAAATATATACCTAATGTTGAAGTATCTAAAGGATATACTGATATTATTGCACCTGAAGGTAAAGTCAGCGATATGATGAAATACAAAAAACATGGTGTAACCAAGTTAGGTACAAAACAACACTCGATAAAAGTTAAATTATACAAAGAAATTAATCAAATATATTTCATGAGTGATGTAGACTTAGGTGGACCAACTTTAGTTTTGAATGATAAAGACTACCAGTATTTAAGAAATCATACTGAAGCAAAAGATATTGTATCCCAATACGGTTTTGATATTAAGCATAAAAAAGATATGCCGGAATTACAAAATGCTGTTAAAAATGTGGATAAGAATATTGAAACTAGAAGTGAAGCTGCAAGTGAAATTTCAAGCTTAACAGGAGTATTATTATTTGTTACATCATTTTTAGGGGTTACTTTTTTAATTGCTGCCGGATGTATTATCTATATTAAACAAATAGATGAAACTGAAGATGAAATAGAAAATTATTCGATATTACGGAAATTAGGTTTTACTTATCAAGATATGGCAAAAGGTTTAAAACTTAAAGTATTCTTCAACTTTGCTTTACCTTTAGTGATTGCATTATTACATGCTTACTTTGCTTCTCTAGCATTTATGACATTATTAGGTTCTACAAACCAAACACCAATTTTTATTGTCATGGCAGTATATACAGCTATTTATGCTATATTTGCATTGGCAGCATATAACCATTCAAAAAGAACAATCAGGCATTCAATATAGAATATAAAAAAGGATTTCATTAACACCGTTTATAAGACGCTGTATGAAATCCTTTTTATATAATAATTAATATTGCTATTGAGGTATTTGTTCACTTACAATCGTTTGTTCATTTAAATCAATGTATGAACAAGTACCTGCATTAATATCAATATCCCATTTATATATACCAGCTTGTGCCATTTCTTCACAAAAAGTAGGGAAATCTGTATACCCATTTTGGTGACGTTTAAGTATATCTTTGACGCTACTAGAATGAGAAGACGTTGCCACTTCATGTGTCGCTTTAACACCATTTGTAGTAATCGTTTGTTTCTCGGTATTAACATATGTTGATGTACCTTGTTGAATGTTAACGATGTTTGTTGTCATCCCCATATCTTTAAAAGCTTTAAATAGCTTTGGAAAATCTGGTCCAGTATATTTACTATGTGCATCTTGAATCGCTTTTAATGTAAATTCCATTTTAGTCTCCTTTGGTTAAGTATTGTTATTATAAAATGGTAGGAATATAATAGCAAAATTTATGATCCATAATTAGTTCATGGAAAATAATTGAAAGTCATCATATAAAACGTTAAATTATAAAGTGGAATTGTCATTATACCCGTTTTGGGCATAATGAAGAAGGTATGTAAAATTTTAATTGCGTATTTGTTAAGAATTTGTAAATTGAATTGTAGTTATGTAAATTTTGTGATATTTTCAAGTAGGAACAAAACGCAATTTATTTGAACGCAAACATCATTGCTTATAACTATGATTTACAAAATATTTACATAATGAAAAAGTGAATCTCCTTTTTTCTGAAAATTGTAAATGTGTTCCACATATCTTATGGAGTAAAAATTTATGAATGTGATTGGTAACAATCGCTCAAATGGAGGATTTTGAATGTTTAGTAAGAAAAAAGATAAGTTCATGGTTCAGTTAGAGGAAATGGTTTTCAATCTTGACCGTGCTGCAATCGAGTTTGGAAAAATGGATTTCAACACACACTTAGATTTAAAAGCATATTCTGACAATATCAAAACTTACGAATCTCATGGTGACGAATTAATGCATCAAGTGATTACTGATTTAAACCAGACTTTTATCACGCCAATTGAACGTGAAGATATTTTATCTTTATGTAACGCAATTGATGATGTATTAGATGCTATGGAAGAAACTTCAGGAATGTTTGAAATGTATTCAATTGAATATACAGATGAATTCATGGCTGAATTTGTTGATAATATTCAAAAAGCAGTAGCAGAAATGAAACTTGCTGTAGGTTTATTAGTAGATAAAAAATTATCTCACATGCGTATTCACTCAATTAATATTAAAGAGTTTGAAACGAACTGTGACGGTATCTTAAGACAATCTATAAAACATATCTTCAATAGTGAGACAGATCCAATCACATTAATTAAAATAAAAGATATTTATCAAAGCATGGAAGAAATTGCAGATAAATGCCAAACAGTCGCGAATAATTTTGAAACTATAATCATGAAAAATAGCTAAGGGAGTCCTCACTTATGGAATATATTTTAATCGTCACGATAGCTATAGTTATATTTTCATTAATATTTGACTTTATCAATGGTTTCCATGATACAGCCAATGCTGTAGCTACTGCCGTATCTACCAGAGCATTAACTCCAAGAACAGCCATTTTATTAGCGGCAGTCATGAACTTTATTGGTGCGTTAACATTTACTGGGGTTGCTGGTACAATCACTAAAGATATCGTTGACCCATTTAAATTACAACATGGGTTAGTCGTTGTTTTAGCAGCTATTATCGCAGCAATTGCATGGAACTTAATTACTTGGTTATATGGTATTCCAAGTTCATCATCACACGCATTAATCGGTTCAATTGCAGGTGCAGCGATTGCATCTGAAGGATCATTTGGAGTATTACATTATCAAGGATTTACTAAAATTATTATTGTATTAATTGTGTCTCCAGTTATTGCATTTTGTGTTGGTTTTATTATGTACTCAATTGTTAAAGTAGTATTTAAAAACGCTAACTTAACACGTACTAATCGTAACTTTAGATTTCTTCAAATATTTACAGCAGCGTTACAATCATTTTCACATGGTACAAATGACGCTCAGAAATCAATGGGTATTATTACGTTAGCTTTAATCGTTGCTAATATCCAAAATGGTTCTAATGTTGAACCAGCATTATGGGTTAAAATGGCATGTGCTACAGCAATGGGTCTTGGTACTGCAATAGGTGGTTGGAAAATCATCAAAACTGTTGGTGGTAACATTATGAAAATTAGACCAGCTAATGGTGCAGCAGCTGACTTATCATCTGCCTTAACTATTTTCGTAGCATCATCATTACATTTCCCACTTTCAACAACACACGTTGTTTCTTCATCAATCTTAGGTGTTGGTGCTTCAAACCGTGCAAAAGGTGTTAGATGGAGCACAGCGCAACGTATGATAATTACTTGGGTAATAACATTACCAATTTCAGCTATATTAGCTGCGATTGTATACTTTATTATGCATTTCTTCTTAAAATAATATATAACATAGCGATATAAATCAGAAGGTTGGGATAATCATTAAAATATTTCCAACCTTCTTTTTTGTATACTTGAAAACTACCTATTGAATTAAAATAGTTGAATAGATACTTATAATTTTTAAGAGGTTAGGACAAATGGTATTAGATTTAGAGAAGAAATGAATGATGATTAAGAACTAATATTTATACTATGGGGTAGTAGTTCTTACAAAATGATTTATTCAACGTGGATATTTGTGATGTTTCTTAAATATTGTCGAATTGAGAAGTATGCTCAACTTGCGTTGCTTGCAGCATTTCTCTTTAGAATACTCTATGTTAGGTCTCTTCTAAGGGAACTACTGCTTTTGGAAAACGTTAATTTGATTTCCAAAGCATTAGAACTTTATGTATCAACTTCATAATAATTGTATATCTATTAAGATAAGACAAAAAAACTACCAACAAAAATTAAACTTTGTTGGTAGTTTTATAAATATATATCAATATTTAAGTATTTAATTAATGAATAAATGAATAGCTTGATACTTCTGAAGCTGGAATTGTACGGTAATCTGTATTGTATGGTCCATTAGTATAATTCATTTCTGAAATTAAGATACTACCGTCACCATTAACACGTTCAACATACGCAACATGACCATAAACGCCAGGAACACTTTGCATAATAGCGCCTACTTCAGGTGAATGGTCTACTTGATAACCATCATTAGCTGCATTAGTAGCCCAGTTTTTAGCATCTGACCAGTATGTGCTGATAGGTTTACCGGCTTGAGAACGACGATCGAAGACGTACCAAGTACATTGTCCTTCAGTATATAAGTTTTGGTGATTGAAAGAAGGTGATTGTGTGCTTGTATTGCCTGTAGTAGCAGTAGCACTACCAGATCCAGCACCAGCGCCACCTGCACCTGAACCACCATTAGGAATTTTTAACGTTTGGTTTGGTGTAATTAAATAACCATTTAAGTTATTCGCTGACATTAATTCATTTACTGATACGCCATATTTATTAGCAATAATGTTTAATGATTCGCCAGATTTTACTGTATGTGTTGAAGGTGAACCAGATTGTGAAGAAGTGTTTGAATTAGAGCTTTGAGAAGCACTTTCACCTACTGATATGACTTGTCCAGGGAATACCATATTATTATCTAAATTGTTATTTTGTTTTATACTATCAACAGAAGTATTATATTTCTGAGCAATAGTCCATAATGATTCTCCTGACTGAACTTTATGTTGAGTAGAAGCTTCGGCATCGTGGTGAGAAAGTGCTGCTGCTGCGCCTGAAGCGGCTGTTACTGCAAAGGCTAACTTTTTCAAAGTGACTCCTCCTTAAATTTGCTTTAATTATTAGCATAGAAATGAATGATTACTATGTATAATTGCTTTTTCGTTTTTCACTACGCTACCCATACTAACAAAAATATAGGGCTTTGTGTGGTTTGTTATTATCTTGTAATGTTGTTAACAATTAGAAATTGAATTATTTTTAAACAATAAATGCTGATACGACAGTTTTGAAGACGATTTTTAAATGAAAATTTTAATATAGAAGTTTGATAAATTGTAACAAAGTGTATAATTAGTATAGAATGTTGACTAATTCTATCGATTTAGTTATTGTCGCGTTTTAAAGATAATTTATAAATGTAAAATCAACGCATTAATGTAAACATTACATGAAGGAGCAAAACCATATGTCACAAACTACACAGCACACAAGTAAAACAAAAGATAAACAACGGTCACATGCATATGCAAAAGTATGGCTATTCTTTATGTATTATTGGATTATCTTCGGAATAGGATGTTATTTCGGACAATACTTACCAATGGAATGGAGAAGACCTTTATCTTTAGCCTTAATGGTCTTAGTGTTAATCACTTTAGTATTCCAACGTGCACGTAAGTATGGCATTGTCATTTCTCATATATATGCTGTTATATTAGGTCTTTTATCATATGCCATGTTCACAAGTTATTTACAAAACCTTGGTCCAGACGTATTTTATAAGAATATTATATTAGCAATTGGTGCATTTATTGCCTTTGGTATTGTTGGTTTCTTTCTAATTAATGATGCTTCTAGTATGGGACGTTATTTATTTGTCACATTATTAGCGCTTATTATTGCAAGTATTATCGGAATATTCATTCATAATCCAATTTTTCACACAGTTATTACAGTAGTAAGCTTATTATTATTTCTACTATATACACTTTATGATTTTAATAGAATGAAACGAGGACAATTTTCTCCAAGGGAAATGGGTTTCAATTTGTTTATTAACTTATTAAATATCATTAAAGATATATTAAGATTGGCAAATCGATTTCGATAAAAAAATACCATTTAAGACAAAGATGTTGACGTGATACTCATTGTTTTGATTCAAAATTATTCCTTTTTATTCTTTAATATGAGTTATAAGGAAATAAACGTCACATCTTTTTTTATTAAATATATTTATATTTCTTTATTACTTAATTATTTATATATATATAAACAAGTATATTTTTTGTCTGCATGTTATAATTGCGTTAAATTGTTTAGATTAAGAATTTAGAATAATAATTAAGTTTAGAAGATGTATTGGTTTTACTAGAAAAGAGAGGGAGAGTTATGCCAAATTCTTACTTGCGTATACTTTCTAATGTCGAATATCCAACGACAAGGTGCCAGGATGGTATTATTTTATTTTGGCCAATAGAAGGTGATATGCATATTCAAAAATTTCGTAAACAAAAGACGATTAATAACGAGATCTATATTATTAACAATGCTGATGTATTTAGTTTAAATACTAATGGCAAAGTTATTATGCTTTATTTAACCAGTGATTGGTTCGCTGAACAAAATTTTTCATTTTTTGATTTTCAATATACAGCCAATTTGATTAAATCTTCTAATAAACTTAAAGACTTAGTTTTACAGTTAGTACTTAGAAATATTAATGAAGACTATCGAGAGGTACTTGACGAATTAACGACTAAAATAGTTCAGATTATAGGTACAGAAGCAAAAGTTGATAAGAGTATAGCAATCGATCAATATAATTATACGTATTATAATGATTTGAAAGAAGAATTAGAATATATAGATAACCATATTGAACAAAGACTGACATTAAAAGATATTTCTACTGAACTTTTCACATCAAAATCAAATATTTCTTCCCAGTTTCATCAATTAATAGGTATGGGCTTCAAAAGATATGTTGATACTCTGAAAATTAACAAATCAATTGAGTTATTACTAACAACTAATAAAACGATTAGTCATATTAGTGACATTTTAGGATTTAGTAGTATGTCAACATTTTCAAAAATGTTCAAAGGGTACTTAGGTGTGACACCTAACGATTATCGAAAACTTTCAAAATATGATAAGAATATTATGTTTAAGATAAATATAGATACTGATGAAGATTCAGAATCTTTAAAACCTTATATTGAAAAATTAGTAGAACAACATAAGATCGAAAAATATGAAGATATACAATTAGATGAAGGAAAGATAAAGAAAGCTAAATCGTTTCAAAGCGTGATTCAAATTCAAACGATAGAAGAATTAAAATATACCTTCCTTTATAACAAGTTAGATAAATTTGAATTTTCAAGAACAGAAGTTATTTTTTATATCGTTCCTACACTTTCAGAAATCTGTAATGAAATGACGTATGAAGATAAACGAAATATTGTAGAAATTATTATCAAAAAAGGGTTGAGAGTCGCTTTTAATATTGATAGTTATAAAGTTATCGATAGTATAGGTGTTTGTTTTAGCGATGTGCTACTCAAACTTAAGAATAGTAAGCAGGACATACCTTATCCATACGAAGTTATTTCAGTCTTTAATTTGGATGATAAAGAAATTCGTGAAATCTATAAAGATATTATTAAGTTTCAGGATTTAAATATTAATCATGTCATCGGTTTAGATATATCATGTTTAATAGATGATCCAGTGATGCTTAAAGCAATAGAATCTCAAATTAAAAGACTAAAATTTGAATATCTATTTATTGATAATGAGAAACTAACTACCTCTTACTTAACAGAGGGAAATGGAAGATTATTATTAAAAAATGAAATTCAAATAAAAAATCTAAAGGCAATAATAAATGAAGTTGATTTTGTGAAAGAGAAGATGTTTTTATTAAATGTAGAAAATCATCAGTTAATTAATGATAAGCATAATGATTTAAGTAATAGTGCTCCTTTAATCATTGAAACAATATCGTCCTTAACAGAATCTTTTACAGGTTTAGGTTTCAATCTATTTCATAATCCCAATCATTTTAATGCATTGCATTTATTTGATGCAAAAGGTTTTAAGACGACATTTGGATTAATATTTAATGAAATATCTATTTTGTTTAATCGAGATTTTGTGGATGCTAGCTACTATAAGAAAGTAGAGTTAGAAGATCGATATGTATTGTATTTATACGATTGGAGAGTCATCGAAAATGAATCTGCTGACGAAGAGTACGGAGATAGCAATGTATATATCAGTTTCAATGAAATGCCAACATATAAAAACCATTTAATTTTCATAGGAAAGATAAATAGTTATAGCGGCAATCTTAATCATTTAATTTCAAAAGATTTAAGAAATAAGTATGAATGGACGAGTCAATTTTTAGATACAGTTGATTACTACTTTAAACCTAAAATTGAAATTATTGAACATGATTTTACCCAATGTTCACTAGAAATTAACTTAGGCTATAATTCATTTTATATGATTACAATTTTCAAGGAAGAATATAAAGTGAAAAAGACATTGCACAACTCAATTTAAATTTATCGGTAATTTTGACAACAGATTAAAAACAAATAGGAAAGACAGATTTTTAGATATTTAGGATAATGTTGTTATATGTTGTCTGTTTATATTTGGGGGTGCAAGTCTTTTGAATAAAGAAAAGTTAGAAAAGTTATTTGAATTTTATAAACAATATAAAGCATTGTCTGAATATATAGATCAAAAATATAAATTGACTCTTAATGATTTAGCAGTACTAGACTTGGCAGAAAAAAATTGTCAAAAAGATCAAATGTTAATGCAAACATTTTTAAAAATTGCTATTTCAGAATTAGAATTGAGTAGAACTAAATTATTAGTATCAATTCGTAAACTGATTGAAAAAGGTAAGTTAAATAAAGTCAGATCGACAGAAGATGAAAGAAAAATATATTTATATATGAACCAAGACAACATGAAAGAATTTAATGCTTTATTCGATGATGTTGAAGAATATTTAAATATTTAGAATTCTACATATAAGTTAGTTCCTAATTGATAGGAGCTAATTTTTTTTATGCTTTATTTTACTTTGTACTTTATGAACGGTGAGGTTTATTCTTAATGATATATTGATACAATGTAAGAGGTATATTAACGACTAAAAATCATGTATAATATAGAATGTTAATTATAGAGAATGAAAGCGAGATGACCATAATGGGACGTAAGTGGAATAATATTAAAGAAAAAAAGGCTCAAAAAGATAAAAATACAAGTAGAATATATGCCAAATTCGGTAAAGAAATATATGTGGCAGCTAAATCAGGTGAACCCAATCCTGAATCTAACCAAGCCTTACGTTTAGTATTAGAACGTGCTAAAACATATTCAGTACCTAATCACATCATTGATAAAGCAATAGATAAAGCTAAAGGTGCTGGAGAAGAAAACTATGATCAGTTAAGATATGAAGGTTTTGGTCCTAGTGGTTCAATGATTATTGTTGATGCGCTTACAAATAATGTGAATAGAACTGCTTCAGACGTACGAGCTGCTTTTGGTAAAAATGGCGGTAATATGGGTGTATCTGGATCAGTAGCATATATGTTTGACCATACTGCTACTTTCGGTATTGAAGGTAAATCAGCAGACGAAGTATTAGAAGAATTAATGGAACAAGATGTTGATGTTAGAGATGTCATTGATGATGATGGTTTAACAATTGTTTATGCGGAACCAGATCAATTTGCTCAAGTTCAAGATGCATTACGTCAATCTGGTGTTGAAGATTTCAAAGTTGCTGAGTTTGAAATGTTACCTCAAACAGATATTGAATTATCACCAGAAGACCAAGAAACTTTTGAAAAACTTGTAGATGCATTGGAAGACTTGGAAGATGTTCAAAATGTATTCCATAATGTGGATTTAAAATAATGAAAAACGCACAGTATTGGATTGATTCGTTGAATTTAACCCCTCATCCAGAAGGTGGTTATTTCAAAGAAAGTATACGTCAACCATCAACAGAGACAAATAGAGCTGCATTTAGCAGTATATACTTTTTGTTAACACCCAATGATATTTCACATTTCCATCGTATAGATGCAGATGAGGTTTGGTATTATCATGATGGTCAATCATTAACGATTCATATGATTACACCTGATGGTAAATATGAATCTGTGCAGTTAGGACCTAATATAGAAGATGGTGAGGTAATGCAATATACAGTTCCAAAAAGAACAATATTCGCATCTTCACTTGAACATGATGAAGGATTTTGTTTAGTAGGTTGTATGTGTCAGCCGGCATTTGAATATGAACAATTTGAGTTGTTTGAAAGAAATGAATTAAATCAAATGTATCCTGAACATCAAACTGTAATAGATAAATATGCATTAAAACATAAATAATTAAATAATTGCATTCAGCATACCTATGTGAAATAGATTAGTTCACATAGGTATCTTTTTTTATACTTTTAATTAACAAAATATTGTAAATATGAATAATGTAAAATTGATATTTATGTGTAATCATTATATATATTAGGATTCATATTAAATTAAATCATAGTAATTTAGTCGTTTTAAAGTAAATTTTCTCGATATGTAGTAGAATATAGTTAAATGAATTCACGAAAATATGACCTAATTTAGCATATGATGACATAATAGAACCATTTTTATATAATGAAAACAAGGAGTTGGTGACTGTGAAAGTAAAATATATAGACAAACGTCACTGGCGTCGCCTGATCGAGAGAGAATATACAGAGGTTAAAGTTAATAATAATAGATTTAAAGGTATTATAGGCTTGGTCACGATGAAGAAAGTACGTGAACCTTTAGAGGTGACGGTAGTTGGTCAAAATATAATAGTCGCAGATGATAATTATAAATGGTTACAAATATTACCGGAAAAAAAGAGATATAGTTTAACCGTTATGTTTGATGATAAGGGGAATCCATTAGAATACTATTTTGATATCAATATTAAAAATATTACTCAAAAAGGAAATGCACGTACTCTAGATTTATGCTTAGATGTATTGGTATTACCTGATGGTTCATACGAGTTAGTTGATGAAGATGATTTATTATTTGCATTACAAAATGGGCAAATTAGCCAAAAACAATATCATGAAGCATATATTATTGCACATCAATTAATGATTGAAATAGTTGAAAACTTTGATGATGTTCAAAGTAAAGTTATGAAATGTTATCACAAAATAAATCAAAAATATAAGAAAAATAAACACAATCATCCATTTAAAAATAAAAAGCCACAGCGAGTTAAACAACACGATAAAAAATAAGAATGATTTTCTCAAACAAAATAAATATAACAAACATCATTGATTATAGGATTTTACGGAAACGGTATATTTTAGGGGGACACTATGAAAATTGATGATTATCGTTTATTAATAACATTAGACGAAACAAAAACATTACGTAAAGCAGCAGAAATATTATATATTTCACAGCCAGCTGTCACACAACGGTTAAAAGCAATTGAAAGTTCATTTGGTGTAGACGTTTTTATTAGAACGAAAAAGCAACTCATAACAACAACTGAAGGTGCAATGATTATTGAACATGCACGCGATATGTTAAAGAGAGAGCGTTTATTCTTTGATAAAATGCAGGCGCATATTGGGGAAGTTAACGGAACGATCTCTATTGGTTGTTCTTCTTTAATAGGTCAAACACTATTACCAGAAGTATTAAGCTTATATAATACTCAATTTCCTAATGTTGAAATTCAGGTACAAGTTGGGTCTACTGAACAAATTAAGGCAAATCATAGAGACTATCACGTCATGATTACTAGAGGAAACAAAGTCATGAATTTATCCAACACACACTTATTTAATGACGATCATTATTTTATCTATCCTAAAGATAGACGTGAAGAGGTTGGAAAGTTGCCTTTTATAGAATTTCAAGCTGACCCAATTTATATAAATCAAATTAAACAATGGTATAACGATAATTTAGAACAAGACTATCATGCGACCATTACCGTTGACCAAGTTGCCACTTGTAAAGAAATGCTAATTAGTGGTGTGGGTGTAACTATATTACCTGAAATAATGATGAAAAATATTGATAAAAATATGTTTGGATTTGAAAAAGTGACGATTGATAATGATCCACTTATTCGTTCGACTTATATGAGTTATGATCAAAGCATGTTACAGTTACCACAAGTAGATTCATTTGTTAATTTAATGTTGAACTTTATACGTTAAATAAGATGAGTTGATTCATATAATGAATAGAGGTTAGTCATATGTTTAAAGAATTACTATATATAAAGAATTATAAGTTGTTTGTTTTGAACATGTTGTTATTAGGTATGGGTATCGCTGTAACAGTACCCTACCTTGTTTTGTTTGCGACAAAGGATTTAGGTATGACCACCAAACAGTATGGTGTGTTACTAGCATTAGCAGCTATAAGCCAATTTACAGTTAATTCGATTATTGCAAGATTTTCAGATACTCATAACATAAATAGAAAATATCTTATAATTACAGCATTAATGATGGGAGCAATTAGCTTTTCCATTTATTTCTTTGTAAAAGATATCTTATTATTTATAATCCTTTATGCTTTATTCCAAGGTTTATTCGCTCCGGCAATGCCACAACTTTATGCATCTGCGAGAGAATCTATTAACGTTTCAAGTTCGCGTAAAAATGCTAAATTTGCTAATACAGTATTACGTTCAATGTTCTCACTAGGCTTCTTATTTGGTCCATTTATTGGCGCGCAACTAATTGAATTGAATGGTTACTCAGGTTTATTTGGCGGAACAGTTTCTATTATTTTATTTACATTAATTTTACAAGTGTTCTTCTATAAAAATTTAAACATCAAACAACCTATTACTCAACAACAACACGTTGAGAAGGTAGCGCCTAATATGTTCAAAGATAAGACACTATTGATCCCGTTTTTAGCTTTTATTTTATTACATATTGGACAATGGATGTATACAATGAACATGCCTTTATTCGTAACTGATTATCTTCACGAAAAGGAAGGCTACGTCGGTTATTTAGCAAGTTTATGTGCAGGTTTAGAAGTACCTTTTATGGTCGTTTTAGGCGTATTATCTACAAAACTCCCGACACGTACGTTACTTATTTATGGTGGTATATTCGGCGGGGCTTTCTATTTTAGTATTAGTTTATTTAAAAATTTCTATATGATGTTGATTGGTCAATTATTTTTAGCCTTTTTCTTAGCTATATTATTAGGAATTGGCATAAGCTACTTCCAAGATATTTTACCGGATTTCCCAGGTTATGCTTCAACATTATTTGCCAACGCAATGGTTATTGGGCAGTTATGTGGTAACTTATTAGGTGGTATGATGAGTGGATGGGTTGGCTTGGAAAATGTTTTCTATGTGTCAGCAGGATCATTGTTCTTAGGGATTATATTAATCTTTTTAACGAAAGATCAAAAAATTACTATATCAGATATGGAGTAGTTAATAATGACGGTATTATTATGGAGTTTAATTACAATTGCATTTATTTTAGCTTTTGTCGGTTTAGTTAAACCGGTCATTCCTTCAGTTTTAGTCTTATGGGTAGGTTTTCTTATTTATCAATTTGGATTTCACAACGGAAGGTTATCTTGGGTGTTCTATATCGCAATGGTTATTTTTACCATTTTGATATTCTTAGCTGATTTTCTAATGAATAAATACTTTGTTGGAAAATATGGTGGATCTAAATTTGGTGAATATGGGGCTATTATTGGCGTGATCATTGGATGCTTTGTAGTTCCGCCATTTGGTATTATCATTGTACCGTTTGTACTTGTACTTATTATCGAGTTAATACAAGGGTATGATTTGAAAAAAGCGATTAAAGTAAGCTGTGGATCGATTATTGCGTTTTTAGCCAGTACAATTGCTCAAGCTATTGTGATTTTTATTATGGTGATATGGTTTATTGTAGATGTTTTTATATTAAATTAGTGAGAATAAATAAATAAGAAGGCAATTTCTATAATTATTAGTAGAAATTGCCTTCTTATTTATTTCAAAGATGTTAAATTCAATTAGAAAATGTGGCCATCAATTCGTGAACATTACATAATCGTATTTGAATTTTTATTAAAATAGTGATGATCAATATAAAATGAAATAGGTGTGATAATGGCGGAAATAATAATAAATGACCAATTACTAACATTGATATAAGGACCAAATGCTAAAAAGGATTGAGGTATAAAAAATACATAAAACAATGCGACAATTAATAGCGCAATTACGGCATAAGTTAATAACCATACCCAATTTGAATTATTAAAGCATTGTAACTGAATCGTTTTAAATATCATCCATATAAATAAGAAAATGATAAATAAGCCAACTATCACTGTAATAGGAAATGTATATAGATAAAGATAGTTACTATCTCCACCAATAAAGAAACCTATAAACCCTTTTAAGAAACAGAAAATACCAATTAGTAATACGAAATGTTGATAAATATATTTAAAGATATTCTTTACTGTTTCATTTGGAAGTTCTTTTAATTGCTTTTTGGCATGCATTTTAGGATTATGGTTAAAGAATTCCATAGCTAACATACCTTTACCTTCTGCACTGATTAAGTGTTTTAATATGCGATTCAACATCACTTCTGAATCATGTGGGTTTACACTTAAATCAGAACGAATATATATCATGTAGTTTTCAAAAATTTCTCTATCCGTATTATTTAAACGTAAAGACTTCACATTATTCTCTTTAGCTAATTGAGCTGTAGACTTCATGAGTGCATAAGCGCTCCTTTAAAAATAATTTTAAGTAAGACTTACCAATACATTAAATTGATAATTTTATTATGCTTAATCATACCATAGAAATACAATGATTATAATATGAAATACAGGAGTAAATGATGAGACAGTTGAATTTGAGTAATCAAAAGTTAATTAACGAGGTAGCAACGATACACGAAAAATTATTAGAATCTCAAGAAGCAAATTATAAAGCAACAAGTACATCGATTGCATTAAGAATTGAAATGATTAATGCTAGATTACGGCATTGCCAAGATATGATATTAATAATTGAAGATAATCAAGAACTACAAGCATTAATTTGGGGGCATTTTGAAAAACAAACTAAGGTTGTGACAATTGAATTATTGTTTGTATATCCTAAATATCGGCGTCAAGGTTTTGCACGACAATTAAAGTTAGCACTAGAAGATTGGGCCATGAAAGAAGGGGCCCAAACAATACAAAGTACAATAAATACGAAAAATCAAGCTATGTTAAACTTGAATCACCAAATAGGCTATGAAGATACACATATTAAAATGAAGAAAGATTTAAAGTAGAAAAATGATTAAATTATTATTTTATGATAAAATGAATTATATTTATAACTGTTTTTAAAGGAGTTTAACATGAAAAAGTGGATTGTATTATTTTTATCTGCAACGCTAATGTTATCCGCATGTGGCAAAAGTCAGGAGAAAGCGACATTAGAAAAGAGTGTAGATAAATTAGAAAAAGAAAACAAATCATTAAAATCACAAAAGAAAAAGTTAAATAAACAAAAAGACGATTTAAAAGATAAACAAGATAAATTACAAAAAGAAGTTGATAACTCTGCTTCAAGTCAATCAATTAGTTCTGATAATAGTGATGATAAGGATACTAATAAAAGCGAGAAGAATAAAACATCTTCTAATTAAGAACAAAATTAAAGAAGTAACAAATTTTAAATCAGAACAGAACCAGCAATAAATCTAATCAAAAGCATCATCTTCAACAGAATAGAATATGATATGATTAAAATATCAACTTAATATCGTCTTGAACGTAAAGTTTGATATACGAAAAAAATGGGTATCGTAATGGATAAATATATATAATAAAAATAAACTATAAAGATTAATATGATTATTGTCATCATTTTCAAAAATGTGAAGAGGAGAGAAGAGCCATGCATGAACAAGATTTTAGTATTTTAGAGGGAAAAGCGCTAACGCTACCAGAATTAGGTAGAGAATTAGAAAATATTACAGGTAGACATGTTGTTGATTCTACAGGTGAAATTAAACGTGTAATTGCGCACTTGCCTAATTTTGAATCAGATACAGATACATTTGTTGCAACATATCACTTAGATCATCAGAATGATTTTATTGATGCTACATTTACAGCACCAAAAAATCAACGTGATCATTTAAAAGAAATTCCAGTTAATATTGAACTTATCAGTTATATAACTAAAAGCTAAATCAAAATTTTAATAAACGAATTATAGCGCGATGTGAATCTTACTGTTTCATAGCGCGTTAATTTTATTATAAAATGTATATAATGATGTATTTACGTAGTAATGGAGTGTAAAAAATGGTTGTTTATATTGAAACTGAGCGCTTGAAATTACGAGATTGGGAAGAAAAAGACTTATTACCTTTTCAAAAAATGAATGCTAACCCACAAGTCAGAAGATATTTCCCAAGTTTATTGAGTTATCGTCGTTCTGAATTAGATATGAAAAAAATGGACCAAATTATTAAAGATTATGGTATTGGTCTATTCTCAGTAGAGCTGAAAGAAACGAATGAATGGCTTGGCTTTATAGGATTAAACTATATTCCTAAAGATAGTGAGTATCCATTTAAAGAATTACCACTTTATGAAATAGGGTGGCGTCTGATTCCTGAAGTTTGGGGAAATGGTATTGCCACTGAAGGTGCAGAAGCGGTACTTAAATTTGCTAAAGAAAAAGACATTTCTAAAGTCTATAGTTTTACTGCTGAAACAAACCTATCTTCAAGAAAAGTCATGGAAAAAATAGGAATGTCATTTTATGATCATTTTGAATTCCCTAACTTGAGTAAGTATCATCCTTTGAAAAGACATGTGAGATATGTGATTGATTTAGATAAATAATTGAAGTAACCCCACTAGAAATTATTTTTTGAATAAATTCTAGTGGGGTATTTTGGTTTTAACAGAAATTATTTAATCATAAGTACGAACGCCTAAAGGTTTATAATTGAGTAAACCTTCAAGTAACGCTTCTTTAGTATCGAAGAGTGGAGCGAGTTGACGATATTTTTCATCAATAAATCCTTCTTTAATCATATGATCGATTAACCCTTGTAATGGTTCAAAGAAACCATTGATATTGTATACGCCAATTGGTTTTTGATGAATACCAATTTGAGCCCAACTATACATTTCAAAGAATTCTTCTAGTGAGCCGGCACCACCCGGAGCCATAACAAAAGCATCAGCAAGCTCAGTCATTTTATTTTTTCTTTCATGCATTGAATCCACTAAAATAAGTTCACTTACTTTTTGGCTAGTAATTTCTTTTTCATCAAGCATTTTTGGCATTACACCAATAGCTTTACCACCATGGTCTAAAACGCCATCTTGAATAGCGCCCATAATACCCACAGATCCAGCTCCGAAAACTAATTCGTAACCTTGCTCTGCCATATATTTACCTAGCTCATATGCTTCTTTAACGTATGTGTCATCTTTTCCTTTGCTTGCGCCACAATAAACTGCAATTTTCTTCATTATGTACCTCCATTAAAGTTGATGTAAAAGCTTATTAAATTGTTGTTCAAAGTGTTGTTTATCCTGTTTCGTAAATGGGGGAGGTCCTTTATGTCTGCCTCCTTGCTTACGAATTTGAGCATTAATATAACGTTGGTCTAGCAATTGCTGAATGTTATCATTACTAAATACAAATCCTTTATGGTGCATGACATACTTTACTTTGTTGAGTAATAGACTAGCCAGACCATAATCTTGTGTAATAACGATATCTTCTGAAGATGATAATTGGACAATTTTATAGTCTACCGATTCAGGGCCATCATCCACATAGACAGTATTTACATGTTTAGGTTCAATTTGATTTGAGAAGTGACTAAAACTACGTATAATTGTAACAAAAATGCCTGTCCCTTGTGTTAAATCAATCACTGAATTAACAACTGGACAAGCATCTCCGTCAATAATAATGCGTGTCATGAAAGATTAAGCCTCATTATTATTTTCTTTATTTTGTTTAACTACACTTTTAGCTGTGTAATCTTTATATTTTTTAAATTCTTTTTTTCTAGATTTGTCGGCTTCTTCACGTAGTTTATCTTCTTCTTTATGGCGTTTTTCGATTTGTTTTTGAAGCTTTTTCTCCATCTTTTTAGCTTCTTTACGATTTTCTTTTTCTAACTTTTCGCCTTTTTTCTCAGTTTTTTCATCAAGCTTACCTGGTGTTAATCCTACTTTTTCTTCGTATTTTTGAGTTTTCTTCATATCTTTAATACGTTGTTTTTCGTTTTCTTCACGTAGTTTATCTTCTTCTTTGTGACGTTTTTCAATATTTTTTTGAAGCTTTTTCTCCATTTTGTCTGCTTCTTTGCGATTTTGCTTCGCTAACTTTTCGCCTTTTTTCTCAATATAAGCTGGGTCATTTTCTTTAGCGATTTTTTTCAATTCACGTTTATTATCAAATTCTTGTTTCTTGTCACCAATGTATGTCTTAACGTCAGAAGTCTTGTTAGAAATAGCAGATGTTGTTTTAGATGCTGCTCTAGATGTAGCATCAGTCGCTTTTTTAACATCAGGATGATTTTTTATTTTTTTACGTTCTACGACTAACGGAACGATGATGATAGGTAAAACATTAATTGCTGTTTTTATGAGTTTCTTTTTGTCCATACTCGTTGCCTCCATTAATTTTTACTATTTTTATCCATACCCTATGATACATGAAAATAAACTACTGTTGGTAACAATAATGTACGAAATTTGGTTTGAAAGATAATTTTGTTGAAGGGCGTGATTTAAAATTAACATTGTATTATTTATTAATGTTAAGTAAGAAAAAAACCGTTGAGAAAAGTAACTTGTTCTCAACGGTAATTAGTCTTAAAAATGTTTAATTAGATACCTTTACCTATACCAAAACCGAAATAAAGGATAGCTATGACAACTACTAATATAATTCGATAAATTGCAAAAGGTACTAATTTGATTTTATTAATAAGATGTAAGAATGTTTTAATTGCTATTAAACCTACAATAAATGCAGCTAAGAAACCTAATAAATAAAATGGAATATGCGCTAAATGAATATATTCATAATGTTTCAATAAAGATAATCCGCTTGCTGCAAGCATGATTGGTACTGACATGATAAATGTGAAGTCAGATGCCGCTTTATGGTTCATTTTCATTAAGACACCAGTTGAAATCGTTGAACCAGAACGACTGAACCCTGGCCACATAGCAATGGCTTGAGAAATACCAATAACGAATGCTTGGAAATAATTAATTTGATCTACAGTTTGTGGATGAGTTACTTTTTCAGAATACTTATCAGCGATAATCATGTAGATTGCGCCTAGGAAAAGACCAATCATAACTGTTGGTACACTAAATAAATATTTTTCAATGACATCATCAAATAAGAAACCTAAAATACCAGCTGGAATCATACCTACTAAAACATGCATCAAATTCAATCTTTTTGGTTTTGAACGACGTCCAGTAGTCGCTTGTTGCTCAGGTTGATGTTTCCCAATATGTAATATTTCAAAGAAACGTTCTCTGAACACCCATGCTGCCGCAAATACAGAACCTAATTGAATAACAACTTTAAAAGTGAAAGCTGATTGCTCACCTAAAAATTTAGTGGACTTTAACCACATATCATCAACAAGAATCATATGTCCTGTAGAGGAAACAGGAGCAAATTCAGTTAGACCTTCTACGATACCTAAAATAAGCCCCTTGATTAATTCAAGTAATAACATAATGTACCTACTTTCATATATTAAATGTTTTTTTGACTATTTCAAATTCACCATATAATAATAGCATACTCATTTCAAAGCACGCTACAAATAGTAATAACACTAGACCAAAGTATGAGAAAGATTTGTCGTCATATAATTGTCAAAAGCACTATCGTTGTACATTAATCTTTCAATCTTTAATATAGAGATTATAATAAAAATCAGGTGAATATCTAGTGAAAAAATTAATGCAATTAGTATTTAAGTATAAAATTTATCCTGCATTAATGCTAATAGTATGTATATTGTTAGCATTATTTGTAGTTTTACAGAATATAGCAATAGCAGACTTTTTAAATATAATGTTATTTAAAGTAAAACAATCGCCAATGATTATACTCAGTTTTATTTTTGTAGTATTGATGATACGTGCAACTTTGAATTTTTGTAATCAATTATTAGGTAACCGTTTATCTATTAAAGTTAAACATGACTTGCGTCAACGAGTGATTCACCACCAATCAACACAATCAGTTGGTGAGGAAATGACACTTTTAACAGAGACAATAAATGGTATTGCGCCATTTTATCAAAGTTACTTGCCGCAAGTATTTAAGTCAATGATGATTCCTTTAGCTATTATGATTGCGATGTGCTTTGTTCATTTAAACACAGCATTGATAATGATCATAACTGCACCGTTCATTCCATTATTTTATATTATATTTGGGTTGAAAACTCGTGATGAATCTAAGGATCAAATGACTTATTTAAATCAATTTGGACAACGATTTCTCAATATGACACAAGGATTAATCACTCTAAAATTATTTAACCGAACTAAACAAACGGAAAATAAAATCTATGAAGATAGTACACATTTTAGAGATTTAACAATGAAAATTTTGAGAAGTGCATTTTTATCAAGTTTAATGTTAGAGTTTATCAGCTTATTAGGAATTGGACTTGTAGCATTAGAAGCGGCACTGAGTCTCGTTGTTTTTCATACGATTGATTTTAAAACAGCAGCAATCGCTATTATTTTAGCTCCAGAATTTTATAATGCCATTAAGGATTTAGGACAAGCGTTTCATACGGGCAAACAAAGTGAAGGTGCAAGTGATGTTGTATTTGAATATTTAGAAAGTACATCAGAAAATAGTGTACCTATAAATTATTATCATACAAACCAATCCCCACTTATAAGCTTAAGCAACGTCATGTTTAAATATAGTAATGAAAAGGGGAATGACTTCTCAATTAAACATGTCACTCTCGATATTAATGAACATGAACACATCGCATTAGTTGGACCAAGTGGGGCAGGTAAAACTACCTTTGCTAAATTAATCAGTCAATCTCTTAAACCTACAGAAGGTCATGTCTCATATAAATATGATCAAATGCAAATAGGTATTTTAAGTCAACGTCCATACATTTTTACTGCCACAATTAAAGATAATATTTCAATGTTTAATGACGTTAGTGATGACATTATTTTAGAAGCATTAGAGCAAGTGCAATTAAAAGAAAAGGTACAATCTTTAAAAAATGGAATCCATACGCTAATTGGTGATGGTGGAGAAATGTTATCTGGTGGGCAGATGAGAAGAATTGAATTGTGTCGTTTACTTGTAATGGAACCAGACTTAGTCATACTTGATGAACCAGCAACTGGTTTAGATGTAGAAACGGAACAAGTGATTCAAAGCGTGATGCATCATCAATTTAAAGCAACGACGCAACTTATAATTGCTCATAGAGACTCCACAATTAGACAAGCAACACGACGTTTATACATACATGATGGTGAGATTATTAAAGATGATAAAAATATATCAGTTAATGTTAAAGAAAATGGTGATGAATCATGAAGTCACGAATTCAATTTAAAATTGATAAAGATTTAGTAATAGCAATAGCTATAGGTGTCGTGGGGAGTTTAGTTGCTTTAGCGATGTTCTTTCTAAGTGGATATATGGTTACTGAAAGTGCGTTAGGAGCTCCATTATATGCTTTAATGGTGTTAGTTGTTTCGGTTAAACTATTTGGTTTTTTAAGAGCGATATCTCGATACTATGAAAGATTATATTCTCACCGTACGACCTTTACTATGTTAAGAAATGTAAGAACACAATTCTTTAAAGGACTAGTTAGAGTAGTACCAGATGTTTATCGAAAATATAATTCTAGCGATTTAATTTCACGTATGGTAAGTAGAGTAGAAGCATTACAAAACATATACTTAAGAGTTTATTATCCGCCTATTGTCATAGGAATAACTGCATTGATAACGATAGCAGTATATTTATTCATCTCCCCAGCACATGCAATATTAATTGCAGCGAGTATGATATTGACATTATTGCTTGTTCCATTTTTAAGTGCTAAAAGGGCACGTAAATTGAAGACAGTAGTATCACACCAACAAAGACAATTTTTAACAAGATTTTTTGATTATCGTGAAGGATTTCAAGAGTTACAACGCTTTAATAAGGACGAAGATTATAAGAATGATGTATTACAACATTTACAACAATATGATGCATTGCAAAGTAAAGAACAGGGATTTTTAACTGTTTATGATTATTTACTAAATATCATTGCTATGATATCAATTTTTGCTACATTAGTTTTGGGCGCTATTCAAGTCCATACACACTCTTTAGATGTTGTATATTTAACCAGTATTGTATTAATGATATTAACTTTGTTTGAACAAGCTGTACCAATGAGTAATGTAGCTTTTTATAAAGCAGATACAGATCAATCGTTATCAGAAATTAATGAAGTTATTCAAAACGATGACATATCCAAAGAACATCTATATACAGATTCAGACAAAACTAATGAACATGATTTATATGAAGTAAAAGATGTAACATTTAAATATGTCAATCAAGAACTACCAGTATTGAATCAAGTTTCTTTTCATATTAAAGAAGGTGAACGTGTCGCTATTATCGGTCCATCTGGTAGCGGTAAGAGTACGCTATTACATGTTTTGTTAGGATTATATCAAGTAAGCAGCGGACAGGTAACGTTAAATCAAACAGATGTATTTCAAATTAAAGAAGAAGAAAAATATCATCAAATCAATACATTACTACAATCACAACAATTATTCGACGGAACCATCAAAGACAATTTACTGACAGATTGTGATGAAGATGTTATACGACATACGTTAAAAGCGTTAAATTTGAGTCATTTAGCTTTAAATCAGGAAATAACAATGGATGGAAATACTTTATCAGGCGGAGAAATTCAACGATTAAGCATGGCACGTTTATTATTAAAAAATCAAGCTAATATATGGATTTTAGATGAGCCAACTACTGGTCTAGATACTCATCGTACGGATCAATTGATGACATTAATTGATAAACAAGCTAAAACATTAATTGTTGCTACGCATGATTTACGTTTATTACCATATTTTGATAAAATTTTAATTATGATAGACGGTGAAATCAAAGAAGCAGGTAGTTATCATTCACTTATCCAAAATAAAGGATATTTATATAAAATAACTCAATTGAACCAATGAGTAAAAATGTGATTGATAGTTTCTAGAAAAATAAAAATGCTCTAAAGCACTGAGATGTACTTTAGAGCATTTTTATACTTTGAAAGTGTTTGATTCTAACCTTTAACTTTAAATTACCATGACAAAAGCTTAATTAATTATCTTTAGCTTCATTAAATGCATCAATGACTTTACCTAAAAGACGGTTAAGTTCATCCACTTCATCAAGTGATAATGATGAAGCAGTTGCAACTTTTTCAGAAGCATTGCTAAGTTCGGGTCTAATTTTTTCGCTTTTATCAGTCAAGTGAATAAATACTTCACGTTGATCGACTTCGGAACGTTCACGTTTGATTAAATCAACTTGTTCCATTCGTTTTAATAGTGGGGATACTGTACCAGTATCAAGTGCTAGTTCAGTCACAACCTTTTTAACATTTACGGGAGATTCATCCCATAAAATTGTTAATACAAGGAATTGTGGGTAAGTTAAATTGTACTTTTTAAAGACTTTGTTTGAATAGTAGCGATTTACTTGTCTTTGTGCATTGTACAAACTAAAGCATAGTTGCTCTTTTAAATTATGTTGATCAGACATTAAAGTTCTCCTCCAGACATTCTATCCGTTTTTCTCTCTATTCGGATTGGAATCCGTCTATGTTGTGCGGAATATAATTCACAACACACTGTGATTCAATGTCATGCTAAAATTAAAGTATGTTTAAAGTTTAGAAGATATCTATCGTTAAATCAAGCAAAAAGATAATTAAATATTTATGTTATCATTTTTAAAAATACTTGTAATAGAAAAGGAATTTTACAATGAAAAATAATAAATCTAGAAAAATATCAATTTCTATCATAAGCGGTTTTTTAGGTAGTGGTAAAACTACGTTACTGACACATTATATTAGTGAATTATTAAAAATTGATGAGAAAATAAAAGTGATTATGAATGAATTTGGCTCATTTGATGTAGATAGTCAAAATTTAGATTCAAATATAGAAGTACGATCAATTATTAATGGTTGTGTGTGTTGTGACTTAAAAACTGATTTAATTAATCAAATTCAATCTTTAATTCAAAAAGATGATTGTAATCATATTATTATAGAAGCAACAGGAGTCGCTAATCCTATCGAAATCTTTGCTGCATGTCAAGATCCAACCATAGTTGATAATATAGACATGCCACAAATTATAAGTGTAGTGGATGTTGAAAGATTTTTAAATAGGAATGATTACACTAGTTCCACACAAACGTTAATGGAAGAGCAACTTGAAATGAGTGATTTATTAGTCATTAACAAAATGGATTGCGTTGATTCTGAAGAAATAAATAAAATAGAGAACGAAATAAATAAAATTAATCCGAGTGCACCGCATATTTTGACTACTTATGGAAAGTTTGACATCAGTCAACTTCGAAACCAAACAGATAAAACAACAAAACTTCATCAACATCACCATCATCACGGTATTATTAGTATGAAATATACGTTTACTAGTCCTATTGACCGACAATTATTTTACCAATTTATTATGCAATTACCGAAAAATGTATTGAGATTAAAAGGTTATTTAAAATTTAGAGACAATCCTAATGAAACAATTGAGTTTCAATATTCATATGGTTTGCCAGACTTTGGGGCTATAGCTAAAGAAATGCCATTAACGATAGTGATTATAGGGGAACATATAGATGTAAATCGACTCAGAAATAAATTGGATATGTTACAATTTACTTAATTTAAATTTCAACTGTTCCTAACTGAAGTGAATACATTATAAAAAATAAGGGTCGTGATTATAATGGAAAGAACACAAATTAACCAATATGTTCATTTTTCAAAAATTGTGCAAGGATTTTGGCGGGCTAATGAATGGCAACTATCAGATCAAGCATTAAATCGTTTTATTAATCAACTTGTAGAACGTGGTATTACAACTATGGATCATGCAGATATTTATGGCGATTATCAAAATGAAACGCTTTTTGGTAAAGCATTAAAATTATCACCACAATTGCGTGAACAAATACAAATTGTTTCAAAATGCGGTATTGTTTTACCATCTGAAACTCAAACATTTACAGATGGACACCGATATGATCATAGCCACCAACACATTATTAAGTCAGTAAATCATTCATTAGAACGATTAAATGTAGATTATTTAGATAGTTTATTGATTCATAGACCGTCACCATTAATGAATCCCGATGAAATTACAGATGCTCTAAAAGAATTGGTTAATGAAGGTAAAATTAAATCATTTGGAGTATCTAACTTTAATGAAACGCAATATGATTTATTAAAACAAAGTCTTAATCATGATAAGTTGCACATTAGTATCAATCAACTTGAATTGTCACCATATCAAACAGATATACTACATAATGGTGTAATGGATAAAATGTATCAAAATCAAGTTAAAGTGATGGCTTGGAGTCCTTTTGCGGGAGGTAAGCTGTTTGATACTTCTGACGATAAAAGTAGACGCCTCATGTCAGTCATTGAACCTTTAGCAAATAAATATCAAGTGAACGTTTCTGCTATTATGATAGCTTGGTTAATTAGACATCCTAATGAGGTGATTCCAATATTAGGAACACGATCTATTGAAAAAATTGATGCAGCTACTGCTGGATTAAATGTTGAATTAACTGATCAAGAGTGGTTTGATATATACACTGCGGCATTAGGTCGAGATATTTTATAATTAAATGTTAGGAAGGATTTATAAAGAATGAATAATGAAGATAAACGACAGAAACAACTTAAATTTGAACGTAATTTAATTATGATTCCTTATTTAATATTTGCAGTCATTGTACTATTATGCAATATTTTTTATCCCGAGATATTAGTGACAATGACCTTATTCGGATTGTTATTTGCGTATAATTTAGGACTACTTTTTATTGCATTTATATGTCACTTTAAACGTACACTCATATTAACGCTTGTGTTAACTATATTAAGCGGAGCAGCATTCTTTACGCTGTTATATGTTTTTGGTATAAATCATGAAATTTTTGGTCAAATTAAAAAATAAATTACACATACAACTAAAAAACTCTGATATTTCAATGTTATAATAATATTGAAATATCAGAGTTTTATTTTTTAATATTTAATGATTGGGGAGTGTGCAGGATGAATAAACGAAATAAGGTTTCGATTATTGGTGCAGGGCAAACTGGCTCTACATTGGCTTTTATTTTGGCTCAAAATGAAAGCGCTGACATAGTTGTTGTTGATAGACCACAGTCTGAAAATGTGGTTAAAGGTAAAGCGTTAGATATACTAGAAAGTGCTCCAATATTTAATTTTAATGTAGATATTAAAGGAACTGCTGATTATTCTGAAATACAAGATTCAGATGTTGTAGTCATAACTGCAGGAATTGCTAGAAAACCAGGAATGAGTAGAGATGATTTAATACAAACTAATGAAGATATTGTTCACCTTAGTGCACAACAAATAGCTAAATATTCACCGAATGCCATTATCATAGTATTAACTAATCCTGTAGATGCTATGACATACTCTGCATTAGTTGCTTCTGGATTTTCTAAAAATAAAGTATTAGGACAATCCGGTGTATTAGATAGTGCGCGTTATCAAACATTCATTGCCAAAGAACTTGATGTTTCTGTTGAAGACGTACAAGGCTTAGTATTAGGTGGACATGGCGATACAATGGTGCCATTAATCAATTCTACTCAAGTCAATGGCATTCCAATAGCTGAATTATTAGAACAAAATATAATAGAACAGATTGTTGATAGAACACGCAAAGGCGGTGCTGAAATAGTTCAATTGTTAGGAAATGGTTCAGCTTATTATGCTCCTGCTGCAGCGGTTTATGAAATGGTTGAAACAATATTGAAAGATAAGCATCGTATATTAGCAGCAATTACGTATGCTCAAGGTAAATATGGATATGACGATATTTGTTTAGGATTACCTGTGAAATTAGGAAGAAATGGTGTGGAAAATATCGTTGAGTTGAATTTAAGTGATTCTGAACGTGAACAATTGGATAAATCAGCATTATCAGTGGAAAAGGTTAAAGAAACGCTTAAATACAAACTAAAATAATTCATTTCCAATTAAATTTAACATAGATTAAAACATTTAATTGAGTGTAGTTTAGTTAGTTGTATAATATTTATTTTGAAAATTGAGTATTGTGTGTCTTTTGTAATTGGTTATATTGGATAAAGCGTTTTCTTGATATAATTTATAGTAACAAGATAATGATAATAAGGAGTAGGTGCACATGTCTAAAGCAAAACAATCCTCCCAGAATGTTCATAACCAACCAGGTAAGAAAGAGAAAAAAGGCTATAAGCCTATATGGATAATTGTAAGCTTTGTTATATTAATTGCCATTATACTTTTACCTACACCAGCTGGGTTGCCTATTATGGCTAAAATGGCTTTAGCTATTTTAGCATTTGCAGTAATTATGTGGGTGACAGAAGCGGTGTCTTACCCTGTTTCAGCGACGTTAATTTTAGGTTTAATCATACTGTTACTTGGGTTTAGTCCAGTTCAAAACTTATCAGAACAATTAGGTAATCCCAAAAATGGTGATGCTATTATAAAAGGTAGTGAGATGTTAGGGACTAATAATGCTTTAACACAAGCGTTTAGTGGTTTCTCTACATCTGCAGTAGCCTTAGTTGCAGCAGCATTATTTTTAGCAGCTGCTATGCAAGAAACGAACTTACACAAACGTTTAGCATTATTAGTATTATCTATTGTTGGAAATAAAACAAAGAACATTGTTATTGGTGCTATTCTTGTTTCCATAGTACTAGCATTTTTTGTTCCTTCTGCAACTGCAAGAGCAGGAGCTGTAGTACCTATATTATTAGGTATGATCGCAGCATTTAAAGTATCAAAAGAAAGTAAACTTGCTTCACTTTTAATTATTACATCTGTTCAAGCTGTTTCGATTTGGAATATAGGTATTAAAACAGCTGCAGCACAAAATATTGTTGCAATTAATTTTATTAACCAAAATTTAGGCCATGACGTTTCATGGGGCGAATGGTTCTTATATGCTGCACCATGGTCAATACTAATGTCTATTGCCCTTTATTTTATTATGATAAAAGTCATGCCGCCAGAACGAGAATCTATTGAGGGTGGGAAAGCGCTAATTAAAGAAGAATTAAATCAATTAGGTCCTGTTAAACCTCGTGAATGGCGTTTAATTATTATTTCAGTTTTATTATTACTATTTTGGTCAACTGAAAAGGTATTACATCCTATTGATTCTGCTTCAATTACATTAATAGCATTAGGTATTATGTTGATGCCTAAAGTTGGTGTAATTACTTGGAAAGGCGTAGAAAAGAAAATACCTTGGGGCACAATTATTGTATTTGGTGTTGGTATTTCATTAGGTAATGTATTGTTAAAAACAGGTGCCGCACAATGGTTAAGTGACCAAACATTCGGGTTGATGGGACTTAAAGGATTACCAATTATTGCGACAATAGCACTCATTACATTATTTAATATTTTAATACACTTAGGATTTGCGAGTGCTACTAGTTTATCTTCTGCATTGATTCCTGTCTTTATTTCACTAACATCTACGTTACATTTAGGAGATCAATCTATTGGATTTGTATTAATACAACAATTTGTTATTAGTTTTGGATTCTTATTACCAGTAAGTGCACCTCAAAACATGCTTGCATACGGAACTGACACATTTACTGTTAAAGATTTCTTGAAATCAGGTATTCCATTAACTATTGTTGGATACATTCTTGTTATTATTTTCAGTTTAACTTACTGGAAATGGTTAGGTTTAGTATAAAAATATAGCTATAGGTTTTGTTTTATTTCTTGGAAAATATCAGAGCTATGATTTATAAGAGCTTGAGAGCAACTATTGTTCTCAAGCTTATTTTAATATTTGGATTTTTATTTACTTCATTATTATTGATTGCAGCATATATTTATTATTTTTAAATGTATTAATTAAACTCATAGTAGGGTATTAAACAAACTATAAAAAATAATAGGTGGTAACAATAGAATGAAAATAGGTGTTGTATTAAATCGAGTTTTTAGAATAAATCATAATCCATTATTAGCGTATGTTTATCAGCGCTTAGATGATATTGAATCATGTGTGTTTATCATTCCTGTAGAGCAATTTGGAGATCATTCACAATTAAAAGAGACATTTTATAAAGGTACGTTAAAGAAATTTGTAAATGAATTACATAACAATCATATTTCAGTAAATATGATTGATTACGATCAATTAATTGAATTTTGTGAGTCACAAGAGTTGGATAAGGTTGTTATGGCTAGTGATATTATGAGTTATCATAAAGAAGAATATGACTATCCTCATCAAAAACAACATTTCAATAAAGCTTCAATTGAAGTCCAACCCATAAGAGTACAACATTATTTTAATCCGAAGAAAACATTTAATAATCAAGGCGAACCATATAAAGTGTTTACAAGTTTTTATAAAAAATGGCGCCCATACGTCATGCAAAGAAAAATAGATCAATACAAATTAAAAGATATAGCCAATAAAACATCAACGTCTGAAAAGAAATTGAAATTGGATGTTGAAGATAGAGGATTATCAGAAAAAGACGTTCAGCAACAATGGCAAAGTTTTTTAGAACATGATATTCAAAATTATGACTCAAATAGAGAATATCTTCCTGAAGTATTGACCAGTCAACTTAGCATTGCTTTGGCATATGGTCTTATTGATATTATTCAAGTATTTAATGATTTACTACAAGGTTATGACATAGATGAATCAAATTATGAAGCTTTTATAAGAGAGTTAATTTTTAGAGAGTTTTATTATGTATTAATGACGCAATATCCAGAAACTGCAAATGTAGCATTTAAAGAAAAATACCAACACATTGATTGGGTAAATAATGAACATCAGTTTACAAAATGGAAAAATGGAGAAACAGGTTTTCCAATTATTGATGCTGCAATGGAAGAACTCAATCAAACTGGTTATATGCATAATAGAATGAGAATGGTAACCTCTCAATTTTTAACTAAAGATTTATTAATAGATTGGACATGGGGAGAAGCATATTTTAAAGATAAACTGATTGATTATGATAGTGCGTCTAATGTTCATGGATGGCAATGGTCTGCATCAACTGGTACAGATGCCGTGCCATATTTCAGAATGTTTAATCCGATGAGACAGAGTGAACGTTTTGATTCTAAAGCATTATATATAAAAAGATGGTTACCCGTTTTTAATGATGTCGATGCAAAGTTATTGCATGATACCAAGAAAAATCAAAAGAAATTGAAGCAGCAAGGGATTGAATTAGGTCAAGATTACCCTAAACAAATGGTGAATCATAACGATAGCCGCGAGCGAGTAATGTCATTATTCAAGTCATTGTCATAAAAAAAGTTGTTAATAGTAGTATTTTGAAGTGCAATATTCAAAATGTCATTACTATTAACAACCATGAGATTTTATTTAAGCCAAAATAAGCAAACGTACACTGCTACATATTCGAAAAACGTTAAAATATACATATATTTTAACCGTAATTTAACGCCTAATGGAACATTCCAATTAGGAAAACGTCGTTCATAATAAAAAACTTGTAAAATAAACAATCCTATTCCGAGAGGTAAAAACATTAAAATAATACTTTTAGCATAGCTAAACCCAATATCGTGAATAAAATGTCCGATAATGAGCTGCATAATTACAATAATTGCCAATAAGATAAGTAAGTTAAAAATCATTTTTGTAGTCGAACTCCTTTTACAAATAAAATGATTGCTGATTGCATGATGACCATTAATAATACAAATATAAATGTTTTAAGATTAAACACACTTATAACTTCGTAAAAGATTTTAAGGGGTTCATTGATTAAATAAACAGTATGAATTCTTAAAAAACGACCCATGTAAATACCTAAACCGTTTAAAAACATAAGAATAATAACTAATGCTCGGTTCAACCAAATATGTGTTGTAAAATGTAAGATTTCCATGAAAATCAATATCATAACATACATTGCTAAAAAGACACCTAGCATTAAATAAGTAAAGAAAATCCATTCTTTTAAGTTTAATCCAATTAAGAAGTTGAATTGAAATTGGTTTAAATGAATTAAATCAGTAATCATGTAAAAGGTATTTGGAACAAGTAATAAAAAGATCATTCCAAATATGACAAATAATGGCCATTCAAATTTCTTCATAGGTTTAAATAGCTTTAATAATAAACACAATTCAAATGGAATATATGCTAAAAATAAATTTAAAGTCATAAAGTTGAATATTTTTGTTTCGAACAAGGATATAGTAAATAGAATGATAAAATAGATTCTTGCTATATATCGAGGTTGCATGATAAACACTACTTTCATAACATCGTTTTTGAAATTTGATTTAATATTTTTTTCTTTTAAAGCGTAAAAAATATTTGAGTTTTAATAATATCGCTATGAGTAACAGTAATCAACTAAAAGAGTATGAAAGTTAAATATTTATTATAGTAAAATAAGATTGGAATTAAATGATTACATTATTAAAACGCCTTACTGTTAATTTTTTTGAAAATGTATTACAATGAACGGACTTTTAAAACAAATCTTTCATGTATAATAAGAATTTATTTAAACGAATCATGTCATATTAAGTAAGTTATGCATTGTTAGAGAGGGGGACACCATTATGAGAAAACAATTATTTACACTCTACTTTAATATATTTCTAATATTCTTAGGAATTGGACTGGTTATTCCAGTACTACCTGTTTATCTTAAAGATTTAGGGTTAAAAGGTAGCGATTTAGGTATACTAGTTGCTGTGTTTGCTTTAGCGCAAATGATTATTTCACCTTTTGGTGGTGGATTAGCAGACAAATTAGGAAAAAAATTAATTATATGTATAGGTCTAGTCTTATTTTCAATTTCTGAATTTATGTTTGCGATGGGTCATTCATTTTCAATCCTAATTATTTCACGTGTTTTAGGTGGACTAAGTGCAGGTATGGTTATGCCGGGTGTTACCGGTCTTATTGCCGATATTTCACCATCGCAAGATAAAGCAAAAAACTTTGGTTATATGTCTGCGATTATTAATTCTGGTTTTATCTTAGGACCTGGATTTGGGGGATTTTTAGCAGAGATTTCACATAGATTACCTTTCTACTTTGCAGGTGGTCTAGGTATTATCGCATTTATTATGTCATTGATTGTTATTCACAATCCGAAAAAAGTCACAACTGCTGGTTTCCCACAATATGATCCAGAATTATTAACTAAAATTAATTGGAAAGTTTTCTTAACACCAGTAATTCTAACGTTAGTGCTTGCATTCGGATTATCAGCATTTGAAACACTATTTTCACTTTATACATCAGACAAAATAGGTTACACACCAAAAGATATTTCAATTGCAATCACAGGTGGCGGTATCTTTGGCGCACTATTCCAAGTTTTCTTCTTTGATAAATTCATGAAGTATACTAGTGAGTTAAACTTTATAGCTTGGTCATTATTATATTCAGCAATCGTTCTAGTGATGCTTATTGTTGCACAAGGTTATTGGACTATAATGCTAATTAGTTTCATTGTTTTTATAGGATTTGACATGATTAGACCGGCTATTACAAATTATTTTTCAAATATAGCAGGTAATCGTCAAGGATTTGCAGGCGGACTCAATTCAACATTTACTAGTATGGGGAATTTTATGGGACCATTAGTAGCTGGTGCCTTATTTGATGTGAACATAGAATTTCCTTTATATATGGCAATAGCTGTATCATTAAGTGGTATTGTCATTATATTTATTGAAAAAGTAGTTAGAAAAAATATCACTCAAAAGTAAATTTTAAAATGATAGCTGTTCATTGTACTTTTTGATGTACGTGAACAGCTTTTTTGATAAATTGGTATTTTTGAAAACATAGCACCTTTTTAAAATAGTAAAACTTTTTAAATTTTTGATATAGTATTCGAACAATTAGAAACTAAAGAAATAAATTTTGATGTAAAAAATAGATTAAAATAAAGAATCAAATCGAGTTATTTCGTTTTTTAATGATTTTATGTAACAAAAATAACAACTTTAGTAATAATACTGTTACAAATATTACAATCTATTTAAATTGTGACCTACATAACTGAAATTGAATATGACTATGTTAAGATAGACAAAAATCAATTAAGAAATGTGGGTAAGGGGATGAATTTGAAAAACTTATTATTGAGTATATTTGCAGTTATTTTGACTATTTGTTTAATTGGTTTAATATTTTTAGCAACGAATCAAAACGCATTAGCTAAAGTACATCAAACCATTTGTACATTTTCAAAAGCAAATAAACTTTCTGTTATAGAGAAAACAACTCAAATAACTGACTTTAAAACAGCCAAAGCTTCTGAAAAAAATGACAATAATAATAATAACGATGTAAAACATCAAAAGACTACATATGTAAAAAAAGACAATCATAGATTATCAGAAACTGACTTTACGCCAAGAGAACGCAAAGTTATTGCAATTAATTATGCAAATAAACATTTAGATGAACAATACGATTTAAAACAAGTTAATCAACAACAACAAGATTCAAAGTATTTATATGTGAATCAACAGAAAAATCAACAAACAAATATCTCAGTGAATGGTAATGGGCAAGTAGGGGCAAATCATTCAGAAATACAATAGCACGTACTTTTTTTAAAAGAGTATGTGTTATTTTTTGCGTTTACAATATATAACGTATTAGTGGTAAAATGAAATGCGATTAGTAAAGTAATATTAGAGGTGACATAATGAGTAAAACGAAAAAAACGAATGCAATGCGAATGTTAGATAGAGCGAAAGTTAACTATAAAACTAATATATTTGAAGTGACTGCAGAACACCAAACAGGTGAACAAATAGCCAAACTTGTTAATGCTAAAGTAGAAGAAGTATATAAAACACTTGTATTAGAAAATGCCAACCATAATCATTTTGTATTTGTCATACCAGTAAATGAAACGTTAGACATGAAACAAGCTGCCCACGTTGTAAACGAGAAAAAGTTAAATTTAATGCCTTTAGATCAATTGAAGCAAGTTACTGGATATATTCGAGGTGGTTGTTCACCTATAGGAATGAAACATTTATTTCCTACTGTTATAGATCAATCTATACGACAACTCGATAAAGTATACGTAAGTGGTGGACAAAGAGGTATGCAAATGATTATAGGGGTGGAAGACTTAATTTCTATGACAAATGCAAAAGTAGAGCCAATCATCCAAAATTAATAAAAACAAATATAAAATGATAATAATGACACAGAAATATGTTGTAATAAGTTGAATTTTGACGATTACATATATTTCTGTGTTATTTTTGTCACAAAATGATTGTTTTTGATTGATTTTAACAATTTATGATTGAAATTTGTAAGCGTACTCATTATAATGATAAGTGAAATGGGGTGGTTACTTTGATATCTGAGAAACGACACAACTTAATTTTACAAGAATTAAAGAATAAAGATTTTCTTACACTCCAAGAATTAATGGATAGAACAGGTTGTAGTTCTTCTACTATTAGAAGAGATTTATCAAAGTTACAACAAGAAGGAAAATTACAACGTATCCACGGTGGTGCGACGATTGGTCATAATCGAATAGTAGAACCAAGATTAAAAGAAAAATTAACGCAAAACTCACAAGAGAAAAAAGAAATTGCTAGACAAGCTGCGCAACAAATTAGTGATAATGACTGTATATTTTTAGATGCGGGTTCAACAACGTTAGAAATGATACCTTACATAGATGCAAAAGAAATCATCGTTGTAACAAATGGTTTAACACACGTTGAACAATTACTTAAAAAAGGCTTTAAAACGTTAATGTTGGGTGGTCAAGTTAAGGCGAATACTTTTGCTACTGTTGGATCTAGCGCTTTAGAAACTTTGAGACGTTATTGCTTTGATAAGTCTTTCATCGGAATGAATGGTATAGATGAGAAATATGGATTAACGACACCTGATGAACAAGAAGCATTAATAAAAGAAACTGCGATGCGAATTTCTAATGAAAGCTTTGTCGTTGTAGATGAAACTAAGTTCAATCAAGTTTATTTTGCTAGGGTTCCAGCACGTGACAATACTCAAATCATTACGTCTAAACGTGGCATTGAAAACCATGTCAATGATGATTTTAGAGAGCAATATCGATTTTTAGGAGGAATTTTATGATATATACAGTTACATTCAATCCATCGATAGACTATGTCATGTTTGTAGATGAC
The DNA here is from genome assembly GCF_038006785.1 of Staphylococcus sp. FSL W8-0774. Lineage (NCBI taxonomy): Bacteria > Bacillati > Bacillota > Bacilli > Caryophanales > Staphylococcaceae > Staphylococcus > Staphylococcus sp. FSL W8-0774. Next base: position 2,070,214 of record NZ_JBBOVW010000001.1, on the reverse strand, counting down.
TTCCAAATAGATGGATTAAATAGAGCTAAAGATGCAAATAAATTTGCAGGTGGCAAAGGTATTAATGTATCTAGAGTATTAAAGACTTTAGATGTTGATTCTACTGCATTAGGTTTTGCAGGTGGATTTCCAGGTGACTTTATTGCTCAGACACTAAAAGATAGTGATATCCAAACTGATTTCGTTCAAGTAGATGAAGATACACGCATTAACGTTAAGTTAAAAACTGGCAAAGAAACAGAAATAAATGCACAAGGACCTAACGTAACAGATGCTCAATTTCAATCACTATTAGATCAAATTAAGAAAACAAACAAAGAAGATATTGTTATCGTAGCAGGAAGTGTACCGAAAAGTATTCCAAGTGACGCCTACGCACAAATTGCGAAAATCACTCAACAAACTGGTGCTCAATTAGTAGTAGATGCAGAAAAAGAATTAGTTGAAACGGTTTTAGAATATAATCCATTATTTATAAAACCGAATAAAGACGAACTTGAAGTTATGTTTAATACTTCAATTAAAAATGACGAGGACGTCATTAAATACGGTAAACAAATTTTAGATAAAGGTGCACAGTCAGTGATTGTTTCACTAGGCGGGGACGGTGCAATTTATGTAGATAGCGAACGTAGTATTAAAGCAGTTAACCCTCAAGGGAAAGTAGTTAATACTGTTGGTTCAGGTGATAGTACTGTTGCTGGGATGGTAGCAGGTTTGGCTACGGGATTATCAATAGAAGATGCATTTAAACAAGCCGTTGCTTCAGGGACAGCTACAGCATTTGACGCAGATTTAGCTACAAAAGATGCAATAGAAAATATAAAATCACAAGTTACGATTTCTGTACTTGATGGGGAGTGAATAATATGAGAATAACAGAATTATTGACAAAAGAAACGATAGCAATGGATTTATCTTCATCAGATAAAAATGGTGTTATTGATGAGTTAGTGAATCAACTAGATAAAGCTGGCAAATTAAGTGATGTACCATCATTTAAAGAAGCCATTCATAATCGTGAATCTCAAAGTACAACAGGAATTGGTGAAGGGATTGCCATTCCACATGCGAAAGTTGCAGCGGTTAAATCGCCAGCAATCGCATTTGGTAAATCTAAGGAAGGCGTGGATTATCAAAGCTTAGATATGCAACCTGCACACCTATTCTTTATGATTGCCGCTCCTGAAGGTGGGGCACAAACGCATTTAGATGCTTTAGCTAAATTATCTGGTATTTTAATGGATGAAAACGTACGTGAAAAATTAATCAATGCCTCTTCACCAGAAGAAGTATTACAAATTATCGATAATGCTGATGATGAAGCTACAAAAGAAGAAGAAGCAGAAGCACAACAAAATGAAGCTGAAGCGGCTGCAGCAGCTGATGGTTCAACAGAAGATAATGAACCATATGTACTTGCAGTAACAGCTTGTCCAACAGGTATCGCTCACACTTATATGGCTCGTGACGCATTGAAAAAACAAGCTGAGAAAATGGGCATAAAAATTAAAGTTGAAACGAATGGTTCTAGTGGTATTAAAAACCATTTAACTGAAAAAGATATTGAAAAAGCTTCTGGTATTATTGTAGCAGCAGATGTACATGTTGAAACTGACCGTTTCGATGGTAAAAATGTAGTAGAAGTACCAGTAGCAGATGGTATTAAACGTCCAGAAGAATTAATTAACACAGCATTAGATACTAGTCGTAAACCATTTGTTGCCCGCGGAGATAGATCATCAAGTAACAAAGATGATAATGAAGAAAAATTAAGTCCAGGAAAAGCGTTTTATAAACACTTAATGAATGGTGTTTCTAACATGCTACCATTAGTTATTGCTGGTGGTATCATCATGGCTATCGTGTTTATTATTGGACCTAACTCATTTGATCCAAAGAGCGCTGAACACAATGCTTTTGCAGAACAACTATGGAATATTGGTAAAAACAGTGCTTTTGCCTTAATTATTCCAGTATTAGCAGGTTTCATTGCTCGTAGTATTGCAGATAAGCCAGGATTTGCAGCTGGTTTAGTCGGTGGTATGTTAGCTATTTCAGGTGATTCAGGCTTTATTGGCGGTATTATTGCAGGTTTCTTAGCAGGTTACTTAACACAAGGTATTAAATATATTACACGTAATTTACCTCAAGCATTAGAAGGTTTAAAACCAACGTTAATTTATCCGTTACTATCTGTACTTGTAACTGGATTGCTAATGATTTATGTATTTAATCCACCAGCTTCATGGTTGAACAATTTATTATTAAACGGATTAAATGGTCTTTCAGGTTCAAACATTATGTTACTTGGTTTAGTTATTGGTGCAATGATGGCCATCGATATGGGTGGACCTTTCAATAAAGCAGCATATGTATTCGCAACTGCTGCACTTACTGAAGGAAATGCAGCACCGATTACAGCAGCTATGATAGGTGGTATGATTCCACCATTAGCAATTGCAACTGCTATGCTATTATTTAGAAAGAAATTTACTAAAGAAACAAAGAGGTTCAATTGTTCCTAACTATGTAATGGGCGCATCATTCATTACTGAAGGCGCTATACCATTTGCAGCAGCTGACCCAATTCGAGTTATTCCATCTATGATGATTGGTTCAGGCATAAGTGGTGCTATAGCATTAGCTTTAGGTTCAAGAATTAATGCCCCACATGGTGGTATCTTTGTTATTGCAACAACTGATTTCAGTCATATTTTACAAACATTATTAGCTATTGTGATTGGTACAATCATTTCTGCTCTAATCTACGGTTTCTTAAAACCAAAATTAACTGAAAATGAAATTGAAGCTTCAAAAGCTATGGATGAATAATAGATTCAAGCCCTTGTCGTTAATTCGACGAGGGTATTTTATTTTTAATAACTTTATTGAACTGTATGATATGAATAAATTTAAAGGTTATAGTAAAATAACAATCGTATTAAATGAATTAGAAAAGAAGGTATTAGTAGTGGAAGAATATATCATTGTGAATGGGCAAATATATACTGAAAGCCAAAAAATTGAACAAGGTTATATACATATTAAAGATGGAAAAATATTAGAAATTGGTTCGAATTTTAATATAGAGAGATTAAATGAACTTAAAGGAAAATACCTAACAATAGACGCTAAAGGACATCATGTTATTCCAGGATTTATCGATATACACATTCATGGTGGATATGGTGAAGATGCTATGGATGCGTCACAAGAGGGCTTGAAACATCTAGCCGAACAGTTATTATCAGAAGGAACGACGTCATTTTTAGCGACAACGATGACACAATCAGATGAAAGTATTAAACAAGCACTACAAAATATATCTAATTATCATCAAATTCAAGACGTACAACAAGCCGCTGAAATCGTAGGCATACATCTTGAAGGACCATTTATATCTGAACATAAAGTTGGCGCTCAGCATCCCAAATATGTTCAAAGACCAACGGCTGATAAAATAAACCAGTTTCAACAAACTGCAAATCAATTAATTAAAATTATAACCTTTGCACCAGAAGTTGAAGGTGCAATAGACACTTTAAAATCGCTCAATAATGACATTATATTTTCAATGGGACATACTGTGGCGACCTTTGAAGAAGCAAACAATGCTGTAGATTATGGTGCTAAACACATTACACATTTATATAATGCTGCAACTGGTTTTGGTCATAGAGATCCAGGTGTTTTTGGTGCAGCTTGGTTAAATCAAAATTTAAATACTGAAATTATTGTAGATGGTATTCATTCTCATCCTGCTGCAGTAGCATTGGCATATAAAAATAAAGGTAATGAACATTTATATCTCATTACAGATGCTATGAGAGCAAAAGGTATGCCAGAAGGTGAATACGATTTAGGTGGTCAAAACGTCATTGTACGTAATAGTGAAGCACGACTAGATACAGGTGCACTTGCAGGTAGTATTTTAAAAATGAATGATGGTTTACGTAACATAATGTCATACACTGGCGCTTCAATCAAAGATTTATGGCGAGTAACAAGTTGGAACCAAGCAAAGGCATTAGGAATAGATCGAACAAAAGGTAGTATTAAAGAAGGAAAAGATGCAGATATAGTTATCGTTGACGATAATATCAATGTAAAGACAACAATTAAAAATGGACAACCACATACCTTTTAGTCATAATGAATAACTTGACTAAAAGGGGATATTAGTTTTAAATGTTATGTTGTAAATCTATAAACATAAATCAACAATATATAAAAATTCTATGATAGAATTAAATCAATTACATTTTTTTAGGGGGTGTCGCAATGGGAAGGCCTTAGCATGTAAATATAATTCAAGTCAATTCGAAAATTTTAATTACGTGTTAACCATGTGTGACACATATAATACGGAGGTGAATCCCTAGAAATAGGGAAATAATTGGAAACTACGACCATAATTAGTTTAATAGTATTTTTTCTTTTAATTGCATTAACTACAGTATTTGTCGGATCTGAATTTGCATTAGTTAAAGTAAGATCGACGCGTATTGAACAATTGGCAGAGGAAGGTAATAGTGGTGCTAAAGTCGTTAAAAAGATGATTAGCAACTTAGATTATTATTTATCTGCTTGTCAATTAGGTATAACAGTAACTTCATTAGGATTAGGTTGGTTAGGTGAACCAACATTTGATAAATTATTACATCCATTATTTGAATTAATGCACTTACCTAGTGCTTTAACAACAACAGTTTCATTTGTTATTGCGTTTATAGTAGTAACATATTTACACGTTGTACTGGGTGAACTTGCGCCTAAGTCATTTGCCATTCAGCATACTGAGAAAATGGCTTTACTTTATGCTAGACCATTATATTATTTCGGTAATGTTATGAAACCATTAATTTGGTTAATGAATGGTTCAGCGAGAGTTATCATTAGAATGTTTGGCGTAGATCCTGATGCTCAAACTGATGCAATGTCAGAAGAAGAAATTAAGATTATAATTAATAACAGTTATAATGGTGGAGAAATCAACCAAACAGAGCTTGCATATATGCAAAATATCTTTTCTTTTGATGAAAGACAAGCTAAAGATATTATGGTACCCCGAACTCAAATGATTACATTGAACGAACCATTTAATGTAGATGAGCTTTTAGAAACGATTAAAGAATATCAATTTACACGTTACCCTATCACTGAAGATGGCGATAAAGACCATGTCAAAGGGTTTATAAACGTTAAAGAATTTTTAACTGAATATGCTTCAGGTAAAACGATTAAGATTGCTAACTATATCCATGAATTACCTATGATCTCAGAGACGACGCGCATCAGTGATGCACTAGTAAGAATGCAACGTGAACATGTTCATATTAGTTTAATTATTGATGAATATGGTGGTACGGCAGGTATTTTAACTATGGAAGATATTTTAGAAGAAATCGTCGGTGAAATCAGAGATGAATTTGACGATGATGAAGTAAATGATATTGTTAAATTAGAGGATAATAAATATCAAATTAATGGTCGTGTACTACTAGATGACCTAAATGAAAAATTTGGTATAGAATTCGAAGACTCTGAAGATATTGATACTATAGGCGGATGGTTACAATCTGAAAATACAAACTTACAAAAAGATGACTTTGTTGATACAGAGTATGATCGTTGGATTATTTCTGAAATTGAAAATCACCAAATTATTTGGGTAACTTTAAAGTATGAATATAACCAAGAACGTCCAACTTACGATATCAATTCAGAAGATGAACAATCTGAATAATAATATAAATAATCAAAAGACGCTTAAACTTCAATGTTTAAGCGTCTTTACTTACGTGTAATATATTATGGTATACAAATTCTTACTAACGTGAACAACTAGATTAAGAGAAAGAGTGGGATATTAATGACAATTAATGATACGCAATACTTAAATAATGGTTATCCTATGCCTTCAATTGGATTAGGTGTGTATAAAATAACTGATGACGAAATGAATGAAGTGGTCAATTCAGCAATTGAAGCGGGCTATCGTGCTTTTGATACGGCATATTTCTACGGTAACGAGCAAGCGCTCGGCCGTGCACTTAGACAAACTGATGTTGACAGAGAAGATTTATTTATTACCTCTAAATTATGGAATGATTACCAAGGTTATGACAGTACGATTCAATATTTTAACAAATCGTTAGAAAATTTAGGATTAGATTATTTAGATTTGTTTTTAATTCATTGGCCTTGCGAAGACAATGGCTTGTTCATTGAATCTTATAAAGCATTAGAAACGTTATACCATGAAGGAAAAGTCAAAGCAATTGGTGTTTGTAATTTTAAACAACATCATTTAGAAAAATTAATGCAGGAAACTGATATTACACCTCAAATTAATCAAATCGAATTACATCCGTATTTTAACCAACATGAATTACAACAATATTGTGATGATCACGATATTAAAGTCACTGCGTGGATGCCATTAATGAGAAATAGAGGTTTATTAGATGATCCAGTAATTTTAGATATGGCTAAAAGATATAAGAAAACACCTGCACAAATTGTGCTACGTTGGCATTTAGCACATAATCGAATGATTATTCCTAAGTCTAAGACGCCAAGTCGTATTAAAGAAAACTATGATATCTTAGATTTTAATCTTGAACTTACAGATGTAGCTCAAATCGATAGCTTAAACCAAAATGCTAGACAAGGTAAAGATCCAGATGAAGTAGCTATAGGAGATTTAAAATAAATGTATTGAGTTTTAAGTAAAAATTTAATGATAGAAAGAGAGTATGAGTAACATTAAGGCGATATTAAGATTTTGTAAATACAAGGGCTTTAACTAGATTATCTTATTTACTACTTGATAAACTTATACTAAACCATTTTGTAGAAAAGGATGTCGTTGAATGAAGATAAGGGTCATCATTCCTTGTTTTAAAGAAGGAGAAGTCGTATTAAAGACATATGAAAAATTGACTGAAATAATGAAACAAGACAGCGTGGATAAGCAATACGAATACGATTTGCTATTCATAGATGATGGCAGTAAAGATTCAACTATTGATCATCTACAAAGTCTGGCACTTGAAGATCATCAAGTAAAATATATTTCGTTTAGTAGAAATTTTGGTAAGGAAGCTGCTATGATTGCTGGTTATCAACACAGTCATAGTTGTGACGCAGTTATAATGATAGATGCAGACCTTCAACATCCACCTCAATTTATTCCACAAATGATTGAAGGATATAACGAAGGTTATGATCAAGTAATTGCTAAGCGTGATCGAAAAGGTGAAAATTTTGCGAGGAAATCAATGACTCGCATGTACTATAAGTTAATTAACGCCTTTGTAGAAGATATCCAATTTGAAGACGGTGTAGGAGACTTTAGGCTATTAAGTAAACGTGCAGTACAGTCACTTACATCTATGGATGAATATAATCGTTTTTCAAAAGGGTTATTTGAATGGATTGGTTATAATACGAAAGTGTTCACATATCAAAATGTAGAACGTGAAGCAGGTGAATCAAAATGGTCATTTGCTAAATTACTTAACTACGGAATTGATGGTTTAATTTCATTTAATAATAAACCATTGAGAATGATGATTTATCTTGGAATGTTCACATTTTCTTTAAGTGTTCTTTATATCGTATATTTACTAATCAATATAATAATTTCTGGTGTTAATATACCTGGTTACTTCACTACTATTGCAGCGATTTTACTATTAGGTGGTATTCAGTTGATGTCGATTGGTGTCATTGGTGAATATATAGGACGTATCTACTATGAAGTGAAACGCCGACCTAAATATATAGTTCAAGCTACGAATATAGAACCTGATCAAGAATCAGAAGCACATAACACAAATGATAATTTAAAAACTACTGAAGCTAAAAAAGAACAAACACATCACTATAATCAAATTAAAAGATTAGATTTAAATAGACAACAAACGTCATACCAATCTTCACAAAATAACGAAAAATATAAAGAGCATGTACATTAAATAAACTCACAAGTATAGGGATATCACTTATACTTGTGAGTTTTTAATATTGTGGTTGAGACTTTAATGATTTTATAATTGAATAAATAAAAAAAGTAACATTTATAAGTTGATAAATGTTACTTAAATATATGTTGCCAGATGATAAACAACATGAATAGTACATATATAATAGTAAATACATACCAAAATGGTGTAAGTATCATCATAGCAATAAACGCAATCATAATTATAATTGTACCAATTGTAAGTGGGTATTTAATAGATTTTAAAAATGGTAAATATTCAAGTTCTGATGATTCGAACGTACCTACAAATAATAAAATGGCACCAATAAGAAAAATTGCAGGTGCTAAATATGGTAATGACATGTAGAGTGACTGTTCACTTGATATATTTGTAATAAACTGAGATAAACTCACTACAATTGCAAATATCATTGCGATAAATTTTTGATCTTTTATGATAAAAGGATGAATTTTTTTGTTTAAATAGAGTTGTAATAATGCCCATGCAATTAACAAAATCATCGTATAGATTGATATGAAATTATATTTTGACACGATAAACAAATCAATAATGGCATTAAGAGAAATAGCTATTAATATGGAGCTAAATCTAAGTTGTTTAAATTGGTGAAAATATAAATCAAGTCCGACTATGAGCAATACTACGGCAATATTAATTAATAAATATAAAATCATGATGTGCTCCTATCCGCAATATTTCATTCAATTATTATATCAATTAATATAAAGTTAATCATTATATAACACTCGAAAATGTTAAAGTTATATTAACTAAATTTTAAACTCCCTTCATATTACTCCATAATAAAGTATGCAATTGAGGTAATACGTAAACATTGTTCATATCACTACTTGTCATTACACGGTCTACTAAACTTTCATAGCGTTGTAGTAATTTGGCAGTATGGTTATCAACATTATCATCTAAATATGGGTTGCCTACTTGTAAATAGAAAGGAATAGTAGGGTAACGATGATGAATCATTTTAGCAAAATCAAAATCATCTTCCTCAAAGATGACCACTTTTAAATTTAATGATTCAGGTACGCATTGCTCAATAACGCTATCTAAAATATCTAAATTAGGTTTCATTTTTGAACTTGGTGGTTTAGGGCTGATAGTTAAATCATTGATTTGAGTCATCCAAGGTTGGAATTTACTACCTTGAGTTTCTAGAGCAGTTTGAATATGATGTGTTTCGAATAGATCAACCAATTCTTGAATTCCTTTTATAAGAGCGGGATTACCACCAGAAATCGTTACATGGTTAAAGTTATCTCCACCAACTTCACGTAATTTGGCATATATTTCTTCAGCAGTCATTAATTGAATATCTTCTTTTGCGCTTCCATCCCAAGTAAAGGCTGAATCACACCAACTACAACGATAATCACAACCTGCAGTGCGTACAAACATTGTTTTTCTACCTATAACACGACCCTCTCCTTGAATGGTTGGACCAAAGACTTCTAATACAGGTATTTTAGCCATTATTGCTCATCCTTAGGACGAAATACGACATAACTTGTAGGCGTCTCGCGCAAGTATACTTGAACGCACTTAGGATTATTATCTTGTTCATTAAGGTATGATTGAACCATTTGATAAATTGTTTGAGCGACAATTTCAGTAGAAGGACTTTTGCCTTTGAACTCTACTAAATCATTAAGTAAATAATGGTCGAACTGTCCATGAATCAATTGTTTTAAATCGCTGAAATTCACTAAAAAGCCATTGTGATCTAATTCATCTCCAACGATAGTAATATTTACAAAATACGTATGACCATGGGTACGCATACATTTTCCAGCATCTTCGCTTGGAATATAATGAGCTGCTGAAAAGTTAAAATCTTTATTAAGTTCGAATTGATATGGGTGACTAACACTAGGATAAATTTGTTGTAGCATACTTATTTTACTCCTTTTTGTTCAAGATATTGTTCAAGCCCTCGTGATCTAAGTTGACAGGCAGGACATTCGCCACAGCCATCTCCAATAATACCGTTATAACATGTTAATGTATTTTCACGAATGTAATCTAACACACCAAGGTTATCAGCAAGTTCCCATGTTTGTGCTTTATCTAACCACATTAAAGGCGTGTGAATAACGAAATCACGATCCATTGATAAACTTAAAGTCACATTCATTGATTTAATAAAACTATCACGACAATCAGGATAACCAGAGAAGTCAGTTTCACAAACTCCGGTAATAATATGCTTAGCTTTAATTTGATAAGCTAATGCGCCAGCAAATGATAAGAATAGTAAATTACGTGCTGGTACAAAGGTGTTTGGAATACCATCTTCTGTCTCTTCGATTTTTAAATCATGTTGTGTTAAGGCATTAGGTGTTAGCTGAGATAAAAGTGACATATCTAAAATGTGATGTTCTACATTTTGCTCTTGTGCAATTTTTTTAGCCACTTCAATTTCAGTATCATGTCTTTGACCATAATTGAATGTAACAAGTACAACTTCCTTGAAATGTTTTTTTGCGTAGAATAAACACGTCGTACTGTCTTGACCACCACTGAAAACGACGATAGCTTTGTTATTATCTAATTTATCTTGAACCATTCATATTTCCCCCAGTTTATCTTTGGTTATTAGATCCGAAATTTTAAGCATAAAAAAAGCCTATCTCTATAAAAAAGATAGACGAAAGATTATGAATACACATATAATTTTAATATAAAAAGTTAAAAAGATATGTCTATTTATAATTTGAAATTAAATTCAGTGTCTAGTTTTTTATAGAGGGTTTCGGCTAGGAACCTCTGATAAATATATTTTGTACGCACCATAGAATAAACTAATTCATATGTAAAATCAAGAGAATTTTTGTGATAATAGTGTTAAAGATATATATATATAAGTCAGTTACAATAAGTAGTTTAATAGCAAGCATGACATGTTTTTACAATAAGTCATGCACCTAACTGTGATTTAATGAAATGATTGAATAATATTAATTAAATGGAGCGAAATTATGATAGTAGTGATAGATAATAAAGATTCATTTACATATAATTTAATAAACTATTTTAAAATAGCTACTAAGGAACCAATTAAAGTCATTGACATAGATGATTTAATATTAGAAGAGTTAGTTGCATTTAACCCCAATGCCATTGTTATTTCACCAGGCCCTGGAAGACCAAGTGATTACCCCAAATTGTTTAAGGTGATTGAAACATTTTATCAACAAGTTCCTATATTAGGAGTGTGTCTAGGTTTTCAAGTTGTTTATGAATATTTTGGTGGTAAGATTGTACATCGCAATAATCCGATACATGGTCATACTACAAAACTCAGTCATCAACAATTAGGTATTTTCAAGGGTATACCTCATTCGTTCAATGTTATGCTGTACCATTCTCTTATGGCAGATAAAGAAACGTTACCAAATGAATTAAAAGTCACAGCAATAGGCGAAGATGGTGTTATTATGGGCTTGCAACATCAACAGTATTCAATCTTTGCAGTACAGTATCATCCTGAATCAATTTTAAGTGAGCATGGTTATAATCAAATTCAAAATTTCCTTGAAATCGTAGGTGAGAACAGTGAATATAGAATTTAATTATCGCTATTATATAGATGAAGACAAATATGAAACCTATCACATTCAATTAAATGATTATCACAAGAAATGTATTGCTACTCAGTTAAGTGAAGTTGGCAAAGTTGTACAATTTGCTGAAACACAACAGCAACAAGGTTATTTTGTGGCTTTATATTTAACATATGAAGCGGCACGTTATTTTAATCCTCAAATGGCTGTATGTGAAATAGAAGATAAAGATATATTAGCGGTTGCCTATAGTTTCAATTCAGCAAAAGAATTACAATATAAATCACCCAATAGTACACCATACGATAATCAACATGATTTTCAATTTGTAGAATCTAAACATCAAATGAAAGAGAAAATTCGACATATCCAACAAGCTATTGTTGAAGGCGATACATATCAAGTTAATTATACGTCACGTTTAACTGACAATATTTATTATCCTATTGAAAAGTTATACGAACAATTAACAGCAACAGGAAATGGTAATTATACGGTGCTACTAGATACGGATGAAGTCAGTGTCGCATCCATTTCTCCGGAATTATTCTTTCAAAAAGGTCATTTTAAAAATGAAGATAATATCATTGTTAGTAAGCCCATGAAAGGGACTATACCAAGAGGAGATAATGATAAAGAGGATTATAATAACTATCTTCAATTACAACAATCAGATAAGGATAAAGCGGAAAATGTGATGATTGTCGATTTACTAAGGAATGATATATCTCGAATTGCAGAAACAGGTTCTATTATAGTTTATAAATTATTTTTTATAGAAACTTATCAAACTGTATATCAAATGACGAGTATGGTAGCTGGAAAGTTATCTACTAATGTGACACTTAAATCAATATTAGGAGCTATTTTCCCTTGTGGCTCTATTACTGGTGCACCCAAAATTAATACAATGCGATTTATTAAAGAATTAGAACAAAGACCAAGGTATATATACTGTGGAACAATAGGATTGTTAATGCCAAATGACAAAATGATTTTTAATATACCAATTCGTACAATTGAATACCGACATCAACAAGCTATTTATGGTGTTGGTGCTGGAATTACAATTAACTCCAATCCTGATTCAGAAGTTCAAGAATTCCAAGATAAAACTAAAATATTGGAGAGATTATAATGTATTTGTTTGAAACGATGAAATTGGAAAAAGGCCAAATCTCACGTTTAATATATCATGAAGACAGAATACAACGATCTAGTAAAATGCTTAATATCCCATTTGATCAATCTAAATGGGATGACTTGATTCAAACTATTCAACATCAATATAATCAAGGTATTTATCGCTTAAAAGTAATGTTAGAAGAAAATGGAGAATTAGAATATGTAGTAGCCCCTTTATCTTCTAAGTCTCAATTTACTGCAACAATAGTACCTGAACATAATGGTAGTTCTCATTTAACTAAAATCAATAAGACATCTAATCGTAATCATGTAACGTATCGTTTAGATACAGACTTAGCTCTTATATATAATAAAAATGGAAAGATTTTAGAATTTGATATCGGCAATATAATGATTAAGGAAAATGGTAACTATTATACACCGCAATATAATGAAGATTTTTTATTAGGATGTATGCGTCAGTATTTAATTGACCATGGTAAATTGAAAGAGAAAAATTATTATATTGATGATTTTATAAAGAAAGTAAAAGGTAACGAAATAGAAGTATTTTTGTTGAATAGCCTTCGAGAGGTTGCCGATGTAACAATTTATCTTTAAAATTAATTTTAAGAATAGTAAATCATAATAAACGGAGAAAATAATGGCATTAGTATGGATAGTAATATTAGTAGTTGTAACGGTTGTTAATAAAGTGATTATTGATCGATTAATACACAAAAATTCATATATATTAGCACGTATTGTTGCAACGATTACTACAATATGTGCCATTATATTAGTTTATTTTTTGATTAAATCACTTATGCCTATTGTTATTGAACGTATGAACGTATTTTATCATCAATAAAGACTTTTTGAGGTGAAGGTATGAAAATTTATAGTCAAGGCGATCAAGCCATCGTAGTATCTATAGAGAAAAAGGTGTCTAAGGATCTTACAGAAGATTTATTAGCCTTGAGAACATATTTAAATGAAAGAAACTATCCGTTCATCACAGAAATAGTTCCAACAGAATCGGATATGATGATTATATATGATGCACGAGATATGATTAAACATCACCATATACAATCACCTTTCTTATATATGAAAGCACTAATAGAATCGATTCAATTAGAAATATCACATAATGTTCAAAATAAAGAGCCTATTCAAATCCCTATAGTATACGGAGATGAGTACGGACCAGATTTAGACGCTTTGTTAAAACATTTTAAAATCGATAAATCTCAATTTATACAACTTCATTCAGGAAGCGAATATTTTGTATCAATGATGGGCTACTCACCAGGATTTCCATATTTAACAGGTATGAATAAAAAATTATATGTAAATCATACTAGTACTAAAAAGAAATTTATCCCAGCAGGTTCTGTTGTTATAGAAGGAAAGAAATGTGGCATCGTTACAACTGATACCTACAATGATTGGTTAGTTATAGGCTACACACCATTACAACTTTTCTTCCCTAATAAAACGAATTTTGCCCTTTTAAAATTAGGCGACAATGTTCAATTTATTGCAAAAGAGAAAAACGATTTGAATATAGGAGACTTGAAGACATGTCAATCATAATAGAAAATAGTGGTCTTTTTAGTAGTTTTCATGATTTTGGGAGACACGGCTATGAACATAATGGAGTAATTCCTGGTGGTGCGCTAGATAGTTTATCGCATGAAATCGCTAATCGCTTAGTTGCTAATGATAAAAATGAAGCAACATTAGAAATGACTCAAAAAATGCCGAAGATAAGATTTACTGAACCTACTTTAATTGCTTTGGCAGGTGGAAATTTTAAAGCTGAAACGAAAAATATGAAAATTTACCCATATAAGCTTTATTTAATGAAAAAAGATGATGTTTTGAGATTTGAAGAAACGAGTCGAACATCACGTGTATATTTAGCTGTTGGTGGAGGTTTTGATTTAGAAGAATGGTTAGGTTCAACTTCTACAGATTTTAATGTGAAAATGGGAGGATATGAAGGTAGACAATTAAAAGATGGTGATCAAATCGAAATGAAACGACAATATAGCGATCGTCATCAAAAACTATTTGAGAATCTCTCAGACAAACGACAAACAGATTGGGGCGTTGACGGTTACGCGCTATCTTTTAATTATATGTCAGATGTATTTCATGTTATTAGAAACAAAGGTTCAGAAGATTTTAAAGAGAATGTATTGCAACGCTTTACTTTGAATAATTACAAAGTATCAAGCAAAGCTAATAGAATGGGAATGATATTAGAAGGACAAAAAGTGAAAGCTTATTATGAAGATATGCCAGCGCATCAATCTGTTAAACGAGGAACAATCCAAGTTAAAAGGGATGGAACACCAATCATTTTATTAAATGATCACTATACATTAGGTAGCTATCCTCAAATTGGGACAATTGCGAGCTACCATTTAACAAAACTAGCACAGAAACCAACAGGTTCTAAACTGAAATTTCAATTTATTGATATTGAAACAGCAGAGAAAAATTTAATAAAATACAGTAATTGGTTAAATCAACTGTTCCATGGTATAGAATATCGAATGCAATTGGAAATGCTAAAATAAATTATATAGTAAAAAAGTTCATGCTTAAGACTGATGTCTATAAATATAATCAATAATTAAAATATATGAATAAACGAATTGATGAGTATGATAATGAGAGTAAACATTTCTAAAAGTGTGTTTTTACTTGATATTTGGGTTGACTTCCTTTATATTAATATATTGAGCTATGTATTTTGTTACAATATGATTACATTCGTCATATTAATCTTAATAAAAAATTAACATCAATTATATAGTAGCTAGTTAATAAATTAATCTACTAGCTATTTTTAACGTCAAAATAAAATGTTTAGTGAATTTTTAAAATTATAGATTGTTTTAAATCATTGAAGATAACTTGTAAATAAGTTGGAAATGGCATTGTTTAGAGTTTCTGATATTGATGATTTATTAACAATTAACGGAGGAAACAAACATGAGTTCTCACAAAAAGAAGATAAGTCTTTTTGCGTTTTTCCTGATGATGGTATTTACTATCACCTTGAAGACGTATTTTTCCTATTATGTTGATTTTTCTTTAGGTGTTAAAGGGTTAGTACAAAACTTAATATTACTGATGAATCCATACAGTTTAGTTGCACTCATACTAAGTGTGTTCCTATTCTTTAAAGGTAAAAAGGCTTTCTGGTTCATTTTTGTTGGAGGATTCTTATTAACGTTTTTACTATATGCTAATGTTGTATATTTCAGATTTTTCTCTGACTTTTTAACATTTAGTACATTGAATCAAGCAGGTAACGTTGAATCAATGGGCGGTGCATTAGGTGCTTCATTTAAATGGTATGACTTTGTATACTTCATTGATACAATTATTTACCTATTTATTCTGATTTTTAAACGTCAATGGTTAAGTACAAAAGCGTTTAGCAAAAAGTTTGTGCCAGTTGTTATGGCTGTATCAGTCGCACTATTCTTTTTAAACTTAGCTTTTGCGGAAACAGATCGTCCAGAACTATTAACTCGTACATTCGACCATAAATACTTAGTTAAGTATTTAGGACCATTTAACTTCACTGTATACGATGGTGTCAAAACGATTGAAAACAATCAGCAAAAGGCATTAGCATCAGAAGATGACTTAACTAAAGTGTTGAATTACACGAAACAAAAACGAACAGAGCCAAACCAAGAATATTATGGTGCAGCTAAAAAGAAAAATATCATCAAAATTCATTTGGAAAGTTTCCAAACTTTCTTAATTAATAAGAAAGTAAATGGTAAAGAAGTAACACCATTCTTGAATAAGTTATCAAGTGGTAAACAAGATTTCACATACTTCCCTAACTTCTTCCATCAAACTGGTCAAGGTAAAACATCTGACGCAGAGTTGACAATGGATAATAGTATATATGGGTTACCACAAGGTTCAGCATATTCATTAAAAGGTGACAATACTTATCAATCATTACCTGCTATTTTAGATCAAAAGCAAGGTTATACTTCAAATGTTATGCATGGTGACTACAAAACATTCTGGAACCGTGATCAAATTTATAAACATTTTGGTATAGATAAGTTCTATGATGCAACATATTATGATATGTCAGATGACAATGTTGTTAACTTAGGTTTAAAAGATAAAGTATTCTTCCATGATTCAGCGAATTATCAAGCTAAAATGAAAAAACCATTCTATTCACATCTAATTACATTGACTAACCATTATCCATTCACATTAGATGAGAAAGACGCTTCAATTGATAAACCTAATACAGGTGATTCAACTGTAGATGGTTATATTCAAACAGCACACTATTTAGACCAAGCATTAGAAGAATATGTAACTGATCTGAAGAAAAAAGGTCTATATGATGATTCAGTAATTATGATTTATGGTGACCACTATGGTATTTCTGAAAATCATAATAATGCTATGGAAAAATTATTAGGTGAGAAGATTACACCAGCTAAATTTACTGATTTAAACCGTACTGGTTTCTGGTTGAAAATTCCAGGTAAATCTGGCGGCATTAATAAAGAATATGCAGGTCAAACAGATGTAATGCCAACAATTTTACATCTTGCTGGTATCGATACTAAGAACTATATTATGTTTGGTACTGATTTATTCTCTAAACAACATAACGATGTAGTACCATTCAGAAATGGTGATTTCATTACTAAAGACTACAAATATGTAAATGGTAAGTTATATTCTAATAAGGATAATGAATTATTAACTAAAAAACCAAAAGACTTCGAGAAGAATAAAAAACAAGTTGAAAAAGACTTAGAAATGAATGATAGTTTACTTAATGGAGATTTATTCAGATTCTATAAAAATCCAGATTTCAAAAAAGTAAATCCATCGAAGTATGAATATAAAACAGGACCTAAAGGTAATGAGAAAAAGTAATTGATATAAATTAAAATCCGAATTGAGCGTATTTGCTCAATTCGGATTTTTTGTTCTATTTGCCTTCGTTTTAAAACTCTATTTATAGGAATTTTTATATGGAAATTGCATATTTAATGATTAGAAAAGAACAAATGATGATTAGCCTAATGCAACGTCTAATATCATCATAATGGCAAATCCAAGCATTAAACTTAATGTAGCTAAATCTGTGTTATTACCTGATTGAGAGTCAGGAATAAGCTCTTCAACGACAACAAATATCATTGCACCTGCAGCAAAAGCAAGCGCATAAGGAAGCATTGGTGTGATAATTAGTACCGCACCTGCACCAATCATAGCAAATATTGGTTCTACAATTGCTGAAGCTTGTCCGTAGTTGAACGCTCGCCAACTTGAAGAACCCGCTGCTTTAATTGGCATTGATAGCGCTGCACCTTCAGGAATGTTTTGGATACCAATTCCAATAGCTAAGCCAATTGCTCCTAAAAATGTAGCAGTACCATTACCTGATACGACACCACCAAATGCTACCCCGATTGATAAACCTTCAGGAATATTGTGTAATGTAATGGCTAAAACGAGAAGCGCATTTTTACTCAATGATGTTTGAATACCTTCTTGTTGTTGATTTTTATCTTTAGCATTTCTGTGAATATGTGGTATGACAAAATCTAAACCACGAATAAAGAAACCACCGAATAAGAAACCAATTGCGGCTGGTAGCCAAGGTACGGCTGAATCTTTACTAAATTCAATTGAGGGTTGTAGTAGAGACCAAAAACTCGCAGCAATCATAATACCTGCGGCGAACCCTTGCATAGAGTTCAACACTTTGTCATTTACAGATTTAAAAATAAAAACAGAAGCTGCACCAAGTGCTGTTAATAACCATGTAATGATTCCTGCAATTAAAGCTTGAAAATGAGGAGGCAAATTTTCGAAGAATTCTGCCATAACTAGGTCTCCTTATATCATTTAAGCTTAAAAAGGTGTATAATATATAGAACTGATTTAATCTTAACAAATTTATATTGAAAATTCGATAGTAAAAGGAAGATAAGCATGGAAGCATATAAAATTGAACATTTAAATAAATCCTATGCAGATAAAGTGATATTCGATGATTTAAATTTATCAATATCTGAGCATGAAAAGATTGGTCTCGTTGGGATTAATGGTACAGGTAAAAGTACTTTGCTAAAAGTTATAGGTAATCTAGACGAAGATTTTACAGCCGATATCACTCATCCTAATAATTATCGAATTCGCTATTCATCTCAAAAACAAGATTTAGATGGTGAAATGACTGTTTTTGAAGCAGTACTAAGTTCTGATACACCAACTTTAAAAATTATTAAAGAGTATGAACAAGCTGTAAATCAATATTCAAAAGATCAAACTGACAAACAATTTCAAGTCATGATGAATGCACAAGAAATGATGGATCGCAAAGATGCATGGGATTATAATGCAGAAATTAAAACCATCCTATCTAAACTAGGAATCAATGAGACGAATAAACTCGTTAAAGAATTATCAGGTGGTCAACAAAAACGTGTTGTATTAGCTAAGACTTTAATTGAACAACCTGATTTATTATTGTTAGATGAACCTACAAACCATTTGGATTTTGAATCAATTAATTGGCTTATCAATTACGTGAAACAATATCCCTATACAGTATTATTCGTAACTCATGATAGATACTTTTTAAATGAAGTATCATCTAGAATTATTGAATTAGACAGAGGTAAATTAAAAACTTATCCAGGTAATTATGAAGATTACATCGCAATGCGAGCTGAAAATGAAGAAATTGAACAAAAACAACAAGCAAAGCAAAAGGCACTATATAAACAAGAGTTAGCATGGATGAGAGCAGGGGCTAAAGCAAGAACAACGAAACAACAAGCTCGTATTAATCGATTTAGCGATTTAGAATCTGAAGTAAAACAACAAACTAAACAAGATAAAGCACAGTTAAATTTGGCTTACTCTAGACTTGGTAAACAGGTTTATGAATTAGAGCATGTGTCTAAATCTATCAATGGCAAGATGCTATTCAAAGATATTACTGAAATAATACAAAATGGGCAGAAAATTGGAATTGTAGGACCTAATGGTGCAGGTAAAACGACACTATTAAATATTCTAGCTTCTGAAGAACAATCGTTCGAAGGTACTTTAAAGGTAGGGCAAACAGTTAAAGTTGCCTATTTTAAACAAACTGAAGAAACTTTAGACAGAGATATTAGAATGATTGATTATCTTCGAGAAGAAAGTGAAGTTGCAATGGAAAAAGATGGCACTTCCGTTTCGGTAACACAATTACTCGAACGATTTCTTTTCCCTAGTTCAACACATGGTAAAAAAGTATATAAATTATCAGGTGGAGAACAAAAGCGTCTTTATCTATTACGATTACTAGTACATAAGCCTAATGTTTTATTATTAGATGAACCTACTAATGATTTAGATACTGAGACATTAACAATATTAGAAGATTATATAGATGAATTTGGTGGATCAGTTATAACTGTTAGCCATGATAGATATTTCCTTAATAAAGTCGCGCAGGAATATTGGTATATCCATGATGGAATAATGGAAAAAATTATTGGCTCATTTGAAGATTACGAAGCCTATAAAAAATCTCAAGATAAACAAGTAGCAATCGAGAAACAAGCTACAAATCAATCAAAGACTAAGCCACAAACACGTAAAAAATCAGGTCTATCATATAAAGAACAACGTGAATATGAAGCACTGTTGAAACGAATTGATCAAACTGAAACTAGGTTAGTTGAAATTGATGAAGAAATGGTAGAAGCTAGTGCTGATTATGCAAAAATTAAAGAATTAAACGAAGAAAAAGAACAATTAGAAACAACGTATGATGCTGACATCAATAGATGGAGTGAACTCGAAGAATTAAAAGAACAATAAGGGGAATTTAATCATGCAAGAAACTTTATCGCATTATTTTGGCTACGATACATTTCGACCCGGACAAGAAGAAATTATATCGAAAATTATGGATCATAGAAATGTATTAGGTGTATTACCAACAGGTGGTGGTAAATCTATATGTTATCAAGTGCCTGGATTGATGTTAGGTGGGACTACAATTGTTATTAGTCCATTAATATCTTTAATGAAAGACCAAGTAGACCAATTAAAAGCAATGGGGATTAATGCAGCATTTATTAACAGTAGTTTGACTCAAAAGCAGCAAAAAGAAATTGAACAAAAGTTAATCAATGGGCAAATTCAATTTTTATATGTAGCACCAGAACGTTTTGAAAATCAATATTTCTTGAGTCAATTACGAAAAGTAAATATTCATTTAGTAGCTTTTGATGAAGCACACTGTATCTCTAAGTGGGGACATGATTTTAGACCTAGTTACCAAAGCGTTATTCAGAAAGTGTTCACTCTCCCTCAAGATTTTGCAATTGTTGCATTAACAGCTACAGCAACAGCAGAAGTACAACAAGACATCATGGAAAAGTTAAACATTAACAGTCAAGATGAAGTCAAAACAAGTACGAAACGTCGTAATTTAATTTTCAAAGTTAATCCAACTTATCAACGCCAAAAATTTGTCGTAGATTATGTAACAGATCACGATGAAGAAGCGGGTATTATTTATTGTTCAACACGAAAACAAGTAGAAGAATTACAAGAGGTGCTTGATAGTCATAAAGTAAAATGTACTATTTATCATGCTGGTTTAACGAATAAGGAGAGAGAAGCGGCACAAAATGACTTTCTATACGATCGTGTAAATGTTGTTATTGCTACAAATGCATTTGGTATGGGTATTGATAAATCTAACGTTAGGTTCGTCATTCACTATAATATGCCAGGAGATTTGGAATCATATTATCAAGAAGCAGGTCGTGCTGGACGTGACGGATTGAAAAGTGAATGTATTTTATTATTCAGTGAACGCGATAGAGGGCTACATGAATACTTTATAACAGTATCTCAAGCAGATGATGATTATAAAGAAAAAATGGGCGAAAAATTAACTAAAATGATCCAATATACCAAAACGAAAAAATGTTTAGAAGCAACAATTGTGCATTATTTTGAACGTAATGAAAAGTTAGAAGAATGCAAACAATGTAGTAATTGTATTCAAGAAAATAAAACATATGATATGACAAGAGAAGCAAAGATGATTATTAGTTGTGTGGCACGTATGCGACAACAAGAAAGTTATAGTGTTATTATCCAAGTCCTACGTGGGGAAATAACAGATTACATTAAATATAATGATTATAATCAATTAACAACTCACGGTATCATGAAATCGTACACAACATCTGAATTAAGTCATTTAATTGATGAATTAAGATTTAAAGGATTTTTAAATGAAAATGATGAAATACTTATTTGCGATAAATCAGTTAAAAAGTTATTAAATAATGATACAAAAGTCTTTACTACACCGTTTAAACAAAAATCTAAAGAAAAAGTTTATATCAATACAGTAGAGGGTGTAGATAGAGCATTATTTAGTGAATTAGTTAAAGTTAGAAAGCAATTAAGTGATAAACTAGGTATAGCGCCGGTAAGTATTTTCTCAGACTATACATTAGAAGAATTTGCTAAACGAAAGCCAGAATCAAAACAAGATATGATTAATATTGATGGAGTAGGAAGTTATAAACTAAAACATTATTGTCCTCAATTTTTGGAAAGAATACAGTCTTATAAAACAAGTATTTAACAGAATCTATACTGAATAAAATTGAATATAATCAATCCACTCGATAAATTTTAAGGAATATACATAAAATTTATCGAGTTTTTATATTTATTTAAAAAACTAACGAAATAAGAATTTATGTTATAGATTTATTTGATTTACAAAATACAAAAAAGTTAATTATTTTTAATTGTGTTTAAGTATAGAAAAAGGGTATAGTAAACGAAAATGTCTATTTAGTTAGATTAAAGAAGGTGAAGTTGTGATTGAATTTAAGAACGTAACGAAACGATACGGCAATCATGTAGCTATAGATGATGTGAGTTTTAATATAAAAGAAGGAGAATTTTTCATATTAATTGGACCTTCAGGATGTGGGAAAACGACGACTTTAAAAATGATTAACCGATTAATACCGTTAAGTGAAGGATATATTTATTTTAATAATAAACCCATCAGTGATTATCCTGTATATGAAATGAGATGGGATATTGGGTATGTGTTACAACAAATTGCATTATTTCCACATATGACTATTAAAGAGAATATAACTCAAGTACCTCAAATGAAGAAATGGAAAGATAAAGATATCGATGCAAGAGTTGATGAATTATTAAAAATGGTTGGATTAGAACCGGAAACTTATAAAAATAGAATGCCAGATGAACTGTCAGGTGGACAACGACAACGTGTTGGTGTAGTACGTGCGTTAGCAGCAGATCCACCGGTTATTATTATGGATGAACCATTTAGTGCGTTAGATCCAATTAGTAGAGAAAAGCTCCAAGATGACTTAATTGAGTTACAAACAAAAATCAAAAAGACGATTGTATTTGTAACACATGACATTCAAGAAGCAATGAAATTGGGAGATCGTATTTGCTTACTAAATGATGGTCATGTTGAACAAATTGATACACCTTTAGGTTTTCAGCAACAACCACAAAGTGAATTTGTAAAACAATTTATGGGTAACCATTTAAATAGACATAAATCCAAAGTGCAATTAAAAGAATTGATTATTGATCGTCCACTAGATGAAGTTTCAGTAATGAATAATTATCCTGAAATAAGTAATCAACAATATTTAGAGGATATTTATCAAACATTGATAGCTAATGAAGCTGTTATAGTTGTTGATGAACATTCACAACAAAAAAACTTGTTAAAGAGAGAAGACGTGTTTGAGTATTTGTCTGTAACAAAGGAGGGTAACGATAATGCATGAATTTTGGCAAACTTTAGGTGAACGTAAAGGACAGTTACTCTCAACGATTATTGAACATATTCAAATTTCGTTTATTGCATTATTAATTGCTACTATTATAGCAGTACCATTAGGTATTTTATTAACTAAAACTAAAAAGACATCAGAGATAGTAATGAATATTGCTGCTGTATTGCAAACTATTCCTTCACTCGCATTATTAGGTTTAATGATTCCATTATTCGGAATAGGAAGAGTACCAGCTATTATCGCACTTGTTGTATATGCGCTTCTACCAATTTTACGTAATACATATACTGGTATAAATGAAGTAGACCCATCATTAGTTGAAGCGGCTAAAGGTATTGGTATGAAACCTATAAGACGCTTAACGAAGGTGGAACTTCCCATTGCAATGCCAGTGATTATGGCAGGGATTAGAACAGCTATGGTATTAATTATCGGTACAGCAACTTTAGCAGCATTAATAGGTGCTGGTGGCCTAGGTGACTTAATTTTACTAGGGATAGACCGTAATGATGCGTCATTAATTTTAATAGGTGCGATTCCGGCAGCATTATTAGCCATTTTATTTGATGTTGTATTAAGATTTATGGAAAAGTTATCGTACAAAAAGCTAATGATTGTTTTAGGTACAATGGTTGTTATTATTATGATTGCAATTATAGTACCGCTATTTGCTCAAAAAGGCGATAAAATTACCCTTGCAGGAAAATTAGGTTCAGAACCTTCTGTTATTACAAACATGTATAAAATTTTAATTGAACAAGATACGGATGATACAGTTGAAGTAAAAGACGGCATGGGCAAGACAGCCTTCTTATTTAATGCTTTGAAATCAGATGATATCGATGGTTATTTAGAATTTACAGGTACTGTTTTAGGTGAATTGACGAAAGAGGATTTAAAATCTAAAAAAGAACCACAAGTATATCAACAAGCTAAACAAAGTCTTGAGAAAAAATTTGATATGACTATGCTGAAACCAATGAAATATAATAATACTTATGCCTTAGCAGTCAAACGTGAT
This sequence comes from Staphylococcus sp. FSL W8-0774, assembly GCF_038006785.1. Lineage (NCBI taxonomy): Bacteria > Bacillati > Bacillota > Bacilli > Caryophanales > Staphylococcaceae > Staphylococcus > Staphylococcus sp. FSL W8-0774. The sequence goes on along the minus strand of NZ_JBBOVW010000001.1, from coordinate 2,045,565 downwards.
TTTGCTAAGAAACATAACATTAAAACAATTGGTGACTTATCTAAAGTAGAAGATCAATTGAAGCCAGGATTTACTTTAGAATTTAATGATAGACCAGATGGTTTTAAAGCTGTTAAAAAATCTTATGGACTAAACATATCTAATGTGAAAACAATGGAACCTAAACTACGTTATACAGCAGTGAATAAAGGAGACATCAATTTAATTGATGCATATTCTACAGATGCCGAATTAAAACAATATGATATGGTCGTGTTAAAAGATGATAAACATGTATTCCCACCATACCAAGGTGCACCAATGTTTAAAGAAAAATTCTTAAAAGATCATCCAGAAGTGAAAAAACCACTTAACAAACTAGCTGGAAAAATTTCTGATGAAGATATGCAAGAAATGAACTATAAAGTAACAGTGAAGAAAAAAGATCCTTATCAAGTAGCTAAAGATTATTTAGAAAAAGAAGGGCTTTTGAAAAAATAAGCATAACTTAAGTATAACCTTAACGCTAACATGTAATACATGTTGACGTTAAGGTTTTTTAATTAATGATCAAGATACGTTTTTTGAATTGAAAAGGGCAAACAATCGTACATAGTTTGATTTATGACATTCGATTTGTATATAATTAACATTAAGATTTTGAAATTTCAGTCAATTCAAGGAGGCAACGAGATTATGAAAAAACAACTTGATCAACTATCTGCATACCAACCAGGTTTATCTCCTAGGGCACTTAAAGAAACCTATGGAATTAAAGGAGATCTATTTAAATTAGCCTCAAATGAAAGTTTATATGGTCCTTCTCCGAGTGTTAAAGATGCTATAACCAAACATTTAGATGAATTGCATTATTATCCTGAAACTGGTTCACCAATACTTAGAGAAGCAATTAGTAAGCATCTTGGTGTAGATGAATCACGAGTATTATTTGGTGCTGGTTTAGACGAAGTGATATTAATGATTTCAAGAGCAATCCTAACACCAGGAGATAAAATTGTTACTAGTGAAGCAACATTTGGTCAATACTATCATAATGCAATTGTAGAAGCTGCATCAGTAGTACAAGTACCTTTAAAAAATGGCTCCTTTGATTTAGAAGGGATTTTAGATGAAGTAGACGATGATACATCACTTGTATGGCTATGTAATCCTAATAACCCCACAGGTACATATTTCACTCACGATGAACTTTATAACTTTTTAGCAAGAATACCTAGCCATGTACCAGTACTTATTGATGAAGCTTATTTTGAATTTGTCACTGCGGATGATTTTCCTGATACGCTAAAATTACAGGAAAAGTTTGATAATGCATTTTTATTAAGAACATTTTCAAAAGCATATGGTTTAGCAGGATTACGCGTAGGTTACGTAGTAGCCACTAATGAAGCTATTGAAAAATGGAATATAATTAGACCACCATTTAATGTGACACGTTTATCTGAATATGCAGCTGTAGCGGCTTTAAATGATCAAGCTTATTTAAAAGATATAACTCAAAAAAATGCCTTTGAACGTCAAAAGTTCTATCAAATACCTCAAAGTGAACATTTTTTACCGAGTCAAACTAACTTTGTGTTTGTTAAAACATCTAAAAGTAAAGAACTATATGAAGCTTTATTAAATGTTGGTTGTATCACCAGACTGTTTCCTAACGGTGTTAGAATTACGATAGGATTCCCAGAACAAAATGATAAAATGATTGAAGTTTTACAGCAATTTGATTACTAAAAAGATGAAATGTCATAACAGTAAAACCTTTTGTCTGGAACATGCATTTGCTATACTTTAGAAATACATTACATTTGAGGAGTAGATTTAATGTCTCGTAAGAAAATTGCAATAGATATGGATGAAGTGTTGGCTGATACGTTAGGTGCGATTATTGATGCAGTTAATGAAAGAGCTAACCTAGGTATTACTGTAGAATCTTTAAATGGTCAAAAATTAAAACATGTTATTCCAGAGCATGATGGTTTAGTGACTGAAATACTTAGAGAACCAGGATTCTTCCGACATTTAAAAGTGATGCCAAATGCACAAGAAGTAGTTGAAAAATTAAACCAACAATATGATGTTTATATAGCAACTGCAGCTATGGATGTACCGACATCATTTCATGATAAATATGAATGGTTATTAGAACATTTTCCATTCTTAGACCCTCAACATTTTGTATTTTGTGGACGTAAAAATATTATAAATGCAGATTATTTAATCGATGACAATCCTAGACAACTTGCTATATTCGAAGGTGAATCAATTATGTATACTGCAGTTCACAATGTTAATAATGATGATTATCGTCGTGTAAATGGTTGGAAAGAAGTAGAAGATTTATTCTTAAATGAAAAATAAAAAACAGGAAGTGGCATATATTCAATTTTTTAATGAATGGGAGCCATTTCCTGTTTTATTTTATATTAGAAAGCATATTATTGATTATTATTTTGGTTAGGGAATGTGAGTAATTTGATTGCATCAGGTAATACTTCAAGTTCAATAGGTGTTTCTAAGGCAATTTCACCATCGATATCAATTTTCATAGTAGGTTCAGTTGATAGTTTGATTTTCTGACCTGAAATATGATCGATCCCTTGTGTAATTTCATTCCAGTTCATACTGTCACGTTTTTTGAAAATATCATTAAGTATGCTAAAACTTTGATCATCAAAGATAAATGTATTGAGTTTGCCATCTTGAGGAGATAGGTCAGTTAAAGGAATTCTACTACCACCAATATTTGGACCATTTGCTACTAAAATCATTGATGTATTTCCAGTTTTTTCTTTGCCATCTATATTTAAATTAAAATCAAATTTGCTAGGATCCATTAAAGTTTTTACTGTTGAACCAATATAACTTAGTTTTCCGAAGATATCTTTAGAACCATCTTGAACATTTTCAGCATTTTGAACAATTAAGCCTAAACCAACAAAATTTAGAGCATACATATCATTTACTTTAATAACATCGTAAGTTTGAATATGTGAAGATAACAACTGTTGACTAGCTAGCGTATGATTTGGGTTAAGATTTAGTGTTTTAGTGAAATCATTGAATGTTCCTCCAGGGATGATACCAATAGGTAAATCTAAATCATTTTCCATAACACCATTGATTAATTCATTTACAGTACCATCGCCACCTAAAATAAACAGTACATCTATTTGGTTTCCATAATGACCATCTTTAATTGATTGGCAGTAACGTTTAATGTCACCTTCATTTTCGCTTAATTGAATTGAAAAATGTTTACACATAGAACTTAAAGACTTTGTTACTTCACCTAAACCTTGGTAGATATCTTTTAAGCCGCTATGTTCATGATAAAATAACACACCATGATTATATTTATTTGTCATTATACATACCTACTTTCCTTAAGTTCTTATTAATATATTTCAATACCCTAAATTGATGGGCAATAATGGTAAATTTATAGCATTTTTCATTATAAACTAAAAAAGCTATAAGCCGAATTATTTCGACTTATAGCAAATATTGTTTAAATTATCTAATACCTCTCATTGCTTTAACAATTTTTGGTGAGAAGGCTAAAATAATTAAAGTAATGACTATAGCTGAAGTACCTAGGAAAATGAAGTAGTTCGTTTGACCTAATGGATCAATGAGTTTTACCAAAGTACCATTAAATGCTTGAGCAGAAGCATTAGTTAATAACCATAAACTCATCATTTGAGCATTGAATGCTTTTGGTGCTAACTTAACTGCCGCACTGTTACCAGTTGGTGATAAACATAATTCACCGATTACACAAATGATGTAAGACAGAATAACCCAGTTTACTGAGAAATGCGCACTTCCATATAAGTTACCGATTAATCCCATTAAGATATATGAAAAACCAGCTAATCCAGCACCAATGACAAATTTAATAGATAGACTTGGTTGACGTTTACCTAATTTTTGCCAAATCATTGAAATGACTGGTGCAAATAATAAGATGAATAATGGATTAATAGATTGGAAAATAGTTTCTCCAAAGTTTGTTTTCCATCCTAAAAGATTCAATTTCATATCTGAATGTTCAATACCATAAATATTTAATACGTTTGATCCTTGTTCTTGGATTGCCCAGAACACCATACCTAAAATAAATAATGGAATAAATGCTTTAGTTCTTGAACGTTCGACCTCAGTGACATCTTTACTACGAATCATAACTGTGAAATAAGAAATTGGTAATACAATACCTAATACTAAAACAGTATTACTTACTAAATCGAATGATAATGTATTAGTCATATATGTAACGATTAATACAATGATGATAATTGCTACGATAGCACCAACAATAGCTGAATATTTTTTTCTTTTCTGAAGGTGAAAGTGGGTTTGTTGGAGACATACCAACACGACCTAAATTTTTGCGATTAAATAATATATACCATACTAATCCAAGTGCCATACCGATAGCTGCAATTAAGAAACCACCGTGGAAGTTTTTAACATCTAAAAATTGTTGCAAGATAATTGGTGAAATTAAAGCACCGAAGTTAACTGACATATAGAAAATTACAAACCCAGCATCCATACGAGTGTCATCTTTGGTATATAATCTACCAACAATATTAGAGATATTTGGTTTCATCATACCTGAACCTATAATGATGAAGAACATTGATGCGAATAAACCAACCATTGAAAATGGTAAGCTTAAGCAAATGTGTCCGATAATAATGAGCACAGCACCAATTAGTGTGGCACCTCTAGTACCTGTAATTCTGTCAGCAATCCAACCACCTGGAATACAAGACATGTAAATTAAAGCACCGTAAACAGACATAATAGACATAGCAGTCGTTCTATCAATGCCTAATCCATTGTTAGCAACTGAATAGTACATATAGAATAAGAGCATTGCACGCATGCCGTAATAACTAAATCTCTCCCAAAATTCTACGAAAAATAATACACCCAATCCTCTTGGATGCCCGAAGAATCCTGTTTGTGGTATTTCTTGTATTGCTTGTTCATGGGAATTATTGGCTTTCATATATTTATCCCATCCTTTCTTTTCCCGTAACGCTAACGTTAAGTCGTTTTTAAAAATTGTACTATTGAAATTAAGAAGTTGCAATAATATTCAAAAAATTATAAAAAAGAAAATTCAGTCAATTTACTTGTGATTATTTTATGTATAATTCATACAAAGTAATTAATCATTAACTTCTTAAGATTTAGTACTAGTACTATATAAAATACGCTTTAACTCAATAAAGTGCAAGAGTTTTTTGAAAATTAAATAAAAAACTTTAGCACTAAATGAAACATCTTGCGACGACATTTCAAAGTACTAAAGTTTTAACAATAAAATAATTAAGGTATTAACGATTGTCTACATTTTCTGGATACATATCATGGTTCATCATTCTATGTTCAGCCATTTGTTCATATTTTGAATTTGGACGACCATAATTTGTATATGGATCAATTGAAATACCGCCACGAGGTGTGAATTTACCCCATACTTCAATGTAATGGGGATCCATCAAATCAATTAAATCATTCATAATAATATTCATACAATCCTCATGAAAGTCTCCGTGGTTTCTAAAACTAAATAAATATAATTTTAATGATTTAGATTCTACCATTTTAACGTTAGGAATATATGAAATATAAATTGTAGCAAAGTCAGGTTGACCAGTAATAGGGCAAAGAGATGTGAATTCTGGACAATTAAATTTAACAAAGTAATCTCTGCCTTGATGTTTATTCTCAAAAGTTTCTAAAACATCAGGTCTATAATCAAAATCGTAAGTATTATTTTGATTGCCTAGTAATGTAATATCTTGTAATTCATCTTTTTGACGTCCTTGTGCCAAAAGAATCACTCCTTTAATTAAGATTTAGATTGTTGTTGAGTTGCGTTTGATTCTCGTCTAGCTTTTTCAAACATATAATAACTTGCGCCAATAATTACGACATATCCAAGTGTAGCTAATACATCAGGTGATTCTCCGAATAATATGAATCCGAACAATGCCGTAAATATAATAGAAGCATAAGTAAATATAGAAATATCTTTAGCTGCTGCAAAACTATAAGCTAATGTGATACCAATTTGACCTACTGCAGCTGATAATCCAGCTCCAAATAAATATAGTAATTGTAAATTACTCATAGGCTCATAAGTAAATATTGTAAATGGTATAAGTAATATTACAGAAAATAAAGAAAAGTAAAAAACAATAGTATAAGGTGCTTCTCTAGTACTTAAAGCACGTACACAAGTGTAGGCTGAAGCGGCAAAGATACCTGAGAATAGTCCAACTAGTGATGGTATGATTGAAGAAGAAAATTCTGGTTTTACTATTAATAGCATTCCTAATATTGCTACAACCATCGCTGTAATTTGATATTTACGAATTTTTTCATTTAAGAAAATCAAACTGAATAAGATTGTCCAAAAAGGATTGAGCTTCATTAAAGTATCAGCATCACTGAGCACCATATGATCAATTGCGTAAATATTGAACAATACGCCTATTAATCCAAGTGCGGATCTTGAAATAAGTAATGGTTGACTACTTAACTTTCCGAACATAGGCTGCTTATATTTATATATGAAGAATAATGGTATAAACATAGCAACTAAATTTCTAGCTAAAGACTTTTGAAAAACAGGTAAATCACCTGCTAATCTGAAAAATACAGACATAAAGCTGAAGCCTACTGCAGAAATTAGGATTGCAATAATACCTTTAATTTTAGGATTCAATACTATCGCCTCATTTATAAAAATTTAACGTTACTATAGTAGCATAAATGATAGGGTTATGCATAAAAGACTTGATATTTTGGAACAAAGATTATATAATATCAATACGAACATACGTTCTATGAAGTTTACTTTGATTGATAGCATTAGATATTTTTAATATCTCTAAAAAATTGTATATAACTGAAAACTATTGCAATTCAATTCTATTGCTTTATAGGTTGTATACGTTGTAATGATAGGATTTTCGTTAATGTATTGGAATGATGGTTATGTATATTTTCTTTAAAAAAGCAAGTGATTTTAACTGAAAAATTTTTTTATTTTTATTGAGGTAAGACTAATGGTGTAGTGGTGCATGTTCAAAAGAAAAGACGAACATTAGACATAAAACTTTAACTTTAAATAAGTATAGCTATTATGTATAATGAAACACAGAATATAGTACCGATATTAATAAACAGACACAATATATTGTGTTTTGAAACGGTACTAATAAAATGAATAATTTTATTATAAATGCAAAATGACACTGATAATTTAAGAAAAAACTCTTATTAACAGTGTTTAGGCACAAAATGTTTAATTATACTATATAGATCTAAATTCGAAACTAACCACTATATCTTGTGGTTTGAAAAATAAAATCACATATTAATATAAGGTCATATAGTTTTTATAAACGTTTCGTTTAGTGACTCATTTCATTCTACAACACAATGTTTTGTAGGAAGCTTTCCTTAACAATAAAGGAGAACTTCTTTTTTAATTTTTTTAAATTGGTGAAAGAAGGCGATCCAATGAAAGTAGTATATTTTTCATTTTCAGGCAATGTACGTCGATTCATTAAACGTGCTGAAATCGAAAATGCGATGGAAATTACATCTGACAACTGTACAGAAACTATTAATGAACCCTACATTTTAGTTACAGGAACCATAGGGTTTGGTGAGGTTCCTCAACAGGTTCAGGCTTTTTTAGATGTTAATCATTCAAATATTAAGGCCGTGGCTGCAAGTGGAAATAGAAACTGGGGTCAGAACTTTGCTAAAGCAGGGCGTACTATATCTGAAAAATATGATATTCCGTTGTTAATGAAGTTTGAAGTGCAGGGAACAAACAAAGACGTTATCGAATTTAAAAACAAGGTGGGTAATTTTAATGAAAACTATGGACGAGAAGAAGTACAATCATATTGAATTAAATAACGAAGTTACAAAAAGAAAAGATAATGGTTTTTTTAATTTAGAAAAAGACCAAGAGGCACTTAAAGTATACTTGGAAGAAATCCACGATAAAACAATTTATTTCGATAGCGAAATCGAAAGATTACATTATCTTGTAGACAATAACTTTTATTTCAATGTCTTTGAAAAATATAATGAGGCAGATTTAATTGAAATTACAGAATATGCAAAATCAATTAATTTCCAATTCGCAAGTTATATGTCAGCAAGTAAATTTTATAAAGACTATGCACTTAAAACCAATGATAAACAACAATTTTTAGAAGATTATAATCAACACGTTGCTATCGTATCAATGTACTTAGCTAATGGTGATAAAAACCAAGCGAAACAATTTATTTCATCCATGGTTGAACAACGTTACCAACCAGCAACACCAACGTTTTTAAATGCTGGTAGAGCACGACGTGGAGAATTAGTGTCATGTTTCTTATTAGAAGTAGATGATAGTTTAAATTCTATTAACTTTATTGATTCAACTGCGAAACAACTAAGTAAAATTGGTGGCGGCGTTGCTATCAATTTATCAAAATTACGTGCACGTGGTGAAGCAATCAAAGGTATTAAAGGTGTAGCTAAAGGTGTATTACCTGTTGCTAAATCTTTAGAAGGTGGATTTAGTTATGCTGACCAATTAGGACAAAGACCTGGTGCAGGCGCAGTTTATTTAAACATCTTCCATTATGATGTTGAAGAATTTTTAGATACTAAAAAGGTAAATGCTGATGAAGATTTACGCTTATCTACTATTTCAACTGGTTTAATTGTCCCTTCTAAATTCTTTGATTTAGCTAAAGAAGGTAAAGACTTCTATATGTTTGCGCCACATACTGTAAAACAGGAATATGGTGTGACTTTAGATGACATCGATTTAGATAAATATTATGACGACATGGTTACAAATCCAAACGTTGAGAAAAAGAAAAAAGATGCTCGTGAAATGTTAAATACGATTGCACAAACACAATTACAATCAGGTTATCCTTACTTAATGTTTAAAGATAATGCGAATAAAGTACATGCTAATTCTAATATTGGTCAAATTAAAATGAGTAACTTATGTACTGAAATTTTCCAATTACAAGAAACATCTGTAATAAATGATTACGGCACTGAAGATGACATTAAAAGAGATATTTCATGTAACCTAGGATCATTAAATATTGTTAATGTAATGGAATCTGGAAAATTCAGAGACTCAGTTCATACTGGTATGGATGCATTGACTGTGGTTAGTGATGAAGCTAATATTCAAAACGCACCTGGTGTTAAAAAAGCAAACAGTGAGTTACATTCTGTTGGTCTAGGAGTTATGAATTTACACGGTTACTTAGCTAAAAATAAAATAAGTTATGAATCAGAAGAAGCTAAAGATTTTGCTAACATCTTCTTTATGATAATGAATTATTATTCTATTGAACGTTCTATGCAAATTGCTAAAGAACGTGGAGAAAAATATCTTGATTTTGATAAATCTGACTATGCAAATGGAAAATATTTCGAATTCTACACATCTCAAGAATTTGAACCACAATTTGAAAAGGTACGTGAATTATTCGAAGGATTAGATATCCCAACTGCTGAAGATTGGAAAGCACTACAAAAAGACGTTGAACAATATGGTTTATATCACGCATATCGATTAGCTATTGCACCAACTCAAAGTATTTCATATGTGCAAAATGCTACAAGTTCAGTGATGCCTATTGTTGACCAAATTGAAAGACGTACTTATGGTAATGCAGAAACGTTTTATCCAATGCCATTTTTATCGCCAGAAACAATGTGGTATTACAAATCAGCATTTAACACTGATCAAATGAAATTAATTGATTTGGTATCAACTATTCAAACTCATGTTGACCAAGGTATTTCAACAATACTATATGTTAATTCAGAAATTTCTACTCGAGAACTTTCTAGATTATATGTATATGCGCATCATAAAGGTTTGAAATCTCTATACTATACTCGTAATAAATTATTAAGTGTAGAAGAATGTACAAGTTGCGCTATCTAAAATCATAAACAAACATAATAGAACATTAAGCTTAATCTAATTGAATTTATGATTTAGAGTATCTAAAAGAATAAAGAAAAGTGGTTGAGACATAAAGTCTTTGTGCTCTGGGAAACTGATTAACGGCGTCCCAAAAGCAGGATTTTCGGCAGAAGGGACCCAACACAGAGAATTTCACAAAGAAATTCTACAAGTAATGCAAGTTGGGCAAACTCACACGATTCGAAAAAATTTGAGAAACAATTTTGCTCATCGTCCGGTTCTGCTCAAATCCTAAGCGCTTTTGTCCCGACCTTTGTTAATACATAACCTTAATAAGGGATTAGGTAGTTTAATTGAAAGTTAGTGGTTATCTGTCACCTTAATTAAAGGATAGGAGGATTATTATTCATGAAGGCCGTCAATTGGAATACCCAAGAAGATATGACTAATATGTTTTGGCGTCAAAATATATCTCAAATGTGGGTAGAAACAGAATTTAAAGTATCAAAGGATATCGCAAGTTGGAAAACGTTATCTGAAGCTGAAAAGAATACATTTAAAAAAGCGTTAGCAGGTTTAACAGGTTTAGACACACACCAAGCAGACGATGGTATGCCATTAATAATGCTTCATACTACTGATTTAAGAAAAAAAGCAGTATATTCATTTATGGCAATGATGGAACAAATTCATGCTAAAAGTTATTCTCATATTTTCACTACATTATTACCTTCTAGTGAAACAAACTATTTATTAGATACGTGGGTTATTGAAGAACCTCATTTAAAATATAAATCAGATAAAATCATCGAAAACTATCATAAATTATGGGGTAAAGAAGCTTCCATTTTCGACCAGTACATTGCTAGAGTATCAAGTGTTTTCTTAGAAACATTTTTATTCTATTCAGGTTTTTACTATCCACTATATCTAGCTGGTCAAGGAAAGATGACAACATCTGGAGAAATTATTCGTAAAATATTATTGGATGAATCTATTCATGGTGTCTTTACTGGATTAGATGCACAAAGCTTAAGAAATGAACTATCTGAAAGTGAAAAGCAACGAGCTGATCAAGAAATGTATAAATTATTAAAAGAGTTATATGATAATGAAGTATCATATACACATCTGTTATATGATGACATTGGATTAGCAGAAGATGTACTGAATTACGTTAAATATAATGGTAATAAAGCATTATCAAATCTTGGTTTTGAACCTTATTTTGAAGAACGTGAATTCAACCCTATTATTGAAAATGCCTTAGACACTACAACTAAAAATCATGATTTCTTCTCTGTAAAAGGTGACGGTTATACACTGGCTCTAAATGTTGAAGCTTTAAGAGATGAAGATTTTATATTCGATGACGAGAAATAAATAATAAAAAGTCTTAATTTTAATCGCTATGAGATTAAAATTAAGACTTTTTTTATGTTTTTAACTTAAATATTAAAATTAATCAAATTTACAGCAATATTTTTCGAAAACCTATTGAATATTACCAATAAATTCTGTAACATTTTAAATGATAACGATTATCATTATCGTCAGAAATAATAAGAATTACTATTCAAGGAGAAAGTGTTATGAAGTTTTTACTTAAGGGATATGTTTTACTCATCTTTCTCGTTGCGTTTACGGTTCTTTCTTTATTTGTTGGTGTTAGCCAAATATCGATTACTGATATTTTCCATCTTAACAGCGACCAATTAAATATTATTTTATCGAGTCGTATTCCTCGAACAGTTAGTATTCTCATATCAGGTAGTACATTGGGTATCGCTGGTTTAATTATGCAACAAATGATGCAAAATAAATTTGTAAGTCCAACGACAGCAGGTACGATGGAATGGGCAAAATTAGGTATTTTATTATCTTTAATTTTCTTTCCTAAAGGACATATACTTATCAAATTAATTTTTGCTGTTATATGCAGTGTAGTTGGAACTTATTTCTTTGTTAAATTAGTTCAACTTATTAAGGTAAAAGATGTTATCTTTATTCCGTTGTTAGGTATTATGCTTGGTGGCATAGTTTCTAGTTTTACGACATTTATTGCGTTACGTACAAATGCAGTTCAAAGCATAGGTAATTGGTTGAATGGTAATTTTGCCATTATTACTAGTGGTCGTTACGAAGTATTATATTTAAGTATTCCGTTTTTAATAATTACATATATATTTGCGAACCATTTTACGATTGCGGGTATGGGCAAAGACTTCAGCCATAACTTAGGAGTTAACTATGAAAAAATAATTAACATCGCTTTATTTATAACTGCAACAATTACTGCGCTTGTTGTTGTCACTGTTGGTACATTACCATTTCTAGGGTTAATTGTTCCTAATATCATTTCAATTTATAGAGGAGACCATTTAAAACATGCTTTACCTCATACAATGATGTTAGGTGCGGTCTTTGTGCTGTTTTCAGACATTATAGGTCGACTAATCGTGTACCCATACGAAATTAACATCGGTTTAACTATAGGTGTGTTTGGAACTATTATATTCCTTATCTTATTGATGAAAGGTAGGGGTAATTATGCTAACTAAACACAATAAGAAAGTATTGTTACTAACCTTAATCACACTAATTATAGGTGTTTTATATTTATTGTTAGGTATTGATTTTGAAATATTTGATTATCAAATCCAAAGTCGTTTAAGAAAATTCATATTAATTATTTTAGTTGGCGGTGCTATAGGTACTTCCGTTGTTATTTTCCAAGCTATTACGACAAATCGGTTACTGACACCATCAATCATTGGTCTTGATTCCGTATACTTATTTGTGAAAATTTTACCTGTGTTTATATTAGGAACTCAATCCACATTAGTTACTAATGTTTATATTAATTTTGTCATTACATTATTAGCAATGGTATTATTTGCGCTTTTCTTATTCCAAGTTTTATTTAAAATAGGCCATTTTTCTGTTTATTTCATACTTTTAGTTGGCGTCGTACTTGGAACATTTTTTAGAAGTATTACAGGTTTTATCCAATTAGTTATGGATCCAGAATCATTTTTAGCTGTTCAAAGTACAATGTTTGCTAACTTTGACGCTTCTAATTCAAAACTTGTTGGATTTTCAGCTATCGTATTAGCCGTGTTAATCGTCATTACTATTATCTCGCTTCCATATTTAGATGTCTTATTGCTCGGTAGAGAACAAGCAATTAATTTAGGCGTCAATTATGAAAAAGTAACAAGATTATTTCTCATTGTTGTTGCTATTTTAGTATCTGTTTCAACAGCTTTAGTAGGTCCAATTACATTTTTAGGACTATTAACTGTCAATTTAGCACATGAATTTATCAAGACTTATGAGCATAAATATATACTACCTGCTACATTATGTTTTAGTTGGATAAGTTTATTTATAGCGCAATGGGTTGTTGAACATCTTTTTGAAGCGACTACTGAAGTAAGTATAATTATTGACCTTATAGGTGGAAGTTACTTTATATACTTATTAGTTAGAGGGAGAAATGCCAATTGATCCAAATTCAAAGTTTAAATAAATCCATTCAGAAGAAGAAAATTTTAAAAGATATTAATGTTGATATTGAAAAAGGAAAAATCACATCACTTATTGGTCCAAACGGTGCAGGAAAAAGTACTTTATTATCAACAATCACAAAGTTGATTCAGATTGATAGTGGCACTGTCAAAATTGAAGATAAGTGTATGGATGATTACAAAACAGATGAATTAGCTAAAAAAATTTCAATATTAAAACAAACTAATCATACTGAAATGAATATTACTGTTGAACAATTAGTTAATTTTGGAAGATTTCCTTATTGCAAAGGACACTTAAAACAAGAAGATAAAGAACAAGTACAATATGCCTTAGATTTATTACAGTTAAATGAAATAAAGGATAGAAATATCAAAACACTGTCAGGAGGACAACGTCAACGCGCTTATATAGCGATGACGATCGCACAAAATACTGAATACATTTTATTAGATGAACCACTAAATAATCTAGATATGAAACATTCAGTACAAATTATGCAAACTTTGCGTACATTAGCAAAAACATTAAATAAAACAATCGTTATTGTATTACATGATATTAATTTTGCATCCTGTTATTCAGATAATATTATTGCTTTAAAAAATGGTGAACTTGTTCTTTCTGGTAGTAATCAAACTGTTATTCAAAGCAATGTATTAAGAGAATTATATGAAATGGATGTCAAAGTTGAAAATGTAAATGGTCAACGTATTTGTCTATATTATGATGAATTGATATTGAATTAACACTAGTTTTATTAGACCTTTAAAGGAGTGATGCTTATAGTATATGGATAAATCAATCTATTCAAACATGTTCCTTTCAGCCAACCGATAAAATTAAAAAGGAGTTATTACATAATGAAAAAATCTATTTTAGTCTTATTATTATCTTTAGTATTAGTTTTAGCAGCGTGTGGTAACAACTCTAACAACGATGATTCAGGTTCTAAATCTGAAAAAAGTGGTTCAAAAGACACTGTTAAAATCGAAAATAATTATGAAGCACAAGGAAAAGAAAAAGACGGTAGCGATGCTAAAAAGGTAAAAGAAACAGTGGAAGTACCTAAAAATCCTAAAAATGCTGTCGTATTAGATTACGGTGCTTTAAACGATTTAAAAGAAATGGGTCTTTCAAGCAAAGTAAAAGCTTTACCTAAAGGTGAAGGCGGTAAATCATTACCAGATTTCTTAGATGATTTTAAATCTGATAAATATTTAAATACTGGTAACCTAAAACAAGTTAATTTCGATAAAGTTGCTGAAGCAAAACCAGAAGTGATTTTTATTTCAGGTAGAACAGCTAATCAGAAAAATTTAGATGAATTTAAAAAAGCAGCACCTAAAGCTAAAATTGTTTACATGGGTACAGATGATAAACATTATCTAAAATCTATGAAAGAAAATACAGAAAAATTAGGTAAAATTTACGATAAAGAAGATAAAGCGAAATCATTAACTAAGAAACTAGATAAAAAAGTTGATGCAATGAAAGATAAAACATCTAAATTTGATAAAAAAGTAATGTATTTATTAGTCAATGAAGGTGAATTATCTACATTTGGTCCAGGATCTCGTTTTGGTGGTTTAGTATTTGATACACTTGGATTTAAACCAGTCGATAAACATGTAACTAAAGGACCACATGGTCAAAATGTTAATAACGAATATATTAATAAAGAAAATCCAGATGTGATTTTAGCAATGGATAGAGGACAAGTTGTTTCTAATAATGCGACTGCTAAGAAAACATTAAATAATGATGTATTGAAAAACGTAAAAGCCGTTAAAGATCATAAAATTTATGAACTTGATCCTAAATTATGGTATTTTGCTTCTGGTTCAACAACTACTACTATGAAACAAATTGATGAATTAGAAGAAGTTGTAAAATAATAAATAATAAGCGCTAATAGCCTCATTGTGAGAGCCATTAGCGCTTTTATCATTTTAAATTATTAAACTTCGAAATAAAGATGGTAATGGAATTTACATCTATGATTAAAGTGAGATTGACATTTCGGACAAGATTCAACCATCATGTATTCGTTGATTGTCATTTCATTTTTACAGACACCACACATAATGGCATACTCGTTAAATTCATCTTCACTCCAGCGTTTGATAGGATGTGTCTCATGGTCGTTGTGACATTGATAACAAGGATAATATTTATTACAGCATTTGAATTTAATTGCTATAATATCCAAAAATGACTGATAATGTATGCATCTTGTTTCATTATCAACAATTGAACCGTAAACTTTCGGCAAAGAAACAAACCTCCTATAACCAATTAATCTGCGTCCGGATGTTCTCCTATAATACGTACCTCTGTATTTAATTCAACATCAAATTTATCTTTAACTGTTTTTTGAACATGATGGATTAAATCTTCATAATCTGTCGCCGTACCTTTATCTACATTAACCATAAAACCAGCATGTTTAGTTGAAACTTCAACACCACCAATACGATGACCTTGTAGATTAGAATCTTGAATTAATTTACCAGCAAAATGGCCTGGTGGTCTTTGGAAGACACTTCCACATGATGGATATTCGAGTGGTTGTTTAGTTTCACGGCGTTCAGTTAAGTCGTCCATTTTGACTTGAATTTCTTTTAAGTTACCAGGTTCTAATGTAAATGCAGCTTCTAAAACTACGAGATGTTTTTTCTGTACGATACTATTTCTGTAGTCTAGTTCTAATTCTTGAGTTGTTAATTTAAGTAAATCACCATTTTCATTAACACATAGTGCATAGTCAATACAATCTTTCACTTCGCCACCATAAGCGCCAGCATTCATAAATACTGCACCGCCAATTGATCCTGGTATGCCGCATGCAAATTCTAAACCAGTTAGTGCGTAGTCTCTTGCTACACGTGAAACATCAATAATGGCTGCACCGCTACCTGCGATAATTGCATCATCTGATACATCAATATGCTTTAATGATAATAGGCTCAATACAATACCTCTAATGCCGCCTTCTCGGATAATAATATTCGAACCATTTCCTAAATAAGTGACTGGAATATTATTTTGGTTTGCATATTTAACAATCGCTTGTACTTCCTCATTTTTAGTAGGTGAAAGATAAAAATCAGCTTTACCGCCAGTTTCAGTGTAAGTGTATTTTTTTAAAGGTTCATCTACTTCAATAATGTCGTTTGGAATAATTTCTTGCAAACCTTTTAATATATCGTTTTTATTCACTATCCGTACGTCCTTTCTTTATTCAATACTAATATTATTATTATATCAATTTTATTTGCTATTTGCGAAATAAGAAGATATTATACGCAAAGTAAATCGACTAAGATGTGCATAATACATTATTATTTTATTTTGATTTATATGCTATATAATTATGATATGTTGAACATTTATAATGAGATTTTTAATATCGTAAATATAAATTTATATAATGATTGTAGATTATATGTTTCTCTTTATTTTAAGGGACCATATTGTTTGTATATATTTTCAAATATAGATTGCTTTTGGTTTTCATACGTTCTTATTGATTCAACATTGTTTAATAATTGTTTCTTTTTTTGAGCGAATTCATTTGCGATATCTATATTATTATTTAATATGTGATAGACAGTTTGATATTGTTCAAATAATTGAGTGTTTAATTGAACGATGTGTAAACGAATTTCTTGCTTTAATTCTCTAAGATTATTAAACTTTGCCATCATTACTTTCTTTTTATAAGCGTGATGTAATCGATAAAATCCAGCATAATTGAGACGCTTTTCATCTAATGATGTAATATCATGTAAATTATCTACACCGATAAGCAAATCAAGTATGGGTTCAGTCTCATAATTAAAATGCTTCGTTCCACCAATATGCTGTGTATATTTAATTGGTGAATCTAGTAAATTATACAATAGAGCGCTTGTTTCTTGATATAAATGGTTGTAATGGTCATCTGTTTGATATTTAATGAGAGGTTGAACATGCCCGTACATGGTTTTACTCCTTTGTTATAAATTGGTAAGCTATAAAGTCTGAGATACTATAACATAATTTATTTTCTTAATAAATACGTTTCTGTATAATGTTCTATGGTAAGGGGTGCAAATATGAAAAAAATAATACTTATCCCAGTGATTTTCCTCATTATTATCTCGTTAACAGCATGTAGTAATAAAACTAATTCAGATTTAAATCATTTTGAAAGCAAATTAGATGAAGTGAATCATAAACAAGATAAATTAAAAAAAGTTATGAAAAAAATAAATCTTAAAAAATTAGATCACTTAAGTAAAACAGACACTACTGATAAAAACAGAAAAGAGTTTATTAAACTTCAAGATGATATTGATCAACAATTAATACCTGCATTCAAAGAATACGAAAAATCTGCAAAACAATTGCCTGCTGAAACAAAAGAGGTTAAAGAGTTAAAATCTGAGTATCTTAAAACTGTTAAAGATAAAAAAAGTTCAATATATGATTTGAAAGATTTTGTAGACTTGTGTAACGATTCAATCAAAGATAATGAAGATATTTTAGATTATACTAAATTATTTGAGAAGAACCGCTCTCAAGTTGAAAAGAAAATAAATAATGCTTCTAATAAAGAAGATGCAAATCAATTAACATCAAAATTAGAAAGTAATAATAAAGATTTAAAACAAACTGCCAAAATATATTTAGATACGTCTACAAGTGATGCAAAAACAGCCAAAAAAGCAATTGAAAATCATATTTCTCCTTTAATTGAGAAACAAATTAAAGATATAAATCAAACTAATATTTCTGATACAAATGTCGATAATGCCCGTAAGAACGCGATTGAAATGTACTATAGTTTAGAGAATTATTATGATACTCGTATTGATACTATAGAAGTTGGTGAAAAAATATCTAAAATAGATGTCGATAAGTTGCCAAAAGAGGGTAAAGATATAGATAAGAAAGATAAGGAATTTAATTCGAAATTAAAAAAGGTAAAACAAAAAAACAATTAATTTTGATTAGAATTAAATAAATTAAATAACCATGGTTAACATTGCTAAGTAAAATGTGTATAATTGTACCCACTGATATTATTTTCGGGATATGAATATCACGCATATGCTCAGAAAATGTGATAAATACTTTTAGAGGTGAATAGAATGGCTATAAAGCTGAGTTCAATTGACCAGTTTGAACAAGTGCTAAATGAAAATAAATATTTATTTGTTTTAAAACATAGTGAAACTTGTCCAATTTCTGCAAATGCGTATGATCAGTTTAATAAATTTTTATATGAACGCGATATGGATGGTTACTATTTAATAGTACAGCAGGAGCGTAAGTTATCGGACTATATTGCTGAAAAAACAAATGTAAAACATGAATCACCACAAGCATTTTACTTCGTCAATGGTGAAATGAAATGGAATGCTTCACATAGTGATATCAATGTTTCATCATTAGCTCAAGCAGAAGAATAATTTTTTCAGATAAGTGAACAAATAATTGAGTGATGAACGTAAATTTTAACTAATTTTGTGTTCATTTAAAAGATAAAAGTCATTTTATTACTATGATGTAGTAGTGAAATGGCTTTTTTAGTTATTAAAACGAAATATGGTTTATCATTTATGGTTTGCTAGTGAATAGGATATAATAAATCAATATTCAAAATGTAATTGTTTTAATATAATTTGTAATAGCTTTTATTGTGAAATACGCAGCATTCATATGTATAATATGTTAGTGTAAAATATTAATTATACGATGAATCTATAAATTATATTTAAAACATCATATAAATGATTTTAATAAGTAACACTATATATAAAACAAGGTGGTTAAGGCGATGAAAGTTTTAGTAGCCATGGATGAATTTAATGGTATTATTTCTAGTTATCAAGCAAATAGATATGTAGAAGAAGCGGTTGCTAGTCAAATTGAAAAGGCAGATATTGTGCAAGTGCCATTATTTAATGGCCGCCATGAATTAATGGATTCTGTATTTTTATGGCAGTCTGGTAGTAAATATCGAGTTGCCGCTCACGATGCAGATATGAATGAAGTAGAGGCAATATATGGTCAAACTGATAGTGGAATGACAATTATAGAAGGTAATTTATTTTTAAAAGGTCAAAAACCAATTCAACAAAGAACTAGTTATGGTTTAGGAGAAATATTAAACGCAGCACTAGACAACGATGCTAAACATATTATTATTTCATTAGGTGGAATTGGCAGTTTCGATGGTGGAGCAGGGATGTTACAAGCCTTAGGTGCTAAATTCTATGATGATGAAGCAAATATTGTTGATGTGACAAAAGGTGCCCATGTCATTAAATATATTAGACGCTTAGATTTTTCAGAAATTCATCCGAAATTAGCTGAAGCTAATATTCAAGTGATGTCAGATTTTTCTAGTAGATTATATGGTAAGCAAAGTGAAATTATGCAAATGTATTCTACGCTAGGGATGACTCAAAATGAAGCAGCAGAAATAGATAATTTAGTATGGTATTTTAGTGAATTATTTAAAAGTGAGTTAAAAGTGACGATTGGACCTATCGAGCGTGGTGGTGCTGGTGGCGGTATTGCTGCAGTATTAAAAGGATTATATCAAGCAGAAATTTTAACTAGTCATGAGCTTGTAGATCAAATTACACATTTAGAAGATTTGGTACAACAAGCAGATTTAATTATTTTCGGTGAAGGGTTAAATGAACGAGACCAATTGTTGGAAACTACGACATTACGTATTGCAGATTTAACCGAAAAGCATAATAAAACATCAATTGCTATTTGTGCTACTGACGATAAATTTGATTTATTCGAAGGTAAAGGTGTGACGGCAATGTTTAATACATTTATCGACATGCCTGAAACTTACACTGATTTTAAAATGGGTATTCAAATTAGACATTATACTGTTCAAGCATTAAAACTATTAAAAACACAATTTGATGTTAATCAATAAAATAAACTAAATAACACGCCTTGGTTGTCATTTTGTATAAGACAATCAAGGCGTGTTTATTATTGTATTTATTTATTTGAATTGGCTACTTCTTCAGCTATACCTACCATAACGTGGATAGCTTTTTCCATTACATTAATAGAAGCATATTCATAAGGACCATGGAAATTGCCACAACCTGTAAAAATATTTGGTGTTGGTAAGCCCATAAATGAAAGTTGTGAACCATCTGTACCACCGCGAATTGGATCGGTATTTGGTTTAATATCTAATTGATTGAATACTTTAGTTGGAATATCAATAATATGTTGATGTTGTTTTATTTTTTCAGCCATATTATAGTATTGATCTTCAACATCGACTTTAACAGGATAATTTTCGAAATGTGAGTTAATATCGTCACGAATTTCCATAAGTCGTTTTTTACGTAAATCGAATTTCTTTTTATCATGATCTCGAATAATATATTGTAATGTTGCTTTTTCAACGTTACCTTCAAAGTTCATTAAATGATAGAAACCTTGATAACCTTCAGTACGTTCAGGAACTTCATTTGGAGGTAACAAACTATTAAATTGTTGTCCAAGTGAAATGGCATTAATCATAGCATTTTTGGCAGAACCAGGATGTACGTTCACACCATGACAAGTAATAGTAGCTGCTGCAGCATTAAAGCTCTCGTATTGTAGCTCACCAAGTTGACTACCATCCATTGTATATGCGAAATCAGCATTAAAACGTTCAACATCAAATTGATGAGGACCGCGACCAATTTCTTCATCTGGAGTAAAGCCAACACGGATTTTACCATGTTTAATTTCGGGATGTTCAATAAGGTATATTAGACCTTCCATAATTTCAACTACACCGGCTTTATCGTCAGCACCTAATAATGATGTACCATCAGTAATCATTAGCGTATCACCGATGACATGTTTAAGTTCAGGGAAGACTTTAGTATCTAAAATTCGGTTTGTTTGTCCTAGTTGAATTGGTTTTCCATCATATTTTTCAATGATTTGCGGATTAACACCAGTCGCATTAAAGTCAGGTGATGTATCAACATGTGCTAAAAATCCAACAGTTGGTACGTCCGCATCTATGTTGCTTTCTAATGTAGCAAACAGATAACCATGATCATCCATATCTGTTTCAAGGCCCAAATCTTTTAATTCTTTCTCCAATAGATTTAGTAAATCCCATTGTTTAGTTGTAGAAGGCGTAACATTAGAATTTGGATCTGATTGTGTATCAATTTTTACATATCTTGTTAATCTATCAATTATTTGTTCTTTCATGTTAGACATCCCCTTAAACTCTGTTATTCATATTATAAGATTTCTTATAAGATTTACCTTTAATCTTACCATAATACTGTTTGATACGTGTGTAGATATAATAGATAATTTCTGCAACAAGAATACCAAATGAAATCGCACCAGATATTAGTGTAACTTCTAAAAAAGTATTTACTGCATTTGTATAATTATTTGAAACTAAATAACGTGTAGCTTCATAAGCTGCGCCACCAGGTACAAGTGGGATAATTCCAGGAACAATGAAAATGATAACAGGTCTTTTGTAACGTCTACTCATCGTATGGCTTAATAATCCTAATATTAAGCTACCTAAAAAGGAAGCACCTACTTTACCAAATTGCATGTCTACAGTGAATTGATAAATAGTCCACGCTACCGCACCGACAAACCCACAAGCTAACAATAGTCGACGAGGCGCATTAAAAATGATGGAGAATAGGACTGTGGAAATGAAACTGATTGTAAAGTGAAATAAATAAAATAACAATATGAACAGCCTCTCTTAAAAAATTAGTAATACAATTGCAACACCGGCACCAATAGCAAATGCAGTTAATGATGCTTCAACACCTCTAGACATACCTGCTAATAGTTCTCCTGCAAGCAAATCTCGAATTGCGTTGGTAATTAGAATACCAGGCACAAGAGGCATTACACTAGCAATAGTAATAATATTTTGATTGGTCGCTAAGCCAATTTTAGAACTTGCAACTGCTATTGATATAACGACTGAAGCAGCAACAAATTCTGAGAAAAATTTAATTTGGATATAACGTTGAACTAGACTAAAGGTTAAAAATGCAGCGCCTCCAGCTATCGCAGCTATCCAACAATCTGATGCGACACCACCAAACATAAATAAGAAAAATCCGCATGCAATGGCTGCTGCAAATAAATTAATTAAAAAAGAATATTGCAACGAAGCACTTCTAAGGTGGATTAATTCAGACTTAGCTTCATCTATTGTAAGTTGATTGTTAGAAATTTTACGAGATAAGCTATTTGTTAAAGCTATTTTTTCCAAATCTGTCGTTCTCTCTCTGATTCGTATCAGTCTTGTACTTGTTCGATCATTTAATGAAAAAATGATAGCGGTAGAAGTTACAAAACTATATGTATCATATAAGCCATAGCTATGTGCAATTCTATTCATTGTATCTTCAACTCGGTATGTTTCAGCACCCGCTTCAAGTAATATTCTTCCAGCAATCAATACAACATCAATCACTTTATTTTCATCAATGATAGTGATTGAGTCAGACATGAACAACCACCTCCTAGTTAATTTATTGATATGAATAATTGAAGTGTACAACTTGCGCTAACAACTTTCAATAGAGGAAGGCAGATTGAAAAGATTATGTAATGAAGAAAGTAGAAGGGGAGAATAAAAATAAAAGCAAAAAGAAGACTTAATTTAGTTGTCTTCTTTTTGCTTCTAATGTTGGAATTTATTTCCTAGGTTATGACTACCGTTTAAAAATAGGTCATTATAATTTGATAATTGGATTAAACATTACCTTATTTCTACCTTCGCTTTTCGCGACATGGACCATGTCATCTGCATCTTTAAATACGCGTCTTTGAGATTTACGATCATCTCTCGTTAAATATCCTACACCGATAGAGACTGAAAGTTTGATGACTTCCTTATTAGGTAAATGGAATGACGATTTTTCTACACCTTGTCTAATGTTTTCAGCGAGTTTTACACTTTGATCTAATGTGTAATCATTAATGACAACTGAAAATTCTTCTCCACCATTTCTAAAAATTGAAAATTGTTTGGGAACATAATTTTTTAGTAATTGAGACATTTGTTTTAATACAGCGTCACCTGCTTGGTGAGTATATGTATCATTAACATCTTTAAAACCATCAATATCAATAAGTAATAAACCTAAACTTTCTTTATGTTCTTCAGTATATTTTGATAATTGATTTAAATGTCTATCAAATTCTTTAACATTTCCAAGTCCAGTTAAATAATCATATTTATCTTCGTTTTCATAACGATTAACTAATGAGAAGAAATGCCATATGTCTACGAAAGTAATTGCAGAGGCAATTGTAATGATAAATGAAATAGGAATTAAGATAGCAATCTCAATCAAATCATATATCGGACTAAATAAAGCTAAAATAAATAAGATGATAATACTAATCGTATTTAAAATAAGTAAAGATACGATGTCGTTTTGTTTCAAAAATGGACCTACAGCACTAACGACACCAGCAATAACAATTAGAGTAATACCATAGATAATTGAATTATCGAAAATAAGTACATCTACTAGTGCTACAATAATAGCAGAAGTAAGTGTATAAATCATATTGGTATAACGCCCTAAAAATAATAAAGGAACAAATGTTAAATGTACTAAGTATTCTAAACGGAATGGTATAGGATAAGCAGCTAATAATAGTGCTACAAGCGTCATTAAAACAGTGACATATTCTTTTGAAAAGACCATTCTTTTATTTTCAGAGTATTGCAGTCTATGAAATAAATAAATACCTGCAACCATGACTGAAATATTATATATAATTGCTTCAAACATAGTTTTACCGACTCCTTTATTGACCAATAGTTATTGTAAGTGAAAACTTACAATTTGTCATTAGTCAGACTAAAATTTTCCTATACATAATAGAGATTAATGTTAAAATATAAATTTAAGTGATATGATGAAAAAAAATGAGTTTCGTCGTAAGAGATTTTTTGTTTCATTGTAGATAATACATAGTATTAATATTGTTATTATATGGGATGTTTTGTAAGTCTAATAACTATTTTTACAAGGGAATTGTTTATATGGAATACTGATTCCAACAATACGTGTATAATATATAATTAGAAATAAGCGCTTTTAAGTATAAAAGGTAACGTTTAATGAAAATGTAGAAATACGAAGGATATTTTAATTTATAATAAATAAAGGAAGTAAAATGGTTGGATTTCTTAATATTTTTCTTTAATGATAGAAACTAACTTAAATTTGTTGAAGGTGAACTGATGTATACATTATTACTTATTGCATTTACTATGATAGTCAGTTTAATAATAACCCCCATTATTATTGCGATATCTAAGAAATTAAATTTAGTAGATAAACCCAACTTTCGTAAAGTACATACAAAGCCAATTTCAGTAATGGGTGGTACGGTTATTTTATTTTCATTTTTAGTTGGAATGTGGCTCGGACATCCAATTGAAAGAGAAGTAAAACCATTAGTCATTGGCGCTATTTTAATGTACGTTGTTGGATTAATTGATGATATTTATGATTTAAAACCATACTTAAAATTAGCTGGCCAAATCATAGCAGCTTTAGTTGTTGCGTTTTATGGAGTCACAGTCGATTTTATTTCACTACCAATGGGACCAACGATTCATTTCGGTATTTTAAGTATTCCTATAACAGTGATTTGGATTGTAGCTATAACTAATGCGATTAATTTAATCGATGGTTTAGACGGATTAGCATCTGGCGTGTCAGCGATTGCTTTGATGACAATAGCATTTATTGCAATTTTACAGGCGAATGTTTTTATTATAATGATTTGTTGTGTATTAATCGGATCATTATTAGGTTTCTTATTCTATAATTCTCACCCAGCTAAAATATTTTTAGGTGACAGTGGGGCACTGATGATAGGATTTATAATTGGATTTGTATCATTGTTAGGTTTTAAAAATATTACATTTATAGCTTTATTTTTCCCAATCGTTATTTTAGCGGTACCGTTTATAGACACAATTTTTGCTATGATACGCCGAATGAAAAAAGGTCAACATATTATGCAAGCAGATAAATCCCATTTGCATCATAAATTATTAGAACTTGGTTATACTCATCGCCAAACTGTACTATTAATTTATTCAATTGCGATATTATTTAGTTTATCAAGTATTATACTTTATCTATCACAACCACTCGGTGCTTTAATGATGTTTATTTTAATTCTATTAACTATTGAACTTATTGTTGAATTTACTGGTTTAATTGATGATAATTATAAACCAATATTAAAACTCATTACTAAAAGAGATAATCGTCCGCAACATCAATACGAAGAAAAACATGATCACTAAACGAGATAAAGCTATCAAAAAATGACATATGAGCATTTACTATTAATAAATGCATGTCGTTTTTTTGATAGCTTTTTTTAGTCTGTAGAGATATCGAAAGGTAGCATTTTGCTATCTTCAGTTTGGATTTCATAATTCCCAGCGGTTGTTTTATTTAAGAACTCGATAAACTTATCGTACTCTGTTTGAACTACATCTATTTCATAACTTACTTTGTCAGTATAGCTTTGATTTCTAAGCATAAAAGTAGTTGATTCTAATTCGTATTCAAATTTGCCAGTTTGATCGTAACTTAAAGTGACTGTCACTGGTATAGCTGATCTCAATTCTACACGGCCAATGTCGTAAATCACATCTCGGACAGCACCACTATATGCTCTAATAAGTCCGCCACCACCGAGTTTAATTCCACCAAAGTAACGAGTGACAACAACACAAGCATCATGAATATCTAGTTTTTTTAATATTTCTAACATCGGTACACCTGCTGTGCCACTTGGTTCACCGTCGTCGTTTGCTTTTTGAATATTCATTTCAGGACCTACTGTATAGGCTGAACAATTATGCGTTGCATCTTTATGTTGAGTTTTAACTTCATTGATAAATGATTTAGCTTCTTCTTCAGAAGTCACCGGTTTAATATGAGCAATAAAACGTGATTTATTAATAACATTTTCAAATGTATGTTCTTTTTTTACAGTGATGATTGGTTTTGACATCGTTTCACTTCCAAATCTATAATTTTCATATTAGTATTATACACTCTGTAAATACTTAAAATAAAATGTTTAAATGGCAATTTCTTTTTTTGATAAAATATTGTATTATTACTATGAGTATAATTGAGGAGGACTACTATGAAGATTGCTGTAATGACTGATTCTACTAGCTATCTATCTCAAAATTTAATCGATAAATATGATATTCCAGTTGCACCATTAAGTGTGACGTTTGATGATGGTGTAAGCTATACAGAAAGTACAGATGTAGATATTGATCGTTTTTATGAAAAAATGGCAACGTCTGCGACAATACCTACTACAAGTCAACCTGCTGTAGGTGAATGGATTCAACGATATGAAAACTTAAGAGATAAAGGCTATACAGATGTAATAGTTGTATTCTTATCTAGTGGAATTAGTGGGAGCTATCAATCTGGTAAGCAAGCTGGTGAAATAGTAGAAGGCATTAATGTATATGCATTTGATAGTAAGCTTGCGGCTATGATGGAAGGTTGTTACGTATTACGTGCAATTGAAATGGTGGAACAAGGTTATAAGCCAAATGATATCATAGCAGAATTAACAGATATGAGAGAACATACAGGCGCTTATTTAATAGTAGATGATTTAAAAAATCTACAAAAAAGCGGACGAATCACAGGTGCACAAGCTTGGGTAGGTACATTGTTAAAAATGAAACCAGTACTTAAATTTGATGACGGTAAGATAGTCCCTGAAGAGAAGGTACGTACGAAAAAAAGAGCACTTAAAGCATTAGAAGAAAAAGTGTTAAACCAAGTTAAGGACTTTGATGAAGTAACGATATTTGTGATTAATGGTGATAAGACTGAAGATGGTAAAGCATTACTAGACTCTGTTAAAGAAAATGCACCATCACATAGTCAAGTTGCTTATTCAGAATTCGGACCGGTAATCGCTGCCCATTTAGGTTCAGGTGGATTAGGTTTAGGTTACACTGCCCGTAAAGTAAGACTTGATTAATATTTATAGAGGACATATTGGATTGTACATCAACAATCTAGTATGTCTTTTTATTTTGGAGGAAAATAAAATATTACAATATGGAAAAATCATTCAACCAGATGTGACATTAACTAATGAACAGATCGCAAATATAAGTAAAGGCGTCATATTGAAAAATAATCGATGGCATTGTGTTCAATGTGAAACGAATAAACAAATATATTTTCATAGTTACTATTCTGATTATAATGAGAAGGAAATTGTTTATTGTAGAAAATGTATTCAATTAGGTCGTATGGATAGTCAGACTGATTATAGAATATTGCAGAGTAAACAAAAAGTTTCAGAATGTAATTATCAATTAGACTTCAATCTTTCTGAACAACAAAACTATGCTTCAAAACAAATTGTAGATGCTATAAAAGAGAAAAGAAAGATACTGCTTTATGCAGTAACCGGAGCAGGAAAGACAGAAATGATTTTCGAAGGTATAAAAGTAGCTAGAAATAAAGGTGATAACATAGCCATTATATCACCACGAGTTGATGTAGTTGTAGAAATAAGTCAACGTATTAAAGATGCTTTTTCTCAAGAAAACATAGATGTGTTACACCAAAATTCACCACAACAATTTGATGGACATTTTATCATTTCAACCGTGCATCAATTATATAGATTTAAAAATCATTTTGACATCATTATTATTGATGAAGTAGATGCTTTTCCGCTTTCTATGGACGATGATCTAATTAGTGTGATTCATTCAGCCTCTAAACATTCAGCATGTCAAATTTTCATGACAGCAACACCACCGAGAAAACTATTATCTTCCATAGAAAAAGACAATGTAATTAAACTGCCTGCAAGATTTCATAGACAACCTTTACCAGTTCCAATTTTCCAATATTTAAAATTCAACTCTCGAAAAATTCAATTTAAGTTATTAAATATTCTGATAGAACAAATACAATGCCAACGTTATACATTAGTATTTTTCAATCATATTAATAGCATGATTGAAGCCTATGAGCACTATCAATCACATATTCCAAATTTAATCTATATTCATAGCGAAGATGATGAGCGGTTTGAAAAGGTTAATTCCCTAAGAGAAGGTAAGCATCCAATAGTTTTCACAACAACCATTCTCGAAAGAGGGTTCACCATGGAAAAATTAGATGTAGTCGTTACAGAAGCGGATCAATTTTCAAAGGAGGCATTGATTCAGATAGCAGGTCGTGTAGGAAGAAAGAAACAAGCGCCAACAGGAAAAGTAATTTATTTGCATAATGGTGTATCAATGGCAATGATTTTAGCAAAGAAGGATATTAAAGACATGAATAAATTAGCTATTAGGAAAGGCTGGCTAGATATATAAATGCAACGATGTTTACAATGTTTAAATCCAATCAACGAAGCTATAACGATTATTAATTTTTATAAACCTCCAAGTGTTATATGTGAAAAGTGTTCTGAATTGTGGCAGAGAATAAGTTTAAAAGACGAATTTAAAAGGTGTACCCGCTGTTTAAAAGCTTTAGATAAAGATGAACAAAATTGTGAGGATTGCTTATTTTTAAAACAACATTTTAATATTGATTACCAATTAATATGTGATTATAAATACGAAGGAATTATGAAAGATATGATACATCAATATAAATTCTTGAAAGATCAATATTTAAGTAAGGTCATTGCTGAAATGATTAACGTACCAAAAGTGGATTATGATTATATCATTCCTATACCATCTCCCCATGAACGTAATATAATGAGAACTTTTAATCCAGTTGTAGAAGTATTAAAAGCTAAAAATGTGACTTACGATAATATATTGTCAATGAAATTAAGACCTAAACAAGCAAACTTAAATAAAAGATTACGCATAAAGGAAAGTAATCCATTTTATGTTAATGAAGAAGTTGATTTAACTAATAAAGCAATATTACTCATAGATGATATTTATACAACAGGATTAACTATTAACCATGCAATGTGTAAATTATCTGAATTAAATGTCAGAAAATTCAATGTGTTTGCGTTTGCAAGATAAGTGCGACGTGGTAAAATATAATTAAGCATTACCAATATAAGAGGTTAAAGGAGAGATTGACTATGATTAGATTTGAAATTCATGGAGATAACCTCACTATCACAGATGCAATTCGCAACTATATTGAGGAAAAAATTGGTAAGTTAGAGCGTTACTTTAATAATGTGCCAAATGCAGTTGCACACGTTAAAGTTAAAACTTATTCAAATTCAACTACTAAAGTTGAAGTAACAATCCCTCTTAAAGATGTTACTTTAAGAGCTGAAGAAAGACACGATGATTTATATGCAGGTGTTGATTTAATTACGAATAAACTTGAACGTCAAGTTAGAAAATATAAAACTCGTGTAAATCGTAAGCACCGTGATCGTGGTGATCAAGAAGTATTTGTTGCTGAAGTTCAAGAAGCACCACCTGAAGAAATTAGTGGCGCAGAAGAAAGTACAGACAATGATATTGAAATCATCCGTTCTAAACAATTTAGTTTAAAACCAATGGATTCTGAAGAAGCAGTTTTACAAATGAACTTACTAGGTCATGATTTCTATATCTTTACTGATCGTGAAACAGATGGCACTAGTATTGTATATCGTAGAAAAGATGGAAAATACGGTTTAATCGAAACATCTGAACAATAAAACTTAGATAAAGCTTATCTTAATTGAAATAAGCAAATTTGTTTTTATAATTAAATGGACAGATAGATATGGGGGAGTGAGATTAGGGATTCATATAGGAATTCCTTCTCACTTCCTTTTTATATTTAAAGCTACTTGATAGATTAATGAATGAAAATTTATGGTTTAATAGAGGGTAAATAAAGCTTATTTATATATAGTCTCACATATCATACAACGTTAACCATTATTGAAAATAACGAATTTCATATACCGTATAATAAATTTCGTAATTTATGCGAAGTTTATTTATTTGAGACGAGAAATAATACATAGTAACATGTTAGAATTAACTTGTTGACAATTCATTAGATTCAACATAAACATAGCATCATGCTAACTAAAATTTAGATGTTTGAATTTATGAAGAAAATAGCGTAAAGTATGTAAGCCTTAAAGACAAAAAATATTTACGTCATTGATAAAGGATAATTAGATATCCGAATGAGTATTTAAGTATAATTCTAAATGTATAAATGGTAAGATAAATTGTTGAAAGCCAAACAGTTTTTTAGCTAAAGGAGCGAACAGAATGGGATTTTTATCAAAAATTGTTGACGGCAATAAAAAAGAAACGAAAAAACTAGGTAAATTAGCTGACAAAGTACTCGCATTAGAAGAAGATACAGCTATTTTAACTGATGAAGAGATACGTAATAAAACGAAAGAATTTCAAGAAGAACTTTCTAAAATTGAAGATGTAAAAAAACAAAATGATTATTTAGATAAAATATTACCTGAAGCATATGCGCTTGTAAGAGAAGGTTCAAAACGTGTATTTAATATGATTCCTTACAAAGTTCAGGTAATGGGTGGTATTGCGATTCATAATGGTGATATTGCCGAAATGAGAACTGGGGAAGGTAAAACATTAACTGCAACAATGCCTACATATTTAAATGCATTAGCAGGTCGTGGTGTGCATGTTATCACTGTCAATGAATACTTATCTAGTTTCCAAAGTCAAGAAATGGCTGAATTGTATGAGTTCCTAGGTTTAACAGTTGGTTTAAACTTAAACAGTAAAACAACGACAGAAAAACGTGAAGCATACGCTCAAGACATCACATATAGTACTAATAATGAATTAGGCTTTGATTATTTAAGAGATAACATGGTAAATTATGCTGAAGAACGTGTAATGCGACCACTTCATTTTGCTATCATCGATGAGGTCGATTCTATTTTAATTGATGAAGCAAGAACACCATTAATTATTTCTGGGGAAGCTGAAAAATCAACATCTTTATATACTCAAGCAAATGTATTCGCCAAAATGCTTAAAGCGGATGAAGATTATAAATATGATGAAAAAACTAAATCTGTAAACTTAACAGAACAGGGTGCCGACAAAGCTGAACGTATGTTCAAAATTGATAATCTATATGATGTACAAAACGTAGATATTATTAGTCACATTACAACAGCATTAAGAGCTCATGTTACGTTACAACGTGACGTTGACTATATGGTTGTTGATGGAGAAGTACTTATCGTAGACCAATTCACAGGTCGTACAATGCCTGGTAGACGTTTCTCTGAAGGTTTACACCAAGCGATAGAAGCTAAAGAAGGCGTTCAAATTCAAAATGAATCTAAGACAATGGCATCTATCACATTCCAAAACTATTTCAGAATGTACAATAAATTAGCTGGTATGACTGGTACAGCTAAAACAGAAGAAGAAGAGTTCAGAAATATATATAATATGACAGTAACTCAAATTCCTACTAATAAACCAGTTCAACGTGTTGATAAATCAGACTTAATTTATATTAGTCAAAAAGGTAAATTTGATGCAGTTGTAGAAGATGTAGTTGAAAAACACAAAAAAGGTCAACCAGTTCTATTAGGTACTGTAGCTGTTGAAACGTCAGAATATATTTCAAACTTATTGAAAAAACGAGGCGTTCGACACGACGTTTTAAACGCTAAAAACCATGAACGTGAAGCAGAAATCGTAGCAGGAGCAGGTCAAAAAGGCGCTGTAACGATTGCCACAAACATGGCAGGTCGTGGTACAGATATTAAACTAGGTGACGGCGTTGAAGAAATCGGTGGTTTAGCGGTTATAGGTACAGAACGTCATGAATCACGACGTATTGATGACCAATTACGTGGTCGTTCTGGTCGTCAAGGTGATAATGGTGATAGCCGATTCTATCTTTCACTACAAGATGAACTAATGGTACGTTTTGGTTCAGAACGTTTACAAAAAATGATGAACCGACTAGGTATGGATGATTCTACACCTATTGAATCTAAAATGGTTTCAAGAGCTGTAGAATCCGCACAAAAACGTGTTGAAGGTAATAACTTTGATGCACGTAAACGTATCCTAGAATATGATGAAGTGTTACGTAAACAACGTGAGATTATTTATAAAGAAAGAAACGATATCATTGATAACGAAGATAGCTCACAAGTTGTAGATGCAATGTTACGTTCAACATTACAACGAGGCATTAACTATCATATTAACGAAGAAGAAGAAAACTTAGATTATCAACCATTTATTAACTATATAAATGATGTTTTCTTACAAGAAGGCGAATTAAAAGAATCAGAAATTAAAGGTAAAGATTCTGAAGATATTTTCGAAGTGGTATGGGCTAAAATTGAAAAAGCTTATGCTGAACAAAAAGAAACACTTGGCGATCAAATGAACGAATTCGAACGAATGATTTTATTACGTTCAATTGACAGTCATTGGACAGATCACATTGATACAATGGATCAATTACGTCAAGGTATTCATTTACGTTCATATGCACAACAAAATCCATTACGTGATTATCAAAATGAAGGACATGAATTATTTGATATAATGATGCAAAATATCGAAGAAGATACATGTAAATTTATTTTGAAATCAGTAGTACAAGTTGAAGATGACATTGAACGTGATAAAACAACTGATTTTGGTGAAGCAAAACATGCATCAGCTGAAGATGGTAAAGAAAAAGTTAAACAAAAACCTATAGTTAAAGGTGAAGAAATAGGTCGTAATGACCCTTGTCCTTGTGGAAGTGGCAAGAAATATAAAAATTGCCATGGTCAAGCATAATTTTGTGTAAAACAATGACAATAATATTTGATAGCCTGGGGCATAATTGTCTCAGGCTTTCACTTTTTGTAGAATTTAAAAAAACGGAGTTTAAAGAAGAGTTAAATGCTGTTAGCAAGCATTCATCTCTTTGATGACACGTTTATTTATCATACACTGCACTTAATCTTGAATATGATAGAATATAAATGTATAAAAATGATGGATCTGTTTATTTAAGATTAATTAAAAATAATATTTATGTTAAAACAATAAATCAAACTACAAGTGAAATAGGAGAGACATTATGGAATTATCAGAAATCAAACGAAATATAGATTCGTATCAAGACAATTTAAGTCAAATTAGGGGGTCTCTTTGACTTAGAAAATAAAGAGACTAATATACAGGAATATGAAGAAATGATGACTGAACCTAATTTTTGGGACAATCAAAATAAAGCACAAGATATTATAGATAAAAATAACGCTTTGAAATCTATCGTTAATGGTTATTATAAATTAGACGAAGCTGTTGAAGATATGTCAGCAACTGTTGAACTTTTACAAGAAGATTATGACGAAGACTTGAAACAAGAATTAGAAAATGACGTCGTTGCATTTAAAGAAGATATTGATCGTTTCGAATTACAATTACTGTTAGACGGTCCATATGATGCGAATAATGCTATTTTAGAGCTACATCCTGGCGCAGGTGGCACTGAATCACAAGATTGGGTGAGTATGTTATTAAGAATGTACCAACGCTATTGTGAACAGAGTGGTTTCAAAGTAGAAACAGTTGACTATTTACCTGGTGATGAAGCAGGAGTGAAAAGTGTGACATTATTAATTAAAGGTCATAACGCTTATGGTTATTTAAAAGCTGAAAAAGGTGTGCATAGGTTAGTTAGAATTTCACCTTTTGATTCGTCAGGTCGACGTCATACATCATTCGCATCTTGTGACGTTATTCCAGACTTTGATAACGATGAAATTGAAATCGAAATTAATTCTGATGACATTACAGTTGATACATTTAGAGCATCTGGTGCAGGTGGACAACATATTAATAAAACAGAATCAGCAATTAGAATTACCCACCATCCTACTGGTATTGTTGTTAATAACCAAAATGAACGTTCACAAATTAAAAACCGTGAAGCAGCTATGAAAATGTTGAAATCAAAATTATATCAACTTAAATTAGAGGAACAAGCACAAGAAATGGCAGAAATTCGTGGAGAACAAAAAGAAATAGGATGGGGAAGTCAAATTCGTTCATATGTATTCCATCCTTATTCAATGGTAAAAGATCATCGTACCAATGAAGAAACTGGTAAAGTAGATGCTGTAATGGATGGAGATATTGGTCCATTTATTGAATCGTATTTAAGATGGCAAATGGATAAATAAGTTATAAGTTAAATAGGCAACAATTGGAATAATATTTTGAAAGGTGCTTACGTGATAAGCGCCTTTTTAATTTATAATTTTTTAAGTATGTAGTAGTTAAATGTTTTGAAATCCATTTTAATAACGCAAATACGTATATTTGAAAAAGACTATAACTAAATAACTCTATGCAATTAGTAGTTTGTAATATTACTCAGTAATATTTTGACTAGGTGTAAAAATAGCCTAAAAAATTAATGGGATGACTGATACTAATGAATTTGTAATGAAATATATATGGCAAGTTTATATTATTGTGTATAAATATTATATTACATCAATTTAACATTACGCATTTTAAAATAATATTGTGGTATATTAAATTCATCAAATTAGAATTTACAACAAAGGAATGACATATTAATGAAGAAGACGTTTTTAGTATCATTATCATCAGCAGCTGCATTTATTGCATTAAGTAATGTTGCAGACGCTCAAGAACAAACATCTATATCTAATGTTAATGCATCTCAGAATGTAGCAGCAGTTGAAGCTGACAGCACGAGCCAATATATCGTCAAATCAGGTGATACGTTGTATCAAATCGCTTTAGATCATGATATTACTTTAGACGAATTGTATAAACTTAATCCTGGAGTAACACCATTAATTTTCCCTGGAGATATTATTGTAGTATCGCCAACAGGATTAGCAAACCAAGTTCAAAATACATCATATAGCTCTAATCAATTCGAAGCTGAAGAACCAATTCCATCAGCAAGTACACAATATAATAATGTGCCACAAGTATCAGCACCTCAAGTACAATATACAGCAGAACCATCGTATGAAGGTTCAAATGGTTTACATTCAATAAGTAATTCTGGGAACTTATATGCATTTGGTAATTGTACTTATTATGCATTTAATAGACGTGCTGAATTAGGCAAACCAATTGGTAGCCTTTGGGGTAATGCTGCTGACTGGGCTACCAGCGCTAGAAATGCAGGTTTCACAGTAAACAATACTCCAGTTGCAGGAGCAGTATTCCAATCTAATCCAGGTACTAATGGTGCTGGAGGATATGGGCATGTAGGTGTTGTTGAAAAGGTAAATAGTAATGGTACACTTACAGTTTCTGAAATGAACTGGAACGGTGGATTTAATGTTAAATCATATAGAACAATCACAAATCCAGGAAGTTATAATTATATACACTAATCTTTAACATTTAATAGGATTAAAATAGCAGTAATACAATGACTTAAAATTATTGTATTGCTGCTCATTTTTTATCGATATTTTGTGTACTAAGTGAAGGTTTTGAAAACGATATTAGGATATTGCTTTTAATCATAACGATGATTGGTATAATAAAAAATAAGTCTTCATCTATGATTAAATATAAAGGAGGCATCACACAATGGGCATTCATCAATATTATAAAAGATTATCTGATTTGGAAAAGCTTATTAGGTTGCCTGGCAAATTTAAATATTTTGAACATAACGTAGCTGCGCATTCATTTAAAGTAACTAAAATAGCACAATATTTAGGTACTGTAGAAGAATATAATGGTAATGTCATTGACTGGAAAAGTTTGTATGAAAAAGCTTTGAACCATGATTTTGCAGAAGTGTTTACTGGAGATATCAAGACCCCTGTAAAATATGCTAGTAGAGAGTTGAAAATGCTTTTTTCTCAAGTTGAAGAAGAAATGGTAGAGAATTTTATCGAAGAGGAAATTCCTTCTCAATATCGTGATATTTATAGATTGAGACTACAAGAAGGTAAAGATGACTCTATAGAAGGTCAAATACTAGCTGTAGCAGATAAAATTGATTTACTTTATGAAACGTTTGGAGAAATACAAAAACGTAATCCCGAACCATTATTTTTCGAAATATATGAAATGAGTTTAGAAACGATTATGCAATTCGATCATTTAGCTTCTGTTCAAGATTTTATTGATAATGTAATTCCTGAAATGTTAACTGAAAACTTTATCCCAAGAACAGAATTACGTGAAACGACAATGACAATACTTAATAAAAGAAACAGGTGAAATAAATGATTTGGTATGCATGTGCTGCATTTTTTCCTTGTATATTAATCGTTCTCTTTAGTGTAGTTACTAAAAATAAATGGATTGGTACTTCCGTAACTTTAATATTAATAGCTACGTCAATTTATAAAGGCTTTTTCCACAATGAATGGATTATCTTTATAGATGTTGTATCATTGCTAGCCGGATATTTAATCATAGATCAATTAGAATTTCACAAAAGAGAAGAATAACAGAAACAATACACTGAATTAACCATCATGATAAATAAATATTAGTTTAGAAAGCAAGCATAGTTCGTTAACTATGTTTGTTTTTTGTTTATCATATAATATAAAAAATTTAGCGAACAAATGTTTGTATTTCGTGGTAAAAATTTGATAAAATAGATAATAAATTATGAATAAATAATCCCATGTATACTTATAAGAACAGACTGATGCATGACTAATAAATAATAAGGGAAATAGATTAATAAATTCGTATAGTAGGAGTAACACTCTTTCAAAGATACTCAATTAACAATAAGTAATAGATTTTAGATGTAAACAACATAGGAGGCGTATGTCGTAATGGTCGAACATTATCCATTCAAATTAAATTCAGAGTTTGATCCACAAGGTGACCAACCTGAAGCTATAAAGAAAATTGTAAAGGGTGTTGAAGAAGGTAAAAGACATCAAACATTACTTGGTGCAACTGGTACGGGTAAAACATTTACAATGAGTAATGTGATTCAACAAGTGGGTAAACCTACATTGATAATCGCACATAACAAAACATTAGCTGGCCAATTATATAGTGAATTCAAAGAATTTTTCCCTGAAAATAGAGTGGAATATTTCGTTAGTTATTATGATTACTATCAACCTGAAGCATATGTACCATCTACGGATACCTTTATAGAAAAAGATGCTTCTATTAATGATGAAATTGATCAATTAAGACACTCTGCGACAAGTGCATTGTTTGAGAGAGACGATGTTATCATCATTGCTAGTGTAAGTTGTATTTATGGTTTAGGTAACCCAGAAGAATATAAAGATTTAGTTGTTAGCGTCCGCGTTGGTATGGAAATGGAACGCAGCGAATTACTAAGAAAATTAGTAGATGTACAATATACTAGAAATGATATAGATTTCCAAAGGGGTACATTTAGAGTCCGCGGTGATGTGGTAGAAATTTTCCCAGCATCTAGAGAAGAAATGTGTATTCGAGTGGAATTTTTCGGAGATGAAGTAGATCGAATTAGAGAGGTTAACTATTTAACTGGCGAAGTTATTAGAGAACGTGAGCATTTTGCTATATTCCCAGCATCTCACTTCGTTACTCGTGAAGAAAAAATGAAAGTAGCAATCGAACGTATTGAAAAAGAATTGGAAGAACGATTAAAAGAATTAAGAGATGAAAATAAATTACTTGAAGCCCAAAGATTAGAACAACGTACAAATTATGATTTAGAAATGATGCGAGAAATGGGCTTCTGTTCAGGTATTGAAAACTATTCAGTTCATTTAACATTACGACCACTAGGTTCTACACCTTATACATTATTAGATTACTTTGGTGATGATTGGTTAATTATGATTGATGAATCTCACGTAACATTGCCTCAGGTTAGAGGGATGTATAATGGTGACAGAGCGCGTAAACAAGTTTTAGTTGATCATGGTTTCAGATTGCCAAGTGCTTTAGATAACAGACCACTAAAATTTGAAGAATTTGAGGAAAAAACAAATCAATTAGTATATGTATCAGCAACGCCAGGACCATACGAACTAGAACATACTGATGAAATGGTCGAACAAATTATTAGACCTACAGGATTACTAGATCCGAAAATTGATGTACGTCCAACAGAAAACCAAATTGATGATTTGTTAAGTGAAATTCAAGATAGAATTGATAAGAATGAAAGAGTACTTGTTACAACGTTGACGAAAAAAATGAGTGAGGACTTAACTACCTATATGAAAGAAGCGGGTATTAAAGTAAATTATCTTCATTCAGAAATTAAAACGCTTGAAAGAATAGAAATTATTCGAGATTTAAGAATGGGTACATATGATGCCATCATTGGTATTAATTTACTAAGAGAGGGTATAGATATTCCTGAAGTTTCTTTAGTAGTCATTTTAGATGCGGATAAAGAAGGATTTTTACGTTCTAATCGCTCATTAATTCAAACAATTGGACGAGCAGCACGTAATGATCGAGGCGAAGTAATCATGTATGCTGATAAAATTACAGATTCTATGAGATACGCCATTGATGAAACACAAAGACGTCGTGAAATACAAACAGCGCATAACGAAAAATATGGTATTACGCCTAAAACAATTAATAAGAAAATTCATGATGTTATTAGTGCCACTGTTGAAAATGACGAAACAAATGAAAATAAACAAACTGAACTACCTAAGAAAATGACTAAAAAAGAACGACAAAAAACGATAGAAAATATAGAAAAAGAAATGAAAAAAGCAGCTAAAGATTTAGACTTTGAAAAAGCAACAGAACTAAGAGATATGTTATTTGAATTAAAATCAGAAGGGTGACAATTAAATGAGAGAACCATCCATAGTAGTGAAAGGTGCAAAAGCGCATAATTTAAAAGGTGTCGATATTGAATTACCTAAAGACAAATTAATTGTAATGACAGGTATTTCAGGTTCAGGTAAGTCTTCATTAGCCTTTGACACTATTTATGCAGAAGGTCAAAGAAGATATGTAGAATCATTAAGTGCATACGCACGACAATTTTTAGGTCAAATGGATAAACCAGATGTAGATACTATTGAAGGATTATCACCGGCTATTTCTATTGATCAAAAGACAACAAGTAAGAACCCACGATCTACAGTTGCAACCGTAACTGAAATTTACGATTATATCAGATTATTATATGCTCGAGTGGGTAAACCTTATTGTCCAAACCATAATATTGAAATAGAGTCACAGACTGTTCAACAAATGGTAGATAGAATATTAGAATTAGAAACGCGAACAAAAATTCAATTGTTAGCTCCTGTGGTTTCACATCGTAAAGGAAGTCATGAAAAGCTAATCGAAGATATTGGTAAAAAAGGTTATGTACGTTTACGAGTAGACGGAGAAATTGTTGATGTTAATGAAGTGCCAGATTTAGATAAAAACAAAAACCATACTATAGAAGTTGTTGTTGATAGACTAGTAATTAAAGAAGGAATTGAAACAAGACTAGCAGATTCTATAGAAACAGCACTTGAATTATCTGAAGGAAGTTTAACAGTTGATGTGATTGATGGAGAAGACCTAAAGTTCTCTGAAAATCATGCATGTCCTATTTGTGGATTCTCAATTGGCGAATTAGAACCCCGAATGTTTAGTTTTAACAGCCCATTTGGTGCTTGTCCTACTTGTGATGGGTTAGGTCAAAGATTAACAGTCGATATGGATTTAGTTATACCTGACCCAAACAAAACACTAAACGAAGGTGCCATTGAGCCATGGGAGCCAACAAGTTCAGATTTTTATCCAACTTTACTAAAACGTGTCTGTGAAGTTTATAAAATTAATATGGATAAACCTTATAAAAAACTTACCGATAGACAGAAAAATATATTAATGCATGGCTCAGGCGATAAAGAAATTGAATTTACATTTAACCAACGATTTGGTGGCGGCAAACGTAAAAGAAAAATGGTCTTTGAAGGTGTTCTTAATAATATTGATCGTCGATATCATGAATCACCATCAGAATATACTCGTGAAATGATGAGTAGATACATGACCGAGTTACCTTGTGAGACTTGTCATGGCAAGCGTTTAAGTAAAGAAGCATTGTCTGTTTATGTTGGTGGATATAATATAGGCGAAGTTGTTCAAGATTCGATTAAAGAAGCATTGAAATATTATCAAAACATTGAACTATCAGAACAAGACCAAGCAATAGCAAATCAAATTCTTAAGGAAATTATTTCACGTCTAGCTTTCTTAAATAATGTTGGGCTTGAATACCTTACATTAAACCGTGCTTCTGGAACATTATCTGGTGGTGAAGCACAACGAATTCGATTAGCAACACAAATTGGGTCTCGTTTAACAGGTGTACTTTATGTTTTAGACGAACCTTCAATAGGTTTACATCAGCGTGATAATGATCGTCTAATTAACACACTTAAAGAGATGCGGGATTTAGGAAATACATTGATTGTTGTAGAACATGATGATGATACGATGCGTTCTGCAGATTATTTAGTGGATGTAGGTCCAGGTGCTGGTAGTCACGGTGGTGAAATTGTTGCACAAGGTACACCAAAACAAGTGATGAAAGATAAAAACTCATTAACTGGACAATATTTAAGTGGTAAGAAGAAAATTGATGTACCTGAATATCGTCGGGAAGTTACGAAAAAGAAAATTAGTATTAAAGGTGCTAAAAGCAATAACTTAAAAAATGTAAATGTTGATTTCCCTCTATCAGTAATGACTGTAGTGACAGGTGTATCAGGCTCAGGTAAAAGTTCATTAGTTAATGAAGTGTTATATAAATCTCTAGCACAAAAAATTAATAAATCTAAAGTGAAACCTGGAGAATATGATTCTATTAAAGGCATAGATCAATTAGATAAAATTATCGATATTGATCAATCACCGATTGGTAGAACACCACGTTCAAATCCAGCAACTTATACAGGCGTGTTTGATGATATAAGAGATGTTTTTGCTCAAACCAATGAAGCTAAAATACGTGGCTATCAAAAAGGTCGTTTTAGTTTTAACGTTAAAGGCGGACGTTGTGAAGCTTGTAAAGGTGACGGTATTATTAAAATAGAAATGCATTTCTTACCAGATGTTTATGTTCCTTGTGAGGTATGTGACGGTAAACGATATAATAGAGAAACACTTGAAGTCACATATAAAGGTAAAAATATTGCTGATGTTTTAGAAATGACTGCTGAAGATGCAACTCATTTCTTTGAAAATATCCCTAAGATTAAACGTAAACTACAAACATTAGTAGATGTTGGTTTAGGATATGTCACATTAGGACAGCAAGCAACAACTTTATCTGGTGGTGAAGCACAACGTGTTAAACTCGCATCAGAATTGCATAAACGCTCTACTGGACGTTCCATTTACATTTTAGACGAACCAACAACTGGTTTACATGTTGATGATATTAGCAGATTATTAAAGGTATTAAATCGTCTTGTTGAAAATGGTGATACTGTTGTGATTATTGAACATAACTTAGATGTCATTAAAACTGCAGATCATATTATTGATTTAGGACCAGAAGGTGGCGATGGTGGTGGAACAATCGTTGCTACTGGTACGCCTGAAGACATTGCGAATGTAGAAAACTCTTATACAGGACAATATTTAAAAACAGTATTAGAAAGAGATAGAAATAAAGATTAATCATAAAAGAATGATGTTATAATTTATATTAAGGTGATTTCAGAGTATACTGGAATCATCTTTTTTAGATGTAGATATTTATCATCCAAATTAAAAAGGATTCACATTTTTCAAAAACAATATACATAATAAAGTATTCAATAAGGCTTAATTTATAGAGCGTATTTT
The DNA here is from genome assembly GCF_038006785.1 of Staphylococcus sp. FSL W8-0774. Classification (NCBI taxonomy): domain Bacteria; kingdom Bacillati; phylum Bacillota; class Bacilli; order Caryophanales; family Staphylococcaceae; genus Staphylococcus; species Staphylococcus sp. FSL W8-0774. The sequence goes on along the minus strand of NZ_JBBOVW010000001.1, from coordinate 2,003,155 downwards.
CTAAATATTAAATAAGCGTAACTTTTTGATATAGAAAGTAGTTTGATTTTTGATATGATTAAAGAAAGCGAAATTGTAGTAACATTTCAAATAGAGGTGAACACATGTTAACAACTGAAAGATTAGTTGAATTATTAAAATTAGAATTAATAGCTGGGGAAGAAGGATTAAATAAACCTATTAAAAACACAGATATCTCTAGACCTGGTTTAGAAATGGCTGGTTACTTCTCACATTACGCTTCAGACAGAATACAATTATTAGGTACGACTGAGTTATCATTTTATAATTTACTTCCAGATGATGAACGTCAAGGAAGAATGAGAAAATTATGTCGACCAGATACACCTGCAATTATAGTAACAAGAGGATTAGAGCCTCCTGAAGAATTAGTTGAAGCAGCAAAAGAATTAAATACACCACTTATTGTTGCTAAAGATGCAACGACAAGTTTAATGAGTAGATTAACTACATTTTTAGAACATGAACTAGCAAAAACAACATCATTACATGGCGTACTAGTTGATGTTTATGGTGTAGGTGTTCTCATAACTGGTGACTCTGGTATCGGTAAAAGTGAAACAGCATTAGAATTAGTTAAAAGAGGACATAGATTAGTTGCTGATGACAATGTTGAGATAAGAGAAATTACTAAAGATGAATTAATAGGTAAACCACCAAAATTAATAGAACATTTATTAGAAATACGTGGTTTAGGAATCATTAATGTGATGACATTATTTGGGGCGGGCTCAATTTTAACTGAAAAACAAATCCGTTTAAATATTAATTTAGAAAACTGGGATAAAGAAAAGTTATACGATAGAGTCGGCTTAAACGAAGAGACTTTACGTATTTTAGATACTGAAATCACGAAAAAAACAATTCCTGTAAGACCTGGACGAAACGTTGCAGTTATTATTGAAGTTGCTGCTATGAACTATCGTTTAAATATTATGGGAATAAATACAGCAGAAGAATTTAGCGAACGACTTAATGATGAAATTGTTCGTAACAGTCATAAAAGTGAGGAGTAATTAGTTTATGGATTTAACTTTGAGTTATATTGATCCTGTCGCATTTCACCTAGGTCCATTACAAATACGATGGTATGGAATTATAATTGCTTGTGGTATCTTAATAGGGTATTTTGTAGCACAAGAAGCTTTGAAGAGAGTTGGTCTACATAAAGACACATTAGTAGATGTTATCTTTTATTGTGCCATATTTGGTTTTATTGTAGCTCGTATATATTTTGTAATATTCCAATGGCCATATTACATGCAAAATCCAGGAGAAATACCTAAAATATGGCATGGCGGTATAGCTATCCATGGAGGATTAATAGGTGGCTTTATTACAGGAGTTATCGTATGTAAATTAAAAAATTTAAACCCATTCCAAATTGGAGACATTGTCGCACCGAGTATTATTTTAGCTCAAGGTATCGGACGATGGGGCAATTTCATGAACCATGAAGCACACGGCGGTATAGTATCTAAAACATTCTTGGAACAACTTCATATACCTCGATTTATTATTAATAATATGTATATTGATGGTCATTATTATCATCCAACATTTTTATACGAATCAGTATGGGATGTGTTAGGATTTATCTTATTAATTTCGATTAGAAAGCATTTGAAACTAGGAGAAACATTCTTCTTATATCTAATTTGGTATTCAATAGGTCGTTTCTTTGTTGAAGGACTTAGAACAGACAGCTTGATGTTGACAAGTCATATAAGAGTGGCACAATTAGTATCGGTTATACTTAGTATTATTAGTATTATTTTAATTATTTATAGACGATATAAATTTCAACCACCTGTTTATAAAAATGCTGGTCCATTAAGTTGGCCAAAGCAAAAGGTGTAGATTTTCAATGAGAAAACTCCAAACACATGATAGATATCAAAAATCATCGATTAATCCATTATGGCAAATATATCGACTAATACGTTTTCCAAAAGTGTTTAAACAAACATTAATAATTTAAATTTGTCGAGTAATGCCAAATTTAAAATTAAAAAATGTTATCTATCGTAAGTATTTAAAAATGAATATTGGCAAACAAACTGTATTCGCATATAAAGTAGTACCAGATTTGTTTTATCCCGAATTAATAACTGTTGGCAACAATAGTGTGATTGGTTATAATACTACAATATTAACGCACGAAATTTTAGTGGATGAATTTAAATATGGTAAAGTTCAAATAGGTCTTAATACATTAATAGGTGCTAATGTGACAATACTTCCTGGAGTAACTATTGGAAGTCATGTCACCATTGGTGCAGGAACAGTTGTCTCAAAAGATGTGCCAGATTGCGCATATGCGATTGGTAATCCTATAAAAATAAATTAAAGATGGAGGTGACAATCTTTGGCAGATAAAAACAATAAAATTATTTCAATGGCTTTTGATGAACCGTTTTATCGTAAAATGGCTAATCAGAAGTGGAAGCAACAAGATTATAAAAAAGCAGTCGATTATTACGGTAAAGTGCTAGAATTGTCACCTGAGGATTTTGATATTCAATTAAACTATGCTCAATGTTTAGTAAAACTAGGTTTTGGAAGCCAAGCTGAAAAGGTATTTTATGAAAATATTATAAATGATAGACGTAAGGCAGATAGTTTTTATGAGTTGAGTCAGTTAAACATTGAATTAAATGAACCAAACAAGGCATTCTTGTTTGGTATTAATTATGTATTAATTACAGATGATCAAGATTTCCGAGATGAGCTTGAACAAACATTCGATGTGTCGTATTCAAACGAACATCAAATAGAAATCGAAGCACAACTATTTGCAGTACAACTATTATTTCAATTTTTATTTTCACAGGGACGTTTAGAAGAAGCGAGAACTTATATTTTAAATCAAGATGAAGATATTCAAAATCATCGAGTGATAAAAAATTTATTAGCGATGTGTTATTTATATTTAGGCGAATATGATATAGCAAAGGACATGTTTGAAGAGTTACTAAATGAAGATAATTCAGATGTTCATGCACTGTGTCATTATACGTTACTACTTTACAATACAAATGATATGGATAAATATAAGCGTTACTTAAATATTTTAAACAAAGTCATGCCAATGAATGACGATGAAAGTTTTAAATTAGGTATTGTCTTAAGTTATTTGAAACAATATCATGCTTCTCAAAAATTATTGCTTCCTTTATATAAAAAAGGGAAATTTGCTTCTATTCAAATGTTTAATGCCTTAAGCTACAATTATTATTACCTAGGAAATAAAGATGAAAGTATTCAATTTTGGAACAAGTTATTACAAATTTCTAAAGTTGATGTAGGTTTTCCACCATGGGTAATTGAAGAAAGTAAACATGTATTTGATCAACGTATTTTACCTTTATTAATGGACGACGATAGTCATTATAGATTATATGGTATATTCTTGTTGAATCAATTGAATGGTAAAGAAATATTGATTACAGAAGAAATTTGGGCCGTATTAGAAACGATGAATGATTATGAGAAACTATATTTAACATACTTAGTTCAAGGTTTGACACTAAATAAATTAGATTTCATACATCGTGGCATGGTCAAATTATATCAATTTGATGAATTTAGAAATGATACATCTTTATTTGTTCAATGGATAGATCAAGCTGAATCAATTATTGCAGATCAAGCTGATTTAACAGAATTAGATAGATATTTAGGTGCGTTCTTATATTTGTATTATCAACATACCAACCAAAAATTGACTAAAAAGCAAATAAAAGAATGGTTTGATATAAGTAATTATAAACTTGATAAAACGATAACTTATATTCTGAGCATATAAATTTATGAAATACTTATTTTGATATATAATGCGTTTAATGATTATTAAGTAGGAGGGCAAGTAAATGACTGAAGTAGATTTTGATGTAGCAATTATAGGTGCAGGCCCTGCTGGTATGACGGCTGCAGTTTATGCATCACGTGCAAATTTAAACACTGTTATGATTGAACGTGGTATGCCAGGTGGCCAAATGGCAAATACAGAAGAGGTAGAAAACTTTCCAGGATTTGAAATGATTACTGGACCAGATTTATCTACAAAAATGTTTGAACATGCGAAAAAATTTGGCGCTACTTATCAATATGGTGATAGTAAATCAATAGAAGATAAAGGCGACTATAAAGTAGTTAATTTAGGAAACAAAGAAATTACTGCACATGCAGTTATTATTTCAACTGGTGCTGAATATAAAAAAATAGGCGTACCAGGTGAACAAGAATTAGGCGGACGTGGCGTAAGTTATTGTGCAGTATGTGATGGTGCATTCTTCAAAAATAAACGTTTATTTGTTATCGGCGGTGGTGACTCAGCAGTTGAAGAAGGTACATTCTTAACAAAATTTGCTGATAAAGTGACGATTGTCCACAGAAGAGACGAATTACGCGCACAAAGTATTTTACAAGATCGTGCATTTAAAAATGATAAAGTTGATTTTATTTGGAGCCATACATTAAAAACAATAAATGACAAAGATGGCAAAGTAGGATCAGTAACTTTAGAGTCAACTAAAGATGGTTCAGAAGTAACATACGATGCAGATGGTGTATTTATTTATATTGGTATGAAACCATTAACTGCACCATTCACTGATTTAGGTATTACAAATGAAAATGGTTATATTGTAACTCAAGCTGATATGAGTACAGATGTACCTGGTATCTATGCTGCAGGCGACGTAAGAGATAAAGGTTTACGTCAAATTGTAACAGCAACAGGTGATGGTAGTATTGCGGCACAAAGTGCGGCTGATTATATTGAAAGTATTAAAGATAAATTAGAAGCTTAAATATCGTTTATAACAAGAAATAAAGCTAGAGCAATAGGAGGATTATAACAATGATAATCCATTTGTTGTTCTAGCTTTTTTATAAGTATTGATTACATTCCTTTGTGAAAATGAGTGTGGTATGATGAACCTATTAATATATGAATATCAACTGAACTGGCGGTGAACCGATAAAATGGTAAATTCTGAAAAAGAAATTGGGAAAAGTGAATTACTTGTTGTCACTGGATTATCTGGTGCAGGAAAATCTTTAGTGATTCAAAGTCTAGAAGATATAGGTTATTTTTGTGTAGATAACTTACCACCCGTACTATTACCTAAATTTGTTGAATTGATGGAACAAGGTAATCCATCATTACAAAAAGTGGCTATTGCAATAGACTTAAGAGGTAAAGAACTGTTTAAATCATTGGTTAAGGAAATTGATTTAATTAAAAGTAGAAATGACGTTATTGTAGACGTCATGTTTTTAGAAGCAACAACTGAAAAATTAATTTCAAGATATAAAGAATCTAGAAGAGCACATCCTTTAAATGAAAAGGGACAACGTTCACTTATTGATGCTATTAATGAAGAACGTCAACATCTTTCACGAATTAGAAGTATTGCAAATTATGTCATAGACACAAGTCAACTTAAACCTAAAGAATTAAAAGCTAGAGTAGTTAATTACTATGAAGATGAAAACTTTGAAACATTTACAATAAACGTCACTAGCTTTGGTTTTAAACACGGTATACAAATGGATGCAGATTTAGTATTTGATGTTCGATTTTTACCCAACCCATACTATGTTGAAGAACTACGTCCATTAACAGGAATGGATGAAGAAGTTTATACGTACGTTATGAAATGGAAAGAAACCGAAATCTTCTTTGATAAATTAACTGACTTATTGAAATTTATGATTCCTGGTTATAAAAAAGAAGGCAAGTCACAGTTAGTCATAGCAATTGGCTGTACTGGAGGTCAACATCGCTCAGTAGCATTAACTAAACGTTTAGGAGAATATCTTAACGACGTTTTCGATTATAAAGTATATGTTCATCATAGAGATGCACATATTGAAAGTGGAGAACAACAATGAGAAGAATGAAAGTAGTTTTAATTGGCGGAGGGACTGGTTTATCTGTATTGGCAAGGGGTCTAAGAGAGTTTCCTATAGATATTACTGCCATAGTTACTGTTGCTGATGATGGTGGAAGTACGGGTAAAATTCGTAATGAAATGGATATTCCAGCACCTGGGGATATAAGAAATGTGATTGCTGCACTGAGCGACTCGGAGTCTGTACTAACTCAATTATTCCAATATAGATTTGAAGAAAATCAAATTAGTGGTCATTCTTTAGGAAATTTATTAATTGCGGGGATGACAAATATTACTAATGACTTTGGACATGCTATTAGAGAACTAAGTAAAGTTTTAAATATTAAAGGTAAAGTAATTCCATCTACCAATACAAGCGTTCAGTTAAATGCTATTATGGAAAATGGTGAAATCGTATATGGCGAATCAAAAATTCCGAAGAAACAAGAAAAAATAGAAAAAGTCTTTTTAGAGCCAGATGATGTAGAACCTATGGAAGAAGCGGTTGAAGCGTTAGAAGAAGCTGACTTGATTGTATTAGGTCCTGGATCACTATACACGAGTGTTATTTCTAATCTTTGTGTCAAAGGGATTTCTAAAGCCTTAATTAATTCATCTGCACCTAAATTATATGTAGCTAATGTTATGACTCAACCTGGTGAAACAGACGGCTATACCGTGAAAGAACATATTAATGCATTGCATCGCCAAACAGGTCAATCATTTGTAGATTATGTTATTTGCTGTACCGATCAATTCAATGAGAATGTTTTAAGAAAATATAAAGAGAAAAATTCTGATCCTGTTGATGTAAATGTTGAAGAATTAAAGCAAGATGGAATAGAAGTCATTACGGCTTCAAATCTAGTCGAAATATCTGATGAACATTTTGTAAGACATAATACAAAAGTTTTATCAAAATTAATTTATGAAAAAGCATTAGATCTTATTAGTACAATTCAATTTGATCCAAATGATAATCGTAAATAATATTTTAGTTATTGGATACAGATGAAACTTGTTTTTTATTGAAAGAAAAAATATTGAGATGAAGATATTTAATCCATTTTGAAATAAAATTAAAAAATGTAGTTATTATCTTATAAATCTAAAGGGTAATGTTAGAAAGGAATGAATGTTCTATGAGCTTTGCATCAGATATGAAAAATGAATTAACTCGTATAGATGTAGATGAAGCTAATGCAAAAGCAGAGCTCAGTGCATTAATTCGTATGAATGGGGCATTAAGTCTATCCAATCAACAGTTTGTGATTAATGTTCAAACTGAGAATGCAACTACCGCAAGAAGGATATATTCCCTGATCAAACGTATTTTTAATGTAGAAGTAGAAATATTAGTACGTAAAAAAATGAAATTAAAGAAAAATAATATTTATATTTGTCGTACAAAAATGCGAGCAAGAGAAATTCTTGATGAGCTAGGTATATTAAAAAACGGTGTATTTACACATGAAATAGATCCAGATATGATTCAAGACGATGAAATGAGACGTAGTTATTTACGTGGCGCATTTTTAGCGGGTGGATCAGTCAATAACCCAGAAACGTCATCATACCATTTAGAAATATTTTCTCAATTTGAAAATCATTCTGAAGGTTTAACGAAGTTGATGAATAGTTACGAATTAAATGCGAAACATCTTGAGCGTAAAAAAGGTAGCATTGTTTATTTAAAAGAAGCAGAAAAAATTTCTGACTTCCTTAGTTTAATTGGTGGTTACCAAGCGCTGTTGAAATTTGAAGATGTAAGAATCGTCCGTGATATGAGAAATTCAGTAAACCGATTAGTGAATTGTGAAACAGCAAATTTAAATAAAACAGTAAGCGCTGCAATGAAACAGGTTGAAAGCATTCAATTAATAGATCAAGAAATAGGTTTAGATAATTTACCAGATCGTTTAAGAGAGGTTGCCAAGTTAAGAGTTGAGCACCAAGAAATTTCCTTAAAGGAATTAGGGGAAATGATATCAACTGGCCCCATATCAAAATCAGGTATGAACCATCGTTTAAGAAAATTAAATGAATTAGCTGACAAAATTCGAAATGGTGAGAAAATAGAATTGTAAAAAAGAACCCCATTAACGTGGGATTCTTTTTTGTAAATATATAATAGTTGCTTATTTTAGCCCCCTCGAAGGAGATTTATAAATGCTATAACTATGGTGATTAAAGCATTTGAAGTCCCTACAGAGTCCCTAAACTACATCTTTTCTAAAATATTAGTCGTTTTTGTTTCTTCTTCACTGTATTTTTCTTCTAATAAATGTGAGTAAACAGATGTAGTAATTGCTATATTTTTATGACCTAACCGTTTTGAAATATAGTAAATAGAAATACCTTTGGCTAATAAATATGAACAATGTGTATGTCTAATAGCATGTGATGTAATGATAGGTATTTCATTTACTTCACATGCTTTTTTTAATGTTTTGTTTATTGCATTCACAGTAATAATACTACCAGTATCTTTAAAAATGTAACCATCATAACTGATGATTAAATTATTTATCATATCTAAAATATGTTTCATATCTGATTTGGCTACACTTACATATCTAGGAGAAGTATCTGTTTTATGTTCGTTAATATATATTTGATTTTTCAACTGGTTTATATATTCTAATTTCATATATCTAACACCGCTGATTCGACAACCAGTACAAATCATGATAAATAAAGCTAATGCTGATCTACTATTTATAGTTTTTAAATATGCTTTTAACTTTTCATAATCGTTTAAAGATATATATTTTTCTTTTTCTGGCTTAGTCGGATTGCCAGCTTTATAATTCACTTTGTAAGTTGGATTTTTGTGTATTAACCCATCATAAACTGCGTCTTCTAAAGCAGAACGAATAGCACCGTTTGTTTTTCTTATCGTTTCTTTAGCGTGTTCTTTAGAAAAGTCATTTATAAACTTTTGATAGACTTGTTTGTTAATTTTTGATAATTCCGTGTTACCAATTTTATGATCCTGAATATGCTTTAAAGTAAAACGATAATGACGATAAGTGTTTTCATTAACAACTGGTTGTTTATATGTTTTAATCCAGTTCTCAAAGTATGCTTTTAATGTAATATTGTGGTCTGTATTAAAGCCATTTCGCAACTCATTAAGTTTATCCATTCCTGCAGAATTTGCCTCTCGTTTTGTCCTAAAACCTTTTTTGCGATATCGTTTACCTTCATATTTAAACTCATATTGCCACTTTTCACCATCATAACGTCGTGTTTGCATACTATCTCTCCTCAAAAAGGTAAAAATAATAAGGGTAAGTATATTACCCTTTTAAAATATTCTCAAATTAAACCTTTAAAAATAAGTAATAATATTATTAGAATTACAAAATAAATTAATATGTATATTAAATACCCTTTTATTGTCATTTTCTTTTCTTGAATACGTAGAATTAGATAAAAAGAATGTAAAAACAACATAACGATTATGATGATAGTACTAAAAAGGAAATAAAACATAATAAGAAATAGTCCTTTCTCACATAAGAAATATTAGCTGTTGTTGATTTTGTCGTTGTTGTGATTTACATCTCTTTAATGTATCAATTATTTGAGTTATGATCTAATTTACTTTCGACATTTTTAAGCACTTTTCGTACTTTATAATTAGAAATATTTTTAGGTAAAGCGTATTTAAAATATTTATTTTTATTTGTTTGTACTTCATAAATTACTTCACTTAATTTTATTTTACAATTTAAAATTTTCAAAATTAGTCTCCTTACCAATAGAATCTTAATTTAGTACAAAAAGTCATAAAGCATAATTGCAATAATAAAGATGCACAATGCATATAATATAGTCCATATAGCGTAAGTTCTTTTTAAAATTCCCATTTTTATTTTAAGAAACATATATGCATTGTATACAAATAATAGTATACATATACCACATAAAATAAAAAGCCAATTTATAACTAGAGTCATTTCTACACCTCGAAACTATACTGCTATACTGAATTACTTTTGTTTATATATAAAACCATCACTAGATACAGAATAAATAATAGGGGTAGGTGAACTACCCGGTTATTTATTCTTGAAATAGTAATCAATGTAACTTATAATATATTTAAGATAACTCGAGAAGGATTAGCTTTGGGTCCCCGAATGGGGGTAGGCGTAAGCTGAGAATTCCTATGACCCTGGGGTTATCTTTTTTTTATTTGCTTTTTTAATGTTATCTATCCCCATGATAAATGCTTCTTGACATTTAAGTAATAAACGCTCTTTCAAGTTTTCTTTCTCCATCCCTCAACTTCCTTTGGAAGCATTACATTATCTTTACTTATTAATCCCTCTTATTTCAACATCATATAATTCTTTGTATCTTTGTCTCATTTTACTATCTAAGAATTCTTCGTATGAAGAATTAAAGAAATCAGCAAGAATTAGTGCGTCCTTCATTTTAGGGTCTTTTTGATGATTTTCCCACTCCCATAAATGATGTGGTTCATAATCAGTACCGTAAATTTTATTGAGTTTGTTTGTTAATTCATCGATTTCTAAATTATTCTTTTTACGTAAATTATATAAAGTGTTCATCTTATATTTCTCCTTTATTATATTTATATTAAAGCGCCGCTAGGACGCTGTTAATCAATTTGATGTAGTTCATATACTCTTAACGGCTCAAACGTAATAGAGTAAAATAAAAGGGTACTAAGTACCCAATAAATTATTTGCCTGTTGCGTCTATATAAGTATCTCCATTTGAATCAGTTTTTTTGTGTACCCACTGGAACATCACTTTTACCAAACGCTGATGGGTGACCACCAGAATGGTTTTGTGGCACTTGTTCCATTTGTGACTCGTTATGCGTAGTAGGTTTTGCTCTATTCCATTCATCAATTTCAGCTTGTGTCATATAACCTTTATTGTTTTGTGGATTTTGATTGTTGTTACTTTGTTGCTGATTATTTTGTTGTGTTACTTGAGCTTGTTTACCTTCTGTGCGTTCATTATTACCGTTGTTGTCTTGTGCTTTGCCATTGTCGTTTTTAGATGTGCTTTCAGATTCATTGTTAGCAGTATCATTATAACTATCATCTGAACTAGCTTGTTGTTTATCGTCGCTAAAAGTGTCGTTTGATTTTTCTTTGCTATCTGCTTTTTTATCTTTCTTTGAATCATTAGGTTTCTTGTTTGATTTGCTTTCAGACTTCTTATTATCACCTTTATTTAAAAAATATCTTATCTTCATCGTAAGCATCTACAGAATTTGCAATGTATACTCGTGTTTTTAAAATTAAATAATCTTGATTTCTTTTAAAACTAACTTCAGGAAGATTGAATTTAAATTCTTCACTTCTTTGTTCCTCTTTATTAATATTTATGTTTTTGTGTAAAATAAGGGTTTCTAATTCGTTTTCTAATACAGGTATCTGACTGCGTTCATCAGGGTTGTCATACCTTTCTATTAAAGATAGTTCAATTTTATTAACAATTTGAGTTGTATTTCCACCATATAAGTTTATTATTCCTGACAATGAATCGTTAGGTGAAATGTATTCAGATTTGACTAAAGTGTCTACTTTAAGAGAATTAATACCTATAGAAGTTAATAAATTTTCGAACATGATATTTCCTCCTTTAAATCTATTCAGATAATAAAATAACCAAGTGACCTATGAAAGAAAAGAAACCTAATAACAAAAAAGCTAAGGCTATAGTCCTGCAAGTCCTTTTATAGGTAAGCCCTTCCGTCTGCGATAAAAAGAAACTGAAAATAAATAAAAAAATACTAATTAAAAACAAACCGATAATCACATAGATCAATGTATTCATCCCCTTAGATTAAGTTTATTTCATCTTGATCATATGCAGTAACTAAATGTGAATTATATAATTATAAAAAAATAAAATTATATAGTATTATCACGATAATAGAGATAAAAACTATAGTTAATACCGTCCACATGGTATAAGCTCTTTTAGAAATTTGTTCGTTCGCTTTTATAAGTTTATAAATATTGATGATTAACAAAATAACATTTACAATTAGTAAAATTAATAGGCATTCAATAACGAATGTCATCATCTACGCCTCCTTTGGACTTACTGTCTTTTTTTATCAATTTCTCTGGCGTATTTTTGTAATTTTCTGCGTGTTTTTATAATACTTTCCTTTTTAGGACGTGACTTCCTAAAAACATTACCTCTGTTAGTTCTCACGGTATAAAAAATTTTCCTCAGTTTAACTTGATAATTAATTATTTTCATTATATTTCTCCTTTATAAATTTATATTATAGCGTCAGTAGGACAGAGTTAATCAACTCTATGCAATTTGTACACTTTCAACGGCTCAAACGTAATAGAGTAATTACCGTAGTGAGTTTTAATAACCGTATTCAGTTCTCATTATGTGATTATATTCTGCCAACTGCTCTCCTAACATTTCTTCAAGAAATGACATATAAGTTTCCATGTGCCTATGTTCAAACATTGAAATATGATATTCTAATCCACTGTCCATGTGTTCATCAAAGATATCTAATGCAACTTTTGCAGCTTGATAACTAATTTTGAATAGATCTGCCGCATCACCTACACTCAATACATTACGATATTTGTATCTAACATTAAGAGGGAATAGGAGGCATGAGGCAAACGAGTTAGCTTCATATTCCTCTAAATGAGTACGTTGAGAATCTTGGAATATAGGTGTTTTCTCGTAGCTCATACCATCATGTTCCATGATATAGTGACCATATTCATGAGCTAGAGTAAAACGTAATCTTCTATTATATATATTGTCGTTATAAATAATGGCGAATTTATTTCCCTTTTTAATATGAAAAGCCTCATCAGAACCACCGTATGTTTGTAATTCATTTAAAGTGTATCCAGTCATATTACAAAAATCTTCAAACGTAAATAATTCCACATTACTATCATTCTCTATTATTTCTTTAATAGGTAAAGGGAATCTATCTATATAATTAGTTTCAATTAATGCACTTACAGCTCGTGCTGCTTTTAAAAATGAATTTTGATATACAAAATGCAAAATAAAATCCCCTTTATTTGTCTTTAGTGTATTCGTCCCAATTATCGAAGAAAGTTTCAAACATTTTTAATGCTTTTTCTCTATCTTCTTTAGTCATGTTTTTTACGCCACGATGCATAATACGAATTTCTTCATCTTCTTGCTCGCCAGCGTATTCATCTTTTTCTCTTCCTAATAAGTAGTCAACAGATACGTCGAAGTAGTCGGCTACTTTTTGAATTTTATCAATTCCTGGTTTAGTTTTTTTCCATCTTCTTATTTGTCCGTTAGAAAAACCTAAAATCCTCTCTAATTCAGCAAAAGTCAAGCTTTGTGAGTTACATAAGTTGCGTATTCTTTGTACTAAATTCATAAAATTCTCCTATCACAGTTAACTTATTTGTTATTTTAGTTTGACAAATAGCATATAAGTTATTATACTGTATTTAAGCTTTAAATTTAGCCATTAAACAAATAACAAATATTCGTTAGGGAACGAGTGACAGCAACCGATTTAACAGTGCTTAATTGCGTTGTTATAGGTTTATTAAGCTATGCTTAAATATTAGCACAAAAGTTATTTTAATTCAATGGATAATTTATATGCTTAGTAAAAAAGTTAATGGAGGTGTAATCATGGCAACAACAGAATTCGGCATGAAAGTAAGAATGGAATTACTTAAACGTAACATCACGAATAAGCAACTAGCAGATATGTTAGGTATTTCAAGTGCTTACTTATCAGATATCTTACGTGGACGTAGAGATGCATTTGAACAAAAGAAACGAATTGCGAAAATCTTAGAAATCAAAGAAGAGGTGAAAAGTTAATGAATGAAATTCAACAGCTATTCAATTTAAAACGTAATGAAGATGGAACAGTTGCAGTAAGTGGTCGTGAATTACACAAAGGATTAGAAATCGGAACTCAATATGATAAATGGATGGAACGGATGATTGCATACGGTTTTGAAGAAAATATCGACTATATCATTCAAAGTGTAAAAGTACAAAGTCAAAAAAGACTACGTACTTATGAACAACTCGACCACATCATGACACTAGACATGGCGAAAGAAATTTCAATGATACAACGTAGTGAAATTGGAAGAAAAATCAGAGGTTACTTCATCAAAGTAGAAAGACAACATAATGAGTTAGCGAGTGCATACGGAATTACTTCATTAGATGATATGAACCAACTTATTGAACAATTAGTTAGTGACAAACTCGATTACTTAATTTCAACAGGAAAAGTAAGTAATCAGAAATTAGAAGAATTAAACGAAAAATTCGAAGGCGAATATGTAACGCCACAAGACATTGACGCTATCAAATTTGCTATCAAGTCTAAAGCTGAACAAATTCTAGGTAAAGCTGGTATTCAAGTAACGATAGATGAATTCCTAATCGGAGATGTATATGAACAAGCATTAGCAAACAGGAAAGCTAAAGAAGAGTATCGTCATCAATTAGGAAAAGTTAAATCTAAATTATTAGTTAAGTCTAAAAAAAATCTTGGTATGAAAGGTAACGCACCTAACAACCACATCAAACGTAAAGACGTAGACCTAATAATTCAATTCATCAAAGATGTTAGACCATCTGCGATTGAAATATAGGAGGAATCATGATGACACCAGAACAAAGAAACATACTTACGATTGTTCATTATTACTTACAAATGGATAGTAACGATGAATCAGAAACATACGAACACACTATAGAAGAAGCAGGCAAGATAGAAACAATAGAAGTAAGCAGAGAACAACACTTAGAAGAAGTAATGCGTTGGGCAGCACAAGAATTAGAAAAACACTTCGAACTATTACCAGAACCCAAAAATGATTAATACCCACAATCGAACAAACAACTTAAAGGAGTGAATGGAATGCGAGAAGAAAATAAAAAATCTCGATGTAGTGACAACCACATCAAGATTACTGGTTGGGAAATAGTTGATATTAACAGAAAACTAAACTTCTTTAATTACTTACTAATAATTTTAATAGTGCTAGAAGCATTCCAAATACTCCTGTTATAGAAGGGATTAAGACTTTAAAAGTCGTTTTCCAGAAAGCTTTTCTACCAACGGTGATTATACCAAACAATCGAACAAACAATTTAAAGGAGGAAATGGAATGAAATATTTAAATCTAATCAAAAAAGCACTCTTAATAGCAACTACTGCAATAGTTAATAAAAAGGTGCTTGATAGAAAAAGACCTAAACTTATTCATCAATTAAACATTAACGGAAAAGATTTAGAAATTAAAAAATTAAAAATAAACAAAGCTATTAGAGAATTAGAAAAATCTAAAAACACGATTGATGAATTAATTGATGAAGGTATACCATTCGAGACTACTTTCTAACAAAATCGAGTTTACATCTTGGACATTTATTGTGTTTCTTCTTGGTTGTAATTTTCATACGTTTACCACAATTAGGACAAGATGTCTCGATGGTCATATGATCCTTAGCCATAGGCAACACCTCCCTTCACAAAGGGATAACAACATTATACACGAAAGGAGCACCTAAGATGACGCAAACACTTAGCGTAACCGTCCCAATTCCCGACACACATGTACTCATCGCAAAAGATGAATACGATGAATTGTTAAATTACTCACTTGATCCAGTTTGGGACTTAAAAGAGTTAAAACGCAAATTGAAAATGTCATCTGATGACACTATCAAAGACAGATTATTATTCAATCCTAAATTTGAAAAGTTACTTAAACAACAAGGAATCGCACATTATCCAGATGAAAGTTTAAATCGTTGGAGATTCAACGCAAGAAAGATGAATAAATTCATTGATGAACATTTCGAAGAAATACACAGAAAGGGGAGATGAATATGAAGATACTACAACTCATTAAAATAGCACTCCTAACAGCAATTTTGGTAGAGGAAGTTAGGAATGCTAAGAGAATTAAGAATAGATTAAATTACTTAGATTCTGAAATAACGAAATTAAGAGTTATTGATCTTCGGGTGCCAAACTAACCGCAGAAATCTTTTCGTAACAAACAAAAAGATGAGTCAAATTAATTTGAGTATTACCTGAATATAACATTACTTCTTTTAAGTTAAAACCAATTTCCAAATCATGATAATTTTGTGCGTCATCACTTAAATTTTGGAGTTGGCTTATAAAATTATCATCTTTATTTTCAGAAGTATAAGGTTTCCCAATAACCAAATTACCATCGAGTACAATCATCATTTTGAAATTGTTATCTAAAGCATTCGATAGATATTGACGTACTAAATCTATTTTTACTTCGTTCTCCATATTTCTCACCATCCTTTCACGTTAGATAAAAGGATTATAGCACGAAAATATGGAGCGAAAATTAATTGCAGTAAAGATATACAAGTATACAACAGAAAGGAGTGTTACCAATGAACAAATCATTCTTAATCGCATTATTAGCATGGGTAGTGTTCTCGCTGTTCTTCACTTTTGCAGGAATAAACTTCATCACTGCAGTAGGAGTTGCAAATGTTATTAGTATTGGAGTGTTTATATTCTTCGAATACATCTACTTCGACAACAAAAAAAAGACTGAATGCTAGTCGAATAGCATTCAGTAAAAAAAGTAAAAGTTTAGAAAAAAGGCACAAATAAATTATAAAACTAGGAGAGGTATTATGCAAGAGCAATTATTGGAATTACTCAAAATCGCATGGCAGAACGAATGGCGACTTAAATCTCAACTAGCTGAACGTGATGAAGAATTAGAGCGTCAACGACGAATTATGCAATCAGAAATCAATATGTATAAAGAACAAAAAGAAATGTACAAAAGAGCATTCAAAATTTTAAAAGGAGAATGTGCAGATGAAAGAAACAGTGACTTATCTCATTAAACGTAAAGACATTGACGATGAATTATATATTACTAATCGCCCTAGTGAAAACTTTCCAGATATCAAATACTCAACTAATAGACGAGACGCAAAAGACTTCGACGGTATGGATAACTCAGTAATTGACATGACTAAACACAAAGCTATTAAAAAAATCGTTAAAGAAACAACTGAATATGAGGAGGTTGAGTATGACTGAACAAACATTATTCAATCAATTAAACAGTAAAGATGTAAATGAACATGTAGAAAAGAAAAACGGTTTAACTTATCTTGCGTGGTCTTATGCACATCAAGAACTAAAGAAAATAGATAGCAATTACACAGTTAAAACACATGAATTCCCACACCCAGATATACCTTTAGAAAACTATTTTGTACCATATTTAGCTACACCAGAGGGTTATTTTGTACAAGTGTCAGTGACTGTTAAAGGTCAGACTGAAACAGAGTGGTTACCAGTATTGGACTTCAAAAATAAGTCACTACCTAAAGGTAACGCAACAACATTTGATATAAACAAAGCTCAAAAGCGTTGTTTCGTGAAAGCTGCAGCACTTCATGGATTAGGTCTTTATATCTATAACGGCGAAGAAGTACCAAGTGCAAGCGACAATGCAATTACTGAGTTAGAAGATAAAATAAATCAATTTGTAACTTTATCACAAGAAAAAGGTAGAGACGCAACATTAGATAAAACAATGCGTTGGCTAGGCATTAGTAACATAAACAAAGTGAATCAAAAAGAAATCGCACAAGTATATCAAAAATTAGATGCAGGACTAAAACAGTTAGATAAAAAGGAGACTGAATAATGAACACAGTAAATCTAATCGGAAATATAGTAGCTAATCCAGAACTAAAAGGTCAAAACAGTAATGTGGTTAATTTCAGAATTGCAGTCCAACGACAATTTAAGAATAAACAAACGAATGAATACGAAACAGACTTCATCAATTGTGTTGCGTTTGGTAAGACTGCAGAAATTATCGCTAATAACTTTACAAAAGGTAATAAAATCGGCGTTACTGGTTCTATTCAAACTGGTAGTTATGAGAATAAGCAGGGTCAGAAAGTGTTCACTACAGACGTTGCAGTTAACAACGTAACTTTTATTGAACGAAAGAATAACAATCAATCTAACAACCAACCACAACAGCAAAGTGGTAATAATCCATTCAATAATGACAACAACGTAAATATAGATAATGACGATTTACCATTCTGATTGGACTGATTAAATGGCTTTAATCAAAAATTACATCACTGAAGATGATGGCACAACAACCGTCGTCATCTCTGGTGTTGAATTAGGAAACAAAGAAACGTTACTACTCGATAACGGTTTAGAAGTCGAGGTCGATGTGCAGGTCGTAGATCCGTTCAAAATCACTGGTAAACAACGTAGAAAGATATTTGCACTTGTAAAGGACATAGAGGCTCATACAGGCTCGTCAATGGATTACATGAGGCATTTATTCATCGAATACGTAAGGACTTACTACGGCTACGACAACCGCATTTCATTAAGTGACTGTACACGTACACAAGCAGGCCAAGTTATAGAAGTAACGTTGGACTGGATATTCCACAACGATATACCACTTAACTATAAAACAAGCGACCTACTAAAAAATGATAGATCATTTCTTTACTGGTCGACGGTCAATCGTAACTGTGTCATATGTGGCAAACCACATGCAGAACTTGCACATTATCAAGCAGTAGGACGAGGACGTAACAGACGCAAGATTAATCATATAGACAACAAAGTATTAGCTTTGTGTTCAAGTCATCATCGAGAACAGCACAACATAGGCATGGACAGTTTTAATGAGAAATACAAATTACATGACAGTTGGGTGGACGTAGATGAACGACTCAATAGAATGCTTAAAGGAAGGTGAATGTATGAAAAAACGTGATCATATCATTTATCTATCGATACTGATCCTAAGTTTAATAGCGATTGTTCTTTCAATTGTTTCTCTTTGTATTTAGTAATATAAACACCTTTACTAGTGTAAATTTCAAAATTGTAAGCATTCAAAATTTTTTCTAAATCAAAAACAATAAATATCTTATGAGAAGCATAGGCATTTAGGTTAATTGGTAACAAACTGCTTTCATTTCTAATGTGTTTAGTTTTAGTTAATAACACTTTGTTTTGAATACATTCAAATTTTGAGCTTTTATCTTCATCTATTAAGACTATTTTAGTGATAGAAACTGGATTTTTAGTTTCATTTATTACATTCAATTCAAATACATTCCTTTCATAAGAGACAAAATGATTTTTTAAATCTACTGAAATTTTCAATTGATTTTCTTTGTAGTCATGCCAGTACTTATAAGCTGTTAAACATAAAGAAATTATTGAAACTATTAACGCAATTAAAGAAATCCAATTCATTTTTTAACACCTCAAAAATATTATATCAAAAAGGAGTTGAGTGGATGAACAACTTGTTGATTGACGATTATCCAATACTCGTACTGCCTAAGTTAGCAACTGAGATAGGACTTAACGAGGCAATCATATTACAACAAATTCATTACTGGTTAAATACCAGCAAGCACCATCATAATGGTAAAAAATGGATTTACAATTCTTACCCTGAATGGCAAAAGCAATTTACGTTTTGGAGTGAAAGGACTATCAAGCGTACATTTGGAAGTTTAGAAAAACAAAATTTATTACATGTTGGCAACTATAACAAAGCTGGCTTTGACCGTACAAAATGGTATTCAGTTAATTATGAAACGTTAAACAAACTAGTGGAACGACCATCGGGACAAAATGACCCGACGATGAGGTCAAATTGGCACGATGGAATGGGTCAAAATGACCCGACCAATACCAGAGACTACACAGAGACTTCTTCAGAGAGAGACAAGGACGTCGTGTCACATGTATTTCAATACATTAGTAATAATTTAGAAATTATACAAAGTCCATTAAAAGCACAACAACTAGAAGAGACTATAAATGACTTTAAAGATAACAAACTAGACATCGTTACTGTAGCTACTGATTACTGTAAAGAAAACAACAAAGGTATTAACTACCTTATCAAAGTATTAGAGAACTGGAATAAAGACGGTGTCGATACTAAAGAAAAAGCAATAGCTAAGGTTACACCTAAACAACCTAAAGAAGATGATTACTTAGCTAGGAAGAAACAAGAAATATTAGGAGGTTAGACATTATGCCAATGACTAAGGCTGAAGCATTCGAAATCATAGAGCTAGTTAATAATGTCTACGATATGAAGTTTAATGATACCAAGTTTGACTTGTGGTTAGAACAAATCATGAATTATGGCGACTACGACAGAACCTTACACAAAACTAAGAAATACATTAGGGAAAGCCGTTATAAACCTACAATTGCACAAATTATTGATCGTAAACCACCAGAAATGGAAAGTGCAGTGATACCAGAAGAACAAACTGATAAATATAGAATGCAGCATGATAAAGAATTCAGAAAGAACCGACAACAGTTAAGAGAACAATGGCAAAAGATGAAAGAAGATTGGGGGTTAGATGATGACTATTGATGTATTGAACACCGAAGAGTCGATAATTTCTAATCTTATGCGTAACCCAGAGTTACTAGGCAAATTCAGATTAAAACCAGAGATGTTTACTGACAAGAAGTTAAAAGGGTTTCTGGAATATGTACTCGAACAAGGCAAAGTTGATGTTAATCAAAATTATTTTAAAAGTCGTGATGACAACGAATTTATATCTACTGAGAGACTAGGTCGAATATACAACTCAGAGGGAACTGACAAGGTATTTTTTATGGATGACCAATTGAACCTATTACAAGAATACGTCTTGTCACAGGCTCGTGAGAAAGTCTCAGAGTATCAATCAATGCCAACTAAGAATAATTTTAATTATTTGGTCGAGGAATTAGAAAAATTAAAGGGCATGACGATTAAAAAAGCTGACGCTACTGATAGTTTTTTAGCTGAGGTTGTCGAAAACATATTATCTGATGAACCGAAACAATTTATTAAAACAGGGGTTTCATCTATAGACAATAAAATTATTGGTTTTGAACCAGGTCAACTCAATGTGTTAGGTGCTAGACCGTCGTTAGGTAAAACGGCACTTGCTTTAACAATGATGTGGAATATTGCAAGACGAGGTTATCCAACAACGTTTTTCAGTTTAGAGACAGGTGGCAACAACATTGTCGAGAGATTAGTAGCGTCTATTACAAACATACCACTTACCAAAATTAAACAAGGTAATGGACTTGATGACAATGAAGTTTCAAATGTTATGAAAGCAATTGACCAAATCAAGAAGTGCAAGTCATTAAAGATTGAAGACCAAGCACAAATGACACCACAAGACGTTAGGGAAGTAGCGTCTCAAAAGTCAGATAAACCTCATGTCATCTTTATTGATTACCTAACACTTATGCAATCAGACGTACCTCAAAGAGATAGAAGGTTAGAAGTCGAAAAGATATCTCGTGATTTAAAAATCATCGCAAAAGAAACAGGTTGTATCATCATCGCATTATCGCAGTTAAGTCGTGGTGTTGAATCTCGTAATGATAAACGCCCTATGATGTCTGATTTACGAGAGGCAGGCGGTATTGAACAAGACGCTAACATGATTTTCTTTCTTTATCGTGATGATTATTACGATAAAGATCAAGTTGATGTGGATACTGGTAAGTCTGATATTGAGTTTATCATATCGAAAAATAAAGACGGAGAAACTGGCGTGGCACATATAGAATTTTATAAAAAAACGCAGAGGTTTATTGGATGAAAGTATACGAATATCAAAAATTACTAGGCATTATGTATCGAGAAGATTATCAAAACGACTCACTCATCGCTAAAACACTATTAGAGGTTGGGTGGGCGTTAGATAGATTGTTAAAAGCTGGCACAATAACACCATTTAATCAGTACGAAGACGTCCAGGAGTTAATCATGAACGAGACGAAATGGAGAGATAAAGATGGGAATTATCGAAAGGTACTACCTATATAGAGAAGATGGCACGGAAGATATTAAAGTCATCAAGTATGAAGATGATACAAATGAGGTTTATTCGCTCACAGGAGCTCATTTTAGCGACGAAAAGAAAATCATGACAGATAGTGAGCTAAAACGATTTAAGGGCGTGTATGACCTCAGATACGAAAAAGAACTAGGGTTACAAGCAAACTTATTTGAATTTTTGTAGAGGTGGCACATGGAAATAGAAATTAAATTTAATGAAACATATAAAGCACCTATTGGATCACCTCGCCCAAGGTTTCGTAATGCAGGTAAATTTGTTCAAACTTATATGCCAACATCATACACAAAGCACAAGACGTATATACAGGGACAAATGCCGAAATTATTAACAGATAAGAATTTGAAAGTGTCGTTGTACTTTTATTTTGAACCACCGAAAAGTTGGTCCAAGAAACGAAAGTTAATTGCAATAGGCACATATAAACGTACTAAGCCAGATGTAGATAATTTGATTAAGACAGTATTAGACGCTGCAAATAAACATGTGTGGCAAGACGATAATCAAGTAGTGCATATAGATAGTTACAAGATGTATGCCGAAGAATCGAAAATCGTCATGGTCATAAAGGAAGTGGATTAAATGCCAGAAGAAACAGTAAACGCGGAAGTCACAATCAAGGTGATTATACAAGAAGAAACAAATAATAAAGAACAATTAATCAAAGATATAAAAGATAGTCCGTCAGATGTATTTCAGGGCTATCACAGAGTAACTGGGGTATCTATAGAAGAATTTTAGGAGTGGAGTAAATGAAAGTAATCAAATGTGCAATAAAGCGAGAAGAATTAGATAGGATTTTAAATGAAAGAAATATGACATATACACAGTTCGCAAGTGAAATATACATTGATCAAACCTATCTATCTAGATTAGTAAACGGAGAAAGATATATCTCGGATAATGTAAGACGAAATATACAAAATTATTTGAAAGTAGAGTTTGACGATTTATTCGAACAAGTCGAAATAAATAAATCTAATGGTTACAAACAAATCCCAGAATTGATTTTAACTAAGAAAGAAATAAATGAATTAGTTGAAACAGGTAGTAAAGAATTGTTAATTAGTGGCAAAAAAATAAATTTAAAGGTGGTTAATTAAGATGATTGAACAAGTTCCAGAATTCTATAAAGGCGATGGGTTGAATTCAAAGCAATTGTACGAAATCCAAAGAGCAGAGATGAGACACGAAAAAGAATTAAAACGTAAACGTAGAGAAGAAAGATTAGCTAGAGCCAAACGTTCATTGGAATTATTGAAAAAGAACAGAGTTGATAGTAGTTATTTTAGAAATCTAGAAAGAAATAATTTAATCGCAACAATCAAAACTGATTCATACGGCAGAGTGCAAAGGGGATAGAGAGATGAGGATAAAAGATTTAAATGCTGGAGATTGGGTGCAATTTATAGGAGATAATGGACAGTCGCAATATGGTAAGTATACTCAACGTTGCAAAAATTTAGTGACTGGTGAGGATTTTACCGACTTGATTATGCATAATGGACAAACCTACAGACTAACTGATAATGATGATTTTGTTGTGGTAGACTTACCGTTTACACAAAAGCTAGATGAAGTAGTGGGCGTATCTAATAGAACACCGAAACATTATCAAGGTAGTGACGGGATAGACGTGATTGAATTCTTATATCAACAACTTTCATTTGAAGAATTCAAAGGCTATATGAAGGGCAATATGATTAAATACCCTGTGCGTAGTGGCAGAAAAGACAATGAAAAAGAAGATATCAAAAAAGCGTATGACTATGCAGGAAGATTACTTGAAAAAATGGAGTGATTAATCATGATCTATATGTATGAACCATTTGCACATACTATCACTAAAACAACTGTTAAGCATTTAAGTTATATTACTGGTATTCCAGAAATGACAATATACCAACAGAAACACAAAGGTCAGTTTAACTATAAACTAAATTGTTTCTTTACAGACAAACTACCACGTATAAAAAAGAAACAAGAAATCAATGAGCTTATAAAAGTAAGTGATGAAGTTTGGAAGTTCAATGAACATTATCAATTGTATGTAAGTAATCTAGGTAGATTTAAGACATTAGACGGACAATTTAAATTTGCTAATAACAACAAAGGTTCATTGAACATCATTTACAAAAATAAACATCATCGAGCTAGCGACATAGTATTTAAAACTTTTATTGCAGGTATTCAGAATGGTATGCACGCGTATCCTAAAAATAGAATTTACAACGACATCACCGCAGATAATTTATTTGCAACGTCATTCAAGAAATATAGATTGTACAGAATAAATAAAGGTTGTTCTAAAGCGGTATATCTAATCGATTCTAATAACAACATTGTTGAAGAGTATTCAAGCACTAGAGAGGCTAGTAAGCATATGAATTTAGATAGAACGAATGTATCAAGGAAATGTAATAGAAACCACGTTGAAGATGGATTAATGTTCATGTGGGTAACTGATTACAAAGAGGCAGCACAATGACAACTAACACATTAGAACTCTCATCAACGATCAACCAACGTTATAAATACGATACAGCAGGCAAGACACCAACTCAGATACAAAGTGAATTGCGTAAAAAAGGCGTAAAAGGTTTTGTGGTTAAGGTGGCTGGAAGTAAAGTCACGATGAAAGTATTAGAAGAACACATTAAAAGTAATAGGGAGTGTATGAGATGAACATCAAAAAACAACTATACACATTTAAAGCAACATGTACCAATGTTGTTGACGGGGACACGTTAGACATTGATTTAGATTTAGGGTTTGAAACATTTGCTAAAAGGCGTGTCAGGTTACTCAATGTTGATACGCCAGAGAGAGGTCAAGAAAATTATAGTAAAGCTACTAACTTTACTAAGCAATGTGTAGAGAATAAGAAAATATATGTTCAGACGTATAAAGATGATGCTTTCGGCAGATATTTAGCCAATGTCTTTTATGATACAGGTGATGAGATACGTTCGTTGAATGATGATCTGCACATTAATCAATTAATTAAACCTAATTCGAAATGGAATGAATCAAAATAATCAATTCGGAGGACAACGATAATGACTAATCAATTAGATCAATTAGTAAAAGCAGTAGAAGAGTGGAGTATCGATAAAGGACTTGATAAAGGTAATAGCTTTACACAGTATGCTAAATCAAGCGAAGAAATGGGTGAGGTTGCTGCTGCACTATGCAGAGACAACACAGACGCTCTCAGAGACGGTATAGGAGACGTTGTTGTTACTTTAGTGATTTTGGCCCAACAAAATAATATGACGTTACGGGAGTGTTTAGAACAAGCTTATGGAGAGATTAAAGACAGAACAGGAGTCATGTCAAAAGACGGGAGCTTCATCAAATCAGAAGACATCGAAAGATAAAGATATTCTGACTAAAATTCGGGAGGTGTTGGGGAAGTGAACGACTTATTCTTATTAGGTTTATTAGCGATAGGTGTATTCGCTGTG
Source organism: Staphylococcus sp. FSL W8-0774 (assembly GCF_038006785.1). Classification (NCBI taxonomy): domain Bacteria; kingdom Bacillati; phylum Bacillota; class Bacilli; order Caryophanales; family Staphylococcaceae; genus Staphylococcus; species Staphylococcus sp. FSL W8-0774. The sequence continues at coordinate 1,977,795 of NZ_JBBOVW010000001.1, read as the reverse complement.
TTGTATGTATTAACAATTATTGTAGCTCTAGCGTTATATAACAAAAATAAAAAAGAGTATGAAGAATTCAGAGATAAAGTAAATAAAGAACGCCGTGAATTTGAAGCTATGGCTTATAAGAGAATGGAAGAACAACGTAAAGAAATGAATCAATCAAGAGTAATATCCCATGTTAATAAAGAATTAGATAAACATTTTAAGGAGTGAGTGGGAATGTATGGTATTAATTACAAAAGCTTTTAAGAAATAAAAGAACAAATATTATATAAAAAAGTAACTGCTTGGACCGATGAAACATTAACGCTAGATGATGGAACAGTAATTGAAATAGTTGAAAGTGAACAAGACTGCTGTGCACACGCTGGGGGAACATGGACGAATGTAAAGCTAGACGCAGTTATTACTAACGTGAAAATAGAAGACGAAATTACACGTCCTCAAATTGAGGATTATCCATATGAAGAAAGTGAAAGTCTTGCTACTGTGGTTCTGTATCATAATCAAAATCCGATTGCACAAGGTGAATGTTATGCGGATGCAGGTAATGGTGACTTTTATTACAGTGTTTGCTCATTAAAAATTAAAGACGTTCATTATCCAGTGGTTGAACATTAATGACACAATACCTAATCACAACATTCACAGATTCAACAGGACGCAAACACAACCACGTTACACAGTCGAGAGATAATCAAACATTTACGGTGGTTGAGGCAGAGAGTAAGGAAGAGGCGTTGAAAAAATATGAGGAGGCAGACAATGATTAAACATATTTTAAAATTACTATTCACATTAGCAATGTATGAGCTAGGTAAGTACGTTACTAATGCAGTAATTGAACACTACAGATATAGAGAAGATGAAGTTGATAAACCACCACAAGACTTTAACCAACATGATCATATCCATTTAAACGCTGAGGTGAGTAACTAATGTGGATAATCATATCAATCATACTTGCAGTTATTATATTATTCCTTGTTGGAAATAATGGTATGTTACGTAATGAAAACAACGGTTTGAGATACACTAACGTATACTTATTTACTCGTTTTGTTAAAGATAATGGTGAAGAAGGGATTAGAGAGTTACAAGAGGAAATGGAAAAGGTAGCTAACAAGTTTAATAAAAATTAATAATTTTTTAAAAAGTAGGGTAGCTCAATACCATGATTTGATATAAAATGAAAAACACTATACAAACAATCTGGAGATGTTTTAAATGTTAAAGACTACCATTAAAGTTAAAAATGAAAAAAGAGAGCTAACTAACTTGGAACTACAAAAGATGCAAGATAATGCTTTAGATCATGGTATTGTTAGTAACAGAATAAGGGATAATTGGACTGAAGAAGAAGTGTTTAACGTACCTAAAGGTATGAGCCGTACTCAATATGCTGAGTATAAATCTTTAAAAAATTTAGAAATTGCTAATAAAAATGATAAAAGTAACGACACACGAAATACTCTAAAGAAACCATGGCTATATAAAGTAAGACAATTACATGGGCGTTCAGAGTATGTACAAAGTCAAATGGATAACAATTCTTTTGTCAAACTGAAAAAGGATTGCTATGGAAGAATGCAAAGAGTTTAAAATTAATTATATATATATTTAAGGTAAAGGTACTAATTTACTCTAGTACCTTTATAATTTATACTATTATTAGTACCTGGTACTAAATGTAGGTAACGGAGGTAGTAGATGTATACACGTGACGAAGTAAGAAACATGATAGACAATTATAAGTGGATGCGTAATATTATTGAAGCACAGGTATATGATGCAGATAGTACATCTACTGCACAGTATGGTATAGAAGCAGTAATGCCTAAAGCTAAAGGTGGTACAGGTGATAAGGTATTAGTCAAAGTGTTAGATAGGAATAGAGAGTATCGACGTAACATTAAGATACTACAGAAGATGGAGTTCATAGATAAGTATGAGGACTACATCACAGATGAAAAGAACTATCACATATTACAGATGCTAAAGCTAGGAGTTAAGCATAAGACTATTAAGGACTTAATGGAGATTAATAGTGACTCTAAGTTCTATGCATGTATCAATGAGATAGTCAGTGTGTATATGGATGCACAACGTGGACACTATGATGAGAAGACATCGAAGAGATAGAAGAGATAGAAGAGATAGAAGACATCGAAGGTTATGTGCATTAGTTATATTAATAACATTATAATATAGTCATACGATAAGAATATAAGAGGCACATCACATAATGGTGTGTCTTTTGTTATGCACAAGGTGATTATAGTGAGCAAGTTTAGTGAGTATATAGATATAAGGAACAATAACCGTAAGTTCTACATGAGAGCCAAATGGAGAAAGACAAGACAGCAAGTATTGGCACGAGATCATTATGAATGCGTGAGATGTAAAGAAAAAGGTAAGCTAACAATCAATCAACATCAGTCATTAGAAGTTGACCATATTCTTGAATTAGAAACTCATCCAGAACTTGCTTATGAATTAGATAACTTACAAACCTTATGCAAATATCATCATAATAAAAAACATGGTAGATTTGAATTTAATCCAAACAGAAAAGAAATAAAATTTAATGACGAACAATGGTAAAAACATTTATATAATTAAATTATACAATACAAATAAAATTGTAAAATCCCCCCCCCGGTTTCAAGAATCCCATACCTAAAGGATTTGTCGGAAACCGGCGCTTGGGTCAATTATCCGAGTTTAAAGCTTTAATAGATACATTAGGGGATTGACAATTAAAAATATTATCTAATTCAAATAAATATGAAAGGGGGAGGGCAAATGAAAAATGACGAATATTTAAAAGATAAGTTAACACCTAATCAAATTAAAAAGATAAATAACTCAGAAGACTTTCTAATGTCACAAATTGACACCAATAATAATGTTGAAGTCGAAAAAGTAGAACGTTATATCAACTTATTAAAACTTTTCTATGCATTAGATGTATATATTGAACAGTCAGGTCCAATTACAATTGTTAAAAACGCAAGTCAAGAATTTGTTAAGGCTAACCCTGCTATTGCAGAGAAGAATAAAGTCAGTGGCTCATTACTTGCATTGGAAAAATCATTCCAATTAGATAAGAAGGCAGAGCAAAAACGATTAGAAGAAGCTGCGAAAGGACCTGATTTAACATGAAGATACCTAAATACGTTACAGACTATATAGAAAAAGGTAAATTAGGTAAAGCTTTATTTAATAAAGAACGTCATAAGTTAATATCTTTTTTAGAAGATAACATTTTGCAACGTGACGATCTTTACTTTGACACACAACGAATTGAAGACTACATCAAGTTTAGTGAAAAATGGTTTTTCCCACTACAAGATTTTCAAAAATTTATATCATGTTTTGTATTTTTGTATGAAGAAGATACAATGACACCTTACTTCTCTGAGTTCTTTATTTCAATGGCACGTGGTGGAGGTAAAAATGGTTATATTAGCACATTAGGTGCTTTTTTTATGACACCTTTACATGGCATACCTAAATACAATATGTCAGTGGTTGCTAATAGTGAAAAGCAAGCACAGGTTAGCTTTAGAGAAATATATGAAATGATTGAGGGCAATGATTTATATGTAACTGCTGAAAGACCTAATAACCCTTTTTACTTAAGTAAGGTCTATGTAGAAGGGCTATCAACTAAATCGCAATTTCTTTTTGATACTTCTAATGAAAAAACAAAAGACGGTGCACGTGAGGGTTGCATTTTCTTTGATGAGATTCATGGGTATGAGAAAGATTCTGTTATCAATATTAAACGAAGTGGTTTAGGTAAGGTTGCGCATCCTAGAACGTTCTATATCGGTACAGATGGATATGTTCGAGAAGGCTTTTTAGATAGATTGAAAGAACGTGCAGATAATGTATTGAAAGGTATTAGCCCTGAAGATAGATTATTCCCATTCATTTGTAAGATTGATGATAAGGATGAACTTGATCAACCTGAAAAATGGGAAAAAGCGAATCCCATGTTCGAAGAGCCTACAAGTGATTACGGTAAACAACTTTTCAAAGAAGTACATCAACAGTATTTAGGACTTAAGTTTAATCCATCTAATAGACCAGAGTTTATGACAAAGCGTATGAATATGCCTGAAACTGATTCACAAAGTGTTGTAGCACCTTGGGACGACATCATGGCGACTAATCGACCTATACCGCCCTTAGAAAATAATGAATGTATCGGTGGTTTAGACTATGCAAGTTTAAAAGACTTTGCAGCAGTTGGATTATTGTTCCGTTCAGGCGAAGATTACATTTGGAAGACTCACTCATTTGCAAGAAAAGAATTTTTAGATACTTATAAGTTAAAGCCACCTATTAAAGAATGGGAAGAAAGAGGCTTATTAACAATTGTAGATGAGCCAACAATAAGCCCTAAACATATTATTGATTGGTTTAGTGAAGCACAAAGAAACTATGGGCTAAAAAAAGTAATAGCTGATAACTTCAGAATGGATTTATTAAGACCCTTATTTGAAGATGCAGGTATTGAATATGAAGTAATTAAAAATACTAGAGCGATTCAGTCGTTGTTAGCACCACGTGTTGAGGACATGTTTGCACAACGTCATTTAATATTTGGAGATAATCCTCTCATGCGTTGGTATACACAGAATGTTGCCGTTAAGATTCGTAAAGACGGCAACAAAGAGTATGAAAAGAAAGAGCCTATCCGACGTAAAACTGATGGTTTTCAAGCGCTTATACATGCGTTATATAGAGCAGATGAGTTAAAAGATTCTAACTTAGATGATGAGATAGACTTGTTACGTGGTTTAAGGTTCTAAAGAAGGGAGGTCCAAATTAAATGGGATTATTTGATACTGTATTTAAACGGCATTCTGAATTGTCGTGGATGTATGATCTTGAGTTTCTTCAAGATAAAAGTAAAAAAGCTTATTTAAAACAAATTGCTTTAAATACGGTTATTGAAATGGTTGCAAGAACTATATCTCAAAGTGAGTTTCGTGTAATGACAGGTAATAAGCGAGAAAAAGACGACTTGCATTATAAATTAAATGTACAACCGAACAAAAATCAAAATGCAGTCGATTTTTGGCAAAAGTTTATTTACAAATTAATCATAGATAATGAGGTACTTGTCGTAAAAAATGATGACGGGTACTTTTTTGTTGCTGATGATTTTGTAAAAGATGATGATATGGGGCTATACCCTCACAAATTCATAAATGTTATGGTTAACAACTTTGAATTTAAACGTTTCTTTTCAATGGATGATGTTATTTATTTAACTTATAGTAATCAAAAACTTGAGGACTTTTCGATAGGCTTATTTGAGGATTATGGCGAGATATTTGGTCGCATGATTGACTTGCAACTGATGAATAATCAAGTTAGAGGCGTCTTAAACATAGATACCACTCAATTTAAGGCTGAAGATGGAAGAGCAAAACTACAAGGCTATATAGATATGATGTTTGAGGCATTTAAAAACAACTCTATAGCTATAGCACCATTAACAAAAGGCCTAGAATATGAAGAACATTCTAGTAAAGGCGCTTCACAAGGTACTCAAGAGTTTAAAGAGCTAGAAGAATTAAAGCGCACTATACTTACAGATATAGCAAGAATGATAGGCGTACCACCATCGTTAGTCATTGGCGAAATGGCAGACCTAGAAAAACAAATTGATTCATATTTGAAGTTTTGTATTAATCCTTTATTACGAAAAATCGAATCTGAATTAAATTCAAAATTTTTCTATGAACAAGAATATTTAAATGAAGATAAACATATTAAAGTCGTAGGTATCGATAAGCGAGACCCACTACAAATGTCAGAATCTATTGATAAGTTAGTTTCATCTGGTACATTTACTCGAAATCAAGTACGAATCATGACGGGCGAAGACCCTGCCGATGACCCAGAATTAGATAAATTTATCATCACGAAAAACCTTCAAACTGCAGATGCATTTAAAGGAGGTGAGACTAATGCAAGTGGACAAGAGTAAAGGCTTTTTCAATGTTAAAAAAACGTCACCTACATCAGCTAGCATAGATATGTATGGCGAAATTGTAGATGAACGTATGAACGATATTGAAACAAGTGCCACATCGTTTAATCAAGCTTTAAAAGACTTAGGAGATGTAGAGAATATTACTTTAAATATTAATTCTCCAGGTGGTTCAGTATTTAGCGGAATAGCTATTTACAATATGATTAAAAGCCATAAGTCACATATTACGGCAAATGTACAAGGCTTAGCTGCAAGTATAGCGACAGTTATTGCTATGGGAGCAGATAAAGTTGTTATGCCATCTAATAGTATGATGATGATTCATAATGCATGGACTATTGCGATGGGCAATGCAAATGACTTAAGAAAACAAGCCGATGATTTGGATAAAATTAATAGTACAGTATTTAATAGCTATGTTGCTAAAAACCCTGATATTGATCATGCGCTTCTTCAAAAGATGTTAGACGAAGAAACATGGTTAAGCGCCGAAGAATGTAAAAACTTAGGACTTATTGATGAAATTCAGAATGCAACACCTATAGCAGCAAAAATCTCACCGGAAATGGAGGCGCAGTTTAAGAACATGCCAAATAAATTTAAACATTACAACGCGGACAACTTACCGCAAGAACAAGACACACCGCCACAAGAAGAAAAGAAACCTGAAGAAAAAGATATTGATTTAAAAGTTGTAAATGATAAGTTAGATGACATCTTTACTTTGTTAAAAGATGTTGCTAAAAGTGTGGTTAAGGATGATTCAAAACAAGAACATGAAGATAATCCACCTAAGCCACCAGAACAACCACAAAATAAAAAATTCAATCGTTTCACATTTTAACTAGCTTCTCGTGAGTAACGGGAGGCTATTTTTAATGTTCAAAATTAAGGAGGAAATAAAAATATGGCTGATATGAAACAAAATGAGCAAAAGCTCAAAAATTATCATGAGCACAAGCAAAAATTTGCTAACTTAGTGCAAAATGGTGCAAGTGATGAAGAACAATCAAAAGCATTTGGTGCTATGTTTGACGCTTTATCAAATGACTTACAAGAAGAAATCGAGGATAGAGTTAACAACCGTGTTGTTGACAATGGTATTTTAGCGAAACGTTCTCAAGACCCATTAACTTCTGAAGAACGTAAATTCTTTAACGAAATTAATTATGAAGTAGGCTATACAGATGACAAAATCTTACCAGAGACTGTTGTTGAACGTGTGTTTGATGATTTACAAAAAGAACATCCGTTATTATCTAAAATTAATTTCCAAAATGCAGGTATTAAAACTCGTGTAATCAAAGCAGACCCAGCAGGTCAAGCGGTATGGGGTAAAATCTTTGGCGAAATTAAAGGTCAATTAGACGCTGCATTCCGTGAAGAAGATTTCACACAATACAAATTAACTTGCTTTGTAGTATTACCAGATGATTTATCAATCTTTGGTCCTAACTGGATTGAACGTTTCGTACGTACGCAAATTCAAGAAGCTATCTCAGTAGCATTAGAAGCAGCAGTTATCAATGGTGGGGGTGCCTCTAAATTACAACCTGTTGGTTTAATGAAAGATATTAACTCAGATAATGGTGCAGTAACTGATAAACAATCGTTAGGTACTTTAACATTTGCTGATGCAGATACAACTGTATTAGAACTTAAAGATGTATTGAAGAACTTATCAGTAGACGCAAGAGGCAAGAAATTAAAAATTGACGGTAAAGTAACATTAGTTGTAAATCCTCAAGATGAATGGGATATTCAAGCACGTTACACATACTTAACTGCTAATGGTGGTTTTGTCACTGTGTTACCTTATAATGTTTCTGTTGTTGCGTCTGAATTTGTTCCTGAGAAAAAATTAGTCGCTTTTGTAACTGATCGTTACGATGCAGTTCGCGGTGGCGGATTAACAGTTAAGAAATTTAATGAAACTTTAGCTTTAGAAGACGCAGTATTATTCACTGCTAAAACATTTGCGTATGGTCAACCAGCAGATAATAAAGCTTCTGCTGTTTATGATTTAAATATCGCTACTGGACCTAAATCACAAACAGCAGCAGGTGGTACAACTGACGGTAAAACGCCAACTGCATAAGGATTGAGGTGATGTAAATGGAGCGCATCACAGATGATTTGTTAGATGAGTTTAAAGACTATACCAAAATCTCACATGACACAGAAGACGAGTATTTAAAAAATCTTTTGAAGAAGTCATACAGTAATCTTGTGTCGAGATTTGGTGAGTTTAACATCTATGAGAATTTAGAAGGCCAAGACCTAGTCTTTGCAAGATCACGTTATGCATATGAAGATTTGCTTGAGTATTTCAATGATAATTACCAAGATGATTTGATTAACTTTGGTTTGAATAATGTGACTGGAAGTGGTACACATGAGAACACCATTTAAGAAGCCATTCATAACAACTAAAAAGTTAAATACTAGAGTTCATTTTTATGAGTATCAAGCAAATAAAGGTCCAGAGGCAGGCGTTAAACGTAAGAAAATTTTATACAGTTGTTGGGCATACGTCCCACAATGGAAGATGACAGAGTTACAAAATGCTATTGCTAATGGCACAGAGCATGACGTAAAAGTATTTATAAGAGACACTCATGGACAATATATACCATCAGAAAGGCACTATATTAATGTGGAATCGCCTTACATTACGCAAGACTTAAACATTAAATTAGTACAACCCGATGTTGAGAATGAAGATTTCTTAATGATTTTGGGTGGTGTGACAACATCATGAGTATAAAATTTGATGAAAAAGTAGTGATGAAAGAACTTGAGAAAAAGTTCAATAAGACGAGAATGCGAAAGATATACGATGAGGCTTTAATTGCAGCAGGTAAAGTGATACTTGAAGCGGTTAAAGCTAATATTCGTTATTTTAGAGATACAGGTGCTGAGTATGGTGAAGTAAAACTATCTAAACCAATGTGGGAAAATGGTACACGATCCATTCGCTTGTATTGGGAAGGTGAAAAACACAGATATGCTATTGTTCATTTAAACGAAAAAGGTTTTCACAATAAAAGTGGCAAGTTTATTAAGCCGAAAGGTATGGGAGCGATAGATAAGGCTATCAGAAGTGCAAGAAACACTTTTTACAAAGTCATTCAAGAAGAGGTGGAAAAAGCGTTATGATTGATATACTAAATGTTATATATGAAAAGCTAATTAGTAATGACGCTTTGATGCGACTTGTAGATAAAGATAACATTAAGTTTAATGATTACCCTGATGTACAAGACATCATAAAGCCCTATATTGTGTTAGATGACTTTGACGACCCTATACCTGAAACGTATATTGATGGAGACAGATATGCTTATAGCTATATCGTTCAAATCGATGTGTTTGTCAAATACTCTGATAATTACAATGCAAGACTAAGAAGAAACGAAATATCGCAATTGATTAGTGATTTATTATGGAAAGAATTAAAAGCTAGCCAAGTAACAAACTTAGGCAATGAATATAATAAGGACTTTAGCCTGTATCGTTCAACGAGACGATATGAGGCTATTTTTTATAAGGAGGAAAATTAATTATGGTCAAACAAGCAAAAACGCCACGTTCATATATTAATATTAAGGATTTAGGGTTCGCAGTATTAACTACAGATGAAGTAGATAATATGGTTTACGAAAAAGTAACTCAAACAAGAGGTTTACAAGAAGTTTCTGTTGAATCTGGTGGAGAAATCGTTAACGCTTATGCAGACGGCGGTATCATTGAATCAGGTACAACTGATGGTGAAGCTTCAATTAACTTAACTATGCATGCATTCCCACAAGAAATTAGAGAAATTATCTTCAATGAAGTTTACGACGAAAATGGTATCTATGAAGAATTAAAAGGTAAACAAAGTAACTATGTTGCTGTTTGGTTTAAACGTGAACGTCGTGATGGTTCATTCCAACGTGTCGGTTTAACTAAAGTTATGTTCTCTGAACCGAAAATGGAAGGTCAAACTGCAGAAGATAAATGGGAATTCTCTCAAGAAGAAGTTGAAGGTACTGCAATGCATCGTATCGGCGACGACAAACGTAAAATCATTTTTGATTCTAAGTCTAAAGATGATGATGAGTCAGAATTCTTCAAACGTTTATTACTAGGTGCTTATGATTCTAAAACAGAAGTATCAACACCAACTGCATAATTAATGATTTAAGGCGACTGTCAAAGGTCGCCTATTTTTGTATACAAAAATAAAACTCTTGAGGAGTGATTAAATGGCCAAATTTAAAGTTTTATCTGATTGTAAAGATAAAAGAACGGACAGATTATACAAACAAAATGAAGAAGTAGAAGCAACAGTAAAAGAAATTAATGATTTTGAAAAGCGTTTAGAAAAAGCAGGACATGAAACACCATTTTTTGAAAGATTAGATAACAAATAAGGAGAGAAATAAAATGGCTAAATTAAAACGTAACTACATTCAATTAGTAGAAAACCCAAAAGCTGAAGAAATTAAAATGGAGACTTTCTTAACACCACACTTTATTCCAATGGATGTGCTTTATGAAGCAACAGACATCATGGCAGAGTTAGAACGTGTGGAATCAGGAGAAGTTGAAATGAGTTTTAAAGAACAATTAGATAAATTAATCGATGTTGTTGTTAAAATTTACGGTGGTCAATTCACTGCAAAAGACGTAAAAGCTCGATTACATGCACCAGATGCAGTAACTGCTTTACAAAGACAAGTTGAATTCATCGCAAATGGACAACAAGACGAAGAAACAAAAAAGTTTATTCAGAGCATCAGTTAAACCAATTAGATGAAGATGATTTAACTTACTCAAGTATGTTAAATCATTTAGATATTGTTGTCAGAGATTTAGTAAAGGAAGGAAAAGATGTTAATAAAGTGTTAAAGATGCCTTATCACTATGTATTACAAATACTAGATGAACGTAACACTAATAAAGTCACTTCCGATGCTAAAGCAGATGCAATATTTGCAAATTTCTAGCCTTAGCATAATTGCTAGGGCTTTATTTTTTTATCCTATTTTAAGAAAGGGGGACAATGAGTGGCAGATATTAAAGGTTTATCCATATTAATGAATATGAAAGATGTTGGGGTTGAGCGTTCTCTCAAACAAATCAAAGCTCAATTCAAAACATTAAGTAGTGAGATGACAAGATCTAATGCAGATTTTAAAAATACTGAACGTTCAATGAGTAACTTAAATACTAGAACTAAAGAGTTAAGAAAAGGTATTGATGTTACTGAAAACAGTATGAAAGACATTGCCAATCAATTGAAAAAAATGTCTACAGAAGAACAACGTTCAAGTGTAGAAGCGGAAAAGTTAAGATTGGAGTATAGTCGTCAAAATAGAGCCTTAAATATGTATCAAAGACAGTTAAATCAAACAGAAACAGAATTAAATCAGTTCGGTCAATCAACAAAACGAACTGTATTTTCTATGGAGAAGATAGATAATGTTTTGGGTACGATGAGACGTCAATTAAATATTACAAATATGGCTTTTGAACGCGGAGAGAAGTCTACAAAAGGCTACGAAAGCTATTTAAACAGCTTAAATGTCGTAATAGAAAAGCATAAACGTACAATCCAAACGCTTGAAACAAGATATCGTAATGTAGCAAGACAACAAGGTGTGAATAGCCAAGAGGCTTTACAGTTAAGACAAAAGATACTTCAAGAAAAGCAATCCTTAGACACTTTAGAGGTACAATACCGTCAAACTTCAGCTCAAGCACAACGGTTTGCAATGGAACAAAAGTCTGCAACGATGTCTATGACTCAAATTAGACAAAAGATTACACAAGTAGCACAATCTTTACGTATTAGTGCTAATAATTTTAAGTTGTCAGGCCAAACGGCAAGTGCCTATAAAGCGAAAATTGAATCGCTAAATAATGGCATGAAACAACAACAACTCATTGTTCAGAATTTAGCGAAACAATATGATTACGCTAAGCATCAGTATGGTGCAACAAGTAAAGAGGCTCAAGAGCTAGGTGTTCAATTAAGTGAAGAGAGACTTAAACTTAAAAACTTAGGTGTTGAATTAAATAGTACAACTCAAGCTCATAGACGTTTGAAAATGGAACAACAACAAGGTATTTCTTCCATGTCTCAAATTCGTAATAAAATGACAGATTTGAATAACACTTTAACTTTATCTAGAAGTAATTTTTCTAAAGCAGGAGAAAGTGTAAATAGTTATAAAAATCATTTGATTACGTTAAAGAACAACATGACACAACAAAAGACAGTTTTAAGAGAATTAACCGCTCAATACAATTTTGTAGCAAATGCTCAAGGTAAAAACAGTCAAGAGGCACGTGAACTTGCAAGTGCAATTGTCCAACAAAAAGTGAAAATGAATGAACTTGAATCTGAGATACGTCAAACAGGACAAGCTTATAATGAGTTATCGCAAAAGCAACGTAATGCACAGGCTTTAAGTGCAAGTGGTTTTGGTAGATCAATACAAAGTGTCAACAAATATAGAGATTCAATTAACAGTGCAGGAATGGCTATGAGAAATATAGGCTCTAATATGTCAATGTATATTTCTTTACCAGTGGTTGCAGGATTTGGTGCTGCAATTAAAAAAGGCATGGACTTTGAATCTCAAATGGCTAAGGTTGGTGCTATTGCAGGAGCAAGTAAGGGTCAATTAAAAGCAATGACTGATCAAGCTATTGACTTAGGTGCTAAGTCTGTATTTAGTGCGTCTGAAGTTGGTAATGGTATGAAAGAATTATCAGCATTGGGCTTTAAGGCTAAACAAACAATGTCTGCGATTCCAGGTGTTATTGATGCAGCAGCAGCAAGTGGTGCAGACATGTCTACTACTGCAACTATTATGGCGTCTACAATGAACTCATTTGGTTTAGAAGCGTCTAAATCGGGTCATATCGCCGATGTATTAGCTATGAGTGCGAATAAATCTGCCGCAGATGTAAGCTACATGGGAGAAGCATTGAAATATGCAGGAACTCCTGCTCATTCATTAGGTATGAGTCTTGAAGATACATCTAGTGCTATTATGGCAATGAGCAATGCAGGTTTAAAAGGTGAGCAAGCAGGTACAACATTACGAGCTTCATTAATTCGATTAGCTAAACCTACCAAAGCGTCACAAAAAGCAATGGACGAACTAGGTATTTCCCTTACAGATTCTAAAGGTAAGTTTGTTGGTATGCCTGCTTTAGTAGGACAATTCCAAAAAGGATTGCAAGGTATGACGAAAGAACAAAAACTTGCAGCAGTGTCTCAAATTGTTGGTACTGAATCGGCTAGTGGTTTCTTAGCAATGATTGATGCAGGTCCTGATAAAATAGGAAAGTATAGTAAATCACTTAAGAATTCAGACGGTGCAAGTAAAGAAGCAGCAGACAAGATGAACAATACACTTAAAGGTGCCGTTGAACAACTTGGTGGTGCGTTTGAATCATTAGCAATTAAGATCACTCAAAGTAATGGCGGACCTTTAACAGGTTTGATACATGTATTGACTGGTATAATTGGTGCCATTACTAAATTACCTGGACCTGTGATACAAGTTATCACAGTTTTTGCGGGATTGGTTGCAGCAATAGGACCGTTGCTTATAATGACTGGTGCGGTTGCTAATGGAATTACAGGAATAGCAGGAGCTATGACATTACTGAATGAACTAGGTGCAGGCGAAGGTATCATGGCAGGCTTCAGAAATGGCATATCTAAAGCTTTAGGACCAATAAGAACAATGATTGGTTTATTAAGAGCTCAAGCAGTTGCTGCATGGGCGTCATTAGGACCTTATGCATTAATTGCAGGGGCTATTGCAGCCGTTGGAGCGGCGTTTTATGTAGCTTACAAGAAATCTGAGACCTTTAGAAACATAGTTAACGCTGTCATCACACCTGTAAAGAATGGCTTTATCGCTTTATGGAATGTCATTAAACAGTTCGGTAGTGCTATTAAATCAGTCTTTAGTGGCGACACTGCAGGTGGCTTTAACATTCTTAAAAAAATACTACCTGAAGAAGCGGCAAGACAATTTACGTCTACTCTCGTGATGTTGCGAGGTGCGTACACACAATTTATTTCATTTGTTCGTTCTACTGCAGTAGCTATTGGTTCGTTCTTCAGAGCTTTTTGGCAAGAGAATGGTTCGACAATTATAAATGCATTTAACGCAGTTAAAAGTGCAGTAGGTTTAGTATTGAGCACATTATTCAATGTGGTTATCAAACCTATACTTAATGGTATTAGAAGCGCGTTCAGTATTGTGTTCGGTGGCATCAAAGCCATTGTTATCAATGTGTTTACTGGTATTAGAATGATTGTACAAGGTAGCTTAACTGCTATTAGTGGTGTCATTAAACTGTTCAAAGGTATTTTCACTGGCGATTTTGGTTTAATGTGGCAAGGTATTAAACAAATATTCAGTGGCGCATTAATGGCAATTGGTGGATTAGTTCGAATGACATTTGGCAATCTACTTATATTCTTAAGAACAATAGGTCTGTTATTCATCAACGCAGTACGCACTGTTTGGAATGTAATTAAAAATGTAATTATTAGTTCAGTTCGAATTTCTGTTAACGTAGCTAAAGCACTCATGGGTGGATTGCGCAACTCATTTGTAGCTATATGGAATGGTATTAAAACTGTCAGTATAGTAATTTGGAACGGAATCAAAAATGCAATAGTTGGTATAATACGATTAATGATTGCTATTGGTAAGCGTGTAATAGGTGGATTAAGATCTTTTATCGTTAGTGCTTGGAATTTCATTAAAGCAGTTTCTATTCGCGTTTGGAATGCAATTAAAAACGGTGTTGTTGGAGCTATACGAGGTTTATCTAACGGAGTACGTAAAATTATTACCACTTTACGCGGTTGGATTGTTTCGGTTTGGAACTACATCAAAAACAAAGTCATTGCTTTAGCCAAAGCTTTAAGTACTGGTGTAAAACGTGCGTTTAATAATCTTTGGGGAACAATTAAAAAGATATTTGGTGCTATCCGTAATTTTACAATCAAAGTATGGACTTATATTAAGAATAAGGTTATTGCTTTAGCAAAAGGCCTTTATAATGGTGTAAAACGTGCTTTTACTGGTACATGGAACTTTGTAAAGCGTGTATTTAATAATATAAAAAACTTTTCTGTTAAAGTATGGGGTTATATAAAAAATAAAGTTGTTAATTTTGCAAAAGGTTTATTTAACGGTGTAAAAAGATACTATAATAATTTATGGAACAATACTAAAACGGTATTTGGTAAATTACGTGGTTGGCTTACTAAAACTTGGAAAAATATCAAAAATTCTGTAATAAATTACGCTAAAAACCTTTGGAGTGGCGTTAAAAATACATGGAACCGTTTAAAAAGCGGTACAAGTAGCATATTCGGTAGAGTAAAAAGTGATACCATTTCTAAATGGAAAGGTATAAAAAATTCTGTAACTGGTCTTGCAAAAAGTTTATGGAGCAGTGTTAGAAATACATTTAGAAATATGGCCAGTGGATTAAAAACATTGATTGGTAGAATCAAAGGTCATATTGGTGGCATGGTTAGTGGAGTTAAAGGCGGATTAAACAAATTAATCAAAGGTGTTAACTGGGTAGCCGGTAAATTAAGTATGGATAAATTGCCATACATTAAATTACACACTGGTACTGAATCTACTCATACTCAAAATGTTGTAACTAATGGAAAAATTAATCGTGATACATTTGCTACAGTTGGAGATAAAGGTCGAGGAAATGGTCCAGGTGGTTTCAGACATGAAATGATTCGTTACCCTAATGGAAAAACTGCTATCACACCTAATAGAGATACAACAGCTTTCTTACCTAAAGGATCATCAGTTTTAAATGGTGCTCAAACACATAGTATTTTAAATAGTAATCCTCAATTTTCTAAAGGATCATTACCTAGATTTGCAGGTGGTACTGGTTTTAATTTGCTTGGTGGAGGTAAGAAACCTAAAAAACATAAACACGGCGATAGTGTTGTCGGCGATGTTATAGGAAATGCTAAAAAAACTGCAGGAAACGTTGGTAAACAAGCCAGTGCGATCACAGGTAAGGTTGTTAAAAGCGGGAAAGCTATTGTAGATAAAACACTAGAAACTGCAGGTAAAGGTAAAGATTGGCTTAAAAAATCTGTTGGTGATGTGTTGGACTACATTGAACATCCAGGGAAATTACTTAATAAAGTCCTTCAAGGTTTTGGTATTAGTAAGGATAGTTTCGGTATAAGTAAGGCCGCCGAACTACCATACAATATGATGACTGGTATGTTTAAAAAACTTAAAGAAGCTGCTACTAAAAAAATTGGAGAATGGCTAGAAGATAGTGGTGGGGGCGACGGTGGTTACATTGACTTATCCAAAGGTATCAACTTTGGATTTGCAAGAACTGCTGCTGAAGCTGCAAGAGCAGGTTATCCATTCCCTCGACCGCATCACGGTTTAGATATTAACTATAAACACGACAAAGTTTATTCGACGATGTCAGGTACTGCTCGAGCCTTCAAAGGTTGGAGTGGTGGTTTTGGTAATCATATGGAAGTAACCAATGGTAATGTTAAGTCTATCTATGGTCACTTGCACAAACTAGCATTTACAGGTAGTAAAAAAGTACATCCAGGAACATTCTTAGGTATTTCTGGTGGTGACCCTGGTGAAGACGGACAAGGTGCAGGTAGCTCTACTGGACTTCATTTACACTATGAAATGCAATGGGGTGGAGTAGCAAAAGACCCTACAAGTTGGTTGAAAAACATAATGGGGGCGGCGGTGGAGGTCAAAATAAGGCTGCTTCCAAATGGAGAGGTGATATTCGACGTGCCGCTAAACGCATGAAAGTAAACCTTTCAGGAAGAGAATTGAATGGTATCATCGCTCAAATTCAACGTGAGTCAAACGGTAATGCAGGGGTTACACAAGGTAACATCGGAGATATAAACAACTTGCGTGGTACGCCTGCACAAGGGTTACTTCAGTATGTGCCTAGTACATTCAGAAGTTATGCAGTAAGAGGTCATAAAAATATCAAAAATGGTTACGATCAATTATTAGCATTCTTCAATAACTCAAATTGGCGTAGAGATTTACCTTACGGACGTTCAGGTTGGGGTCCTAGTGGACATCGTAGATTTGCTACAGGCGGATTAATCAAAAATGCAGGTTGGTATAACATCGCAGAAGGTGGCTATCCTGAATGGATAATTCCAACAGACCCATCACGACGTGGAGACGCAATGAAGATGTTGGCTTTAGCCGCTCAAGATATTCAAAGAGGTCGTTCTAACACAAGTAGTAATAAACGTCCTAACCAACTACCTAATATTAATAGTAGTAGTGATGATAGCTCTATACTTATGCAAATGGTTGCACAACAGCAAGAACAAATAGCATTACTTACACAGTTAGTTACTAGCAATCAAACTATTGCAGATAAGGATTTTGAGCCTACGATTGACCAGTTTACTCATGAACAACAAGTATTCAGCTCTATTGATAAATACAATAGACAGAAACAAAGAAAATCAAGATTTAAACCAGGGGAGGTTAGATAATGCTTGATACAATCAAAGTAAATAACAAAAAACTTCCATGGTTAATAGTTGAAAGAGGGTTTAAGATACCCTCTTTTAATTTTGCATTAGAAACCGAAGAAGTTGCAGGTCGTCCAGGAAGTATTGTTAAGAATAGAAACTTAAAAGAAATTAAATTTGATTTGCCTTTAATCGTTCATAATGACTATTTATCTCATGGTGGGGTTAAAACACATGATGATGTGTTAAATGAATTAGTTCGATTTTTTAATTATGAAGAATCAGTTCCACTGCAATTTACTTCACAAGATTGGTACTGGAATGCATATTTTGAAGGCCCTATAGAATTAAAAAAAGACAAATATGGATTTTATTCTTTTACCATTTCTGTTGTCTTAGCAGACCCATACAAATATGCAGTAGAAGGTACGAAAAATACTGCTATATCAGACCAAGTCAGTGTGGTTAGTACAGGCACTGCAGATAGCCCAGTTATCGTGCAAGCAACTGCATTACAAAATGCAAGTTACTATATGATCACTAAAAATGATGAAGATTACTTCATGATTGGTGATGATGACTTGGATAAACCAGTCGAAGATTACACGCCAACGCTTTGGGATAATGAAATGCGTAATTTTAAAGGTTGGACAAAACAAACAGCAGGTACAAATATAGATGGATATACAGGAGGCACAACGGGTGGAGGTATGGAGCTTGCAAGTTCTAAAGATTCATTTGTATTGAAACAAGATACAATCACTGCCACATCAGGTTGGAACGGTGCAGAATATAAACACAGTTTCGGTAAATCGGCACAAGATTTTGTTTCTACCATTAAATTGCATGTGAATCAAAAGAAAAAAGGTTCAACACATTGTGCGCAGTATTTATACGATACAGATAATCGCTTAATCGCAAGCATTGGCTATCGGAATACTCGTTCTAGTCAAGCAATTGGTAGCATTGTAATTACATTATTCGACCAATTAGGACAACAAAAGAAGATTTATGAATATGGTAATTTACCTATGTTCTATAAGTGGGATGATTTAGTATTGTATATCCGTTTAGAACGTTCAGGTACAACATTTAAAATTAAAACTTGGAAATATAAAGAAGTTGAGTATCCTAAACGTGTCATTCCGGTTGATGTGCATGAGAAACAATGGGAAGACAGTGGCAAGTTCTACCAACGTCCTATTGCAGCAGTTAGTGTATATACTGCAAAGAATGGTACGAACTACCACATGCCAACTTACATTTTAGGTAGCTACACTCATGAAAAGTTACCTAAACCACCTAAAGCACGTGACATGATTATTAAAAAAGGCGATGTGATAAACATCAATATGCAAGACAAAACAGTAACAATTAATGAAGATCCGTCACTTGATTTAAAAACGTTTGGTAGTGATTTCTTTAATATCAATAGTGGTTATAATGAATGTATTATTTATCCAGAAAAAACTTTTGACACTACTGTTTATTGGCAAGATAGATACTTATAAGGAGGTGACGAGTTGAAACATACAGGCGTTCATATTTTAGACTTCAATGACAAAGTCATTGATTATATTAGTCGTGATGACGGCGCATTATTAAATGCAGTGATGAGTACCAACGCTGAAGAAAAATCAGAAACATTCGATTTCACAATGTTAAATGAACGTGCTGAACATTTGCGTGAACGTAATCGTATTATTGCACAAGATAATAATGGTGTTTATCGTGAGTTCATTATTTCTCATGTGGTGGATAACTTTGATGGTACAACTGATGTAGAAAGTAATGCATCATATTTAGAAGATATCGATAAATCACGACCTATAAAACCTGGTAAATATAGTGCTTATAGCACATCTCAAGCCTTGAATGAGACATTACGTAACACTGGTTGGGAAATGTCAGATGACACTGAACATGGTGGTATGAGAACAACATCATGGACTGCTTATTCAACGCCGTATGAAGTTATTAACATGTTATGCACAACGTATAGTATGGTTGCAGATTATTCAATAGAACTCGGCTCACATACAGTTGAACATAGATATGTAACACTTAAGAAACCAGTTAGCTTATTTAAAGGTAAAGAGATTACTAAAGGTAAAGACTTAACTGGTATGACACGTACCGTTGATATGTCAGAAGTACGGACTGCATTATATGCCATTGGTCCCGAAAGCGACACTGGACAAAGATTAGAAAAAATAGTTACAGATGACGACGCTCAGGCACAGTTTGGATTGCCTGGGCGTTACTTATGGAGTGTGTATGAACCTGAATCAGACGATAGCAATATGACTGATGAACGTTTAACTACACTCGCTAAAACGGAACTCAACAAACGTAATAAATCGGCAATCAGTTATGAAATAACTTCTACAGATATACACAAACACTATCCAGAAATGGTTGTATCCCTGTACGACACAGTACGTATTAAGGATAGAGATTTCAGACCACCACTTTATATTGAAGCAGAAGTTATTGGTGTTGATTATGACTTATTACAAGATGAAAGCACTTATAAATTTGGTAATGTGGTTGAATATGACGAAAGCAATTTAAGAGATATATTCACTAAAAAACTTGCAGATATTAGTAAGAAAATGAACGACAATGTGAATAACGTTAATACGATTGTTAATGATGTTGTTGCAGGTCAATTAGAATATTTTGAACGTAAGATATTTAAAGGTGCTACATCTCCCGATAATCCAGTCAATGATATGCTTTGGTATGACACAAGCAATCCTAATGTTGCAGTATTAAGAAGATACTGGAATGGTGAATGGATTAATGAAACGGCACAAAATGTAAAACAATTAGGTGGAATGAGTAGAGAAGAAACGTTATATAATGCGTTGACTAATACATTCCAAAATTTAAGTATTCAACATGCCCAGTTAATCGAAAATGTGTCTGCATTACAAAACAATGAATATTTAACTGATGAGGATTTAAAAAGTCAGTTAGATATTAAATCTAATGCCGTTATAAATGTATATCAACATATTAAATCAAACCTTGATGGTATGACTGCTGAAACAGCAACTATAGGTAATTTGATTGATACACAAGCATTATTTCTTGATTATCGTGAACAATTACAAGATTTATATAAAGCTATGCGTGACGCTCAAGTTTCGGCAGATAAACGATTACAATTACTACAATCTCAATATACTGATGAGAAATTTAAAAATGCATTGCTTAATGTAGCTGATAAATTCGGATTAGTTGTTAATGAAAATAATCAATTAGTCGGAACACCAAATGCAGTTGAACAAGCCATTCAAGCAGCACGTGAAGATACACAAGAACAGTTAAAGTCTTATGTGAGAAGTATTGATTACGAAAGTGACCAAGAAGGCATTGTAGAACGTTTGGATACATCAGAAACGGAAAGAAAACAATTAAGTAATCAAATTTTAGATAGAGTCACAAAAGAAGAATACGACAACGAAACAACTAAAAGATTATCAACTACTAAAGCTGAAACATTAACTGAAAGTGAACAAATATCTCAACGTGTTTCTAAAGATGTATTTGATGAAAGTAGCAAAACTTTAAATAGTGTTGTTTCACAAATCATTAACAATACAACATCAGGTATTACTCTTTCTTATGACGATAACGGTAATATCCAGTCAAGTACTATTGGTCCAAACGGTATTAATTTAAAAGGCGATAAAGTCGACATCACAGTTAACAAAGATTTTAAAGTTGTCACGCAGAATTTAAATAATAAAGTTGGTAAAGACGAGGTTGTTAACCGATTAAACCTTTCTAATGAAGGTTTAGATATCAATGTAAACAACATGGGCATACGTGGTGGTAACAGTTCAGAATATATAGATATTCGTAATACGTCGATTCTTTCTTACGGCTCATTTACTCGAACATGGGCAAATATCACGGATACCGCAAAACTTAAACTAGGTATGAATAAAGGTACGATACAAGTGTCTAATATCAATACTGGATATAATCTATATCTAACAGAAAAAGGCCTCTCTACTATGTTAGCAGGTGCTGGAGATGAAACTGCCGGTACATTAGAATTCCATTCACAACGATACAATGAAACTTCACGTGGTGTGACATTACATTCCACATATGGTGCGGTTGCATTAGCGAGTGATAACAGTCGTGTTATTTTAGATTCAAACTTAACTGTTAACATAGAAAGTCAAACAAGTTCAGTTTATATCAGACCGATGAAAGATAACCGAACAGGTACAAACGAATTTAGATTTTGGGTTAAAAATAATGATACAGGCGCAGATACCGACGGTGTTTTATCGTACGGTTTAATTACGGGTACAAATAACAGTCCTTATGATTTTGGTTCAGGTATACGTTTTGATAAGTCACCAAAATCTAACTACGTATATGCGACTGATAAAGACGGTAACATTGGTACTGGTGACTTTTATGGTCGTAATTTATTAGGAGATTGGTTTGCTAAAGGCGATAACTGTTATGCAAAAGTAGATAATGAAGTTAGAATTACTGACAAACTTGGATATAATAACGGAAACTATAATTTAAAAGGACTTGCAGCAAACGAAATTAGAGCAGGATCTATTCGCACAGTTAGTGGTAATTTCTATATTGGCGTTTCCACCAATGAATTACGAGTAACGAATAACTTACTTTATAACGGTGGAAATATAGGATATAAAGATGTTCATTGTTATGATGTTATTTCAGAAGGTACTGTATATTACACTAAAGGTTGGGAGAAAAAATCATCTGAAAAATATAAAGAAAATATTGAAAGATGGAATTTCAATGCTATAGCTGCTTTAAAAGAAACTGAATTATACAGTTTTAACTATAAATATGATGAAGATAAAACTTTGCAACACGGTGTAGTAATCGAACGAGAAACACCAGATTTGTTTGTTTCAGATAGTAAAAATTCAGTAAAAAATGATGAGATAATGTATACGACATTAAAAGCAGTAAAAGAATTAATAGAAAAGAACGAAAGTTTAGAAAATAAAATTAAAACATTGGAGGAACAAATCAATGGAAAATAATAATCAAGGATTACAAGCTAATCCACAACTTACAATTAATTATCTTACACAGGAAGTAGCAAAACTTACACAAGAAAATGCAATGTTAAAAGCAATCATACAAGAACAAAATTCAGAAAGTGCCGAAGAAGAGTAATCTTTGGCACTATTTTTATACACAAATATAGGAGGAATCGATCATGACAAACGAAGTAGTAAATAAAAAAGAAAATTATATTTTAGTACAAGTAGATAGTGAAGGTGTGGAGAATGCACTCAGTATTGATTATCGTGGGCAATTCTTCCCAAGCACTAACACATCAGCAGCATATAAACTTGATGAGCAAGAGAAAGCAGAAAAGCTCGCTCAACGTCTTAATAGTTTAAATGAATTGAATTATGAATTTGGTATCGCAAAAGAGTTGTTAACTATTAAAGTAGCAAAGCAAGTTGTTGACGTTACTTATACAGAGGAACCACAAGTTTAATACTTGTGGTTTTATATTGAATAAAATGAGGTGCTAGATTGAAAAAAACATATTTTGATTATATCCACAAAGTGATTCTGTATATGGGGTTTGGAATACTTATGTTCGAAAGAGGCTTCTTTTGGGCAAAAGAACAGGAAGATGTGCTTGATGATTCGCAATTCTATATAGCACTTCATAACATCATGCCTATTTGGGTATGGGGGATTCTTGGTATGGTATTTAGTTTAATGTTGATCATCGCTCCTTTCTTCTTACCTAAAAGAGAAATGAATAATGTATTTAATTATTTAATTTTAATTGGCGGTGCAGGTAATGGTTTGTTTTACTTTTTAATGACATCGGCAAGTATATTTCATGCTATTAATTGGCTTACACCACTGCAATTTTCCACATTGGCAGTGGTAAACATTATGGTTTCTGTACTTGGAGTGATTGGTATTGTCCGAAAATAATGAAAAGTATGTATTACGTCATGAGTGGGAGCGTAATACAGGTAAGATATATGAAAGAATCAACGAGAACGACAGAAAACACACAGAGGCAATTAGTAGCTTAAATAACAAAGTAGATAAACAAACATTAATACAAAAACAAACCTATGAATCACAGAAGAAACAAGAAAGTCATTTAGAAAAGATTAGTGATAAAATGACAGATTTCGTATCAGAAGTTAATGACTTGAGGTATGAAGTTAAAGGTCACGATGAACAAATAAAAAGTTTCAGTCAAATATTGACTAAAAAACAAACTATTAATGTAGGTATAGCTACTGCAATTGTAACAGGTATATTTGGTTTATTATCTGCTGCCGTTGGACTAGCACCTATATTATTTAAGTAAAGTCGTCGCAATGCGTTGGCTTTTTATTTTACACAAAAGGAGCATAAATAAATGACTGCAGATAAATTAAAACAATATATTGGATTATTTGGTGGTATGTTAGGGGCTTTATACCTTGCATTAAAAGCAAGTGGTATCGAGGTTCCTTTTTTAATGCCCGAAAAGTTAGACGCATGGCAAAATTTCGCTACGTCAATAGTGCCTTTTGTAATTGCAGTATACGGTGTCTATAAAAACACGTATGTAATTCACTCGCATTCAAAAGCACAAGAAGAATATTTAAAAGAAAATAATTTAAAATAGGAGTGTTATTAATGGCTACAGAGAATTGGAAAGGTGTTAAAGTAAGATATCAATTACTAACAAAAGGCACGCGACGTTATGGTGAAAAAATGGACGGTGGTAAACCGCAATTCATCGTTGCGCATGATACAGGTAATATCAACACAACTGCACAATCAAATGTAACTTACTATGAGAATACTTATAATATACCTTGGAATAACGTAGCTAGTGCTCATATATTCGTTGACGATAAAGAATGTATCATTTGTATACCAACAACAGAGAAAGCTTGGCATGTACTCTATGACGCGCCTACAGATAACATTTGGTACAACAGAGACGCTAATGATGTAGCGATAGGTGTTGAAATATGTTATTTCAGTGATAGAGAACGTAGTAGAAAAGCGTTAGACAATGGTGCTAGAGTATTAGCATATCTTGCAGAGTATTGGCATATTGATTACAAAACTAGAATGCCAGGACATCAAGATATTCAAGCAGATAAACAAGATCCAGGAAACGCATTAGAAGCGTCTGGTTATGGCAGAAATACATCAAATCTTGATAAGTTAGTCGCTAAATACTACAAACAAAATGTAAAGGTTAAAGCTACACCAGTGAAAGTAGAAAAAGGTGCGACATCATTTACACGTGATGAATTCGTAAAATGGTTAAAATCTACAGTAGATAAACAATATGATTATGATTTATACGCAGCTTTTCAATGTGTCGATTACGCAAATGTAGGTTGGGATAAATTATTTGGTCATGGACTTAAAGGTAATGGAGCGAAAGACATTCCTTTTAATGCTTACAATAAAGATAAATTTAAAAGTGAGGCTACAGTATTCAAAAACACGCCTAGCTTTTTAGCTAAACCAGGTGATTTAGTCGTTTGGGGAGAACAAATGGGCAATGGTTGGGGTCACGTTGCTTGGGTCGTTGAAGCAACGCTTGATTACATCGTTGTACTTGAACAAAACTGGCTCGGTGGTGGTTGGACAAGTGGACCAATCAATAATGGAACCGGTTGGGAAACGGTCACACGTCGTAAACACGAATACGACACGCAAATGTGGTTTATACGTCCTAAATTTAGTAAAAAGAAAACAGAATCTAAATTACTCAAGAAATCGAAAGAGAAAAAGAAAGAAAAACAGATCACATGGAATTGGAAAGGTAGATTTACTACTAATACAACAATCAAAGTAAGACGTAGTCCAAGCGTGAAAGGTTCTGTCGTACCTAGTTCTGATTGGTTGTTATCCAATCAATGGGTAGACTTTGTGAGTATTACTAAAAAAGACGGTTATTGGTGGGCGAAGTTCAAATATCCTACTAATCCATCATCAGGATATTTCTATTGTGCGTTATGTAAAATAACAGACAAACAAGAAAAAATTAAAAATGAGAAGTATTGGGGTTCCATAAACTGGAAATAATATGTTAATATAAACATATAGTTCTGATTAATATAATCACAAAGAACTTTAAAAGTAATTTAACACATTTCCTTTCAATCAAGGGTAGTCCTAGCGACTGCCCTATTTTTTTATGTAAAAATTTAAATAAAACACTTGTAACATAAACAACTGTGCAGTATAATTGTATTTGTAATTTAGTTAATGACTTACAAACCACCATGAGAGGAGGTGGTTGATTTGGACGACATCATAAAAATGCTGATGCTCATCGTACTTGCTACAGTACAAAGAACACCAGCAATTATAAAACAACTAAGAAAATGGCATCTAGATTATCTTAAAGCCAAGAAAGATAATCAGAAAAAATGATTAATCCAACAGGGGCAAAAGCCCCTACCTCTTTTCATGGTTATTATATTACAGATAGGTGATGAATTCAAATGAATATCATTTTTAAAGTAATGCTTTTAATATTTATTTTATTATTGCCCGAGATAATTAAGTTTGCAAGAATCCAACATATGAAAAAATTAGGGTATAGATATGAAGGTGAAGAACTTGTCAGAATACAAGAAAAAAATAATTGAATTGATTGAAAGTGATATAACAGGATATAAAATATATAAAGCTACTGGTGTATCACAATATGTACTATCACAATTAAGGCAAGGCAAACGTGATGTAGATAATTTAACCTTAAACACTACTGAAAAGCTATACGAATATCAAATTAAAATAGAGGAAAATAATCAGTAATATGCTATAATATAACTAATAACGATAACGTCTTTATGACGGTACTATATTCTATTGCCACATTCTAAATGAATGTGGTTTTTTTATGAATTTAATCGAAAAAAAGACAATTTAGGGTTTCTTCACTGTTAAATAAGTGATACATTTAATTTGTGGTATAATTCCCCAATTATCCACACTCATAAAATCACCATTTTAAACGATTATTATCTTTTCTTTATGCTGGGTAGCCCGAAAGGCTACCTTTTTTATTGTACGTATTCAAAAACAAGCTATAATGAGTGTAGGGATTATTTCAATTTGCATTTAAGGTGGTCAATAGACCGCCTTATTTTTTATACATAAATTTAATGTGTACATAAAAAATATTGTGTGATATATTGGAATAGTGTTTTCTTTAGAATATATAACTGTATAAACAACCAACTAATATACTTCGTGTTGTTTTTTTGCATTATATTATTAATTGTTGTATTATATAATATGCATGTATAACCTCATATACTTTGCATTAAAGAGATAATTGTTTTAATTATCTCTTTTTTTTATGTTATTATTTTTTTACATGCAAAGAACTTAGCCTTACGATAATCCCTTTGTAAAACTCAAGCATGTCACTGAGTGTTATTTTCCATGCATTTTAGTAATGCAAAATTTGCGAAATACTCGTAGCCTTTAAGGTGCGAGTATTTTATTTTGCGAATTAATTACCAAAAAACAGTATTTTTATAATGTATTGTCAAAAGTAAAAATATCGTGTATATTAATATTTGAACATTCCAATGTAATTGTAGTGTTCGACTTTAAAGTGTTCTCATAAAATTCTGTTCGTTTAAAGATGCAGTCCAAGGGACTGCTCTTTTTTATATTCAATTATATACATTAATTTTAGATTACTATATTCTATTTCTAGTTAAATTATAAATGTTTTTTTATTCTCAATGTGTTATAATTATTTTCGGAGTTTCAATACTCCATCTCTCACAATAGATCTTCTGTTTAATTTATTTTAACCATACCCTTTTTGGGTGTGGTTTTTTTATTTGGAACTTGGGTCCCTAAAAAGTCCCTAAAAATCTGTTTTATATAGTGTGTTATTAGACGGCAAAATAATAAGAACCCCGTCATTACGGGATTCTTATTTTCAAAAAGTGTTTAATTTTTCGTTATTAGCCCCCTCGAAGGGAATCGAACCCCTATTCTAAGAACCGGAATCTTATGTGTTATCCATTACACTACGAGGGGTAAAGATATAAAGCTTATTTCTGTACTAAATCAATTAAAATAAGTACAATCAAAAATAGTTATTTCTAGTGTACAAAAGTATTTAACTTAACGTCAATGAACAAGTTAAGCTAAAGAGCTTTATTTTTGACCATTTTTGACTTTTAGTTTAAAATTAGGATTAACAGTTATTACAAGGAGGAAATATAAATGAATTTAATTCCTACAGTTATTGAAACAACAAACCGCGGTGAACGTGCGTATGATATTTATTCACGTTTATTAAAAGACCGAATTATTATGTTAGGATCACAAATTGATGATAATGTAGCAAACTCTATCGTGTCACAATTATTATTCTTACAAGCACAAGACTCAGAGAAAGATATTTACTTATATATCAATTCACCAGGTGGTAGTGTAACAGCTGGTTTTGCGATTTATGATACAATCCAACACATCAAACCAGATGTACAAACTATTTGTATTGGTATGGCTGCATCAATGGGTTCATTCCTATTAGCTGCAGGTGCTAAAGGTAAACGTTTTGCTTTACCTAACGCTGAAGTAATGATTCACCAACCATTAGGTGGCGCACAAGGTCAAGCAACTGAAATTGAAATCGCTGCTAACCATATCTTAAAAACACGTGAAAAATTAAACCGTATTTTAGCTGAAAGAACTGGTCAATCTATTGAAAAAATTCAACAAGATACAGATCGTGATAACTTCTTAACTGCAGAAGAAGCTAAAGAATATGGTTTAGTTGATGAAGTAATGGAACCAGAAGGTAAACAATAATTCATTACACAATAACTTTTTAACAAATGATATTCTAAAAGGTGTCAGGACAAATTCAATTGTTCTGACACCTTTTTTAATTAAAAAATACTCAATCAAAGTGCGACTTTGATTGAGTGTCAATTTTATTTATTATAACGTGCTTTGTTGTTGGATTTCTTTGTTTCATTTTTCAATCCACGAATTGAAAAATATAAAACACCTATACCTATAATCATAAAAAGTAAAGAGAGTGATATCATAATAATCGAATGGTCAAACGCAAGTACGCCGTTAATTATACAAATAACGCCTGCTATAATGAGTAAAATATATGTTAATCGATTGTTTTGAGAGTTCTTCATAGATGTACCTCTTATCTTATTTACTAACTAAATCATCAAGTGCACTTTTAAGATTATTATACATGAAATTAAAACCTAGTGCTTGTAGTTTATTTGGTAATACCTTTTGTGTATCTAATACTACAGTTGACATTTCACCTAAAACTAATCTCATAGCAAAACCTGGCACCCATGTTTCATGAGGTTTGTGCATAGCTCGACCTAATGTATAGCCAAATAGATTTTGACGTTCAGGAATTGGGGCAGTTAAATTAAATGGTCCATATGCTTTTTCATTACCAATAGTAAATAGAATAGCACGTGTTAAATCATCGATATGAATCCAAGAATACCATTGATATCCAGAACCAAGTTTACCGCCTACATAGAACTGATAGGGTAATTTCATAGTTTGAAGTGCACCACCATCATTAGATAAAATCATACCAAATCGACCTAATACAACTCTAGTTCCAAAGGATTCAAATTGTTGAGCAAATCTTTCCCATTGATAGACGATATCTGATAAAAAGTCGAAAGGTAGCGTTTTAAATAATTCAGTATAACTATGATGATAGTCAGGAGGGTAATAACCCATTGCACTCGCGTTAAATAATACTTCTGGTTTATGTTTTCTTTCTTTAAACAAATCAACTAGCGCTTGAGTAGATTGAATTCTACTTAACATCAAAGTCTGTTTATAATCTTCAGTCCATCGTTTATTAAGTGTAGCGCCTGCTAAGTTAATGACAATATCTACATCGGGAACGTTATTTTCCCAACCTTCTTTAGCCCAATTTACATAAGAAACCTTAGTATCATTAGATTGTTCATCATGTCTAGTTAAAATTGTTATATGGGCATTTGACTTTTTAATTTCGTTTACTAAATGCGAACCAACCATACCAGTTCCGCCAGTTATTAAATAATTTTTCATTATTTCACCTCAACTTGAAAATTGTAATTCATAAATTACTTAAAGTGATTCTAGTTATTCAAAATTTATCCATTTTTTAGCCAACAATATGTCAAAGACTTTTTTATAATCGTATTTAAAAATTTTTATGTTAAGTTATAATAAATTTGTACCTTCGGAAATTAATTAAACATCTCTTAATTAGTATGAGTATACCCCATAATATACTAGCGAAGGTAAATTTTGACTCCCTTTAGTAGTGGCCCATGCGAGCAGCGTATGGGTCTTTTTCTACCTTCAATCCTATTCTAAATGATAATTACATCTTTTTACAGAAATTAACTTAAAAACGAAAAATATATTATGCAATATAAAAAGACATTTTGAAATTACTAATTAAAAATCCATATAAAGCTAAATAATAGCAACAGGATAATGATATAAAAAAAGCTTTCACGTAGTTTAGGAACATGATCTTGATTATTATCATTTGATATGAGCATCTTTTTTAATGTTATTTTTTGTTTTTCTTCTTTATCAAATTCCAGTGAATCATCAAGTATTTTCTTCATTATTATCACAAACCGTTCTTATTAAATTTATATTAAAATGGTTAAAATTGATGTTTCTTATTCATTATGATGTTATCATAAGTAAGATAAGTTTAAGTATAAATTTATTTGCTAAACTTAATGAACATTTTAACTTATGTTTTTAACGATTGAATCAATTCATCAACTTAAGATAAAGATTTATTTAATATTATAGAATATTCCATGTTTAAAGTGAGGGAGAATATGTCAAAGCAAGATTTTAATGATTATGAAAATCGAGGCAAAAAAGGTATGAGCGGAATCGCTAAAATAATAAGTATTATTATTGTTTTATTACTATTATTTGGACTAGCATTTGCTATATTTTCATTTGTAGATCATTCTAAAAAAGCAAATGAGCGCCTTAATAACCAGACAAAGCAAGAGCAGAAAGACAAAAAAGACAAAAAAGACAAAGACGATAAAGATAAAAAAGAAAAATCTTCTGACGATAAGTCTAAAGAAAATCAAAATACTCAACAACAGACTCAACAAACTCAGCAAACTCAACAAAATACACGTCAACAAACAACACAACAACCTTCAACTCAACAAAGAACGCAACAGCAAAAAACGCAACAAAAATCAAAAGTAGATAATAAAACAAAAGAAAAACAAAGCACACAAGAAAAACAAAGTACAGAAGAGAAGCCAAGTACGCAAGAGAAACAAAGTACTGAAGAAAAGCCAAGTACTCAGGAAAAACCAAGTACCCAAGAAAAGCCAAGTACGCAAGAGAAACAAAGTACTCAAGCTAAACCTAGCACACAACAATCATCACAGAGTAATAATTCAAGCAATAATACGCAACGTAGTAACACACAACAATCTAGTAATTCTCAAAGTTCACAAAGTCAAAGCAGTTCATCTAAAAGTGAATCAGACGATTAAATAAAAAGCCGATTAAGTATGTAGAGCATTTACTATATGTAAACAACTCTATGACTTAATCGGTTTTTTTCTATTAACAAATACTATTAGGAAAATTACCAAACTTATTAAAATAGCCAATAAATTATCATTGTAATAATAAAAGAAATAAACATTAATGTACCACAACCCATTGTGCAACCACAACCTGTGTGTGTACATCCATATGAATATGTTTGATATCTTTTTTTAGAGTCATCTTGTATATTTTGATGAAAATGTTCTTCATCTTTATAACGAGGGTCAGTTGGGTCGATGACCTCAACATTATTTTCTTCATTATTGTTCATTATGGAACAAGCCTTCTTCCTAGTTTAGAAATTGATTTAATTAGATTATAAATTAAAGTGTTAGAAATAGAAATGAATGTCGAATATCGTAGAATATCACCGAATGGTTAGTACACAATATAAAGGGTAATATTATAAATATATTGTTTATTAAAGTAAATTCATTGGATGACATAACAAACTTTCAAAAAAGGATAAATTATTGTAACCAAGTGATTAAATTCACGTAACTGTAGGTACAACGAATGAAATCGCTTTACACAATATTTGGAAAATTTTGAGCGGATTTACTTGCATTTTAATTCGCATAATAGTACTATTGCAATTGTAAAGAGGTTAGATTTTGTCCCACGTGGGACTTTAAACGTCAACCCTCTATGATTCAATAAAATTGACTCATCCTTTAGAAATATATTGAGGAGGAACGAGTAGTGAAAGATTTGATCGAAACTCAACAACAACTTATTCCAGATTTGGTCGAAAAGATGTATCGTCGTTTTTCAATCTTAACTACTATTTCTCAAAATGAGCCAGTTGGACGACGCAGCTTAAGTGAACATATGGATTTGACGGAAAGAGTTCTACGTTCTGAAACAGATTTATTAAAAAAACAAGAACTAATCAATGTTAAATCAACAGGTATGGAAATCACTGAAAAGGGTAAAGAAGTAATCAAACAATTGAATGACTACTTCAACCACTATTCAGATGACCATAAAATGGCAATAGCTATTAAAGAAAAGTACAACATAAAAGAAGTACATGTTGTCCCTGGTGATTCTGACGAGAAACAAACAGTTAAGAGAGAAATGGGGTGACAAGCTGGTCAGTTATTAGAAAGCATATTGTATGAAGATGCAATTGTTTCTGTAACAGGTGGTTCTACAATGGCTTATGTAAGTGAATCCATTCATTTATTACCATTTAATGTATTCTTTGTACCTGCTAGAGGCGGACTTGGTGAGAACATGGTTTATCAAGCAAACACTATCGCATCAAGCATGGCGCAACAAGCAGGTGGTTACTACACAACATTGTATGTACCAGATAACGTAAGCGAATCTACATATAATACATTAATGTTAGAACCTTCAGTTAGTCACACACTCGATAAAATAAAACAAGCAAATGTAACCATACACGGTATCGGTGATGCGCTGAAGATGGCGTATCGACGACAATCACATACAGATGTGATAGAAAAACTTCAACATCACCACGCCGTAGGTGAAGCATTTGGATATTATTTTGATGCTCAAGGCAATGTAGTTCATAAAGTGAAAACGATTGGATTACAATTAGAAGATCTTGAGTCCAAAGACTTTATATTTGCAGTAGCAGGTGGTCAATCTAAAGGAGAAGCAATTAAAGCTTATCTTTCAATTGCACCTGAGAATACAGTGTTAATCACTGACGAAGCTGCGGCGAAAGTAATATTAAATTAGGAATAAAAAGTTCAAAGCTTTTTAAATATCATTTTAAAGGAGGCCATTATAATGGCAGTAAAAGTAGCAATTAATGGTTTTGGAAGAATTGGTCGTTTAGCATTTAGAAGAATTCAAGACGTTGAAGGTTTAGAAGTAGTAGCAGTAAACGACTTAACTGATGACGATATGTTAGCTCATTTATTAAAATATGATACTATGCAAGGACGTTTCACTGGTGAAGTAGAAGTTATCGACGGTGGATTCCGCGTTAACGGTAAAGAAGTTAAATCATTCGACGAACCAGATGCAAGCAAATTACCTTGGAAAGACTTAGATATCGACGTAGTATTAGAATGTACTGGTTTCTATACTGATAAAGATAAAGCACAAGCTCACGTTGACGCAGGTGCTAAAAAAGTATTAATCTCAGCTCCAGCTACAGGCGATTTAAAAACAATCGTTTACAACACTAACCACCAAGAATTAGACGGTTCTGAAACAGTAGTTTCTGGTGCTTCATGTACTACAAACTCATTAGCTCCAGTAGCTAAAGTATTAAATGATGAATTTGGTTTAGTTGAAGGTTTAATGACAACTATCCACGCATACACTGGTGACCAAAATACTCAAGATGCTCCACACAGAAAAGGCGACAAACGTCGTGCTCGTGCTGCAGCAGAAAACATCATCCCTAACTCAACTGGTGCTGCAAAAGCAATCGGTAAAGTTATTCCTGAAATCGACGGAAAATTAGACGGTGGTGCACAACGTGTTCCAGTTGCAACTGGTTCATTAACTGAATTAACAGTAGTATTAGAAAAAGACGTATCAGTAGAAGACGTTAACAAAGCTATGAAACAAGCTTCTGACGAATCATTCGGTTACACTGAAGATGAAATCGTTTCTTCTGACGTTGTAGGTATGACTTACGGTTCATTATTCGATGCAACTCAAACTCGTGTAATGACAGTTGGCGATCGTCAATTAGTTAAAGTAGCTGCTTGGTATGACAATGAAATGTCTTACACTTCTCAATTAGTACGTACTTTAAACAAATTAGCTGAGTTATCTAAATAATTAAAGCATAGTTAATTTAACTAGTGCTCTTAACTGTTAAAATTTATAATAAAGCTTATGAGTAAGCGGGGAGCACAAACGCTTCTCCGCTTATTTTTTAATATATGTTTTCCTAATTAAAGGAGGAAATGAAAATGGCTAAAAAAATAGTTTCTGATTTAGAACTTAAAGACAAAACGGTATTAGTTCGTGCTGACTTTAACGTACCTTTAAAAGATGGTGAAATTACAAACGACAACCGTATTGTTCAAGCATTACCAACAATCAAATACATCATCGAACAAGGTGGTAAAGTAGTATTATTTTCACACTTAGGTAAAGTGAAAGAAGAAAGCGACAAAGAATCATTAACTTTAAAACCTGTTGCTGATGATTTATCTAAAAAATTAAACAAAGACGTAGTATTCGTACCTGAAACTCGTGGAGAAAAATTAGAATCTTCAATTAAAGATTTAAAAGCTGGCGATGTTTTATTAGTACAAAACACTCGTTTTGAAGATTTAGATGGTAAAAAAGAATCTAAAAATGACCCAGAATTAGGTAAATATTGGGCTTCATTAGGTGACGTATTTGTCAATGATGCTTTCGGTACTGCTCACCGTGAACATGCTTCTAACGTAGGTATTTCTACTCATTTAGAAACTGCAGCAGGTTTCTTAATGGAAAAAGAAATTAAATTCATCGGTGGCGTAGTTAATGATCCACACAAACCAGTAGTAGCAATCCTTGGTGGTGCTAAAGTATCTGATAAAATTGGTGTAATCAAAAACTTATTAAATATTGCTGATAAAATTCTTATCGGTGGTGGAATGGCTTATACTTTCCTTAAAGCACAAGGTAAAGAAATTGGTTTATCTCTATTAGAAGAAGATAAAATTGACTTTGCTAAAGAATTATTAGAAAGCAATGGAGACCAAATCGTATTACCTATTGATGCTAAAGTAGCTAAAGAATTTTCAAATGATGCAGAAATTACTGAAGTATCAATTGATGAAATTCCAAAAGATCAAGAATCAATGGATATTGGTCCTAAAACAGTTGAATTATTCAACAAAGAATTACAAGGTGCGCATACAGTAGTATGGAATGGACCTATGGGTGTATTCGAATTTAGTAATTTTGCTAAAGGTACTATTGGTGTATGTAAATCAATCGCTAACTTACAAGATGCTGTAACAATTATCGGTGGTGGTGATTCTGCAGCTGCAGCAATCTCACTTGGATTCGAAGATGACTTCTCTCACATCTCTACAGGTGGCGGTGCATCATTAGAATACCTAGAAGGTAAAGAATTACCAGGTATTAAAGCAATCAATGATAAATAATATAAATGTAACTCTGTGTTTTTCTCGAATATATTTGGGAAAATAAAACACGAAAGACATTTTAAGAATTTTAATAAACATTAAATTATTAAGGAGTGTAATGAATGAGAACACCAATTATCGCAGGTAACTGGAAAATGAACAAAACAGTTCAAGAAGCTAAAGATTTCGTTAACGAATTATCAACATTACCTGATCCAAAAGAAGTTGAATCAGTAATTTGTGCACCAACAATCCAATTAGACGCATTAATTACAGCAGTGAAAGATGGTAAAGCTAAAGGCTTACAAATCGGTGCTCAAAATG
Source organism: Staphylococcus sp. FSL W8-0774 (assembly GCF_038006785.1). Classification (NCBI taxonomy): domain Bacteria; kingdom Bacillati; phylum Bacillota; class Bacilli; order Caryophanales; family Staphylococcaceae; genus Staphylococcus; species Staphylococcus sp. FSL W8-0774. The sequence continues at coordinate 1,942,187 of NZ_JBBOVW010000001.1, read as the reverse complement.
CATATTTTGAAGATAATGGTGCTTTCACAGGTGAAACATCTCCTGTAGCATTAGCTGATTTAGGCGTAAAATATGTTGTTATCGGACACTCTGAACGTCGTGATTTATTCCACGAAACTGACGAAGAAGTTAACAAAAAAGCACATGCTATCTTCAATCATGGTATGACACCAATCATTTGTGTTGGTGAATCAGATGAAGAACGTGAAAGTGGAAAAGCAAATGAAGTTGTAGGTAACCAAGTTAAGAAAGCTGTTGAAGGTTTATCAGACGAACAACTTAAACAAGTTGTTATCGCATATGAACCAATTTGGGCTATCGGTACAGGAAAATCATCTACATCTGAAGATGCTAATGAAATGTGTGCACACGTACGTAAAACACTTGCAGACGTTTCAAGTCAAGATGTAGCTGATGCAACTCGTATTCAATATGGTGGTAGTGTTAAACCTAACAACATTAAAGAATACATGGCTCAATCAGACATCGATGGCGCATTAGTAGGCGGCGCTTCATTAAAAGTAGAAGATTTTGAACAATTGTTAGAAGGTGCAAAATAATTATGGCAAAACAACCAACTGCCCTAATCATTTTAGATGGTTTTGCAAATCGTGAAAGTGAACACGGTAACGCTGTGAAATTAGCTAATAAACCTAATTTCGATCGTTATTATAGTAAATATCCAACTACACAAATCGAAGCTAGTGGTTTAGATGTAGGTCTTCCTGAAGGCCAAATGGGTAACTCAGAAGTAGGTCATATGAACATCGGTGCTGGACGTGTTGTTTATCAAAGTTTAACTCGTATTAACAAATCAATTGAAGATGGAGATTTCTTTGAAAATGATGTGTTAAACAACGCAGTTAAACATGTTAAAGATAATAACTCAGCATTACATGTTTTTGGTTTACTTTCTGATGGCGGTGTTCACAGTCATTATCAACACTTGTTCGCTATTTTAGAATTAGCTAAAAAACAAGGTCTTGAAAAAGTATATGTACATGCATTTTTAGATGGACGTGACGTTGATCAAAAATCTGCAATTAAATATATCGAAGACACTGAAGCTAAATTTAAAGAACTAGGTGTTGGTCAATTCGCTTCTGTTTCAGGTCGTTATTATGCAATGGACCGTGACAAACGTTGGGATCGTGAGCAAAAAGCTTATAATGCCATTCGTAATTTTGAAGGTCCAACGTTCTCTACAGCTAAAGAAGGTGTAGAAGCTAACTATGCTAAAGACTTAACTGACGAATTTGTTGAGCCATTTATTGTTGAAGGACAAAATGAAGGTGTTAATGACGGAGATGCAGTTATTTTCTATAACTTCCGTCCTGATAGAGCAGCTCAACTATCTGAAATATTCACTAATAAAGCATTCGAAGGTTTCGAAGTAGAACGTGTAAATGATTTATTCTATGCTACATTCACAAAATACAATGATGATGTTGATGCAGAAGTTGTATTTGAAAAAGTAGACCTTAAAAACACTATCGGTGAAGTAGCTCAAGACAATAATCTTAAACAATTACGTATAGCTGAAACTGAAAAATTCCCACATGTTACTTATTTCATGAGTGGGGGTCGTAATGCTGAATTCGAAGGTGAACGTAGACGACTAATTGATTCACCTAAAGTTGCAACTTATGACTTGAAACCAGAAATGAGTGCATATGAAGTCAAAGATGCTTTATTAGAAGAATTAGACAAAGGTGATTTAGATTTAATCTTATTAAACTTTGCTAATCCTGATATGGTTGGTCACAGTGGTATGTTAGAACCAACAATCAAAGCGATTGAAGCAGTTGACGAATGTTTAGGTGAAGTTGTAGATAAAATTATCGATATGGGTGGTCATGCGATTATCACTGCAGACCATGGAAACTCTGACCAAGTCCTAACAGATGATGATCAACCTATGACAACTCATACAACTAACCCAGTTCCAGTTATTGTTACTAAAGAAGGCGTAACATTAAGAGAAACAGGACGTTTAGGAGATTTAGCTCCAACATTATTAGATTTATTAAATGTTCAACAACCAGAAGATATGACTGGAGAATCTTTAATTAATCATTAATGTTAGGAAAGTTGTTACAAATAAGGGGAAAACACTCCTTATTTGTTAACTTTTCATTAACGACATGTATTATTATTTTATTAATCAAATAAATAAAGCTATAATAGCTTTAAATCATATATTTAAAGGAGAAATTAAACATGCCAATTATTACAGATGTTTACGCTCGCGAAGTCTTAGACTCACGTGGTAACCCAACAGTTGAGGTAGAAGTATTAACTGAAAGTGGCGCTTTCGGCCGTGCATTAGTACCATCAGGTGCTTCTACAGGTGAACACGAAGCAGTAGAATTACGTGACGGTGATAAATCACGTTACTTAGGTAAAGGTGTTACTAAAGCTGTTGAAAACGTAAATGAAATTATCGCACCAGAAATCGTTGAAGGTGAATTTTCAGTATTAGATCAAGTATCTATCGACAAAATGATGATTCAATTAGACGGTACTTCAAATAAAGGTAAATTAGGTGCTAACGCTATTTTAGGTGTATCAATCGCTGTAGCTAGAGCAGCTGCTGACTTATTAGGTCAACCTTTATACAAATATTTAGGCGGATTTAATGGTAAACAATTACCAGTACCTATGATGAACATCGTTAATGGTGGTTCACACTCAGATGCACCAATCGCATTCCAAGAATTCATGATTTTACCAGTAGGTGCTGAATCATTTAAAGAATCATTACGTTGGGGCGCTGAAATCTTCCACAACTTAAAATCAATTTTAAGTAAACGTGGATTAGAAACTGCAGTAGGTGACGAAGGTGGTTTCGCTCCTAAATTTGAAGGTACAGAAGATGCTGTAGAAACTATCATTCAAGCTATTGAAGCTGCTGGATATAAACCAGGCGAAGAAGTATTCTTAGGATTTGACTGTGCTTCATCAGAATTCTACGAAGATGGCGTATATGACTATACTAAATTCGAAGGTGAACATGGTGCTAAACGTAGTGCAGCTGAACAAGTTGACTACTTAGAACAATTAATTAACAAATATCCAATCATCACAATTGAAGATGGTATGGACGAAAACGACTGGGACGGTTGGAAACAACTTACAGATCGTATCGGCGATAAAGTACAATTAGTAGGTGACGATTTATTCGTAACTAACACTGAAATTCTAAATAAAGGTATCGAACAAGGTATCGGTAACTCAATCTTAATTAAAGTTAACCAAATCGGTACATTAACTGAAACATTTGATGCTATCGAAATGGCTCAAAAAGCTGGTTACACTGCAGTAGTTTCTCACCGTTCAGGTGAAACAGAAGATACTACAATCTCTGATATTGCTGTAGCAACTAATGCTGGTCAAATCAAAACTGGTTCATTATCAAGAACTGACCGTATTGCTAAATACAATCAATTATTACGTATTGAAGATGAATTATATGAAACAGCTAAATTTGATGGAATCAAATCATTCTACAATTTAGACAAATAAGTTTGACTTAAATGTTGAGTTCACGCAATAAAGTTCACGCTAAATATCTAGGAAGCGCATCCTAGATGATAACCCGTTACAGAGTTGAGGCTGTAACGGGTTTTTTATATTTAAAAATACATTTAATATTAGAATGTCATTTAAATTAGCATGATTTAACTTATACATTGAAACTGGTATAATAATAGAAGTATTCAATTTCAAAAGGAGAACTAAAATGGCTGAAACTACGAGACGAGAAGTTGTTACAGGTAATGTAATTGCTATCAGTTCACTTATATTTTTTATCCTGTTAATCATTCATAACTTTTTCGTGTTAGATACAACGACTGTGAAATCACTATTATCATTAGCAGGTCAGAAGACAACAACACACTCTGTGAATCAAGTATTAAATAGTTTTAGATTTGATGGTATTATGTATTTATTAGCATATTTAGCAGGCGTTATTGCTTATTGGAATCGCCATCCTTACTTATGGTGGTTTATGTTTGCTGTTTATATTTCTAATGCATTTTTCACTCTTGTTAACCTCTATATGGTCGTACAAGGTATATTAGAAGCTAAAAATGTCATTGCTGCATTTCCAATTTTAATTGTAGTAATTGGGTCACTTATTTTAGCTACTTATATGTTAATCGTTTCAATTAAACGCAAAAGTACATTCAATCGATAGAAGATTGATAATTAATACGAAGATGTGTTATAATTCGTTTCGTATATAATGAATGGAGGACAATTTTTATGCATACATTTTTCATCGTGTTATTAATAATAGATTGTATTGCATTAGTGACTGTTGTATTACTCCAAGAAGGAAAAAGTAATGGACTTTCAGGTGCTATCAGTGGCGGCGCAGAACAGTTATTTGGTAAACAAAAACAACGTGGCGTCGATTTATTCTTGCATAGATTAACAATAATTTTATCTGTAATATTCTTTTTACTTATGATTGGCATAAGTTATCTTGGTATATAAGGTCCGACGATGTTCATGTCGGGCTTTTTTATTTATAATTAAACTTGCAAAATAAATGATATAAAAAGCAATGAAGTTCAAATAATACACTTAGAGTTCAAAATAATACTTAATGTAATTTAAAACTCATATTTAAATAAATCTTATAAATTTTTGGAAGAGGGATGAACATAATGCAAATCAAACTACCTAAGCCTTTCTTTTTTGAAGAAGGTAAACGTGCAGTATTGTTATTACATGGTTTTACTGGTAATTCTTCAGATGTAAGACAATTAGGTCGTTTCTTACAGAAAAAAGGCTATACGTCTTATGCGCCACAATATGAAGGACATGCTGCGCCACCAGAAGAAATTTTGAAATCGAGTCCTTATGTATGGTTTAAAGATGTTTTAGATGGATATGAATATTTAGTAGACCAAGGATATGACGAAATAGCAGTTGCTGGTTTATCATTAGGTGGTGTTTTTGCATTAAAATTAAGCTTAAACAGAGATGTTAAGGGTATTATAACAATGTGTGCGCCAATGGATGATAAATCATCAAGCACGATTTATGAAGGATTTTTAGAATACGCTAGAAATTTCAAGAAATATGAGGGTAAAGACCAAGCAACGATTGATTATGAAATGGAACATTTTCATCCTACAGAAACACTTGAAGAATTAAGTGCTACGATGAAAGGTGTCAAAAATCAAGTTGATGAAGTGATGGACCCAATATTTGTTGTCCAAGCAGAACAAGATAAAATGATTGATCCTCAGTCAGCAAATTATATATATGAAACTGTAGAATCTGATGATAAAGATATCAAATGGTATGCGAATTCAGGACATGTGATTACGATTGATAAAGAAAAAGAACAAGTCTTTGAAGATATATACGATTTTTTAGAATCATTAGATTGGTCAGAATAAAAAATAAACAAGATAGATAGAAAGGAGGGGCATAATGAATTTAAAACAATCCATCGAAGAAATGATTAAACAACCTGATTATGAACCCATGTCAGTATCAGATTTTCAAGATGCATTAGGTTTAAATAGTGCCGACTCATTCAGAGATTTAATAAAGGTGCTTGTTGAACTAGAGCAAACTGGTTTAATAGAACGTACTAAGACAGATAGATATCAAAGAAAGCAATCTAATAAAACAAATTCAAAATTGGTAAGAGGAACATTAAGCCAGAATAAAAAAGGATTTGCTTTTCTTAGACCGGAAGAAGAAGGTGTAGATGACATCTTTATTCCACCAACAAAAATTAATAGAGCATTAGATGGCGATACAGTTATCGTAGAAGTTCATAAAGGTAGAGGCGACTTTAAAGGTAAAACAGAAGGTGAAGTAAAATCTATTGAAAAACATTCTGTCACTCAAGTCGTAGGAACTTATAGTGAAGCGAAACATTTTGGTTTTGTGATTCCAGATGATAAACGTATCATGCAAGATATTTTTATTCCTAAAGGTCAAAGTTTAGGTGCAGTTGATGGGCATAAAGTATTAGTCCAAATTACAAAATATGCAGATGGTTCAGATAATCCAGAAGGACATATTTCAGCTATCTTAGGTCATAAAAATGATCCAGGCGTAGATATTCTATCAATCATCTATCAACATGGTATAGAAATAGAATTTCCTGACAACGTACTTAAAGAAGCTGAAAATGTTCCCGAAGAAATTAAGCCTTCAGAAATAGAAGGCCGACATGATTTAAGAGATGAATTAACAATTACAATTGATGGTGCAGATGCTAAAGATTTAGATGATGCTATCAGTGTTAAAAAGTTAAAAAACGGTAATACTGAACTTACTGTAAGTATTGCAGATGTCAGTTATTATGTGACGGAAGATTCTGCATTAGATAAAGAAGCATATGACAGAGCAACAAGTGTGTACTTAGTAGACAGAGTCATTCCAATGATACCGCATAGATTAAGTAACGGTATTTGTTCTTTAAATCCAGAAGTTGATCGTTTAACGCTAAGTTGTCGTATGGAAATCAACGCTCGTGGTGAAGTAGTCAATCATGAAATTTTCGACAGTGTTATCCATTCTAATTACAGAATGACTTATGATGCGGTCAATCAAATCATCACTGATCAAAATCCAGATGTACGTCGTCAGTACAGTGAAATTACTGAAATGTTAGATTTAGCTCAAGATTTATCTAACCGTTTAGTAAATATGCGTAGACGTCGTGGAGAAATAGACTTTGATATTAGCGAAGCCAAAGTTTTAGTTAATAATGAAGGTATTCCAACTGACGTTCAAATTCGTGAACGTGGTGAAGGTGAACGACTAATAGAATCATTCATGTTAGCAGCTAATGAAACAGTTGCTGAGCACTTTAACAAGTTGGAAGTACCATTTATATATCGTGTCCATGAACAACCTAAATCAGACCGATTAAGACAGTTCTTTGACTTTATTACGAACTTTGGCATTATGATTAAAGGTACTGGAGAAGACATCCATCCAACAACGCTTCAAAGTATTCAAGAAGAAGTTGAAGGTCGTCCAGAACAAATGGTTATTTCTACAATGATGCTTCGTTCTATGCAACAAGCACATTATGATGATGTGAACTTAGGTCACTTTGGTTTATCAGCAGAGTACTATACTCATTTTACATCACCAATTCGTCGTTATCCGGATTTAACTGTTCACCGTTTAATTCGTAAGTATCTAATTGAACATTCAATGGATAAGAAAGAACAACGCAAATGGGAAGATAAACTTCCAGAACTTGCAGAGCATACGTCTCAACGTGAACGTCGTGCTATCGAAGCAGAACGTGATACAGATGATCTGAAAAAATCTGAATACATGGTACAACATATTGGTGAAGAATTTGAGGGTATCATTAGTTCAGTAGCTAACTTCGGCATGTTTGTAGAATTACCAAACACGATTGAAGGTATGGTTCATATGTCTAATATGACAGATGATTATTATCGTTTTGATGAACGACAAATGGCTTTAATTGGTGAACGTCAAGCTAAAGTATTCCGTATTGGTGATGCTGTTAAAGTAAAAGTCACTCATGTTGATGTAGATGAACGCATGATTGATTTCCAAATCGTTGGTATGCCATTACCTAAAAATGATAGAAGTCAAAGACCAGCACGTGGTAAAACAATCCAAGCGAAGACACGTGGTAAATCATTAGATAAATCAAAAACTGATGATAAAGGTAACGGTAAGAATAAACGTAAACAACGTAAAGGTAAAAATGCGCGTCAACAAGATAAAAAAGGAAATACAAAGCATAAACCATTTTACAAAGACAAAAGTGTAAAGAAAAAATCACGTAAAAAGAAAAAATAAGCAGCAAAGAGGTGAGACAGAATGGCTAAGAAAAAATCACCGGGCACACTAGCTGAAAATCGCAAAGCAAGACATGATTATAATATTGAAGATACGATTGAAGCGGGTATTGTGTTACAAGGTACAGAAATTAAATCTATACGTAGAGGTAGTGCCAATTTAAAAGATAGCTATGCTCAAGTTAAACGTGGCGAAATCTATTTAAATAATATGCATATTGCACCTTATGAAGAAGGTAACCGTTTCAATCATGATCCATTACGTTCTCGTAAGTTGCTATTGCATAAACGTGAAATTTTAAAATTAGGTGACCGTACACGTGAAATTGGTTATTCTATCATTCCGTTAAAATTATATTTGAAGCATGGTCAATGTAAAGTATTACTAGGCATTGCTCGCGGTAAGAAAAAATATGATAAACGACAAGCTTTAAAAGAAAAAGCAGTTAAACGTGATATGGATCGAGCTGTAAAAGCCCGTTATTAAGCAATACTATTGCTTACACGGGCTACATTTGATATATTAATAAGTGCTTTGTTAGAAAAGCGCATTGATTTTAGTTCATAAAATTGGTTCGCGACTTGAATGACTTGATGTTGTTTGAGGTCGAGATGTTATGGACTGAAGGATGTGTTTAAATTCTACAAAGTACACTTTTATTACGGGGACGTTTATGGATTCGACAGGGGTCCCCAGAGCTTATTAAGCGTGTCGGAGGGTTGTCTCCGTCACTAACACACTCAGTTTATAATAACTGGCAAATCAAACAATAATTTCGCAGTAGCTGCGTAATAGCACTCTGCATCGCCTAACAGCATTTCCTATGTGCTGTTAACGCGATTCAACCTTAATAGGATATGCTAAACACTGCCGTTTGAAGTCTGTTTAGATGAAACTTAATCAAACTAGCATAATGTTGGTTGTTTATCACCTCTCATTATGCGAAACTCAATGATAAACTACACACGTAGAAAAATTTGTATCAGGACCTCTGGACGCGGGTTCAAATCCCGCCGTCTCCATTATCAAGCCTGCAACCCATGTGGTTGTGGGTTTTTTGTTTATGTTGCCACAGATGTGCCACAACACAAAAAAAAGACACTACCAATTTAAGTAGGTAGTGACTTATAAATATTCAATTATTTCTTTTTTAGTACTAGAGTACAATTGTACTCATCGTTTATATACTTTGTCACTATATGGTTAATCTAGTAAATGTTCATGTAATGATACCAAGGATAACATTTTTTGTATTAATAACTATTATAAACTTCCTCTTGATTAACTATTCAGCACCTGGAGGCTCAACTTTAATTCCTTGTTCTCCTAAACGTCTAATTACTTCTGCTCCTTCTTCAGTGTTGGCTTTTTTATCTATTTCACTTTGTATTTCTTGCTCGCTCAAAGGTTTATTTGAACTAGGAACACCACCAACATCACCATTTGGTATGCCTGTATAACCATTTTGTTTAGCAACTTTGGCATTAGCTTCCATTTGTTCTTGATTTAAGGCGCCATTGTTTTGCTGAGTATTTGCTTGTTGGTTTTGAGCAGTTTGTTGTTGAGGCTGTTGAGCTTGTTGATTGTTCTGATTTGAATTATTCTGTGTATTGTTTTGTTGTGTTTGTTGTTCGTTATTTTGTTCATTAGACTGTTCATTTTGCTGATTATCTTTACTTGATTGTTGTTTGTCCTTGTTATTGTCTTTCTTTTTATTCTCCTCTGACTTTTTATCTTTATTTTTCTTTGGATCGTTTGATTTCTTATCTGATTTACTTTCAGATTTTTTGTCATCGTCCTTTTTAGAATGGTCTTCACTTTGACCACATGCAGTTAAAACTAACGTTGATGATAATATTGCCGTTCCTAATAATTTGAATTTCATTTCGATTTGGCTCCTTAATATACAATTTAATTTAATAATACATTTAAATTTTAATTATTAATATTAACTATAGTTTATTGATAGCTATAATGTTTTGTTATTGTAAAAAATATATCTATAATTAAAAGTATATTTAAAAATGATTGCTTTTACACTTAGTTGCTATGTTTACAAAACATTAAAATATGATATATGTATAGTAGGTAAAAAAGGAGAATTATATGATTATTTTACTATCTATATTACTGATTATTTCGCTATTTGAAACATTTTATCTTTTGATTAAAATTAGAAATCTAAAGAAAAGAAATGCGGCTGATCATGAATACGAAAAAATGGTTAATAAGTATTCACCTATAGGAACTATAACGTTAATTATCTCTATCATTTTATTAGTTATAGCTTTTGTTATTCTGTAATAGAATTTTTTGAAAGGACTATATTATATGAGCTTAAAACAAATATGGAACTATTTATTAAACAAAAAGTGGAATATTGAAGATATAATATTTTTAGCTTTATTCATATTTTTAGGAAGTATATTTACTACACCCATATTAGGAGTTCCTATCGGTGTTATTGCATATTTATTTTTAATGGCTGATGATTTTGATTGAGTTAACTTAGGAGAATATTATGATATTAAAGAAAACTAAATTAAATGAAAAAGATTATGATAAAGCTTTAAAAATTTGGGAAAGATCTGTAATAGAAACACACGATTTTCTTAAAGATGAAGATAGAATAGCGTTAAAACATGAAATTCCAACTTACTTTAAATATGTAGAAGGATATTTATGGTGGAATGACATTGAAGTGATAGGTTTTTCGGGAACAAATGATCAAAATTTAGAAATGTTATTTATAGACCCTCAATATTTTAATAAAGGTTATGGTACACAAATTGTACAGACCCTTATTAAAGACAAGAAAATACAATACGTTGATGTTAACAAAGACAATGAAAATGCTATTCAATTTTATAAGAAGAATGGATTTATAAAATACGATGAATCTGAACAGGATGGACAAGGAAGAGACTATCCTATTTTACATCTTAAGTTATCTAATTAAATATGTATGGAGGACGAACATATGGAATTATTAGGTAAGATCATAAATTTCACAATGGAAACTGTTTCAAATTGGTTAGGTAGTAGTTCATTATTTGATGATGTTAAGAAATTATTTAAGAAAAAGAACGATAATTAACATCTAATTGGATACATTATGCAATACAGTATATACGTTTTGTTATAACAGTTATTGTAAAAGATAATCATAAATATTTTATTGGAATTCTATTTTCTGCTTTGTAAGCCTGCAACTCATTTGGTTGTGGGCTTTTCGTTATTGTTATCACAGATATGCCTCAAAACATAAAAAGACACCCTTTATTAGAGTGTCTTTAAAATTTATACATTAATCCATCCTATTGCAACTGTGCCATATCCTGTATGAACTGCTCCAACATTTATAAGTGGATTTTTTTCAATAATTTTATTTGGAAATTTCTCTTTTAAAAACTTAATAATTGAATCAGCAGTTTCGTGTTCTCCTGTGTATGAAAAACCAACTTTTGATGGATTATCTCTTGTAATTTCATCTTTTAGTTTATTAATTAAATAATTAAAGGCTTTCTTTTTAGTACGTAATTTATCAGCTAATACAATTTTTCCTTTTTGAAATTCAATAATAATTTGTATGTTGAGAATTCCCGCAATAAGTGCTTTTGAACGACTTAAACGGCCACTATTTTTAACCTGATTTAAATTTTTAGGATAAAAAATTAAAGTGGAAGCGTTTTGTAAATCGTTCACTTTATCAATAATGGCTTGATAACTTTCATTATTATTTTTGGCTTTGATACCTTCTTCAACCATTCTTCGGAGCGGGTAATCTCCAGTCATAGAATCTATAATAGTTGATTCAATATCAAAATCACGGCTTACAGATTTTGATTGTTCACACGCACCAGTTAATGCACTCGTTGCATGAATAGCTATAACGTGAGTATAACCATCATCGATGACTTTTTGATAAGTATCTATAAATGATTGTGGTGTAGGTTGAAATGTAGTTGCGCCATTTTCATATTGCTTTAATAATTCAAAAAATTCTTGTGAGCTGATATCAACCATATCTGTATAATCTTTATTATTAATTCTTGTTCCCATAGGTACTACGTAGACATCTGAATACTCATGTAAACCGATACCAGATGAACTATCAGTAATAAATGCAATTTTATTCAAATGATCTCCCCCTTAAAAATGCAAAATTTATTTAATTATTATACTATGTACCCTAAAAGTTATATTATAGTCAATTAAATTAAGCAAAACGCAATGGTCATTATTTAAAATAAACTATAAATTATTTGTATCACTATGTCACTAATACATTCAATGAAACATTTTTGCGTCACATCAAAGATATAGTATCACTAGATATTTTGAATTATGTAATAAGAAGAAGCATTAACACTAAAATATAAAGTTTATTTTTAATTTCTTAATTTAATAATTTTATAGTATAATAATACACATTAAATATGATTAAACGCCAAAATGGAAGAAAAGGATAATAAGAGGTGATTTCATAGATGACTTATAAAACGTTAAAAACAATTTTTCACATGAGTGATGAACAAAACTTTGAAAAAGAGTACCAACAACGATTAAATAATTTCACTACTTATGTCACAGATATTGAAATAAATCCAATTAGAAAGCAGACACAAATTAAAAGTATGATGTTCCCTTTATTTTTTTGTCCAACTAAAACCATAATTATTAAAGCGGAAAAGATATTGATCAATTCAAGTGAAATTAATAAATTGATTAACAGCCAACCAATAGTCGCTACAACTTCATATCTAAAAAAGTTACTAATTAACGAAATGCAAAGTACAAATGAAAAAGAAAATGTAAGGAGTACTAAAAAAGAATTAGCAGATGCGTTAAATAATAATAATTTAAAAAGTAATAAAAGATTTAGAGGATTAGTTTATCAATATAGTTTATTACTTAGTGATGAAGATTTTACATTAAATGAAATATCTGATTTTAGAAAGGCTTATGATTTATTGTTATCTAACGAAATAGCAGATGAAGATTTACCAGATGGGTTAATGTTTAGAAAACAAGGTGTAGGCGTTCGTGATACTTCTAAAGAAAAATGGGTACATAGAAATGAGTATTCTGAATATGAAATTGTTGATTTTTTAAATAAAATGTTAAATTTTATTAGTCACTATGAAGCACCAATACTTCTGAAAATATTAGCTAGTCATTTTATGTTTGAGTATTTACATCCTTTTTATGATGGTAATGGAAGATTAGGACGTTATATTATAGCAAAACTTTTGAAAGATAATTTAGAACATGTTACTGCATTAACTTTTTCTTATGCTGTGAATAGAAATAAAAATAAATACGATAAAGCATTTGCTAGTACTTCTCATTTTCTTAATAAAGGAGAAATGACTTACTTTATAGATGTCATGTTGGATTTAATCATTGAGGGTCAAAAAACTGCAATTGAACAATTTAAAGAAAATATTGCGATGATTGAAACGTTGTATGGAAGACTAGAGAATTTAAACTTGAAAGAGCATGAAAAAAATGTGTTGTTTATATTGCTCCAAGATAAAGTATTTGGTAATGAATATACAAGAATTAGTCTTCGAGAATTAGTTGAATTCTTGCCTTTTGGACGAAAAAAATTAGATAGTATTATCAAGAAACATGAAGATAAATTACATAAAATTAAGCAAAGACCAACAGTATATGAAGTTAAAGATGAATTCATTAGTGATTTGATGAGGGGATAACTAATCTAAATAAAAATAAGGGTATTAATCTACCCTTATTTTTATAAAGTTAGTAACTCTATTCGATTTTCTATGTTACTATATTCAATCGTATTAATATCATTTTCTTGAAGAAAAGTTTTATTTTGAATATTAATCTCTTTGTTTCTATCATTTAAAATGAATATAAATTCATTAGGACGCTGTCTTTTAATTTTTTTAGCTTGTATAACATCTGTTAATTTAGATTTTATAATCATCGCATTGTTAGGGTTTGATATGGCATTAATAAACTTTTCTTTTTGATTTTTTTTAGCACTAATAAAAAAATCAAAATTATGAACTACACCGCTTGAACCCACAATAGGTAAATCTCTACCATATGAAATATTATGTTCATCTAGTTTGGTAGCTACATCATCAGAAAATATATTTTGGACTTTTGGTTTTGAAAGAACATACATATCATTGATGAAAATTAAACATTGCAATAGATTATGTTTGGATTTATTAAAATTTGCGAAATTAGTTTTTATATAAATTTCACCTGTTTTATCATTGTATTTAATACCATATGCAGCAAGGTGTTCTTCAAACATATTCTTACGTTTTTTTGATTGATTTATAAAGATGCCATTATTTTCTAGACCAAATATTGTATATCCATCATCAGTTAGAGTAATAATGTCATCAATTTGATTATATAATGCGTATATAATTAAATTATCTAACGAACTATCTTTAAAGGGAAAGTCTATTCTTACTATATTCTTACTATATTCTTACTGAGATTAGAAAAGGTTAATTCTTGTTTATACCAATCTAAATATTCATTTTTTAACTTCTCTGCGTCTAATATAGTCATACTTATCCCTCCTTTATTTTGTTTCACTAATATTATTATAAGCTAAAAATGATTTATAAACACTGTATATATCATTAAGAATTGGAAAATCTTTTAAATTGATTTCATAAGCAAATCTATCTTTTTTCTCATATGCATTATTATAAATATGAATATGGCTATTTGGAGCTGATGATCCATCTGGATTAAAATGAATGCCACCTCTAATATCAATTCTAACTAAAGTATGGTAGGTTTCTTCAAAAATTATAGAAATAGAAAACCTATCAATTTCTACATTACCTCTATTTATAATAACAATGTATTTTACCCCTAATTTAAAACTTATTACTTTTTGTCTTTGTTTAATTTTTGTAGCAATTAATGTCTTTAATTCACTTTCATTTATATAAGAGTCTGTATATTTTAATTCATTTATTAGTTCTTTAACTTGTCCGTCATCCAAATCGTTTAAATCAAATTTGTTCAATATTGTTCTCCTTATTATAAAATTTATTTCTTCTATAAATTATTTCTATTGATAAAAGATATATAAATTATATTATACATTTTTATGTATAAGTTACACTTTTAGAATGGTGAATTAAAATTATTTTTTTAACTATAAATCTCGAAATGTATGGCGGAAAAATCTAGTTATAATATAAATAAAGTGCATTTAGAGGGAGGGTTAGGATCTTAAGTGGATAAAAAAACTACTAAATCTAAAATGAAAACAAAATAGATTTAGTAGCAATTAAAATAATAATGCAGTTGTTGTTAAGAAATAATACTTAATTAATTTTTATATTGGTCATACTCGCCGTTTTGGATTTTTTGTTCTTCATTTTGAATCTTTTGATAAACTTGATCCGCATTATTGCCATCGTAATACCCTTTTTCGATTGCAGTTTTAGTTTGTAATTCGGCTGATGAAAGACCGCCATGATATTTTTTGCGTAATGCATTATAGTATTCATCTTCCGTTTGTGCAGCATTAATTTCTGAATTAACATCTTTTGTTGTTGATTGATCATCATTAGATTGAGATTCGTCACTAACATCTTTAGGGTTAATCAAACCAGCATCAGTTCCAGGCTTTTCTTGTTTTTGATTATTTATATTCTGCTGATTTTGTTGTTCTGTACTTTGTTGTGTATTAGTATTTTGTCCATTATTTTGTGCAGTTTGTTGATTATCTTCGTTAGATTGTTTGTTATTTTCTTTTTCTTTTTTCTTCTTATCTTCTGATTTTTTATCTTTTTTAGAATCATTGGATTTTTTGTCAGATTTACTTTCTGACTTTTTATCGTCTGTCTTTTTAGAATTATCATCATTTTGCCCACACGCTGTTAATATTAGAGCAGATGATAATAAAATTGTTCCTAATAATTTGATTTTCATTTGTATAAACTCCCGTATAATTATTAATTATATATATATCTAATTTCTATTTTTCTGCATTACTGCTATCACTTGATGAATTTGAAGATGTGCTACTTGATGATGTACTTTCAGCTGGTTTAGCGGCATTATCATTGTTAGTTACTTCTGGCTTCGTTTCTTGTGGTTCACTTTCTTTTGGTGTAGTAGTTGGTGATTTGTCTGCTTTTTCAGCTTGTGAATCATTGCTAAAATTGTTACTTGAACTACTATTACCATTACTATTAGTACTATGGCTCGAATTATTTGATGCATTTGAACTTGAAGAAGATGTACTTTCATTATTAGATGGTGTTGTTGAACCACTTGAACTTGTGTCAGTAGAGGATTCACTATCATCACTATCTGATTCGTCATCATCTTTATCAGAAGTTTTAGCATCAGATAAATCTACAGTAATACTTTTTACGCTAAACAAGCTTGATGTAATTTCTAATTTTTTATCTTTAGTATTTGCTACTTTTTCAGAAACATCGAATACAATTTTTCCTTCTGCAGTACTATCGGGATTAATTTGTTCTAAAAAGAATGAGTTTGTAACACTGCCATCATCACTTTGGTTAGCAGATAGAGATCCAGTAGCATCGGCATCAAATGATTTATTACCAGATTTAAGTTTAAACATTTGGGTGTCGATAGTTAATGATTTGTTGCCTTTATTTTTTACAGAAACGTCTGCTACGACATAAGTGTCTTTAGCATTTGTAGGTGCGATAGACGGGCCAACTGATGTTGTATTTTCAACAGATTTAACTTTTACTTCTAAATCTCCATTTTTGATCGTATCTCCGATTTTATAGTTTTTAGTACCATTAGAATGACTTTTGAAATTATCTTTGATACCACCATTAAAAATCATGGATAGGGCTATAATGCCAATAATAAATAAGATAAAAAACACTAAACAGCTGCTACAGCCCCAAAGCCACCATTTCTTAGTATTAGATTGATTAGATTTTGCTTGTTCTTGTTTGGCTTGTTGTCTTTGAAATTCTTGAAATTGCTCCCATTGTTTCCTTTGTTGTTCCTCATTAAAGTTTTCTTCCATTAAACATATCTCCTTTAAATGTAATTTACATATATATTAATAATACTGTGGTGCCAGGCTAATGAGTAATCATATTATGTTATCAATAATGATAATTAAAATGAAATTTATAAAAGTTATTTTCAAAACAAATTGTCATACAACTAAAAATTCAAAATAAAATATAGTTTAGCATGATTTTAACTTTATTCTTGCGGTTAAAGATTATTAAATAAAAGATCATTAAATAAAAATTGTAAATTTTATCCAATGAAGTATTGATAAACCAATCATTATGAATAAGAACCTTGATGTGGTACGATTTTTGAATGTAAAAAACTAAATTGGAAGTAGGTATAAATATGAATGATAATAAAGCGTTATTAGTAATGGATATGCAAAATGGGATTATTAGCTCATTATCTGATACAAAAGATTTAATTGATAAAACAAATGAAGCAATTACTACAGCTAGACAAATGGAACTACCCATTATCTTTGTAAGAGTTGCTTTTTCGAAAAATTTTATGGAAATTTCATCTAATAACAAGATGTTTAGTAGAATCAAAGAAAGTGGACAACCAATGACAGTTAAGGATAAATCGACTCAAATTATAGATGAGCTTCATATGGATGATGATGACTTATTAGTTACTAAACAACGAATTAGCGCATTTACTGGGAGTAATTTAGAAGTATTGTTAAGAAGTTTACAAATTGATCACTTAGTTTTAACGGGGATAGCCACAAGTGGCGTTGTCCTATCAACAGGAGTAGAAGCTTTTGATAAAGATTTTAAATTAACATTTTTACAAGATGCAATGGCTGATAGATCCTCTGAGACGCACGAATTTTTAACAAATCATATTTTAACTAGATATGGAGATGTATTAACAGTTGCAGACTGGCAAAAACAATAGAATAGTCAAGGGTGACATTTATGTCGAAAAAAGCTATTAGCAATACTTTTAATAAAAAATTATATACACCTATGATTTTAGGTTCGATTTTAAATCCAATTAATTCTTCAATGTTGGCTGTAGCGCTTGTCCCAATTGCTCAGGCATTTGGTGTGCCTTTTTATCAAACTGCTTGGCTTGTGTCGTCTTTATATTTGGCTACAAGTATTGGTCAACCGGTAATAGGAAAGTTAATTGATATTTTTGGTCCAAGAGGTTTATTTTTATTTGCCACGAGTTTAGTTGGATTAGCGAGTATGATTGCGTTAGTGACACCGTCGTTTTATGGATTAATTTTAGCCAGATTTTTAATAGGTATTGGAACATGTGCCGGATACCCTTCGGCAATGTATTTAATTAATTATGAAGCTGAACGTACAGGTGAAGATAGTCCGAGTAAAATATTGACAATTCTATCTATTAGCAATCAAGTTATTGCAGTTATTGGGCCGACTTTAGGTGGAATTTTAGTCGCTAATGGTGGATGGCAATCCATTTTTATAGTTAATTTACCAATGTCTATCTTGGCATTTATCTTTGGTTATTTATATTTTCCTAAGACAGCCACTAAATATAAATTACAGTTATTAAAAAAACGAGTTGATTTTGTAGGAATTATATTATTTTCGATAAGTTTAAGTTCTTGGATGATTTTCTTTATAGAAGCCAAACCATCATATTGGTATTTATTTTTAATTGGGCTTATAAGTTTAATCACATTTATTTTATATGAATTAAAATCTGCTAAACCATTTATAGATTTGAAAATTTTGAGTCATAATATATCGATGAATAATACGTATCTACGTACTTTTTTATCAATGCTTATTTCTTACAGTGTGCTATATGGTTATGTGCAGTGGTTAGAAGAGGTGAAAGGTTTATCACCCATGCATGCAGGAATGATAATGTTACCACAGTTTATTGTGGGTATCTTTTCTGCGCAGTTAATGGGACCACGATTAAATATAAGAACTAAGTTATATATTGGAACAATTGGTGCCTTAATCACAATGATAGGATTTCAAATGATTTCAAGTGACACATCAATTTATTATTTAATCGTCTTATCAGCCATATTTGGATTGCCACAAGGATTATTGAATCTTGCAAATCAAAATGCGCTATATCATCAAACTCCAAAATCAATGATAGGAATGTCTTCTGGTTTATTAAGAACTGCAGGATATTTAGGTGCAATTGTTTCTTCAACACTGATTGGAATATTATTTAAAGGTTCTGATTTAACTACAGCAGTGCATGAACTTGGTTTTGCAGCAACAATTATAGCTATTGTTATTTTATTGCTAACAATGACAGGTGGTAAAACTTTATCAGAAAAGTAACCAATAGTTATGTTAAAAAAACATTATATCTATTGCATATTGGTATTAACATTAGAAAAAGTTAAAATGAATTTGAAAATATTTATAACAATAATCATTAAACAAAGGGGACATTGATATGAAAATGTTTGATTCGCATTTGCATATTATCAACTATGATTTTGAAATAAAAGAAAATAATGGTTACTTACCACCATCATACGGTATTGAGGATTATCAAAAAGAAGTAAAAGAATTAGATGTATTAGGTGGTGCCATTGTGTCCGGATCATTTCAAGGATATGATCAAAACTATTTAATTGATGCTCTAGACAAATTAGATGGTAAGTTTGTAGGTGTTACACAACTTCCTTATACTGTAAAAGATGATGAATTAATTAGGTTGAATAACTGCGGTGTCAGAGGTTTAAGGTTCAATGTAAAACGTGGTGGTTCTGAAGATTTATCTAAACTAGAATATTTGGCTAAAAGAGTATATGAAGTAGTTGGATGGCATACTGAATTATATATAGATTCGAAAAATTTACCTGAAATCTCAACTACAATTAAAAAATTACCTGCAGTATCTATTGATCATTTAGGTTTATCGCAAGAAGGATTATCTGGTTTATTAGAATTAGTAGATAGAAATGTTCGAGTTAAAGCTACAGGGTTTAGTAGAGGCAATTTAGATATTGCAAAAACATTGAAAGAAATATATCAACTAAATCCTAATGCTTTGATGTTTGGTACTGACTTACCATCTGCAAGAGCGCCTCAAAGATTTACTAAAGACGATATTAAAATAATAGAACAACATTTTGATGAGACAGAATGTGAAAAGATATTTTATAAAAATGCTATGAATTGGTATAGGATTCAAGACAATTAATCTATATTTATAATGTATATTTTTATGATAATTACATTTAATAGATATTTTAAAGGTGATTTCAATAAAAGTTGAAAATTTTATTTTGTTAATTATAATAAATTTGAAAGAATTTGGCTAAAAGGGTTTACTTTTCTCAAATATAGCGTATAGTAGTATTTAAGTAATCAAGTACGTGAAGTTAATTGCGAGTTATTATTAAGAATATTCTCCCTTTGATTTATGGATTTGTTACAAATATTATGTGCAAAAGCACGCGGAGGTATTCGATATGAATAACGGTACAGTTAAATGGTTTAATTCAGAAAAAGGTTTTGGTTTCATCGAAAGAGAAGATGGAAGCGACGTATTCGTACATTTCTCAGCAATCGCTGAAGAAGGATACAAATCATTAGAAGAAGGACAAAAAGTTGAATTCGACATCGTTGAAGGTGATCGTGGAGAACAAGCAGCTAATGTCGTAAAAATGTAATAACATTTTCAAAGCAACCTTAATGGTTGCTTTTTTTTATGCTTAAATTTAGTTTATTTTGATAAATGAGATAGATAAGGAATAGATTTCTAAATATTTTATACATAAAAAAAGCACTTACAGATTCAATATGAATCCGTAAGTGCAATATCAATATAATATATAGTATATAAAACATAAATCTATCAAAAATTAATACTGTCTAATAGACATTGATACTAAAATTTTGCGTTTTGCATTACATTTAAATTAAACACTTTAGTTTGACCACAGTTCTCACAAACAGTAGCAAAACCTTCAAGATCGTTTGTTTCATTTCCAGCTGTTGGAATATGAACGATATCTTCTAAGAATGTTAGTTTTGGGTTTGAACAACAAACAGAACGTCTTCTTGAATTATAAAATTGTTTGATTGTTTCTAATTCTTCTTCATTAAATTTTGTGTTTTTCATGTTTCACACATCCTTTCATTTGATATGTATATAAAAAATAAAAATGTTATCAAAAAGATGTTGCAACATGGTTAACGCAAAATATCAATTGTCTATCTATCAGTTTGTAAATTTGATATTAAATAGAGTTTAATATAATTGAGCGAAATTTTGTTGAATATTGCTTAACCGTTTGAAAAAACAGCTTAAATGTAAGAAACATCTAAGCTGTTAATCATTATTTATTACTTATTGGCTTTGTCGCCGTCAACACGTTCTTTATTTCCTTTGTCATCTTGTGACTTAGGATTGTCTTTCTTTTTAGCACTATTTTTTACTTTTTTGACAGTTTTATTGTCATTACTCTTAGAATCTTTTTGCGTTGATTTACTGTCATTTTGTTTTGAATCGTCACTACTATGACTACAAGCACCTAAAACTAAAAAGCTAGATAAGATCAACCAAAATACTTTTTTCATTCTATCTCTCCTAAGATATGTCATTATCTTAAGTTTACTACATATAAATGTTATTTTACATCTATTTCTTTTTAAAAATTGTGAATATTTTTATTAATATTAATAAGTAAAAGTAATTTAAAAAGAAAAGTAGTTAAAAGTAAAAAGAGGGGGATATTAAAAAAGCGCCAACATTAACTTTAATAATGACGAAAATTAAAGTTAAGTTGACGCTAACAAGAAGTAATGTTAAACACTCACAAAGTTTAACAAATTCAGAGTACCACAAAGTTAAGTTTTTTACCACTTTATTATATTGATAATTAGCAAATGAAAATTAAAGTTTAAGTTAAATTATTTTTATAGTTGAAAGAAAAATAAATAAACAAGAATTTTGGTTATGAAAAATATAGTAGTTTAAAACATTTAATGCTGAAATACTTTATAATCCGCTATATCAAGTATTTTAAATGACAATCTCTAGTAGCATAAGGTTTTGAAAAGTTATAATCTATCAAAGATATTTAATTCTTTATTATTTGCATCAAATGAAATATATAAATCATCATCGTATACCTCTGACTTATTATTTTGAATGTCTAGTTCACTTAGTATTTTAAAACTTCCATTGTTTTGTGGTTCAACTATTGAAATTTCATTAGCATTACGTTGTATAGCAAAGTGACGATTTGAATGATTATTGATTTTCCAATCTTCCATAATTAATAATCCTCCCAAGCGCTAAATACATTCATTCCTATATAAGGGGAATGTTTTAAGGTATTGCTCATCATTTCTAACCAAAGCTTTTTTCAATTTCTGTAAATGCTTTAGTAGTTAATTTAATATGATTAACTTTGTCATCTTCAATATCACCGTTAATATAATCATTATTAATCAGTACTTTCAAATTTTCTAAAAAGTCATCGTACTCACGATCACAAAAATAGTCATCTTGTGTAGTAACAGAATCTTTGAAATCATTCGCTTCTTGTTCTGATTGACCTTCGTTAGATCTTTCCATATATAATTTGTAAAATTTAGCAACGGTATATTTTTGTTCTTTAGTTAATTCGTCCATCTTACTTTCCTCCCTAATTCACATTACATATGTATTACCCTTTATTTTTAAATTGCAAAACAATTTATTAGAGTAATTACTGACAAAACTATGACTTTTGAGTATTTTTCACACCTTCTTGTACAGCTTTAGCAAATTTATAGAACATTTTCGTATAATTATCTGGATTTGAGCGGATTTTTTGATTAAATTGGCGTCCTTTAAAAAATTGTTTTCTCAATCGCGTAGTTAGTTCCAACTGCACCCCTGAGTCGCTTTCGTTATCATTAACAAAGTTTTTTGATGATTTAGCATCAATTTCTGTTGGGCTTTCTTTAACGGAAAAGCCTTTTCGACGTAGCGATTTAGCAATTGATTTTGACATTTTTTTATCTTTACCTCCGACAAAGACAATAGGATCATCACCTGAAAAACCATGAATTGATATAGTTTTTTTCGTTGTTTTAAGCATATTACGTAACTTAGGTTCGTCGTAATTGGTAGATGTAATGTGAAGTTGGTCATTATTTTTAGAGCGTAAACCTTCAAAAGTGTAAAAATCATATTTTCCAATATTTGAAATACGACGAGCAAGTTCAGTCGTACCAGGTTCAATACCTCCGCCATGAATTGCTGTTACTAAAATATCATGGTGATTGCGATTTTTTGTAATAACACGCCAATCTTTATTTTCTTTAGTATTTGTTTTAAGTTCTTGAAAATTATTATATCGGTCATTTGATTGGTTCATATTTTTTCTTGTATTATAAAAAATTAAAGCCACAATGATGATGGCAATAACAATTAATAGAATTGAAAAATAATATAATTTTGTATACAGACTTGCATGCTTTTTCATATATTCTCCTAAAAGGTGTTTTTTATCTATAAATCATATCAATTTATTAATACTATCAACAAGCATTTTCCTTTTATTTAGTATATTAATTTAAAATATTATAAGTAATAAATGAAAAGTTTTGGTTAGATTGAAAAGGTGAGTATAAATAAAAAAGTAGAAAATCACTTTAAATATTACAAATTAACAATTCCTTAATATTACTTTGGTAAAATGTAATTAAAGGGATGTGATGATATGGATAAAGAATTATTAAGAAAATATTTAAATGACGATGGTTTTAAAGCAGTAGGGGTAATTTATGGGAATAAACGTATTATTTTAGAAAGTGATATCCATGTTGATTATGAACACGAAGTTATTATTTATCCTATGAAAAATAGCACAAGAATCATTCCGTTTAATGCGATTAGTTACCTTGATCTATTAGATAAGAACGATCAGTACATCAATTATTTTAAAGAAGTATAATTAAATTTAAAAAACGCCTTACTATTCATAATAAATATGACTTATATGAAGTAGGGCGTTTAATAAGTTTTGACAAGTTTTAAACGGTATTCATTTGTGAAATTATCTTTCAATGCATAAGGTGAAATAATATATAATCCATGGTCGCTTATAGCATTTTTGCTTACGCCTTCCTTATATGCTTGGTAGATAATTTTAGTACAGTATGTAAATCGTTTACTTTTTAAGTTTAAAGTCACTAAATATCTATTGTCTGTATTTTCATAGTTTTCTTTTGTCCACTGTGCGGCCTTTTTACCAGCTCCTGGTTTTACGCAGCGATAAATTTTAATCCAGTCATCTTGGCCTTCTCCAAATCGTGATTTGAATGATTCAAATGATTCTGTGATTGGTTTATCACCAGGTCCTTCAATTTGTAAAACAGTATTATGATCAATGGCAATACTAGAATGACCAAAAAAACCATATAAAACTGGTCCTTTCGTAATAATGATATCTCCAGGTTGTAATTGGAAATCTTTATTAGATGCTGAATATGTATGTTCCTGTGACTCTGCGTTTAAATGGTTGGGAGGGAATATACAAGTACTTATCATAAAGAACATAATAGTTATTAATATGTATAATAAAATTTTACGCAATTATCAAAAACTCCTTTAAATAATGTAAGAAGCATAAATATAAGTATTAAAATAAAACGTTCAGCTACTAAAGCAACTGAACGTATTTGTGATGTGTTACAAACCGAATATTAATGTATAAATTAACATGGCTAAACCAAATATAAAGAATACAATTGTGAAGCCAAGATAAGATTCTTTTTTAGATTCTTTTTTAGTTTTAAGCATAGTAACAAGAACGATTGTACCTGCAATTAAAAATATAATTGATAACCAAAAAAGAATAGTGAAATGTAAGCTCATTTTTTAACCTCCCATCTTTTAAAGAAAATCGTAAAAAATTGGATAAATGTAATATAGGGTAAGAATGATATTAATAAAAAAGAGAATTTCACTTAATAAATCCTTATTAGAAATAGCTATAAATAAGCTTATAATAATAATCAAACCACATACTATTAATCCGGGCACTAACCATAAGGTGTCATCTAGGTTGGTGTTATTTGTAATGACGATATTAAAAATTACAAACAATATCGTTAATAAAATATTAATTACGTGTAGAAAATATAATTTCATAGGTGATTCACCTCTGGAAAATGCTTCTTTAGTAAAAAAATCCTTATGTATATCATATCATTTATTATCACTTGGTAAATAATTAAATAGAAGTATATAGCTATAAATTGTGAATAAAAAGAAACGACATTTTAAGCGAACATCCCATTTTTTTGAATAAGTAAATAAAATTGTGAATAAATTTAAAAAAATACAATAAAAATGTGCAAAATTTACACTTTGCACATTTACAATCTCGAGTTTTCTGATAAGATTAATTACAACTTAAATAAAGATAAAATATAAGGGGAATATTGTGATGACATTTTATGATTTTATAATAGGTTTTATAAATGACGATACACCGTTTGGAAATTTAGCTAATTACATCAATAAAGATCATAAATTCCCAAAAAATGAAAAGAATAAGTTTGTAATTCGTACTTATGTTTTATCGAATTATGATGATTCTCAACTCATTGAAAGTGCCAATAGAGCCATTAGTTTATATCAACTAACTTAGTTAGTACCAATTTTGTTGATTCAACGCATACCATACATCTTTTGTTCTAAAATTAATATCATTATTTTTAACACTAAATGGCTTTATAATATCTTTGTCTAACCAAGTATTGATTAACTCATTTGGTACGCCATCTAATAACATATCGCTTTTACTTACAACAAAGCATTCCCATTCAAGTGTTACATTATTCGGATTCACATAACTGTGATCATGAGATTCCATATTGATTAACACTCCTTTAACAAATGTAAACTTAGTGTTAAGTTATACCCACTAAGACAATATATTAATCATCTGTTTATATTATTTTTCATTGATTTGTTGATTTACTATTACTATGTCTAATGATTTAATGTTAGTTATGAGCTTTATATAAGTAATAGAGGTGGAAATATGGCAAAAACTTTATATTTAATGAGACACGGACAAACAGTTTTTAATTTAAAAGGCAAAATTCAGGGCCCTAGTGATTCGCCTTTAACATTATTAGGTGTAGAACAAGCAAAAGCTGCAGCTCGATATTTTGAACATAATCAAATTGAATTTGATAGTTTGTTTTCTTCTTCTCAAGAAAGAGCGTGTGATACTCTAGAAAATGCAGTACCAAACCATCAAAATAGATATATTCGCTCAAAAGGATTAAAAGAGTGGCGTTTTGGTTTGTTTGAAGGCGAAAGTATTGAATTACTTAAACAAATTAAACAACCTAAAACGCTTTACGGTGATTATGTTGTACCTTTTGGGGGAGAATCACGTGAAGATGTAGAAAATAGAATGGTAGAAACATTAACTGATATTATGGAAAATTATAGTCGTCATACAACACTAGCTGTAAGCCATGGAAGTACAATTGGTTTATTTATTAGATACTGCTTAGGCTATGAAGAGGGTAGTACATTTAATATTGGAAATTGTAATATACTAAAATTTAGTTACGACAAAGGGAAATTTACTTTCATAGAATTAATTGACCCTATGTAAAAGAAAGCTCAACCTTGCTATAAATACAAGGTTGAGCTTTTATCATTATATTAGCTTTATCGTTAAATTGAATTAGAGGTCAGATGTTAATGAAATATATAAAATTATTTTGGATGTAATCTTAATCCATTTTTTTCTAACTTAAATATGATAATAACTTAATTTTTTAAATTATAAGTTAACCAATGTTCATCAAAATAATCTTCACCGATTTTAGTAGCATTTTTCTCGAAACCTAGATTTTCAAAACCTAGAGAAGTGAAGAATACTTTTGCACTAATATTATTTGAAGTGACAGAAGTGAGAATGGTTTCTAAATCTTTCTGGCTAGCAATTTCAATAATATAATTGATTAATTCACGATTTATCACTTCATCATTATCTTTAACAAAGTTATTGTTGATGACAGCTTTATGTTGTTTACCTACTTGTCTCATTTGACTTAAGGTTGCAGTAGCTACTAGAACGTCATTTTCAAAGGCACCATATACATTGATGAAAGGGAATTCGGAAGATAAAAGTTTTGTCAAAATGTCATCAGAAACGTGGTCTAAATAATAACGATCCCACGAATAAGTATGATGTTCCCCTGATAATAGTGATTTGTAAATTTCTAAATCATCTAGAGTTAATAAACGGATGTTGTTCATAGTGACCTCCTAATTCAAATCATTAATTGTGTGTCGTTGCTGGGTAAATACATATTAAAATATTTAATAAAAATAATCAATGATTATTTAATAATAAGCAAAAACGTTTTTGAAAAAATAGTTAAAATATATATTTAATTGTATGTATATAATAACTCTTCATATACATTATAACAGAAACTCGATTTTAAAGGTCGGAAATATGAGGTAATTATGTGAACAAAAAAAGAGACCCATTCAATAGAGAATGGGTCATATAAATATATAATATTGTATTTATAACTTAGTCAACAACTTCAACATTTAATTTAACATCAATGTTTCCTCTAGTTGCTTTAGAGTATGGACAGAAGTCATGTGCATCTTGTAAATATTTTTCAGCGTCTTCTTGAGATAATACATTTTTCACTTTAGCATCGATATCTACGCTTAATTTTGGACTTTCAGCGTCTGGATCATCTTCAAGACGTACTGTTAAAGTTACTTCTGGTTCAGCATCTCTAACTTTGTTTTGTTTTAAAATTAAATCAAATGCACCATTAAAACATGAAGCATATCCTGCTGCGAATAATTGTTCAGGATTAGTAGCATTTCCGTCCGCTTGTTGTGGTGGTAATACATCTACATTGATTGCTTTATCGTCAGTTTGAACGTGTCCTTTACGTCCACCTACGTTTGTCGCTTTAGTTTCATATTGAACTGCCATAATTATTACCTCCTAATTAATCATATATATAAAGTGTACCCGTAAATTTTTAGTTCAATCATTCATAATAATTTTTTGGCTATTGATTCAATAAAGGCGATTGGTAGTAATGTATATTTTAGTTTAAAATAAAAGAAAATATACACGTATATAGTTCAAAAAGAGACAGGAAAGAGGGATAGTATGTCAAATGTAAATATAGCTGTTACGATTGCACCTGAAAACACGATAGCAGATGATTTATTTAAAGACATAGAGTTCTATCAAGATAGTATTGATATTATAGAGCTTAGAGTAGATCAGTGGGATAAATTAGATAGGCTCAATCAAGTCATTGAAGAATTAAATCAGTTAACGTTTGATTTTAAAATTTTAATTACATTTCGATCTGCTTCTCAAGGTGGTAAACGTAATGTGAATGAATCCGAATATCTGAATGTGATAGAACATCTAATTAATACAGACGGATATAATATGTTAGATATTGAATGGGATGAGCAAAAGAATAAAGATGATTATTTAAATTTAATCAATTTAGCTCAACAAAAAGGATTAGAAGTAGTATTATCACATCACAATTTTGATGAAACACCTACGTTTGAAGAAATGAAATTCACTTATTATAAAATGAGTCAATTTAACTCGAATTATATAAAGCTAGCAGTTATGCCCCATGATATAAAAGATGTATTGCATTTATTAGAAGCAATGAATGAATCAGCTAATTCATTAAATCAAAAAGTGATTGGAATTTCGATGTCTAAAATAGGGGTCATTAGTCGCACGGCACAAGGTGTTTTTGGTGGTGTAGTATCTTATGGATGTTTAGGTGAACCCCAAGCATCTGGTCAAATTCATGTCGAAGAATTAAAAAAGCAAATTGACTTTTATGAGAAATGATTAGAAGGTTTGAACAATAGTAGATTGTGTCTTATAATTGATAAAGATTATCAACGAATAATAAAGGGAGCGATAGGATTGGAACTACAAGAAGCAATCTCGAATAGAAGAAGTGTTAAAAAGTTTAAGCACGATATGACAATTGATGATAAAGCTTTATATGAAGCTATTGAAAAAGCTACAGATGCTCCTAACCATGGCATGAGAGAACCATGGAGAGTTGTCCATGTTGCTAAAGATAGATTAGGAAATATGAGCGAAGATATTACACGATTTGCTTTTCCAGATAGTCCTGAAAAGCGAGCAGATCATTATGATAAAGTTACTAAACTAGGTGGCATGTTAGTATTAGTTTTAAAAGCTGATCCAAGACAACGTCAAAATAGAGAAAATTACTTTGCATTTGGCGCATTCGCGCAAAATTTAATGTTGTTATTATATGAAGCAGGTATAGGTTCATGTTGGAAATCTCCAGCATATATTTTTGAACCTAAAATACGAAAAGCTTTAAACATTGAAGATGATGAAATTTTAGCAGGTTTCTTATATTTAACTGATTTAGAAGAGCCAATGACAAAAGCCAAACGTAAGAATAGACATCTTATCTCAGAATACTAAATAATTAATCACAAAATGAAAGATATTAAATAAGGTCGAGGTAACAAATAAGAAATAAGCCATTGAATGGTACTCAAATTTCTTTACTTGTATCTCGACCTTTTAATATTATTTGCTAAATGTTTCGTCTAAAAATGATTCAACTTGTTCTGGTGATTTAGCATTAGCTGAATGTAAATGTGCTAATTTATCACCATTTTTAAATACTAAAATACTTGGAATTCCCATTACGTCATTTTCAGCAGTAACGTCTTCTAATTCATCACGGTTAACTGTATACCAATCATAATCTTTATATTTTTCGACGATTGGGTCAATCCACATATCCATAGCTTTACAATCTGGACACCAACCAGCTTCGAATTTAACGATGACAGGTTTGTCATTTTGAACTGTGTTATTAAATTGTTCTGTAGTATTAATACTTTCCATTACAAAAGCCCCTTTTCATTTAATTAGTAAATTTATTATAACGGATGAAATTTCTTAAATAAAAAAATAAGCTTAAAAAGTAGAGCGTTTTATAAAATAACATGATATATTTGTGATAAGAGACAAAGGAGGCAAAACTCTATGATTAAATTTTATCAATATGCAAATTGTACTACTTGTAAAAAAGCAACAAAATTCTTAGATGAGTATGGTGTTAGTTATGAACCAATCGATATCGTTCAACATACACCTACAAAAAACGAGTTTAAAGAAATTGTTGAAAAAACAGGTGTTGATACTAAAAAATTATTTAATACACATGGTGCTAAATACCGTGAATTAGATTTAAAAAATAAATTAGACGACCTAACAGATGATGAACGTTTTGAATTACTTTCATCAGACGGTATGTTAGTTAAACGTCCATTAGCTATATCTGGAAATAAAATCACATTAGGTTTTAAAGAAGAAGAATATAAAAACACTTGGTTGTAACACTTTTTTGAAGTTTATAGAAAGTGAACATTCATAATTATCAAAGACTAAAAAATATTAATTACATATTTAAAGCCGAATTTTAAAAGGTTTAAAATTTTTATATAATAGTTGATTGATAATAGTGGGTATGGCATCATTAAAATGTACTTAAAAATTAGGAGGGGATTTATCGTGGCAGTACCAAACGAATTTAAATACTCTAAAGAACATGAATGGGTTAAAGTTGAAGGAAACGTTGCAACAATCGGTATTACTGAATATGCACAAAACGAATTAGGCGATATCGTATTCGTTGAATTACCTGAAACTGATGATGAATTAAATGAAGGCGACACTTTCGGTAGTGTTGAATCTGTAAAAACTGTATCTGAATTATACGCTCCAATTAATGGTAAAGTATTAGAAGTAAATGAAGAATTAGAAGACAGTCCTGAATTTGTAAATGAATCACCATACGAAAAAGCATGGATGGTTAAAGTTGAAATCAGCGACGAAAGTCAACTTGATGAATTATTATCAGCAGACCAATACTCAGAAATGATTGGTGAATAATAACAATGAACTCCTCGATCTCGTATCAAGGAGTTTTTTAGTGCTTCTTAAATCTTTAGATTTTAGAAGCACTTATGCACTAGTGAAAGCTAGGGCGATCCGCAATCCACTTCTAATTTTCAATTAGATTAGTGGAACTTATGCACTAGCAAAAGCTAGTGCGAACCGAAAAAAGAAAAATCTTTAGATTTTAGAAGCACTTATGCACTAGAGAAAACTAGTGCTACCCAATAATGATTGGTATCTATGCCTATAAATTAAAACTTGAAATAAAGTAAAAGTGTTACTTAATTAAAAACTAATAACACAGTAATACATAAAGTTAGTTTTAATTATGTAAGGAAAATATTAAGAGAAATTAAAGTTTAATGATATATGTTTGATAAATAACACTACAGTGGAAATATATAGTGATAGCTAATTATTGATTTTTCAAAGGGTGAATCATTATGACTATTGTGAATAAGGTAATTATTGTTGAAGGTAAATCAGATAAGAAAAGATTACAACAAGTCATTGCAGAACCAGTTAACATTATTTGTACGCATGGTACTATGAGTATTGATAAAATTGATGATATGATAGAGTCACTTTATGGCAAGCAAGTTTTCGTTTTAGCCGATTCCGATGATGAAGGTGATCGTATTAGAAAATGGTTTAAGCGATACTTGAGTGAGTGTGAACATATATTTGTAGATAAAACCTATCGTGAAGTAGCTAATTGTCCTAAAAATTATTTAGCAAATGTACTTACTAAACATGGTTTTAACTGTAAAAAAGAAAAGCCCCTCATGTCTAATTTAAAAACTGAAAGGTTAGTTTTAGTAAATGAATAAAACAATAGAAGTAGATGATGTAACTGAAAATTTTGGTGAGGAAAAACATTTGATATTTGGGTATACTCCAACTTGTGGAACTTGTAAAGTATCAGAAAGAATGCTGGATATCGCTAATGAAATATTAAATCTTCCAGTTAAAAAAATCGATTTGAATTTTCATCCGAAATTTAGTGAAGACCACCAAATTATGTCAGTACCAGTATTAATGTTAATGAATAAGGATAAAGAATCGAAAAGAATATATGCTTTTAGATCAGTTCCTTATTTGTTAGA
This sequence comes from Staphylococcus sp. FSL W8-0774, assembly GCF_038006785.1. Taxonomy (NCBI): domain Bacteria; kingdom Bacillati; phylum Bacillota; class Bacilli; order Caryophanales; family Staphylococcaceae; genus Staphylococcus; species Staphylococcus sp. FSL W8-0774. Next base: position 1,910,267 of record NZ_JBBOVW010000001.1, on the reverse strand, counting down.
AAATTTAAAATGATGATTGACGAATTTCTACCTGGATGGTAGGATTAAATCAAATTAAATAATGCTTACACTCTTATCGAGAGAGGTGGAGGGATGTGCCCTACGAAGCCCGGCAACCGTCTAATATAGAAATGGTGCCAATTCACATAAAGTCAAACTTTAGAAGATGAGAGAAAGATATTTTTCAATGCTTTCTCTAACACCTTAAAGTTTAGAGAAAGCATTTTTTAATTGTTAGAAGTTAAACAAGGAGGCATTAACGTGATTGAGTTAAAACAATTAGTTAAACAATATCATACGAAAAACAAAGACGTACTTGCTGTAGATCACGTTGATTTAAATATTGGATCTGGTTCGATATTTGGCGTTGTCGGTTTTTCTGGAGCAGGAAAAAGTACATTGATTAGAATGTTTAATAATTTAGAAACTCCAACCTCAGGTGATGTTATTATCGATGGCGACAGTATTAGTAAATTAACTAAATCAGATTTACGTAAAAAGCGTCAAAAAGTGAGCATGATTTTCCAACACTTTAATTTATTATGGTCAAGAACCGTACTAAAAAATATCACATTTCCTTTAGAAATTGCTGGCGTTTCAAAAGGCGAAGCAAAAAGGAAGGCTAACGAACTTATTGAACTTGTAGGTTTAAAAGGCCGAGAAAATGCATATCCTTCTGAATTATCTGGAGGTCAAAAGCAAAGAGTAGGTATCGCTAGAGCATTAGCAAACAATCCAACTGTTTTACTTTGTGATGAGGCTACAAGTGCATTGGACCCTCAAACAACAGATGAGATACTTGATTTATTATTAAAAATACGAGAACGACAAAATTTAACTATCGTCTTAATCACACATGAAATGCATGTAATACGACGTATTTGTGATGAAGTTGCAGTAATGGAAAACGGACGTGTTATCGAGCAAGGTCAAGTAAGTCAAGTGTTTGAAAACCCACAACATGAAGTTACTAAACGTTTTGTTAAAGATGATTTAAACGATGATTTTGAAGAATCATTGGATGATTTAGAACCACTTAGTGAAGATTCTTACATAGTTAGATTGAACTTCAATGGCGAGAATACAACACAACCGATTGTTTCATATATTACTAAAAAACATAATGTAGATTTGAATATTTTAGAAGCTGATATCAAAAACACAAGAAATGGTACTTTAGGTTTCTTAGTCGTCCACATACCGCATATAAGTTCTGAAAATTTCGAAGATTTTAAATCTAATCTTGGTGAACAACATGTAAATGTGGAGGTGTTAAGACATGGATAATTCATTTAGTGATATTTTAAAAGAAATGGTCACAATGCCTAATGTGCAATGGCCAGATGTTTGGCAAGCCATAGTTGAAACACTTTATATGACTGTAGTATCAACTATTTTCGCATTTATTTTTGGATTAATTTTAGGTGTATTACTATTTTTATCAGCTAAGAGCGAATCTAAAACAGCAAGAGTCTTTTATTCAATTGTTTCATTCATAGTGAACTTATTTAGAGCAATTCCATTTATCATCTTAATCTTGTTATTAATACCATTTACAAGTGTAGTACTAGGAACTATTAGTGGACCAACGGGTGCATTACCTGCATTAATAATTGGTTCAGCACCATTCTATGCAAGATTAGTAGAAATAGCTTTCAAAGAAATAGACAAAGGGGTTATTGAAGCGGCTTGGTCAATGGGGGCAAATACTTGGACTGTGGTTAGAAAGGTATTACTTCCAGAAGCGATGCCAGCATTAGTATCTGGACTTACTGTCACAGCGATTGCTTTAGTAGGATCTACTGCAATTGCAGGTGTAATTGGCGCAGGAGGTTTAGGTAACTTAGCTTATTTAACTGGTTTTACTCGAAATCAAAATGATGTCATTTTAGTTTCAACAGTATTCATTTTAATTATTGTATTCATCATTCAATTTATTGGTGATTGGATTACAAATAAAATAGATAAACGCTAAAAAAGGGGAGAAATCAATGAAGAAAATCTTAGGTATTTTATTATTATTAACGTTGACTGTAGCACTTGCAGCTTGTGGTGGAAAAGGAAGCGATAAAACAATTAAAGTTGGAGCTTCACCAGCACCACATGCTGAGATTCTAGAAAAAGCTAAACCATTATTAGAGAAAAAAGGGTATAAATTAGATATCAAAACAATTAACGATTATACAACTCCAAACAAATTATTAGATAAAGGCGAATTAGATGCCAACTTCTTCCAACACACGCCTTACCTTAAAACTGAAAGTAAAGAAAAAGGCTATAAAATTGAATCAGCAGGTAACGTTGAGTTAGAACCAATGGCTGTTTATTCTAAAAAATATAAAAGCTTAAAAGATTTACCAAAAGGGGCAACAGTTTACGTTTCTAACAACCCAGCAGAACAAGGACGTTTCTTAAAATTCTTCGTAGATGAAGGTTTAATCAAAATTAAAAAAGGCGTTAAAATTGAAGATGCTAAATTTAGTGACATAACTGAAAATAAAAAAGATATTAAGTTTAATAACAAACAATCAGCAGAATTTTTACCTAAAATTTATCAAAAACAAGATGCTGACGCTGTTATCATCAATTCAAACTATGCACTTGATCAAAAATTAAATCCTAAAAAAGATTCAATCGCATATGAAAAAGCTAAAGACAATCCATATGCTAACTTAATTGCAGTTAAAGATGGACATAAAGACGATAAGAAAATCAAAGCTTTAATGGAAGTATTACAATCTAAAGAAATTAGAGATTACATTAATAAAGAGTACGATGGTGCGGTTGTACCAGCAAAATAATTAGCATAATAATAAATCCTCAAGTCACTTTGACTTGAGGATTTTTGTGTGAATAAGAATTTAAAGATAGACCTAAACTCTTATTTACTATAAACGCATTAAGCCATTGATAAGCAGAATTAATGAAGCAATTAATAATAAAATAGAAGGTACGAATGTACTTTTGTTTTTGGAGTGGCGAGATAGTTGGGCTCTAATAATTAAAATAATAGCGATCAAAATTAAAATAGCACTAATACCATAAATGAAAATAGAAAACACTACAGATACCTCCTCGCCAATAGCGTAACATAACTATATATTTAATATACTCATATAATAAGTTGATAAAAAATAAAAGTATGTTTAATTTTTATAGGTCGTGGTATTTAATAATCATAACAATTGATAAATATTTCAAGGAGGAATTCAAAATGGCTGAAGATAAATTCGAACAAGCAAAAGGTAATGTAAAAGAAACTGTAGGTAACGTTACTGACAATGAAAACCTTGAAAAAGAAGGTAAAGAAGATAAAGCTTCTGGTAAAGTGAAAGAAACAGTTAACAACGTTATTGATAAAGTTAAAGGTAATAAAGAAGATAAATAGATAATATTAAGGCTCTCTTACACATGATGTGTTTGAGAGTCTTTTTTGTTTTAATACTTTTTTGCCTATATACTTTCTTCGTTTTTAGCAGTTATCTGACCAAGAATGTAACTAACGATAAAACCTATAATTAACGTTAGTATAGAGATTATCCATGTTACCAATGATGTTGGTATTCCAGGAAATACAGCATAAATTGATCCGACAACAAATCCAATTATTAATGCGAATGTTACGGTTGTATGATGATGTAATAAATACTGGATGAGTTTACTAGAAATTAAAAATCCAGACAATATACCTAAACCTACTATTAAAAGTATTGGTAAAGCATCGAAATTAAATTTTACTAGTTCTGATATAGCAAACATAACCGTCCCGTATGCTCCGAAAATAAGTAACATAAATGACCCTGATATACCTGGAAGAAGCATTGCACTAGAAGCACATATACCTGCAATATAATATTTAATAATAAGACTAGTATTTAAAGATAATGTCTCTCCTGCGTGTTTGTCTCCACTATTTAATAAGGTCATGATGACTAGTAATGCGATGCCTATTAAAACGACAATATAATGTTTCGTTTTAAAAGTTGTTTTGAAATGTGACACTTTAAGAAGGTAGGGAATGATGCCAATAATTAAACCAGTAAAAAAGAACATAGTAGGAACTTCGTGCGCACTTAAAAGGTAGTTGAATAAATTACTTAAAATACCTATAGCTAATAGCATACCAATTACAATAGGTAATAAAAATTTAAAGCTAGGCCAAAATCTTTTCGAAAATAAACCACTTATTGAACTGATAAAGCCATCATAAATACCTAGCAAAAGTGCAATCGTTCCACCACTGACTCCTGGCACTAAATCACTTGTACCCATGCCAAATCCTTTAATCAAATTTATCCATTTGAAGTTTTTCATTAATGACTCCTTTCTTAACCTGTAAGGTTAAAGTGAATCATATCATAATTATTGATTTAAAGTTAAATAAATCTACTATTTGTCTAAAAAATGGCTATTGAGAAATTAACGGTTTTCGTTATCATTTGAAATAACATTAAACTATAGATAAAAATAATTTTTTTAAAAGAATTACTCTAATTTATCGGTTTAAAAAGTTTATATTAACCTGTAAGTACGTTATAATATAGTAGATTGAAAATTCCAAAGGCTTTTTGACTATAGATTAAAATTATTATAAACTAGTTAAGAAAACTTTATATTTTATGGAGGGAATATAAATGTCATCAACATTAGAAATTAAAGACCTACACGTGTCTATTGAAGATAAAGAAATTTTAAAAGGCGTTAATTTAACAATTAATACTGGGGAAATTCATGCCATTATGGGACCAAATGGTACAGGTAAATCAACATTATCATCTGCAATTATGGGTCATCCAAGCTATGAAGTAACAAAAGGTGAAGTGTTACTTGATGGTGTTAATATTTTAGAACTTGAAGTTGATGAAAGAGCAAAAGCTGGATTATTCCTAGCAATGCAATATCCTTCAGAAATCACTGGTGTAACAAACGCCGATTTCATGCGTTCAGCAATTAATGCAAAACGTGAAGAAGGTCAAGAAATTAACTTAATGCAATTCATCAAAAAATTAGATAAAGAAATGGATTTCTTAGACATTGATCAAGACATGGCTCAACGTTACTTAAATGAAGGTTTCTCAGGCGGAGAGAAAAAACGTAATGAAATCTTACAATTAATGATGTTAGAACCTAAATTTGCTATTTTAGATGAAATTGACTCAGGTTTAGATATTGACGCTTTAAAAGTAGTGTCTAAAGGTATCAATCAAATGCGCGGAGAAGACTTCGGTGCATTAATGATTACGCACTATCAACGTTTATTAAACTACATCACACCTGACAAAGTACATGTTATGTATGGTGGTAAAGTTGTTAAATCTGGTGGACCAGAATTAGCAAAACGCCTTGAAGAAGAAGGTTATGAATGGGTTAAAGAAGAATTTGGTGCTACTGAATAGTCGAGATTAATCTATCGATTTAAAGCTCGTTGAGATGTTCGTATAAATGATGAAACTGAACATTGAATTATTAATACTATTTCATCAAGTGGGAGGATAAGAGTTATGACAACTGAAACTTTGAACATTTCTGAAGAACAACTTGTTGATTATTCAAAAGCGCACAATGAACCTTCTTGGATGACTGAACTACGTAAAGAAGCGTTGAAATTAACAGAAACTTTAGAAATGCCAAAACCTGACAAAACTAAATTAAGAAAATGGGACTTTGATACGTTTAAACAACATCACACAGAAGGTAATGTTTATCAAAGTTTATCAGAATTACCAGAATCAGTTAAAAAAATTATCGATGTTGAAAACACTGAGAATTTAATTATTCAACATAATAATGATTTAGCATACACACAAGTTTCTGAACAAGCCAAAAATGATGGTGTCATCATTGAAGGTTTATCAGAAGCACTTGTTAATCATAGTGAATTAGTACAAAAATATTATATGAAAGATGCTGTAAATGTAGATGAACATCGTATTACAGCATTACACACTGCATTAATGAATGGTGGCGTATTTGTATACGTTCCTAAAAATGTCGTAGTTGAACATCCAGTTCAATATGTTGTTTTACATGACGATGAAAATGCAAGTTTTTATAATCATGTTATTATTGCCACTGAACAAAGTGCTGAAGTAACTTATGTAGAAAACTATTTATCTAATGCAAGTGGTGAAGGAAATCAAATTAATATTGTTTCAGAAGTAATTGCTGGGGCAAATTCTAATATCACATATGGTTCTGTAGATTATTTAGATAAAGGTTTCACTGGACATATCATTAGAAGAGGTACTACTGAAGCAGACGCTGCCATCAATTGGGCATTAGGTTTAATGAACGAAGGTAGCCAAATTATTGATAATACAACTAACTTAATAGGTGATCGTTCTACAAGTGAATTAAAATCAGTTGTAGTCGGTACAGGTGATCAAAAAATCAACTTAACTTCTAAAATTGTTCAATATGGTAAAGAAACAGATGGTTATATTTTAAAACATGGTGTAATGAAAGAAAATGCATCATCAGTATTTAATGGTATCGGTCATATCAAACATGGTGGTACTAAATCAATTGCTAACCAAGAGTCTCGTGTATTAATGTTATCAGAAAATGCTCGTGGAGATGCGAACCCTATTTTACTAATCGATGAAGACGACGTAGAAGCAGGTCACGCAGCATCTGTTGGACGTGTTGATCCAGAACAACTTTACTATTTAATGAGCCGTGGTATTTCTAGAAGAGAAGCTGAACGTTTAGTTATACATGGTTTCTTAGATCCAGTAGTAAGAGAATTACCAATTGAAGACGTAAAACGTCAATTAAGAGAAGTTATCGAACTTAAAGTTTCTAAATAGATTTAAAGTAAGAGATTTTTAATTAAAGAAGGGTCGTGAATAAAGTGGCCGAACATTCATTTGACGTTAATGAAATAATCAAAGATTTTCCGATTTTAGAACAACAAGTTAATGGCAAACGTTTAGCATATCTTGATTCAACAGCGACAAGCCAAACACCAGTACAAGTTTTAAATGTGTTAGATGATTACTATAAACGCTATAACTCTAACGTTCATAGAGGTGTTCATACGTTGGGTTCATTAGCAACTGACGGATATGAAAGTGCACGTGAAACAGTTAGACGTTTTATTAATGCTAAATATTTTGAGGAAATCATTTTTACAAGAGGAACTACGGCTTCTATTAATATTGTTGCACATAGTTATGGTGATGCTAATGTCGATGAAGGCGATGAAATTGTTGTTACTGAGATGGAACATCACGCTAATATTGTTCCATGGCAACAGTTAGCTAAACGTAAAAACGCATCATTAAAATTCATCCCTATGACAGAACAAGGTGAATTAAATATCGAGGACATTAAAGCCACAATTAACGACAAAACTAAAATTGTAGCTATTGCCCATGTATCTAACGTTCTAGGTACAATCAATGATGTAAAAACCATAGCCGAAATTGCTCACCAACATGGTGCGGTGATTAGTGTAGATGGTGCTCAAGCAGCTCCTCACATGGCTCTAGATATGCAAGATATTGACGCTGACTTTTATAGCTTTAGTGGGCATAAAATGTTAGGGCCTACAGGTATCGGTGTTTTATATGGCAAACGTGATTTATTAAAAGATATGGAACCCGTCGAGTTTGGTGGAGATATGATTGATTTTGTAAGTAAATATGATGCTACTTGGGCTGATTTACCAACAAAATTTGAAGCTGGTACACCATTAATTGCACAAGCAATTGGTTTAGCTGAAGCAATTCGTTATATTCAACAATTAGGATTCGAAGCAATTCATCAACATGAAAAAGAATTAACAGAATACGCCTACGAACAAATGTCTAATATTGAAGGCTTAGATATTTATGGGCCACCTAAAGATCGACGTGCAGGTGTCATTACGTTTAATCTAACAGACATTCACCCACACGATGTAGCAACAGCAGTTGATACTGAAGGTGTAGCAGTGAGAGCTGGACATCATTGTGCACAACCATTAATGAAATGGTTAGGTGTTTCTTCTACAGCTAGAGCAAGTTTTTATATTTATAATAATAAGCAAGACATCGACCAATTAGTATATGCATTGAAACAAACGAAGGAGTTTTTCTCATATGAATTTTAATAATTTAGATCAACTTTATCGATCTGTAATTATGGATCATTATAAAAATCCTAGAAACAAAGGCGTATTAGATAATGGCTCGATGACTGTTGATATGAATAACCCTACTTGTGGTGATCGTATTCGACTTACATTTGATATAGAAGATGGCGTTATAAATGATGCTAAATTTGAAGGCGAAGGTTGTTCAATTTCTATGTCTAGTGCTTCTATGATGACTGAAGCAGTAAAAGGTCATACGTTAGCTGAAGCTATGCAAATGAGTCAAGAATTTACTAAGATGATGCTAGGTGAAGATTACGAAATTACTGAAGAAATGGGAGACATTGAAGCATTACAAGGTGTTTCTCAATTCCCTGCAAGAATAAAATGTGCCACTTTAGCTTGGAAAGCACTCGAAAAAGGAACAGTCGAAAAAGAAGGTAAGACAGAAGGGACAACAGAAGATTAATAGTTATGTTTCTTAATGACATAACGGGTAAACAATAACTAGATATCAATGATGTTGGCTTTTTACTTTCGATAATCATTGTTATAATATGATGACAATTTTATACTTGTAATTAAAAATCTCGCGCATGACGTTTAAATATATATAAGGAGTGATTGAAATGGCTAAAAAAGCACCTGATGTTGGGGATTATAAATATGGTTTCCACGACGAAGATGTTTCCATTTTCAGATCAGAACGAGGTCTAACTGAAAATATAGTTAGAGAAATTTCTAAAATGAAAGATGAACCAGAATGGATGTTAGATTTCCGTCTGAAAGCTTTAAAATTATTCTATAAAATGCCAATGCCTCAATGGGGTGGCGACTTATCAGAATTAAACTTTGATGATATTACTTATTATGTAAAACCATCAGAACACACTGAGCGTTCATGGGATGAAGTACCTGAAGAAATCAAACGTACATTTGATAAATTAGGTATTCCTGAAGCTGAGCAAAAATATTTAGCAGGTGTTTCTGCACAATATGAATCAGAAGTTGTTTACCATAATATGGAAAAAGAATTAGAAGAAAAAGGAATTATCTTCAAAGATACTGACAGTGCATTACGTGAGAACGAAGATTTATTCCGTGAATATTTTGCTTCTGTTATTCCAGCTGCAGATAATAAATTTGCGGCATTAAACTCAGCTGTATGGTCAGGTGGATCATTCATTTATGTTCCTAAAAACGTTAAATTAGATACACCATTACAAGCATACTTCCGTATTAACTCTGAAAATATGGGTCAATTCGAACGTACTTTAATCATTGCTGATGAAGGTGCTTCAGTAAACTACGTTGAAGGTTGTACTGCACCAGTTTATACAACAAGTTCATTACACTCAGCTGTAGTTGAAATTATTGTCCATAAAGATGCACACGTCCGTTATACTACAATTCAAAACTGGGCAAACAATGTTTATAACTTAGTTACTAAACGTACATTTGTTCATGAGAATGGTAATATGGAATGGGTTGATGGTAACTTAGGTTCTAAATTAACTATGAAATACCCTAACTGTGTATTATTAGGTGAAGGTGCGAAAGGTAGTACATTATCTATCGCATTTGCTGGTAAAGGACAAGTACAAGACGCTGGAGCTAAAATGATTCATAAAGCACCAAATACGTCTTCAACAATTGTTTCTAAATCTATTTCTAAAAACGGTGGTAAAGTAATCTATCGTGGTATTGTTCATTTTGGACGTAAAGCTAAAGGTGCACGTTCAAACATTGAATGTGACACATTAATTTTAGATAATGAATCAACTTCAGATACAATCCCTTATAATGAAGTATTTAACGACAATATTTCATTAGAGCACGAAGCTAAAGTATCTAAAGTTTCAGAAGAACAATTATTCTACTTAATGAGTCGTGGTATCTCAGAAGAAGAAGCGACTGAAATGATTGTTATGGGATTCATTGAACCATTCACTAAAGAACTACCAATGGAATATGCGGTAGAAATGAATAGATTAATTAAATTCGAAATGGAAGGCAGTATCGGCTAACTTCCTCTACTAACATCAAGCTATTTTACGTATAGGTATAATAGCTTGGTGTTTTTTAGTTACTAATTTATGATTTGTTTAAATTTAGTATGAAATTAAATAGCAAATAGAAGTGGATAATAAATTGACTAAACTCTATTTATTGTCCACTTTTTATGATTCATGGTTACTCACAGAAGTTGAATATTATATTAATTAAAGCAGCATATTGTAATAGTTTACAAAAGTTTGTTCAGGGGAATAAATTTATAATTCAATATTTATATAATTATTATGAACGGGGAGCATGCTTCATGATTATAGCTATCATATTTTTAATTTTATTATCATTTTTCTTTTCAGGAAGTGAAACTGCATTAACTGCAGCAAATAGAACAAAATTTCAAGCTGAAGCCAAAAATGGAGATAAAAAATCACAGGGATTATCCCGACTATTAGATAAACCAACTGAATTTATTACTACTATATTGATAGGTAATAATGTTGCAAATATCATTTTACCTACATTAGTAACAATTTTGGCAATTAACATTGGCGTCAATGTGGGTATAGCATCTGCTGTAATTACTGTTGTCATTATTTTGGTATCTGAAGTTATTCCTAAATCAATCGCAGCAACATTTCCAGATAAAATATCAAGATTGGTTTATCCAGTTATTAATATTTTAGTTATTATACTTAAACCAATAACTAAAATATTAAATGCTATTACAGATAGTATTAATAAATTATTGTCAAAAGGACAAAAGGAACAAAGTAAGTATTCTAAAGAAGAAATAAGAACAATGTTAATGATTGCAGGACGTGAGGGTGCATTCAATGAAACAGAACAAAATCGACTCAAAGGTGTACTAGATTTTGAAAACTTAAAGGTCAAAGATGTTGATACGACACCTAGAGTGAATGTCGTTGCATTTCCCAAAACTACGTCATTTGATGAGGCATATGAAACGGTAATGAATGAACCATATACAAGGTATCCAATATATGATGAAGATATAGATGATATTGTAGGCGTATTCCATTCTAAGTATTTATTAGCATGGAGTAAGAAAAAATATGAATCAATCACAAAATTTTCATCAAAACCATTATTCGTGAATGAACATAATAAAGCTGAATGGGTACTTAGAAAAATGACAGTATCAAGAAAGCATTTAGCTATAGTATTAGATGAATTTGGTGGTACTGATGGCATAGTATCTCATGAAGATTTAATAGAGACATTGCTAGGTATGGAAATAGAAGATGAGTTAGATAAAGAGGAAGAAGAAAAGTTAAAGAAACAAACATTTCCAAATAGAAATAGAAAATAATTAGTAAGAGTTGGTGAATCAAATGTGGAATAATAATCAATTAACGAGAACATTACAGATTCAATATCCTATTATTCAAGCTGGTATGGCAGGTAGTACGACCCCATCTTTAGTAGCAACTGTTAGTGAAAAAGGTGGATTAGGAACGATTGGTGCGGGTTATTTTATTATTGAAAAGTTAGAAAGTGAAATTCAAACAGTTAAATCATTAACAAAACAACCATTTGGTGTGAATCTATTTGTACCTAAAGAAAACACAGGTGTCAACCCAGACCAAATTGAACATATGAATGCATGGTTGAAACCATATAGAAGAGCGTTTCATTTAGAAGAACCTGTGGTTAATATTGAGGAAAGCCAAAAATTTAAAGATGCTGTAAATAAAGTTATTGAATATAAAGTTCCAGTATGTAGCTTTACCTTTGGAATTCCTGATCATCAAATTATCGAGAAACTAAAAGAAAATAATGTAATATTAATTGGTACAGCTACAACAGTAGAAGAAGCTATAGAAAATGAAAAAGCTGGTATGGATATTGTTATAGCCCAAGGTAGTGAAGCGGGAGGACATCGAGGATCATTTTTACGTTTAGGGGATAGTGAAGAGCCAATGATTGGAACGATGTCATTGGTACCTCAAGTTGTTGATCACGTGTCGATACCTGTAGTTGCTGCAGGAGGTATAATGGATGAAAGAGGTCTATTAGCAAGTATTATGTTAGGTGCTCAAGGTGCACAAATGGGTACGGCCTTCTTAACTTCTAATGAAAGCGGAGCTAATGATTTACTAAAAGAAGCCATATTAAATAGTAAAGAAACAGATACCATCGTAACCAATGTGTTTAGCGGTAAAAATGCACGTGGTATTAATAATCAATTCGTTAAAGAAATGAGTCAATATCAAGGTGAAATTCCTGAATATCCAATACAAAATCAACTGACAAATCAAATTCGTAAAACTGCAGTACAGCAAGGCGAAAGTGAATTAACTCATATATGGAGTGGACAATCACCACGTCTAGCTAAAAAACAAAAAGCAGAAGAATTAATGGATCGTATAATTAATCAAATAAACCTAATAGCAAAGAACTTAAAATAAAATATCACTACGATTTTATAAGTCTAGTGACATATACACGTTAAGTTAAGCTAGGTTGTTCTACCGATTATAGCCTGAGACATACATCATTGTCGCAGGCTATTTAATTTTCGATTGTAATTTTATTATGGTACACCAATTAATAAGAATCTGTAAATTTCGTATTGATAAAGTGAATTGCGAATTTATTCTGTGGTATCATAAGTTTGGTGATATAAATGATAAATATAGGTCTAACTGGTTGGAGAGATCATGATACGTTATACGAAGATTTAGAGAGAAAAACCGATAAACTTAAAACATATGCAAGTCACTTTCCAATAGTTGAACTAGATGCATCTTATTATGCAATTCAACCAGAAAGAAATATTCAAAAATGGATAAATGAAACACCAAAACGATTTCAATTTGTAGTTAAAATTCATCAAGCATTAACATTGCATGCAGATTTTAGAGATTTTGCAGAAACACGTCAAGAATTGTTTGATAAGTTTAAAGAAATGTTAAAGCCATTACAAGAAAATGAAAAATTAGCTATGGTTTTGGTGCAATTTCCACCTTGGTTCGATTGTTCAAGTCAAAACATTAAATATATTTTATATGTGAAACAACAATTAAAAGATTTTCCTATATGTGTTGAATTTAGACATCAATCTTGGTTTAATGAAAGATTTAAAGAAGAGACATTAACATTTTTGACTGAACATCAAATTATTCATGCTGTTGTTGATGAACCACAAGTCAAAGATGGAAGTATCCCATTAGTAAATAGAATAACTAGCGATATTGCTTTTGTAAGATATCATGGTAGGAACGTACATGGTTGGACTAAAAAAGATATGACAGATCAAGAATGGCGAGATGTAAGATACTTATATAATTATAATGACCAAGAATTATATGACTTAGCACAAAAGGTTAAAATTTTAGAACAAAAAGCTAAAAAGGTTTATGTTGTTTTTAATAACAATTCAGGTGGTCATGCCGCACAAAATGCAAAAACATATCAAGATATGCTTGACATTGACTATGAAGGTTTAGCACCACAACAATTAAAACTATTTTAAGAGGCGAAACAAGTATGTTATTGACAATTATTTTATTAATTATTATTGGTGGTCTATCTGCTATTATTGGTTCAATTGTAGGTATTGGTGGCGGAATCATTATTGTTCCTACACTTGTCTATTTAGGAGTAGATCATAATATTTTACACGGTATTACTACTCAAATAGCAATAGGTACTTCTTCGGTTATACTTATTGTTACAGGTTTATCATCTTCTTTAGGATATTTAAAAACTAAACAAGTAGATATTAAAAATGGCTCTATTTTTTTATTTGGTTTATTACCAGGTTCATTATTAGGTTCTTTTTTGAGTCAGTTTTTAACATTAAAATCATTTAACCTTTATTTTGGGATATTTATGATTTTGGTTGCTATTTTATTAATAGTAAGAAACAAAATTAAACCTTTTAAAGTTTTTAATAAGCCACAATATGAAAAGACCTATATTGATGCAGAAGGTAAAACATATCATTATAGTGTTCCACCTTTAATAGCATTTGTCGCAACTTTATTCATAGGTATCCTTACTGGACTATTTGGTATTGGTGGTGGTGCATTAATGACTCCGTTAATGTTAATTGTTTTTAGATTTCCACCACATGTTGCTGTTGGTACAAGTATGATGATGATATTTTTCTCAAGTGTCATGAGTTCAATCGGACATATTATACAAGGACATGTTGCTTGGGATTATTCAATAGTATTAATTATTTCAAGTTATATAGGTGCTAAAATAGGTGTTAAGGTAAATCATTCAATCAAGTCTGATACAGTGGTAACATTATTACGTACAGTGATGTTATTAATAGGTGCTTACTTAATCATCAAATCAATTATTTAAATTAATTGTTAATAGCATAATCTACTATAAAAGTTATTACTCGATAGATTACGTATAGACTTATCAAAACAAATAGAAAAGGGGGAAGTACTGTGAAGTTAACTATTTATCATACAAATGATATTCATAGTCATCTTAATGAATATGCACGTATCCAATCTTATATTGCAGAACATCGTTCCCAACTTCAACATCCCTCACTATATTTAGATATAGGTGATCATGTTGATTTATCAGCACCGATTACCCAAGCTACATTAGGTAAAAAGAATATAGAACTTCTTAATGAGGCGCAATGTGATATTGCGACAATTGGAAACAACGAAGGCATGACCATTTCGCATGAAGCCTTACAAAATTTATATACCGATGCTCAATTTAAAGTAATTTGTGCAAATTTATTTGATGAAGAAGGACATTTACCTAACCACATGTCTTCATCTTATATAAAGGAAATCAACGGAGTACGAATTTTATTTGTTGCTGCTACAGCTCCATTTACGCCGTTTTATAGAGCATTAGATTGGGTAGTAACTGATCCATTAGAAGCTATTAAAGATGAAATTAATGATCATAAAGATCAATATGATATTTTGATAGTGATGAGCCACGTTGGTGTGTTCTTTGATGAAAAATTATGTCAGGAAATACCTGAAATAGATTTAATACTTGGAAGTCACACGCATCACTATTTTGAACATGGAGAAATGAATAATGGAGTATTAATGGCTGCAGCAGGTAAATATGGACATTTTTTAGGTGAAGTAAATTTAGATATTGAAGATAAAAAGGTAACTAGTAAGACGGCTTGTTTGCATCCATTAGAACAATTGCCTCAAGTTGAAACAGATTTTGATAGTGAAGGCAAAGCATTAATGAGTAAACCAGTAGTCAACCATCCTATCAAATTAGAAAATAAAACAGATGTTATCACAAAAACGTCTTATTTATTAGCTGAAAGTGTCTATGAATTTACGAATGCAGATTGTACAATTATAAATGCTGGTTTAATAGTTAAAGGACTAGATTCTGACGAAATTACCGAATTTGATATTCATCAAATGTTACCTCATCCTATTAATGTAGTTAGAGTTAAATTAACAGGTGAAGAATTAAAAAAAGTAATTATTAAAAGTCAGAAACAAGAATACATGCATGAACATGCACAAGGTCTTGGATTTCGAGGGGATATCTTTGGAGGATATGTATTATATAACATAGGTTTTATCGAATCAGAAGGTCGCTACTTTATAAATGGAAATGAAATTCAAGATAATCAATCATACGTATTAGGTACAGTTGATATGTACACGTTTGGTAGATATTTTCCAATGTTAAAAGGACTTCCAACAGAATATATTATGCCAGAATTTTTAAGAGATATATTCGAACAAAAGTTACTACAATTTTAAAATAACTGTAGATTAGATTTTATTTTATGATTAATTTCGTTATAATAACATAAAGAGAGATTAAACAGGAGGGTATGCGTTGTTATGGCTACTAAAAATGAGGAAATACTACGAAAACCGGATTGGTTGAAAATTAAGCTGAACACGAACGAGAATTATACTGGCCTTAAGAAAATGATGCGTGAAAAGAATTTACACACTGTTTGCGAAGAAGCAAAGTGTCCAAATATACATGAGTGTTGGGGAGAAAGACGTACAGCTACATTTATGATTTTAGGTGCTGTATGTACGCGTGCATGTCGTTTCTGTGCAGTTAAAACTGGTTTACCTAATGAATTAGATTTAAATGAACCAGAACGTGTAGCAGAATCAGTTGAATTAATGAATTTAAAACACGTTGTTATTACAGCAGTTGCACGTGATGATTTACGTGATGCAGGTTCAAACGTTTATGCTGAAACAGTTAGAAAAGTTAGAGCAAGAAACCCATTCACTACAATTGAAATTTTACCTTCAGACATGGGTGGGGATTATGAAGCATTAGAAACATTAATGGCTTCTAAACCTGATATCTTAAATCATAATATTGAAACAGTTCGTCGTTTGACACCAAGAGTTCGTGCTCGTGCAACTTATGATAGAACATTAGAATTCTTACGTCGTTCTAAAGAATTACAGCCAGATATTCCTACAAAATCAAGTTTAATGGTTGGCTTAGGGGAAACAATGGAAGAAATTTATGAAACAATGGATGATTTACGTGCCAATGATGTAGATATTTTAACAATTGGTCAATATTTACAACCATCTCGTAAACATTTAAAAGTTGAAAAATACTACACACCATTAGAATTCGGTAAAATGAGAAAAGTAGCTATGGATAAAGGCTTCAAACATTGTCAAGCTGGACCGTTAGTACGTAGTTCTTACCATGCAGATGAACAAGTTAACGAAGCTGCCAAAGAAAGACAACGTCAAGGTGAAGAGCAATTAAATAGTTAATAATATACAATCTGTAGAGCCACTTTTTTATGAAAATAAATAAAGTGGTTCTTATTTTTACTAAATAGTTTAAAGATTTGAATGAAAATATATAGTGTTGTTAAAATAGCGATATAATATATCGTGAAATAGATTAGGTGAAATTATGATAAAAGTAGAGCAACAGTATTTTGAATTAATAGAAGATTATAGAGATTGTTTTGATGAAGAAATATTCGCAAATAGATACTCTGATATTTTAGATAAATATGACTATGTAGTAGGAGATTTTGGTTATGATCAATTAAGATTAAAAGGTTTCTTTAAGGATACTAATAAAAAAGCAGAAATTAGTAAAAGATTCTCTAGTATACAAGATTATTTATTAGAATATTGTAATTTTGGATGTCCCTATTTTGTAGTTAAACATTTATCAGAAAATGAAGTGAAACAACAAGCAGAAGACTTAACCGTTATTGATCAAGATGATAAATTACATGATGTCAAAATACAACCAACTATCCAAGATACTGAAAAGTGATTTATCAATTTTAATTTATAATAACAAATATAAAAAATCTCCCTTCAAATACATTAACGTACATGGAGGGAGATTTACTTTTTATTTATATCAAAATTATTATTGAATCACTTCATTAAGGTATTCAATGATTTCATCGCCTTCTTCTTCAGATACACCTAAAATATGAGCGATATAACCTTCTTCTTCAATATCATCAGATCCAATAATACCAAATTTATTAGTTTGCATATTCAATACCAAAGTTTTACCATAATGTCGGTCTGTTTGAACGAGCATTAAGTCATATCGACTATGTTCACCAACAAATCCAACAAATTGAACTTGGCTTTGTTCTTCATCATCATATAAATACATATCAATCATTTGTAGAACCCCTTTAAACGAAATATACTACGCCTAAGTATAACGAGAAATGAAGTGTACTGCAAAATTATGATATTATAAAGTTAATAAGAGGTGATTAGGAAATGTATTTTGTAGATAAAGATAAACTTTCAGAAAAACTAAATTACTTAAGACAATTAACAGAGGATTATACTCAAAACAAAGATAATCATTATGCTTTTGAAAGAATCGCACAAATGTTAATTGAATCATCAGTAGATATTGGAAATATGATTATTGATGGATTTATTCTAAGAGATCCAGGTAACTATAAAGACGTGATTGATATTTTAGAATTAGAAAATGTTATTTCTAAAGAAACTCAAGAAAATATTAATAAAACTGTAGATGTAAGAAAGCAATTTGCACATAACTATATTCAACTTGATACTAATGAAATTGAACCGTTATTTGATCAAGCAATACCTTACTACAAACAATTTATTGATGAAGTTATTCAATTTTTAAATAATGAAAATGTTCCAATTACTGCATTTGGCAAAGGAGAGAACAAATAGTGAAGCAATACAAGGCATATTTAATAGATTTAGATGGGACGATGTATAAAGGAACTGATGAAATTGATGGTGCAAGTCAATTTATCGATTATTTAAATGAACATCAAATTCCACATCTATATGTAACAAATAATTCTACCAAGACGCCAGATCAAGTTGCAGATAAATTGCATGAAATGAATATCGACGCAACACCTGATGAAATTGTTACATCAGCTTTAGCAACAGCAGATTATATTTCTGAACAATCTCCAGGTGCATCTGTCTATATGTTAGGCGGTGAAGGTCTACATTCTGCATTGACTGAAGCGGGCCTAGTAGTTAAAAATGATGAAAATGTTGATTATGTTGTTATCGGACTTGATGAAAATGTTACTTATGAAAAGCTTGCTATAGCAACACTTGCTGTCAGAAAAGGAGCAACATTTATTTCAACAAATCCTGATGTTTCTATACCAAAAGAAAGAGGTTTCTTACCAGGTAATGGTGCAATTACAAGTGTGGTATCAGTATCTACAGGAGTACAACCACAGTTTATTGGTAAACCAGAAACGATAATTATGAATAAATCTTTAGAACTATTGCAACTTAATAAAGAAGAAGTGGCCATGGTTGGAGACTTGTATGATACAGATATTATGTCTGGTATAAACGTTGGTATCGATACTATTCATGTTCAAACAGGTGTGACTACACTAGAAGAAATTCAGACAAAAGATATTCCACCAACATATTCTTTTAAAGATTTAAATGAAACAATTGTTGAATTAACAAATTAACTTGGTGAGAGGGGCTCAAAGATTGAGCAAAATTGTTGTAACACGTCAAATTCCTCAAAAGTTTATAGCACAGTTAGAAGAAATTGCAGAAGTCGAAGTATGGAATGAAGAATTTATACCCATGCCTAGAGAAAAATTCTTATTATCTATCAAAGATGCAACAGCTTGTTTTGTTACTTTAAGTGAAAAAATTGATGAAATCTGCTTAAATGAAGCACCAAATTTAAAGGTAGTAGCCAATATGGCTGTTGGTTTCGATAATATAGATATTGATGTTGCCAAACAAAAAGGTGTCACTGTGACTAATACACCAGAAGTTTTAACTGAAACGACTGCGGAATTAGGTTTTACACTTATGTTAGCAACTGCTCGTCGCATTGTAGAAGCTGAACAATATATTCAAGAAGGACAATGGAAAAGTTGGGGACCATATTTACTATCTGGTAAAGACGTATATGGTTCAACTGTTGGTATTTTTGGTATGGGAGACATTGGTAAGGCTTTTGCTAAACGTTTGAAAGGCTTTAATACTAAAATTTTTTATCATAATCGTTCAAGACAAGAAGCGACTGAAAACGAATTGGGTGCTACATGGGTTTCATTTGATGAATTACTTGAAAAAAGTGACTTTGTGGTATGTACTGCACCTTTAACAGATGAAACCAAACATAAATTTAATGCATCCGCATTTGAAAAAATGAAATCTGATTCAATATTTATCAATATTGGTAGAGGTGCCGTTGTAAATGAAGAAGATTTAGTAAATGCTTTAAACACAGGACAGTTATTAGCATGCGGTTTAGACGTGTTAGAACAAGAACCAATTGATATGGATCATCCACTATTAAAAATGCCTAATGCTGTGATTCTTCCACACATTGGTAGTGCATCTGAAAATACACGGAATGATATGATTCAATTATGCGTGGATAATATTAAAGCAGTATTAAATGATAAACCTGCAATTACCCCAGTAAATTCATAGTTTTAATTATAATTTAAGCTTATCTATTTAGTTTAATTAAATAGATAGGCTTTTTATTATGTTTAAAATAGCTCAATCTAACAATTTTGTTATACCGTCTGTAATTGTTTAATTACAACGTAAGATTTAAAATAATATTATTCAATAAGTAATATGCTCATACTATATTTATAGCTTACGCAACTTGGAGTAATTAACTTAAATTTTTATGCTAAAAATAATTTTGAATTTTATTCGAAACATGAGTATAATGAATTGTAAAAACAAAATATAAAACGGCTATTATATATTAAAATTATTTACATTGAATACAGACGATTAAGAACTTTGGTTTATGATAAGTAAATTTTAGGAGAGTTGCCCAATGAAAACTAAAGGTAAGGAACCTACGAATAAATATTACCTAGCAATGAAGCCGTATCTTTTAACTTTATTATATTTAGCAATATTTATCGCTTTATATTTAATATATGGTAGTGGAGATACACATAATAACTTCATTTATAATGAATTTTAATGAGGGAGAAAACTATGACAGATATTATTAATATTCTCAGTCAATTGAGTAAAGAACAACCAGATGTAGTAGCAGTTAGACATACGACTGATGAAATAACATATAAGCAATTAGATGAAGTTTCTAGTAAGCTTGCACATCAATTACAAGGCAGTCAACAACCTATGATTTTATTTGGTCATATGTCGCCTTATATGATTGTAGGTATGATTGGTGCGATTAAAGCAGGTTGCGGCTATGTGCCTATCGATACATCTGTACCAGAAGAGCGAGTGAAGATGATAATCGATAAAGTTCAACCAGAATTTATTTTTAACACAACCGATTATGAATTAGATCATCAACATGTACAGATGATTACGATTGAAGATGTTGTTAATTCACAAGACTCAATTATTTTTGATAGTCAAATGAAGGATAATGATGTTGTATATACTATTTTCACATCAGGTTCTACAGGTGAGCCAAAAGGTGTTCAAATCGAATACGCTAGTCTTGTTGAATTTGCTGAATGGATGAATTCATTGAATCAATTAGGTAATGGGAAAGAATGGTTGAACCAAGCGCCATTTTCATTTGATTTATCAGTTATGGCAATTTACCCATGTTTAGTTTCTGGTGGCACTTTAAATCTTGTTGATAAAGACATGATTAAAAAACCAAAACTATTAAATGATATGTTATTAGCTACGCCGATTAACATATGGGTTTCTACGCCATCATTTATTGAAATGTGCTTATTACTACCAACATTAAATGAAGAACAATATGGTAGTTTAAATCATTTCTTCTTCTGTGGAGAAATTCTTGGACACAGAACAGCTAAAGCATTAGTTGATAGATTCCCTAATGGTGTTATATATAATACTTATGGTCCTACGGAAGCTACTGTAGCGGTGACTAGTATACAAATTACGCCAGAGATTCTAAAGCAATATAATCCACTTCCAGTAGGCGTTTCAAGACCTGGCACTAAATTAACGACAACTGATGAAGGTGAATTAGTCATTCAAGGTCAAAGTGTAAGTGTTGGTTACCTAAAAAATGAAGAAAAAACAACTGCCGTGTTTAACTTTGAAGATAGAGTGAGAACATATCACACAGGAGATAAAGCTAAAGAAGAAGATGGTTTATGGTTTATTCAAGGTCGTATAGACTTCCAAATCAAATTGAATGGTTACCGTATGGAATTGGAAGAGATAGAATCACAATTACGAGACTCTGAACTAATTAGAGAAGCTATTGTAGTTCCTGTTTATAAAAATGACAAAGTAACTCATCTTATAGGAGCTGTTGTTGCAACTGAAAAAGTAGAAGATGACAGACAAATGACAAAGAACATCAAAGATGAACTTAAAACGCGCTTACCAGAATATATGATTCCTCAAAAGTTTGTTTGGATGGAACAATTACCACTTACATCTAATGGTAAACTAGATCGTAAGAAGATTGCAGAGGTTGTTAACGGATGATACCTTATGGCACGTTTACATTCTTCTTAATTTCATTCATTGTACTAATTCCTGTTATAATTCTTGGCTTTTTAGGTAAGCGAAGCTATATATATAACGGTATTACGACAGCAATAATGGTTATACTGATATTTTCATCAGATAAACATAATTTGTTTGGTCAAAAGTATTTAAGTGTTCAATTAATCAGTTTTATCATATATGTTATTTGGCAAGTTGGTTTAATCATGTTTTATTATAAATCTAGACAAAAGAATAATACTTTTTCAAAATTTGTGATTATCATGGTTCTGTCAATATTGCCATTAGCACTAGTTAAAGTATTACAAAGTACATGGTTAGGTGGGCATCAAATTCATTTCCATGAAAGTAAATTAATTGAATTTGTTGGTTTCTTAGGTATTTCATACGTTACTTTTAAGAGTGTTCAACTAATCATGGAAATCAGAGATGGTTCAATTAAAGAAATCAAAATTGGCAAATTAATTCAATTTATCTCATTCTTCCCAACTATCTCATCTGGACCAATTGATAGATATAAACGTTTTGTTAAAGATGATAAAAAGGTACCTACTGGTGGGGAATATAGAGAATTAGTGTTAAAAGCAATTCACATGATTATGTTAGGTTTCTTGTATAAATATATTATCGCTTACTTCATTCAAGTATATGCGATTAACCCACTGCAAATGAATTTACATGGATTTACACACATGTGGTTATATATGTATGCATACAGTTTCTATCTATTCTTTGATTTTGCAGGTTATAGTTTATTTGCTATAGCACTCAGTTATTTATATGGCATTAAAACACCACCAAACTTTAATAAACCTTTCCAATCTAAAAATATTAAAGATTTCTGGAATAGATGGCATATGACTTTATCATTTTGGTTTAGAGACTGTATTTATATGAGATCATTATTTTATATGTCTCGTAAGAAGATGTTTAAGAGTCAATTGGCTATGTCAAACATGGCTTTCTTCCTTAATTTCTTTATCATGGGAGTTTGGCACGGATTAGAAGTTTATTATATTATTTATGGCTTATACCATGCAGCATTATTTATAGGTTATGGTTATTATGAAAAATGGAGAAAAAATCATCCTCCACGTTGGCAAAATAAATGGACTAACGCGTTAAGCGTTGTCATCACATTCCATTTTGTAACGTTCGGCTTTTTAATTTTCTCAGGTAAATTTATTTAATAAAGGAGTAATTAATTATGGAATTTAGAGAACAAGTATTAGACTTATTAGCAGAGGTTGCAGAAAACGATATTGTAAAAGAAAATCCAGATGTAGAAATTTTCGAAGAAGGTATTATTGATTCTTTCCAAACAGTAGGTTTATTATTAGAAATTCAAAATAAATTAGATATCGAAGTTTCTATTATGGACTTTGATCGTGATGAGTGGGCTACACCAAATAAAATTGTGGAAGCATTAGAAGAACTACGATGAAATTAAAACCTTTTTTACCCATTCTAATTAGCGGCGTTATATTTATTATATTTGTTCTGTTACCCGCACAATTATTTACAGGGCTAATTAATGATAAAACGCTTGCTAATAATAGAATTTCATTAACAGATCAAGTATTAAAAGGCACGCTCATTCAAAATCAACTATATAAGTCGGATAAATATTATCCAGTTTATGGTTCAAGTGAATTAGGTAAAGATGATCCATTTAATCCAGCAATTGCGTTAAATAAGCACAATTCAGATAAACCAGTATTTTTACTAGGCACTGGTGGGTCAACAGATTTAATTAATGCAGTAGAACTTGCATCTCAGTATGATAATTTAAAAGGTAAAAAATTAACTTTTATTATCTCACCACAATGGTTTACTAATCATGGATTAACAAACCAAAACTTTGATGCTCGTATGTCTCAAAATCAAATTAACACGATGTTTAATCAAAAAAATATGCCTGCTGAATTGAAACAACGTTATGCCAAACGTTTATTGCAATTCCCGCATGTACATAACAAAGCGTATTTAAGAAAAGTTGCTAAAGATCCACATAATGTATCAGGTCACTATATTTCAGCATTTAAAGAAAATCAATTAATTAAGATTGAAGCAATTAAATCATTATTCTCTATCACTAAACCACCTTTATCTCATGTTAAACCTGCAACTGATGAAAAAGCATCATGGGGCCAAATGAAAGACAAAGCAGAAGTAATTGGTAAAAATAATACCAAAACTAATGATTATCATATTAGAGACCCATATTGGAAACTGATCAAAGAAAATAAACGTAAAATAAATCGTGATTATGAATTTAACGTTAATTCTCCAGAGTTCCAAGATTTAAAATTACTTGTTCAAACAATGAATAAAGCTGGCGCAGATGTACAATATGTAAGTATCCCATCAAATGGTAAATGGTATGATCATATTGGTATCGATAGTGATAGACGCCAAGCAGTGTACAAAAAAATTCATTCAACTGTCGTTGATAATGGCGGTAAAATATACGATATGACTGATAAAGATTATGAAAAATATGTCATTAGTGACGCGGTTCATATTGGTTGGAAAGGTTGGGTCTATGTAGATCAACAAATTGCCAAACATATGAATGACAAAAAACAACCTCAAGTTGATAAAGACAAACACAAACAAAAAGAATCAAATTAATAATTAACGCCTTTCAAGAATCTAAGATGACAAATAGTTCATCGAAGTATACTTGAAAGGCGTATTTTTTAGAATAAAGAAGTAGAAATAAAATAGCTTATAATTGATAAACAAATAGATACAAAAATAATTATGAATAACGGTTTTAAAGCTTTTGATTTTAAATCTTTGAATGATACATTTAATCCTAATGCAACCATTGCCATTAATAAGAAAATATTAGTTACTACCTCTATTATTTTTAATAATGCGTGAGGGATAGGAATATATGTATTGATTAATGCCATTAATATAAATCCAATTAAAAAATACGGAAAATCAATATGGTGTGCTTGTTTATCATTTTTATTCTTAAATTTCACAATAAAAATAAATATTAATATAACTGGAATTAATAAAAATACACGTCCTAATTTTGCTAATAAAGCTATTTTAAGAGATTCTACCCCAGCATAATTACCAGCCAAAACAACTTGTGCAATTTCATGAAGGCTAGTTCCAGACCAAATACCAAAATGTACAGGGGAGATATGAATGATTGAATAAATAAATGTATAAATTAATGAGAAGACAGTCCCTACTAATGCAATGATGCCGACACTAATAGCTGTATCTTTGTCTCTTGATTTTATAATTGGTGCTATTGCTGCGATAGCGGCTGCACCACAGATACCAGTACCAACGCCTAATAATGTTGTTATTGAAGTATCTGCTTTTACTATGCGACTAATAAAATAGGTGAATAGGATACTGAAAACAATAACGCACGCATCCATTAATAATAATTGACCACCATGTCCTAATATTTCATCGATATTTAATTTGAGACCATAAAAGACAATCGCAATTTTTAATAAGTATTTAGATGAAAATGTTATTCCACTTTTATAATCTTCTGGATATCCTTTGAAATGTCGATAAAGTATAGCAATAAGAATTGCGATTGATAAACCGCCAATTTGACTAAGGACAGGTAATTTAGATAATACAAGACTTATGATTGCGATGATAAATGTAAATAAGATACCTATAATAAAGTGCTTATCCTTAATTTTATTCATGACATGTTCCTCCTTTACGAAAAGTTTAGCATTACATAATTATATCGTTAAATAAATATTTAACATACTATCTATATCAAATTTGTTATAATCATATTAAAAATATAAATGAGTATAGAACAAGGAGAAAGTACATGGATCCTTACAAAGTATTAATAGAAGTGGTCAAAACAGCTAATTTTACTAAAGCGGCCGAGAATCTATATACATCTCAACCATCGATTAGTCGAGATATTAAAAGATTAGAAGCAAGATATAATGTTAAAATTTTTGAGTTTACTCGGCCAACAATATGTTTAACATCAGATGGAGAAAAGATTCTACGTTATGCGTTGCAACGTGAAAATATTGAACAAGAGTTATGGCATGATCTAAAAAATGACCTTAATATTATTGCTGGATCAATATCGATAGGTAGTAGTTACACATACGGCGAACAATATTTATCTGAAAAATTAATTAAAGTTGCTAATGAATATCCAGACTTACATGTTAATGCTTATTTAATGAATTCAGATACGGTCATAGATAATGTAAAACATAATATTGTTGATATTGGCATTATTGAACGTGAAATTCAAGATAACACACTTGATTTAGCATGTATTTCCCAAGATGAAATGGTTTTAATTTATAATAGGCAAATAGGCTTTGATAAGAATCAAGTATGTTATGTGAGAGAACAAGGATCTGGAACAAGGGTGTATCAGGAAATTGGATTAACTAGATTAGAATTGCATCCTTATTTGGTGGAAATTAATTCAAATCAAGTGATAGTAGATATGGTAAAAGCAGGTAAGGGATTTACAGTAATTTCTAAATCAGTATTAGAAAAAGAACCAAAAGAAGTGCTTGCTTCTATCGAGTTAGACGTGTTTCGTAATTTCTACCTTACTAAGCACAAAGATAAATACGTGGACAATAATTTAAAAGCCATCATAGATCTATTCGAATGCCAATATTATAATGATGAAACGAAAAAAGAATGATTTTATTAACTTTAATAAAAATAAAACAAATCCAAAATTTCAGAGACATAAAAATACCACTCAAATGATTGAATTCAATCCATCTGAGTGGTTACTATGTCTTAAATATCTATAATATATGAAGATTTTCATAATTTGTAAAACAAAGTAAATAATTACTTGTAAACAAATTAGAATACTTGTTCAACTTCGATAACACCAGGTACTTCTTCGTGTAAAGCACGTTCAATACCAGCTTTTAAAGTAATTGTAGAACTTGGGCATGTACCACAAGCACCATGTAGTTGTAATTTAACAATTCCGTCTTCAACGTCAACTAATGTACAGTCGCCGCCATCACGTAATAAAAATGGACGTAAACGTTCTATAACTTCAGCTACTTGATCAAACATTGTCGCATTCTCAGTAGGCATGAGATATGTCTCCTTTCAAGTATATTATTTCATTATCATTATTAGTACATTATAATAGATTAAGAACGAAAAATCTATAAATCAAAACGAGGGATTTCAATGACTAAAATAAGTGTTGTTGTTTATGGGGCAGATATTGTATGTGCGAGTTGTGTTAATGCACCGACATCAAAAGATACATTCGATTGGTTACAACCATTACTTAAGCGAAAATTTCCACAACATCAATTTGAATTTACATATATCGATATTGAAAAAGATACAGAAAATTTAACAGATCATGATCAACAATTTATTGAACGTATTCAAGAAGATGAATTATTTTATCCATTAATTACTATGAACGATGAGTATGTGGCAGATGGATATATTCAAACGAAACAAATAACACAATTTGTGGAGCAACATTTTTAAATATTAAAATGTCTAATTTTTATCTATAGAAAAAGAGGGAGTGGGACAGAAATAACATTTTTCCAAAATTTATTTCGTTGTCCCACCCCGGCAAGGTTGACTAGAATTGAAAAAAGCTTGATACAAGTGCATTTTCAAATCAGTCAACTACTGCCAATATAAAATTTTAGCCTGAGACATTGATTTATGTCCCAGGCTGTCTTAATTTATATTTTTAACCATTATGATATTTATATAACCAAAGTACGCCTGATTTAAGGATGGAAGCAAGTCTACCTGTAACGGTACGATCCATGATATAAGCGAATCCTTGTTTATCACCAAGTGAACCTAAGAAGCCTTGAACTTTAAGTTCTGGCATTTTTTCAGGTAATGGCTCATTATTCCATTGTTTTTTCATGACATCAGCAATTTGTTCACCTTGTAACTCTGCTAATTGAGCACTTGGTGCATGCGGTAAATCTGCACAATCCCCAACTACATAAACGTTTTTGTATGTTGGAATTTGATGATACTGATTTAAAATAACACGACCATTATTGTTAATATCAATTGGTAAATTTCTAACAACTTCAACTGGTTGAATACCTGCTGTCCACACAACTAAATCTACATCTTCAGGAACACCATTATTATATATTTTACCTGGTTCAACTTTATCAATAACTGAGTTAGGTACAACTGTTACATTATGTTTAGAGAACCATTTTGCAATATAATTACTTAATTTTTCTGGGAAGTTTCTTAGGATTCGAGACCCTCTATCGTATAATAAAATTTCCAAATCAACACGGCTTTCCCTTAGCTCACTTGCTAACTCAATGCCGCTTAAACCAGCACCGACAATAGCAACTTTAGCCCCATTAGGTAATTCACTAATACTATGGAATGTTTCGCGAGCCTTTGATAGTGTCTGAATACTATGTGTGTATGTATCAGCACCTGGAACGTTGTGATATTTATCTTCACAACCTAAACCAATCACTAACTCATCATAATCGACTTTTGAATTACCTACTGAAATAATTTGTTCATCTAAATTAATCTCATTAATTTCCCCATAGACAGTATTCATTTTAGAATCTCCAGGAAATTCCATACGAACATCTTTGTCAGATTTTGTTCCAGCAGCTAGTGCATAAAATTCAGGTTTTAAGCCATGAAATGGCATACGATCGATTAATGTTAACCTATAACCATCTGGTAATGAATTAGGCAATATACGAGACATGATGCGCATATTACCGTAACCCCCACCTAATAAAACAATATTTTTCATTTTAGTATACCCCTTTATCCTAAAAATCTTGTTATAAATAAGTGTGCAATTGATTTAGAAAGACACTTATTTAATGTCATTTTATGCAATTATGCCCCTTAAAATGATGAAAAGAATAACCCCTTAACATCTTATTTATAAGACTATGTATTTATATGATTATTATATCGGTTTTTCAAATTGACTACAAACATATATCGAATGAAATTGAATATATTGTTTTATTTGTAAAAATTTCTATTTTTAACATTTTAAGCTCAAAGATAGTCATAACAACTGGTAGTTTGTTATAATATTATAACTATTATTTTAGAGAGGGTGTCGTATGTTTCCGTTAGTTGAATTCTGCATTTCCAATATGGCTAAAGGTGGGGATGTAGTTTATGAAAAATTAGAAAATGATCCTGATATAGATGTTTTAGAATATGGATGTTTACAAAACTGCGGTATATGTTCCGACGGCTTGTACGCACTTGTCGATGGTGATATTGTTGAAGGAGATACACCGGACGATTTGTTAAATAATATATATAAACATATAGAAGAAAATGATTTCACGAACTTATTATAGGAGGTTATGATTATGCAAACAGTTATATTAACTGAAGCAGCAGCTTATGAAGTTAAAGATATGTTACAAAGTAATGATATGCCCGATGGCTATTTAAAAATTAAAGTTAATGGTGGCGGATGTACGGGTTTAACATATGGCATGTCAGCAGAAGCTGAACCAGGCGAAAATGATGAAATATTAGAATTCTTTGGTTTAAAAGTGTTAGTAGATAAACATGATGCCCCAGTATTAAATGGTACGACAATCGATTTTAAGCAATCATTAATGGGCGGCGGTTTCCAAATTGATAATCCAAACGCTATTGCTTCATGCGGTTGTGGTAGTTCATTTAGAACAGCTAAAGTTGCAGGAAACCCGGAAGATTGTTAAAGCGATATACAGCAATTAATTTAATAAATTAAATTTTTCACAAAGTGCACTATTGTCGCTTGAAAATATTGTACAAAAGCTATAGAATTAAACTTGGATTTAATATTGTCTTTTCTGTGAACTTCACGAGAAATAGCTTGATGAAAAAGACGTAATAATTATTGTGTGTCGTAGTTTTAAAATGTGTTACTTATTTAAGTTTAATCATTTTTAGTTATGCTACACTAGAGTTAAAATATTATGAAAGCTTAGGTGAAAATAATGGCTCAAGAACGTAAAAAAGTATTAGTTTTAGGTGCAGGTTATGCAGGTTTACAAGCTGTTACTAAATTACAAAAAGAAGTTTCTGCAGAAGAAGCAGAAATTACTTTAATCAACAAAAATGATTATCACTACGAAGCAACTTGGTTACATGAAGCTTCAGCAGGTACAATTAATTATGAAGATTTATTATACCCAGTTGAAAGTGTATTGAAAAAAGACAAAGTTAACTTTGTAAAAGCAGAAGTTACTAAAATTGACCGTAATGCTAAAAAAGTAGAAACTGACAAAGGTATCTATGACTTCGACATTTTAGTTGTAGCATTAGGATTTGTTAGTGAAACATTTGGTATTGATGGTATGAAAGATTACGCTTTCCAAATCGAAAACGTTTTAACTACACGTCAATTATCTCGTCATATCGAAGATAAATTTGCTAATTATGCAGCTTCTAAAGAGAAAGATGAAAATGATTTATCAATCTTAGTTGGTGGTGCAGGATTCACTGGAATCGAATTCTTAGGTGAATTAACTGACAGAATCCCTGAATTATGTAGTAAATATGGTATCGATCAAAGCAAAGTTAAAGTAACTTGTGTTGAAGCGGCACCTAAAATGTTACCAATGTTCTCAGATGACTTAGTTAATCATGCAGTAAACTACTTAGAAAACCGTGGCGTTGAATTCAAAATCGCTACACCAATCGTTGCATGTAATGAAAAAGGATTTGTTGTTGAAATCAATGGTGAAAAACAACAATTAGAAGCAGGCACTTCAGTTTGGGCTGCAGGTGTACGTGGAAGCCACTTAATGGAAGAATCTTTCGAAGGCGTTAAACGTGGTCGTATTGTTACTAACCAAGATCTTACAATTGCAGGTCATGACGATATCTTTGTTATTGGTGACTGTTCTGCATTCGTTCCTGCTGGTGAAGAACGTCCATTACCAACAACAGCACAAATTGCAATGCAACAAGGTGAACATGTTGCTAAAAACATCAAACATATCTTAAATGGTGAAGCTAAAGAAGAATTTGAATATGTTGACCGTGGTACAGTATGTTCATTAGGTTCACATGACGGTGTAGGTATTGTTTACGGTAAAGATATTACTGGTAAAAAAGCAGCGTTCATGAAAAAAGTTATCGACACTCGTGCCGTATTCAAAATCGGTGGCATAGGTCTAGCATTCAAAAAAGGTAAATTCTAACTTTTTATAATAATGTAAGCCTCCTTACTTAATAGTTTGGAGGCTTTTTTGTATGCTTATTAAGAAAAGATGATTTGTAAGTAAAATACTCAATAGTCATTTCAATAATAATCATTTTTTATATTTTGAAATGATATAAAATGATTTATAAATGAATTAATATAAATAAGGAGGACGCACTTATGAAAATTCACGTTAATTCGACAGCGCACAACGATATACATAATATTATCGTTGGCATCCCTGAACATATAAATCAATTAGAAAATATAAATTATAATGGTCAATCATTAATTGAAGATTTACAAACATTAAAGCAAAATCATATTATCCAAGGTGGCATTGGAAAAATTGCGACTTCAATCATATATATTCAAGAACAACCTAAAAGATTAATAACAGTAGGCTTAGGTAATATCAAACAATTGAATTATGCGGATTTTTTAAAAATATGGGGAAATTTATTTCAATATTTAAAACAAGAATTTATTACTGAAGCGGAGTTAATATTATCATCATTTTTAAATAAGTATATTAATGACAGTATTATAGCTAAAACACTGGGATTACAAAGTGAACAATCTATTTATCAATTTGATAATTATAGATCTGATAAACGCTCACCATATCAACCTAATTTATATATAAGCGTAAATCAAAGACATGAAGACATAGAATCAATGATAAAAGAAGGTAAAATTTTAGGTGAATCAATTAATATAGCACGTGGCTTTAGCCAAATACCACCTAATATTTTAACTCCACAATATTTTGCCGAAAGTGTAGATAAGCTATTTAAAGATACGTCAGTTAGTGTTGAGATTAAAGATGGACAAACTATACAAGATGAAGGATTTGGATTATTACATGCAGTAGGAAAAGGTTCTATTCATAGTCCAAGACTCATTACGTTAAGTTATCAAGGTCGTCAAGATGATGCAGATCCAATCGCATTAGTTGGTAAAGGAATTACTTATGATTCCGGTGGTTATAGCATTAAAAGTAAAACAGGCATGCAAACAATGAAATACGATATGTGTGGTGCAGCTAATGTTGTTGCAATGATAAAGGTTGCTCATCAATTAGCACTTCCTATCAATATTATTGGTGTAATTGCTTCAGCTGAAAACATGATAAATGAAAAAGCTATGAAACCTGATGATGTATACACAGCGTTTAATGGTGAAACCGTTGAAGTTCTAAATACCGATGCAGAAGGGCGACTAGTATTGGGTGATGCTGTAGCCTTTGCTACCCAATTTAAGCCACAAGTTATATTAGATTTTGCAACATTAACAGGTGCAGCTATTGTAGCCTTAGGTGAAGATAAAGCTGCTGCATTTGAATCACATGCTTCTAATCAGCTACAAGAAATTTTAAAATTGGCTAAAAATGTTGATGAACAAGTATTTGAGCTGCCTATTACTCAAACTGAAAGACAATTAATAAAAAATAGCGACGTAGCTGATTTAGTTAATCATACGAATGGACAAGGAAAAGCTTTATTTGCAGCATCCTTTATTAGTCATTTTAGTGGATCAATTCCGCATATGCATTTTGATATCGCAGGACCAGCTACTATAAATAAAATGTCTTATAAAGGACCAAAGGGACCAACCGGTTATATGATTCCTACTATTATAGAATGGTTGAAAACAATGAATTAGTTTATTAAGGGAGGAGGTTTGAACCTCCTTTCTTGTTGTTAATTATAATATGCAATTGGTTTTATTTTTATATTGACTTTATATTATTGAATTGCTATGATATTATCCATAAACGCTTTAGTTCGATAGAGTGATAAAGGATGGTTTTGCTTATGGTAAATGCAGTAGTTATAGCTGTTATATTAATGATTATCTTATGCTTGTGTAGATTGAATGTCGTTATAAGTTTATTTATTAGTGCACTTGTTGGCGGCATACTGTCTGGTATGAGTGTTGAAAAAGTTATAAGTATATTTGGGAAGAATATTGTTGACGGTGCTGAAGTCGCATTGAGCTACTCATTATTAGGAGGATTTGCTGCATTAATTTCCTATAGTGGTATTACAGACTATTTAGTTGGAAAAATAATTAATGCAATTCACTCTGAAAATAGTCGACTTTCAAGAATTAAAGTAAAAATAATTATTATCGTTGCGTTACTAGCAATGAGTATTATGAGTCAGAATTTAATACCTGTACATATTGCATTTATTCCAATTGTTATCCCACCATTATTAAGTTTATTCAATGATTTAAATATTGATAGAAGAGTCATTGGTTTAGTCATTGGATTTGGATTATGTTGGCCTTATGTTTTAATACCTTATGGTTTTGGTCAAATATATCATCAAATTATTCAAAGTGGTTTTCAAAAAGCACACCATCCTATCGAGTTTAATATGATTTGGAAAGCGATGATAATTCCTTCAATGGGCTATATCGTTGGTTTAATTTTAGGTTTAATTGTTTACCGCAAACCAAGAAAATATGAAGAGCGAAATATTAATGATAGAGCAACCGTAACTGAAGTAAAACCATATATTTTAGTTGTTACTATCATTGCGATTTTAGCAACTTTTATTGTTCAAACATTAACAGATTCAATGATTTTTGGTGCTTTAGCAGGTGTTCTTGTATTCTTCATTTCACGTGCATATAGTTGGCACGAATTAGACGAACAATTTGTAGATGGTATCAAAATTATGGCATATATTGGTGTTGTAATATTGACGGCTAATGGTTTTGCTGGTGTCATGAATGCTACTGGAGATATAGATAACTTAGTAAAAAGTTTAACAAGTATTACAGGAGATCATAAATTACTAAGTATAGTAATTATGTATATTATAGGCTTAATCGTTACGCTAGGTATCGGTTCATCATTTGCGACGATACCAATTATTGCTTCATTATTTATTCCATTTGGTTCATCAATTGGTTTAGATACAATGGCTTTAATTGCATTGATAGGTACAGCTAGTGCATTAGGTGATTCAGGTTCACCAGCTAGTGATTCAACTTTAGGTCCAACAGCAGGACTTAATATGGATGGACAACATGACCATATTAGAGATACATGTATTCCAAACTTTTTATTCTATAATATACCATTGATTATTTTTGGTACGATAGCAGCCATGGTATTATAGTATAAAAAGAGGTGTTCTAAGTTGACCAATTTGTTAGAAACATTTGAAATGAATGTTGAAATTGAAGAAGAAGGCAAAGTAGTTATTTCAATGCCAGTTACAGATAAAGTGAAACAACCATTTGGATATTTACATGGCGGTGCGAGTTTGGCCCTAGGAGAAACTGCCTGTTCACTTGGAGCAGCGAATTTAATAGATACGACTCAGTATATTCCATTAGGTTTAGAAATGAATGCTAACCATGTCCATTCAGTAAAAGAAGGAAAGGTTATTGCAATAGCTACTATTATCCACCAAGGTAAATCAACACAAGTTTGGAATATTGAAATTAAAGATGAAAACGATAACCTAATTAGTATTATGAGAGGGACAATGGCAATTAAAGCTTTGAAGTAAAATATATCTCATAAATTTATAAATAATATATACCCCTATAGTTGAAATATAATTTCAATTATAGGGGTAATTTGTTGTTTATTAGGTTACTTTTTCTTTTAGTATGCGATTATATGCATGACAGATTCTTTCAGAAGATTGTCGACCGCCCATAATATTTCTACCAAAGGGACCAAGTTCTAAATCTGCTAGTCCACCAGCTACATATAAATTAGGTAACCATTCTAACTCATATGATATGTTAGGAAAACCACATTTTGTTAATGGAGCGTTCAATTGAGTAATTAAATCTTGGATAATAGGTTGATTCATGACAGTATTTTCAAATCCAGTAGCTAATAAAATATGGTCATAATAAATCGATTTGTGAGTTGTAATGATATGATGATCTTTAATATCTTTAATTTCATTTTTATGAAGAACTAAACGACCATTATTTACATGTTTTTTAATACGAAGATATAGTTCGTGAGGCATTGATCCTTTATGACGTTCTGCCTTAATAATTCTCATTCGTTCCTGTGAAGATTCGATATTTAAGAAATGTTTCATATTCTTAGGACCAAGCCAACCTGGGTCGGCGTCAAAATCATGAATTTCAATATCTTTATTTAACCATAAATGAATTGTTCTTTGATGATTAGTATTAATTAATTTAAGTGTCAAATGTGCGGCTGATATTCCGCTTCCCACGACATGAGAAGTTTGATTAATATTTATTTGCGATTCCGCTTCGTTGAAAATATGCTGGACATCGGGTTGTTGCTGAAACATAGGTGGAATATTCGCGCGATGGTTACAACCATGTGCAATAATTAAAAATTCTGTTTGAATGGTTTGACCGTTTGCCAATTCTAACTGCCATTGATGTTGCTTTCGATTTATATGTTTAACAAATCCTTGTATGTGACTCTCATTTAAATGATATTGATGGATAAGTTCATGAGTATGATGCATAAACATATCACGCTGTGGTCGTTTATAAGGACCGTATGTAGCACCTGTATATTGATTAAATTTAGCATATTGTTTTAAATGAAATGGCTCAGGGTGAATATGATGTACAAATGGAGATCTTAAAAATGGCATACTAATACGTTGAGTATAAGTATTAAATTGTTCACATAATGAAGGATAAGGGTCTATTATTGTCAATTCGTTAGATGATAAGCCGGCTTGTCTTAGTTTTAAAGCTATTGTTGTACCTTGAATGCCACCACCAATAATTGTCCAGTGCATGTTATCAACTCGCTTTCTAATTTATTATATAAGACGTAATTATTACGATTTAAAAATTATAGCACACTTCTACTTCTAATACAATTTCATGACAATAATAATCCATAGCTATAATGTAAACTTTTAAAATAAATTAGTTTACATTATAATAGAATAGTATTTAGATTCTCATATATACATAAAGAAGATTTATTTTATGATAATAGGGGGAAAATTGAATGAAATTATCAGAAAGAGTTATGAAAGAAGACAATTTTACTAAAAAAGAATGGCTAAGTATCTTCGAAAGCGACAGAATAGATACATTGGAGTTATTACATGAAGCATATATCGTTAGAAAACATTACTATGGTAAAAAAGTAAAATTAAATATGATACTTAATGCTAAAAGTGGTATATGTCCTGAAGATTGTGGTTATTGTGGGCAATCTAGAGAAATGAAACAAAAGCAAAGATATGGTTTAGTTGATAAGGAGAAAATAAAAGCAGGGGCAAAAGTGGCTTATGAAAATCAGATAGGAACGTATTGTATTGTTATGAGTGGTAGAGGTCCTAGTGATAAAGAAGTTAAACATATTTGTGATACCGTACAAGAAATTAAAACTATACATCCACAACTTAAAATATGTGCATGCTTAGGTTTAACCAATGAAGAGCAAGCTTCACAATTAAAAGAAGCAGGCGTAGACCGCTATAATCACAATATTAATACAAGTGAACGTTATCATGATAACGTGGTAACTACACATACATATGAAGATCGAGTTAATACTATTGAGGTTATGAAAGCAAACCAGATTTCACCTTGTTCTGGAGTTATATGCGGTATGGGTGAAACGAATGAGGATATTATAGATATGGCTTTAGCACTCAAAGCGATTGATGCAGATAGTATTCCCATAAATTTTTTACATCCAATAAAGGGAACTAAATTTGGAAATATGGACGAATTAACACCAATGAAATGTTTGCGTATCATTTCAATGTTTAGATTAATTAATCCAACTAAAGAAATACGAATTGCAGGTGGAAGAGAAGTTAACTTACGTTCATTACAGCCATTAGCGTTACAAGCTGCTAATTCTATATTTGTAGGTGATTACTTAATAACAGGTGGTCAACCTAATCAATTAGATTATGATATGTTAAAGGATTTAGGATTCGATATAGATGTAGTGAATGATAAAGTTACCCAAATCTAGAATAGTATCAATGATTATTAAAAAGACCAATCGAAGTATGATTTTATCGATTGGTCCTTTTCAAATAATATTTATAATTTTTTATCTTTTAAATCTTCTTTAATTTCGTCAACTTTAGTATTTTTACTATAAGGTGTATTTGTATTATAAGCTGCTTTCATTATCATGTGACTTGATAGGGGGCCAGTAATTAAGACGAAGATAATACCAATGATTAATTGCATGTTTGTATAACCTTCAGTACCAATAAAATATAAAAATGCTCCCATTAATAAACTCATTGCTCCCAATGTAGCGGCTTTACCAGCAGCGTGTGCACGAGAATAGATATCTTCAAGTCTTAATAAACCAATAGCAGCTACAGCACTGATGATTGCTCCAATAATGATTAAGATAAGAGAAATACTAATGACTATCGTTTCTATCATGTTCTATCACCTTACCTTTATCCATGAATTTTGAGAAAACGGCTGTACCTAAGAAGGCTAAAATACCTACTAATAAAATAACTACAATCATATATTTAATATTCATTAAAATACTGAAGAGTGCAATAACGGCCATTAGTTGTAGGCCCAAGGCATCTAATGCAACTACTCTATCTGCTAGAGAGGGTCCTAAAATAACTCTAACTAGCATAGCCAACATAGATAAAACGACTATGATTAATGCAATAATAATTATTGTTTTAATTGTCATTGTTCTTCGCCCACCTCTCTAACAACTTTTTCTAAAGAAGATTTTATTCCTTCAATTTCTTCTTCGGTTGTACTAAAGTCAATAGCATGTATATAGATTTTGGTACGATCATCACTAACACCAAGAACTACAGTCCCAGGTGTTAATGTAATTAAATTGGAAAGTAACACTATTTGCCAGTCTGTCTTCAAATCTGTTGGATATACAAAGAATCCCGGCTTATTAGTGATTTGTGGCTTTAAGATGATTTTTAAGACATCTAGATTAGCTTTTATTAATTCTAATAAGAAAATAAAGACTAATCGAATCATTCTATATATACGAATTAAGTAAAACTTTCCTGGCATTACGCGATGAAGGAGATAAACCAATATGAGACCAAATAAATAACCTAATACGAAATTGTTTAATGTATAGCTATCTGAAATGAGTAACCACACAATTGAAACTAATAAATTAACAACAATTTGGACTGCCATCATTATTTACCTCCCAATACACTATTAATATATACGCTTGGATCATAGAATGTTTCTGCGCCATCTTTAATAATTGGGTATAGGACATCCGCTGATAATCCAAATAATACAGTAATGGCAACAGCAATCACTGAAACAGTAATTAAACCATAACTATTTACTTTAGTTGATATATCATATCCTTTAGGTGTTCCGAAGAATCCTTTTAAGAAGATTCTTATAACAGAATATAAAACTACTAAACTAGAGATTAATACTACGATACCTGTTAAATAAAATCCTTTTTCAAATGTAGCTTTTACGATATACAATTTACCGTAAAAACCACTAAGTGGCGGTATACCTGCCAAACTTAACGAAGCTATAAAGAATGTCCACCCAAGAACAGGATATCGTTTAATTAGTCCACCAAATTGACGTAAATCCGTAGTTTTTGTAATTTTATACATGACACCTATTAAGAAGAAAAGGGATGTTTTAACTAACATATCATGAATAGTGTAGTAAATAGCACCAATCATGCCCGTTTCATTCATCATAGCAACACCGACTAAAATAACGCCTACTGCAATCATGATATTATATAAAATGATTTTTTTCGTATCATAGTAGGATACTGCGCCAACACAACCAAAAATAATTGTTAATAACGCTAAGAATAATATGACATAGTTAGAAAAACCTACTGAACTATTAAAGAATAAACTTAATGTTCTGGCAATGGCATATACGCCTACTTTTGTAAGTAAAGCACCAAAGAATGCCATAATAGCAAACGGTGGTGCATAGTAAGCACCAGGTAACCATACATACATTGGGAAGACGCCAGCTTTAGTAGCAAAGACGAAAATGAATAGTATAAATACAATATTTACTAAGCCACTTTCATGTGCTGATAATTCATTCAAACGTTGACTGATGTGTGCCAAGTTTAAAGTTCCGACAACGGAATATAAAATAGCGACACCCATAACAAAGAATGATGAAGAAACAACATTAACTAATACATATTTAATCGTTTCTTGTAGTTGTATTTTTGTAGTGCCAATAACTAAAAGGCAATATGAAGACATTAAGAATACTTCAAAAAATACAAATAAGTTAAATATATCTCCTGTTGTAAAGGCACCAATAATACCTATAAGCATGAACATTACAGAGAAATAATAATAGAATCTTTCTCGGTCAACACCAATCGAATTATAAGAATATAGAATGATGAGTGCAGTAATAATAATACTTGTAATGATTAGTAATGCACTAAAAGTATCTAATACAAATACAATACTGTAAGGTGCTTTCCATGAGCCTAATTCCAATTTAATAGGTCCATTTTTAAATACATTATACAAATTAATAATAGATATAACTAAAGTAATCATTGTACCTGCTAAAGCGACATAACGTTTTATATATGTTCGTTTTCCAATAAAGACGAGTAATATTGCCGTTAGAATAGGTACAACTAAAGTAAGGGCTAGCATATTACTCTCTGACATCTTCTGGAACTCCTTTCATACTTTCCACGTTATCAGTACCTAACTCTTTGTATGTTCTAAAGGCTAGTACTAAAAAGAAAGCCGTAGTAGCAAATGCGATAACGATAGCTGTTAATATAAGTGCTTGAGGGATTGGATCAACATAGCTATGAATTCCTTTTTCGTGGATAGGTGATGCGCCATGTTTTAATCCACCCATAGTAATTAGAAATAAATTTGCTGCGTGTGTTAGTAGCGTAGTTCCCATAATGATTCGTATCAAACTTTTAGATAAAACGAGATAGACGCTGATTGCTGTAAGTATGCCACTAACAAATATCATAATAATCTCCACTATTCGTTCTCTCCAATCGATAAAATAATAGTCATTACAGTTCCTACGACTGCACATAAAACACCAAAGTCAAAGAATACAGCGGTTGTCATATGCATTGGTTGTAACAATGGAAGCGGAATATCAAAAGTAACATGTGTGAAAAAGTTATTAGACATAAACCAACTAGCCATTGGTGTACCAACACAAAATAATAACCCAATACCTATAAGTATTTTAAAATCTATAGGGAAAATTTTTCGCATCGTTTTAATATCAAATGCGATAGTAATGATAACTAAGGCACTAGAAAATAATAAACCACCGACAAAGCCGCCACCAGGAGTGTAATGACCTGCAAGGAATAAAGAAAAACCAAACATCATAATCATGAAGAAAATAATGACAGCTGTATATTGAAACATTAAATCATTTTTCTGTCTGTTCATGACGTTTCACCTCACTCGTTTCTGTATGACGTTGATGCTTTTTGCGCAGTTTAATCATTGTATAAATGCCTAATCCTGCAATACCTAATACTGATGATTCAAATAACGTATCCATACCACGGAAATCGACTAATATGACATTGACCATATTCTTACCAGAAGCAAGATCATAGACATGGTCTTGATAGTAATGAGTAATAGATTCAAAGTGTCGGTTACCATATGCAATTAATCCTAAAATAATCACGACAAGTCCAATTCCTGCTGAGATTAATGCATTTGTTACTTTAAATGAACGTGTTTCGTTGTAACGGTTAAGATTAGGTAAGAAATAAAAACATAGTAAAAATAATGCAGTAGAAATTGATTCTACGACAAATTGTGTAAGGGCTAAGTCAGGTGCTTTAAAGAATATGAATAGCACAGATACTGAATAACCCACTGCACTTAACATAATAATGCTAAACAAACGAGATTTAGCAAATATAATTAAAAATGCTGCTATAACAAGTAAAGCGATAATTCCAACTTCAAAAATTCTAATATGACTAACATTTTTGAAATTAATAGTAAATGGCACGCTAAGTAATACAACAGTTGTTAATAATATTAATAAGCCAAAGATAATGACCAGATTATTTCTAGCAGAGCCAGTCACATAACTATTAGTCATATTTTTAGAATAAGTTGGGATATATTTTCCTAAACCGTCGTACCAATAATTAAAAGTAATTTGTTTAGGTTGTGCCTGTAATAATTTAATCCAATAAGCAAACGTTAAAATTAATAAAATTCCTACGATATAAATACAAATTGTAGTGATAAATGCTGGAGTTATACCATGGAATAAATGGAACTCAGCACTCACTTGAGAAGTTTGACTCATTGAAGCTGTTGCTGGTTCTATGATTGATTGTGTTAAAATTCCTGGGAATAAACCAAATACAATAACTAATATTGCTAATATAGCAGGCGAAATAAGCATTAATATCGATGCTTCATGAGCTTTATGAGGTAATTGATTTGG
This sequence comes from Staphylococcus sp. FSL W8-0774, assembly GCF_038006785.1. Lineage (NCBI taxonomy): Bacteria > Bacillati > Bacillota > Bacilli > Caryophanales > Staphylococcaceae > Staphylococcus > Staphylococcus sp. FSL W8-0774. The sequence goes on along the minus strand of NZ_JBBOVW010000001.1, from coordinate 1,868,584 downwards.
TTTATATTGTCCAAAGAATATATGCATAATAAATTTAATTGAATATACAAAAGTAAAGATACTACCAACAATAGCTAATATTGGAAAGATAATACCTATTGTATTTAAACTCATGGTATTTGCATGCGTTAATTCAATAACGGATTCAATGAATTTTTCTTTTGATAAAAAGCCATTGAATGGGGGTATGCCAGCCATACTTAAAGAAGTAATCACTGTAATTGTGAATGAAATTGGCATAATCGTTAATAAACCGCCTAATTTTCTAACATCACGAGTACCCGTACTATGGTCGACTGCACCAGTTATCATAAACAATGCACCTTTAAACGTCGCATGGTTAATTAAGTGAAATGCAGCTGCTGTGAAAGCCGCGATATATAATTGACTATCCTGACCTTCAAAGTGATAGCTAACAGCACCAATACCTAGCATAGACATAATCATTCCCAGTTGTGACACAGTAGAAAATGCTAAAATCCCTTTGAGATCTTGCTGTTTCGTAGCGTTTAATGATGCCCAAAACAAGGTAATTAATCCAACTAGAGTAACTGTCCAAATCCATCCTTGTGACACTGCGAAAATAGGAGTCATTCTAGCTATTAAATATAAACCAGCTTTTACCATCGTTGCAGAATGTAAATAAGCACTTACAGGTGTAGGTGCTTCCATTGCATCTGGTAACCATATGTAAAAGGGAACTTGTGCTGATTTAGTAAACGCACCAATTAGTACAAAAATCATTGCTAAGATAAAGAAAGGACTACTTTGTATATCAGCTACATGCTGAATAATATAACGAATACTTAGCGAATCTGCAGAAATAGAAAGTAAAATAATACCGCCTAGTAAACTTAGTCCTCCAAAAACAGTAATGATTAAAGACTTTTGAGCGCCATAAATGGAAGCTTGCTTGTCTCTCCAAAATGAAATAAGTAAAAAACTTGAAAACGAAGTTAACTCCCAGAATAAATATAAAACGATAAGGTTATCTGAAAGTACAACGCCTAACATTGCACCCATGAAAAGTAATAAATAACAGTAAAAATTCCCTAATTGTTCTGATTGGCTTAAATAACCAATGGAGTATAAGACAACTAAACTGCCGACACCTGTTATCAGTATACTAAATAATAATCCTAATCCATCTACATAAAGGTTAAAATTCATACCGACATGTGGCATCCACTTAAAAATTTTCATTACGGTATTACCTGACATAGTAGTCGTAATAAAAGTTAAGAAATATATAAATAAGACGACGGGGACAGGTAACACGAACCAACCTATGTGAATTCTTTTAAAGAATCTATATAAGATTGGGATAATGAGTGCAAATATTAACGGTAATAGTACCGCAATATGTAACAAACTCACTAAATTGTCCTCCTTTAAAAATGTTTATGATATTTATTATACATGAATCATATCATTCTGAAAAACGTGATACTGCTTGAAATCACTGTATTTCAATCGCTTTTAAATATGAAGAAACACGTCATTTTTAATAAAATTTTTGTTTGTATTGAATTGAATAATCATGTTTAAGTTGCTCTAAATTTTGCAATGAACGTTTCGCGTGGGCATCATTCTTTTCTTTAAGTTGTTCTTCTAAATTGGAAATGGCTTGTTGTAATGATTCCTCATATGACATTTTTTCAACATTAAAGTCACGTAATTGTGAACGCTTAGCATATCTCTTTTCAAAGTGACTTAATGCTCTACGTTCATGAAAGAATACATCTTCTGATTCATTTGGTGAATGTAAATCTCCCTGTTTAGGATGTTTGATCACTTGTTCGACTTGAACTAAGACTTGATCATCATCTTCCTCTTTTATGGAAACGCCATAACTTCCAGTCTTGTGAGAAAATCGATATAACATTCTATATTACTTCCTTTCAAATATGTTAATATATACATATATCATAACATGAATGGAGAATTTTAATGACGAACTATCCTCAGTTAAATAAAGAGATTCAAGAAGATGAAATTAAAATTGTAATGCATACTAATAAAGGTGATATGACATTTAAGTTATTCCCTAACATTGCACCTAAAACAGTTGAAAACTTTGTTACACATGCTAAAAATGGTTACTACAATGGTGTGACTTTCCACCGTGTCATCAATGACTTTATGGTACAAGGCGGTGACCCAACAGCAACTGGTATGGGTGGAGAAAGTATTTATGGCGGTGCATTCGAAGACGAGTTTTCATTAGAAGCATTTAACCTTTATGGTGCTTTATCAATGGCAAATGCTGGTCCAAATACAAATGGATCACAATTTTTCATTGTTCAAATGAAAGAAGTTCCTCAAAATATGTTAAGTCAACTAGCTGATGGTGGTTGGCCAGAACCTATCGTTAAAGCATATGGTGAAAATGGTGGAACACCATGGTTGGACCAAAAACATACAGTATTCGGACAAATTATTGAAGGGGAATCTACGTTAGAAGATATTGCTAACACTAAAGTAGGTCCACAAGATAAACCAGTTCACGATGTAGTTATTGAATCTATAGACGTTGAAGAATAAAAATTGATACGAGATACTTCTTATTGTTTTTTTGAAAAAGTCAAAAAGTATCGCGTGAGAATTAAATATAAATTAAAAATCACGATAGTAGGTTGATTACCTGTTATCGTGATTTTTTAATAGTTATTCTTAGGAGTTAAACGATATTAAAAATTCTGAGGGATAATTTGTTTTACTATGTGAAAAGCTATTGATTTATATTTTGTTATATTTATTGCAAAATAATTCAAAAAATTCAACGTTATAGTTAGTCCCTTAATTTGTTTTATGCTATGATAATAGTGTTAAGAAAACGAAATAAGGGGTTATCAAGTTGAATAATCACTATAAAGAAGGTCAACATATTAAGGTACGTGTGACTGGTATTCAACCGTATGGCGCATTTGTTGAGGCCCCTGACCATACTGAAGGACTTATCCATATTTCAGAAATCATGGATGATTATGTCCATAACTTGAAGAAATTTCTATCTGAGGGACAAGTAGTAAAAGCAAAGATTTTATCTATTGATAATGAAGGCAAACTTAACTTGTCACTTAAAGATAACGATTACTTTAAAAATTATGAACGTAAGAAAGAAAAACAGTCGGTGCTAGATGAGATAAAAGAAACAGAAAAGTATGGGTTTCAAACACTTGAAGAACGCTTACCGGTCTGGATCAAACGGTCTAAACGTACTATACGTCAAGATTAAATTGACGTAATTTAAATTCTTTATATTTCAAAAGTATAGAGAACTTATAGAAACGATAATTTCCAATAAATATTGGAAGTTATCGTTTTTATTTTGTATTTGATAAATAGTACAACTTAAAAATCATAGTATGAATAAACTGAAAAGTTTTGTGTATGACTGTAAGCAAAAAAATAGAGCGTACATATATTTCGTGATATAGTCGCATGTATTATTAAATGTGGAGGTTAAATATATGAACAGTAAATATAATCGATTGTTTGAGAGTGTAACATTACGTAATGGTGTAGAACTAAAAAATCGTTTTGTTTTAGCGCCATTAACACATGTTTCTTCAAACGATGATGGAACCATTTCTGATGTTGAATTACCTTATATTGAAAAACGTTCTAAAGATGTAGGACTTGCAATTAATGCAGCTAGTAATGTAAATGATGTGGGTAAAGCATTCCCTGGACAACCTTCAGTAGCACATGACTCTGATATAGAAGGACTAAAACAATTAGCACAAGCAATGAAAAAGAATGGTGCAAAAGCATTAGTTCAAATACATCATGGTGGTGCACAAGCTTTGCCTAATTTAACACCTAATGGTGATGTCGTTGCACCAAGCCCAATCTCATTAAAAAGTTTTGGACAACAAGAAGAACATGACGCGAGAGAAATGAGCGCTGAGGAAATTGAACAAACTATTAAAGATTTTGGTGAAGCAACAAGACGTGTTATTGAAGCAGGATTTGATGGTGTAGAAATACATGGTGCTAACCACTATTTAATTCATCAATTCGTTTCTCCTTACTATAATAGAAGAAACGATGTTTGGGCAGAAAACTTAAAATTCCCTAATGCTGTTATTGATGAAGTTTTAAAAGCTAAAAAAGAACATGCTTCAGATGACTTTATCGTAGGTTATCGCTTATCACCAGAAGAAGCAGAATCTCCTGGTATTACAATGGATATCACAGAAGAATTAATTAATTCAATTACTAAAAAAGATATTGATTATATACATGTATCTCTTATGGACATTTATTCTAAAACACGTGAAGGTCAATACGAAGGACAAAATAGACTTAAATTAATTCATAAATGGATTAATGGACGTATGCCTTTAATAGGAATAGGTTCAGTATTTACAGCAGATGATGCTTTAAATGCTATTGAAGATGTAGGTGTAGAATTAGTTGCAGTAGGTCGTGAGATACTTCTAGATTATAACTTTGTAAGTAAAATTGAAGAAGGTCGAGAATCAGAAATTATTAATAACTTTGATCCTGAACGTGAAGATAATCATGAATTACCACCAAATTTATGGGAACAATTTAATAAAGGCTTTTATCCATTACCAAGAAAAGATAAATAATATTTAAATGACTAGGATGATATCAAAAACCAATTGATATCATCCTAGTTTTTTATATAGAAACAAAAAGAAAATTATCATAATTTTTCAGATGAAAAATGTACTAATAATACTGTTATCACAATGTTTTTAAAACTTAAAATTATATATAATGATGAATTTTTAAACTTTTACTTGTACAACATAGTAGGCTTGTGTCATTATATTTGTAAGGGCTTTCAAAACTAAAAGTTGATTCTATTTTCTTGAGCATTTTAATAGAAAATCTCAACTAATCTTTATAATTAGAAAATTTTGAAATATATTTGTATAAACAGTTTGAGAGCCGGTAAAAATCAGTTATGATATTGGTAATTAGCTTTAATATTTATTAAACAAAGGGGAGATATTATGACTAAGTCAGAAGAAATCATTGAATTAACAAATCATTATGGAGCTCACAACTATGTGCCACTACCGATTGTAATTTCAGAAGCGGAAGGTGTATGGGTGACAGATCCTGAAGGTAATAAATATATGGACATGTTATCTGCTTATTCAGCAGTAAACCAAGGTCATAGACATCCTAAAATTATTCAAGCACTTAAAGACCAAGCTGAAAAGGTCACTTTAGTATCACGTGCTTTCCACAGTGATAATTTAGGCGAATGGTATAAGAAAATTTGTGAATTATCAGGTAAAGAAAAAGCATTACCAATGAACACAGGTGCTGAAGCTGTTGAAACAGCATTAAAAGCAGCACGTCGTTGGGCTTACGATGTAAAAGGTATTGAACCAAACCAAGCTGAAATTATTGCATTTAATGGTAATTTCCATGGTCGTACAATGGCTCCAGTATCATTATCATCTGAAGCAGAATATCAAAGAGGATATGGTCCATTACTTGATGGTTTCCGCAAAGTTGATTTTGGTGATGTTGAAAAATTAAAAGCAGCTATTACTGACAATACTGCAGCTATTTTAGTTGAACCTATTCAAGGTGAAGCTGGTATTAATGTTCCTCCAGAAGGTTATTTAAAAGCTATAAGAGAACTTTGTGATGAACACAATATTTTATTTATTGCCGACGAAATTCAAGCTGGCTTAGGTCGTTCTGGTAAACTATTTGCTACTGATTGGGATAATGTTAAACCAGATGTTTATATTTTAGGGAAAGCATTAGGCGGCGGTGTATTACCAATCTCTGTTGTATTAGCTGACAAAGAAGTGTTAGATGTATTTACACCAGGTTCTCACGGATCAACATTCGGTGGTAATCCATTAGCATGTGCTGTGTCATTAGCAGCTTTAGATGTCATTGTAGATGAAGACTTACCTGGTCGTTCATTAGAACTAGGTGAATACTTTAAATCAGAATTACAAAAAATTGAACATCCATCTATTAAAGAAGTACGCGGACGTGGATTATTTATCGGAATCGAGTTAACTGAAAATGCAAGACCATACTGTGAATCATTGAAAGAATTAGGTTTATTATGTAAAGAAACACATGAAACAGTTATTCGATTTGCACCACCACTTGTGATTACTAAAGAAGAATTAGACATTGCTATTGAAAAAATTAAACAAGTATTTCAATAAGTTCAAAAAGTTGTAACAATCATTTTGTAACCCCTTTAAAAAGGATAAAGTTGTGTTACAATAATGAATGAAAGCGAAATCATTAGTTAAAAAAGAGGCGAAAAGGATCATGACTGAGAATAATAATTTAGTGACTTCTACTCAAGGAATTATTAAAGAAGCTTTGCATAAATTAGGTTTTGATGAGGGTATGTACGACCTTATCAAAGAACCACTAAGAATGTTACAAGTACGTATACCAGTTCGTATGGACGATGGAACTGTTCAAACATTTACTGGATATCGTGCACAACACAATGATGCTGTAGGTCCAACTAAAGGGGGCGTACGTTTCCACCCAGATGTTGATGAAGAAGAAGTTAAAGCTTTATCAATGTGGATGACATTAAAATGCGGTATTGTTAATTTACCATACGGCGGTGGTAAAGGCGGAATCGTTTGTGACCCTCGTCAAATGAGTATTCACGAAGTAGAACGCTTATCACGCGGCTATGTTAGAGCTATCTCACAATTTGTAGGGCCGAACAAAGATATTCCAGCACCAGACGTATTTACAAACTCACAAATTATGGCTTGGATGATGGATGAATATAGTGCGTTAGATAAATTCAATTCACCTGGATTTATCACTGGTAAACCAATTGTATTAGGTGGCTCTGAAGGTCGTGACCGCTCAACTGCATTAGGCGTAGTTATAGCTATCGAACAAGCAGCTAAACGTAAAGGTATGGATATTAAAGATGCTAAAGTTGTTATCCAAGGTTTTGGTAATGCTGGTAGTTTCTTAGCAAAATTCTTATATGATTTAGGTGCTAAAGTAGTAGGTATTTCAGATGCTTATGGCGCGCTACATGACCCTAATGGTTTAGATATAGATTATCTATTAGATAGAAGAGATAGTTTCGGTACTGTTACTAATCTATTTGAAGAAACAATCTCAAATAAAGAATTATTTGAATTAGATTGCGATATTTTAGTTCCAGCTGCAATTTCAAACCAAATTACTGAAGATAATGCTAATGACATTAAAGCAAGTATCGTAGTTGAAGCAGCAAATGGTCCAACTACTCCAGAAGCAACACGTATTTTAACTGAACGTGGTGTATTATTAGTACCAGACGTGTTAGCAAGTGCTGGTGGTGTAACAGTTTCTTACTTCGAATGGGTTCAAAATAATCAAGGTTATTACTGGACAGAAGAAGAAGTTAATGAAAAACTACGTGAAAAATTAATCACAGCATTTGATACTATTTATGAATTATCACAAAATAGAAAAATTGATATGCGTTTAGCAGCCTATATCGTTGGTATTAAACGTACTGCTGAAGCTGCACGTTACCGTGGTTGGGCATAAACACAAATTGTTATAATTTTAAATTAAATTAAAACATTCACTCAAAGACAATTGAGTGAATGTTTTTTTGATTAATTATGTTAAATCCTTTTTAATTTGGGATAAAACTTTTAAAATCATATCGCTATCTTCCGTAAAAGGATAATGTATCATTTTTTTGGCATTAGGATAAGGCTCTACTAATTCATAATTAGGTAATGTACTTAGTGAAGAATTTGTAGCTTTAACTAGTAAACGATTGTCATACAAACCGCCAACGACTGCCTTATCATAATATATAATATATTCTCCCATCATTTTACGAGTAGTAATATGATCGTCTTTTAAATGATCCAAAAATTGATTTAATGTTTCTTCGCTTGTTGCCATTTTTTCACTGCCTTTTTAATATATGAATATTATTAATATATACCCTATATTCTTCATATATTTCATTCGTGACTTATATTTTTATATTTATCAGCATAGTTGGTAAACACACCATCAACACCATAATCATTTAGACGTTGCATATCTGTTTCGTTATTAACAGTAAATGGATGAATGAGGAAACCTAAATCTTTTAAATGTTTTGTATTGTTTTCGTTTAAATCTGTATATTCTGGTCCTACACCAATAGCATATGATTTGATTCGTTTTAAGTCTGATTCAGTTTGAGATGTTAGTTCTCCTTTATCTAATAAACGAATTAATGGGATATTAGGACTTAATTGTTTCATTTTTTGTAAACTCGGTTCAGAAAATGATTGAACTATGACGTGACCATTTTTAAGGGATTGATTTGTCAGCATACCATGTTTATTTAATGATTGAATTAATTGATTTTCCATACCTGGATAGACATCTGGTGATTTTGTTTCTATATAATAATTAGCATTTTTACCATAGCGACTTAAAATTTCATCTAAAGTAGGAACTTTAGCATTTTTATACTCTGATTTAGCTAAATTAGGGTGTTGTTTATTGAACCAACTACCAGCATCAAGTTTCTTTAATTCGTCTAAAGTATAATCTTCAACACGACCATGTCCATTTGTAGTACGATCAACAGTTTCATCATGCATAGCTACAAGATGCCCATCTTTCGTTCTTTGTAAATCAATTTCTATGTATGAAGCACCTAATTCTCTATGACTTTTATCATATGAATTGAATGTATGTTCGGGTGCATATCCGCTTGCACCTCTATGCGCAATTGTAGTATGTGCTTCTCCGGTTAGGTTTTTTTGCCAATTTGTTGATTGATTTTGATTTGAAGAGGACTGTGTGGATTGCTGATCATATTGACCATTATTAGTTTGTCCATTACCGCTTGCATATACAGGATTAGCTATACCTAATAAAGATACAGTTGCAACACTTGCGAAAACCCATTTGTTTATTTTCATCGTAATAACATCCTTTCAATAAGTGTGTTATCACTATCATGACAATATTTCCAAATACTAGAAATAGAATTTACTGAATAATTAATTAACTCTAAAAAAATTAATACATTCTTCAAAATATCATTAAAGTTTAACTGTAATTTTACATAAAAACAGCCTGGGACATAAATCAATGTGTCAGGCTACAATTATATATAGGCAGTAGTTGACTGAATTGAAAATGCACTTGTATCAAGCTTTTTTCAACTCTAGTCAACCTTGCCGGGGTGGGACAACGACATAAATTTTGAGAAAATATTATTTCTGTCCCGCTCCCTTTGTAATAAATTAATGTGATACCTTTTTGTATTTATCTGGATAATTGGTGAAAACACCGTCAATACCATAGCCATTTAATCTTTTCATATCTGCAGTTTCATTAACAGTAAATGGGTGGATAAGAAATCCTAAATCTTTGATGTGAGAAGTATTAGAACGAGTTAAGTCACTGAATTCAGGACTAATTACAGTTGCATAACTTTTAATATGTTTAAGATCTTTATCTGTTAAATGTTGTAGCTGATGCTTTTTGATTAATCTAACTAGGGGAACATTTTGATTAGACTTGTGTATTTTTGTCAAACTTTCTTCAGAAAATGATTGAATCATAACGTGACCGTTTTTTAAAGATGTCTTGGATAATAAACCATGCTGTTTAAGTGTTTGTAATAGTTGAGATTCCATTCCAGGATAAACATCAGGAGATTTTGTTTCGATGTAATAATTTGCTTTGTTACCATAGCGAGTAAGTATCTCATTTAAAGTAGGGACTTTGGCATTTATATATTCTGATTTAGCTAATTTAGGATTTGCTTTATTAAACCAACTTCCAGCATCTAATTGCTTTATTTGAGATAAGTTTAAATTTTTTACTTTACCATACCCATTGGTTGTACGATCTACTGAGTCATCATGCATAGCTATAAGTTGTCCATCTTTCGTTCTTTGTAAATCAATTTCGATATATGAAGCACCAATTTCTTTATGGCTTTTATCGTAAGAATTAAAAGTATGTTCAGGTGCATAACCACTTGCACCTCTATGAGCGATAGTTACAAATTTTTCGTTTGTAGGGTTGGATAACCAATGTTTTTTAGAACTTTTTGCATCAATTGTTGGTTGAAACTTTGAATAAATAAAATACACAAATTGTAGATACTAAAATAAATAATAAGACAGCTTTTAGAAATTTATACATAATATGACCTTTCCAATAATTTTAAAATACTTATCAATTATGCTATAAGTTGTATAACAATATAATGTTTATTTTTAAAAGTTGGTAAACTATTAAGTATAAATATAAAAAAAAGTGGTGTCTACGCAAAATGAAAAAGCCTAAAACAAAGCAATGTCTCAGGCTAAAACTTTATAATTCTGAACGACTTCCTACAAAATAACTTATGATTTTAATAATTTTTCAGCAACTGATAGTTGATGTTTAACTGCATCTTGACCAGTCGAACCATAACTTTTACGTCGTTTTAAACAATTTTCTGGTTTTAGATAATCATAAATATCAGATTCTATACTCTGGTGATAGGATTGATAATCTGTTAAAGGCACATCGAGTAAATAAATACCGTTATTAATACAATCTAATACAATTTTTCCAACAATCTCATGTGCAGTTCTAAATGGTACATTTTTACTTACAAGATAATCAGCTAATTCTGTTGCATTTGAAAAGTCTTTTGTAACTGTTTCATTAAGACGATCAGTATTAACAGTCATCGTATCTAACATACCATCGAAAATTTTGAGTGAACCTTTAATTGTATGGATAGCATCGAATAAACCTTCTTTATCTTCTTGCATATCCTTATTATAAGCTAATGGTAGGCCTTTAAGTGTAACTAACATACTCATTAAATGACCTGTTGTACGACCCACCTTACCTCTAATTAATTCTGCCATATCTGGATTTTTCTTTTGAGGCATAATAGACGAACCAGTAGAAAAAGCGTCTGATAACGTAATGAATTTTGCTTCATCAGTGGACCAGAAAATAATTTCTTCAGAAAATCTTGATAAATGAACCATAGTTAATGAAATATTATGCAGTGTTTCGACAATATAGTCACGATCACTGACAGCATCTAAACTATTTTCATATATAGCACTAAAATTAAGCAGTGATTGTGTTTCGTGACGATCAATAGGATGTGTTGTTCCGCTTAATGCTGCAGCACCAAGAGGGGAGATGTCGATTCTTTTGATGCTATCTTGGAATCGAGATTTATCACGCTCTAACATCCAAAAATAAGTCATAATATGATGCGCGAAAGATATCGGCTGAGCACGTTGTAAGTGCGTATAACCTGGCATAATTGTGTCTATATGGGTATTAGCAATTTTTAATATCGTTTGCTGCAATGATTTAATTAATTCAATAATTTCTAGAACTTCTTCTTTAGTGTATAAATGCATATCAGTAGCGACTTGATCATTTCTGCTTCTACCAGTATGAAGTTTACCGCCAACTTCTCCTACACGTTGAATTAGCTCATGTTCAATGTTTAAATGAATGTCTTCTAGCGATGCTTTAAATTCAATTTTATTTTGATGCGCATCTACTTGGATTTCTTTTAAGCCTTCTATAATGGTTTTGGCATCATCTTGACTAATAATATGTTGATTAGCGAGCATTGTTGCATGTGCAATGCTACCTTGAATATCTTGGTCTATTAAATTTTTGTCGAAATCAATTGATGCATTAAAGTCATCAACCCAATCTTCTGGTTGAGCTTCGAATCTTCCTCCCCAAGCTTTTTTACTCATTACTGTAGCCTCCATGTAACATAGAATTAACTTGCGTTGGTAAACCATAAATATCGATAAATCCGACAGCTGCTTCTTGATTAAACGCATCTTCTTTTGTATAAGTAGCTAACTTTTCATCGTATAAAGTATAAGGTGATTGTCTACCATTTACGATAGCATTGCCTTTGAATAATTTAACTCTTACATCTCCTTCGACATATTGTTGTGTACTGTCAATAAATTGTTTTAGGCTATCAGTTAAAGGTGAGAACCATAAACCATTATATACTTGTTCAGAAAATTGCTTTTCAATCACTGGTTTAAAGTGTGCAACGTCTTTAGTTAAAGTAATTGTTTCAAGTGCTTTATGAGCTTTTAAAATCACTTCTGCACCAGGTGTTTCATAAATCTCTCTTGATTTTATGCCGACTAATCTATTTTCAACATGGTCAATTCTACCAATACCATGTTTACCAGCTAATTGATTTAAATAAAGGATTAAATCGTCTAAATCATAATCTTTGTCATCTATTTGAACAGGTATACCATTTTTAAATGAAAGAATAATTTCGTCGGATTCATCAGGTGTATTTTCAAGTGCATTCGTTAAATCAAATGCATCTTCAGGTGGGGCAGCATAAGGATCTTCTAAGATACCGCACTCGTTAGCTCTACCCCATAAATTTTGATCAATTGAGTAAGGAGAATCATGATTAATTGATACTGGAATATTATGTTTGATTGCATAATCAATTTCTTCTTCACGACTCCATGCCCATTCTCTTACAGGTGCAAATGCTTTTAGTTTTGGATTAAGTGCTTTAATTGCGACTTCGAAACGTACTTGGTCATTACCTTTACCAGTACATCCATGAGCAATACCGACTGAATTTGTTTTTTCAGCAATTTCTACTAACTTTTTAGAAATTAGTGGACGTGATAATGCTGATACTAATGGATATGCATTTTCATACATTAAATTACCTTTAATAGCATAACTTACATAATCATCACTAAATTCCTTTGTAGCATCAATAATATGACATTCTACTGCGCCCATTTTTAACGCTTTTTCATGTACAACATCTAAGTCTTTTCCTTCTCCAACATCTAAACAACATGCTACAACATCGTAACCCTTATCTATTAACCATTGTACTGCTACGCTTGTGTCTAATCCTCCAGAATATGCTAAAACAATTTTCTCTTTCATATTTACACCTCAAATTATTTTCAGAATTTTAATATAAATTCATCATAACAGACTGCTAATGAAAAATAAACCATAAAACTACATAAATATACATTTAATAGATGAGATGTTTTCAATATTATCTTTAATATATGCTGATATAAAAGAATTTTTAAAGTTATTAAATTTTTAGAAAAATGCATATTGTATTGATAAGAGATTACATTTGGAAACTGAAATGACACTGAAAGTTCATTTTTAATAGTAAAAAGGAGACTTGTGAATTGAATAGCAAATATAAACTTAGTAGAATTAAAGTAGTAAAAACATAGGAGGCTTTTTAGATGACTCATATTCAATTAGATTATGGTAAGACTTTAGAATTTTTTGGAGAACATGAATTAGAACAACAAAAAGATATCGTGAAAACATTACACAAAACGATACATGAAGGTACTGGCGCTGGAAAAGATTTCCTTGGTTGGGTTGATCTTCCTGTTGATTATGATAAAGAAGAGTTTTCAAGAATTGTAGAAGCTTCTAAACGTATTAAAGCCAATTCTGATGTATTAGTTGTTATTGGTATCGGTGGTTCTTATTTAGGTGCACGTGCCGCTATTGAAATGCTTACTTCTTCATTCAGAACAAATAATGACTATCCTGAAATTGTATTTGTAGGTAATCACTTATCTTCTAGTTATACAAAAGAATTAGTTGATTATTTAGCAGATAAAGATTTTTCTGTAAACGTCATTTCAAAATCAGGAACAACAACTGAACCAGCAGTTGCTTTCCGTTTATTTAAACAATTAGTAGAAAATAAATATGGTAAAGAAGAAGCTAAAAAACGTATTTTCGCTACTACTGATAAGAAAAAAGGTGCTTTAAAACAATTAGCTACAAATGAAGGTTATGAAACATTTGTAGTACCAGACGATGTTGGTGGACGTTATTCAGTATTAACAGCCGTTGGTTTATTACCAATTGCAGCTGCAGGTATTAATATTGAGGCAATGATGATTGGTGCAGCAAAAGCACGTGAAGAATTATCTTCAGATAAATTAGAAGAGAATATTGCTTATCAATATGCTACAATCCGTAACCTTTTATATAGCAAAGGCTACACTACTGAAATGTTAATTAACTATGAACCTTCTATGCAATATTTCAATGAATGGTGGAAACAATTATTCGGTGAATCTGAAGGTAAAGACTTTAAAGGCATTTATCCTTCAAGCGCGAACTATACTACAGATTTACATTCATTAGGACAATATGTTCAAGAAGGCCGTCGCTTCTTATTTGAAACAGTTGTTAAAGTTAATAATCCTAAACATGATCTTACAATTGAAGAAGATAGTGATGATTTAGATGGATTAAATTATCTTGCTGGTAAAACAATTGATGAGGTAAATACTAAAGCATTTGAAGGTACATTATTAGCACATACTGATGGTGGAGTTCCTAATATCGTTGTTAATATTCCTCGATTAGATGAAGAAACATTTGGATATGTTGTTTACTTCTTCGAATTAGCTTGTGCTATGAGTGGATATCAATTAGGCGTAAATCCATTTAATCAACCTGGTGTTGAAGCTTATAAACAAAACATGTTTGCATTATTAGGTAAACCAGGATTTGAAGAAATGAAAAAAGATCTTGAAGCACGTCTATAATCTATAAAAAATATATTTTATAATAAATAAATGTTATAATTACAAGGCTAGGACTAACTTGTCCTAGCCTTTCATGTTGTAAAGTGGTTTTGTTTTCTCAAACTTCAGATGTATTTATTGCTTTAAAAGAAGATTGCTATTTCAAAATACTATAATTACAACTATAATAAATAAGGTAATGTTTACCAAGAAAGGATTTGATGTTTTGTCGTTTGAACAATTAGAAGAATGGTTTGATTTATTTCGGCAATTCGGATATATTCCTGGGTTTGTGCTAATATATTTTAGAGCAATCATCCCCATTTTACCCTTAACGCTTTATGTCATTTTAATTATGCATACATATGGTGCGGTCGTAGGCATTATAATTTGTTGGCTAGGCATTGTAGCAGGTACATTTACAATGTTTTTAATCTTTAAAAGGTTAGTCAATACTAAAAAAATGAAACAATTCAAAACTAAAAAGTCAGTACAAAGATTAATTAGTTTTATAGATAGACAAGGCTTAATACCACTATTTATTTTATTATGTTTTCCATTTACGCCAAATACATTGATTAATGTGGTAGCAAGTCTTTCACATATTAAAACAAAGTATTATTTTATCGTTTTAACATTATCTAAATTGATTTCCATAACTGTATTAGGGATAATGGGTCGAGAGGTAACGACGATTTTCACTAATCCGATAAGAGCTATTGTGACGTTATTATTATTTGTCTTACTTTGGTTTGTAAGTAAAAAGGTAGAAAAACATTTTATGGGCTCTACTAAGGAGTGAAAAGTTGAAAACTGTTATTAAATATTTGATTTCCTTAATATTTGCGATTATTATTGTAATGTTCATTCAAACATTTATCATCAGAGGTGCTGTTGTACAGGATCAAAGTATGGCACCTACATTAAATGAAGGTGACCGATTGATTGTTAATAAAATTAAAGTCACATTTAATTTATTAGATACTGGTGATATAGTGATGTATAAAGATAATGGACGAATCCATTTTAGTAGAATAATTGGGAAACCAGGACAATCTATTGAAATTAGAAATAACAAGCTTTATCGAGACGATAGAGTAGTTCAAGATAAGTACGCTAAAAATAGAGATTTGAATAATGTTTCGTTAAGAAATATGAAACATTCAGATGGAGATATCATTTCACCCAAACACTATTTTGTATTAAATGATAACGATAGTGTAAAATCAGACTCAAGACGTTATGGTCTAATTGATAAAAGTAATATTATTGGTGATGTAAGTGTAAAATATTATCCGTTTGATGCATTTACGACAGACTTTAAATGAATATAAGAGGTGTGTAATTTGAAAAAGGAAATTATAGAATGGATTGTCGCCATCGCAATAGCAGTTTTGCTTGTATGGTTTATAAAGGATTTTGTTGGTCAACCTTATACAATTAAAGGTGACTCAATGGATCCAACATTAAAAGATGGGGAACGTGTTGGCGTAAACATTATGGGTTATAAAATTGGCGATGTGAAAAAAGGTAACGTTATTGTTTTCCATGCTAATAAAAAAGATGACTACGTTAAACGTGTTATTGGTACTCCAGGAGATAAGGTAGAATATAAAAAAGACCAATTATATATAAATGGTAAGAAACAGGATGAACCTTATTTAAATTATAATGAGAAACGAAAACAGATTGAATATATTACTGGTACTTTCCAAGTGAAAGATTTACCTAATGCTAACCCTAAATCAAATGTCATCCCTAAAGGTAAATACTTAGTATTAGGGGACAATCGTGAAGTAAGTAAAGATAGTCGTTCATTTGGTTTGATTAATAAAGATCAAATTGTTGGTAAAGTTTCATTCAGATTCTGGCCATTAAATGAATTTAAAGCTAACTTTAATCCAGATAATACTAAAAATTAATTTTGAAAGCGATAGACGCTAAGTCTATCGCTTTTTGTGTGTAAAATTGTGTAGATATATTAATGAATAAATATGTATAACGGAAAGTCATACTTTTTGTAAAACAAATTAGTATGACTTACCTAATAGTGATAGCTATTAGGTTCAATAATGTAATTCTGTGAAAATGAAGTGAACTTAAAAAATAGAAATAAGTTACAAATTGGCAGTAGTTGACTGATAAAGTAATTCTTTTTCTTTAGAAATTAGAATTACTTATGCATGAGTGTTAACTCATGTAATCCTTAGTTGAACACTTTAGCTAAAGCTAATGTGTAAGTATCACTAAACTATTATAAATAGTAGTGATACTTTACTAACTTAGTCAACCTTGCCGGGGCGGGACAACGAAATAAATTTTGTAAAAATGTTATTTCTGTCCCGCTCCCATGTTAAAATGTTGTCAAAGGAGTGAGGGTTGTTATGGAATTAAATGCATATATAGGGAGAGCTGGGACAGGGAAGTCTACAGCTATGGTTAATGAAATCAAAGATAAAATGAAAACTGACCCACTTGGTGATCCAATTATTTTAATCGCTCCAACTCAAAGTACTTTTCAATTTGAACAAGCATTTGTTAATGATTCAACATTAAATGGAAGTTTGAGAACAGAGGTACTTCACTTTGAAAGATTAAGCCATAGAGTGTTCCAAGAAGTTGGGGGATTTACGGAACAACGATTATCTAAAGCGGCAACTGAAATGATGATTTATCATTTAGTACAACAATATCAATCAGATATGAAATTATATAAATCACAAGCCAAATACTTTGGGTTTAGTGAGAAATTAGCCGAACAAATTCAAGATTTTAAAAAATATTCTGTCTTACCTGAACATATTGATGAATTTCTAAATACACACGATATTCAAACCAGAACTAAACATAAATTAGAAGATATTTCTTTAATATACAAACAATTTGAGTCTCGAACTCACGGCAATTTTATTACAGTTGAAGATTCGTTACGAAAATTTATCGAACAAATGGATAAATCTGAATGGCTAAAACGCTCAGAAATATACATAGACGGTTTCCATAACTTTTCAACTCTTGAATACGAAATGATTCAAGCATTAGTAAGAAATGCTAAAAAAGTAACGGTATTATTAACTACTGATGGTAATCAAGATGCTTTCAGTTTATTTAGAAAGCCATCTGAAGTTTTAAATCATTTAGAAGAGATTGCTCAAGATTTACATATCCAACTTCAAAAGCGTCTTTTCAATGAAGTCTATCGATTTAATCACAATGATCTAAAAGCTTTAGAATCCCAATTCGACGCATTACAACTAACGCCTCAACAAAATCAGGGGCATATCGATATTCTTGAATCTTCTAGTATGAGAGAAGAAATTAATGAAATTGCAAGACAAATTCTTAAAGATACACGTGATAACCAATTGAGATTTCAAGATATTGCAATCTTATATCGAGACGTATCATATGCCGATTTATTTGAATCTATTTTACCGCTATATCAAATTCCTTTTAACATAGATACAAAACGTTCAATGACACATCATCCTATTATGGAAATGATTCGTTCACTAATCGAAGTAATCCAAACTAATTGGCATATCAATGCAATGATGCGTTTATTGAAAACAGATGTGCTGACTAACCAATATAAAAATAGTACACACCTAATAGATTTATTAGAAAATTTTGCTATAGAACGTGGTATTTATGGAAAAAGATGGTTAGATGACGATTTATTTAATGTAGATAATTTTAGAAAAATGGGTCGTAAAGAACATCAACTTACACAAGAAGAAAGAGAGACATTCGAACAAGTTGTTAAATTAAAAAATGATGTGATTGATAAAATTCTTCATTTTGAACAAGCAATGAATGAAGGTAACACAGTTCGTGAGTTTGCTACTGCATTTTATGAAAGTATGGAATATTTTGAATTACCCAATCAGTTAATGACACAACGAGATATTTTAGATAATGATGGTTACCATGAAGAAGCTGAAGAAATTGATCAAATTTGGAATGGTTTAATTCAAATACTAGATGATTTGGTAACTGTGTTTGAACATGAAAGCATGACATTAACTCGCTTTTTAGAAGTATTTGATATTGGATTAGAACAATTAGAATTTGTGATGATTCCTCAAACACTTGATCAAATAAGCATTGGTACGATGGATTTAGCTAAAGTAGATAATAAAAAGCATATCTATCTTGTCGGTATGAATGATGGTTCTATGCCTCAACCTATTTCTTCTTCAAGCTTAATTAGTGATGATGAGAAAAAATTATTCGAACAAAATGCTCAAATAGAATTAAGCCCAACGTCAGATATCTTACAAATGGATGAAGCATTTGTATGCTATATTGCTATGACTCGTGCAACAAATAGAGTTACATTTTCATATAGCTTGATGGGATCATCAGGTGATGAAAAAGAAATGAGTCCATTTTTAGCACAAATAAAAGATATTTATGACAATTTAGATGTAATAAATATTCATCAAATGCATCAAGAACATCCTATTTCATTAATTGAGCATGTTCATCAAACAAAAATTAATTTGTTTGAGTCACTAAGAGCTTGGTTAGATGAAGAAATTGTAGCAGATACATGGCTTGATGCATATCAAGTAATGAGTGACGATGAGCGTCTTAATGAGGGATTGGATTATTTAATCACTTCGTTAACTTACGATAATGAGACGAAGCAGCTTAGTGAAACACTGGCACAGGATTTATACGGTAAAACGATTAATGCGAGTGTATCTAGATTCGAAGGGTATCAACAATGTCCATTTAAACATTTTGCTTCACATGGTTTAAGATTAAATGAGCGAACAAAATATGAACTACAAAACTTTGATTTAGGTGATATTTTCCATTCTGTATTGAAATATATATCTGATCGTATAGATGGAGACTTTAAACATCTTGATCAGAAAAAAATCAAAACATTAACATCAGAAGCGCTTGAACAAATTTTACCTAAAGTTCAATTTAATCTATTAAATTCATCAGCTTATTATCGTTATTTATCCAGAAGAATAGGCGCAATTGTTGAAACAACTTTAAGTGCTTTGAAATATCAAGGAGACTATACGAAATTCAAACCACAACAATTTGAAACGGGCTTCCGTAAATCACCTAAATCTGATGAAGAATTGATGGCTAAATCATTAACAACTACACAAGGTGTTCCTATTAATATACGTGGTCAAATTGACCGAATAGATACTTATACAAAAGAAAATCAAAGTTACGTTAATATCATTGACTATAAATCATCAAAAAATAGTGCAACACTTGATTTAACAAAAGTTTACTATGGTTTACAAATGCAAATGATGACTTATATGGACATCGTATTACAAAACCAAGAAAGATTAGGCTTAACAGATATCGTTAAACCAGGTGGCTTACTATACTTCCATGTTCATGAACCAAGACTCAAATTGAAAAATTGGTTAGAAATTGATCAAGAAAAATTAGAAAAAGAGCACATTAATAAATTTAAGATGAGTGGATTAGTTAATAGTGATGAAAATGTGTTAGATGCTTTAGATATTAGATTAGAACCTAAATTCAAATCTGATATTGTGCCAGTTGGTTTAACTGCTAAAGGAACAATAAATAAAGCTAGTAGTCAGGTTGCAGATGAAAACACTATTTACAAATTTATAGAACATAATAAAAAGAATTTTATTGAAACGGCAAGTCATATTATGGATGGACATACAGAAGTAGCACCACTCAAATATAAACAAACATTGCCATGCCAATATTGTAGTTACCAATCTGTTTGTCATGTAGATGGCATGATAGATAGTAAAAGATATCGCACTGTTGATGAGTTTATTAATCCAATAGAAGCGATTCAACAAATGGAAGAAAATGGAGGTGGAACTGAATGATACCTACGAAACCACAAGATGTTATTTGGACAGATGCACAATGGCGCAGTATTTATGCCAAAGGTCAAGATATTTTAGTAGCTGCAGCTGCTGGTTCTGGTAAAACAGCTGTACTGGTTGAAAGAATTATTCAACGTATTTTAAGAGATGAAATTGATGTAGACCGTTTACTAGTAGTGACATTTACTAATTTAAGTGCAAGAGAAATGAAACATCGAGTTGACCAACGTATTCAACAAGCTTCGATTGAAGATCCAAATAATGAACACTTGAAAAATCAGCGTATCAAAATACATCAAGCTCAGATTTCCACTTTACACAGTTTTTGTTTGAAATTAATTCAACAACATTATGACGTACTAGATATTGATCCTAATTTTAGAACGAGTAGTGAAGCAGAAAATATCTTACTTTTAGAACAAACGATTGATGAAGTGTTAGAGCGACATTATGATTATTTGAAACCAGAATTTATTGATTTAACTGAACAATTATCTAATGACCGTAGTGATACACAATTTAGAAGTATTATTAAACAACTTTATTTCTTTAGTATTGCTAACCCGAATCCTCAAGAATGGTTAAATCAACTTTCAACACCATATATGGATGAATCACAGCAAGATGAGTTATTAAAATTATTAAATGATTTGGCAATGATTTTTATAAATGCTGCACAAGAATCACTTGATAAAAGTTATGAGTTATTTTCAATGATGGAAAGTGTAGATAAGCAGTTAGAAGTCATAGAATCAGAACGACGATTTATGAGTCAATTATTTGAAAATGATACATTACAAATTGAAACGCTTATAAATCGTCAATTTGCAAGTAGATTTCCAGCTATAACAGCAAAAATCAAAGAAGAAAATGCCATGATGGTAGATGCATTAGAAGATGCGAAAGCTGCGTACACTAAATATAAAGATATGATTACTAAAGTTAAAAGTGATTATTTCTCAAGAACTGCAGAAGATTTGAAACATGATATGCAATTGTTAGCGCCAAGAGTTTCATATTTATCGGATATTGTGAAAGATGTTATCAATGAATTTGGGAAACACAAACGCCAAAGAAATGTATTAGACTTTGGGGATTATGAACATTTTGCCTTACAAATTTTAACTAATGAAGATGGTTCACCTTCACAAATTGCTGAAATGTATCGTCAACATTTTTCTGAAATATTGGTTGATGAATACCAAGATACCAACCGTGTTCAAGAGAAGATTTTATCTTGTATCAAAACAGGTGAAGAATCTAATGGGAATTTATTTATGGTTGGTGACGTTAAACAATCGATTTATAAATTCAGACAGGCCGATCCAAGTTTATTTATCGAAAAATATAACCGTTTTAATACCGAAGGACAAGGAGCAGGTATGCGTATAGATTTGTCTCAAAACTTCCGATCTCGAAAAGAAGTATTATCAACGACAAACTATCTATTTAAACACATGATGGATGAAGAAGTAGGAGAAATTACTTATGATGAAGCGGCACAATTATATTATGGTGCGCCATTTGACGATGTTAATCATAATGTAGAATTACGTACAATGGTTGAAGCGAGTTCTGAAGATAGTGATTTAACTGGTACTGAACAAGAGGCTAATTATATAGTTGAGCAAGTTAAAGACATTTTAGACCATAAAAAAGTATATGATATGAAATCTAATTCATATCGACCTGCGACATATAAAGATATCGTTATATTAGAACGCAGTTATGGTCAAGCGCGTAATTTACAGCAAGCTTTTAAAGATAATGATATTCCATTTCACGTGAACAGTAGAGAAGGTTATTTCGAACAGACAGAAGTACGACTTATATTATCGTTTTTACGTACAGTTGATAATCCGTTACAAGATATCTATTTGGTTGGATTAATGCGCTCAGTTATTTATCAATTTACAGAAGATGAATTAGCAAATATTCGTGTATTTAGTCCTAATGATGATTATTTTTATCAATCAATTCACCAATATATTAATAATGATGTTGCTAATAAAAAGTTAGTTAAAAAGTTAAAACACTTTTTAGATGATATTCAACACTATCAAGAATATAGCCAACGTTATCCGGTTTATCAATTAATTGATAAATTTTATAACGATCATTTTGTTATTCAATATTTTAGTGGCTTAATAGGTGGTAGAGGACGTAGAGCAAATTTATATGGACTATTTAATAAGGCTATTGAATTTGAAAACTCCAGTTTCCGTGGATTGTATCAATTTATTAGATTTATAGATGAGCTAATTGATAGAGGTAAAGACTTTGGTGAAGAAAATATTGTAGGGCCAAACGGTAACGTAGTACGTATGATGACAATTCATAGTAGTAAAGGTTTAGAGTTTCCATTTGTCATATATTCTGGTTTATCTAAGAAATTTAATAAAACAGATTTAAGAGGACAAGTTGTTTTGAATCAGAAATATGGATTAGGGATGGATTACTTTGATGTAGAAAAAGATATTGCTTATCCATCGTTGTCTTCAGTCGCTTATTCTGCAATTAATGAAAAAGAAATGATTTCTGAAGAAATGCGTTTAATCTATGTAGCATTAACAAGAGCCAAGGAACAATTGATATTAATAGGTAGAATTAAAGATGAAAAGGAATTAGATAAACTAGAAAGATTGCCTATTTCGGGAAATCATATCGCTGTTAATGAACGTTTAACTGCATCTAATCCATTTACAATGATTTATAGCATATTATCAAAATATCAATCGTCTAGTATTACAAATGATCAAAAATTTGAAAAAGAAGTTGAACAATTGGATAGTAATGTAAAACCAAGAGTGACATTATTTATTGATCATTTCGAAGATATTTCTACAGAGATTGCAACTACTGATCAAGAACATAGAAGTATAGAAGATATTGAAATGTATCAAAGTGGAAACGAAGATGTTAAAGCTAAAATAAAAGACAAGTTAACTTTCGAATATCCTTATTTAGCCGACACTGAAAAACCGTCAAAACAATCTGTATCAGAATTAAAACGTCAACTTGAAACGGAAGAAAGTGGGACTAACTATGACAGAGTGCGACAGTATAGAATAGGTGTCTCAACATATGAACGTCCTAAATTTTTAAGTCAACAAGGAAAACGCAAAGCGAATGAAGTGGGTACATTGATGCATACAGTAATGCAACATTTACCATTTAACCAAGAAAGAATGACTGAAGATGATTTAGATCAATATATCAATCAGCTTATAGATAAAAATATCATTGAATCTGATGCAAAAGAAGATATTAGATATAAAGAAATTATGCGTTTTATAAATAGTAATTTGTATTTAGAAATAGCAAACGCTGATCAAGTTTATAGAGAATTACCTTTTGTAGTGAATCAATCTAAAGTTGATCAATTAGAACTGAAAGATGAAGACGTTTCAATTATTCAAGGGATGATTGATTTAATCTATGTTAAAGATAAAGAATATTATTTTGTAGATTATAAGACAGACGCTTTTAACCGTCGAAGAGGATTAACAGATGAAGAAATCGGTCAACAATTGAAGGATAAGTATCGCATACAGATGAAGTATTACCGCAATACTTTAGAAACGATACTTCAAACTAAGGTCAAAGGTTATTTATATTTCTTTAAATTTGGCATGTTAGAAATTGATGACAATTAAGATACTCTTACTTACGGATAATTTGAAAAAACGAATATGTAGAAACTTTCTTAATTTTCTTACTTATATATTTGTTATTTCATGGTCATAACAGTTATAATATGTATTAAGATATAGATGAGGAGTTGATTATGAATGAAATTTTTATCATTCAAGCATAATGACAGAACTTCATATGGTGTTAAAGTTAAACGTGAAGATGCTGTTTGGGATTTAACATTAGTATTTGCAGATTTTGCAGAAAGTGATTTTCATCCGAAAACATTATTAGCAGGATTACAACAAAACCAAACGTTAGATTTCCAAGAACAAGTACGTAAAGCAGTTGTAGCTGCTGAAGATAGCGGTAAAGCTGAAGATTATAAAATTTCATTTAATGATATTGAATTTTTACCACCGGTTACTCCACCAAATAACGTTATCGCATTTGGTCGTAACTATGAAGATCATGCAAGTGAATTAAACCATGAAGTACAACGATTATATGTTTTCACTAAAGCAGCATCATCATTAACAGGTGATTTAGCAACAATTCCAAATCACAAAGATATTACTGATCAATTAGATTATGAAGGCGAGTTAGGTATTGTAATTGGTAAATCAGGAGAGAAAATTCCTAAAGCATTAGCGTTAGACTATATTTATGGATATACAATTATCAATGATATTACTGACCGTAATGCCCAAAATAACCACGACCAAGCATTCTTATCTAAAAGTTTAACAGGTGGTTGCCCAATGGGACCATACATCGTAACTAAGGATGAACTACCTACACCTGAAAACGTTAATATTGTTACTAAAGTAAACAATGAAATTCGTCAAGATGGTAACTCAGGTGAAATGATTTTAAAAATTGACGAATTAATCGAAGAAATTTCTAAATACGTTGCTTTACATCCTGGAGATATTATTGCTACTGGTACGCCAGCTGGTGTTGGTGCTGGTATGCAACCTCCAAAATTCTTACAACCTGGTGATGAAGTTAAAGTAACTATCGATAATATTGGTACGTTAACTACTTACATTTCTGAATAAGATTAAACTAGTTATAATTAATTAGATAATATAGTTAAAGGCCTGGGACATAAGTAAATGTCTCAGGCTATAATTATGTTTGGGCTTAGGGTTAGAGTTTTATATTTTTGTTTATTACTATGACGAACAATCTCTTAAAAAGGGTAATAAATTATATACTTATATCATTTAAAATAAATTGTTCGTTTTGTGGTATCATTAGTTAAGTAAAATATTAAGTGGGGGGAACATTGATTTGTTACATGTTCATATTTTAAGTTGGGTATTAGCAATTATTCTTTTTATTGCTGCATACTTAAACATTTCTAAAGCACAAGGAGCTACACCATATTTTAAACCATTACAGATGGCATTAAGATTGTTTATGCTATTAACATTAATTTCTGGTTTTTGGGAATTAATTAAAGAATTTGCTGCAGCCAGTAATGGTGAAGGCGGCAATCATATACTTTTAACATTGAAAATGTTGTGTGGTTTAGGTGTTATTGCATTAATGGAAATTTCTATTACTAAAAGAAAGAAACACGAAGATTCTACAAAATTATTTTGGAGTACAATTGTCTTAATTATTATAACAATGGCAATTGGTGTTATTCTTCCTTGGGGTCCTATCTCAAAAATGTTAGGTTTAGGATAGGTCATTAAATCATTTATAAACTTAAAAACATGCAAAACGATTTTAATTAACCGTTTTGCATGTTTTTTATTGTGCTTTATATCCAATCATATTAATAAGATCTTTAGGATGACTATAAGGTGGGGCATACGCAACTTCAAACTCTGTTAATTCATCAACAGTCATATTATTTTGCATTGCCATAGATAATACATCAATACGTTTATCAGCACCTTCTTGCCCAACTGCAGCTGCACGTATAATTTTTCTAGTATCTTGATCAAAGTATACTCTCAGATGTAATGGTGTATTTCCTGGGTAATAACCTGCATGTGCGCCTTGTTTAGTTTCTACCATTTTATAATTGAATTGAGATAATTCTTCTGGTTTAACACCAACGCTAGCAAACGTATAATTGAAAAATTTAACAATATTAGATCCTAGATATCCTTTAAATTTAATATTATCATTTCCTACTAATTGTTCAGCAATAATACTCGCAGCACGATGTGCGCCCCAGGCTAGAGGAACATTTGCTTTTAAATCAACATGTCTGTAATGTGATGTAATGACATCTCCAAGAGCATAAATGTTATTTATATTTGTTTGGAAAGCATCATTCACTGGAATAAATCCTTTTTCATCAAGTTGAACGTTAGAACTTTTTATAAACTCAGAGTTAGGTTTAGTACCTATACCTTCAATAATGATATCGTAGTCTTCTTTTATTCCTGATTTGAATGTAATTTCATTACCATTTATATCAGCAATTTCTTCATTTAAACGATATTGAATATGTTTATCTTTTAATTCATCAAAGATAGGTTGATTCATATCTTGATCCATTAATTTATTTACCTGTTCAGAACGATGAATAAGTGTGATATCTAATCCTCTATGATATAAATTTTCTAATACTTCTAATGAAATATACCCAGCACCTACAATTAATGCTTTTTGAGCATTATTTTTATCAATAAATGAATTGATAGCGTCTGTATCTTCTAGGTTTCTTAATGTAAAAGCTAAGTCTGTATCAAAATTAAGTCGGTTTGCACTACAACCAGGGCTTAAAATTAAGTAATCATATGATTCTTCAAACGATTCATTTGTATTTTTATTTTTAACGGTTACAGTTTGTTTGGTATCGTTAATTGCAATGACTTCATGATACGTTTTAACTGATATTTGTTTTTTATCGAAAAACTTATCCGGAGTATAAGCTAACACTTTTTCTCTTTCAGTAATTGTATCACTCAAATAGTAAGGCAATGCGCAGTTGGCAAAGCTCATATCTCTATCTTTTTCAAAAATTATAATCTCGCTTTCAGAGTCTAAACGTCTAATTTGACTTGCACAAGTTGCACCACCTGCAACTGCACCGACGACAACTATTTTACTCATGCGGTTATACCCCCTGATATAATAAAATTCTGAGACAGCATAGTATATCTATCTCAGATGTGTTGAAACGCTATTCTTATGAATAATAACGTATATTCAAATCAAAGAAATTATTTAAATATCTTCCAATTCCATCTTCATTATTACTAAATGTTGTTTCATCAGCAATATCCTTAAGTTCTTGAAGACCATTGTCCATAGCAATACCATAATGTGCGTATTTAATCATTTCGATGTCATTATCTTCATCACCAAAAGCAATAATATGTTCTGGTTCAATATTTAAAAATTGTCTAACTTGGTCAATACCACGAGCTTTGTTAATACCGCGTTTAACAATTTCAATGACAGGAAATGGTGCACCCCAACGACGGTGTTCAATATTTTCAGCATAAAACTGAGTTAATTTATCTTTGATTTCTGGAATTTTGCTTTCTTCTGCTTCAACTAATAGAGATGTTGGTGCTTCGTTAAGTTGTTCTAATAAATTACCAGTTTGTATTCTAGGATTTCCCATTGAGAAACCTTCAAATAAACGAGGATCATGGTTGTTAATAAACACATAATCTTTTACTTCAGCAATAATATTAGTTACATGAAATTGCTGTAATTTTTCGATAATATTTTTTGAAATATCTATATCTAAAACTTCATGTATTGTATCAAAATCGTTTGATTTAGGATGATGTACATACGCACCATTAAAGTTTACTACAGGCGTATCCATATTTAATTCATGATAATACATTTGACTGGCACGATATGGACGGCCTGTAGCAATCATGATTAAATGACCACGTTGTTGTAATTCTGTTAAAACTTGTTTTGTATAATTAGAAATTTCTTTATTATCATTTAATAATGTTCCATCTAAGTCTAAGCAAATTAAATGAGGCTGCATAACGTTCTCCTTATGTCGTAATAATATATTGTAGTTGTATCATAGCATTTTATTGGCGTTTTGTCGGATATTTGATATATTAGTATAAAGAAAATATAGAGAGGTGATACTAATGGAAGAGGCATTAAAAGATAGTATCCTAGGAGCTCTAGAAATGGTAATCGACCCTGAATTAGGTATTGATATTGTTAATTTAGGATTAGTATATAAAGTTGATGTAGATGACGAAGGACTTTGTACTGTTGAGATGACATTAACTTCTATGGGTTGTCCTTTAGGACCGCAAATTATTGATCAAATTAAAACTGTATTAGCAGAGATTCCAGAAATTCAAGATACTGAAGTTAATATCGTATGGAATCCACCTTGGAATAAAGATATGATGTCTAGATACGCGAAAATTGCTCTAGGTGTTGGTTAATCTAATTCTGATAATAAGAATGGTTATGTAGTAATATACACATTGCGTGTATACATTACATACCATTCTTTTTTATGTGGTCTAAATTAGAGATGGCAAATTAAGATGAATTAAATTTAAAAATTTACGCTATCTAAACGATAAGAAACCAATATTCTGAAAATAAAAATGTATTTATTAATAAATTTAAAAAAATCCAATCGTCATTAAATAAATAATATTCAATTGCTATTTAAATTGAATTTATATTACGGTTGTATTACAATAATTAAGACTAATTGTAACTTGAATGCAATAAATTTAAGTAATAAATAAGTTGTTGCAAGTTTATTTTAACCAAATCATTATTAGTCATAAGATTTATCAAGTTGTTTTAATTATTTCTCAATAAGTAATGAAACTTAGATTAAATACAAGATACATGACTATTTTAATATAAAACTTAAACTACTATGAATATTCGAAAATGATTTGATGGGGAAGAAAGTGTAATATGAATAAGGAATATAAAAGCACTAGAAATAGGGGAAAGAAATTAAGATATATGCCTGGTTTAGATGGTTTAAGAGCAATTGCTGTTATCGGCATTATTATTTACCATTTAAATAAACAATGGTTAACAGGCGGATTTTTAGGTGTAGATACATTTTTTGTTATTTCAGGTTATTTAATAACGAGCTTATTATTAAAAGAATACGAAGAAAATGGCATAATCAATTTAAAGAATTTTTGGTTACGTCGTTTGAAAAGGTTAGTTCCAGCTGTATTAGCGCTATTATTAGTAGTTGGTATAGCCACATTACTTTTTAAATCAGAAGAGATAGTTAGAGTAAAACATGATATTATTGCTGCAATATTTTATGTTTCAAATTGGTGGTATATCGCTAAGGATGTTAACTACTTTGAACAATTCTCTTTTATGCCACTTAAACACTTATGGTCATTAGCTATTGAAGAACAGTTTTATTTAGTTTTTCCAATAGTTTTAATTACTTTATTACTAACTTTAAAGAAATACCGTAATGTGACGCTCATTTTTTGGATCATTTCATTATTATCACTTATGTTAATGATTATCATTTCAGAGCCACATCTGAACCATTCAAGAGTATATTTTGGTACAGATACGCGTTTACAAACATTATTATTGGGTGTCATATTGGCATTTTTATGGCCACCATTCAAATTAAAAGCACAACCTCCTAAAGCGTTACAACGTGCAATAGATATTGTAGGCATATTAGGATTAGCATTTTTAATTCTATTATTTGTAACTGTTCAAGACGAAAGTGACTGGATTTATAATGGTGGATTTTATATTATTTCTGCTATGACTTTATTTATCATTGCTAGTGTGGTGCATCCAGCAACATTTGTGTCTAAACTATTAGGTAATACTTTGTTTGTATACATAGGTAAACGGTCTTATAGTTTATATTTATGGCACTTTCCGATTATTAGTTTTATTCATAGCTATTATATTGATGGACAAATTCCTTTATATGTCTACATTATAGATATTGTTTTAACATTTGTTTGCGCTGAGTTGTCATATCGTTATGTAGAAACGCCATTCAGAAAACAAGGTTTAAAGGCATTTACTTTGAAACGTAAGTATAAACCTGCACTTATTAGAACGATTACGATTATTATTTTAATTATTCCATTTGCTTTTATTATGATTGGTTCATTTGATGGATTAGGTAAAGATAAAATTAATCATAAGTCCAATTCATTTAACACAGATTTAGAAGATAAGTATTTAATTAGAATGATTCCTATTGATAAAATTGGTCAAAATGGAAAAAATGATACAGATGTAGATACAGATATTAGTCCATTATTAATAGGTGACTCAGTAATGGTAGACATAGGGGAAACTTTTAAAGACAGTGTACCAAAAGCTAAAATTGATGGTAAAGTTGGTAGAAATTTATATCAAGCGATTCCATTAGCAGAACAAAATTATTCTCATTATAATAAAAAATCTGATCAAGTTGTATTAGAATTAGGTACTAATGGTGATTTTAATAAAGAACAACTTGATGATTTAATTAGTAAATTTGGTAAAGCTCAAATTTATTTAGTCAATACACGAGTACCAAGAGGTTATGAAAATCACGTTAATAAGCTAATGGCTGATGCAGCAAAAGAAAAGAGCAATGTGACTTTAATTGATTGGTATAAAAGATCAGAGGGTCATACAGAATACTTTGCACCAGATGGCATTCATTTAGAAAATAGTGGCGTAAAAGCACTTACTGACGAAATTTTAAAACATATTAAAAAGAAATAATCTAATCACATAAAGGAGTAGTATTGAAAGATGTTTATTAAACTAAACGTACTCAATACTACTTCTTTGTTTATATTTTAAAAAATGTGAATTCAATACATAAAGAGGTTTTAGTTTGAGTTTTTCGGTATTATCCATTCAAAATTTAATTGATTAAAATTAATAAAAATTTTAGGTTCAAGTTGTTGATTAATTTTAAAAAGAGGACTATAATATAGTTAAGGTCAAAGAAAGTCAAAGTCAAAAATAAACTTTGATGAATGAATGACTGACTCTAAATAAATAGAGGTGAAAACAATTGGATATAAATAAAATGACATATGCTATTCAAGGCTCATTACAAAGAGCAATTGAATATAGTAAAGAATTTGAATTACAAAATATAGAAATAGAAGCAATACTAAAAGCAACGTTAAACGAAAGTGAAAGTTTATTTAAAAGTGTGTTAGAACGTGCAAATATTGACGTAGACCAATTAGAAAAAGCTTATGATAAGAAGTTAAAATCTTATCCAACTGTTCAAGGTGATAATGTTCAATATGGACAATATATCAGTTCTAAAGCAAACGAATTAATGAACAAATCTGAAACTTATATGAATGATTATGATGATGAATTCATTTCTATGGAACATGTATTAAGAGCAGCTATGGACATTGATCAAACAACTAAAGAATTCATAGGTAATAAATCTGAAGTTATCAAAGAAATTATAAATAAAATAAGAGGGGGAAATCATGTGACTAGCCAGAACCCAGAAGTAAATTATGAAGCATTAGAAAAATATGGACGTGACTTAGTAGAAGAAGTGCGTCAAGGTAAAATGGATCCTGTCATTGGCCGTGACGAGGAAATACGTAATACGATTCGTATTTTAAGCCGTAAAACAAAAAATAATCCAGTCCTTATAGGTGAACCAGGTGTAGGTAAAACAGCAATAGTTGAAGGTTTAGCTCAACGAATTGTTAAAAAAGACGTGCCTGAATCATTATTAGACAAAACTATTTTCGAGCTTGATTTAAGTGCCTTAGTTGCAGGTGCAAAATTCCGAGGAGAATTCGAAGAACGTTTGAAAGCAGTACTTAAAGAAGTTAAAGAATCTGATGGTAGAATAATCCTATTTATTGATGAAATTCATATGTTAGTAGGCGCAGGAAAAACAGATGGTGCTATGGATGCCGGCAACATGTTAAAACCTATGTTAGCACGTGGTGAATTACATTGTATTGGTGCTACAACATTAAATGAATATAGAGAGTATATTGAAAAAGATTCTGCCTTAGAACGTCGTTTCCAAAAAGTAGGCGTAAGCGAACCAGATGTTGAAGATACAATTTCAATCCTACGTGGTTTAAAAGAACGTTACGAAGTATATCATGGTGTACGTATTCAAGACCGTGCTTTAGTTGCAGCAGCAGAATTATCTGATAGATATATTACTGACAGATTTTTACCAGATAAAGCGATTGATTTAGTTGACCAAGCTTGTGCAACTATTCGTACTGAAATGGGCTCAAATCCTACTGAATTAGATCAAGTTAATAGACGTGTAATGCAATTAGAAATCGAAGAAAGTGCATTGAAAAATGAATCTGATAATGCTAGTAAACAACGTCTTGAAGAACTTCAAGAAGAATTATCAAACGAAAAAGAAAAACAAGCCTCATTACAATCTCGTGTTGAACAAGAAAAAGAAAAAATTGCTAAATTACAAGAAAAACGTGCTGAATTGGATGAAAGTAGAAAAGCTTTAGAAGATGCGCAAACTAATAACAATCTTGAAAAAGCAGCAGAATTACAATATGGCAAAATACCACAATTGGAAAAAGAATTAAAAGAATTAGAAGATGCCTTCCAAGATGAACAAGGTGAAGATAACGATAGAATGATTCGTGAAATCGTTTCTGACGAAGAAATTGGAGATATCGTAAGTCAATGGACTGGTATTCCAGTATCAAAACTAGTAGAAACTGAAAGAGATAAATTACTTCATTTAGGTGATATTTTGCATAAACGTGTAGTAGGTCAAGATAAAGCAGTAGATTTAGTTTCTGATGCTGTAGTACGTGCCAGAGCAGGTATCAAAGATCCTAATAGACCAATTGGTAGTTTCTTATTCTTAGGACCAACTGGTGTAGGTAAAACTGAATTAGCTAAATCATTAGCAGCGTCATTATTTGATTCTGAAAAACACATGATCAGAATCGACATGAGTGAGTATATGGAAAAACATGCTGTGTCTAGATTAATTGGTGCCCCTCCAGGCTATGTAGGTCATGATGAAGGTGGTCAATTAACTGAAGCGGTAAGACGTAACCCATACTCAGTTATCTTACTTGATGAAGTGGAAAAAGCCCACAGTGATGTATTTAACGTATTACTTCAAATTTTAGATGAAGGTCGATTAACTGATTCTAAAGGTAGAAGCGTTGATTTTAAAAATACAATTATTATTATGACAAGTAATATTGGCTCACAAGTATTGTTAGATCAAGTATCTGAAACAGGTGATATTAGTGAATCTACTGAAAAAGCTGTTATGGATAGCTTACATGCATACTTCAAACCAGAAATTTTAAACCGTATGGATGACATCGTATTATTCAGACCATTATCAGTTGACGATATGAGTATGATTGTCGATAAAATTATTGGTAACTTGAATATGAGATTAGTAGATCAAAGAATAACTATTGAAGTAACTGAAAAAGCGAAAAAATGGTTAGGTGAAGAAGCTTATGAACCTCAATTTGGTGCAAGACCATTGAAACGATTTGTACAAAGACAAATTGAAACACCATTAGCACGTATGATGATTAAAGAAAACTTACCAGAAGGTACTAAAATAGATGTAGATTTAGATGAAAACAATGAACTAACATTTGATGTTAACAAACCTGAATAATAAATAACTAAAACCAAGAATTTGAATGAAAATTCATCTTCTTGGTTTTTTATTTGTGATGTAAATGGTGGATTTCAGTATTTAAAAGTATGGATTGATTCACATAATGAACTAAACAAATGATGCATATACTTTAATTAGTTAATTTATAATATAATAAGAAATAATAGTAATTATTCGAGGAGTGAACATCATGAAAATCAACACAGAATTTAAAAACAATTTTATCCCATATGCCTATGCAGCTGGCGCAAATGAAAGTGACATAATCAATGGCAATCCAATCAAATCATTTCCTTTTGAAGTGACTGAACTTCCTAAAGATACTCAATATCTTGCTTGGTCATTAATAGACTATGATGCTATTCCAGTTTGTGGATTTACCTGGATTCATTGGAGTGTAGCAAATCTTAAAGTTTCAAATTCAAATATTTCTGTAAAAGAAGATTTCTCTAGAATTACGACTGACGGTATTCAAGGAAAGAATAGTTTCACAAGTGGCTTATTAGGAGAAGATTTCTCAGCAATTGATAAGTATTATGTAGGACCCACACCTCCTGACAAAGATCATCAATATGAATTAACAGTTTATGCATTAAAAGAAAAATTAGATTTAGATAATGGATTTTATTTGAATGACTTTTTAAAACAAGTAAACAAACATAAAATTGACGAAACAAGTGTACAATTGACGGGGAGAAAAATTTAAAAATAGTAAATTTATGATATAAATTATAAAAAAACTGGTAGCAACTGTATAAAAGTCTGCTACCAGTTTTTACTTATTCGTATTGTTCAGATTTATTTTTAGGACTAATTATTGCACCTAAAATAGCAGTTGTTATTGTAAATATAACTGCCATAATGATAGGTGAAACAACATTTAAGCTGTTACCTTCACCATTTAAACTGTTCAATACGAAATTGACCATTTGTAATAAAACGAATGCCCAAAAGAATGTCATGAGGTATTTCATTGCATGCAACCTCCAATATAGTATATATACATATATTTTAATGGAAAAAAGATTGTTTGTATAGAGTGAATCCAAATGAGTTTGAAACAGTGGTATCAAACTTATATATGATATGATTTAATTAAAGCATTTTTGTATTAGTTGAAATTAAAAAGCTATTTAAATGACGGTATTATATGATTGTATAGCTAATCATATAAGTATGTGTAGAGATAGCAGCTATTCAATTAGATTTCTATATACTTGAGTTTAAAATGAAAAATATGTTAAATTAATACCTGGTATTAAAAATTTATTAAGAAGGTGTACAACCATGGATGTGGGTATTAAAGGTTTCGGGGCATACGCTCCAGAAAATATTGTAGACAATGCCTATTTTGAACAATTTTTAGAAACATCAGATGAATGGATTTCTAAAATGACTGGAATCAAAGAAAGACATTGGGCTAATGAAGATCAAGATACATCAGATTTAGCTTACGAAGCTAGTGTAAAAGCAATTAAAGATGCTGGTATTCAACCAGAAGATATAGATATGATTATAGTAGCGACTGCGACAGGTGACATGCCATTCCCAAGTGTTGCTAATATTTTACAAGAACGTTTAGGTACAGGAAAAGTACCTACAATGGATCAGTTAGCAGCTTGTTCTGGTTTTATGTATTCAATGATTACTGCTAAACAATATATTCAATCAGGTGATTATAAAAATATACTAGTAGTAGGCGCAGATAAATTATCTAAAATTACTGATTTAACTGACCGTTCTACAGCTGTCTTATTTGGCGATGGCGCTGGTGCAGTTGTTATTGGCGAAGTATCAGAAGGTCGTGGTATTATTAGTTACGAAATGGGATCTGATGGTAGTGGCGGAAAATACTTATATTTAGATAAAGAAACTAAGAAATTAAAAATGAATGGTCGTGAAGTATTTAAATTTGCTGTAAGAATAATGGGCGATGCGTCAACACGTGTTGTTGAAAAAGCAGGTTTAACTTCAGAAGATATCGATTTATTTGTACCTCATCAAGCAAATATAAGAATTATGGAATCAGCTCGTTTAAGATTAGGTATTGAACCTGAAAAAATGAGTGTATCTGTTAATAAATACGGTAATACATCTGCTGCTTCAATACCGTTAAGTATTAATCAAGAGTTACAAAATGGTAAAATTAAAGATGACGATACGCTAGTTTTAGTAGGTTTCGGTGGCGGACTTACTTGGGGTGCAATGGTTATTAAATGGGGAAAATAGGAGGATAACTAATGAGTGAAAATAATAGAGTTGTTATTACTGGTATCGGAGCCTTATCTCCAATCGGTAACGATGCTGAAACAACATGGCAGAATGCACTAAAAGGAGTTAATGGTATCGATACTATTACAAGAATTGATACTGAAAATTATAATGTGCATCTAGCAGGCGAATTAAAAGATTTTAATGTAGAAGATTTTATTGATAAAAAAGAAGCACGTCGTATGGATAGATTTACGCAATATGCAGTTGTTGCTGCTAGAGAAGCAGTACAAGATTCCCAATTAGACGTTAAAGCGAATGCAAATCGTATTGGTGTGTGGATTGGTTCAGGTATCGGAGGAATGGAAACATTCGAAAAAGCCCATACTCAATTAGTTGAACGCGGACCAAGACGTGTAAGTCCATTCTTCGTGCCAATGTTAATTCCAGATATGGCGACAGGACAAGTATCTATTGATTTAGGTGCTAAAGGTCCAAGTGGCTCAACTGTAACTGCTTGTGCAACAGGAACTAACTCAATTGGTGAAGCATTTAAAATCATTCAACGTGGTGATGCGGACGCAATGATAACTGGTGGTACGGAAGCTCCTATTTCACATATGGCTATTGCTGGTTTCAGTGCGAGTCGTGCATTATCTACAAATGATGATAAAGAAACGGCTTGCCGTCCATTCCAAGAAGGCAGAGATGGCTTTGTTATGGGTGAAGGTGCAGGGATTGTAGTTATAGAATCTCTTGAATCTGCAAAAGCACGTGGTGCTAAAATTTATGCAGAAATTGTGGGCTATGGTACAACAGGTGATGCTTACCATATTACTGCACCAGCGCCAGAAGGTGAAGGCGGTTCTAGAGCAATGCAAGCAGCACTTGATGATGCGGGCATTGAAGCAAAAGATATTCAATATTTAAATGCGCATGGTACAAGTACTCCAGTGGGTGACTTATACGAAGTACAAGCTATCAAGAATACTTTTGGTGATGCAGTTAATACATTAAAAGTTAGCTCAACAAAATCTATGACAGGTCATTTACTTGGCGCAACTGGTGGTATTGAAGCGATTTTCTCTGCTTTATCTATTAGAGATTCAAAAATTGCTCCAACAATCCATGCAGAAACACCTGACCCAGAATGTGATATAGATTATGTGCCTAATGAAGCTCAAGACTTAGAAATTACACATGCAATGAGTAATAGTTTAGGTTTTGGTGGACATAACGCAGTACTGATTTTCAAAAAATTCGAAGACTAAAATATACAAAACGCAAGTGTCGGCTTAATGTGACACTTGCGTTTTTAAATAGTGAAAGAAACAATAATAGTGACGATAACTAACAATATATTAATACAAAGACTAGGGAGCACCCATGAGGAAATTATGTAGTGTTCCTTTTTTGCGTTTTTAGGATTAAAAAACGCATCATCTTTCATACTTTTCTTTTTCGAATTAGATGAAAGTTGGTATGTTAAACGTCGAAAACCATAACTAGTGACATCGAATATGCCTTCTTGCACTAAAAGAATAATGAACAATAGTATGAAAGAAATTAATGATACATAAAATAAGACGTTAATATAATCAGTCCATGTATGAGAAGTCCAAATCCAAAATAGAAAAGATAAGATGACTGTTATGATTAACGGTAATAAATAATTTTTTATCGATTTCAATAAAACCACTCCGATTAAGTATTGTCTATAGTTTAACTCAACCAAATTATTCTGAAAACAAAAAAATATATTTTTATAAAATGATTGCTTTATTGCATTAACGCAAAACTATATTGATTTTATATGCATTGTAAATATATAATACTAGTTAAGTATTCAGAAAATTTTGAAGGGAATGTCAATTTTGAAAATAATCGGGAGGAATTAGATGGGAAAATACATATTTAAACGATTAGGATATATGTTTTTATCGTTGTTTATTATTATTACAATTACTTTTTTCTTAATGAAAATGATGCCGGGATCACCGTTTAATGATGCTAAGTTAAATGCTGATCAAAAAGCAATTTTAAATGAAAAATATGGATTAAATGATCCGGTAGCTGTACAATACGTACATTATTTAAAAAATGTAGTAACTGGGGACTTTGGTTATTCATTCCAATATCATAATCAACCAGTTTGGGAACTTATTAAACCTAGATTATTACCATCATTTGAGATGGGTATTACAGCAATGATTATTGGAATTATTTTTGGCTTGGTATTAGGGGTTGCGGCAGCAACAAAACAAAATACATGGGTTGATTATACGACAACAGTAATTTCAGTTATAGCAGTTTCAGTACCATCATTTGTATTAGCAGTATTATTACAATACGTTTTTGCAGTTCGTTTGAGATGGTTTCCAGTAGCTGGATGGGAAGGTTTTTCTACAGCAGTATTACCGTCACTTGCTTTATCCGCAGTCGTACTAGCTACAGTAGCAAGGTATATCCGAGCAGAAATGATTGAGGTACTTAGCTCTGATTATATTCTATTAGCACGTGCTAAAGGTAATTCAACAATGAGAGTGTTATTTGGTCATGCGTTACGTAATGCATTAATTCCAATTATCACGATTTTGGTACCGATGTTAGCAGGAATTTTAACGGGGACATTAACAATTGAAAATATCTTTGGTGTACCGGGCTTAGGGGACCAATTCGTACGTTCAATAACTACTAATGATTTCCCTGTTATTATGGCAACAACAATTCTGTTTAGCACATTATTCATTGTTTCTATTTTTATAGTAGACATTTTATATGGCGTAAT
Organism: Staphylococcus sp. FSL W8-0774; assembly: GCF_038006785.1. Classification (NCBI taxonomy): domain Bacteria; kingdom Bacillati; phylum Bacillota; class Bacilli; order Caryophanales; family Staphylococcaceae; genus Staphylococcus; species Staphylococcus sp. FSL W8-0774. Next base: position 1,829,917 of record NZ_JBBOVW010000001.1, on the reverse strand, counting down.
TGATCCTAGAATTCGTGTTCAAGGAGGTAAAAAGTAATGACAGAAAAACGAATGGATAAAGATTATTCAAATGCAGCAATGTCACATACCTCTGAAGGGGCAGTTTCTACTGATTTTGTTATTAGAGAATTAGATTTAAATCAAGAACCAGAATTACAACGCGAAAGTAAAAATTTCTGGCAAGATGCTTGGGCGCAATTAAGAAGCAATAAATTAGCAGTAGTAGGTATGATAGGTCTGATTATCATTGTATTATTTGCATTTATTGGACCTCTAATGAACAACAGAGATTATGCAGCTCAAAACGTAGAGCATAGAAATTTACCTGCTAAAATAGCAGTTTTAGATAAAGTACCATTCTTGCCTTTTGATGGAAAAGGGACAGATGGTAAAGATGCATACAAAGAAGCGCATGCCAAAGATAATTATTGGTTTGGTACAGACCAACTTGGTAGAGATTTATGGACAAGAACTTGGAAAGGCACTCAAGTATCGTTATTCATAGGTATCGTGGCAGCACTTCTTGATATTTTTATTGGGGTTACTTATGGTGCAATATCAGGATTCTTTGGCGGTCGTATTGATAATGTGATGCAGAGAATTTTAGAGGTTATTGCCTCAATTCCTAACTTAATTGTCGTTATTCTTTTTGTGTTAATTTTTGAACCTTCAATTTGGACAATTATTTTAGCTATGTCTATTACTGGTTGGTTAGGCATGAGTCGTGTGGTTAGAGGTGAATTTTTAAAACTCAAAAATCAAGAATTTGTATTAGCTTCTCAAACACTAGGTGCATCAAAATTCAAACTTATATTCAAACATATTTTACCTAACACGTTAGGTGCTATTGTTGTTACTTCAATGTTTACTGTACCAAGTGCGATTTTCTTTGAAGCATTTTTAAGCTTTATCGGAATCGGTGTGCCAGCACCTCAAACTTCATTAGGTTCACTGGTAAATGATGGGCGTGCAATGTTATTAATTCATCCACATGAATTATTTATACCAGCGATTATTTTAAGTTTATTAATATTATTCTTCTATCTATTTAGTGATGGATTACGCGATGCATTTGATCCGAAAATGCGTAAATAAAAGGGGGGAGTGCAGTTTATGTCAGAAAGAATTTTAGAAGTTAATAATTTACATGTATCTTTTGATATTACAGCTGGAGAAGTACAAGCTGTGAGGGGTGTGGATTTTTATCTCAACAAAGGAGAAACTTTAGCAATTGTAGGGGAATCAGGTTCTGGTAAATCTGTAACAACTAAAGCAATTACTAAACTTTTCCAAGGTGATTCTGGTCGTATTAAAGAGGGAGAAATAAACTTTTTGGGAGAAGATCTTGCGAAAAAAAGTGAAAAAGAATTAATCAAATTACGTGGTAGAGATATCTCAATGATATTCCAAGATCCAATGACATCGCTTAACCCCACAATGAAAATAGGAAAACAGGTCATGGAACCTCTAATTAAGCACAAAAAAATGAGTAAATCAGAGGCAAAACGTAGAGCATTAGAAATTTTAAATTTGGTAGGGTTGCCAAATGCTGAAAAAAGATTTAATGCATATCCACATCAATTCTCTGGTGGCCAAAGACAAAGAATTGTAATTGCTACAGCGCTTGCTTGTGAGCCAAAAGTACTTATTGCTGATGAACCTACAACTGCATTAGATGTAACCATGCAAGCTCAAATATTAGATTTAATGAAAGAACTACAACAAAAAATTAATACATCTATCATTTTTATCACCCATGATTTAGGAGTAGTAGCCAATATTGCTGATAGAGTTGCTGTTATGTATGGTGGGCAAATGATTGAAACAGGTAATGTGGATGAAATATTTTATGGACCTAAACATCCATATACATGGGGGTTATTGTCATCAATGCCTGATTTAACTACAAGCAATGAAACTGATTTAATAGCGATTCCAGGAACACCACCAGATTTATTACATCCTCCAATAGGTGATGCATTTGCACGACGTAGCCAATATGCTTTAGATATTGATTTTAAAGAAGAGGCACCATGGTTTCAGGTATCTCCAACACATTTTGTGAAATCATGGTTATTAGATGAACGTGCACCTAAAGTAGAACCGCCATTGGCAGTACAAAAGCGATTTAAAGATTTACCGAATCGTTATGAAAAACCCATCAAAGTAGAGAGGGTGGCGTTTAATGAATAATAACAAAACTAAACTTTTAGAAGTGAAACATTTAAAACAATATTTCAATCAAGGGAAAAAGAATGAAGTCAGAGCAATTGAAGATATTTCTTTCGACATTTATAAAGGTGAAACATTAGGTTTAGTTGGTGAATCTGGTTGTGGTAAATCAACAACTGGTAAAGCCATTATTAAATTAAATGATATCACTAGTGGTGAAATAATATATGACGGTATAGATATTCATAAAATTAATAAACGAAAAGATATGTTGAAATTTAACAAGAAAATTCAAATGATATTCCAAGACCCATATGCTTCATTAAACCCTCGTCTAAAAGTGATGGATATCGTTGGCGAAGGTATTGATATTCATCATTTAGCGACTGATAAACGCAATCGAAAAAAGCGTGTATATGATGCTTTGGAAACAGTAGGTTTAAGTAAAGAACATGCCAATAGATACCCGCATGAATTCTCTGGAGGACAACGCCAGCGTATAGGTATTGCAAGAGCATTAGCTGTAGAACCTGAATTTATTATTGCGGATGAACCGATTTCTGCATTAGATGTATCTATCCAAGCACAAGTTGTAAATATCATGTTGAAATTACAAAGAGAAAGAGGAATCACTTTCTTATTTATCGCTCATGACTTATCTATGGTGAAATATATTTCTAACCGAATAGCAGTTATGCATTTTGGTAAAATTGTCGAATTAGGACCAGCAGATGATATATATAACCACCCATTACATGACTATACAAAATCATTACTATCAGCTATTCCTCAACCTGATCCTGACGTTGAAAGACAAAGAAAACGTATTACATATCAACCTGATGATAACGATATTGAAAATAAACAATTGTATGAAATAAGACCAGAACACTTTGTCTTAGTCACAGAGACTGAAGCAGAAAAATTAAAACAACAAATTAATACTGCAGGATAATAAAAGGGAGGGGGATACATATGAAAAAGTGGATAACACTGATAGTAACTTTAATCATTACATCATCGATACTGTCAGGTTGTAGTAATAGTAAAAGTTTATACTCAGATGAAGGACAAGTATTTAGAAAAGTAATACCACAAGATATGACAACTTTAGATACTACAATGATTTCAGATGCAGTATCTGGTGATATAGCGGGACAGTCATTTGAAGGTTTATATTCAATGAATAAACATGATAAGGCAGAACCTGCTATTGCTACGAGCTTACCTAAGAAAAGTAAAGATGGTAAAACATTAACAGTAGACTTACGAAAAGATGCTAAATGGAGTAATGGGGACCCGGTAACAGCTGATGACTTTGTATTTGCATGGAGAAAAGTTGTTAATCCTAAAACAGCTTCAGAATTTGCATATATTATGAGTGATATAAAAAATGCTGATGACATTAATGCTGGAAAGAAACCAGTTAAAGACCTTGGAATCAAAGCATTAAATAAATATAAATTACAAATTAATTTAGAAAGACCTGTCCCATATATAAATGAATTATTAGCATTAAATACATTTGATCCTCAGAATGAAAAAGTAGCCAAAAAATATGGTAAAGCATACGGTACTACTGCTGATAAAGCAGTATATAATGGTCCATTCAAAGTAGTAAACTGGAAAGTTGAAGATAAAATTCAATTAGAAAAAAATAATCAATATTGGGATAAAAAACATGTGAAACTTGATAGAGTCAATTATAAAATTCTTAAAGATAATCAAGCTGGTGCAGCACTGTATGATACCAACTCAGTTGATGACGCAATTATTTCATCTGAGCAAGTAGACAAATATAAAAAGTCACCTGCCTTAAGAAAAAGATTAACAACTGCAACTTTTTACATTAAATTAAATGAAAAAGAAGTGCCAGAATTTAAAAATAAGCATTTGAGATTAGCAATTGCACAAGCGATTAATAGAAAAGAATATGTTGATTCTGTATTTAATGATGGTTCATTACCTTCAAGTAATTTTACTGGTTATGGAACTGCTACAACTCCAAGTGGTAAAGATTTTGCTAGTACAATTAAATCACCATTGAAATATAACAAACATGAAGCTGCAGATAATTGGAAGAAAGCTCAAAAAGAATTAGGTAAGAAAAATGTAACCTTTACTTTAAATGTTCAAGATACTCCTGTTCAAAAGATTTCAGCTGAGTTTATTAAATCTCAATTAGAGACTAATTTACCTGGTGTAGAAGTGAAAGTGAAGCAATTACCATTCAAACAAAAAATAAATCTTGAATTATCTAATAACTATCAAGCATCTTATGCTGGATGGTCACCTGACTATCCTGATCCAATGGCATTTTTAGAAATTATGAAAACTGGTAATCCTCAAAATAATACTGATTGGGGTAATAAAGAATATGACCAATTAATCAAAGATGCTAATGGAAAATTATTACAAGAACCAGAAAAGAGAAATGAAGCTTTACAACAAGCTGAAAAAATTCTATTAGAAAATGCTCCGGTTACACCAATTTATCAAAAAGGGGAAGCACATTTAACAAACCCTCAAGTCAAAGGTTTGGTTTACCATAAAGTAGGTCCTGATACGACATTAAAAGATGTTTATATCGATAAATCAATCGATAGAGAAACTGGTAAAAAGAAAAAATAATTAAATTAAAAATGGCGGAGAAAAGCGTATCGATACGTTTTTTCTTCGCCATTTAATTTATATCATTTATGATTAACTAATGTTTAAATTCCTTCATTAAATTAAACCATTTTATACCACCATGTTGGGAACTAGAAACCCCTTTATTAACGTAACCATATTTTTCATAAAATGGTATCAGTTCTTCTTTACAGGTTAATGTTATACCTAAACGATGGTGTGTTTTAGCTCGTTGTTCTATTTCATTTAGTAATTTACCAGCAAGACCTTGATTTCTTTGTGATTGATCAACGACTAATCCTAATATAGCTACATAACCTCCAGTTGTTGGATTCTCATCTATACTTTCAAATAAATCATCGGTAATGAATGGTTGATTAATTACCGGTCCATTAATATAACCAACAACCTTTTCATTCAATTCAGCGATAATAAATGTATCATTAATCATTTCAATTCTTTTTATTAAAGCTGATTTTGTTGCTGCTTCTTCTGGTGTAAAACCTTGGTTTTCAATAATTAAGATTTCTTCTAAATCTTCTGTTTTGGCATTTCTAAATTGATACAAAATAGCTTCCCCCTAAAATACTTTATGAAATTTTGATATAAAAGAAACCATTCAAAGTGTTAACACTTTGAATGGAAAATTAATTTTCGATAATAATTTATCTTTTACGTCCTAAGCCCATAGCTTTTTCCATTTTTTTCAACGTTTTAAATGAGGCTTTTTGAGCTTTGTCTCTACCTTTATCTAAGATATCATCTAGTTCATCAGAATTATAATAAGATTCATATTTTTCTTGGAAATCGATTAAGAATGATTTTACAATTTCTGCTAAATCACCTTTGAATTTACCATAACCCTCTCCAACGTATTTCGCTTCAATATCTTTAATTGTTTCATTAGTTAGTCCTGAATAAATAGATAATAAATTAGAAACGCCTGGTTTATTGTCACGATCAAACTTAATAACACCATCGGAATCTGTGACAGCACTTTTAATTTTTTTAGCTGCAACATTTGGTTCATCTAATAATGAGATAAAGTTCTTTTGGTTATCGTCACTTTTACTCATTTTTTTAGTAGGGTCTTGTAAACTCATAACACGTCCACCGACTTTAGGCATACGAATTTCTGGTTTAGTCAATACGTCGTTATATTTACTATTGAATCTATCTACTAAGTTACGAGTTAATTCCATATGTTGCTTTTGATCTTCTCCAACAGGAACAATATTTGTATTATAAATAACGATATCAGCTGCCATTAAAGGTGGATATGTAAGTAATCCTGCTGGTACTCCGTCTGTTCGTTTTTGCGCTTTGTCTTTAAATTGTGTCATACGTTCTAATTCACCGATTGAAGCGATTGTAGTGAGCATCCATCCAGCTTGGACATGTGCTGGTACTTCTGACTGAATAAATAGTGTTGATTTATCAGAATCAATGCCTGATGCTAAATAAATCGCAGCTAATTGTCTGATTTGTTTACGTAACTTCAAGCGGTCTTGTGGTACTGTGATAGCATGTTGGTCAACAATACAAAAGAAACATTCATAGTCATTTTGAATTTCTTCGAATTGTTTTAATGCACCTATATAATTACCAATTGTAGGTATACCACTTGGTTGAATGCCTGAAAATAATGTTTCCATATAAGATGCCTACTTTCTCAAATAATATTTACATATCATTATAACAGTATTTCTTTAAAATGTAAGTTGTGTTAAGATGAATGTATATTTAAGCATTGAAATATTTTGAGAGACTATTTTGAATTATTTCAAAATTTCTCAGAAAAATTAGGATTTTCTCATTTAATTTTAATGTTAGATGGGTATAATGTAAAATGTAAGGTTAAGAAAGCAAAAGAAACATAAATTTCTTTAATCTATAACATATTTAAAAATAACGAATGAATCCAATTATAGGAGAGTGAGATGTATGGTAACATTATTTACTTCACCAAGTTGCACATCTTGCCGTAAAGCGAAAGCATGGTTACAAGAACATGACATTCCATATACGGAGCGTAACATTTTTTCTGAACATTTAACAATTGATGAAATTAAATTAATTTTAAAAATGACTGAAGACGGAACTGATGAGATTATTTCAACTCGTTCTAAAACATACCAAAAATTGAATGTTGATATTGATTCTTTACCATTACAAGATTTATACTCAATTATTCAAGATAATCCTGGTTTACTACGTCGTCCAATTATTTTAGACGATAAACGTTTACAAGTTGGTTATAACGAAGATGAAATTAGACGTTTCTTACCAAGAAAAGTCCGTACGTTCCAATTACAAGAAGCTCAACGTTTGGTTGACTAATAACTTTAATAACTATGTGATTTAATCACTTTACTAAAAGATATTACAACAACACTATTTTTGAAATGGTGTTGTTTTTTGTATATTATAGAAGTTGAATTGAGTCATAGATGGTTGTTTTTTACCTATGAAAATGGGGAATATAACACTATAAGAACCCCATAAAAATATAGTTAAATTTAATCAAACAAATAGATTGTAATTTAAGTCACGTTCTAATACAATATGGTTACTATTCATCGACTGTAAGGAGTGAGATGATATGAGAATAGAACGCGTAGATGATACAACAGTTAAATTGTTTATAACATATAGCGATATAGAAGCGCGTGGCTTTAGTCGTGAAGATTTATGGACAAACCGCAAACGTGGAGAAGAATTCTTTTGGTCTATGATGGATGAAATCAATGAAGAAGAAGATTTTGTTGTTGAAGGTCCATTATGGATTCAAGTACATGCCTTTGAAAAGGGTGTGGAAGTGACTATTTCTAAGTCTAAAAATGAAGAAGCTATGAATATGGCTGATGATAATCATTTTGATCAATTTGATGACCAAGTAAATGAACTTCTAGCTCAAACACTTGAAAGTGAAGATAATGTAGAAAATATATTTGAACAACGCGATCAACAAAAGAAAGCACAACAAGAACAACCTCAAAGACAGCGTAAACAAGCAAGTATGCGTACTGTCATAGTTAAATTTGAAGATCTAGAGCAAGTAATAAATTATGCTTATCACAACAATCAAAGTACAGTAGAGTTTGAAGATTTACTTTACATGATTGATTCACAATATTATTATGCTATCCATTTTGATGAAAATGTAGATCAAGAGACAATTAATGATAGTTATAGTCAATTGTTAGAATTTGCTTATCCAACAGATAAAACTGAAGTGTACTTGAATGACTACGGTAAAATCATTATGAGTCACAATGTCACTTCTCAAATGCGTCGTTATTTTACTGACGCAACTGAATAAAATAACATTTTAGACGAGACATGAAAATGTCTCGTTTTTTTATGGACTTCTTTAAACTTATGTGTTGTCAAAAGTAAAAATAGTGTTTGCTTCGTTAACATTTATGAGGTGAACGTATGTTAGAAGCTTTAAATCATAACAATGAACATATCTTAGCTAAAAATGCCATTAAAAATGTGGATTATTATTGTCCTTATTGCCATTCAAAATTAATTTTGAAAAAAGGAATAAAAGTTATGCCTCATTTTGCACATGAAAGCCAGAGTCAAAGATGGTGTGCAAAAGGTGAATCAGAACTTCACTATCACGCAAAATACCAATTAGCAACTATGTTAAAACGATTAGGATATACTGTCCGAATTGAGCCATTTTACAAATTGATTAATCAATTACCAGATATAGTAGTTAACGATAAAATAGCGTTAGAATTACAGTTTTCTATGATTAGTTTATCCAAGATACGACTACGTAGTGACGGTCTGAATAGTATTGGATTACATCCCATATGGATTGTTAAAGATATTAAATATGATAAAAGCAAAATGATGCTAAGTCTAAGTGACTTTCAAGCAAGTACTATTGATTGTGAAACTAAGAGACTTTTAACTTGGAATGAACAAGATAAGTCACCTATAGTTTATTCAGATATACAACATATTGGTGGTAAGACGTTTAAAGCAAGAAGACAAACATTGATAAACTATTTAGATAAGGCTAATAAACTTAGTCATAGTTCAAATACAATTTATAAACTGAGTAATCAAAAGATTTTAAAATATATACAACGATGTCGTTGGAAGAATTCAGTATTAGAGCCTACTTTAAGTGCGATGTATCAATTACAATTGTTTGAGGATAAGGTGGCGTATAAAGTGGGATTTATCGTACCTCATCAAATATATATCAAAACCCATCCTATCGAATGGCAACTTCAATTATTGTTATTAGAGAAAGAAAAACGATTGAATTATCAATACTTTGAAAAATGCCTTGATTTCAGACAATTTTCAAATTCTACAAAAGCTAAAATTGATATTATTAAGGCAATAATAATGGAATATCAATATGCTATAAATCTTAACAGTAAAGACGTGCAAATTATCTACTAAAATGAGAAAATTAAGTTATTGAGAATTTCGAGGAGGTTTATTTATGAATCAACAATTAACTAGAGAAGAACAGGAACGTAAATATCCTGAATATACATGGGATCTAACAACGATTTTCCCAAACAATGAAGCATTTGAAGAAGCATTTAAAGAAGTTGAAAATGATATCGTTAAAGAAGAGCAATTTAAAGGACACTTAGGTGACAGTGCCGAAACTTTATATGAAGCATTAGCATTAGAAGATGAAATAGGTACTAAATTAGAGAAGGTATATGTTTATGCTCATCTTAAACAAGACCAAGATACTGCTAATGATCAATATACTGGTATGGAATCACGTGCACACCAATTAATTATTAAATATAGTTCAGCATGGAGTTTCTTAGTGCCAGAGATTTTACAAATTGATGAAGCGACAATTCAATCGTTTATTCAATCTAATGATAAATTGAAACAATATGAGTTCGATTTGCAACTTATTAATGAAAAACGTCCACATATTTTAGATGCTGATACTGAAAAATTACTTACTGAAGCTCAAGATGCTTTATCAACACCATCAAATGTATATGGAATGTTCAGTAATGCTGATCTAGAATTTGAAGATGCTATAGATAAAGATGGAGAAGCACATCCACTTACACAAGGTACTTTTATTAAATATCTAGAATCAGATGATAGAGTATTAAGAGAATCTGCTTTCAGAAATGTTTATAAAGCTTATGGAGCACATAATAATACTTTAGGTGCAACATTAGCAGGTGAAGTTAAGAAAAATGTCTTTAACGCTCGTACACACCATTACAATTCTGCACGTGAAAAAGCTTTAAGTAATAATCATATTCCGGAAGAAGTTTATGATAACTTAGTGAAAACAGTTCACAAATACTTACCTTTACTTCATAGATATACTAAATTGCGTCAAGAGTTATTAGGTATTGATGATTTGAAAATGTATGACTTATATACACCATTAGTAAAAGACGTTAAATTTGAAATGCCTTATGAAGAAGCTAAATCATGGATGTTAAAAGCACTTGAACCTATGGGTGAAGAATATTTAAATGTAGTTAAAGAAGGACTAGAAAATCGTTGGGTAGATGTATATGAAAATAAAGGTAAACGTTCAGGCGGCTACTCATCAGGTGCGCATTTAACAAATCCATTCATCTTATTAAATTGGTCAGATACAGTATCTGATTTATATACATTAGTTCATGAATTTGGTCATTCAGCTCATAGTTATTTCAGTCGTCAAAACCAACCTTCAAACTTAAGTGATTATACTATATTTGTAGCAGAAGTTGCTTCAACTTGTAATGAAGCATTACTAAGTGACTATATGGATAAACATCTTGACGATGAAAGACGCTTATTACTTCTAAACCAAGAATTAGAACGATTTAGAGCAACTCTATTCCGTCAAACTATGTTTGCTGAATTTGAACATAAAATTCATCAAATTGAAGAAGCGGGTGAACCATTAACACCTAATCGTATGAATGAAGAATATGCCAAATTGAATAAACAATATTTTGGAGATGCTGTCGAAACTGATGAAGATATCAGTAAAGAATGGTCTCGAATTCCACACTTCTATATGAATTATTATGTATATCAATACGCAACAGGCTATAGTGCTGCACAAAGTTTAAGTCATCAAATTTTGACAGAAGGGCAACCAGCTGTTGAAAGATATATTAATGAATTCTTGAAAAAAGGTAGTTCAAATTATCCAATTGAAATACTAAAAAATGCAGGTGTAGATATGACAACACCAGAACCAATTGAACAAGCATGTGAAGTCTTTGAACAAAAATTAGATGCTTTTGAAAAGCTAATGAAAGCTTAATATGATTGAATTCGCTTACATTATGAACAGATTGTGACAATTTAAAATTTAATAAACTGAATGGTTGAAATGGGGTATGTGTCGTGTTATATTATGAACATGAAATTAATCACATAACAAACATACCCCTTTGTTTGAAGTGAAAAATTTCTCCCATCCCCTTTGTTTAGCGTCGTGTAATCAGACACGGCGTTTTTTTTATTTATTATAAAATTATACGTTAAACAATATACATAAATTATACAATTAATGAATAAACAAAAAGCCAGCACAAAAGATTATTTAAAATCATTTTGTGTTGGCTTTATTAATATTTATATTTAACAATTAGGTTTGGGCATTTTTGATTTCCAAAATTTACCTTCAGGATAATTAAGTTTTTCAACTTTTTGTTGAAGCATTAATTTTTTTAGTTCTTTATTAAGTAATTTCTCAGGCCATTCATATATAGTAAGCAATTCTTCCATTGTAACAAGTTGCTTTTGTTGAATGTATGTCTCTAATTTTGGTGGTAAGTTCTTTTCAATAGGACTACCCATAAGTTCGTTAATAATATATGTGTATATATGGTAAGGATATAATCCTTCAACTTTTAAACCTTCTTCGTGCACATCTTCATTGAAAAAGACGAGAGAAGGGGATTGTTCAATTTCCATTTCACGTGCTATATGCAAGTCAACTTTTAAACTTTCAGTAAGTTTACTTTTTTGTAAGTCTTCTTTAAACACTTCATAATCTATTCCAGCATTTTTTACACAATCACATATCATTTCTTCAGTGATAATATCACGCTTTGGAATAATTTCATTTTGTATTAAATGAATAAAACGCTCAGCTCTTAAACGACCTTGTAATTCAGCCGCTTTATAAGCAAGGGCAATATTATCAAAATCAGAGGTGCTTTGTGCTTGGCATTTTGTTAAAACTTTTAATGAAGGATTAAGAATATGTCTAACACGTATATATTGATTATATTCAATTCTTAATTTAGATAAAATTGCAGATAATTTAAAGCAATCTTTACTAAAGGGATCGAAAAAAGAGTAAATTTCTATTTTGCATACAGGTGATAGATCAGTATTTGCATCTTCACAACTCTTATTCTCCATTACTCTTAACTCTTCAGCCATGTCATTTCACCTACAATTAATTTTCGGAATTTACCATGTGATTAGCTGTTAGTCGCAATCTTTCATATAAATAGTCTCCAACCCCATCGGGAAAATTAGCGTGGGTAATCGCAATAGACATATTTTCTAACCAAGCATCGCGTTCAAATTCAGTAATTGTAAATTCCATATGTCATCTTTTTAACATGGGGTGTCCATGTTCTTGAGTATATAAATCAGGGCCACCTAAAAACTGAGTTAAAAATTGTTTTTGCTTTCGACTCGTTTCTTTAAAATCACCAGGGAATAAATGATTAATTCTATCGTCTTGTTCAACTAACGAGTAAAAATGATCAATCATTTGATATAGTGCGTCTTGCCCGATGATGTCATAAGGTGTTCTAGGCATATTATCACCGTGTTCCATTAATATATATCTAATATAACATGAATTTTTACATATGAAAGTAATTTGCATTATAGCTATTTTTTGCTAATTTAAGATAATTCTTTTTTTCGTTCAAAGAATCGTTGAACTTTATTCAATGGTTTTTGGTGAGCCAGATTAAATGACTGAAGTAACTCATTGAATTTTGTTAAACCTTCTTCATATTGGTTAACTTCAAATTCAAGTTCATAATCCTCAGTGCCCAGATATTCACTTTTATCCAGTACAAGTAATTCATTTTTATAATTGGTTTCCATTCGATATGTTGTTAATGCACCTAAAATAGATAAACTACCATCTTGAATGCCGTATTTTTCAGATATAATATGTCTAATGTCTGATGGTAATTGATCGTGGCTAATTACTTTATTAATTTTAGGTTCTATAGATACATCAAAATTATATTCTGTTAAACCGACTTCTGCTGGAACTTTAAGCGTCATTTCATAAGTATCGTCTTTCACACGTATTCTTAAAGCCGATTGATTTGATTTTAATTTAAAATCCTCAGTGTCAATATAATAGTTAATTTGTTTAAAAGGAGTATCGTCCTTAAAGTATTTGTGTTTAATGTCATTATATACATTTTCATTTAGTATTTGTTTAAATTCAATTTCATTATTAGTTGCCATGATAGAGATACACCCCGATACTTTTCTTTATGTTTATTTTAAATTTATCAATATTATGACGTAAATCATCCATGATTTAAAGTAATTTTGATCATTTTGACGATGTACATTTTTACATATATTTTAATAATATCAGACATATACTTTTGGTTTTAATTTGAACAATCATAAACCTAATAATAATGTAAGAATAATGTCATAGATATGTGTGTTGAATGGCCAAATTATGTTAAACTAATATGGAATAAGGAGGGGCAAGCATGCGTATATATATAAATGAGATAAAAGTGAAAGATGATACAATTTATTGTTATTCAGAAGATTCTATTGAAGGATTAGAAGAAGTAGGACAAATGCTTGTTGACAGTGATAACTACGGATTTGCTTACATATTAGATGATGGACAATCCTATTCGTATTTGATCTTTGTTGAAGAAACATGGTCAATGCTACATGAAAATAAAGGTAAAAAACTAGTCGTAAATGAAACGTTAGAACTTAAACATTTCCAAGAAGAATTAGATTACATATTGGATAATATAGAAGGTAATAATAACTATGGTAAGGAGTTTGTTTCTGCTGTTGAAAAAACTTTTGAACTAGAATGAAGCGGAGTGAATGAATATGAACCAGTGGGATCAATTTTTAACACCTTATAAACAGGCCGTTAATGAATTAAAAGTAAAATTAAAAGGATTACGTAGACAATATGAAATTAGTGAACATAGTTCTCCCATTGAATTCGTAACAGGCCGCGTAAAACCTATTTCAAGTATAATTGATAAAGCCAATAAACGTGGAATTCAATTTGATAGATTAAGAGAAGAAATGTATGACATAGCTGGGTTACGAATTATGTGTCAATTTGTTGATGACATCGATGTAGTTGTCAATATTTTACGTCAACGTAAAGACTTTAGCGTCGTTGAAGAAAGAGACTATATTCGTAATACTAAAGAAAGTGGTTACCGTTCTTATCATGTCATCATTGAATATCCAATTGAAACATTGAGTGGACAAAAGTCGATATTAGCTGAAATTCAAATTAGAACATTGGCAATGAACTTTTGGTCAACGATTGAGCATACATTGCGTTATAAATATGATGGGGATTATCCAAGTGAGATACAACATCGTTTAGAAAGAGCAGCTGAAGCGGCATACTTATTAGATGAAGAAATGTCTGAAATCAAAGATGAAATTCAAGAAGCACAAAAATACTATACACAAAAGCGTGCAAAAAAGCATGAAAATGACTAATGAGGTGTAAAGATGCGTTATACAATCCTAACTAAAGGTGATTCAAAATCCAATGCGTTAAAGCATAAAATGATTAGCCATATGAAAGATTTTCAAATGGTTGAAGATAAAGAAAATCCAGAAATAGTCATATCAGTTGGTGGCGATGGTACTTTACTTCAAGCCTTTCATCAGTATAGTCATATGTTATCGAAAGTAGCATTTGTCGGTGTTCATACTGGCCATTTAGGATTTTATGCTGATTGGTTACCTCATGAAGTCGAAAAATTGATTATTGAAATTAACAATTCAGAATTTCAAGTCATTGAATATCCATTATTAGAAATCATAGTCCGATATAATAATAATGGTTATGAAACAAGGTACTTAGCTTTGAATGAAGCAACCATGAAAACTGAAAATGGATCAACATTAGTTGTGGATGTTAATATTCGCGGAAAACATTTTGAGCGTTTTAGAGGTGATGGTTTGTGTATATCTACACCATCAGGTTCTACAGCCTATAACAAAGCATTAGGTGGAGCGTTAATTCATCCTTCTCTTGAAGCAATGCAAATTGCTGAGATTGCGTCAATTAACAATCGCGTGTTTAGAACGGTAGGGTCACCACTTGTGTTACCTAAACATCATACTTGTCTTATTACTCCAGTGAATCATGATACGATACGTACGACTATTGACCATGTCAGCATTAAACATAAAAATGTGAATGCGATTCAATATAGAGTAGCAAATGAAAAAGTAAGGTTTGCACGCTTTAGACCATTCCCATTTTGGAAAAGGGTACACGATTCCTTTATTTCAAGTGATGATGAAATATGATATTCCGTTATACAATTACGCAAAAAGAAACGCTTAAAACATTTTTAAAACGACATGATTTTTCTAAGAAAACGATTAGCGCCATTAAAACTAATGGCGCTTTACTTGTAAATAATAAACCTGTAACAGTAAGGTTTGAACTTGATATCAATGACAAATTAGAAGTGCGTTTACCAAAGGAAGTTCCGAGCGCTAACTTAGTTCCATATTTGAAACCATTAGATATTTTATTTGAAGATGACTACATTATTATTGTCTTCAAACCTAATGGACAAAATTGTGCACCTTCTCGTGAACATCCACATGAGAGCTTAGTTGAACAAGTTTTAGGTTATTTACAAGACAAAGGTGAAAATACTAACCCACATATTGTTACACGATTAGATCGTAATACGACTGGTATTGTTTTATTTGCAAAATATGGATATATTCATTACTTATTTTCAAAAATTAATATGAATAAAAAATATATATGTTTAGCCCATGGTTTAACAAAACCAAGTGATGTGATTGAAGCGCCCATTTCAAGAACTAGTCATAGTATTATTGAAAGACAAGTATCAGAAAATGGTAAGTATGCTAAAACCATATATCAGACGATTAAACAAAAGAGTCATGTAAGTTTATGTGAAGTCCAATTATGTACTGGTCGGACTCATCAAATAAGGGTGCATTTTCAACATTTAGGTCATCCTTTAATTGGTGATACATTATACGGTGGTAAACATGATAAAATAGAGGGGCAATGTTTACAGTGTTACAAACTAACATTTGAACACCCAGTAAGTAAAAATACAATTGAAATAACAACTGATTATAAACAACTAAATCAATGGTATGACATGATATAAAAAGCATTTTGGAGGTGTTTAAATTGTCTAACGACACAGAAATGAAAGAGAAAGAATACGCTAGCGAAGATGTGTACGATAAAGACTTATTAGATCAATTATTACAAAATGAAGATATAGATGCATTTAGAGAAGAATTTTTATCAATGCATAATTACGAACAAAGTGAATACTTTGAAGACACTGATGATGAGAATAGACAAAAAATATTCCAATTCTTATCACCACAAGAAGTTGCTGATTTCTTTGATCACTTGGATATAGACGATGAGGATTACGAAGAATTATTTGAAAAAATTAATGCAAACTACGCAAGTCATATTTTAGAAGAAATGTCATACGATAATGCAGTAGACATTTTAAACGAATTAACTAAACCTAAAGTCGCTAGTTTACTTACATTAATGAATAAAGAAGATGCCAATGAAATAAAGGCATTACTACATTATGAAGAAGATACCGCCGGCGGTATTATGACAACAGAATATCTTTCATTAAAATCTACTACTCCTGTTAAAGAAGCATTAATGCATGTTAAAGAACAAGCGCCAAATGCTGAAACAATTTACGTGATTTTTGCTATCAATGAAGATGATCAATTAGTTGGGGTTTTATCTTTAAGAGATTTAATCACAGCTGAGAACGATGCTTATATTGAAGATGTGATGAGTGAACGTGTTATTAGTGTAGATGTCGCAATTGACCAAGAAGACGTTGCACAAACAATGAGAGACTATGATTTCATTGCAGTACCTGTTGTTGATTACCAAAATCATCTATTAGGTATTATTACAATTGATGATATTTTAGATGTTATGGATGAAGAGGCAAGTGAAGACTACTCTCGTTTAGCCGGTGTCTCTGATATTGATTCTACTAATGATTCAGTAATCAAAACGGCAACAAAACGTTTACCTTGGCTAATCATTTTAACGTTTTTAGGTATGATTACTGCAACAATTTTAGGTAGCTTTGAAGACACTTTAGCAAAAGTCGCTTTATTAGCAGCCTTTATACCAATTATTAGTGGGATGTCAGGTAATTCTGGTACGCAATCTTTAGCCGTATCTGTACGTAATATTTCAACTGGTGATATCGACGAACAAAGTAAATTTAAAGTTGCTTTAAGAGAAGCGGGAAGTGGCTTTTTATCAGGAATTGTTTGTTCCATCATTTTAATCATTATAATTATTGCTATTTATAGACAACCCTTATTAGCAGTCATTGTTGGTGGCAGTTTAACGTGTGCTATGACAGTTGGTACATTAGTTGGATCAATGATTCCATTATTAATGAATAAATTAAAAATTGACCCAGCAGTTGCAAGTGGTCCATTTATTACAACAATTAACGACATTGTAAGTATGTTAATTTATTTCGGCTTAGCAACATCATTTATGTCATATTTAACTTAAGGAGGAACTAATGGAGTTCTTATCACTTGTGATTGTAGTTGTAGCTGCATTCTTAACACCTATTATAATAAATAGGTTGAATATTAATTTTTTACCTGTCGTAGTTGCTGAAATATTAATGGGGATAATTATAGGTAATTCATTTTTAAACTTAGTAACCAAAGATTCTATGCTTAGTATTTTATCAACATTAGGCTTTATCTTTTTAATGTTTTTAAGTGGATTAGAAATTGATTTTAACGCCTTTAAAAAAGATTCTCGTCCTCGACAAGGTGAAAGAAAAGAAGAGAAGAAATTACCAGGTCATTTAAACCTCGCAATGACAGTATTTGCATTAATCATGATTGTTTCAATTATTTTAGCATACGCATTAAAATGGTTTGGTTTAATAGATGATGTATTATTAATGATAATTATCATATCTACTATTTCATTAGGTGTGGTAGTTCCGACATTAAAAGAAATGAATATAATGAGAACGACTATTGGACAATTTATCTTGTTAGTTGCGGTATTAGCCGATTTAGTAACAATGATATTACTAACAATTTATGGTGCGGTTAACGGTCACGGTGGTAGTACCATCTGGCTTACAGGCATTTTGGTAGTATTTACAATTATTTTCTACGTTATTGGAGTACTATTTAAACGAATGTCATTTTTACAAAAATTAATGGGTGGTACTACACAAATTGGTATACGTGCTGTATTTGCATTGATTATATTACTTGTTGCATTAGCAGAAGGTGTTGGTGCTGAATACATACTTGGTGCATTCTTAGCTGGCGTAGTTGTATCATTATTAAATCCTGATGAAGAAATGGTTGAGAAATTAGACTCATTTGGATACGGATTTTTCATTCCTATATTCTTTATTATGGTGGGTGTAGATTTAGACATTCCATCATTAGTGAAAGAACCATCATTGTTAATCATTATACCTATTTTAATTTTGGCTTTTATAGTATCTAAGCTAATTCCAGTATTTCTTATAAAACGATGGTTTGATATGAAGACGACTGTTGCTTCAGCATTCTTATTAACGTCAACGCTATCATTAGTTATTGCTGCAGCTAAAATCGCTGAACAATTAAAGACAATTTCAGCAGAAACATCAGGGTTACTTATTTTAAGTGCAGTCATTACTTGTGTCTTTGTGCCTGTTATTTTTAAAAAGCTATTCCCAGTACCTAATGAAATGAATCGTCGTATTGAGGTAAGCTTGATAGGTAAAAACCAACTGACTATTCCTATCGTACAGAATTTAACTTCCCAATTGTATGACATTTCACTTTATTATCGTAAAGATTTAAGTGATAGTCGTAAATTATCCGATGAAATTACTATGGTCGAAATCGCTGATTATGAACAAGGAATACTTGAAAGATTAGGGTTATTCGATCGTGACATCGTTGTATGTGCGACTAATGATGATGAAATCAACCGAAAAGTCGCTTTGATGGCTAAAGAACATGGCGTAGAACGAGTGATATGTAGACTTGAAAGTACAAATGAAGACTTAGAAATGAAATCGTTAGGCATAGAAATATTTAGTAATTATCTAAGTAATAAAATATTACTTAAAGGATTAATAGAAACGCCGAATATGCTTAACTTATTAAGTAATGTAGAAACATCTCTATATGAAATACAAATGTTGAATTATAAATATGAGAACATTCAATTACGAAATTTCCCATTCGGTGGAGATATTATTTTTGTAAGAATTGTGCGCAATAATGATTCTATTGTTCCTCATGGTGATACGCAATTACGTTATAAAGATAGACTTATTGTGACAGGTTCAAAAGAATATGTAGATGAGTTAAAACAAGAATTAGAATTCTATTATTAATAAAGGATTATGGATCTGTAAGTATACATCATACTTACAGATCTTTTTAATTATATAAATAATATGAAATTTAATATAAGTATAGTGTGAACTATAGAGTAAATCTAAAATGCTTTATTATCAGGTACTAAAAATGTTAAAATATATTGAGTGAAAAATTTAGAAACGTTTGAAATGATTTATTATATATCTTATTAAAAGGAGTTATTTGCATGTTAAATCTTGAAAATAAAACTTATGTCATTATGGGAATTGCCAATAAACGTAGTATTGGTTTTGGCGTTGCCAAAGTACTAGATCAACTAGGTGCTAAATTAGTATTTACATATCGTAAAGATCGTAGCCGTAAAGAATTAGAAAAATTATTAGATCAACTTAATCAATCAGAACAACGTTTATATCAAATCGATGTTCAAAGTGATGAAGATGTTGTTAATGGCTTTGCTAAAATCGGTGAAGATGTAGGCAATATTGATGGCGTTTATCATTCAATTGCTTTTGCCAACATGGAAGATTTAAGAGGACGTTTCTCTGAAACATCAAGAGAAGGTTTCTTATTAGCGCAAGATATTAGTTCATATTCACTAACTATTGTTGCAAATGAAGCTAAAAAATTAATGCCTGAAGGTGGAAGCATTGTTGCTACAACTTATTTAGGTGGAGAATTTGCTGTACAAAACTATAATGTTATGGGCGTAGCTAAAGCAAGTTTAGAAGCAAATGTTAAATATTTAGCACTAGACTTAGGTGAAGATAACATCCGTGTAAATGCAATCTCAGCTGGTCCTATTCGTACTTTAAGTGCTAAAGGTGTAGGTGGATTTAACACAATTCTTAAAGAAATTGAAGAACGTGCACCATTAAAACGTCACGTTGACCAAGAAGAAGTAGGTAAAACTGCGGCTTACTTATTAAGTGATTTTTCTAGCGGTGTTACAGGTGAAAACATCCATGTTGATGGTGGATACCACGCAATTAAATAATAAAGCTAGGAATTTTAAAACGAAAGCTACAAAATAAATCAAATGACCAAGTGAGATGTCTTTACGACCCACTTGGTTTTTGTTTTATGTGATTAGTTGAAGAAGTATTGGAAAACAATAAAAAACTGTGAAGAAGGCTATAGGCATCTTCACAGCTTTTTTAGTTATAATTTTATGTTATGTGAAAGAATATCTAATCTTTAACGTTACTATTCGCTTTATCGATAATTCGTTGACGATATTTAAAGATATTGCTAATTATTGTTTTTAATACTGCATATAAAGGTACAGCGATTAATATTAGTGTAAAACCACCTAAATCTCCAGCTGCTAAAATAACCACAATGATTGTTAATGGATGCATGCTTAGTGATTTACCCATAACATTTGGTGTAATGACATTTCCTTCTAATTGTTGTGCAATTAAAGTGATAACACACACCCAAACAAAAGTCGTCGGACCATCGATAATACCTAAAATAGCTGCTGGCGTGAATGAAAGCCATGGACCTAAGAATGGTATTAAATTAGCTACACCAGCAAATAATACTAATAATGGTGTATAAGGTAATCCAATAATTGTATAACCAATATATAAGATAATACCTAAAATAACACTAACTGTTACTTGTCCTTGGATATATGACTTCAACGTGTAGTTTAAATCTTTCAATAAATCTACTACAAATACTTTACGTTCTCCTTTGAAAAATTTACCAACTGCTGGAATGAATTTTTCGTGATCTTTTAACATATAAATAAGGAAGAACGGTACCATAATCAATAAGAAAATAGTAGAAATTAATGATGTGATATATGAAAGTGAGTTTGATAAGACATCTGTTACGCCATCACCCATTGATTTAACCATATTATTAATACGGTGAGTGACATCATTTGGTAATTTATCAATTTGAGTTAGTGCGAAATTAACCAGACGCTCAGTTTCTCTTTGTAATGCTGGTGTTTGTTTAATCAAATTATTCATATTTGAAATTAAGATTGGTGCAATAAAGGCTACAACTATAGCAATTATTGCTATTAACACGACAAATATAGTTACAATACTAGCCCATCTTGGAAATCCCCATTTTTCTAATAAATTTTGAAATGGTAAACATATATAAAATAAGAAACCACTAATAATAAATGGAAGGAAAACAGATCCAATAATGGTAACAATAGGGGTAAATACTTCATGCACTTGCATAAATAGTTTGATGAGTATGAACAACATAATTAAAGCTATGCCAGTTCGGAACCAAACTTTATTTAACATATATGATAGTCCTCCTGAAATTTTTCATTTTTTGATAGTCTTATATAGTATATCTCAAAATTCAATACTACAAAAGAGCCATATCGTTTAAATAAAGCGCACAAATAGATAATAATATAATACATTTTATATAAAATTCTAAAAATATATTGATAAGTGTAAATATACATCGTATAATTTTTTTAATCTATTGATTAGGGAGGTATACGATGATTGAAAATATCGTTGCATTTTTAAATGAACTGGTTTGGAGTAAACCATTAGTATATGGATTATTATTTACGGGTATATTTTTTAGTTTAATGATGCGCTTTTTCCAAGTAAGACATTTTTAAAGAAATGATTCGTTTAATGTTTCAGGGAGAAAAATCACCTAGTGGTATTTCTAGTTTTCAAGCTATAGCCATGTCATTAGCGGGGCGTGTTGGTACTGGTAATATAGTTGGTGTATCAACAGCAATCTTTATTGGAGGTCCTGGTGCAGTATTTTGGATGTGGATGAGTGCCTTTTTAGGAGCGAGTAGTGCATTTATTGAATCAACATTAGGACAGATCTTTAAACGTGAAGTTAACGGTGAATATCGTGGTGGTCCAGCATATTATATCGAATATGGTATCGGTGGTAAGTTGGGTAAGATTTACGGATTAGCATTTGCAATAGTTACGATTATATCTGCCGGATTATTATTGCCTGGTGTACAAGCAAATGCAATCACAAGTTCTATGAATAACGCTTTCAATATACCTAATTGGGTAGTTGCTGTGATCGTCGTAATTATTTTAGCGTTAATCATTTTTGGTGGATTACGTTCAATTGCTAATGTAGCTACTGCTGTCGTACCATTTATGGCTGTAATTTATATTTTGATGGCAATCATCATTATTGTGATTAACATTCAAGCTGTTCCAGCATTATTAGCTGAAATATTCAAATCTGCTTTTGGATTACAATCAGCATTTGGTGGAATTGTAGGCGCTATGATTGAAATTGGAGTTAAAAGAGGACTGTTTTCTAATGAAGCGGGGCAAGGTACTGGACCGCATCCAGCTTCAGCTGCAGAAGTATCTCATCCAGCAAAACAAGGATTAGTTCAATCATTTTCAGTTTATGTGGATACTTTATTTGTATGTACAGCGACAGCGTTAATTATTTTGCTTTCAGGTACATATAACGTTACAGATGGTCAAAATAATGCTAATGGCACACCACATTTAATAAAAAATGGTGGTGTATTTGTAGAAAATGCAGATGGTAGTAAAGATTATTCAGGTACAGCTATGTATGTACAAGCAGGTATAGATAAAGCATTTCATGGTAGTAGTTACCATTTTGATACTCATTTTTCTGGAATAGGTTCTTATTTTGTAGCAATTGCGTTATTCTTCTTTGCTTTTACGACAATAATAGCTTATTACTATATTGCTGAAACAAATGTAGCTTATATAACTAGAAAGCAAAACAATCATACAACCAATATTGCATTTATTCTCATAAGATTAGGAATCATTATTGCAACATTATATGGTGGTATTAAAACTGCAGATGTTGCTTGGGCTTTAGGTGATTTAGGGGCAGGTCTTATGGCGTGGTTAAACATTATAGCGATATGGATACTACATAAACCATCTATAGAAGCATTAAAAGATTATGAAGTACAGAAGTCACGTTTAGGTTCAGGTTATCATGCATTATATAAACCTGATGCGAAAAAACTACCTAATGCTATCTTTTGGTTGAAAACCTATCCTGAAAGATTGAAAAAAGTAAGTAAATAAAACAGGATGTTATATATATAACGTTAATGAATTTATTTACGGAAAATAGTTGTTTATTAAAGAATTAAAATTACAATTAACAACTGAATTTCTTAATTTATTAAAAACTTTAAAATCTACATAATTTAAAAATATAACGTCTCTTGGTACAATGTTATTAATACTACTAGGGGGCGTTTTAACATGTCTGAATTTAAACCAGGTAAAATCAATAAACATCAATTTTATAGCGATATTTTAGAAAGAGAAGTTACGATATCGATTTATTTACCTGAAGATTATACAGATTTATTTAAACATCAAGTGATTATTTGTTTTGATGGATTAGATTTTTTAAGATTTGGAAGAATTCAAAGAGAATATGAAAGATTGCGTAAAGATCAGGAAATACAACGAGCTATTATTGTAGGATTTCATTACGAGAGTGTTGAAAAACGACGTGAAGAATTTCACCCACAAGGTAGTCGATCACATTTAACTGTTAAAGCAATCGGCAAAGAGTTATTACCATTTATTGATGCTACTTTCCCTACTTACAAAGTAGGTAATGCACGATTATTAATGGGTGATAGTTTGGCTGGAAGTATAGCTTTACTTACTTCATTAACGTATCCAACTATATTTAGCCAAGTAGCTATGCTTAGTCCACAATATGACGATATCATTAAAGAGAAATTGATTGATTGTGAAACAAAAGAACAACTTTCAATTTGGCATGCTATTGGTTTAGAAGAAGAAGATTTTACCTTGCCAACCAATGGGAAACGTGCGAATTTCTTAACGCCAAACCGAGAATTAAATCAACTTATTAAACAATACCATGTGAAGTATGAGTACCAAGAATTCGATGGCGGCCATAACTGGAAATCATGGAAACCAATGTTAGGCGATATACTAAAATACTTTTTAAATGAAGAAATTCCGGACTAACTTAATGAATGAGTATAAAAATAGGTATGTTTTTTAAAGATATAATTTGAAATAATACTGTTTAAAAAATCATAATCAACTTTACATCGTATAAAAATTTTGAAGAATATAGTTTAAAATAGAAAAAATATTTTTAAGTTTAAAGTAACGGTTTTCATGGAATTTTGCTATAATGGAAATAGGTTAAACAAAGGAGGAATTCAAATGATTTTAGGATTAGCGTTAATCCCATCAAAGTCATTTCAAGAAGAGGTAAATGCATATCGTAAGCGTTATGACACTCATTACGCACAAATTATGCCACATATTACTGTGAAATCTCAATTTGAAGTTAATGATGCGGATTTAGATTCAGTTAAAAAAGAAATTGAAACTCGAATTAAAGGTATCTCATCAATCGATATCCATGCTACTAAAGCATCAAGTTTCAAACCAGTAAATAATGTTATTTACTTTAAAGTTGCTAAAAACGACGAACTTGAAGAAATTTTTAATCGATTTGATACAGATGATTTTTATGGTAAGGCTGAACATCAATTTGTACCTCATTTTACAATTGCACAAGGTCTTTCAAGTCAAGAATTTGAAGATATTTATGGTCAAGTAGAATTAGCAGGGGTAGATCATAAAG
The DNA here is from genome assembly GCF_038006785.1 of Staphylococcus sp. FSL W8-0774. Classification (NCBI taxonomy): domain Bacteria; kingdom Bacillati; phylum Bacillota; class Bacilli; order Caryophanales; family Staphylococcaceae; genus Staphylococcus; species Staphylococcus sp. FSL W8-0774. The sequence goes on along the minus strand of NZ_JBBOVW010000001.1, from coordinate 1,804,840 downwards.
AGGTAATTGATGAATTATCGTTACTTCAATATCATTCAGAAGATGACAAATGGAACGTTATCGATACATTTAAATTAAATTAATTAGATTTTGAAAACCAATAATTATTAATAGTTAAAACATAAACAAAATGGAGTGAGATAGTGGTATCTATTTTATAATAGATGTCTATCTCACTCCATTTTCTGTTATTTTGCATGTTTTCGATTTATAAAGTAATAACCGTAAAATAAGGCTAAAACTAAGAAAATAAATGCAGAAAAATAAAATGTATTATTTAAGTTATTTGTGAATTGAGTAATTAAACCGCCTAATAATGGACCAATCATAGAACCGAAACCTTGTACACTATTAAAAACGCCCCAAGTTTCTTCTTGTTCTTTAGGATTAATATGGACTGCCATGAATGTATTCCAAGCTGGAAGTAAAATACCATACATTAATCCAATAAATAAAGCGATACCCCATACAATATAAATATTTGTGATTAAAGATAATCCAAATATCATTAATGTATATAAAATGAAACCGCCAAATATAATACTATACATAAAGCCTTTGCTGTTTTTATCTATAATTTTTGAAAGGAATAACATAGAAAAAGCACAACCTATGCCACCAATCATAATTGCTAGTGTATATTCAACAGTTGATACATGTACGATTTTAGTTGCGTATGTAGGTAATATAGGGACTAGTGCTGAAATAGCTGCACCTTGTAATAAGATGCCTGGGAATAAAATCATATGTCGTTTAGTTACATCAACAATTTGGAATAATTGTTCTTTTACAGGTTTAGTATTGTAGTTTGTGAGTCTTATATTGACAAAGTAGTATAAAACCCAAGCAATTAAAACTACTAGCGACATCATAAATACAAAATGTAGGGGATGAATTTTAATTAGAAAATTCATGACTACCCAACCTACTAATAAACCTAATAACCAAGCAAAATAAACATAGCCCATTTGTTTGCCTCGTTTATCTTCTTGAACACTTGATAACATAATCACCCATATGGGGCTAACAGCAATACCGAGCATAATTGCACTAATAATGATGATAATTGATGATGACGGAAACCAGATGACTAAGAATAAACTTAGAAATGCCATTAAAAAGCCTGATGTTAGCACTAATCTAGCACCGAATTTTTTTAATAAAAAGCCAATAACAAAATTTGTCGCAGCATCTGCAATAAAATGAATAGAAAAAGCAAGTGATGTCACTGCAACTGCAATTGATGTAACAGTAGGTAAGTAATTAATATAACTTAAAATATACATACCTCTAGCAAATTCCATTAAAAATAAAATGACTAACATAATAATAAAGTTTTTATTATTAGAATAATTATTTAACGAGGAATCTGGCATATAAAGGTACCTTTCCATATATCTCTTCAGGTTGTGAAGAGTGGCCTAATAATTCTAATAAGTCTTTACATAATTTCAAAGTAGAATATTCAATTCTAGATTCTTTCATATTAGAAGTCATTTTATTTAATAAAGTTTCATCATTTGTAATCTGCGTAACGATATCAATAGCTTCTTCTGGCGTATTAGCAATTTTACCCATATTCATTTTTTCAAAATAATGCGCATTTTCTAATTCTTGACCAGGAGCAGGATTTAAAAATACCATTGGAATACAGCGAGTATATCCTTCTGAAATAGTTATTCCGCCTGGTTTAGTAATCATTAATTGGCTTGATGCCATCCATTCATTCATATGTTTAGTAAATCCTAATATTAAAACATCAGAATTATTTTTAAATTTAGCTTGTAATGAACGTTTTAATTCTTTACTGCGTCCACAAATCATAACAACTTGTGAATGTTTACTTTTCTCTAAGATTTCAATAATCATTTGGTCAAAACCTTTTGAAACTCCAAATGCGCCTGCAGACATTAAGATAGTTGGTCTATCTGGATCTAAATGATGTTTACTCAACCACGCTCTTTGATCAATATATTCTTCAAATTTACTAGAAATAGGGATTCCAGTGACTTTAATGTTAGAGGCAGGAACGCCTACTTCCATGAAATCTTCTTTAGTTGTTTCAGTAGCAACATAATAACGTTCTGATTTTGGTGTAATCCAATTTTTTTGCATTCGATAATCAGTCATTACCGTCGCAATTGGAATATTAATATTGAATTGTTCTGTTAATACAGACATTACTGGTGTTGGGAATGTTAACAAAATTAAATCTGGTTTCTCATTAATCAGTATATTTATTAATTTATTTAGACCATAATACTTATAAAAACATTTATCTAGTTGATCAGGGCGGCTATAATAAAAGTTTTTATACATGTTTCTAAAATATTTAAAACTATTGATATACCATTTTTTACATATAGAAGTTAAAATCGGATGTGCTTCCATAAATAAGTCGTGTTGAATAACACTTAAATGGTCCAAATTCATTTCATTTAATTGGTTTACGATACTTTGAGTAACTTGCATATGACCGTTACCGAAAGAACCAGTAATAATCAATATTTTTTTATTTTGAGTAACCATTAAAAGCCACCCTCCGTTAATTTTTAAAATTTATAATAAGTGTAACGTATTTTAATACATTATAAAAGGAATATCACGATTTCCGTTAATTTCATTACCATTGACTTGAAGCAATTTTCTTGTGATTAAACTACAAGTAATACTTTATATGTAGATGTAAAATTTGTATTTATGCATTATACCATAACTATCTTAAAATAAAATTCGAAATTACTTAATAATGATGAAGTATTTTCTTCATAATTACATCAAATAAAATGTTTATCTATACTTTATGTTAGCATGATTCAATTAATAAGTATCATTAATTTCCTAAGCTAACAGTATTTTTAACCATTTTTAATGTTAGATTAATAAATGAGCTTTTAATTTACATTTAATTGTTGAAAATTTTTTGAAAGAAATGGCGATTAAAATCGTATAATCAACCAATTTACTACATATATAATAGAATAATGTTAATTTTTGTAGAGAGTATTACTATAAAAAAGTCGATAACAATGATTACATTTAAATATGAAGAATAAATTTATCATAACCATTAAAACGTGTATAATAGACTTATTGTAAAAAAAGGAGCGATTCATTTTGAATGCGAGTGTATTGTTCGAAAAAATTCGAGTAAAACAAGTAATTGGAACATTAGAAAGAAAAGTAGAAGATATTACTACTGATTCAAGAACAGCTAAAGAAGGCAGTATTTTTGTCGCATCAAAAGGTTATACAGTAGATAGTCATAAATTTTGTCAAAATGTAGTTGATCAAGGATGTAAAATAATTGTAGTTAATAGAGAACAAGAATTAAATGGTGAAGTAACACAAGTCATTGTGCCAGATACATTGAGAGTAGCGAGTCTATTAGCACATACGTTATTTAACTTTCCAAGCCATCAACTAGTTACATATGGGGTAACAGGTACAAATGGTAAGACATCTATTGCTACAATGATTCATCTAATATATAGAAAACTAAATAAAAATAGTGCTTATTTAGGTACAAATGGTTTCCAGATTAATGAAAAGAAAACGAAAGGCGCAAATACAACTCCTGAGACAGTATCTTTAACTAAAAAAATTAAAGTAGCTGCTGATGAAGGTGCTGAAGCTATGACATTAGAAGTATCAAGTCATGGTTTATCACTTGGTCGTTTAAGAGGTGTTGAATTTGATGTTGCTATATTCTCCAATTTAACGCAAGACCATTTAGATTTTCATGGAACAATGGAAGCATATGGACATGCTAAATCATTGTTATTTAGTCAGTTAGGTGAAGACTTAGCAAAAGAAAAATACGCCGTTATAAATAACGATGACTCTTTTTCAGAATATCTTGCTTCTGTGACACCTTATGAAATATTTACATATGGTATTGATAATGAAGCACAGTTCATGGCGACAAATATTAATGAATCATTGCAAGGCGTGAAATTTGAATTTAAAACGCCATTCGGAAGTTATCATGTTGAAAGTCCATATGTCGGCAAATTCAATATATCGAATATTATGGCAGCAATAATTGCGGTTTGGAGTAAAGGAATTTCATTTGAAGAAATTATTAAGGCAGTTAAATCACTTGAACCAGTTGAGGGACGTTTAGAAGTACTGGATCCTAGTTTGCCAATTGATTTAATCATCGATTATGCACATACAGCAGATGGAATGAATAAGTTAATTGATGCAGTTAAACCATTTGTTAAACAAAAATTAATATTTTTAGTGGGTATGGCCGGAGAGCGAGATATGACAAAAACTCCTGAAATGGGTAGTGTCGCTTGTCGTGCAGATTATGTTATTTTTACGCCTGACAATCCCGCTAATGATGATCCGAAAATGCTTACAGCTGAATTAGCTAAAGGCGCTACACATTCAAATTATGTAGAATTTGAGGATAGAGCAGAAGGAATTAAACATGCAATTGACATCGCTGAACCAGGTGATACTGTTGTTCTCGCATCTAAAGGTAGAGAACCTTACCAAATTATGCCGGGACATATCAAAGTTCCTCATCGAGATGATTTAATAGGTCTAGAAGCAGCATATAAAAAATTTGGTGGTGGACCAGTTGAAGATTAGGGAATATACAGATGATTCGAACAAATTTTATGTATATTTTCAAAAATTAAATCAAACACTATTGATAGCAATACCTGATCAATTTTGGTCAGTTGAAATTTCAAATGACTTAAGTATAGAAGAAATTAATGAAACATTATTAATGCAATTTTTTACATTTAATGATGAAAATGAAGCAGAAAATCTTGCTAATAAAGTAACAAGTTGGATTGAAACAATACTAAAGGAGAATGATTAATGAATTTAAAGGAAGAAGTAGAGTCAAGAAAGACCTTTGCTATTATTTCCCATCCCGATGCTGGTAAAACAACATTAACTGAAAAACTATTATATTTCAGTGGAGCCATTCGTGAAGCGGGTACAGTTAAAGGTAAAAAATCTGGGAAATTCGCTACAAGTGACTGGATGAAAGTTGAACAAGAGCGTGGTATCTCAGTAACAAGTTCAGTCATGCAGTTTGATTATGATGATTATAAAATTAATATATTAGATACACCTGGACACGAAGACTTTTCAGAGGATACGTATCGTACATTAATGGCTGTCGATAGTGCTGTAATGGTTATCGACTGTGCAAAAGGTATCGAACCACAAACACTTAAATTGTTTAAAGTTTGTAAAATGAGAGGTATACCTATTTTTACTTTCATTAATAAATTAGACCGTGTGGGTAAAGAACCATTTGACTTATTAGAAGAAATTGAAGAAACGTTAAATATTGATACTTATCCAATGAATTGGCCTGTAGGAATGGGACAAAACTTTTTCGGTATTATCGATAGAAAAAGTAAATCAATTGAACCTTTTAGAGATGAAGAAAATATTTTACATCTAAATGATGATTATGAATTAGAAGAAGATCATGCCATTAAAAATGATAGTGCATTTGAACAAGCTATCGAGGAGTTAATGTTAGTAGAAGGAGCAGGGGAAGATTTTGATAATGATGCATTATTAAATGGTGAATTGACTCCAGTATTTTTCGGTTCTGCTTTAGCTAACTTTGGTGTTCAAAACTTCTTAAATGCATACGTTGATCATGCACCAATGCCTAATGCAAGACAGACTAAAGAAGAAATCGAAGTGAGTCCATTTGATACTGACTTTTCTGGATTTATCTTTAAAATACAAGCTAATATGGATCCTAAACACCGAGATAGAATTGCATTTATGAGAGTTGTTAGTGGTGCATTTGAACGTGGTATGGATGTTACATTACAACGTACTAGTAAGAAACAAAAAATTACACGTTCAACTTCATTTATGGCAGACGATAAAGAAACTGTTAACCATGCTGTAGCTGGAGATATTATTGGGTTATACGACACAGGTAATTACCAAATTGGAGATACGTTAGTAGGCGGTAAGCAAAAATTCAGTTTCCAAGATTTACCACAGTTTACTCCAGAAATATTTATGAAAGTTTCTGCTAAAAATGTAATGAAACAAAAGCATTTTCATAAAGGTATAGAACAACTTGTTCAAGAAGGTGCCATTCAATACTATAAAACGTTACACACTAATCAAATTATTTTAGGTGCTGTTGGTCAGTTACAATTCGAGGTATTCGAACATCGTATGAAAAATGAATACAATGTAGATGTTGTCATGGAACAAGTAGGACGTAAAATTGCTAGATGGATAGAAAATGAAGATGATATTAAAGATAATATGAATACATCTCGTTCTATACTTGTAAATGATCGTTATGATAATAAAGTATTCTTATTTGAAAATGAATTTGCAACACGTTGGTTTGAAGAAAAATTCCCAGAAATTAAATTATATAGTTTACTTTAAGATGTTTGATATTGAGTGGTTTGGGTATTAAACAGTATGTTATTACAATTTTATAAAAAAATAAATTGTCATTATGCACATATGTCTGTATAATAACCATATTCACAAATAAATACCTATGACATTTATGTCAGAGGGGAGTAACTTGATGGTCACTTTAACAATTAAGTGATTTTACACTTTATCGTCATTACGAAGTCTTATCTTCCGGTAAAGTGGGCAATAATATTTGCTAAGTGAGACCTTTGCTATTTTTTAGCATAGGTCTCTTTATTTGTAATTTAAATCAAAGGAGTTGTCCACAATGGAATTTGAACCGAGTATGTTATTATCCTATGGATGGGTTCTAATTGTACTAGTATTTTTAGAGGGTTTACTAGCTGCTGATAATGCCATCGTAATGGCGGTTATGGTAAAACATTTGCCACCTAAACAAAGAAAAAAAGCATTATTTTATGGTTTATTAGGTGCATTTGTATTTAGATTTATAGCATTATTCTTAATAAGTATTATAGCTAATTTTTGGTTTATTCAAGCAATTGGTGCGATCTACTTAATTTACATGTCTATTAAAAACTTATGGGATTTCTTCCATAAGACTGAAGAAGACCATCAAAAACATGAAAATGATGACCATCATTTTGATGAAGAAGGCCAAGAGAAAGCTGTTGGACCGAAAGAATTTTGGGCTACAGTATTTAAAGTTGAATTTGCAGATATCGCATTTGCAATTGACTCAATGTTAGCTGCATTAGCAATAGCAGTTACCTTACCTGAAATTGATATTGATTTCGGAGGTATGGATTTAGGTCAATTTGCAGTAATGTTCCTTGGCGGAATGATTGGTGTTATTTTAATGCGTTTTGCTGCTACATGGTTCGTTGAACTATTAAACAAATATCCTGGTTTAGAAGGCGCAGCATTTGCGATTGTAGGCTGGGTAGGTATTAAATTAGTAGTACTCGTGTTAGCACATGAAGATGTTGGTATATTACCTGAAGAATTCCCACATACTGTTTTATGGCAATCAATCTTCTGGGCAGTACTTATTTTACTTGTTGTTATCGGTTGGTTAACATCAGTAGTGAATAATAAAAAGAAAAAGAAATAGTATTAATTGACTTCGTTCAAATTAGAACGAAGTCTTTTTTGTTACTATACAACATTGCAGTTTTAATTATAAAATATTAAAATTTACGTATACATAGGACTTTTTCTTAGGAATATACAATCTTTTCTAGAAAATATTACCTCATTATTATTTGAGTATGTCATAATAAAGATAATTGAGTGAAATGATAGGAGTGAACTATCTAGTGGATAAAAATAAAAAACAAGTCATCCCTCGTAAAAACTATCGACGAGAACGTCGTGAATTCTTCCATAATGAAGAACGAGAAGCTAGAGTAGAACAACAAAAGGAAGAAGAAAGAATTCAAGCAAAAAAAGACGAATATCAATCTAAAGTTAATGAAGAAAGAGTCAAAGACAATTTAAGAAAAGCAAGAATAGAAAAATTGACTAAAGATGAAATTCAACAACAACAAAATATCGCTTCACAATCTAGTAATAAAATGGACAACGACCAAGACTCATCATCACATAATGAATCAAATTTAACGTTACCTGAAGAACATCAATTAAAGCGATCCAAAAATCAATCAAAAGATAACACGAACGATTTAAAACAAACTGACGAAAATGGTATTAATACTGATAAAAGTATAAATACTAGCTCAGAGTTTAATAATTTGGATGAAAATAAGTCAAAAAATAAAATAGATACTGATAAAGATTCTAGTGAAAATAACATAGAATCTAATAGTAAGCATAAATCAAAGAATGAAAAAGAAAATGCTACAAATGACAACGAAACACGTTCAGCTAAAAATAGTGGTTTAACAGAAAGTAAAGAGAGAAGTCATCATCAAAATGAAAAAGAACGCGATAAAGATCACAACAATAAAGCTAAACATATGAGCGCATCTTCATCAGAAAATAAATCTAATAATAAGAATAAAGATTATATTGATATAATTAAATCATTCTTTATTGAACATTGGCCTAAAATTGCTATTATTATTGGTATTATTTTATTAATAATTATCCTTAACGCTATTTTTACTAACGTTAATAAAAACGATCACACCAATGATAGTGCTTTATCACCAACGAATAAACATTATACAGATACAATGAAAAGTGCCAATAGTTCAGTTAAATCTGTTGTTACTGTGGAAAATGAAGAAGTAAAAGATACTTCGGTTCCTAATAACACATCTAAAGCAGATAATGAAATTGGTTCAGGTGTCGTCTACAAAAAAGTGGGCGACTCTCTTTTTATTATGACTAACGCTCACGTAGTGGGTGATAAGGATAAACAAAAAATTACATTTGGAAATAATAAATCAGTTGAAGGTAAGGTTGTTGGAACTGATAAATGGTCTGATATTGCAGTTGTAAAAGCCAAAAGTGTAGATAAGTCCGTTAAAGCAATTAAAACTGGAGATTCCAATCATTTAGTTTTGGGAGAGCCTATATTAGTAGTAGGTAATCCTTTAGGTGTAGATTTTAAAGAGAGTGTATCAGATGGTATCATTTCTGGTTTGAATAGACATGTACCAGTAGATATAGATAAAGACGATAGCTATGATGTATTAATGAAAGCATTTCAAATTAATGCGCCCGTAAATCCAGGGAATTCAGGTGGTGCAGTAGTTGATAGAGATGGTAAACTTATAGGTATTGTATCGCTTAAAATAGATATGGATAACGTTGAAGGAATGGGATTTGCTATTCCTATTAATGAAGCTCAAAAAGTGGCTAGACAGTTAGAAAAAGATGGTAAAATTGAATATCCTAATACTGGTATTAAAATTAAAAATATTGCTGATATAGACAATAGTGAACGTCAATCGATCAATTTACCTGATCAAATTAAAAATGGCGTTTTAATAGGTGAAGTTAAACCTAATTCACTTGGAGATAAATCAGGGTTGAAAAAAGACGATGTAATAGTAGAATTAGATGGTAAAAGATTAGAAGACAATTTACGTTATAGACAAATTATTTTTAGTCATAGGGAAGATAAAGATACATTAAAAGCTAAAATATATCGAAACGGTAAAGAGAAAAGTATAGATATTAAATTAAAATGATGTTGAGGTGAAATGAATGTCGATTTTTGGTCAACTATTAAAAAGGTCCAGTCCTCAACAAGGGATAGTACTTTATTATTTAGCAGCTATAATCGTCGCATTTTTATTATTGAATTTACCATATGTGCATAAGTCTGGCGTTGACGTAAATCCAATAGATACACTTTTTGTGGCTGTATCAGGCATAAGTGTGACTGGATTAACACCAATCAGTATTGTTGATACTTATTCAACTTTTGGTCAAATCATTATATTAGTAATTTTAAATATTGGTGGAATTGGTGTTATGGCTATTGGAACCTTGTTGTGGGTTGTTTTAGGTAAGCACATAGGTATTCGTGAACGTCAACTCATTATGCTTGATAATAATAAAGATACAATGAGTGGAACAGTTAAGCTGATACTTGAAATAGTTAGAACAATAATCGTTATTGAATTTATCGGCGCAATATTGCTTGCATTTTATTTTTACAGAGACAATCCAGATTTAAAATATGCTATTATGCAAGGAATATTTGTTTCTATTTCTGCAACAACAAACGGTGGTCTTGATATTACTGGTGATTCGTTAGTGCCTTATGCAAAAGATTATTTTGTACAAACGATAGTAATGTTTTTAATAGTTTTAGGTTCGATAGGATTCCCAGTATTACTTGAAGTTAAAGCATATATAAAAAATAGAGTAACTAACTTTAGATTCTCATTATTTACGAAAATTACTACTTCAACATATTTATTTTTATTTGTATTTGGTGTGATAATAATATTTCTTTTAGAACATAATCATGCATTTAAAGGCATGAGTTGGCACCAGTCATTGTTTTACTCTCTGTTTCAATCTGCTACAACGAGAAGTGCAGGATTGCAAACTATAGACGTTTCACAATTTAGCGACCCCACAAATATTATTATGAGTTTATTAATGTTTATCGGGTCATCTCCTAGTTCGGTAGGTGGTGGTATACGTACTACTACATTTGCTATTTTAATACTATTTGTTATTAATTTTAGTAATTCGGCAGATAAAACATCCATCAAAGTGTTTAACCGTGAAATTCATATAATGGATATTCAACGTTCATTTATGGTGTTTACAATGGCTTCAATTTTAACATTCACGAGTATGATAATTATATCCGCAGCAGAACAAGGTAAACTAACTTTCTTACAAGTGTTCTTTGAAGTGATGTCAGCATTTGGTACGTGTGGACTCACATTAGGTGTTACAGATGATATTAGTAATTTAACTAAAATTATTTTGATGATATTAATGTTTATCGGACGTGTAGGGTTAATCTCCTTTATCATAATGATAGGGGGACGAAAAGAACCTAAAAAATATCATTATCCTAAAGAACGTATTCAAATTGGTTAAATTCTATATTAAAGGCATTTCAAGTATTAAAAGCTATTTTTACTTGGAATGTCTTTTTTAATTAAAAATTATAGGTATAGTAAAAGTGTTATCGTAAAGATATGATTACATGTTAAACTATGCATAATGAGAGGTGTTTTAAGATGGAGAGAAACGAAAATATAAACGTAGATGTAATCGTAACTTCGGATATGCATAGTCATTTTTTAAATGGGGATTATGGATCAAATATCTATCGTGCTGGAACATTTGTTAATAAAGTAAGAGAGAATAATCAAAGAGTTATTTTATTGGATAGCGGTGGTAGTTTAGCCGGCTCACTAGCGGCATTTTATTATGCAATTGTTGCGCCATATAAACGTCATCCAATGATAAAATTAATGAATGCAATGCAATATAATGCAAGTGGTATTAGCCCAAATGAATTTAAATTTGGATTATCGTTTTTAACACGTTCAGTTGCTTTAGCAAGATTTCCGTGGTTATCAGCTAATATAGAATATATCAAAACTAAAGAACCATACTTTTCAACACCATACTCAATTCAAAATTTTGATAATTTGAAAATAGCTATCGTTGGACTAACTGCAGATGGACTTATGAAAAATGAATATGCAGAAATGGAACAAGACGTTAGTATTGAAAAAACAATACTGTCAGCTAAAAGATGGATTAGATATATTCATGAAATAGAAGAACCTGACTTTTTAATTGTAATATATCACGGTGGATTAGATAAATTTAGTAATTCAGAAAAGAAAAATGAAGATAACGTTAACCAAGCTGAAATATTGATGAAAGAAATTGGTGTGATTGATTTAATTATAACTGCACACCAACATCAAACACTTGTAGGACAAGACCATGATACAGTCTACGTTCAAGCCGGACAAGATGCCGAAGAACTTGTTCATGTGAAAATTAAATTTAAAAAAAGAACGAATACATATGAAGTGGAAGAAATATCGCCAGAGGTCATTGATTTAAATGATTATGACGAAGATGAAGATCTACTTAAAGTAACGTATTATGATAGAAAAGCAGTTGAACATTGGGCAAATGAAGTTATAAATGATGAACATGTTAATTTACCTGTTAAAGATTTAGCTGAGTTAGTAGGTCAACCACATCCATTTGCTCAATTATTACATGATAGTATTAGATTAGCTTATGATTACCCAATTAGTTGCGTTCACGTACCTAAGAATGGCGAAGAAGGGCTGCATGGTATTATATCTAATCGTCAAATTTATGAGGCTTATCCATATCCAGATAAACCTGTAGATTTAACAATAAAAGGTCAATGTATTAAAGATATATTAGAATTTTCTTATTCATATATTGAGTTTGAAGCGGATACACTAAAATCTACGCTTATTGACGAAACACTATGCACATTGTGGCAGGGATTTGATTATAAAGTAGATATGACTAAAGAACCTTTTAATCGTGTCACGTTGGATAATATTAATCCAAATAATTTATATAGAATAGTAATGACTGATTATTGTTTCAGAAACTATCAATCGTATTTAAAAGATGCAACGATTCATCATACTAGTGAAGAAACTATGAGCATGTTAATTGCTAAAAATTTAGCTGATTCAAAATATAAGATTAATTTAGAACAAAACTTTGAGGTGTTTAAATAACATTTTTAATATTTACCCTCTCACTTATAATAACGTTGTAAAAATGAAAATTACTTTATTTATTATAAAAGAGCTCCAAATCGAGTTACTATAACCGATTTGAAGCTCTTTTATAATATGTTATGTTTTAATATTTCTGAAAAATAAAATCAGAATCTATCCATGAAAAATTAATAATAAAATGATAGCAACAATTTGTGCAATTGATGTTGTAACAATACGTCTAGAATATTCGTAACTGATTGATAATAATAATTGAGTTATAAAAATAAATATCACTATCGACCAATTATCTAAATATATAAATAGAGAGCTTGAACAAATTGCAGTGATTAAAATAGATAACCAGTTAGGCAAATTGTATTTATCTAACTCACTTTGTAAAACAGTACGCATATATAATTCATGACATGGTATAACAAATAATAATGTAATTAGCATTTGCCATTTCCAATGAACGCCTGTTTTAGTTAATTCTCGAATCAATGAAGCATAGGTTAAATCAGATGTTATCAGTGATAAAACCAATTGAATAATAATTAAAATAATACTGGCTATAATACCAATGCCTATAGAGGTTAATAAACGCTTTGATTTGATATCTCTTTGATAAAACACATAACTAATACCAGCAATAAGCATAATTCCTGTATATAAATACCAGTATTCTTGATGCTCGCCCCACATGATAAGTAAAATAGCATGAAAAACTATGAAACTAATTATAAACCATAGCAAAGCTTTCGAAACTTTTTTCATTTCAATTAACCTTCTTGTTCAACAATTTTATAACGTTTATGGTTAATAACCGTTTTTTCAGGTAAATCAAGTGAATTGAAGTTTTCCATAATAGTTAAGTCAACGATAACTGAGTTGTCATTTATTTTTTCTACACGGCCTCTTAAACCATCATAAAATTCTACGATATTACCTACTTCTGCAACAGTCATTTCGAGTCCTCCCTTAATTCATAGCTAGACTATATTGTACTAAAAATTACGCTACAAATAAACTAATAACACTAAAAACCCTACAATTTAATTCATAAATTATGAAAAATTTGTCATTATTGAGTAAATAATTGGAATTTTAAATGTAAATAAGGCATAAATAAAGTAAGGGCATATATAGAATCTATTAAGGAGAGTTTTATATGAAATTTATAAGTAACAATAATATAACTGATCCAACATTGAATTTAGCTATGGAAGAATATGTCTTAAAAAACCTTCCAGCTGAAGAAAGCTATTTTTTATTTTATGTTAATCGCCCATCAATAATCGTAGGTAAAAATCAAAATACCATTGAAGAAGTTAATAAAACATACGTTGATGAAAAAGGAATTGACGTAGTACGAAGAATTTCTGGTGGTGGTGCAGTTTACCATGATACTGGTAATTTGAATTTTAGTTTTATCACTGATGATGACGGTAATAGTTTCCATAACTTTAAAAAGTTTACAGAGCCTATTGTGCAGGCTTTACAATCACTTGGCGTCAATGCGGAAATGACAGGCCGTAATGATATTCAAGTGGGAGCTGCAAAAATTTCTGGTAATGCAATGGTTAAAGTGAAAGATAGAATGTTTAGTCATGGTACTTTGATGTTAAATAGTGAGTTAGATGAAGTTCAAAATGCATTAAAAGTAAATCCAGCAAAAATTAAATCTAAAGGTATTAAGTCAGTACGTAAACGTGTTGCAAACATTGAAGAATTTTTAAATGAGCCAATTAATATTGATCAATTTAAACAAATTATATTGAAAACGATATTTGGTGAACAACAAGTTGAAGAATATATTCTAACAGATGAAGACTGGAAAAATATCGAAAAACTCAGTAATGAGAAATACCGCACATGGGATTGGAATTATGGTAAAAATCCTAAATATAATTTTGAACGTGAAGAGAAATTTGATAGAGGTTTCATTCAAATTAAATTTGATGTAAAAAAAGGAAAAATAGAACACGCTAAAATATTTGGTGATTTCTTTGGGGAAGGGGATATTACCGAATTAGAACATGCATTGGAAGGTTGTTTACATGACTTTAATCACTTGGAAGAAGCTTTAGCAAATTACGATTTATATCATTATTTTGGTGATATAGATAGAAATGAAATATTAAGATTAATGTCTTAATTAATATAAATTAAAAGGTCTATTCTCTAGCTCAATTAAGTAGGGAATAGACCTTATTTTGAATGACTCGAATCTAAATTATTCACTGAGTAATGCCTCCAAATTTTTATATTCTACCATGTACTCGTTGAATGCATTTTCGTCTTTATTGACTAATGCTTCATCGATTAAAGTTCTCAGTTCTTTTTTTCTTACTTCTCTAAGTGCTTCGTCAATGACAAGTTCAACGCCTAAATCATTAACAGTAGTTACAAATTGTTCTAGTGTCGTATGCTTCACATGAGTATTATGATTCATAAAGATCTCGACCTTTCAATTGTATTTATTATATAAATATTATACATATTTTGAATTTTGAAATCAATGAATTTTCTGACTTTTTATCAAGAAATATGTATATTATTACACCGAAAGGAGAACTTGACTTTACACAATTTTGTTATAAAATAAAAAATGTATTATTACTCAAAAAATTAAGGGTAATAATAAAACTAAATAAAGTGAGGTTTTCCCTATGACAACTCAGAGTATTTACGTTATTAGAAAGGGAGATATGGTTATCAGACCTAACTATGATGAAAATAATCAGCAAAATGGTTCTGAAATATTAAGGTATGATAAGTCAATTATTCAGAGTGCATTTAAGGTTCAAAAGATTATTGAAAGATCATGCAAATTTTACGGTAATAATTATTTAAGTAAAAAAGCAGAAACTAATCGTATTACAGGTATTTCTAATAAACCCCCGATTTTATTAACACCCATTTTTCCTACTTATTTTTTCCCAACACATTCTGACAGGCAAGAAGAAAATTTATGGATTAACATGCATTATGTTGAATCAATTAAAGAATTAAAACATCGTAAATGTAAAATCACATTTGCTAATAATGAAACGATTATTTTGAACATATCATTTCACAGTTTATGGCATCAATACACCAATGCAATTATCTTTTATTACATGGTTGATAAACAATCCCGCATGAAATCAAATGACCCCGATAAACGTATTGATTATGAAAAATCCTCTTTAAATATCTTTGAAGCACTTTCACGTTATTCCCTATTTGTAGACAAATAAAAATATGTTGAAGTTTATAATATGTGGAACGTTATATTAATTTAGTGTAAATGTTCCGCATATTTTTTTAAGTTATCTCTTGAAAATTTGTACAATATTGATATAATAATATTTGTGCTTGATAGAGATATCAATAAAATTTAATTAATCCGCAGTAGCTCAGTGGTAGAGCTATCGGCTGTTAACCGATCGGTCGTAGGTTCGAGTCCTACCTGCGGAGCCATGGAAACGTACTCAAGTTGGCTGAAGAGGCGCCCCTGCTAAGGGTGTAGGTCGCGAGAGCGGCGCGAGGGTTCGAATCCCTCCGTTTCCGTATTTTAGTAAAAATCAGTGAAAATCTGATTAACACTATTTCCGAAGAACGTTGTTAAATCAACGTTCTTTTTTATTTTGGCGAAAATCTGTTTTGAATTAAAATGTCAACGAATTCGACAACATTTAAATTTTCATTCAATATTGTCGGTTTGGTTGTCGGCTTAGACTTCAAAAGCCTAGAATGGTCTAAATCCATTCCAGGTTTATTTTTTGTTTACAAATAAGCCTTTATAATAAAAATAGAAATTCAGTAATCATAAGATTTACTTTATATTTAGCATTGTTTTAGTGAACATTTATTTTTTAGACCAAGTATTTGTTATTGCAGTCTTATAAGAGGTGGTATTATTAGACAAAAACATATTTATCTCATATTAATTATATTAGTAGGGGTTGCCCTAATTTGTATTCCTTGGACAGATACCTATGAAATAATAAGACGATATTTAATGTTGTCATTAGCTATACTAATACCATTATATTTTTTATCACCAACTAAAAAAGATAAAAAATAAAAATAAGATAGACTATTCAGTTAGTCTATCTTATTTATTTAATAATTATAAAATTATTAGTTATCCTTTTGATACGTGGCTTTAATCTATTAAATTTGGTTAATTATTTCAACTCAATTCGATTCTAATCAAAATGTTTCTAAATTTAATCGTTTAAAATACACTACTAAGTTATATTACTTCCTATATTCTTCTTTAACGTATTGTTTAACTAAAAACTCAAGAATGAGTTCAGTCATCAATTCATTTTCTTCATATTCTTTGCGTAGCTCTTTTACTTTTTCAATCAATTTATCTTCAGGTGTCTGCAAAATCAATTCTCCTTTTGCTTAAATAATTTGTTTTGATATATTAAAATCACAACAGCCAAGTTAATTTATTTAATAAAATTGAATCCATTTTTTCCAACTATAACTCATCATTACAGCTATATTCATCACAATATGTATAACTTCAAACTCATAACCGCTTACATAACCTCGTGTAATCTTTAAAGTGAATATTGATCCAAGCATGACAGAAATATAAAAAACATTAACATAAGGCGTTAAGATACCAAATATTAAAAAAACTCCACCAATGACTTCACCAATAGACATTAAAATAGCAATTGTAGGTGTTAGCCCCAATGAACCTAAGAAATGAATAGTTCCATTTAAATCATGGAATTTTAGTGTTCCATGTACTAAGAAAGACACTGCCAACATCCATCTAATTAATAATATGCCAATTCTCATTGATACATGACCTCCAACAATAAAGATTTAAAATTAAACTTTATAAGTTTACTAATCTAACATGTATATTAATAAGGAAACTCTAGATATAGTTATAAATATTATTACTTATAAAATTTATTTTATTATATATATTGATTTTTATTTCTTGTCACTTAGTATTCATTTGGTAAGGTAGTTTAAAATAATTCAGAGATACGCAGAAACATGTACTAAAAATCATATTAAATTCGTAAATATACCATAAATGTGTTATTCTTAGTTTGTAAAATTATTGCAAATGCAATAAAAAGAGGTGTAGAATTTGCAAGATATTTTAAGAGATATAGGAATAATAGCAAGAGCATTAGATTCAATCAGTAATATTGAATTTAAAGATTTGAAACTTTCAAAAGGTCAATTTATCTATTTAGTAAGAATTTGTGAAAATCCAGGTATGATACAAGAGCAACTTGTAGATATGTTGAAAATTGATAGAGCTACAGCATCAAGATCAATTAAAAATTTGGAAAAGAACAATTTTATATATAAAACCTATAATGAAAATAATAAAAAGAACAAATTGTTATATCCTACTGAAAAAGGGCAGAAATTATATCCATTTATTATAAGGGAAAACAATCATTCCAATGAAGTGGCATTAGAGGGATTCAATAATAAAGAAATTGATGAATTATCAAAAATGTTGAATAGAGTTAAACATAATATATCTGAGGATTGGAAAAATGTTAAAAATGGTAACAAGCGAATATATTAAAAAGGGGTTATTACTATGTTAATAAGACAATGTAATGAAGAGAACTTAGAAAAATTAAAAAATATTGAGTATAAGACTTTTAATGAAACATTTAGACCACAAAATAAAGATGAAAATATTGATAATTATTTGAAACAAACTTTCACTGATAATAATGTGCTTAAAGAATTGCAAAATGAAGATTCATTTATATATTTTATTTATGTTGAAGATCAATTGGCTGGGTATTTAAAACTCAATATTAACAAGGCACAAACCGAAGATTTTGGTAATGAATATATTGAAATTGAACGAATTTACGTACTTAACCATTATCAAAAAATGGGTGTTGGAAGAGAACTTTATAATCATGCTTTAAAGGTTGCAAGAGAACATGGATACAACAAAATATGGTTAGGCGTTTGGGAACACAATCTAAAAGCAATTCAATTTTATAAAAAACTTGGCTTTGAAAAAATAGGGGAACATGCTTTTTATATGGGAGAAGATAAACAAATTGATGAAATAATGTCTATTGCTATATAAAAGGGAGGAGAATTATATGTATATTCCAATGCAATATCAAATCCATGATTATGAAATGATTAAATCATTTATGAATGAACATAATTTTGTCACGATAGTTACTTATAATGGAACGACACCAATTGCTACTCATTTACCAGTAAATATTGAAGAAAAACATAATGAATTATACATTTCGGGTCACTTTGCTAAAGGTAATGAACAATGGAAAACGATCGATCAGAATCAGCAAGTATTAATCATTTTTCAAGGGTCTCATGGATATATATCTTCAACTTGGTATGATACTGAAGATGTGCCGACTTGGGATTACCAAAGCGTTCATGCATATGGAACAGGACAATTATTAACAACTGAAGAATTAGAAAGTGAATTAATTAAAATGCTTGATAAATATGAAAATCATCGACCTAATGGTGCAACTTGGAATAATTTATCTAAAGAAGCAAAACAACAAATTAAAGGTATTGTTGGATTTAAAGTTAAAATTAACAAACTTGAAGCAGCATTTAAAATGAGTCAAAATAGAACTCAATCTGAAAAGGAAAATATTATCATACATCTTAGTCAAAGCGATCAATTAAATGATAAAGATTTAGCTTGTGAACTTAAAAAATTATAGTAAAGCAAAAAGTCAGCCCATTTAGGACTGACTTTTTCACATAACTCAAATATTTATTTTCCACCGTTTGATTTACCTGAAATTAAATTGCGGATAGCTTTTACAATGTAACCTGTAATAACTATTCTAATTGCGCGTTTAATAATATTCATCATTAAAAAATCTCCCTTTATTTTTGTTCTATTTAAGTTATATATACCCAAATTTCAACATTTTAAATGTAAGATATGATTTTTATATGAATATTATAATCGTTTTTTACCTTTCGAATACAATATATCCATCTTTATCAGCTTTTTTAGTAAATGCAACGATAATAGCGTGTACAATTGCTACAATACTAGGAATTCCTGTCCAAAAGAAAACGAGATGTAGTACGCCTTGACCAACTTTATCGGCATAAAATTTATGGACACCCACGCCGCCTAAAAAGATTGCTACAAGTATATAAATAAGTTTGTTCACTTTCATGATTGACTGCCTCCTTAATTTTTATTTTAAACAATTAAGGGTTAGTTATTCAATTAAACTGTAATTATAGGTATGTGTTATATATTATGATATCAACAAAGACATTTTTAAAATGAGTCATGATAACTATTGGAAATTAGATGATGACTTTCGTTTATATCGTAGCTTAGTTTCTATATAATTAAATTAAGACACTTAATAAAGGAAGGGTATTTGATGATTAGACAAGCGCATCCTAGTGATAATAAAAGAATAGCGGAATTATGTTATATGATATGGGAAGACATGGAATTAGATATGGTGAAGCAAATAAGTAAAGAACGAATTATTCATATTTTAGAATTGAGTGTGGTCAATGTTAAATATCGTAGTTATTATGAGAACGTTTGGGTTTATGAGGAAGATGGCGAAGTAGCAGGTTGTTTAATTGCATATGATGGTGAAAATGAACTTGAATATGAAAAGAAATGGCTTGAACTTCCACTCGATGAAGATATCAGAGCATTTGGTACACCATTACCTATTAAAGAAGCAGAAGATGATGAAATGTATATCGAAACAGTTGCTACCTTCCCGGAATATAGAGGTAAAGGAATAGCCACAAGTTTATTAAAGTATGTGATTGAAAATCATTCCGATAAAAAATGGAGTTTAAATTGCGATTATGGTAATACTAGAGCACAAAGATTATACGAAAAACTAGGTTTTAAAACAGTTAGTGATATTGATCTATACGGTCATATATATCAACATATGATTAAACAATAAAAAAATCGACAATGAACATGTTCATTGTCGACTATCTATATATTTAATTAAATTGCGCCAAGTAATGCACTAATATAAATGCCTAATGCATATAAAATACCGAAAATAGTATTTGTTTTTCCTGTAGCAGCCATTGCTGGCATCATTGTTTCTGGTGTGTCATTTTTATTAAATCTTCTAACAGCTTTAATAGGCATTGGAAATGACAATAATACTAATAAATAGAAGAGTGATCCACCAGATTTAAATAATGCAGTGAAAATGACAATTAAATACGCAACGATATACATAGTTGCCATAAAGATAACAGATGCTCGTTTACCAAGTAAAATTGGTAAAGTTTTACGTCCGCTTGCTTTATCTTTAACACGGTCTCTAATGTTGTTAGCCATGTTAATAAGACCAATTGTAATAACGATAGGAATACTTAACCATACAATTAATCCTTGTACATTTCCAGTTTGAATAAAGAATGATAAAAGAATAATAATCATACCCATAAACAAGCCGGAGAATAATTCACCAAACGGTGTCCAAGAAATTGGAATTGGACCGCCAGTATATAAATAACCAATCGCCATACATACAATCCCAATAGGAATAATCCAAAATGAACTTTGGAAAGCGAGGAATATACCTAGTAAAGCGGCAATAATGTAAAAGGCAATTGCGATGTTGATAACTAATTTAGGGCTCATACCATTACGTACAATAGCGCCACCAATACCTACGGATGTATGATCATCTAGACCTTTTTTAAAATCGTAATATTCATTAAACATGTTGGTAGCTGCTTGAATTAACAAACAAGCAAGTAACATTGCTAAGAATAAACTAAATTTTAGATGATCTTCGCTTCCTAGAAGATATAGTTTAGCCGATGCAGTACCCACTAACACGGGAACAACTGCAGCAGTTAAAGTATGAGGTCTCATTAATTGCCAATATTTTTTCACAGTTGAATATTGTTGATATTGATCTGCCATAATTTATAACCTCTTATTTTTTTATAGTTTTAACATTAATATTTTAAAGTAATTATTAATAAAGGTCAATTCACGTGAAAAATTGCATTACTTTATTAAGCAATTCCACTAAAATTAAGTTTGAAAAATGATACAATATACTAATGAGTAAATATAGAAGAAAGAAGTGAAATGAATGGCTGTTAACGTTAAAGAAGATGAGATTGTCAATAAGTTATATGGAAGCTCTAAAGATTGGGTCTCAGTAGAAGTTGAAATCAACCAAAGTATAGATCCAAGTACGTTATTTCATTTAACTGAATCACAAGCAGGTGATCGTTTTTATTTACGTCTAAACGATAATCAATCTTCATATTTCGGATATCATGCAATTCGAAAGTTCAAAAATAATTTCGAAAATAAACAGTCTATCTTTAAAGAATGGGAAGCCTTAAAAAAAGATATAGAATTAATACATCCAGATAGTGAAAAACACCATTTACGTTTATGTGGTGGTTTTCAATTTTCAAAACATAAATCAGATGATGAGTGGAGAGAATACGGTTTAAATCATTTTGTATTACCTGAAGTTTTAATCTCAACAGAGGGACAACGTCATTTTATCACTTACACAACAGAAAGAGATAAATTTGATATAGATGCTTTTAAAACATTAGTTAGTCAATTTGAGCAGGTCAATGTAGATTCATACGATGAGCATATAGGTAATGTGACAAGAATGGAAGATATTTATTTAGACGAATGGCGTGACTTGGTTAAAGAAGCCATCGAAAGTATAGATTATTCTAAGAAAATTGTCTTAGCACGTAGACGTTTAATTAAATTTGATGAAGAAATCAGCATTCCATATGTTTTATCTAAAGCTTTAAAAAATGAAAAAAACAGTTATATCTTTTTACTTGAATCAAATCAATCTGTCTTCTTTTCACAAACACCAGAACAATTAATCAAAGTTGAGAATCAAGTTCTATCTACTAAAGCTGTTGCTGGAACAATTAAACGATCTCATGATGAACAGGAAGATCAAGCGAATATAAATGCTTTTCTAAATGACAAAAAGAATTTAGGTGAACATCAATTTGTCGTTGAAAGTATCTTAAATGATATTCAACCTTATGTTGAAAATGTAGACTACAATGAAACACCTAATATTTTAAAAAATGACCATTTATATCACTTATATACACAAATAGAAGGTAAGTTAAATGATCATTCATATATTAGTTTAATCGATCGTTTGCATCCTACACCTGCATTAGGTGGATACCCTAAAGATGAAGCATTAGAATTTATTGAGAAAAAAGAATTTGGAACACGTGGTTTATATGGGTCACCAGTAGGTTTTATTGATGTATATGATGATTGTGAATTTATAGTAGCTATTCGTTCGATGTTAATTAAAGGCGATCAAGCAACATTATTTGCAGGTTGTGGAATAGTGAAAGACTCTGATCCAGATAGTGAAATTGCTGAAACAGCAGTAAAATTTTCACCAATGATGAATGCATTAGGAGTAGATGAAAATGAGTAATTATAATGAAGCATTAACAACTCAAGTATTTACATTTGCATCAGAATTATATGCTTATGGCGTAAGAGAAGTTGTAATTAGTCCGGGATCTCGTTCGACCCCATTAGCTATCGCATTAGAAGCGCATCCAAACATTAAAACTTGGATTCATCCAGATGAACGAAGCGCTGCCTTTTTTGCACTAGGTTTAATAAAAGGTAGCGAGAGACCTGTAGCTATATTATGTACTTCTGGTACAGCAGCAGCTAATTATACACCAGCAATTGCTGAAAGTCAGATTAGTCGTATACCACTTATTGTCTTAACTAGTGATCGTCCTCATGAACTAAGAAGTGTAGGAGCGCCACAAGCAATTAATCAAGTGAATATGTTTAGTAACTATGTGAATTTCCAATTTGATATGCCAATTGCTGATGGAACAACAAATATGCTAGATACTATTCATTATCAAATGCAAATTGCTAGTCAGTATTTATTTGGACCACACAAAGGACCAATTCACTTTAATTTACCATTTAGAGAACCTTTAACACCTAATTTAGATAGAACAGAATTATTAAAATCAGAATCTAAGACACTACCACATTATCAAAAAATGATTGATGTTATGCCAATCAAAGAAAAGATAGAAAAAGATAAAGGTTTAATCATAGTAGGTGATATGCAACACCAAGAAGTTGACCAAATATTATCTTATGCAACTGAAAATGATTTACCTGTGTTAGCCGATCCGCTAAGTCAGTTAAGACGTAATAATCATCCTAATGTTATTACAACGTATGATTTATTGTATCGAGCTGGTATGGATTGGGAAGTCGATTTTGTAATTAGAGTTGGTAAACCTGTTATATCTAAAAAGTTAAATCAATGGTTGAAGGCTACATCAGCGTTTCAAATATTAGTTCAAAATAATGATAAAATTGATGTATTTCCAGTACCGCCTGATGTTTCTTATGAAATATCTGCGAATGACTTTTTCAGATCTTTAAAGAATAACCAACCTATTAATAGAAAAGCATGGATAGAGAAATGGCAAACATTAGAAAAGCAAGCTCGTATTGAAATAAATGATTATCTACAACATGCTACTGATGAAGCGGCTTATGTAGGAGAATTGATTTCAAAACTAACTAAACAAGATGCATTATTTGTAAGTAATAGTATGCCAGTAAGAGATGTTGATAATCTATTATTTAATAGTGAAGCTGAAATCTATGCCAATCGTGGTGCCAATGGTATTGATGGTGTTGTATCTACAGCATTAGGTATGGCAGTTCATAAACATGTTACTTTATTAATTGGAGATTTAGCTTTTTACCACGATATGAATGGACTACTCATGTCAAAATTAAATAACATACACTTAAATGTAATTTTATTGAATAATGATGGGGGAGGTATCTTTTCATATTTACCTCAAAAATCATCTGCATCAGAATACTTTGAGCGTTTATTTGGTACACCAACTGGGTTGGATTTTGAACATGCCGCATTATTATATGAATTTAATTTCAAACGTTTTAATACTTTATCTGAATTTAAAGATATGACGCTTTCACAATCCGGCGCTATCGTATATGAAATCATTACTGATAGAGAAGACAATTTACAGCAACATCAAATTTTATATAAGAAATTGAGTGAAATAATTAATGCTACATCATAAATTTTATTCATCCAACAAACCATCCAATCAATTGTTGATTATGTTACATGGCTTTATTAGTGATGGATCAACATTTGATAGTCATATAGATACGTTGACTAAACAAGTTAATGTATTGACTGTTGATTTGCCAGGACATGGTAATGATGATTCACCTATGAACCAAGAATGGAACTTTTCATATATAAGTCAAAAATTAGACCAAATATTAAGTGAATATCATCAATATCATCAATATTTATTAGGTTATTCTATGGGTGGTAGAGTATCACTTTACTATGCATTACATGGTACTAATGAATTGTCAGGTTTAATATTAGAAAGCACGTCGCCCGGTATACAAAAAGAAGAAGATCAGATAGAACGACAACAAGTTGATAATGCAAGAGCGAAAGTATTAGAAATTGCTGGACTGGAAATATTTGTTAACGATTGGGAAAGATTACCGTTATTTGCATCCCAATATGATTTAGATAAATCAGTTAAAAAACAAATTCGTCAAAACAGAATGAATCAAGATCCTAGTAAGTTAGCAAAAGCTTTGAGAGATTATGGTACAGGGCAAATGCCAAATTTATGGCCATCACTTATTAACATTCAAATACCGACAATTATATTAGCTGGTCAAAAAGATGAGAAATTTGTAAATATTGCCCAAAAGATGAATGAACAAATTATTAATAGTAGAAAAACAATAGTTTCTGAAGTAGGTCATACAATTCACGTGGAAGATAGCGCGGAATTTGATACAATAATATTAGGTTTTTTAAAGGAGGAGCAAAATGACTAGACAGTGGGAAACACTTAGAGAATATGATGAAATTAAATATGAATTTTACGATGGAATTGCAAAGGTAACAATTAATCGTCCAGAAGTACGTAATGCATTTACACCTAAGACAGTAGCTGAAATGATTGATGCCTTTTCACGTGCGCGTGATGATCAAAAAATATCAGTTATTATTTTAACTGGTGAAGGAGATAAAGCATTCTGTTCTGGTGGAGATCAGAAGAAACGTGGACACGGTGGTTATGTTGGCGAAGATGACATTCCTCGTTTAAATGTATTAGATTTACAACGTTTAATCAGAGTTATTCCAAAACCAGTTATCGCAATGGTACGTGGTTATGCTATTGGTGGAGGTAACGTATTAAACGTAGTATGTGACTTAACTATTGCAGCAGACAATGCTATTTTCGGACAAACTGGTCCTAAAGTAGGTTCATTTGATGCTGGTTATGGTTCTGGTTATTTAGCAAGAATTGTTGGACATAAGAAAGCAAGAGAAATTTGGTACTTATGTCGTCAATATAATGCACAAGAAGCATTAGACATGGGATTAGTTAATACTGTCGTTCCATTAGATCAAATAGAAGACGAAACAGTTGCTTGGTGTCAAGATATCATGAAACATTCACCAACAGCACTACGTTTCTTAAAAGCAGCTATGAATGCAGATACAGATGGCTTAGCAGGTTTACAACAAATGGCTGGAGATGCAACTTTACTTTATTATACAACTGATGAAGCTAAAGAAGGTCGTGACGCATTTAAAGAAAAACGTGACCCTGACTTTGACCAATTCCCTAAATTCCCATAAGATTTGATATAAACGAACCCCTTAAAGTATGGTGTTAAAGCCATCATACTTTAAGGGGTTTTTTACTGTGTTTATGATTTATTTATTAGTTGGAAATTGTTCCGGATATTGCTCTTTTAAATAATCTTCTAAACGTGACATACCTTCTTTGAGTAATGACATATCATAAGCATAAGAAATTCTTACATGGCCTTTCCCAATATCTGTAAAGGACGAACCAGGTACCATAGCAACGTGAGCTTTTTCTAACACATCAACACAAAAATTAAAATCATCATCTGTATAATTTTTTATACTTGGGAAAATGTAAAATGCGCCTTCAGGTACAGCATTTAATTCGAAACCAAGGTCTTGAAGTTTTTCGATTAAATAGTCACGACGCTCAATATAAGCTTTATTCATATATTTTGGCGCTTCTAAACCTTCATTTAATGCAGCGATACATGCATGTTGAGCTGGAACATTTGTACAAATGCAATTATATGCATGCATGAAAGTTAATTTTTCAATTAAATATTCTGGTCCAATTAAAAATCCAACACGGATACCAGTTGCTGAATGTGATTTACTTAAACCACTGATGAGTATTAATTGATCTCTAATCTCATCGAATTCAGCGAAAGAAGTATGAACACCATTAAACGTGTTTTCTGCATAGATTTCATCACTAATGATAAATACATTATATTTAGACAATGTATTTACAATATCGCTGACTTCTTCACGATTTAATGTCACGCCTGTAGGATTTGTAGGATAATTAAGTAAAACAGCTTTTGTATTTTCATTGATATATTGATTCAACAATTCTGGTGTGATTTTGAAAGATGTTTCGGTAGTATCAATAAATTTTGGCACAGCACCTAAAGTTTGAATTAAAGGGATATAGCCCGCATATGTAGGACTTGGAATGATAATTTCATCTCCTGGATTGATAATACTACGCAATGTAGTATCTAAAGCTTCACTAGCACCATTAGTCATAATTATTTCATCAACACTATATTCGAAACCATATTTATTTTGATAATAATTACTTATAGCCTGTCTAGCTTCTATGATCCCTTTATTGTGAGAATAACTTGTTTGGTCATTTTTAATGGCTTTGATGTAAGCGTCTTTTACCACTTCTGGCATATGAAAATCAGGCTGCCCAATTGTTAAATTGATACAATCATCAATATCTTTCATACGGTTTGAAAATTGTCGAATACTAGGTGCTTTTAAAAATTTTGACTGCTCATTTAATTGTAATTTCATAAATCATTACTCCTCTAAAAAATACCAAAATATAGTACTTTTAATGTTTGAAATGTCGTATAATTCTTTCAAATTATTACAATCATAACATATTTTAAGCACTACATTTTGGTATACGAATTAATTTTATAATAAACATTACCCTTTGAATTTAGAAGGGGATTTTAAGTTTATGATTGGATTTGTCCATTTACATATCCACCGGTTCGATAAGATATAAACTATAATGCCAGATGTAATAAATAAAAATAGATAAGTAAATACAGAAATTGGCGATTTAAATGGATAGAGTTCAAATCCACGAATAATACCAATAATTAAACCATGTAATAAATAGACATACATTGTCCTACTACCAATATAGGTATAAAAACGTAATTTTTGAGATGTTAAATTTAAGAATGCAAACATCGACACTAAAATAACTACATACAATAGTAAACGTTTCAGTGGACTATATACGTCTTCGGCATTTTGTTCTAATGAAGTATAAGGCGTACTACCTAATAACCAATCAGAATTAATTGGATGTAAATAATAACCTACAAAGTAAAGGATAAATACTAAAATGGAGATAGGCACCCATTTTTTACTTCTTAACACCATACTTTGGTTTTTAGTAAATAAATGACCTAAATAGAAAATTGGGAAGAATACAATGGTACGAGAAATACTCATGTATTCATCAATGTTAGCCGAATAACCGGCAAATACTGAAAAAACAATGGAAATAGTAAGAACAATCCATGGATTATATCTTCTTACAATAACTAAAACGACATGGAAGAAGAATAACGTTAATAAAAACCATAATGCAAATACAGGGTTGAATGGATCTAATTGTAAACTATCGCTTTTTCCAGTTAAAAAATAATACACCGAGTAAAATGCGAAAAATATGAAATACGGTAATAATAATTTTTTAGCAATATTTTCTAAATAATAAGGTTTGTCTAAATTTTTAGCAAAGTAACCTGATATAAATAAAAATGTTGGCATGTGGAAACTATAAATAACTAGATATAGTGCTGATAAATTTTTATCTTCTGAAGTATACGGCTGTAATAGATGTCCAAACACTACTAAAAATATAAGTATCGCTCGGGCATTATCAAAAAAATAATCCCTGTCCTTAATGGAAGGCATAAATATGTCTCCTTTTTATTGTTTAACTGTACTTAATTTATTATATTTTATGGCGATAATGCAACGATTTTGACTACAATATAAAATTCTATTGTATATCTTATAAAAAAAGCATATAATATTATCAACTAAATAAAGTGGAGTAGAAACAGCATGTATAAACAACTTGAAAAACTTATTACACTTACTAACAACGATTTGAATATAGTTAACCGACGCTTTGGACAAAGAACAGACATTACATCAGAACAATTAGAGTTATTACGAATACTGTATAATTACGACCGTTTATCACAATATGATTTAACAATGAAGATTAGTCGAGAACAATCGATTGTGTCACGATGGATTAAAAAACTTGTATTGAAAGGATATATTACAAGTCAGCAGTCACATGAAGATTTAAGATGTAAGGAATTAATTCTTACAGAGGAAGCACGAGCATTAATTAAGCAGATAAATACTGCTCGATGTGAATTAATAGAGGCTAGATGTCAATGCTTATCAGAAAACGAAATCGAAAGTTTAAATCAATTATTAAACAAGTTAAATAGTCGCCATAGTTTTCATTAATGGATGATAAAGATATTAAAAATGTCGTGAGTCAATGATTTATAGATTTAATAAATATAAAGAAAGCAATTTCTATTGAAATAAGATATAAATTGCTTTCTTTATTTATATCGGAATAATATTAACAAGAAAATTTCCTTTTAAAGGTTATAGGATCATAGAAAAGAGAAGGGGGACGTAATAAAAATCGACTAACAAGAATTATCTTGTTAGTCGAAATAAGAATTATTTAAATGTAGGAATATCAAAGAATTTACCAACTTCTCCGATTTGATCATATAATCCTTTTAATACTTGTGCATTTGAATCTGCCCAATTAATATCTGTTGCATATTGATGTGTACCTGGGTGTGCAGGATTCCAACGCATTTTGTATAACGTGTTTTGTCCAGCTTTCACATATGAATTACCTATGAATTTAGCTCCACCGATAATCGCTTTTGAAACTGAATTCCAACCAGACGCTTTAGCAAAGTTTAATCCTTCGCCTAGAGCATTATAGTCATAAGCACCAATACCAAATACATTATGATATTTAGTTGCAGAACGAGTATTTACTACACCGTTTGTAATGTTAGCACCTTTAGCTAATTGAGATTGTCCATTTCCAGTTTCTAATAAAGCATGTGAAATTAAGTAAATTTCATTTAAGCCATATTTTTTAGCCGCTTGACTAAATGCTGCACCTTGGTTTTCAAGTACGCCTTTACCTTTAAGTAATTTATTTAAAGTAGCTTCAGATAAATACTGTGGTTGATCTAAACGTAAAAATTGATATTTAGATACAGGATTTTTAGCTAATTTATTAGAATCCATAGCATTTTTTGTTTCATAGTAAGTTGCATTTGACCATACGCCAGGAGTTCTTTGAACTTGTGGGCCATAGCTTAAATTACTTTGAATAGAAGCCATTTGGTTTAATGTACGTCCTGTATTTGAATACTTAACCAATTCTTTTGTTAAATCGTTTGCTTTAACCCAAGCATATTTACCATTAGTTAATTTACCGTAATACCAAGTAACACCATTTTGTTGTTTTTGTTTAATGACTACAAATGGTTTTTCATAATAAGTTTTTAATGAATAACCGTTCTTTGCAGCAGGATCATCATAATAATAACCATTATTATTTTTGATAACGAAAGTATAATTATATGGCGTTGCAGGATTGTTAGTATTAGATTGTTCTAAGTCTTTTGCTGCAATCCAACCAGTGCGATTGTTAACTGTACCATATAAATATTTTTCGTTACCTACATATACAGCTTTTGAAGCGTTAAAAGTTTGATTTACTAATTGACTTGTAGGTAATAATTGTTGGTTTTTAGTTCCCCATGCAATTGAATAAAGCCCATTATTATTGCTATTCACTTTATATTTACCTGTTTCTTTAGCTTCATTTCCTAGGTTTTGAACATTAATATCATTAATGTTAACCCAGCCTAATGGTGTGTTTGATACTGTGTTTTGTAATAACACATAAGTTTGATTACCTTCAGTTCTTTGTTTAGAAATTGTGAAAGTACGATTTGCGTATTTAGTACCACTTTTAGCTGTTTTATCATATACAGAACTACGAATACCAGAGTTGTTAAGTTTTACTTGACCAATTTTTTTAGTAGTTTGAGTAATGTTAGTTTTAGCCGTAGTTTGAGTTTTAGGTGTTTCTTCGTTTGTTACAGCATATGATTTAAAAGCCATTTTAGGTTTAGCAACAGTTGATTTAGTTGAAGTTGGTTCAGATAAATAATACTTACTAATCCAACCAGTGATACCATTTACAGTTCCATATAGATAAGTAGCTTTATCAATTTGTTGCTGTTTAGTAGCTTTAAATGTTTGGTTACCGTTACCTGAAACTGTTCCTGCTTCTTGTTTATAAGTACCCCAAGGAACTGTATAAGCTTTTGTACCAGGTTTAACGCTATATGAATGATTTACAGAAGTAGGTGATTTAGCCGTATTATAGACTACATCTCCTTGTTTAACCCAACCATAAGTTTTGCCAGTATTATAATCTTGAACTAAGTAAAATTTATCATTACCTAATGTAGCTGTTTTAGAAACTGCTAATGTTTTTTGTACTTCTTTTGTTGTTTTACCAGATTTATCGTAAACAGTTGTATATAAACCACTATTTTTAGAATTGATTTGAGCTACGCCATTATTTGCTGCAACTGTTAATTTATTATTAGTAGTTGTAGGCTTAGTTGTTGGTTTTGTAGCTGGTTTAGTAGTGTTAGTAGGTGTAGTTAAATAAGCTTTACTAATCCATCCAGTTAAACCGTTAACTGTACCATATAAATATGTTGATTTATCAATTTGTTGTTGTTTAGTAGCTTTAAAAGTTTGATTTCCTTTTCCTGAAACTGTACCAGCTACTTGTTTACTAGTACCCCAAGGTACTGTATAAGCTTTAGTACCAGATTTAACATTATAAGATTGATTAACTTTTACTGGTGATTTAGCTGTATTATAAATTACTTCATTTTGTTTAACCCAACCAAATTTTTCCCCAGTATTATAATCCTGTACAAGGTAAAATTTATCATTACCTAATGTTGCAGTTTTAGTTACTGATAATGCTTTTTGTACTTCTTTAGTAGAGTGACCTTTTTTGTCATAAACAGTTGTGTATAGTCCACTATTTTTTGTGTTAATTTGAGCCATACCATTATTTGCAGCAACTGTTAATTTACTATTACTAGTTGAAGGTTTAGTAGTAGGTTTAGTTGTTGTACTTCCACTAGAAGGTTTAGTTGTACTTGTTGAAGTAGTACCCCAAGGTGCAACTTGTCCCATTTTAATTTGATATTTTTCATTGATTAAATCGTATAATTCATTATAACTATAATTATGTTGTTTAAAGTAACCATGTGGGTCAGCATGGTCTGTACCACCTAACCATCTACTAATTGCTGAATGTGTCCAAACAGTACCGCTACCATCGTTTTCAGCGCTATTAGGTTTTAAACCATAATATTGTAATTGTGTTGCAGCGTAATCAGCATAGTTGTTCATTGAACGTGCAAATGAATCATAGTCATGTGTATGAACAATTTCAACGTTTATATAACGTTCATTACCGTATGGACCAGCTCCCCATGATAAGTAATCAGTAGGGGCAGTTTCGATGATTCTGTTGCCGTCTACAAACGCATGTACGAAAGCTGAGTTGTAATTGTTCTTCATGTAATTGATTTCGCCCGTAATTGTTGAATTTTCATTAGCTGTATCATGGACAACAATTCCTTCAGGTTTACCTACACCATTTCTGTATCCATATTTAGGGAAGTAAGATGAATAATCTTCTTCAATCTGAGGTGCTTTAAAATTCTTTTTACGAATATAATCATTTATTGAAGATTTCACTGCTGGTTTGTATTTTGGTAAAGAAGATGTTGCTTTTTTAGCAGTTGCATACATCATTCTTGGTTTGGCTACTGATCTAAAAGTAGACACTTGATTATTTGATGAATCGTTCACTTTAGCTGATTCAACTTTAGCTGATTCCTTAGTATCATTTTTAGTGTTTGTTGTATTAGTGTTTGTTGATTTTGTAGTTTGATTAGAGATAGCTGATTTATCTGTTTTATTACTTTCAGATTGTGCAGTTGTTACTGTTTGTTTAGTAGTGTCATTTGAATTGTTATCTGACACATTTTCACTCTCAACATCATCTTCATCATCAATTAAACTATAACCACCATTATTTTTAACTGTTTGCTTAGTTGATTGGTTAGTAGATTCAGTGTTTTCATTTTGACTAGTTTCTTGGCTAGTTTTATTTTTTACATTATTATCTGTATCTTGAGTTTGCTGTTGAGCTTGAGCATTAGTGTTATTGTCAGTTTGTTCTTTAACAGCTTCATTATTATCGTTAGTTGATTTATCAGAGTCAACGTTAGTTGTTGATTGATTATCAGTAGCATCAGTACTCACATCTTTTTGATTGTCAGTATCATTTTGTTTAGATTCTTTATCAGAATTTGTACTATCACTTGTTGTATTAGTAATATTTGTTACATCTGCAGTATCATTTTGTTTAGATGTATCATTATCTTCTGTAGAAGTAGTCTGTACAGGTTTTACTTTAGTTGGATCTTGATAAGTTTGAGTACCAGAAATATTTTGTGTTGGGTTACTCACTTCTTTTTTAGCATTGTTAGCTTGTTTTAAGGTTGTTTGGTCATCCAGTACATTCTTGTTTTTAGTTTGGTCTTGAGTAGCTTCTGCTGCATCTGCATGGTGAGCCGTAAATGCTGTTCCAAATAAAGTTAGTGCAACCATTGACGGTAATTTGTAATTGATTTTTTTCGCCATTATTATAATTACTCCTTGTATGTTATGAATTTGTATTAATTATAATATGCGAAAATAAAAGTGTATTGTTTTTAACAGATTTGTAATAGAACTTTAACCTATAATCTTTTAAATTTATTGCGATGTAAGGGGTTTAAACATTGATAGTACGCAAGTAATTTCATATAAAAAATTAATTTGTGGTTAATGAAATATTACAAAGTATGACAAAGAAAATAATTTGAGAATACTATATGTTACAAATGTTTTTCCATAACGATATGCTTAATATTTTCTTCATCAAATGGTTCGCCTAAAACGTTGTAACCTAATTTTTCATAAAAGGGGATTGCGTAGTGTTGAGCATTCATTGTTAAAAATGTTAATTGATTTTCATTAGCTGTTTGTTCAACAAAATTCAATAATTTTAATCCTAAGCCTCGACCTCTATAATCTTTTAAAATTGCTACGCGTTCGACTTTTCCAGTAGTTTCATTCAATAAGCGTATTCGTGCTGTTGCAATAGGGTGGTTATCATTGTCATAGCCAATGACATGAATTGCATTCTCATCATATTCATCAATTTCATGATCTTCTGGCACATTTTGCTCTTTAACAAACACTTCTTTTCTAATTTCAAAACACGCTTCTAACATTTCTTTATTCGTAACTTTATAGAACATATTTAGTCTCCTTTATTATAAAAAAGGAAGAAGCCCGGTTATTTGATGACTTCTTCCTTAAGTGATATTTAATATTTTATAATGCTTCTTTTCTTATAATTGCAGTGTATTGCCAAAAAATTCTCATTTGAGCGATATTCCAATTATTCATTCCCATTGTATAACCAGATGGTTTAAATAGATTTACATCAGTTACTTCAAGTGCAGCAGCAATTAAATATTGTAACGGTACGCTAATACTTTTCATTTCTTCAGTAATACCATTTTCATCATATACCCAAGTAAATGGTAAATCAGATTCGAAAATATCTACTTTATTAAATATTTCTGGTAGGGCTACAATATAACACGCTCCATCTACAACAGGATTATTTGCACTTTCTTTATAATAAATGAGTAAAGCCTCGTAGTTTTCTCTATGTTCATGGTTTACATAAAAGAATTCATTTCTAAATAAAGCCATGTCTTTACTATGAATAATTTGTTGTTCTAAAACGTTAAACATACCATTTATATTAGCAATTTTTTCATACGTTTTTCGTGACATTTAAGCAGCTCCTCTCATTAAATAATATATTAAAATTAATAAGCAGTAGTATCTTGTTGTTGTTGGTAATTTTGATTATTAACGGTATTATCTTGTTGCGTGTTCATACCGTTGTTTTGATTATCCATTTGTTGATTGTTTTGAGTTTGATCGTTAGTTCCACTGTTTTGTTGATCATCATTATTACTGTCATTACTGCTATCATTATTATCTTTATCTTTTTTGTCATCAGTTGTATCATTTTGACCTTTTCTTAAAAGAGAATCATCTAGTTCAGTTAATGGTACTAGAGAGCCATAATGATCAATAACTCTTTGATTTAAGAAATCATCTTTATCAGTAATTTTAGATAATCCTAAATCAGTACGCAAGATGTTTGAATATTTCTGGATACTACTAATGCTAGGATTGTAATAATAAACGCCATCTAACATATCATCATCACCTTCTAGTTGTGATTTTTTCATTTTAACACTGTCAGATAGGTACATTCTAGATAATGATTTAATCTCAGATTTAGTTAAATTATGCTTAGCATTTTTACCTACAATATTAATAACTTCATCTAATTTATCAAATGAATCAAGTGTTTGTGCTTTTTTGAATAATATTTTAATTAAGTCCATTTGACGTTGTCCACGTTTTAAGTCTGAGTCATGGTGGCGCGTTCTAGCAACTGCTAATGCTTCATCACCATTTAATTTTTGATAGCCTTTTTTAATTTTAATTCTACCTGTATCATCACTATTTGGTTCGTTTAAATTATATGGAACATCATAGTAAATGCCACCAAGTTCATCGACAGCTTCAACGAATGCTTTCATATTAACACGTGCATAGTAATCAACTGGCACATTCATTGTTGCTTCAACGGAATCCATTGCAGCAATTGGGCCACCGTATGCATGGGCATGAGTGATTTTGTCATAATAACCTACTTTAGGAATGTAACTTATCGTATCACGGGGGATACTCAACATTCTAATTTGATGTTTTTTTTGATTAAAAGTAGATAAAATCATCGCGTCAGATCTTGAATGTTCCAAGCTTTGTCCGTTTTTTTCTCGTCCTTCATTATCATCAATTCCTAAAAATAATATAGAAATTGGATCTTTTTCAGGGTTGACCTTTGAACTTCTTAGATTTGATTGACGATCTGCGTTACTTTTATCTTGAGAAGATTCAAACGCTTTTTCTGAAGATTTGAATAGGTTACTAGCAAAAACAACAGGAATAGCAATAAGAGCGAAAGTCAGTAGAATTAAAAAGTATTTAAAGAATTTATTCATATTTGTTGCTCCTAAACATTATTAACTTATTTTTAAATATATGATTAAAATTTATGTAGTTTCTTCGTATTGTTGTCTATAATTTTTCACACTATAGCCCTAAATTATATTACTTTATAGTAAAAATTACAACTCATATATCAATAAATAGTATTGAATTCTAAAATTTTATTTATATCTTATAGTATAAATAATTGATGGTAAGAAATGTGAGTATTTGATTACATTTATTGTGACACTTTAATAACCAATATAACAATTCAAATTCAACAATTATTATTATGCATATTTATACTTATGCTAATTTATGTTGAAACTATTTGCTATTATGATCTTATCTAAACAATTCATTTCCATTTTTATTAAATTGACTGGCGTTAAAATACTGTGTTGTCAGTTTCATAAAATTTTTTAAGATATTATTATTTATGGTACTAAAGTACTATGTAATCTTTCTGTTAAAGGTGTACTATATAATTAAAGTGATTTTATGCATAAAATGATTTATAATTATGCATATCATATTTATTGAGTAACATCGTAGTAATCACAATAGCTTTATAATTTTTTAAGATCTTTATAGAGGTAATTAATAAAAAAAGGGAGGATTAAATTTAAAGTAAGATAATAGAAATTAAATTGATAGATACGTTCAAGACAAAATAAAAGACAAATAGATATATTTTTCAGCGAGTATTATGGATATAAAAGTAAGACCTTGATATCTAATGTTTATATTTCTAAGAAAAATATTGATATTATTATGTGAGGCAAATTTCGAAATGAAACTAAACAAGATTAAGATTGTGTTTTTCATCATTGTGTTAATTATACTAATCATATTAATGGTAATTTTTGGAAAAAAATGGAACGAATATCTGCACATGGATAGTCGGTACTTCCAAAAAAATGATAATGCTACATATATTATTAAAAAAGATAAACATGAGAAAGCACCTAAAAAGCTAAAAACCGTTGTTAATAAGAAAAAACCTATATATAAAGAAATTGATAACTATTTAAAAGATACAAATTTTAATGGTACTGCTGCTATATTTGAAAATGGTAAGATTAAGTTGAATAAAGGTTATGGCTTTCAAAACTTTGAATCTGGTAAAAAGAATACAGCTAATACAATGTATCTTATCGGTTCATCACAAAAATTCACTACTGGATTAATGTTAAAACAACTTGAATTAGAAAATAAAGTGAATATCAATGATCCAGTAACCAAATATTTACCTTGGTTTAAAACAAGTAAAGAAATCACATTAAAAGATTTGATGTTACATCGAAGTGGGTTATACAAATATAAAGCATCAACAAATATTAAAAATTTAGATCAAGCAGTCAAAACAATTCAACAAAGAGGTATAGATGAAAATTATTACCATAAAGATCATTACAATGATGGGAATTATTTAGTGCTTGCGAAAGTTATCGAGCAGGTTACAAATAAGCCTTATGTTGCCAATTATTACAATAGATTAGGTAATCCATATCAATTACAACATACAGCTTTCTTTGATGAAAAATTATATCGTAAAAATATGGCAAATGGATACAAATTGACTCATAATAAATTTTCTTTGATGCATCCTAAAATATTAAACCAATATTATGGCGCTGGTAATTTATATATGGCTCCATATGATATGGGCAAATTAGTCAATGCACTGCAACAGTATAAGATATTTAATGCAGATACAGCTAATCCATTTTTACATGAATTTGGTACTAAAGAATATCCAATTGAATATAGATATGGTTTCTACGTTACTCCTACAATGAATAGGATTAATGGCGTGTTCTTCGGACAAATATTTACTGTTTACTATAATGATAAATATACTGTTGTTTTAGCAAGTAATTTAATTACAGAAAATGAAAAAGCGAATGAAAACAAAATGAAACATATTTTCTATAATATGCTTCATCAAAAAAAGGAATATAACGTTCCTGGTGTTAAAGTAAAATTATAATAAATTAAACAACTGAACGCACATATATTGTCTGTTGAGACACTAAATATGTGCGTTCTATTTTTATTTACAATATGAAAGGGCGTTTAAAAATAAATCTTGATAGTGTGTTGAAATAGGGGAATGTACTACCTTACAATTTGGTTCTAGCGACTCAAAATCAACAACAGTGGCACCCTTAGTTAATAAACCATGAAGCTCAATCTGTACATTGGCATCATAAACGTTAAATATATCTGGATTAATTAAATATAAAATTGTAAATACATCATATAACTTTATACCTTCGTGAACATTTTCAGTTCTGTAATGTTGTAATAAATGATATAACATATTTCCTGTTTGATTAACTTGTTTAATTTCTTTTATAAAATCATGTGAGAACATAGCTTTTCTTGCTAAATCTAATCCAATCATCACAACTGGTATTTGTGCATTAAAAACAATGTTTGCTGCTTCTGGATCACAATATATATTAAATTCTGCTAAAGGTGTGACATTGCCTCTACCGCTACTACCACCCATAATAACAATTTGTTTGATATTCGATTTTACTTCAGGATAAGTAGCTAAAAGTAATGCAATATTTGTTAATGGTCCAATAGCAACAATAGTTATTGGATAAGA
Organism: Staphylococcus sp. FSL W8-0774; assembly: GCF_038006785.1. Taxonomy (NCBI): domain Bacteria; kingdom Bacillati; phylum Bacillota; class Bacilli; order Caryophanales; family Staphylococcaceae; genus Staphylococcus; species Staphylococcus sp. FSL W8-0774. The sequence continues at coordinate 1,766,126 of NZ_JBBOVW010000001.1, read as the reverse complement.
ACTCTTCATAATTTCATCTTTGATTGCTTCTATTGAATTTGTTTGTGGAATATGATGATTTTCAAATGATTCAAAAACATAGCCGTCCATTCCTGACTCGCCATGTACTTCGGCTGCATCAACAGGATCGGAAATTAAAGGACGAGCTGTACCTTTATAAACTGGGACTTTACTATCGAAAAAATGAACTAATTTAAGTGCATTGTTCGTTGTTTTATCAACATTCACATTTCCATTAACAGTAGAAATCATTTTAACTTCTATATTAGGATGACTCAATGCCAAGCTGATGGCAGCTGCATCATCAATACCTGGATCAGTATCTATAATAATAGGTATGACCACTGATACCAACTCCTCTCATTTATCATTAGTTCTATTTTGACGTAAAAAAGACCTACTAGCAATGCTAGTAGGTCTAAAAGTATGAACTTTATACTTTTTATAAGTGGTGTGAGTGACCACCTTGCATAACCCAATAAGTACCGATAACAGTAATTAGAGTTATGATAATTGCAAAGATAACTTTAAACATTTGGACACGTCCATCTTTACCTTCAGTTAAATGCATGAACATTAATAATTGAAGTGCAGCTTGGATAAATGCGAATCCAAAAATAATTGTTACTTTAGCATGGAAACTCATTGATGTGTATAGTGTTACGAAAACTGCTAAAAGCGTCAATACGATAGAAGCAATAAATCCGACTGTATGTTTTACGATTGTATTCATCCGCTATACACCATCCCTATCATATATACGGCAGTGAAGATGAAGATCCAAACAACATCTAAGAAGTGCCAGTATAAACTTACTATAAATAATTTTGGAGCATTATATGAATCCAAACCACGAGTTCCAATTTGAATTAATAAGCAAATAATCCAAACAATACCAACTGAAACGTGACAACCGTGTGTTCCTAATAGAATAAAGAAACTAGACCAGAAGGAACCGATAGTAGGGTTGACACCTTCAGAAACATAATGTGCGAATTCGTAGATTTCAAATCCTACGAATACAAGCCCTAGTAGTACAGTAAGAATCATCCAAAACATCATTAAGTTTTGTTTTTCTTTACGCATGTAGTAGATTGCAATACCACATGTATATGAACTTAATAATAACGCGAATGTCATTATTAAAACTAAAGGTAATTCAAATAACTCTGTAGTCATCTTGCCAGCGTAATCGCCACCATGTTGCAAAGTTAATAACGTTGCGAATAGGGTACCGAATAACGCGAATTCGGCTGTAAGGAAAATCCAAAAGCCAAGTTTATTTAATTCGCCTTCATGCGTACGTGAATCAATTGTATTAGTATCATGACTCATGACTTACAGCCTCCCTTTCTTTAATACGTGCTTCTCTTAAACGTGCTTCAGTTTCAGCTACTTCAGAAGCAGGGATATGGTAACCATGGTCAATTTGGAAACTTCTCCAAATCATTGTACCGAAGATACCTGCTAAACAGATAGCGGCTGGAATGATTGTTTCAAAGATTAAGAAGAAACCACCGATTGTAAAGAATATTCCCATCCAGAAACCAACTGGTGTGTCGTTTGGCATGTGAATATCTTTGTAATTATGGTTGTCTAAATAATGACGACCATGTTCCTTCATATCTACGAATGTGTCATAGTCATTCCAATCTGGAGTGATAGCAAAGTTGTATTTAGGTGGAATTGCTGATGCAGTACTCCACTCTAAAGTACGACCAAGTCCATCCCAGTTATCGCCTGTAGCTTCACGTGGTGCTTTAATGTGACTGTAAACAATGCTTACCACTAAGAATAAGAAACCAATTGCCATTAATAAAGCACCGATAGTTGAGATAACATTTAATAAGAACCAACCATCAGAAGGCATATAAGTGTATAAACGACGTGGCATACCATCTAATCCAAGAATGAATTGTGGTAAGAAACAAACGTTAAATCCGATCATGAAGAACCAGAAGCACCATTTGTTTAACGTTTCGTTTAATTTGTAGCCCATCATTTTTGGATACCAGAATATTAAACCAGCTAAGCAGGCAAATACTACACCAGTAACCAATGTATAGTGGAAGTGAGCTACTAAGAAATAAGTGTTGTGATATTGATAGTCAGCTGATGCCATCGCAAGCATTACACCTGTAACCCCACCTAATAGGAAGTTAGGGATAAATGCTAATGAGAATAACATAGGTGACTCGAAAGTAATTCTACCTTTATACAATGTTAATAGCCAGTTGAATAGCTTAACTCCGGTTGGTACACCGATTAACATTGTAGAAATTGAGAAGAATGAGTTAATTAAAGCACCATTACCCATTGTGAAGAAATGGTGAACCCAAACTAAGAAACTTAAGAACGCGATACCAGCAGTTGCCCAGACCATGCTTTGATGTCCGAACAAGCGTTTACGCGCAAATGTTGGAATAATTTCAGAGTAAATACCAAATGCAGGTAAGATAACGATATATACTTCAGGGTGCCCCCATACCCAGAAGAAGTTAGCCCATAACATAGGCATACCGCCATCAGCTACTGTAAAGAACGCTGTTCCGAATATTCTATCGACTGTCATTAACGCTAAAGCCACTGTAAGAACAGGGAAGGCTAAGATAACGATTAATGTAGTGATGAATGTAGTTACAGTAAACATTGGCATTTGCATAAACTTCATTGTAGGTGTTTTACATCTTAAAATCGTTACAAAGAAGTTAATACCGGTCATTAACGTACCTAAACCGGAAATTTGGATAGCAACTAGATAGTAGTTGACACCTGGTCCAGGACTAAATTCACCAGCAAGTGGTGCATAGTTTGTCCAACCAGCAGCTGGAGATCCACCTACGATAAATGATAGGTTGAATAAAATCATACCAGCAAAGAATAGCCAGAAACTTACGTTGTTCATTACAGGGAAGGCAACATCACGTGCACCGATTTGTAATGGAACAACAATATTCCATAAACCAAAGATGAAAGGCATAGCCATGAAAATAATCATGATAACGCCGTGTGTACTAAATACTTCATTGTAGTGGTTAGATTCTAAGAATGTGTTATCTGGAACAGTTAATTGAGTACGAAGCATTAACGCATCAATACCACCACGGACGAACATTAATACGGCACAGATTAAATACATAACACCGATTTTTTTATGGTCTACGGATGTGAACCATTCTCTATAAAGATATTTCCATAATTTGAAATAAGTAATTACTGCGATAAGGCCGATAACTAAGAATGGTGCACCGATTTGCGCCATCGTAATCATCCAGTTACCCTTAACTAGTAATTGATCCCATGGAAAATTCATTAATGTCCACCTCCATGATCATCATTTTCTTTGTTTTTAGACGCATTACCGTCTTTAGCTTCTTTGGAAATTTTTTCCATTTCCTTAGAATTGTGTTTTTCTTTCTTCTTGAATTCATTGTCGTATTTTTCATTGTTGCCAAGAATCATTGGTGTCATACCGTGACGTTTATAGTTAGCATTTGAAATTGTAACCTTACGAGCTGGTTTGACTGGTTTATCTTTTACGTCTTTATAAAGATCTTTTTCATCAACGAAGTTAGGATCTTTTTGAACGTAATTGTAACGTTTGTATGCGTAGAAGATATACTCAGGATCAGCTGCAGGATCTACGAACGCCATATGCGTACCATTAAACGTTAATTCTTTGTTAGGTGTGCTTGGTAAGATTTGTTTATCAAATGTATCTTGATCTAACGTTTTCTTACTTTGAGCTTTTTTCACCCATTTGTTGAAATCACTTTGGCTTACAGAGTTTACATCAAATGTTTGACGTGAGAAACCTTCACCATTGAAGTTAGAGTTTCTACCTCTGAAAGTACCTGTTTGATCTGCTGTTAATGTCCAATTCATAGTCATACCAGTCATGGCATATTTCTGACCACCTAATTGTGGAATCCAGAAACTTGTCATAGTATCCATAGATTGTAACTTGAATACTACTGGACGATCTTTTGGAATTGTTAACGTATTAACAGTTTCGATGTGTTGATCTGGGTAGGCAAAGAACCATTTGTAACCAGCGCTTACTGCGTAAACCACAAGTGGGTCCTTGTCTTTCTCTGGTGGTTTTTCGTAATCGTATAATGTTTTAACAGTTGGAATTGCTAAAGCAATAACGATAATGATAGGTACCACAAACCAAATTGTTTCAATTAAAGAATTGTGGTGCATCTTACCAGATTCATCATTCTTACTATAACTGTACTTAAAGATGAAGAATGCAAACATGGAAAGAACAACGACAACAATAACAAGCATGAAGATAATTGAATAGATGATCAAGAACTTCTGACTACTTGCTACTGGCCCTTTTGCATTAAAAACTTCAATGTTCGAACAACCACTAAGTAAAATTAGGGTTCCGACCATTAGAAGCAAAGACTTAAATTTTGACACTTTTTTTGACCTCCTAATACTACAAATGTAGGGCTTACCACTAATTTTAAGTTATTACACAATATTTACAAGTACCTAGAAGAAAAAAATTATTAATATAAGCCAAAAATTTTAAAAAGTTTGAGATATGACGGGGATTGTAAGATTTGTTAAAATTATGTGTACATTTTGTGAAAAAGGACAAATTTGTGAAAATACAATAAATAAAAGCGTTTTTAGTCTAAAAAAGCAATAATTCAGAAAAATAAAAAAAGTTGAGAAATAATCTCAACTTAAGTATCTTGTTATTTAACTTTGATATTTCTAACTGTTGTATTTTGTGCTCCATCTGAATCAGTAACTTTGTATTTAACTTTATATGTACCAGGTTTATTAGTATCAATATCGCCATCGACTTTAATTTTATGAGTTAAATCGCCATCTTCTTTGTCATAAGCACTAATTCCTTTTAATAAATTATAATCTTCGCCTTGTTCAATAATCATATCATTAACACCTCTAAGTTGAGGTTCAGAATTAGTTGTAGCTTCGGCATTTAAATTCGGTGTGACTAAAGTAGCAGATACTCCGATAGCTGATAATGACTGTATTAGTTTGTTCATAAAGTAACCTCCGAATATTAGTCGACTATGATTTATTTATAATATACCTTAATTTTCAGAATAATACATCATACTATAGTCTTAATATACCTGATTGATTAATTATTTAAAACATATAATAAGAAAAAATTTAATTAAGCTTTTGTAAATTGAACGATATGTGAACATTTCTACATTATATTGCATATACAATTAACATAGGATTAGAATGAATATGCAAATTGAATTAATTTTAATTCTAGATTAGTGGGAGTGGAAATTATGTTAAGTGAAAGAGAAAAAGAAGTCGTCAAAGAAACGGTGCCTGTATTGCAGGATAAAGGTACAGAAATTACTTCGAAATTTTATGGTCGTATGTTAAATCAACATCCAGAATTAAGAAATATGTTTAACCAAACAAACCAAAAAACAGGATTACAATCTACTGCATTAGCTCAATCTGTATTAGCAGCAGCTGTAAATATAGATAATCTTGGAGCTATTTTACCTGTAGTTAAAGGAATTGCCTATAAACACTGTGGCTTACAAGTACCACCAGCTGGATATGATATTGTTGGTGAAAATTTGATCGAAGCAATTAAACAAGTTGTTGGTCTAGATGATGATCATGAAATTATCAAAACATGGAAAAAAGCATATCAAGAAATTGCAGATGTGTTTATTTCAGTTGAAAAAGATATTTATGCAGAAATGTTATGGGATGGATTCCAACCATTTAAAGTTGAAACAATTGAAGAAGTTTCTTCTGATATTAAAGCATTTACAGTATCTTCAAAAGACTATGATTTAAGCCAATTTGTACCTGGTCAATATATTACTGTTGATGTAGGTAGTGAAAAAATGCCATATAGAGCAAAAAGACACTATTCAATAGTTAAAGGTGACGAAAATTATTTAACATTTGCAGTTAAACGTGATGTAACTACTGAACATGAAGGTGAAGTTTCTACTATATTACATGACGAATTTAAAGAAGGCGACGACATCAATTTATCTGCACCAGTTGGTCCGTTCCACGTAGTTGAAAAAGACAATAAACAATTATTCTTAGGTTCAGGAATTGGTGTAACACCACTAGTATCTATGTTTAATGAAGTAGTTAATAATGATAGCACTACTCGTTTTGTACAAGTTACAAATGATATTAATGATGCGCCATTCTCTTCTGTACTAAAAACAATTGCTAATGGCAGTGACAATGCAACATATATGCTACATGATAAAACTAAAAATGGATATATTGGTAGCGAAGATTTAAAAGAATGGATCGATGAAAATACAGAAATATATGTATGTGGTGGTAAATCATTCATTCAATCAATTATTAAATCTATAAAAGAACTTGATATAGACACAAATAAAATTCACTATGAAACATTTATCCCTAAATTAAGTTTCCAAGTATAAAATATTAATAAAAACAAAACATTAAAAAAGCCGAAGAAACATTTTCTTCGGCTTTTATTTATATGTTAAAAGTCAAAACTTATTTAATACCACGGCGCATTTTTTCTGCTAATAAAGTGTTGTTTAATACCATAGTGATTGTTAATGGACCAACGCCTCCTGGAACTGGAGTAATAGCGCCAGCAACTTCTTTAACTTCTTCAAAATCGACATCGCCTTTTAATTTTCCATTTTCATCAGGTGTATTACCTACATCGATGATGACAGCACCTTCTTTAACCATATCTTTTGTTACTAATTCAGGTTTACCAACTGCACTTACGACAATATCTGCATCTTTAACAAAACTTGCCATATCTTTTGATCTAGAATGCAAAATAGTCACTGTAGCATTTTGTTGTAATAACAGTTTAGAAACAGGTTGACCAACGATATGACTTCTACCGATTACTACTGCATTTTTGCCTTCAATATCAATATCTGCATGTTTTAAAATTTCCATAATACCAAGTGGTGTACATGGTACAAATGTTTGTTCATCAATATATAACTTACCAATATTACTAGGGTGGAAACCGTCTACGTCTTTTTCAGGATTAATAGCTTCTAATACTTTTTGTTCACTTACCTGCTCTGGAAGAGGGACTTGAACAAGAATGCCACTGACAGAATCATCATTATTCAAACGTTCTAATTCAGATAACACGTCTTGTTCAGATGTATCTTCATCTAAATGAATAATTTCAGAAATCATACCAATCTTTTCAGCGGCTTTCTTTTTTGATTTCACATAGCTTAGGCTGGCACCGTCATTACCAATTATTATTACAGACAATTTTGGTGTATAAGCTTTTGTTTTAAGCTCTTCCACTTGTTCTTTTAATCCTTGTCTATAATCTTTTGCGATTTGTTTACCATCTAATAGCTTTGCTACCACAATATCTCCTCCTAATAATTTAATAACTTAACTTTAACATTAATAATACGTCATTTAATAGCTAAAAGACGTAAATTTAATTAAAATTTTCAATCAAAGTTCGATTTTTGATTGAAAAAGCATATAATGATTGTTATGCTATATCTGTAATATACAACTTAAAGACAAATAAATCCAAAGTTTTGAAAGGGTGTACATTGTGAAAGTTGCAGTCATTATGGGTAGTTCTTCCGATTGGGAAATTATGAAAGAAAGTTGCAATATGCTTGAAGAATTTGGAATTCCGTATGAAAAGAAAGTAGTTTCAGCACATCGTACGCCACATTTAATGGTAGATTTTGCAAGTCATGCTGTTAATGACGGCTACGACTTAATTATTGCTGGTGCAGGTGGAGCAGCACACCTACCAGGTATGGTTGCTTCAATGACTACATTGCCAGTTATAGGCGTACCTATAGAATCGAAAAGTTTAAAGGGCTTAGATTCTTTACTATCAATTGTTCAAATGCCTGGTGGAATTCCAGTAGCGACAACAGCAATTGGTAAATCTGGCGCTAAAAACGCAGGTATATTAGCAGCGAGAATTCTCGGTATTAGTCATTCTTCAGTTCGTAAAAATTTGGAAAATTATGAAAAATCTCTCGTACAAAAAGTGGAGGAAATGCAAAATGAACTTCAATAAATTATCATTTGGCGCTACTATTGGCATCATCGGAGGCGGCCAACTAGGTAAAATGATGGCACAATCAGCACAAAAAATGGGATATAAAGTTATTGTTTTAGATCCTAATATTGATTGTCCATGTAGATATGTTGCCCATGAATTTATACATGCTGAGTATGATAACGAAAAAGCGTTACAACAACTTGGAGATAGTGCAGATGTCATCACTTATGAATTTGAGAACATATCAGCTAACCAACTTAAATCGCTAACAGATAAATATAATATTCCTCAAGGTTATCAAGCGATTGAATTACTTCAAGATAGATTAACTGAAAAGCAAACTTTGGAGCAAGCGGGCACACAAATTGTTCCTTATACCTCTATAAAAAATAAAGATGATTTATCAAATGCCGTATCAGAATTAGGTTATCCATTTATAGTTAAAACGCGTTTTGGTGGATATGATGGAAAAGGACAAGTATTGGTCAAGACAGAAGAAGATTTAGAAGAAGCAGAAACTATCATATCGAAACAAGAATGTGTAGCTGAGAAATTTCTGGAAATTGATAAAGAAGTTTCACTTACTGTTACAATCGGTAATCATCAACAAATCACTTATTTCCCACTACAAGAAAATGAACATAGAAATCAAATTTTATTTAAAACAATTGTTCCAGCAAGATCTGATAAAACTGAAAGTGCAAAGAGAGAAGTAGAGAAGATAACTAACGTAGTTCACTTTGTCGGCACTTTTACTGTTGAATTTTTCATTGATGAAAACAATCACTTATATGTTAATGAAATTGCACCTAGACCACATAATTCAGGACATTATTCTATTGAAGCATGTGATTATTCACAATTTGATACACATATATTAGCAGTAACTGGACAATCATTACCCCAGCAAATTGAAGTTTTAAAACCAGCAGTAATGATGAATTTATTAGGTAAAGATTTAGATTTATTAGAACATGAATTTGGAGAACATCCAGAATGGCATGTACATATATACGGTAAATCTGAACGTAAGCCAAATAGAAAAATGGGCCATATGACAATACTAACTAATGATATCGATGAAACTGAAAAAGATATGTTAAAGCGTTTTGAGGGGAGAGAAGGTTAATGTCATTACTATATGAAGGTAAAGCAAAACGAATTTATTCTACTGATAAACCTAATGAATTAAGAGTGGAATATAAAGACGAGGTCACTGCCGGTAATGGTGCTAAAAAAGATGCGATGCTAGGCAAAGGGAAATTAAACAATCAAATTACTTCTATTATATTTAATTATTTAAACGAAAATGGATTGAAAAGTCATTTTATAAAACAATTATCAGAAACAGAGCAACTTGTAGAATCAGTAAAAATTATTCCATTAGAAGTCGTAGTTAGAAATATAGCAGCAGGTTCAATTACTAAAAGATTAGGTTTTGAAAAAGGTTACGTTTTTGATGAGCCATTAGTCGAATTCTTCTATAAAAATGATGATTTAAATGATCCGCTTATCACTGAGGATCACATTAAATTAATGCATATTGCTAATAACGAACAAATCGACACTTTAAAATCAATGGCATTAGATATTAATACAATATTATCTAAATTAATGAATGAAATGGAATTAAGACTTGTTGATTTCAAGATTGAATTTGGCATTACAGAAACTGGAAATATTTTATTAGCTGATGAAATTTCCCCAGATACATGCAGAATATGGGACAAATATTCTGATACAAATTTTGACAAAGATGTATATCGAAATGACACTGGATCACTAATTGAAACATATCAATCATTTTTAAATAAATTGGAGGATTTAAAATAATGAAAACTATTGAATTACACGTAACGTTACAACCACAGGTATTAGATACACAAGGACAAGCATTAAACAGAGCTGTTCATGATTTAGGTTATAACCAAGTGAATGATATTCGAGTAGGAAAGTTATTATATATGACTGTCGATGAAGCAACTGATGAGGCTGTTGATAACATTATTACAACATTAAGTGAAAAATTATTTGCTAATACAGTTATTGAAGAATATAGCTATAAAGTGATTGATGAAAAGGAGAATGCATAACATGAAATTTGCTGTTCTTGTATTTCCAGGGTCAAACTGTGATAGAGATATGTATAATGCTGCAATTAAATCAGGTGTTGAAGCGGAATATGTTGATTATAGAACTACCTCTTTAGAAGGGTTCGATGGTGTACTTATTCCTGGTGGATTCTCTTTTGGAGATTATTTAAGATCAGGTGCTATGGCAAGTGTAGCTCCAGTCATCAATGAAGTGAAAAGATTAGCAAATGAAGGTAAACCAGTACTCGGGGTATGTAATGGTTTCCAAATTCTAACTGAAATTGGTTTACTACCTGGTGCATTACTTCATAATGATTCACATTTGTTTGTTAGCAGAAATGAATCACTACGTGTAGTTAATAATCAAACACCCTTCACTAATTTATATAACGAAGACGAAATTGTTGTTTATCCTGTGGCACATGGAGAAGGACATTACTATTGTAATGAAGAAATTTATAAGGATTTAAGCCAAAATAATCAGATTATTTTGAAATATACTGATAATCCTAATGGGTCATATGATGATATAGCAGGGATAGTTAATAAAGCAGGAAATGTTTGTGGTATGATGCCTCATCCAGAAAGAGCAATGGAATTATTATTAGGTACTGATAGTGGCGTCAAATTATTTGAAGCAATGGTAAATAGTTGGAGGGAACAAAATGTCTAAATTTATCGAACCAAGTATTGAAGAGATTAAGTTAGAAAAGTTATACCAAGATATGGGATTAAGCGATAAAGAATATGATAAAGTTTGTGAGATTTTAGGTAGAGAACCTAATTTTACTGAGACAGGTATCTTTTCAGTTATGTGGAGTGAACATTGCTCATACAAACATTCGAAGCCATTTTTAAAACAATTCCCAACATCAGGTGAACATGTATTAATGGGACCGGGTGAAGGTGCAGGGGTTGTAGATATTGGTGACAAACAAGCAGTAGTATTTAAAGTTGAATCTCATAACCATCCATCTGCTATAGAGCCGTATCAAGGTGCAGCAACTGGCGTAGGTGGCATCATCAGAGACATTGTTTCCATTGGCGCTCGTCCAATTAATTTATTAAATAGTTTACGTTTTGGTGAATTATCAAATAAACAAAATCAAAGGTTACTTAAAGGTGTCGTTAGTGGTATTGGTGGTTACGGTAATTGTATTGGGATACCAACGACTGCCGGAGAAATTGAATTTGATGATCGCTATGATGGCAACCCGTTAGTTAATGCGATGTGTGTAGGTATTATCGATCATGACATGGTGCAAAAAGGGACAGCTAAAGGTGTAGGAAATTCTGTTATTTATGTAGGATTGAAAACAGGACGAGATGGTATACACGGTGCTACATTTGCGTCTGAAGAATTGACAGAAGAAAGTGAAAGTAAAAGACCATCTGTACAAATTGGCGATCCATTTGTTGGTAAAAAATTAATGGAAGCAACTTTAGAAGCTATCACTTTTGATGAATTAGTTGGTATACAAGATATGGGTGCAGCTGGATTAACTTCATCATCTTCAGAAATGGCTGCTAAAGGTGGAAGCGGTCTTCATTTAAAATTGGATCAAGTTCCCACAAGAGAACCAGGTATTTCTCCATATGAAATGATGCTATCTGAAACACAAGAAAGAATGTTACTAGTTGTAGAAAAAGGAACAGAACAAAAATTCCTAGATTTATTTGAAAAACATGAATTGGATAGTGCAATTATTGGAGAAGTAACTGACACTGATCGTTTTGTATTAACGTATGAAGATGAAGTATTTGCGGATATACCTGTTCAACCATTATCTGATGAAGCTCCTGTTTATGTACTTGAAGGTGAAGAAAAGGAATACAACACTTCTAAAAATGATTACAGTCAAATTGATGTTGAATCTACATTCAATCAATTATTAAATCATCCTACAATTGCTTCAAAAAAACATTTGTATGAACAATACGATCAACAAGTCGGTGCAAATACGATTGTTAAGCCAGGTTTACAAGCTTCAGTTGTTAGAGTAGAAGGAACGAATAAAGCCATTGCTTCAACAATTGACGGGGAAGCACGCTATGTATTCAATCAACCTTATGAAGGCGGGAAAATGGTGGTTGCTGAAGCGTATCGCAATTTAATTGCTGTCGGTGCGACGCCATTAGCTATGACAGATTGCTTGAATTATGGTTCACCAGAGAAAAAAGAAATTTATCAACAATTAATTGATTCTACTAAAGGTATGGCAGAAGCATGTGACGTATTAAATACACCAGTTGTATCAGGAAATGTTTCTCTTTATAACGAAACTAGAGGTACCTCTATATTCCCAACACCTGTAGTAGGTATGGTTGGTTTAATTGAAAATATTGATTACTTAACTGATTTTAAACCTCAAGCTGGAGATAAACTTTATTTAGTTGGAGAAACCCGTAATGATTTTGGTGGCAGTCAACTTGAAAAATTAATATATGGTTCAGTCAATCACGAATTTGAATCTATCGATTTAAGTAAAGAAGTTGAAAAAGGAGAAGCCATTAAAGAAGCCATTAGAAATGGAATTGCATCACATGTGCAAACAGTAGGTAAAGGTGGCCTATTAATTACATTAGCTAAAATGAGTGCTTATTATGATTTAGGACTTGAAGCTCATGTAAATGTATCTAATCCACAATTATTTAGTGAATCTCAAGGTAGATATATTGTAGCGGTTAAAGCAAATCAATCTTTAAATATTGATGGTGCTATTGAAATTGGTCAGTTAACACATACAAATCAATTTAACGTATCAAATGAACAAACTAAAATTACCAAAGAAGTAACGGATATTAAACATGTTTGGGAAGGAGCAATTCACCAATGTTTAACTACTCAGGATTAAATGAGGAATGTGGTGTCTTTGGCATATGGGATCATCCTGATGCAGCACAATTAACTTATATGGGGCTGCATAGTTTACAACATAGAGGACAAGAAGGCGCCGGTATTGTAGCTTCTAATCACGAAAAATTAGTTGGTGAAAGAGGTCTTGGCTTACTAACGGAAGCAATTAAAGATAATCAATTAGCTAGATTAAAAGACTATAATCACGCCATAGGTCACGTCAGATATGCAACTTCTGGAAATAAAGGCATTGAAAATATACAACCATTTTTATATCACTTTTATGATATGAGTGTTGCGATATGTCATAACGGTAATCTGATTAATGCTAAATCTTTAAGACAAAATTTAGAAAAACATGGTGCGATATTCCATTCTTCTTCTGATACAGAGGTAATCATGCATTTAATACGAAGAAGTAAAGCACCAACATTCGAAGAAGCACTTAAAGAAAGCTTACGTCAAATTAAGGGTGGATTCACTTTTGCTATCCTTACGAAAGATGGATTGTATGGGGCTGTTGATCCTAATGCAATTAGACCGTTAGTAGTTGGGAAAATGCAGGATAATACTTATATTATAGCTAGCGAAACATGTGCCATTGATGTACTTGGTGCTGAATTTGTTCAAGATATACATGCAGGAGAATACGTCATTATTAACGATGAAGGGGTTCATGTTAAATCTTATACACGACACACTAATACGGCTATTTCAGCTATGGAATATATTTATTTTGCAAGACCAGATTCTACTATTGCTGGAAAAAATGTTCATGCCGTTCGTAAAGCATCTGGTAAGCGTTTAGCACAAGAAAGTCCTGTAAAAGTAGATATGGTTATTGGTGTACCTAATTCTTCATTGTCAGCAGCTACTGGTTATGCAGAAGAAATTGGACTTCCATATGAAATGGGACTTGTAAAAAATCAATATGTTGCTCGTACATTTATACAACCTACCCAACAATTACGTGAGCAAGGTGTAAGAGTTAAATTATCTGCAGTTAAAGATATCGTAGATGGTCAAAATATTATATTAGTCGATGACTCAATCGTACGAGGTACTACATCTAAACGAATTGTCAAAATGTTAAAAGATTCAGGTGCAAATGAAGTCCATGTCAGAATTGCTTCTCCTGAATTCATGTTTCCAAGTTTTTATGGCATTGATGTGTCAACAACTGCTGAACTCATATCAGCTAGTAAATCACCTGAAGAAATTTGTGAGTATATTGGTGCTGATTCACTTGCTTATCTTAGCGTAGATGGATTAATTGAATCTATTGGTTTAGATTATGATGCACCATATCATGGCTTATGTGTAGAAAGTTTCACCGGAGATTATCCAGCAGGATTGTTTGATTATGAAGAAAATTATAAAAAGCATTTAAGTAAACGCCAAAAAGAATATATTACTAAAAATAAACATTATTTTGATAGTGAGGGAAATATAAATGTCTAAAGCATACGAACAATCAGGTGTTGATATTCACGCAGGTTATGAAGCGGTAGAAAGAATGTCTAGTCATGTTAAACGAACATTGCGTAAAGAAGTTATTGGAGGATTGGGTGGTTTCGGTGCAACATTTGATTTGTCCCAACTTAATATGAAAGCACCTGTACTCGTATCGGGTACAGATGGTGTTGGTACCAAATTAAAATTAGCAATCGACAACGACAAACATGACACTATTGGAATAGATGCAGTTGCAATGTGTGTCAATGATATCTTAACAACGGGTGCCGAACCACTATACTTCTTAGATTATATTGCAACACATAAAGTCGTGCCTGAAATTATTGAACAAATAGTAAAAGGTATCAGCGATGGATGTGAAGAAACCAATACAGCATTAATAGGTGGAGAAACAGCTGAAATGGGCGAAATGTATCACGAAGGTGAATATGATTTAGCCGGATTTGCTGTTGGTGCAGTTGAAAAAGAAGATTATATTGATGGATCAGCAGTCAAACCTGGACAAGTCATCATCGGGTTAGCTTCGAATGGTATACACTCAAATGGTTATAGTCTTGTTAGACAATTAATCAAAAAGCCAGGTATTAATTTAAACGATTCGTTTGGAGATAGTACCTATTTAGAAACGTTTTTAGCTCCTACTCAATTATATGTTAAACCGATTCTTGAATTGAAGAAACATGTCTCAATTAAAGCCATGAATCATATTACAGGTGGTGGATTCTATGAAAATATTCCACGATCATTACCTGAAGGACTTGCAGCGGACATAGATAGTCATGCTTTTCCAACGCCAGCTATTTTTGACTGGTTGCAAAAAGAAGGAAATATAAGTACAGATGAAATGTATAACATTTTTAACATGGGTATTGGCTACACTGTCATTGTGAATGAAAATGACAAAGAGCAGGCTTTAAAAGTGTTAAAAGAACAAAATATAGATGCGTATGAGATTGGTCGTATTATCAAAGATGACCGTAAACCAATTCACATTCAGGGGGTATAAATGTGATTAAAGTAGCGATTTTTGCTTCTGGTTCTGGTAGCAATTTTGAAAATATAGTACGACAAGTACAAAATGGAAATTTATCGCATATTGAAATTTCAGCACTATATACAGACCATAATGACGCATACTGCATCGATCGTGCGAAAGCATTAGGCATCAAAGTACATATCAATGAACCGAAAGACTTTGAATCTAAATCACAATATGAAAAACACTTACTGACATTATTATCTGAAGAAGGGGTTCAATGGATAATATTAGCAGGTTATATGAGATTAATAGGACAAGATATATTAAATGCGTTTCCACATAAAATTTTAAATATCCATCCTTCATTATTGCCGAAATTTAAGGGGATTGATGCAATAGGACAGGCATATCGTAGTGGAGATATTGTAACAGGATCTACAGTACATTATGTTGATAGCGGTATGGACACGGGAGAAATTATTGAACAAAGACAATGTGATATTAAAACGGACGATACTAAAGAAGACTTGGAAGAAAGAGTTAAACAATTAGAATACGAATTATATCCGAGCGTTATTGCAAAAATCATTCAATAGAGGAGTATTACAAAACAATGAAAAAAGCAATTTTAAGTGTTTCAAATAAAAGCGGTATTGTTGAATTTGCAAAATCATTACACTCTTTAGGCTATGAACTTTATTCAACAGGTGGTACAAAACAAATTTTAGAAGAAGCTCAAGTTGATGTGAAATCTGTTTCAGAACTCACACAATTTCCTGAAATCATGGATGGTCGTGTTAAAACATTGCATCCTGCAGTTCACGGAGGCATATTAGCTGATAGAGATAAACAAGAACATTTAGATCAATTAAAAGAGCAACATATTGATCTTATAGATTTAGTTGTTGTTAATCTTTATCCATTTCAAAAAACAGTTGAAAATCCTGATGTAACGGAAGATGATGCAATCGAAAATATAGATATTGGTGGTCCGACGATGTTAAGAGCTGCAGCTAAGAATTTCAAACATGTCACTACAATTGTTCATCCGTCAGACTATAATGAAGTGATTAATAGAATAAAAAACAACCAATTGGATGAAGCATACCGTAAATCACTAATGATTAAAGTATTTGAACATACGACTCAATATGATGAAGCAATTGTTAATTTCTTCAAAGATAATAAAGAAACATTACGTTACGGAGAAAATCCACAACAATCAGCTTATTTTGTAAGAACATCTAATGCTAAACATACTATTGCAGGTGCTAAACAATTACACGGTAAGCAATTAAGTTATAACAATATTAAAGATGCAGATGCAGCACTGTCATTAGTAAAGAAATTTGAAGAACCAGCTACAATAGCTGTTAAACATATGAATCCGTGTGGCGTCGGAATTGGAAAATCTATAGAATTTGCTTTTCAAAATGCATTTGATGCAGACAATCAATCGATATTCGGTGGTATTATTGCGCTAAATCGTGCAGTGACGGCAGAATTAGCTCAAACGTTACATTCAATCTTTTTAGAAGTAGTTATCGCACCAAAATTTACAGATGAAGCGCTAGAAATTTTGACTCAAAAGAAAAATATTCGATTATTAGAAATAGATACTACGATTGATAGTAGAGAAGAGGAATTTGTATCAGTATCTGGTGGATATTTAGTACAGGATAAAGATAATTACGAAGTTAGTCGTGAAGACATGAAGGTTGCAACTGAAGTTCAACCCACAGAAAAGCAGTGGAATGCAATGTTATTAGGTTGGAAAGTTGTAAGTGCTGTTAAAAGTAATGCTGTTATCTTAAGTAATGAAAAACAAACAGTAGGTATTGGTGCGGGCCAAATGAACCGAGTTGGATCAGCTAAAATTGCATTAGAAAGAGCAATAGAAATTAATGAGAATGTAGCTTTAGTATCTGACGGCTTTTTCCCGATGGACGATACAGTAGAATTAGCTGCTAAAAATGGCATTAAAGCAATTATTCAACCTGGTGGTTCAATTAAAGATCAAGAGTCGATAGATATGGCAAATAAATATGGAATTACAATGGTAATGACAGGTATGCGTCATTTTAAACACTAAAAGTTAAAACATGAAGGGAGTAAATTCATGAACGTACTCGTTATAGGTGCTGGTGGTCGTGAACATGTATTAGCAAATAAATTAAATCAATCTCCATTAGTTGATCAGGTGCATGTTATACCTGGTAATGAAGCTATGGTAAATGTTGCACAAATTCATACAGATATTAAGGAAAATG
Source organism: Staphylococcus sp. FSL W8-0774 (assembly GCF_038006785.1). Taxonomy (NCBI): domain Bacteria; kingdom Bacillati; phylum Bacillota; class Bacilli; order Caryophanales; family Staphylococcaceae; genus Staphylococcus; species Staphylococcus sp. FSL W8-0774. The sequence goes on along the minus strand of NZ_JBBOVW010000001.1, from coordinate 1,748,407 downwards.
ATAATGAAGGTATTTTAGAATTTGTAACTCAACATCAAATTGAATGGGTCGTGATTGGGCCTGAACAACCACTGATTGATGGTCTGCCTGATTTATTAAGAGAACATCAAATTAAAGTATTTGGGCCTAATAGTGATGCTGCTCAAATAGAAGGATCTAAGTCTTTTGCAAAGAGAATTATGGATAAATATCATATTCCAACAGCTCAATATAGAGAAATTGATAATAAAGACGAGGCATTAACATATGTTAATCATTGCGATTTACCAATTGTGATTAAAAAAGATGGTTTAGCAGCTGGTAAAGGGGTAGTTATAGCTACCAATCGAAATGATGCTAAAGAAGCTGTGAATCAAATGTTTAGTGAGGACTCTGGTACAGTAGTATTTGAGGAGTTCTTAGAAGGTGAAGAGTTCTCAGTCATGACCTTTGTTAATGGTAAAAGAGCTATACCTTTTGATTGTATTGCGCAAGATCATAAGCGTGCATATGATAATGACGAAGGACCTAATACGGGTGGTATGGGTGCATATTGTCCAGTACCACATATTAACCAAGATATACTAAAAAGAACGAATGATGAAATAGCTCAACCTATTGCTAATGCAATGGCTGAAGAAGGTTATCATTTCTTCGGTTTGTTATATATCGGAGCTATTCTTACCGAAGATGGACCAAAAGTCATTGAATTTAATGCAAGATTTGGCGATCCAGAAGCACAAGTATTATTAACACGTATGAAAAGTGATTTGATGGATCATATCATCGCTCTAGATAAAGGTGACGAGATTCATTTAGAATGGAAAGATGAATCTGTAGTTGGTGTGATGTTAGCCTCTAAAGGCTACCCAGGTCATTATGAAAAAGGGCATAAAGTAAGTGGATTCGAATTGAATCAGAACTATTATGTAAGTGGCTTGAAAAAAGAAAATAATCAATACGTTAATTCAGGAGGTCGTGTCATATTAGCTATAGGACAAGGAGACAATTTAGCTAAAGCACAACAAGAAGCCTATAAAAATGTTGAAAAAATTAATAGTGATAATTTATTCTATAGAAACGATATTGGTAATAAAGCACTAAAGTAATGACACCGTACTCTGATTAACAGTTTATAAAATGCAAAAAAGGTCCGGGACATAAAGTTCTTGGACAAATGAAAAAAGGTAATTTCTATTGAAATAATATAGAAATTACCTTTTTCATTGTTATTTTGATTATTTTCAGCTCGTTGAGCTACTACATTAATCCAAAAAATGGTTCTACATCTATTTTCCTTTGACTATAGATTACTTTCGTTATAGTCCCAATTTTGAGTATTAAACATGTAACTTTTATATTTTTAGCTTTACCTTTAATAAACATGCCATAAGTTATCAATGATGTTTGATTAAATTCATCTATGATTACCAATTAATTAGACTCATGTGTGGGAATAATAATTGAAGTTCCCATTGGTAATGTAAGTTGAGTCTTGTTTTAGTCTTTATACAGAAGACTCTTCGTTAATTAAGTTTAGTTGTGTTTACTAAATTATACGAAAGAGTTTTTTTGAGTATATTAGCGTAAAATTACATATAAATATGTAGTATTTATGGCAAGACTCCTGAGGGAACAGTACAAGTTGAAGACCTTAGAAATTCCCACAGATTTATCTGTGTAGAATTTCTGGCTGAAACTGTACCATCGGAAGGGAACCAACACAGAGAAACTGATTAAATCAGTTTCTACAAGCAAAGCAAGTTGGGCATAGCGTAGCCATACAATACGAAGTATTGGATATAAAGAAAGCACTAAGATGATTAAAATGTACTGAACCCCAAAAGTTGTACTCTGGTTTAGTATACTATTTTAAAGGTTTGTTTCCTATATTGCTTAGGAGACAAGCCTTTTAATTTTGCTTTAATTCTTGTATTGTTATAAAAACTGATATATTTATGAATAGATTGTTCTAATTCTTGGAATGTTTCAAATGATTGCCCATAATACATTTCTTGTTTTAATAACCCAAAGAAGTTTTCCATTGAGGCATTATCTAGGCAATTTCCTTTTCTAGACATACTTTGAAATACATCATGTTCTTTTAATGACTCAATATAGTTTCTATTTTGATAATGCCATCCTTGATCTGAATGAATTGTCATACGATAAAAAAGTTGAGGTCTCATAGTTAGTAATTCATTTAAAGGTTCAATCACAATATCTATAGTAGGACGCTTTGATATACGATAACTTAAGATTTCCAAGCTATATAAATCCATAAAAGGTGACAAATATGCCTTTGTTCCATCAAGTAATTTAAATTCTGTAATGTCTGTAACCACTTTTTGATAAGGTCGATCTGTATTAAAACGACGTTTTAATATATTTCTAGCTACTTTACCTATTGTGCCTCTATAAGAATTGTATTTTCTTGTTTTATGATTAAATTTCTTACATGTTAATTGATGTTCTTTCATAATTCGTCTTACTTTCTTATGATTGACTGTCATTCCTTTATTAACTAATGCTTGAGTAACTCGACGATAACCATAAGTATAATCGCTTTCTTTACATATTTGCTTAATAGATTTAACTATATCTATATCTTTTTTGGGTTTTTTGAAACGTTTAATCCAGTAGTAATACACGGATTTAGCTATTTCCGTAACTTTAAACAGAAGACTTAACCCAAATTGATTCATTTCATGTAATTCTTTAATGACCTTTACTTTTTCGGATGTTTGGTTCCGTAATGTTGGGTCAATCTTTGTAACTTTTTTTGATAAGCAATACCTGCTTTCAACATTTCATTTTCATTTCTAAGTCTTTCTAATTCTTCGCGTTCATCTTCTTTTAAAGGCAACTGATTTTCACGTTCAACTTTTGTATGTTTTCTTTTCATTTTAGAAGGATGTCCTTTCTGTTTATTGTCTAAACCGAGAATACCTTCTTCATCAAATTTACGCTGGCATTGAGCTAATGTAGCAGGATTGGTAATTTTAAAATGATTCGCTGTTTCTCGATAAGACAATTGATTTTCTTGTCTAAATCTTAAAACAGATACTTTAAAATCTCTAGTATATGAGCTATTTTTCATTTTTTTATCTAATCCTTCTGGGCCCGATTCCAAATACTGGTTAACCCATCTTTGAAGTAAAGAATGATGAGAAAGATTATATTTTAGTTAATCTCTTATATACTAAACTACTATTTAAATATTCGTGAACTATTTTTAATTTGATTTCAAATTTATAATGTTTACCCATAAAAAATGCACCCCATAAAGTTAGATTTTTAGTCCAACTTTTGGGGTGCACATCAAAATAGATCACCTTAGTGCTATTATTTTGGGAGTTATTTCCCAGCCTAGTTACTTTTTTATGTGAATTGAATGGATAAAATAAATTATTCTAATTTACCTATACGAACATCATGAATGCCTGTGATAGGAAATGTAGTAGATAAATAATAAGATAGCCCAATAATGACTAATAAACTCAATATAAATATAAGATCTTTATATGAGAAAGGTGCTCTATAGTAATATGTTCTAGGCCCATCTTTAAATCCTTTAGATTCCATTGCAACAGATAATTGATGGGCACGTCTAATATTCTGACTTAATAATGGAATAATTAAATGTTTTAATCGTTTAAATCCTCGATAATTTGATTTATCGATAATTTGGTATCTCATTTTTAAAGAACGTCTTAATTGAATTAATGAACTAATAATTAATGGAATCATTCTTATTGCAGCCATAAATGCATATGCTACTTTAGGTTTGACTTTTAAATGTTGCATTAAACTATAAAAAATCATAACAACTTGTGAAGTTAATGCAATTAGAATACCAAACATAGATACTGTAATCGTACGAAGTGATAAATGAATACCGCGAACAATACTTTCTGTACTAATTTGAATAATTCCAAATTTAAACAATATGTGATTTCCATCACCGTATAAAATCATAAATAATGATGATAGTAAGGCAAAGAATGTAGTTACTAATATAAAAGTACCAGTTATTTTAAATTCAGTTCCATTAAATATAATTAAAAAAATGAACATAAGTGTTACGATATATATCATGAAATCAAAGTTATGAATAAAAATAATAAAGAAAAATAACAGAACACCTAATATAAGTTTGGTAATAATATTAACATCATCTACGAAGGTATGTCGGATTTTCCAGTGTTCAAACATGTTGTTCACCTTCAATCTCTGTTAATTGCTTATTATTAATCGCCCATCTCCTAGTTGGATAGCGCTTAATGATTTCAGGGTCGTGCGTTACCATAATAATGCTTTGTCCTTTAGAAACTCTTTCTTGAAACAGTTCGATTAATTGGAAAGTATTATGGCTATCTAATCCAAATGTAGGCTCATCAAGTAAGATGATGTCTGCATCAGAACTTAACGCTGTTGCAACGCTTAATCGACGTTTTTGTCCCATTGAAATTTCATAAGGGTGTTGATTTTTTACATTAGTTAAATTAAGCAATTCTAATATTTGTAATGTTTTCTCATCTGCATGAGTTGAATCTAAATGATTATAATGAATAAAAATTTCTTCATATACTGAATTAGTAATAAATTGTAGTTCTGGATTTTGATATACAAGATACATATGTTGGGATGCATCTTTGATTTTACGTAATTCTTGATTTTGGTATGTCATTATACCTTTGTATTTAATTAACTGTAATATTGACTCTAATAAAGACGTTTTACCAGTACCATTTTTTCCAGTAATTGTAATCCATTCCCCAGAATTTATTGATAATTGGTCTACTTTAAATAAAGTTTTCTTACTACGAAGTATTTCTCCATCATTAAATTTAAATAATTGTTGTTGTGTAGATGGCGTTATTTTTTTCGGTTCTGGGGCATAATTCCATGCTTTAGGATGCCATACTCCATATTCACTTAGCAGATGTTCAAAATGTTGTAAAATATGTTCTGGACTACCATCAGCGATAATTTGACCTTCATAGTTCATCAATAGGACTCTATCTACATGTTGCCAAATATGTTCTACTTTATGTTCTACAATCAGAACTGTTTGATCTTGCCATAGGTCTATTAGTCGCTGCCATAAATCTTCTGTAGCTTCTACATCTAACATAGCAGTAGGTTCATCTAAAAATAGGGTATCAGCTTGTTGCAAAATTGTTTCTACAATTGCTAGTTTTTGTTTCATGCCGCCACTTAGATGATTAATTTGTGTTGTTTCATTTACATTTAAGTTTACTGAGTTTAATGCATTTTCAATAGCTTCATCCATATCTTTTCTAGGAAGTTGTCTATTCTCTAATACAAAAGCTAATTCTTCATAAACTTTAGGCATACAAAATTGTGTATCTGGATCTTGAAAAATAACGCCATTATGGTCATTGATTTCTAAAGTGTCATATTTCATAGGTAATTCAATTAATTTTGGTACGATGCCACTTAATACATGGAGTAGTGTACTTTTACCAGAACCAGAAGGGCCGAGCAATAATACTTTTTCTTTGTCTTTAATTTCTAAATTAAGATCATCGAATATTTTTCGGTGACCATTTGGGTACTTCAAACGTAAATTTGTAACTTTTAGCACTTTAAAATCCCCTTATAATGAATCGTAGTCATCTTTAGATGCGGGTCTAAATAATTTAGTTACACCAGTTTGATCCAATGCTTTTACTAATAAGTAAGAAAGTAAACCAGATATAATGATGCCACTAAGTGCACGAAAAACAATAAATAAAATTAAATTCCATCCGGCAACTTCGTTTAAATATCCGTAATAGTAATCGACAGGGAATGAAATAAGTGCTGTAACCAATCCAGCTAAAATAGCAACCATAACTGAACGAGATTGATATTTAAAGATAGCGAATACAATTTCGCATGCTAAACCTTGTAAAAGTGCATATACGATTGTCGGAATATCAAATTTCCCCATAACAATTGTTTCACCAGCACCAGCTGCAAATTCAGCGAGTAAGGCGATACCTGGTTTAGGTATAATTAAATAACAAACTACTGCAGCCATAAACCAAACGCCATACGTTAATTGTTCAAGATGTAAGCCAGCAACTTGAGCAACATTGTAAAACAACCACCATAAATTATAAATGATTGCAAAAATAACAGAGATAAGCACTGTCACTAGTATCTCAGAAAGTTTTAAACCTTTTGACATAAAAAACATCCTCCTAAAAAAACGCACAACCTTCTCTAGGAAAGTTGTGCGCAAAACATAAGAATATGTCTAAACATACGTTTATATCTTCTGTTAGTTACACTTTCCTACGCTAGTATCTAGCTAGATCAGGTTCAAAGGGTTTGAGGGTTAACCTCATCTCAGTTCAAAACACCCCTAGTGCGTTCATTAATTTAATTTGTCTTTAATGTAAGTTTTTTCGTGAAGAATGTCAAGGCGGTATAGAATATAAAAGTATAAATTGATGTTAATTTAATATACTTTTAGACAACAAATACAATTCAAGAAAAATGAAGATTTTAGAACAATAATTTTAAAAGAAAGGGTATTTCAAATTAATTTATCAAAATAAAAAAAACTATGTAAATAGTATAACCTATCTACATAGCTTTATTTTTAATTCACTACACGTGCCTATCTGTATAATTAAAATTTAGTCAACTATTAGTTTAATGCATCGTCGATATCTTTTTTAGTTTGCTCAATATCATCAGATTTATTTTCTTTTTGCTCTTTTAATTTTTCTTCTGCTTCTTTTGCTTTTTCAGCTGATTTTTTATTTAATTCTTCGTTACTCATAATAAATCCACCCCTAATTGTGTTTTATTTGTTTACATACTACTTTTACCCAGTTATGCTAATATTAAACTTTTCTAGGTCTATAGATGTATTTAGTGATTTATTAAAGACAAGAAGAAGTTCTTCATATATAATAACTTTTGAGGTGAATAGTATGTCTTTTCTTAAGAAACACACCGAGATTATATTTAGTTATATTATCGGTATCGTTTCACTTTTCACAGGACTCATTATATTAATCAATTTACCACTTATTAAACAATTAAATGGTGATAAGAAGGTAAATACTCATGTACATAATATATGGGAATTCCTGAATGCATTTTTCGCTGAAATCATAAAAGTGATGAGTAGATTTATAGGGAGCTTCCCAATAATAAGTGCCATTATCATTATTTTATTTGGTATCTTAGTTATGTTACTCGGTCATACATTATTTAGAACAATTAAGTATGACTATGATATTTCTATTTTCTTCTTAGTTATAGGGATTATGTATTTCCTAATAACTTTAATTCTAATGATGCAAGTATATGGTTTCTTCGGTATCGTATTTATTATTCCATTCATCATTCATATCGGTTATATCGTTTATAAAGATGAATTAAATAGTAATAATCGAAAAAGTCACTATATGTGGATAATCGTATCTTATGGTATCAGTTATCTAATTACACAAATTGCACTGCATGGTCGTATTGACTCAAATGAAATTGAATCTATTGATATTTTAAGTGTGAATACATTCTTTATCATCATGTGGTTATTAGGACAAATGTCTATTTGGAACTTCTTATTCTTAAGACGAGCTTTACCGCTAACGAAACAAGAATTAGGGGAAGAAGAACCAGAATTATCAAGAACAAGTAAAGGTAACGTTTCAAATCAAACTAAAGTTCACTTAAAACAACTTCAAGATAAGACAACAGAATATGCACGTAATACTAGAAGAAGTGTCGATTTAGAAAAAATTAGAACTAAAAGAGATAAGTTTAAAGAAAAAGTTAAAAATATTGTTGATATCCAGGAAGATGATATTCCAAATTGGATGAGAAAACCTAAATGGATTAAACCAATGTATGTTGAAATATTCTGCGGTGTAGTTATTTTCTTCTTTACATTTTTAGAATTCAACAACAGAAATGCCTTATTCTTATCAGGTGAGTGGGAATTATCTCAAACACAATATGTGATTGAATGGGTAACATTGTTACTGCTGTTATTTATTATCATTGTATATATTGCGACAACATTAACTTATTTCTTAAGAGGTAAATTCTATTATCTTCAATTATTTATGGGAAGCATTTTATTCTTCAAATTATTAACCGAATTTATGAATATTATGGTTCATGGATTATTATTATCAGTGTTTATTACACCGACGCTATTACTAATGTTAATTGCAATCATAATTGCATACTCATTGCAATTAAGAGATAAACCAAAATAATACAATTGAAGTTATGCATGAAATAGATATGTATCGTTAACAATAATAATACGTATTTTTGAGCGGGTTACAGTTCCTTCTTATTAAAGATTGAATTGTGATACCGCTCTTTTTTTGTTAGAAAATAGGAGTAAGATGAAAAATTTGTTAAAATAGCGATTGAATTAAAATATTTACTTGTTAGCTTATAAAAATTAAAGTATAAGGCTTAATTGTGAATTTAAATTAATTTCCCGTAGAAATATATTAAAAGAGAGGTAAGTTAAGTATATGAAAATAGCAACTTTAAATAGAGGAAAAGAAACAAAATACCATAATCAATATCCACTAATAGACGAAGATGATATTTATGCACATGATCACCTGAAAGAGGGGGATTTATTCAAATTAGTAGATGGTAGGGAGCAATATATCGCAACCGCTTATGTAGGTCGACAACATAAAGGTTTAGGATGGGTGTTAAGTTATAATCCTTCTGAAGATATTAATACTGCTTTTTTCAAAAGACTATTCGAACAGGCATTGACTGAAAGAGAATATTATTACCATATTGATGGAACAAATGCTTTTAGATTATTTAATGCTGAAGGCGATGGTGTCGGAGGATTAACAATTGATAATTATGATGGGAACTTGTTAATTCAATGGTATTCAAAAGGAATTTATAAGTATCGTTACTATATTTTAGAAGCAATAAAATCAACATTTGAGTATCAATCTATCTACGAAAAAATGCGTTTCAAAGATACAGAGTATACTGGTGGATTTGTTGAAGGAGAACGTCAGACATTCCCAATTGTTATAGAGGAAAATTTCACATTTTATAATGTTGACTTAGAAGATGGATTAATGACTGGTATATTCCTAGATCAAAAAGAAGTAAGGAAAAAATTACGTGACCAATTTTCTGAGGGACGTCATATTTTAAACGTGTTTAGTTATACTGGTGCATTTTCTGTGGTAGCTGCACAAAATGCTTTATCAACAACAAGTGTAGATTTAGCTAATCGTTCAAGAGGATTAACAGAGGAAAACTTTGGACTAAATGCGATGGACCCTAAATCTGAATATATTTATGTTATGGATACATTTGATTTTTACAATTATGCCAAAAGACATGGTCATCAATATGACACAATCGTTATAGATCCACCAAGTTTTGCACGTAACAAGAAAAAAACATTTTCTGTTCAAAAAGATTACGATAAATTAATTGACGGTGCTTTAGACATCTTATCTGAAAAGGGAACATTATTGTTATGTACGAATTCTAGTGTATTTTCACTTAAAGCATTTAAAAATGTAATTAAAACGACTTTAGATAATGCTGAAGTTGAATATGAAATTAAAGAAGTTATGGGATTACCTAAAGACTTTAAAACACATCCTCACTACAAACCTTCAAAATATTTAAAAGCGATTTTCGTAAATATTGAGCATTAATTATTTGTAAACTGGGTATATAGTCTTATTGAATATGATTCTGGGAAGGTGAATTAGATGAGTATTAGAAATAAAATGACTAATAAAGTTACTAATACTGTTGGTAACAGAGTTTTAAATATTGAAGAAATTAAAGAAAAAAGTAATTTACCAGTAACTCAAAGTGAATTACAAGATAGACGAGAATCAGCAGAAAACCTCGTTAAGAAGAAATCTATATTATCATCTGGTATGAGTATTGTACCTATTCCAGGTTTAGATTTTGGTGTTGATATCAAATTAATGAGAGATATCATAAGTGATGTTAACAAAATCTATGGATTAGATCATAAACAAGTTAATTCATTAAGTGATGATGTTAGAGAACGTATTATGTCAGCGGCAGCTATCCAAGGTAGTCAATTCATTGGTAAAAAATTGACAAATGCTTTGATGAAAGTAGTTATCAGAGATGTTGCTAAAAGAACAGCTGCTAAACAAACGAAATGGTTCCCATTTGTTGGACAAGCAGTTTCAGCATCAATTAGTTATTATTTCATGAAAAAATTAGGCCAGGATCACATTGAAAAATGTGAAAAAGTCGTCAAAGATTTACTTTAAAGACTATAAATTGTTATAATTTTGTAGAAATATACTGAAACCGGTTTTAAAGAAATTGAATTTAACTATTGGTTTTGGTAAAGTTAAAGTATAAAAAATTATGTTAGATTGTAAGTATATTGAAGATTCTAACTTATAGAAGGAGAAATAAATTTATGGAACAAAAATCATATGTAATTATCGACGAAACAGGAATTCACGCTCGCCCAGCAACAATGTTGGTACAAACAGCTTCAAAATTTGATTCAGATATTCAATTAGAATACAACGGTAAAAAAGTTAACTTAAAATCAATTATGGGTGTTATGAGTTTAGGTGTTGGTAAAGATGCTGAAATTACAATTTATGCTGACGGTAGCGACGAAACAGAAGCAATTGAATCAATCAGTGATGTCTTATCAAAAGAAGGTTTAACTAAGTAATATGTCTAAATTAATTAATGGTATTGCGGCATCTGACGGTGTAGCAATCGCTAAAGCATACTTAATAGTTGAGCCAGACTTAACTTTTGACAGCAGTGAAACAATCACTGATGTTGAAGGTGAAACTAGCAAATTCAATAACGCTATCGAAGCATCTAAAATTGAATTAACTAAAATAAGAAATAATGCAGAAGTTCAATTAGGCGCTGATAAAGCAGCTATTTTTGATGCACATTTACTTGTTTTAGATGATCCAGAATTAATTCAACCAATCCAAGATAAAATTAAAAATGATAAAGTTAATGCTGCGACAGCATTAAGTGAGGTTACTACTCAATTTATTACTATTTTTGAATCTATGGATAATGAATATATGAAAGAACGTGCTGCTGATATTAGAGACGTTTCTAAACGTGTTTTAGCACATATTCTTGGTGTTGAATTACCAAACCCAAGTATGATTGATGAAAGTGTTGTTATTATTGGTAATGACTTAACACCTTCTGATACAGCACAATTAAACAAAGAATTCGTTCAAGGTTTTGTTACGAATATAGGTGGTAGAACAAGCCACTCAGCAATTATGAGTCGTTCTTTAGAAATCGCTGCTGTTGTAGGTACAAAATCAATCACTAAAGAAGTGAAACAAGGTGATATGATTATTGTCGATGGTTTAACAGGTGATGTTATTATCGACCCTACAGAAGATGAAGTAATTGCTTATCAAAATAAACGTGAACGTTTCTTTGAAGATAAACAAGAATTACAAAAATTACGTGATGCAGATACTGTATCTGTAGATGGTGTTCATGCTGAATTAGCAGCTAACATCGGTACACCAAATGATTTACCAGGTGTAATTGAAAATGGTGCACAAGGTGTTGGATTATATCGTACTGAGTTCTTATACATGGGTAGAGATCAATTACCTACTGAAGAAGAACAATTCGAAGCTTATAAAAAAGTATTAGAAACTATGGAAGGTAAACGTGTCGTTGTTCGTACATTAGATATTGGTGGCGATAAAGAATTACCTTACTTAGACTTACCTGATGAAATGAATCCATTCTTAGGTTACAGAGCGATACGTCTTTGCTTAGCACAACCTGATATTTTCAGACCACAATTACGCGCGTTATTACGTGCCTCTGTTTATGGTAAATTAAATATTATGTTCCCAATGGTTGCAACTATCAAAGAATTCCGTGATGCTAAAGCTATGTTATTAGAAGAAAAAGAAAATCTTCAAAACGAAGGTTATGATGTATCTGATGACATTGAAATTGGTATCATGGTTGAAATTCCAGCAACTGCAGCTTTAGCTGATGTATTTGCTAAAGAAGTTGATTTCTTTAGTATCGGTACAAATGATTTAATTCAATACACATTAGCTGCAGACCGTATGTCAGAACGTGTATCTTATTTATACCAACCATACAACCCTTCAATTTTACGTTTAGTTAAACAAGTTATTGAAGCTTCTCACAAAGAAGGTAAATGGACAGGTATGTGTGGTGAAATGGCAGGAGATGCAACTGCAGTGCCATTATTATTAGGTTTAGGATTAGACGAGTTCTCAATGAGTCCTACATCTATTCTTAAAGCTAGAAGACAAATTAATGGCTTAAGCCAAAACGAAATGTCAGAATTAGCAAATCGTGCTATTGATTGTGCTACACAAGAGGAAGTTATCGAATTAGTTAATAACATTTCAAAATAATATATATTAAAAAGCAACTAGGCCAATTAATTTTGCTCTAGTTGCTTTTTTGTTTGTTCATTCAAGATTATTTAATATTAAAAGCATCATTAATTTTATCCATATCAACTTGATACATAGGTTGGTTATCTAACAATATAAATGGGGTAGCAAACGCATCATAATCCATCATTTCAATACGATATTGATTATTTTTAATGTTTTTTTCTATAAAATCAACATTATTTGCTTTTAGATGATTTTTAACAAATGTACAAGGTGGACAATCGTCTTGAGTATATAATGTTATCTGTGACATCGAAAATTTCCTTTCTCTTAAATTTGTATAAACTTATCTTATAGATAAATTCTTAAAATATCAATGATGTGAACATTGTGTGTCTTTTAATAAATTTTATATCAAAATTGTAAGCAGATGTATTTTGTTTGTGATACAGAAGATTTATAATTTTAAGCATTGTAAAATATTTAAAATTATAAGTACAAGGTGATTATATATGGATTCAGTAGAAATAAGCCGATTGCTTACAGGTATGACATTAGCAGTACATATCATATTTGCAACAATCGGTGTTGGTATGCCATTAATGTTTGTTATTGCAGAATTTCTTGGTATACGTAATAATGATGCGAATTATATAGCATTAGCAAGAAGATGGTCAAAAGGTTATACAATAACTGTTGCAGTCGGTGTTGTAACAGGTACAATTATTGGCTTGCAATTGTCACTCGTTTGGCCAACATTTATGAAAATGGGTGGTCACGTTATAGCCTTACCATTGTTTATGGAAACATTTGCTTTCTTCTTTGAAGCAATTTTCCTAAGTATTTATCTTTATACATGGGATAGATTCAAAAATAAATGGATTCACTTTTTCATTGGTTTACCAGTGATTATCGGTGGGTCATTCTCAGCATTTTTTATTACGTCAGTAAACTCATTTATGAATACACCTGCTGGCTTTGAAATGAAGAATGGCCGAATGGTGAATGTTCAACCATTAGAAGCAATGTTTAATTCATCATTCATTGTAAGATCATTTCACGTCGTTGCAACAGCTGGTATGACAATGGCATTTGTTCTTGCAGCAATTGCAGCATTTAAGTTATTAAAAAATCGTCACCCAGAGGATAAAACATATCATTTAAAATCTTTAAAAATGACTATGATTGTTGGTTTTATATCAACATTATTATCTATGTTAGCAGGGGACATGTCTGCAAAATTCTTGCATAAAGTGCAACCTGAAAAATTAGCAGCTTATGAATGGCATTTTGATACGCAGTCACATGCTAATTTAGTATTTTTTGGTGTGTTAAACGACAAAACGAAAGAAGTATCTGGTGCTATTGAAATACCTGGGATGTTAAGTTTTTTAGCTGATAATAATACAAAAACAGTAGTAAAAGGACTTAATGATTTCCCTAAAAATGAATTACCACCATTTATCGTCCATTATTTCTTTGATTTAATGGTATCTATGGGTGTATTTTGTTTTATTATTTCTGGAATATACATGTTATTTTTAATCATTAAAAAATTACGCAAGTTTACAACGCATAAAGCAATGCTATACGGTATTTTATTAACTGGACCAGCTTCTATGTTAGCTATAGAGTTTGGTTGGTTCTTAACTGAAATGGGACGTCAACCATGGATTGTCAGAGGATATTTAAGAGTTTCACAAGCAGCGACACAAGCTGGAGGTATAACGCTAGTAACAATTCTATTTGGATTATTATATTTAGTACTTTTAGTAACTTCAGCTTATGTTTTACTAAGAATGTTTAAAAATAAACCGGCAATCAATGATGTTGATCGAGTAATTAAAGAAAGAGGTGATAGCAAATGATGTATTCATATATAGGTATTACAGTGTTATGGATATTTTTATTTTGCTATATCATCGTAGCCTCAATTGATTTTGGTGCAGGATTCTTTGCACTCCACTCTAAAATTACTGGTGATGAAAAGAAAATTAATCACCTTATTGAAAGATATTTAAGTCCAGTTTGGGAAGTAACCAACGTATTTTTTGTATTTTTCTTTGTCGGTTTCGTCGGTTTCTTTCCGGATTCTGTTAAGTATTTAGGAACAGTGCTACTTGTTCCCGGTTCACTTGGAACGATATTGATTTCAATTAGAAATAGTTTTTACGCATTTGAAAATTATGGTCAAGATACTAAATTACCATGGATTGTCTTATATGGTTTAACAGGTTTGTTGATTCCGGCTGCATTAGCGACTGGATTAACGATTTCAGAAGGTGGCTACATAAAAGAAGTTGGTAATCATGTTGATTTGGAATGGGTTCAATTGTTATTAAGTCCTTTCGCATGGTCCGTAGTATTTTTAGCCATTATATCTGTACTTTATATATCTTCAGGATTCCTAACGTTTTATGCTAATAAAGCGAATGATAAACCAGCATACGATTTAATGAGACGTTGGCATATATTTTGGGGACCACCAATGATGATTATTTCATTATTTGTCTTTTTATCACTAAGAGTTCAAAATTCATATCATTTTAATAATGCTGTCTTTAACTATTGGTGGATGTTTGTTATTAGTTTTATATTTTTCTTAATTGCTGGTGCATTAACAATATTTAAGAAAAATCATGGCTTGGCATTTATTATGGTTATTCTACAGATGTTATTTGCCTTTTTCGGATATGGTATCAGTAAATTGCCATATTTATTACAACCATTTGTGAAAATTTCAAGTTCCCATGTCAATGATGAAATGGGTCTAGCACTAGTAATAGCATTTATTTTAGGTTTACTTTTATTAGTTCCATCGTTAATATTATTATTGAGATTATTTGTTTTCGATAAAGATTATGTTGAGGGCAAAAAATAATTTATAAAAGTTTATCAATATATAACAACGGTATTGAATCAATTTTTAAAGTGTTACATTAGTAAGGATTGATTTAGCCGTTGTTATTTAAATGTGTATATATTACGGAGGACAATTATGGAAAAGGAATACGTTGTAATTGGTTTAGGTCGTTTCGGTGGCAGTATTGTTCGTGAACTTAACGCCTTAGATATGGATGTTATGGCTATTGATAGTGATGAAAATAGAGTCAATGAATATAGCGATATTGCAACACATGCAGTTGTTGCAGATACAACAGATGAAGCAGTAATGAAAAGTTTAGGTATAAGAAACTTTGATCACGTTATTGTTGCAATTGGTGAAAATATTCAATCTAGTACCTTAACAACACTTATTTTAAAAGAATTAGGTGTAAAAAAGGTTACTGCCAAAGCACAAAATGATTATCATGCCAAAATATTAAATAAAATAGGGGCAGATACTGTTGTACATCCAGAACGTGATATGGGAAGACGTATTGCACATAATGTTGCAAGTGCCAGTGTATTAGATTATTTAGAATTAGCAGATGAACATTCAATCGTTGAATTAAAAGCTACAGAAAAAATGACTGGACAAACTATCATAGACTTAGATATCCGTGCTCAATATGGAATTAATATTATTGCTATTAAAAGAGGTAAGCAGTTTATAGTTTCACCTGATCCATATTTAAGTATTGAAATCGGGGATATACTGATTATGATTGGACACGATAATGATTTAGGTCGCTTCGAAAAGAATATCGTTAAATAAATAATATTAGTATTAAGTAGGGGTATACTTTACAATTCTAGCACTCAGATGAAGTAGATTAATTTCGATTCATCTGAGTGCATTTTTGTGTTCTAATATTTTATTTTTCCAATACAAAAACTCCCATAAGTAAAATTAGCGAAGGATAATTTTTACTTATGGGAGTTTATTATAGAATTATTGATTTTTATTTTCATTAACTTTCATAATAACCGGTAAGATCATTGGTCTACGAGCTGTTTTTTCAAATAAATATGGTTGTAATGTTTCAATAATTGAAGATTTAATTTGATGCCACTGTATATCTTTATTTTGATTTAATTTGGAGATAACATCTGTTTTAATACGACGTTGTGCATCATATATTAGTTGACCAGATTCACGCATGTAAACAAAACCTCTTGATATGATATCTGGACCTGAAAGTAATGTATTAGTGTTAAAGTCAATACTAACTACAACGATTACTAAACCTTCTTCAGATAATAATTTACGGTCTCTAATAACAACATTACCTATATCACCGATACCGCTACCATCAACAAGGACATTACCTGAAGGGATTCTACCTGCTTTACGAGCCGAATCATGTGTTAAGGCAAGTACGTCACCTATATCAAAGATAAATACATTCTCTTCATCTACACCACAATCAACACCAGTTTCACCATGTGCTTTCAACATACGGTACTCACCATGAATAGGTAAGAAGTATTTTGGTTGAATTAAACGTAGCATAAGGGACTGGTCTCCACGTGAACCGTGTCCAGATGTATGAATATTAGAAATTTTACTATGAATGACATCTGCACCAGCTTTGTAAAGTGCATTGATTGTACGGTTAATACTTTTTGTATTACCTGGAATAGGTGATGAACTAAATACCACTGTATCTTCTGGGATAATTTTAATTTGTTTGTGTGTACCATTAGCAATACGAGATAATGCTGCCATTGGTTCACCTTGAGATCCTGTACATAAAATAAGTAATTCGTGTTTAGGAATACTATTAATTTTACCTGGTTCTACAAAAGTTTCAGGTGGAGCTTTAATATAGCCTAATTCCATACCAATTTTAATATTATTTTCCATTGAGCGTCCGAATGTGACAATTTTTCTATTGTGTTTAACAGCGGCTTCTACTGCTTGTTGTACACGATAGATATTCGATGCGAAGGTAGCGAATATGATACGACCTTTGCAATTACGGAAAATTTTATCGACATTTTGACCAACTTCACGTTCACTAAGTGTAAAATCTGGTACTAAAGCATTTGTTGAGTCAGATAGGAGACAAAGCACACCTTCTTCACCAAGTTTAGCCATTTTTGCAATGTTAGCTGGTTCACCAACAGGTGTGAAATCAAACTTAAAATCTCCAGTATGAACAATTTTACCTTCTGGAGTATCCACAACAACACCGTATGCTTCTGGGATACTATGAGTAGTAAGGTAGAATGAAATTTCAAAGTGTTTCGATTTAATGACACTATCTTCATTAATTTCGTTCAGTTGAGCAGTACGTAATAAGTTATGTTCTTCTAATTTGTTTCTAATCAATCCTAAAGCTAATGGACCACCGTAAATAGGTACATTAATTTGCTTTAATAGGAAGGGCACACCACCTATATGATCTTCGTGTCCATGTGTTATGAACAGACCAACAATTTTATCTTGGTTCTGTTCTAAGTAAGTGTAATCAGGAATGACATAGTCAATTCCTAAAAGATTATCATCTGGAAATTTAATACCAGCATCAATAATCACGATTTCATTTTTGTACTCAATAGCATAAGTGTTTTTACCAACTTCACCTAAGCCACCAAGTGCATATACACCTACTTCATTTTGATGTAATTGTTTCATTATTCAGCTTTCTCCACACTGAAATGATCTGAAGTTTCTTTTTCGTAATCTAAATGTGCGCCCTCTAATTTAGTGATAAATTCGATATTAAAATTACGGTCTTTTAAATAACGTCTAACTTGTTCTTCAGTTTGTGCTTCAACATAAATTGTTTGTGTGTTTTCACGCACGATTACTTCATCTTTATTATGTTGATAGAATACTTTAAATACTGACATTGATATAATTCCTCCTAAGGGTTGTTTTAAATATTTATTCAAGTCCCTTGGTTTACAACTCGGGTTATTAAAGATAGAAACAATAAAATTCTAATTGATATAACTCTTCAATAAAGCATGCTTCCTTATTTAAAATAAAATACATACCAGCTCAATCTAAATAGATATACAATGATTCTATTTAATTTCACTACCGAGTATGTTTTCCAGGGAAATATTGTCGTTCAAATTTTGAAAAATAGCATTAGTTCACTAAGTTTTCAGTTAATATATATTTTACATGATGTATAAGAAGAAATAAAGCAGTTTTATCTTTAAGTAAAGTGATAAGAAGTGTTTTAAGCGAGAATATTTAAATAATGACTAGTTTTCAAATGGAATTGTTCCACTTTTACTATTAGATATTCGTTTAAATTATAATAGACAGGTATTTAGATACGATGAAGAAATACATAAAATGAGGAGTAGTGGAGTTAAGACTCGTAATAATATTTACAGAAGTTCAGAAATAAAAACTCGTAAGTAAATAATACTTACGAGTTTTAAAATTTCATATTAAACTTCTACTGCATCATTATGTGGTGTTAAAGGATTAGCTTCGTCGATATGATCGTAAAACATTACACCATTTAAATGATCAATTTCATGTTGGAAAACGATAGCAGGGTAACCTTTTAAACGTAATTTAATATCATTACCTTCGATGTCTTGAGCTTTTATTGTTACTCTATTATGACGATGTACCAATCCAGGAATTGATTCGTCAACACTTAAACATCCTTCACCAGTTGGTAAATAAGCTTCTTGGACACTATAACTCATTACCTTTGGATTCACTAACATATAATCATAAGATTTCCCATTACCATCATCAGGTAAATAAACTGCAATCATTCTTTTTGAGACATTAATTTGTGGTGCTGCTAAACCAACGCCTGAGCGTAAACCATATTTATTAGCGATGTCATCATCTTGACTATTAATTAAAAACTCACGCATAGCTTTTAATGTTTCTTTATCTTCATTAGATAAAGGGAAACTTAATTCTTGAGCTTTTTCACGTAGTGTAGGATGACCATCTCTTATTATATCTTTCATTGTTAACATGTTTGACACCTTCCTTAATATAAATATACCAAATTAGATAGGTAGAAGTACATTGATGTAAATTAGATTATTAGTAGAAATACTAAATAAAAGTTAGAATAACATCATAGTCGACAAACTTCTATAAGTAGAAGGTGTAAATTCAAAACTCACTGATACTATATAGTATAATAATTTTATATTATAATATAAACAAAGGCATACTCGTTATATACATGAATAGTTTAGACGGCTTATAATATCGATTTCGTTGATTTATAATGTAGATTTATTTATTATAACAAGCGTACAACTTTGAGGAGGAAACAGAAATGAAATTTAACAAAACGATAGCAGTAGTAGCTACATCGGCTGTTTTGTTAGCAGGATGTACTACAGATAAAAAGGAAATTAAAGCATATGACGATCAAGTACAAAATGCTTTTGATAAAGAAAAACCAGTTACAGATGTAAGTAAAAAAATAAATAAGTTAGAAGAAGAAAAACAAAAGCTATTTAAAAAAGCTAATGATAAAGATCAGCAAACTAGAGAGAAAGCTGCTGATGATATTGTCGAAAATGCAGAAAAACGTGAAAAAGAATTTAAAAAAGAAGAAAAAGCGCTTAATGAGTCTGAAAAAGAATTTAAAAAAGCAGAATCACACATTGATAATATAGACAATAAAGATAAGAAAAAAGAAATTGAAGAACTAGATAAAGCGATAAAAGATAAATATAAAACACATAGCGACTATGCAAAGGCTTACAAAAAAGCTTTAGGTAAAGAAAAATCACTGTTTAGTTTTATTAATAAAGATGGTGCAACACAAGAACAAGTTGATGAAAAATCAAAAGAATTAAGTAAAGCCTACAAAGATATGAATAAGAAATTTAAAGCGTATTCAAAAGCTATGAACAAGGTAAATAAGGAAAAACAAGACGTAGATCAATTTAAATAATTTGACGATTGATACAGATGTAGGGGAAGTATTAGTACAGTCCTCACATCTGTATCTTTTTATAATAAAACAGAACTTTATGAAATCGTTTAACAGGGTTATTTATTTGTGATACAATTGTTATGGATAAAATGAATTTCTATTTATAAATGGGAAAGGTATGGTGAATTGAATGGCTCCTAAGTTACAAGCCCAATTCGATGCGGTAAAAGTACTAAATGACACACAGTCGAAATTTGAAATGGTTCAAATTTTAGACGTAGATGGTAACGTTGTAAATGAAGACTTAGTACCTGATTTAACAGACGAAGAATTAGTAGAATTAATGGAAAGAATGGTATGGACACGTATTTTAGACCAACGTTCTATTTCTTTAAATAGACAAGGTCGTTTAGGTTTCTATGCACCTACAGCAGGACAAGAGGCTTCTCAATTAGCTTCTCAATACGCTTTAGAAAAAGAAGACTTTATTTTACCAGGGTATCGTGATGTGCCACAAATTATTTGGCATGGTTTACCTTTAACTGAAGCTTTCTTATTCTCAAGAGGTCACTTCAAAGGAAATCAATTCCCTGAAGGCGTTAATGCATTAAGCCCACAAATTATCATCGGTGCTCAATATATTCAAACAGCAGGTGTAGCATTCGGTCTTAAAAAACGTGGAAAAAATGCAGTTGCAATTACTTATACTGGTGATGGTGGTTCATCTCAAGGTGACTTCTATGAAGGTATTAACTTTGCTTCAGCATACAAAGCACCAGCAATCTTTGTTATTCAAAACAATAACTACGCGATTTCAACACCACGTAGCAAACAAACTGCAGCAACTTCATTAGCTCAAAAAGCTATTGCTGTTGGTATCCCTGGTATCCAAGTTGATGGTATGGATGCGTTAGCAGTATATCAAGCTACTAAAGAAGCTCGTGAACGTGCAGTTGCAGGTGAAGGTCCAACATTAATCGAAACTATGACATATCGTTATGGTCCACATACTATGGCTGGTGACGACCCTACACGTTACAGAACTTCAGATGAAGACGCAGAATGGGAGAAAAAAGACCCATTAGTACGTTTCAGAAAATTCTTGGAAAACAAAGGTCTTTGGAATGAAGAGAAAGAAAATGAAGTTATTGAACGTGCTAAATCAGACATCAAAGCAGCTATTAAAGAGGCTGACAATACAGAAAAACAAACTGTTACTTCTCTAATGGAAATCATGTATGAAGAAATGCCTCAAAACTTAGCAGAACAATATGAAATTTACAAAGAGAAGGAGTCGAAGTAAGCCATGGCACAAATGACAATGGTTCAAGCGATTAATGATGCGCTTAAAACTGAACTTAAAAAAGACGAAGACGTATTAGTTTTCGGTGAAGACGTTGGTGTTAACGGTGGTGTATTCCGTGTTACTGAAGGTTTACAAAAAGAGTTTGGTGAAGATCGTGTATTCGATACACCACTTGCAGAATCTGGTATTGGCGGTTTAGCTTTAGGTTTAGCTATTGAAGGTTTCCGTCCAGTAATGGAAATCCAATTCTTAGGATTCGTATATGAAGTATTTGACTCTGTAGCAGGACAAATCGCACGTACTCGTTTCCGTTCAGGTGGTTCTAAAACTGCACCTGTAACAATTCGTACCCCATTCGGTGGCGGTGTGCATACTCCTGAATTACACGCAGATAACTTAGAAGGTATTTTAGCTCAATCTCCTGGATTAAAAGTTGTTATCCCTTCAGGTCCATACGATGCTAAAGGTTTATTACTTTCTTCTATTAGAAGTAACGATCCAGTAGTATATTTAGAGCATATGAAATTATATCGTTCATTCAGAGAAGAAGTTCCTGAAGAAGAATATACAATTGATATCGGAAAAGCTAATGTTAAAAAAGAAGGTAACGACATTACTATAATCGCTTATGGCGCAATGGTTCAAGAATCATTAAAAGCGGCTGAAGAGTTAGAAAAAGAAGGTTATTCTGTTGAAGTAATTGATTTACGTACAGTACAACCAATTGATATTGATACTTTAGTAGCTTCAGTTGAAAAAACAAATAGAGCAGTAGTTGTACAAGAAGCACAACGTCAAGCAGGTGTTGGTGCACAAGTAGCAGCTGAATTAGCTGAACGTACAATTTTATCATTAGAAGCTCCAATCGCTCGTGTTGCAGCAGCTGACACAGTATATCCATTTACTCAAGCTGAGAATGTTTGGTTACCAAATAAAAATGATATTGTTGAAAAAGCAAAAGCAACTTTAGAATTTTAATAAATGAATAAAATTTATATTAAATAGTGATTTTTATTATAAAATCTTAGGAGGAAAAAGACCGTGGCATTTGAATTTAGATTACCCGACATCGGGGAAGGTATCCACGAAGGTGAAATTGTAAAATGGTTTGTAAAAGCTGGAGATACAATTGAAGAAGATGATGTCTTAGCAGAAGTTCAAAATGATAAATCTGTTGTAGAAATTCCATCACCAGTTAGTGGTACAATTGAAGAAGTATTAGTTGATGAGGGTACAGTAGCAGTTGTTGGTGATATCATCGTTAAAATTGACGCACCAGATGCTGAAGAAATGACATTTAAAGGTCATCACAGTGATGAATCATCAAGTGATGCACCTAAAGAAGAAGCTCCTCAAGAAGACAATGCTTCATCTCAAGAAAGTCAACCAGCAGCAACTAATGCTCAAGACGTTGAAGTTGATGAAAATAGAACTATTAAAGCAATGCCTTCAGTACGTAAATATGCACGTGAAAATGGCGTGAATATTAAAGCAGTTGCAGGTTCAGGTAAAAATGGACGTATTACAAAAGAAGATGTTGATGCATACTTAAATGGTGGATCAGCTCAAACTACATCTAATGAAAGTGCAGCATCAGATGCTACTTCAGAAGATAGTAACGTTGCAGCAACTCAAACAGTTCCAGAAGGCGATTTCCCAGAAACAACTGAAAAAATCCCAGCTATGCGTAAAGCAATTGCCAAAGCTATGGTTAATTCTAAACATACAGCGCCACATGTTACATTAATGGATGAAATTGATGTTCAACAATTATGGGATCACCGTAAGAAATTCAAAGAAGTTGCAGCTGAACAAGGAACAAAACTTACTTTCTTACCATATGTAGTGAAAGCACTTGTTTCTGCACTTAAAAAATACCCAGCACTTAATACTTCATTTAATGAAGAAGCTGGCGAAATTGTACACAAACATTATTGGAATATTGGTATTGCAGCAGACACAGACAGAGGTTTATTAGTTCCTGTTGTTAAACATGCTGACCGTAAATCTATTTTCCAAATTTCTGATGAAATTAATGAACTAGCTGTTAAAGCACGTGATGGTAAATTAACTTCTGATGAAATGAAAGGTGCAACATGTACAATCAGTAATATCGGTTCAGCTGGTGGACAATGGTTCACTCCAGTTATTAATCACCCAGAAGTAGCTATCTTAGGAATTGGGCGTATTGCTCAAAAACCGATTGTTAAAGATGGAGAAATTGTAGCAGCTCCAGTTCTTGCATTATCATTAAGCTTTGACCACAGACAAATCGATGGTGCAACTGGACAAAATGCTATGAATCACATTAAACGTTTATTAAATAATCCAGAATTATTATTAATGGAGGGGTAAAAAGATGGTAGTTGGAGATTTCCCAATTGAAACAGATACTATTGTAATCGGAGCAGGTCCTGGAGGTTATGTTGCAGCAATTCGTGCAGCACAACTAGGTCAAAAAGTAACAATCGTTGAGAAAGGTAATTTAGGCGGCGTTTGCTTAAACGTTGGTTGTATTCCTTCTAAAGCTTTATTACACGCATCTCATCGTTTTGTTGAAGCACAACATTCAGAAAATTTAGGGGTAATTGCTGAAAGTGTTTCTTTAAACTATGAAAAAGTTCAAGAATTCAAATCATCAGTAGTTAACAAATTAACTGGTGGAGTTGAAGGATTATTAAAAGGTAATAAAGTTGAAATCGTTAAAGGCGAAGCTTACTTTGTAGATAATAACAGTTTACGTGTTATGGATGAAAAAAGTGCTCAAACTTACAATTTCAAACATGCTATTATCGCAACTGGTTCTAGACCAATTGAAATTCCTAACTTTGAATTCGGTAAACGCGTTATCGATTCAACAGGTGCGTTAAACTTACAAGAAGTACCTGGTAAATTAGTTGTAGTTGGTGGCGGTTATATCGGTTCAGAACTTGGTACTGCATTTGCAAACTTCGGTTCAGAAGTAACAATTCTTGAAGGTGCCAAAGATATTTTAGGCGGCTTTGAAAAACAAATGACACAACCAGTTAAAAAAGGCATGAAAGAAAAAGGTGTCGAAATCGTTACTGAAGCTATGGCTAAATCAGCTGAAGAAACTGAAAATGGTGTTAAAGTTACTTATGAAGCTAAAGGTGAAGAACAAACAATCGAAGCTGATTATGTATTAGTAACTGTTGGACGTCGTCCAAACACTGATGAATTAGGCTTAGAAGAATTAGGTCTTAAATTCGGAGAACGCGGTTTATTAGAAGTTGATAAACAAAGCCGTACTTCAATCGAAAATATTTTCGCAATTGGAGATATCGTTCCAGGTTTACCACTTGCTCATAAAGCTAGCTACGAAGCAAAAGTTGCTGCAGAAGCTATTGATGGACAAGCTGCAGAAGTTGATTACATTGGTATGCCAGCAGTATGTTTCACTGAGCCAGAATTAGCTCAAGTTGGATATACTGAAGCGCAAGCAAAAGAAGAAGGTTTATCAATTAAAGCTTCTAAATTCCCTTACGCTGCAAATGGCCGTGCATTATCTTTAGATGATACTAATGGTTTTGTTAAATTAATTACACTTAAAGAAGATGACACAATCATCGGTGCTCAAGTTGTTGGTACTGGCGCATCAGATATTATTTCTGAATTAGGTTTAGCAATTGAATCAGGTATGAACGCTGAAGATATTGCTTTAACAGTACATGCTCACCCAACATTAGGTGAAATGTCAATGGAAGCAGCTGAAAAAGCGATTGGTTACCCAATCCACACAATGTAATTTAACGAATTAGTTAAATGAGACTGGCAACATAATTGTTGCCAGTTTTTTTATGTTGTCAAAACTATATACAATCTTAGTTTAAAAATATTAAATCAGTTGTTTGTTAAATGCTTGTTCGATAGACTGAATATATATTCTATTAAACATATTGGAGTGAAAAAACATGGAATATCAATATCCCTTAGATATAGACTGGAACAATGAGGAAATGATGTCAGTCATTCATTTCTTTAATCAAATTGAAAATTATTACGAATCATCTGTTAAAGGCGAAGATGTCAAAAATGCTTACAAAACTTTTAAACAAATAGTCCCTGGTAAAGCAGAAGAAAAACAAATATTTAAAGAATTTGAAAAAAGTAGTGGATATAATAGCTACAAAGTTGTTCAAGAAGTGACTAAAAATCCCGATCAACAAGTCTTTTCTGCAAAGTCATAATCCATAATACAAATCATTTATTTTAAAAAGTATTGATTATAAAGTTATATTTTGGTATTTTTATTAAGCGTTAAACAAAATGTTTGATAAAAGTAAACTTAATATAGCTTTTTTTAGGTGGTTTCAATATGGATATAGGTTATAAACTTAAGAATCTTAGGAAAATAAAAAATTTAACTCAAGAAGAATTGGCAGAAAGAACTGATCTTTCAAAAGGATATATTTCCCAAATAGAAAGTCAAAATGCATCACCAAGTATGGAGACATTTTTAAGTATCTTAGAAGTCTTGGGTACTTCAGCAAGTGATTTCTTTAAGGAATCAGAACAACAAAAGGTCATTTATAAAAAGAAAGATCAGGTCATTTATGATGAATATGATAGGGGCTATATATTAAATTGGTTAGTAACTAAATCTAATGAATTTGAAATGGAACCACTTTTATTAACATTAAAACCTGGTGCGTCTTATAAAACATTTAATCCATCAGAATCTGATACATTTATCTATTGCTTGCAAGGTCAAGTTACACTTCAATTAGGTAATACTTGTTATCATGCTAACAAAGAAGATGTATTTTATTTTAAAGCGAACGATGATCATCGTCTATTTAATGAAAGTCATGAAGAAGTGAAAATATTAATTGTTGCAACAGCATCATATTTATAAGGAGTTGTAGAAATTGGCACCATTATTATCATTTAAGGGAGTAAGTAAAGGATATGATGACGTTCAAATATTAAATGAAATTGATATTGATATAGAGTCTGGACACTTTTATACATTGTTAGGTCCTTCTGGATGTGGTAAAACAACGATTTTAAAATTAATAGCTGGATTCGAATATCCTGATAAAGGTGAAGTTATATACCAAAATAAACCAATCGGCAAGTTACCTCCAAATAAGCGAAAAGTGAATACAGTATTCCAAGATTATGCATTATTTCCACACTTAAATGTATATGATAATATCGCATATGGATTACGACTTAAGAAAATGAGTAAATCTGCAATAAAAGATAAAGTAGAAGAAGCTTTACGATTAGTAAAACTTTCAGGATATGAAGAACGCAATATCAATGGTATGAGTGGTGGTCAAAAGCAACGTGTTGCTATAGCACGAGCGATTGTTAACGAACCAGAAATACTTTTATTAGATGAATCATTATCCGCTTTAGATTTAAAATTACGAACTGAAATGCAATATGAACTACGTGAATTGCAATCAAGATTGGGTATCACATTTATTTTCGTAACCCATGATCAAGAAGAAGCTTTGGCTTTAAGTGATTACATATTTGTAATGAAAGATGGTAAAATTCAACAATTTGGTACACCTAATGATATATATGATGAGCCAGTCAATCGATTTGTGGCAGATTTTATTGGTGAATCTAATATTGTAAAAGGAAGAATGGTCGAAGATTTCGTTGTTAATATTTATGGTCAAGATTTTGAATGTGTAGATATGGGAATTCCTGAAAATAAAAATGTAGATGTAGTGATTCGTCCTGAAGATATTTCTTTAATCGAAGCAGATAAAGGCTTATTCCAAGTAAAAGTTGATTCAATGCTTTTTAGAGGGGTACATTACGAAATTTGTGTAGTTGATAGAAAAGGATATGAGTGGGTAATTCAGTCGACACGTAAAGCAGAAGTTGGTAGTGAAGTTGGTTTATATTTTGAACCAGAAGCTATTCATATTATGGTACCTGGAGAAACGGAAGAAGAATTTGATAAACGAATTGAAAGTTATGAGGAAGTTGATAATGCGTAATACAAATCGTTTATTACTCATCCCATATTTAATTTGGATGGTACTTTTTATTATCATCCCAGTGGTACTTCTTGTTTATTATTCTTTTCTCGATAATCAAGGACATTTTAGCTTTACTAACTATGAACATATCTTTACATTTAGTTATTTAAAAATGTTTACTGATTCAATCCTTTTTGCAGCTATTATAACAATTGTAACGCTCGTGATAAGTTATCCAGCTGCTTACTATATTGCACAATCAAAATATCAAAATTTACTATTAATGATTATGATTATACCAACTTGGATTAACCTATTATTAAAAACATATGCATTTATTGGTTTATTAAGTCATGATGGGTTAATTAATCAATTATTAAATATATTTCATTTATCTCCAATAAACATGTTATTTACAGCAGGTGCGTTTATTGTGGTGGCTAGTTATATCTATATCCCATTTATGATACTGCCTATATTTAATAGTATGAAAGCTATACCTAATAATTTACTACAAGCATCTAGTGATTTAGGTGCCAGTCCATTAACGACATTTAGAAAAGTGATTGTACCATTAACAAGAGAAGGTGTAATGACAGGTGTACAAGTTACCTTTATACCAGCATTATCATTATTTATGATTACTCGTCTTATCGCAGGTAATAAAGTTATTAATATTGGTACAGCAATTGAAGAACAATTTTTAACTATTCAAAACTATGGAATGGGATCTACGATTGCATTATTCTTAATCATCTTCATGGCATTTATATTAATTATGACAAAATCTAAATCTAATCATAGGAAAGGGTGAGAAATGTGAAATGGTATGGCAAGCTTTATATAAGTATTTTAATTGCTGTGTTATATATACCTATTTTGTTTTTGATGGTATATTCATTTAATTCAGCAGGTAATATGATTCATTTTGAACATTTCACATTAGAACACTATCAAACCTTGTTCCAAAATGATAAATTAATGTCTGTCATTTTTAATACGGTCGCAGTCGCATTAATTGCAGCTGCTGTCTCAACTTTAATAGGTACTTTAGGTGCAATTGCTATTTATTATTTAAGAAATAAACAATTTAAAGTAACCTTATTAACTTTAAACAATGTATTGATGGTATCATCTGACGTTGTAATTGGTGCTTCTTTTTTAATTATGTTCACTGCTATAGGTCATTTTACTGGATTAGGACTTGGTTTTTGGACAGTTTTGGCATCACATATTGCATTCTGTATACCGATAGTTGTTATCGTTGTATTACCTCAATTATATGAAATGAATGATAGTATGTTGAATGCAGCTAGAGATTTAGGAGCTACAGAATCACAACTATTGAGTAGTATTGTGATACCTAATATAATGCCTGCAATCATCGGTGGCTTTTTTATGGCATTAACGTATTCCTTAGATGATTTCACAGTGAGCTTTTTCGTAACAGGTAACGGATTTAGTGTGCTTTCTGTAGAAGTCTATGCCATGGCTCGTAAAGGTATAAGTATGGAAATTAATGCTATATCAACAATATTATTTGTCGTTATAATGATAGGTGTCATTGGTTATTACGTGATTCAGCACATCGTTCAACGTAAAAAACACACGAAACGAGGTGTGAATACATGAAGCGATTTTTACAATTAATTTTAATCTCTATCATTATTGGTGCTTTATGTTTAGCAGTCAGTCATTGGTTTAAATCAAAAGAGAATACAGATACCAATCAGAAAATTTATGTATATAACTGGGGAGAATACATTGACCCAAGTTTAATTAAAAAGTTTGAAAAAGAAACAGGTATACAAGTAGTATATGAAACATTTGATTCTAATGAAGCTATGGAAGCAAAAATTCGTAACGGAGGTACGCATTACGATGTAGCGTTTCCAAGTGAATATACAGTACAAAAATTAAAACGTGCACATCTTTTAGAACCACTTGATCATAAAAAAATACCTAATATTAAAAATTTAGATTCAGATTATATGAACATGCCATATGACCGCCATAATAAATATTCATTACCTTATTTCTTTGGTACTGTTGGCATTTTATATAATAAAGATAAGTATCCAAATGATTCTTTTAATAGTTGGAAAGATTTATATAAACCAAAATATAAAAATGAAGTACTTTTAGTAGATGGTGCTCGAGAAATTATAGGTTTGGGTCTCAATAAACTGGGATATAGTTTGAATGATAAAAATCCACAACATATTAAAAAAACTGAATCAGATTTACAGAATTTAGCACCACAAGTAAGAGGTGTCGTAGGTGATGAAATTACAATGATGCTTCAACAGAATGAAGGTAATGTGGCCGTTGTTTGGAGTGGGGTCGCTGCTCCATTAGTACAAGAAAGTGACAAATATAATTACGTTATTCCTAAAGAAGGGTCTAATCTATGGTTTGATAATATGGTTATACCAAAAACAGCGCAAAATAAAGAGGGCGCATATAAATTTATGAACTTCTTATTAGATGCAAAAAACAACAAACAAAATACCGAATGGGTAGGCTATGCGACACCAAATAAAGCTGCAAGGAATATGTTACCAAATGATATTAAAAATGATCATAGATTTTACCCTAATAAAAAGGAACAACAACGTTTAGAAGTTTATCAAGATTTAGGTCAAGATACATTAAGTGAATATAACGAAAGTTTTTTAAATTTTAAAATGTCGTTAAAGTAGAATGAAAATGGTAGTTATTTTATGTTATTTTCGATATAATAACTTGATAAGTAAAGTAAGGAGTTGTAACGAATGACAGGAGAGCAATATACTCAAATCAAACGTCCAGTCAGTCGACTAACAGAAAAAGTATTAGGTTGGCTTAGTTGGGTATTCTTACTAGTGTTGACAATTGTCACGATGTTTATAGCTTTAGTGTCATTTAGTAATGATACATCAATTGCTAACTTAGAGAATACATTAAATAATAATGACCTTATTCAACAAATGTTGGCAAATAATAGTTTAAGTACTACGCAATTTGTAATTTGGTTACAAAATGGTGTATGGGCTATTATAGTGTATTTCATTGTTTGTTTACTGATTTCATTTTTAGCATTAATATCTATGAATATTAGAATTTTATCTGGATTTTTATTCTTATTATCAGCAATCATTACGATACCATTAGTGTTACTTGTTGTAACTTTAATTATTCCAATTTTATTCTTCATCATAGCAATTATGATGTTTGTAAGAAAGAACAAGGTAGAAGTCGTACCAAATTATAATAACGGTTATGGTTACCAACCTTATAATGAAGTTCCAGAGCAAGATACACATCAATATGAACCTGAACAAGAAGAAAGAATTGAGAAAACAAGTCAACGTAGACGACCATCACGTCGTAGTATGGAACGTAAAGAACAAGCATATGAACCAACTCAAGATGCTACAGCACAAAATGAAGAAAATAATGAAACATATGATGATAAATATGAACAATTTCCTAAGCGTGCTGTTGAAAGTGAATATCGTTCAGATGATGATGAACAAGAAGAAGAACCTACAGTATTATCTAGACAAGCTAAGTATAATAAGAAATCTAATTCTAATAACGAAGCACAAGTTAATCCAGAGGCTTATAATGATAGTGCATATGATGAAGCACAAAATAATTATAATGATGAACCTCATATTGATCCAAAAGAACTAAAAGCTCAACAAAAGAGAGAAAAAGCAGAAATTCGTGCTAAGAAAAAAGAAAAGCGTAAAGCATATAATCAACGCATGAAAGAAAAACGTAAAAATCAACCAAGTGCTGTAAATCAACGTAGAATGAATTACGAAGAACGTCGTCAAATGTTCGGTGAAACTGAACAAAAAATGAGAGATAACGTTAAGCAAGATAATCAAAATATTGATGAAGAAAACAACTCTAAATAATAATTTAAAGACCAAAAATGAAAGTTTAGTATTCATTTTTGGTCTTTTTTTCTAGAGTATTAAAATTTTAGTGTATTAATTAGCAAGAAAAGACAGTTTTTAGTATTATTAAGGTAAGGATTTAAGGAGGTACCGAAATGAAAAGAAAAACAGAACTTATTTTAGCTTGGATTGCTAATGGATTGAGTAGTTTATATTTATTATTAGTAATCGTAGGTTATTTCGCTATGAAGTCAGGAAGCGGTGCATCTCAAAATGAAGAAATGGTAAGCAAAATGATGGGAAGTAATCAAGATATGTCTATGGACATGCTTGCAACATCAATTGCTTTATCAATGGGTGTGTTAGCTTTCTCTACTATATTAGGAATTGTTGGTGCGCTAACTGTTAAAGGAAGACGTAAATTAGGCGCTAGTTTATTAATTGCAGCTGCAATTGTTGGTATTATGGCAACTAATATTATTGCGATGGTATTATGGTTAATTTCTGGTATCATGCTACTTGCGAAATCAGATAAACAAGGACCAACTAATCAATTCCAAAATAATAATTCTTATGATGATTCAACCAAGAGACAAGAGTGGAATCCAGAAGAAGAATTAAAAGAACGTCAACAAAGCAAAAAACCATATACTTATTAGACAAAATATATTGTAATAACTATTGATTGAATGAATTAAAATATGGAGCAACTTCATAAAATATCGTAAAGTAAAACAACCTTTTGGGATTTTCAAATAATCTCAAAAGGTTGTTTTGTTTATATTTAATCTCAGTGAATATTGTTAGCTTCATTTACAATTCTTGGAATGTTTGAATAATAAGATAAACATTCAAAATACTTAAGATAATAATAAGTGACCAAGAAATCACATTTACCCATCTTTTATTAATAAATGGACCCATTAATTTTTCATTACTTGTCGCTAATTGTAATGGTATTAATGTAAATGGTAATGCAATACTTAAGAATACTTGTGAAAATACTAGTAATTGTTCAATTTTAGCTTCATTGCCATTAAAAATAATTAAGCAAATAATAACTGGAATAATTGCTAGTGATCTTGTAATTAATCGACGAAGCCAATTTGGTAATCGGAATCTTAAGAAACCTTCCATTACTATTTGACCTGCTAAAGTACCAGTGATTGTTGAATTTTGCCCTGAAGCAAGGAGTGCTACCGCGAATAATGTGCTCATAACACCACCTAATGTTGCACCAAGTAATGGTTGAGTTTTTAATGCATGATATAAATCATAAAATCCACCTAATTCATCTGCATTTGAGCCAAAGAATAAAGCAGCGCCCAAAGTTAATAATAAGCAGTTAATTACAAATGCAATTGACAATTGGATGTTTGAGTCAATTGTTGCATATTTGATTGCTTGAGCTTTATCATCATTATTATTTCTATCATACTTTCTTGATTGAACGATTGAAGAATGTAAATAAAGATTATGTGGCATAATTGTTGCACCAATAATACCTAAAGCAATATATAAAATACCTTGATTAGTAACAATTTCTTTATGAGGTAAAAATCCATTTAATAAGTTAATGACATTAGGTGATGATATATAAACTTCGAATATAAAGATAGCTAATACTGTAAAGATAAGTGTACCTACAATAGCTTCAATTTTTCTAAAACCAAATTTCATCATAAATAAAAGTATAAACACATCACATACTGTAATTAGTGCACCAACAATTAATGGAATATTGAATAATAAATTAAGTGAAATGGCACTTCCGATTACTTCAGCAATATCTGTCGCGATAATAGCTAGTTCTGCAATTATCCAAAAAATAACAGCAACAGGCTTAGATAAATAGTGGCGTGTCATTTGAGCCAAATCTTTCCCTGTGGCTATCCCTAATCTAACAGTCATACTTTGTAACAACATAGCAGCTAGACTAGAAATCAAAATGACAAATAGCAGTGTATAACCGAATTGTGCGCCACCCTGCATTGAAGTAATCCAGTTGCCAGGATCCATATATCCAACAGCAACTAATAGACCTGGTCCAATAAAAGCTAATAGTTTTTGACTGGCATTACTTTTGTAGTCAAAATCTATCGTATTATTAATTTCTTCTAAGCTTTTTTGATGTTCATGATTGTCTGATTGCTTATTCATAAATTAAATCACCTCTAATGTAAAATCATAATGATATATTAACCTAATTATATTTTTAGGTCAACCTAAAAATATTTTACACTATTAAAAAATACCCGGACATCATTTCAATGTATCAGGTATTTTATAACAAATTATTATGCGTGATAGAATTTTAAAAACTGGTCAAATGTTTCTTCTACAAATTGAATAAATGATTTGTCAGACGTTAAACGATTATCGTCAGGTGAGATTGCTCTAGCAACGAAAAATTCACCTTTTTTAACATTTTTAACGCGGTCTATGGCTTCATGTAATTGATCATCTGTAAAATCTTTAATTAGTGGTTTTTCTGGTTTCATATGGTCAAGACACACACTATAATCTGAAGGGAGATGTCTTAATGTGTCGAAATGCTTATCAAATGTTTTAACACGTTCAGCTTTGTCTTTAGCTTCATGCATAACACCAAACATTACAAATAATTGGTCTCTAAATAATCCAATTTGAAAGTGGGGCAGCATTTTGTAACCACGTTTGTTTGGAGCAAATGCAACCCAGGTATCTTTAGGTGGGTTAACACTTCTTCTGGCATGTTTTGCGACGTGAGGATAGAATGTTTCCCCAGTTTGAGTACTAAAATACTCTGTGAAATAATCACCTAATTGATGAAGTTGAGGTCTAACATGTTCATTAAGTGCTTCCATACGTTCATCAAGACCATCTACGTCAAAGGCTTTAAAATTTTCAGGTGTAAATGTATATTTTGTCATAACTTGCCTCCTAGGGTAATAATTAAAGTTATTGTAGCATAACCATGACTAGAAATTCTAAATTGTAGTTTCAATTTTATACATAATTTCATGTAAAAAGGGGAATCTAACATTATAAAAAAGGGATAGTTATCGTGTATAATAGATATTAATAGGAGATGATACCATGGCACTTTACGATTTTGCTAAAGGATTAGTTTTAGAAGCGGGTAACAAAGTCCGTTTAATGATGAAAGAGGATTTAAATATAGAAACCAAATCCAACCCTAACGACTTAGTGACTAACGTAGATAAAGCAACAGAAGATTATATATTTGAAATGATTCACCAAAATTATCCGGAACACAAAGTGATAGGTGAAGAAGGTCATGGTCACGATTTAAAAGATATCAATGGTGTGGTTTGGGTCGTTGATCCAATTGATGGCACTTTAAATTTTGTTCATCAACAAGAAAATTTTGCGATTTCTATTGGTATTTACCACGAAGGTCAATCATACGCTGGATTTGTATATGACGTAATGAGAGATATTTTGTATCATACTAAAGTTGGTGAAGGTGCTTATGAGAATAATCATCCATTGGAAAAATTAAAATCTACGCAATTAAAAACAAGTATTATTGGTATTAATCCTAATTGGTTAACTAAACCTATTATGGGGCCTATATTTACACCAATTGTTGATGATGCTCGAAGTGCTAGAGCATATGGTAGTGCAGCGCTAGAAATTGTTAGTGTAGCAAAAGGGCAATTAGACGCTTATGTAACGCCAAGACTACAACCGTGGGATTATGCTGGCGGTTTAATGATACTTAATGAAGTAGGCGGTAAAGGTACTAATTTACTTGGTGACGCTTTAACAATTAACCAACCCAATTCTATTGTTATGGCAAATCCTTCATTACACGATGAACTATTAAATAATTATTTAAATGAGTTTGAAGAAACGTTACGAAAACATCATAAAAGAAGATTTGGTCGATAATACCTACAATGATAAAAATAAGTCCATGGAAGACTCTAATGCCTCCATGGACTTTTACAATTTTATTTTGAAAATATATTGTTAAAATAAAATTAAATGATGGTGAATTCGTGTTAAAAGAAGTTTTAATTCGTTTTTAAGGGGTTATATCATTTATAACCAATTATTTTCACGATATTTCTTTTTTACTGTGAAACCGACACCAAATGTTGCAACGAGTAATATAAATGTTAAAATCATCATTGGAACATTTGCAGCACCAACACTAAAACTAAAAAGCAATAAAAAGATTACAGCTAAAATTGAGAATACCCAAAATATGCCTTTAGATTTTTTTTGTTGCATCCCATACCCCACCTTTTACTTATTTTTTCTCTAATCTATGATATAATAAAAAAGTTGTAATTAAAAGTGGGAGTTTACTTAAGAAAGGAAATTTATAATATGACGAATATAAGAGAAGATGTACGTAATATAGCAATTATTGCGCACGTTGACCATGGTAAAACGACGTTAGTTGATGAATTATTGAAACAATCAGGAATCTTTAGAGAGAATGAACATGTTGACGATCGTGCTATGGACTCTAATGACTTAGAAAGAGAACGTGGTATTACGATATTAGCGAAAAATACTGCGGTAGACTATAAAGGAACAAGAATTAACATTTTAGATACGCCAGGACATGCTGACTTTGGTGGCGAAGTTGAACGTATCATGAAAATGGTTGATGGCGTAGTCTTAGTTGTAGATGCATATGAAGGTACTATGCCTCAAACACGTTTTGTACTTAAAAAAGCATTAGAACAAAATTTAAAACCAGTTGTAGTAGTAAATAAAATTGATAAACCATCAGCAAGACCAGAAGGTGTAGTTGATGAAGTGTTAGATTTATTTATTGAATTAGAAGCAAATGATGAACAACTTGATTTCCCAGTTGTATATGCTTCAGCTGTTAACGGAACTGCAAGTTTAAATTCTGAACAACAAGATGAAAACATGCAATCACTATACGAAACAATCATTGATTACGTACCAGCACCAATAGATAACAGTGATGAACCATTACAATTCCAAGTAGCATTATTAGACTATAATGATTACGTTGGTCGTATCGGTATTGGCCGAGTATTTAGAGGTAAAATGCGTGTTGGTGACAACGTATCACTTATTAAATTAGATGGCACTATTAAAAACTTCCGCGTAACTAAAATCTTTGGTTACTTTGGATTAAAACGTGAAGAAATTGAAGAAGCACAAGCTGGTGACTTAATCGCAGTATCTGGTATGGAAGACATTAACGTTGGTGAAACAGTAACACCACATGATCACCAAGATGCATTACCAGTATTACGTATTGATGAGCCAACACTTGAAATGACATTCAGAGTCAATAATTCACCATTTGCTGGTCGTGAAGGTGACTTTGTAACAGCGCGCCAAATTCAAGAACGTTTAGATCAACAACTTGAAACAGATGTATCATTAAAAGTAACACCTACAGATTCACCTGATGCATGGATCGTTGCGGGTCGTGGTGAGTTACATTTATCAATCCTAATTGAAAATATGCGTCGTGAAGGTTATGAATTACAAGTTTCTAAACCTCAAGTAATTCTTAAAGAAGTAGATGGCGTGATGTGTGAACCATTTGAAAGAGTTCAATGTGAAGTGCCTCAAGAAAATTCTGGTGCAGTAATCGAATCTTTAGGTACACGTAAAGGTGAAATGTTAGACATGATGACAACAGATAATGGTTTAACTCGTCTAATCTTTATGGTACCTGCACGTGGTATGATTGGTTACACTACTGAATTTATGTCAATGACTCGTGGTTATGGAATTATTAACCATACATTTGAAGAATTTAGACCTCGTATTAAAGCAAAAATTGGTGGCAGAAGAAATGGTGCATTAATTTCAATGGATCAAGGAACTGCTAGTACTTATGCTATTTTAGGTCTAGAGGACCGTGGTACTAACTTTATGGAACCAGGTACTGAAGTTTATGAAGGTATGATTGTTGGTGAACATAACCGTGAAAATGACTTAACAGTTAATATCACAAAAACAAAACATCAAACTAACGTACGTTCAGCAACTAAAGACCAAACTCAAACAATGAATCGCCCACGTATTTTAACGCTTGAAGAGGCTTTACAATTTATTAATGATGATGAATTAGTAGAGGTAACTCCTGAAAGTATTCGTTTGAGAAAGAAAATTTTAAATAAATCAGTTCGTGAAAAAGAAGCTAAACGTGTTAAACAAATGATGTCTGATGAAGAATAATTTTTAATTAACATGAATAAAATATAAGCAAAAAAACCACTCGCTAGTTGATAATACAACTAGCGAGTGGTTTTATTATGTTAATTTTCTTTTGAATCGTGATACGTAAAAGGTTGAGGTTGTTTAGGTGTATCGAAGCGACTTTTACAATCATCACACATAAAAGTACGAATAGGGTTGTTTCTAAGCCGTTTTGCTTCTACAGTGTTTTCATCAATATGAACTGTAGTATCACAAATGATACATTTAACAGGAACCAATTAAATCACCTCAATATATTTTACATACTTAAATTCGTAGCTGTATCCATTTTCTGTATCGTATACAAAACTATCAACTGAATTATCGTCATACATACGTTTTCCATCTTTAGCAAATTGGAAGAATAAGTATGGTAATAAATCTAATGGAACTTCAACTGAATCTTCATCATTAAATAATTTAATTGCAGTTGCGTTTGATTGTGGTTCTGCTGTTTTAAAGAATGGTGTCATGTTAATCACAAATGAACCTTCTAAAACAGAACGTTTTTTATATTTTATTTCAGAATTAAGCGTTGGCGGATTAGTTTGTCCTTCAAGAATAGCACGATTCCATTCTCTATTGTCTTCAAATCGAACTGGTTTAGTACCGTCAAAGACACCTTTTTCTAAGTCTTCAATACTTACCTTTCGATCGTCAAATATCCAAGTTGTACTATCTAATGTGATGGGAAATTTTACCGCACCTTTAATTTGAATCATCTTGCCCACTCCCTAAATTTTTATCTCATATTATTTTATCATAAAATAGGTTATACTTATTTTAAAGATACTTGCTTTTTAACATTTAGTAAGATAAAATTTTAAGTATTGAAGATATTTAATGAAATGATAGGGGGAGTGTGTGTCATGGCTAATCAGTCGAAATTAAATAATGCGGCATATGAGCAATTGAACAAAGATGCTGATAGAATTTTACAGCTAATCAAAGTTCAAATGGATAACCTAACAGTACCTTCTTGTCCGCTTTATGAAGAAGTTTTAGATACACAAATGTTCGGTCTTCAAAAAGAAGTAGATTTTGCTGTACAACTAGGGCTAGTTGACAAAGAAGTCGGCAAAGAACTTATGTTAAGACTTGAAAAAGAACTTTCAAAACTACACGAAGCTTTTACAAATGTTTAATTTTATAGATTTGATTTAATCTAACGTTATTATTTATATTAATTCAAATTTGTATAGATATAACATAGTTTGAATTCATTTTGATATAAACGTGAAATGCAACTTACACATTGTATAAATGGTGGCTGAGATAGTATCATAATTGATATTTTCTCAGTCATTTTATCTTTTTGTAAAATCATTATGTTTATATTTGTTTTGTGATACATAAGAAGTTTATAATAAAAAAGATAGGTTTGTGGGAATGATTAATATTCGATTAATTCCCTTTAAACAAATCTTAAAAACATTGAATTGGATGAACTGATATATGAAAAACTTTAAAAATATAATGCGGTATATTGGGAAAACATCTAAATTTATCGATTATCCATTGTTAGTCACATATGTGATTCTATGTTTAATTGGTTTAGTTATGGTTTATAGTGCCAGCATGGTGGCTGCTACTAAAGGTACATTAACAGGTGGCGCTGAAGTATCCGGTACATATTTCTATACGAGACAGTTACTTTACGTCATTATGAGTTTTGTTATAGTCTTTTTTATGGCATTTATAATGAATGTAAAGATATTGAAAAAGCCTAATGTTCAAAAGTGGATGATGATAGGTATATTCGCTTTGTTATTAATAACACTTGTAATTGGTAAAAATATTAATGGTTCAAAAAGTTGGATCAATTTAGGATTTATGAATTTACAAGCGTCAGAGTTATTAAAAATTGCTATCATCTTATACTTACCGTTTATGATAGAGAAGAAAATGCCTCAAGTACGAAATAAAATTAAACTTATTGCAGCACCGATTATTTTAGTTTCAAGCTGTGTTGCGCTAGTACTTTTACAAAGAGACGTGGGGCAAACATTATTAATTTTAATTATTTTCTTTTCAATAATTTTTTACGCTGGTATAGGCGTACAAAATCTTTTGAAATACGGTATTATGGTAGCCATTGCAGGTATAGTGATATCCATTTTAGTGCTTGCTTTAGGATTATTACCAAGTTACCTTGAAGCTAGATTTAGTACCTTAACTAATCCATTTAATGCAGAAGCTGGTACAGGTTACCATATATCTAACTCACTTATGGCTATAGGTAATGGTGGATTATTTGGTCGGGGACTTGGAAATAGTATTATGAAACTTGGCTACTTACCAGAACCACATACCGATTTTATATTTGCGGTTATATGTGAGGAATTAGGACTTGTAGGTGGTTTATTTGTCATCCTACTAGAATTTTTCATTGTTTACCGTGCATTCCAACTAGCTAATAAAACGAATTCATATTTTTATAAATTAGTATGTGTAGGAATTGCTAGTTATATCGGAAGCCAAACATTTGTAAACTTAGGTGGTATATCAGCAACAATTCCATTAACAGGTGTACCATTACCGTTTATTAGTTTTGGTGGTTCGGCTATGATTAGTTTAAGTATAGCAATGGGATTACTCTTAATTACTGCAAAACAAATTAAAATGGATGAAATTAGAAGTAAACAACGAAAAATCGATATTAGACGTCGTTATCAATAACTATTTAGCTAATCTCTCTTTAGTGAAATTCTGTACAGTGAATTTTCTAAAGGTAAGGGATTAGCTTTTTTATTTGTAAATTATTTTAAACTGGAAATACTTTCAACATAATGATAATATAAAGTTATTGTTAATGATAAGTTTATTTGATTATAAGTGAATCATTAAAATAAAATAATTTGTTTTGGTTTTATGACACTTAAGTTAAAGAATTATGACTAATATATATTAACTATAGAAAATAATTGCTATATAGGATAAAATTTTAATATATAAGTAGTTAGAAAATTCTAAATATTTAAAAGGGGTGTTTTTACTCTTGAAACACATCAAGAAGTTATTAGTAGCCAATCGTGGTGAAATTGCTATCAGAATTTTTAGGGCAGCAGCAGAGTTGAATATTAGTACAGTAGCAATTTATTCTAATGAGGATAAATCATCATTACATAGATATAAGGCAGATGAATCTTATTTAGTAGGTAGTGATTTAGGACCAGCAGAAAGTTATTTAAATATCGAAAGAATTATAGAAGTAGCTAAAAGAGCAAATGTTGATGCTATACATCCAGGATACGGTTTTTTAAGTGAAAATGAACAATTTGCACGTAGATGTGCTGAAGAAGGCATTAAATTTATTGGACCTCATCTAGAACACTTAGATATGTTTGGTGATAAAGTTAAAGCAAGAACAACTGCACTTAAAGCTAACTTACCTGTGATACCAGGTACAGATGGACCTATTGAAAGCTTTGAAGCGGCAAAGGCCTTTGCAAGTCAGGCTGGATATCCGTTAATGATTAAGGCTACAAGTGGCGGTGGCGGTAAAGGAATGCGAATTGTTCGTGAAGCCAGTGAATTAGAAGATGCATTTCATCGCGCTAAATCAGAAGCTGAAAAATCATTTGGTAATAGCGAAATTTATATCGAACGCTACATCGATAATCCTAAACATATAGAAGTACAAGTTATCGGTGATGAATATGGTAATCTTGTTCATTTATATGAACGTGATTGTTCGGTTCAAAGACGTCATCAAAAGGTAGTGGAGGTAGCACCTTCTGTAGGGTTACCTGAATCATTACGCTTAGAAATATGTGATGCGGCAATCCAATTGATGTCACATATTAATTACGTTAATGCAGGAACGGTCGAATTTTTAGTGTCTGGGAATGAATTTTACTTTATTGAAGTTAACCCTCGTGTGCAAGTAGAACATACGATAACTGAGATGATAACTGGAATAGATATCGTTAAAACGCAAATATTAGTTGCAGACGGTGGCGAATTATTTAGCCAAGAAGTTGGTATGCCAAAGCAAGAAGATATTCAAACATTAGGATATGCAATTCAATGTCGTATTACTACTGAAGATCCTTTAAATGACTTTATGCCTGATTCAGGAACCATTATTGCATATCGATCAAGTGGAGGCTTTGGTGTACGATTAGATGCAGGTGATGGTTTCCAAGGTGCCGAAATATCACCGTATTATGATTCTTTATTAGTAAAACTATCTACACATGCTATGTCATTTAAACAAGCAGAAGAAAAGATGGAACGTTCTTTAAGAGAAATGAGAATTCGTGGGGTTAAAACCAATATTCCATTTTTAATTAATGTTATGAGAAATGACCAGTTTAGAAGTGGAGATTATACTACTAAATTTATAGAAGAAACACCAGAATTATTTAACATTCAACCAACATTAGATAGAGGAACAAAGACACTTGAATATATTGGGAATGTAACAATTAATGGATTTCCTAATGTTGAAAAGCGACCTAAACCGTTATATGAAACGGCTTCTATTCCTAAAGTATCACAAGCAAAGGTAGATACATTTTCAGGAACGAAACAGTTACTAGATCAACAAGGTCCAAACGGAGTAGCGAAATGGGTACGAGAACAAGATGATGTACTCATTACAGATACTACTTTCAGAGATGCACATCAGTCTTTATTAGCTACTCGAGTAAGAACAAAAGATATGTTAAATATTGCATCTAAAACTGCAGAAGTATTTAAAGATAGTTTTTCATTAGAAATGTGGGGCGGTGCTACATTTGATGTAGCGTATAATTTCCTGAAAGAAAATCCATGGGAACGTCTAGAACGTCTACGTAAAGCTATTCCCAATGTTTTATTCCAAATGTTATTACGTGCTTCAAATGCAGTAGGATATAAAAATTATCCAGATAATGTAATACAAAAATTTGTAAAAGAAAGTGCAGAAGCTGGTGTCGATGTTTTTAGAATTTTTGATTCTTTAAACTGGATTGATCAAATGAAAGTAGCGAATGAAGCGGTACAACAAGCTGGTAAAATTTCTGAAGGAACAATTTGTTATACTGGTGATATTTTAAACTCAGAAAGATCAAATATTTATACACTTGATTATTATGTCAAATTAGCTAAAGAATTAGAAAGAGAAGGTTTCCATATTTTAGCTATTAAAGATATGGCAGGATTATTAAAACCGAAAGCAGCATATGAACTAATCGGTCATTTACGTGCAGCGGTTAATTTACCTATACATTTGCATACTCATGATACAAGTGGCAATGGTTTACTAACATATAAACAAGCGATAGATGCTGGCGTAGATATTATTGATACTGCTGTAGCATCAATGAGTGGTTTGACAAGTCAACCAAGTGCCAATTCATTGTATTATGCGTTAAATGGATTCCCACGTAACTTGAGAACAGATATAGAAGGACTTGAAGAAATTAGTCATTACTGGGCTACAGTTCGTCCATATTATACAGATTTTGAAAGTGATATTAAGTCACCGAATACAGAAATATATCAACACGAAATGCCA
The DNA here is from genome assembly GCF_038006785.1 of Staphylococcus sp. FSL W8-0774. NCBI lineage: Bacteria > Bacillati > Bacillota > Bacilli > Caryophanales > Staphylococcaceae > Staphylococcus > Staphylococcus sp. FSL W8-0774. The sequence continues at coordinate 1,705,362 of NZ_JBBOVW010000001.1, read as the reverse complement.
GGTGGACAATATTCTAATCTAAGCCAACAAGCTAAAAGTCTTGGTCTAGGTGAACGTTTTGATGAAGTAAAAGATATGTATCGTCGTGTTAATTTCCTATTTGGAGATATCGTTAAAGTAACACCTTCTTCTAAAGTAGTAGGAGATATGGCACTATTCATGGTTCAAAATGATTTAAATGAAGATGATATCATTAATCAAGGACATAAATTAGATTTCCCAGAATCTGTAGTATCCTTCTTTAAAGGAGAAATTGGGCAACCAGTAAATGGATTTAATCCACAGTTGCAAAAAGTCATACTTAAAGGTCAAAAGCCATTGGAAAATAGACCTGGAGAATATTTAGAATCTGTTGATTTTGAAGAAGTCAGAAAAGAATTAGCAAACATTCAAAATACAGAAGTAACAGAACAAGATATCATTAGCTATGTCCTATATCCTAAAGTCTATAAACAATTTATTGCTACTAAGGAACAATTTGGGGACCTATCATTGTTAGATACACCAACATTTTTATTCGGTATGAGAAACGGTGAAACAGTTGAAATAGAAATTGATACTGGTAAACGATTGATTATTAAACTAGAAACAATTAGCGAACCCGATGAAAATGGGCAACGAACAATTTACTATGCAATGAATGGACAAGCAAGACGCATTTATATTAAAGATGAAAGTGTAAAAGCTAATGTAAATGTAAAACCAAAAGCAGACAAAACCAATCCAAATCATATTGGGGCACAAATGCCAGGTTCTGTCACAGAAGTGAAGGTAGCTGTTGGAGATAAAGTGAAAGCAAATCAAGCTTTACTCATTACAGAAGCAATGAAAATGGAAACAACGGTACAAGCACCATTTGACGGTACTATAAAACAAATCACAGTATCGAATGGAGATGCTATAGCTACAGGAGATTTATTAATTGAATTAGAAAAAGATCCATCTTAATAAATATTAAAAAAGCCGAAACATTCAATATTCAAGAATGTTTCGGCTTTATAATTAAGCTTTGTTTTTAAGACTTCTTGTCGTTCTCAACATTAATAAGATGAAATAAGCAATCATACCGAATAGGTAAGTAATAAATAAAGCATGCAACAATGCAATAAATAAATTTACATTAGTAATAACAGATAAAGCACCAGTTACTACTTGTAAAATAACTAAAATAAATGCAGCTGTATAGCCATATCTTACAGTACGATTATCACTATAGTTTTTAATTGCATGAATAAACGTAATCATAATCCACATAAAAGTAATAAATGCCATACCACGGTGTGCAAATTGAACCCAGTCATGTACATTATGTGGAACAATATCATCAAAAGGTACTGGCCAAGCACCATAAGCTAGACTTGATTTAGTATGTCTTACTAAAGCACCAGTGTATATAGTTAAATATACGATGATTGCCATTAACCATGTTAACGTACGTAATGGTTTTTGAATCATTAATTCGTCAGCTTCATACTTTTGATCAATTGAGAAAATAATTAATGTCATTAAAAATACTGATGAAAAGCTAACTAAAGAGATTCCAAAATGTAATGCTAATACATATGCATTTTGTTGCCAGATTACAGCAGCAGCACCAACTAAGGCTTGTAATAATAAGAAACCTATACTTATGATAGATAATGGTTTAATTTCTTTTATATACCCTATGTGTTTCCAAGCGGTAATGACTAGCCATATTACGACAATTAATGAAAGTCCTGAAACTGCTCTATGACTTAATTCAATAATTGTTTGTATTGGTAAGTTTTGTGGAAGAAGTGCTCCATTACATAACGGCCACGATGAACCACAACCATCTTCCGAACCAGTTTTAGTTACTAGCGCACCACCTAATTGTACGAATGTCATAATAATTGTTGCTAAGACACTTAACCATTTAAGGTTTCCTTTTCTAAACAATGATAAACACCCCATCATTAAAATAAAATCTAACAACTATTCTCATTAAAAATGGTCATTTTGTAATTTATTTTAACGTATATATTTTTCTTTTACATTATATCAATGATACCATTTTTAATTACGTTACAAAATCAACTATTTGGAATGTCGTTAAAGTGTCACAATTTAATTTTTTAAAACCTAGTCTTTTATGACTATTTGCTATATCATTGTATTATATGAAAAAATTCTAGGAGGGGAATTATGAGTAAAGAACAAACATTGTCACAGGAAACGGGCCAAGTGACATTTAAAGAATTACAACAGATTATTAAAATGGGCCTTGTTCAAGGGAATTTAATCCCTGCATTTGCTGGTTCTTGGTTGGCTGTTGTAATGACAAATCACTCCTTCCTATCGTCAATACCTCAAATTTTATTAATGATTATAGGTTCTACATTAATAATGGGTGGTGCATGTGCACTTAATAATTATTATGATCAAGACATAGATCAAATTATGCCTAGTAAACAGAATAGACCCACTGTAAATGATAGAATTTCAGATAAGCACTTATTAATTTTAAGCTTTGGTATGATGTTAATAGGTGAAGGTTGTTTATTTTTATTAAATATACCATCAGGTCTTTTAGGATTATTTGGTATCATAGGATACGTATCATATTATTCAATCTGGTCAAAGCGACATACGACTTGGAATACAGTTGTAGGTAGTTTCCCTGGAGCTGTACCGCCATTAATTGGTTGGGTAGCTATAGATGGATCAATAAGTGTTGCAGCAATAGCACTATTTTTAGTAGTATTTTGTTGGCAACCAATACATTTTTATGCGTTAGCAATTAAACGTAGTGATGAATATTCATTAGCTAATATTCCAATGTTACCATCTGTAAAAGGATTCAATAGAACACGAGTAAGCATGTTTATTTGGTTAGTATTACTATTACCACTTCCCTTTATGTTATCTAGTTTAGGCACAACATTTATTGTTTTAGCTACTTTATTAAATTTAGGGTGGATGGCACTAGCTTTTACATCATTTAAAAAGAATACTGATCAAAATAAATGGGCAACTAAAATGTTTATTTACTCATTAAACTATTTAGTAGTATTTTTCGTACTCGTTGTAGTCGTATCACTTATTAAAATGATATAAATACAAAATTAAGTAAGGATGAAACATATGAACGTACCTATTTTACCTACAATAAGTACTTCGTGTATTGTCATTAGTGCGATATTAGTGGCAATTGGATGGAGACTTATTTGGAAAAGACAAATTGATCAGCATAAAAAAGTAATGTTATGGGCTGCCGTTTTTGCCGCAACATTCTTTATTATTTATGCTAGTAGAACAATCTTTATTGGTAATACCGCATTCGGTGGACCAGATAGTGTTAAAATTTATTATACTATTTTCTTAATTTTCCATATTAACTTAGCAACAATTGGTGGGATTTTAGGAATAATACAAATTGTATTAGCTTTTAAAGAGAAATTTAAAATTCATAGAAAAATTGGACCTATTGCTTCAGTAATATGGTTTTTCACAGCGATTACTGGTGTAGCAGTTTATGTACTGTTATACATCTTGTATCCAGGTGGAGAAACAACATCATTAATTAAAGCTACTTTAGGTTTATAATTGAATAAATAAGATTGTGACTGATAAAACTTTCTGTATAGTTTTATCAGTTTTTTTATATTAAGAATCTAATCCAATGTAAGACACCATTTTGTAAAATTGTGCTTCGTAATTTTAGAAATAACAATAGACTTATCTTGATTATGAAATAAGTAATTATGTACAATAGTAATAATTCAGTTAAGGTGGGTGAAAGATGAAAAAATTAGTTATACGAATTTTAGGAGTTGTTTTTTTAGTATCATTTCTAATCTATTTATTTTACTCACCACGGCTAAAATTTGATGTATTAGAAAATCCAAATAAAAGCCAAAAAAGTGATAGAACGGAACAATTCAAAAATTCAAATAAAAATATAGAAAATCCAAAACCTAAAAATGGTGTAGGAACATGGATTGGTAAGGACATTGATCAACTTACCAAAAAATACGGTCAAGCTAACCGAACATATCCATATAAAGATGGCTATAAAAATTATGTATTCAAGAAAACAAATCAATATTACATTGTCAGTGTAAAAGACAATAAAATAAAATCTGTTTATGCAACTGGAAAAGATGCTCATATTAACCCTTTACATATAGATGAAAGCAATTCAAAAATATTCGAAAATACAAGCATCAATCCCGAACCTACAATCAAATCAAATAATAAAAAATATGAATTTGAATTATCAGATGAAGATTTAAAAACACAAACTTTAATTAAATATGGTAATATATATGCGCAAGTTTATTCAGACCAACAAACGAATAAAATCATGGCAATACGCTTTTTAGATAAAGATGCATTAGCTACATTGCAACCATATAAAACGAATGAATCTCATTCTACAGCGAATTTAAAAAATAAAGATATACCTTATGAACAAAATACAAATCAATTAGTGACACTTTATGAGGTAACTAATGAAATGAGAAAACTAAAGGGATTAAAACCGTTAAAGGTAAATAATGATATTGCACATATTGCTTCAATAAATTTATTTGACGCGACTAAAAGTGGTTCTGACTCAGTAGAATTTACTGAAAATGCTTTAAAACAACAATTAGATGAAAGAGATGTTAGTTATAAATCGACAAGTCAGAATGTAGGTTACGACTTTGATGATGTCCCAACATTAATCCATAGTTGGATGAACTCCGATATTCATCGCTCTAGAATGTTAAATACGAAATATGAAGAAATGGGCGGAGAAGTAATGAAAGATTATTATTCGTTAATTTTCTTAGAAAAATAAATGAAGGGTAGAATGACAAATGATAAATGAAGAAACATTGTCAATTTTAGATGACGTCGAAGCCTTATCAGATATGATAGTTAATTCAGAAATTTATGATGAATATATTAAAGCGAAAGAATTATTAAACCAAAATGATGAAGCACACTTATTATATTCGGCTTTCCTAAAGACCAAAGATCAATACGACGATGTAATGCGATTTGGTAGATATCATCCTGACTATAAGACAATTATGATGGAAACACGCCAACGTAAACGAGCATATGAAATGTTACCAGTGGTAATGGACTATAAGTCAAAAGAAGTAGCATTACAGAACTTAATTGATGAAGTTATTAGTAAAATTGCTTTAGCTGTTTCGGATAATGTAAAAATTGATACAGGCAATCCATTTTTTCAAACGACTGCACAAGGTTGTGCTTCAGGTGGATCATGTAACTGTTCTTTATAAAATGATTTAAATTTTACCAAATTTATAAAACATACAAGATATCTCTCCAATATTGATTAAACTCAATATTTGGGGAGTTTTTTAATTCATATAAACCCTTATGTTTAAAGATGGAGATCATATTAATTTTAATTATCAGAAAATTATGAATAAACATTGTTTATTATTTGTCTTTATGGTAACTTATAATACAACTATAACTTTACTACAGTAAAGCATTAAAGTCGGAAGTAAAGGAGGTAGAGTATGAATAAGCAAAATCAGATAATAAAAATAAAAGAAATTGAATTAGCATTCTTAAAGTACTTTTCAAATAAAAATTACAAACTTGTAGATATAGATTTAATTGAAAAATTAGATTGGAGTCATTTGACGAAAGAGGACTTATTACAAATGAAAGAAAGGAATTTTTGGCAAAATAACAATCACATTTATAGTTTAAGACACGATTTTACTGATCAATTACTACGTTATCATTCAATATTTCCAACAGATTTTAAGAAGGTTGCTTATTCTGGACCTATTGTCAGAAATAATGAGGTCATATCACAAATAGGTATCGAGAATTATTTGCCTATATATAATCAATTCAATGATAGTTTTAATGATTTCTACCATTTTATTAAAACGTATTTAAAAGATGATATTCAGCTAATTATTTTAGGTCATTATCAATTATTGAATGAATTATTAGAAGAAAAATATAGAACTTTAGTTATTAAAAACATGATTGAAGAGAGAAATCTATCGGGATTAAAACATCAATTACCGCATAATCATCCTATCTTAAAATTACTATCAGAAAGCACACGTCATCAATTATCAAAATTAAGTCAATATTTGGACCAATCATCTCAAACATTACTTACGTTAAAAAGTTGGGAAGAGCAACTAATCAAACAAGGTTTGACCAATATTCATTTAGATATTTCGGCACAACCATCAAGATCTTATTATAAAGGTGTTTTTATCAGATGTTATTTAAATAAACATGATACTAGCATACTAACTGGTGGATTTTACTCTGGTGACCTCCAAGGATACGGTATGGCTTTGACTTTATAATCAGCATATTCAAAGAATAGGGGTGACAATATGATTAGAGTGGCTTTAGCGAAAGGGAGATTATTAGAAAGTTTTATCAACTATTTAGAGGCAGAACAACTATTTTTATTATCAAATGGACTAAAGCATAGACACCGTCAATTATTAGTTACGATAGATGGTATTGATTTTATTATAGTAAAGGGAAGTGATGTACCAATATACGTGGAACAAGGCATTGCAGATATAGGTATTGTAGGTAGTGATATCTTAAATGAAAATAAATATAATATTAATAATTTATGTGACTTACCATTTGGACACTGTCATTTTTCCTTAGCAGCTAAACCTGTTACAAATGATTATAAAAAAATTGCTACGAGTTATGTTCAAACAACTTCACGTTATTTTAAAAACAAAGGAATAGATATTGAAATTGTAAAATTAAGTGGTTCAATAGAACTCGCATGCATTGTAGGAATGGTAGATGGAATTATTGATATTGTTCAAACAGGTACTACATTAAAAGCAAATGGTCTTGTTGAAAAAGAAAAAATTACTGATATTTCAGCAAGATTGATTACAAATAGAACACAGTATTTTAAAAAGGGTGAAGAAATAGAATCATTTATTAATATGTTAGGGGTGCAGATGATAAATGCTTAAAGCACAACAATTTTTAGAACTTTATTGTAACAATCAATCATTAGATGAGTCCTTATACCTGTTAGTTAAAAATATTTGTGATGATGTTAAAGTCAATGGTGATGCAGCCTTGAAAAAGTATAATTTAACTTTTGATCATGTAGACACAACATCTCTAGAAATTTCAAAGCAAGACATACAAAAGGCCTATGATGAATTAAATAAAGATACACTTAATGCGTTACACCAAAGCTATGAAAGGATTAAATCATATCAAGAAAAGATAAAGTATTCCTCTACTAAAAAGGGAGAATGTTATGAAGTTTACCATCTAATAGAACGCGTTGGGATATATGTTCCAGGTGGTAAAGCAAGCTATCCTTCTACTGTTCTAATGACGGCTACACTTGCACAAGTCGCGAACGTTGAAGAGATTGTTGTTGTGACACCTCCAAAAACAAATGGCGTTTCTAAAGAAGTTTTAGCTGCCTGTCACTTAACTGGCGTAAATCATGTCTATCAAGTTGGAGGTGCACAAAGTATAGCGGCGCTTACATATGGTACAGAAACTATTAAACCTGTTGATAAAATAGTTGGTCCAGGTAATCAGTATGTTGCGCTTGCAAAAAAATATGTTTATGGAGATGTAGGCATTGATCAAATTGCCGGCCCTACTGAATTAGCTATGATTATTGATGAGACTGCTCAAATTGACGCCATTACATATGATATTTTTGCTCAAGCTGAACATGATGAAATGGCTCGTACATTTGTTATTAGCGACAATGCTCAAATATTACAACAACTTCAGTTAAATATTGATAATAAATTAAAAACAATAGATCGTCATTCTATAGTGTCCAAAAGTATAGCCAATCATCATTACTTAATTGAAGTAAGTGATATGGAAGAGGCCTGTCATATTTTGAATAAAATTGCACCTGAACATGCATCCATTCAAACTAAACATCCAGAACAGTTTATTGATCAAATCAAATTTGTAGGTGCATTATTTTTAGGGCATTATGCTCCAGAAGCAATTGGTGATTATATTGCTGGACCAAGTCATGTTTTACCAACAAACCAAACTGCTAGATTTTCGAATGGTTTATCAGTTAATGACTTTATGACACGTCACAGTGTGATTAATCTATCAAAATCAACTTTTAAAAAGGTAGCATATTCTGCAGAAAGGTTAGCATGTGTAGAATCACTTAATAATCATCAACAATCAATACATATTCGACATTGACATATGGTAAAGCCATATTTAAAAGTGATTTTCAGAATTAACAACAAGGAGGAAGTTCAATGAACTATCAAAAATCACGTCAAACCGCTGAAACTTCTATTTCAATTGCTATAAGTAAAGAAAAGGAAAAATCCAATATACATACAGGCGTAGGATTTTTAGATCATATGTTAACACTTTTTGCTTTTCATAGTGGCTTATCATTACAAATTGAAGCTAAAGGAGATACATATGTTGATGATCATCATGTGACAGAAGACATTGGTATAGTTTTAGGACAGTTGATATTGGAAATGGTTAAGACTCAGCAAAGCTTTAAAAGATATGGTACAAGTTATATACCTATGGATGAAACGTTAGCAAGAACTGTAATTGATATTAGTGGCCGTCCATATTTTTCATTTAATATTCAATTAAGTAAAGAAAAAGTCGGTCATTTTGATACAGAATTAGTAGAAGAATTTTTTAGAGCACTTATTATTAATGCGAGGTTAACTGTGCATATGGACTTAATTAGAGGTGGAAATACCCATCATGAAATTGAAGCTTTATTTAAATCTTTTGCTAAATCATTACAAGAGGCATTAACACCAACTCTTGAATTTGTAATACCTTCGTCTAAAGGTGTGATTGAATGATAGCTATAGTTGATTACGGTCTAGGCAATATTAATAGCTTGAAAAAGGCAATTGAATTCTTAGGCTACGAGACAATATTGACCGACAACGAAAGTATTATTTATAAGGCAGATGCAGTTGTATTACCTGGTGTTGGACATTTTAAAGATGGAATGACAGAAATTAAAAATAAAAGATTAGACACTATCTTAAACCAAAATTAAAAACCAACCTATCATTGGTATTTGCTTAGGAATGCAATTGTTATTTGAATATAGTGAGGAAGGTAATGTAGAAGGACTAGGACTGATACCTGGACGAATAGTGCCAATCCATACAACACAACCTATCCCGCATTTAGGTTGGAATTTATTGAAAAGTGATCATCAATTACTTCAATGTGATGTGTACTTTATACATTCTTATCAAGCGATAATGAATAATCATGTTGTTGCATATGCAGATTATGAGTGTCAAATTCCTGCAGTAGTACAATATAACAATTGTATAGGAATACAATTCCATCCTGAAAAAAGTGGTGAACAAGGATTGGCAATTTTAAATCAGGCATTGAAAGGCGGTTTTATAAATGATTAACATATGGCCGGCAATCGATTTGATTGACTCAACGAGTGTAAGACTAACTGAAGGTAAATATGAATCTAAAGAGCAAATGACAATGACAGCTGAGGAAAGCATCCAATTTTATAATCAATTTGATTGTGTTTCACGTATACATATTGTGGATCTTATAGGAGCAAAATTAAAGCAAACTCAAGAATGTCATTATATTAAAAAGCTAAGATCATTATCTCAAAAACCTATAGAAGTAGGTGGAGGGATTCGCTCACAAGAAACTTTAAATCATTATTTTGATATAGGTATAGATTACTGCATAGTTGGAACTAAAGGTATTCAAGATTTAACTTGGTTGGAAAGAATGTCATATCTATTTCCTAAAAAGATTTATTTGTCTATAGATGCATACAAACAAGATATAAAGATTAATGGTTGGCTAGAATATACACAACTCAATTTGTTTGATGTTGTTAAACAAGTGAATCATTTACCTTTAGGTGACATCATCTATACTGATATTTCAAAAGATGGGAAGTTAGCTGGTCCTAATTTTGAATTAACAAGACAATTAGTACAACAAACTGAATTAAGTATTATTGCTTCTGGAGGTATTAGAAATCAAGAAGATTTAAACCAATTTGAAAAATTGGGTGTTTATGCTGCGATTATCGGTAAAGCTGCACATAATCCCAGTTTTTGGGAGGGGTTATCTTGATTAAAAAAAGAATCATTCCTTGTTTAGATGTTAAAGATGGGCGTGTTGTTAAAGGGATACAATTTAAGGGATTAATCGATATAGGTAGTCCACTTGAATTAGCACAATACTATAATGAAGCGGGAGCAGATGAACTTGTATTTTTAGATATTTCTAAAACTGAAAAAGGACATGACTTAATGTTGGAAGTTATCGAAACCATTTCTAAACAATTGTTTATACCATTGACTGTTGGAGGCGGTATTCAAACTTTAGATGATATTTCGCAATTACTTAATCATGGAGCAGATAAAGTGTCATTAAATTCTAGTGCACTTCAAAATCCTAATTTAATTAAAGAAGCTAGCCAAAAATTTGGAAGTCAATGTATTTGTATTGCTATTGATAGTTATTATAGTGCGGAACAAAATGACTATTTTTGTACTACACATGGAGGTAAACAATTAACCTCTATAAGAGTATATGATTGGATTCAACAAGTTGAAGAACTTGGTGCTGGAGAATTACTTGTAACCAGTATCCATCACGATGGTATGAAAACTGGCTTTGATATTGAACATTTATCAGATATTAAATCAAAGGTGAATATACCAATCATTGCTTCAGGTGGTGGTGGAAATCCTCAACATTTTCTAGACTTATTTAAAGAAACAGATGTATCTGCCGGTTTAGCTGCTAGTATTTTACATAGTAAAACATATACAGTAGCTGATATTAAGCACACATTAAGAAATGGTGGTGTGCCAGTAAGATGACAGTCACATTAGATTTTAGTAAAGGTTTAGTACCGGTCATATTACAACATTATGTAACGAAGCAAGTATTAATGCTCGGGTTTATGAACGAAGAAGCATTTAATAAAACAATGGAAGAGAACGTAGTAACTTTTTATTCAAGGTCTAAACAAAGATTGTGGACTAAAGGGGAATCATCGGGGCATACGCAACAAGTCGTTACGATACATACAGATTGTGATAATGATGCAATACTAATCGAAGTTATTCCTAATGGTCCAACATGTCATACTGGGAATCAAAGCTGTTTTAGTACAAAGACACAATTTGCAGTTCAATTATTGGAACATACAATAAAAGAACGATCTAGAACTAATCAATCTAAATCTTATACCAATTATTTGTTAGAACAAGGTATAGAAAAAATCACTAAGAAATTTGGAGAAGAATCGTTTGAAGTTGTAATAGGAGCTATGAAAAATGATAACAAAGAAGTTATCAACGAGGCGGCGGATTTAATATATCATTTATTTGTCTTATTACATTCGTTAAATATTTCTTTTTCAGCAATTGAAAAAGTATTAGAACAACGTCATCATAAAAGTAACAATTTTAAAGGTGAAAGAGATTCTATAGAAAATTGGTAATACACATCGGTGTCTGTAAAAGTAAAAATCCTTAACGAAAAGGTGATTATTCGTTAAGGATTTTTGCTATTTATTATTTTAATGTCTCTTTAAATTGTTGTGCTAAATCAGGTCGATCTGTTACAAGTGTATGCACACCTTTTTGGTATAAATCTGTCATTAAATCAATACTATTAATGCCATAAAATCCTGGTACAATATTTAATACTTTTAACCATTTAATAAATCTAGAAGAAGTAAGCTTGATTCCTTTAAATTCGGTTGGCATTTGGAAAGTATTAGCTTTCGGATGGAATTTATGTCCTCTAAACGTATTAAACTTAATAAACGCATCTGCTACTTCGTTTTGACTCGCACCAATTGCTACAGTACCTTTACTTAATTGATCAAAGCGTTCAATTTGTTCTTTATGGAAACTTGTTACTAATACACGATGTTCTGCATGATGTTTAACAATTTGATGATAAATGACTTCAGGTGCAATAGAACCTTCATAACTGTTTGGATGATCTTTCAAATCAACATTAATATACATCTCTGGATAAAGCTCTAAAAGTTCCTCAAATGTTAAAATTTTAGCATCTTCATGTCCACGAAATGGATATTGACGATTTATATCTGTGAAATAATATCCAGCGTCTAATTTTCTTAATTCTTCTAAAGTATGTTCACTTACTTTACCTGAACCGTTAGTTGTTCTATCAACAGTTGCATCATGGAATACGATAAGTTCCTTATCTTTAGTGAGCCTTACATCTGTTTCGAATCCATCTACGCCATATTGTACTGCATTATCAAATGCAAGCTTTGTTTGTTCAGGTCTAACAGCCATGCCGCCTCTATGCGCAAATAAATATGGTGCTACACCTGTGAAAAATGGAGGGATTGCATTAATTTCACGTGGTTTTTTATTTTTATTTACATAAATCACACTTCCAACAATACTTGCAATTGCGAATGAACCATTGATGAACCACTTATTTAGTTTAACCATTTGATATCCTCCGTTGGGTATTAAAGTTATATTAACAGATATCCTTCATATTTGAAAAATGAAGTGCGTGAAGAACGGAATATTATTTTATTTTTTATAGACAAATATTTACTTGACGAATTAAGTATAGGAATATCCCATTATGAAGATTGGTTTTGATTTAATAGAATAATATAAATAGGGATGGAATATATGGAAGTGATTGTTATTTCATAAAATTTAAACTCATGATATGATAAAAACTGTGTATATTAAATGGAGTGAGCAAAGATGAATTTAGTTCAAAGAGTGAGCCTTATTGTTTATTTAAAACATATCAAACATGAAAGACAAATTAGAAAATATGGACACATCGTTCATTCTAATCGTCAACGTAAATTCGTTATCATGTATGTTAATGAAAGTGAAGCGGACGATGTCGTTAATAAACTAATGAAATTAAAATATGTTCAACATATAGATGGTTCACCATACAAATTTTTAAAGAAAACGTATGAAAAAGAAAAACACGAAGTCATATAACTCGTGTTCGTTAAGAAATGTGTTTCCTATTGTAATGGTGGTATCCAACGTTGTAATCGTAAAACGCTAATTAAATAGTTAAAATATAAGTCATTGTCATGGAAAGCTTCTGGAGGTTGAACATCTATACCTAATACTGGGATATCGTATTCCTCTGCTTTCTGGTTAATCATGTCAAATTTCTTATTACTATTTGGATATGGATATTTTAATGCATTAATCATCATATACATTGCTTGGAAATAATTACCTTCAGTCGGTTGCATAATGATAGCTACTGATGATAATTGCTTTTCAGTTTGTGGGGAATGAAAATAGATTATTTTATCAATTCTAGCATGGTTGTAGTCGATGAGAGTGGTGAATTCGAATAAATCTGTTAAACCCTCACCTAAAACAATAAATGATTGTTTCATTTGTTTAATCAATCTCCTTTTATCCCAAATTATATTAAATTATATTGTGAAATGGAAGTGTGAAAGTGATGCGTGTCATTGCGGGAATACATAAAAGTAAGGCATTAGAAAGTTTGGAAGGTCGAAATACTAGGCCAACTATGGATAAAGTTAAAGAAGGCATCTTTAATAGTTTACATGAAGTATCAGGTATAGCTTTGGATTTATTCGCTGGAAGCGGCGCATTAGGGATTGAAGCATTATCTCGAGGTATGGATAAAGTAATCTTTGTCGATCAAAATTTTAAAGCAGTTAAAGTGATTAAATCAAACCTTAAGCAACTTGATTTATTAGCACAATCTGAAGTGTATAAAAATAATGCTGATCGTGCGTTAAAAGCTTTAGCTAAAAGAGAGATTCAATTTGATTACATATTTTTAGATCCGCCATATAAAAAAGGTCTTATTGATGAAGCATTAAAAAGCATTGATGAGTTTAATTTGCTTAAAGAAAATGGTATTATCATTTGTGAGTTTAGTAATGAAGAACATATTCAAAGTGCACCGTTTAAAGAAATAAAAAGATATCATTATGGTTTGACAGATACATTGCTATTAGAAAAAGGAGATTAATATGAATAAGACGAAAGCAGTCATTCCCGGGAGTTTCGATCCAATTACATACGGTCATCTAGATATTATTGAAAGAAGTGCAGATCGTTTTGACGAAATACATGTCTGTGTTTTGAAAAATAGTAGTAAAGGCGGCACGTTTAATATAGAAGAACGTATGGATTTAATTAGGGGCTCTGTAGCACATCTTTCCAACGTGGAAGTACATCATTTTAATGGTTTATTAGTAGATTTTTGCAAACAAGTCGGTGCGAAAACGATTGTACGTGGATTACGTGCGGTAAGTGATTTTGAATATGAATTACGCTTAACATCAATGAATAAAAAGTTGAATAATAATATTGAAACTATGTATATGATGACTAGTACGAATTATTCATTTATTAGTTCTAGTATCGTTAAGGAAGTTGCAGCTTATAAAGCAGACATTTCGGAATTTGTACCTCCTAATGTTGCTGAAGCATTAAAAGAAAAATATTATAAATAAATAAGCAGACCGTACTATGCGACTCTTTTAATAGTCATCATCGATAGTACGGTCTTAAATTATGTTTGAATCACTGGTGTATTAAAATCATTTTGAGATTGTTGGCTTAATAAGTTGTATACATTTGTTGCTTTAATTTCGATAGGGAAATATGTAGCTGAAGATTTATTGATATTGGTTATAAAACGACGTTCTGGATATTGTTGCTTTAAATATTTTAAATAAGCGCGACCTTGTTCATTCATACCTAAAATTCTAATTGCTCGTATATCGTTTGTAATATCATGTTGATGAATATTGAGCAGGATATTCATTAGGATACGTTGTATATGTGTATAGGTATATCGTTTGGTTTTCGTTTTACTTAGTAATTCTTTAAACGAATTGACATCTTTGATGATTGTTTTTAATCTGTTTTCGAACCCTTCACTGACAGTATATATAGTGTTTAAAGTATTAGTGTCTTGTGTTAACAATTGATGTTTGATGTAAGGGAAAGTATCTTCAACTGTAGTCATTTGATTTTGATACAGTGATTTAATATTTTGAGGTACTACTTTATACCAATCAGTTTCTTGATTGATTAAAGATTGGCGGATGGAAGACCCACTCGCAAATTGTTGATGCTTTATTGTGTTATCACGATGTTGTGCTGACTCACGGTAAATCGTCATTGCTTCAATATGTGGTGCATATTGCTGGATTGCTTTAAGATATCCTATACTTAAGATGTTGTTAGGTGATTGTAAAATATTTAAAGTTTGTTGGTCTTTAATCAGTTCACTGATAATTCTTGGATAACTTTTACCTTCTTTAATTTTGGACTTGAATATAGGATTATTTTCTAATTCAAGCACGTGATTGACTGCATTTTGTAACTCAACTATATTACCATGCTCACTACCAAAAGATATTGTGTTAATATCGATATAATTCGCTACTTTAATAGCCATTTTTCCAAAGAAGTCTCCAGAAGATAAACTAGCGATAGTAGGTAATTCTACAACTAAATCAACAACAGAAAGTGCCATTTGAGTACGAATGAATTTATTGAATATAGCTGGTTCGCCACGCATTACAAAGTTGCCACTCATTATTGCAACAGAAACATCTGCTTGAGAATTTATTTTAGATTGTTGAGCATGATATAGATGCCCATTATGGAAAGGATTATATTCAGTAATCAAGCCAACACTTTTCATTTGCATTTCTTCCTTTCAGAATTCATTATTAGTATTGTAACAGAAGTACGTATGTTAAGAAAAAATCTTGACATATTATACTGAGAAAGTTAAAATAAATTTTGTGCTTGTTAGAGGTGAAGCCATATGAAATGGTCAATAACACAATTAAGAAAATATCAAGGTAAGCCTTTTGAATTTAATCAAACGGCGAATTTTGAGCATTTAAAAGAATCATTAGATCTCATTGATCTTTCTGAAATCAATGTTGACGGTAAATTAACTATCAAATCAAATGAAGTTATTGCTGACATACATGTCACTGGGACATATACGATGCCGTGTGCTCGTACTTTAGTTCCTGTAGAAGTGCCATTGGATGTAGAAACTGCTGAAATATTTGATTTAGAAGGTAGTGATTATTATACCGATGAAGAAGAGCAGGATGAACATTATCATCTAGCTACTGACGGTATGATTAATATTAAAGATATTGTTGAAGATTTAGTTATCATCGAAAAACCGATGCGTGCTTATTCAGACAACAGTGATCAAATGTTAACCGAAGGCAATGGTTGGGAAGTGATTGATGAAGATGAATTCGTTGAACTTGTCCAAGAACAAGATCAAGAAGACGATGGTTCAAATAGTAATCAAGTTGATCCAAGGCTTCAGAAATTACAACAATTATACGATAAAGAACAATAACGGTTTAATTAATGATATAATATTGTTAAATAAACTGATATCATTTAATTATGTGTTTAATTTTAAGGAGGATAAATCATGGCAGTACCTAAAAGAAGAACGTCTAAAACTAGAAAAAACAAACGCCGTACTCATTTCAAAATGTCAGTACCTGGTATGACAGAATGCCCAAGTTGTGGCGAATACAAATTAACTCACCGCGTATGTAAAAACTGTGGTTCTTACAATGGTGAAGAAGTAGTATCTAAATAATTTTAGATATTATTAAAAATCCCGTCTGAAATTAATTTTCAGACGGGATTTTTTGTATTATTTTTTAGAATATTTAATTCTCTTTGGCAGAATAAAAGTTAAACCAGTTAACGCTAACAATAATGACCATGTCAATTCTTGAGATGAAGATTGACCAGTTTCTGGAAGAGATGTTGTTTTTTTCATGTCATGCTCTTTTGATTTTTGTTTATCACTATCTTTTACATTATCTTTACTCTCAGTTTTGGTTTCAGTTGTTCCTTTTTTCTTAACATGTTCTTTATCAATATCTTCATCTGTTTTGATATCTTTAGTAACACTTTCAGGTATTATTATATCGTCGTCTTCATCAACTTTTTGAGTTACTTCATTATTTTCGTTTTTATCGACATCGTGATCTTCGACAATATCTGCAATATCATCAACATTATGATCAGGGATTGTTGTATTATCACTATTTGATTCATTATTATCTACATTTTCATCTGTTTGATTATCAGTGTTGTCATCTTTAACTATATCAGTTATTTGAGTGTTTTCGTTGTTAGTTGTTGTAGTTGGGTCATTTTGATTATTTTCAGCATCAATTACTGGATTGTCTACATTTGTAGAAGATGTATCTTCAACTGGGACATCTTTATTTATAATTCTTACGTGATATTGACCATCGTAACCGATAGAAGATACTACGACTTTAACTATCGCGTTGTAAACTGCTTTATTAGGGTCATAAGGGAAAATTAATGTTCTAGTGTTTTTTTCTTTATCTTTAGAAATAGTTGTCACTCGTTCACCTTCGACAATAAAGTCTTTCCAATAACTATCTTCTTTAGTACGCATAATTACATATTGCTTACCATTTAATGTACCAATTTGGAAAGGATGTTCAACAAATCCATCCATTACTGACTCATTATTTTCTTCACTTTCAAATACAACAAAATTAGCATCATGTACATCCGTTAATTGATCGTTAGTTGGTTTTGCATTTTCAAACTCAACAATTGCTGATTGAACTTGTTGTTTTAAAGCAGCTTTTGTCTTTTCTAATTTGAATTTATATTCTTCTTTATATTTATCAGGTAAAGTTTTTTGTAACTTTTCTAATTCATATACTTGTCTTTCTAGTGTCTTCGCTTTGCGATATGGTGCTAATAATTTATCTACAGTATAAGTTTCATCATCTTTGTAATCATTAGGGTTATTAGTTATCGGTTGTTTGAAAACCATTAAAGTATAATCATAATTTTCGACTTTATTTTCACCAAGTTGAATAGATGATACAATTTTAACTTCTTTTGTGCCTACAGAAACTGGGAAACGGATATAAGCATAGTCTTTATCTGAATCATAAGATACGAGCGTAACAGGAAGTTTTTTGTCTCCTTCATAAATTTCAAAGTTTCTCCATGTTTGTGCTGTTTTTAATCCTAATTCAATTTCTGGTTGAGATTTAGTAAATATCACAGTTGCTGGATCTAATGTGCTTGCATAATGATAAAATTGTCTGTCACCGTCTTCTTTTTTCATTTCAAAATCAATAGGTCGTGTAACGGGTGCACTATGATCTTTATCTAATACTGCTGGGTTTTTAATAGCATCTTTTATTGATACATCAGCAGGAGGATAGACTGTATCAATAGCTTGTGACTGGTTTTGGTTAGTTTGATTTTCTTCATTTTTGTTTTGGCTATTATTTGGTGTTGTACCTACAGATTGGTTTTCATTTGGTTGATCTTGACTATTATTAGTTTGATTACTAACGCTCTGATTATTATCATTTGTTGAGTTTACATCGTTATTATTTGATGTTGAATTTACATTATTATCTGAATTGTTGATAGTGTTTGTTGGCGTTGTGTTTTCAGTTGCATTTTCCGAAGCATTATTACTGCTATTATCATTTAAAACGAGTGATGGGTCATTATAAATAGGTCGTGCGAATTCTAATTTTGTATAATCATAATTTGTTTCAGGTTCATTATCAATTTGTGTAGACGACACAATTTTAAGTTCTTGTGTACCATCAGTCACAGGGAAACGAATATATGCATGATCTGTGTCTGGATTATAAGACACTAAGTTAACAGGAAGTTTTGTGTTTCCTTCATAAACTTCAAATTTCTTCCAAGTTGAACCTGTATCAAGATCAAGTTCAACGTTTGCTTTAGTTTTTGTGTAATAGACATCAGCAGGGTTCTTAATACTAAAATAGTGATAATATTGTGTTTCATTATTTTGATCAAATAGTTGGAAATTAACTGTCTCTCTTGGACCAATATCATGAGGTTGGTTTTCAACTGCAGGGTTTTTAATAGCATCTTTTATAGACTGATCCGCTGTTTGTGTTTGATTATCATTATTTTCAACTGGTTGAGTTACAGGTTGAGATTGGTTTGATTGATCAGTATTCGCAGTAGATGCCGATTGATTTTGTACATTATTGTCATTTGAATTTTCGGCAGCTTGTGCTTGTTCATGAGAAGTAAAAATGAAAAGTGTACTTACTACTATCGAGGCTACACCAAGTGTAGATTTACGTATTGAATAAAAAGACCTTAATTTTGGGAAGTTATGCTGTTGATGTTTGTTCATGTTGTAAACAACTCCTATAGTTTTAATACAGATTGATAATCATTATCAATCGTTCACATGTATTGTAACTCAAAGTATAAATATATTGCAATCCGTTTTATAAAAAAATAATAAAATCTATACTGAGAGATATCAACTTCTCAATATAGGTTTCATATGATTATTTAGAGTGCTTTCTTCTGAAAACAAACATTGTAATAGATGTGAATAGGGCAATCGTAGCCATAGCTAATTCATTAAAGTAACTATGTGAAGCTACTTTACCTGTATCAGGTAATTCTTTTGATTTGTTGTCGTCGCTATTTTGTGAGTTTTTAGCATCTTTATCCCCGTTATTTTGATTAGATTTGCTATCTTTACCTTCATCTTCTTTTTTGCCTGTTTTGCCACCTTTACCATCTTTACCATCTTTACCGACATTGTCACCAGTGTTTGTATTAGTTCCATTATTATTATTGCCCCCAGCAGCTGGAGTAGTTGGTACATTATTGTTGTCCCCAGTAGCTGGAGTAGTAGGTGCATTGTTGTTGTCCCCATTAGCTGGAGTAGTAGGTGCATTGTTGTTGTCTCCAGTATTTGGAGTAGTAGATGCATTGTTGTTGTCCCCATTAGCTGGAGTAGTAGGTGCATTGTTGTTGTCCCCATTAGCTGGAGTAGTAGGTGCATTGTTGTTGTCCCCAGAAGCTGGAGTAGTAACTGTATTATTGTCGTCCCCATTAGCTGGAGTAGTAGGCACATTGTTGTTATCTCCAGTACTTGGAGCAGTAGCACCGTTGTTATTGTCTCCAGTAGCTGGAGTAGTTACTACATCATTGTTAGGTTGAGATGCTGTATTACTATCACTATTAGTATTAGTTTCGCCTAATGTTGGAATAGGTTTCGCAAATTCCAAATGCGTTGTATAAGTATGATCATACTTTAAGTTTGGAATAACGATATGTATTCTTGATGTGATATTTGTATATCCTGGTTCTACTGAAATATCTAACGTTTTTGTATCGTTTGCTGTGTCATCATTAACAACATTGGTAGTTAATTCTTGATTGTTTTTATTGAAAAATTTATATTCTTTCCACCATGAAGCATTTGTTAATGTAGCTTGGAAATAATATTGATTATCTTTTTTAATTACTTTACCAGGATGCTTCATATATTCATCGATGTGTGACACTTCATTTGAACCATCTCTTTGAACTTGGAAATTCAATTCTTCAGATACAGTATTATTTTGTGATGAAGAAGGTGATACTGCTGTATTTTGATTATTATTTTGATTTGTTTCAGTAGCCTGCGCATGATTTTCTCCATTACTTGCATAAAGTAATACACTTAATAAAAGAGTTGCACTTCCAATTGTAAATCTTCTTAATGATGCATGTTTATTCTCCTTATAAACCTTAGGATTTAGATAATGTTTGTTCATGATGTTTTCCTCCTAAAAATGATTGTGCTATGTCATTAAAAGTGATTAACCAATTTAATTGAAAATGGTTATCAATAATAGTACCACAAGTATATCGTTATAACAATAATATAATTTTATTATAAAATAAATATTGACTTTGATAATCGTTATCATTTATTATTTTTGTAAAGACGTAATATTCGTCTTAAATGGGAGGTATATATTTTGAAAAAATTACATAAAATTTTTAGTGTAGCCGTATTGTCTTTTATATTGTTTTTTGCGACAACTGTTAATAATGCTTTTGCTGAAGATAGCGGAACGTTCAATTATGAAATCTTAAAATATAATACTAACGATACATCTATTGCCAATGATTATTTTAATAAACCAGCTAAATATGTTAAAAAGAACGGTAAGTTATATGTTCAAATTACTGTTAACCACAGTCATTGGATTACAGGTATGAGTATCGAAGGCCATAAAGAAAAAATTATTAATAAAAATGCTGCGAAAGATGAACGTACTTCTGAATTTGAAGTAAGTAAAGTGAGCGGTAAAGTCCAAGGTAAAATTGATGTATATATTAATGAAAAAGTAAATGGCAAACCTTTCTTATATGATCACCATTACAATATTACTTATAAATTTAATGGACCATCTAATGTAGTTGGTAATGGTAGTAGCAGTGCAAGTACTACTGGTAATGATACTACAGGGGGTACTACAAACACTGGTACTGGTGGTGTAGAAAACCCACAAACTAGTGCTGGTATTCCAGGATATATTTATATCGTTCCTGCAGTTGCATTGATGTCATTCGTTTTCATTACATTTTATGCTAAAAAGGTTAACAAAGGTAATGTGAAATAATGAATGTATCATTACAAACTAGCTTTAAAACGTTAATCATTTATTGTTGTGTATCGACATTTATGATTTTAAATAATAAAGATGCATTATTATTGGCTGATGAGATGAATAGTCCATCAGCCAATTCTTATAATACACAGCAAGATAACCCTCAGAAATTAGATGAAGCTATTTTTAAAGAATTACCTATAAAGACTAATAATATCTATCTTGATGTAAGAGATAAAGATGATAAGAAAGTAGAAGTATTTGATAAAAAAGGTCGACTTATTGTTAATAGTAAAAATCAAGTTTACCTAGAAATCAAATTATCTCTACATACTAAGATTGAAAATTATCAATTTTTGACATCCAATTCTCAGCCATTACCTTTTGTAACTAAAAGTAATGATAATACAACAATGATAAGAATATTATTAAAGCAAAATATACAAACCTTGGAAATGCGTTATAAACAAAATCTCCATGATAAGGAAGACAGTGTACTATTCATTCATTTAAAACAAAATAAAGATGATAAAGAAGACCAAAAAGATAAAAATCAGAATCAAATAATAGTTCAACAAAATAAGAATAATAATCAACAAACACGAACTACAGATAAAGATATATCTAAAAATAAAAAGACTGGTCAAAATAAACCAAAAGAATATAAGAATAGTACTCAAGAACAAAAAAACAAATCAACTACAACAAATATAAATGTGACTAAAAATAGTAACAGCAGTCATACTCAATCGTCTGGAAATTCAAATAATAATGATCAAAGTTTGAAAAATAATGTTGATTCACAATCAACTAAAATTCAAAGTACTAGGGACAATATTAAAAAGGAAAAAGATAAAACATTACCATCATTCAATAGAGATGATGATGTAAAGAAACATAAACCAAATAATAAAAAATATGAAAATAATCAAAAAGCAAAAAGTCATAAAAAAGAATATGCGATATTGGGCGTAGCTATAGTATTAGCAATGTTACTCCTAGTTGTATCTCATTTATTAATGAAAAAGCGAGGTAAAAAAGATTGAAACATGTAAAAACAATAATTTTAGGAATTATATGTGCTATTTTATTAGTCGTTTGTGAATCATCATCGAAATCAAAAAAAGAAGAAAAAGCTGAAAAATATAGAATTGTACCTACCACTGTTGCATTGACAATGACACTAGACAAACTGGATTTACCAATCGTTGGGAAACCAACATCTTATAAAACATTACCGACACGATATAAAGATGTTCCCGAAGTGGGACAACCGATGCAACCAAGTGTAGAAGCAGTTAAAAAATTAAATCCAACTCACGTATTAAGTGTGTCTACAATCAAAGATGAAATGAAACCTTTTTATAAACAGCTTAATATGAAAGGTTACTATTATGACTACGATAGTTTGCAAGGTATGGAAAATTCAATTACAGAATTAGGTAAACAGTTTAATAGAACTGAAAAAGCAAAAGAATTAAATGATCACTTAAATAAAGTGAAAAAGGAAATTGAAGACAAAGCTGCTAAACAACGTAAACACCCTAAAGTACTAATTCTTATGGGTGTGCCAGGAAGTTATTTAGTTGCGACAGATAAATCTTATATTGGCGACTTAGTGAAAATTGCTGGTGGAGAAAATGTAATTAAAGTAAAAGATAGACAGTATATTTCGTCAAATACTGAAAACTTACTCAATGTAGACCCTGATATCATTTTACGTTTACCACATGGCATGCCAGATGAAGTGAAAAAAATGTTTAAAAAAGAATTTAAACAAAATGATATTTGGAAGCATTTTAAAGCTGTTAAAAATAATAAAGTTTATGATTTAGAAGAGATTCCATTTGGAATTACAGCGAATGTTGATGCTGACGAAGCAATGAAACAGTTATATGACTTATTTTATAACAATAAAAAGTAATGGAATGATTGTATGATAAAGAACCATAAGAAGTTATTTTTAATAATATTTATACTATTAACTGTTTTAACAGCATATTTATCATTTGTTACTGGTACTTTAAAAATTACATTTAATGATTGGATAGATAAATTATCAACTGGTGAAAATAATGCGGTGGATGCGATATTAGATTTGAGATTACCTAGAATATTAATAGCAATGATAGTAGGGGCTATGTTGGCAGTATCAGGAACACTTTTACAAGCGTCTCTTCAAAATCCATTAGCTGAAGCGAACTTAATTGGCGTTTCGACTGGCGCTTTAATTATGAGAACGCTATGTATGATGTATATTCCTCAACTATATAATTATTTACCATTTTTAGTTTTTATCGGAGGATTGATTCCATTTATAATCATTATATTTTTACACACTAAATATCAGTTGAATGCGGTAAGTATGATTTTAGTAGGTGTAGCATTATTTGTGTTATTAAATGGTGTATATGACATCTTAAGTCAAAATCCATTACTGAAAATGTCTCAAGGTTTAACTATGAAAACATGGAAAGATGTATATATTATAGCGACTTCTGCAATGATAGGATTAAGTTTAAGTATTTTACTATCTCCTAAGTTGAATTTATTAAATTTAGACGATATGCAAGCTAAGAGTATTGGTTTTCAAATAGATACGTATAGATGGATAATTGGCTTATTAGCAGTATTTTTAGCAAGTGCAACAGTTGCGATAGTAGGTCAAATGGCCTTTTTAGGGATTATTGTACCTCATATTGTAAGAAAAATAGTAGGTGTTAATTATAAAGCAGTTATACCATTTTCAATAGTCATAGGAGCTTGGTTCTTACTTTTAGCTGATTTAGCAGGACGTACAATACATCCACCATTAGAAATACCTGCCAATGCTATTTTAATGATTGTAGGTGGACCTACATTGATTTATTTATTATGTAAGGGTAAACGTCAACGTAATTATAAATCTATGTAAGGCTTAACTAATGAAGAATAAAGGATTATCACATTATATGAAACACATAATAAGAATAATACAAATTATTTTAATCGTTGTTATTGTCGTTTTTACTTATCAAATAATTAAAATTTATGTTCAAGATAAAGATGAACAAGAAAGTTATGCCAAAATACAAAAGAAATTTAAAACACTATCAAATGAACATCAATCATCAGTAAGACCACAATTTGAATCCTTAGAAAAAATTAATAAAGACATCGTTGGTTGGATTCAATTAGAGGGAACATCGCTCAATTATCCTATTTTACAAGGTAAAACAAATCATGAATATTTAAATTTAGATTTTGAAAGAGAACAACGTCGTAAAGGAAGTATTTTTATGGATTATCGAAATTCATTGAATCCTTTAGATAAAAATACGGTGATATATGGTCATCATATTGGTGATCAAACTATGTTTGATGTACTTGATGATTATTTAAAACAATCATTTTATGACAAACACAAATCAATCCACTTTGATACTAAATATGGTAAATATCAATTACAAATTTTTAGTGCATTTAAAACAACAAGTAATGACAATTATATCCAAACGACTTTTGATAATGATGAACAATTTAAAGCATTTTTAATCAAAACAAAGAAGCGTTCATTGATTAAAACGAATGTAGATGTCAATGAAGGAGATAAAATTGTGACATTATCGACTTGTGAAGATGCATTTAGACAAACAGCAGGCAGAATAGCAGTTATTGCCAAATTAACTAAAATTAACTAAAAGGATGAAGACAATCATGAGATTTATGGCTGAAAACAAATTAACGCTAAACAAAGGGACAGCAACAGAAATTGTTGAAAGATTTTATACTAGACATGGTATTGAGACATTAGACGGGTTTGAAGGTATGTTTGTTACTCGTACATTAGAAAAAGAGGATTATGATGAAGTTAAAATTTTAACTTTATGGAAAGATAAACAAGCTTTTACAGACTGGTTGAAATCAGATGTATTTAAAAAAGCACATCAAAATGTTCGCAGTCAATCTGATGATAAAAGTAGTCCGATTATTAAAAATAGCGTTCATACATATGATATTGGCTATCATTATTTAAAATAAATATTTGTTTAAAAAGCAATTAGCTTCCGATTAAAAATCATTAAAATTTAGTCGGAAGCTTTTTTATTTTAATATTGTGAAGGTGTTTCTAAGTAGAACACATTAGCTAAAGCTAATGCGTATGTAACACTAAACTATTAAAATAGTAGTAATACTTTATTTTCAATTTATAACTTAATCATATACAATTAAGGATAATTAGAAATTATCATATTGGAGATTAATTATATGGAACAAATTACGTCGGCTCAAAATAATAAAATTAAAAATGCGAATAAACTTAAGAAAAAGAAAGATAGAGATAAAACAGGTTTAGCACTTATCGAAGGTATACATTTAATAGATGAAGCATATCAAAGTGGTTTAGACATTGAACAATTATTTGTTGTTGATCCTAGTAGAACAGATGAACAATTAATTGAGTATGCTTATGAAACATTTGAAATTAATTTAAAAGTTGCAGAAGCGTTGTCTGGAACTGTGACACCTCAAGGCTTTTTCGCAGTGATAAAAAAACCAGAATATGATATATCAACTGCGAAGCAAGTATTATTAATTGATAGAATACAAGACCCAGGTAATTTAGGAACGTTAATCCGCACTGCAGATGCAGCAGGTATTGATCTAATAGTAATGGAAAAAGGCACTGCAGATCCATATCAAGATAAAGTATTACGTGCGAGTCAAGGTAGTGTATTTCATATTCCTGTTATGTCAGAATCATTACAGATATTCATCGATACATTTGATGGACCCATTTATGGTACAGCATTAGATGAAGCTGTAAGCTTTAAAGAAATTGAAGCACAAGACACATTTGCACTTATTTTGGGTAACGAAGGTGAAGGTGTAAATGAAACACTATTAAATAGTACAACTCAAAATTTAACTATTCCTATTTATGGAAAAGCTGAAAGTTTAAATGTTGCAATTGCTGGTAGTATCTTACTTTACCAATTAAAAGAATAAAATATTTGTCTACATTTAGGTGACTTTAAAATTTATAAATGATATTCAAAACGGTTATTGCCGGTTGACCCTATATCAATCAATCGTCTATAATAAATAATGAATTCATAAATAATCAATGATATGGTCTACAAGAGAATTAATAGCCTATAAAAAGACGTAAACTAACATGTGAAATTGTTTAAGGGAGAATAACCGCGACTGAAAGTTATTCCAATTTTGATTAGTTTTTTTCATCTTTTTGGCTACTTAAAGAGATTTAAGTCGGAGTACGTCTTCGTTAACAACGTATACAAGTGTATGCATAAGCATAAATTTGGGTGGTACCACGGAAGGCTTTCGTCCCAGTTAGAGGGGCGAAAGTCTTTTTTGTTTAAAAAAATAAATAATTAATTGATTAATATATTGTTGATGGGATAAAAGGAGGAAAAACGTATGACTCAAAATGATCATATGGGTGAATTAAAGAAACAAGCATTGGTTGATATAAATGCTGCTAATGATGAAAGAACTTTACAAGATGTGAAAGTTAAATATTTAGGTAAAAAGGGTTCGGTAAGTGCATTAATGAAAAATATGAAAGACTTACCAAATGAAGAAAAACCAGCTTATGGACAAAAAGTCAATGAGCTAAGACAAACAATTCAACAAGAGCTAGACGAAAGACAAACGATTTTAGCTAATGAAAAGTTAAATCAACAATTAGCAGAAGAAACAATCGATGTTACTTTACCAAGTCGTCAAATTGAAATAGGTTCTAAACATCCATTAACTCGAACTATTGAAGAAATTGAAGATTTATTCTTAGGATTAGGTTATGAAATTGTAGATGGATTTGAAGTAGAACAAGATCATTATAATTTTGAAGCTTTAAACTTACCTAAATCTCATCCAGCACGTGATATGCAAGATAGTTTCTATATTACTGAAGAAATTTTAATGAGAACGCATACGTCACCAGTGCAAGCAAGAACAATGGAACAACGAAATGGTCAAGGTCCAGTTAAAATTATATGCCCTGGTAAAGTTTATCGTCGTGATTCAGATGATGCGACACACAGCCACCAATTTACTCAAATTGAAGGATTAGTAGTGGATAAAAATATTAAAATGAGTGACTTAAAAGGGACATTAGAATTATTAGCGAAAGAATTATTTGGTGCTGATAGAGAAATTCGATTACGACCAAGTTATTTCCCATTTACAGAGCCATCTGTGGAAGTGGATGTGTCATGTTTCAAATGTAAAGGTCAAGGTTGTAATGTTTGTAAACATACTGGATGGATTGAAATTTTAGGGGCAGGTATGGTACACCCTAACGTTTTAAATATGGCTGGTTTCGATGCAAATGAATATTCTGGGTTTGCCTTTGGTATGGGACCAGACCGTATCGCTATGTTGAAATATGGTATTGAGGATATTCGTCATTTCTATACAAATGATGTACGTTTCTTAGACCAGTTTAAAGCTGTAGAAGATAGAGGTGAGATTTAATGTTAATTTCAAATGAATGGTTAAAAGATTATGTAGACGTGAATCAAAATGTTCAAGATTTAGCAGAAAAAATAACACGCACTGGTATTGAAGTTGACGATATTATTGATTTTACAAAAGACATTAAATACTTAGTAGTAGGTTATGTCGTATCTAAAGCGTCTCATCCAGATGCAGATAAATTAAATATATGCCAAGTAGATATTGGTGAGGAAGAGCCTGTACAAATCGTTTGTGGTGCACCTAATGTTGATGAAGGACAATATGTCATTGTTGCTAAAGTAGGTGGACGTTTACCAGGTGGTATTAAAATTAAGCGTGCCAAGTTACGCGGGGAGCATTCTAAAGGCATGATTTGTTCATTACAAGAAATAGGTATCTCAAGTAATGTTGTACCAAAAGCATTTGAAAATGGCATTTTCGTATTTTCTACAGAGGTAACACCCGGTACAGATGCATTAGATGCATTGTATTTAAATGACCAAATTATGGAATTTGATTTAACTCCAAACCGTGCAGACGCATTAAGTATGGTAGGTACTGCATATGAAGTAGCAGCGTTATATCAAACTCAAATGACTAAACCACAAACTGCTAGTAATGAGTTAAATGAATCCGCTACAGATGAATTATCTGTTACCGTTAAAAATGAAAATAAAGTACCTTATTATAGCGCGAGAATAGTTAAAAATGTCACTATTGGTCAATCACCAATATGGATGCAATCACGTTTAATGAAAGCGGGAATTAGACCAATTAATAATGTCGTTGATATTTCAAACTATGTTTTATTAGAATATGGACAACCTTTACACATGTTTGACCAAGATCAAATTGGTTCTAATCATATTGAAGTTCGTCAAGCACAAGAAAATGAAACAATGACGACATTAGACGATCAAGAAAGAACACTACTTGAGTCAGATATTGTCATCACTAATGGACAAACACCAATTGCATTAGGTGGCGTGATGGGCGGAGATTTTTCAGAAGTGAGTGATCGAACAACTAATGTTGTTATAGAAGGCGCTATTTTTGATTCTGCTTCTATTCGTCATACATCTAGACGCTTAAATTTACGTAGTGAAGCTTCTAGTCGATTTGAAAAGGGCATTGCGACAGAATTTGTCAATGAAGCTGTTGACCGTGCATGTTATTTATTAGAAATGTATGCTTCTGGTAGTGTCCTTAAAGATAGAGTTTCTGCAGGCGATTTAGGTGAATTCATTACACCAATTCACATTACAACTGACAAAATCAATGAAACAGTCGGATTTAATTTATCTGCAGATGAAATTACAAAGAATTTCGAACAATTAGGTTTTGAAACAGAAGTAAATCATAATGAACTTACGGTATTTGTACCATCTCGTCGTAAAGACATTTCTATTAAAGAAGACTTGATTGAAGAAGTCGCACGTATATACGGCTATGATGAGATTCCATCAACATTACCAGTGTTTGAAGAAGTAACTAGTGGTACTTTAACTGACCGTCAACGTAAAACACGAATAGTGAAAGAAACAATAGAAGGTGCAGGTTTGAACCAAGCTATCACATATTCACTTGTATCTAAAGAACATGCTAAAGATTTTGCATTACAAGATAGATCAACAATTGAACTACTTATGCCAATGAGTGAAGCACATTCAACATTGCGTCAAAGTTTACTACCACATTTAATTGAGGCAACAACGTATAATGTTGCACGTAAAAATAGAGATGTGAAATTATATGAAATTGGACGAGTATTTTTCGGCAATGGTGAAGGTGAATTACCTGAAGAAGTTGAATATTTAAGTGGTATTATGACAGGTGATTATGTTGTAAATCAATGGCAAGGTAAAAAAGAAGAAGTTGACTTTTATTTAGCTAAAGGTGTTATTGAACGAGTTGCTGAAAAACTTAATTTAACATTGGATTATCGTGCAGCTAAAATTGAAGGTTTACATCCAGGTAGAACTGCAATTGTCTCTTTAAATGGCAAAGATATTGGTTTTATCGGTGAATTACATCCTTCTGTAGCGGCTGATAATGACTTAAAACGCACATATGTTTTTGAATTAAACTACGAAGAAATGATGAAAGTTTCTGTTGGTTATATCAATTATCAACCAATTCCAAAATATCCAGGTGTTTCACGTGATATTGCATTAGAGGTAAATCATGATGTACCAGCATCTGAACTTATCTCAACAATTCATGATAATGGTGCTGATATTCTTCAAGATACACAAGTATTTGATGTGTATGAAGGTGAACATTTAGAAGAAGGTAAAAAATCAGTTGCAATCAGATTAAATTATTTAGATACTGAAAATACTTTAACTGATGAGCGTGTATCAAAAGTACATGATCAAATTATCGAAGCATTGAAAGAAAAAGGCGCAACAATAAGATAATAAAGTAAGTAAAAGGCAAGTATCATTCCTTAGAGGTTGATACTTGCCATATTTATAGACAAATCTATCTTGGCGATAGGTTTGTCTTTTTAAAATCATCTCATTGTTAGATTATTTGAGGAATAATGAGCTGTATTTATGCGCTGACTCCAGAGGTAACAGTATTAGTTGAAGACCATAGAAATTCCCACAGGTTTATCTGTGTAGAATTTCTGGCTGAAACTGTACCCTGGGAAAGCATGGGTATAAAAATTGCCAACAAAGTCATGGACTTTACGGACAGTCTAATATAATTACTAATCAATATAAATAGTACTTACTTGCATTGGATTGCACTTATAAATATTTCTTTTTAACTAAAGCCTGAGCTTTGTCTCTATTCTTGAAATGTTTTTTAGAAATACTGTCTAATTTATCAATACCATATTTTTCAATTATTTTTGCAGCGAATAAGTCAACTTTATTACTTGCGCCTTTAGGAACTTCCATTTTTAATGATTTAGATATATGATTCATATGTTTTACAAAGGCATATCGAGAGATAATACTGGCAGCCGCTATGGCTAAAGATTTAGATTCGCCTTTTGTTTCAAATTTTGTTAATTTCGGATAAGGCAAATCGGATAAAGCATAACGTTGATATACGCCACGTTCTGCAAATTGGTCAATGACAATATAATTCAAATCATTAGTTTCAATTTTTTGGACAACATTTGCAATAGCTTGATTGTGTAATACAGCTTTCATTTTAACTTGTGACCATCCAGCACGTTGTCGATCATTATATTTAACATTATCAAGTGTAAGTAATGAATGGGGAATAAAGTTAACAAGTTGTTCTGCTATTTCTACTATTTTAGTGTCGGTTAATTTTTTAGAATCATCAACACCTAATTCTTTTAAAATTTTCACATGCTCTTTTGTAACATATGCGGCACATACTGTTAGTGGGCCAAAATAATCACCACTGCCAGCTTCATCACTACCTATACAATTATATTGATTGTATTTAATATAAGATGCCTGTGACTTAGAAGATTTGGAAGAATTTAAACTAGTAGTGTTACTTTGTTTTTCAGGTAGTAATTGTTGTGCTACAGTTTCGGCATTATTGCCTTGAAACATGACTTTTCCAGAATTATATATATTGATAACAGCACCGTTATGTTTCGTGCGAGCTTTCATACCTTGGGGCAACTGTACTGTATCAAATTTTATTTTAGACATTAATGTATTGATTTCATTTGTTGTTAATTTATGGACTATATTAGCCATACTTTGTTAAACCTCTCTTTATTCATACTATTGTGGTACATTAATCAAATCATATCATAACATTATCTTTTATATCATAAGTGAAAATCAAAAGAGATTAGATACTTAAATTACATTTGAAGTCTTTGAGTATGGATTTTTCTAAAATGTATAATACTAAAAATTAAAAAGGTAATTATAATTTTCTAAAGAAAAAGATTGACTTTATTAAACCACATACTTACAAAATAATTATGACTCATGTATAATGTTTAATGATAAGTAAAAAGAATAAAACCAAAAATTAATATTATGTACAAATAATATAGAAACATGATTTTGGTTAAATTAAATAGAGATACGGAATAATTTAATTAAAAGTCAGGAGATATAATTATGGGTGATTTTAAGAATAGAATAAATGTAACAATTAATGACCAACATTTTACAATAATTGGTGATGATAGCCCAGAGCATATACGACATGTTGCTCATTTAGTAGATGAGACAATGAGAGAATTAGGGCAAAAATCAGCTGGACTAGATACAACGAGGAAAGCTATTTTAACAGCCGTCAATATCATGCATGAAAAAGTAAGCTTAGAGGAAGAAAACCGTCGATTACAACAAGAACTTAATCAATTAAAACAACGAGAAGATTAGATGTTATTAGACATTGTTATATTAATCATTTTACTGTATTTTGCAATCGTTGGATTTCGACGAGGATTGTGGCTTACAAGTTTACATTTTATTTCTTCAATAGTGTCGTTATGGATTGCAATGCAATTTTATCGAGACATCGCAAAACGTTTAATCGTGTTTTTACCTTTTCCAAAGACTGTTGCATATGATACCCAATATGCGATATCTTTTGATCACTTACAATATCGTTTTGAATCTATAGTAGCTTTTATTTTAATTGCGCTATGCAGTAAGTTGATTTTATATCTAATCATCGTCACATTTGATAATATAGTTGCATATCAACCTTTAAACATCATTAGCCGTATCTTAGGTATTATATTAAGTTTAATAATGGGTATTATATTTATTCAAATCATGATGTATATTTTAGCTTTATATCCTAATGTAATGATACAAAATTCATTAGGTCATTCATTATTAGCTAAGCATATTCTATTGCACACACCTTATGTTTCACAATTAATTTTAAATTTATAAAAAATGATGTTGAGGTCAGGACAGACAATTTGAAATAGTAATATGTCCTGGTCTTATTTTTATGGAGAGATGTATATGACTAAAAAAGATGTTATTCAATTATTAGAAAAAATAGCTACTTATATGGAGTTAAAAGGAGAAAATACCTTTAAAGTGTCTGCGTATAGAAAAGCAGCTCAAAGTTTAGAAGTAGATGAACGACCACTAGATGAGATTGAAGATGTAACTGAATTAAAAGGTATTGGAAAAGGAGTCGGTGATGTCATTAATGAATATCGACAATCTGGACATTCAACTGCATTAGAAGATTTACAAAAAGAAGTTCCTGAGGGACTAGTTCCTTTATTAAAAATACAAGGGCTAGGTAGTAAAAAAATAGCTAAATTATATAAAGAACTAAATATTACCGATAAAGCGTCATTACAAGAAGCGTGTGAATCAGGTAAAGTAAGTGAATTAAGTGGTTTCGCTAAAAAGACGGAACAAAATATTCTAGAAGCAGTTAAAGCATTAGGTGCTAAAAAAGAAAGTTATCCAATTGATCAGATGAGAGGTCTTAATCACCAAATTATAGATTATATTAGTCAATTAGACGATATCGATCAATACTCTTCAGCGGGAAGTTTTAGAAGATATAAAGAACAAAGTAAAGATTTAGATTTTATTATTAGCACGAATGAACCAGAAAAAGTACAACAACAATTATTAAATATTCCTAATAAAGTTAAAGATGTAGCGATAGGTTCAACTAAAATATCAGTAGAACTAGAATACGATGATGAAACAATTGGCGTAGATTTTAGATTGATTGAACCTTCTGCTTTTTATCATACATTGCAACATTTCACTGGATCTAAAGATCATAATATTCGCATTAGACAATTAGCCAAAGCTCAAAATGAGAAAGTTAGTGAATATGGTATTGAAAAGGATAATGGGGAAGTATTGCAATTTAATAGCGAAGCGGAAATTTATGAACATTTTGGAGTTTCTTGGATTGAACCTTCAATGCGTGAAGATGGAAGTGAATTTGATAAAGATTTAAGCCAAATTATTCAATTAGATGATATTAAAGGTGATCTTCATATGCATACCACATATAGCGATGGTGCATTTTCAATAAGAGACATGATAGAAGCCAATATCGCTAAAGGATATGAATTTATGGTTATTACTGATCATTCACAAAGTTTAAGAGTGGCAAATGGTTTACAAGTGGAACGTTTGTTACGTCAAAATGAAGAAATTAAACAATTAAATGAAGAATATGATGAAATTGATATTTATTCAGGTATTGAAATGGACATATTACCCGATGGTTCATTAGACTATGATGATGAGATTCTTGCACAATTGGATTATGTCATTGCAGCGATACATCAAAGTTTTAATCAATCTGAAGAAGACATTATGAAACGCTTAGAAAATGCGTGTCGTAATCCATACGTAAGACATATTGCTCATCCAACTGTTAGAATTATTGGCCGTCGTCCTGGATACGAACCAAATATTGAAAAACTAGCTCAACTTGCTGAAGAAACAAATACAATTTTAGAAATTAATGCGAATCCAAAGCGTTTGGATTTAAATGCACAAACAGTACGACAATATCCAAATGTTAAATTAACCATTAATACAGATGCGCATCATACTGATCATTTAGAATTTATGAAATATGGTGTTGCAACAGCGCAAAAAGGATTTGTTACGAAAGATAGAGTAATCAATACAATGTCTAGAGAGGCATTTAAATCGTTTATTAATAACAACATAAAAATGAAGAAATAGAGGGATTGCATGAGACAAAAAACATTAGATGTCTTAGAATTTGATAAAATAAAATCATTTGTATCAAATGAAGCTATCAGTGATTTAGGAAGAGAAAAGGTAGCAGAAATGTCTCCAGCAACAGATTTTGAAACAGTTGAATTTCAAATCAATGAAACTGACGAAATTTCGCAAATATATAATAAACATCGACTTCCAAGTTTGAGTGGTTTATCAAAAGTAGCGCAATATATTCATCGTTCAACTATTGGTGGCGTCTTAAATGTAACTGAATTAACTGCGATTAAACGTTTGATACAAGTTCAAAATCAATTTAAGACATTCTATAATCAATTATTAGAAGAAGATGAAGAGGTTAAATATCCAATTTTAGATAGTAATATGGCACAACTACCAATACTAACTGACCTTTTTAAAGATATTAATGAAAAATGTGACACACATGATTTATTTGATCATGCAAGTTACGAGTTACAAAGTATCCGTAGTAAGATATCAAGTACTAACCAACGTATTAGACAAAATTTAGATAGAGTAGTTAAAAGTCAGGCTAATCAAAAAAAATTGTCTGATGCCATTGTGACAGTAAGAAATGATAGAAATGTTATACCTGTGAAAGCAGAATATAGACAGGACTTTAATGGTATCGTTCATGACCAATCAGCTTCTGGACAAACATTGTATATTGAGCCATCTTCAGTTGTTGAAATGAATAACCAAATTAGCCGATTGCGAAATGATGAAGCAGTTGAACGTGAACGTATTTTAACTGAGTTAACGGGTCAAGTAGCAGCTGAAGCGGATGCTTTGTTAACAGCAGAGTCAATTATGGGTCACCTTGATTTTTTAATTGCAAAAGCGAGATATGCACGTTCTATCAAAGGAACTAAACCAACATTTCATAAAGAGAGAACCGTTTATTTACCCAATGCATACCATCCATTATTAGATCAAAATACAGTTGTAGCTAATACGATTGAATTTATAGATGACATCGAAACAGTCATTATTACTGGTCCGAATACAGGTGGTAAAACAGTAACATTAAAAACATTAGGATTAATTATTGTCATGGCACAATCAGGGATGCTTATTCCTACATTAGATGGTAGCCAAATAAGTGTATTTGAAAACGTGTATTGTGATATAGGTGACGAACAATCAATAGAACAATCATTATCGACATTTTCATCACATATGAAAAATATTGTTGAAATATTAAAAGATGCAGATAAAAATAGCTTAATTCTATTTGATGAATTAGGTGCAGGAACAGATCCTAGTGAAGGTGCAGCACTTGCGATGAGTATACTAGATCATGTAAGAAGTCTAGGAGCTTTAGTTATGGCGACAACTCACTATCCAGAATTAAAAGCTTATAGTTATAACCGTGAAGGCGTGATGAACGCGAGTGTTGAATTTGATGTTGAATCATTAAGTCCAACATATAAATTACTTATGGGTGTGCCTGGACGTTCTAATGCATTTGATATATCTAAGAAATTAGGCTTAAGTCTTCATATTATTAATAGAGCTAAGACAATGATTGGTACTGATGAACAAGAAATAAACAATATGATAGAATCACTTGAGAAAAATTCAAAACGTGTGGATGAACAACGTATTGAATTAGATAGACTAGTCAAGGAAGCACAAACAACACACGACGAACTAGAAAAACAATATCAACAGTATCAAAATTATGAAAAATCATTAATGGATGAAGCGAAAGAAAAAGCGAATCAACGTGTGAAATCTGCAACTAAAGAAGCTGATGCGATTCTTAAAGAATTGAGAGAATTAAGAGATAAAAAAGGTGCAGACGTTAAAGAACATGAACTTATTGATAAGAAAAAACAATTAGATGATCAATATGAAGCGAAATCCATTAAACAACATGTTCAAAAACAAAAGTATGATAAAATTCAAGCTGGCGATGAAGTTAAAGTCTTATCTTATGGACAAAAAGGTGAAGTGCTTGAATTAGTTGGCGATGAAGAAGCGGTTGTTCAAATGGGTATTTTAAAAATGAAACTACCTATTGAAGATTTAGAAAAAATGAAAAAGAAAAAAGAGAAACCAACGAAAATGGTTACCCGTGCGAATAGACAAACTGTAAAAACAGAACTTGATTTAAGAGGTTATCGCTATGAAGATGCACTAATCGAATTAGACCAGTATTTAGATCAAGCAGTATTAAGCAATTTCGAACAGGTTTATATTATTCATGGTAAAGGCACTGGTGCATTACAAAAAGGTGTACAACAACATTTAAAACGACATAAAAGTGTTAAAACATTTAGAGGTGGTATGCCAAGTGAAGGTGGATTTGGTGTTACCGTAGCTTCTTTAAAATAAATCTTCATAATAGATATTTTGTTGAGGCATTAGCCTAAAGTAAGTGGAAAATTGAATGATTTCTTGAGGAAATTTGCCACTTTAAAAAAAGAGCAAGCAGATTGCAATGCATTACCTTATAAATTCTGTTATAATTTGCTCATCATTTAAAAATTAAGGAGGATTGGCAATTATGGCAATCGTAAAAGTAACTGATTCTGATTTCGATAGTAAAATAGAATCTGGAGTTAAATTAGTAGATTTTTGGGCTACTTGGTGTGGACCATGTAAAATGATCGCTCCAGTTTTAGAAGAATTAGCAGGGGACTATGATGGTAAAGCAGACATCTTAAAATTAGATGTAGATGAAAACCCATCAACTGCAGCAAAATACGAAGTAATGAGTATTCCAACTTTAATTGTATTCAAAGATGGACAACCAGTTGATAAAGTAGTAGGTTTCCAACCTAAAGAAAACTTAGCTGAAGTATTAGATAAACACCTATAAGAATATAGACATGAAGACTGGGGCATTTCATAAGAATGCTCCAGCTTTGTTTTGTCTATTCCTATTTAATATTAATATTTTTTCATAAAAGAATTTATCGTAATTAAAACCAACAAGAAAGGAGGAAAAACATGGAAACGTATCAAGAACAAATTAAAACTAAGTTAAATGTCGTACCATTGGAACCTGGTTGTTATTTAATGAAAGATCGTAATGATCAAGTAATTTATGTTGGTAAAGCTAAAAAATTACGTAATCGATTACGTTCATATTTTACTGGTGCACATGATGCTAAAACAACGCGCTTAGTGAGTGAAATACGTAATTTTGAATTTATTGTAACCTCAAGCGAGACAGAATCATTACTTTTAGAATTAAACTTAATTAAACAATATCAACCACGTTACAATATTTTGCTGAAAGATGATAAAAGCTATCCATTCATTAAAATTACTAAAGAAAAACATCCTAGATTAATCGTAACCAGAACAGTTAAAAAAGGATCTGGTAAATATTTCGGTCCATATCCTAACGCTTATTCCGCACAAGAGACAAAAAAATTATTAGACCGGATATATCCATTTAGAAAATGTGATAAAATGCCGGATAAATTATGTCTTTATTATCATATTGGTCAATGTATGGGGCCGTGTGTTTATGATGTAGATTTAGATAAATATGCTCAAATGACAAAAGAAATTAGTGATTTTTTAAATGGTGAAGATAAAACGATATTAAACAATTTACAAGATCGTATGGAGAAAGCTAGTGAATCATTAGATTTTGAACGTGCTAAAGAATATCGTGATTTAATTCAACACATTCATAATCTCACTAAAAAGCAAAAAATTATGTCTACCGATAATACGATTCGTGATGTTTTTGGATATAGTGTGTCTAAAGGATGGATGTGTATCCAAGTATTTTTCATTAGGCAAGGCAATATGATTAAAAGAGATACAACGATGATTCCGATTCAACAAACAGAAGAAGAAGAATTCTATACATTTATAGGTCAGTTCTACAGTTTAAATCAACACATCCTACCTAAAGAAGTTCATATCCCTAAAAATTTAAATAAAGAAATTATTCAATCTGTTGTGGATACTAAAATAGTGCAACCTTCAAGAGGTGCAAAAAAAGAAATGATAGATTTAGCTAACCATAATGCCGAAGTGTCATTAACAAATAAATTTGAATTAATCGCTAGAGACGAATCAAGAACAGTTAAAGCAATTGAGGAACTCGGTGAAAGAATGGGAATACAAACTCCTATTAGAATTGAGGCATTTGATAACTCCAATATCCAAGGTGTGGATCCCGTATCAGCCATGGTAACTTTTGTAGATGGTAAGCCAGATAAAAAGGGCTACCGCAAATATAAAATTAAAACGGTTGAAGGGCCAGATGATTATAAATCAATGAGAGAAGTAGTCCGTCGACGATACACTCGAGTTCTAAATGAAGGTACCCCATTACCAGATTTAATCATTGTTGATGGTGGTAAAGGGCATATGAACGGTGTTATGGACGTACTTGAAAATGAATTAGGTTTGGATATTCCAGTTGCAGGACTACAAAAGAATGACAAACACCAAACGTCAGAATTATTATATGGTGCGAGTGCTGAAATAGTGCCATTGAAGAAAAATAGCCAAGCTTTCTATTTATTACACCGCATTCAAGATGAAGTCCATCGTTTTGCTATTACATTCCACAGACAAACGAGACAAAAAACAGGTCTTAAGTCAGTACTTGATGATATAGATGGAATTGGAAGTAAACGTAAAACGAAATTATTAAGAACTTTTGGATCAATTAAGAAGATGAAAGCAGCATCTTTAGAAGAATTAAAAAAATCTGGACTACCCGAAAATGTTGCAAAAAACTTACAGCACGCACTTCAATCAAAATAAATTGACAAATTTTGGACATGAGAATTATTCTCATGTCCAAAAGTGCTTTAAATAATGTTACAATATAGTTAACAAAAGGCTATTTTTTTAAAGTTGTTTGGAAGCGTTTTCTAATTGAGAATTGTTATCAATCATGTAGGGTTACATGAATTGCTATAGAATACTCACATATGACGACATCATTATATGAAATCTATAACATGACTAGCCCTTTTCTTTTTTATGAAATACTTGTTTGATTTTAAATTTAACAGGAAGATGCTCCCAAGTATCTTTAAAGTGATTTAATTAAGACGAGTACAAAATAAAGAAGTAAAAGAAGCTAGTATTTTATATGGTTTTTTACTGCAGTTTACATACAACTTTATAATTTTAGTCAATTAATTAAATGTTTACAGGGGGGACTCCTTTTGGCTCAATCAAAAAATGAATTCTACTTAAGACGAATCCATTCGTTATTAGGTATTATCCCAATCGGTGCATTCTTAATTGTTCACTTATTGGTCAATCATCAAGCAACACAAGGGGCGGAAGCTTTTAATAAAGCCTCAGGTTTCATGGAATCAATACCGTTCTTATTGGTAGTTGAATTTCTATTTATTTATATTCCGCTTTTATACCATGGTTTATTTGGTTTACACATTGCATTTACAGCAAAAGAGAATGTGGGTCATTACTCATTATTCAGAAACTGGATGTTCTTTTGCCAAAGAATAAGTGGTATTTTAGCATTCATCTTTATTGGTATGCACTTATGGCAAACACGCTTACAAAAAGCTTTTTACGGTAAAGCAGTTGACTATAATATGATGCACGAAACTTTACATAATCCATTGTGGGCTATTTTCTACATTATTTGTGTAATTGCAGTAGTATTCCACTTTTCAAATGGATTATGGTCATTCTTAGTTACATGGGGTATTTTACAATCTAAAAAATCACAACGTGTCTTCACATGGGTATCGTTAATTGTATTTTTAATTATCTCTTATATCGGCGTAACTGCTATTATCGCATTTATGTAACAAATACAGATTAACTAGTCTTAGTTTTTATATTTCAGGGGAGTGACATTTCTATGGCAGAGAAAAAAATTATTGTTGTCGGTGGAGGACTTGCCGGTCTGATGTCAACAATTAAAGCAGCAGAAAAAGGTGCACATGTAGATTTATTCTCATTAGTACCTGTTAAACGTTCGCACTCAGTTTGTGCCCAAGGTGGTATTAACGGTGCGGTAAATACAAAAGGTGAAGGTGACTCACCTTGGATTCACTTTGATGACACTGTTTATGGTGGCGACTTCCTAGCAAACCAACCACCAGTAAAAGCAATGGCTGAAGCTGCACCTAACATCATTCACTTATTAGACCGTATGGGTGTTATGTTTAGTAGAACTAATGAAGGTCTATTAGACTTCAGACGTTTCGGTGGTACGTTATATCACAGAACAGCATTTGCTGGAGCTACAACAGGTCAACAATTATTATATGCGTTAGATGAACAAGTTCGTTCATTTGAAGTAGATGGATTAGTAACAAAATACGAAGGTTGGGAATTCTTAGGTATAGTTAAAGATGACGACAATGCTGCTAGAGGTATTGTTGCACAAAACATGACAACTTCTGAAATTCAATCATTCGGTTCTGACGCAGTAATTATGGCAACAGGTGGTCCTGGTATCATCTTCGGTAAAACAACTAACTCAATGATTAATACAGGTTCTGCAGCATCTATCGTTTATCAACAAGGTGCAGCATACGCAAATGGTGAATTCATCCAAATTCATCCAACTGCTATTCCTGGTGACGATAAATTACGTCTGATGAGTGAATCAGCACGTGGTGAAGGTGGACGTATCTGGACATATAAAGATGGTAAACCTTGGTATTTCTTAGAAGAAAAATATCCTGACTATGGTAACTTAGTACCTCGTGATATCGCGACACGTGAAATTTTCGATGTATGTATTAACCAAAAATTAGGTATTAACGGCGAAAACATGGTTTACTTAGATTTATCTCATAAAGATCCGCATGAATTAGACGTTAAACTTGGTGGTATTATTGAGATTTATGAAAAATTCACTGGTGATGATCCACGTAAAGTACCAATGAAAATTTTCCCAGCAGTACACTACTCAATGGGTGGTCTATATGTTGATTATGACCAAATGACTAACATTAAAGGTTTATTTGCTGCAGGAGAATGTGATTTCTCTCAACATGGTGGTAATAGACTTGGCGCCAACTCATTATTATCTGCCATCTATGGTGGTACAGTAGCTGGCCCTAATGCTATTAAATATCTTGATGATATTGAAACTTCATACACTGACTTAGATGACAGTATTTATGAAGCACGTGTGAAAGAAGAACAAGAACGCTTTGATAAATTATTAAACATGCGCGGTTCTGAAAATGCTTATAAACTTCATCGTGAATTAGGTGAAATTATGACAGCAAATGTAACTGTTGTGCGTGAAAATGATAAATTATTAGAAACAGATAAGAAAATCCAAGAATTGATGAAACGTTATGAAGATATCGATATGGAAGATACACAAACTTGGAGTAACCAAGCTGTATTCTTCACTCGTCAATTATGGAATATGCTTGTGCTAGCACGAGTAATTACAATTGGGGCTTATAACCGTAATGAATCACGTGGTGCACACTACAAACCAGAATTCCCTGATCGTAATGATGATGAATGGTTAAAAACAACTATGGCGTATTACCAAGGTAGAACAGAAGCACCTAGATTTGAATACGATCCAGTTGATATTAGCTTAATCCCACCACGTAAACGTGATTACACTAGTAAGTCTAAAGGAGGTAAAAAATAATGGCTGACCAATCAGTAAAAGACACTCCAGAAACTCAAAGTAATCAACAACAACAGCAAAACGATCAACCAAAACAAAAAACGGTTAAATTAATTATCAAACGTCAAGACGATAGTGAATCTAAACCATATGAAGAAACATTTGAAATTCCTTATAAAGAAAATTTAAATGTTATTGCTTGTCTAATGGAAATTAGACGTAATCCAGTTAATATTAATGGTGAAAAAACAACTCCAGTAACTTGGGATATGAACTGTTTAGAAGAAGTATGTGGTGCTTGTTCAATGGTTATCAACGGACGCGCAAGACAATCTTGTTCTGCAATTGTTGACCAATTAGAACAACCTATTCGTTTAGAACCAATGAGTACTTTCCCAGTAATTCGTGACTTACAAGTTGACCGTTCAAGAATGTTCGACAACTTGAAACGTATGAAAGCTTGGATTCCAATCGATGGTACTTACGATTTAGGACCAGGACCACGTATGCCTGAGAAAAAACGTCAAACAGCTTATGAATTATCTAAATGTATGACTTGTGGTGTTTGTTTAGAAGTTTGTCCAAACGTTACACAAAATAATAGCTTCGTTGGCGCACAAGCTATTTCACAAGTTCGTTTATTCGACTTACACCCAACAGGTGCAATGACAAAAGATGAACGTTTAGATGCATTAATGAGCGCAGGTGGTCTACAACAATGTGGTAATTCTCAAAACTGTGTGAATGCATGTCCAAAAGGTATTCCTTTAACAACATCAATTGCTGCAATGAATAGAGAAACTTCATTCCATATGTTCAAATCATTCTTTGGTTCTGACCATAAAGTAGATTAATAATATAAGTGACAGATTTAGCGATACCCAATAAAAGGGGTATCGCTTTTTTATTTAATGATTTACTTTGTATTGGCCATGAATAGATAACGACTGTAACAATTCAAAATAATAAACACATTGAATCGCGTATGATAAAATAAAACTTAATTATGAAATAAGGATGTAAGACTATGAATAGACCAATTGGCGTTATAGATTCAGGTGTTGGTGGTTTAACAGTAGCTAAAGAAATTATGAGACAACTTCCTAATGAAACGATTTATTACTTAGGAGATATTGGTAGATGTCCATATGGTCCAAGACCAGGTGAAGAAGTTAAACAATTTACAACTGAAATTGCACAAAAACTTGTAGAATTTGATATTAAAATGCTAGTCATCGCATGTAATACAGCGACTGCCGTTGCATTAGAACATTTACAGAAAATATTACCGATTCCAGTGGTAGGTGTCATTGAACCTGGTGCTAGGACAGCTATTATGACAACAAGAAATCAAAATGTTTTAATATTAGGAACAGAAGGTACAATTAAATCAGAAGCTTATCGTAAACACATTAAACAAATTAATCCTAATGTAGAAGTATATGGTATTGCTTGTCCAGCTTTTGCTCCTTTAGTAGAACAAATGAGATATAATGATCCGACAATTACAAGTATTGTTATACATCAAACATTGAAACAATGTAGAAATAGTGATGCTGATACTGTTATATTAGGTTGCACACACTATCCATTATTATATCAACCTATATATGATTATTTTGGTGGTAAGAAAACTGTTATTTCTTCTGGACTAGAGACAGCTCGAGAAGTAAGTGC
Organism: Staphylococcus sp. FSL W8-0774; assembly: GCF_038006785.1. Taxonomy (NCBI): domain Bacteria; kingdom Bacillati; phylum Bacillota; class Bacilli; order Caryophanales; family Staphylococcaceae; genus Staphylococcus; species Staphylococcus sp. FSL W8-0774. Next base: position 1,661,462 of record NZ_JBBOVW010000001.1, on the reverse strand, counting down.
ATTATTAACATTTAGTAATGAACATGCTAGTTATACAGAACATCCAGCACATCGCTTTTTTGCTACAGGAGATACGACATATATTGAAAATATTATTCAAGAATGGTTAGGTATGGATGCTGAAGTTGAACGAGTTAATGTTGGATAAATGGAGGGAAAAATAATGGAAGATATCGTTATTGCGTCTAATAATCAAGGTAAAATAAATGATTTTAAAGCTATATTTCCTAATAAAAATGTCATAGGAATAAGTGAATTGATTAAAGATTTTGATGTAGAAGAAACTGGTACAACATTTGAAGAAAATGCTAAATTAAAATCAGTAGCTGCAGCTAAAGCATTAAATAAGCAAGTCATTGCAGATGATAGTGGCCTTGAAGTACAAGCACTTAATGGAGAACCAGGTGTTTATTCTGCAAGATATGCTGGTTTAGATAAAAATGACCAAGATAATATTAAAAAGTTACTTGATAATATGAATAACGAGACTGAAAGAGCTGCACAATTTGTATGCGTTATTAGTATGAGTTCACCAAACGGACAAACTCAGCAATTTAAAGGAACGGTATCAGGAGAAATCACAACTGAACCTATAGGAGAAAATGGCTTCGGTTATGATCCTGTTTTTTATGTTCCGTCACTTGGTAAAACAATGGCACAATTAACAGATGAGGAAAAAGCGAAAATCAGTCATCGTGGAAATGCTATTAATCAATTACAACAATTTTTAGCAGGTGAGAATAATGAGTAAATGGATTGTAGTAAGTGATAATCATAATGAATCGGGAATTCTTTACGATATTTACGAGAAACATAATGATGCAGATGTTTTTCTTCATTTAGGTGATTCAGAATTTCAATATGATGATACTGAACTTAGCCTTTACAACAGAGTGAAAGGTAATTGTGATTTTTATCCAGAATTTCCTGAAGAAAATACAATCTCAAATAATGGGATCAATGCCTTTTATACACATGGGCACTTATACCAAGTAAATCAAACGAGAATGAAATTAGCTGAAAAAGCTAAAACATTAAACGCTCAACTAGCATTTTACGGGCATACACATGTTGCTAAATATGAAAATATAGCTGATGTACATGTGATTAATCCAGGTAGTATTTCTCAATCAAGAAGTGCTGTTGAAGAAACATATGCCGAATTAATTATTGTAGATGATGAGAACAAAGCAACGTTAAATTTTAGATATAGAGAGCATAAAGTGATAGATACAATTGAATTTAAACTAAATGATATTTAAAAATATGCATAAGCTTTCTTCAAAGTTGAATTATATATTCAACGGACAAGAAAGCTTATTATTTTTTGACATATAGTACACCTAGGTGTACTATTTTATTGGAGGTACATATGAAAGGTAATGAATTACAACAATTTAATCAATTTCACTTAACATTTATTGAAATAAGTAAAATTATTAACGAAGTTATTGATGAAGAAAATATTGATATTTCAAGAGAACAATTAGGCATTTTTAAATTACTTTTAGAACATAAACAATTATCTGTGAATCAAATAGCTGAAAAACAAGGTGTATATAAAACTGCAATTTCAAAAAGGATTAAGAAATTAGAAACAAAACATTTTGTAGAACGGATAAAGTCTGGAGATAAAAGAGAGAAAGTTATACAACTAACTGAGGAAGGACTTCAATTTTATAATAATAGACAAAACAAGTTGTATGAAGGTTTTAAAAGGAAATTAAATTTAAATAATAAAGAATTAAATGATCTTTTTGATTATACGAACCACATCAACGACATTTTAAAAAAGGATGAAGAACAATGACAAATAAAATTAAAGTTCATGTTTTACACATAGGGAATGTGATTTTAGATGAAGCGTTACCATTTGGATATTCAAATAATAGATTACTTGCATGGACAGGTCTTTTTAGATCTAAACAGCATCAAATTAAGATACCTGTTTCAGTTTATTTAATAGAACATCCTAAAGGTTTAGTATTAATAGATACTGGATGGCATACAGATAATAGAACACATCAAATTAAAAATTTACGTTTTCAATATCCTGTAAATAAAGCTGATTTACCAAAAGGAGAAGCAGTGCATGAACAATTGATAAAACTAGGATATAAACCTAGTGATATCGACTATATATTAATGAGTCATATGCATTGTGATCATGCTGACGGATTAAGATTAGTTAAAGATGCTAAACATATATTAGTTAGTGAAGAGGAATATGAAGCTATACAAAAAGATAAAATGCATTATCTTCCTCATGAATGGAAGGGTGTTCACTTAGAAACATTTAAATTTGAAGATAGCGATTTAGGACCTAAAAAGAAAGCTTTTGATTTATTTGGAGACGGTACTATTAAAATGATATGGTCACCAGGACATAGTAAAGGTCTAAGTTCTACGATTGTAAAATCTTATGATAATGAGAAATTCTTATTCCTAGTATCTGATATTGGTTATGCTTCTAAATCTTGGAAAGAAAATATATTACCTGGAGTATTAGTTGATAAAAAAGATGCTCAACAATCTTTAAATTGGGTGATAGAGATGGTGCAAAATCCTAATTGTATAGAAGCCATTGCTAATCACGACCCAGATGTTAAACCTCATATGGTAGAATTATAATGATAGATAGGAAATCATTTTTTTAAGTTTATTTGTAAGTATTCAGGTCCCTAAAAAGTCCCTATAAATTAATAATCAAAACAGCTAGGCATTCAAAAATGCCTAGCTGTTTTGATGTCATAAAAAAAGAACTGTAATCCAACAGGATTACAGTTCTAGTTAGCGTCCTGGGAGGGATTCGAACCCCCGACCGATGGCTTAGAAGGCCATTGCTCTATCCAGCTGAGCTACCAGGACATTTTTTAACACAAGAATTATTATAGCTAAATTAACTGTAATATGCAATAGCTATGATATAAAAAATGTTTATATTTTTCACTATTGTAGTGTATTGAAACAATATCATAAAGTGTTTTTAAGTTTGAAGAATATTTGAATCTATTGAATTGTGAACAATTCAGTTTTGTATCCCTAACTGTTCAAAACTGAAAACGATTTTACAGTTTTGAAGTGTTTATAGCGAAGTAAGGAAAAGACGCCAAAGTTGGGCATGAAAGTTATATATTATAAATAACAAAACGATAGATAAACAACACGAATCAATTTACCTCAGTTTTTGAAAGTAACTTTTGAACAATAAATATTAAGGAGTGTTTATAGTGGAAGGTTTATTCAAAGCAATTAAAGATACAGTTGAAGCCGGTGTTAATAATGATGGTGCTAAATTAGGCACTAGTATCGTAAGCATCGTAGAAAATGGTGTAGGGGTATTAAGTAAATTATTTGGATTCTAAGATTTATCAATTACTAAAATAAATTATAACAAAAGGAGATTTTTATAATGACAAAATTAGCAGAAGCAATCGCAAATACAGTACAAGCAGCACAAGGACATGACGGAGCTAAATTAGGCACTAGTATCGTAAGCATCGTAGAAAATGGCGTTAGCGTATTAGGGAAATTATTTGGATTCTAAGTCTTAACAACAATTAAAATAAATTAAAACAGAAAAGGAGATTTTTATAATGACAAAATTAGCAGAAGCAATCGCAAATACAGTACAAGCAGCACAAAATCACGATGGAGCTAAATTAGGAACAAGCATCGTAAGCATCGTAGAAAATGGCGTTAGTGTATTAGGAAAATTATTTGGATTCTAAGTCTTAACAACAATTAAAATAAATTAAAACAGAAAAGGAGATTTTTATAATGACAAAATTAGCAGAAGCAATCGCAAATACAGTACAAGCAGCACAAAATCACGATGGAGCTAAATTAGGAACAAGCATCGTAAGCATCGTAGAAAATGGTGTTAGCGTATTAGGAAAATTATTCGGATTCTAATATTCAAATATTTAGTACTGACCAGGGCAAGCGCTCTGGTCTTTTTTTATTTTCTAAGAAATTATATTCAAAATTTGTTATTGTTAATAGAGATACAAGAGTAGCGAGGGATATAAAAATGAAATACACAACTATTTTACTAGATTTTGATGATACAATTGTTGATTTTTATGATGCTGAAGAAAAAGCATTTTATAATATGGCTAAACGTTTTAATCATTATCCAACAGAAGAGGATTTTTATTATTTTAGAAAGGTTAATCAATCTCATTGGGAAGCTTTTCAAGAAAATAAATTAACTAAAGTTGAAGTTTTAACTCTGAGATTTGTTAATTACTTTAAAGACTATAACATTGAAGTTGATGGGAATTTAGCTGACAACCTATTTAGAGATGAATTAGCAAAAGCTACACCTAGCTTTTTTGATGGGACTTTAGACACAATAGATTATTTGAGAAAAAAACATAATATTTATATTGTGACAAATGGGGTTACAGAAACACAGCAACGTCGTTTAGCTCAAACAACATTTAACGAAACATTAAATGGCATTTTTATATCTGAACAAACAGGTTATCAAAAGCCTATGCCAGAATTTTTTGATTACATTTTTAAAGAAATGGGAGAAACACATAGAGAAAAGGCAATAATTGTAGGAGATTCACTTACTTCGGATATTTTAGGAGGAAAAAATGCTAATATTGCTACATGTTGGTTCAATTTAAGAAATAAAGAAAATAATACAACAATTCAACCTGATTATGAAATTAAGTCTCTTAAAGAATTAATTGATATTGTAGAATAATCAAATTAAAAAATCCCATCGAATTTAATAAATTCGGTGGAATTTTTTCGTACTATGGGTGCCAAATTAAAACATCATGTCCTTCAGGATTTTTAGCTTCGACATCTTTGAAACCTTGACTTTCGAAATAAGATTTTGAATTATTTCTAGCGATTGCTTTAATAGGAAGGTTAAATGATTTTGCAAAATCGATTAATTCCTTAGAAAAACCTCTGTTTTGATATTTCTCTAATACTTCTAATTTCCATAATAAAATATAATCGTCACAATCAGGGAAGTAAGATTCCTCAACTTCACCTTTATTTAGCAATGCCATTCTTGCAGCTAATTTATCTCCGACAAAAATACCATAAAAAGGTGAGTCTGAACTTGCATCGATCATTTGTCCGTTAAATTCTTCAACCATATATAAATCTTTATTACCAAACTCTCTAAAATCTTCGAATAACTCATCAGTTTTGTAATTAATTTCTAATTTTTTTACGTCGCTCATCATCATGTCCCCCTTTATTCCTTTCTTATATTATACCTTAAAGTCTATGTTCTTTTCATTTATTTATGCTCTAAGCCAAAATTAAACTAGATAAATATATTTATACGAGTTGAATTTTTTATACCATTCAAAATAAAAATAATGACACGAATGTCATTTCGAACGTATGTATTTTTAATGAATTTTAAGATTTTATAAATTTTTATAAGCCGTTAAATTGTCATAAGTGAGTATAGTCTTTATACTATATTAGGAATAGTGATACTGAAGGAGAAAAACAATGGACTGTAAAATATTAAAATTAAACAATGACGATCAGTTTATTTCCAAAATAAAAAATAGTGATGGTACACTCCAACAATTCTACCAATATGATGCTATGTCAGAAGATAGCTTTAAAAAGAAAATGGATGCGCCTTCAAATGGAAGAGAAAAAGAACTTGCTAATGTTATTCAATCTTATATGGAAGATTTATCAATAACTGAAGCACAACAAACACATTTGGATGTTTTAGCTAATGGCGCAAAAGTTGTCATTGGAGGACAACAGGCTGGTCTGTTTGGTGGTCCTTTATATACAATCCATAAGATTTTTTCAATTATTACATTGAGTCAACAACTTACAAATAAATATAACCAAACGGTTGTACCGGTATTTTGGATTGCTGGAGAAGATCATGATTTTGATGAAGTCAATCATACATTTGCTTATAATCAACAAGACGCACATCTACATAAAATTAAATATCATACTATGACACCACCTGAAAGTAATGTATCTCGTTTTAATCCTGAACAGTCACAAATGATTGAAGTGTTGAATGATTACTTTAAACAATTAAAAGAAACAGAGCATAGTAAAGCAATTTACCAAATGTGTTTAGACATTATTAAAAGTAATGAAAACTGGTCAAATATTTTTAAAGCTTTATTACATGAAATCTTCAAAGATTATGGTGTTTTATTTATTGATGCTCAACATACTTCGTTGAGAAAAATGGAAAAACCTTTATTAAAAGAAATGATTTTAAAACATCGCGCTATTGATGAAGCTTTTAGAAATAATCAAAAAAATACAACACAACAAGGTTTGTCTCAAATGATTCAAACTGATACTAATGTGCATTTATTCCTTCATGAAGAAGGGATGAGACAATTATTAACTTATGAAAATGATGCTTTCCATTTAAGTAAATCAACACAAAACTATAATCAACAACAGTTATTAGACATATTAGATGAAGAACCTGATAGATTTTCAAATAATGTTGTTACACGTCCTATAATGGAAGAATGGTTATTTAATACTGTGGCCTTCATCGGTGGTCCAAGTGAAATTAAATATTGGGCAGAACTACATGATGTATTTCAGTTATTAAATATTGATATGCCGATTGTATTACCAAGATTGAGGATTACTTACTTATATAATAGAACTCAAAAATTATTAAATCAGTATCAACTTCAATTAGAACAGGTCATAGAGAATGGTATTGAAGAAGATAAACAAAAATTTATTCGTGAACAAGCTTCCGAAACATTTTTAAATGAAATTGAAAGTATGAAACAACAACAGGAAAATCTATTTCATTCTTTATATAAAGAAGTTCAAGGTAATAATGCTAATGAAAATTTAGTAACTAAAAATAATGAAATACACTTAAGACAGTATGATTATTTGAAAAAACGTTATCTTTTAAATATCGAAAGAGAAAATGACATTAGCATGAGACATTTTAGAGAAATTAATGATCATCTCCACGCAATGGGAGGATTACAAGAAAGAATATGGAATCCACTTCAAATTTTGAATGATTTTGGGAAAGATGTGTTCAGTCCCTCCACTTATCCACCACTTTCTTACACTTTTGATCATATTATAATAAAAGATTGATATAACAGCGTTTAAGCCCGCTTTATCGAAAAGATAAAGCGGGTATTTTTTTATAAAAATAAATATTTTTGACGAATTTTACATAATTAGTGGAGGATAGTGGGGAGATGTGGTAAATTATAAATAAGGTGAGGTGAGAAAAAATGTTCATGGGAGAATACGATCATCAATTAGATACAAAAGGACGTATGATTATACCGTCCAAGTTTCGTTATGATTTAAATGAACGTTTTATTATCACTCGAGGCCTTGATAAGTGTTTATTCGGCTATACTTTAGATGAATGGCAACAAATTGAAGAGAAGATGAAAACCTTACCTATGACAAAAAAAGACGCACGTAAGTTTATGCGTATGTTCTTCTCAGGTGCCGTTGAAGTAGAGTTAGATAAACAAGGACGTATTAATATTCCGCAAAATTTAAGGAAATACGCTAATTTAACTAAAGAATGTACAGTAATAGGTGTTTCAAATCGAATTGAGATTTGGGATAGAGAAACTTGGAATGATTTCTATGAGGAATCTGAAGATAGTTTCGAAGATATTGCTGAGGATTTAATAGATTTTGATTTTTAATTTGGAGGTATGACAGTGTTTCATCATATAAGCGTTATGTTAAACGAAACCATTGATTATCTAAATATAAAAGAAGATGGTGTGTATGTTGACTGTACGTTAGGTGGAGCAGGACATGCCTTATATTTACTAAATCAATTAAGTGATGAAGGTAGACTTATTGCAATTGATCAAGACTTAACTGCAATAAAAAATGCTAAAGATGCTTTGAAAGAACATTTACATAAAGTCACTTTTATTCACAGTAATTTTCGAGAGTTAACACAAATATTAAAAGAGCTAAACATTGAAAAAGTTGATGGTATCTACTATGACTTAGGTGTTTCAAGTCCACAGTTAGATGTACCAGAAAGAGGCTTTAGCTATCATCATGATGCTAAATTAGACATGCGGATGGATCAAACGCAATCATTATCAGCTTATGAAGTTGTAAATGAATGGTCTTTTGAAGCATTAGTCAAAATTTTCTATCGTTATGGTGAAGAAAAGTTCTCAAAACAAATTGCAAGAAGAATTGAAGCAAACCGAGAAAAACAACCAATCGAGACGACATTAGAATTAGTTGAAGTGATTAAAGAAGGCATTCCTGCCAAAGCTAGAAGAAAAGGTGGGCACCCTGCGAAAAGAGTGTTCCAAGCTATACGAATTGCAGTAAATGATGAATTAAGTGCATTCGAAGATTCAATAGAACAAGCTATTGAGCTTGTAAAGGTACACGGACGTATTTCTGTTATTACATTCCATTCATTGGAAGACCGATTATGTAAACAGATGTTTCAAGAGTATGAAAAGGGACCTGACTTACCTAGAGGCTTACCAGTTATCCCTGAAGAATATACCCCAAAATTGAAACGCGTAAACCGTAAACCTATTACTGCGACTGACGAAGATTTAGATGACAATAATCGAGCCCGAAGCGCAAAACTACGCATTGCAGAAATATTAAAATAAGGAGTAATTCAACATGGCTGTAGAAAAAGTTTACCAACCATATGATAATGCAACACAAACCAGTGTTCCAAAAAGACAACCGCAAACCTCTCCTCAAAAGCAAACCGTTAAACGTAAAGTTGTCGTTCAACTTACTAGATTCGAAAAGATTTTATACATAACGCTAGTCTCTGTCATTGCTATGATTAGTATTTATATGCTATCTTTAAAAATGGATGCGTATGATACGCGAGGAAAAATTGCAGATTTAGATCAAAAAATTGCACAACAATCTAGCGAGAACAGCGCCTTAAAATCTGAAATTAAGAAAAATTCTTCATACGAACGCATTTACGACAAGGCTAAGAAGCAAGGTATGAGCCTCAAGAACGATAATGTAAAGGTAGTGCGTAATAATGGCGAAACGAAAAATTAAAATTAAAAAAAATAAAATAGGGGCAGTCCTACTTGTTGGTTTATTCGGGCTGCTCTTTTTTATATTGGTTTTGAGGTTTTCATACATAATGATTACTGGTCATTCAAATGGACAAGATTTGATAATGAAAGCAAACCAAAAATATTTAGTTAATAACTCAGAGCAACCAGAACGAGGAAAGATTTACGATAGAAACGGTAAAGTCTTAGCCGAAGATGTTGAAAGATATAAAGTCGTAGCAGTTGTAGATAAAAAAGCGAGTGAAAATAGTAAAAAGCCAAGGCATGTGGTAGATAAAAAGAAAACTGCCAAAGAATTATCAAAAGTTATTGATATGAAACCAGATGAAATCGAAAAAAGATTGAATCAGAAAAAAGTATTCCAAGTAGAGTTTGGTCAAAAAGGTACTAATTTAACGTATCAAGATAAAGAAAAACTTGAAAAGAAAGACTTACCAGGAATTACCTTATATCCTGAAACTGAAAGATTTTATCCTAATGGTAACTTTGCTTCTCACTTAATTGGTATGGCTCAAAAAGATCCTGATACGGGTCAATTAAATGGTGCCATGGGAGTTGAAAAGATATTTAATAGTTATCTTAATGGTTCAAAAGGATCATTAAAATATATACATGATATCTGGGGATACATTGCACCAAATACAAAATCAGAAAAACAACCTAAACGTGGCGATGATGTTCATTTAACGATTGATTCAAATATTCAAGTGTTCGTCGAAGAAGCATTAGATGACATGGTTGACCGCTACAATCCTAAAGATTTATTTGCGGTTGTTATGGATGCAAGAACCGGAGAAATTTTAGCGTATAGCCAAAGACCTACATTTAATCCTGAAACAGGTAAAGACTTTGGTAAAAAATGGGCTAATGATTTATATCAAAATACGTATGAACCAGGATCAACATTTAAAACATATGGATTAGCTGCAGCTATTCAAGAAGGTAAATTCAGCCCGAATAAGAAATTTAAATCAGGACCTAGAGAGATAATGGGCTCAGAAATTTCTGACTGGAATAAAACAGGTTGGGGTAGTATTCCTGAAACACTAGGATTTACGTACTCAGCTAACTCATTAATGATGCACTTACAAGATGAAGTTGGTGCTGATAAAATGAAATCTTGGTATGAACGATTTGGTTTTGGTAAATCAACAAATGGTATGTTTGATGGTGAATCCACTGGTCATATTGCATGGGATAATGAATTACAACAAAAAACATCAGCATTTGGACAATCAACTACAGTAACACCAGTTCAAATGATTCAAGCACAGTCAGCATTTTTCAACAAAGGTAATATGTTGAAACCATGGTTTGTAAGTAGTATAGACAATCCAATTTCTAAAAAGAATTTTTATAAAGGTGAGAAATCTTACGCTGGAAAACCAGTTTCAGAAGATACTGCTAATAAAGTTGAAAAAGAATTAGATAAAGTTGTAAATAGTAAGAAGAGTCATGCGATGAACTATCGTGTGAAAGGATACGATATCGAAGGTAAAACAGGTACCGCTCAAGTAGCCGATTCTAAAGGTGGCGGTTATGTTAAGGGTGAGAATCCATACTTCGTAAGTTTCATGGGTGATGCACCTAAGAAACATCCTAAAGTGATTGTTTATGCTGGTATGAGTCTTGCACAAAAAAATGATCAAGAAGCATATGAAATGGGTGTAAGTAAAGCATTCAAACCGATCATGGAAAATACGTTGAAATATTTAAACGTTGATAAATCAAAAGATTCTGCTTCTAAAAAGGATTATAGTAAAGTGCCTAACGTAGAAGGACAATCAATAGAAAAAGCTAAAGATAGTATTAATGCTAAATCACTTAAACCAGTTGTTATTGGCAGTGGTAAAACAGTGAAATCACAATCAGTCAAAGCTGTTTCTGAAGCATTGCCTCATAGTAAAGTTCTTTTAGTAACAGATGGTGACTTGACTATGCCTGATATGAAAGGCTGGACAAAAGAAGATGTTCTTGCTTTCCAAGAATTAACTAACTTTAAGGTCAAAACGACTGGCAGTGGTTTTGTTTCAGATCAATCTATGACACAAGGTCAAAAACTTAAAAAATCAGATAAAATTGAAGTTACTTTATCAGCAGAATCTACTGATAGCACAACTGACGATAGTGATAAACAATCATTAGACAAATCATCTGATAAGAAAGATAAATCTAAGTCTAAAAAGAAAGATTCAAGCACTGACTAGTACAACATAGATATTCAACATATAAGGAAGAGATTGGGATTTTATTTATCCTTCTCTCTTTCTTAATATGTTATGAACTAACGTATAAATTTAGAACTAAAACTGATAAAATGTAAAAGCTAACAATTAAAAATATTTAATAATATATGTAAATTGACGGATAAAAGAAAAGGAGATTATTATGATTTTTGTATATGCGATGTTATCGCTTCTAGTAACTTTTGTACTTGTACCTATACTCATACCAACGCTCAAAAGAATGAAATTTGGACAAAGTATTCGTGAAGAAGGGCCTCAAAGCCATATGAAGAAAACGGGTACTCCAACAATGGGTGGACTAACATTCTTAATAAGTATCATTATCGCTTCAGTTATTGCGATTATTTTTGTAGATCGTTCTAATCCAATAATTTTATTACTATTTGTAACAATCGGATTTGGATTAATTGGCTTTATTGATGATTACATTATCGTTGTTAAGAAAAATAACCAAGGTTTAACAAGTAAACAGAAATTTTTAGCACAAATTTTAATTGCTGTAATATTTTTCGTACTAAGTAATGTGTTTAACTTAGTCAATTTTTCAACAACTTTACATATTACGTTTACTGACGGTGGTATCCCTCTTTCATTTGCTTATGTTATATTTATCATCTTTTGGCAAGTTGGCTTTTCAAATGCAGTCAATTTAACAGATGGATTAGATGGTTTAGCTACAGGACTTTCAATTATCGGTTTTGCAATGTATGCCATTATGAGTTTTGTACTAGAATCACCTGCAATAGGTACATTCTGTATTATTATGGTATTTGCTTTACTAGGCTTCTTACCATATAACTTAAATCCAGCTAAAGTATTTATGGGTGACACAGGTAGCTTAGCATTAGGTGGCATATTTGCTACAATTTCAATTATGTTAAACCAAGAGTTATCACTTATATTTATCGGATTTGTATTCGTAGTAGAAACGTTATCAGTTATGTTACAAGTTGCTTCATATAAATTAACTAAAAAACGTATTTTCAAAATGAGTCCTATTCATCACCACTTTGAATTATGTGGATGGAATGAATGGAAAGTTGTAACAGTATTTTGGTCAGTAGGTTTAATAACAGGTCTAATAGGCTTATGGATTGGAGTGCACTAGTATGCTAAATTACACAGGATTAGAAAATAAAGATGTATTAGTTGTAGGATTAGCAAAAAGTGGTTACGAGGCAGCCAAATTATTAAGTAAATTAGGCGCGAATGTAACAGTGAATGATGGTAAAGATTTATCTCAAGATGCACATGCTAAAGATTTAGAAGCTATGGGCATTAAGGTTATTAGTGGAAGCCATCCAAATTCATTATTAGATAATAACCCTATAGTTATTAAGAACCCCGGTATTCCATACACTGTATCGATTATAGATGAAGCAGTAAAAAGAGGTTTAAAAATATTAACTGAAGTTGAATTAAGTTATCTAATTTCAGAAGCGCCCATTATTGCAGTAACAGGTACAAATGGTAAAACCACTGTCACTTCATTAATAGGTGACATGTTTAAAAATAGTAGATTAACTGGTAGATTGTCTGGAAATATTGGTTATGTTGCTTCGAAAGTGGCACAAGAAGTAACTCCGAAAGATTATTTGATTACTGAATTATCATCATTCCAATTATTAGGAATTGATCAATATAAACCACATATCGCAATTATCACTAATATTTATTCAGCGCATTTAGATTATCACGAAACGCTTGAAAATTATCAAAATGCTAAAAAGCAAATATATAAAAATCAAACAGAAGATGATTTCTTAATTTGTAATTATCATCAACGTCATTTAATTGAATCAGAAAATTTAAAAGCTAAAACGTTATATTTCTCAACTCAACAAGAAGTGGATGGTATATATATTAAAGATGGCTTTATTGAATATAAAGGTGTTCGTATTATTAGCGTAGATGATTTAGTTTTACCAGGTGAACATAATTTAGAAAATATTTTAGCAGCTGTTTTAGCTACAATATTAGCTGGTGTACCAATTAAAGCGATTGTTGACAGTCTTACAACATTCTCAGGAATTGAACATAGATTACAATATATTGGTACAAATAGAACTAATAAATACTATAACGATTCTAAAGCAACAAATACGCTAGCTACACAATTTGCATTAAATTCATTTAATCAACCAATCATTTGGTTATGTGGCGGGTTAGATAGAGGTAATGAATTTGATGAATTAGTACCTTATATGAATAATGTAAGAATTATGGTCGTATTTGGTGAAACACAAGAAAAATTCGCTAAATTAGGAAATAGTCAAGGTAAATACGTTATCAAGGCTACAGATGTACAAGATGCCGTCGATAAAATTCAAGACGTTATTGAACCAAATGATGTGGTGTTACTTTCACCAGCATGTGCAAGTTGGGATCAGTATAATACATTCGAAGAACGTGGAGAGAAATTTATTCAAAGTTTCCGTGCACACTTGCCATCATACTAAAAGGGCGTGATAGAAAATGGACGGTAAATCTAATGACAATAACAGAAACAATGCAGCTAACTCCGATGACAAACAAAATGATGAGTTAAGCATGTTTCGTAGAAGTAACGATTTTAGAACGCGTAAAAGAAAAAAGTTTAAAGATAAAGTTGAAGACGACATATCTAACTCGAATCACTATGATGATACGAGTGAAGAAGAACAGCATCATAGTGAGGACATCTTAAATGATCGCAAAACTCATTTAAACGATAAAGAAGATTTTGTTAGCGATAATGATAACTCAGAGTCGTATCGCGAAAGTGAGCAAATTAATCATTATCATAATGATGAAAATGTTAATAACGATGATAGTCAACAAGATAAAGAACAAACAAATAATATAGAAGATAATACAACTTCAAAAACTAAGCACAAAGATAAAAATGCAAAGAAAAATTGGTTGAGTTTTTTAACATCAAACAAATCAACATCAAAGAAAAAAGAACATGCACAAGAAGAACAAACAGATTCTAATAAGAAAGTTACACAATTTAGTTCACCAACTCTAGAAGAGAAAAGAGCACAACGGCGTCGAAGACAAAAAAGAATTCAGTACACCGTTATTACAGTATTGGTATTGTTAATTGTGATATTCTTACTATATATGTTTACACCATTAAGTAAAATCTCCAACGTAAATATTGAGGGGAATCATAATGTAAGTAAAAGCCAAATTAACAAAGCACTCAATGTTAAGTCTACTTCACGCATGTATACTTTTAGTAAAGGTAAAGCTAAAACTAATTTAAAGAAAAATAAATTAATTAAATATGTAAGCATTACCAAGCAATTACCTAATACGTTAAATGTTAAAATAATAGAATATCAAGTTGTTGGTTTAACGAAAAACAAAGACAAATATGTGCCTGTGCTAGAAGACGGGAAAGAATTAAAAGATTATGATGGTAATATTTCACATGACGGTCCAATCATTGATGGTTTTAAAGGCGACAAAAAGGAAAAAATAATCCAAGCGTTATCAGAAATGTCACCTAAAGTGAGAAATTTAATTGCGGAAGTCAACTATGCACCAGATAAGAATAAGCAGAACAGAATTAAAATATTCACTAAAGATGATATTCAAGTCATTGGAGATATTACGACTATAGCGGATAAGATGAAATATTACCCACAAATGTCAGAATCACTGTCTCGTAGTGATTCAGGCGACCTTAAAACAGATGGTTATATTGATTTGTCGGTAGGAGCATCATTTATTCCTTATCAAAATAGTAGTGGTGATCAATCTGAATCTGAACAAAGTGTATCTAAAACATCAGCAAAAGAAACTGAAGCAAAAGAAGAACTTCAAAGTGTGTTAAATAAAATTAATAAAGAATCAAAAGAAAATAATTAAAAAATTTTGATATTAGTATGTGTTTATAGTTCACAAGCTTATCAACGTATTGTAAACTAAACATAGTGTATTTTAATAGTAACTTGTCAGGAGGTGCCTATCTATGGAGGAACATTACTATGTAAGCATAGATATTGGTTCATCAAGTGTTAAAACAATAGTAGGCGAAAAATTTCACAATGGAATAAATGTGATAGGTACAGGACAAACCTATACAAGCGGTATTAAAAATGGTCTGATTGATGACTTTGATATAGCAAGACAAGCTGTCAAAGACACAATTAAAAAGGCTTCTATCGCTTCAGGTGTCGATATTAAAGAAGTATTCTTAAAATTACCTATCATAGGAACTGAAGTGTATGATGAATCAAATGAAATAGAATTTTATGAAGATACTGAAATTAATGGAACACATATCGAATCTGTACTTGAAGGTATTAGAGACAAAAATGATGTTCCTGAAACAGAAGTCATTAACGTTTTCCCAATACGCTTTGTTGTAGATAAGGAAAATGAAGTATCAGATCCAAAAGAATTAATCGCTAGACATTCACTTAAAGTGGATGCAGGCGTTATAGCTATTCAAAAATCAATTTTAATTAATATGATTAAATGTGTTGAATCATGTGGTGTAGACGTGCTTGACGTATATTCAGATGCATACAATTATGGCTCAATCTTATCAGCAACTGAGAAAGAGCTCGGTGCATGTGTTATTGATATCGGTGAAGATTTAACACAAATTGCCTTCTATGAACGTGGCGAATTAGTGGATGCAGATTCAATCGAAATGGCTGGTCGTGATATTACTGACGATGTTGCACAAGGATTAAACACTTCTTATGACACAGCAGAAAAGATTAAACATCAATATGGTCATGCTTTTTATCACTCAGCTTCAAGCCAAGATGTATTTTCTGTGGATCAAATAGATAGTGAAGAGAATGTTCAATATACGCAAAAAGATTTAAGTGATTTTATTGAAGCAAGAGTTGAAGATATTTTCTTCGAAGTATTTGATGTATTGCAAGAATTAGGATTAACTAAAGTTAACGGTGGTTTCGTCGTTACTGGCGGATCAGCTAACTTATTAGGTGTAAAAGAATTACTACAAGATATGGTAAGTGAAAAAGTAAGAATTCATACACCATCTCAAATGGGTATCAGAAAACCAGAATTTTCTTCTGCGATTTCTACGATTTCTAGTAGTATCACTTTTGACGAGTTATTAGATTATGTTACAATTAGTTATCAAGATAATGAGGAATTTGAAGAGGAAGTTATCGAATCAAATGATAAAGATGCTGACTCTAAATCAAGCGGTTTCGATTGGTTCAAACGCAAATCGAATAAAAAAGATGATTATGAGGAAGAACCTGAAGCACCTCATGAAGAATATGACAACCGCGAAACTCATCAAGAACAAGATCATCATAATTCTCAAGATAAAGACAAAGAAGAAGGTAAATTTAAAAAACTCATGAAATCTTTATTTGAATGATTATTGGCCATTAAAACTAGGAGGAAATTTAAATGTTAGAATTTGAACAAGGATTTAATCATTTAGCGACTTTAAAAGTCATCGGTGTAGGTGGCGGCGGTAACAACGCTGTAAACCGTATGATTGACCACGGTATGAATAATGTAGAATTTATCGCTATCAATACGGATGGACAAGCTTTAAACTTATCTAAAGCTGAATCAAAAATCCAAATTGGTGAAAAATTAACACGTGGATTAGGTGCTGGAGCTAACCCAGAAATTGGGAAAAAAGCTGCAGAAGAATCACGTGAACAAATTGAAGATGCAATCCAAGGTGCAGATATGGTATTCGTAACTGCAGGTATGGGTGGCGGTACTGGTACTGGTGCTGCTCCTGTAGTAGCAAAAATTGCTAAAGAAATGGGAGCTTTAACAGTTGGTGTTGTTACTCGTCCATTCGGCTTTGAAGGTCGTAAACGTCAAACACAAGCTGCTGCCGGCGTTGAATCAATGAAAGCTGCTGTAGATACATTAATCGTTATTCCTAATGATCGTTTATTAGATATCGTTGATAAATCAACTCCTATGATGGAAGCATTTAAAGAAGCAGACAACGTTTTACGTCAAGGTGTACAAGGTATTTCTGACTTAATCGCTGTATCTGGTGAAGTTAACTTAGACTTTGCTGACGTGAAAACTATTATGTCAAACCAAGGTTCTGCCTTAATGGGAATTGGCGTATCATCTGGAGAAAATAGAGCGGTAGAAGCAGCTAAAAAAGCTATTTCTTCACCTTTATTAGAAACTTCTATTGTTGGTGCACAAGGTGTGCTTATGAACATTACAGGTGGGGAATCACTTTCTTTATTCGAAGCTCAAGAAGCTGCTGATATCGTACAAGATGCTGCTGATGAAGACGTGAACATGATTTTCGGTACAGTAATTAACCCAGAATTACAAGATGAAATTGTAGTTACAGTTATTGCTACTGGATTTGAAGACAAACCATCTTCTCAAGGACGTAAAGCTTCTAGTACTGGATTCGGTTCTAGTGTAAATAGTGCTTCATCATCTCATTCTGTAGATAGAGAAGAATCTGTAAGCAGTTCTGCTTCAAGTGCATCATCTTCTGACAGTGTGAACGAAAGAACTCATACAACTAAAGACGATGATATTCCTAGCTTTATTAGAAACAGAGAAGAAAGACGTTCAAGAAGAACTAGACGTTAATTAATTCTCTAAACATATTATTTTAAGTCATCAGATTGAATTCTGATGACTTTTTAATTTTTTACATAGGAATTTTTAAGATTATAACCAGATTCTAAAGTTTAAGAAAAAGCATGTTAATCCATGTACAATTAAAATAGTTTTAATTTAATTACAAATAAAAATGTTATATAATAACTTTACGAAAGCCATTTTTATCATTAATAGCAAATATTGAAAATTCATACTTAAGGTTGTGAAACATTTGACTGAAAAATTTATTAAACAAGATCATTTTTTAGAATACAAAGACGAAAATAAGACAAATACTACCCTTGGATTTACTACGAGAGAGGGTGGCTTAAGTATGTATCCTGAAAATGCATTTAATATGGCTAGATACGTTGACGATGATCAAGATAATATATCAAAGCATCAAGCTATTTTAGCCGATTTGATACATTTTCCTAGAAGAGATTGGGTATTTCCTATACAAACTCATGAAAATAAAGTAGCCAAAATCACAGCTGCAGATAAAGGAACTAATATCGATGCAATCACTAATGATTTACATGGCATTGATGGTCTGTATACATATGAACCTAATATTTTATTAACGATGTGTTATGCAGATTGTGTACCAGTATATTTTTATAGTGAGAAAAATCATTATGTTGGTTTAGCTCATGCAGGTTGGAGAGGTACATATGGTGAAATTGTAAAAGAAATGGTTCGACAAATCGATTTTGACTTAAATGATTTACAAGTTGTGATAGGTCCTGCAACTTCAAATTCGTATGAAATTAATGATGATATTAAATCTAAATTTGAAACATTAGATATTGAAACAACACAATATATAGAAACACGAGATGAAGATAGACATGGCATAGATTTGAAAAAAGCCAATGCTTTATTATTACAAAGTGTGGGTGTACCAAAAGATAATATTTATATTACAGATTATGCTACATCAGAAAACTTAGATTATTTCTTTTCCTATAGAGTTGAGAAAGGGCAAACCGGTAGAATGTTAGCCTTTATCGGAAGAAAGCAAGGTGAAGATTAATGCGTAAAGTCGAAGAAAATTTGGCAAAAATTAACGATGAAATAAATCAACAAAGAGAAAAAAGTAACATTTCAACACAGCCTAGCGTGATTGCAGTGACAAAGTATGTTACAATAGAGCGAGCTAAAGAAGCTTATCAAGCTGGACTTCGTCACTTTGGTGAGAATAGACTTGAAGGATTTAAAGAAAAGAAAGAAGCACTACCTAGTGATGCAGTGTTTCATTTTATCGGTTCTTTGCAATCTAGAAAGGTCAAAGATGTCATCAATGATGTTGATTACTTCCACGCTTTAGATAGAATGAGTTTAGCTAAAGAAATTAACAAACGTGCCAATCATACTATTCCTTGTTTTTTACAAGTGAATGTTTCTGGAGAATCTTCTAAACATGGTATTGATTTAGACGATGTTAATTCGTTTATCGAAGACCTTAAACAATATGAGAATATAAAAATAGTCGGATTAATGACTATGGCACCATTTACAGATGATGTCGAATACATACAGTCATTATTTAGAAAATTACGAATAAAAAGAGACGAAATACACAAACTCAATTTAGAATATGCACCGTGTACTGAATTATCTATGGGTATGAGTAACGATTACCTCATTGCTATAGAAGAAGGTGCTACGTTTGTAAGAATTGGGACTAAACTTGTAGGAGAAGAGGAGTGAGCCCCGTGGCTTTAAAAGATTTATTTAATGGTTTTTTTGTAGTTGAAGATGAAGAAGAAGTGGAAGTACCAGAAGAACGTGAACAAGAACGTGATCGTAAACAAGAACGTGAAGTTGAATCACAAAGAGAGGTAGCGCAAGAACCGGCTACTTCAAAAACAAGTGCAATTAAATCAGTACCACAAAAAAGTTCAACTAGATATAATTCAACTTCTGAAGAAAGGAATTATCGTATGACTAATAATTCTAAATCAAACTCAAGAAATGTAGTAACGATGAATAATAATGCACAAACAAATGTTGCTACTCAAGAAAGTTCAAAAATGTGTTTATTTGAACCACGTGTATTCTCAGATACACAAGATATTGCAGATGAATTAAAAAATCGTCGTGCTACTTTAGTTAATTTACAACGCATTGATAAAGTCTCTGCTAAACGTATTATTGATTTCTTGAGTGGTACAGTATATGCGATTGGTGGCGATATCCAACGTGTCGGTACAGATATTTTCCTATGTACTCCAGACAATGTTGAAGTTGCTGGTAGCATTACAGACCATATTGAGAATATGGAGCAACATTACGAATAAGGAGATAACATATGGATATTGGATTACTT
Source organism: Staphylococcus sp. FSL W8-0774 (assembly GCF_038006785.1). Taxonomy (NCBI): domain Bacteria; kingdom Bacillati; phylum Bacillota; class Bacilli; order Caryophanales; family Staphylococcaceae; genus Staphylococcus; species Staphylococcus sp. FSL W8-0774. Next base: position 1,641,234 of record NZ_JBBOVW010000001.1, on the reverse strand, counting down.
AATACAATATTCCGAATTATAATTTGGATTGTTCAAATCTATTATTATGGAATGATTGTTTATTTCTTTACTTCTTGGGTGCCAAATATTCGAGAATCTAAGTTTGGTGAAATACTCGGGAAGATTTACGAACCATTTTTGGAACCATTTAGAAAAATAATTCCACCAATAGGAATTATTGATATATCATCTATTGTAGCTATCATTGTTTTAGTATTATTCCAACGAGGATTAGTGACTATTTTCAACATGATTTTAGTTCACTTGGCTGGATAAGAGTAAATACTTAAAAGATAGTAAATAATATAGATGTTGTTGAATAACGAGGTAACTGGAAGTATGCCAGTTTGCCTCGTTTTATTGTTAACTTTGTAAAATAAGGTGACTGAACTAGCTAAACTACGTAAAAATAAGGAGGTGTCAAACATCGATATTTATCAGCATTTTAGAAAAGAAGAACAAGCAACCATAGATTTATTAATCGATAAATGCCAACAAGCTGAACGACATTATGCGCCAGTATTAACAAACTTTTTAGATCCTAGAGGTCAGTATATATTGGAAGTTATTGTTGGTAGTTATGAAGATTTGGTTGTTCATTTTAATGGGGGACCTCAAGCTGAACGACAACGTGCCCTTATCACACCTTCTTATTACGAACCAAATGAAAGTGATTTTGATTTAACTTTAATTGAAATAGACTATCCACAAAAGTTTGTTACAATACAACACCAACATGTATTAGGGACATTGATGTCTTTAGGAATAGATAGAAATCAACTTGGAGATATTATTGTTGGAGAACGTATTCAATTTGTTTTGACAAAAGCTTTAGAATCATTTATTATGTTAGAATTCACTAAAATCAAAGGTGCTACAATTAAACTTAATTCTATTCCTTTAAAAGATATGATACAATCAGAAGAGAATTGGAAGATTCATAGTTCAACGGTGAGCGCACTAAGACTTGATGTTGTACTTAAAGAAATGATTCACAAATCAAGATCGATAGCGAAACAACTCATCGAGAAAAAAAGAGTAAAAGTGAATCACACAATCATTGATTCACCTGATTTTCAATTAGAAATGAATGATTTGCTTTCCATCCAAGGTTTCGGTAGAGCACAAATGACCGATATAGGTGGAAGAACTAAAAAAGATAAAATACACATTACCTATAATACATTATTCAAATAGTGTAAAATTAAGGAGGACATATAATGCCTTTTACACCAAGTGAAATTAAAAGTAAAGAGTTTACTCGTGTGAAAAATGGTCTAGAACCTACTGAAGTTGCAAACTATTTAGAACAATTAAGCTCTGAAATAGAAAGATTAAAAGAAGATAAAAAACAACTTGAAAAAGTTATTGAAGAAAGAGATACTAATATTAAGTCATATCAAGATGTTCATCAATCTGTAACTGACGCATTAGTACAAGCACAAAAAGCTGGTGAAGAAACTAAATTAGCAGCGAATAAAGATTCAGAAGCAACAATTGCCAAAGCTCAAGCGCAAGCTGATCAAATTGTAAACGATGCGGTAGAAAAAGCACGTCGTTTAGCTTTCCAAACTGAAGATATGAAACGTCAATCTAAAGTATTTAGATCTCGTTTCCGTATGTTAGTTGAAGCTCAATTAGACTTACTTAAGAATGACGATTGGGATTATTTATTAAATTATGATTTAGATGCTGAACAAGTCACTTTAGAAGACATTCACCATTTAAATGAAAATGATTTAACTGAAGAAGAAAAAGCAATGAAACAAAATGCTCAAAGTCAGTCTCAAACAACTGAATCTTCAGAAAGTACGGTTTCAACATCTCAAAGTGATTCAGTGACTCAATCAGAATCACCAAATCAAAAATAAAAATCAGACGCGTAAGAAACAAAACACTTATCACAGCGAATTAGGAAATGGTGGGAGCCTAATATAAGCATGTTTCTTATATCACTGATTTGTTTAAAATGAATATATTCAAGAGAGAACTCTAAGTTGAGTTAATCAGGGTGGTACCGCGGTATAACCGTCCCTGTTAATTGAACTTAGAGTTCTTTTTTATAATTAGGAGGAATGAAAGTAAATGAATTATAAAGATACGTTATTAATGCCAAAAACAGAATTTCCAATGCGTGGTGGCTTACCTAATAAAGAGCCAAAAATTCAAGAAAAATGGGATGCAGACAATCAATACCAAAAAGCATTAGATAAAAATAAAGGAAACCAATCTTACATTTTACATGATGGTCCACCATACGCTAACGGTAGCTTACATATGGGTCATGCCTTAAATAAAATTATTAAAGATTTCATCGTTAGATATAAAACAATGCAAGGCTTTTATGCACCGTACGTTCCTGGTTGGGATACACATGGTTTACCAATTGAACAAGCATTAACTAAAAAAGGCGTAGATCGTAAAAAAATGACTACTGCTGAATTTAGAGAAAAATGTAAAGAGTTTGCTTTAAAACAAGTTGAAATTCAAAAGAATGATTTCAAACGTTTAGGTGTACGTGGTGATTTTGATAACCCTTATATCACATTAAATCCTGAATATGAAGCAGCACAAATTCGATTATTTGGTGAAATGGCTGACAAAGGTTTAATTTACAAAGGTAAAAAACCAGTTTATTGGTCACCATCAAGTGAATCTTCATTAGCTGAAGCTGAAATTGAATACCATGATAAACGTTCTGCTTCAATCTATGTAGCGTTTAATGTTAAAGATGACAAAGGTGTCGTTGATCCTGACGCACAATTTATTATCTGGACAACTACACCATGGACAATCCCTTCAAATGTAGCGATTACAGTTCATCCAGAATTAAAATATGGGCAATATAATGTTAATGGTAAAAAGTACATTATTGCACAAGCTCTAGCAGAAACAGTTGCAGAAGCATTAGAATGGGATACAGATTCAATCCAACTTGAAAAAGAATTTACAGGTAAGGAATTAGAATATGTTGAAGCACAACATCCATTCTTAGACAGAACTTCATTAGTTATTAACGGAGACCACGTCACTACTGATGCTGGTACAGGTTGTGTTCATACTGCTCCTGGACACGGGGAAGATGACTATATCGTTGGTCAAAAATATGATTTACCTGTTATTAGTCCACTAAATGATAAAGGTGTGTTCACTGAAGAAGGCGGACCATTTGAAGGTATGTTCTATGACAAAGCAAATAAAGCTGTTACTGATTTATTAACAGAAAAAGATGCTTTATTAAAACTAAACTTCATTACTCATAGTTACCCACATGATTGGAGAACTAAAAAACCAGTTATATTCCGTGCGACACCACAATGGTTTGCTTCTATTAATAAAGTAAGACAAGATATTCTAGATGCGATTGATAATACTGATTTTAAAGTAGATTGGGGCAAAACTCGTATTTACAATATGATTCGTGATCGAGGAGAATGGGTTATTTCTCGTCAACGTGTATGGGGTGTTCCACTACCAGTATTCTATGCAGAAAATGGCGACATCATCATGACTAAAGAAACAGTTAATCATGTTGCAGATTTATTCGAACAACATGGTTCAAATATTTGGTTCGAACGTGAAGCTAAAGATTTATTACCTGAAGGATTCACTCATCCAGGAAGTCCTAATGGCGAATTTACTAAAGAAGAAGATATTATGGACGTATGGTTCGATTCAGGATCATCTCATAGAGGTGTACTTGAAACACGTCCTGAATTAAGTTTCCCAGCAGATTTATACTTTGAAGGTAGTGACCAATATCGTGGTTGGTTTAACTCATCAATTACAACTGCAGTGGCAACAAAAGGCCAATCACCATACAAATTCTTATTATCTCATGGTTTCGTCATGGATGGAGAAGGTAAGAAAATGAGTAAATCATTAGGTAACACGATTGTACCGGATCAAGTTGTAAAACAAAAAGGTGCTGATATTGCACGTTTATGGGTAAGTAGTACAGACTATTTAGCTGATGTGCGTATTTCAGATGAAATTTTAAAACAAACGTCAGATGTATATCGTAAAATCAGAAATACATTAAGATTTATGTTAGGTAATGTGAATGATTTCAATCCAGAAACAGATGGTATTGCTGAAGCGGATTTATTAGAAGTCGATCGTTATTTATTACATCGTTTACGTGAATTCACTGCTAGTACAATTAAAAACTATGAAAACTTTGATTACCTTAATATTTATCAAGAAGTACAAAACTTTATCAATGTAGAATTAAGTAATTTCTACTTAGATTATGGTAAAGATATTCTTTATATTGAAGAACGTTCATCACATAAACGCCGTAGTATGCAAACAGTGTTATATCAAATCTTAGTTGATATGACTAAATTACTTGCACCAATCTTAGTGCATACTGCAGAAGAAGTTTGGTCACATACGCCACATGTTAAAGAAGAAAGTGTACATTTAGCTGATATGCCAAAAGTTGAAGAAGTAGACCAACAATTATTAGATAAATGGAATACATTTATGAAATTACGTGATGACGTCAACCGTGCATTAGAAGCAGCTCGTAATGAAAAAGTAATTGGTAAATCATTAGAAGCTAAAGTGACAATCGGTAGTAATAGTGATTTCAATGCTTCAGAATTCTTACAACAATTTAATGACTTACAACAATTATTTATTACTTCTCAAGCAGAAGTAGTTGACCACGTTGACAATGGTCAAGCTTATCAATATGGTGATATCCGTATTGAACATGCTGAAGGTGAAAAATGTGAAAGATGCTGGAACTACAGTGATCAATTAGGATCAGTAGGAGAACTAGATCACTTATGCCCACGTTGTCAAGAAGTCGTAAAAACATTAAATTAATATTAGATCATTGATTTAAAGCTGTTAGCAGTGTCAATTGACATTGCTAACAGCTTTTATTTTATATTTTTAAATTTGAAATATTGATAAAGGTTACTTTATTATTTTTACGTTCATATATTAGCTAATGAAAATTTAGATAGTCATTAAAATTGGAATGAATTAGTGTAAGTTTAATTGAAATGTCATGTTCTCATTATGCTCTTTCAAGCAATATTTTTAGCAATTAAGTTGCTTTTAGTATAAATTTTTAGCATAATATTAAAAATATGGATGTTACTAATAATAATTTCAATAATGAGTTAAATTTATAGATAAGCTTTATGAAAGAGGTAGTATGTATGTTTCATAATAAGAATGCAAATTTTGTAAATGGAATAACTATAAATGTAAGAGATAAAGATGAACTTAAACCTTTTTATGAAGAAATATTAGGGTTAAATATTGTTAACGAAACGATGACGAGCATTCAATATGAAGTAGGAATGTCAAATACATTCATTACGTTAAATGAAATTACTAATGGACGAGAACCATTAATGTCAGAAGCTGGGTTATTTAATTTAGGAATCATGTTGCCAACGCTATCTGATTTAGCTGATTTATTAGTACAATTGAGCGATTATGAAATACCTGTTAACGGTGGAGAACAAAGTGTTTCAACGTCTTTGTTTATTGAAGATCCTGAAGGCAACGGTTTGAAATTTTATGTCGATCAAGATTTTGAGTCATGGCATTATGAGGATGATAAAGCATTGCTTAATATTGTGCCAATTAACGTCCCACGTTTATTAAATGAAGTTTCAGACGAAAAGTGGCAAGGCATTCCAGATGAGGCTAAAATTGGTACGTTACATTTAAAGACGGTACGTATATCTGAAGTCAAAGATTATTATTTAAATTATTTTGGTTTAGAAGAATCAGCATATATGGATGACTATTCATTCTTTTTATCATCTCAACATTACCACCATCATTTAGCTATAAATCAATGGATATCCGGAACTAAACGCGTTGATAATTCTCATTCTTATGGCTTAGCACTTGTAGATTTTCATTATCCAGAAACGACCTATTTGAATGTTAAAGGGCCGGATGGCATATATTTTAGGTTTAATTATATAAAAGAAGAGTGATTCAGTGAAAAAAAGTATAACTTTAATGTTTATAGTGACTATATGTATTACGATAGCTGCAATAATAGATGGATTAAATAATCAAGATATGACAGAGCCCAAAAATCATTTATTAGAAATCAATCCAATGAAATATAATACTTATCAAAAAGGTCAATGTACGTATTATGTTTTTGATAAAGTCAAAGAAGATCACCATCAAATTGAGAACACATGGTCTGATGCAAAAGAATGGGCTAAAAATGCTGAAAAAGATGATTACAAAGTCAATCATCAACCTAAAAAAGGGTCGATATTACAAACAACTAAAGGAAAATATGGGCACGTAGCATATATTGAAAAAATAAATCAAGATGGATCACTTAAAATTTCTGAGATGAATTTTAAAAAAGCTTATGAAATTACAGATAGAACAATTCCAAGTTTTGATGTAGATCAATATCAGTATATACATCCTAAAAATAATGAAAAAGCATAATTAAGAACAACATATCGATACTCATAATAATGCCGATTAGCAAATAAAATTATTTCATTATGTACATCGTATTTATTTTTAGGCTATCCTGTTTTTATATACTTGATTAAGATATAATAAAAGATGTTGTAAAAAAGTGATGAATGGTTTTGAATGGAGGCACATGAATGAAAAAGAAATATTATACTGGTATTTCATTATTCGTAGTCATTTTTATTTTAGTCATTGACCAAATAACAAAATGGATAATTGCTAGTTCAATGAAAATAGGGGATTCCTACGAAGTAATACCAAATTTTTTAAATATAACATCCCATAGAAATAATGGTGCTGCTTGGGGTATTTTAAGTGGAAAAATGTTTTTCTTTTATATCATTACAGTAATTATATTAATCATGCTCGTATTATTCTTTATTAAAGAAGCTAAGTACAATTTATTTATGCAATTAGCTGTTAGTTTGTTGTTCGCAGGCGCTTTAGGGAATTTTATAGATCGTTTGTTTAATGGAGAAGTTGTTGATTTTATCGACACAAATATTTTTGGATATGATTTTCCAATATTTAATATTGCCGATTCAAGTTTAACAATTGGTGTAATTTTAATAATTATAGCTTTACTTAAAGATACAACAAATAAAGAATAGGAGGTAAGGTAATGGAAACATATGAATATCAAATTTCAGATAATAATTATGTAGGTCAAAGATTAGATAAAGTATTACCTGAATTGAATAGCGATTGGTCACGTAGTCAGATTCAAGATTGGATCAAAGAAGATTTAGTAAAAGTAAATGATAAAGTGGTAAAACCAAACTATAAAGTTAAACAAAACGATCATATTATCGTAACAGAACAAGAGGTCGTAGAAGCGGATATCACGCCAGAAAATTTAAATCTTGATATTTTTTATGAAGATAACGATGTAGCTATTGTATATAAACCTAAAGGTATGGTTGTTCATCCATCACCTGGTCATTATACAGGTACTTTAGTCAATGGATTGATGTATCAAATTAAAGATTTATCAGGTATTAATGGTGAAATACGCCCAGGCATCGTTCACAGAATTGATATGGATACTTCAGGATTGTTAATGGTTGCTAAAAATGATATTGCGCATCGAGGCTTAGTTGAGCAATTAATGGCGAAATCAGTTAAACGTAAATATGTCGCATTAGTACATGGCAATATTCCACATGATTATGGAACTGTAGATGCACCTATTGGACGTAATAAAAAAGACCGCCAAGCTATGGCTGTCGTAGATGATGGAAAAGAAGCAGTAACACATTTCAATGTATTAGAACATTTTAAAGACTACACATTAATTGAGTGCGAGTTAGAAACAGGTCGTACTCACCAAATCCGTGTACATATGAAATATATTGGATTCCCATTAGTTGGGGACCCTAAATATGGTCCTAAGAAAACATTAGATATTGGTGGACAAGCTTTACATGCTGGAGTCATCGGTTTTGAACATCCAGTTACGCATGAATATATTGAAAGAACAGCTAAATTACCACAAGAATTTGAAGATTTATTAGATGATATTAGAAAAAGAGATGCTTAATATAGTTTGATAAATCATATAGTTCAATATTTGAATTTAGATATTAATTAAAGTCTAGACATAAGTCATAAACTTATAAAGATAAATAAAAAAATAGTCATATGACTGTTGACTAATTGTAGTTTTAGGATTAAACTAATAACAGTTTAAATAAAAAAATCGTAGGTCTTTAAATGTAAGTCCAGAGAGGCTTCAAAGACATGAAAATGATACTTAATCTACATTAATGTTACTACCTTTATATACTTTTATAGAAAGTTTTTTAAAGAATTGTAACTCATGTAAATGAATGAAAATGTGTATGTGATTATATCTCAATTACACATTATCTATATATCAACCTCATGTCTTGTTAAAGATGTGAGGTTTTTTTCATGTTAATTTATGAGGTGAGGAAATGTCTGAACGCATCATTATGGATGAAGCAGCAATACAACGTACAGTAACTCGAATTGCACATGAAATTCTTGAGTATAACAAAGGTACAGAAGATTTAGTATTATTGGGCATTAAAACGCGAGGTGCTTACCTTGCTTACCGTATTCAAGAAAAAATTAATATGATTGAGCAACAACTTGTTCCAACAGGTACAATTGATATTACACAATTTCGAGATGACATTGATCAAGTTTCAAAGCAATCTTTTGATAAAGCATTTGAGATTGATGTAGACATCACAGGAAAAGTTGTTGTCATCGTGGACGATGTTTTATATACAGGAAGAACTGTAAGAGCGTCATTAGATGCTATACTATTACACTCTAGACCAATTAAAATTGGTTTGGCAACACTTGTTGATCGAGGCCATAGAGAACTTCCAATTCGAGCAGATTTTGTAGGGAAAAATATACCTACTGCACGAGATGAATCAGTGAAAGTATTCTTAACGGAAAAGGATTCAACGAATGCGGTAGTAATTGAATAATATATCCTTTTAAAACAGTACGAGAGACTGAAAAAGGTGAATTGAATTATATAAGCATTTAACTAACTGTAATATAGTTATGTAAACTTATATGACTATAGATACATATTGCTTATGATTCATATCATTGACTTTAGTCTCTTTGCATAACTGTATGTAAAGAGATTTTTTTATGAGAGGAAATGAATCATTATGGAAAATGAACAAATGTTTGAACGTACAGTAAAACCAGTATTAGATGTTAAAGATAAACCAAAAGCAGGCCAATGGGCATTCTTAAGTTTACAACATTTATTTGCGATGTTTGGATCGACTGTACTTGTACCATTTTTAACAGGACTACCAATATCAGGTGCATTATTAGCATCTGGAATCGGAACATTATTATACATATTAATAACAAAAGCCAAAATACCTGCTTATTTGGGTTCTAGTTTCGCTTTTATCACTCCAATCATTACTGGGTTAAGTACACATAGTTTAGGAGACATGTTAGTTGCATTATTCATGAGTGGATTAATGTACGTCATTATCGGTATATGTATACGATTTAGTGGAACAGAATGGCTAATGAAATTATTACCACCTGTTGTGGTTGGACCAGTAATCATGGTTATCGGTTTAAGTCTTGCACCTACAGCAGTAAACATGGCAATGTATGAAAATTCAGGAGACATGAAAGGTTACAATTTAAGTTATTTAGTAGTAGCGTTAATCACTTTAATAGTAACTATTATTGTGCAAGGTTTTTTCAAAGGATTCTTATCCCTCATACCAGTTTTAATCGGTATTATTGTAGGTTATATCGTTTCAATATTTATGGGATTAGTAAAATTTGCGCCAATAGCTAAAGCTAAATGGTTAGATTTCCCAGATATTTATCTACCATTTAAAGATTATGTACCATCGTTTCACCTAGGATTGGTACTAGTGATGATACCAGTAGTTTTTGTGACAGTTAGTGAACATATTGGACATCAAATGGTCATTAATAAAATTGTAGGTAAAAATTTCTTTAAAGATCCAGGATTAGACAAATCAATTATCGGTGACGGTGTATCAACGATGGTTGCAAGTATTATCGGAGGACCACCAAGTACAACATACGGTGAGAACATTGGCGTTCTAGCGATTACTAAAATTTATAGTATTTACGTTATTGGTGGCGCAGCTGTCATAGCGATAGTACTCGCATTTATAGGAAAATTCACAGCACTTATTTCTTCAATACCAACACCAGTCATGGGTGGTGTATCTATACTATTATTCGGTATTATCGCCGCAAGTGGTTTAAGAATGATTGTTGAGAGTAATGTTGATTTTGCTAACAATAGAAACTTGGTAATAGCATCTGTCATTTTAGTAATTGGTATTGGAAATCTACTTATCAATTTAAAAGGTATTGGCATAAATCTTCAGCTTGAAGGAATGGCATTATCAGCATTATCAGGTATTATTTTAAATTTAATCTTACCTAAAAAATAATCAGTTTAACTGAGGAGGCAAACAATGGAACATTTATTATCAATGGAAGATTTATCAAACGATGAAATTTTTAGCTTAGTTAAAAAAGCAAGTCAATTTAAATCTGGAGAAGTTAATGTACCGCAATACAAAGATAAATTTGTAGCTAATTTGTTCTTTGAAAATTCAACTAGAACAAAATGTAGTTTTGAAGTTGCCGAACAAAAGTTAGGATTGAATTTAGTTAATTTTGAGACAAGTACATCATCAGTTCAAAAGGGTGAATCCTTGTATGATACTTGTAAAACTTTAGAAAGTATTGGTGTTAATTTACTTGTAATTAGACATTCTCAAAATGCATATTATGAAGAATTAAATAATTTAAATATCCCTATAGCTAACGGTGGGGATGGTAGTGGTCAACATCCAACACAAAGTTTACTTGATTTAATGACAATTTATGAAGAGTATGGAAAATTTGAAGGTCTAAATGTATTAATTTGTGGTGACATCAAAAATTCTCGAGTAGCTAGAAGTAATTTTCATAGTTTAAAAGCATTAGGTGCAAATGTAATGTTCGCGAGCCCCGAAGAATGGGTAGACGATACAATAGAGTCATCATATGTAAATATTGATGATGTGATTAACCAAGTAGATATTGTGATGTTGCTAAGAGTTCAGCATGAAAGACATGGTATTACTGGAAAGGCCAATTTTGAAGCTGAAAATTATCATCAACAATATGGGTTAACTAGGGAAAGATATGATAAATTAAAAGAAGAAGCTATTGTCATGCATCCGGCTCCTGTAAATAGAGGAGTAGAAATCGAAAGCGAATTGGTAGAGGCACCTAAGTCTCGAATATTTAAGCAAATGGAAAACGGTATGTATTTGAGAATGGCAGTTATTGATGAGCTTTTACAATAAGGAAGGGGTATTTGAATCATGAAATTAATTAAAAACGGTAAAATTATTAAGAACGGAAAATTGAAAAATACAGATATTTTAATCGAAGGTAAAAGAATTAAAACGATCAGTACTAAAATAGATGCATCATCTGACGATATTGAAGTCATTGATGCTAAAGGAAATTTAATCGCACCAGGATTTGTAGATGTACATGTGCATTTACGTGAACCAGGTGGTGAACACAAAGAGACAATTGAAACAGGTACAAAAGCAGCAGCTAGAGGTGGATTTACTACAATTTGCCCTATGCCTAATACAAGACCAGTACCAGATTCAGTTGAAAATGTAAGAGCGTTAAGAGAAAGAATTTCTGAAACAGCTCAAGTTCGCGTATTACCCTATGCTTCAATTACAACTAGACAAGCTGGTAAAGAGTTAGTGGATTTCGAAGCTTTAGCTAAAGAAGGTGTGTTTGCGTTCACAGACGATGGCGTCGGTGTACAACAAGCGAGTATGATGTACGCTGCTATGAAGCAAGCTGCTAAAGTTAAAAAGCCAATTGTTGCTCATTGTGAAGACAATAGCTTAATTTATGGCGGCGCTATGCATAAAGGTAAACGTAGTGAAGAACTAGGTATTCCTGGTATTCCAAATGTTTGTGAATCAGTTCAAATTGCAAGAGATGTTTTATTAGCTGAAGCAGCAGGATGTCATTATCATGTTTGTCACGTATCAACTAAAGAAAGTGTCCGTGTTATTCGCGATGCTAAAAAAGCAGGCATTCATGTTACAGCTGAAGTAACGCCACATCACTTATTATTAACAGAAAATGATGTTCCAGGTGATGATTCTAATTATAAAATGAATCCACCATTAAGAAGTACAGAAGATCGTGACGCATTATTAGAAGGATTATTAGACGGTACAATTGATTGTATTGCTACAGACCATGCGCCACACGCTAAAGAAGAAAAAGAACAACCTATGACTAAAGCACCATTTGGAATTGTAGGTAGTGAAACAGCATTCCCATTACTATATACACACTTCGTAAGAAATGGGAATTGGTCATTAAAACAATTAATTGATTATTTAACAATTAAACCAGCTACAATCTTTAATCTTAACTACGGAAAACTACACAAAGATAGTTATGCTGATATTACTATTATTGATTTAGAAAATGAAAAAGAAATTAGAAGTGAAGATTTCTTATCAAAAGCTGACAATACACCATTTATTGGTGAGAAAGTATACGGACATCCCGTATTAACTATGATAAAAGGTGAAGTTGTATTTAAGGAGGAAAAATAAATGCTTTCAAAACGTTATCTAGTATTTGAAGACGGTTCTTATTATGAAGGATACCAGCTAGGTTCAGATGAATTATCGATTGGTGAAATTGTTTTTAACACAGCAATGACAGGTTATCAAGAAACAATTTCTGACCCTTCATATACAGGTCAAATTATTACATTTACGTATCCATTAATTGGAAATTATGGAATTAATAGAGATGACTTTGAATCTTTAACACCTACATTAAATGGTGTAGTAGTCAAAGAAGCAAGTACACATCCAAGTAATTTCCGTAATCAAAAGACATTACATGAAGTATTAGTTCAATATCAAATACCTGGTATCTCAGGTGTTGATACTAGAAGTATCACACGTAAAATTCGCCAACATGGTGTATTAAGAGCTGGATTTACAGATAACAAAGATGAAATTGAAAGCTTAGTTGAACATCTTAAAACAACTGAATTACCTAGAGACGAAGTATCAACTGTTTCTACAAAAACACCTTATGTATCTACTGGAGCAGATTTAAGCGTTGTACTTCTTGACTTTGGTAAAAAGCAAAATATTGTACGAGAATTAAATATGCGAGGGTGCAATGTGACAGTTGTGCCATACGACACATCTGCTGAAGAAATATTGAAGATGTCACCAGATGGCGTAATGCTATCAAATGGACCTGGAGATCCAGATGAAGTAGAAGTAGCTATTCAAATGATTAAAGGTATTCTTGGTAAAATTCCATTCTTTGGAATTTGCCTAGGACACCAATTATTCGCATTATCCCAAGGTGCTAAATCATTCAAAATGAAGTTTGGTCATCGAGGCGCTAACCATCCTGTTAAAAACTTAAAAACAGGTAAAGTTGACATTACAAGTCAAAACCATGGTTATTCAATCGATAAAGATTCTTTAGAAAACACTGATTTAGAGGTTACTCATATTGCTTTAAATGATGGAACTGTTGAAGGTTTAAGACATAAGACTTTACCTGCTTTTTCTGTTCAATATCATCCTGAAGCAAGACCAGGCCCAAGCGATTCGAATTATTTATTTGATGAATTTATAACAATGATGAACGAGTTCATAGAAAAGGAGCGTAATGTAAATGCCTAAGCGTAACGATATTCAAACAATTTTAGTAGTAGGATCGGGTCCAATTATTATTGGGCAAGCTGCGGAATTTGATTATGCAGGAACTCAAGCTTGTCTTGCACTTAAAGAAGAAGGATATAGAGTTATATTAGTTAACTCAAATCCAGCGACGATTATGACAGATAAAGAAATTGCAGATAAAGTTTATATTGAACCATTAACACACGATTTTATTGCACGTATTATTCGCAAAGAACAACCCGATGCATTACTTCCTACATTAGGTGGTCAAACTGGTTTGAATATGGCTATTCAATTACACGATAGTGGTGTATTAGCCGCAAATAATGTGAAGTTACTTGGTACTGAATTAGAATCAATTCAACAAGCTGAAGACCGTGAATTATTTAGAACGTTAATGAATGATTTAAATGTTCCAGTACCTGAAAGTGACATCGTAAATACAGTAGAACAAGCTTTTAAATTTAAAGAAGAAGTTGGCTATCCATTAATCGTTCGTCCTGCATTCACAATGGGAGGAACTGGTGGCGGTATTTGCTACAACGATGATGACTTAAAAGAAGTTGTTACCAATGGTCTTCATTATAGTCCTGCTACACAATGTTTAATTGAAAAATCAATTGCTGGATTTAAAGAAATTGAATATGAAGTTATGCGTGATAAAAATGATAATGCAATAGTAGTTTGTAATATGGAGAATATTGACCCAGTTGGTATACACACTGGTGACTCAATTGTTGTTGCGCCAAGTCAGACACTATCAGACGTCGAATATCAAATGCTACGTGATGTGTCATTAAAAGTTATTCGCGCTTTAGGAATTGAAGGTGGATGTAACGTACAACTAGCTTTAGATCCAGATTCATACAACTATTACATTATTGAAGTAAACCCACGTGTATCTCGTTCATCAGCATTAGCATCTAAAGCAACAGGTTATCCAATTGCGAAGTTAGCAGCCAAAATTGCTGTAGGTTTAACACTAGATGAAATGTTAAATCCAATTACTGGAACTTCTTATGCTGCATTTGAACCTACACTAGACTACGTTATTTCAAAAATACCACGTTTCCCATTTGATAAATTCGAAAAAGGTGAGCGTGAATTAGGTACTCAAATGAAAGCAACTGGAGAAGTAATGGCAATAGGACGCACATATGAAGAATCTTTATTAAAAGCGATTCGTTCATTAGAATACGGCGTACATCATTTAGGATTACCAAACGGTGAAAGCTTTGATTTAGACTACATTAAAGAACGTATTAGTCATCAAGATGATGAAAGATTATTCTTTATAGGTGAGTCCATACGTCGTGGAACAACTTTAGAAGAAATTCATGAAATGACTAAAATTGATTATTTCTTCTTAAATAAATTCCAAAATATTATCAACATTGAACATGAACTTAAAGCACATCAAGGTGATTTAGAATACCTTAAATATGCTAAAGATTATGGATTCAGTGATAGAGTTATTGCACATCGTTTTGATATGACAGAAGAAGAAGTTTATCAATTACGAATTGAAAATAATATTACTCCAGTGTACAAAATGGTAGATACATGTGCTGCTGAATTTGAGTCTACAACACCTTATTACTATGGTACTTATGAAACTGAAAATGAATCTATTGTTACTGATAAAGAAAAAATTCTTGTATTAGGATCTGGACCTATTCGAATTGGACAAGGTGTAGAATTTGACTATGCAACAGTTCATGCTGTGTGGGCAATACAAAATGCTGGTTATGAAGCAATTATTGTAAATAATAACCCTGAAACTGTATCAACAGATTTTTCAATTTCAGATAAATTATATTTTGAACCATTAACAGAAGAAGATGTAATGAGTATTATTAATCTTGAAAAACCTAAAGGTGTAGTTGTACAGTTTGGTGGACAAACAGCAATTAACCTTGCTGACAAATTAGCAAAACATGGCGTACAAGTACTAGGAACTTCTTTAGAAAACTTAAACCGTGCTGAAGATAGAAAAGAATTTGAAGCATTACTTCATACTATAGATGTACCACAACCTCAAGGTAAAACTGCAACATCACCAAAAGAAGCGTTAGAAAACGCGCGTAATATTGGATATCCAGTTGTAGTTAGACCATCTTATGTGCTTGGTGGTCGTGCTATGGAAATTGTAGATAGTGATGATGAGTTAGAAAATTATATGACACAAGCTGTTAAAGCTAGTCCAGAACATCCAGTATTAGTTGATAGATATTTAACTGGTAAAGAAATTGAAGTCGATGCTATTTCAGATGGAGAAACAGTTATTATTCCAGGAATAATGGAACATATTGAACGTGCAGGTGTACACAGTGGTGATTCTATTGCAGTATACCCACCTCAAACACTATCTCAAGAAGAAATTAAAACACTTGAAGATTACACAATTAGATTAGCTAAAGGTTTAAATATTATTGGATTAATCAATATTCAATTTGTAATTGCACATGATGGTGTTTATGTTCTAGAGGTAAATCCTCGTTCAAGTCGAACAGTACCATTTTTAAGTAAAATTACTGACATTCAAATGGCACAATTAGCTATGCAAGCAATCATGGGTACGAAATTATCATCTTTAGGCTATAAAGAAGGTATTCAACCGTATTCAGAAGGTGTATTTGTTAAAGCACCAATATTTAGCTTTAATAAACTGAAAAATGTAGACATTACTTTAGGGCCTGAAATGAAATCTACAGGTGAAGTAATGGGTAAAGACCAAACATTAGAAAAAGCGCTATACAAAGGGTTAACTGGTAGTGGATTTGAAGTCAAAGATCACGGTACAGTATTAATGACAGTAAGCAATAAAGATAAAGACGAAATTGTCAAAATTGCACACCGTCTTAATGAAGTAGGTTATAAGATTCTAGCAACTAAGGGGACTGCTGAAAAATTAAAACAAAATAATATACCAGCAGAAGTTGTAGGCAAAATCGGTGGAGAAAATGACTTGCTTACACGTATTCAAAATGGTGACGTTCAAATCGTTATTAACACAATGACAAAAGGTAAAGAAGTGGAAAGAGATGGATTCCAAATTCGTCGTACAACAGTTGAAAATGGTATTCCATGTTTAACATCATTAGATACTGCTAGCGCTTTAACTAATGTTATTGAGAGTATGACATTTACGATGCGAAATATGTAAACTAATTCAATATAATTTAATATTTTGAAACTACATTTTAATTTAGATAAGTTCTTCAATTCTTAGTTATTAGACTTTGATTGAAGAACTTTCAATATAAGGAGTACATAATGAAACAATTACCAATTATTGCATTAGATTTTGAATCTGCAGATAAAGTTAATGAATTTTTAGATCAATTTAATGAACCATTATTTGTAAAAGTTGGAATGGAATTATTTTATCAAACAGGACCTGATTTAATTAAATCAATTAAAGATAGAGGTCATAGTATATTTCTTGATTTAAAATTACATGACATCCCCAATACAGTAAATAAAGCAATGCAAGGGTTAGCAAAATTAGATGTAGATTTAGTAAATGTTCATGCAGCTGGTGGTAAGGCGATGATGGAAGCAGCTATTGAAGGATTACGTCAACACAACAAAGATATAAAAATCATTGCTGTTACTCAATTAACATCAACAACTCAAGAACAGTTAAATAATGAACAAAATATACAAACAACGATTGAAGAAGCAGTTCTAAATTATGCTCGATTGACTCAACAAGCAGGTCTTGATGGTGTCGTTTGCTCACCATTGGAAGCGGAATTGTTAACTAAAGAATTAGGCGAAGATTTTATGAAGGTAACGCCTGGCATTAGACCTCAAGGTGCTGCGCAAAATGATCAAAAACGAATCACTACACCGGAGCAAGCTAAAAAATTAGGATCAACACATATTGTTGTTGGTCGACCAATTACTCAAAGTGACAATCCAGTTGAAAGTTATCAAAAAATAAAAGAAAGTTGGTTAGGTTAAATGGCTAAAGAAATTGCAAAATCACTACTAGATATTGAAGCAGTATCATTATCACCAAATGATTTATTTACATGGAGTTCAGGTATTAAATCACCAATTTATTGCGATAACAGAGTAACATTAGGCTATCCAGAAGTACGAAATGCTATTAGAGATGGTTTAATCAAACTTATTAATGAAAAATTTGAAGACGTAGAAATTATTTCTGGTACTGCAACAGCAGGTATACCACATGCTGCGTATATTTCAGAAAAAATGGAGTTACCAATGAACTATGTTCGTTCGAAAAGTAAAAGCCATGGTAAACAAAATCAAATTGAAGGTGCCAAAAGTAAAGGCAAAAAAGTAGTTGTTGTTGAAGATTTAATTTCTACTGGTGGATCATCAGTAACAGCAGTAGATGCCCTTAAAGAAGCTGGCGCAGAAGTGTTAGGCGTTGTTGCCATATTTACTTATGGTCTAGCTAAAGCAGATGATACATTCAAACAAGCAAAAATTCCTTTTTACACTTTAAGTAATTATAATGAATTGATTGAAGTAGCAAAAGAGCGTGGAGAAATTTCTGAAAATGACATTCAGACTTTAGTTGATTGGAGAGATAACTTATCATAAGATAGGTTTATAGGTGGGATGTAAAATGTTAAAGCAGAAACATGATAATCATCTGTACTCGTCATTAAAACACTGCAATGCATTTTTAAGTCGACGGGAAGATTTTAGAAATACAACTCAACTCGATGTCCAAGAAAATGAAAGTACAGTATCCAAATTTCAAAAAGAAATGAATTATAATGCTTTTGAACATACAAGTGATATTTTCAAAAAAGCAAAGGAAAACTTACGTACTAAAGGTGAATTGTAGTCCGAAATAATGATTTAAACTACATGATTATTAATTTAAAAGCAATGAATTAAAAAAACGGCGATTAGTCAATGTTTGTACTGAACCCTAAAGTTGTACTAAAAATCTAACTTTATAAGGGCACATCAGTTTAACAACACTCTAACGCCGTTTCTTTTTTATATTACTTTAACGAATAAATAATTTAGTTAATAGCCATCCAATTAGTAAAACAATTACTAATATCAATAGAGGAATAAGTAAATGTGTCATATTATGGCCTCCTTTTCACTTAATTTAATTTTAACCGTTCAAACATATAAGTCAAAATTAAAAAACTACATCTAACAAAAATATTATAAATAGCTAAAATCTTAAAAGTGGGTATAGTCAACAAAATTAAGACACGCATGTTAAACTATGGATAAGTATTGATAATAATTTAAACAACACTTATAGGGGGATTAAAATGGAAATACCAAAAATAACGACATTTTTAATGTTTAATGATCAAGCAGAAGAAGCAATTAATTTATATACAAGCTTATTTGAAGATAGTGAAATTATAACGATGGTTAAATATGATGAAGATGGACCTGGAACACCTGGAACTGTTCAACATTCGATATTCACACTAAATGGTCAAGTTTTTATGGCTATTGATGCAAACAATGGAGAAGAATTACCAATGAATCCTGCAATGTCACTTTATGTCACTGTTAAAGATACAATGGAAATGGAAAGACTTTTCAGTGGACTAAAAAAAGAAGGCGCTATTTTAATGCCTAAAACTGAAATGCCACCATATCGCGAATTTGCATGGGTACAAGATAAATTTGGTGTCAGTTTCCAACTTGCATTACCAGATAAGCACTAACAAAATATTTATATAATTAAAAAGGACTGGTTACGTGTCATATATTGTGCTGAAATCCATAAAGTTAGATTTTAAGTCTAACTTTTGGGGTGCACTTCATATATGCGTAATCAGTCCTCTTTATATTTAAATTAAGTTAAACTTTCAGATTTCATATGTTGAATATGATCATAATCTGGAGTTGCATATAAAGTTTTTTGCTTGTCATAAGTGACAAATCCTGGTTTTGCACCAGAAGGTTTATGGACATGTTTTATTTCGGTATAGTCAACAGGAATTTGACCTGAATTTCCAGCTTTAGAGAAGTAACCAGCGAGCATAGCCGCTTCTTTAATAGTTTCTTCTGAAGGTGAATCATTTAGAATAACAACATGCGAACCTGGGATGTCTTTCGTATGGAACCATATATGATTTTTCTGTGCTTTTTTATTAGTGAGATAATCATTTTGTTTATTATTTTTACCTACTAATATCGTATCTCCATCTGTTGAAAGATAAGATTGAAGCTGTATTTTAGCATTTTTCTTTTTCTTAACATTTTTACGCTGTTTCATAAATCCTTGATCTGCTAATTCGTCACGAATATCATCGATTTCATTTACCGTTATATGTTCTAATTGCTGTTCAATACCAGTGAAATAGTCAATGTTTTCTTTAGTTAACTGAATTTGACGTTGAAGTTCATGTTCACGCGTTTTCATACGATTGTATTGTCTATAATAATATTGTGCATTAACAGAAGGGGATTTCGTTGGATTCAAGGGAATTGTAATCTCTTCATTATTATAATAATTGAGTACTGTTACAGATTCGTCTCCTTGATTTATACGATAAATATTTGCTGTTATTAATTCCCCATATAATTGATAATTATCTTTATCTTTAGTTCCTTCATATTCATGCATGAGTTTGCTTAATTTGTTTTGATATTTATGAAGTTGTTGTTGCACAAAACGCACTAAATCATTAGCACGTTGTTTGACGCGCTCACGTTCTCCTCGTGCATCATAATAACGATCTAATAAATCATTTAAAGAGTCATAAGTTACTATATCATCATAAAATTGATTTAAAGTCATGAAGTAAAAATCTTCTTTACCAGATTGATGATTTTTATGAAATACAGGGGTAGGTGTTTCTAGTGTCTCAGCCATGACTTCATCATATGCTTCAGGTAAAGTCTCGGGCGTCATAAACTGACGACGATTAACGATTTCATTTGTAATTAACGGGCTAAAACCTTCGAAAGTATTTAACAGTTGTTTAGCAATTTTACCTGCATTGAAATCAATATGTTTTAATGCTTCAGAACCTGACACTTCATAAGGGTTTAACTTATGTTGAGTTGGAGGGGCTTCATATTGGAAACCAGGCATTACTGTACGATATTGGTTTGTATTAGGTGTAAGATGTTTAAATCCTTCGATGATTTTTCGATTTTCATCAACTAATATTAAATTACTATGTTTACCCATAATTTCTAATATAATCGTTCTATACATAGTATCGCCGATTTCATCTTTACTTTGTACATCAATTTCTACACGTCTATCATTACCAATTTGACGAATAGCTTTAATAATGCCACCTTCTAGATGTTTACGGAAGACACGAGCAAACATAGGTGGGTCGAATGGATTATCATATTTTTTATTCGTTAATTGCAACCTTGAAAAGCTTGGATGTATAGATAAAAGTAGTTGATGATTTTGACGGTTTTGGCGTACAACAATAATTATCGTATCATTTTCGGGTTGATTAACTTTATGGATGCGTCCTGTAACTAAATCTTGTAAGGAATCAACCATCTGTTTTGTAAATAGGCCATCATATGCCATTGATATCTGCCACCTTCTTGTTATTCATTCTCATTATTGTAACATGCATCATTCGTACGGTCATGATTCTTGTTTAATTTAACTTATTATGAAAAATGTATAATGAGTCGCTAAAAGTATCTCTATACAATTTCAAGTGCAATATGATATCATATTTAAATAATAGAAGAATAGCTTAGAAAGGTCGTAAGGCATGGATAATGAAAAAGGATTGTTAATAGTTCTTTCAGGTCCTTCTGGTGTAGGTAAAGGAACTGTTAGAAAGAAAATATTTGAAGATCCCAATACTTCGTATAAGTATTCTATATCGATGACTACTCGTAGCATGCGCGAGGGTGAAATTGATGGTGTAGATTACTTCTTCAAAACAAAAGATGAATTTGAAGCATTAATTAAAGATGATCAATTTATTGAATATGCCGAGTATGTAGGTAATTACTATGGTACGCCTGTTCAATATGTTAGAGATACGATGGACCAAGGACATGATGTATTTCTAGAAATTGAAGTCGAAGGTGCAAAACAAGTTAGAAAGAAATTCCCTGAAGCATTATTTATTTTCTTAGCTCCACCAAGTCTAGATGATTTAAGAGATCGTTTAGTAGGTAGAGGGACAGAATCAGATGAGAAAATTCAAAGTCGTGTTAGCGAAGCACGAAAAGAAGTAGAAATGATGAATTTATATGATTATGTTGTGGTTAACGATGAAGTAGAGTTAGCCAAAAACAAAATTCAATCAATCGTCGAAGCTGAACACCTTAAACGTGAAAGAATAGAAGCTAAATATAGAAAAATGATACTGGAGGCAAAAAAATAATGTTAAATCCACCTTTAAACCAATTAACAGGTAAGATTACATCTAAATATCTTATCGCTACTACTGCTGCAAAAAGAGCTCGTGAATTAGATGAAAAACCAGAAACAGCTTTAGAAAGTAAATACATTTCAGCTAAACCTGTTGGTAAAGCACTAGAAGAAATTGCTGATGGTAAAGTTTCACCAGTTATTCCTAACGAATTTTTAGGATAATCACATTAAAATAAATGTACACACCTTTTTTGAGATATGTTATTACATGAGTTGTAATGAATATATCACTTATATAAGGTGTGTTTTTTTAATATCATTGATAATTTGTGTATAATTAATATAAATTTGAATAACATCTTGTTGAATAAACAAACGAGCAAAGTTCTAATCAGGGAAATAAATTGATTGAATTGAAAATGTATTTAAGGAGAACACAATAATGAAACATATTTTATTAGCGGTTACGGGCGGTATAGCTGCATATAAAGCTATAGATTTAACTAGTAAATTAACTCAAGCAGGTTATGAAGTACGTGTGATGTTATCAAATCATGCACAAGAATTTGTTACACCATTAGCCTTTCAATCTATTAGTAAAAATCCAGTTTATACAAATACTTTTAAAGAAGAAAATCCTCAAGAAATCCAACACGTTGCACTTGGCGATTGGGCAGATGTTATTATCGTAGCGCCAGCGACTGCAAATACAATTGCAAAGTTAAGTGTCGGTATTGCAGATGATATGATAACGTCAACTTTATTAGCAACAGAAACTCAAACATTTATTGCTCCAGCTATGAATGTACACATGTACGAAAATAAACGAACACAGCATAATATAAAGACTTTAAAAGCTGATGGGTACCAGTTTATAGAACCTGGGGACGGTTATTTAGCGTGCGGATATGTTGCAAAAGGACGCATGGAAGAACCTTTACAAATTGTGTCAGTCATTAATCAATACTTTGATCTAAATGAGACACAAATTGAAAGTTCATTTAAAGGTAAAAATGCTCTTGTTACTGCAGGTCCTACAGTTGAAGTCATCGATCCAGTTAGATTTGTATCAAATCGTTCATCAGGAAAAATGGGATTCGCAATAGCAACTGCATTACAAAAACGTGGTGCTAATGTCACGCTAGTTAGTGGGCCAACCCAATTAGATGATCCTAAAGGTGTGAATGTGATTCGAGTTGAAAGTGCAAAAGAGATGTTTGAAGAAACATTACAATACTATGATACTCAAGATATCGTTATTAAAGCCGCAGCTGTATCTGATTACACTCCATCTGAAGTGTTAGATCATAAAATGAAAAAGCAAGATGGCGATTTAACTGTAAAATTTAAACGTACTCAGGATATTCTTAAGTATCTTGGTGAACATAAACAGGATCAGTATTTAGTTGGTTTTGCTGCAGAAACTCAAAATATTGAACAATATGCTCAAGATAAATTAAAAAGAAAAAATGCGGATGTGATTATTTCCAATAATGTTGGTGATAAATCAATTGGTTTTAATTCAGATGAAAATGAATTAACGATGCATTTTAAAAACCAAGATATGGTCAATATAAAGAAAGGCAAAAAAGTTGAAATTGCTAACGAAATTTTAGACGAATTAGAAACTAGGTGGCAATAATGATAGCAAAGGTTATTGTAGATATACCTTCTAAAAGTGTTGATTTTAAATTTGACTATATTATACCTGAACAATTGCAATCATTCGTTCAAATAGGGGTACGTGTGATAGTACCGTTTGGACCAAGAACAATTCAAGGGTATGTTATGAGTATTCAAGATCAACCTGACGAAGACATTGACTTCAGTAAACTTAAAGAAATCAAAGAGATTCAAGACATCAAACCAGAATTAACACCTGAATTAATTGAACTTAGTGAGTGGCTTAGTCATTATCATTTAACAAAACGTATTTCAGTTTTAGAAGTCATGTTGCCTAATGCAATTAAAGCTAAATATCAAAAAGCGTTCGAAATTGTAAAGGGTAATGACATATCAGAATCTATTTTAAAAAGATTTAATAAAGATGGATATTATTTTTATAAAGATGCACAAAAAAATAACGATTTAGGATATTTAGATGATTTATTAAAGCAACATGTCATTAAAGAAACTACTATCTTATCGCAAAATATTAAAAAGAAAACACAACGTGCTGTTAAAGTAACGGATATAGGTAATCCAGACGAAATTTTAAATAAATTAGAAAAATCAATTAAGCAATATGATTTATATGCTTACTTGTTAGATGAAAGACACCGAGATGTGTTTATCAAAGAATTAGATGAAATGGGATTCTCTAAATCAAGTTTAGATACATTAATTAAAAAAGGTTATTTAGAAAAGTATGACGCTGAAGTTGAAAGAGATCCTTTTGCAAATCGTATTTTTGAGAAAGAAAATAATCGTCAATTAACGAATGATCAACAAAATGCTTTCGATGCGATTAAAGCAAAAATAGATGCAAATGAAGAGAGAACATTTTTATTACATGGTGTCACAGGATCGGGGAAAACAGAAGTATACTTACAAACTATTGAAACAGCATTAAATCAAGGTAAACAGGCTATGATGCTCGTCCCCGAAATTGCTTTAACACCACAAATGGTATTACGGGTTAAACGCCGATTTGGTGATGATGTTGCGGTGTTACATTCAGGTCTTTCAAATGGTGAAAGATATGATGAATGGCATAAGATACGTGATGGTCGTGCACAAGTCAGTGTAGGTGCTCGCTCAAGTATATTTGCTCCATTTAAAAATTTAGGTCTAATTATTATAGACGAAGAACATGAATCTACATATAAGCAAGAAGATTATCCAAGATATCATGCGCGAGATATAGCGCAATGGCGTAGTCATTATCATCAATGTCCAGTCATACTAGGAAGTGCAACTCCAAGTTTGGAAACATATGCACGTGCAGAAAAAGACGTTTATCAATTATTAACATTACCTAATCGTGTTAATAATCAAGCGCTGCCTGCTATTAATATTGTGGATATGCGTGAGGAACTTGCAGAAGGGAACCGTTCAATGTTTTCTTCTACACTTAGACAAGCCATTCAACATTGTTTAGACCATAATGAACAAATCGTACTATTTTTAAATAGAAGAGGATATGCTTCATTTATGCTTTGCCGTGATTGTGGTCACGTACCACAGTGTCCAAACTGTGATATTTCATTAACGTATCACAAAACAACTGATCAATTGAAATGTCACTATTGTGGTTATCAAGAAACGCCACCTAATAAATGTCCTAATTGTGAAAGTGAACATATTAGACAAGTAGGGACTGGTACACAAAGAGTTGAAGAATTACTCCAGCAAGAATTCGAAGATGCAAAAATCATTCGTATGGACGTAGATACAACATCACGTAAAGGTGCTCATGAAAAATTACTTAATGATTTTGAAAATGGTAAAGGAGATATTCTTTTAGGCACACAAATGATAGCTAAAGGATTAGATTATCCTAATATCACATTAGTAGGTGTTCTAAATGCAGATACAATGTTAAATTTACCTGATTTTAGAGCTAGCGAACGCACATATCAACTATTAACACAAGTAGCTGGACGAGCAGGACGTCATGAAAAAGAAGGGCAAGTAATTATTCAAACATATAATCCTGAACATTACGCAATTGAAGATGTTAAGAAAAATGATTATTTAACTTTTTATCAACAAGAAATGAGTTATCGCAAATTAGGTAAGTATCCTCCTTATTACTTTTTAATTAATTTTACAATTTCACATAAAGAAATGAAAAAAGTAATGGAAGCTTCTAAACATATTCATAAAATATTGTTACAACATCTAACTGATCAAGCCCTTGTCCTCGGTCCTTCTCCTGCGGCTTTATCAAGAATTAACAACGAGTACCGCTTCCAAATTCTAGTTAAATATAAAAGAGAACCAGAATTACACAAAGCATTAACATATTTAGATGATTATTATCATGACAAGTATGTTAAAGATAAATTAGCATTAAAAATAGATATCAACCCACAAATGATGATGTAGACATAAAAAAGCCATTGAGTATCATGACAACAAACACAGTTGTCAGCGCTCAATGGCTTAAAAATTTAATTTAATTACATTAATACATTACCATTTTCATCAGCTGGTCTGAATAATGTTAAGATAGCACTAATAATAGCTAAAATATGAGGTATTGCTGTCCAACAGAATAAAATGTGTAGAATGCCTTGCATATTTTTACCAGCATAGAATTTATGAATTCCAAAGCTACCTAAAAATACAGCTAATAAAATATAAATCACTTTGTTTACTTCCATTATTAATTCACCTCTTTTTTTACAATTTAAATTAATTGTCTTTATTAATCTTCCCTTTTTTTAAACATAGTACTCATTTATATTTTATAAAATATGGTATTAAAGTCAAAGAGATCGTTCCCATTCTTTAGTCTGAATAAGGGAGGTCGCAATTTTATACTATATAAGTTATAATGGTTTGATGAATTTTAATGAGGAGCGTTAAATATGTCAGTAAAAAAATTAGTTAAAGCGGAGCATCCAATATTTAACCAACCGGCACATCAAGTAGAACAATACGATAATCAATTAAAGCAAACACTAACAGATGTTGAAGATACTTTATATGCCTTGGAAGGATCTGCATTAAGCGCAAATCAAATCGGTATTAACCAACAAGTTGCCATCGTTGATATGGAAATGGAAGGCTTATTACAACTTATCAATCCTAAAATTATTAAACAATCAACTGAAACGATTACTGATTTAGAAGGATCAGTAAGTTTACCCGATGTATATGGCGAAGTTGAACGCAGTAAAATGATTGTTGTTGAAAGTAATGACGTTAACGGAAATTCAGTAGAATTAACAGCGTACGATGATGTAGCGAGAATGATTTTACATATGATTGATCAATTAAATGGCATATTTTTCACAGAAAAGGCTAAACGTATATTAAGTGATAGTGAAATGGAGGCATATTTCGAAAATGAGTAAAATAATTTTTATGGGAACACCAGATTTCTCAACTAAAGTATTAGAAATGCTTATTGCAGAGCATGAAGTTATTGCAGTAGTAACTCAACCAGACAGACCAGTAGGTAGAAAACGCGTTATGACACCACCGCCTGTAAAAAAAGTAGCGGTAGAACATAATATTCCAGTATATCAACCCGAAAAAATAAAAGGATCTGAGGAATTACAAACATTATTAAACATGGATTCAGACCTTATCGTAACGGCTGCATTTGGCCAAATTTTACCAGAACAATTATTAAATACACCTAAACTAGGGGCAATTAACGTACATGCTTCATTGTTACCTAAATATCGAGGTGGTGCACCAATACATCAAGCGATTATAGATGGTGAAAAAGAAACAGGTATAACGATTATGTATATGGTGAAAAAACTAGATGCAGGGAATATTATCTCACAACGAGCTATCGACATTGAACAAGATGATAATGTGGGTTCAATGCATGATAAATTAAGTTTTTTAGGTGCTGATTTATTAAAAGAAACATTACCTTCAATTTTAAATGGTACTAATGACAGTGTAGAACAAGATGATAGTCAAGCTTCATTTGCTTCAAATATTAGTCGTGAAGATGAAAAAATCGATTGGAATTGTAGTGCACAAGAGATACACAATCATATAAGAGGTCTATCACCATGGCCAGTTGCCTATACTATTATGGATGACAAAAATTTAAAAATTTATGGTGCACATATCGTATCAGGTAAAAAAGGTAAACCAGGCACTATTGTAGATACGACTAAGAAAGCAATTATAGTTGCAACTGCCTCAGAGGAATGTATTGCTTTAACTGATATTCAATTAGCCGGTAAAAAACGTATGCAAGTAGCAAATTATTTAAGTGGTGTTCAAGAATCACTAGTTGGGAAGAAATTAGTATGACAAATTCGATAAGAGGTCTCGCTTTTGAGACAATACAAGCAATATTAGATGAAGGTGCCTATAGTAACTTAGAAATTAATGAAGTACTATCAACATATGAAATTAGTGATTTAGATAAAGGATTATTCACTGAACTTGTATATGGTACAGTAAAACGTAAATATACTTTAGATTTTTATTTGAAACCATTTTTAAAAACAAAAATCAAAGGTTGGGTACGTGAATTACTTTGGATGAGTATTTACCAATATGTATACTTAGATAAAGTACCTGATCACGCAATCATTAATGAAGCGGTGGAAATTGCCAAAGAAGAAGGCGGTTATTATACCGGAAATGTGGTTAACGGTATACTACGTACAATTATGAGAAGTGAATTACCAGATATAAATGATATCCAAGATGATAAAAAAAGAATTGCTATTCAATATAGTTTACCTAAGTGGTTAGTTGACCATTGGGTAACACATTACGGCTTGGAACAAACAGAGACAATTGCACAATCATTTTTAGAACCAGTAGCTGCTACTGTAAGAGCTAATATAACAAGAGGCTCGATTGATAACATTATAAGTGCGTTAGAAAAAGAAGAGTATACAGTAAAGAAAGATGATGTTTTACCTTTCTGTCTTCACATTTCTGGAAAACCAATTGTGAACTCAAGAGCTTTTAAAGATGGTTTAGTATCAATTCAAGATAAAAGTTCGATGTTTGTAGCACATATCATGGATTTAGATAGAAATGATTCTGTATTAGATGCATGTAGTGCGCCTGGAGGGAAAGCGTGTCACATTGCTGAAATTTTATCGCCAGAAGGGCATGTTGATGCGACAGATATACATGATCATAAAATAAAACTCATTGATTTCAATATAAGAAAATTAAGACTTAAAAATATTAAAGCCTTTCAACACGATGCAACAGAACCCTATGAAAATCAATATGACAAAATTTTAGTGGATGCTCCATGTAGTGGTTTCGGTGTATTACGACATAAACCTGAAATTAAATATAGTCAGTCGAAAAATACAATTCAATCACTAGTTGAATTACAATTACAAATATTGGAGAATGTAAAACATAACGTAAAACCTGGAGGTTCAATTGTTTATTCAACTTGTACAATAGAACAAATGGAAAATGAAAATGTAGTGTATACATTCTTAAAACAAAACGATGATTTTGAATTTGAACCATTCCAACACCCAACAACTGGTGAAATGGTTAAAACATTACAAGTCTTCCCCCAAGACTATCATTCAGATGGATTCTTTATCGCTAGAATTAAAAGAAAGGAAAGTTAATATGATTACTGAAAAAAAGAAAAAGAAAAATAAATTCCTTCCTGATTTTGAGAAGCAGTCTATTTACTCTTTAAGATATGATGAAATGCAAGACTGGTTAATTGAACACGGTCAACAGAAATTTAGAGCAAAACAAATTTTTGAATGGTTATATCAAAAACGTGTTGATAGCATTGATGAAATGACAAATCTTTCAAAAGATTTACGTCAACTATTAAAAGACAACTTTGCAATGACAACGTTAACGACTGTTGTTAAACAAGAAAGTAGAGACGGCACAATCAAATTCTTGTTCGAATTACAAGATGGCTATACAATTGAAACTGTATTAATGCGACATGAATATGGAAATTCAGTATGCGTAACAACACAAGTTGGTTGCCGTATTGGTTGTACATTTTGTGCTTCAACATTAGGCGGATTAAAACGTAATTTAGAAGCAGGAGAAATTGTATCTCAAGTATTAACAGTACAAAAAGCACTAGACGAAACAGATGAACGTGTATCTCAAATTGTTATTATGGGTATTGGCGAACCATTCGAAAATTATGATGAAATGATGGACTTTTTACGTATTGTAAATGATGATAATAGTTTAAATATCGGCGCAAGACATATTACAGTATCTACTTCAGGAATTATTCCAAGAATTTATGACTTTGCTGATGAAGATATCCAAATTAATTTTGCAGTAAGTTTACATGGTGCAAAAGATGAAATTCGTTCAAGATTAATGCCTATAAACCGTGCCTATAATGTTGAAAAATTAATGGAAGCTATTGAATATTATCAAGAAAAAACAAATCGTCGTATTACATTTGAATATGGTTTGTTTGGCGGTGTAAATGATCAATTAGAACATGCTAGAGATTTAGCTCATCTTATTAAAGGATTAAATTGTCACGTCAATTTAATTCCAGTTAACCATGTTCCAGAAAGAAACTATGTCAAAACACCTAAAGATGATATTTTTAAATTTGAAAAAGAGTTAAAACGATTAGGTATCAATGCTACAATAAGACGTGAACAAGGATCAGATATTGATGCAGCATGTGGTCAATTAAGAGCGAAGGAACGACAAGTAGAAACGAGGTAAGAGCAATGCTAAATGCACAATTTTTCACTGATACTGGACAACATAGAGATAAGAACGAGGACGCAGGCGGTATATTTTATAACCAAACTAGTCAACAAATGTTAGTGTTGTGTGACGGTATGGGTGGTCATAGAGCTGGTGAAATTGCAAGTCAGTTTGTTACTTATGAACTACAAAAACGCTTTGAAGCGGAAAATTTAATCGAAGAACATCAAGCTGAAGAATGGTTGAGTACGAACATTAAAGCAATTAATTTTGATCTTTATAATTATGCTCAAGAAAACCCTGATTACCACGGTATGGGTACGACTTGTGTTTGTGCATTAGTATTCGATAAAGTAGTTGTTATTGCTAATGTTGGTGATTCTCGAGCTTACGTTATAAATAGTAGGCAAATTGATCAAATTACTAGTGACCATTCTTTTGTGAATCATCTAGTAATGACAGGTCAAATTACAGAAGAAGAGGCATACCATCATCCTCAAAGAAATATCATTACCAAAGTAATGGGAACAGATAAACGTGTATCTCCAGATTTATTTATTAAGCGCTTAAACTTTTATGATTATTTATTACTTAATTCTGACGGACTAACAGATTATGTTAGAAATTATGAGATTCAAGAAGAATTAAAACAAGAAGCTTCTTTAGAAGATCATGGTGAGAGCCTTATGCGTTTAGCATTCGCCCACGAATCTAGAGATAATATAAGTTTTATATTATCTGCTATCGAGGGTGATAGAGTATGATAAATAAACTGATTAATGAGCGCTATAAAGTCATTGATAAGCTTGGTGGCGGTGGAATGAGCATTGTTTATCTAGCTGAAGATTTAATTCTGAAGCGTAAGGTTGCAATTAAAGCTATTTCAATCCCACCAAGGGAGAAAGAAGAGACATTACGTCGCTTTGAAAGAGAAGTTCATAATTCATCACAATTATCACATAAAAATATTGTTACCATTTTTGATGTCGCTGAAGAAGATGATTGTTACTTTTTAGTAATGGAGTATATTGAAGGGCCCACACTTGCTGAGTATATTGAGAACCATGGACCCTTAAGTTTAGAAACTGCAGTACAATTTACTCAACAAATTCTAGAAGGCATTAAACATGCACATGACAATAGAATCGTACATAGAGATATAAAACCACAAAATATTCTCATTGATAAAAATAAAACCTTGAAAATTTTTGATTTTGGTATAGCAAAAGCGATAAGTGAAACATCCTTAACTCAAACGAATCATGTACTTGGGACTGTGCAATATTTATCACCTGAACAAGCTAAAGGTGAATCTACCGATGAAGGTACTGATATATATTCTATAGGTATTGTGTTGTTTGAAATGTTAGTAGGAGAACCACCATTTAACGGTGAAACAGCTGTAAGTATTGCCATCAAACATATACAAGATTCCATTCCTAACATAACAACAGATAAACGCGAAGAAGTGCCACAAGCTTTAAGCAACGTTGTACTTAAAGCGACTGAGAAGGATAGAGCTAATAGATATACTACTATTCAACAAATGCGTGATGATTTAAGTAGTGCTCTACACGAAAATCGTTCTAACGAAGAAAGATATGCTTTAGATCAAACTAAGACTAAAACAATGTCTTTTTCTAAAGAAGAAATTTCCAGAAAGATTGACGACACACCAAAAGAGAAAAGTATTGGTCAAACAATGCAAATTCCAATAATGGATCACCAAGACAATCAACAACATCAAAATAGAGATACACAATTATATGAACCGCCACGCAAAAAAAGTTCTAAGAAAAAGAAATTTTTATACGCATTTATCTTTGCGTTATTACTTATCGGTCTTATTTCTTTTGTAAGTATGGCAGTGTTTGGCGATAAATTTGAAGAAATGCCAGATATCACTGGTAAAACACAATCCCAAGCTGAAACAATGTTGAAAAATCATAATCTAAAACTTGGTGACGTTTCAAAAGATTACAATGATAAATATCCTGAAAATCAAATCATTAAATCTAAACCAGCTAAAGGTGAGCGCGTTGAGCGTGGAGATAAAATTGATATTGTAGTATCAAAAGGACCTGAAATGGTTAAAATGCCAAGTGTAATTGGTTTATCAAAAGATGACGCGCTCGATAAACTGCGTGAAGTAGGTCTTAAAGATGTAGGGGTTGAACAAACATATAGTTCAAGCACACCTAAAGGTTATATTGCTAATCAAAGTGTGTCAGCAAATAAAAAAGTGAAATTAAATGACAATAATATCAAAATTTATGAATCTTTAGGAGTTAGACAAGTATATGTAAGTGATTATGAAAACAAATCATATGATACTGCTAAGAAAGAATTAGAATCAAAAGGATTCAAATTAAAAGTTTCAAAATCCTATAGCGACAGTGTGAAAAAGAATGATATTATTTCACAATCACCAAAAGGTAAATCAGTAGATGAAGGCTCAACAATAACATTAGTAGTCTCTAAAGGCGAAGAATCCGACGATGATAAATCAGATGATGATTCAGATAAAGATGTTAAGAATTACAATGAATCAGTGAAAGTACCTTATTCTGGTAAAAAGGGAAAAAGCCAAAAAGTAGAAGTTTATGTTAGAGATAAAGATAATAGTGGTTCTAGCGCAGTTCAATCATTTGAAATTAAAGATGACAAATCAATTAATATTCCTATGAAAATTGAAAAAGGTAAAACTGCTGGTTACACTGTAAGAGTAGATAACAAAATTGTTGCAGATAAAGATGTGGATTATGATGACTAAATAATAATTCATTAAAATATGAAGTGCTATACGATGAGTCAATTACGAGACTCATCGTATTTTTTATAGTTATAAAGATATATAATTATTAATGAGTTTGATATACTATTATCAGTAAAATAATTATGAGAGGTGTCCTTTTGAAGACAGGTCGAATTGTAAAATTGATAAGCGGCGTTTATCAAGTAGATGTTAACGGTACACGCTATAATACGAAACCACGTGGCTTATTTAGAAAGAAGAAATTTTCACCCATTGTTGGAGATATTGTAGATTTTGATGTGCAAAATGAAACAGAAGGTTATATTCAACATGTTCATGAAAGAGATAATGAATTAAAAAGGCCACCTGTCAGTAATATTGATACATTAGTTATTGTAATGAGTGCTGTTGAGCCACAATTTTCAACGCAACTATTAGATAGATTTTTAGTGATTGCTCATTCATATGGGTTAAACACAAGAATCTTAGTCACTAAAAAAGATATGGCTGACGATAATCAAATTGAAAAAATTAATAATTATCTATCTATTTATGAAGAAATAGGTTATTCAACTCAATTTGTAAGTATTCATGATAACCAAACGACATTAGTTGAAGAATGGGGAGGAGGTTTAATTGTTTTAAGTGGACAGTCTGGAGTTGGGAAATCGACTTTCTTAAACCATTTTAAACCTGAACTTGAGCTTGAAACTAATGATATTTCAAAATCTCTTAATCGAGGTAAACATACTACAAGACATGTAGAACTGCATGAAACAGTGAGTGGTTTTATCGCAGACACGCCAGGTTTTAGTGCACTTGACTTTGATCATATTGACAAAGATGAGATTAAAAATTACTTTATCGAAATTGCACAATACGGTGAGCAATGTAAATTCCGTAATTGTAATCATCTTAAAGAACCAAAATGTAATGTCAAAGAAGAATTAGATAAAGGAAACATCGCACAATTTAGATATGAACATTATTTACAATTATTTAATGAAATTTCAGAGAGAAAGGTTCGATATTAAATGACTAAAGTATTACCTTCACTACTATCAGTTGATTTTTTAAACTTAAAAGATGAAATAATAAAATTAGAAGATGCACAAGTTGATGGATTACACTTTGATGTTATGGATGGTCAATTTGTACCTAATATTTCTATTGGAATTCCAATTCTAGATGCAGTTCGTAAACAAACAGATTTACCGATAGATGTCCATTTAATGATTGAAAATCCTGAACAATATATTGAATTATTCGCAGACCATGGTGCAGATCTCATTTCTGTTCATTTAGAAGCTACTGCCCATATTCATAGAGCGCTAGAACAAATAAAGAACAAAGGTAAAAAAGCAGGCGTTGTCATTAATCCAGGAACACCAGTTAGTCAGCTACTACCTATTATCAATGTAGTAGATTATGTATTAATTATGACAGTTAACCCTGGTTTTGGTGGTCAATCATTTATTGAAGAATGTGTTGATAAAATACTAGAATTAAATACGTTAAAAAATGAAAAGCAACTTACATTTGATATTGAAGTTGATGGCGGTATCAATGCAGAAACAGCTGAAATTTGTGTGAAAAATGGAGCTACAATGTTAGTAACTGGCTCATATTTCTTTAAACAAAGTGATTATAAAGAAGTTACACAAAAACTAAAGGGCTGATGATTATGGAAATCAATTTAATGTGCTCTGATAGAAATCTTCCAAATGATTTATTTGATCAACACCGTGAAGATATTTGGGGCGGCATAGATAGAGGTGCCTTAATTCTCTTAAAGCATCAAATTATTCCTGAATTTTCGGTTGGTGATTTTGATTCAGTAAACGATGAAGAACGTCACATTTTATCCCAACAATTAAATATACATCCAGTGAAAGCAGAAAAGGATGATACTGATTTAGGCCTCGGTGTAGCACAAGCAGTCGCCGAAGGGTATAAAGAGATTAATATTTATGGCGCGACTGGTGGTCGTTTAGATCATTTTATGGGTGTTATTCAATTACTCTTAAAACCTGAATATATTAATAAAGGGGTCAAGTTTAAGATTATTGATACTCAAAATGAAATTACATTACTGACACCTGGTTGTTATACAGTAGATTTTAATTCAAATTATCCTTATATTTCATTTATACCTATGAGTGGTGAACCAGTTATTTCTTTAACTGGATTTAAATATGAATTACAACAAGAAAAATTAGAAGTGGGATCTACGTTAACAATTTCAAATGAAGTTAAACATGAGCGAGGCAATATTGAAATTAGTCATGGACATGTTTTACAAATGAGAAGCAAAGACAAAGATTACTAATAGAATAATAGGAAAGAGAAAGATATAATTATTTGGAAATAGTACCCCCTTATTTTATTACTTGTAAATATGATTGCATAAAAAAAGAACTTAAAGGAAGCTCCTTTAAGTTCTTTTAAAATAAATCCTCCACATAAGGACTATTTATAAGTGCATTATATTTATTAAACTCTAGTAACTTTACCAGATTTTAAAGCACGTGCAGAAACCCAAACTTTTTTAGGTTTTCCGTCAACAAGAATTCTAACTTTTTGAAGGTTAGCGTTCCATCTGCGTTTGTTCGCATTTAAAGCGTGTGAACGATTATTACCAGTCGAAGCTTTACGACCTGTTACGTAACATTGTTTACCCATGAAAGTACCTCCTTTAATAAATATAAATACACGTCACTACTTATATACTTTATTAAGATATCATAACTTAA
Organism: Staphylococcus sp. FSL W8-0774; assembly: GCF_038006785.1. NCBI lineage: Bacteria > Bacillati > Bacillota > Bacilli > Caryophanales > Staphylococcaceae > Staphylococcus > Staphylococcus sp. FSL W8-0774. The sequence continues at coordinate 1,605,324 of NZ_JBBOVW010000001.1, read as the reverse complement.
CGAAATTGGCAATAATTAGTTCTGCAAATTAAAATTTAATGGCGCAAACTGTTGATATTTTATGATATAATTGTAAGCTGTGGAGTAATATAGTATGATACTGTAAAGAAATATGAAATTTAAACATTAAAAATTCAAATGATTTACTAATATTAATTATTAAAATTTAGCAATGAGATTGCTTAATTATATGAGAATCGCAACATATAACTTTATTTTTCAGGAGGAATATTAATATGACATTAGAAATTTCAAATGATTACGGTAAAATTGATATTTCGAATGAAGTCATCGCCTCTGTTGTAGGCGGTAAAGCTGTTGAATGTTACGGCATAGTTGGTATGTCATCTAGACAACAAGTTAGAGATGGAATTGCTGAAATTTTAGGGCATGACAATTACGCACGCGGTATCAAAGTACGCGAAGAAAACGGAAATGTTGATATAGATATGTATATTATAGTAAGTTATGGTGTGAAAATTTCAGAAGTGGCTAACAATGTTCAGTCAACTGTTAAATATACATTAGAATCAACACTTAATGTTAAAGTGAATTCAGTTAATATCTTTGTACAAGGTGTTAGATTAAACCAAACGGGCAAAAAGATTTAGGAGGACAACGTGAAATGATTAGCAAAATCAATGGTAAATTGTTTGCCGATATGATAATACAAGGGGCACAAAATTTATCTAATAATGCAGATTTAGTGGATTCGCTTAATGTATATCCAGTACCAGATGGAGATACAGGGACTAATATGAATCTTACAATCACTTCTGGTCGTGAAGAAGTTGAAAATAATTTATCACAAAACATTGGAGAACTAGGTAAAACATTCTCTAAAGGATTATTAATGGGTGCTAGAGGTAATTCTGGTGTTATTTTATCTCAATTATTTAGAGGATTCTGTAAAAATATCGAAACAGAAGCCGAAATTACTGCTCAACAATTAGCTGCTAGTTTGCAGGCTGGTGTTGAAACTGCTTATAAAGCTGTTATGAAACCAGTTGAAGGGACAATTTTAACGGTCGCTAAAGACGCAGCTCAAGCAGCAGTGGATAAAGCTGAAACATCAAATGATTGTATTGAAGTTATGGAATCAACTATTGAAGCAGCTGAAAAATCATTAAATAATACCCCTAATTTACTTGCCGTATTGAAAGAAGTCGGCGTTGTCGATAGTGGTGGTAAAGGTCTATTATCTGTATATGAAGGATTTTTAAAAGGATTAAATGGCGAAACTATAGAAGCATCTAAACCAAAACTAGATACTGATACTTTAGTAAATGATGAACACGATTTCCATGGTGTTATCAATACTGAAGATATCGTCTATGGTTATTGTACTGAAATGATGGTTCGTTTTGGTAAAGATAAGAAACCTTTTAAAGAAGAAGAATTCCGTCAAGATATGAGCGAATTTGGAGATTCCTTATTAGTAATTAATGACGATGAAATTGTTAAAGTTCACGTTCATACGGAATATCCAGGTCAAGTATTTAATTACGGACAACAATATGGTGAATTAATCAAACTGAAAGTTGAAAACATGAGAGAACAACATCGTGAAGTGATCAGAAAAGAAGCAAACAATCATAAACACGAAACACCTCAAACAGTTGAAACAGCAATTATTACTATATCTATGGGTGACGGCATCTCAGAATTATTTAAATCGATGGGTGCAACTCATATCATTAGTGGTGGTCAAACAATGAACCCATCTACGGAAGATATTGTCAAAGTAATTGAACAGTCTGAATGTAAACGTGCTATTATTTTACCAAATAATAAAAATATCTTAATGGCTAGTGAACAAGCAGCTGAAATAGTTGATGCAGAAGCAGTAGTAATCCCTACAAAATCTGTACCACAAGGTATTGCAGCATTATTCCAGTTTGATGCAGATTCTTCATTAGAAGATAATAAAAGCCATATGGTCAATGCATTAGATGTTGTTAAATCAGGTTCTGTAACATTTGCTGTTAGAGATACAAAAATTGATGGCGTTGAAATCAAAAAAGATGAGTTTATGGGTCTTGCTGAAGATAAAATTATAACTTGTGACGCTGATCAATATACAGCTACTAAGCAATTGTTAGAAGCTATGTTAAGTGAAGATAGTGAAATTTTAACTATTATAGCTGGAGAAGATAGTAAGCAACAAATTACGAATCAATTAACTGAATGGGTTGAGTCTACTTATCCTGATGTTGAAATTGAAAAACATAATGGACAACAACCAATATATCAATATTTATTCGCGGTTGAATAAGAGTAATATAGGTAAACTATAAATGATAACGAGATTGAAGTTTTATGCAGAGATAGCTGTATACTTCATTCTCGTTTTATTTTTATATTTAGTAATAAATGATAATAATAAAGTCTAACATAAATATATTATGTAAACTTTAGTTTCGTAATGCGTTTCTATCAACGTTAAGCTGTGTAAATGGTAGAATGGGTTTAATAATCAAAACTCGTTTAATAGAGTAATTTAAATTAAGGTGATCGAATATGGCGAAAGTCAATTTAATAGAAAGTCCGTATCCTTTAAATCAAATAAAAGGCATTGGACCTAAACGTTTGGCTGTGTTACAAGAATTAAATATTAATACTGTGGAAGACCTCGTACTTTATTTACCTACACGTTACGAAGATAATACTGTTATAGATTTAAATGAAGCCGAAGATCAAAGCACAGTGACAGTTCAAGGGGAAGTCTATTCATCTCCAACTGTAGCATTCTTTGGAAGAAATAAGTCTAAATTAACAGTACATATTATGGTCAATCAGATTGCCGTTAAATGCGTCTTTTTTAATCAACCTTATTTAAAAAAGAAAATCGAATTAAATGGTATCGTAACTGTAAAAGGAAAATGGAATCGAGCTAAACAAGAAATTAATGGCAATCGAATGTTTTTTAATCAGCAAGATAATTCGAATGATACGCAACTAGAGCCGGTTTACCGTATTAAAGAAGGCATTAAACAAAAGCAACTTCGAGATAATATTCGCCAATTACTAGATGATGTGGTCATTCATGAATGGTTATCAGATGAATTAAGAACAAAATATAAATTAGAAACATTAGATTACACACTTAAAACGTTACATCATCCAAAAAGTAAACATGATTTGTTAAGAGCACGACGGACATATGCTTTTACAGAATTATTTATGTTTGAATTGCGTATGCAATGGTTGAATAGATTGGAAAAGACCTCAGATGAGGCTATCGAAATAAAATATGATATTCAAAAAGTGAAATCTTTTATAGACTCACTTCCTTTTGAACTTACAGATGCTCAGAAAAGTAGTGTGAATGAAATCTTTAGAGATTTAAAAGCACCTATACGTATGCATAGATTATTACAAGGCGATGTAGGATCAGGTAAAACTGTTGTAGCAGCTATATGTATGTATGCCTTAAAAACGGCTGGATATCAATCTGCATTAATGGTACCAACAGAAATATTAGCTGAACAACATGCAGAAAGTTTAATTGATTTATTCGGAGAAACTATGAACGTAGCCTTGTTAACAGGGTCTGTAAAAGGAAAAAAACGTCGTATTCTACTTGAACAACTTGAAAATGGAACAATTGATTGTCTTATAGGTACACATGCTTTAATACAAGATGATGTAACATTTGAAAATGTTGGTTTGGTTATAACAGATGAACAGCATCGTTTCGGTGTAAATCAACGACAACGTTTAAGAGAAAAAGGTGCTATGACTAATGTATTATTTATGACGGCAACCCCAATTCCAAGAACTTTAGCTATATCAGTATTTGGTGAAATGGACGTTTCATCTATTAAACAATTACCAAAAGGAAGAAAGCCGATTATCACGAGTTGGGCCAAGCATGAACAATATGAACAAGTATTAACTCAAATGACAAGCGAACTTAAAAAAGGAAGACAAGCATATGTGATATGTCCGCTTATAGAAAGCTCAGAACATTTAGAAGATGTACAAAATGTAGTTGAGTTATATGAATCATTACAACAATACTATGGGCAAAATAAAGTAGGGTTATTACATGGTAAATTGACTAATGAGGAAAAAGATGAAGTAATGCATCGATTCAGTCAACATGAGATTGATATTTTAGTTTCTACTACTGTTGTTGAAGTTGGTGTAAATGTACCTAACGCAACATTTATGATGATTTATGATGCAGATCGTTTCGGTTTATCTACACTACATCAATTACGAGGAAGAGTTGGTAGAAGTGAGCATCAAAGTTATTGTGTACTTATAGCTTCACCTAAAACAGAAACAGGTATTGAAAGAATGACTATCATGACACAAACAACGGATGGATTTGAATTAAGTGAACGCGATTTAGAAATGAGAGGTCCAGGAGATTTCTTTGGCGTTAAGCAAAGTGGATTGCCTGACTTCTTAGTTGCAAATATAGTAGAAGATTATAGAATGTTAGAAGTTGCTAGAGATGAAGCTGGTGAATTAATTCAATCAGGAGAATTTTTCAATTCAAATTATGATCATTTAAGACATTTCATTGAAGATAATTTATTAGATATGAGCTTTGATTAATTGTTGGAGTACTATTAAGACGCCATTTTCAATAATCTAAAAACTATTTTAAATATCTATTATAGTTTATTGTTGAGGGATTGAAATAGAAAGTGTTATGATATGTGAGGAATGTTTAAGACTTGGTACTAAAATGAGGGGTGAGATAGTGAAATTAAAGAAAAACGAGCGTAGACAAGCTATTCAACAAGCGATAGATAATAACCCCTTTATTACTGATAATGAACTTTGTGAAATGTTCCAAGTGAGTATACAAACAATTCGACTAGACCGTACACATCTTAATATTCCAGAATTAAGAAAACGTGTTAAGTTAGTAGCAGAACACAATTATGATCAAATTAAATCAATGGAAGCTAATGAAGTTATAGGTGATTTAGTACAGTTGAAACCGAATCATACTGCTACATCAATGATTGAAATTACAACAGATTCAGTTTTTTCGAAATCATCAATAGCTAGAGGTCATATTTTATTTGCACAAGCAAATTCACTGTGTGTAGCACTTATACATAACCCAACAGTTTTAACTCAAGAAAGTAATATTAAATTTCTGGATAAAGTTAAATTAAATGATACAGTGAAAGCTGAAGCAAAAGTAATAAAACAAACAGATAAACATTATTTTATAGAAGTAAACTCTTATGTAAAAGATAATCTAGTATTTAAAGGTAATTTTAAAATGTTCTATATAAGTGAGGATGAATTTAATGGTTAAAATTGCAGTAGACATGATGGGTGGAGACGACGCACCAGGAATCGTATTAGAAGCCGTAAAAAAAGCTGTAGATAATTTTAAAGATTTAGAAATTATTTTATTTGGTGATAAAGACCAATATACTTTAAATCATGGACGTATAGATTTTAGACATTGTTCTGAAAAAATCGAAATGGAAGATGAACCAGTTAGAGCAATTAAACGTAAAAAAGACAGTTCAATGGTTAAAATGGCTGAAGCAGTAAAATCTGGAGAGGCAGATGGTTGTGTATCAGCAGGAAATACAGGCGCATTGATGTCAGCAGGTTTGTTCATTGTTGGAAGAATTAAAGGCGTCTCAAGACCTGCGCTCGTTGTTACTTTACCAACTATTGATGGTAAGGGATTTGTATTTTTAGATGTTGGCGCTAATGCAGACGCTAAGCCTGAACATTTATTGCAATATGCACAATTAGGTAATATATATGCACAAAAAATTAGAGGCATCAAACAACCGTCAGTATCATTATTAAATATTGGTACAGAAGCAGCAAAAGGTAATACACTTACTAAGAAAACTTATGAATTAATGGAAGCGCAACAAGATTTTAACTTTACTGGTAATGTAGAAGCTAAAACATTAATGGACGGTAATGTTGATGTTGTTGTAACCGATGGATTTACAGGTAATATGGTACTTAAAAATTTAGAAGGTACAGCTAAATCAATTGGTAAAATGTTGAAAGAAACATTATTAAGTAGTTTCAAAAATAAATTGGCAGCAGTTGTTCTTAAAAAGGATTTAGATCAATTTGCTTCAAAAATGGATTACTCAGAATATGGTGGTTCTGTTTTATTAGGTTTAGATGGTACTGTTGTAAAAGCACATGGTAGTTCTAATGCTAAAGCATTCTATTCAGCAATTCGCCAAGCAAAAATTGCAGGAGAACAACAAATTGTACAAACTATGAGAGAAATGGTTGGTGATTCAAATGGGTAAAACAGCAATCGTATTCCCTGGACAAGGTGCACAAAAGGTCGGAATGGCTCAAGATTTATATAATGTAGATGACAAAGCTACGACAATTTTGAACCAAGCACAAGCAGCAGTTGATTTTGATTTACTAGAAACAATGTTTACAGATGAAGAAGGTAAATTAGGAGAAACAGAAAATACACAACCTGCATTATTAACACATAGTGTTGCATTATTAGAAACTTTAGAAAATGTAAATGCTGATTTCACTATGGGTCATAGTTTAGGTGAATATTCTAGTTTAGTTGCGAGTGGTGTTCTTTCTTTTGAAGATGCAGTAAAAATCGTTCGTAAACGTGGCGAATTAATGGCCCAAGCATTTCCCAATGGTGTAGGTAGCATGGCAGCAGTATTAGGCTTGGATTATGATGACGTTGATAAAATTTGTAAAGAACTTTCAACAGATGATGAATTAATTGAGCCAGCTAATATTAATTCACCAGGTCAAATTGTAGTATCTGGACATAAATCCTTGATTGATGAGTTAGCTGAAAAAGGAAAGTCTTTAGGTGCTAAACGTGTATTACCATTAGCAGTTTCTGGCCCATTCCATTCTTCAATGATGAACGTAATTGAAGAAGATTTTGCAGCGTATATTAATCAATTCGAATGGCATGAAGCACAATTTCCAGTCGTTCAAAACTACAATGCTGAAGGAGAAACTGATCCAGAAGTAATTAAACATAATATGGTTAAACAACTTTATTCACCAGTTCAATTTATTAAATCAACAGAATGGTTAATAGATCAAGGTGTTGATCATTTTATCGAAATTGGTCCAGGAAAAGTTTTATCAGGTCTTATTAAGAAAATTAATAGAGATGTTAAAATAACTTCAATTCAAACGCTTGAAGATGTGAAAGGATGGAATGAATAATGACAAAAAGTGCATTAGTAACAGGTGCTTCAAGAGGTATTGGTCGTAGTATTGCAATTCAGTTAGCAGAAGAGGGCTACAATGTAGCTGTAAACTATGCTGGCAATCAAGAAAAAGCAGAAGCAGTCGTTTCAGAAATTAAAGCAAAAGGTGTCGAAAGTTTTGCAATTCAAGCTAATGTTGCAAATGGAGACGAAGTTAAAGCTATGATTAAAGAAGTCGTAAGCCAATTTGGTTCTGTCGATGTATTAGTTAATAATGCAGGTATCACACGTGACAATTTACTTATGCGTATGAAAGAACAAGAATGGGATGACGTTATCGACACAAACTTAAAAGGTGTCTTTAATTGTATTCAAAAAGTTACGCCTCAAATGTTAAGACAACGTAGTGGTTCAATTATCAACTTATCAAGTGTTGTTGGAGCAGTTGGTAATCCAGGTCAAGCAAACTATGTAGCAACTAAAGCAGGTGTTGTAGGATTAACTAAATCAGCTGCACGTGAGCTAGCTTCAAGAGGTATTACAGTTAATGCAGTAGCACCTGGATTTATTGTTTCAGATATGACAGATGCTTTAAGTGATGACTTAAAAGAACAAATGTTAGGTCAAATTCCATTAGCTCGTTTTGGTGAAGATACTGATATCGCTAATACAGTTGCATTCTTAGCTTCAGACAAAGCTAAATACATTACTGGTCAAACTATCCATGTTAATGGCGGAATGTACATGTAACGATTATGCTCAAATTAGTTGACTTAGTTAAAATTATTGAACACATTAGTTAAAACTAATGTGTAAGTATCACTAAACTATTAAAATAGTAGTGATACTTTATAGTCAACCTTGCGGGTGCCGGGGCCCCAACACAGAGATTTTCGAAAAGAAAATCGCCGGACAACGCAAGTTGGGGCGATTAGTATTAAGGAACGCCTGAGCTAAAGCTCATGTTCACAGTAGTTGACTGTTCACTAATTGCGTTAAAAACTTATTAGTAAACTAGTCAACCTTGTGGGTGCTGGGGCCCCAACACAGGGATTTTCGAAAAGAAAATCGTCAAACAATGCAAGTTGGGGTTAAACTAAGGAATTGGAAATTCCAGATTTGCTCCCTAAGAAACACTATGCATGAAATGCAAGTGACGCAGTAGTTGTCTGACCAATCATTTCACAAAGTTCATGATTGATCTAGTCAACCTTGCGGGTGCAAGACAACGAAATCAGTAGAATTTCTGTCTTGCGACCAAATTCTACTTGTATTTTAGAATCTAAAATGGGAAAATATAATAGTCTATGGATAGACGCTTTTAAAGGAGGTGAATCGACGTGGAAAACTTCGATAAAGTAAAAGATATCATCGTTGACCGTTTAGGTGTAGATGCTGATAAAGTAACTGAAGATGCATCTTTCAAAGATGATTTAGGCGCTGACTCACTTGATATCGCTGAATTAGTAATGGAATTAGAAGATGAATTTGGTACTGAAATTCCTGATGAAGAAGCTGAAAAAATCAACACTGTTGGTGATGCTGTTAAATTCATCAATAGTCTTGAAAAATAATAAACCTATATCTGAGTCGTCTTTGTGTCGGCTCAGATTTTTTCTTTTGTTTTATTGCAATTTCACGTAAAATTATAGTTAACGCATCATTAATTGAGGAGGTAAGATTTATGACCAATCATAAAAAGACAGAGATGGTTAATCAATTTCGAAAACAATTTGCACAAAAGATGCAAGAGTTAGGTTTTGAATATCAAAATATAGATTTATATCAACAAGCGTTTTCACATTCTAGTTTCATCAATGATTTTAATATGGATCGTTTAGCTCATAATGAACGTTTAGAATTTTTAGGTGATGCGGTATTAGAATTGACGGTTTCACGTTATTTATTTGATAAACACCCAGATTTACCAGAGGGTAATTTAACAAAAATGAGAGCGACTATCGTATGTGAGCCTTCACTTGTAATATTTGCAAATAAAATTAAATTAAATGAACTCATCTTGTTAGGAAAAGGTGAAGAAAAAACTGGAGGTAGAACTAGACCTTCCCTTATTTCTGATGCTTTTGAGGCATTTGTTGGTGCCTTATATTTGGATCAAGGGTTAGATACGGTGTGGAAATTCGCCGAAAAAATTATCTTCCCTTATGTAGAAGATGATGAACTAGATGGAGTTGTAGATTTCAAAACACAATTTCAAGAATTTGTTCATACACAAAACAAAGGTGACGTTACTTATCGTTTGATTAAAGAAGAAGGTCCAGCACATCACCGTTTATTCACTTCCGAAGTGATATTAGAAAAGCAAGCTGTTGCTGAAGGTAAGGGTAAAACTAAGAAAGAATCTGAACAAAAAGCAGCTGAACGTGCCTATAAAATGATGAAGAACAAATAATGTTACGACATACAAATACATCCAATAGAGATTAACGTTATGTGATTTGTATAAGTTGAATACTGATGCAATCAACATGAATATGCATCAAACAATAAGTTGATTTCGAAGTAAGAATCAACGTGGATTTGGATAAGGAGAATAGCATGGTTTATTTAAAATCAATAGATGCCGTAGGATTTAAGTCATTTGCAGACCATACTGATGTTCAGTTTGATAAAGGTGTTACAGCAATTGTTGGTCCAAATGGTAGCGGTAAAAGTAATATTACTGATGCGATTAAATGGGTTTTAGGTGAACAATCTGCAAAATCACTTCGTGGTTCTAAGATGGAAGATATTATTTTTTCTGGTGCAGAACATCGCAAACCCCAAAATTATGCAGAAGTTAAATTAAAATTAGATAATCATTCAAAAAAATTACAAATTGATGCTGAAGAAGTTGAAGTCACACGACGTTTATATCGTAGTGGTGAAAGTGAGTATTATTTAAATAATGATCGTGCACGATTAAAAGATATTATTGATTTGTTCTTAGATTCTGGGTTAGGTAAAGAGGCATTTTCGATTATTTCTCAAGGTAGAGTTGATGAAATTTTAAATGCAAAGCCAATAGATCGAAGACAAATTATCGAAGAATCAGCAGGAGTTTTAAAATATAAAAAACGTAAAGCTGAATCCGTTCAAAAATTAGATCATACTGAAGATAATTTAACACGTGTTGAAGACATTCTATATGATTTAGAAGGACGCGTTGAACCTTTAAGAGAAGAAGCGGCTATAGCGAAAGAATACAAACAATTATCATCAGAAATGGAGAAAAGTGATGTAATTGTTACTGTCCATGATATTGATCAATATACAAAAGATAACGCTCAACTAGACGAACAACTTAATGATTTAAAAGGTAAACAAGCAAATAAAGAGGCTGAACAAAGTCAAATTAATCAATTATTGCAAAAGCATAAAGGTAAACGTCAAGAGTTAGACCAACAGATTGAACAATTAAACTATAACCTAGTCAAGGCAACTGAAGAATTTGAAAAATACTCTGGTCAACTTAATGTATTGGAAGAACGTAAAAAGAATCAGTCAGAAACTAATGCAAGATTTGAAGAAGAACAAGACAACTTACAGACTCAATTAGAAAATGTTCAACAGGAAAAAGAAGAAGCAATTCATACATTAAATCAATTAAAACAGAAACAAAAAGAATTAAATAAAGAAGTACAGACACTTGAATCTAAATTATATGTTTCTGATGAACAACATGATGAAAAATTAGAAGAAATAAAGAACCAATATTATGAGTTGATGTCTAAACAGTCAGACGTGAATAATGATATTCGTTTTTTAGAGCATACTATTAATGAAAATGAAGCTAAAAAATCAAGGCTTGATTCTAGATTAGTTGAAGCTTTTAATCAATTGAAAGAAATACAAAATAACATTTCAAATACTGAAAAAGATTATAATCAAACTCTGAAAGAAATGAAAAAGACTGAACAACAAATCAAAGAAGTAGAGAAACAATTGACTCAATCGAAACAACACCAGTCTGAATTTGAAAATAAATTGTATCAAGCTTATCGTTATAACGAGAAATTAAAATCTCGTATTGATAGTTTAGCAACACAAGAAGAGGATTATACGTATTTCTTTAATGGCGTAAAACATATATTAAAAGCTAAAGGTAAAGAATTAAGTGGTATTCATGGTGCTGTAGCAGAAGTTATTGACGTTCCATCCCATTTAACACAGGCTATCGAAACAGCTTTAGGTGCATCATTACAACACATTATAGTTGAAGATGAGAAAGATGGACGCCAAGCAATACAGTTTTTAAAACAGCGCAGTTTAGGGAGAGCAACATTTCTACCGTTAAATGTAATTCAACCGCGTTATTTAGCTTCAGATATCAAATCAACAGCACAATCTTCAGAAGGATTTGTGAATATTGCTTCAGATGCTGTTAAGGTATCGTCTCAATATAAAAACATTGTCGAGAATTTATTGGGTAATACAATTATAGTTGAAGACTTAAAGCATGCTAATGACTTAGCGAGATCAATTCGCTATCGTACAAGAATTGTTACACTTGATGGAGATGTAGTTAACCCTGGTGGTTCTATGACAGGTGGTGGCGCTCGTAAAACAAAAAGCATCTTGTCTCAAAAAGATGAACTTACAACAATGCGCAAGCAATTAGCAGATTATCAACAACAGACTCAAGAATTTGAAAAACAATTTCAAGCCCATCAATCTCATTCTGAAAAATTAAGTGAACAATATTTTGATATCAGTCAAAGTTATAATACTTTGAAAGAAAAAGCACATGGCTATGAATTAGAACTTGATCGTCTGAAGAAACAAGAAGCACATCTTAAAGATGAACATGAAGAATTTGAATTTGAAAAAAATGATGGTTATCAAAGTGATAAGAGTAAAGAAACACTCGAACAAAAGCAACAACATTTAGCTGAAATTAAAGCAGAATTAAAACAACTTGAAGAAGATATCGAGCGTTATACAAAATTATCCAAAGAAGGTAAAGCATCTACTACACAAACACAACAACAACTGCATCAAAAACAATCAGATTTAGCAGTAGTCAAAGAGCGTATTAAAGCTCAACAACAAGACATCGAACGTTTAGATAAACAATTACAAAGTACAGAACAACAACTTGATACTATTAAAGAAAAAATAGAATTATTTAATTCAGATGAAATGATGGGTGAGCAAGCGTTTGATAAAATCCGAACACAAATTAAGGATAAAGAACGTGAAAGAACTGAATTAAATCAGCAACTAGATCAAGTTAAACAACAACGAGTTGACTTAAATCAAATGATTGAAGACAATGATAATAATCTTCAAGAATGCCACCAAGATTTATTGTCTATCGAAAATCATTACCAAGATATTAAAGCAAATCAATCTAAATTAGATGTATTAATCAATCATGCTATCGATCATCTTAATGATGAATATCAACTTACGGTAGAAAGAGCACGTACACTTTATGACAATGATGAAGAGATCGATTCTTTACGTAAAAAGGTTAAATTAACAAAAATGTCCATTGATGAATTAGGCCCAGTTAATTTAAATGCAATTGAACAATTTGAAGAATTAAATGAACGTTATACTTTCTTAAATGAACAACGAACAGATTTGCGTGAGGCAAAATCTACATTAGAACAAATTATTAATGAAATGGATAAAGAAGTAGAAGGACGATTTAAAGAGACGTTTCACGCTGTTCAAAATCATTTTAGTAATGTGTTTAAACAACTGTTCGGCGGTGGTAAGGCTGAGTTACAACTCACTGAAGATGACTATCTAGCAGCTGGCGTTGATATTATCGTGCAACCACCTGGCAAAAAATTACAACATTTATCATTATTAAGTGGTGGAGAGCGTGCATTAAGCGCAATAGCTTTATTATTCGCTATTTTAAAAGTAAGGTCAGCCCCATTTGTAATCTTAGATGAGGTCGAAGCGGCATTGGATGAAGCAAATGTAATCAGATATGCTCAATATCTCAATGAGTTATCTGATCAAACGCAATTCATTGTGATTACGCACCGTAAAGGAACGATGGAATTTTCAGATCGTTTGTATGGTGTTACGATGCAAGAATCAGGAGTATCTAAATTAGTAAGTGTTAACCTAAATACAATAGATGAGGTTATGAAGGAGGAAGAAGCATGAGCTTTTTTAAACGCTTAAAAGATAAATTTTCAGGATCGAGTGAAAAAGATATAGAAAAAGAATTATCCAATGAGGAAGAAATTGATGAGTCTTCGAAAAAGACTGACGATTCACAACAAGGGTTACAAAATGAAATTGAAGAAGAAAAACCTAAAAAGAAACCTAAAAAGTTAAGTGAAGCTGACTTTGATGAAGATGGATTAATTTCAATTGAAGATTTTGAAGAAATAGAAGCACAAAAAATCGGAGCGAAATTTAAAGCTGGATTAGAAAAATCTCGTGAAAATTTCCAAGAACAGTTAAATAACTTAATAGCGCGTTATAGAAAAGTTGATGAAGAATTCTTTGAAGCATTAGAAGAAATATTAATTACAGCTGATGTTGGTTTTAATACGGTAATGCAACTTACTGAAGAGTTACGTGTTGAAGCACAACGTCGTAACATTCAAGAGACAGAAGATTTACGAGAAGTTATCGTAGAAAAAATTGTTGAAATTTATCACCAAGAAGATGATAAATCTGAAGTGATGAATTTAGAAGATGGACGTTTAAATGTTATTTTAATGGTTGGTGTTAATGGTGTAGGTAAAACAACAACAATCGGTAAATTAGCATATCGTTATAAAATGGAAGGTAAAAAAGTAATGCTTGCAGCAGGTGATACTTTTAGAGCGGGCGCTATTGAACAATTAAAAGTTTGGGGCGAACGTGTTGGTGTAGAAGTGATTAGCCAAAGTGAAGGTTCAGATCCTGCAGCTGTAATGTATGATGCAATTAATGCTGCTAAACATAAACAAGTAGACATTTTAATATGTGACACAGCAGGACGTTTACAAAATAAATCTAACCTAATGCAAGAACTTGAAAAAGTTAAACGTGTTATTGGTAGAGCCGTTCCAGACGCGCCACATGAAGCATTACTTTGTTTAGATGCCACAACTGGACAAAATGCATTATCACAAGCTCGTACATTTAAAGAGGTAACAGATGTTTCAGGTATCGTATTAACTAAATTAGATGGTACAGCTAAAGGTGGTATTGTGTTAGCTATTAGAAATGAACTTAAAATACCAGTTAAATATGTAGGTTTAGGTGAAAAATTAGACGACTTGCAACCATTTAATCCCGAAAGTTATGTTTATGGTTTATTTGCAGATATGATTGAACAAAATGAAGAAATTCCAGAAGAAAGTAGTGACGTTTCAGCTGATAATCATGAGGAAAATAATAATGAGCCAAAATGATTTAGTTAAAACGTTACGTATGAATTATCTCTTCGACTTTTATCAGTCACTTTTGACTGATAAACAACGAAATTATCTAGAATTATTTTATTTACAAGATTATGCTTTAAGTGAAATTGCTGATACTTTTAAAGTGAGTAGACAGGCAGTTTATGATAATATAAGAAGAACTGGCGATTTAGTTGAAGATTATGAAGCTAAATTAGGATTATACAAAAGGTTTGAACAACGACGAGATATTTATAATCAAATGAAACAATCTCTTGATAAACCAGAATTATTAAAGCAATATATAGATCAATTAGAAGAATTAGAATAACGATGAGGAGGGAATAATTATGGCATTTGAAGGATTGTCGGATCGCTTACAAGCATCAATGCAAAGAATGCGTGGTAAAGGTAAAGTTACCGAAGCGGATATTAAAGCAATGATGCGAGAAGTGCGTCTTGCATTATTAGAAGCCGACGTTAACTTTAAAGTTGTTAAAGATTTCGTCAAAACTGTTTCAGAACGTGCTTTAGGTTCAGATGTAATGCAGTCATTAACACCTGGACAACAAGTCATTAAAATTGTTCAAGATGAATTGACTAATTTAATGGGTGGCGAAAATTCATCTATCAAAATGGCTAATAAACCACCAACTGTTGTCATGATGGTAGGTTTACAAGGTGCAGGTAAAACAACAACTGCTGGTAAATTAGCGCTTTTAATGCGTAAAAAATATAATAAAAAACCAATGTTAGTTGCTGGAGATATTTACAGACCAGCTGCCATTGACCAATTACAAACAGTAGGTAAACAATTGGATGTACCTGTTTATAGTGAAGGTGACCAAGTTAAACCTCAACAAATTGTTCAAAACGCATTGGCACACGCTAAAGAAGAACATTTAGATTTTGTTATTATTGATACGGCAGGTCGTTTACACATCGATGAAGCATTGATGAATGAACTTCAAGAAGTTAAAGAAATAGCGAAACCTAATGAAATTATGTTGGTTGTTGACGCTATGACTGGTCAAGATGCTGTTAATGTAGCTCAATCATTTGATGATCAATTAGATGTAACGGGTGTAACATTAACTAAGTTAGATGGTGACACTCGTGGTGGTGCTGCGCTATCAATTCGTTCCGTTACTCAAAAACCAATTAAATTTGTAGGTATGAGTGAAAAATTAGATGGTTTAGAACTATTCCATCCAGAACGTATGGCATCTCGTATTTTAGGTATGGGTGATGTACTAAGCTTAATTGAGAAAGCACAACAAGATGTTGATGAAACAAAAGCTAAAGATTTAGAGAAAAAAATGCGAGATTCATCATTTACATTGGATGACTTCTTAGAGCAACTTGATCAGGTTAAAAATCTTGGACCATTGGATGACATAATGAAAATGATTCCAGGTATGAATAAGATGAAAGGATTAGATCAACTTAATATGAGCGATAAACAAATCGACCATATTAAAGCGATTATCCAATCAATGACACCTAGTGAAAGAGAAAATCCAGCAATGTTAAATGTATCACGTAAAAAGCGTATCGCTAAAGGTTCAGGACGTTCATTACAAGAAGTGAATCGTTTAATGAAACAATTTAACGACATGAAGAAAATGATGAAACAATTTACTGGTGGCGGTAAAGGTAAAAAAGCAAAACGTAATCAAATGCAAAATATGCTAAAAGGCATGAATTTACCTTTCTAATATTTTATATATTCCAACAGATTTCAGTCTGTTGGAATTTTTTATGTATGAGGAATGCCTTACCTAATCGTATGTACGATTAGGAACCTATTTATGACAATTCATTTTATGAATTTAGAACAGATATGTTTGAAATATATTGATATAAAGGGATAAAATCTTATATTGGCAGTAGTTGTCTGTATAGAAAATGCGCTTTTTAAGCTTTTTTCTATACTAGTCAACCTTGCCGGGGTGGGACGACGTTAAAGTTGTAATTATTTAAAATTTAGTAAGCTGTTTAATACACATGATTTTGTTTATTGATGTCCCTTGTAAATTAAACTTTAACTGTCCCACTCCCATAACCAACACTAATTTTCTTTCAGAAAAAAGTAACGAAGAGGAACGCCTTAGCTAAAGCTAATGCATAACCAAATCTACAATTCATTTCATGAATTTAGATTTGGTAAAGAAAAATGTCTTTACAAAGTTTTATATACCTGTTATTATTTATTCTTGTAGAAAATAAAAATTGAAATGTTCAAAGGAGAGTTTTATAATGGCAGTTAAAATTCGTTTAACTCGTTTAGGTTCTAAAAGAAACCCATTCTATCGTATCGTAGTTGCAGATGCACGTTCACCACGTGATGGTCGTATCATCGAACAAATCGGTACTTACAACCCAGCACACGTTAATGCTCCAGAAGTGAAAATTGACGAAGAATTAGCATTAAAATGGTTAAAAGACGGTGCTAAACCAACAGATACAGTTCACAATATCTTATCAAGAGAAGGTATTTTGAAAAAATTTGATGACCAAAAACACACTAAATAATTCTAGTCATTATTGACTAATCTATCAATTTAGTTAGGGCGCCATTATTTGGTGCCTTTTTTATTTATATCAATGTCTTACTTATAACAAATCAATAACTAATAACTTTAATCAATGGTAAAGTGATATTATGAAATAAACTTGCAATATAAGGAGGTTAGTATTAATGGAAGTAGAAGTAGGACAAATCGTTAATACTCATGGAATTAAAGGAGAAGTGAAAGTAAAATCTAATTCTGATTTTACAGATACTCGTTTTCAACCAGGAGAAGTGTTAACAGCTAAATTAAATCAAACTGAAAAAGATTTAACTATAACATCATATCGTGTACATAAAGGATTTCATATGTTGAAATTTGAAGGCATTGATAATATCAATGATATCGAATATTTAAAAGGTGCTACGCTTTACCAAGAAAGAGACCATGAAGAAATAGAATTAGAAGAAAATGAATTTTATTATTCTGATATTATAGGTTGTACTGTCTTTGATGATAATGAACAACCTATTGGTAGAATTACAAGTATTTTTGAAACTGGAGCTAACGATGTCTGGGTTGTAAAAGGAGATAAAGAATATTTAATTCCTTATATTGCAGATGTAGTTAAAGAAGTAGATGTTGAAGGTAAAAAAGTGATTATCACGCCAATGGAAGGATTGTTAGATTAATGAAAATTGATTATTTAACACTTTTTCCAGAGATGTTTGATGGCGTGCTTAACCATTCGATACTAAAAAGAGCTCAAGACAAAAATATTATTGAAGTGAATACTATTAATTTTAGAGACTATTCTATCAATAAACACAATCAAGTTGATGATTATCCCTTTGGTGGTGGACAAGGTATGGTCTTAAAGCCTGAGCCAGTGTTTAATGCAATGGAAGACTTAAACAGAACAGATAATACTCGAGTTATTTTAATGTGTCCTCAAGGACGTCCATTTAGCCAAGCAATTGCACAAGAATTAAGTGAAGCAGAGCACATTGTGTTTATCTGTGGCCACTATGAGGGATATGACGAACGTATTAGGGAACATTTAGTCACTGATGAAATATCTATGGGTGATTATGTATTAACAGGTGGGGAATTACCTGCAATGACGATGACAGATGCCATTGTTAGACTCATTCCTGGTGTATTAGGTAATGAACAATCACATCAAGATGATTCATTCTCAGATGGCTTATTGGAATTTCCACAATATACAAGACCACGAGAATTTAAAGGTTTAAAAGTACCAGATGTGTTATTATCAGGTAATCACGCACATATTGATGAGTGGCGTCATGAACAGAAAATTATTCGTACATTAAATAAACGACCAGATTTATTAAAACAATATGATTTGACTGATAAAGATAAAAAAATCATACAAACATATAAAAACCAATTGAAAAACGACTAACGTTGTGCTAACATAATTTAAGTGTGAAAAAGCACTAAAAATCACTATGATCCGCTGCTATACATTTGTCTAGGCAAGAACATAGGTTGAAGGAGAGAATTTATAATGAGTAATCATAAGTTAATCGAAGCAGTAACTAAATCACAATTACGTACAGATTTACCTTCATTCCGTCCTGGTGACACTTTACGTGTACACGTTCGTATCATTGAAGGTTCACGTGAACGTATCCAAGTATTCGAAGGTGTTGTAATCAAACGCCGTGGTGGAGGAATTTCAGAAACTTTCACAGTTCGTAAAATTTCTTCAGGTGTAGGTGTGGAACGTACATTCCCATTACACACTCCAAAAATCGAAAAAATCGAAGTTAAACGTCGCGGTAAAGTACGTCGTGCTAAATTATACTACTTACGTCATTTACGTGGTAAAGCTGCTAGAATCCAAGAAATTCGTTAATCAGCATACTAATAACGTAGTTACGTATGAAGACTATACTTTAGAAAAGCCATTAAGTTATCTTAATATGATAGCTTAATGGCTTTTTGTATGAATGGGTATATATTCGTTTGTGAATACAAATCCTTTAATGTTATTAAAAATCTATACAGAAAGTGTGAGTCCTATCAACTTAAACATTTGATAAGACTCATACTTTTTTAATTTCTTTTATTTAATTTTTTGGTAAATATTATACTGCCGATGATACCAATAATCGAAATAATGATTAATAAGTAAAAATGAGGTGGTGTATAAGTTAGTTTAATCATTTCTTGTCCTTTTTTAACAGGAATCGCTGTCATGATACCATTTGCTTTTTCAACTTTTTCTGTATGACCATCAATAGATGCTTTCATTCCTTTAGCATAAGGTATAGGCATAACTAAATAACCACTGTCATTTTTATCTTTTTTAATTGTATAACCATTTCGTTGTTTATCAATATGCACATGCTTTAATTGTTGGGTACTTTGTTTTAATATTTGATAATTTTCGCCATATATACCTTTAACTTTAATACGGTATTTGCCTTTAGATAATTTTATATTTAAATCATCTGATGATTTAATACGCATTGTGACTGAGCTTACGAATCGACGATATTTATAAGTGAGCTCATTACGGTTTTGACTGTAATCATTTACACCTACTGTATGTTTTTTATCTGGTGATAATAATTCAACATCCATTTCAACGTATAAATCTTTATATTGTTTAGAAATGAATTGAGGTAATTGAAGATGAATGCCTCCATTATTTTTAGTAACTTCAATATGATTATTATCAAGTCGTTTAGCATTAACTAACGTACGTTTAGTATGTGATAACAGATTTGGATTTGAACTGAAAGACGTATTCGATTTATCGTCTTTCTGATTAAATACAACACCTTGAAGCATAGCTTGTTCTTGATCTAAAGGAGATTTTAAATCTTTCGCATCATATATTTTATTTGTAATATGTGCAGCTGGATAATGCATCATATTATGTGAATGAATCCATTGATCACCGCTATCGTTAATTAATGCTTTCTTTTTGAATCCATAAGGGATATTTAAATCATTAGGATGTCTAAGTCGATCTTCTACACCCCATAATGCCATTAAGTTTGCACGATTGCCTAGATAACGATAAGTACTATTTTTATCTACTGGCATATTGATTTGCATTGTCTTATCATAATACTTCAAAATGTCTCCATCAAAAATGCTTGAGTATAAAGAAATCCCATTATAGTGATAAATGAATGGTGAATTTAACCCGTAAAAAGACATGTAATCGATTCTAGACAATGGGTTGGACTGTGATTGTTTAATTTGTTGTATTTTATCGTTTAAAGTATGACCTCTATAGCTAGGATCATTGATATCCTTCATCGTTGATTGATAAGGCTCAATTGTCTTCTTAAAAGTCACATGTTCAATCGCTAATTGTTGTAGAAAAATGAGTAATATTAATAAAAGTTGGAGCCACCATTGATTAGCAAGCATAGGTTTTTTAATGATGAAACCTAATACGACAATAAGTATGATTGATACCGGAATCCAATAAATAGTATTACTTGCTTCCAAAAAGTAAATGATTCCATATAAACTAATAGGTATTGCAACTATTAAGTATTTTTTAAGTGATAATTCACTAATATGCTGTATTAATAATGCAACTAATGCGCTAGAAGATAACGTTAATGCATAAACCCAACGTCTTTGGGGCATTGAAAAACCATTAAATGCACTATCAAAGTATTGTGATAATGAGCCAATCAATAATATCCATGTCACTATGGCAAATAATCTAAAATAATAATGACGATATAATTTGAATGAAAATAAAGCAATAATTGTTATAAAAGTAATCGTTATATAAAATCCATCTGAAAAAATATTAAAATTACTGTTTGTAAGATCTGTCAATAAAGTGATTTCAAATTTAGAATTCTGTGCTCTATCATTGTTAAAAAATGAAGAAAGTCCTGTAAACAATCCAAATATACTGCTTAATACACTTAATATTACAGCAATTAGAAGAATATAGAATTTTTGCCATCTAGTCACAATATCTTTTGGATGCGTCATGATTATTCTATAAATAAAATAAAATCCTAATACGATTGCTTGATAATAACTAAAGTAAAAATTCATAAAAAGGGTCAAACCAATGGCAAATATAAAAAGTCCAATTTTCTTTTCTCTAAAGAAACGTTCCATAGAGAGTAAAGAAAGTGGTAATAGAATTAATAAATTACCATAAAAAGACCATGTAAAATTGTAGTAGATAACAACTGTAGAAATACAATACATTATTGTAGCTAAGATGACTGAAGTAGGTTTGAATTTTAAATATCTAAAGAAATAAAATGTACAAATAAATGTAAGAACGGTTCTAACATACGCCATTATTAATTGGTTTGCAGGCCAAAAATTGATATCGTGTGGGTGCGCTAATCCTATTTTTTCTAAAATCCAAATCCAACCAAAGTTAATCCACATAAGAGGTGACATTGAATAATAATAGGCAAGTCCTTTTACATAATCTCCACCTAAACCAAAGGATTCATCATAGAATCCTTTGAAAGTAGAGAAATGTTCATATAAATACATTTGAAATGGCATCATTTGGCTGAATCCATCTCCATTACCACTAAACACTGTTCCTTTAGTAATAAAAAGATAAATGAAAGGGAGATAAATGCATAGTGATAAAATAGCACTTGCAATGATAATTAATAATAGAAATGAATAAGGATTGGAAGTGATCTTTTTATACATTATGCTTTCTCTTCTTTCTCTTTATAGATTTTAAATATTTAATAAATATCAAACTTACAATCATACTAATTATTGATATAAAAATCATTGTATTCCATAAAGGTGGTTGATATTTAATGATGATCGTTTTGTCATTTTTATTTACTGGAACTCCTGTCATCATGCCATTAGCTTTATAGACTTCTGTTTTTTCACCATCTACGAAAGCTTTCATACCTTTTCTATAAGGAATATTGATGGTCGCAATACCTTTATTATGCTGATCTAAATTGACTTTCACACCATTTTTAATGTCCTGATAATTCATTTTAAAATTTGCATGTTGCTTTGCTTTTTTGAGCGTATCATAATTTTCACCATTTAGGTTTAATAATTGTAAGTTAAATGTACCTTTAGGAGATAATTGAATCGTGATATCGCCATTTTTATCTGGTTGAGCACGGTATAATTGGGTATCTACACCTGTGGGGTATACAGAATCGTTATATAGACGATTGTTATTATATTGATTTACGTTGACCGTATAATTGCTATCTGGAACACCTCTTTTGATCTTCATCGTTAAGTAAAAATCAGTATATTGAGTTCTTAATTTTTTAGGAATATGAAGTTTAATATGTCCTGTATTTTGAGTAACTTTAATATTATGATGCTTTAATTTAGAAATATTGTCGCTTGAAATTTTCACTCTGTTTAGTAAATTATCTGCTTTTTTATGATAGTTTTGTCCTTTTTTATTTAAAACAACACCATCTAACATGGCATGTTCACGGTCAATTGGTGTTTTTAAAGACTTTTCATTAAAAACGTTATCTGTAACTTTAACTGAAGGCAGATTTAGCGTGTTTTCATAAATTGAATATTGTCCTGCTTTTTTAACCTTTTTAAAGTAGCTCGGGACATTATCTTGATATTCTTTCAACATGAGATAACGAATGGAGAAAAGACTAGCTATATTTTGTCTACCATTTGTAGATTGATACCTACTTAATGATTCCTCTGCTAAGTTAATTTTTAAATCATCATAATAATCATCTAGAATATTGTGATGGAAAATGCTTGAATATAGGCTCAATCCTTTGAAATTTTGATACATAGGTGTATTATCTTGCTCATTAACTCTCCAATCGATACGCTCATCCTCACGTTTAGATGATTTCATTTGATTAACTAGTGATCTTTGTAAATCTGAACTATACATATTTGAATTTAAGTAGAACGTATTAGCTCTATCCTTATGATCTTCAAAATAAATTTGATTTTTAATAAATACAAATGACACCATGATATTTAATAAAGCTATAGCAACAATATATAAATATGATAATTTAATACGGCTTGTTTTATCATTGAGAACTAAAATCAACAATCCTATAAGAGAAACTATAGGTACAAATATCATCCATGCAACATAAGTATGATAGGCGAAGGCACTAGTAAATACGACGCTTTGCGCATTAATATTTGTTAGAAGATAAGATTTAATTTTTACAGTTTTAAAATATTTAACATAAAGTCCTATTAACATAGCTGAATTAAATGCAATGATAAACTGCCATCTTTTTTGTGGGGCAGAGAATCCATTAAATAACTGGTCTATGAACGGTACAAAATTAAATAAAATAAATACAAAAGTTAGAATAGCAAATAAACGATAATAAAAATGTTTATATAATTTAAAGGATAAAATAGCTTGAATCGTAATAAATAAAATGACAATAAGATAATTATCAAAAAATAAATTTGTATTTGCATCTAGATGTTCAAAACGAGGCACTTTTCCTGTAAATGGAATACGTCGATTACCTAAATAACCTTGCACACTATGATAGAAAATAAATAAGCTATTTCCTAAAGATAAGATCCCACTTATGATGAAAATCAAAAATGCTTGTTTACGTGAAACTTTATCATTGTCATGTTTAAACAAGATTCGAATGATAATATATCCTGCACCGATAATGAGTAAGTAATAAGCAAAGTAAAAATTATTAATTAATATCAATGTCATTGATGTTATAAATAAACCTATTTTTTTAGTTTTAAAAAATCGTTCAATCGAATATAACAATAATGGCATCCAAATAAATACATCACTGAAAAACGGCCAGTATACTGTAAATCTGAAATACAAAGGTGAAATTACAAATAAAAATGCCATTAACATGCTAATGATGTGATTTTTTGTTAAGTGCTTTGCATATAAATATGTACAATAAAGCGCTAAACTTGCTTTGAAAATTGAAACGATAAGCGCATTGTTCATCCAAAATAATAATTGTGTAGTATCAATATGTATGAATAGCTTTAATAGCATAATTACTAAAACATTGATAATGAATATAATATTGGTTGAAAAGTAATAACTTAAATCTGTAAAGAAATCTCCACCTATTCCAAAGTCAGATGAATAAAACCAATTACCATGACTCCATTGATTAAATAAGTACATCTGGATAGGTACCATTTGTTCCATACCATCATTAGGTCCAGTAAATAGTATGCCGTCATGATAGAATTTATAAATAACATAACTATGACCAATTAATGATAGAAAGAAGAAAATAAGTGAGTATTTGAGAAATTTTTTCATGACTGACTCCTACTCCATATATTTATCTTGATTATAATTTTTTATGACTATTCCCAAATTGTAGGGGATAGTAATGACGATGAAAAGTATTTATACTTTAATTTAAACTATTTTACAGAATCTTAAAGTATAGAATCGCTAAAATATTTAAAAACAAGTTATTATAGTTCGCGTGTTAAACTAAACCTAGTTTATGAGAAGATGTTAGAGTATAATTTATACAATGTAAAAGATGAAAAGTATTGATGAAAGGTGATGACAATGACAATACAATGGTATCCTGGCCACATGGCCAAAGCTAAAAGGGAAGTAAGCGAACAATTGAAGAAAGTAGACGTTGTATTTGAACTTGTAGATGCACGTATTCCTTATAGTTCAAGAAACCCAATGATTGATGAAGTAATAAAACAAAAGCCAAGAGTAGTTATTTTAAATAAAAAAGACATGACTAACTTAAAGGAATTGGAAAAATGGGAACAATTCTTTGAAAATAAAGGTTACTATCCAGTAGCTGTCGACGCTAAACATGGTAAAAATTTAAAAGATGTTGAAAAAGCAGCAATACAAGCGACGAAAGAAAAGTTCGATCGAGAAAAAGCAAAAGGATTAAGACCTAGAGCAATACGTGCCATGATAGTTGGTATTCCTAATGTAGGTAAGTCAACGCTAATTAATAAACTAGCGAACCGAAGCATTGCTCAAACTGGTAATAAACCTGGAGTTACGAAACAACAACAATGGATTAAAGTAGGAAACTCGTTACAATTATTAGATACACCCGGAATTTTATGGCCAAAATTCGAAGATGAAGAAGTAGGGAAGAAACTAAGTCTAACTGGTGCAATTAAAGATAGCATCGTTCACTTAGATGAAGTAGCTATTTATGGACTTCAATTTATGATTAAAAAAGATTTAGTTGGTTTAAAATCACATTACAATATTGAAGTGGATGAAGATGCAGAAATATTAGAGTGGTTTGATGCAATTGGACGTCGAAGAGGTTTATTACAAAAGGGTAATGAAGTGGATTATGAAGCGGTTATTGAGTTAATTATTTATGAAATTAGAAATGCTAAAATCGGCACATATTGCTTTGATATATTTAAAGAAATGAAGAGTGACATTGAACATGTCTAAAACGATTAAAGAAATGAAGCAGTTGCTTGAACAAATTGATACGATTGAAGAACTAGAACAACATGAAGCTAATTTGGATAATCGAAAAGGTGTACAGCAAGCAATTGCTAGTCGTAAAAAGCAATTAGAAAAAGAATTACAACTCATAGAACAATATCATGAGATGACTTTCTATGAAAATGAATTGTTAGCAAATAATGCCGACGAAGTTATTTGTGGCATCGATGAAGTGGGCAGAGGTCCACTTGCTGGACCAGTTGTAGCTTGTGCAGTGATTTTGAATAATGACCATAATTATCTAGGCCTTAATGACTCTAAAAAGGTATCTGCTAAAAATAGAGCAAAATTAAACCAACAATTAATAGATGGTGTTACTGAATACGCTTATGGTGTTGCAACAGCAGAAGAAATTGATCAATTCAATATATATAAAGCGACACAAATCGCCATGCAACGCGCAATAGACAATTTAAAATTAAAACCCACACATTTATTAATTGATGCGATGAAATTAGATAACGAAATTAACCAGACGTCTATTATTAAAGGTGATGCTAAAAGTGTATCAATTGCAGCAGCAAGTATTATGGCTAAAGAACATCGAGATAACTATATGAAAGAATTAGCTGAGCAATTTCCAGGATATGGATTTGAAAATAACGTTGGTTATGGTACTAAAGAACACCTTAAGGGTATAGAAGAATATGGCGTTATAAAAGAACACCGAAAAACGTTTGAACCTATTAAATCAATCAAATAATAGTTTGAATTTTAAATTAATTGCAAAAAAAGAGTGGTATCAGTTTACAATAACGCTTTCATTTTTTATAATTGAAAAGGAACTTAACCTAAGAAACAGGAGGATGGAAGATGAATATCCACGAGTATCAAGGTAAAGAAATATTTCGTTCAATGGGCGTAGCCGTTCCAGAAGGACGAGTAGCATTTACTGCTGAAGAAGCGGTGGAAAAAGCGAAAGAATTAGATTCAGATGTATACGTGGTTAAAGCACAAATACACGCTGGGGGTAGAGGTAAAGCAGGCGGTGTAAAAATTGCTAAATCACTATCTGAAGTTGAAACTTACGCTAATGAATTATTAGGTAAACAATTAGTTACACATCAAACAGGACCTGAAGGTAAAGAAGTTAAACGCTTATATATCGAACAAGGTTGCGACATTCAAAAAGAATATTATGTAGGATTTGTAATTGATCGTGCTACTGATAGTGTTACTTTAATGGCATCAGAAGAAGGCGGTACTGAAATTGAAGAAGTAGCTGCTAAAACTCCTGAAAAAATCTTTAAAGAAACAATTGATCCTGTTGTAGGATTATCACCTTATCAAGCACGTAGAATTGCTTTCAATATCAATATTCCTAAAGAATCAATTGGTAAAGCTGCTAAATTTTTAATGTCACTTTACAATGTATTTATTAAAAAAGATTGTTCAATCGTTGAAATTAACCCACTAGTAACAACTGGTGACGGTGAAGTTTTAGCATTAGATGCTAAATTAAACTTCGATGACAATGCTTTATTCAGACATAAAGACATTATGGAATTAAGAGATTTAGAAGAAGAAGATCCAAAAGAAATCGAAGCATCTAAATATGATTTATCATATATTGCATTAGATGGTGATATTGGTTGTATGGTTAATGGTGCAGGACTTGCCATGGCTACTATGGATACAATCAATCATTTTGGTGGAAATCCAGCTAACTTCTTAGACTGTGGTGGTGGCGCTACTAAAGAAAAAGTTACTGAAGCATTCAAAATCATTTTAGGTGACGAAAATGTTAAAGGTATCTTTGTAAATATCTTCGGTGGAATTATGAAATGTGATGTTATCGCTGAAGGTATCGTTGCAGCAGTTAAAGAAGTAGAGTTAACTTTACCACTTGTAGTACGTTTAGAAGGTACTAACGTAGAACGCGGTAAAGAAATCTTAAATGATTCAGGTTTAGCAATTGAGCCAGCATCAACTATGGCTGACGGCGCTCAAAAAATTGTTAAACTTGTTAAAGAATCATAAGGAAAGGATGGGAACACTAAGATGAGTGTATTTATAGATAAAAATACAAAAGTAATGGTACAAGGTATTACAGGGTCTACTGCCCTTTTCCATACGAAACAAATGTTAGATTATGGAACACAAATTGTCGCAGGGGTAACACCTGGTAAAGGTGGACAAGTAGTAGAAGGTGTTCCAGTATTCAATACTGTTGAAGAAGCTAAACAAGAAACTGGAGCAAACGTATCAGTAGTATACGTTCCAGCACCATTTGCTGCAGATTCAATTTTAGAAGCAGCAGATGCTGATTTAGATATGGTGATTTGTATTACTGAACATATTCCTGTTGTAGACATGGTTAAAGTTAAACGTTATTTACAAGGTAGAAAAACACGTTTAGTAGGACCAAACTGTCCAGGAGTAATTACAGCGGATGAATGTAAAATTGGTATTATGCCAGGTTACATTCACAAAAAAGGTCACGTAGGTGTTGTATCTCGTTCAGGTACATTAACTTATGAAGCAGTTCACCAATTAACTGAAGAAGGTATTGGTCAAACAACTGCTGTAGGTATTGGCGGCGACCCAGTTAACGGTACTAACTTCATCGATGTTTTAAAAGCTTTCAATGAAGATCCTGAAACTAAAGCTGTAGTAATGATTGGTGAAATCGGTGGTACAGCTGAAGAAGAAGCAGCTCAATGGATTAAAGAAAATATGGATAAACCTGTAGTTGGATTCATTGGTGGTCAAACAGCACCTCCAGGAAAACGTATGGGTCATGCTGGTGCGATTATTTCTGGTGGTAAAGGTACTGCTGAAGAAAAAATTAAAACACTTAACAGCTGTGGTGTACACACTGCAGATACACCTTCAGAAATCGGTACAACTTTAATTGATGCAGCTAAAGAAGCAGGCATTTACGAAGAATTATTAACTATTAAATAATTTTAATTGATAAACCTAGGGTTCTTTGTAGCCCTAGGTTATTTATTTTATAAAAAACATTTACAATAAGTTGTGTAAAATTATATATTATTTATATAATATATTTAACAACAGGAGTGTAACATCATGTATAATTTCAATCATATTAATTTGCGACTTTCAATCAGAAAAATTAGTTTAGGAGTATTTTCATTAGCAATTGGTTCTTTTATGTTAATAGGGATTTCTAACACGGCAAGTGCCGATGAAATTAATAATAATCAACTTAGTGAAGAACAAAAAATAACTTTAAAAGAAAAAAATAACACTAATAATATAAATATTATAAATACAAATCAAGTTAACGTTTTAAGAGGAGAAGAAAATCACTTACAAAATATTATTGAAGAAAATACGAATATAAATGTAGTAACTAAAGAAAAATCAAATTCCAATAATCAGGTTATTAATAAATCCAATATCGATACATCTGAAAATAGTATTAAAGTCCAAAAAAATAAATAAGTAACAGAAAATGTTAGATACAATAATGAAATAAAAAACTTAAACTTACAAAATGGTCAAAAGAAGATTGAGAATTTAGAATTTAAAAAAATCTGAAAATTCAGTTATCTCAACTACTCATATTGATAAATCAAATAAAAATAACTCTTATGGTTCTGGCGGCTATTTCTTTAGAGCCGCACCGAGTACACAAATTTATACTGTTAAAAGTGGTGATACACTTAGTGCGATAGCTTTAAAATACAAGACTACAGTTACTAATTTGCAAAATTCAAATAATATATCTAATCCAAATTTAATTTTTATTGGGCAAAAATTGAAAGTCCCGATGACACCTCTTATCGAGCCAAAGAAAAAAATACAACCTAAAAATAATTCAACTACACTTGATTATTTAAAGACATTGGAGAATAAAGGTTGGGATTTTGATGGTAGTTATGGGTGGCAATGTTTTGATTTAGTTAATGTATATTGGAACCATCTTTATGGACATGGACTTAAAGGTTATGGAGCTAAAGATATTCCATATGCTAATAATTTTAATGGGGAAGCTAAAATTTATCATAATACACCATCTTTTAAAGCAGAACCAGGAGATATCGTTGTATTTAGTGGGAGATATGGTGGAGGATTTGGTCATACCGCAATTGTGTTAAATGGTGATTATGATGGTAAATTAATGAAATTTCAAAGTTTAGATCAAAATTGGAATTTAGGTGGTTGGCGTAAAACTGAAGTAGCACATAAAGTTGTTCATGATTATGATTACGATATGATTTTCATACGACCATTTAAAAAAGCATAATTTAATTATCTAGAAAGTAGGTTAATTTTAATGAAATTTACTATTTTAACTAGAGAAGAATTTGATGAATTTGCTCAATCTCATTTTAAACACTATACTCAGTCATTGAAACTATATGATTATAGGCAAAAAAATAATAATGATTCACATATAGTTGGGGTGAAAGATGATAATAATAAAGTCTTAGCTGCATGCGTACTTACAGAAGCACGCATACTAAGGTATTATAAGTATTTTTATACTCATCGAGGTCCCATATTAGATTATGACAATTTATCATTACTCAATTATTTCTTTGAAAATTTGAAGGTGTATACATGGAAGCATAAAGGTGTATATGTTTTGGTGGACCCTTATATTATAGAAAACATAAGAAATCCTGACGGAAAAATAATTAAGCATTATAATAATGAACAGATAATGAATGCGCTCCGAAATCTAGGATATTTACACCAAGGTTATAGTATCGGATATTCAAACATGAGCCAGATTCGTTGGATGTCAGTTTTAAATATTGATGATAAATCTGAACAGCAATTATTAAAAGATATGAATTATCAAACGCGACGCAATGTTCTAAAAACAATTGAAATTGGTGTAAAAGTTAGAACGTTATCTATTAATGAAATTTCTAAATTTTATAGATTATTCCAAATGGCCGAAAAAAAGCATGGATTTAAGTTTAGAGAAGAAGAATATTTTAAACAAATGCTAGATATATATAAAGAAGATGCAATGATTAAATTAGCTTATATAGATTTAATAGAATATCTAGATATTTTACAAGAAAAAATATTAACAATTGAAAAACAAATTGAAAACTCTAAAAGTATATTAATTAAATATCCAAATTCAAAGAAAAATAAGACATTATTATCTCAATTAGAATCACAAAAAATAAGCGTCGAGAAGAAAATATTCAGAACTAGGAAATTAATTAAAAGGGATGGAAAAATTTTAGACTTAGCAGCTGCGTTATTTATTTGTACTAAGGATGAAGTTTATTACTTATCTAGTGGCTCTAATCCTAAGTATAATGAATATATGGGTGCTTATAGATTACAATGGGAAATGATTAGATATGCAAAAGAACATAAAATTAATCGGTATAATTTTTATGGGATAACCGGGAAGTTTGGATTAGATGCTGAAGATTATGGCGTTCAACAATTTAAAAAGGGATTTAATACACATATTGAAGAATTAATCGGAGACTTTATTATACCTGTACGACCACTATTATATAAAATATACAATTTGAAACAATAAATAGTAACACAAAACTATAATTAAAAAAGTTCCCACTGTTTATCAAGATATTGGGAGCTTTTTTATAGAAGTTAATGAAGATTTTAAAAATTTACAATGGTTAAAATTTTACTTCTTAAAATTGAATTACATTTTCCATTTATATGTTTATGAACTGTAACACAAAAGCAAGTTGTTTCTGTGTATAATTTAATTAAAGGAGCAATGATTTTGAACAAACATTTTTTACTTAAATTATACTGGGCTCAGTTTACTACTTCACAAATACATCAACTCAACCAATATTATCCACAGCTCTTTCATGTTAATGATTATGAACAAGAATCGTTATTACATTGTTGGATTACTCAATACCAGCCACGATTATTGCCTAAGTTCCTTGACTACAAACAATTTCAATATAATGAAATTATGAAAGTTCTTCGACAATTAGATATCAACTATATCACCTATTTTGATAAAGATTATCCCTATTTATTAAAAGAAATTTATGATTATCCTTTTGTCTTATTTTATAAGGGTAATAAAGACATTTTAAAAAACGATAAAACTTTAGCTATAGTTGGTGCTAGAAAGTGTACAAACTATACAAGCCAAGCACTTAATTATCTTTTTCCTTCATTTAAAAGAGCTCAACTTACAATTGTATCTGGTCTTGCTGCAGGAGCAGATAGTGAGGCACATCAACAGACATTGAATGCCTATTTGCCTACAATTGCTGTATTAGGTTATGGACATACACATCATTATCCAAAATCTACTTTTTCACTTAGAAAGAAAATTGAAGAACAAGGTATTGTTATTAGCGAATATCCACCATTTTCTCCAATAGCGAAATATAAATTTCCTGCAAGGAACAGATTGATTAGTGGTTTATCAAAAGGTGTTTTATTAACAGAAGCTAATGAAAGAAGTGGAAGTCGTATTACTATAGATTGTGCACTTGAACAAAATCGAAATGTCTATGTATTACCAGGAAAAATATTTGATACCTCAGCAAAAGGGAATTTATTATTGCATCAAGAAGGCGCAACGATTGTTGTGAATGAACATGATATCTTACAAGACTATTCAATTTAAGAATATAGTGTATATTAAGCAATTAGACTGTAATAAAATGGATTAAAATCATTAAAGAAAAAGACAAATAGTTAATTAAAAAATATAACAAAATGCGTCATAAAATATTAAAACATTGACAAAAACAAAATTGACCGTTTATCATTTATCTTTAGTAATTAGATTAGCAAGGGGGAAATCACTTTGGCAGATAATTTAGTCATAGTTGAATCGCCTGCAAAAGCTAAAACCATTGAAAAGTATTTAGGAAAAAGATATAAAGTTATCGCTTCAATGGGACACGTTCGTGATTTACCTAGAAGTCAAATGGGCGTGGACACTGAAGATAATTATGAACCCAAATATATAACAATACGTGGTAAAGGTCCCGTAGTTAAAGAATTAAAGAAACATGCTAAGAAAGCTAAAAAAGTTTTCCTGGCTAGTGACCCTGACCGCGAAGGTGAAGCAATTGCTTGGCATTTATCAAAAATATTAGAATTAGAAGATTCAAAAGAAAACAGAGTAGTATTTAATGAAATAACAAAAGATGCTGTAAAAGATAGTTTCAAACACCCAAGAGGTATTGAGATGGATCTAGTTGATGCGCAACAAGCACGTCGTATACTTGATAGATTAGTTGGTTATAATATTTCTCCTGTATTATGGAAGAAAGTTAAAAAAGGTCTATCTGCAGGACGTGTACAATCTGTAGCATTGAAACTTGTTATTGATAGAGAAAATGAAATTAGAAACTTCAAACCTGAAGAATATTGGACAATAGAAGGAGAATTTAGATATAAAAAATCTAAATTCACAGCTAAATTTCTTCATTATAAAAACAAACCTTATAAACTAAATAAAAAAGATGATGTTGAAAAAATCACTGCTGCATTAGATGGTGACGAATTTGAAATCACTAACGTGAATAAGAAAGAAAAAACACGTAATCCAGCTAATCCATTTACAACATCAACATTACAACAAGAGGCAGCGCGTAAACTCAATTTTAAAGCTCGTAAAACAATGATGGTTGCACAACAGCTTTATGAAGGTATTGATTTAAAGAAACAAGGTACAGTTGGTCTAATAACATATATGCGTACCGATTCAACTCGTATCTCAGACCAAGCAAAGTCTGAAGCTAAAAATTATATAATTGATAAATACGGAAACGAATATGTTTCTAAAAGAAAAGCAACTGGTAAACAAGGGGATCAAGATGCCCATGAAGCTATCAGACCATCAAGTACTTTAAGAACACCTGATGATATGAAACCATTCTTAACTCGTGATCAACATCGTTTATATAAATTGATTTGGGAATGTTTTGTTGCAAGTCAAATGGCTCCAGCAATTTTAGATACTATCGCTTTAGATGTAACACAAAATGACATTAAATTTAGAGCTAATGGTCAAACAATTAAGTTTAAAGGTTTCATGACATTATATGTTGAAACTAAAGATGACCAAGATAGTGAAAAAGAAAATAAATTACCTAAATTAGAACAGGGAGATAAAGTAACTGCCACTCAAATTGAACCTGCACAACACTTTACTCAACCACCACCAAGATTTACAGAGGCTAGACTAGTTAAAACATTAGAAGAATTAAAAATTGGTCGACCATCAACTTATGCACCAACAATTGACACAATTCAAAAACGTAATTACGTCAAATTAGATAGTAAACGATTCATGCCAACTGAATTAGGGGAAATTGTTTATGAACAAGTTAAAGAATACTTCCCTGAAATCATTGACGTTGAATTTACTGTAAATATGGAAACACTTCTTGATAAAATCGCTGAAGGCGACACAAATTGGAGAAAAGTAGTTGGAGATTTTTATAATAGTTTCAAACAGGACGTTGAACGTGCCGAAGAAGAAATGGAAAAAATAGAAATCAAAGACGAACCTGCAGGTGAAGATTGTGAAGTATGTGGCTCTCCGATGGTTATCAAAATGGGTCGCTACGGTAAATTTATGGCTTGCTCTAATTTTCCAGATTGTCGTAATACGAAAGCCATCGTTAAAACAATTGGCGTGAAATGCCCAACTTGTAAAGATGGCGATGTTGTAGAACGTAAATCTAAGAAGAACAGAATTTTCTATGGTTGTTCAAATTATCCAGAATGCGAATTTATTTCATGGGATAAACCAATCGGTAGAGACTGTCCAAAATGTAATCATTACTTAGTTGAAAAGAAAAAAGGCAGAAGCAGCCAAGTAACTTGTTCAAATTGTGATTATAAAGAAGAAGTACAAAAATAGATATCTATATAAAAATAGCTACGCATTACATTGCGAGAGCTATTTTTATAGTTTTATTAATAAAATTACTCGTTAGAATTTTATATAAATGAGAATAGCAGGAGGCAATAACATGACAGAAACAGTCAATGTAGTTGGTGCAGGTTTAGCTGGTTCTGAAGCTGCCTACCAATTAGCAGAAAGAGGAATTAAAGTTAATTTAATAGAAATGCGTCCAGTTAAGCAGACACCTGCACATCACACTGACAAATTTGCTGAACTTGTATGTTCAAACTCGTTAAGAGGTAATGCACTTACAAATGCTGTAGGTGTTTTAAAAGAAGAAATGCGACGCTTGGATTCACTTATTATTCAAGCAGCAGATAAAGCAAGAGTTCCAGCTGGTGGTGCACTTGCAGTAGATAGACATGATTTTGCAGGTTATATTACAGATACACTTAGAAATCATCCTAATGTGACAGTGCTAAATCAAGAAGTGCACAGTATTCCAGAGGGTTATACAATAATAGCTACTGGTCCACTTACAACTGAAAACTTAGCTAAAGAAATCGTAGACATTACTGGTAAAGATCAACTATATTTCTATGATGCTGCAGCACCTATCATTGAAAAAGATAGTATAGATATGGATAAAGTTTATTTAAAATCAAGATATGACAAAGGTGAAGCTGCTTATCTAAATTGTCCTATGACTGAAGAAGAGTTTGATCGTTTTTATAACGCTGTTTTAGAAGCGGAAGTAGCTCCTGTAAATGAATTTGAAAAAGAAAAATACTTTGAAGGTTGTATGCCATTTGAAGTTATGGCAGAACGTGGTCGTAAAACGTTGTTATTTGGACCAATGAAACCTGTTGGATTAGAAGATCCTAAAACAGGAAAAAGACCGTTCGCAGTAGTGCAATTAAGACAAGATGATGCTGCTGGCACACTTTACAATATTGTTGGATTCCAAACACATTTAAAATGGGGAGCACAAAAAGAAGTTATTAAGTTAATTCCTGGTTTAGAAAACGTAGATATCGTTAGATACGGTGTGATGCACAGAAACACATTTATCAACTCTCCAGATGTTTTAAATGAAAAATATGAATTAATTGGACATGACAACATTTACTTTGCTGGTCAAATGACAGGTGTAGAAGGATATGTTGAAAGTGCTGCAAGTGGTTTAGTCTCAGGTATTAACTTGGCACATAAATTATTAAATAAAGGTGAAGTCATTTTCCCAAGAGAAACAATGATTGGTAGTATGGCATATTACATTTCTCATGCCAAGAATGAAAAGAACTTCCAACCGATGAACGCTAATTTTGGATTATTACCATCATTAGAAAAACGTATTAAAGATAAAAAAGAAAGATATGAAACTCAAGCGAATCGTGCTTTAGAATATCTTGAGAATTATAAAAAAACTTTATAATTTTCAAGTACATGAACTAGGTGGCAAATGCTATCTAGTTTTTTGTTGGTTACTGCTTATAAAGATATAGCATTACAATTCTCGAAAGATTTTGAATTGAATATCAAATCACTGTAAGCCCTACCACGAATATGCTACAATTCAATATGATGGAGGCGAAATTTATTGAATGATATTCAAAAAGCGTTTCTCTATATGTTAAAAGTTGAACGGAATTTTTCAGATCATACACTAAAGTCTTATCATGACGATATAGTGCAATTTAATCATTTTTTAGATCAAGAGTGTTTAGATTTAAATGATTTTGAATATAAAGATGCAAGAAATTATTTAAGTTTTTTATATTCGAAAAATTTGAAAAGAACTACAGTTTCACGTAAAATTTCTACGTTACGTACTTTTTATGAATATTGGATGACGCAAGATGAAACGGTCGTTAATCCTTTTGTTCAACTTGTACATCCTAAGAAAGAACAATACCTTCCTCAATTTTTTTATGAAGAAGAGATGGAAGCATTATTTAAAACAGTTGATACTGACAATAAAAAGGGCATGAGAGATAAACTCATACTTGAATTACTATATGCCACGGGAATTCGCGTTTCTGAGTTAGTGAATATAAAAAGAAATGACTTAGATATGAATTTACCTGGTGTCAAAGTATTAGGTAAAGGTAATAAAGAAAGATTTATACCTTTTGGAGAATTTTGTAAACAAAGTATCGAACGGTATTTAGAGGAATTCAAACCTTTAAAAAATGTTGATCATGATTATTTAATCGTTAATATGCAGGGTCAGCCTATTACAGAAAGAGGCGTAAGATATGTACTTAATGATGTGGTCAAACGTACGTCAGGTGTTACAAATATTCATCCGCATAAGTTAAGACACACGTTTGCAACTCATTTACTTAATCAAGGCGCTGATTTAAGAACAGTACAATCTTTATTAGGTCATGTTAATTTATCAACAACTGGTAAATATAC
This sequence comes from Staphylococcus sp. FSL W8-0774, assembly GCF_038006785.1. Classification (NCBI taxonomy): domain Bacteria; kingdom Bacillati; phylum Bacillota; class Bacilli; order Caryophanales; family Staphylococcaceae; genus Staphylococcus; species Staphylococcus sp. FSL W8-0774. The sequence continues at coordinate 1,568,581 of NZ_JBBOVW010000001.1, read as the reverse complement.
GCACGTATCAAATCAACAATTGAGAAAAGTTTATCTCAATGCACACCCTCGAGCAAAAAAAGGAGAATGATTTATGGATAATTCATTACATGCAACAACGATATATGCTGTTAGACATAATGGCGGTGCTGCAATGGCAGGAGATGGACAGGTCACATTAGGCCAACAAGTCATTATGAAACAAACAGCTAGAAAAGTGAGACGTTTATATGATGGTAAAGTGCTTGCAGGCTTTGCAGGTAGTGTTGCTGATGCATTTACACTTTTTGAAAAATTCGAAACTAAATTACAACAATTTAGCGGAAATCTTGAAAGAGCTGCTGTTGAACTTGCGCAAGAATGGCGAGGAGATAAACAACTACGTCAACTTGAGGCAATGCTAATTGTTATGGATAAAGATGCTATTTTAGTTGTAAGTGGTACAGGAGAAGTTATAGCACCTGATGATGATTTAATCGCCATAGGTTCAGGTGGGAATTACGCATTAAGTGCAGGTAGAGCACTTAAGAGACATGCAACTCATATGTCTGCTGAAGAAATGGCATATGAAAGTTTGAAGGTTGCATCTGACATTTGTGTATTCACAAATGATAATATTATAGTTGAAACATTATAAATATATTTAATCATTCGAGCAAATTGATTTGTATATAAATTAAATAACACTAATTTCAAGTAATTTATGATATATGGAGGTAAAGCATTCATGGATACAAATGGTATTAAATTAACACCGAAAGATATTGTATCTCGATTAAATGAATATATTGTCGGGCAAGATGACGCAAAAAGAAAAGTGGCCATTGCCCTACGAAATAGATACAGAAGAAGTTTATTAGATGAAGAATCTAAACAAGAAATTGCACCTAAAAATATTTTAATGATTGGACCAACTGGTGTTGGTAAAACTGAAATAGCTCGTAGAATGGCTAAAATTGTTGGTGCGCCATTTATTAAAGTAGAGGCAACTAAATTTACTGAAGTTGGCTATGTAGGACGAGACGTAGAAAGCATGGTAAGAGACTTAGTAGATGTATCCGTTCGTTTAGTCAAAGATGAAAAGAAAGAATTGGTTAAAGATGAAGCAACTCAAAAAGCCAATGACAAACTAGTTAAATTGTTAGTTCCAAGTATGAAGAAAAAAGCTTCTCAAGGAAACAATCCGTTAGAATCACTTTTTGGTGGTGCTATTCCTAATTTTAATCAGAACAATGAAGAAGAGGAAGAACCACCAACAGAAGAGATTAAAACAAAACGTTCTGAAATCAAGCAACAACTTCAAGAAGGTAAGTTAGAAGAAGAAAAAGTACGTATTAAAGTTGAACAAGATCCTGGTGCATTAGGCATGTTAGGAACGAATCAAAATCAACAAATGCAAGATATGATGAATCAACTTATGCCTAAGAAGAAAGTTGAACGTGAAGTACCAGTTAAAACAGCACGTAAAATATTAGCAGATGATTTTGCTGATGAGTTAATTGATCAAGAAACTGCAAACCAAGAAGCATTAGAATTGGCAGAACAAATGGGAATTATCTTTATTGATGAAATTGATAAAGTGGCAACAAATAACCAAAATAGCGGACAAGATGTTTCAAGACAAGGTGTTCAAAGAGATATCTTACCAATCCTTGAAGGTAGCATGATTCAAACTAAATATGGTACTTTAAATACTGAACACATGCTATTTATTGGTGCTGGTGCATTCCATGTTTCTAAGCCTAGTGATTTAATTCCAGAACTTCAAGGTAGATTCCCAATTAGAGTAGAACTTGATAGTCTATCAGTCGAAGACTTCGTAAGAATTCTTAAAGAACCTAAATTATCACTAGTTAAACAATATGAAGCATTACTTGAAACAGAAGAAGTAACTGTTAATTTCTCTGACGAAGCTATTACTCGATTAGCTGAAATCGCATATCAAGTTAACCAAGATACAGATAATATTGGTGCTCGTAGATTACACACAATATTAGAAAAAATGTTAGAGGATTTATCATTTGAGGCACCAAGCATGCCAAATGCTGTAGTTGATATTACACCGCAATATGTAGACGATAAATTAAAATCAATCTCAACAAATAAAGATTTAAGTGCATTTATTCTATAAATATACAAAGAAGGAGAAAAATTATGAGCTTATTATCTAAAACAAGAGAGTTAAACACTTTATTACAGAAACACAAAGGCATCGCAGTAGATTTTAAGGACGTAGCCCAAACAATTAGTAGCGTTACAGTTACAAATGTATTCATCGTGTCGAGAAGAGGTAAAATTTTAGGATCAAGTTTAAACGAATTACTTAAAAGTGATCGTATCATTCACATGCTTGAAGATAGACACATCCCTGCAGAATACACTGATCAATTAATGGACGTAAAAGAAACACAATCAAATATTGATATTGATAATGTTTTAACTGTATTCCCGCCAGAAAATAGAGAAGTATTTATTAATAGTAAAACAACTATTTTCCCTATACTAGGTGGAGGAGAAAGATTAGGTACCTTAGTTTTAGGAAGAGTACAAGACGATTTCAACGAAAACGATTTAGTTTTAGGTGAATATGCAGCTACTGTTATCGGAATGGAAATTTTACGTGAAAAACACAATGAAGTAGAAAAAGAAGCACGCGATAAAGCTTCAATTACTATGGCGATTAATTCATTATCATATTCTGAAAAAGAAGCTATTGAACACATCTTTGATGAATTAGGTGGTAACGAAGGATTACTAATCGCATCTAAAGTAGCTGATAGAGTTGGTATTACTCGTTCAGTAATTGTTAATGCTTTACGTAAACTTGAAAGTGCTGGTGTTATTGAGTCACGTTCACTAGGTATGAAGGGTACATTTATAAAAGTTAAAAAAGAAAAATTCTTAGACGAATTAGAGCGAAATAAATAATAAATCAATTTAGGTTTGGGTAGTGTACTTTTATACCTGAACCTTTTTTATGTTATCTACTCAGTTGTTTTTTGATTGTGATTTTAACATTAATTAAGAGATTAAAAGTTGCTCAATTACATTCAACTAATCAGTAGAAAGCCATTGCATTAAACATCAAATTATGATATATTTATTTTCGGCTATGAAGCCAATACGCACATAATAAATGTAAATATAGAGGGTGCAATATTTAATTATTGTCTTTATATGAGTTTGTTATGGAGGTAATTAACCAATAGGAGGAATTTATAATGGCAGTTATATCAATGAAACAATTGTTAGAAGCTGGTGTTCACTTCGGCCACCAAACACGTCGTTGGAACCCAAAAATGAAAAAATATATCTTCACTGAAAGAAATGGTATTTATATCATTGACTTACAAAAAACAGTGAAAAAAGTTGAAGAAGCATACAACTTTATTAAACAAGTATCTGAAGATGGCGGTAAAGTCTTATTCGTAGGTACTAAAAAACAAGCACAAGAATCAGTTAAAGCTGAAGCAGAACGTGCTGGACAATTCTACGTTAACCAAAGATGGTTAGGTGGAATCTTAACTAACTACAAAACAATCTCAAAACGAATCAAACGTATTTCTGAAATTGAAAAAATGGAAGAAGACGGATTATTCGAAGTATTACCTAAAAAAGAAGTTGTTGAACTTAAAAAAGAATACGACCGTTTAATTAAATTCTTAGGCGGTATTCGTGATATGAAAACTATGCCTCAAGCATTATTCGTAGTTGATCCTCGTAAAGAGCGCAACGCAATTGCTGAAGCACGTAAATTAAATATTCCAATCGTGGGTATTGTTGACACTAACTGTGACCCAGATGAAATTGATTATGTAATCCCAGCAAACGACGATGCTATCCGTGCCGTTAAATTATTAACTGGTAAAATGGCAGACGCTGTTTTAGAAGGTCAACAAGGTGTATCAAACGAAGAAGTAGCTGCAGAACAAAACATCAATTTAGATGATAAAGAAGAATCTGACAAAGCAGAAACAACTGAAGAAAACACTTCTGTTGAATCAAACTAAGTTATAGTTTAAATGGGTGATAAGATACTAATGCTTATCACCTTTTTTTAAAAAATAAAAATAAAGTATAGAGTATTGGAAATTTTACTAACAATAATGGTAGAATTTAGATATATCTATAATAGAATTATATATACTGGAGGAATAATTAATGGCAATTTCAGCTAAACTTGTAAAAGAATTACGTGAAAAAACTGGCGCTGGTATGATGGACTGTAAAAAAGCGCTAACTGAAACTGATGGTGATATGGATAAAGCGATCGACTACTTACGTGAAAAAGGTATTGCTAAAGCAGCTAAAAAAGCTGATCGTATCGCTGCAGAAGGTCTTGTACATGTTGAAATCAATGGTAACGAAGCAGCTATCGTTGAAATCAACTCAGAAACAGACTTCGTTGCTCGTAACGAAGGTTTCCAAAATTTAGTTAAAGAAATTGCTAACCAAGTTCTTGCTACAAAAGCAGAATCAGTTGATGCATTAATGGAAACTAAATTTGAAGACGGTAAAACTGTTGACGAAAAAATGAAAGAAGCTATTTCTACAATTGGAGAAAAATTAAGTATCCGTCGTTTCTCAGTTAGAACTAAAACTGATAACGATGCTTTTGGTGCTTATTTACACATGGGTGGACGTATCGGTGTATTAACAGTTGTTGAAGGTACTACTGACGAAGAAGCAGCTAAAGATGTTGCTATGCATATCGCTGCAATCAACCCTAAATACGTTTCATCTGATCAAGTAAGCGAAGATGAAATTAGCCATGAAAAAGAAGTACTTAAACAACAAGCATTAAACGAAGGTAAACCAGAAAACATCGTTGAAAAAATGGTTGAAGGTCGTTTACGTAAATATTTACAAGAAATTTGTGCTGTTGACCAAAACTTCGTTAAAAACCCAGACGAAACAGTTGAAGCTTTCTTAAAATCTAAAGGTGGTAAACTTGTTGACTTCGTACGTTATGAAGTAGGCGAAGGTATGGAAAAACGTGAAGAAAACTTCGCAGATGAAGTTAAAGGACAAATGAAATAATTAGTCATATTGTTAACAAGAAAGAAGACACCTGAAAGGTTTTCTCAAAGTGAAGTAGATACTTTGCTTTAGAGAAGACATCCGTGTCTTCTTTACTTATATACTTTTACATATTTCTACTATAGAGAGGATAAGAAAATGGCTCAAACTTCAAAATATAAACGTGTAGTCTTAAAACTTAGTGGTGAAGCACTTGCAGGTGACAAAGGTTTTGGTATAAATCCAATGATCATTAAAAGTGTAGCTAAACAAGTTGCTGAAGTAGCAAAAATGGATTGTGAAATTGCTGTCATCGTTGGTGGCGGTAATATTTGGAGAGGTAAAACAGGAAGCGATTTAGGTATGGATCGCGGTACTGCTGACTATATGGGCATGTTAGCTACAGTTATGAACGCTTTAGCTTTACAAGATAGCCTTGAACAATTAGATTGCGATACTCGAGTATTAACTTCAATCGAAATGAAACAAGTTGCAGAACCATATATTCGTCGTCGTGCTATTCGTCACTTAGAGAAGAAACGTGTTGTTATCTTTGCGGCTGGAATTGGAAATCCTTATTTCTCTACGGATACTACAGCAGCTTTACGTGCAGCTGAAGTCGAAGCTGATGTCATTTTAATGGGTAAAAATAATGTTGATGGCGTATATTCAGCTGACCCTAAAGTAGATAAAAATGCAGTTAAATATGAACATTTAACACATATTCAAATGTTACAAGAAGGATTACAAGTTATGGACTCAACAGCATCATCATTCTGTATGGATAATAATATTCCATTAAATGTGTTCTCAATTATGGAAGAAGGCAACATTAAACGTGCTGTTATGGGCGATAAAATTGGTACATTAATTACAAAATAATACGAGGTGTAAAAAATGAGTGACATTATTAAAGATACTAAATCAAGAATGCAAAAATCAATCGATAGTTTATCTAAAGAATTAGCTAATATTAGTGCAGGAAGAGCCAATTCTAATTTATTAAATGGTGTAAATGTAGATTACTATGGTGCACCAACGCCAGTGCAACAATTAGCAAGTATTAATGTTCCTGAAGCAAGATTACTTGTTATTTCACCATATGATAAATCATCTGTTGCTGATATCGAAAAAGCTATAAACGCTGCTAACCTTGGTGTTAATCCAACTAGTGACGGTGAAGTAATTCGTATTTCTGTACCTGCTTTAACTGAAGAACGTCGTAAAGAATTAGTTAAAGAAGTTAAAAAAATCGGTGAAGACGCAAAAGTTTCTATAAGAAACATCCGTCGTGACGTAAACGACCAAATCAAAAAAGATGAAAAAAATGGTGACATTACTGAAGACGATTTAAGAAGTCAAACAGACGATGTTCAAAAAGCTACTGATAATTCAATTAAAGAAATTGATCAATTAGTAGATGATAAAGAAAAAGACATTATGTCAGTGTAATTAAACTTTAATGCGATAGTTTCATCTTGCCAGATACAATACATCTGGAGATGAAATTGAAAGACAAAATGATGCTATTTTCATTCTAGTCTAAACTGTACCAAGTAAGACTTTGGTACAGTTTTTTTATTTGCTTATTCAATGCTATAAATGAGTATGATAAAATGGTAGATGATTGTTTAAACAACCTATACTATATTACAGAGATGATCAGGCTCGGAGGAAAGACCATGTTTAAAAAGCTTAGAAATAATAACAAGAGTGAAAATAATCAATTTAATGATTTAGATTTACATAATATACCTGAACATGTTGCTATTATTATGGATGGAAATGGGCGTTGGGCTAAAAAACGCAGAATGCCTCGCATAAAAGGACATTATGAAGGTATGCAAACAATCAAGAAAGTCACAAGAGAAGCTAGTGATATCGGTATCAAATATCTTACCTTATACGCTTTCTCCACTGAAAATTGGTCTAGACCTGAAAGTGAAGTAAACTATATTATGAATTTACCAGTTAATTTTCTAAAAACATTTTTACCTGAATTAATTGAAAAGAATGTTAAAGTAGAAACAATTGGTTTTCAAACAGGGTTACCGAAATCAACAATCGAAGCTATTGATCATGCCAAAGAAAAGACAAAAAATAACACAGGATTGAAATTGATTTTTGCAATTAATTACGGTGGTCGTGCTGAAATTGTCCAAAGTATGAAGATGATATTTGATGAACTTCAAGAAAATGGACTTAATAGTAATGATATTAATGAAACGATGATAGATCAGCATTTAATGACCCAAAATTATCCTGATCCAGAATTATTAATTCGAACTTCTGGCGAACAAAGAATAAGTAACTTTTTAATTTGGCAAGTTTCATACAGTGAATTCATTTTTAATGAAAAATTATGGCCAGACTTTGATGGTGAAGAATTGAAAAATTGTTTAAAAATTTACCAATCTCGCCAAAGACGTTTTGGAGGATTGAGTGAGGAGTAAAGTAGTATGAAAGTAAGAACATTGACAGCAATTATTGCTCTATTAATATTCTTGCCCATCCTATTAAAGGGTGGATTAGTACTAATGCTTTTTGCTAATTTATTAGCATTAATTGCATTAAAAGAACTTTTAAATATGAATATGATTAAATTTGTATCAATTCCAGGGATTATTAGTGCTATTGGTTTAATTATCATTATGTTGCCACAAGATGCTGGAAATTGGGTACAAGTCATTCAATTGAAAAGTTTAATTGCTATGAGTTTTATAGTGTTAAGTTATACTGTTTTATCTAAAAATAGATTTAGTTTTATGGATGCGGCATTTTGTTTAATGAGTGTTGCATACGTAGGAATAGGCTTTATGTATTTTTATGAAACACGTTCTGAAGGTTTACATTATATATTATTTGCATTCTTGATTGTTTGGTTAACTGACACTGGTGCTTATTTGTTTGGACGTTTAATGGGAAAACACAAATTATGGCCGGTTATTAGTCCTAATAAAACAATTGAAGGATTTATAGGTGGTATTTTCTGTAGTTTATTAGTACCTCTACTCATGCAATTTTTTGTAGACTTCAACTTAAATGTATGGTTACTATTGCTTGTAACTATTATTTTAAGCATGTTTGGTCAATTAGGTGATTTAGTAGAATCAGGATTTAAAAGACATTTTGGTGTTAAAGATTCAGGAAGAATTTTACCAGGTCATGGTGGTATATTAGATAGATTTGATAGCTTTATGTTTGTATTACCATTATTAAACATTCTTTTAATTCAAATTTAATATCATCAATCATTTTCAAATAAATATAATGTTATAATGGGGGAGTTATTGAAATGTATTATCATTTCTTAACTCCTTTTCATAACTTATACATAACTTTTATGGAAAAATTAGAAATTTTGAAATGCTTATCCAAATTTGTATGCTAAATTTGGTAATCGTAATATAATGTTTTTATTATTGTCTTATTATTAATGGAAGTTATAAATTGAAATATTACTTAAAAAATTGAGGTGTAGCGCGTGAGCTATTTAATTACAATATTAGCGTTCATCATAGTATTTGGTGTACTAGTCACTGTTCATGAATATGGACATATGTTCTTTGCTAAAAGAGCAGGCATTATGTGCCCGGAATTTGCTATTGGTATGGGCCCTAAAATATTTAGTTTTAGAAAAGATGAAACGTTATATACGATACGAATTTTACCTGTAGGTGGGTACGTTCGTATGGCAGGAGATGGACTTGAAGAACCACCTGTCGAACCTGGTATGAACGTTAAAATTAAATTAAATGAACAAGATGAAATTACACATATCATCTTAGATGATCAACACAAATTTCAACAAATTGAAGCAATTGAAGTAAAACAATGTGATTTTAAAGATAATTTATTTATTGAAGGAATTACTTCATATGATGAAGAACGTCATCACTTTAATATTGCTAAGAAAGCATATTTTGTTGAAAATGGTAGTTTAATTCAAATTGCCCCAAGAGATCGTCAATTCACACATAAAAAACCTTTACCTAAATTTTTAACATTATTTGCAGGACCATTATTCAATTTTATTTTAGCAATCGTGTTATTTATTGGTTTAGCTTATTATCAGGGTACACCTACAACAACAGTAGGAGATTTGGCAAAAGGTTTACCAGCTGAAAAAGCAGGTCTAAAAGCTGGAGATAAAATTGTACAAGTCGGCAATCATAAGGTTAAAGACTACAATGATATTAAAAAGGTTTTAGATAAAAATAAATCTGCTAAAACAACTATTAAAGTTGATCGAGATGGCAAGACTAAATCAATTGATTTAGAACCTAAGAAAAGAGAAATCAAACAAACTAAAAATAAATCTGAAACCGTTTATCAAATTGGTTTTATACCAGAGAAAGAACACACCGTATTTAAACCTTTAGTTATGGGTGTTGAACAATTCTTCAAAGCAGGCACTTTAATATTTACAGCTGTTGTCGGAATGATAGCTAGTATTTTCACAGGCGGATTTTCATTTGATATGTTAAATGGTCCTGTTGGTATATACCATAATGTGGATTCAGTGGTGAAATCAGGTATCATTAATTTAATTACTTATACAGCACTATTAAGTGTTAACTTAGGGATTATGAATTTATTACCAATACCTGCATTAGATGGCGGACGTATTTTATTTGTTTTCTACGAAGCAATATTTAGAAAACCTATAAACAAAAAAGCAGAAACGACTATTATTGCAGTCGGTGCTATTTTCGTAATTATTATTATGATCTTAGTTACTTGGAATGACATACAACGATATTTCTTATAAATAGGGAGGCAAAGTTACTATGAAACAATCTAAAGTTTTTATACCAACAATGAGAGAAGTACCTGCAGAAGCAGAAGCTTTAAGTCATAGATTACTATTAAAAGCAGGTTTAATTAAACAAAGTACGAGTGGAATTTATAGTTATCTACCACTAGCAACTCGTGTACTTAATAACATTTCTAAGATTATTCGTGAAGAAATGGAAAGCGTTGATGCAGTAGAAATTTTAATGCCAGCGCTACAACAAGCTGAATTATGGGAAGAATCAGGTCGTTGGGGTGCCTATGGTCCTGAATTAATGCGTTTAAAAGACCGTAATGGACGCGAATTTGCATTAGGACCTACACATGAAGAAGTCGTAACATCACTTGTAAGAGATGAATTAAAATCATATAAGCGATTACCGATAACATTATTCCAAATTCAATCTAAATTTAGAGACGAAAAACGTCCTCGTTTTGGCTTACTACGTGGAAGAGAATTTATTATGAAAGATGCATATTCTTTCCATGCTGATGAAGCTTCATTAGATGAAACATATCAAGACATGTATAACGCATATGATCGCATCTTTAAACGTGTAGGTATCAATGCGCGTCCAGTTGTAGCAGATTCTGGTGCTATTGGTGGTAGTCATACTCACGAATTTATGGCATTAAGTGAAATTGGTGAAGATACTATTGTTTATAGTAACGAGACAGACTATGCTGCGAATATTGAGAAAGCTGAAGTCGTATATCATGCCAATCCTAAAGAATCAAGCGGTAAAGCTATGGAAAAAATAGCTACACCAGGTGTTAAAACATCTCAAGAATTAGCAGACTTTTTAAACAGACCGTTAGATGAGATTGTTAAAACAATGATTTTCAAAGTAGATGGCGAATTTATAATGGTCTTGGTTAGAGGGCATCATGAATTAAATGACGTAAAATTAAAAGCTTATTTTGGTACTGATAATATTGAAATGGCTACGCAAGATGAAATTGTCAATTTATTGGGAGCTAATCCTGGTTCACTAGGTCCAGTTCACGATAAAGATATAAAAATTTACGCAGATTATTTTGTGAAAGATTTATCTGATTTAGTTGTGGGTGCAAATGAAGATGGATATCACTTCGATAATGTACAATTAGACCGTGATTTTAAAGTAGATGAATTTGGAGACTTTAGATTCATTCTCGAAGGAGAAACATTAGCTGATGGTTCTGCTGCACAATTTGCTGAAGGTATTGAAGTAGGACAAGTATTCAAACTTGGTACTAAATATTCTGAAGCAATGAACGCAACGTTCTTAGATAATCAAGGAAAAGCTCAGCCACTTATTATGGGATGTTACGGAATTGGTGTATCAAGAACGTTAAGTGCAATCGTTGAACAACATAATGATGATAATGGAATTATTTGGCCTAAATCAGTAACACCATTTGATTTACATTTAATCACTATTAATCCTAAAAAAGATGACCAACGCGAACTTGGAGACCAATTGTATAATCAATTAATGAAGCAATATGATGTATTATATGACGATAGACAAGAGCGTGCCGGCGTTAAATTTAATGATTCAGATTTAATTGGATTACCTATTCGAGTTGTTGTGGGTAAACTTGCTTCAGAAGGAATTGTTGAAGTAAAACAACGTTCAACAGGAGAAAGTGAAGAAATTCATATTGATCAATTAGAAGATTACATTAAAGATTTATATTTAACATTAAACTAAATTACGATTAATAAATATTGTATAAGAAATATTTACATTATTTAGTATTCGAGCATTGAGTAGGAGTGTGATAACGAATTCAAATTGAGTTCTTATCCACTCCTTTATTTTCTTTTAAAATTTCAAAATGTAATCAATGAAATATAAGTCATTTAAGCGTATAATATAATATAAATTTGCTTTGAACTTCATAGCATAAATCAGTATAATTTGTAGCATTGATATCATATTAATCATGGGAATTTTCGAGAGAATTATATATTTAAGGTGGTTTTCGTATTGGCAATGACAAATCAGGAAAAATTTAAAGTACTTGCTGATCAAATTAAAATTTCTAATCAGTTAGATTCAGAAATCATAGAGCAAGGCGAGTTAACAAGAATTGATGTCTCAAGTAAAAACAGAACATGGGAATTTCATATTACATTGCCGCATTTTTTATCACATGAAGACTACTTACTCTTTAATCATGCAATAGTAGAAGAGTTTAAAGAAATAGCTACTGTAAAATGCTATTTCACAGTAAAAAATACTGATAATCAAGATGAACATGCTATCAAATATTTTGGGCATTGTATTGACCAAACAGCATTGTCACCTAAAGTTAAAGGTCAGTTAAAACAAAAACGTTTGATTATGTCAGGTAACATTTTAAAAGTAATGGTATCAAATGATATCGAGCGTAATCACTTTGATAAAGCATGTAATGGTAGTTTAATAGCAGCATTTAAAAATTGCGGATTTGATATTGATAAAATTGTGTTTGAAACAGATAATACCAATCATGATGATGACTTAGCGTCACTAGAAGCACATATTCAAGAAGAAGATGAACAAAGTGCACGAGAAGCTACTGAAAAATTAGAAAAAATGAAAGCAGAAAAAGCTAAACAACAAGATAATAATGAAAGTGATGTAGATAAGTGTCAAATTGGTAAACCAATTCAAGTTGAAAATCTACGTTCTATAGAGTCTATTATTGAAGAAGAATTTAAAGTAGCTGTAGAAGGTGTTATTTTTGATATCAACTTAAAAGAATTAAAAAGTGGACGCCACATTGTAGAATTAAAAGTAACAGATTATACCGATTCATTAGTGTTAAAAATGTTTACACGTAAAAATAAAAATGATTTAGATCATTTCAAAGCATTAAGTGTAGGTAAATGGGTACGTGCACAAGGTCGTATCGAAGAAGATACATTTGTCAGAGACCTAGTTATGATGATGTCTGACATAGAAGAAATTAAAAAATCTCCTAAAAAAGATAAAGCTGCAGAAAAAAGAGTTGAATTCCATTTACATACATCAATGAGTCAAATGGATGGTATTCCTAATATTGGCGGATATGTTGACCAAGCGGCTCAATGGGGACATAAAGCTATAGCTGTTACTGACCATAATGTTGTTCAAGCATTTCCAGATGCCCATGCAGCAGCTGAGAAAAATGGTATTAAGATGATATACGGTATGGAAGGTATGTTAGTAGACGATGGCGTTCCAATTGCATATAAACCTACTGATCGAGATTTAAAAGATGCTACTTATGTAGTATTCGACGTTGAGACTACAGGTTTATCAAACCAATACGATAAGATTATTGAATTAGCTGCCGTTAAAGTAAAAGACGGAGAAATCATTGATAAATTTGAGAGATTCAGTAACCCACATGAAAAACTATCCGAGACAATCATTAACTTGACACATATTACTGATGACATGTTAACCGATGCTCCAGAAATTGAAGAAGTACTTACAGAATTTAAAGAATGGGTTGGCGACGCTATATTTGTAGCTCACAATGCTTCTTTCGATATGGGATTCATTGACACGGGTTATGAACGATTAGGCTTTGGACCATCAACTAACGGAGTTATTGATACGTTAGAATTATCTCGTACAATCAATACAGAATACGGAAAACACGGTTTGAATTTCCTTGCCAAAAAATATGGCGTGGATTTAACACAACATCACAGAGCCATTTATGATACCGAAGCAACTGCTTATATTTTTATTAAAATGGTGCAACAAATGAAAGAATTAGGTGTAACCAACCATATTGATATAAATAAAAAGTTAACTAATGAAGATGCTTATAAAAGGGCAAGACCTTCACACGTCACTTTAATCGTACAAAATCAACAAGGATTGAAAAATCTATTTAAAATAGTAAGTGAATCGCTAGTTACTTATTATTACAGAACACCTAGAATCCCTAGATCGTTATTAAATGAATATAGAGAAGGTATACTTGTTGGAACTGCATGCGATGAAGGTGAGTTATTCACTGCAGTAATGCAACGTGATCAATCTGAAGTTGAAAAAATAGCTAAATATTATGACTTTATAGAAGTACAACCTCCCGCATTGTATCAAGATTTAATCGATCGAGAACTTATCAGAGATACTGAAACATTACATGAAATCTATAATCGATTAATAGAAGCGGGTAAAAGTGCGAATATCCCAGTTATCGCAACAGGCAATGCACATTATTTATATGAACATGATGCTATTGCACGTAAAATACTTATTGCTTCACAACCAGGTAATCCGTTAAATCGTTCGACATTACCAGAAGCACATTTTAGAACAACTGATGAAATGTTAGATGAGCTACACTTTTTAGGCGAAGAGAAAGCATATGAACTCGTAGTAACTAATACTAATGCTTTAGCCGACCGAATTGAACGTGTAGTTCCGATTAAAGACAAACTATATACACCGAGAATGGATGGAGCTAATGAGGAAATTCGAGAATTAAGTTATAGTAATGCTAAAAAGTTATACGGCGAAGACCTACCTCAAATAGTTATTGATCGTTTAGAGAAAGAATTAGATAGTATTATAGGTAATGGTTTCTCAGTTATTTATCTAATTTCACAACGTTTAGTTAAAAAATCATTAAATGATGGTTATTTGGTTGGTTCACGTGGATCAGTTGGATCAAGTTTTGTGGCAACGATGACAGAGATTACTGAGGTTAATCCATTGCCACCTCATTACATTTGTACGCACTGTAAAACGAGTGAGTTCTTTGATGACGGTTCTGTTGGTTCAGGATTTGATTTACCTGATAAGAAATGTTCACAATGTGGTAATGATTTAATTAAAGAAGGACAAGATATCCCGTTCGAAACATTCTTAGGATTTAAAGGGGATAAAGTACCCGATATTGACTTGAACTTTAGTGGTGAATACCAACCCAATGCACATAACTATACAAAAGTATTGTTTGGTGAAGATAAAGTTTTCCGTGCAGGTACTATCGGTACAGTTGCTGAAAAAACAGCATTCGGTTTCGTTAAAGGTTATTTAAATGATCAAGGTATTCACAAACGTGGCGCAGAAGTTGACCGTTTAGTTAAAGGTTGTACAGGCGTTAAGAGAACTACAGGTCAACACCCTGGTGGTATTATCGTTGTTCCAGATTATATGGATATTTATGATTTTACACCAATACAATATCCAGCCGATGATCAGAGTTCAGCTTGGATGACAACACACTTCGATTTCCATTCAATTCATGATAATGTATTGAAACTCGATATACTTGGACACGATGATCCTACAATGATACGTATGTTACAAGATTTATCTGGCATTGATCCTCATACGATACCTGTTGATGATAAAGAGACGATGAAAATTTTTAGTAGTCCTGAAAGTTTAGGCGTTACTGAAGAAGAAATTTTATGTAAAACAGGTACGTTTGGCGTCCCTGAATTCGGTACTGGATTCGTAAGACAAATGCTCGAAGATACTAAGCCAACTACTTTCTCTGAGTTAGTTCAAATTTCAGGATTATCTCATGGTACAGACGTTTGGTTAGGTAATGCACAAGAATTAATCCGTGCAGGCATTTGTGATCTATCATCAGTAATTGGTTGTCGTGATGATATTATGGTGTATCTAATGTATGCAGGGTTAGAGCCTTCTATGGCCTTCAAAACGATGGAGTTTGTGCGTAAAGGTCGTGGTTTGACTGATGAAATGGTTGAAGCTATGAAAGAAAATGATGTCCCAGATTGGTATTTAGATTCATGTCGTAAGATTAAATACATGTTCCCTAAAGCCCATGCAGCTGCCTATGTATTAATGGCAGTTCGTATTGCGTATTTCAAAGTGCATCATCCACTATATTATTATGCATCATACTTTACTGTTAGAGCATCTGATTTTGATTTAATTACAATGATTAAAGATAAAGAAAGTATTAAAAATACAGTTAAAGATATGTACTCAAGATATATGGATTTAGGCAAAAAAGAAAAAGACGTGTTAACTGTTCTTGAAATTATGAATGAAATGGCACATCGTGGTTACCGCATGCAGCCTATCAGTCTTGAAAAAAGTCAAGCATTCGATTTCATAATTGAAGATGACAGTTTAATTCCACCATTTATTGCTGTTCCAGGACTAGGGGAAAACGTTGCTAAGAGAATTGTTGAAGCGCGAGAAGAAGGACCATTTTTATCAAAAGAAGACTTAAATAAAAAAGCAGGTCTATCACAAAAGGTAATTGAATACTTAGATGATTTAGGTTCATTACCAGGCTTACCTGATAAAGCACAATTATCAATTTTCGATATGTAAATTAAAAATAAGAGTTAATTTTAGTAATCAATTTATAGAATAACTATTTCATTTTAATGAACAACCATAGTGATTATGCTGTGATTTGTTTACAAGTGAAACTTATGATATACTTATCTTGCTTAAAAAATTAGTAACTCAGGCAAAAGAGTGGGCATATACCCGCTCTTTTCTATTTGCCTAAAAGGGAGGCCTGTATGAGTAAAATAGCTGAACAAGTAGAACCTATTATTCAACCCGTATTAGATGACCTTAACTTTGAACTAGTTGAAATTGAGTATGTTAAAGAAGGTAAAGATCATTTTTTAAGAATTTCTATAGATAAAGATGGTGGCGTTGATTTAAATGATTGTACGTTAGCATCTGAAAAAATCAGCGAAGCAATGGATGAAAACGATCCTATACCTGAAATGTATTACCTTGATGTTGCTTCTCCAGGTGCTGAAAGACCTATTAAAAATGAAAAAGCACTTAAAGATGCAATTACACATCCTATCTTTGTATCACTTTATGCACCTATTGAAAAAGAAAAAGAATGGTTAGGTATTTTAAAAGATGTCAAAGAGGATATTATACTAATAGAAGTTAAAGAAAAATCTAAAACTAAAACGATAGAAATACCACGCAATAAAATTGCAAAAGCACGTCACGCAGTAATGCTTTAACGTGGTGAGGAGGAAAAATCGTGTCAAGTAATGAATTATTATTAGCTATTGAATATTTAGAAAAGGAAAAGAAAATTCCTAGAGAAGTTTTAATTGATGCAATTGAAGCAGCTTTAATTACAGCATATAAGAAAAACTATGATAGTGCTAGAAACGTGAGAGTAGAGTTAAACATGGATGAAGGTACTTTCAAAGTTATAGCAAGAAAAGAAGTTGTTGAAGAAGTATTCGATGACAGAGAAGAAGTGGATATTAGTACAGCATTAGTTAAAAATCCAGCATATGAAATTGGTGACATTTACGAAGAAGACGTAACACCTCAAGATTTCGGACGCGTAGGTGCTCAAGCTGCAAAACAGGCTGTTATGCAACGCTTAAGAGATGCTGAAAGAGAAATTCTTTATGATGAATTTATCGACAAAGAAGAAGACATTTTAACAGGTGTTATTGATCGTGTTGATCATAGATATGTATACGTAAATTTAGGCCGTATTGAAGCAGTATTATCTGAGGCTGAAAGAAGTCCTAATGAAAGTTACATTCCAAACGAACGAATCAAAGTATTTGTTAATAAAGTTGAACAGACAACTAAAGGACCTCAAATTTATGTTTCAAGAAGCCATCCAGGTTTACTAAAACGTTTATTTGAACAAGAAGTACCTGAAATCTTTGACGGTACAGTTATTGTTAAATCTGTTGCACGTGAAGCTGGCGATCGCTCTAAAATCAGTGTTTATTCTGAAAATCCTGATATCGATGCAGTTGGTGCATGTGTAGGTTCTAAAGGTGCACGTGTAGAAGCGGTTGTTGAAGAACTAGGTGGAGAAAAAATTGATATCGTTCAATGGAATGAAGACCCTAAAGTATTTGTAAGAAATGCATTAAGTCCATCACAAGTATTAGAAGTCATTGTTGATGAAGAAAATCAATCAACAGTTGTTGTCGTTCCAGATTATCAATTGTCATTAGCTATTGGTAAACGTGGTCAAAATGCACGTTTAGCTGCTAAACTGACTGGATGGAAAATTGATATCAAATCTGAAAGCGATGCACGTGAAGCGGGTATTTATCCTGTTATTGAAACTGAACCTATTGCGGACGAAGTAGTCAATACAGGTGACGAAGATGTTGAATTTGATGATGTGAATTTAGAAGAATCTAATTTAACAACTGCAGAATTAGCTGCTGAGACAGATGAAGAATTAGAAGAAACAGATGACGTTTCTGTTGAAGATAAAGATACAGAAAAATAGGTTGGAGTGATGATGTAACATGAAAAAGAAAAAAATTCCAATGCGTAAATGTATCATATCGAATGAAATGCATCCTAAAAAAGATATGATTAGAGTTGTGATCAATAAAGAAGGCGAAATTTTTGCTGACGCTACTGGTAAGAAACAAGGACGAGGTGCTTATGTTTCTAAAGATGTACAATTAGTAGAAAATGCACAACAAAAAGAAGTTTTAGAAAAATATTTTAAAGCTTCAAAAGAACAATTAGAACCTGTTTATAAAGAGGTTATTCGTTTAATTTATAGAGAAGAGATTCCAAAATAATGAATGAGAAGATATTTAATTTTTTAGGGCTTGCAATGAGAGCGGGCAAAGTGAAAACGGGTGAATCAGTTATTGTCAATGATATGCAAAAAGGCAATATTAAATTAGTTATATTAGCTAATGATGCTTCTCCTAACACTATGAAATTAATACAAAATAAAACTTCGAGTTATAAAGTGCCATTAAGGGTATTTGGAACTAGAGAAGAGTTAGGGATAGCTATTGGTAAAGGTGAGAGGGTAAACGTAGGTTTAACTGATCAAGGTTTTGCCAAAAAATTGCTATCTATGATAGATGAATATCGTGAGGAGTGATTATATGAGTAAACAAAGAATTTACGAATATGCGAAAGAATTAAATCTAAAGAGTAAAGAGATTATAGATGAATTAAAGAGTATGAACGTTGAAGTGTCAAATCACATGCAAGCTTTAGAAGACGACCAAATTAAAGCTTTAGACAAAAAGTTCAAGCCAGAACAAAGCAAAGAAAACACTAAAAATACTCAAAATAATCACAAAAAATCTGAAAACAAACAACAAAACAATCAGAAACAAAATAATAATAAATCAAATAATCAAAGTGGTCAGAATAAAAACAACAAAGGTAAACAACAAAACAACCAAAATAATCAAAATAACAACAATAATAAGAAAAATAATAAGAATAACAAAAATAATAAAAACAATAAAAAGAACAACCAAAAACAAAACAACCAACAACAAGCAGAACCTAAAGAAATGCCATCAAAAATTACGTACCAAGAAGGTATTACAGTTGGCGAATTAGCTGATAAGTTAAATGTTGAATCTTCAGGTATTGTTAAAAAATTATTCTTATTAGGTATTGTTGCAAATATTAATCAATCATTAGATCAAGAGACATTAGAGTTAATTGCAGATGACTATGGTGTTGAAATCGAAGAAGAAGTTGTTATTGAAGAAGAAGACTTATCAATTTATTTCGATGATGAATCAGAAGATCCAGATGCAATTGAGCGTCCAGCAGTAGTGACAATCATGGGACACGTTGACCACGGTAAAACAACATTACTAGACTCAATTCGTCACACTAAAGTAACAGCAGGTGAAGCTGGCGGTATCACTCAACATATTGGTGCTTATCAAATTGAAAATGAAGGTAAAAAAATCACTTTCCTTGATACACCAGGACACGCAGCTTTCACTACTATGCGTGCACGTGGTGCTCAAGTGACAGATATTACAATTTTAGTAGTAGCTGCTGATGATGGTGTTATGCCTCAAACTATTGAAGCAATTAACCATGCGAAAGAAGCCAATGTTCCAACAATTGTAGCAGTTAATAAAATTGACAAACCAACATCAAATCCAGACCGTGTTATGCAAGAATTAACAGAATATGGTTTAATTCCTGAAGACTGGGGTGGCGATACTATCTTTGTACCACTTTCAGCTTTAAGCGGTGATGGTATCGATAATTTATTAGAAATGATTGGTTTAGTAGCAGAAGTACAAGAATTAAAAGCTAACCCAGAAAAACAAGCTGTAGGTACAGTAATTGAAGCAGAATTAGATAAATCACGTGGTCCAGCTGCATCACTATTAGTACAAAACGGTACATTACACCAAGGTGATTCTATCGTAGTTGGTAATACGTATGGACGTATTCGTGCTATGGTAAATGATTTAGGACAACGTATTAAAACTGCTGGTCCATCAACTCCAGTTGAAATTACTGGTATTAACGATGTACCTCAAGCAGGCGATCGCTTTGTAGTATTTAAAGACGAAAAACAAGCTCGTCGTATTGGTGAAGCACGTCATGAAGAAAGTGTTATCCAACAACGTCAAGAAAGTAAAAATGTTACTTTAGATAACTTGTTTGAACAAATGAAACAAGGTGAAATGAAAGACTTAAACGTGATTATTAAAGGTGACGTTCAAGGTTCTGTTGAAGCATTAGCTGCATCATTAATGAAAATTGATGTTGAAGGTGTAAACGTACGTATCATTCACACTGCTGTAGGTGCGATTAATGAATCAGACGTAACATTAGCCAATGCATCAAATGGTATTATCATCGGATTTAACGTTCGTCCTGATTCAGGAGCAAAACGTGCTGCTGAAGCTGATAATGTAGATATGCGTTTACATCGCGTTATCTATAACGTTATCGAAGAAATTGAATCAGCAATGAAAGGTTTACTTGATCCTGAATTTGAAGAACAAGTGATTGGACAAGCAGAAGTACGTCAAACATTTAAAGTATCTAAAGTTGGTACAATTGCAGGTAGTTATGTTACTGACGGTAAGATTACACGTAATGCAGGTGTACGTGTTATCCGTGATGGTATCGTACAATTTGAAGGTGAATTAGATACACTAAAACGTTTTAAAGACGATGCTAAAGAAGTTGCTCAAGGTTATGAATGTGGTATTACAATTGAAAAATACAATGACCTAAAAGAAGGCGACATTATTGAAGCGTTTGAAATGGTTGAAATTAAAAGATAATTTATACTAATGATTTATTCGAGGTTGAGACTGGCGACACTTTTTGAAACAACGTTAAGTTTCTGAAAAGAAAATTGCCTTGATCTCACCTCTTATTTTAACTAAAGAAAAATTTAGAAAGGGTGACAAAGATGAGCAATATGAGAGCAGAACGTGTTGGCGAACAAATGAAAAAAGAAATCATGGATATCGTTAACAATAAAGTGAAAGACCCACGTGTTGGTTTTATCACAATTACTGATGTTGAATTAACAAATGATTTATCTCAAGGAAAAGTTTATTTAACAGTTTTAGGCGATAAAAAAGAAGTCGACAACACATTTAAAGCATTAGAAAAAGCTAAAGGCTTTATCAAATCTGAGCTTGGATCACGTATGAGATTACGTATCATTCCAGAATTATCATTTGAATATGATGAATCCATTGAATACGGAAATAAAATCGAACGAATGATTCAAGATTTACACAAACAAGATAAATAAATATAGTATGACAACACTTAGCCTGGGAAACTTTTTTCTCAGGCTAAATACATATAAAATGACTGAATAGATTTTAATTATCTATCAAACAAATCATATTACTAATTAGTAGTGGTATAATAGCCAGGGATATTAATATTGATAATTAAAAAGGTGTGAAACCATGTATAACGGTATATTACCAGTATTTAAAGAAAGAGGCTTAACTAGCCATGATGTAGTATTTAAGTTAAGAAAAATACTTAATACTAAAAAAATAGGTCATACTGGAACATTAGATCCTGAAGTATCAGGCGTATTGCCTATTTGTGTAGGACCGGCTACTCGTGTAAGCGATTATGTTATGGAGATGGGGAAAGCATATGAAGCAACAGTAACCATTGGAAGAAGTACAACTACAGAAGACCAGACAGGAGAAACAGTTGAACATAAATCAATTACTGAAACTGATTTGACTGAACAACAAGTAGATCATGTTATTAAACAATTCGAAGGTACAATTGAACAGATTCCACCTATGTACTCATCCGTTAAAGTTAACGGCAAAAGATTATATGAATATGCACGTAATAATGAAACGGTTGAAAGACCAATAAGACAAGCCACTATAAAAATTATTAAACGTACATCACCATTACGTTTTGATGGGGAAGAATGTCACTTTGATATAGCAGTTAGTTGTGGTAAAGGAACATATATACGAACACTAGCTACTGATATAGGTGCTAAACTAGGGTATCCTGCTCATATGTCATTATTAACTCGTATTGAATCTGGAGGCTTTAATTTAGAACAAAGTTTGTCATTAGAAGATATTAAAAATTTGCATGAGCATGATTCGTTACAAGATAAATTGTTTCCTATAGAATATGGTTTGAAAGGTTTACCACAACAAATGGTTACAGATGATCAAATCAAACAACGCATCCTAAACGGACAAAAATTTTATAAAAAGCAGTTCGAAAACATTAATGATGATCAATTTGTATTTGTAGATAATGCATCACAAAAAGTGTTGGCTATATATATCATACATCCAGATAAACCAGGAGAATTAAAACCTAAAAAAGTATTTAATTAAAGGAGATTTATTATGAAAGTGATAGAAATTACCCATCCAATTCAAGAAAATCAAAGAATAAATGAAAACGTTGCGATGGCGTTTGGTTTCTTTGATGGTATGCATAAAGGGCACGATAAAGTTTTTCAAACTTTAGATGAACAAGCGCAATCACACGGATTGAAAAAAGCAGTTATGACCTTTGATCCGCATCCATCAGTTGTGTTAAATCCAGAACGTAAAAGAACAACTTATTTAACACCACTTTCTGATAAAATTGACATGATTGAAGCACATGGTGTTGATTACTGTATTGTCATCAATTTTTCATCTAGATTTGCTAATGTTACTTCTGAAGAATTTATAGAAGAATATATTATTAAAAATAATGTTAAAGAAGTTATTGCAGGATTTGATTTTACATTTGGAAAATTCGGTAAAGGTAACATGTCAGTGTTAAATGAGGTAGAAGACTTTAACACTACTATAGTTGGTAGACAAGAACTAGGCGAAGAAAAAATATCAACGACTGCTATTAGAGAAGCATTGCAAAATGGAGAACTACAAAAAGCCAATGAAGAATTGGGTTACTTATATAAAATCAAAGGTACTGTAGTTCAAGGTGAAAAACGAGGCCGTACTATTGGTTTTCCAACTGCAAATGTTCATCCTAGCGATGATTACTTATTACCAAAAAAAGGTGTATACGCTGTAAGTATGGAAATCGGAGCAGAACAAAAGCTGTTCCGTGGAGTTGCTAATGTAGGTGTTAAACCAACTTTCCATGACCCAGCTAAAGCCGAAGTAGTTATCGAAGTAAATATTTTCGATTTCGATGAAAATATTTACGGTGAACGTGTAGTTGTTTATTGGCATCATTTCTTAAGACCGGAAATAAAATTTGATGGTATAGATCCATTGGTTGAACAAATGAATGATGATAAAGCGCGTGCAAAATATTTATTATCAGTTGATTTCGGTGATGATGTATCATATAATATATAAAGTTGATTAAAACGAGTTGATTCGTTTTAACCACAACCTTTTTCTTAGTAGGTCGAGACTCCGACGCCTAACTCGGATAAAGGTGTATATACAATAAAGGAGGAAATTGATAATGGCAATTTCACAAGAACGTAAAAATGAATTAATTAAAGAATACCGTACTCACGAAGCAGACACTGGATCTCCAGAAGTACAAATCGCTGTCTTAACTGCTGAAATCTCAGCTTTAAACGAGCATTTACGTGAGCACAAAAAAGACCACCATTCACGTCGTGGATTATTAAAAATGGTAGGTCGTCGTAGACATTTATTAAACTACTTACGTGGTAAAGATATTCAACGTTACCGTGAATTAATTAAATCATTAGGTATCCGTCGTTAATCTTAATAATAAATTAGGAAAGCACCATTCGATTGGTACTTTCCTTTTTTTATTCTCTAACAAATAAGAACTAATATAAATTGAAAGTAATAAGTGATATGATATAAGTAATAGAATTTAGAGAGGAGATTCATAATGTCTCAAGAGAAGAAAGTTTTTAAAACTGAATGGGCTGGCAGATCATTAACAATTGAAACAGGACAGTTAGCCAAACAAGCTAATGGTGCTGTTTTAGTTCGTTATGGTGATACAGTTGTATTATCAACTGCAACTGCTTCTAAAGAGCCACGTGATGGTGACTTTTTCCCATTAACAGTTAATTATGAAGAAAAAATGTATGCTGCAGGTAAAATTCCTGGAGGATTTAAAAAGAGAGAAGGACGTCCAGGTGATGATGCAACTTTAACTGCACGTTTAATTGATAGACCAATTCGTCCATTATTCCCTAAAGGTTACAAACATGATGTGCAAATTATGAACATTGTACTTAGTGCAGACCCAGATTGCTCACCTGAAATGGCTGCAATGATAGGTTCATCTATGGCATTAAGTGTTTCTGATATTCCATTCCAAGGACCAATCGCTGGTGTAAATGTGGGTTATGTTGACGGAAAATATGTTATCAATCCAACTGTTGCAGAGAAAGAAGTATCACGTTTAGACCTAGAAGTTGCAGGTCATAAAGACGCTGTTAACATGGTTGAAGCGGGTGCTAGCGAAATTACTGAAAGCGAAATGCTTGAGGCAATCTTCTTTGGTCATGATGAAATTAAACGCTTAGTTGCATTCCAACAAGAAATTATTGACCATATTCAACCTGAAAAACAAGAATTTATTCCAATTGAAAGAGATGAAGCACTTGTTGAAAAGGTTAAATCTTTAACAGAAGAAAAAGGTTTAAAAGACACTGTATTAACATTTGATAAACAACAACGTGACATTAATTTAGATGCATTAAAAGAAGACATTGTTGCTGAATTTATCGATGAAGAAGATCCTGATAATGAAACTTTAATTAAAGAAGTTTATGCAATCTTAAATGATTTGGTTAAAGAAGAAGTAAGACGTTTAATCGCAGACGAAAAAATTCGTCCTGATGGTCGTAAACCTGATGAAATTCGTCCATTAGAATCTGAAGTTGGTCTTTTACCTAGAGCACATGGATCTGGTTTATTCACTCGTGGACAAACACAAGCATTGTCAGTATTAACATTAGGTGCTTTAGGAGATTATCAATTAATTGATGGCCTAGGACCAGAAGAAGAAAAACGTTTTATGCATCACTATAATTTCCCTAACTTCTCAGTTGGTGAAACGGGTCCAGTAAGAGCACCAGGACGTCGTGAAATTGGTCACGGTGCATTAGGTGAAAGAGCACTTAAGCACATCATACCTGATACTTCAGATTTCCCTTATACAGTAAGAATCGTAAGTGAAGTATTAGAATCTAATGGTTCATCTTCACAAGCGTCTATTTGTGGTTCAACATTAGCTTTAATGGATGCAGGTGTGCCAATTAAAGCACCAGTTGCCGGTATTGCTATGGGACTTGTTACTCGTGAAGATAGTTATACTATTTTAACGGATATTCAAGGTATGGAAGATGCTTTAGGTGACATGGACTTTAAAGTTGCAGGTACTAAAGAAGGTATTACTGCTATCCAAATGGACATTAAAATTGACGGTTTAACTCGTGAAGTGATTGAAGAAGCTTTAGAACAAGCGCGTCAAGGTCGTTTAGCTATTATGGATCATATGTTACAAACTATTGATCAACCTAGAAATGAACTAAGTGCCTATGCACCTAAAGTTGTTACAATGAATATTAACCCATCAAAAATTAGAGATGTCATTGGACCAGGCGGTAAAAAAATCAATGAAATTATTGATGAAACAGGCGTTAAACTTGATATCGAACAAGACGGTCAAATATTTATTGGTGCAGTAGATCAAGAAATGATTAATCGTGCACGTGAAATAATTGAAGAAATTACTCGTGAAGCTGAAGTTGGTCAAGTATACAATGCTAAAGTTAAACGTATTGAAAAATACGGCGCTTTCGTTGAATTATTCCCAGGTAAAGATGCGTTATTACACATCTCACAAATTTCTACTGAACGTATTAATAAAGTAGAAGACGTGTTGAAAATTGGAGACACAATTGAAGTTAAAGTAACTGAAATTGACAAACAAGGTCGTGTCAACGCTTCACATAAAGCTATAAACGAAAAATAATATTGTTTAAATGATTGGAATCTTTATAAAGGGTTCCAATCTTTTTATATTTCGCTAACCTTTTATATTAAAGCAGTGATGACATTGATTAATAGTGTACATCAAGCCCATTTTAACTTATAATAAATGGTGAGTTTATATATGGACGGGGATAAAATATAGGAGGTAACATTTTGAGTTTAATAAAGAAAAAAAATAAAGACATTCGCATCATACCACTTGGTGGTGTAGGAGAAATTGCGAAAAATATGTATATCGTTGAAGTAGACGATGAGATGTTTATGCTTGATGCTGGTTTAATGTTTCCAGAAGATGAAATGTTAGGCGTAGATATCGTAATTCCAGACATTCAATATGTCATTGAAAATAAAGAAAAATTAAAAGGCATTTTCCTAACACATGGACATGAACATGCAATGGGTGCCGTAAGTTATATATTAGAACAAGTTGATGCTCCTGTTTACGGGTCTAAATTAACAATTGCCCTTGTTAAAGAGAGTATGAAATCACGTAATATTAATAAAAAAGTTCGTTACTATTCAGTTAACCATGAATCAGTTATGCGTTTTAAAAATGTGAATATTAGTTTTTTTAATACAACACATAGTATCCCCGATAGTTTAGGTATCTGTATTCACACATCTTATGGTTCAATTGTATACACAGGTGAATTCAAATTTGATCAAAGTTTAAGTGGACAATACTCACCAGACTTTAAACGTATGGCTGAAATTGGAGAAGAAGGAGTCTTTGCTTTAATCAGTGACTCTACTGAAGCTGAAAAACCAGGATACAATACACCTGAAAACGTGATTGAACATCACATGTACGATGCATTTGCTAAAGTAAATGGACGTCTTATTGTATCATGCTATGCTTCAAACTTTATAAGAATACAACAAGTATTAAATATTGCGAGCCAATTAAATCGTAAAGTATCTTTCTTAGGACGTTCACTAGAAAGTTCATTTAATATTGCACGTAAAATGGGTTATTTTGATATTCCGAAAGATTTACTTATTCCAATTAGCGAAGTTGAAAATTATCCTAAAAATGAAGTCATTATTATTGCAACAGGTATGCAAGGTGAACCTGTAGAAGCATTAAGTCAAATGGCTCAACAAAAACATAAAATTATGAACATCGAAAAAGGTGATTCAGTATTTTTAGCAATTACAGCATCAGCTAATATGGAAGTTATTATCGCTAATACATTAAATGAATTAGTACGTGCAGGTGCACATATTATTCCTAATAATAAAAAGATTCATGCATCAAGTCATGGATGTATGGAAGAACTAAAAATGATGATTAATATTATGAAACCAGAATACTTTATACCTGTTCAAGGTGAATTTAAAATGCAAATTGCGCATGCTAAATTAGCAGCTGAAGCAGGTGTTGCACCTGAAAAGATTTTCCTTGTTGAAAAAGGTGATGTTATTAATTATGACGGTACAAATATGGTATTAAATGAAAAAGTACCTTCAGGTAATATATTAATCGATGGTATCGGCGTCGGTGATGTAGGTAATATTGTATTAAGAGATCGCCATTTATTAGCTGAAGACGGAATCTTTATTGCAGTAGTTACACTTGATCCTAAAAATCGCAGAATTGCAGCGGGACCTGAAATACAATCAAGAGGTTTTGTTTACGTTAGAGAAAGCGAAGACTTATTAAAAGAAGCTGAAGAAAAAGTACGTGAAATCGTTGAAGCAGGATTACAAGAAAAACGTATTGAATGGTCAGATATTAAACAAAATATGAGAGACAAAATTAGCAAATTACTTTTCGAAAGTACTAAACGTCGTCCAATGATTATTCCAGTCATTTCAGAAATATAATCATTATAAATATAATTTAAAGAGGTTGGGACATACTCACATTGTTTTTAGTCATTTGAAATATATGACTTTGAACTTCAATAGACTATTGTAAGTATAAGGAATGATTCGAATACATTCTTTATTTTACGAAATGTTTCTATTATGAGTGTAAGTGTCCTTGCCTCTTTCATCTTATTAAAAAAGCCTTAAATTATTGGCACAAAAGTTATTTATTATACATATGAAAGATTATAAAAAGAAGGTGTACCAATTTGCCACAAGCAAAGAAAAAATCGCCGACAAAGAAAAAAACAAATACAACTAGAAAGAAAACAACCACAAAGAAAAAGCAAACTGAGAGTCCATTAAGATATATTATTGCTATCGTTGTGGTTATTTTAATCATTTTAGGTGCTTTTCAATTAGGCATCATAGGACGAATGATTGATAGTTTCTTTAATTATTTTGTCGGAATGAGTCGATATTTAACATATATTTTAATTTTATTAGCAACAGGTTTTATCACATATTCTAAGAAAATACCTAAAACAAGAAGAACAGTAGGTTCAATTACATTACAATTTGCATTACTATTTATAGCTCAGCTATATTATCACTTTAGTAAAGGTATCGTTTCTGAAAGAGAACCAGTATTGTCTTATGTTTATAAATCATATGAACATAATCATTTTCCAAATTTTGGTGGCGGATTGATTGGCTATTATTTACTAGAAATTTGTATTCCGCTCATTTCTATTGTCGGTGTTATCATTATTACGATTTTACTTTTAGCATCAAGCATTATTTTGCTATTAAACTTAAGACATCGTGATGTATCTAAAAAAATATTAGAAGGTATAAAAACTACTACAGTATCAGCTTCTCAAAATTTAAAAGAAAACCGACAAAATAATAAATCTAAAAAAGAAGAAAAAGCCAAAAATAAAGCAGAAAGAATCGAAAAGCGCCATCGTTCACAAGAAAATGATGTAGTTAAAGACGTTACAGATTTACCAGAAGTACAACAAGACAGTGATATACCTATATATGGTCATAGTGATTCTGAGAAAGAGACAGTACAACCAAAACGTAAAAAACGATTATTTGATCATGAAGCAAATGACAATACACCAAGCAATAAAGAACAACAGACGAATAATGATCGTTCTGAAATAGAACATCAAACTCAATCAACAAATAATGAAAATGATGATAGCCAAAATGAAAATTCTATTTCTGAAGCTGGAGAAGAAATGAATGTTTCTTATGTAGTACCGCCATTATCATTATTAAAGCAACCAGCTCAGAAACAATCAACGTCAAAAGTAGAAGTTAAACGTAAAGGTCAAGTTTTAGAATCTACAATGAAAAACTTCGGTGTTGATGCAAAAGTTACTCAAATTAAAATCGGACCAGCCGTTACACAATATGAAGTTCAACCAGCACAAGGAGTGAAAGTAAATAAAATCGTTAATTTGCATAATGATATTGCTTTAGCTTTAGCTGCAAAGGATGTACGTATTGAAGCACCTATACCAGGACGTTCAGCTGTAGGTATTGAAGTGCCAAATGATAAGATCTCTTTAGTTGCATTGAAAGAAGTATTAGAAGAAAAATTCCCTTCTAATGATAAATTAGAAGTCGGATTGGGTAGAGATATCTCAGGAGATCCAATTACTATTCAATTAAACGAAATGCCCCATTTATTAGTTGCGGGTTCTACCGGAAGTGGTAAGTCTGTTTGCATTAATGGAATAATTACTAGTTTGTTATTAAATGCTAAGCCACATGAAGTTAAACTTATGTTGATTGATCCTAAAATGGTAGAATTAAATGTGTACAATGGTATTCCGCATTTATTAATACCAGTTGTAACTAACCCACATAAAGCGGCACAAGCTTTAGAAAAGATTGTAGCGGAAATGGAAAGACGTTATGATTTATTCCAACATTCTTCTACAAGAAATATAGAAGGATATAATCAATATATTAGAAATCAAAATAAAGAATTAGATGAAAAACAAGCAGAATTACCTTATATTGTTGTAATTGTAGATGAATTAGCTGATTTAATGATGGTTGCTGGTAAAGAAGTAGAAAATGCTATTCAACGTATCACCCAAATGGCACGTGCAGCAGGTATTCATTTAATTGTTGCTACACAAAGACCGTCCGTAGATGTTATTACTGGTATAATTAAAAATAATATTCCATCAAGAATTGCCTTTGCTGTAAGTTCACAAACAGACTCAAGAACGATTATAGGTTCTGGAGGAGCTGAAAAATTACTAGGTAAAGGTGATATGCTATACGTTGGAAATGGTGATTCAACTAAAACAAGAATACAGGGTGCATTCTTAAGTGACCAAGAAGTACAGGATGTAGTCAACTATGTAGTGGAACAACAACAAGCTAATTATGTTAAAGAAATGGAACCTGATGCACCAGTAGATAAGTCAGAAATGAAAAGTGAAGATGCGTTATATGATGAAGCCTACTTATTTGTTATAGAAAAACAAAAAGCAAGTACATCTTTATTACAAAGACAGTTTAGAATTGGGTATAACCGAGCATCAAGACTCATGGATGATCTTGAGAGAAATCAAGTTATAGGTCCTCAAAAGGGAAGTAAACCAAGACAAATTTTAGTTGATATTGATAAAGATGAGGTGTAATTATGTCGGAAATGAATGCTAAATATAGAGTAAAACAATACATTTTAAATAAAATTAAATCTGGAGAGTTAGAGTATGGAAGTAAATTACCAAGTAATTTATCAATTGCTCGTGAACTTCAAATAAAAACAGATGATGTTTATGATGGGATAAATGAACTTATCACTGAACAAATGATAGTTGATAATTTTGAAGAGGGTACAAGTGTGAAATCACTGCCCCCTTTCTTTTATCCCTTAAATGAATTGATTAGTATAACTGAAATGATTAAAAGTGCTGGTTTTAAATCTGGGACTGAATATTTAAATTTTGATGAACAACCAGCAACCATTTTAGATGCTAAACGTTTAGGAATTGGCGAAAAACAACCAGTTACTATTATAGAAAGATTAAAAACTGCCAATCACCAACCGGTTGTGTATTGTTTAGATAAAATTGCGAAGGACTATTTAACATGTACGGGTTACCAAGAAAGTAATGGTTCAATGTTAAATGCAATTAAAGATGCAACAGGTCATATAGTAACTTATGCAGAAACTGATTTAGAAGCGGTTAATTATGAACCTCATATATCAGAATTACTTAATGCCTCACCACATGAAGGATTAATGTTACTCAAAGTAACACATTATGATGAAGAAAAGAATCCGATTTTATATTCTTTAAATTATATGAAAAGTAGTTTAGTGAAATTTAGAATTACAAAAGAAAAATAATGATAAAGTCATTGGAGGTAAAGTAGTTGCATAAAGAAAAGCAAAATAATAAAAATAGACATATTCATGTGATGCCAACTGAAAAATTTAAAACTACAACGATAACATTTAAATTTATGGTACCACTTGATTATGAAACAATTACTGAACGATCAGTGCTTAGTAAAGTACTAGTAAGAGCTTCTCAAAAGTGGCAAGACGATAAGGCTTTGAATCGTCGATTGTCTGAACTTTATGGCGCTTATGTGAATAGTTTTGTTTCTAAATTTAAAGATAAACATGTTATTACAATTTCCCTTGAAATCGTAAATGAACGCTATCTCAAAGACCAAACCCCATTATTTGAACAAGGGTTAGATTTATTAAATGAATTAATATGGAATCCATTAATACATAATCAACAATTTGACGAAAAATTTGTTAAACAAGAAAAATCACTACTTAGTAAAAAAATAGAAGCTATGATTGATAATAAAGCGCAATATTCATTCTTAAAATTGTTAGAAAATATGTTTGAAAATGAAGCTTATCAATATTTAGCAACAGGTCAAATTGAACAAATATCTAAAGTGACTCCAAATTCCTTATATAATACATATCAATCAATGATTCAAAATGATTATTGTGCTGTTTATGTTGTAGGTAATGTTAATCAACAACAAGTTATTGACCAAATCAATACTAAATTTAATATTGAGCCATTTATTTTTGAGACAACTTCAAATGATAATAAACAATTAGAAAATGCTAGCAACATACCGAATCCAATTGTTGAGACTGATGATGTTGATCAAGCAAAGCTAAATTTAGGATATCGTTTCCCAACGCATTATGGTAAAAATAATTACTATGCTTTTATAGTGTTTAATATTATGTTTGGCGGAGATCCTTCATCTGTACTATTTAACGAGGTACGTGAAAGACAAAGTTTAGCTTATTCTATTCATTCACAAATTGATGGTAAAAATGGTTATCTATTTGTGCTTAGTGGTGTATCAGCAGATAAATATGAAGTTGCTAAACAAACAATTTTAGAAGAGTTCGCTAAATTTAAAAAAGGTGAATTTGAAGAAGGTAAAATTGAATTAGCTAAAAAAATCATTACGTCCCAAAGACACGAATCTACAGATAGACCCAAAAGTATTATAGAAATATTACATAATCAGATTCTGTTAGATGAACCACAAACTGACGAAGACTTTTTGAATAACATAAATCAAGTTACTAAGAAAGATATCGTAGATCTTGTAAATGAAGCAGTTTTAGATTCGATTTATGTATTAACGAAAGGGGGAAATGAGTAGTGAAACAACATTACTATGAGGTCATAGATGAAAAAGTTTATGAACATGAATTACAAAATGGCTTACGTTTATTTGTCATTCCTAAACCTGGATTTCAAAAAACATTTGTAACGTATACTACTCAATTTGGCTCACTAGATAGTCGTTTTAAACCTCTTGGCCAGAATGAATTTGTGACAGTCCCTGATGGCGTAGCACATTTTTTAGAACATAAATTGTTTGAAAAAGAAGAGGAAGATTTATTTACTGCTTTTGCTGAAGAAAATGCACAAGCGAATGCATTTACAAGTTTTGATCGTACAAGTTACTTATTTAGTGCTACTGATCACTTAGAAAATAATATTAAACGATTATTGACTATGGTTGAGACGCCTTATTTTACAAAAGAAACTGTAGATAAAGAAAAAGGTATTATTGCAGAAGAAATCAAAATGTATCAAGAACAACCTGGCTATAAATTAATGTTTAATACATTAAGAGCGATGTATACAAATCATCCAATTAGAGTGGATATTGCGGGTAGTGTTGAAAGTATTTATGACATTACTAAAGATGACTTATATTTATGTTATGAAACATTCTACCACCCATCTAATATGGTACTTTTTGTTGTAGGTGACGTAGATCCAGAATATATTGTTGATATTGTAGAGGAACATGAAAATCAGCGAGATAAAACAAATCAACCTGAAATCGAACGTGCTAAAATTGATGAACCTCAATCTGTGAATCAACATTTTGTAACTGAAGAAATGAAACTACAATCCCCTAAATTGATGCTTGGATTTAAAAATCAACCATTAGAAGAATCTCCTGAAAAATATGTACAACGTGATTTAGAAATGACATTTTTCTATGAACTTATTTTTGGAGAAGAGACTGAATTTTATCAAGAATTACTTAATAATGATTTAATTGATGAAACATTTGGATATCAATTTGTTTTAGAACCGACGTATAGTTTTTCTATAATTACAAGTGCCACAACTAATCCAGATCAATTAAAACAATTGCTTTTAAATCAATTGAAACAAAATCAAGGTAATCTCTCAGATATTGAAGCTTTTGAATTACTGAAAAAACAATTTATCGGCGAATTTATTTCGAGTCTTAATTCTCCTGAGTACATTGCGAATCAATACGCAAAGCTATACTTTGAAGGAGTTAGTGTCTTTGATATGTTAGATATTGTTGAAAATATTACGCTTGAAAGTGTCAACGAGACATCACAACTATATTTAAATTTAGATGAAATCGTTGATAGTCGCTTGGAGATTAAACCATAATGAGAGCTCTAGTATTAGGTGGTTCAGGTTCAATAGGAACAGCAATTGTTGAACAATTATTAATTGATGGATATGAAGTCGATCTACAATTTAACACGTCCGATGAGACCCAATTAAAGGCACAGTATCAAAATAAAAAAGTTAATTTAATTCAATGCGATTTATCAGGTAATGTTAATTTAGACCATTTATTTGGGCATATTCAGCAACTTGATTGTATTATTTATGCTGCAGGAAATGCATTATACGGTATGCTTCAAGACATGACTGATGAACAAATTGACATGACTTATCAGATTCACGTCCACCAACTCATCAGAATAAGTCGTTATTTTGTAGATACATTGAGACAAAGTGAAAATGGAAGAATCATTGTTATTTCTTCAATTTGGGGAGAAACTGGTGCGAGTATGGAAACAATTTATGCGACAATGAAAAGTGCTCAGCTAGGGTTCGTAAAATCATTAAGTCAAGAATTATCACAAACATCAGTGACTGTTAATGCAATTACGCCAGGTTTTGTATCAGGTAATATGAGTGACAAATGGTCTGAAGATGAACTCAACCAAATTTTAGATGAACTTCCTCAACACCGTATGATTGCACCTAATGAAATAGCTTATGCTTGTTCATATTTATATCATCCTATGGCTAAAAGTATTACTGGCACCATTCAAAAAGTTAACGGTGGTTGGTATTTGTAATAACTACTTGTAAGCTCCAAATTTTTGCATGAACTTTGTAGTACATGATATTGAATTCGATGTTATAATGTGAGTATTATTAATCAAAGTATAGTCTATTTTATAGTTGTGTTTAAACAAGGGGTGGATTCTCGTGTCAGTGGCTGAGAGAAGAAAAGAATGGTATCTAGAATACGAAATTACAATGAATCGTGCTGGTTTGTTAGGAGACGTTTCGAGTTTATTAGGGATGTTAGGCATTAGTATCGTTACTATTAATGGCGTTGATCAAGGTAAACGTGGATTATTAATTAAAACTGATAAATTAGAAAAATTTCAACGATTCGAACAAATCGTTAAAGAAATTAATGAAATCGATATAACTAAATTACGTGTACCTGAATTGCGAGACAGATTAGCTGTTAGACACGGTCGTTATATCGAACAGGATGCCGATGATAAAAAGACATTTCGTTTTGAACGTGAAGATTTAGGTTTACTTGTTGACTTCTTAGCAGAATTATTCAAAGAAGAAGGACATAAATTAATCGGAATTCGTGGTATGCCACGAGTTGGTAAAACGGAATCAATCGTTGCAGGTAGTGTTTGTGCCCATAAACGATGGTTATTTATCAGCTCAACATTAATTAAACAAACAGTTAGAAGTTCATTAATTAAAGGCGAATATGATTCGAACCATGTTTATATTATAGACGGAGCAGTTACAGCTCGAGAATCTAATACGAAACACCAAGATTTAGTTAGAGAGATAATGACACTTCCTTCAGTGAAAGTAGTGGAGCATCCAGATTTATTTGTTGAATCATGTGACTATAGCATGGATGATTTTGACTATATTATTGAATTACGTGAAAATAAAGATCAGGAAATTCAATATGAAGAAATGAAGAAACAAACAGCTCAAACTAAAAGTAAAAATAATTTAGATTTTGGTGATCCATTTGGTGGAGGATTTGGATTTTTTGAATAGGATTTAAGGAGGCATATTTTTGAAAACGATAGGCGAAGTATTAAAAGGTAGACGTGAAAGATTAGGAATGACTCTTAATGAATTGGAGCAACGAACGCAACTTAAACGTCATACACTAGAACAAATAGAAAACAATGAATTTAATCAATTACCTAATAGTAATTATGCTGAAGGTTTCATTCGAAAGTATGCCAATGTTGTTAATATTGAACCCAACCAACTAATCCAAGCACATCAAGATGAAATACCCCAACATCATATTCAATTAGACGACATGATAACTTCGTTCGCTAATAAAGAAGCGCCTCCTTATCGAAGTAAATCTATGGAACCATTGCAAGTTGCAGCTATTATTGTTTTAGTTACATTAGTAACATTAGCTTTATGGATTTTAGCAGTATTATTATTTTAAAGAAAAATGTATTAAGAAATGAGGTTGAAAAATGAATATACCGAATCAGATTACGGTATTCAGAGTTATACTTATACCAGTGTTTATCTTATTTGCTTTAGTTAATTTTGGTTTTGGGAAAATGTCATTTTTAGGCGGATATGATATAAAAATAGAACTATTTATCGGAGCAATTATTTTCCTTATTGCATCATTAAGTGATTTTGCCGATGGATATTTAGCACGTAAATGGCAGTTAGTAACTAATATGGGTAAATTTTTAGATCCTTTAGCTGATAAATTATTAGTTGCTAGTGCATTGATTGTATTAGTTCAATTAGATTTAACTAACTCTGTTGTAGCAATTATAATAATTGCACGAGAATTTGCAGTTACAGGTCTTAGATTACTACAAATTGAACAAGGCTTTGTAAGTGCTGCAGGGCAACTAGGTAAAATTAAAACTGCAGTAACAATGGTTGCTATTATTTGGATTTTATTAGGTGATCCATTAGCAACTTGGATTGGTTTCCCAATTGGACAAGTTTTATTATATATCGGTGTATTCTTTACAATTCTTTCTGGTATTGAATACTTCTACAAAGGCAGAGATGTATTTAAACATTAAATAATTAACGAGTTGAAATGGTATCGTTTCAACTCGTTTTTTTATATTTTACAACAGATTCAGTATCTTGTTTGATGTGGAATCCTCATTCTTAGATTTTACTATTATAAACGTTTATAATAGTGATATTGAATACATTCGAGAATTAAAGGGGAGTAATGTGTTATGAATATTTCGATTATAGCTGTTGGATCAGAACTACTGTTAGGACAAATTGCAAATACTAATGGACAATATTTGTCTAAATTATTTAATGGTGTTGGAAAAAATGTTGTAGAACATACAGTTATTGGTGACAACCCAGAGCGTTTAGAATATATTATTCGTCAAGGTTTAGAACGTTTTGACATGCTTGTTCTGACAGGCGGCTTAGGACCTACAAAAGATGACTTAACGAAACATACAGTCGCAAAAGTTTTAAACAAAGATTTAGTTACTGATGAAGCCTCATTAGATTATATTAAAAGTTATTTTGAAGACCAAGGTCAAGAAATGACACCTAATAATAAACAGCAAGCATTAGTAATAGAAGATTCAATTGTTCTTCCTAATAGAAATGGAATGGCACCAGGTATGTTAGTTGAAAATGAAGGTAAAAAGGTAGTATTATTACCCGGACCGCCAAAAGAAATGAAACCTATGGCTAAAAATGAATTACTACCATATATTCTTGATGATGATAAAGTTATTTTTTCAGAACAACTTAAATTTGCTGGCATTGGCGAATCTAAAGTAGAAACAATCTTAATGGATTTAATTGATAAGCAAACAAATCCTACTATTGCGCCACTAGCTGGTTCTCATGAAGTATATATCAGATTAACAGCAAATGCTGAAACCCAACAGCAATGTCGAGATTTAATTCAACCAATAAAAGAAGAAGTATTAAATCGCATTGGCGAATATTATTATGGTTCAGACGATACAACATTAGAAGCGGCTGTAATGAATCACATGAATAGTACATTTTCAATTTATGATGGTGTTACCAATGGAGCATTATATACACGTCTAAAAAATGAAGATACAGAAGATCAATTAAAAGGCGCATTACCAGATTCACCACAATTTGTTGATCATGAACTAGATATAAATGAACAATTATATATGACTGCTAAATATGTAAAAGATTTATTTAAAACAGAGAAGGGTATTACTTTATTGCATAATGAAAAAGATGTTTATTTGGGTATCCTCAATGATGATAAATTAGATATTGAATCATTTAAAATGTCTCAAAATAGAAATTTATTAAGAAGCAGAAGTCAAAATTATGCATTAATAAAATTATTAAAATGGCTAGAACAATAAAATTATATTAGTTTCTGTACTATTTTATAGTACGTTTGTTCGTTTTTGTTTGTGTGTTTTATAAAATAACACGAACAAATATTCGCAAATCGCTTGTAATTTTATTTAAAAGCTTGTATAGTATGAATTAAGATATTAAACAGAAAACATTCCCAATTTAGGAGGTCTCGCTTTGGATAACGAACGTCAAAAAGCTCTAGATACAGTAATAAAAAATATGGAAAAATCATTTGGTAAAGGTGCAGTAATGAAATTAGGCGATAATAAAGGCCGTAGAGTTTCAAGTACATCAAGTGGTTCAGTTACGTTAGATAACGCATTAGGAGTAGGTGGCTATCCTAAAGGAAGAATTATTGAGATATATGGTCCAGAAAGTTCTGGTAAAACAACAGTAGCATTACATGCTATTGCTGAAACACAAAAAAATGGCGGCGTTGCAGCATTTATTGATGCCGAACATGCTTTAGATCCTGTATACGCACAAGCATTAGGTGTGGATATTGATAATTTATATCTTTCACAACCTGACCACGGGGAACAAGGCCTTGAAATTGCAGAAGCTTTTGTTCGTAGTGGTGCAGTAGATATCGTTGTAGTCGATTCAGTAGCTGCATTAACACCTAAAGCTGAAATTGAAGGTGAAATGGGAGACACACACGTTGGTTTACAAGCTAGATTGATGTCACAAGCGTTACGTAAATTATCTGGTGCTATTTCTAAATCTAACACTACAGCTATTTTCATTAACCAAATTCGTGAAAAAGTTGGTGTTATGTTTGGTAACCCAGAAACAACTCCTGGTGGTAGAGCGTTAAAATTCTATAGCTCTGTTCGATTAGAAGTTCGTCGTGCTGAACAATTAAAACAAGGACAAGAAATTGTTGGTAATAGAACTAAGATTAAAGTAGTTAAAAATAAAGTTGCGCCACCATTTAGAGTTGCAGAAGTTGATATCATGTATGGTCAAGGTATCTCTAAAGAAGGAGAACTTATTGATCTTGGTGTTGAAAATGAAATTGTAGATAAATCAGGTGCATGGTATTCATACAATGGAGATAGAATGGGACAAGGTAAAGAAAATGTTAAATCCTACCTTAAAGAAAACCCACAAATTAAAGAAGAAATTGACCAAAAATTACGTCAAAAACTTGGAATTTTTGATGGTGACGTAGAAGAAAAAGAAGAAGAGGCGCCAAAGTCTTTATTTGATGAAGAATAAAATAAATTGGATTTTTCAAAAGCAGTTTCTATAGATATTATATAGAAACTGCTTTTTATTTATCATTAACTGAAATAAATCAAAATAACATTTTGTAAAATAACAACTCAATTTCTTTATAATACTTATAAGTTAGCATTGATATCTTGACACTTCTGAGTGTAAAACCGTACAATTAGTATGTATGATTCTTATATAATTTCATATAATCATATTGATTTTGATATACAGAGCAAACCCTAGATAAAGGAGGTGTTTATGTGAATTTATTAGGCCTCCTACTCATTTTGCTGGGTATAATTCTAGGCGTTGTTGTAGGGTATGTTGTTGCCCGAAATTTATTGCATCAAAAGCAGGTTCAGGCTAGACAGACAGCCGATGATATTGTCAATCAAGCGCACAAAGAAGCCGACAACACTAAGAAAGAAAAATTGCTTGAGGCAAAAGAAGAAAATCAAATTTTACGAGAACAAACTGAAAATGAACTACGTGAAAGACGTGGTGAATTACAAAGACAAGAAACCCGACTTCTTCAAAAAGAAGAGAACTTAGAGCGTAAATCTGATCTATTAGATAAAAAAGATGAGATTTTAGAGCAAAAAGAATCAAAAATTGAAGAAAGACAACAACAAGTAGACGCAAAAGAGAGTAGTGTTCAAACATTAATAATGAAGCATGAACAAGAATTAGAACGCATCTCCGGTCTCACTCAAGAAGAAGCTGTAAATGAGCAACTTCAACGAGTAGAAGAAGAACTGTCACAAGATATTGCTATACTTGTTAAGGAAAAAGAAAGAGAAGCTAAAGAAAAAGTTGATAAAACAGCAAAAGAATTGCTAGCTACTACAGTACAAAGGTTAGCAGCAGATCATACAACTGAATCAACTGTATCAGTTGTAAACTTGCCAAATGATGAAATGAAAGGTCGAATAATCGGACGTGAAGGACGAAATATTCGTACACTTGAAACACTTACGGGCATCGATTTAATTATCGATGACACTCCAGAAGCTGTCATTTTATCTGGTTTTGACCCTATTAGACGAGAAATCGCTAGAACAGCATTAGTTAACTTAGTTTCTGATGGAAGAATTCATCCTGGTCGTATTGAAGATATGGTCGAAAAAGCTAGAAAAGAAGTAGACGATATTATTAGAGAAGCCGGTGAACAAGCTACATTCGAAATCAATGTTCATAACATGCATCCTGACTTAGTTAAAATACTTGGACGTTTAAATTATCGTACAAGTTATGGACAAAATGTGCTTAAACATTCTATCGAAGTAGCACATTTATCAGGAATGTTAGCAGCAGAACTAGGTGAAGATGTTACGTTAGCGAAACGTGCTGGATTACTTCATGATGTTGGTAAAGCCATCGATCACGAAGTTGAAGGTAGTCACGTTGAAATAGGTGTTGAATTAGCTAAAAAATATGGTGAAAATGAAACAATTATTAATGCTATTCATTCCCATCATGGTGATGTTGAACCAACATCAATTATCTCGATTTTAGTTGCAGCAGCTGACGCATTATCAGCCGCTCGTCCTGGCGCTCGAAAAGAGACATTAGAAAATTACATTCGTCGATTAGAGCGTTTAGAAACACTTTCAGAAAGTTATGATGGTGTTGAAAAAGCATTCGCAATTCAAGCAGGTAGAGAAATTCGTGTAGTAGTTTCACCTGAAGAAATAGATGATTTAAAATCATACCGATTGGCTAGAGATATTAAAACTCAAATTGAGGACGAATTACAATATCCAGGTCATATCAAAGTGACAGTTGTTCGAGAGACTAGAGCAGTAGAATATGCTAAATAAGTTAAACCCCTAATTACTCATTGTGTAGTTAGGGGTTTAATTATTATCAAAATTTGTGATTATATAAAAAAACTGACGATTGATGTTAAATAAATCAATCGTCAGATATTTGTATAATCATAATGTTGTATTAAAAATTTTACTTCAATTGTAAATCTGTTTTCTTCAATTCTTGAATAATTTCAGCTGTGTCATAGCAATTAGTAGCGATATTAGCGTATCTTTCTGCTAAACGGTATGCATTGATATATAATTTTAAACTTTCTTTAGCAATATCTTCTGCATCTTCTGATTTAGATGGGTTAGAACTTACTACTAATTCTGCAAACTTTTCAGGATCGATATTAATAGACATTTATTATTTACAACTCCTAAATATTTTATAAACATATACTAACATAATATATGTTTATAAAAAAGCAAAGACAGTTAATATTCAGATAAATAATTTTACAAAGAGTACTTTAAATAAAGTGTTCTATCTATTAAACTTAATGATATGAGAGGATGAACAAGGCATGAGAATATTATTTATTGGGGATATTGTAGGTAAGATTGGCAGAAACGCAATAACTACATATTTACCTAAATTAAAACAAGAATATCGTCCTACTGTATCCATTGTAAATGCTGAAAATGCAGCACATGGTAAAGGACTAACTGAAAAGATATATAAGCAATTGCTTCGTGAGGGTGTCGATTTTATGACTATGGGTAACCATACTTATGGTCAACGTGAAATATACGAATTTATTGATGATGCTAAAAGAATGGTTAGACCGGCCAACTTTCCTGATGAAGCACCTGGAGTAGGGATGCGCTTTATTCAAATTAATGAAATAAAATTAGCTATAATTAATTTGCAAGGAAGAGCGTTCATGCAGGATATAGATGACCCTTTTAAAAAAGCTGACGCACTCATTGAAGAAGCTCAAAAAGTAACGCCATATATATTCGTTGATTTTCATGCTGAAACAACATCAGAAAAAAATGCAATGGGATGGTTTTTAGATGGTAGAGTAAGTGCAGTAGTGGGTACACATACTCATATTCAAACATCTGATAATCGTATTTTACCAAGTGGAACAGGCTATATTACTGATGTAGGCATGACAGGTTTTTATGATGGTATATTAGGCATCAATAGAGATGAAGTGATAGAGCGTTTTATTACGAGTTTACCACAACGTCATGTTGTACCAGATAATGGACGCAGTGTTCTTTCTGGTGTTATCATTGATTTAGATAAAAATGGTAAAACAACAAATATTGAAAGAATATTAATTAATGACGATAATCCTATGAAATTATAAAGTAAATGTTTGTGACATTATAGTTACAAAAGACTATCGTCCATTAGTATGAAATTATAAACATGCCACTGTTTACATAGTAATACGGTGGTTATTTTTGTTATCATTTAATATGAATTAAAAACCACAGGAGGCTTATGATATGAAATCACAAATATCATGGAAAGTGGGCGGACAACAAGGTGAAGGAATTGAATCAACTGGAGAAATATTTGCTACTGCAATGAATAGAAAAGGCTATTTCTTATATGGTTATAGACACTTTTCTAGTCGTATAAAAGGTGGACATACTAATAATAAAATTAGAGTTTCTACTTCTCCAGTACATGCTATTAGTGATGATTTAGATATACTTATCGCATTTGACCAAGAAACAATAGAAGTTAATCATCATGAAATGCGCGAAGATAGTATCATTATTGCTGATTCAAAAGCAAAACCAGTAAAACCTGATGATTGTCAGGCACAACTTATAGATTTACCGTTTACTAGTACTGCAAAAGAATTAGGAACTGCATTAATGAAGAACATGGTAGCGATTGGTGCTACATCTGCATTAATGAACCTAGATACATCTACATTTGAAGAATTAATTACAAACATGTTCACTAAAAAAGGTGACAAAGTTGTTGAAATGAATATACAAGCTTTAAATCAAGGTTATCAATTAATGAAAGAATATTTAGAAGATATTCAAGGCGATTTCGAACTTCAAGAAAGTAATGAAAATCCTCATCTTTATATGATTGGTAATGACGCAATTGGATTAGGTGCAATTTCTGCTGGATCAAGATTTATGTCAGCTTATCCAATTACGCCAGCTTCTGAAATTATGGAATACATGATTGCTAATTTACCAAAAGTTGGCGGAACAGTTGTTCAAACTGAAGATGAAATTGCTGCTGCGACAATGTCTATCGGTGCTAATTATGCAGGTGTTCGTGGATTCACTGCAAGCGCAGGACCAGGATTATCTCTAATGATGGAATCAATTGGCTTATCTGGTATGACTGAAACACCGTTTGTTGTCATAAATACACAACGTGGAGGTCCTTCTACAGGTTTACCAACTAAACAAGAACAATCTGACTTAATGCAAATGATTTATGGTACTCATGGTGATATTCCAAAAATTGTAGTAGCCCCTACAGATGCGGAAGATGCATTTTATTTAACAATGGAAGCATTTAATTTAGCTGAGGAATATCAATGTCCAGTAATTATTTTAAGTGATTTACAATTATCATTAGGTAAACAAACAGTTAAAGAATTAGACTATGATAAAATCAAAATTAAACGTGGAGAATTAATTCAATCTGATATCGAACGTGAAGAAGATGACAAATCATATTTCAGAAGATATGCATTAACAGGAAGTGGCATTTCACCTAGACCAATACCTGGTAATAAAGGTGGTATTCACCATGTTACTGGTGTTGAACATAACGAAGAAGGTAAAACAAGCGAAGCTGCACAAAATCGTCAACAACAAATGGACAAACGTATGCGCAAAACTAAAAATCTTCTTATAGAAAAACCAGTAGACTATACTGAAAATCACGAACAAGCTGATATTCTATATATTGGTTTCATTTCAAGTAAAGGTGCTATCGAAGAAGGTGCACAACGATTAAATAATCAAAATATCGCAGTGAATACACTACAAATCAGACAATTACATCCATTCCCAACTGAAACGATTCAAAGTGCGATTGATAAAGCACAAAAAGTTGTTATTGCAGAACATAACTATCAAGGACAATTAGCAAATATTATTAAAATGAACGTGAATATTCAAAATAAATTAGTAAATCAAACTAAATATGATGGTACACCATTCTTACCACATGAAATAGTTGATAAAGGTATCGAAGTTGCAAAAGAAATAAAGGAGTTGGTCTAATTGGCTACATTTAAAGATTTTAGAAATAATGTTAAGCCAAACTGGTGCCCAGGTTGTGGTGATTTCTCTGTTCAAGCTGCTATACAAAAAGCAGCCGCAAATGTAGGGTTAGAACCAGAAGAAGTTGCACTTATTACAGGCATTGGTTGTTCAGGTAGATTATCAGGCTATATAAATGCCTATGGTGTACATGCCATACATGGTCGTGCTTTACCGTTAGCACAAGGCGTTAAAATGGCTAACAGAGATCTTACAGTTATTGCTTCTGGCGGTGACGGTGACGGTTATGCGATTGGTATGGGTCATACTATTCACGCCTTACGTAGAAATATGAACATGACTTATATCGTTATGGATAACCAAATATATGGTTTAACTAAAGGACAAACTTCACCGTCTTCAGCGGTTGGATTTGTGACTAAATCTACACCTAAAGGTAACATTGAAAAAAATGTAGCACCTTTAGAATTAGCATTATCTTCAGGAGCGACTTTTGTAGCACAAGGTTTTTCAAGTGATATTAAAGGATTAACAAAACTTATCGAAGATGCTATTAATCACGATGGATTTTCATTCGTAAATGTATTCTCACCATGTGTTACTTATAACAAAATTAATACTTATGATTGGTTCAAAGAAAATCTGACAAGTATTGATGACATTGAAAATTATGATACGACGGATAAACAATTAGCTATACAAACAGTTTTAGAACATGAATCTATGTTAAAAGGTATTGTTTATCAAGATACAGAAACACCTTCATATGAATCACAGATTGAAGAAATGGAAGGAACGCCATTAGCTAAGAA
This sequence comes from Staphylococcus sp. FSL W8-0774, assembly GCF_038006785.1. Taxonomy (NCBI): domain Bacteria; kingdom Bacillati; phylum Bacillota; class Bacilli; order Caryophanales; family Staphylococcaceae; genus Staphylococcus; species Staphylococcus sp. FSL W8-0774. The sequence goes on along the minus strand of NZ_JBBOVW010000001.1, from coordinate 1,523,736 downwards.
AGATATTCATATATCAGAAGACAAGTTTAATGAATTAACTAAACAATTTGTATAGAGAGGATAGCTGTCAATTCCATTAATAGAATGGTATTTGGCAGCTATTTTATTATTAGCTTATAAGCAAACAACATATTAATCTATAGAATTAAATTATAAATTTTCTGTAAATATACATTAAAATACTGTACATTGTGGAATAGATAATAAAGGTCATATAAGGAGAAGGTATATGGACAAATTTATTTCTATGAAAGAATTACAAGATAATACAATAGAAGATAAAGATTGGCATATTGAAACTGAAGATAATAATAGTGACATTACAATATTAGCTATACACGGCGGAGGTATCGAACCTGCAACTAGTGAGCTTGCCTTTGTGACTGCACAAACCAACGAATATAACTATTTTACCTTTAAGGGAGATAGACGACATGGTAATAATGAGTTACATGTCACATCAATTCACTATGATAACGAAATAGCACAAGACTTAACTCAAAAAAGTCAACGCGCAATCTCATTACATGGTTGTACAGGCCAAGAATCAATCGTTTACATAGGCGGTAAAGATAAACAGTTAATTAAGTTAATAACTTCTGAATTAAAAGATATTGAAGTAGACGTTCAACATGCCCCGCATACGATGTCCGGTAAACAAAAGGAAAACATAGTTAATCAAACTCAAATACAAGCAGGCGTACAACTGGAAATAACACATGCATTAAGGAAACAGTTTTTTAAAGATGGAAAATTAACTCGTAAAAGCAGAGAAGATCAAGGTAATTGGGATGAATTTTTATATACATTTGCAAATGCTTTGGTAAAGGCAGTTGAAGGATTACATGATTAACTTAATAAAAATGTTAAACTAGTATTATAACTAAAGATAAGATTGGAGATAAATTAAATGGTTGATACATTAATGAGTATTCAAATTATACCTAAAACACCAAATAATGAAGACGTCATTCCTTATGTAGATGAAGCAATTAAGATTATAGATGAATCGGGAATGCACTATCGTGTCGGACCACTTGAAACATCCGTACAAGGAGATATGAATGAATGTCTAATATTAATCCAAAATTTAAACCAACGTATGGTAGAATTAGAATGTCCTAGTATAATTAGTCAAGTTAAGTTTTATCATGTACCAGAAGGTATTGAAATTGAAACATTAACAGGAAAGTATGACGAAGCATAGATTTATGACAATTTTATAATCACTGTGATAATAATCTTACTTTTAGAATTAGATAGACTAAAGTAGAGGCTAAGGCATCAATGTTGTCTTAGCCTTATTCATTGTGAAGTAAATATTGATAAGACGCTTTTTGCACTTTGTGGTTAAATTTAATATAATGTAGAAATGATATATGGGCATATAGAAAGGATTTTTAATAGTGAATGAAGAGCAAAGAAAAGCTGGTTCGATAAATATTTTAGCAGAACGTGATCGTAAAGAAGAAAAGGATTATAGTAAATATTTTGAACAAGTGTATCAACCACCTAGTTTAAAAGAAGCTAAAAAACGTGGTAAACAAGAGATAAAATATAATCGAGACTTTCAAATTGATGAAAAATATCGAGACATGGGTAAAGGACGTTCATTTTTAATTAAAACGTATGGCTGTCAAATGAATGCACATGATACTGAAGTAATGGCGGGGATATTAGAAGCTTTAGGATATAGTGCAACATCAGATATTAACACAGCAGATATTATATTAATTAATACATGTGCGATTCGTGAAAATGCTGAAAATAAAGTATTTAGCGAAATTGGTAATTTAAAACATCTTAAGAAAGAACGACCAGATTGTTTAATAGGTGTATGTGGCTGTATGTCACAAGAAGAATCTGTTGTTAATAAAATTTTAAAATCATATCAAAATGTAGATATGATTTTTGGAACTCATAATATTCATAAACTACCAGAAATATTAGAAGAAGCTTATCTATCTAAAGCAATGGTTGTTGATGTATGGTCTAAAGAAGGAGATGTCATTGAAAATCTTCCTAAAGTTCGTGACGGTCATATTAAAGCATGGGTGAATATTATGTATGGTTGCGATAAATTCTGTACATATTGCATAGTACCTTTTACAAGAGGTAAAGAACGTAGCCGTAGACCAGAAGATATTATTGATGAAGTAAGAGAATTAGCTAGAGAAGGCTATCAAGAAATTACATTGTTAGGACAAAATGTTAATTCTTACGGAAAAGATATCGAGGGACTTGACTATGGATTAGATGATTTATTAGAGGATATCTCAAAAATTGATATTCCTCGAGTAAGATTCACAACTAGTCATCCTTGGGACTTTACAGATCGCATGATTGAAGTGATTGCTAATGGAGGAAACATTGTACCTCATATTCATTTACCAGTACAATCAGGAAACAATGCTGTGCTAAAAATTATGGGAAGAAAATATACGAGAGAAAGTTATTTAGACTTAGTAAACCGTATTAAAGAAGCAATTCCTCAAATCGCATTAACGACTGATATCATTGTAGGTTATCCAAATGAAACTGAAGAACAGTTTGAAGAAACATTAACTTTATATGATGAAGTTGGATTCGAACATGCATACACATATCTATATTCTCAAAGAGACGGTACGCCTGCAGCTAAAATGAAAGATAATGTACCAACTGATGTAAAAAAAGAGAGACTTCAACGTTTAAACAAAAAAGTTGGAGAATACTCACAAAAAGCAATGAGTCAGTATGAGAACGAAATTGTGACGGTTTTATGTGAAGGATCAAGTAAAAAAGATGATACAGTTTTAGCAGGCTATACTGAAAAAAATAAACTTGTTAACTTTAAAGCACCAAAAGAAATGATTGGTAAATTAGTTGATGTTAAAATAGATGAAGCGAAACAATATTCATTAAATGGTACTTTCGTAGGAGAACATCAAAAAGAATTGGTGATGCAATAATAATGTATAATAAAGAGGACATACTATCGAATGCTGATCAACTTGCCCAAAAGATAAAAAATCTTGAAGTAATTAAAGACTATCAAACAATAGAAACACAAATTCACAATAATAAAACCATTGAAAAGAAAATGAACCGATTGAAAAAGCAACAAAAACAATCAGTAAACTTACAAAACTATGGTAAATCAACAGCATTTAATCAATCAGAGAACCAAATTCATCAGTTGGAAAACGAAATAAATGAATTACCAATAGTTGAAGAATTTCGTACATCTCAATATGAAGCCAATTATCTTCTACAAATGATGATTAAAACAATGGAAAACCGTTTGAATGAACATAATGAAAGTTATCATAACAAATAAATTGGATAAGGAGACAATGCATTGAATAATAGAAAACTTACAATAACAGCGCTATTAATAGCAATAAATGTCATTTTAAGCAGTATCATTGTCATCCCTCTTGGTCCAATCAAGGCAGCGCCTATGCAACATCTAGTAAACGTACTTTGCGCAGTGTTCGTAGGACCATGGTATGGACTTGCACAAGCTTTAATTTCTTCCATTTTACGTGTTACGTTTGGTACTGGAAGTGTATTTGCATTTCCAGGCAGTATGATAGGTGTATTCTTAGCTAGCCTCTTTTACATGTATCGTAAACATATATTTATGGCAGCAGTTGGAGAAGTTCTTGGAACAGGCATCATTGGAAGTTTAATATGTATTCCATTAGCATGGATACTTAATTTACAAAACTTCTTTGTTAAACCATTAATGACTGCATTTATCGTGTCTAGTATTATTGGTGCCGCAATAAGCTACGTGTTATTAATTATATTAAAAAAACGTGGTCTTTTAGATAGATTTCAAAAATAGCAATTAAGTACGTACAATACATAGTGAAACTGAAATGACTCAGTTCAATGTTTGTACGTACTTTTTTAATTATCAAATTAACTTCATAGGCTAGAATATATTCAATATGTTAAAATAGATGAGTTAAAAGAACGTAAAAATTACATAAAATGATTCAATTCATAAAAATAAAAAGACTATAAAATAAGGGTTGTGAAGAACTTTATGTCGAATGTGACACCAATGATGCAACAATATTTAAAAATTAAATCAGAATATGATGACTGTTTATTATTTTTTAGACTCGGAGACTTTTATGAAATGTTCTTCGAAGATGCTAAAGAAGCGTCAAGAGTATTAGAAATCACGCTTACTAAAAGAGATGCCAAAAAAGAAGACCCAATACCGATGTGCGGTGTACCTTATCATTCCGCTGATAGTTACATTGAAACATTAATTAATAATGGCTATAAAGTAGCTATCTGTGAACAAATGGAAGACCCTAAACAGACAAAAGGTATGGTTAAAAGAGAAGTAGTTAGAATAGTAACTCCAGGAACAGTGATGGATCAAGGTGGCGTTGATGAAAAGCAAAACAACTATATTTTAAGTTTTATTAAGCAAGGGCAAGAATATGCATTAAGTTATTGTGACATTTCAACAGGTGAATTAAAAGCTACACATTTTAAAGATGAAGCTACTTTACTAAATGAAATTACAACGATTAATCCTAATGAAATTGTAGTAAATGAAACTTTATCTGAAAACATGCAACGACAAATTAATATGATTACTGAAACGATAACAGTTCGTGAGGAGATATCTAACCAATCATTTTCCGTAAACAATAATGAACATGAAGGTATGTATCAATCTACTCAATTATTATTAGATTACATCCACCATACTCAAAAAAGAGACTTATCACATTTAGAAGAAGTGCAACATTATGCTGCTATTGATTTCATGAAAATGGATTTCTATGCTAAAAGAAACTTAGAATTAACTGAAAGTATAAGATTGAAATCTAAAAAAGGAACACTGTTATGGTTAATGGATGAAACAAAAACACCAATGGGAGCTAGACGTCTTAAACAGTGGATAGACCGACCATTAATTTATAAACAGCAAATTGAAGAGAGATTGAATATAGTTGATGAGTTTATTAACCACTTTATTGAACGTGATACCTTAAGAAATTATTTGAATCAAGTCTACGATATTGAAAGACTTGTAGGTCGAGTGAGTTACGGTAATGTTAATGCACGTGATTTAATACAATTAAAATATTCAATTAGTGAGATTCCTAATATCAAACAATTATTAAGTCAGCTTGAAAGCGACAAGATAACTCAATTTGATGAGTTAGAACCATTAGATGATTTATTAGAAGTGCTTGAAAATAGCTTAGTAGAAGAGCCTCCTATCTCAGTTAAAGATGGCGGATTGTTCAAAACAGGTTTTAATCAACAATTAGATGAGTATTTAGAAGCATCTCGTAATGGTAAATCTTGGCTTGCTGAATTACAAGCAAGAGAAAGAGAACGCACAGGTATTAAATCTCTTAAAATTAGTTTTAACAAAGTGTTTGGTTATTTTATAGAGATTACTCGCGCCAATTTACAAGGATTTGAACCTTCTGAATTTGGATATAATCGTAAACAAACTTTATCTAATGCTGAACGTTTTATTACTGATGAATTAAAAGAAAAAGAAGATATTATTCTAGGCGCAGAAGATAAAGCTATAGAATTAGAATATCAATTATTTGTAAAATTGAGAGAACATATTAAGTCGTATACAGAACGACTTCAAAAGCAGGCAAAAATCATTTCAGAATTAGATTGTTTACAAAGCTTTGCGGAAATTGCTCAAAAATATAATTATGTTAGACCACAATTTAGCGATAACAAAACATTAAAACTTGAAAACTCTAGACATCCAGTTGTAGAACGTGTCATGGATTATAACGATTATGTTCCAAATGATTGTGAATTAGATAATGATACATTCATTTACTTAATTACAGGTCCTAATATGTCAGGGAAATCAACGTATATGAGACAAATCGCTATTATTAGCATTATGGCTCAAATGGGTGCTTATGTTCCTTGTGAATCAGCAGTGCTACCAATTTTTGATCAAATATTTACACGAATTGGTGCTGCAGACGATTTAGTATCAGGTAAAAGTACGTTCATGGTAGAAATGTTAGAAGCGCAAAAAGCATTAACTTATGCTACAGAAGATAGTTTAATTATCTTTGATGAAATAGGTAGGGGGACTTCAACATATGATGGTTTAGCACTCGCACAAGCCATGATAGAATACGTTGCTCAAACGTCTCACGCTAAGACACTATTCTCTACACACTATCATGAACTTACAACTTTAGATCAGTTATTACCTTGTTTGAAAAATGTTCATGTTGCTGCAAATGAATATAAAGGTGAACTTATCTTCTTACACAAAGTAAAAGATGGTGCTGTTGATGACAGTTATGGTATTCAAGTAGCAAAACTTGCTGATCTACCTGATAAAGTGATTCAAAGAGCACAAGTTATATTAGATGAATTCGAACAGAAGTCTGATAATCCAGAACCAATGATTGTACAAAGTGAAGTAAAAGATGATGCTATAGATTCAAACTCAAATAGTGAGACACAAGATGCAGTACAACATACTAATAATCAAGAAAATACGTCTTCATTTGAACAAGCGGCATTTAATTTATTTGATGCAGAAGTACAACAAAGCGAAGTAGAAGCACAAATCAAATCTTTAAATTTATCAAATATGACTCCAATAGAAGCTTTAGTAAAATTAAGCGAATTACAAAATCAATTAAAATAGAGGTGTTGTAAATGGGAAAAATTAAAGAACTACAAACCTCCTTAGCTAACAAAATTGCAGCTGGCGAAGTAGTCGAAAGACCCAGTTCGGTTGTAAAAGAATTATTAGAAAATGCTATTGATGCCAAGTCAACCGAAATTAATATAGAAGTGGAACAATCAGGTATAGCTTCAATACGTGTTGTAGATAATGGAACTGGTATTGAACAAGATGATTTAAGTCTGGTGTTTCACAGACATGCTACTAGTAAATTAGATGCAGATGATGATTTATTCCATATTAGAACATTAGGATTTCGTGGAGAAGCATTAGCGAGTATTTCTTCAGTATCCAAAGTGACTTTACGTACATGTACAGATAATGAAAGTGGTCATGAAATATATGCTGAAAATGGTGTGATTAAAGATCAAAAACCAGCTAAAGCTAAAAAAGGGACAGATATACTTGTTGAGTCATTATTCTATAATACGCCAGCTCGGTTAAAATATATTAAAAGTTTATATACAGAACTAGGCAAAATTACAGATATTGTTAATAGAATGGCAATGAGTCATCCTGATATAAGAATTTCATTAGTTTCTGATGGTAAAACACTTTTAAAAACTAATGGTTCTGGTAAAACAAATGAAGTTATGGCAGAAATATATGGAATGAAAGTAGCAAAAGATTTAGTACATATCACTGGTGATACAAGCGATTATCATCTTGAAGGTTATGTTGCTAGACCTGAGCATTCAAGAAGTAATAAACATTATATTTCTATTTTTATCAATGGTAGATATATCAAAAACTTTGTTTTAAATAAAGCAATTGTTGAAGGTTATCATACATTATTAACAATTGGTCGATACCCTATTTGCTACATCAATATCCAAATGGATCCCATACTAGTAGATGTTAATGTTCATCCTACTAAACTTGAAGTCAGATTATCTAAGGAAGAGCAATTATACAAATTAATTGTTGAAAAAATTCAAGAAGCATTTAAAGATAAAATTTTAATACCTAAAAATGATTTAGACCAACATTCTAAGAAAAACAAAGTGTTAAATAGTTTTGAACAACAAAAGTTAGACTTTGAACGTAGACAAAAAGAAGAAGCAAATAATCATAACGGTATGAATGACTCTGAAAATAAATCAGATCATGCCACAAATGAACAACGGTATAACGAAGAAACAAGCCAAAGCCTTTCATCCAATGTACAAGAAAATGATGAAAGTGAATCATTTAATTCCTCTAATAATATTAACCGTGATAATGATGATAATTACTTCGAAAATCAAAAAGAAATTTTAAACGAATTAGATAATAACGATAATACATTTGAATTAGATGATGAAGTTAAAGATAATCAAGACATTAAAGGTGCTATAAGTGCTTCAACGAGACGTCGTGTACCATATATGGAAGTTGTTGGACAAGTTCATGGAACATATATCATAGCTCAAAATGAAAATGGTATGTTTATGATTGACCAGCATGCTGCACAAGAGCGTATTAAATACGAATATTTTAGAGATAAAATTGGAGAAGTATCAAATGAAGTACAAAACTTATTGATACCAATGACTTTCCATTTTTCTAAGGATGAACAATTGATTATAGACCAATATAAAGAAGAACTAGATAGAGTCGGTGTACATCTTGAACATTTTGGAGGTCATGATTATATTGTTAATAGTTATCCAGTGTGGTTTCCAAAAGCAGAAGCGGAAGAAATTATTAAAGATATGATTGAATTAGTTTTAGAAAATAAAAAAATAGATGTTAAAAAAATGCGTGAAGATGCAGCGATTATGATGTCATGTAAAAAATCAATTAAAGCTAATCATTATTTAAAAAATAACGAAATGGCAGATTTAATTGATCAACTGCGTGAAATGGAAGATCCATTTACTTGTCCGCATGGACGTCCAATTATTATTAACTTTTCAAATTACGAATTAGAAAAATTATTTAAACGTGTCATGTAGAGAGGAGCAATGCTTTGAAAGAAAATATACTCCCAGCAATTAGAAATATGAAAGATTTAGATAACCTCATTAAAACGGAATATAAATCATGTGTATTGTTAGACATGCATATAGGTCATCTAAAAAGCATTTTAGACTTATTAAAAAATAATGGAATTGAATGTTATATCCATATTGATTTAATAAAAGGTCTTAGTCATGATGAATATTCATGTGAATATATTATTCAACAATATAAGCCTAAAGGTATCGTATCTACTAAAACGAAAGTCATTAAAAAAGCGAAATCGCTCAATACTTTAACTATCTTTAGAGTATTTATTATTGATAGCCAAGCTTTAAGTAGAAGTATTGAATTAATTCAAAAGGTTCAACCAGATTTTGTCGAAGTACTTCCAGGTATTGCTCATAAAGCAGTAAGATGTATTCAAGAAGAAACCGATACAGCTGTAATTGCTGGTGGATTAATTAGTGATGTTTCTGAAGTAGATGAAGCTATTAAAAATGGCGCTAAATATATTACGACTAGTAATCAAAAATTATGGTAAATAAAAACTTATAAAGAATAAGTAGAGGGATTAATGGTGAAATAATGATCTATTAATCCCTCTATTTTTTATAAATGTTTGGTCAATTTTATTGAATATAAGTTTGATATTTTTGACAAATTTTCAACAAAATCATTGACAACGCTTACAACGTAATTGTAATATATAAACAAGTTATTAAAAGTTAATATTAGAACAGAGAAGGGGAGATTTCTACAGCTTTATCGCTTTGTAGGGGTCTCCCTATCTATTTTGGGAGGAATAATTATATGAATGCTTATTTAGCAGAGTTCTTAGGTACAGCCATCCTCATACTTTTCGGTGGTGGCGTTTGTGCTAACGTTAATTTAAAACGTAGTGCAGGTAATAACGCTGACTGGATTGTTATCGCTACAGGATGGGGACTAGCCGTTGCCATGGGCGCATTCGCAGTTGGTAAATTCTCAGGAGCACATTTGAATCCAGCCGTTACAATTGCGTTAGCTATGGATGGAGGATTTAGTTGGGCGCAAGTGCCTGGATACATCATTTGTCAAATGCTTGGTGGTATTGTAGGTGGTGCACTAGTTTGGTTAATGTATTTACCACATTGGAAAGCAACAGAAGATCAAGCCACTAAGTTAGGTGTATTCTCAACTGCACCTGCAATCAAAAACTATTTTGCTAACTTTATGAGTGAAATCATTGGTACAACTGCATTAACTTTAGGTATATTATTTATTGGTGTTAATAAAATTGCTGATGGATTAAACCCATTAATTGTTGGGGCTTTAATTGTCGCAATTGGTTTAAGTTTAGGCGGAACAACAGGTTATGCTATTAACCCAGCACGTGACTTAGGACCTCGTATCGCTCATGCGATTTTACCAATCGCTGGTAAAGGTGGTTCAAATTGGTCATATGCTATCGTACCTGTACTTGGACCAATCGCTGGTGGTATGTTAGGTGCTGTCATTTACGAAGTATTTTACAAACAAACATTTAATGTAAGTTGTGCAGTGGGCATTATTTTAGTTATCATAACATTAGTATTAGGTGTAGTTTTAAATAGAGCGTCTAAAAGCAATGACATCGAATCTATCTATTAAAAGAGAACTTAAGTAGCATCGTTAGAATTAATTTTAGAAAATAAGCATAGAATATAAACATGATTCGTGAATATAAAATATAAATGATTAGTATTAATCATCTTTTATCTATATTTATGACATCAAAAGGAGTCAAATAATTATGGAAAAATACATTTTATCAATAGACCAGGGAACAACTAGTTCAAGAGCTATTTTATTTAATAAAGACGGAGAAATCAAAGGTGTAGCACAACGAGAATTCAAACAACATTTTCCACAATCTGGTTGGGTAGAACATGATGCTAATGAAATTTGGACATCTGTATTATCTGTAATGGCAGAAGTCATGAATGAACAAGATGTAAGAGCTGAGCAAATTGAAGGTATAGGTATTACAAACCAACGTGAAACAACAGTTGTATGGGATAAAAATACTGGCCGTCCAATTTACCATGCTATTGTATGGCAATCTCGTCAAACTCAAAGTATTTGTCATGATTTAAAAGAACAAGGTCATGAAGATTTATTCCGTGATAAAACTGGTCTTTTATTAGATCCGTATTTTGCTGGTACAAAAGTAAAATGGATTTTAGATAATGTTGAGGGTGCAAGAGAAAAAGCTAATAACGGTGATTTACTGTTCGGCACAATTGATTCTTGGTTAGTATGGAAGTTATCAGGTAGAGAAGCGCATATTACTGACTATACTAATGCTAGTCGTACATTAATGTTTAATATCCATGAATTAAAATGGGATAAAGAATTATTAGATATTCTAGAAGTTCCCGAAAACATGTTACCTGAAGTTAAACCTTCTAGTGAGGTATATGCACATACAGTGGATTATCACTTCTTTGGTCAAAATGTACCAATTGCTGGTATCGCAGGTGACCAACAAGCTGCTTTATTCGGTCAAGCATGCTTTGATCGTGGAGATGTGAAAAACACTTATGGTACTGGTGGTTTCATGTTAATGAACACTGGTGAAGAAGCGGTAAAATCTGACAGTGGTTTATTAACTACAATTGCATACGGTCTTGACGGTAAAGTAAATTATGCTTTAGAAGGATCAATCTTTGTTTCCGGTTCAGCAATTCAGTGGTTACGTGATGGATTAAGAATGATTAATTCAGCGCCACAAACTGAAAACTATGCTACACGTGTAGATTCAACTGAAGGTGTATATGTAGTTCCAGCATTCGTTGGTTTAGGAACACCTTATTGGGATTCTGAAGCAAGAGGCGCTATCTTTGGTTTAACACGTGGTACTGAAAAAGAACATTTCATCCGTGCAACATTAGAATCACTTTGTTATCAAACACGCGATGTTATGGAAGCGATGTCTAAAGACTCAGGCATCGAAGTTCAAAACTTACGTGTAGACGGTGGTGCAGTTAAAAATAACTTTATCATGCAATTCCAAGCTGATATTGTTGATACACCAGTTGAACGTCCAGAAATTCAAGAGACAACTGCGTTAGGTGCTGCTTATTTAGCTGGTTTAGCTGTAGGCTTCTGGGAAAGCAAAGATGATATTGCTAACAGATGGAAACTTGAAGAAGAATTCGAACCAAAAATGGAAGAAGAGCAACGCGCGAAACTATATAAAGGTTGGAAAAAAGCTGTAGAAGCTACACAAGTATTTAAACTAGAAGACTAGGAATTAAGATATTAATAATTTGTAAGCATAAGATAGACTTGATTTTCTTATTTATGTTATACTTAAAATAAGTTAATAAAGAAATCGAGACATGAGAGATTTATTCGTACAATTAAATGGTAATTGTGGGATAAGTCTCTCTTTTTTTATACTAATTAGGAGGCGTTGAATTATGGGTTTATCAACACTTAAAAGGGATCACATAAAAAGAAATTTAAAAAATGAAGAATATGATGTTGTCATCGTTGGTGGCGGAATTACAGGTGCAGGGATTGCACTTGATGCAAGTAACCGTGGAATGAAAGTAGCATTAGTAGAAATGCAAGACTTTGCACAAGGTACAAGTTCTCGTTCTACTAAATTAGTACATGGTGGGTTACGTTATTTAAAACAACTTCAAGTAGGTGTTGTAGCTGAAACAGGTAAAGAACGTGCCATTGTTTATGAAAATGGTCCACACGTAACAACTCCAGAATGGATGTTATTACCAATGCATAAAGGCGGTACATTCGGTAAATTTACTACTGCTATTGGTTTAACAATGTATGACTTTTTAGCAGGCGTTAAAAAATCAGAACGTAAAAAAATGCTATCTAAACAAGATACGCTTAATAAAGAACCATTAGTTAAACAAGATGGCTTAAAAGGTGGCGGTTATTATGTTGAATACCGCACAGATGATGCAAGATTAACAATTGAAGTTATGAAAAAAGCTGCCGAAAAAGGTGCTGAAATCATTAACTATACTAAATCAGAACATTTCACTTATGACTCAAATAAAAAAGTAAATGGTATTGAAGTCGTTGATATGATCGATAATGAAACTTATCCTATTAAAGCTAAAAAAGTGATTAACGCTTCAGGACCATGGGTTGATGAAGTAAGAAGTGGAGACTATGCAAGAAACAACAAACAATTACGTTTAACTAAAGGTGTGCATGTTGTTATTGATCAATCTAAATTCCCATTACAACAAGCAGTATACTTTGATACTGAAAAAGATGGCAGAATGATTTTTGCTATTCCTAGAGAAGGAAAAGCGTATGTTGGTACAACTGACACATTTTATGATAATGAGAAAGCTACACCATTAACAACTCAAGAAGATAGAGATTATTTAATCGAAGCTATTAATTACATGTTCCCATCAGTTAAAGTTAAAGATGAAGACATCGAATCAACTTGGGCTGGTGTACGTCCATTAATTTTAGAAGAAGGTAAAGACCCTTCAGAAATTTCTCGTAAAGATGAAGTATGGGAAGGCGAATCTGGATTACTAACTATCGCTGGTGGTAAGTTAACAGGATACCGTCATATGGCATTAGAAATTGTAGATTTATTAGCTAAACGTCTTAAAAAAGAATACGGTTTAACATTCAAACCATGTGCAACTAAAGAATTAAAAATCTCTGGTGGTGACGTAGGCGGAAGTAAAAACTTCGACAATTTCGTTAAACAAAAAGTTAACGCAGCTAAAGGATTTGGCATTGACGAAGACGTTGCTTATCGTTTAGCAAGTAAATATGGTTCTAACGTTGACGATTTATTCAATATTGCTCAAACAGCACAATATCATAACAGTAAATTACCATTAGAAATTTATGTTGAATTAATTTATGGTATTCAACAAGAAATGGTATTTAAACCAACTGACTTCTTAGTACGTCGTTCTGGTAAATTATACTTTAATATTGATGATGTACTTAATTACAAAGATGCAGTTATTGATGTTTTAGCAGATATGCTTCAATATAGCGATGCTCAAAAACAAGCTTATACTGAAGAAGTAAATAAAGCGATTGATGAAGCACAATCAGGTAATAACCAACCTGCAGTTAAAGAATAAATATCATGATGTTGAACTACTAGTATTGAGATATACTCTCAATACTAGTAGTTTTTTTATGCGAAATGTTATACTTTGTAATACAACTTTTTTTAATCAAAATAAACATCTTATAAGTAGATAACTATTTATTATGCATACAATTTGATTACAATGTTATCAAAAGGTATATTGAATATAATATGGTTGTTTAACGTAAATAATATAAATGAACTTTAGAAATTTTGGGGGTATATATGTGAGTCAAAGTCAATTCAATATCACAGTGGAAGATGGAACAATGATTGAAGTGAAAATAGACAAAGCAATTAATGAAACTATAGGCATTGTTCATCTTTTTCATGGTATGGCTGAACATATGGATCGTTATGATGAATTAGTCAAAGCTTTAAATTTACAAGGCTATGATGTTATCAGACATAATCACAGAGGACATGGTAAAAATATTGACGAAAAAGAAAGAGGTCATTTTGATGATATGTCTCAAGTCGCTGCCGATGCATACGAAATAGTTGAAACGTTATATGATAGTCATTTTGAATTACCATACATTATTTTAGGTCATTCAATGGGCTCAATCATTGCAAGACTATTTGTAAAACAATACCCTCAATTTGCAGATGGTCTTATATTAACTGGTACAGGTATGTTCCCAAAATGGAAAGGCATTCCAACAATGATATTGTTAAAATTACTTACAATTGTTGCTGGAAAACGTCGTCGTATTAGATGGGTTAATCGATTAATGAATAAATCATTCACCAAAAAAATTGACCAACCTGAGACAGAAAGTGATTGGCTTTCTACAAAAAGAGAAGAAGTTAATAAATTTATTGATGATGAATATTGTGGCTTCAGAGTATCTAATCAACTTATTTATCAAACCGTTAAATACATGATGGATACTGCAAATGTAAAATCGTTAAAACAAATGAATCACAATCTGCCTATTCTTTTAATATCAGGAAAAGATGACCCCTTTGGTGAATACGGGAAGGGAATTAAAAAATTAGGTAAAATTTATAAAAAAGCGGGTATTAAACATATCACCGTACAATTATATAAAAATAAACGTCATGAAATTTTATTTGAAGACGATTATTTGTCAACTTGGCAACATATGTTTGAATGGATTAAAAAACAAATTTTAAAGAAAAATAAAGTGAGTGAATAGCATGAATAGTACAGATAAACCATTTCTAATCGTCATTGTTGGACCAACAGCATCCGGTAAAACAGAATTAAGTATAGAATTAGCCAAACGATGTAATGGCGAAATTATTAGCGGAGATTCAATGCAAGTATACAAACAAATGGATATCGGTACTGCTAAAGTAACTAAAGAAGAAATGGATGGTATTCCACATCACTTAATAGATATATTAAATCCAGATGAATCATTCTCTGCTTATGCATTTAAAGAAAGAGCAGAAGCATGTATCAAAGATATAACTAATAGAGGTAAAACACCAATCGTTGCAGGTGGTACAGGATTATATATTCAGTCTTTACTTTATAACTATCAATTTGAAGACGAAACAGTATCAGATGAAAAAATGAATGAAGTTAATACTAAATTAAAAGAATTGGAACAATTAAATAATATTGAATTACATGACTATCTAAATACATTTGACCCTGAATCTTCTTCGAATATACATCCAAATAACAGAAAAAGAGTATTGAGAGCGATAGAATATTATTTAAAAACAAAAAAACTTTTAAGTTATCGCAAGAAAGTTCAACAATTCACCGAAAATTATGATACATTATTATTAGGGATTGAAATGTCGCGTGAAACATTATATAAAAAAATAAATAAACGTGTTGATATTATGTTGAGCCACGGATTATTTAAAGAAGTGCAATACTTAGTTGAACAAGGTTATGAGTCAAGTCAAAGTATGCAAGCAATTGGATACAAAGAACTTATACCTGTTATTAAAGGGAACATGGATAAAGAAACAGCCATTGAAAAGTTAAAACAAAATTCGCGAAAATATGCGAAACGTCAATTGACTTGGTTTAAAAATAAAATGAACGTTCACTGGTTAGATAGAGAGAAAATGTCGCTTCAAATGATGTTAGATGAGATTACACCCCAAATAAATAAAAGGAGTACTGAACATGATTGCAAACGAAAACATCCAAGATCAAGCACTAGAGAACTTTAAATCAGAAAAAACAGAAGTTACTGTATTCTTTCTAAATGGGTTCCAAATGAAAGGAACTATTGAAGATTTCGATGATCAGGTAATTCGTCTGGTTTCTCAAGGAAAACAACATCTGATTTACAAACATGCGATCAGCACTTTCATGATTGATGACGAAAATGAATCAACATCAGAAGAATAAGTAATAATTGAAGTGCATTAAAGCACAACTTTCAATGAACGTAGCAATAGTTACATAATAGTGGGAATGGTAACAGAAATATAATGGATTATTTCTCTAATATCATTCTCATTCGTGCTTTATCGTATTTGTATTAATTCATGTAAAAAAGCTTCAGTTAAAGCTGGCAGAGCTAACATTCAGCTCACGAACCCAACTTTAATTGAAGCTTTTAAATTTATAATTTTATTTTAGTAATCTGATTAAAGTAATTTTTCAATTTCATTTTCTAATTGTGCTGGCTTTTTCTGTGGAGAGAAACGTTTAACCACATTACCGTTACGATCAATTAAGAATTTTGTGAAATTCCATTTAATTTTTTCATTAAACATACCGTGTTGAGCATCTGTTAAGAAACGGAATAATGGATGTTGATTATCACCTTTAACATCGATTTTTTGATGAATAGGGAAAGTAACGCCATAATTCAATTTACAATTTTGTGCAGCTTCTTCACCTGAACCAGGTTCTTGCCCACCAAATTGATTACATGGGAATCCTAAAATAATAAATTTTTGATCTTTATATTTTTCATAAAGATGTTGTAATCCTTCAAATTGAGGTGTGAAACCACACTCACTTGCAGTATTAACGATTAACATAACATAATCTTTATAATCTTCTAACTTGTATGTTTCTCCAGTATTTTTTTCTACTACGAAATCATAAATATTTTCCATAATACCACCCTTTCGAATTACTTACAATTTAACATAATATGGACGAATAGTCTTTATATTGGCACTATGATAAAATACTTAAGAAGAAAATATAAAGGAGATGTATATCATGGCACAGCTATCAACACATGATACAAAGAAAAAATTGGAAACGGCTGTACTAATCGGTGTACATGCTCAAAATGATAATCAATTTAATTTTGAATCAACAATGGAAGAATTAGAAGCTTTATCAGAAACTTGCCAATTAAATGTAAAAGGTCAAATTACTCAAAATAGAGAACAAGTAGACCATAAATACTATGTTGGAAAAGGGAAAATTGAAGAAATACAAGCTTTTATAGAATTTCATGATATTGATGTCGTAGTAACGAATGATGAATTAACGACAGCTCAATCTAAAACATTAAATGGTAATTTGGGCATTAAGATTATCGATAGAACACAGTTAATACTTGAAATATTTGCACTAAGAGCTAAAAGTAGAGAAGGTAAATTACAAGTTGAACTTGCACAACTTGATTATTTATTACCTAGATTACAAGGACATGGACGTAGCTTATCACGTCTTGGTGGTGGAATTGGAACTAGAGGTCCTGGTGAAACGAAACTTGAAATGGACCGTCGACATATTCGTACTAGAATGAACGAAATTAAACATCAATTACAAACGGTAGTAGAACATAGAGATCGTTATCGTAGTAAACGTGAACAGAATCAAGTATTTCAAATTGCTTTAGTGGGTTATACCAATGCTGGTAAATCATCATGGTTTAATGTACTTGCTAATGAAACAACTTATGAAAAGAACCAGTTGTTCGCCACATTAGATCCTAAAACAAGACAAATTCAGATCAATGAAGGCTTTAACTTAATTATTTCTGATACAGTTGGATTTATACAAAAGTTACCTACCACATTAGTTGCTGCTTTTAAATCAACGTTAGAAGAAGCAAAAGGTGCAGATTTATTATTACATGTGGTAGACGCAAGTCATTCAGAGTATCGTTCACAGTATGATACGGTTAATCAATTGATTAAACAATTAGACATGGATCAAATTCCACAAGCCGTTATTTTTAATAAAAAAGACCAGTGTGATAGCCAAATGGATTTACCAGTTTCAAACAATCCATATGTATTTGTATCAAGTCGCTACGATAGTGACAAAGATAAAGTTAAAGACTTATTAATTAATCAAATTAAAGATAATTTAACTTACTATGAAGAAACTGTACCAAGTTCTGATGCTGATCGATTATATTTCTTAAAACAACATACATTAGTAAGTGAATTAGAATTTAATGAAAATGATGCGACATATGAAATTAAAGGATATAAAAAAATATAAAGGAAGTTAGTAAGATGACAGATATGACAAGTCTTATTGAAGACGTTGAAAATACATTATCTCCATATTTTAAAGAAATTGAACGTGTTGCTTTAATTAATCAGGAAAAAGTTTTAGACGCGTTTCATGCGGTGAAAGCGACAGAAAGTGACTTATTAGGTACGACTGGTTATGGGTACGATGATTTTGGTAGGGATCATTTAGAAGAAATATATGCTAAAACATTTAAAGCCGAAGATGCTATCGTACGTCCACAAATTATTTCTGGTACTCATGCAATCACATTAGCATTACAAAGTAATTTAAAATATGGTGATGAATTATTATATATCACTGGAAGTCCTTATGATACGTTACTAGAAGTTATAGGCGTGAACGGAAACGGGATTGAAAGTTTAAAA
Source organism: Staphylococcus sp. FSL W8-0774 (assembly GCF_038006785.1). NCBI lineage: Bacteria > Bacillati > Bacillota > Bacilli > Caryophanales > Staphylococcaceae > Staphylococcus > Staphylococcus sp. FSL W8-0774. The sequence continues at coordinate 1,505,146 of NZ_JBBOVW010000001.1, read as the reverse complement.
GAACATGGTGTTACATATAATGAAGTTGCATTAAATGAAGGTAAAATTGATATACCAGAGGTTCTGAAATCTATTAATAAACAAACTAAAGTTGTGGCAATACAACGTTCTAAAGGTTATGATCAACGACCATCTATTCCAGTTGATGAAATAAAAGAAGCAATAGAAGCAATAAAAGAACAATATCCTGATGTCATTATTTTTGTAGATAATTGTTATGGTGAATTTGTTGAAGAACAAGAACCTATCGAAGTAGGCGCTGATTTAATAGCTGGTTCATTAATTAAAAATCCTGGTGGTGGGCTAGCTAAAATTGGAGGCTATATCGCAGGGAAAAAAGATTTAATAGCACGTTGCGGTTATAGACTTACTGCTCCAGGTATTGGTAAAGAAGCAGGTGCCTCTTTAAATTCATTACAAGAAATGTATCAAGGTTTCTTCCTAGCACCACACGTTGTAAGTCAAAGTTTAAAAGGTGCTTTATTTACTAGTCTATTATTAGAAAAATTAAATATGACAACATCACCAAAATATAATGTTAAACGTACTGATTTAATACAAACAGTGACATTTGATACAAAAGAACAGATGATATCATTTTGTCAGAGTATACAACATGCGTCACCAATTAATGCACACTTTAGTCCTGAGCCAAGCTATATGCCAGGATACGAAGATGACGTGATAATGGCAGCAGGTACGTTTGTACAAGGATCTTCAATTGAATTATCTGCTGATGGTCCTATACGAGAACCATATGAAGCTTATGTTCAAGGTGGATTAACATATGAACATGTTAAACTAGCAGTCACACGAGCAGTCAAACAATTAAAAGAACAAGGGCTTGTGTAACATTGAGATAATCTCGGAGTAATTTAAAACTTCGAGATTTTTCTTATTTTATCAGAAAATTTTAAATTTATTTTTCGAAATATAGGGTATTTGGTTAAAAAGAGATACTTTTAGGGGTGGAAAATGCAATAAAATCAGTATTTTGAGAGCATATGTCAGAAAACCTAACATATTTTTGTAATATGAGCTAAACTATGCTAAATTAAGTACAAGTTCAAAAGTGGAGGAGAGGTTATAGATGTCTAATGATTCTATCAGACGAAATATGGCCGTATTCTCCATGAGTGTTGTTAGTCAATTAACAGAATTAAGTCCTAGACAAATTCGTTACTATGAAACACATGAACTAGTTATGCCGGCAAGAACTGAAGGAAATAAGAGATTATTTTCGCTGAATGATTTGGAAAGATTATTAGAAATTAAATCTTTAATTGAAAAAGGATTTAATATTAAAGGTATTAAACAAATTATTCATAATCAACAAAATCACTTAACATCAGACGAACAAGAAACTAGAAAAAGAATGATTGTAGATGCAACTCAAAAACCACATGGCGAAACTTTGCCAATAAATCGAGGAGATTTATCCCGATTTATAAAATAAAATTTGGAGGATTTTAAGTATGCCTAAACGTAGTTTTACAAAAGATGATATTCGTAAGTTTGCTGAAGAAGAGAACGTAAGATATTTAAGATTACAATTCACAGATATATTAGGAACAATTAAAAATGTTGAAGTACCAGTAAGCCAATTAGAGAAAGTATTAGATAACGAAATGATGTTCGATGGATCATCTATCGAAGGTTTCGTACGTATCGAAGAATCTGACATGTACTTACAACCTGACTTAGATACATGGGTAATCTTCCCATGGACAGCTGGTCAAGGTAAAGTTGCACGTTTAATCTGTGACGTATACAAAACAGATGGTACACCATTTGAAGGTGACCCACGTAATAACTTAAAACGTGTATTGAGAGAAATGGAAGATTTAGGTTACACAGATTTCAACTTAGGACCTGAACCAGAATTCTTCTTATTCAAATTAGATGAAAAAGGCGAACCAACATTAGAATTAAATGATGATGGTGGTTACTTCGACTTAGCACCAACAGACTTAGGTGAAAACTGTCGTCGTGATATCGTTCTTGAATTAGAGGACATGGGCTTTGATATCGAAGCAAGTCACCATGAGGTTGCACCTGGACAACATGAAATTGACTTTAAATATGCAGATGCGATAACAGCATGTGATAATATCCAAACATTTAAATTAGTTGTTAAAACAATCGCTCGTAAACATAACTTACATGCGACATTTATGCCAAAACCATTATTCGGTGTAAACGGAAGCGGAATGCACTTTAACGTATCATTATTCAAAGGTAAAGAAAATGCATTCTATGATCCAAATGGCGAAATGGAATTAACAGATACAGCTTACCAATTTACAGCTGGTATTCTTAAAAATGCACGTGGATTCACTGCAGTTTGTAACCCATTAGTAAACTCATACAAACGTTTAGTTCCAGGTTACGAAGCACCATGTTACATTGCATGGAGTGGTAAAAACCGTTCACCATTAGTACGTGTACCATCTTCAAGAGGTTTATCTACTCGTGTTGAAGTACGTTCAGTAGACCCAGCAGCTAACCCATACATGGCATTAGCAGCAATCTTAGAAGCTGGACTAGACGGTATTAAAAACAAATTAGAAGTTCCTAAACCAGTAAACCAAAATATTTACGAAATGAATCGCGAAGAACGTGAAGCTGTAGGTATTGAAGACTTACCTTCAACACTATACACTGCGTTAAAAGCTATGCGTGAAAATCCAACAATCAAAAAAGCTTTAGGTAATCATATCTATAACCAATTCCTTAATTCAAAATCAATTGAATGGGATTACTATAGAACTCAAGTATCTGAATGGGAAAGAGATCAGTACATGAAACAATACTAAAGCGCTAAACAATATTGGGGAATATTGTTATATCAAGGGCTAGAGCATTTTTGCTTTAGCTCTTTTTTGTTTAAAATGGGCAACTAATATAAGAAATTTAACGATAAAATTGATAACTGGGCAACTTTTGGGCAACTAAGTTTAAAAAACATCTTTTATGTACTTTTCAAAATTATCTTTAGCGTTTTCATTCATTTTGTCTGTTACATGGCTATAAACATCACTAGTGATTGTTTCACTTTTATGACCCAATCGTTCTTGTATCACTTTCATAGGTACATTGCTTTCTAACAACAAAGTTGCATGAGTATGTCTTAATTTATGTATACTTAACTCATTACCTTCACCTAATAATTTACGTGTAACATAAATCATAGTGTTATGTGTAGTAGATCGTGGAAGCGGGTCTCCAAATTCATTACAAAAGATAAAATCATAATTTGTATTATATAACTCACTATTCGCAATTTTATTACCATTTTGTAACAATTTTAATTTGAATAGTTCATTTGCCAACTCATCGCTAATAAATATAGTTCGATTCTCTTTATTTTTAGTTGGACCAAATGTATTTTTCTTTTGGTTATAGCTTTTATTTATTTTTATTGTTTTACTCTTTCTATCATAGTCATTCCAGTTTAAAGCACTAGCTTCTCCAATTCTCATACCAGTTTCTATAAGTGTTCTAAATAAAAAGTACTGATACATATCTCTTTTTCTTACAGTCTCTAAAAATGGCCGTATTTTTTCTTTAGGTAAGTATTTAGCTTTTTCTTGTTCTTTCAAATTTTTATGTTGGAGTGTAATTCCATCACATGGATTAAAATAGATTAACCTATCATATTTCGCACGTTCTAATGCACGTTTAAGCAAATTATGTGTTTTTGATAGAGTTGATTTACTATAGCCATTATCTATAAGATGATTTATAAATTTTTGGTGCATGGATGGTGTTATAGCTTTAATATCAACATCGTTATAGAAACTTAAAATTCTCTTTTTAGAAAATTGTTCAATTTCATATGAATTGTCGCTTATTTTATTTTTACGCCAAGTTTCAAGGTAGTAATTAAGCCATTCATTAAGAGAATAATGTTTTTCTTCTTTAAAGCCTTTTTTTAAATTTAATTCAGTTTCTAATGCGTTTTTTTTGGCTTCTGCTTTAGTTTTAAAACCTGAACGGCTAATATATTTTTTATTTCCGAGTTCATCTAGATAATGTACTTTATATCTCCATTTATTTCCTCTTTTTTCAAAATATGCCATTTAACCATCTCCTAGCTGTTTATTTCTTAAGTTGTAATGAGTTAATCTGTAATTTTGTCGAAATGTTTTAAATTTGGATATTTGATTTTATAAAATGTGATATTTTGTTTAATAAAAATTGAAGTAGTATCAAAGTGGATTGCTAGATTTGAAAATGAATTTAAATGAGGACTTTCAATTGCATCAATAAGTAGGTTGAGAGGGATTAATTCTAAAATACCATTACTTGATAAATAACTAGTTTTGTATGACTTCCTTTTGCCATATGACGTTATTGGTTCATTAATAGTTAAATCTGGTATTATAGATTTATTTATATATAGTGTATTACCAATTACACAGCTTTCTAATTTTTGAGGGCAATCAATATACTTTACTTCAATTTTATTTATCATCTCCTTGCAAGTCTGCATAGTAGATCACTTCCTTTTCATTTATATTTATAAAATTGAAATTTAAATTTTTATGTTTATCATCACCAATCTCTTCAGAAGTTAACTAAATGCAAAATTTATATATAAAAAAAGAGAACACACTTATTCTAATATGATTATTAGTATAATTAGCATTCTCTTTATATATCGCCTTTGCTTTCTTTAATAAATTTTATATATTTTATTATATGTTTCATTTCTTCATCTGTAACATCATCACTAATGTGTGCCGCTATAATTTGTTTATTATGGCTTAACTGTCGTCTTTCTTCATCACTAGGACGCTCAGATGAAACATCATAGCCAAGTAACCAAGCTTCGCTTACATCTAAAGTTTTGGACAAAATATATAACTTCTTTTGTCCTGGTGTAGTTTTGCCATTTACGTATTGGCTTAAATCGGTTTTTGTAATTTTAGCACCGTTATCACTTAGTAACTTAGATTTATTTATTATATCTATTTGCTTCATTTTTTTCTCAGACATTGCTTTTTTTAATCTAGAACTAAATGATTCTCTCATTTTATGATTTCCTCCTATTCAATTTATAAACTAATTATAGACAAACTTGAATAAAAGTTCAATTTAAAAATTCAAAAATAAACAACAAAAGTATTGCTCTTTATTTTGTAGTGTGATAAATTATATTTACAAAGTTCAAAAAAATTGAACTAGAAAGGAGGAGCTCTTTATGTATTTTGATTATTCAGTTTTAAATGGAAAAATAGTAGAGAAATATGGTAGTAGATGTAATTTTGCATTAGCAATGAAGCTTTCTGAAAGAAGTCTATCTTTAAAATTAAATAATAAAGTTGGATGGAAGGATAGAGAAATAATCAAGGCCGTTAAGCTTTTGGGTATTAAGAAATCAGATATAGCATCTTATTTTTTTAATACTAAAGTTCAATAATTTTGAATTGAAAGTTGTGAGAACTATGTTAAACATTCAACTTGATGAACAAACAATTAATGAACTAGTTAACGAAAAAGTTGAAGAAATTTTAAACAAATATAAAAGACAAGTTGCAACTGTAGATATAAAAGACTTAGTCAAAATTACTGGATTAAGTCAATCAACATTACAAAATAAAATTGTCTGTGAACCTGAAATTGTAGAAGTTACTAGGCGTTTAGGCACTCGTGTTTTATATCTTTATCCTCAAGTTTTAGACGCTTATCAAACTGTAATTAATCGACTAGGTTCATAAATATTTAGAGGAGTAATGTACATGATCAAACAATTATTAAATGACAAATCATTATTAGAAAAATTTAAAGATAAAGATGAATTGAATGAATGTGTAAAAAAGATAAAGAAGGAACAAGTGAAATTAAAAATTGAGAGTAATAGAGTAGTTAATTTTAGTGATTTAAGAGGTGCGTAATTGAAAGAATTAAAATATTAAAAATAGCACTCCTAATCGTCATCTTGGCGGAAGAGATTAGGAATGCTATGGGTGAGAAAATATTTGAATTGATTATAAAAAATATTAACGCAATAAATGTTAAAAGTTGTTCCATGGATTTATCTTAATTAGTTTAATCTAATACATGATTATTTATAGGAGGGAATATTATATTATTCACTAATATTTGTATCATTTTAACAATTGTTTTCATAACTTTAACAACATTTATAAACATTAAAAAATAAACTTTTGTTTGTGGCTAAATCCATTAATAAGTTTATTAGTGTTAATTTCAATTACTTTGGGTTTATCAGTTAAGTAATAAGAAAATTCTATTTTGGCTTCTGGTATAAAGGTTTCCTTCGTCCTAAATTGATAAGAATTATATGGCGAGAATAAAGGATTAGGGTATTTTAACCATTCTTTTTCAGGAGGTTTAACTTCATTGTGTAATAACTTAGCACCTTCATTACTGTATAAATTAATTTCTTTAACAACAATTGTAGTTGATGAAGTATTACAAAGGATGAAACTAAATTTGATTAAGTCACTATGATATTCTAAATCCTCTACATCATGATCACTTAAATCAATATGTGGACGATTAACTATAAATGTATAGATGAAACTAACAATAGCTATTATCAAAGCCACTAAAGCAATGATATTTGAAAATAATGTTGATTGAAAAAAGTCCATCAATTTTCACCCCCGTTCATCGCAGTAGCGATAATTAAATTATACAGTTGATTTAAATATAAAATAAGTGGTTTGCAACATAAATTTAGGAATTTAATTTTTTGGAGATGATTATTATAAGTAGAAGTGAAATTCCATTCTTTGCAGCATATTTTTTAACATTGATTTTATCATTTGTATTTATGCTTATAGGTATATATTTTACGACTTCAATAGTATTAAGTTTTTTTATTGGATTAGCACTATATTTATACCTAGAAAATAAAATTAAAAATAAAAAAACTGACTGCTAACGGCAATTAGCAATCAGTAATTAAAAAATAACACACTTGAATTATACCAACAATGGAGGACAACAACAATGACAAATAATTCAAAACAAGACATGTATGAACTATATCAAGAACTCTTTGAAGAATTAAAGAAATCAGACCAAACTTGTATACTCGAAATCGAAAGAACGCCTCGTAAAGAAATTATTATTAATTTCTTACATTACCACAATAGATATAAAACCAATAACAAACTACTACAAATTTTTGAAATATATCCTGAATCACACGAAAGAATGAAAAATTATATTATTGCTGTTATGCGTGGCCAAATTTTGGTTAAGAAAGGAGCTTGATTAAATGAATGAATTACAACAACAAGAATTTGAAAGTATAGAGCACCAAGAAGAATCGTTTAAAATTACTAATTTAGATCAAGCAAATTGGGCATTTAAAAAGCTTGATGCAATCAATGCCAAAGAAAATGAGATTAATCAGCTTGCTAGTCAAGAAATTGACAGAATCAAAGATTGGCAAAGTATCCAAACTGACCAATTAAAAAATCATAAAACTTATTTTGAGCATTTACTTACAGAATATTTTAAAGAGATGCGTCAACAAGATAATAAATTTAAATTAAATACACCATATGGAAAAGTAACTTCGCGCAAAGGTTCAAAAGTACTTCAATTAAGTAATGAACAAAACGTTATTGATCAATTAGAACAACGCGGATTTGATAAATATATCAAAGTGACTAAAAAAATAAATCAAACAGATATTAAGAAAGATTTTAATGTAACTGAATCAGGAAGATTAATTGATTCAAATGGTGAAATGTTGGATGGTATTTACCTTGTTCAAAAGCCAACATCATACTCAGTCAAAGTGGGTGATTAAATGACACACGAGCCCAGTATTTTAGAAAAATTAGGTGTCAAAGATATAAGTAAACAAAATGCTAATAAGTTCTACAAATTTGCAATATACGGCAAATTTGGGACAGGTAAAACCACATTTTTAACTAAAGATAATAATGCTTTGGTATTAGATATTAATGAAGATGGCACTACTGTTACAGAAGATGGTGCTGTTGTTCAAATAAAAAATTATAAACATTTTGGATTAGTTATAAAGAAGCTGCCAGAAATTATTCAACAATTACGTGATTATGGAAAAAATATTGATGTTGTTGTGATAGAAACCATTCAAAAGCTAAGAGATATAACTATTGATGAGATTATGAATGGTAAAAGACGGAATCCTACATTCAATGATTGGGGAGAGTGTGCTTCCCGAATAGTAAAAATGTATAGGTATATATCAACAATTCAACAGAAATATCAATTTCATTTAGCTATAAGTGGTCATGAAGGCATAAATAAAGATAAAGACGAAGAAGGTAGCACAATCAATCCTACTATCACTATTGAGGCACAAGAACAAATTAGAAAGGCTATTTTAAGCCAGTCTGATGTTTTAGCAAGAATGACAATTGAAGAACACAGTGATAGTGAAGGGAAGAGATTTGAATATGTTTTAAATGCTGAACCATCTTCATTATTTGAAACTAAAATAAGGCATGCTAGCAATGTCAAAATTAGAGATAAGAAGTTTATTAATCCTAGCGTAAATGACCTTGTAGAAGCAATCAGAAATGGAAATTAATAAATATTTAAAGGGTGGTAAGAACTATGAATTTTAATATTAATCTTAATGGTGCGCAAGAATTAGGTAATTATATGAAACCTGGACTTTATAGCGTGAAAATTAAAAACTTTGAGGCTAAACAATCCAAAAATGGACATCCACAATTTGCAATTACATTTATACATAAAGAAGAAGGAGAATTTGTTCATTACGCCAATGCTGATATGGAACATAATTATGCACGTGATTGGCTATATACATTCTTAAGTGTATTAGGGCTTAAAGGTAATAATATGCAATTTAAATTTACTGAAAGAGATTTAATAGGTAAGCCAATAAACATTGAATTAGAGCGTAAATTTAATGACTATACTGACAAATGGGTTACGAATTTAAAGAGATTTTGGAAATTTGATGGTACAGCTGTATATGAAAAATATGAAATTAAAGACGAAGAGAAAAACTATACTAAAGAGCAGAAAAAAACTAGTTTAGACAGTCCAGATAATCCTTATATGAGTGATTCATTTGATATAACAGATGATGATTTACCTTTTTAATTGGTCGTATTTAAAAGAGGTGGTTAGATGACAGGTTGGATTAAAATACATCGTAAAATAATCGATCATTGGATATGGGCAGATTCCAAACGATTTAAATGGTGGTTAGACATCTTATTATTAACAAATCATTCTGATAAAAAAGTGATGATTGGTGGAAATTTAGTCCTTTTGAAACGAGGTTCATTCCATACATCAGAATTGAAATTATCTGAACGTTGGAACGTGTCTAGAAATACCGTGAGAAACTATTTAAATTCGTTAGAAAAAGACAACATGATAAACACTAAAAAGACAAAAAACGGAACAACCATTAAAGTGCATAACTACGAGGTTTATCAAGGAAAAGAAGAAACTAAAAAACATATGATTGAACAACAGACTGAACAATTAAATGAACAACAAACTATACAACCAACTGAACAACAAAGTGAACAAATCATTGAACAACAGACTGAACAAAAGAGAGACAATAGACTGAACAGAACACTGAACAAATCACTGAACAAGACTAAGAATGTAAAGAATATAAAGAATGATAAGAATGTAAAGAATGAGAAGAAGGAGAAGAAGTATAAAGCCTTCGACTTCTTCCAAGAAAATGGATTTGGCTTTATCACTCAATATCTTGTCGAAGAATTAAATTATTATCTTGATAACTTTTCTCATGATTCAGACGAAATAGTCATAGCTGCACTTAAAATTGCAAAGGACAGAAACAAAGTGAATTGGGGTTATGCCAAAAGCATTTTAAATTCCTGGTTACAATCAAACTTGAATTCAATTGATCAAATAAGAGCTTATGAAATTCAACAAAAAGCATTAAGAGATCAATACACCAAACCTAAACAATTCCAACAAAGTAAAGAGAAAACGCCAGACTGGATTGAAAATCGAGACAAATATCAAGACGAAGTAGACGAAAATTTTGAGGAAGATAGGGCTAGATTTTTAAAAGAATTAAACGAACAGTGGGGTGATTAGCATTTGGACAAAGAACCTTACAAAGTAAAAATTGGAGACCATAAACTTATATTTAATAGCGACGAAGTGAAAAAGATGAAACAGCTTGGTATTACAAGATCATTAATTGTTAATAGATTTAAAAATGGTTGGCCAAGATTTTATATAGTGAATCAGCCAAAACGTATGTCTAGAAAAGATTTTGACAAAATGATAGCAATTAGAAAGCAAAATCTATTGTCAAAGCAACGGCGCTCAGTTTATAAAAAGGAACTCCAAGAAAAAAGACAACAGGAGAAATTGCACTTAAAGAAATATCCACAAAAAGTAAAAGCATCAAAATATTATTTTGATTTGCTAAATTTTGCAACTAAAGCATTCAAAAATTAAAACGCAAAATGCAAAACATAAAACAAAAATTGGAGGAATAAAATGTCAAAAATTAAACGTAAAGTAGAAATGAATTTACATAAATTAATTGAGTGGGCTTGGGAAAACAATATTAAAAATCAAGGATTTATAAGTAACAGAGATGAATTAGTATATTTCAATGATTTCGGAGATTTTGATACATGTGGAGATTTTATAGTGAAAGATTCTTTCTTTGAAGTAGAAATTGAAGAACCTTTAACACTAGAAACTCAACTTTTTGGAGTAGTTGCCATGGGGAGAGATGTTGACGAAAAATGGCATTCAACTGAAGGTGTTTTTAAAGAAATTTCAATTAAAGAAATATTGAGTGTGACCACTGATGAACTAATTCAAGATATTACTATTCATCATTACGACAAAGTGACGAAGGAATTTGTTTGTATATATAAAAATGGGGCGATGGTGGAATGATACTGAAATTTAGAGAATGGGACGCAGTAAGAGAAGAAATCTTTCCAGGAAAAGGTATGAGTTATGGTGTGAGAGAAGATTTTGATGATTCATTCAAAATTACATTCAGCCACATGGAAGATTTAGACATTATTAATGGTGATGGTTCTATAAATAGAGTTGTGATGATGTCTACAGGACTTAAAGATGTGAATGATATTGAGATATACGAAGGAGATATTGTACGTATTTTTTCTAGCGATGGTATAGATTATAACGCTCAAATCATTTTTAAAGATGGTGGCTTTTGTGCAATAGATGGAACTAAAGATAATTATTCTACTATTCGTTATAAATTATGTGAATTTGATTTGAATTTAGATGTCATCGGTAATATTTATGAAGATTTTGAGTTATTGGACGAGGATTTAGTAAATGTTGAAAGAAAAGCAAAAGTATTTGATGAAATACAAAGCAATCTCAGCCACGTATTAGATTTAGGAAAGTATGAAACATTGGATTATAAAGATTGTCAGATATTAAAAATTATTTTACAGGAGGTTAATAATGACTAATCAATTAACAGTAGATCAATTACAAGAGTTATTACAGATACAAGAGGACTTTGACGGTAGAATACCGACACTTAATTTGCAAGATAGCAAGATTGCATATGTAGTTGAATTTTTTGAATGGTTTGACACATTAGAAACGTTCAAGAACTGGAAGAAGAAACCAGGCAAACCGTTAGATGTTCAACTAGACGAGTTAGCGGATATGTTGGCATTTGGATTAAGTATTGCGAATCAAACAAGTTCAAATGCTAAAGAAATAGTTGAATCAATAAAAGAAAGCTTTAAAGATGAACTATTTAAAGAAATGTTTGATTTTAATAATAAAGAATTTGCTAAAGATGCAATTTTAGGTTTACCTGATTTGGTTTATAACGAATTTTATCCTGACTATTTCACTGTTGTTGTGGTGTTCGATATAGCATACAACATTTACTCTATTGACCAACTCATCGATGCATACAAAAAGAAAATGAAACTTAACCATACTAGGCAAGATGGAATTGCAGATATAGACAAAGGTTACGTTTAAGGTATCAAGGTATTTATAAATAAGTGAAGAAGGTGCTTTTCAATGACAACAATAATCACATTAATTAGTTTAGCTATATGTATTAGTATATTTTACTTAATGTCTATAGTTTCTATTTATTATTTAAGACTTATATTAGGTATTGTACTGAGTTTTGGAATAACATTTTTATTTACATTTTCAATTTTATTTGAGCAATTAAATTTAGTTTTACCAATTTTAATATTCGTTATGTTAATAGAAATTATTGATTTGAGAATTAAAGTTAGGAAACAGTTTGAAGACAGTGAATCAATTTAAGAATTAAAACATCAGGAGAGAACGACAACATGAGAGATTTATTAATAGAGTATAGGAATACCAGGTTGAACGTACTTAATAAAATTAAAGAACTGGAACAAAATAATACAGATGAAATAGATGACTTAACTGTTTATAAAGATATATTAAAAGATATTGATTACACTATCGAATGGTTAACTACTGGACATGAACCTGGAAACTATAATGCTATTGATAAATCTCAATGTTATTTAGTAGATCAACAAGTTTTAGAAAAAGCTTGTGATGAATCTATGTATAAAAAAGTATCTAATATGGAATATCATGATGTTATTGATGATATGGATAATCAAATAAGTTATGCGCTAATGAAACTTACGACTAAAGAGTTGGAATGTTTTATCATGGTTAAGTGTGAGCATTTATCTTATAGAGAATGTGCTGATTTATTAAATATAAAAATTGGTACAGTTCAAAACTTTTTAAAAAGAGCGCAAAAGAAAATTGATAATGAATTGATAGAGAATTTATTTTTATTATGAATTTTTGTCTTAATCTTGATACATATATAGGAGAAGTGAAATTCTCCAAGGTGTCCTAAGATTTTTGACATTATATGTTCTCCTCCCTAAACCTATCTGAGAGAAAAATCGGGTAGGTTTTTGCTATTTAAATCTATGGTAATTTAATGCATAACAATGTAATATAGTTGTGTAAGGCAAATTAAAACAAAAGGGGAATACAAATGAACAACAAGGAAATATGTCAGTTTTTAGTACAGTATTATGGAAACCCCCTAGGGCAAAACTTACATGCGGTTCCGTCTCACGAACAGATTGAAAGTTTATCTAGAGAAGGTTATATAAAAGTAGAAGGTTATGACGGTACTGAGGAAAGTCTTGATAATATAACAGTTAATATTACCGATAAAGGTAGAGAATATTACGAAAAATATTGTAAATTATAAAATAGCGCCTTAATTGGCGTTTTTTTAATGCAAAAAAATTAAAAAGCTATTAGCGTGAGAGTTGGTGATATATGGAATGGCTAGAAAAGGTTTATATGAAAAATTAGATATTGAAAGTAAATTGGGATTAGTTGAAGGTTGGAAACGTGATGGACTAACTGATGAACAAATTGCTAAGAATTTAAGTGTTTCAAAACATACATTAATTAAATGGAAAAAGAATATACCAGACTTTTTAGACGCCATAAAAAGAGGCAAAGAAGTATCTGACTATGAGTTAGAGAACGCTTTACATAAAAGGGCAGTAGGCTATTATTACGAAGAAGAAACCGTGACAAATAAAGGTAATATAGTAAAAATTAAAAAATATGAACATCCAAATCCTACATCACTAATATTTGCCCTAAAAAATAGATTACCGCATAAATACAGAGATAAAGTGGAACAAGAAATCACTCAGAAAAATATTGAAATCAATATTGGTGAATATAATGACGACGATTAAGTTAAATATTAAATATCCTAATAAGGTGTTTAATAAAAATATATTCGAAATTATTAACGATTATTCACATGTTACTGAAGTACATTATGGTGGTGGTTCAAGTGGTAAATCACATGGCGTTGTTCAAAAAGTAGTATTAAAAGCATTGAAAAAGTGGAAATATCCACGTAAAGTACTTTGGCTTAGAAAAGTCCAATCAACAATAAGTGAAAGTATATTTGAAGATGTAAAAAGCTGCTTAATTGATTTTAAAATTTGGGATTTATGTAAATGGAATAAAACTGATAACAAAGTAGTGCTACCTAATGGCGCTATTTTTTTATTTAAAGGTTTAGATAATCCAGAAAAAATTAAATCTATTAAAGCAGTATCAGATATTGTGATGGAAGAAGCGTCTGAGTTTACTTTAGATGATTACACACAATTGACACTTCGTTTAAGAGAAAGAAAACACTTGAACAAACAAATTTTTTTAATGTTTAACCCAGTATCAAAATTAAATTGGGTTTATAAAGCATTTTTTGAAACTAGTAATCCATTAAAAGATGTATTGATTAGACAATCAAGTTATAAGGATAATAAATTTTTAGATGATATGACTAAAGATACGCTAGAACAACTTGCTAATAGAAATCCAGCCTATTACAAAATATATGCGTTAGGAGAGTTCGCTACATTAGATAAATTAGTTTTTCCAAAATATGAAAAACGAATCATTAATACTGATGAAATTAGACACTTACCATCATATTTTGGACTGGATTTTGGATATATCAACGATCCAAGTGCATTTATTCATGTGAAAGTAGATGTTGAAAATGAGAAACTCTATGTTATTTCAGAGTATGTCAAAAAAGGAATGTTGAACGATGAAATAGCTAAACTTATTAAAAGTTTAGGATTTAGTAAAGAAGTGATAATTGCTGATTCAGCTGAACAAAAAAGTATAGCTGAGATTAGAAAGCATGGTATAGGAAGAATTAAACCTGCAATCAAAGGTAAAGATAGCATTATGGCCGGAATTCAATTTATTAGTCAATTTGAAATTATAGTTGATGAACGATGTTTTAAAACTATTGAAGAATTAGATAACTATACATGGAAAAAAGATAAAAATACCGGCGAATACTATAACGAACCTGTAGATACATATAATCATTGCATAGATGCACTTCGATATTCTGTATGCAATTTAATTTTTAAAGATAAGGAAACTGAAAATAAAATAGATGATTTAACAAGGATTAGAAACATGTTCTAAGGAAGTGAACTGATGACGATTTACACCCAAGAAATTAACAACACAAAGTTCTCTAAAACAGCAAATAATGATTTTTTAATCAGTAATGTAGAACAGTTATTAAAAGAAGAAGTATTACTTAGTTTGGTAAGTAAACATAAAACTGAACAAGTACCAAGGTTAGAAATGTTAGAAGATTATTATTTGAACAGAAATACTGATATTTTAACCGATAACCGAAGAATAAATGATTATAGTGATAAAGCTGACCATAGAGCTGTACATAATTATGCTAAGTATGTCACACGCTTTATAGTCGGTTATTTAACTAGTAATCCTATAACAATTACACATAAAGACGAAAATACAAATGAAAAATTAGTTGACCTTAATAAAGTGAATGATGCAGATGCTACAAATAGTGATTTAGCATTAAATTTATCTATTTATGGTCGAGCGTATGAAATTGTTTATAGAGATACTGATGATAAAGATACATTCAAATTATTAGATAGTAAAAGTACATTTGTTGTATATGACACTTCACTAGATAAAAAGATGATAGCAGGAGTTAGATACTTTAATGTTAAAGATTTAGATAATACACCAATACAAAAAATTGAAGTCTATACAACAAATAAAATCTATTACATAGAAGTTAAAGGCGGCTCTTTCAATTCTATCGATGAAATACCTCATTACTATAATGATGTTCCAATTATTGAATATTTAAATGATCAATTTAAACAAGGTGATTTTGAAAATGTTATTTCTTTAATTGATTTATATGACCAAGCACAATCAGATACTGCTAATTATATGACCGATTTAAATGATGCCATGTTAGCAATTGTTGGAAACATTGAAATAGATGGTGATGAAGCTAAAAAATTTCGACAAGCTAATATGGTTCATGTTAAACCAAGTATCAATGTGAATGGGTCAGAAGGTAATGCAGATGTTAAGTACATTTATAAACAATATGATGTTAATGGCTCAGAAGCTTATAAAACCAGATTACAAAAAGATATTCACAAATATACCAATACACCTGATCTAAGCGATGAGAATTTCAGTGGTGTTCAATCTGGTGAATCAATGAAATATAAATTGTTTGGTCTAGAGCAGGTTAGAGCTATTAAAGAACGTTTATTTAAAAAAGGGTTAATGAAGAGATATAAACTGTTATTTAATATTCTTAATTTAACAGGTGTACATAAGTATGATTATTCAACCATTGATATTACCTTTACACCTAATTTACCTAATTCTTTAAATGAATCAATTGATGCATTCAATTCTTTAAATGGTGGAGTATCTGAACAAACTAGATTGAAATTGTTACCTATTATTGATAATCCACTTGAAGAAATCAAGAAAATGGAAGACGAACAAAATAAAGTAAAAGAAAATAGCTATAATTCATCATTTAAGACACCATTTAGCCGCGAAAATGAAATGACTGATATAAATGTCAGATAATTTAAAATATTGGCTAGAACGTGCTAAAAACGTCATGGACGCTGAATCATTAGTTGATGCACAAGTAATCATTGAAATTGAACGTACCATTTTATTGATGTATGCCGAAATTACAAAAGAATTATTAGCTTTTTATGCAAAATATGCCAAAGATACTGGACTGAGTATTCAAGAAGTTAAGAAAATGGCTGATTCATTTGATGTACTAGCATTTAGTAACAAAGCGAAACAATTTGTTGAGCGTAAAGATTTCAGTGAAGAGGCGAATCAATCGCTCAAACAATACAACTTAACGATGAAAATCTCTAGAGAAAAACTGTTAAAGCAGCAGCTAGATTTGATTGTGAAAGATTCTAGTTTAAATCTTCAAAATAAAATTGAGGATAAGCTAAGTGACGCAGTTAATAGAGAAGTAAAGAGACAAGCACATATTCTAGGTGAACATGTTCAAATTGATGACACTGAAGTGAAAGCAGTCGTTAATAGTAATTTCAAAGGTGTTAAATGGTCTACTAGATTATGGAATGATATGGAACTTGTTCAAAAGGAAGTTGAGAGGGTAACAAGTCATGTCGTTATTCGAGGTCGACATCCTAATGAATTTGTTTCTGAGTTTAAAAAGCAAACCAATTCTACTTCTTATAACGCCAGTAGATTATTAGTAACCGAATCAGCACGTGTACAAACAGAATCACAAAAGATAGCTTATCTTAAAGATTTAGGTGAAGCTGGCGAATATAAATATGTTGCCAAAATAGATAGTAAAACATCTAAATTATGTCATTCACTCAATGGTAAAACATTTAAAGTTAAAGATATGGTTCCAGGTGTGAATGCGCCACCTATGCATCCTTGGTGTAGAAGTACAACAGTGCCACATGTCGGCAGTTGGCGAGACAAGTTCTTTAAAGAGCGTGAAGGTAAATATCAGGTAGAAGATGACACAACCAATGATGAATTACAACAAGCTAAAGTATTAGGAAAGAAAATATATATTACTGATCAAGCAATTGATAAAGTCAGATATGTTGATATTCCAACACATACCAAAGAAGAAAATCAATTTATACAAGAACAACATAAAAAATTACTTAAAGATGCCAAAGAAAATAATGATAGTAATGAAGTAGCATACTTATTAAAAGATGGTAAAGTTACAAAAGTATATGGAAATCAAAATAGTGTATCCTTTGTACCAGGGGAAAAAGCAACCGAATTATTATTTAACAGTAAACCAAATTCAATTGTTATGTTACATAACCATCCTGGACAGTCAGGATTTTCAGAATATGATTTATTTACATTTTTTAAGCATCCATCAATAAAATCAATGACAATCGTTACTAATAAGGGACAAGTAAAATTTATTACCAAGTCAGATAGGTTTCAAGGTAAAATAGTGAGTAAATTTTGTGCTAAATATTTTATGCAAATTAATATTATTAATGATAGCCATATTGAAAAATTATTGAAAAAACTTTATAGTATAAATATGATTATATATAAAGTGAGATGATTTTAATTATGTTAGATTCACAATTAGATGGAAATGTAACTGCAAAAGAATTGAGTGAATCTTTTAAAGAGTTAGTTGAAGAATTTGAACGTATAGAAAAAGCGAATAAGAATTCAAATTCAAAAGATAAATAGCATCCTTTCTACACAAATATATAGAAAGTGGTGCTATTTTTATATATTATTTTAACCTTCCAATGTGAAGGTTATTTTTTATTGTCCAAAACGTGCTGATGACATTTTAGTATCCAATTAACTTTAGAAATTGTAATTGAATACCACAACTAAAAAAATAACTATTGTAGTTATTATATATATTTATAATATAATATTTTTATAAAATTTTCAGTATTCAAAGGTGTTTAAATAGTTTTTACATAACTAGATGGAAATATAATAATGAAAGAATTACGTGAAATTTTGGACAACGAAATTAAGATAGATAAAAAAAGAGAAAGAAAAAGAACAATGATTTTCAAAACAAAATTCAAAATGAGCTGATTATATGAAGAAGCCTATATTAAGGTTAGATGGTGAGATGACAAAAGAAGAACTATTTGATTTTTTAAATATAGATATCGAAGAATATTCGGTCGAAAAGAAACAAGAAAACGAAATGAAAGAATTGACTGATGAAGACTCAATTAAAACTATAGATGAATGAGTAATTTTTAAAATTAATAGTAGGTTAATAGGTAATGTTATTAGTTTTGTTGATCAGAGATGAAAGTGATTGCTAACTTTAAAAATTAAAGAAATAAATGATAAAAGTGTTACATATAAATATTATCCAAATGATGATGAAAATATTAAACCTGGTGTTATTCAAATGGATATAGATAGTCTTCAAATTCTCAATGCCAAAAAATCTGGTATTGAGAATAATACAATAGATAATTATTTCATACATGCAATTGATAGAATACACACGAATACTAATAAGCGATTATTTCCTGATTCTGAACTTGTAGCATGGGGATAAAACACTTATACAGTGATTTAGCTTATTTTTTAATTATTTAAAGGAGTAAAAATTATGGTAGAATTATACAAAGTCAAAGAAAGTGACAATCAAATTGAATATAAATATTTGCCTGAAAATAAAATAAGCAATGGATATGGCCAAGTAATAGTAAATAAAAATAATAATAGAGTTGATAGTTATACTTTGTCGAAATTAGAAATAGATAATGATATTTTGATATATAGAAATCATGTGTATCATGCTATTAAAAAATTTAATATGAATGGTTATTTTCCAGAAAAATATACTGTTGCTTGGTATTAAAATATATATGTGGGTGATATAAATGGTAATACTACAATTAGATGGTAATATACCTATAGAGGATTTAATAGAAGACTTGCAAGAGGATTTGAAAAAATTAAATGAAGAAAATGAATAGTAACAACAATCAGAATTAAGATATGATTTATATTCTTATAAAAATGTAGGTGAGAATATTGCATATAAGAGATGCTTATGGTCATAATGTAAAGGTAATTTTAACAAATGGAGATGAATTAAAAGGTAGAGTAATTGATTATGAAAACCCATTAGAAACAGACACTGGCAATTATGATATGGATCTTAAGACAGATTTGTGTACATACTCTATTGATGAATCCGATATAAAACAAATTGAAATTATAGAAAAGTAAATTTTATTAGGAAGTGGTTATTATGCATTTTGCACAGTTAGATGGTGAAATAACCAATAAATAGTCGCAAGAATTATTGGAAAAAGAATATAAGAAAGCGATAGAATTAGAAAAACAAAAAATCAAAAGATTAGTAGCATCCTTTCAGCATAGATAAAGAGAAAGTGATGCTATTTATATATTCTTTTAACTTTCCAATGTAAAGGTTATTTTTTATTACCCAAAACATACTGATGACAATAAAATACAAAATAGATATCAACTTTCTCAAACATATATACTTACTAAACTTCCTAACCATTAATTCAAATAAAAAAGCATCACTCCACAATAGAATGATGCCCTCTTTAATACCTATATGTATCTACTATATCAACGCTAACAATTGATCTACATTTTCTTCAGTTGTTGCCCAGCTTGTCGCAAATCTTACAACTCGATGTTGATCATCGTATTTTTCCCAAATTGCGAATTTCACTTTTTGCTCTAGTTCTGAAATTTTCTCATTACTTAATATAAAGAATTGTTGATTTGTAGGTGAATCAAAATATAATTGATAACCTTTTTCTAGGAATCCGGCTTTCATTTTATTTGCCATTTCAATTGCATGACGGCTAATTTTGAAATACAAATCATCATTAAATAACTCAAGAAATTGAATTCCTGTTAATCTTCCTTTAGCTAATAAAGCACCGTGATGCTTAATACGTGTTGTAAATTGTTTTGGTTCATTTTGTTTTGTAAATACTATTGCTTCTCCGCAAAGTGCACCAATTTTTGTACCACCAATATAAAATATATCGCAATACTTAGCTACGTCTTCAATAGTTAAGTCTGATTGATCGCTCATTAATCCATATCCTAATCTTTCGCCATCCATAAATAGAGGGAGATTGTGTTTTTGACATACTTTAGATAAAGATTCTAATTCTGGTTTTGTATATAAAGTACCATACTCGGTTGGATGTGAAATATAGACCATTCCTGGAAATACCATGTGATCACGTTTGAAATCACTATTGAAAGTGTCTAAATAGTCCTCAACACCTTTTGCAGTTATTTTTCCTTCAGACGAAGGTATTGCTAAAACTTTATGCCCACTATATTCGATAGCGCCACCTTCATGTACAGCAACATGTCCTGTGTCCGCTGAAATTACACCTTCATAACTTTCTAGTACTGAATTAATGACAACTTGATTTGTTTGTGTCCCACCGACAAGAAATCGAACGGTCGCTTTAGGACAATTGATTCTATTTTTAATTTGTTGGATAGCTTGTTCTGTAAAATGATCGAATCCATATCCTGCTGCTTGAACTCTATTTGTTTCTACTAAACGATTTAATACTTTTTCATGTGCACCTTCTAAATAATCATTTTCAAAAGATAGCATTTACTTTCCCTCCAATAAATCAGTGAAATACTTTTTCAAATAAGCGATATTTTTCTTATTACTTACACGAATGAATATATTATATCTTATTTTAAATTTATTTCAAATATATTCCGAACAATATAATTTTAATGCAAATCGTATTGACATGGTTAAACTTCAATATTAATTGAATTATTAATGAAAAAGACTTATCATTTAATCATCAAAGTGAAAAGGGGAATTGAAAATGGAGCAAATTAAATTTAAAACTTTTACAGAAAGTAGCTTAGATAAATTAGAAAATAGTGTGAATCAATATTTACAATCAGATGAAGGTGCAAGTTATAAGTTATTAAATATTACGATTAAAGAGACTGAAGAACACAGATTTCCGAATATTGAAGAAGATTTTAATGCGGTTGTGACTTTAGTTAAAAATGATAAAAATTAAAAGATAAAATGTTGTTAGGAGATTATGTTTATGGAACTAAGGTTTTCTCATGATTTGGGTATGCTATTTACAATATTATTAGTTATAGGTTTTGTAATTAATATTATTTTAGCGTTTATAATTATATTTTTAGAAAGAAATCGTCGTAGTGCTAGTTCAACTTGGGCATGGCTATTTGTATTATTTGTATTACCATTAATTGGTTTTATTCTATATTTATTTTTCGGACGCACAGTGTCTAAAAGAAAATTAGATAAAAATAACGGTAATGAATTAGATGCATTTAATGAACTTATAGATAAACAAATCAAAGAATTTGATGAAAAAACTTATGATACCGACAATCAATTAGTAAAGAAACATCATGATTTAGTTCGAATGTTATTAATGAACCAAGATGGTTTTATTACTGAAAATAACCATCTAGATTTATTTACTGATGGACATGAACTTTATGATCAAATGCTTGAAGATATTCGCAATGCGAAAGATTACATACATTTAGAATATTTTGGATTTGAGTTAGATGGTTTAGGAAAACGTATCATCAAAGCCTTGGAAGAAAAACTTAAAGAAGGATTAGAAGTTAAGTTACTATATGACGATGTTGGATCTAAAAAGATTAGTAGAGCTAACTTTAAACATTTCAATGAGCTAGGTGGAGAAGTGGAAGCATTCTTTGCCTCTAAATTACCTATCATTAACTTTAGAATGAATAACCGTAATCACCGTAAAATTGTTGTTATCGATGGCCAAGTTGGTTATATTGGTGGGTTTAATGTAGGTGATGACTATTTAGGTTTAGGTAAATTAGGTTACTGGAGAGATACTCATTTTAGAATTAAAGGGAATGCTGTAGATGGATTGCAAACACGATTTATGATGGATTGGAATTCTCAAGCACATAGACCTCAATTTGAATATAATGATAAGTATTTTCCGAAGAAACAAGTACAAGATGGACATGTACCAATGCAAATTGTGGCAAGTAGTCCAGCGGAAGATTGGCATCAAATTGAATTTGGTTATACTAAAATGATTATGAGTGCTAAGAAATCTATTTATATTCAAACACCTTATTTTATACCAGATAATTCTTATATTAATGCCATCAAAATGGCTGCAGCTACTGGTATCGAAGTACATATGATGATTCCTAGTAAGCCTGACCATCCATTCGTATACTGGGCTACATTTGCTAATGCAGCACAGTTATTAGAAAGTGGAGTACATATCTACACTTACGAAAATGGATTCTTACATTCTAAAGTATGTTTAATTGATGATGAAGTTGTTTCTGTAGGGTCTGCTAATATGGACTATAGAAGTTTCGAACTTAACTTTGAAGTTAATGCATTTGTTTATGATGAAAAAATGGCTAAAAAGATCAAGCATGCATATAAAGAAGACATTAAAAAGTCAAATGAACTTACACTAGAAGGATATAAAAATCGTTCTCTAAAAATTAAGATTAAAGAAGATTTGGCGAAATTAATTTCACCAATATTATAACCTTAGAATCTGTCACATAAAGTGGCAGATTTTTTTATTTTACGGTATTAATATTATGTAAACTTGATGACAAATGTCATATAAAGTAGTGACATTAACCACTATTTATATAATTATTTAATTGTTAATCTTAATTTATTAATTGAGAGAGGTGAAAACAATGATTGAAGCTGAACATATTGTAAAGTACTTCCATGAGACAATGGCACTTAATGATGTCAGTTTAACAATTGAAGAAGCAAAATGTACCGCACTTATAGGTAAAAATGGAGCTGGAAAATCAACATTAATAGATATTATTATTGGTAATAAAAATTACAAGTCTGGTGAAATCATAGATCATTATAATTTAATAAATAAAAAAGACATGGCCGTATTATTTCAAAAATCTCAATTTCCTAAAATGATTAAAGTAAAAGAGTTGTTTGATTTATATTGTGCTATATATGATGATCATTTAACTAAAGAAGAATTTATGAATGTAACTAATTTTCAAGAAAATCAATTAAACCAATATGCATCTAAGCTATCAGGTGGACAGCAAAGAATATTGGATTTTGCTTTAACAGTAATAGGAAAACCTAAGTTTTTAATTTTAGATGAACCGACATCTGCCATGGATATTGAAACTAGAGAACACTTTTGGAGAATCATAACTAATTTTAAGCATAAAGGTTTAACTATTTTATATACTACACATTATATTGAAGAAGTTGAAAGAATGGCTGACAATATTGCAATTTTAGATGATGGGTCTATTAGAATGACTGGCGATTTAAATAACATTAAATCAACAGAGAAAAGTTCTAGTATATTGATACCGACAAAATATAAAAACATCGTGTCAGATTTAGATAACTGTACTAAATTAGAACATAAATTTGTGATTAAAACTGAACATGTTAATGATACCATCATGAAATTAGTAAAAAGAGGACTTGATTTAAATGAAGTTGAGATACATAAAGTATCCTTATTAGAAATTTTATTTTCAAATTCAGAAGACAATGAGGGGGTATACTAATGTTACTTACTTATTTTAAAACCGAAATCATAATTTTACTTAGAAAAAAATTATATTTAATGGTATCGATATTGTTACCTTTATTTTTTTATTTACTATTTACTTCAATTTTAGATTTACCAGAACATGCAAAAGAAGTATTTTATAAAGAATATATGTACAGTATGATAGTATTTAGTTGTATGAATTTTTGTTTAATTTCATTTCCAATAGATATGATTGAGGAGAGAAACAATGGCTGGTTTAAACATCTCATGACGACGCCTCTAAATCCATTAAATTATTATTTAGTTAAATTAGCACGAACAATAATACAATTTTTATTATCAATTATTATTATATTTACAGTTGCACATTTTTATAATACAGTGAACATGCATTTTACAGAGTGGATTACATCTGCGTTCATATTATGGCTTGGAGCAAGTCTGTTTTTAACATTGGGGCTTGTCATAGCGCAATCTAATGATGCTCAAAAAGCTAGTAGTATTGCCAATTTAATTAATTTAGGATTAGCAATATTAGGTGGATTATGGTTTCCTACTCATACATTTCCTGATTGGTTACAAAAAATTTCTAAATTAACACCTACATATCACCTGAAAAATATAGCTTATAGTTTAAGTAAGGGACAGGGATTGGATTATGGTTCTTTAATTATTATGGTCATTTACAGTATGATATTTTTGTTTATAGCTTTACAGATTAATAAAAAGAAAGATGTTGAATAACATGACAAATTCATCAATTTGGGTAAAAATAGGTAGTCGAATAGCACCACTTATTTATTTAGTATTTCCTATTATTAATATTTTCAATTACAATATTGATCGTCCATTTTTGGAATATATACTTGTTGTCATCATTTTTACTATTGATTATGTATGTATTATATTTTATTACAATCGCTTAAATGAAGAAATGTTATATGCACTTTTCATTGTGCATTATATTTTGATTGATTATTTTGTGTTTTGTAACCAACCAATGAATTCTTTATTTTATTTTTTTAGTGCATTCGCAATTCCATTCATGTTAGGTAAAGGGTTTAAATCAAAATTCTTTATGACCTTTGTGGTATCTATGATGATTACAATTATCCTAACATTAGTAATAGACAGAGATGCAGTAACCCTGTTAATAATATATTTTGTAGTGATATTACTTATGTGCGTAGGTAATATTTATTCATTAGAAGAACGTAAGTTGAGAGAAAAGCTTACTGAACAAAATAAATATATTAACATATTAATTGCTGAACAAGAACGGTCACGCATCGGTCAAGATTTACATGATACTTTAGGTCATGTATTTGCAAGTTTAACATTAAAATCTGAATTAGCATTAAAACTTATAGATCAACAACCCGAGACAGCCAAAAAAGAAATTGAATCAATTAATGAATTGTCACAAGATACTTTAAAGAAAGTTAGAAATATTATTGAAAATCTTCAAACATTATCATTTCAAGAAGAAGTAAATAATGTTTCTTCAATATTAAAAGATACAGAAATACACTTCAGCTTTTCTAATATACAATTAGCAGAATCTTTAAATTTGCCTAAGCAATCTTTGCTATCTATGGTCTTAAAAGAAGCAATTAATAATGTAATTAAATATTCTAAGGCATCTGAAGTGAATATTAACTTGAGAAATCATGATGGAGGTATAATTTTATCTATTCATGACAATGGTATTGGTATTAAAGATGTTGATATCGATCAATTGCATAGTATTAAAAGTAGGGTAGCGTATTTAAATGGCAAACTAAATGTTTATAATAAAAAGGGAACTGAACTAGAAATTTATGTACCTCGAGGTGAAATTGAATGATTTCAATAATTATTGCAGAAGACCAACAAATGCTTAGAAAAGCAATGGTACAACTAATAGAATTAAATGACGATGTAAATATACTAGGTGATGTAGGTAATGGAAAAGATGCTTTAGATTTAATTAAACTATATGAACCTGATGTTGCAATTTTAGATATAGAAATGCCTGGTATGACAGGAATTGAAGTATTATCTGAAGTTAAAAATTTAAAATTTAAAACCAAAATCATTATAGTCACAACATTTAAAAGACCAGGATATTTTGAAAAAGCTGTCGCTAATGATGTTGATGCTTACGTTTTAAAAGAGCGTTCTATTGATGAATTAATGGAAACAGCACATAAAGTAGTTAATGGAGAGAAAATATATAGCTCAAGTTTAATGACGTCATTAATTACTTCTACTAATCCATTAACTCATAAAGAACAAGTGGTTTTAAGAGAAATAGGGAACGGGCTAAGTAGTAAAGATATTGCCAATAAACTCTATTTATCTAATGGAACTATTAGGAATTATACTTCTATAATTATTGATAAACTTTCTGCTGAAAATAGATTTGATGCATGGAAAATTGCTACGAGTAAAGGATGGCTTTAGATGATTCATTTTTCTTATCTACGTGTGTAGATAGCAATTTTAATATTTCAATGGCTCTGTAAGTGGGTGTTTCAATACTTAAAGTATGTTCAAAGGTGTGGTTTTGAGCAGTTTTAACGCGATAGGTTACTTGGTGGCTATCAATGATACAATCAATAATTTCCATTTTTCCTCCTTTTAAAGTCTTAAGAATTGGAATTAAGCGGTTTATTAATGTATATATACCACTAAAATTTAAAATTATTCACTAATTCTTTATTTAAATATTAAATTTGTACAGTTAAATAAATTAAAAACAGACAATTGAATTAAACATCAATTGTCTGCTTTAAAATACGTTTGTTATAAGGTTCTTTCATTACTATTAGGTTATCTTTTTCTTTTGTTCATAAAATTAGTTATTAAATAAACAATAAACCCTACAAAGATACCTAAAAAGATTGAAACTACTGCAGATACAATAGTTGGAAATTTAAATGCAACTTGCATCACAATACCTACAATCACTGCTACAATAACAGCTATAAGTGTAACTCTATTTTCACTAGACATACGGGTTATTCACTCCTAACATACAGTATTATATCACGGTAATCATTAATTAAAAATTCATAATTAATATTGACGCTATGTTTATTTTTCATTATGATTAGTCGGGATAAAAAAGTAAGAATGGGTGACATCAATGAAATCAAAAAAATCTCTATCAACACTCGCGTTGGTAATTATAGCTATCTTTGTATTATTGTTTCAATATATTAATCATTCAGGACCATTTAGTGGTAATCAATCTGAAGTTTCTAGTACGGATTTAAAAGGAAAAGAAAAAGTTCATGTAGAAAGAGTCGTTGACGGAGATACCTTTGTCGCCAAACAAGGTAATAAAAGTATTAAAGTGAGATTAATCGGTGTAGATACACCTGAAACTGTCAAACCTAATACGCCAGTTCAACCTTATGGAAAAGAAGCGTCTAATTATAGTAAGAAAACATTATCTGATAAAGATGTGTATCTAGAATATGATAAAGAAAAGAATGATAGATACGGTAGAACCTTAGCATACGTATGGTTAGATAAAGACCATATGTTTAACAAGGAGTTAGTTGATAAAGGATTAGCAAGAGAGAAATACTTTGCACCGAATGGTAAGTATAGAGATATGTTTATTAAAGCTCAAAATGAAGCTAAGAAAAAGAAAGTTAATCTTTGGAGTTAAATAGATAAAATAATAAATAAAAGACCAGTTCAAAATGATTAAATGTTTTGAACTGGTCTTTTGGTATGTCCACTTTAATTGAATTGTTCGGTAATTTGATTCACTTGATCTTCGGTCAATGGATGTTTTGATAAATGAACTGCATCTTTGATTACTTTTTCTAAAGAAGATTTTGTTGATACAGTGTCTACGTATTTATCGCTTTCTCCAGAACCCTCGATAATATTTACTGATCCATCGTTAAAGTAGATGACACCAATACTTTGAATCTTAAAGTTAAATTGTCCTTCAATTTGGTCTTTAAGCGCTTTAGCGTTATTAGCAGCTTGTTGATATGGATCATAATCATAAAATTCAAAAATAACACGGTTATCTTGAAGGGTTTCGATAAATGTATATACGCCTTCACGAGTTGTATTAAATTGTTCATGATATTGTTCACTAATGTAATGACCTACTATTTTGTCTCTATCTAAAGGTTGTTGATCCTTATCGATATGTTTATCTGGAACATCGAAATGATAGAACGTTTTTTGGTTCCAATGTTTAACATCGACATTGATTAAACCAACGTCTGTTACAATAATGAAATCGAAAGATCTCACATATTCAAATAAAGGATGTTTTGTTGCCAAATTACTTGTAGTAATGATGTTATAGAATTTTAGTTGATCATCCTCGATAAATTTGTCCAAAATACCTCTTAAATCACGTTTAGCATTTTTTAAAGCGTGAGGACTAATGTCTTTGTTAGTACTAAGCATTTGATTTTTTAAAGAAAGATTTTCTTCACTTAAAGCTGAATTTTTTGCAACGATTTGATTTTTAGCGTATTCTTCTGTTTCAACTCTACTTTTTAAATACTGTTGATTCAAGAAAAATACAATAATCAAAACAATGATGATAATTATTAGAATTATCGATAATGTTGACATAATTTTCACCCGAATCTCTTTAATTTTTTAATAAAAAATACAAATGAATGATTACGATAAATATATTTAATTTTAAAGTAACGCAAACATAAATATTATCGTAATTACACACTTGATAACACAATATAAATTATAAACTTCCGGTTAATGATGTTCAATCTATAGCAGGTGAAATTAAGAATATTGTATGAACTTTTAATCTAAAACTTCCTATAATTTAATATGATGGGTGTAATATTTTACGACACTCAATTAAAACTGTGGATATAATAAAATTTTATAGCATTAAATATAGATTTTACTAATTGTTCACAAATAACCAATTGAAAAATTTTAAGTATATAGGTATAATCAATCTTATGAAAGCGTTTACTAAGAAGGTGGTGTGCTTATACATGGAAGAACATTTAAACACTAAAACATTAGTTGAAGAATTAATTCAAACTTCATCTCAATCATTCAAATTTCATGGTGTAGTTGCCATGCAATTGTTTTTAAGTGATGATTTTGAACTACCTTCAAAAGTAGATATTTGTGTAGAACGTAAAAAATTAATAGAAATTGTAAAAGCAATTCCTAAGACATTCACAGTTTGTTTATATAATAAAGCAGGGGAATGTTTTAAAAATCGTAACATAGCTTTAAAAGATATTACCCATGTAAATGTATATGATGACCAACAACATATCATGGAAATTTTTGTTTATGATGTTGTAAATGATGAATGGGTATTTAGATTAGATAATAAAATTCGTTTACCAAAGGATAATATATATTTCCACTCATTAAATAATGGTGTGGATTATATTAAACCCGAAATTGTTCTAATGTATGATTTATTAGACAATCAAAATTATCATCAATTTTCAAACTATAAACGAGTGATTGATTCATTAAGTTATTACCAATTCTTTATTCTCAAACTTGTAGTAGGCGAGAAAAGGATAAAAGAGGCAATTATTAATAATAAAAAGATATTAGAATCATAAAAAGCAACTTTCTATTTGGAATCTTATCCATTCCATAATAGAAAGTTGCTTTATTTTTAGCTATTCTTTAATACACACGCCATGGTAACAGAATTCATAAGTTGATCTAACCGCTTTTTCTGCATCTTCCACTTTAATTCCAAACATCATAGATATTTCTGAAGCACCTTGGTTTATCATTTTTAAATTAATATTAGATTCAGCTAGAGCATGTGTAATCTTGCTAGCTGTACCTACAACTCTGTTCATACCCTCTCCAACAATCATAAGGATAGCTAGATCATGGTCGATACTTAATTCATCGACATCACAATGTTTTTGAATATCGTTTAATACCCGACTTTCAATATTTTTAATTTGATTAGAACGCATTACTATACTGATATTATCAATTCCAGATGGCATATGATCGAATGAAATATTGTAGTCTTCAAATACACCTAGAACCTTTCTAGTAAAACCTACTTGTCTATTCATTAAATATTTTTTGATATTGATTACAGTAAAGTCTTTATCACAACTAATACCACTAATGACATTTTTAGAATTAATTTCTCGGTCATGTAATATATATGTCCCTTTATCTTCTGGTCGATTAGTATTTTTAATAACTACAGGAATACGGTCTTTATGTAATGGTTGAAGCGCTTCATCGTGAAATACACTGAAACCAGCATAAGATAACTCACGCATTTCTCTATAAGTAATTTCTTCAATAATTTCAGGATCTTTGATGATATTTGGATTAGCTTTATAAATACCAGAAACATCAGTAAAGTTCTCATAAAGTGAGGCTCTAACACCACGAGCAATAATAGCGCCAGTTATGTCTGAACCACCTCTTGGGAAAGTAACTATAAAATTATGTTTTGAAACGCCAAAGAAGCCAGGAATAATTAATTTTTCCTTATAGTCATTTAATTTATAAATCTGTTCATATGAAGAATCCAATATTTGAGCTTGTTTTGGTAAATCTGTTACCCAAATACCTGCTTCTTTAGGTGAAATATACCTTGTTGGGATACCTTGACTATTATTATATGTGGCAATGAGTTGAGCGTTAAAGTCTTCACCACATGACACAATCGCATCGTATAGTCGAGAGGGTTTATCTTTAAGTTCATGAATATAATGTTCAAGAGTATGATCGATTGTATCGAGAATATCACGATCCATATCGAGCTCATCAACGATATCAGCGTATCTTTGAATGATTTCTTGTTTTTTATGTTGATAATCAATGTTATTTATCGCTTTTTCATACAAACGAATTAATAAATCTGTTGTTTTAATATCGTCTTTTGATCTTTTACCTGGTGCAGAAACGATAATAATTTTTCTTTCCGGATCTTCATTAACTATCTTTAATACTTTTTTTATTTGTTTGGCATTGGAAACAGAACTGCCTCCAAATTTAGCTACTTTCATAAATAAAACAACCTTTCTAAAAAATCAGAAAATTTCATTCAGTTTTTGTCTAGAGAATGGTAATATAAAATTATATTTCTATTATTGCGAACTTTACAAAAATTAAGAATAATTCTATACTATACCATCATATAGTATTTTTCAACGATACATTTGTTTTTCTCAAGTGAACAAGGAGGTACAGTTAAATGAAAGAATTAAATATAGCATTACTTGGTTTAGGTACGGTCGGATCAGGTGTTGTTAAAATTATCGAAGAGAATAGGCAACAAATTAAGGATACACTTAATAAAGATATTGTTATCAAACATATACTTGTTAGGGATAAGTCAAAAAAGCGACCGTTAAATATAAGCCAATATCACTTAACTGATGATGTTAATGAAATTTTAGAAGATGATTCTATTGATATTGTCGTTGAAGTAATAGGTGGTATCGAACCAACAGTTGATTGGCTTCGTACTGCATTGAAAAATAAGAAGCATGTTATTACGGCAAATAAAGATTTATTGGCTGTACATTTAAAATTGTTGGAAGATTTAGCCGAAACTAATGGCGTTGCATTAAAATTCGAAGCAAGTGTAGCAGGTGGAATTCCGATTGTGAATGCAATCAATAATGGATTAAATGCTAATAACATTTCAAAATTTATGGGTATTCTGAATGGAACATCAAACTTTATTCTTTCAAAAATGACTCAAGACCAAACATCATTTGAAGATGCTCTTGAAGAAGCAAAGCGTCTCGGTTTTGCAGAAGCGGATCCTACTGATGACGTTGATGGTATTGATGCCGCTAGAAAAGTTGTTATTACATCTTATTTATCATTTAATCAGGTAATTAAGTTAAATGAGGTTAAATTAAAAGGTATTAGAGAAACAACATTATCTGATATTAATGCAGCTAAATCTTTAGGATATAAAATCAAATTAATTGGTAAAGGTACATATAGTAATGGAAAGGTTAATGCATCAGTCGAACCGACGTTAATCGATGAAAATCATCAACTTGCTGCAGTTGAAAATGAATATAATGCAATATACGTTATCGGTGATGCTGTAGGGGACACAATGTTTTATGGTAAAGGTGCTGGAAGTTTAGCTACAGGTAGCGCAGTTGTTAGTGATTTACTAAATGTAGCATTATTCTTTGAGTCGAATTTACATACACTACCGCCTCATTTTGAATTGAAAACAGAAGAAACTAGAGAAATGATGGATAATGACAAAGCAGTGTTAAAACAAGAAAAACTTAACTTCTATGTTGTTCTTAAAGCACAACACAATTCTGAAGAAAAATTAGAAAATGAACTCAAAGCACATTTACCGTTCCATAAATCATTGAAAATAACTAAAAGAGACGGAGATACATTTGCAACGGTTATTATAGGGTTAGATCAATCACCAGAACAACTATTAAATGACGCAGGATTTGAAGTAAGTAAAATTTATCCTGTAGAAGGGGTTTAATTTTTATGAAAAGATGGCAAGGATTAGTTAAAGAATTCGATACGTATTTACCGGTAAATGAAAACACACCTCATTTAACATTGAACGAAGGAAACACACCTTTAATTTATTGTGAAAACATGTCTGAAATGTTAGGTATAGAATTATATGTAAAATATGAAGGTGCAAATCCTACTGGTTCTTTTAAAGATAGAGGAATGGTAATGGCTGTAACTAAAGCCAAAGAACAAGGTAAAAAAATCGTGATTTGTGCTTCAACAGGTAATACATCTGCATCTGCAGCGGCTTATGCAGCAAGAGCTGGTTTAAAAGCAATTGTTGTAATTCCAGAAGGTAAAATTGCTTTAGGGAAATTATCTCAAGCTGTTATGTATGGTGCAGAAATTGTTTCTATAGAAGGCAACTTTGATGAAGCCTTAGAAATTGTTAAAGAAATCGCTAAAAATGGAGGTATTGAACTAGTTAATTCTGTGAATCCATTCAGAATTGAAGGTCAAAAAACAGGTGCCTTTGAATTAGTAGAACAATTAGACGGTCAAGCACCAGATATTTTAGCCATTCCAGTAGGGAATGCAGGAAATATTACAGCTTATTGGAAAGGTTTCAAAGAATATCATGATAAAAAGGGCAGTCAACTTCCACAATTATTTGGTTTCCAAGCTGAAGGTGCATCACCAATTGTTCAGAATAAAGTGATTAAAAATCCAGAAACAGTAGCGACTGCCATTCGTATCGGTAACCCTGCTAGTTGGGATAAAGCAACAAATGCATTACAAGAATCTCAAGGTTTAATTGACAGCGTTACAGATGAAGAGATATTAGAGGCATATCAAATGATGACTTCTAAAGAAGGTGTGTTTAGTGAACCAGCAAGTAATGCATCTATAGCTGGACTTATTAAACTTCACCGTGCAGGACGTTTGCCTAAAGGTAAAAAAGTAGTCGCTGTTCTAACTGGAAATGGATTAAAAGATCCTGATACTGCCATTTCTTTATTAGATAATCCTATTCAACCACTTCCAAACGATAAAGAAAGTATCATTAAATATATTAAAGGGGCACTTTAAAATGGAAGCAATATTAAAGTTGAAAATTCCCGCTTCAACAGCAAATTTAGGCGTTGGTTTTGACTCAATTGGTATGGCTTTAGATAAGTATCTGTATATGGATATAAAAGAGATTCAAGGTGATCAATGGGAATTTAACTACTTTAATGAAGAATTAGAGACTTTACCTAAAGATAATTCAAATTACATCTATAAAGTTGCACAATTAGTTGCTAAAAAATATCAAGTTGAATTGCCAGCTTTAAATATTGATATGAGAAGTGATATACCTTTAGCAAGAGGTTTAGGTTCTTCAGCTTCAGCATTAGTAGGTGCGCTATATATTGCTAATCATTTTGGTAATATTCAACTATCACAATATGAATTACTTCAATTAGCGACTGAAATAGAAGGTCATCCTGATAATGTTGCGCCTACAATTTATGGAGGTTTAATATCTGGTTATTACAACTCAGAATCAAAAGTAACGGATGTTGCTCGAATAGATGTACCTAAGGTAGATGTTATATTAACGATTCCTCCTTATGAACTTAAAACTGAAGAATCACGTAAGGCATTACCAGATACATTTTCCCATGCTAATGCTGTCAAAAATAGCGCGATAAGTAATACAATGATTTGTGCATTGATACAACATAAATATGAATTAGCTGGAAAAATGATGGAACAAGATGGTTTTCATGAACCATATAGACAGCATTTAATTCCAGAATTTGAAAAGATTAGAAATATTTCTAAAGCACACCATGCATATGCAACCGTAATAAGTGGAGCTGGACCGACTGTACTAACTTTGAGCCCTAGGGAACATAGTGGTGAAATAGTAAGAACGTTAAAGAATGAAATGTCGCATTGTATTTCAGAATTAGTAACGATAAATGAGGTTGGTGTAATTGAAGAAGTAGTGTACCAATAAGCTCGTTTTGATGTAAAATATAGATAAGTCATTGAAAGGAGATTCGGAATAATATGAGCAAATATAAAGTAGTTGTTATGGATATGGATGACACACTAATGAATAGTGAGAATAAGGTATCTCCAGAAACACAATCTTATCTTATCGACATTCAAGACAAAGGTTACAAAGTTGTATTAGCTTCCGGACGACCAACAGAAGGTATGATTCCCGTTGCGAGAACTTTAAAATTAAATGAACATGAAAGTTATATTATTAGTTATAATGGCGGTAAAACAATTAACATGATTTCTGAAAAGGTAGAAGTAAGTAAAACCGTTTCGAAAGAGAACTTCGATGAAATTGTCGATTACTGTAGAGAAAAAGGGTTTTTAGTATTAACTTATGATGATGGACATATTATTTATGATGGTGAACATGAATATATGAATATTGAATCTGAACTTACTGGACTGCCTATGAAACGTGTTGACGATATTAAATCATACATTACACATGGTGTACCAAAAGTAATGGGTGTTGATTATGTTGGTAATATTACTGAAGCACGTATTGATTTAAATGGTTATTTTAATGAAGAAATTGACGTTACAACTAGTAAACCATTCTTCTTAGAATTTATGGCAAGAGACGTTTCAAAAGGGAACGCAATTACTGCTTTATGTGAAAAATTAAATATATCACTTGAGGAAGTTATCGCATTTGGCGACAGTTTAAATGACCAATCTATGTTAGATGTTGTAGGATATGCTGTTGCAATGGGTAATGCAAGTGACGAGTTAAAAGAAAAAGCGGATGAAGTCACATTAGATAATGATTCGAATGGTATACCACATACTCTAAAAAAACTATTATAATGTAAATAAATAGACTTAGGTATTTTTAAGGATAATTAAATAGCATTAAATAATGAATGCTATCAACCTATTCCAAGTAAAGATACCTAAGTCTATTTTTGTCTATTGAATTTATTTAGCTGTGTGAGTCCAATCTTTTTTTCCTCTATAGCGCTTAACATGTGCATAAACTTGATCTGCTGCATAGTCAAGGTTAGTATATACAGTTATAGTAAAAGTTGATTGGTTATCTTGAAATTTTTCCTCTAAATATACTTCTTTAAGATGAGTGAACAAGTTACTCATTTGGTCATGATTTAAACTTGGATATTCTCTTAATGTATTTTTTACTAATTGACCATTCTTTTCCTCTAAAGCTTGAACAACAATTACGAAACGTTCATCACTTTTAATCACATCATCGAACAAATTTGTTTGACCAATCATTTTAACCACCTCTAAGCCTTATTTCTTAATTTTATTATACATGATTACGAGCGCTCAGAAAATAAAGATTAACTAGGAATTAATTGTAATTTATTGATTATTGTATAGAAAACTTAAATAAAAATACCTTCCAATTAAAAACCTATAAATCGGCTTGAATTGAAAGGTATAAAATATTTAAACTATAGATATATTAACTATTCATTTTTAAAGATATGAGAACTTAAATCCATATTTTCAAGTTTTACAAATTTAGTTTTCTTAATGAGTTTATGGACAATGAAAATAATTGCCAAAATAATGAGTGGTGTAAAGTTTCGAATAACACTTACCCAATCTCCTGAAACAATACTTCCAAATGAACTACCAAATAATAAAAATAGTAAAGTTGCTATAACTATAATTGGGCCAAATGGATAAAATGGAGCTTTATAAGGTAACAACTCATTAATGTTTTTACCTTGCTTTTTAATTGCACTGCGTACTCTAATTTGTGCCCAGATACTTGATCCCCAAACGACGATGACCATTGAGCCAATAATATTTAATAAATTGAATACCGCATTCGAATTAAAATTAGCATATATAACTACTGCTACAACTAAAATATAAGTAGTTAAAATGGCTCTAATTGGTAATTTCGTTGTTTTATTTAATGTTTTAAAGAATTGAGGTGCTTGTTTATCTACACTTAACGAATAAAGCATTCGACTTGTAGTATAAATACCTGAATTTGCTGCTGATAGTAGTGACGTTAGTATTACAGCATTAATAACTGAAGCTGCAAAGGCGATACCAATTTTATCAAATACAATCGTAAATGGACTTTGTGTTACAGATTGGCTTTCGTTTAATAGCAATGGATCAGTATATGGGATTATAGCGGCAATAACTGCTATAGATAATACATAGAATAATAAAATTCTCCAAAATACTTGCTTAATTGCTTTAGGCATGGATTTACTAGGATCACTAGATTCTCCAGCAGTAACTGCGACCACTTCAGTCCCACCAACAGAAAAGCCAGCAACTAATAAAACACATAAAATACCAGAAATACCACCAACAAAAGGTGCTTGTCCTTTAGTATAATTTTCAAAGCCATATGTATGGCCACCTAAAATACCAAAAATCATTAATAATCCCAATATAATAAATACAATAATAGTAACTACTTTGATGAGAGATAACCAAAATTCAGTTTCACCAAAAGCTTTTACTGAAAAGATATTTAAAAGTAAGAGTAGCGTTATAAAAATTAGGCTCCAAGTTAATGGGCTAAAGAAATTGAAAACATCCCAAAATTTTAAAACATTAGAAGCTACAATAACATCTACACTAGTTACGAGTGTCCACATTCCCCAGTATAACCATCCCATGGTAAAACCTAGTGACGGATCAATAAATCTAGATGAATAAGAACTAAAAGAACCAGATACCGGGTAGAAGGTAGCTAATTCTCCAATTGATGACATTAAGAAATAAAGCATAATCCCAATTAATAAGTAGGCTAGTATAGCACCACCAGGTCCTGCTTCAGAAATGACACTACCAGTAGCGACGAATAATCCTGTTCCAATGGCGCCACCGATAGCAATCATGGTTATGTGTCTGGAGGTTAAACCTCTTTTCATATTATTATCTTCCATATACTGTCTCCCATCTATTTTAAATATATCCATCATTTTAAGTCTTTTGAACCTAGTATTCAATACTAATTAGCAATTTAAAGTGAAAAAACAACAAATTTTCTGATAATTCTAAATAAAATGAGTAGTTTTAGTTTCTTTTTTTGAGGGAATACTTTATAATAGATATTAAATTATAATTATTCTAATTTATGTGGAGGGGATATACACATGTCCAAACAAGATGGAAAATTAACAGGTTTATTTGGAGCACCTGTATCAGATAGAGAAAATAGCATGACAGCTGGCCCACGTGGACCATTAATGATGCAAGATATATACTTTTTAGAACAAATGTCTCACTTTGATCGTGAAGTTATTCCAGAAAGACGTATGCATGCAAAAGGATCAGGCGCATTTGGTACTTTTACTGTAACGAATGATATTACT
Source organism: Staphylococcus sp. FSL W8-0774 (assembly GCF_038006785.1). Taxonomy (NCBI): domain Bacteria; kingdom Bacillati; phylum Bacillota; class Bacilli; order Caryophanales; family Staphylococcaceae; genus Staphylococcus; species Staphylococcus sp. FSL W8-0774. Next base: position 1,467,324 of record NZ_JBBOVW010000001.1, on the reverse strand, counting down.
AAATACACAAGTGCTAAAATCTTCTCAGAAGTAGGTAAACAAACTGAAATGTTCGCAAGATTTTCTACAGTTTCAGGAGAAAGAGGCGCAGCAGATGCTGAACGTGATATTCGTGGATTTGCTTTAAAATTCTACACTGAAGAAGGTAACTGGGATCTAGTAGGGAACAATACACCTGTATTCTTCTTTAGAGATCCTAAATTATTTGTAAGTTTAAACAGAGCAGTTAAAAGAGATCCTAGAACAAATATGAGAAGTGCACAAAATAACTGGGACTTTTGGACAGGATTACCTGAATCATTACATCAAGTTACAATTTTAATGTCTGATAGAGGTATTCCAAAAGATTTACGTCATATGCATGGTTTCGGTTCTCATACTTATTCAATGTATAACGATAAAGGCGAACGTGTATGGGTTAAATATCACTTCAGAAGTCAACAAGGTATTGAAAACTTATCTGATGATGAAGCGGCTAACATAATTGCTACAGATCGTGATTCATCTCAACGTGATTTATTTAATGCCATTGAAAATGGAGACTATCCTAAATGGAAAATGTATATCCAAGTGATGACTGAAGAACAAGCTAAAAATCATAAAGATAATCCATTCGATTTAACTAAAGTTTGGTACCACGGCGATTATCCTTTAATCGAAGTTGGAGAATTTGAACTTAACCGTAATCCTAATAACTATTTCCAAGATGTAGAACAAGCTGCATTTGCGCCAACTAACATTGTACCTGGTTTAGACTTCTCGCCAGATAAAATGTTACAAGGACGTTTATTCTCTTATGGAGATGCTCAACGCTATAGATTAGGCGTAAACCATTGGCAAATTCCTGTTAACCAACCTAAAGGTGTAGGCATTGAAAACTTATGTCCATTTAGTCGTGACGGTCAAATGCGTATCTTAGACGATAACCAAGGTGGTGGACCTCACTACTATCCAAATAATCAAGGCGTATATGATTCTCAACCAGAATTCAAAAAGCCTGCTTTCCCTGTAGACGGTGATGGTTATGAATATAATCAAAGACAAGATGATGATAATTACTTCGAACAACCTGGTAAATTATTTAGATTACAATCTGATGAAGCGAAAGAGCGTATCTTTACAAATACAGCGAACGCTATGGATGGTGTAACTGAAGATGTGAAACGTCGTCATATCCGTCATTGTTATAAAGCTGACCCTGATTATGGTAAAGGTGTAGCGAAAGCATTAGGCATTGATATAAATACAGTTGATTTAGAAGGCGAACAAGACGAAACTTACGAAAATTTTAATAAATAAAATTGAAGATTGCGCACAAAACAAATTTATGATAAAATTTTAAATCGTAAGTATTCCTAATTAGAAAGGGTGTTTAACGTGCGCGTAAATATCACATTAGCATGCACAGAGTGTGGCGATCATAACTATATCACTACAAAAAATAAAAGAAATAATCCTGAGCGTATTGAAATGAAAAAATACTGCCCTAGATTAAATAAATATACGTTACATCGTGAAACTAAATAAATCTTATCTTTCAAATACGACAATTTGAAATGGCTTAAGGGACCTTTTTCTTTAGGAAAAGGTCTCTTTTTTTACGAGTAAATGTCATTTTTAAACAGAAATATGTTTGTTATAGAACTTTTAGATTTGCAAATTGAGATAATCGTGTTAATATATAAAACGTAATTATTACGATTTATAAAAAGAGAGGTAATGGAAATGGCTAAAAAATCTAAGATTGCAAAAGAACAAAAAAGACAAGAACTAGTAGATAAATATTTTGAATTAAGAAAAGAATTGAAAGCTAAAGGTGATTATGAAGCATTAAAAAAATTACCACGTGATTCTTCACCAACACGTTTAACTCGCAGATGTAAAGTGACAGGAAGACCAAGAGGCGTATTACGTAAATTTGAAATGTCACGAATTGCTTTTAGAGAACACGCACATAAAGGTCAAATACCAGGTGTTAAAAAATCTAGTTGGTAAAACTAGTCCTAAAGTCCATTTACAAGAACAATAAAACAATGTACAGTTAATAAGGATAATGAATTTCTGAATAAAACAACTGATAAAACTATGATTATTCGGATTTTAGCTATTTATCCTAATATTATTGTTTTTAAAAAGGGGCTATTTAATTAATATGAAAATATTTGATTATGAAGACATACAACTAATACCAAACAAATGTATTGTTGAAAGTAGATCAGAATGCGATACATCGATAAAATTTGGTCCTCGTACCTTTAAACTTCCAGTAGTACCAGCTAATATGCAAACAGTAATGAATGAAGAATTAGCTCAATGGTTTGCTGAAAATGATTATTTTTATATCATGCACCGTTTTAATGAAGCAGCTAGAATTCCGTTTATCAATAAAATGCAACAAAATAATCTATTTGCATCCATATCAGTTGGCGTAAAGAAATCAGAATTTGACTTTATTGAGCAATTATCAAATGAAAATTTAACACCCGAGTATATTACTATTGATATCGCTCATGGTCATTCAGATTCGGTAATTAATATGATTAAACACATCAAAACGAACCTACCTAATTCTTTTGTTATAGCAGGAAACGTAGGAACACCTGAAGGCGTAAGAGAATTAGAAAATGCTGGTGCTGATGCTACAAAAGTTGGTATCGGTCCGGGACGTGTATGTATTACAAAAATAAAAACTGGATTTGGTACAGGTGGTTGGCAATTATCTGCACTTAATTTATGTAGTAAAGCAGCTAGAAAACCTATCATAGCAGATGGCGGATTACGTACACACGGTGATATCGCTAAGTCTATTCGATTTGGTGCTTCTATGGTAATGATAGGATCACTATTTGCAGCACATGAAGAATCTCCTGGAGAAACTGTTGAATTAGAAGGTAAGCGATATAAAGAATATTTTGGTAGTGCGTCAGAATTCCAAAAAGGTGAACATAAAAATGTTGAAGGTAAAAAAATGTTTGTTGAACATAAAGGTTCATTAAAAGACACTTTAAAAGAGATGCAACAAGATTTACAAAGTTCTATTTCTTATGCAGGTGGCAAAGATTTGAAATCTCTTCGAACAGTGGATTATGTCATTGTTAGAAATTCAATTTTTAATGGGGATAGAGATTAATATCATACGGTAGGTGGCTAAAATTAAAAGATTTCTAGTATTTTTTATATTCTTCTTGTGTCTCGTTATTTTCTTACCATTAAATGAGTTCAAATTTACAGAGCATTTACAACAAGAAGTTAGAGAGCAAGTTGATCAATGGGCATATGGTAATTCAAATGAAGAAGACTTAAGCTTAGATGTTCCTGACAAACAAGAATTTGCGATTAATAATATTCAAATGAATATGACAAAAAAAGACGTTGAGGATAAATTAGGTAAAGAAAAACGCATAACTTCCAATGAATACGGTACACATTGGTATACGTATTATGATAATGATTATAATCAATTCATAATGATTAGTTATATTAAAAATCGTGTCAATGGCATGTATACGAATCAAAATTTAATATCTTCACAGTCTAAAATTAAATATGCTACACCTAAAAAGGCAGTTCGAGATCGTTTAGGTAAACCTATAGAAGAAATAAGTAAAGGTAACAAACGTTTTGAAGTTAAAAATGACGAGTACGATATTTTCCATAAAAATCACATTTACACAACAGTATTTTACGATAAACATGAAAAAAATGGCGTAACAGCTTTATATCAAGTGAGTGAAGCTATGGAAAATAGATTACAAGAACAATATGGTGCACCTTCCAAATCATTAGAAAAGAGTTTTGAATTACAAAATTTTGACATCGTAAATGCTGAACGTAAACAACATCAATTACCAACTTTAAAATATTCAGCTTCAGTTTCTAATACTGCTAGAAAGCATAGTCAAGATATGGCGGACAATAACTACTTTGATCATACAGATTTAAAAGGAAAATCACCTTTTGATCGTTTGAAAGATGATCATCATGATTTTAGTTCTGCTGGTGAAAATTTAGCGTATGGACAACAAAGTAGTATATTTGCACATGAAGGATTAATGAATTCATTAGGTCATCGAAAAAATATTTTAAATGATAGCTTTTCTACTTTAGGCGTAGGTGTTGATTTTAATGATCGTCGACAACCGTATTGGACAGAAAATTATACTGGTTAATCGTTTAGAGTTAATCATCTTTGGGTAATAATTAGTTGTAAGGAAGTAGATAGAATGTCAACTAAATCAAAACAACAACCTGATATCTTAGATAAAGTAAAAGAAGTTTTAAAAAAGAATCAAAATAAAAAGGATTAGGCAATCGCCTAATCCTTTTATTATTTATAGGGGGTTATGAGCATAAAATATGATTACATTTCTCTATATAAACCGATAACTTTACCAACTACTATGACATTGTCTAAATAAATTGGATCCATTGTGCTATTTTCAGGTTGCAATCTATAACGATTTTTTTCTTTGTAGAATCGTTTAACTGTAGCCTCATCATCTTCTGTCATAGCAACAATAATATCTCCATTTTCAGCAATTGTTTGACTACGAACAATTACTTTATCTCCATCTAGAATACCTGCTTCAATCATACTATCACCTACAACATTTAATATGAAAATATCACTGTTATGTGTAGATGTTAAATGTTCGGGTAGTGGGAAATACTCTTCAATATTTTCGACTGCTGTAATTGGAATTCCGGCCGTTACTTTACCTATAACAGGAACGTGAATCGTTTCTTCCATATTAATATTGTCGCCTAATTGTTCGCTAACAATTTCAATTGCTCTTGGTTTAGTAGGGTCTCGTCTAATGTAACCTTTTTCTTCTAATCTTGATAAATGACCATGAACAGTCGAACTCGAAGCTAATCCTACAGCCTCTCCGATTTCTCGAACACTCGGTGGATACCCTTTTGATTGAACAATATGTTTAATGTAATCATATATTTCACTTTGTCTTTTCGTTAACTCTCTCATATATAGGCACTCCCTAATTTTATTTGATTATATTATAGCATCTACATAAACAAAAAACAAACGTTTGTTCGTTAAAGTGTTGACATGGAACATCTGTTCTGTTAAATTAATAATACAAACAAACGTTCTAGGAGTGAGATGCAATGTTAACAAAACAAACAAAAACATTTTTAACTTATATATCAGTATTTTTAATATCTTGTCTTATTTTTCTAGTATTTTTCTTAAGCGTTAACCAAAATGAGCATTCAGAACAAACGTACGAAATGACAGACCATGAAATACATCAAAACGTTAATCATAATACTAATCAATCTTTAAATAAACAAGATGATAGCGAACAAAATTCAGGATCAGTGTTCGCATCAATTAACTAATATCACATTTAATAGTTTATGTGAGCGTAACGATTTGGTTACGCTCCTTTTTTTGTTATATTTTACAAAAGGTATATACACAGAATAAATCCATTTTACTTATTGAAATAATATGTAGTAGGTTATTTTCTAACAAATTATCAATTTAAACGATTAACAAACGAAAGTAGGAGCTAAAATGTCTAATAATTTAAATATTGATAGAATTAATGAATTAGCTAAAAAGAAAAAAGAAAAAGGTTTGACCAATGAAGAAGCAAAAGAACAATCTAAATTAAGAAAACAGTATCTTGATTCATTTAGAAAAGGGTTCAAACAACAACTTGAAAGTACTAAGGTCATTGATCCTGAGGGAAATGATGTTACTCCTGAGAAATTAAAACAAATTCAACGACAAAATAAAGAAAAATAGAATGCTAATTACTGAATTTTAAATATAGATTAATATGGAAAATTAAAAATTTTTCAGATTTTTCTTTATGAATTTATATTAAAATAAGTTATAATTGGCATTAAGTATTATTATTAGAAGGGAAGAATATATAATGTTCAATAAAGAAGATCAATTAGCAATCGATACAATTCGTGCATTAAGTATCGATACAATAGAAAAGGCCAATTCAGGTCACCCAGGTTTACCAATGGGAGCAGCACCAATGGCTTACACACTATGGACAAGACACCTAAATTTCAACCCACAATCTAAAGACTATTTCAATAGAGACAGATTTGTATTATCTGCAGGTCATGGTTCTGCTTTATTATATAGTTTATTACACGTTTCTGGTAGTTTAGAAATGGATGAACTAAAACAATTTAGACAATGGGATTCTAAAACTCCAGGTCACCCTGAATTCAGACACACTGATGGTGTAGAAGTGACAACAGGACCTCTTGGTCAAGGATTTGCAATGTCAGTCGGAATGGCTTTAGCTGAAAGTCATTTAGCTGGTAAATTTAACAAAGATAACTATAATGTTGTAGATCATTATACTTATGTTCTAGCTTCTGATGGGGATTTAATGGAAGGTATTTCTCATGAGGCTGCATCATTTGCAGGTCATAATCAATTAGATAAATTAATCGTATTATATGATTCAAATGATATTTCATTAGATGGAGATTTAGATAAAGCATTCTCTGAAAATACTAAATCTCGTTTCGAATCATATGGTTGGAACTACATTTTTGTTAAAGATGGTAATGATTTAGAAGAAATTGATAATGCAATTAATAAAGCTAAATCTCAGCAAGGTCCAACAATCATTGAAGTTAAAACTGTAATTGGTTATGGCGCGCCTAATAAATCAGGTACAAATGGCGTTCATGGTGCTCCTCTAGGCGACGAAGAACGTAAATTAACTTTAGAAGCTTATGGATTAGACCCTGAAAAGAGATTTAATGTACCACAAGAAGTTTACGACATTTTCAATTCAACAATGTTAAAACGTGCTAATGAAAATGAAGAAAATTGGAAAAATAAAGTTGAAGAGTATAGTAAAGCTTATCCTGAATTAGCGGAAGAATTTAAATTAGCTGTAAGTGGTAAATTACCTCAAGATTACAGAGAAGCTTTACCTAAATTTGATGCAGATCATAATGCAGCTTCACGTGCAGATTCTGGTGAAGTTATTCAAGCGTTAAGTAAACATGTACCTTCATTCTTTGGTGGTTCAGCTGACTTAGCTGGTTCAAATAAATCAAATGTTAAAGAAGCTAAAGATTATGATAAAAATAATCGTGACGGTAAAAACATTTGGTTTGGTGTTCGTGAATTTGGAATGGGCGCTGCTGTTAATGGTATGGCTGCACATGGAGGTTTACATCCATATGGTGCAACATTCTTCGTATTCAGTGACTACCTAAAACCAGCTTTACGTTTATCTGCAATTATGGGATTAAATTCAACATTTGTATTTACACATGATTCCATCGCAGTTGGTGAAGATGGTCCAACACACGAACCAATTGAACAATTAGCTGGATTACGTGCAATTCCAAATATGAATGTGATTCGTCCTGCTGATGGTAATGAAACTAGAGTTGCTTGGGAAGTTGCTTTAGAATCAGAAGGCACGCCAACATCATTAGTACTTACACGTCAAAATTTACCTACTTTAGATGTTTCTGAAGAAACTGTCGAAGAAGGTGTACGTAAAGGTGCATATATTGTATATGAATCTAAAGAAACTCCTGAATATCTATTATTAGCAACTGGTTCTGAAGTAAGCTTAGCAGTAGAGGCTGCAAAAGACTTAGATGCTCAAGGTAAAGGTGTTAGAGTTGTTTCTATGCCAAACTGGTTCGCTTTCGAACAACAATCTGAAGAATATAAAGAGTCTGTTATTCCTTCAAATATTACTAAACGTGTTGCTATTGAAATGGCTTCACCACTTGGTTGGCATAAATACGTTGGAACACAAGGTAAAGTTATTGGTATCGATGGCTTCGGTGCAAGTGCTCCTGGCGATTTAGTAGTTGAAAAATATGGATTTACTAAAGAAAATGTTTTAAACCAAATTCGTGAATTTTAGTTAATCAATAATTTAAACTCAAATAAACTGCTAGTTAAGCTTATGCGAAACTAGCAGTTTTTAAATGTTAACTTTAATATTCAAAAGTACATTTAATATATATTGAAAATTTGTTATTATTTTTGATGTGCGTTATTTTAATATACAAATTTGTCTTGAAATAAATATTTGAATCTAGTAAAATTCATTAGGATAAAGAAAGTGGGTGAAACAATGGCAATTTGGTTAGCAATTATTTTAATTATAATAGCATTAATCGCAGGTTTAGCTGGTGGTTTCTTCTTAGCAAGAAAATATATGATGGATTATTTGAAAAAAAACCCACCTATTAATGAAGAAATGCTACGTATGATGATGATGCAAATGGGTCAAAAACCTTCTCAAAAGAAAATCAATCAAATGATGACTATGATGAACAAAAATATGGACCAAGGCATGAAAGGTCAAAAGAAATAAGATAAATATAAGTGGGGATTAAGTCAATGTTAACGTTGATTTAATCCCTTTTTTATGGAATAAAAGAAAATAAGTTAATTTATAAAATAGCCAGAATTTATTAATTTAAAAACTATGAAAATGACTTGATTTAATGATATACTAACACGTGATTAAAAAGAGTATTAAAGTTTAGAATATATGAGAAGGTGTAAGCGTGGCATATTTAGTATTTTCTATAGTAGTTGCATTCTTTATGGGTGCAATTGTTATTGTGATTCGAATGAAGGCACAAAAATTCCCAGTTAATGAAAAGAAAATTATATTGCCTCCATTTTTTATGGCAACAGGTGCTCTAATGTATGTAGTACCATATTTTAGATTGACTGGTACCGAGATTTTAGAGTCCCTTATTTTAGGTGTACTTTTCTCAACAGTGTTAATTTGGACATCTAGATTTGAAGTTAAAGGTAGTGAAATTTATATGAAACGTTCAAAAGCGTTTCCGATTATCTTAATTTCTCTATTAGTTATCCGTACTGTTCTAAAAATCTTTATTAGTAACGAAATCGATCCAGGTGAGATAGCGGGTATGTTTTTCTTATTAGCATTTTGTATGATAGTACCATGGAGATTAGCAATGTATTATCAGTATAAAAAAGTAAAAAAATCAATTGTTCATTAAATATATTATAGCCACTTATCTTTAGAGATGAGTGGTTTTTTACTTGATATATAGATTAAAAAATTATAAAATAGTTACGAACAAACGTTCTATTTGGAGGTAAAAAATGAAAATAATTCATACAGCAGATTGGCATTTAGGGCGAATTTTGAATGGTAAGCAATTGTTAGAGGACCAAAGGTATGTATTAGAACAGTTTATAAAGAAAATGAAAGATGAAGAACCTGATGTCATCGTTATTGCAGGAGATTTATATGATACTACTTATCCAGGTAAAGAAACGATAAAACTATTTGAAGAAACAATTTCACAACTTAATATTGAAATGAAAATACCAGTAGTTATGATAAGTGGAAACCATGATGGAAAAGAACGTTTGAATTACGGGGCAAATTGGTTTGAACATAGTAACTTATATATTAGAACAAAATTAGAAAGTATGATTGAGCCTATAAATATTAAAGGAGTTAATTTTTATACATTACCATTTGCGACAGTAACAGAAGTGCAACACTTTTTTAAAGATGAAACAATTCAAACACATCAACAAGCACTTGATAAATGTATAATGTATATGTCAAAAACGCTAGATAAGAGTAGCATTAATGTTTTAATTGGTCATTTAACTGTCCAAGGTGGCAAAACATCAGATTCTGAAAGACCATTAACTATTGGAACTGTAGAGACAGTGGAAAAAAGATCGTTTGATATATTTGATTTTGTACTATTAGGTCACCTACATCATCCATTTAGTATTAATGAAGATAGAATTAAATACAGTGGTTCACTTTTGCAATATTCATTTTCTGAAGTTGGACAACCTAAAGGTTATCGTGTTGTTAAATTTAATAATAAAGAAAATATAAATGATTATTTCGTTCCAATAGAACCAATGAGAAAGTTAGAAATAGTAGTTGGAGATTACGAAGATGTTATTCAAGAAAAGGTAGATATTACTAATAAAAATAATTACATACATTTTAGATTGAAAAATATGTCTCATATATCAGATCCAATTATCAATTTGAAACAAATTTATCCCAATACACTGGCATTAACTAATGAGACATTTGAATATTATGATGCAATCGACCAAATTGAAATAAAACAGGAAAGTGATATTTCGATTATAAATAAATTTTATGAAAACATAACCAATGAACAACTGAGTGATATTCAAGAAAAGAAAATTAATCAGATTATTAATAATTTGATGAGAAAGGAAGATTAATTAAATTGAAACCTGCTAAGTTAACTTTAACTAATTTTGGACCTTTCTTAAATGAAACAATAGATTTTCATAAAATAGATCAAAATCAATTATTTTTGATAAGTGGTAAGACCGGTTCTGGTAAAACAATGATATTTGATGCCATAGTATATGCGTTATATGGGGAAGCTTCAACTAAAAATAGAAAAGAAAGTGATTTAAGAAGTCATTTTGCTGATGGTAATTCAGCCATGCAAGTTACTTTTGAATTTGAACTAAATAACAAAATCTTTAAAATAGTTCGAACTGGACCTTATATTAAAGAAGGAAATACAACTAAAACACCAGCAAAGCTAAATGTTTTTGAATACAATGATAATGAATTTGATTTACGTGAAAGTATGGTGAGTGCTGGAAATCAATTTATTATTGATTTAATTGGCGTTAACGCTGAACAATTTAGACAATTATTTATATTACCACAAGGTGAATTTAAAAAATTCTTATTATCTAATAGTAAAGAAAAGCAAGGTATATTAAGAACTCTTTTTAATAGTGAAAGATTTGAACAAATTGAAAAAGCTTTGAGTGAAGATGTTAAAAATGAAAAAAAACAAATTGAAGATAGATATAAGAATATTGAAAGATTATGGAATGATATCAACACCTTTGACAGTGAAAGCCTTGAAGAATTAAAAACGATTAATGTTCAGCAAACTGAAAAATTAATAGATGCATTGCCAAAATTCAATGAATTCGGTAAAAAATTGGCTCAAAGTAAATATGAAGATAAAAATATTTTAGAGAACAAGATTTCAAAGATTGAACATAATTTGAATGAAAATAAAGAGCTGGAATCAAATTTAAAAGAATTAGAGAAAAACAAAAATCAATTTAATCAATTAAAAGAACAAGAAGAAAGCATCAATAAACAAAAGGAAAAGCTAAATAAAATCAACGAAATTAAACCTTTATCACAATTGCTTGATAGAAAAAATGAAACAAACAAAAAATTAAAACAAATAGAAAATTCTGTTGAAACATCTAAACAATCAATTAAACAGTTAAATCAAGAACAAGAGGACTATCAATACCAATTAAAAAAATTAACTGAAAGTGAAGCATCAATAAACAAAGAAAAAGCATATTTAGAAAAAACACATACTTTCTATGTTAATTTATCTAAATATGATTCAAGTTATAAAGATAAGGAAAAACTTTCATCTAAATTGGAAAAATTAAAAGAAAAGAAAGAGCAAGTTGAAAAAGAATTCTATCAATTAAAAGATTCTATTGATTCGAAAGACGTTGACTACGATGTAGTTGAACAATTATCTCAAGATATTTTCAAAATAGAAAAAAATATTCAAACAACTGAAAAGCAATTGGAAGAAGTAAAAACCAAAGAAAATCTAAATTCCAGAATTAATGAAATAAAAGATTCTAATGAGAAAACGGACAATGAAATTGAAAAATTAACCAATGCGATAGCTGATATCAATCAAAATGAAATTAATTTAAACAATAAAGAAACGTTAGTAGAACAATTACAGCAAGTTGTTTCAATAGGAGATACTTGCCCAGTTTGTGGTAATGAAATCACTTCTTTAGATCAACATATTGACTTCGAAAGCATTAATGAAAAGCAAAGGTTATTAAAGTCGTTACAAGAAGAATTAAATGAGCATAAAATAAACAAAGCTAAATTTGAAAATTCAATTAATCACCTTACTGAACAATTAAAAAATATTAATGTAGATGAAAAATCAATTCTCAATATAGATAAACTTAATACTCAACTTAGAGAAAAACAGGAAGAAAAAGTAAGACATCAAAAAGAAAATGACCGTATCTTATCAACAAATAAAAAAATTGAACAAAAAAAACAAGAAATATATGAAATAGAAAATGAAATAAAAGATACAAATGCAAAAATTGAACAATGTGAAATTAGAATTAATGATTTTGAAACGACATCTCAATTTACTAACATTAAAGAGTTTAAATTGTACTATGAACAATTAAAAAATAATGTTACTGAATATGAACAACTAACCGAGAAGTATAAACATGCCATGAGTGATACTTCTCAAAAACTAAGTATTGAAGAAAACAATGTTAAGCATCATACCACTTCATTAAATGAAAGCCAAGATGAACTTAAACGAACTCAAAAAGAAATTGAAAATGAAATGAATAGATTAAGTTTATCTTCAATAGAACAAATCCAAAGCATTATAGAAATCGTTAATGAAAAGGAATCAATCGAGAAAGAAATTAATGATTTTAATAAACAATTGCATATGTATGAAGTAGAAATAAATAGGCTAACGAAGCTAGTTTCAGATAGAAATTTGGAAGATATCGATAAAATACAAGAAAATCTATCAAAGACAAAAGAACAATTGAATCAATTAAATAATGAGATAGCAACGCTAGAGTATCAAATCAAATTAAATGAACAAAAAGGAAATGAAGTTGAATCTAATATAAATTACTTGAATAAAGAGTTAAAAGAACAACAAGATATCTTTAATCTGTCTGAAATTTTGTCAGGTAAAAATAGTCAAAAGTTAACCTTAGAAAATTACGTTCTTGTATATTATTTAGAAAAAATCATCGCTCAAGCTAATATTCGTCTTGCAACTATGAGCGGTCAAAGATATCAGTTACAAAGAAGAGCAGCTTTATCACAAGGGTTTAGTGGTCTTGAAATTGACGTATTTGATTTTTACTCAAATAAATCTAGACATATAAGTTCGTTATCAGGAGGGGAAACGTTCCAAGCGTCATTAGCTTTAGCATTAGGTTTAAGTGAGATTGTACAACAAGAATCTGGAGGAATTTCATTACAATCTATGTTTATTGATGAAGGATTCGGTACTTTAGATCAAGAAACACTTGAAACAGCACTAGATACATTAGTTAATTTGAAATCTACAGGTAGAATGGTAGGAATCATATCTCATGTAAGTGAATTGAAACAACGAATACCACTCATTTTAGAAGTGACATCTAATCAATACCAAAGCACAACACAATTTAAATGGAATTAATAATCATAAAATTATAAAAAAACGTTTTATCAACTTCTATAAATTAGGTTGATAAATCGTTTTAATTAATAATTATTAATTTTTTTCTCGTAATAAATCTCTGATTTCTGTTAAAAGAACAGTGTTTGCTTCTAATTCTTCTTCTGGTTCTTCTTTTCTCATTAATGTATTTGCGATTTTCACAAAGATAAATAATGCAAAAGCTATGATTATAAAATCAATTATTGATTGTATGAATAAACCATATTTAATTCCCCAGAAAGCCCAGTCCTCTGCGAAATTGACAGAACCAAATATTTTACCAATTAATGGCATAATAATGTATTGGACTAATGCAGTGATTATTTTATTAAATGCAGCGCCCATAACTACAGCTACAGCTAAATCTAATACATTGCCTTTTAATGCAAACTCTTTAAACTCTTTAAGCATATAAAAAAATCCTTTCATAACAATATAATCGTCATTATACATCATATAATTAATTTAGAAAATAGTAATTTTAATCAAATTTGATTCTAATATGGAGCTTTGTTATCCTATAGTAGTGTTTTAGTAAAGTTAATTGTTTTAAGATAAAAAAATAATAATTTAATTTTACTAGTTTGAAAATTTAATAATAAGAAGGGAGTAATTAATTATGAATTCTTCTTCTGAAGAAAAAAATGGTAAGAAGATTTCTCCGGTGTTTATCTACAGTGCCATTGTCGCAGCAATTGTTGTGTTAATTGGTGCCATTTTCCCATCTCAATTTGACACGGTTACTAATGAAGTCAAAATGTGGATTACTGATAAACTAGGTTGGTATTACCTAATATTAACTACAGTTATTGTTTTCTTCTGTATTTTCCTAATCTTTAGCCCTATAGGGAAACTTAAGTTAGGTAAACCAAATGATAAACCAGAATTTAATACAATTTCTTGGTTTGCAATGTTATTCAGTGCAGGAATGGGTATTGGTTTAGTTTTCTATGGTGCAGCTGAACCTATGTCACACTTTGCTTCACCACCTGATGCTGATCCAAAGACTACTGAAGCATATACAGAAGCGTTACGTTCTACATTCTTCCATTGGGGATTCCACGCATGGGCAGTATATGGTGTAGTAGCATTAGCACTTGCATATTCTCAATTCCGTAAAGGTGAACCTGGTTTACTTTCAAGAACGCTAAGACCACTTTTAGGAGATAAAGTAGAAGGACCTATTGGAACATTTATTGATGTTTTATCTGTATTTGCTACTTTAGTAGGTGTAGCTGTATCACTAGGTATGGGTGCATTACAAATTAATGGTGGTTTAAGTTACTTATTCGGAATTCCAAATACAACTTGGGTTCAAGCAATTATTATCGTTGTTGTAACGATATTATTTATCGCTAGTGCTTGGTCAGGTTTAAGTAAAGGTATTCAGTATTTAAGTAATTTAAATATTGGTTTAGGTGCCATATTAATGATTATTACATTAATCATTGGACCAACTGTATTAATCCTTAATATGATGACAAGTTCAACAGGTAGCTTGTTAAATACATTCTTATTCAATAGCTTTGACACTGCAGCATTAAATGGTCAAAAACGTGAATGGATGTCAACATGGACATTATACTATTGGGGCTGGTGGTTAAGTTGGAGCCCATTCGTTGGTGTATTTATTGCCAGAGTTTCAAAAGGACGCTCAATCAGAGAATTTATTTCAGGTGTACTATTAGTACCAGCAATTGTAAGTTTCATCTGGTTTAGTGTATTCGGTGTTCTTGGTATTGAAACAGGTAAAAAACATCCAAAATTATTTGATATGACTCCAGAAACACAATTATTTGGTGTATTCCACCACGTTCCGTTAGGTATAGTGTTATCATTCATAGCACTTATTTTAATTGCTTCATTCTTTATCACATCAGCTGACTCTGCAACATTCGTTTTAGGTATGCAGACAACATTTGGTTCATTAAATCCAAACAGTGCAGTTAAAGTAACTTGGGGAATTGCTCAAGCACTTATTGCATTCGTTCTATTATTAGCTGGTGGCGGAGATGGAACAAAAGCACTCAACGCGATTCAGAGTGCCGCCATTATTAGTGCGTTCCCATTCTCCTTTGTCGTCATACTGATGATGATAAGCTTTTACAAAGATGCCAACAAAGAACGTAAATTCTTAGGCTTAACATTAATGCCTAATAAACACAGATTAGAAGAGTACGTTAAATATCAACAAGAAGATTATGAATCTGATATTTTAGAAAAACGTGAATCAAGAAGAAACCGTGAAAGAGAAGAATAATTCAATAATTAATTCTTTTAGAAATGAGTGAAGATACTACCGGCTCTATATAGGGCTGGTAGTATTTTTTTATCTATAAAAAATGAAAACTAATACTTGCGATTGATAACCATTCTCAATTAATAAAATTTACTTATTGCACTAACGTCTTATGATAAGTTTTGCTTATACTACCTGATTAAAAATGCGAAATGAAAATCGACGTCTTTCTACTCTTATATAGTTGTTTTCGAAAACATATAATAATACAATTTAAATAAGGCATATAAAATATAAAGATTTTCAAGGGGGATATCAAATGGCTTCTAATTTTAAAGAAACAGCAAAGAAACAATTTGATTTAAATGGCCAATCATACACATACTATGATTTGAAATTATTAGAAGAACAAGGTTTAACTAAAATTTCTAAATTACCTTATTCAATTCGTGTATTATTAGAATCTGTATTACGTCAGGAAGATGATTTTGTAATCACTGACGATCACATTAAAAAGTTAGCAGAATTCGGTAAAAAAGATAATGAAGGTGAAGTACCTTTCAAACCATCTCGTGTTATTTTACAAGACTTCACTGGTGTACCAGCAGTAGTTGACTTAGCGTCTTTACGTAAAGCAATGAATGATGTTGGTGGAGATATTAACAAAATCAACCCAGAAGTACCAGTAGATTTAGTTATTGACCACTCTGTACAAGTAGATAGCTACGCTAACCCAGACGCATTAGAACGTAATATGAAATTAGAATTCGAAAGAAACTATGAACGTTATCAATTCTTAAACTGGGCAACTAAAGCATTTGACAATTATAATGCTGTACCACCTGCAACTGGTATCGTTCACCAAGTAAACTTAGAATATTTAGCAAATGTTGTTCATGTCCGTGACGTTGAAGGTGAACAAACTGCTTTCCCTGATACATTAGTTGGTACTGACTCTCATACAACAATGATTAACGGTATTGGTGTATTAGGTTGGGGTGTCGGCGGTATTGAAGCCGAAGCAGGTATGTTAGGACAACCTTCTTACTTCCCAATTCCAGAAGTAATTGGTGTTAGATTAAGTAATGAATTACCTCAAGGTTCTACTGCAACTGACTTAGCTTTACGTGTAACTGAAGAGTTGCGTAAACGCGGTGTAGTAGGTAAATTCGTAGAGTTCTTCGGTCCTGGTGTAACAAACTTACCATTAGCTGACCGTGCTACAATCGCTAACATGGCGCCAGAATACGGTGCAACATGTGGTTTCTTCCCAGTTGACGAAGAATCACTTAAATATATGAAATTAACTGGCCGTAAAGCTGATCATATTGAACTTGTTAAAGAATATTTACAACAAAATAATATGTTCTTCCAAGTTGAAAATGAAGACCCAGAATATACTGAAGTAATTGACTTAGACTTATCTACAGTACAAGCTTCATTATCTGGTCCAAAACGTCCACAAGATTTAATTTTCTTAAGTGACATGAAAACTGAATTTGAAAAATCAGTTACAGCACCAGCTGGCAACCAAGGTCATGGTCTAGATGAAAGTGAATTTGATAAACAAGCTAATATCAGTTTCAACGATGGTAGAACAGCTACTATGAAAACTGGTGATATAGCAATTGCAGCTATCACTTCATGTACAAACACTTCAAACCCTTACGTTATGTTAGGTGCAGGTCTTGTAGCTAAAAAAGCTATCGAAAAAGGCTTAAAAGTACCTGAATATGTTAAAACATCATTAGCTCCAGGTTCTAAAGTTGTTACAGGTTATTTAAGAGATTCTGGATTACAAGAATATCTTGATGATTTAGGTTTCAACTTAGTTGGTTATGGTTGTACAACATGTATCGGTAACTCTGGTCCATTATTACCAGAAATCGAAAAAGCTGTTGCTGACGAAGATTTATTAGTAACATCTGTACTTTCAGGTAACCGTAACTTTGAAGGTCGTATCCATCCATTAGTTAAAGCTAACTACTTAGCTTCACCACAATTGGTTGTTGCTTATGCTTTAGCTGGAACTGTAGATATTGACTTAGAAAATGAAGCTATTGGTAAAGGTAAAGATGGCGAAGATGTTTACCTTAAAGATATCTGGCCAAGTATTAAAGAAGTTGCTGACACAGTTGATAGTGTAGTAACACCAGAATTATTCTTAGAAGAATATGCAAATGTTTATGAAAATAATGAAATGTGGAATGAAATCGATGTAACAGATGCACCACTATATGATTTCGATCCAAATTCAACATATATTCAAAATCCATCATTCTTCCAAGGATTATCTAAAGAACCAGGAACAATTGAACCATTAAAAGACTTACGTATTATGGGTAAATTTGGAGATTCAGTAACAACTGACCATATTTCTCCAGCAGGTGCAATCGGTAAAGATACACCAGCAGGTAAGTATTTAATTGACCACAATGTTCCAATTAGAGAATTCAACTCATACGGTTCTAGACGTGGTAACCACGAAGTAATGGTACGTGGTACATTCGCTAATATCCGTATTAAAAACCAATTAGCTCCAGGTACTGAAGGTGGCTTTACAACTTATTGGCCTACAGACGAAGTTATGCCTATTTATGATGCTGCTATGAAATATAAAGAAAATGGCACTGGCTTAGCTGTATTAGCTGGTAACGACTATGGTATGGGATCTTCACGTGACTGGGCTGCTAAAGGTACAAACTTATTAGGAGTTAAAACAGTTATCGCTCAAAGTTATGAGCGTATTCACCGTTCAAACTTAGTTATGATGGGTGTACTTCCATTACAATTTAAACAAGGTGAATCAGCTGATTCTCTTGGTTTAGAAGGTAAAGAAGAAATTTCAGTAGATATCGATGAAAATGTAAAACCTCATGATTTAGTTACAGTTCATGCTAAAAAAGAAAACGGAGAAGTTGTTGATTTCGAAGCAATGGTTCGTTTTGATTCATTAGTTGAATTAGACTACTATCGTCATGGTGGTATCTTACAAATGGTATTAAGAAATAAATTAGCTCAATAATAAAAATCAACTGTGCTAACGTTTAGGTTAGCACAGTTTTTTTATGCTAAAATACATATGTAATGTATAAGTTAAGGAAGGATTGGAATTCAATGATTTATAGTTTGACTGAAATTGAACCAAGATATCAAGAAACAGATAAAATGGGTGTGATTTATCACGGTAATTACGCAACATGGTTTGAAGTTGCCCGTACAGATTATATTGGGAAATTAGGATTTAATTATGCTGATATGGAAAAGCAAGGAATCATTTCTCCAGTTACCGACTTAAATATTAAATATAAAAAATCTATTTTTTATCCTGAAAAAGTAACGATTAAGACATGGGTAGAAAAGTACTCAAGGTTACGTTCAATATATCGTTATGAATTATTTAACGAACAAGGTGAACTAGCTACAACAGGTTACACTGAATTGATTTGTATGAAAGCTGATACATTTAAACCTATTAGATTGGATCGTTATTTTGCTGATTGGCACGAAGTATATAGTAAAGTTGAAGCTTTAAATAAAGAAGGTATAGATGAAGAAGTAACAAATGGTATCGATCATTTGTAATTAAATTAGCATCAGAAAATGAAAATAGCCTAACATTGCTCACTTTAGTGGCATTGTTAGGCTGTTTTTAAATTACTTTTTACTGTAATAAATTTCATCTTCATGATCAACTGCATCTACTACAATATGATCATCTTCAAAATACCATAAATCTTTCTCAGCGATGACTAAAGTGAGTCCGTCAAATTCTTTTTCATATGCCACTTCTACATCGGCTTTATTTTCAACATTAAATGCAGGGCTAAACCCTTGTTTTAATTGGAATTCTCCACCATAACGTACAAAAAAGTGTAATACTTTGTCATCTTGAGGTAAGTCAAACTCATCTTTAAACCACTGAACTGCTGGTTGGGTAAGCTCGATTTTCATAAATAGTTCCTCCATATTAATTATCCATATTTTTTAGGGGTTAAATTGTGAATTTTATTGATAGTAGAATTATAGCATAGCTTAATATCCTAATATAATTATTTTACCTTAATGAGTTATAAGCCACTATCAAAGACTAAAGGTATATCAAACTATATAAAACTCACCAATAACATCATCATAAATCAAAACATTTAACAAAATAAAAAGCACTCAGTGTGATATAAATTTCATATATCATACTAAATGCTTTGTATTGATTATTAAGTTTTAGATTTTTTATTTACATCCACGTTATCTTAGGTTCTTCACCTTTAAAGATTCTAACAATATTTGTTTTATGACGTATGATTAATATAATGGCAACGATTGCGCCTACTGCTAGTAATATATAGTCCTGAATAATGAGCGAACCAATAACACAACAAATAGCTGCTATGATGCTTGATAAGGACACATATTTAAATAATTTTAATACAGCGAAGAAAATAACTGCTAAAATTAATAAAAGAATAGGATTAACGCCTAAAACTACCCCAGCACTTGTTGCAACAGCTTTACCACCTTTGAATCCTAAATAAATTGGATATACATGACCCACAATAGCAAATAATCCTACGATCAGGCCATGGGTAAAGAATGTACTTATAGGTCCATCTGCATGTACAGGTAACCATATAGGGAAGAAAACAGTTATGAATCCTTTAAAGATATCTAAGAATGTAACTACAAAACCTGCTGGTCTTCCTAATACTCTGAAACTGTTTGTTGCTCCAGTGTTGCCACTACCAAATTGTCTTATATCCTTTTTAAAGAATAACTTTCCAATAACTAAACCACTTGGAAAAGCTCCTATAAGATAACTTAGTATTAACATGACGACAATCATCATAAAATACACATCCTTTAATAACTTAGCACTATTTTACCATATCCATCTCATATTAGAACAATAAAAATTACATTTTGAATATGAATAATCAGTAAAATAAACTGTTTTATCAAGATGACACTTGCAATTTATTCTGATTTATATAAGAATAACTATTGTATAGTTTTAAAAACGAACGTACGTTTGTAGGAGGGCGAAATCATTGGCAATGAATAAACAAAATCATTATTCAGATGATTCTATTCAAGTTTTAGAAGGTCTTGAAGCAGTTAGAAAAAGACCGGGGATGTATATAGGATCAACTGATAAACGTGGATTGCATCATCTAGTATATGAAGTTGTCGATAACTCCGTCGATGAAGTATTAAATGGTTATGGGGATGAAATAACAGTTATCCTTAACCAAGATGATAGTATTTCTATAGAAGATAACGGTCGTGGAATGCCTACTGGTATCCATGCATCAGGAAAACCAACTGTGCAAGTTATTTTTACGATTTTACATGCTGGAGGTAAGTTCGGCCAAGGTGGCTATAAAACATCTGGTGGATTACATGGTGTTGGTGCCTCAGTAGTAAATGCACTTAGTGAATGGTTAGAAGTTGAGATTCATAGAGACGGAAATATTTATAAACAAAGATTTAAAGATGGCGGCGTGCCAGCAACAGGTTTACTAAAAGAAGGAAAGACAAAGAAAACAGGTACTAAGGTTACATTTAAACCAGATCCTGAAATTTTCAAAGCAACAACATCATTTAATTTTGATGTTCTAAGTGAGCGATTACAAGAATCTGCTTTTCTATTAAAGAACTTAAAGATTAAATTAATCGATTTACGTCGTGGTAAAGAAAGAGAAGAATTTTACCACTATGAAGAAGGGATTAAAGAATTTGTAAGTTATGTCAATGAAGGTAAAGAAGTACTTCATGATGTTACGACTTTTACAGGAACATCTAACGGTATAGAAGTAGATGTTGCATTTCAATATAATGACCAATATTCAGAAAGTATATTAAGTTTTGTAAATAATGTACGTACTAAAGATGGTGGTACACATGAAGTTGGTTTTAAAACAGCGATGACACGTGTGTTCAATGATTACGCTAGACGCATTAATGAATTAAAAGAAAAAGATAAAAACTTAGACGGTAATGACATACGTGAAGGATTAACAGCTATAGTATCTGTAAGAATTCCTGAAGAGTTACTACAGTTTGAAGGTCAAACTAAATCTAAATTAGGAACGTCAGAAGCTAGAAGTGCTGTAGATTCAGTTGTATCCGAGAAATTACCATTTTACCTTGAAGAAAAAGGTCAATTATCTAAGTCACTTGTTAAAAAAGCAATTAAAGCACAACAGGCTAGAGAAGCAGCTCGTAAAGCACGAGAAGATGCACGTTCTGGTAAAAAGAATAAACGAAAAGATACACTTTTATCTGGTAAATTAACACCTGCTCAAAGTAAAAACACAGAAAAAAATGAACTTTATCTTGTTGAGGGTGATTCAGCAGGTGGTTCAGCTAAACTTGGACGTGATCGTAAGTTCCAAGCGATTCTGCCATTACGAGGTAAAGTTATTAATACTGAAAAGGCTCGTTTAGAAGACATTTTCAAAAACGAAGAAATTAATACGATTATTCATACTATAGGTGCAGGTGTCGGTAATGAATTTAAAATTGAAGACAGTAATTATAGTCGAATTATTATTATGACCGATGCTGATACAGATGGTGCACATATTCAAGTACTGTTACTAACTTTCTTCTTTAAATATATGAAACCATTAGTACAAGCAGGTCGAGTATTTATCGCATTACCACCACTTTACAAATTAGAAAAAGGTAAAGGTAAATCTAAAAAAGTGGAATATGCTTGGACAGATGATGAATTAGATAAATTACAAAAGCAACTTGGTAAAGGTTTCACATTACAAAGATATAAAGGTTTAGGTGAAATGAATCCTGAACAATTATGGGAAACAACTATGAATCCTGATACTCGTACTTTAATACGTGTTCAAGTTGAAGATGAAGTGCGTTCTTCAAAACGTGTTACAACGTTAATGGGTGATAAAGTAGCACCACGTAGAGAATGGATTGAAAGTCATGTTGAGTTTGGTATGCAGGAAGATTCAAGCATTTTAGATAATACAGAAGTTCAGATATTAGAAAGTGAAAACTATGAGGAGGATGAAACGATTTGAGTGAGATAATTCAAGATCTATCACTTGAAGATGTAATTGGAGACCGTTTTGGAAGATATAGTAAATATATTATCCAGGAACGTGCTTTGCCTGACGTTCGAGACGGACTAAAACCAGTACAGCGTCGTATTTTATATGCGATGTATTCAAGTGGTAATACATTCGATAAAAATTTCCGTAAAAGTGCCAAAACTGTCGGGGATGTCATCGGACAGTATCATCCTCATGGTGATTCTTCAGTATATGATGCCATGGTTCGTTTAAGCCAAGATTGGAAATTAAGACATGTTTTAATAGAAATGCATGGTAATAACGGTAGTATCGATAATGACCCTCCTGCAGCAATGCGTTATACAGAAGCAAAATTAAGTCAATTATCTGAAGAACTATTAAGAGATATTAATAAAGAAACAGTTTCTTTTATACCAAACTATGATGATACAACACTTGAACCTATGGTATTACCTGCAAGATTTCCTAATTTATTAATTAATGGTTCTACAGGTATTTCAGCAGGTTATGCTACTGATATCCCACCACATAATTTAGGTGAAGTGATTCAAGCAACATTAAAATATATTGATAATCCAGATATTACTGTGAGTCAATTGATGAAATACATGAAGGGTCCAGACTTCCCAACAGGTGGTATTATTCAAGGTATTGATGGTATTAAAAAAGCATACGAAACTGGTAAAGGTAAAGTTGTTGTACGTTCCAAAGTAGATGAAGAAACATTACGTAATGGACGTAAAGAACTTATCGTGACTGAAATACCATATGAGGTGAATAAAAGTAATCTCGTTAAACGTATTGATGAATTACGTGCTGATAAAAAAGTTGATGGTATTGTTGAAGTTAGAGATGAGACTGATAGAACTGGTTTACGTATTGCAATAGAACTTAAAAAAGACGTGAATAGTGAAGCAATTAAAAATTTCCTATTCAAAAATTCAGACCTTCAAATATCTTATAACTTTAATATGGTTGCAATCAGTGATGGTAGACCTAAATTAATGGGTATTAAACAAATCATTGATAGTTATATTAACCATCAAATAGAAGTCGTGGCTAACAGAACTAAGTTTGATTTAGAACATGCTGAAAAACGTATGCATATCGTTGAAGGTTTAATGAAAGCTTTATCTATTTTAGATGAAGTGATTGCCTTAATTCGTAATTCTAAAAATAAAAAAGATGCTAAAGATAATTTAGTTGCTGAATATGACTTTACTGAAGCTCAGGCAGAAGCCATCGTTATGTTACAACTTTATCGTTTAACTAACACAGATATCGTTGCTTTAGAACAAGAGCACGATGAGTTATCTAATTTAATTAAAGATTTACGTCATATTTTAGATGATCACGATGCATTATTGAATGTTATCAAAAATGAATTAACAGAAATTAGAAAGAATTTTAAAACTGATCGTTTATCAACAATTGAAGCGGAAATTTCTGAAATTAAAATTGATAAAGAAGTGATGGTGCCTAGTGAAGATGTAGTATTAAGTTTAACTAGACATGGTTATATTAAACGTACATCTACACGTAGCTTTAATGCTAGCGGCGTTTCTGAAGTCGGTTTGAAAGATGGCGATAGTTTATTAAAATACCTTGATGTAAATACACAAGATACAGCGCTTGTATTTACGAATAAAGGTAGATACTTGTTTATTCCAGTTCATAAACTAGCTGATATCCGATGGAAAGAATTAGGTCAACACGTATCTCAAATTGTTTCTATTGATGAAGATGAACTAGTTATTGACGTATTTAATGAAAAAGACTTCAAAGAACAACAAGCATTCTATATTATGGCTACTCGTAACGGTATGATTAAGAAAAGTACTGTACCGTTGTTTAAAACAACACGATATAATAAACCATTAATTGCCATGAAAGTAAAAGATCAAGATGAGGTAATTAATGTATTACGTGTTGAAGAAGATCAACTTATTACTGTTATTACACATAAAGGAATGTCATTAACATACTCTACAAACGAATTATCTGATACAGGCTTACGTGCGGCTGGTGTGAAATCTATTAACTTAAAAGATGAAGACTACGTTATTATGACGCAAACAATCACTAATAAAGAATCTATCCTTATGGCTACACAACGTGGTGCTGTTAAACATATTGGATTTAAAGTATTACAAGAAGCGAAACGAGCACAACGAGGTATTACCTTACTTAAAGAATTGAAAAAAGCACCACATCGTATCGTGGCAGCAGATGTTGTTCGTTCTGACAATACAACATATACTTTATATTCAGCTAAAGACCAAGAAACAGGAGATATTGCTTCAATTCATAAATCAGAACAATATACTAATGGTTCATTTATAGTAGATGTAGATGATTTCGGAGAAGTTGAAGGAATGTACTTACAATAAAAGTATATGCAACACATGCATAAGATGATAAAATAAAATATAATAATCACAATTAAATCATTCAAGAGGTTTATATTCTCAATTGAACTGTCTATTTTAGTATTTGTTATTTGATACATTGCTTAATTAGACTTTCATATGCCAATATGAATCTCTTGATATTTTTAAGATATGAATTTTATTTATAGATGAGAGGGATTTATTTGAAAGATTTTGATAGTTTAATTCCTGGTTGGTTTAAAGATTTTGTACAAGTAGGTAACGACTTAATTTGGTCTCAGTATCTAATTGGATTGTTACTTACAGCAGGATTCTTTTTCACTATCAGTTCTAAGTTTGTACAACTACGAATGTTACCAGAAATGTTTAGAGCGTTGGTCGAGAAACCAGAAACATTAGAAAGTGGTAAAAAAGGTATTTCACCGTTCCAAGCATTTGCGATTAGTGCAGGTTCAAGAGTAGGTACTGGAAATATTGCCGGTGTTGCTACAGCAATTGTACTTGGTGGTCCTGGTGCGGTATTTTGGATGTGGATTATTGCATTTATAGGTGCGGCAAGTGCTTTTATGGAAGCTACTTTAGCTCAGGTTTATAAAGTTCATGATAAAGATGGTGGTTTCCGTGGTGGACCAGCTTATTACATAACTAAAGGTTTAAACCAAAAATGGCTTGGTATTGTGTTTGCGATATTAATTACAGTTACCTTCGCATTTGTATTTAATACAGTGCAATCTAATACGATTGCGGAATCATTAAATACTCAATATCATATTAGTCCAGTGATTACAGGAATAGTATTAGCAGTTGTAACAGCCATTATTATTTTTGGTGGGGTTAGAAGTATTGCTACTTTATCATCATTAATTGTTCCAATTATGGCTATCATATATATTGGTATGGTTTTAGTTATCTTGTTATTAAACTTAGACCAAATTGTTCCAATGATTGGTACAATTATTAAAAGTGCTTTTGGTTTTGAACAAGTAACTGGTGGTGCAGTTGGTGCTGCTATTTTACAAGGGATTAAACGTGGTTTATTCTCAAACGAAGCAGGTATGGGTTCAGCACCTAACGCAGCTGCAACAGCAGCAGTCCCTCATCCAGTAAAACAAGGTTTAATTCAATCATTAGGTGTTTTCTTTGATACAATGCTAGTATGTACAGCTACAGCAATAATGATTTTATTATATTCAGGTTTAAAATTTGGAGAAAACGCTCCTCAAGGTGTTGCAGTTACTCAATCAGCTTTAAATGAACATTTAGGTTCAGCTGGTGGTATTTTCTTAACAGTGGCAATAACATTATTCGCATTTTCTTCAGTTGTAGGTAACTACTATTATGGACAATCTAACATTGAGTATTTATCTAATAACAAAACAATTATTTTCATCTTTAGATGTTTAGTAGTTGTGCTTGTATTTATTGGTGCGGTTGCTAAAACTGAAACAGTTTGGAGTACAGCCGATTTATTCATGGGCTTAATGGCCATAGTGAATATTGTCTCCATTATTGGACTTTCCAATATTGCATTTGCAGTAATGAAAGATTACCAAGTACAACGTAAAGCAGGTAAAAAGCCTGTATTCAAACCAGAGAATCTTGAAATTAATTTATTTGGTATTGAATCTTGGGGAATTAATGCAAACAAATCAAATAAAGATTTAAAATAAATGATTAGCTTGAGTGTCGTAAGGATACTCAAGCTTTTTAATTTGAAATTTATAATTATATCTATTATTTATTATAAAGAGGTAGAAAATTGTTTAATATACTAAAAATTAATTTTACTCATGAAAGTATTTAATAAGTTATTTTCTTTTCATTTATATCATTAAGCCTTATAATTTTAATAATGGAGTAAGAAAGGTGATAATGATGGGGAAGTATAAAATTAGTAAAATTCTCAATAATAACGTTATCATATGCACGAATAAAAACCAGGAAGTTGTTTTAATTGGAAAAGGTATAGGTTTTAATAAAAAGCAAGGCTATACGTTAGATGAATCAGCTTCCATTGAAAAAGTTTATAAACTTGATCTAGATAAGCATAAAGAACACTATAAGACATTAGTTGAGATGGCTGATGACCATGTTCTACAAGCAGTGATTGAAGCTGTTAATTTAATTACAAATACGACTCTAGATGTTAATGATGA
Source organism: Staphylococcus sp. FSL W8-0774 (assembly GCF_038006785.1). Taxonomy (NCBI): domain Bacteria; kingdom Bacillati; phylum Bacillota; class Bacilli; order Caryophanales; family Staphylococcaceae; genus Staphylococcus; species Staphylococcus sp. FSL W8-0774. The sequence continues at coordinate 1,440,176 of NZ_JBBOVW010000001.1, read as the reverse complement.
AAATCTAGTTGTTGCGCTAACAGATCATATTATTTTTGTGTATAAACGTTTAAAACAAAATCAAATAATTAGCAACCCTTTTGCCATGGAAACAAAATACTTATATCGAGATGCTTATCAAATAGCTGAAAAAGTAATTGATAGACTAAATGAACAGTTAGATGTTGATTTTCCAGAAGATGAAATTGGTTTTATCGCATTACATATTGCTTCGAACTCTGAAGAATTATCTATGAGAGAAATGGCGTTAATTAATCAATTAATCAATAAAAGTATCACTATTATTGAAACGGATTTACAACATCAAGTTGATCAATCCTCAATACAATATCAACGTTTTATTAGACATGTACAATTTCTCATTCGTCGTTTAAGAAATAATGAAACATTACATGCTCAAAATGATTTTGTTGATATGGTTAAAAATCAATATCCTAGTTGCTATTCTACAGCTTTTAAAATATTAAAAATGATTCAGATGGAATTTGATATTACTGTTAATGATGTTGAAATCATTTATTTAACATTACATATCCATCATTTTGAAGCCCAAATGAAGTTGGATTAAAAGTACTTATGCGCTCTCATAAGTACTTTTAATTTTTATATAGACTAGTTTTTAATATTCCTTAGTTTTGTAAAATTATGTTATGATTAGTGTTAGAAATTTTTAGTAACTCATTTTTATGATTTTTATAAAGCGAGGTAACATGAAAGTATGGTGATGTCGAATGTCGAATGAAATGAAATCTTCCGAAAAGAAGACATCTAGAAAGTTTAAAACGATTTTCAGTATGTCTGAAACAAGATTCATGAAATTTTTAGGCGGCAATGATTTAATTTATGCTTTGTTAGCACTTGTGCTTTTAGGGATAGTTATATTTATCTTTGATAAAGTATCATACGTGTTTCAACCATTTATTATAGTATTCAATACTATTGCTGCACCAATTATAGTTTCATTGATTATATTTTATTTATTTAACCCTCTTGTTAATTTGATGGAACGTTATCGAATTCCAAGATTAGTAGGGGTTTTGATTATTTATGTTGCGATTGTAGGCATAATCGTGTTGATTGTTAATTTATTAATTCCTCTAATTAGTTCACAATTAGGAAGTTTCATTAATAACTCTCCTCAATATTTTAAAAAGTTAACTAATACAATTAATAAAGTAACAAGTAATTCAATTTTTGCTGGTTATTATGATCAAATTAATGATCAATTGAACTCATTAACTAAAAAGATACCATCTATGCTTTCAGATTATTTTGATGGCTTTGGTTCAAAATTAGCATCATTCGTTGAAGCAGTAGCTAATGTTGGAGTAGTCATTGTGACTACACCATTTGTTTTATTCTTTATGTTAAAAGATGGTCATAAGTTCAAAGATTTCACTACTAATATTATGCCACCTAAATTTAGAAAAGATTTTCATGATTTACTTGAAAAAATGAGTGTTCAAGTAGGTTCTTACATACAAGGACAAATCATTGTGTCATTCTGTATAGGTGTTTTACTATTTATTGGTTATTCTATTATTGGATTGAAATATAGTTTAATATTAGCTTGTATAGCTGCTGTAACAAGTGTGGTACCTTATTTAGGACCTACAATAGCGATTTCACCAGCTATCATTATTGCTTTAATTACGTCTCCAATAATGTTACTCAAATTAGCGATTGTATGGACTTTAGTTCAATTCTTTGAAGGACACTTCATTTCTCCAAATATCATGGGCAAAACATTACAAATTCACCCGCTAACAATTATCTTTATCTTACTAAGTGCAGGTAATTTGTTAGGTATAGTCGGGGTTATATTAGGTATTCCTGGTTATGCAGTGTTGAAAGTTTTAGTTTCTCATATGTTCTTATTATTCAAGCGTAGATATAATAGATATTATGGAGAAGATGCAGGAAATTATAAGTTAAATAAAGAACAAGAATAATCTATCTTTGTACAAGGATATCTTTAGAAATTATTTCAAGTAGCTTTTATGCCATCAATTTGTGGCACATGGATACTTAATTTCTAAGATATCCTTTTTTGTTTTTAAAGATATACAATCTTCTTATCTACAAAAGATTTGCACATTACATTGAGTATGACAATAATGTTATGCATAATTGACTTTATTTATATTCTATTTATCTTATTCTTATGATATATTTTTCTATATAGAAGAATTAAATAGAATTGAAGTGAAAAAATGACCCAGGAAAATAAAAGTAAATTATTATCTATATTAAAATTTGTGTTTGCTGCTGCACTATTTACGTTTGTAGTTTTCACGTTATATCGAGAATTATCTTCCATTAATTTCAAAAATACTTTAATGCAATTTGGTAAAATCAATCGTTTATGGATTGTATTATTGTTTATTAGCGGGGGAGCGTCTTTATTAATTTTATCTTTATATGATGTCATTCTTGTTAAATCACTTAAGTTAAAAATTCCTTTAATAAAAGTATTAAGAGTGAGTTATATTATTAATGCTTTAAATGCCATTGTAGGCTTTGGTGGGTTTATCGGAGCAGGTTTAAGAGCATTTATTTATAAAAATTATACCCAAGATAATAAGAAACTCGTTCACTATATATCTATCATACTCATTTCGATGTTAACAGGTTTGAGCTTGTTATCGATTTTAGTTGTTCTTCATGTGTTTAACGCATCTGATATGTTAGATAAAATATCATGGGTACGTTGGGTTTTATATATTGTTGCTTTATTTTTACCAGTATTTATTATTTATACGATTGTGAAACCTGCGGATACAAATAACCGATATATGGGCGTATATTGTACGTTAGTTTCTTGTGTTGAATGGTTAGCTGCTGCAGTTGTTTTATATTTTTCTGCATTAATTGTAGGTATTGATATTTCCTTTATGAATTTTATTGGTATTTTCATTATTGCAGCATTGTCTGGATTAGTTAGTTTTATTCCAGGAGGCTTTGGTGCATTTGATTTAGTAGTACTACTCGGTCTTAAATCACTTGGTATAAATGAGGAAAACATTTTATTAGCTTTATTACTATATCGTTTTGCTTATTATTTCGTACCTGTAGCCATTGCATTAGTATTATCTACATTTGAATTTGGTAATACAGCTAAAAAATATATCGAAGAATCTAAATACTTTGTTCCTGCAAAAGATGTTACGTCATTTTTGATGTCATATCAAAAGGATATTTTATCTAAAATTCCATCTTTTTCATTAGCTATTTTAGTATTTTTAACAAGTGTTATTTTCTTTATTAATAATTTAACAATCATATATGACGGATTATATGATGATAATCATTTAGCTTACTATTTAACATTATCTATTCATACAAGTGCTTGTTTATTATTAATGTTAAATGTAAAAGGAATATTTAAGCAAAGTCGACGTGCAATTATTTTTGCTATTATTTCGATTTTATTAATTTTTGCGGCAACAGTTTATACGTATGCGTCATTCATACTTTTAACATGGCTGTTGGTTATGTTAGTACTCTTGTTTATTGCTTATCGTCGATCAAAAGTACTTAAGAGACCATTAAGATTAAAAAATGCCTTCTTATTCATATTAATAAGTATCATCGTACTTTATATTAATCATGTTATTATCTCTAGCACGTTATATGCACTCGATGTTTATAATATTGAAGTAGATACGACAGTGCTTAGATATTATTTCTGGATAACGATAGCTCTAATTACTATTATTGTTGCACTTATTGCATGGCTATTTGATTATCGATTTATTAAATCAAGTCAAAATAAAAATTTAGCTGTTTGTGAACAAATTATTCAACAATATGGTGGTAATTATTTAACGCATCTTATTTATAGTGGAGATAAAAATTATTTTATTCATGAAAACGAATCAGCCTTTTTGATGTATCGATATAAATCTAATGCTTTAGTAGTATTAGGTGATCCAGTTGGGGATACTGCATCGTTCGAATCTTTATTAGAAGCATTTTATGAATACGCTGAATATTATGGCTATGATATTATTTTTTATCAAGTAAGTGATAGATTCATGCCACTTTATCATAATTTTGGTAATCAATTCTTTAAACTTGGGGAAGAAGCAATTATTGATTTAACTACATTTACTACTTCTGGTAAAAAGCGTCGTGGTTTTAGAGCAACTTTAAATAAATTTGAAGATTTAAATATCAAATTTGAAATAATTGAGCCGCCATTTTCACAAGATATGTTCGAAACATTAAAAAATGTGAGTGATCAATGGTTAGAAGGTAGAAGTGAAATGCATTTTTCAGTAGGTCAATTTAGTGAAGATTATTTATCTAAAGCGCCGATTGGTATTATGCGAAATGAAGAAGGAAAAATTATAGCGTTCTGTACTCTAATGCCAACATATTTTAATGATGCTATTTCGGTTGATTTAATTCGTTGGTTGCCGGAATTAGATTTACCATTAATGGATGGATTGTATTTACACATGCTATCGTGGAGTAAAGAAAAAGGATATCAATCATTTAACTTAGGTATGGCGACGCTATCTAATGTAGGACAACTACATTATTCATATCTTAGAGAACGATTAGCTGGAAGAGTATTTGAACATTTTAATGGATTATATCGTTTCCAAGGTTTAAGACGTTATAAAGAAAAGTATGGTCCACAATGGGAGCCAAGATTTTTAGTTTATAGAAAAGATGCCTCGTTATGGCAATCTATGATTAAAGTAATGAGAGTTATACGTCACAAATAATATAATAAAAGCGATTGATGAAAATAAATGATTTCATCAATCGCTATTTTTGTATGTTTATACAACTTTCTCTGAATTAACAGTTAGTCTTTTTTATAATTTTTACGATCTTGTTCTTCTTTAGCATATCTTTCAGGTTGTTTCTTATAAAAATCTTGATGATATGCTTCTGCTTCATAAAACGTCGTTGCAGGTAAAATTTTAGTAGCAATCGCTTTATCAGCGTTGATTGTATTTTGCATTGCCTTGATATAGTCTTCGGCTAGTTTCTTTTGATGTTCATTGGAATAGAAAATCGCCGTTTGATATTGAGAACCTCTATCTTGAAATTGTCCTTCATCATCTAAAGGATCAATTACAGAAAAAAAGATTTCTAATAATTTATTGTATGAGAATAATGCGACATCATATTCTACTTTTACAGTTTCATAGTGTCCAGTAGTGCCACTTTTAACCTGCTCGTATGTAGGATTAGCAATATCTCCACCCATATATCCTGATGTAACTTTTTCTATTCCATCAAATGTATCAAAAGGTTTCGTCATACACCAAAAGCACCCACCCGCAAAATATGCAGTATTTATATTCATTTATGACACCCTTTCATTGGACCTTAGTACCATTTATTAAAAAAACCCTTGCTTTTTGAATACTTTTTCTATAACGTTAATACATATTAATTATAGATGATAGTATTATAATTTTAAAGGTATAAGGTAGGTAAATATGAGAGACGAGAAGGATAACAGAGAAGAAACTGAGTATAAACGACAAGCAGGTACATCAACTACACCTTCTAGGCGACGAAAGAAAAAAAGAGTGCGCAAATTACCTTTTATTATTTTATTAATTTTAATTATCTTCATCATTATTATTGCTTATATTGTTCATGGATATAATAGTGGTGTGAAGTATGCTGAAAAGCATGCTAAAGACATTAAAGTACATCAATTTAACGGTCCAGTGAAAAACGACGGTAAAATTTCTGTATTGGTTTTAGGCGCAGATAAAGCTCAGGGTGGTAAATCACGTACAGACTCCATTATGGTTGTACAATATGATTACATTCATAAAAAAATGAAAATGATGTCAGTCATGCGTGATATATATGCAGACATACCTGGATATGATAAATATAAAATTAATGCTGCTTATTCTCTTGGTGGTCCAGAATTACTAAGAAAAACATTAAATAAAAATTTAGGAATTAATCCTGAATATTACGCAGTGGTTGATTTTACTGGTTTTGAAAAAATGATAGATGAATTAGAACCTAATGGTGTTCCTATAGATGTAGAAAAAGATATGTCTGAAAATATTGGAGTATCATTGAAAAAAGGTCATCATCGTTTAAATGGTAAAGAGTTACTTGGTTACGCAAGATTTCGTCATGATGCAGAAGGCGATTTCGGACGTGTACGTCGTCAGCAACAGGTGATGCAAACACTTAAATCTGAATTAGTGAATTTTGGTACAGTTGCTAAGCTACCTAAAGTAGCTGGTATTCTTCGAGGATATGTGAATACAGATATGCCTGATTCAGCTATGTTCCAAACTGGAATAAGCTTTGGTATTCGAGGAGACAAAAATGTTGATTCATTAACTGTTCCTATTAAAAATTCTTATCAAGATATTACTACTAATAACGATGGTAGTGCATTGCAAATTGATAAAGCAAAAAACAAAAAAGCAATTCAAGACTTTTTTGATGACAAAAATGATAAAAAATAATACGAATAAAGCCACGCACAAGTTGTTAAGTGCGTGGCTTTATTTTATTTATCAACTTATTGATCTGATTTTCTAACTCCTGCAACACCATAATGATTTTTCTTCATTTCTTCAATGACTACATGGATAGCCTCTCTATTAGCACCTGTTGTTCTTTCTACCGCTGATGTTACTTCTGTAACTAAGTCTTTAAGTTGTTCATCTGAACGACCTTCTAATAATTTAACGTTTACGATTGGCATATGTCATTCCTCCAATGATATTTATTACACTCTTAGTATAGCATGAATAGTTAATAAAAAAACATTTTCCTTTTAGAACGTTTGTTCGTTATATACTTGAATAAGAACATTTGTTCGTATATAATGAAAATGTATTAGGGAGGGGTAATGATGTATGACTATCATTTATTAGAAGATAGAGATGTACTATGTATTGATCAAAAGAGCTTTTTCGCAAGTGTGTCATGTATAGAAAAGGGATTGGATCCTTTAACAACAAAATTAGCAGTAGTTGCTGATACTAAAAGACAAGGCTCAGTCGTATTAGCTGCGACACCTAAACTTAAAGAACTAGGTGTTAAAACGGGATCAAGGTTATTTGAAATACCACATCGCAACGATATATATATTATTAATCCAAGTATGCGAAAGTATCTTAACGTTTCAGTAACTATATCTAAGATTGCTTTACGTTATGTGCCACCAGAAGATTTACATCAGTATAGTATTGACGAATTTTTTATGGATGTGACTGATAGTTACCATAGATTTAATTCAACCGTTCAAGCATTTTGTGAAAGATTACAGAAAGAAATTCATGAAGAAACAGGTATTAGATGTACTATTGGTATAGGTTCCAATATGTTACTAAGTAAGGTAGCAATGGATATTGAAGCCAAGCATACAAAAAACGGTATTGCTGAATGGCGTTATCAGCATGTACCAGAAAAGTTATGGCCAATTCAACCATTAAGAGAATTTTGGGGAATAAATAGAAAGACAGAAGCTAAATTAAATAAAAGAGGAATTTTTACTATAGGTGATTTAGCTCAATATCCGTATCAATATTTAAAAAGGGATTTTGGGATATTAGGTGTGGATATGCATCTTCATGCTAATGGTATTGATCAAAGTAAAATGAGAGAAAAATATAAAGTCAATAATCCATCAATATGTAAAAGTCAGATATTGATGAGAGATTATGAATTTGAAGAAGCCAAAGTTGTTATGCAAGAGTTAATTGAGGATGTAGCAAGTAGGGTTCGAGCAAGAAAACAATTGGCACGTACCATACACTTCTCATTTGGTTATAGTGATGAAGGTGGCGTACATAAGCAATATACCTTGGAAGAAGGAACTAATTTAGAAAAAGATATTTTCAAGGTAGTTAACTATTTTGCGAACAAATTGTGTGATAAACAAGCATTGTACCGGACATTAAGTGTGTCACTAACACAATTTATAAATGAGAATGAAAGACAAATGAACTTGTTTATTGACGAATATGAACGGAAACGAGACGAAAAATTAGCAAAAACGATTGACCATTTACATTTGAAATATGGAAAAGGTATTGTTTCCAAGGCAACATCGTATACAGAAGCTGGTACGAAACATGGACGACTAGGACTTATGGCAGGTCATAAAATGTAATAAAACGCTAATAGAAATATTATTTTTAAAACGTAATAAGCATATTTTAACCTGAGACGTATTAATTAAAGTCTCAGGTTAAAATCATTGAATCATAAATATTATTCAATATAAGTATCAAATTGACTTAGTGCTTGAATAGCACTTTCCCGATCTTCAGGAGTTTTAAAACTAATTTGTAAGGCACCATAAATATCTTCACGGACTTCTAAAATTTTAAGGTTGCTTATAGAAATATTATGTAAACCTAGAATGTGAGTAACTTTGCTAATCATACCCGGTTTATCCGGAATATCAACAAATAGATCATACGCCGTAGATAGCGCACCTCGTTGTTTAGCGGGTAGTTGATCTCTGTAATCTTTAGCATTAGCAAAAAATTGATAAATATCTTCAGATTTTGAAGATGAAATCATTGTCATAACAGAACTAATTTGATTTTGTAAATCTTCTAAAATATCTAGAATGAAAGTTTTATTATTTAATGTGATATCTTTCCACATCTCTGCATTACTACTAGCAATTCGAGTTATGTCACGGAATCCTCCTGCAGCTAATTGTTGTACTAAATGATGTTTTTCTACGTGGTCGGCACTTAAGTGAACTAGACTGGACGCGACTATATGTGGTACGTGACTAACAATACCAGTAACAAAGTCATGCTCATTAGCGTCAGTGAATATAAATTTAGCTAACGTTGATTTTAATAATTCTTGGATTTTCTCAGCAGCTTTCTTATTTTCCTTTTGATTAAAGACAAGTAAATAATAGGCATTTTCGAAAAGATGTTTTTTTGCATTTAATACGCCAGATTTATGACTACCAGCCATTGGATGACCACCAACTAGATGGATATCATGTTCTAACAACTCATTTTCAAAAGATTGAATTGTTGATTTAGTACTACCAGTATCTGTAACAATTAAATGGGGTTTGGTATTTAATTTAGTTAAATGTTTAAGATAGTAGACAGTTTGTTCAACAGGGGTAGCATAAATGATCATATCAGCATTTTCAACAGCTTGGGTATAATGAATAGCTTTGTTATCGATAATACCAATTGATAGTGCTTTATCTAACTGTGATTCGTCTGCATCGAAAGCTGTAATAGTAATGTCTTGATGATAATATTTTAAATTACTTGCTAAACTCCCACCAATCAAACCAAGTCCTACGAATAATATGTTTTTCATGAATGACCACCTATTTCGAAATTTTCAGAATACTAATATTGTAAAAGACGAGAGCAACGGAATCAATAGAAATATATATTAGAATATATTAGTTAAATAGTCTAAACTGAAACTAAACATATTATGCAGGAAAGGGTAAATAAGATGAGTAATATTTTACAAACTATAAAGACATTAACAGAAATTAATAGTCCATCAGGCAATGCTGAAAAAGCAATAAATTTTGTAAAGGATATAGCAGAAGATTTAGGTTATCAAACCGAACTCACTAACAAAGGTGCTTTGATTATAACAGTAGATGGAGACAATCAAAGTCAACAGCGATGTATTACAGCTCATGTTGATACATTAGGTGCAATGGTTAAAGAAATAAAAGAAAATGGAAGATTAGCTATAGATTTAATTGGAGGATTTCATTTTAATGCTATAGAAGGTGAGTATTGTGAAATCCAAACAGAATCTGGTGATGTCTATACAGGAACGATATGTTTACACGAAACGAGTGTACACGTATATAAAGATAATCATGAAATACCGAGAGATTTAGAACATATGGAAATAAGAATAGATGAAAAGACAAATTCAGTTCAAGAAACTAAAGATTTAGGTATTGAAGTAGGGGACTTTGTTAGCTTTGATCCTAGAACACAAATTACAACATCTGGTTTCATTAAGTCACGCCATCTTGATGATAAAGCAAGTGTAGCAATGATTATTGAGTTATTGAAAAAAATTAAGCAAGATAATATTAATTTACTTCATACTACACAGTTTTATATTTCTAATAATGAAGAAATTGGCTATGGTGCAAATGCGTCACTTTCAAATAACATTGTGGATTTTATTGCGTTAGATATGGGCGCTTTAGGTGATGGACAATCATCTGATGAATATACAGTTTCAATATGTGCAAAAGATAGCTCAGGCCCATACCATAAAGGATTGAGATCTCAATTAGTACAATTATGCAAATTAAATGCCATACCATATAAAGTAGATATTTATCCTTATTATACTTCTGATGCTACAACAGCACTGAAAGCAGGAGCTGATATTCGCCACGGGTTATTTGGAGCTGGAATAGAATCTTCACATGCATTAGAAATAACACATATTGAATCTATTGAAGCAACACAGAATCTTTTGTATGCGTATTGTATGTCGCAAATTTCAAAATAAATTTTGATTTTACGTTGACAAATATTAGAGTGGAATGTATTATACTAAATAATTAGAATTGTTAAACAATTCGGAAGATAAAGTAGCGAATGTGATTTGTAGCAAATAGAAAGCTAATGGTTAATGTAAATTAGCACAACATATTCAGTGAATTGGGCTTTCGAATATAAAATTAAATAGTATAAAAGTGAGCAATAATAATTTGTTAACTAAGGTGGCACCACGGTAACGCGTCCTTATTGATTTTACGCGTTTCGTGGTGCTTTTTTCATTGGTGCAAAATGTAGTAGTTTGTAGCAAGGTAGTGACAGAAAGTTAGTGTGTGATGAGAACTAACACCTCTATAAATGAAATTGGGTTTTGCAAATAAAGACAAATAATTAAATAAAGAAAATGAGTGAACGTTTAATATTCTGAATGTTAAGAATATTACGTTAATTAAGGTGGTACCACGCGTCAGCGTCCTTTTATAGGAGGCTGATTTTTATTTGCATAAAAATCATTCTTCAGAAATAAGCAATCTAATAAAACAAACTAAAAGATAAACATGAGTAAGAAAGCAATATTAATCATAAAGGAGTATTCAAAAGTGGAAATATATTATGAAAAGCTACAAGCCAATATAACACCAGAAACTTTAGCTCAACTCAAAAACCGAAAAATCATTTTAGAAAGTTCGAGTCAGAATAAACTTAAGGGAAGGTATTCCATTGTTGTATTTGATAGTTATGGACAAATCACGCTAGATAACAATCAAGTTCATATTAGTACTCAACACAAAAACGAATCTATAACAGAGAAACCATATCAATATTTAAAACAATTTGTTAATCAGTACTATGAAGATATAGAAGATAAAAGTTTACAAGAATTACCTTTTATCTCAGGTTTTATTGGAACATGCAGTTTTGATTTAGTAAGACATGAATTTCCTAAATTACAAAACATAAATTTAGATGATCATCCACAACATGATGTTAATTTTCACATGATAGAAGACGTTTATATATTTGATCATTACAAAGAAGAATTATATGTCATTAGTACAAATCTATTCTCTCAAGTAGCTCGAGAAAAATTAATTACACGTGTAAAGGAAAGAATCAATCAACTCAAAACGATTCAAGTATATCAACCAAGTATTCAATTTAAACCTAAGGACAAACAAATAGAAACCAACATAAGTGAACAACATTTCATGGAAATTGTCAGTGATTTTAAAAAGAAAATAACTGAAGGGGACATGTTTCAAGTGGTACCTTCAAGGATTTATCGCTATAAACATCATTTTGAAAATCAACGTCAATCATTATCATTTCAGTTATATCAAAATTTAAAAAGACAAAATCCAAGTCCATACATGTATTACATCAATATGAGTGAACCAATTATTGTAGGTAGTTCGCCTGAAAGTTTTGTAAAAGTGCATGATGGTTTAGTTGAAACCAACCCAATTGCTGGAACTATCAAAAGAGGACGGACACTAGAAGAAGATGAAGCTAATGCACATCAGCTCATTAATGACGAAAAAGAACGCAGCGAACATAGTATGTTAGTAGACTTAGGTAGAAATGATATTCACAGGATATGCCGAAATGGAACGTCTCATATTAAGAAATTGATGGAAATAGAGAAATATGAACACGTAATGCATATAGTAAGCGAAGTCACAGGGCAAATTAAAAAAGATATTTCACCAATGTCTGTGATAGCAAGTTTATTACCAACCGGAACAGTTTCTGGTGCACCAAAACTAAGAGCAATACAAAGAATTTATGAAGTTATGCCCAACAAACGTGGTGTATACAGTGGTGGCATTGGTTATATCAATTGTAATCACAACTTAGACTTTGCACTTGCAATACGAACAATGATGATTGATGACACATATATCAATGTAGAAGCAGGTTGTGGCGTTGTTTATGATTCTGAACCACAGAAGGAATTAGAAGAAACTAAATTAAAAGCTAAAAGTTTATTGGAGGTGTCACCATGATATTAATTGTCGATAATTATGACTCATTTACTTATAACTTAGTTGATATCGTCACGCAGTATATGCCAAACGAAGATGATGTCACTGTATTATATCCAGATGATGAAAAGGTAATGAATCAAGATGTAGATGGTGTCATTATTTCACCTGGACCAGGCCATCCATTGGATAATAAATGGTTAGTTAATATTATTGAACGTTATAAAGATAAACCCATACTTGGCGTTTGTTTAGGAGCACAAGCACTCACGTGTTATTACGACGGAAAAGTAATACAAGGTGAAACTGTAATGCATGGAAAAGTAGATGAAATAAAGCAAAATGGTACCTCCATACTATATAGAGACTTACCTCTAAACTTTAATGTCATGCGATACCACTCATTAGTTAGTGACGCAAAACATTTTCCTAAGTCACTAATTATAACTGGAACAACAAATGATTGTATCCAGTCATTTGAACACGAAAATCAATTGCATTTTGGAATTCAATATCATCCAGAATCTTTTGCAACAGAACACGGAGAAGATATTATTAAAAACTTTATTAATTTAGCAGTAAAGGGTGATTAGATGGAAATTTTACAACAACTAGAAAAGAAACAACACTTAAATGAAGAAGATATGAAATCATTTATAAATTTAATGATTAATCCAGAAGTTGAAAATCAAGTTAAATATAAGGCATTAAAAACATATACTGATAAAGAAATGCAGCAAACGGAGTTAACATTTTTAGCTAAAAGTTTAATTAAAACAATGTATAAAGAACAACCTTATTATGAAGGCGCAATGTGTGTATGTGGTACGGGAGGGGACAAGTCAGGAAGTTTTAATATTTCGACGACCGCTTCATTTATAGTTGCTAGTGCAGGAGCTTTAATTGTGAAGCACGGAAACAAGAGTATCACTTCTAATTCTGGAAGCACAGATTTACTCAATCAATTAAATATAAATACTACAAAAGTTAACGATGTGATTAACACATTACAACAATATAACTTAGCATTTGTCAGCGCTACAGAATCCTATCCAATTATGAAATATATTCAACCTATTAGAAAAATGATGTCAAAGCCAACTATTTTCAATCTAGTGGGACTGTTAATTAATCCATTTAAATTAACATACCAAGTAATGGGTATTTATGATCCCAATCAATTAGGTAATGTTGCACAAACAGTAAAATACTTAGGTCGTAAGAAAGCAATCGTACTTCACGGGGCAGGAGGTATGGATGAAGCAAGTTTATCAGGAGAAAACTTAATTTATGAAGTAACCACAGGTAAAGATATAGAAACATATACTATTAATGCAAAAGACTTCGGATTACGCAATGCTTCTAACAATACTTTAAAAGGCGGCACACCTGAGGAAAATAAAGCAATTACAGTAAATATATTGAATGGACAAGATCATACAAGTAAACGAGATGTTGTTGTGTTGAATGCAGGTATAGCTTTATATGTTGCAGAAAAAGTTAATGATATCCAGACAGGTATCAATCTTGCTCAATACTTAATAGATAGTGGCTTAGCAATGAAACAATATTTAAGAATGGTGGGAAATTAAATGACAATTTTAGATGAAATTGTAAGTTATAAAAAGAAATTATTATCGTCTCATTATTATCAAGAAAAATTAATATCACTCAAATCATACAACAATGATCACACGCCACACCTAAAGAAAAAAACATTAAAAGAAAGTTTAGCTAATGATAACCAACTTTCTATCATTGCAGAAATAAAATCTAAAAGTCCTTCTGTAAATCAATTACCAGAACGAGATTTATCACAGCAAATTAAAGACTATGAAAAGTATGGGGCAAATGCAATATCAATTCTAACTGATGAACAATATTTTGGTGGAAGCTTTGAAAGGTTACAAAAGTTAGCACCACAAACAACATTACCCATTTTATGTAAGGATTTTATCATTGATGAAATTCAAATAGATGTAGCAAAAACTGCAGGGGCGTCGATTATTTTGCTTATTGTTAATATATTGTCTGACGAACAACTTCAACGATTATACCAATATGCGACACAACTCAATTTAGAAGTGTTAGTAGAAGTTCATGACAAAGATGAACTTAATAGAGCGTATCAAATACAGCCAGAAATAATAGGAATTAATAATAGAGACTTAAAGCAATTTGTAACTGATGTTAATCATACAAATGACATTTTAGCAGAAAGGAAAGATGGATTTTATTATATTTCTGAGAGTGGCATTCATAATAAGTCTGATATAGAACAAATTATTAACTCAGGTATCGATGGATTACTTATTGGAGAAGCTTTAATGAAATGTGATGATTTAAGTCAATTTCTACCAACACTTAAGTTAAACAAGGTGAAATCATGTATTTAAAATTTTGTGGATTCAGATATGAAGACGATGTGAAAAAGGCAATTGAATGTAATATCGATGCGATAGGATTTATTCATTTTTCCAAAAGTCGACGTCATCTAGAAATTAATGAAATCAAGCATTTGTCAGCGCTTGTTCCTGAGAAAATACAACGTGTAGTTGTTGTAGTGAATCCAGATAAGCAGCAAATCCAACAAATAGTTACGCTTACTAATATTGATATAATCCAATTTCATGGTAATGAAAACATTGAACTTATCAAATGGGTTAAACACCAATATCCAAATATTAAAATTTTTAAAGCGTTACCCGCTACTCAAGACCTCAATAGTCAACTTGATTTATATAAACCGTATGTTGATTTATTTATTATAGATACACCATCTATTGAATATGGTGGTACAGGTCAAACTTTTGATTGGAATTTAATAAAACATATTGAAGATACACCATTTTTAATAGCAGGTGGTCTCAATGATGAACATATTAAGACGATTCAACATATGCCTTTAAAACATTTAGGTTATGATATCGCCTCTGGTATTGAAACAAATGAACGAAAAGATAAACGCAAAATGAAAACAATCTTTAATATAGTGAAAGGGGAATGAGTTATGATTAAACAAATACAAACGGAAGCAGATGAATTAGGGTTCTTTGGAGAATATGGTGGACAATATGTACCGGAGACATTAATGCCAGCAATCATAGAACTAAAACAAGCATACCAAAAAGCTAAAAATGATCAAAAATTTCAAGATGAACTTCAATATTATTTAAAAGAATATGTGGGTAGAGAAACACCCTTAACTTATGCCAAAGCATATACAGAGCAATTAGGTGGAGCAAAAATTTATTTAAAAAGAGAAGACCTTAACCACACTGGTGCGCATAAAATTAATAATGCACTTGGACAAGCACTGTTAGCAAAACGTATGGGTAAACGTAAACTGGTAGCTGAAACAGGTGCTGGACAACATGGTGTGGCTAGTGCAACAGTTGCTGCATTATTCGATATGGAACTCATTGTCTTTATGGGAAAAGAAGATATTCAAAGACAACAATTAAATGTCTTTAGAATGGAATTGTTAGGCGCTAAAGTTGTTTCGGTTGAAGAAGGTCAAGGCACTTTATCAGATGCAGTAAACAAAGCATTGCAATATTGGGTTAGTCATGTTGAAGATACACATTATCTTTTAGGATCTGCATTAGGGCCAGATCCATTTCCAACAATAGTTAGAGATTTACAAAGCGTAATAGGAAAAGAAATTAAATCTCAAATATTGAACAAAGAAAATCGATTACCGGATGCAATCGTTGCTTGTATTGGTGGTGGCTCTAATGCTATCGGCACATTTTATCCATTTATTCAAGATGAAGTGAAACTATATGGTGTTGAAGCAGCAGGTAAAGGCAAAAATACTGATAAACATGCACTTGCAATTGGTAAAGGGAATCCTGGAGTTTTACATGGTGCCAAAATGTATTTAATTCAAGATAAGCATGGACAAGTGCAATTAGCACATTCCATTTCAGCTGGTTTAGATTATCCAGGTATTGGTCCTGAGCATTCTTATTATAACGACATTGGACGTGTAACTTATACCGAAGCTAGTGATGAACAGGCTATGGAAGCTTTAATACGTTTCACTAAAGCTGAAGGAATTATTCCAGCCATTGAAAGTGCGCATGCATTAAGTTATGTAGAAAGACTAGCCTAGCTCCAACTATGAATAAAGATGACATCATTGTTGTAACACTTTCTGGTCGTGGTGATAAAGATATGAATACGATACGTCAATACACACAACAAAGAGGTGACACAAATGAGTAAACTATTTATTCCATATATTATGGGCAATTCTAAAATGATAGAACATATGAAAGTGTTGAGTCAGTGTGGCGCAGATATTATTGAAGTTGGTGTACCATTTTCAGATCCAGTGGCAGATGGACCGACAATAATGGAAGCTGGTGGAAAAGCTATAGAAGAAGGTATTACAATTGAATACATTTTCGAGCAACTAGAATTACATCAATTAGAAATTAAAAGTCAGTATGTGTTAATGACTTACTATAATATTATTTGTAATTACGGTGAAAAAGCATTTTTTGAAGCTTGTCAACGAGCAGGTGTTTATGGAGTGATTATACCTGATTTACCGTTTGAACTTGCTCAAAAATTAAAACAACAAACATATGAAAGTAATGTGAAAATAATTCCTTTAATTGCTATGACAACGTCTGAAGAACGAATGAAACTAATAGCTGAAAAAGCTGAAGGTTTTATTTACACTGTTACAATGAATGCAACTACTGGAAAAAATGGTGAATTCCATCCAGAGTTAAAATCCAAACTTAATTTAATTAAACGAACTGCTCAAGTTCCGGTTGTCGCTGGTTTTGGAATTAGAAATGTGCAACATGTTAAAGATATTTCACAAATAGCAGATGGTGTAGTTATAGGTAGTGAAATAGTAAGACGCTTCGCTAATGATTCAACTGAAGAGAATATTAAATATTTCAATTCGATACGACATGCACTAAATCAATAATTTAAATGGATTTTAATTCATAGCATGATAAATCAGAAAATGTAATTATAAAGGATATATGTAATTTAATACACGTATTATGATAGAACTTAATCAAATTGCATAAATTTTACAATGTTTTAAGGGAAGTCATTGGCAATAGGTTTGTAAATGCATTAAAATAATAGATGATAATACATTAATAGTATGGGTTTATATATTTAACTCATACTATTATTTATTACAATTAGTCAAAATAAGTTGAAAAAGGTTATGAAAGGCATTCTTAATATTATTAAAACAATTATTTTTAAGGTGTACCAGTAATAACTTATATGGACACCATAAATAGCAATATTTATATTGCACATATTTAAGTATTATTAGATATTATATACATAGAAAGTAACATCATTTGAACATAGTATAATTTGAACTTAAATCGAATTCTTAACAGAGATAAAAATAGAGATAAAAACAATAGGAGTTATGATAATGAAGTTTACAAACTTAACAGCGAAGGAATTTGGCGATTTTACAGACCAAATGCCTTACACCCATTTCACACAAATGATAGGTAACTATGAATTGAAACTTGCTGAAGGTACAGAGTCACATTTAGTTGGTATTAAGAATAATGACAATGAAGTCATTGCAGCATGTTTACTAACAGCAGTACCAGTGTTGAAATTCTTCAAGTATTTCTATACTAATAGAGGTCCAGTCATTGATTATGATAATAAAGAATTAGTTCATTACTTTTTTAATGAATTAACTAAATATGTTAAAAAACATAACTGTCTTTATTTAAGAGTAGATCCGTATGTACCGTATCAATATTTAAATCATGATGGGGAAGTCCTTGGAAATGCCGGCCATGATTGGATATTTGATAAAATGAAATCACTAGGGTTTAAACATGAAGGTTTTCATAAAGGCTTTCATCCAGTATTACAAGTTAGATATCATTCAGTATTAGACTTAAAAGACAAGACTGCTAAAGATGTTTTAGACGGAATGGATAATTTACGTAAACGTAATACTAAAAAGGTACAAAAAAATGGTGTGAAAGTTAAATTCTTATCCGAAGAAGAATTACCAATATTTAGATCATTTATGGAAGATACATCAGAAACTAAAGAATTCCAAGATAGAGACGATAATTATTATTATGATCGTTTTAAACATTTCAAAGATCGAGTTTTAGTGCCATTAGCATATATTAATTTTGATGAATATATTGAAGAGTTAAATAATGAAAAAGAGACACTAAACAAAGATTTAAATAAAGCCATCAAAGATATTGAAAAGCGCCCAGATAATAAAAAATCACATAATAAAAAGGCTAACTTAGAGCAACAAATAGCTGCTAATCAACAGAAATTAGATGAAGCACAACGACTTCAAGCAGAACATGGTAATGAATTACCAATTTCTGCAGGTTACTTCTTTATTAATCCTTTCGAGGTTGTTTACTATGCAGGCGGTACGTCAAACAAATATCGACACTTCGCAGGTAGTTATGCTGTACAATGGACAATGATTAATTATGCACTAGAACATGGCATCAACCGTTATAATTTCTATGGAATCAGTGGGGACTTCACAGAAGATGCAGAAGATGCTGGTGTAATCAAATTTAAAAAAGGCTATAATGCTGATGTCATTGAATATGTAGGAGATTTTCTTAAACCAATAAATAAACCTATGTACACTGTTTATACTACATTAAAGAAATTACTTAAAAAATAAACATAAATAATAAATTTTTATTAGGAAGGGAATTATCTAAATATGAAATTTACAGAGTTGACAGTTAAAGAATTTGAGAACTTTGTACAAAATCCATCTTTAGAAAGTCATTATTTTCAAGTAAAAGAAAATATTGCTACTCGTGAAACAGATGGTTTTCAGGTTGTATTATTAGGTATAAAAGATGAAAGTAATAAGGTCATTGCAGCAAGTCTATTTTCTAAAATTCCAACAATGGGTAGTTACGTTTATTATTCAAACCGCGGCCCTGTTATGGATTATTCTGACTTAGGACTAGTTGACTTTTATTTGAGAGAGTTAGAAAAATACTTACAACAACATCAATGTTTATATGTCAAAATGGATCCATATTGGATTTATCAAATTTATGATAAAGATATTAAACCTCTAGATAATCATGAAAAAAATGATGCACTCGTTAATTTATTTAAATCACATGGCTATGAGCATCATGGATTTACAACAACATATGATAATTTCAGTCAAGTAAGATGGATGGGTGTATTAAATTTAGAAGGAAAAACACCAGCATCATTGAAAAAAGAATTTGATAGTCAACGTAAAAGAAATATTAATAAAGCGATAAACTACGGAGTTAAAGTAAGATTTTTAAGTAGGGACGAATTTGATATCTTCTTAGAACTTTATCGTGAAACTGAAGAAAGAACTGGTTTTGCTTCTAAAACGGATCAATACTTTTATAATTTTATAGACCATTATGGAGATAAAGTATTAGTTCCTTTAGCATATATTGATTTAGATGAATATATTGAATCATTACAGCATTCACTAAATGATAAAGAAAGCCGCCGCGATCAAATGATGGCTAACGAAAATAAAAGTGATAAGCAACTTAAAAAAATTAGTGAGTTAGACAAACAAATTGAGCATGACAAAAAAGAAATGCTTCAAGCGAGTGAAATTCGTCAAACTGATGGTTCAATATTGAATCTTGCTTCAGGTGTATACTTTGCTAATGCTTATGAAGTTAACTATTTCTCAGGTGGTTCATCAGAAAAATTCAATCAATACATGGGTCCATACATGATGCATTGGTTCATGATTAATTATTGCTTCGATAATGGCTATGATCGTTACAATTTTTATGGCTTATCTGGTGATTTTACTGAAAATAGTGAGGACTACGGTGTTTATCGCTTTAAACGAGGCTTTAATGTTCAAATTGAAGAGTTAATAGGAGATTTTTATAAGCCAATTAACAAAGTGAAATATTGGTTATTCACTACATTAGATCGTATTCGTAGAAAAGTGAAAAAGTAAGTTAAATAGAATAATTTATTGTATTTAAGAGGTTGGGGCCAGTGTCTCAATCTCTTTTAATATTTATCTACTTTATTCAAAAGTTAAAATCTACAAATAAATATTATAAAAATTCTAATTTTTATAATCATATTGCACCCTACTAAAATAATCATAGCATAATAGAATCGCTTAACAACAATAGTTATAGCGAAATTTTTAATAAATTAATTATAAGTAGAATATCACTAATATTAGCGGAAATATAACAAATTACGTACAGGAATGTTTAAAACTATTATTTAATTTACAAATATGTATAAATAGATTTGTGTTAATAATCGTGTACGGAAGTTTAGAGTTATATGATTTTATATGTTAAATTTCATTAATAATATATGTGTAAAAAGAATTCATATAGATGATTAATTGATAATATCAATAGATATGTCAGTTATGCGATATGACATAAGCTGAAGTTTGTAGCATTTATTGGTATCTCACATAATAGTCTTAGTTTCTGTGAGATTATAACAGTTAGCATTTAATAGAAATTATTTGATGGTCTGTATCAAAGTAATAATTTATCTTATATTGAGATTAACAAGCTAATGGATATTATTAACTATAGACTTATAAAAATCAATACAGGATAAATTAAGGTTTAATAGTTATAAGTCATACAAAAACAAAACTACTTAAAAATATAACGAATTGTAAAATATAAAATACGGTAGTGAAATTTAGAATTTAAGAATAATCCAAGGAGACTAAGTTGTTTTTTAATTTTAGTTTACATAATATATATTATAGGAAGTTATAGATATTCGATACAGGGGACCCTATTTTCAGTTTATTACAAATGAATTTCGTTTTTTAACGCTAACTTACACTATGCTATAATAAGTTCATCATTTTAGTTTAGGAGTTTTGTTTTATGAATTTTGTTTTTGATATTGATGGTCTACATGTAGATCAACGTATTATCGATCGTATATTTAAACTACATGCTAACGGTCATCAAGTTATATTTGCATCAGCACGTCCAATTAGAGATTTATTACCAGTAATTCCAGAATTTGAAGATTTTACACTTATTGGTGGCAATGGCTCAATTATTTCTCAAAATGGTCGTATTGAAGTTATTAAATCAATCCCACTCGATGTTTTGCAATTAATTAAAGATATTGTAAATGCATACCAACTAAAATACATATTTGATGATAAATACAACTATTCAACGAACTTAGATACTACAAATGAATTATTTCAACGAATTGACCCTAATAATACTGCAAAGGCTTTAGATATGAATGACATTCCTCAACCAATTAAAGCCATTATATTAGAAATTCGTAAAGATGATTTTGAAGAAATTGCTACGATTTTAGCTGAAAAATCTAAATCAGTTGAACTTATACATCATCTTAATGAACGATATATTGATATTACAGCTCAAGGTATTGATAAACATACTACTATCCAAAAACTCATTGGTAATACCACTGAATATATAGCTTTTGGTAACGATCATAACGATATTCAAATGCTAGAACATGCTACACAAGGCTACTTTGTCACAAATGAACATATGGACCATACAACATTCATCAATAATACTAATATTACATTAATTGAAAATACTAATGAAGCCGTATGTGAAGTAATAGATAAATGGTTGTAAAATAAGTAAAATTTCTATTGATAATGATTCTCATTTTCAATTATAATATTGATAAGGAGGATTATTATGAAAAATACATGTAAATTATTATTTATTTTAATGATAGGATTAATTTTAGTAGCTTGTAGTCAAGGTTCTCATAAATCAAAGGAACAAAATAAAGACACAGTTACTATAAAGAATACATATGAATTTAAAGATAAAAACAATACCCACTCTAAAGGAGATAAGAAAACTGAGACAGTCAAGGTACCTAAAAATGCTAAAAATGTCACAGTTATGGACTACGGTGCTTTAGATATTATGCAACAAATGGGTCTTCAAAGTCATATTAAAGCAATTGCGAAAGGTCAAGGTAATAGCTTTTTGCCCCACTCTTTATCTGAATTCAAAGATAAAAAATACATTAATTTAGGAAACCCTGGGCGACCTAATTATGATAATTTAGCTAAAGCAAAACCAGACTTAATACTTGCTTCTTTCAGACAAGCACATACGAAAACGGTTGATGAAATGAAGAAGGCAGCACCTAATGCTAAAATTTTATTTGTAAGCCCCGATAACGATAACTATATTTCTTCAATTGAAAATACGACAAATCAACTTGGTAAAATATTTGATAAAAAGCAAAAAGCCAAATCTTTAAATAAACAATTGAAAGATAAAGTTAAAGAAACACAACGTGTAATTACTAAAGACAAAGTATTATTATTGTTGGTTGATGATAAAGGTATGAAAGCATTTGCTAATACTGGTCGTTTTGGTGGCTTTTTAAATAAAGATCTAGGTATTCAACATGCTGATGACAATATGAAAGCAAATTCAGCGGGAAATCAAGTGAGTTATGAATACTTAAATAAAATTAATCCTGATAAAATATTCGTAATTAACCGTACTAAAGATGGTAATGACAAAACTATACCTAAAGAATTAAATAATAAAGTCATTAAAAATGTTAAAGCAATTGAAAATGATGAAGTATATCAATTTGAATCAAATGCATGGTACTTTGGTGAAGGTGGACATCAACTTACAATTGATCAACTTGACCATATACAAGATGCCTTTAAAAATAAAAAGTAACATTCAATAAAACAATAAAAAAGTGAGTGAGGTTGGCAATGTAATGCCTTCCCCACTCACTTTTTAACTTATTTATTCAAATGCTTGAACAAGTTGTTTAGTATAAGGATGTCGGTCCTCATTAAATAACAATCCAGTTTCAAAATCATCAACAATTTCGCCATTTTGTAATACAATCATACGTTGACACATCCGCTGAATGACAGACAAATCGTGTGAAATCATAATTAAAGTTTGTATATGTTTTTGATAATTTTCTTTTAAAATATCTAACATGTGTTGTTCTGCGATAACATCTAAATTGGATGTAATTTCATCGCAAATTAATATTTGTGGTTTTGCGAGTAACGTACGCATCAAGTTAAAACGTTGTAGCTGACCACCACTTAATTCATTTGGATATTTTGTTAGTAAAGATAACGGTAAATTAAATGATTGTGTTGTATCGTTGATGATTTTATCAATATCATTATCATTATACTTTTTATAGTAGATCAAAGGTTCAGACAATGACTGTTGGATAGTCATATTAGGATTAAAACTTTCTGAAGCATGTTGAAATACAGGTAGTATGTCTTGAGTATCTGACTTAATAAATCCCTCTGATGGGCTGTGTTCATTCATTAATAATGAGGCAAGTGTACTCTTCCCTGACCCACTTTCCCCAACAATACCAACGATTTCATTATCTTGTATTGTTAAATTAATATGTTTCAACACAGGTAGATTTTTATGGTAATTGAAAGAAACATTGTCTAATTTAATCATGTTCATCCCTCTTTAAATGACTTCTAGAATGTAATAATTGTTGAGAATAAGGATTGATATGGTGACTTTGAAAATAGTTAAGGTCGCCATAATCTATGATTTGTCCAAATTTCATAACATTAATATAATCTGCATATTTTAAAACATGACTCATGTTATGAGTAACAATTAAAAGGGTTTGATGATGATCTTTAACAATATGTTGTAATAAATCCATAATTTGTTGTCCATTTACAACGTCCAAAGATGCAACCGGTTCATCAGCAATAATGAGTTTCGGGTCAAGCATAAGTACGCTAGCGATATATACACGTTCTAACTGCCCTCCTGATAATTGAAAGCTATAACGTTGTAATATAAATTCACCTTCTAAGTTCACCCATCCTAATGCTTTATTTACTTTAGAAATAGCCTCTTGTTTTGTTACATCGTAATGGGTGCGATAAATAGCAACAAGTTGTTTGCCTAGTTTAGAGTGGTCATTGAAACTTTGTGTATAATTTTGAGAAATATACCCGATATCTTTACCTAATTGGTATTGAATAGTGCCATGAGAGTGATCATTAAAATGAAAATGATCACAATTAACTCGAAAATGCGACGGTAGTTGATTTAATATAAAACGCATCAATAGCGTTTTTCCTGCCCCACTTTCACCAATGATGGCATTTACTTGTTTATCATATATAGTTAAATCGACATTTGTTATTAGTTGGTTTCTATGTTCGTCTTCAATTGAGAAATTTTTAATGTCTATAGTATTCAATTATCGATTTCCCCTTTCTAATAAACGATCACGTAAAGCATCACCGGTTAAATTAAATATTAAGATTGTAATAGCAATAGTCGTTGCAGGTGCAATCATCATAATAGGATGAGAAGTTATAAAATCACGTCCTGCTTGCAACATCGCGCCCCATTCTGGTGAAGGTGGTTGAGCACCAAGACCTAAAAATGATAACGAACTAATATATAAAATAATTTTCCCAAAGTCTACAATGACTAATACTAATATTGATGGTAATACTTTAGGCAATAAATGTTTAAAAAGAATCTTCGATGTAGGTACTTTGAAAAGTTGTGCCATACGTATATAAGATTGATGCATCTCGCTGTTAACTATTCCTCTTGTGACTCTTGTATAATTCATCCATTTTATAACTGTAATAGCTATAACTAAATTCCAAATACTTGGATGAAAGAAACTTGCTAAAGCAATCATAATAACAAATTCTGGAATACTTAATCCGATATCGATTGCACGCATAATAATATTGTCTGTCCAACCTTTTTTATAACCTGCTAATAAACCAAGTGGAACGCCAATTGTGACTGTAATGATAAGTGTTAATACTGTTACCAATAAAGTTGAACGTGCACCAACAACTAAACGTGTAAATAAATCTCTTCCGTAATCATCAGTTCCTAAAAAGTGTTTTCCACTCATTGGCTCAAACGTTTGAGATAAATTAACTTTTATAGCAGTTTCATCATTTACAAAAAATTGCATCAGAATAATGATTAAAATATAAATGAAAAATACATAAAATATCCAGTTTTTCTTGTTGAATTTAATTTTCATGAGGTGTCGCCTCCTTTTGTTCATATCCTTGAGACGATTTCTTTGTATTACGGTGTGAAGCCAAACGTTGTTTTGGGTCTAACATTACACTTAATAAATCAGCTAAGGTATTAATAATAATGACTAAAGTGCCGATAAATAAAACAACGCCTTGGATAACGGGATAATCTCTAGAACGAATACTATCGACTAAAAAAGCACCTAAACCAGGTATTTCAAATAGATTTTCAATAACCACCGTACCTCCGACTAAACTACCTACTGATAACCCAATCAATGGAATGGTTGGTAAAAGTGCAGGTTTTAATAAATCATGAAATAGAATATAGTGTTCAGACATACCTCGTAATCGAGAAACTTGTACGATCGGACTTTGATATAAATCTAACAAATTAGATCTAATTAATCTAATGAGGTATGCGCACATACCAATACTCATTGTTAAAATTGGAAGTATATATGAAACAAATTGACCATCACTAGCTGGTGGTAAGATGTTTAATTTCAAATCAAATATATATAATAAAAGTATACCTATAAAAAATGCAGGTAAACTGACCAATAATGAAGTACCTATTCTTATTATTTTATCAATTGGGCGATGATAATGGATTGCTGCTAAGATACCTAATGGTAATGAAATAATAATAGAAACAACAAGTGTACCTAAAGTTATAATTAAAGTTGGGGGTGCATAGTTAGTGATTTCTTGAGTAACTGGCTCATTTGTTTGATAACTAACACCTAAATCCAAATGTAAAATTTGATTGATCCAATGCCACCATTGAATAAATATGGAATCATTTAGTCCAAGTTTGTCCTCTGTTGCTTTAATTTGTGTATTTGAAACTTGTGCAGTATCTAAATGTAAAATCTTATCAACTGGATTACCCGGTGATAATTTCATCAATAAAAAAGTAATCGTTGATAAAACTAACAGCACAACGATCATTTGTATGCACTTTGCAGTGATTATTTTAAAAATATTCATTGATATCTCTCCATAAAAATGATGATATTAAATTAATAACGCCAAAGTTTATAGACGCTAATATTTATATTGTAAAAATGTTTAGTTACATCAAAATTAAAAACCCAACTCTGTTAGTTATATTCAGAATCGGGTTATGAAAATTATATTTAACGACGACGATATTTATCGAAATCATCATTATAGTCATGTTCAAATTGTTCATATCTACGCATATCTTTTTCGAGTCGTTTTTTCTTTCTTTCACGTCTCCAATTACGAGTGAAATACCATAATAAGAAACTAATAATTAAACTGATTATTGCCATAAAAGCAGCAAATCCTAATAACGGTTGATATGTAATATCTTGAAAGTTAGGGATTAAGAATGCCAACACACCTAAAACCACAAATGAAATTACTGCCGCAATAAACCATCTATGTAATACTAAAGTGCAAAACACTGTTAGTATGATGACCGCTAATATAGTAATCCATAGGAAATTGGGCATATCAAAAATTGTCATATACGAATTCTCCTTATTTAAAATAACACTATTTTATTATACTATTTTCTAACTAACAACTAAACCTACTATAGTAGTATATCTCATTAATAACACTTTTAATTAAAGTTTGATTTTCCTATCTGAATCAACTGCGTAAGAAAAATAACTAATGTATAATATGACGTATATTAACAAACAGGGAGTGAAACATATTGTCTCAAGGCTTACCTAATAGAAAAGATGTATCAAGTTCAGAAATCTGGGATTTAAAAGACTTATTCCAAAATGATGATGCCTTTTACGAAACGTTAGAAGAAATAATGGCTTCAACTATAGATTTTAATAAACGATTTGCTGGTCAACTAACAAACTATCAAATTGCTGAAAAAGCATTACATGAGTATGAGACTCTATTAATACAATTAGATCGTCTAGGAAACTATTCAGAATTACGTCTAAGTGTAGATACTAGTGATGAAAAAGCACAACAATTAAATGCGAAATTAAATACTTCATATGGTAAAATCGCAAGTCAGCTATCATTTTTAGAATCGGAAATATTAGATTTAGATGATGATGAATTACAACACTTACTAGCTGAAACACAATATCCACACTATATTCAGCAACTCATTCAGCGTAAACCATATCAACTAGATCCTAAAGTAGAACAAACTTTAGCTAGTTTATCCCCTACTATTAATCAACCTTATGATTTATATGGTACGACAAAAATGCTAGATATCGCATTTGAATCGTTTGAACATGAAAATGTAGATTATCCAATGGATTACGCAACATTTGAAAATGAATATGAAGATCATGCTGATGCAGAATTCAGAAAGAAAAGTTTCAATTCATTTAGTGATGCTATTAAACGATATCAACATACAACTGCAGCAACTTATAATATGCAAGTTCAACAAGAAAAAATTGAAGCAGATTTAAGAGGCTATGATTCTGTTATTGATTATCTGTTACAAGAACAAGAAGTGACACGAGACATGTTTGATAGACAAATTGATGTAATTATGAGTGATTTAGCACCAGTAATGCAAAAATATGCCAAATTATTACAACGTGTTCATGGTTTAGATAAAATGCGATTTGAAGATTTGAAAATTTCAATAGATCCTACTTATGAACCAGATATTTCAATAGAAGAATCTAAAAAATATATTTATGGTGCATTAAATGTGTTGGGTGATGATTATACTTCAATGCTTGAATCTGCTTATCAGAATCGTTGGATAGATTTTGCTCAAAATAAAGGTAAAGATACTGGCGCTTTTTGTGCTAGTCCATATTTTACACATTCATATGTCTTTATTTCTTGGACGGGTAAAATGGCTGAAACATTTGTATTAGCACATGAATTAGGACACGCTGGACATTTTACATTAGCACAAACACATCAAAATTTCTTAGAATCTGAAGCGTCTATGTATTTTGTAGAGGCCCCGTCTACTATGAATGAAATGTTGATGGCCAATTATTTATTTAACCATAGTGATGACCCGCGTTTTAAACGTTGGGTGATTGGCTCAATTTTATCACGTACTTATTATCATAATATGGTGACACACTTACTTGAAGCGGCATATCAACGGGGAGTTTATAAAAAAGTAGATAATGGAGAATCTCTAACTGCTCCAGTACTAAATGATATTATGTTAAATGTTTACCAAACATTTTTCGGTGACGCAGTTGAAATGACTGATGGTGCCGAGTTAACTTGGATGAGACAACCACATTATTATATGGGATTATATTCATATACTTATTCTGCAGGTTTAACAATAGGTACGGTTGTTTCTCAAAAAATTAAAAATGAAGGTCAACCAGCAGTCGATGCTTGGTTAAATACGTTAAAATCAGGTGGCAGTTTATCTCCTGTTGAATTAGCTAAACAAGCAGGTGTAGATATTACAACTGAAGCGCCATTAAAAGATACTATTCGCTATATTTCTGAATTAGTCGATGAAGCAATTGCATTAACTGATGAGATTGAAGGTCAATCAAAATAATTATAATAAAAGCCCCTCAAATGAAAAAATCACCATTCATTTGAGGGGCTATTATATGTTTATTTGTTAATTTGGATTATATAGGTAGATTAATGTGATGTTTCATAACGGTTACCAGTTAAGAAGTAATATACACTTTCAGCAATATTACTAATATGGTCCCCTACACGTTCTAAGTTTCTAGCGGCTAAATGAGCTTGTCCAGCAACGAAAGGATCATTATCAATTAAGTAAGTAGTATTAACGATATTGATATATAAGTCATCAATATCTTGATCGCGTTCGATAATTTCTTTAATCAAAGTAATATCTTCATTTTTAACGGCTGTATTTAAATCTTCAAGCATTAACATAGCAAGTTTACCCATTGTTTTTAATCTAGTTAATACATAATGGTCAGTTATTTTGACTCGAAGTCTAATATGAGCGATATTAGCTGCATTGTCTCCCATTCGCTCTAAATCTGTAGAAATTTTTAATGCTGACATCATCATTCTCAAATCTGTAGCTATTGGTTGCTGTTTTGTAATCAACATAATCACTTTTTCATTAATTTCATGATCTAGATGATTGATTTCTTTATCTTTTTGAATAGTTTCTCTGGCAAATGTTCTCTTCTCTTCACTTAACGACACTAAGGCATTCTCAATATTAAAATAAACACGAAGACCTAGTCGGCGTAAATCTTTGATTAAGCCTTCTAGTTGATCTTCGTATTTTTGTCTAATAACTGCCATCTATTATCCGAATCGTCCTGAAATATAATCTTCAGTTTGCTTATCAGCAGGATTTGAGAAAATTTTGTCAGTGTCGTCATATTCATTAATATAACCATTTAAGAAGAAAGCAGTTTTATCAGAAACACGCGCCGCTTGTTGCATGTTATGTGTAACCATAATAATTGAATAATTTTCTTTTAATTCTTGAACTAATTCTTCTATTTTTAAAGTAGAGATTGGGTCTAATGCTGATGTAGGTTCGTCCATTAAAATAACATCAGGTTCAATCGCTAAACATCTAGCTATACAAACACGTTGTTGTTGTCCACCAGATAAACCATACGCATTCATGTGTAATCTGTCTTTTAATTCATCCCAAATAGCAGCACCACGTAGTGATTTTTCAACAATTTCATCTAATACTTTTTTGTTTTTGATACCATGTGTTTTTGGACCGTAAGTAATATTGTCGTAAATTGATTTTGGAAATGGATTTGGTTGTTGGAATACCATACCTACATTAGTTCTTAATTTCTCTTTTGAATATTTAGCATCAAATATGTTTTGATCGCGGTATAAAATTTTACCAGCTGTTTTTACAGAAGGTACAAGTTCTACCATACGGTTTAATGCTTTAATATAAGTTGATTTACCACAACCTGATGGTCCAATAATAGCAGTGACGTTATTTTCAAGAATATCTAAATTGATATTTTGAAGTGCATGGTTATCGCCATACCATAAATCTAAATTTTGAGTAGAATATACTACTTTTCTTTCGCTATCTGAAATTGAATCTTTTTTATCATCTGTAGTTACAATTGTAGCAACGCTTTGCCCTGAATTGCTTTTAAGTTCATTTAATTTCTTGTTTTCTTCGACTTGTTTGTTAGCCATAGTATAAAACTCCTTCTAAATAATTAAGTTGAAATAAGTCTACTTAATAATCAATATCGCTTTCCCAATATTAAGATTTCGTTTGTTTTTAAAATTTCTTACTAAATTTGTTACGGAAGTATATTGCTAAACCGTTCATTAATAATAAGATAACTAATAATACGATAATGCCTGCTGACGCAACATTTTGGAATTCTTCTTGAGGCATTTTAGCCCAGTTATAAATTTGTATTGGCAATGCTTGGAATTGATCCATGATGCCGCTTGGTAAACGTAATAGAATTGTTGGAATACCAATCAAAATTAAAGGCGCTGTTTCGCCTAATGCACGAGATAAAGCTAAGATAAATCCAGTTAAAATACCTGGTAATGCAGCCGGTAAAACGACTTTGTAAATCGTTTGCCATTTATTTGCACCTAAACCATATGACGCTTCTCGTACTGAATTGGGTACCGCGCGAATAGCTTCTTGTGATGCTACGATAATGACAGGTAAGATTAATAAAGACATTGTTAATGCACCAGCTAAAATTGATTTGCCAAGAGATAATGACTCGATTCCCATACCACGTACGAATAATGTAAGTCCTAATAAACCGAATACTACTGAAGGTACCCCGGCTAAGTTAGAAATACAAACTTTCACAAAGTCTGTAAATGGATTTTTACGAGCATATTCTTCAAGATAAATTGCTGTACCGACACCTAAAATAATTGAAATTGGAATGATAGTAATCATTAACCATAATGTTCCCACTAAAGCACCTTTAACACCGGCCATAGATGGTGTAGATGAAGAAAAGTTAGTGAAGAATGAAGGTGTTAAATGACCAGCACCTTTGATTAATGTATCTATTAATAATGCTGCTAATACGATTAATCCTATTAATGTACAAGCTAAGAATATACCTTTAAATACTTTATTCTTCGTCATACGACTAGAAATATTTTTTTCGACTTTATTTTGATCGACTAATGTTTTGTTATGATTTGCTACGTTAGTAGTTGTTGTAGACATTTTAATACTCCTCTCTGAAACGTTTAGAAATCCATTGTGATAGTAAGTTCATAGCTAATGTGAAAATAAATAGCGTGAATCCTACCGCATAGATACTGTAGTAAACGTCTGATCCGAAAGTAGCATCTCCTGTAGCAACTTGAACAATATAACCAGTCATTGTTTGGATTGACCCAGTTAGGTTTAATGAAGCTGTAGGTGTACTACCAGCTGCTAGAGATACGATCATTGTTTCTCCAATTGCTCTTGAAATAGCTAAGACAATTGATGCTAAAATACCTGAAGCTGCTGCAGGTAAAACAACTTTTATTGCAACTTCTAATTTTGTAGCACCTAACCCTAATGCACCTTCACGAATTTTGTTTGGAACTGATGCCATTGCATCTTCACTCATACTTGTAATAAGTGGGATAATCATTACCCCTACTACTAATCCAGGACTAATTGAGTTAAAACTACCTAAGTCAGGAAATATAGATCTTAAAATCGGTGTAACAAATGTTAATGCGAAGAAACCGAACACGATAGTTGGTATACCTGCTAACACCTCAAGTACTGGTTTAATAATGCGTCTAGCTCTATCTGAAGCATATTCACTTAAATAAATAGCTGCGCCTAATCCAATTGGAACTGCGAATAAAGCTGCAATAATTGTGATTTTAAGTGTTCCAATGATTAATGCCCAAATACCATATGAAGGTTTAGCTGAGAACGGGTTCCAATCTGTAGAAAATAAAAATTCTGTGATTGATACACGTGTAAAGAAAGTGATTGTTTCAGTTAGTAATGTAAATAAAATCCCTAAAGTTACTAAAATTGAAATTGCTGAAATGATAGCTAAAATGATTGGCACTATTTTATCGCTCATGCCACCCTTTTTGGCATTGTTTTTAGCAATCATTTCTCTAATGTTTGTATTTGAAACCATATGAAAACCTCTCTTCTTAAATCTCCCAATTATAAAAAAAGAGTGGGAATATTTCAGGTTGATAAGAGTAAAGACTCATGATATTTATGTGCTAACCTGAAAAGAAAATCATACAAAGTGGCTGAATTAACCTACTTTGTATTGATTTTCGTTGTATTCCCAAACTCTATTGTTAATTATTTATCTTCTTTTTTATCAGAGTCTTTGCTGTTTTTCTTAATGTAATCTTTTAATTCTTTAAGTTCATCTTTGTAATCTTTCTTAGGAAGTGCTACATAACCAGCATCTTCTGCAGATTTACCTTCATCTTTAAGTGTGAATTTCATGAATTCCTGGAAAGCTTTGTTTTCTTTTAATGATTTTTCTTTAGCGTAGATGAATAATGGTCTACTTAAAGCATAAGAGTTATCTTGGATTGTTTTCTTAGTTGGTTTAGTATCTTTGCCCTTATCATCTTTGACTTTAACTTCTTTTAATTTGTCTTTATTTTGTTGATAGAAGTTATAACCAAAGTAACCAATACCTTGTTCGTTCTTTTGAACTGATTGTACGATGACGTTAGTATCAGCATTTTTCTCAGCTTTGATATCGCCTTTATCCATTACTTCTTCAGTAAAGAAGTCGAATGTACCATGTGATTGGTCAGGAGAGAACGCTTTGATTTTTTTATCAGGCCATTTAGAGTTAACGTCTTTCCAAGTTTTAGCTTTTCCAGAATAGATCTCTTTAAGTTGGTCTTTAGATAATGATTTTACGAAGTCATTATCTTTGTTTACTGTTACTGTTACACCATCTTGAGCAATTTTATATTCTTTGTATTTAATACCTTTGTCTTCTAATTTTTTCTTTTCTTCATCTTTAATAGGTCTTGAAGCATTTGAGAAATCTGTTTCTCCAGAAATGAATTTCTCGAATCCGCCACCTGTTCCTGAAGTACCTGATGATACTGTAGCGTCTGGATAATCTTTAGCGAATTTTTCGTTTAATTTTTCAATGATAGGACCGACTGTTGAAGATCCGTCACCTTTTACTTCACCATTTACATCTTTACCTTCGCCTGAACCGCCGTTACCGCCGCCACATGCGCCTAAAAGTACTGAAGCTCCTAATACAGTCGTACCGACTAATTGCCACTTTTTCATTGAAACATCCTCCTAATATAAATAACCCAAATGTTATATGTATTTCTTACAGTTCTAATATTAACGAATCATTGTTAATTAAAAACTATGTTAATGTAAATGTTTTGTTAAGTTTAGATTTAGTTATGTTAAGTTATTAGAAATTCTTATATATATCAGCTTTTTAGACTTTAATCGTATTGAGATTATTCAAAGATTTAGGAGAAATTCAGTAGAAGAGGAAATATTAAAGTAAGTATCGTTAACATAAAAATAGCGTCGATTGAAATATAAGTTTCAATCAACGCAATACATAGTTGTTATTAAATTATTTTTACCTTTTTAATAGAAGAAATAAGATTTTGTATTAATTATCTTGGTTGTTTTCAGTGCGAGACCAACCTTTTTTAGTTAAACTAATTTTACCTGTTTCAATATTGATGATTTTTTGTTTATATAAATGTCCGATAGCACGTTTAAATGAACCTTTACTCATGTTAAACACTTCTTTAATGGCTTCTGGACTTGATTTATCCCAAAATGGTAATTCACCGTCGTATTCAACTAATAAATCAAAAATGACTTGTCCATCATCGTCTAGTCGTTCATGTGCTAATGGCAAGAATGAACCATTTAGCTCACCTTGTTCATTATGGCCAATGATACGTACTTTAACTAACTCACCTAGTCTAGGTTCAGCTTTACGTTCTGATTCATGTACGAAGACTTTGTAGCCTTCCGTACTTAATAAGAAACTACCTACACGTAAGACACGATAAGGTCTAGCTTCTAACATTTCATTTTGCTTACTATCATCATGAACTGGCGTGTACATATTATCTACAATACCTTCACTTGCTAAACGAGCAAACATTTGATTTTCTCTATCGATTCTTAGAGTAACAAGTAGTTTGTCACCAGCTTCTGGCCAAAGTGTTTTAACTTTTGGTAAATCTTCCCATGGTATCAATACTTCTCTTGGTAAACCTACATCAACTCGTGCACCATCACGGTCTACTTTTAATACTTTTGCAAAATCATATTTATCTTTAGTGATATCAGGCATATTTTGCGTTGCAAATAATTCTCCTGATCTATTTGGATAGATAAAGAAACTATATTCTTCACCTACTTGTAATTCATCTTCTTCATTTACTTCTGATTGATTCAGTTTAACTTGTTCTCCGTTTGGTCCTTTTAACATATAAGTCGAACCTTGTAAGCCGGTAACTTCAAGAAATTCAATTGAACCTACGATATCTTTTTCTAGTGCCATTATATTCTCCTTCGAGTCATTTATTCTTTTATAGTATAACATGAGCGGAGTAATCTATCATTACAAGTTGTAGGTGGTCGAAAGTATCTTAATAATATGATATAATTCTTCCGTTAGAATAACGATATAAAAAGGAGCAAATGCATGTTACAAGTAACTGATGTAAGTTTACGTTTTGGCGATCGTAAACTATTTGAAGATGTAAATATTAAATTTACTGATGGTAATTGCTATGGATTAATTGGAGCGAATGGTGCAGGTAAATCTACTTTCTTAAAAATATTATCTGGTGAGTTAGATTCACAAACTGGTCATGTATCACTAGGTAAAGATGAAAGATTAGCAATTTTAAAACAGGACCACTTTGCATATGAAGACGAACGTGTACTTGATGTAGTTATTAAAGGTCACGAACGTTTATATGAAGTAATGAAAGAAAAAGATGAAATTTATATGAAACCAGATTTCAGTGATGAAGATGGAATTCGTGCTGCTGAACTTGAAGGCGAATTTGCTGAGATGAATGGTTGGAACGCAGAAGCAGATGCTGCAAACTTACTATCTGGTTTAGGTATTGACGCATCTTTACAAGACAAAAAGATGTCTGAACTTGAAAATAATCAAAAAGTAAAAGTATTATTAGCGCAAAGTTTATTTGGCGATCCAGATGTACTATTACTAGATGAGCCTACCAATGGTTTAGATATTCCAGCTATTAGTTGGTTAGAAGATTTCTTAATTAATTTTGAAAATACAGTCATCGTAGTATCACATGACCGTCACTTCTTAAATAATGTATGTACACATATTGCAGATTTAGACTTTGGTAAAATTAAAGTTTATGTTGGTAACTATGATTTCTGGTATCAATCAAGTCAATTAGCTCAAAAAATGGCACAAGAACAAAATAAGAAAAAAGAAGAAAAAATTAAAGAACTTCAAGATTTCGTGGCACGTTTCTCTGCAAATGCTTCTAAATCTAAACAAGCAACAAGTCGTAAAAAACAATTAGAAAAAATCGAATTAGATGATATTCAACCATCATCTAGACGTTATCCATATGTAAAATTCACTCCAGAAAGAGAAATTGGTAATGACTTGTTAAGTGTTCAAAATCTTTCTAAAACAATTGACGGTGAAAAAGTATTAGATAATATTTCATTTACGATGAACCCTAACGATAAAGCTATTTTAATTGGAGATAGTGAAATTGCTAAAACTACCCTACTTAAAATTTTAGCTGGTGAAATGGAACCAGACGAAGGTTCATATAAATGGGGTGTTACAACTTCATTAAGTTACTCCCCTAAAGATAACTCTGAATACTTTGATGGTGTAAACATGAATCTTGTTGATTGGTTACGTCAATATGCACCAGAAGATGAACAGACTGAAACGTTCTTACGTGGTTTCTTAGGGCGTATGTTGTTTAGTGGTGAAGAAGTTAAGAAAAAAGCAAGCGTGTTATCAGGTGGAGAGAAAGTACGTTGTATGTTAAGTAAAATGATGCTTTCAAGTGCGAATGTATTATTATTAGATGAACCAACTAACCATTTAGACTTAGAAAGTATTACTGCAGTCAATGATGGATTAAAATCATTTAAAGGTTCACTTATTTTTACGTCATATGACTTTGAATTCATTAACACTATTGCTAACCGTGTAATTGATTTAAATCCACAAGGTTCTGTTTCAAAAGAAATTCCTTATGAAGAGTACTTACAAGAAATTGGAGTATTACAATAATTAAATTATATTGATTACCCTTAAGTGAATGTTGATGTCACTTAAGGGTTTTTTATGGGATTTTAGTCCCCTATTTTATTAAGATTTTTAACAAACGATTGCATAAAAACTATTGATCTTTGAAAGAAGTTAAAAAGGAATACACTCGTTCTTCTAACGATTGCACAAGCGATACTAAGCATTAAAATGCTATAAGGTTTTAAGGAATACAAAAGTTTTAATCAAACTTTTGCATAAAAGCCACTAATCTTTGCTAAAAGAAAGTGGCTTTAAAATTTTCTGTTTATTTGAAAAAATCACAATTATCGGTTTACAGTCACATGTCAGATATGTATAATAAAAACATATCAATTGAATAAGATTTTGATGAGGCGCATTAAACATGAGTAAATATTAGATTACTGTCTGCTAACAGCTAATATTGAAAGGGGGCAATGCCGAAACGAATGATAATAGCAGATATCATTTGTTGGACTTTTTGGTTAAGAGCTAAGAGTTTGTCATTATTTGATAATAATGGAGTGCATCACTTGTACATAAATGTAGAACAAGTCGCATTCCAGACTTGTTCTTTTTTTATTGAATAGGTGGGTCTCCCTACTAACTGAGGAGGACAAATTTTGAATAGAAGTGTTTTGAAATTTGGCGGATCTTCCGTCAGCGATTTTACAAAGATTAAAAATATAGCAAACATGTTAAAAGATCGAGTTGAACAAGATGAACAACTGATTGTTGTAGTGAGTGCTATGGGTAAAACTACAGATCAATTGATGGAAAATGTATCAACCTTAACGTCAACTCCAAAAGAGCAAGAACTTGCCCTACTTTTAACAACTGGAGAGCAACAAACAGTTTCGTATTTGTCTATGGTGCTAAACGATATTGGTGTTAGTGCTAAAGCCATGACTGGATACCAAGCTGGAATTAAAACAATTGGACATCACTTAAAAAGTAAAATTGCTGAAATTAACCCTTCAACCTTCACTGATGCATTTGAGAAACATGATGTGCTTGTGATTGCTGGTTTTCAAGGAATTAATGAGAACCATGAATTAACTACATTAGGTCGAGGTGGCTCTGATACTACAGCAGTGGCATTAGCAGCTAGCAATAACATACCTTGTGAAATCTATACAGATGTAGATGGTGTATATGCCACAGATCCTCGAATTTTAAGTCATGCTAAACGCTTAGAGTATGTATCTTATGAAGAGATGATGGAAATGAGTGCACTTGGTGCTGGCGTGCTTGAGACGCGCAGTGTTGAATTGGCTAAAAATTACAATATTCCACTATATTTAGGAAGAACTTTATCAAATGTGAAAGGAACATGGATTATGTCTAGAAGTGATTTATTAGAGAAAAAAGCAGTAACTGGGGTCGCATTAGATAAACACATGATGCATGTTACAATCACATATCCCCTACCAGATAATCGTTTATTAACACAATTATTCACTGAATTAGAAGAAGGCTCAGTTAACGTGGATATGATTTCCCAAATCGTTAACCATGAAGGATTACAATTATCATTTAGTATTAAAGACACAGATGTACATCAAATCTCACAAATTTTAGAACAGTTAGCAGTTAATTTTGAAGCTCTTGATTATAAAATTAACGAAGCTTATGTAAAAATTTCTTTAATTGGTTCAGGTATGAGAGATATGTCAGGTGTTGCATCTAAAGCATTTATAACTTTAATTAATGCTAAAATCCCCTTCTACCAAACAACCACATCAGAAATTAGTATTTCTTATGTCATTGATGCTGAAAATGGTGAAAAAGCTGTCGAAGAACTATACGGTGCTTTTGATATATAAATGATTTAACTTAATTTTTCACAATATTAATAATATTGAAAACGGAGTGACTTACACATGACAAAATTAGTAGTAGTTGGCGCAACAGGATTAGTAGGAACAAAAATGTTAGAAACATTAGATAGAAAAGCAATTCCCTTTGACGAATTAGTGTTATTTTCTTCAGCACGTTCTGCTGGTCAAAATATAGAATTTCAAGGACAAACATATACAGTACAAGAATTAACTGACGAAGCAGCAAGTGAACATTTTGACTATGTATTAATGAGTGCTGGTGGCGGTACAAGTGAACATTTCGCCCCACTATTTGAACAAGCTGGCGCTATTGTTATCGATAATTCTAGTCAATGGCGTATGGCAGAAGATGTAGACTTAGTAGTTCCAGAAGTCAATGAACCTAAATTCACTAGAGGAATTATTGCAAACCCAAACTGTTCTACAATTCAATCAGTTGTACCGTTAAAAGTATTACAAGAAGCGTTTGGTTTAAAACGTGTTGCTTATACAACATATCAAGCGGTTTCAGGATCTGGTATTAAGGGTAAAAAAGATTTATCTGAGGGTTCCAATGGTAAAGAACCTGAAGCATATCCTCACCCTATTTATAATAATGTGTTACCACACATTGATGTATTTTTAGAAAATGGTTATACAAAAGAAGAGCAAAAAATGATTGATGAAACACGTAAGATTTTAAATGATAAAGATTTAAAAGTAACTGCTACATGTGTTCGTGTACCTGTTCAAGATAGTCATAGCGTGGAAATGGATGTCACATTCAATCAAGATACAACTGTTGAAGAAATACAAGCACTATTTGACAAAGATGATCGAGTAGTTCTTGTAGATAATCCAGCTAATAATGAATATCCACTTGCAATACATTCTACTGGTAAAGATGAAGTGTTTGTAGGTCGTATTCGTAGAGACGATTCTTTAGACAATACATTCCATGTATGGTGTACATCAGATAATTTATTGAAAGGTGCAGCATTAAACGCAGTTCAAGTTTTAGAACAAGTTTTAAAATTGAAAGGAGTTCTTTAATATGACACACATGTTTAAAGGCGTAGGTGTAGCATTAACTACACCATTCGTAAATAACGAGGTAGATTATGATGCTTTAAGAAGTCACGTTTCATTTTTACTAGAAAATAATGCTCAAGCAATCATTGTAAATGGTACAACAGCAGAAAGCCCTACTTTAAATGACGATGAAAAAGAGCATGTATTAGAAACTGTAGTAAATTTAGTAGATAAACAAGTACCTGTAATTGCAGGTACTGGCACAAATAATACTGAAA
Source organism: Staphylococcus sp. FSL W8-0774 (assembly GCF_038006785.1). Classification (NCBI taxonomy): domain Bacteria; kingdom Bacillati; phylum Bacillota; class Bacilli; order Caryophanales; family Staphylococcaceae; genus Staphylococcus; species Staphylococcus sp. FSL W8-0774. The sequence continues at coordinate 1,400,289 of NZ_JBBOVW010000001.1, read as the reverse complement.
AATCAATTCAAGCATCTGTTCGAGCTAGACAATTAGGCGCTGATGCAGTCATGTTAATTACACCTTATTATAATAAAACGAATCAACGCGGTTTAGTACAACATTTTGAAACAATTGCAAATGCAGTTGAATTACCAGTTGTATTATATAATGTGCCTTCTCGTACAAATATGACGATTGAACCAGAGACAGTTGAAACGTTAAGTAAAAATCAATATATTGTGGCTTTAAAAGATGCTACAAATGACTTTGATTACTTTGAAGAAGTTAAAAAACGAGTTAATCAAAATGAATTTGCAATATACAGTGGTAACGATGACAATGTAGTTGATTTCTACGAACGTGGTGGCAATGGCGTTATTTCTGTCATTGCAAATGTTATTCCAAAAGAATTCCAACATTTATATGACGCTAAACAAAACGGGGACGATATCACTAAAGCGTTCGAACCAATTGGACAATTGTTAGATGCTCTATCTGTAGACATAAATCCTATACCAATCAAAGCATTAACTGCTCATGAAGGCTTTGGAAGCTATGAACTACGCTTACCTCTTCTACCATTAGAAGAAAATGATCGTAAAAAATTAGTACAAGCTTATGAAACATTTAAAGCAGGTGAAAAATAATGAAAATTCTTTTAATTGGTTATGGGGCTATGAACCAACGAGTTGCTAGATTAGCTGAAGAAAAAGGCCATGAAATTGTAGGCGTTATCGAACATACACCGAAAGATTCAACACCTTATCAACAATACGAACACATTGCTGACGCAAAAGATGCCGATGTTGCGATAGATTTTTCTAATCCTAATTTATTATTCCCATTATTAGAAGAATCGTTCAAATTACCATTAGTTATCGCAACTACTGGTGAAAAAGAAAAATTAGTTGAAAAACTAGAAGATTTAGGGAAAAACATGCCAGTATTTTTCAGTGCGAATATGAGTTATGGCATACACGCGCTTACCAAAATTCTAGAAGCGGCTGTTCCCCTATTACAAGATTTTGATATTGAACTTACCGAGGCGCATCACAATAAAAAAGTCGATGCCCCTAGTGGTACGTTAGTTAAACTATATGATGTCATTGAAGGATTACGTGAAAAAACAACGCCTGTATATGATCGTCATGATAAATCAGAAAAACGAACACCTGATGAAATAGGTATTCATGCAGTTCGTGGAGGTACAATTGTCGGAGAACATGATGTATTATTCGCTGGTACTGATGAAACAATTACTATTTCACATAAAGCACAATCAAAAGATATCTTTGCCAATGGAGCAATTGGCGCTGCTGAAAAATTAATTCACAAAGACAAAGGTTTTTATACTTTTGATAATTTATAATTCAACTGAAGGAGCGAAATTATGGTACAACATTTATCAGCCCAAGAAATAATTCAATATATTAGTGATGCAAAAAAATCAACACCATTAAAAGTTTATGTTAACGGTAATTTTGACAATGTAACTTTCCCTGAATCGTTTAAAGTATTTGGTTCAGATAATTCTAAAGTGATTTTTGTAGAAGCAGACGAATGGAAACCATTCTATGAACAACATCAAGGTCAATTTGAAGATGTTGAGATTGAAATGGACCGTCGTAATTCTGCGATTCCTTTAAAAGATTTAACTAATACGAATGCTAGAATTGAACCCGGTGCATTTATTCGTGAACAAGCGATTATTGAAGATGGTGCTGTCGTAATGATGGGCGCTACGATTAATATCGGTGCAGTTGTTGGCGAAGGTACTATGGTAGATATGAATGCAACTTTAGGTGGTCGTGCTACTACAGGTAAAAATGTACATGTTGGTGCAGGTGCAGTATTAGCAGGTGTTATTGAACCACCTAGCGCATCACCAGTTGTCATCGAAGATAATGTTTTAATCGGAGCAAATGCAGTTATTTTAGAAGGTGTACGTGTTGGTGAAGGTGCAATTGTTGCAGCTGGCGCTATTGTGACACAAGATGTTCCTGCAGGTGCAGTTGTTGCAGGTACACCTGCTAAAGTGATTAAACAGACTTCTGAAGTTGAAGATTCTAAACGTGAGATTATGTCTGCATTAAGAAAATTAAACGATTAATATATCGTAAATGAAAGTAAGTTGAAACGAAGACGTGGTTGAGCAGTTTAAGTTTAAAGGAGTAAATGATTAACTTCTAGAGAACAGATAGCTCCCCACCCTTTCGTTTCGACTTTTTATTATCATTAAATATGATAACGTCATTAGGGGATTTTTAGAGAAAGGAATGATTTTGATGAATGAATTAGAATTTGTAACTACTCATAGAAGACATTTACATCAACATCCTGAATTAAGTTTACATGAATACGAAACAACTGAATATATTACTCAATTTTTAAATGACTTAGGTGTGACATTTGAAAGACCGCTAGAAACAGGTGCTATCGCCTATTTAGAAGGTAATAGTAATCATACGATTGCTTATAGAGCAGATATTGATGCTTTACCGATATTCGAAGAAAATGATGTAGACTATCGAAGTCAAAATGACAATGTGATGCATGCTTGTGGACACGATGGTCATACAACTGCCCTTATGTTGTTTGTACAACGTTGTAAAGCAATGGCTGATAAAGGAACTCTTCCACATAATGTTGTATTTATTTTCCAACCTGCTGAAGAAACTGGTGGAGGCGCGCATCGTCTTATTAATGCAAATGCCTTTGAACAATACCCAATTGAAGCAGTATTTGGTGTTCATGTGAATCCATTCTCAGATGAAGGCACAGTAGTTATTAGAGATGAAGAAATCACAGCTAGTGCAACTGAATATCGCTTTTATTTAAAAGGTTTATCTAGTCATGTTGCTGATAAAGAACAAGGATATTCATGTGGTGAAGCATTACAACATGTGTTAAACCAAGTTGCTCAAATTCAACAATATCATTTAAATGGTTTAAAACGTAATATCGTACATATGGGACATTTTGAAGCTGGTGAAGCGATTAATACAGTACCAAGTCATGGTTATCTAGAAGGTACTATTCGTACATACGATGTTGATGATTTAACTATTGTTAAAAATCAAATGCAAAAAATAGCTGACAGTGTGAAACTACTATTTAATGTGGATTGTGAAGTGAAATTTGAAGAAGGATACCCTGCTACAATTAATAATCCTAAATTACGCAAACCTGTAGAGCAAGCGCTTAAAGATGCTCACTTAGAAGTCATTGAAAAACCAACGCCATTTTTATTTGGCGAAGACTTTAGTTTCTATGGTCAATTATTAGCACCAGCTTATTTTGTGTTTGTAGGTACACGAAATAAAGATAAAGGCTATGTAACAGGATTACATACATCTCATTTAAATTTTGATGAAAAAGTATTAATTGATGTAGCTAACTATTATGAACATTTATTACTAAATTACAAAGAGGTGTAACCATTGACAGCAATTTGGTCAGTCGATTCAGACGCTTTTTTAGAAAATGCAAAGAAAGTAAAAAATCAACAACCTATTATGGCTGTTGTTAAAAATAATGCCTATCATTATGGTTTAGAATTTGCAGTAAAGCAATTTTTAAAAGCAGGAATTGATACATTCAGTACGACTTCGTTAAAAGAAGCTGTAAGAGTACGTGAATTAGCGCCTAATGCTACAGTATTTCTTATGAATGCAGTGTATGATTTTGATAATGTTCGTGAAAATGAAATTCATATGACGTTACCTTCTTTAAAATATTATTATGAACATAAGAATGACTTGCATGGTATTCATGTGCATTTAGAATTTGAAAATTTGTTACATCGTTCTGGTTTTAAAACATTAGACGAAATACAAGAAGTATTACAAGATCACCAACAAAATTCAAATCAAGATAAAATGATTATTTCTGGTTTATGGACTCATTTTGGTTATGCAGATGAATTCGGTGTACCTGAATATGACCATGAACGTGCAGCATGGCTAGAAGTATTGAACACTTTATTAGATGAAGGTCATCATTTTGATTTAATCCATGCTCAAAACAGTGCAAGTTATTATCGTGAAGGTCAAGTCGTTCTTCCCCATCATACACATGCAAGAGTTGGTATCGCATTATATGGTTCACGCCCATATAGTAGTTTAGATGAAGAAGTGATTCAACAATCACTAACAGTGAAAGCCAATGTTATACAAGTGCGTGATGTTCAGCAAGGCGATTATTGTGGTTATAGTTGGGCATTTGAAACTCAAAATGATAATACGAAACTTGCAGTAGTAGATGTTGGTTATGGTGATGGTATTTTAAGAACGAGAGCACAACATGAAGCACTTATTAATGGAAAACGCTACCCTATTCGTACATTAATGATGAGTCATATGTTTGTGGAAGTTGACGATAACGTACATGCACAAGACCAAGTTGTATTATATAATGAAGATATGCGCATAGACGAATACACATTTAAGGGTGTGGGAGCAAATTCAGAACAACTTAGCGCAATGAATCATGATTCTCTTATAAAGGAGTATAGATAAATATGACAGTAGAATATAACGAGTACGGCGAATTAACATTAGGAGGTACAAGTCTTAAAACAGTGGCTCAAAGTTTTGGTACCCGTACCATTGTTTATGATGAAGATCAAATTCGTAATCAAATGCGTCGTTATCATCAAGCATTTCAACAAAGCGGGTTAAAATATAATATTTCATATGCTTCTAAAGCATTTACATGTATACAAATGGTTAAACTTGTTCAAGAAGAAGATTTACATTTAGATGTAGTGTCTGAAGGAGAATTATATACAGCACTTGAAGCAGGTTTTGATCCAAGTCGAATCCACTTCCATGGTAACAACAAAACGAAACATGAAATTAGATATGCTTTAGAAAATAACATTGGCTATTTTGTTATAGATTCTTTAGAAGAAATTGATTTAATTGATCGCTATGCTAATGATACTGTACAAGTAGTATTAAGAGTCAATCCTGGTGTAGAAGCACATACACATGAATTTATCCAAACAGGTCAAGAAGATAGTAAATTTGGCCTTTCAATCCGTTATGGATTAGCTAATGAAGCGGTAGATAAAATTAAACAAACTAAACACCTTCATTTAAAAGGTATTCACTTCCATATTGGTTCACAAATCGAAGGTACTGAAGCAATGATTGAAACAGCTAAAATTGTGTTGAATTGGTTAAATGACAACAATATTGATATTGAATTGCTTAACCTCGGTGGCGGATTTGGAATTAAATATGTTGAAGGCGATGTTAGCTTCCCTATTGAAACTGGTATTGCTGAAATTACAGATGCCATTAAAGAAGAAGTTAACAAGTTAAATATGGATACACCTGAAATAGGCATCGAACCAGGACGTTCAATTGTTGGTGAAGCTGGTATAACACTATATGAAGTAGGAACAACAAAAGTTATTCCTGGAGTCAATAAATATGTATCTATTGATGGTGGTATGAGTGATCATATTAGAACATCGTTATATGATGCCGAGTATCAAGCGTTACTCGTTAATCGTCATGAAGAAGCGGATGATACTATGACAATTGCAGGTAAATTGTGCGAATCGGGAGATATTATTATTAAAAATGCTAAGCTTCCAAGTTCAGTACAACGTGGAGATTACTTAGCGATATTATCAACTGGTGCTTATCACTATTCTATGGCTTCAAATTATAACCAAATGCAAAAGCCATCAGTGTTCTTTATTAAAGATGGCAAAGCACGTGAAGTCATTAAACGTCAATCATTAAGACAATTGATTATTAATGATACAAAATAGTTAAAAAATAAGGTTCAATATAAGACAACCAATTAATGATTGTCTTGTATTGAACCTTTAATTTTGTATTAATACTGTAATTTTTTAAATAATGTACGAGCGATGACGTAAAAAATAATAATGTAGAGCAATGTTAGCCCTATCATCATACCTAACTGAAAATTAAAATTTTGAACATGTTCTAGTTTTATAAAAGATACTGGTAGAACTTTAAATTTAGGTAGCATTTCTACGATTTTAGTTAATATGTATCCAATTACCATAATCATAATTGTATAAGCTGAATTAAATTTAATTGATGATAAAATTCCTAAAAATAACAAAATAATAATCGTACTGAAAATACCTACTAATGATAATATAAAGCTTTTATTCACTAATGTATCATTTAAGAATAATGAGTGTGAAGAATAGTCGTGTTTATTAACAAAGAATAGATATACGATAATGCTAGAAATGATTAATATTATTCGTGAGATAATAACTAATAATAAAATAGATAAAAATTTATAGTTAAATATCTTATCCCTATTTTGATCTTTAAATAAGATTAAGCGGCCTGATTTAATATCATCATACCTATTAATACAATGGGTAATAAAAATTTAAGTTCTGTATCAGAAATAGCAATCAGTAATTCTGCAAACGAGACACTATTTTTTTCAGTTGATGATAATGAAACAAAATCACTATGTGTTAGTTCTGCTATAAAAATAAGTAATGGATATAAACTGATTAATAATAAGACCCAAAATGACTTTAACTTTACTGTAAATTTAAAAATTTCGTTTAACATTGTTTAATCCCCTAACTATTTAAATAATGATATATAATCTGCTTCAATATTTTTGATGTTGAGTAAAGTATTATCATTACCTATGTAATTTTGAATTAATTTCAGATTATCTTCTTGGTCAATAATTTCTATAGTATTGCCATCTATATGCGTAATAAAATCAAATTGTTGTTTGATTGATTGCATATCTTTTATTGGATTTGTATATGTAAGTAATTGTCGATTTTCAAATTGTGTAGATTTTAATTCTTTGATTTCACCATTGTTAAGGAACAAATAACGATTACATATTTGTTTTAATTCATTAATCTGATGACTAGAAATTAAAAATATAGATTGATATTTTGCAGCATATTGTTGTAAAAGTTGAATTAATTGATCAATACCTACTGGATCTAAACCAACAAACGGTTCATCTAGAACTGCTATTTTAGGTTCTGTAATTAAGCACATTGCTAAACATAGTCTTTGCTTCATACCAAATGAATAGTCTTTAACCTTCTTTTTATTGTCTTCTAAAGCAACAAAAGTTAAAATATCACTTATTTTATCGAGATATTGATTTTGATTGTTTACTTTTAAATAAAATTCTAAATTTTGACGCGCGCTATAATTAGGAAAATATACTTGATTAATCATAAAACCAAAGTCAGTAAGTATATTTTCATTTATATGTATATCTTGGTTATTGTATGAAATAGTCCCTTCAGAAGGTCGTTGCATTTTAGCAATTAATTTCATTAGAGTGGTTTTACCCGAACCATTTTTACCAATTAAACCAATAATATCGCCATTATTCATATCAAAATTAATATTATTTAAGATAGTTGTAGAACCATAAGTTTTTTTAATATTCTGTAATTTTAGCATTTAAAACCCCTCCTTTTTTTGATAAGTATTAATAAAAATAAAACGGAAGTCATAAATAAAAATATAAAAATTAATTGAGGTATAGCTATCATATTCTCATCAATAGAAATTTCAAATTGATCATTCGTTTTTTTAGAATTTAAAATATAAGAATCATAATTAGGTAAATTCATTATATAAAGACTGTATAAGATATAACATAATAAATTAAACAGACTATTTGTAATCATAAATTGATAGTGTTTGTTACAGTAAAAAATAAAAACACCCGTAATAATAGTAGGAATTAAAAGCGTTAATATTGATGCAAGGTAAACATTAATATTGAATTGAAAATAACACATTATCCCGTAAAATATTGAAATTAAAATAAAAGTAGAAAAATAATATTTCATTAATTCACCCCAAATAAGTTAATAGTAAATTATAAATCCAATGTGTAATTATACTAAAACTTAAATTTATATTATAACGAATAAAATATAATATTATACTGCTTGGAAACCTATTAATCAAATTAATTAAAAAAGGTTCATTTAGATGTAATAAAAAAGCAAATAAAATTGAACCAATTATCGATATAAGTACTATATTAAATTCCTTACTAAGTATTTTGTATATTATATGTCTAAATAAATATTCCTCTCCAATAGCTACACATAGGAAATAAAATGTTATTAAATAGTCTTTAGTAATAAATGACATAAAAATAAAACATAAAAATATTAACAGACATTTGTTCACATTAATAGATAAACCTTCAACACTATTTAACTTAAAAAGTTTAATAAAAAGAATTGGTATTATTATAAAACTTATTATAAATGATAGTAGTGTACATAGTTGAAGTACAAATTCATTTTTTATTAATATAGAAAAAATGCCTATGGAAATACTTAATGAAGCAGAGGAAAATATTACTAATAAAATAGAGAATAAGATGATTTTTATCTTATTCTCTAAAGTAGGTGTATTAATTACCATTTAACACGTCTGCCTCTATAGCCAATATGAAAGCGTCCAATTGATACATGTAATAATTTGAATAAACTTTCCATTTTAATCCCTCCCTTTAGTTGTTATAATTATTGTATAATATTTATATAAAATTGTCTACATTATTATTCTTTAATATACTTCTATTCCTCAAATAAAAAACGGTTAGTGACCCTATGATCACTAACAGCTAATTTTATATAAAAACTCCAATAAAAAACACCTTACATCTTGGTAAGGTGTTAGTTAATAAAGTCAATTTTTACAATCTATTTATTATAGTTTTACAACGTTCGCAGCTTGTGGTCCGCGGTCGCCTTCAACTACTTCAAATTCAACTGATTGACCTTCTTCTAATGATTTGTAACCATCTTGGTTAATTGCTGAGAAATGTACGAATACGTCGTTTTCTCCTTCAACTTCGATGAAGCCGAATCCTTTTTCAGCGTTAAACCATTTAACTGTACCTTGTTTCATAATCTGAAACCTCCAAGACTAAAATTCATTCAATATGCGTTATTCGCATATTACAAAAAATACATGGTCTAATTAGTCATAACGATAATAGCAAATACTTTTTGCAATATGGAATAAAACTATTGCTTAATTAATATTATAGTTTAAAAATAGCAAAATTGCAATACAATTATAGGAAATTATCATTTAAACTATTTTTGGAAGATTATAATATACTTCATTATTTTTTAAAACAATAAAACTATAAAATATTTGTAAATCTTCATCACAATCTTCGCAGAAATTTAAATCACAATTATTGTAAAATGCGTACATATTATATTTTCCCATTACACAGTTATCATAATAGGCTTGGCAAGCTTTAATTAAATCTTGATATTCTTCTAACATCTCATCATATGATGAAAACTCAGATTGCTTTACGATTTTTTCTGGCCAATCTTCAAATAACCACCAACCCTCGTAGTCAGCTCTAATTTTTGCAACTGTCCACATATGTATCCCCTTCTTTGTATAATTCTATATGTTAATTTTAACTTGTTGTATAACAAAATCAAGTTTGAAGACTCATACTTTTGGCCGATACGTAGTGTAGTTATTATTAGTTTTTTTAACGTTTTATCCTTATAATGATATTAAGAGGTGATTATGGTGGAACGCAAACATATACAAGTATTCGGCACAGTTCAAGGTGTCGGTTTTAGATTTTATACACAGAAAATAGCAAATCAACATGATATTAAAGGAACAGTACAAAATGTTGATGATTATGTAGATATATATGCACAAGGAGATACAGAAAGTTTAGATCAATTTATTAATAGTGTTGTTTCAGGTGCTTCTCCTGCCTCAAATGTAACCAATTATGATATTGAAACACTTGATGTTGATGAATCATTGAAAGATTTTAAAACGATTTAAACTAATTTAAAAAGGAAGATGGCAGTTGAGATATAATATTTCAAGAATATTTGGAATGATGGTAGGTATTCCTGTAGCGATTATTGCTTGGATGATTAGTATCTTTGGATTAGATCTGTCATTTATCATAGATGCTGTTATTGGTTTGGGTGGGTTTATAGTGTCATACTTCCCTACCCAACGGCTAACATCACGGAAGTATTTAAATGAAATAGGTTTAACTAGAAGAGAATATAGATATGTTAGAGGTCAATTGAATCAAGCGCAGGCTAAAATTCGAATGATTTTAAAATCATTTATTAATATTCGATCTATTAAAGACTTCAGACAAGTAAATGATATCTATAGAATATCTCGCTCTATTTATATGAGTGTGAAACAACGTCCAGGTATGTTTTTTAAAGTAGAAGGATTTTTCTATTCACATATAGATAATGCTTTGAATTTAGTGGATTCGTATACTAGATTAACGAAAATGCCTAAGAAATCACATGAAGAAAAGCAAAAGTTAGAACAAACGCGTATTACTCTTGATGAGGTTAAACGCACATTAGTAGCAGACTTAAAACAATTAAATGAAGAAGATTATGAACGATTAGATGTTGAAATGGAATTAAACAAATTAGAGCAACAACGTAGACAAAAATAATATAGAAAGGAGCATTAATGGCTATGTCAAATGAACTAGAACGTGAGGCCTCACATCCTCTTGATCAGTATATTAATAATCAAACTGGGCAATCAAATACAGTTGTCGAAGATTTTGAACATCAATTTACTGAGAAAGACCAACAAAAAATCAATCAAATTAGCGAGCAAATTAAACCGCTAGATCATGATGGCTTATTATCATTTGGTACTAATTTACAACAAAATATGTCTCAATTCTCTCATCAAATGTTAGATGATGTTCAATCTAAAGACATGGGACCTGTCGGTGACTCATTAAATCAATTGATGAGTAAGTTAAAATCAGTTAATCCAAATGATTTAGACCCAAGCAAACAATCTAAATTAAAACGTATCTTTAGAAGAACTCAAGCCTCAATTAATGAAATATTTTCCAAAATGCAATCTGTTAGTTCTCAAATTGATCGTATAACAATTCAATTGGAAAAGCATAAAGGTAATTTAACAAAAGATATCGATTTATTAGATGGATTATATGACCAAAACAAACAATATTTTGATGAAGTAACGTTATATATTGCAGCTGCTCAACGTAAAAAACAAGAGATACGACAAACAACGATTCCCAATTTACAACATAAAGCAGAACAATCAGGTAATCAAATGGATATACAAGCAGTTGCAGATATGGAACAATTTGTGGATAGATTAGAAAAAAGAATTTATGATTTACAACTCTCAAGACAAATTGCAATACAAACTGCCCCACAAATTCGTATGATTCAAAATGTTAATCAGGCCTTAGCTGAAAAAATTCAAAGTTCGATTTTAACAAGTATTCCACTTTGGAAAAATCAAATGGCTATTGCCCTAACGCTCATGCGACAAAGAAATGCAGTATCTGCTCAACGCGCAGTCACTGATACTACTAATGATCTACTAACTCAAAATGCCGCGATGTTAAAACAAAATGCTATTGAAACAGCCACAGAAAATGAACGTGGTGTTGTAGATATTGAAACATTAAAACAAACTCAAAGTGATATTATTGATACAATCGAGCAAACATTGCAAATTCAGCATGATGGTCGACAAAAACGACAAGCTGCCGAAAAAGAACTATCAGGCTTAGAAAATGATTTAAAACAACATCTATTATCAATGAGAAAAGAATAGCACAAAGCAAGATAAATAAAGAAGCCAGTAAAATGAGTCATTTTAAAACTCATTTTACTGGCTATTTTTCTATGATTTATTCTTTTTGATAGACGATAGGTTGTTGTTTAATAAATGCACCGATAATATATGCAATAATTGTTGTAATAACAGCAATTGGGAACCATTCTAATGAATAATCTTTTAACCAAAGATAATCCATAAAGTTAAGTTTTAACCACCCTTGTGTGTGAATTACACTTAAAATCGATACGATTGCAACTACTATAACAGTAATTTGTTGTGTAATTGGCTTTGTTGGAATAAATCTAGCTAATAATATTAATAAAACTACTGTAATCGCTACTGGATAGATGACACTAAGAACGGGTTGTGACATCGTAATCACTGCATTTAAACCTTGATTAGCAATAATAAAGCTAACAATTGTAAAGAACACAACATATGTCTTATAAGATATTTTAGGAATAATTCGATGGAAATATTCACTAACAGCTACAATTAATCCACATGCCGTTGTTAAGCAAGCTAATGCAACAATAATACCTAATAAATACTTACCAAATGTTCCGAAACCTGTTGATGCCATAGTAGTTAATAAATATGTACCTACATTTTGGTCTTTCGCGGCTAATGCTTTTAATTTTGCATCTGAGACATCGATATGATTTCCGATAAATCCAAGTGATATATAAATAAAAACTAATGCTACAGCTGCTATTAATCCAGCAATTAACGTTTGTTTGAAAATTTTATCTGCGTGATTAACACCAGTGGCTTTTATCGCATTAACTACAATCATAGAAAATGCTATTGCAGCAATAGCATCCATAGTTAAGTAACCTTGTGTAAAGCCTTGTGAAAAACTACCGATATTATTGTTAAACAGTTCTGTTTTCCCATGACTTGAAGAATGACTACTAAAATCAATAAACCCTTTAATAATCATAGCTAATATAGTAATTAATAATAAAGGTGTTAATAATGAACCTATACGATCAACCATTTTATTAGGATTGATACATAAATATAATACGATAATGAAATATATTAACGTAAAAATAAATAATGTTAGATTACCATGTGAATGTGCAATTGGAGTTATTGTCATCTCAAATGATGTTGATGCCGTACGAGGTATGGCAAACAAAGGTCCAATAGTTAAGTAAATAACAATTAAAAAAATAATTGAAAATATAGGTGAAATTTTATTAAATGCGCCAATATAACCTTGTTTATCAAGTGCACCAACCACGACGCCAAGTAAAGGCAATCCTATCCCAGTTAATGCAAAAGCGAGAATCGCAGGCCAGAAAAAGTGTCCACTATCTAAACCTAAATTCGTTGGGAAGATTAAATTACCTGCACCAAAGAACATAGCAAATAGCATGAACCCTACAATCCATGTATTCTTATTCATAATGCTGCTCCTTTATAATTAAATATGCAACATTAAATATTCTAGCATAAATATAATTTGTAAGTCTATATAATTTCAGAAAATTTAAACACTTACTTCATTTAAATTTCATAATTAGACAAATTTTTAAAAAGATTTAAGTAAGAGTTTTTTCAATAATGGAGATAATAAACTAGGAAGATGTTCTACACCTTCAACAAATATAGAATACTGACCATAGATATTATGAATCGTTTGTTCTATATCTTCTGTTATTGGCTCCTGACTTAAAAATACATTAAAGACTTCAATACCGTATTTTCTTGCATTTTCCACTGCTTCATAAGTATCTATAATACCATCTTGACTGTAATTATATGCAGAAGGTTCCCCATCTGAAAAGACAATTAAAAATCGTTGGTTATGACTGCGTCGAATCAGTCTATCGCTAGCAACGCGTATGGCTACACCATCACGATTATCATCTTGTGGTTCTAGTGCCATAATACGAGGACCATCTTTTTTCATTGTAGAATAGTCATAATGAATGATTTCATCAAAAATATTGGGTTGCTTAGAATCATCAGAGTCGAAAGCATCCTCATTAAATGCAAGTATCTCATGTTTAACATTTAATTCTCGTAATGTTTCATGGAAAAGTACAACGCCTTTTATCGTTTCATCCATTTTGTCATGCATGCTTGCAGAAGCATCAATTAATAAAGTGAACGTTGCATCAAACGATTGACTTAAGTCCTGTTTTTTATAAAATAATTTGTATTGATCATCTATAAACCAATTAATTAAGTCTTTTTGTAGTCGACCTTTAGTTAAATTATGACGTTCATCTTGATGTTCTCTTTCGATTGTCTTTTTAATAATTTTTATTAAATCTTTAATTTCAAATTGAACATCATGTTTGACGTCTTCATATAATTGAAGATATTCAGGTAAAATATCAGGGACTTTCCACTCAATTTCGACATTTTGATTGATACCTTCTAATGCGAATGCACTATTTTGTCCAATAAACCCGCCTTCTTCACGGTCTAATGTATTTTGTGACCCTTTCCCTTTTTTGGTCATCATGTCTGTCATATCATCAGACGAGTCGCCTTCTCTAGCAGTATCATTATCTGCCATAACATCACTATTTTCACCTTCATGAAGTTCCATTTCTAAATAAGCGCCACCTTCAGATTGACTGTCTGCAGATTTAGTTTCAGCTTCTGCCGTAACTGCATCAGTATCTTCTTGCGTTTGATCGTGGCCATCAGTATTTGCTGCATCTGTACGTTTCAAATCTTCGAATGTTTCAGCTTGAATATCTTCGTATAAATTTTTAGGAATATAATAATATTCGTTTAACATATCTTCTTTTAGTAAGTCGTCAACTTGATATAATATACGTTCTGCTAAATACATATTGTCTTCTGAAGATTTGTTTTGGAAAAAATTAGGTAAATATTGATACATATTTACTAATACATCATCGAATTTAGGGTGAATTGATGGAACATCATAGAAATTTTGCTTTATAAAAGCGTGTTCTAAATATAAAAATAATAAGTCTGTATATAGTGTTTTTGTTTTGTATACATTAATTTGTGATTCAGTAAATGTGAGTCTAGTTTTCAAGCGTAAATCAATATATTTTGCTGTGCTTGGTCGCATAGTTTTGATTTCATTAAAAATACGCATATCTTCCAATAATTTGAATAATTGTTGGAAAAATTTAGGATGATTAAATTCATCGTTATGAAGTACTTCATTAGTAATATCTACATCCATCATATAATATCCATAAGCAGCTAACATAACATCCGTTTTTAGACCTGCTTCTTCAACGGGTTTTGAGCGATGAGACCAAAACCAACTAGTAATTAATGTATTGTTAAATGGATTATAAAAAGGGAATTTTTGAATTTTGACTTGCGTTTGTTCATTTTTTAAAAGTAAACGTGCTAAGTCTTGCAACATCATAACTTGTTTAGCATCTAATTGTTCATCGTTAAATTTTATGAAACGGTCGCTCATAATAATCCCTCTCTAAAAGTTAAGTTCTATTGCGTTAATAATTGCTTGTTGTTCTCTTTCATCTTCAAGTTTATCGATGATTGTACGTTTGATGGCACGTTCAATTGGCATTACTGTAATTAAATCACTTAAGTCAATGAGGGCACGAATACTTGCTGCTTCTTCAGAGATTTGACCTTGTTTTGACATTATGCGTAGATCTTCATTGAACTTAATAATTTGTTTGATGATGGCATCATCTTGTAAACGACTTTGCTCTTTAATAACGTTGCTAAGAATGTCTCCATCAATATAATCAACTTGGATAACTACGAAACGGTTTTTAAGTGCTTCGTTCATCGGTAATGTACCGACATAGCCTTCATTAATTGCTGCAATAACGTTGAATCCAGGTTTAGCTTGAATCACTTCACCTGTAAATGGATTCGTAATTCGACGACGATAGTCTAATACACCATTAAGAATTGGTAATGTTTCAGGTTTAGCCATGTTAATTTCATCAATATATAGAATATGGCCTTCTTTCATTGCTTTGATTACTGGTCCATCTATAAATACTATTTCTTGATGACCTTGTTCGTTAGTTTTAATTGTTTTAAAGCCTAATAAACTTTCAGCATCTAAATCAACTGAACAGTTAACTTGATACATTGGTGTATCTACAACTTCACTTAATGTTTCGGCAAGTTTAGTTTTACCAGAACCTGTAGGCCCTTTTAATAATATATTTTTATTTAAATCAAATAGTGCTTTCGCATCGTTAAATACGGAAACATCTGAGTTTTTATATTGTGATTGTGCCATTATTTGCATGCTCCTTTTTAATATGAAAAAGACTAAGACATGTGGGTTGTACTTTCCAATTGTCTTAGTCTTGTTGACTATTGTTTTATCTACTTTTAGTAAAGTTAACTTTAAAATATTAGGAAATTAAACTTCTTTAAAGTATGTTTTATAATAGCCACCAACTAAACCAGAATTATCAATGATTTGATAATATTCTTCTGTTTCATTTATTACATCATATTGCTTACCAACAGTTAACATATCAGATACAGTAAATTTTTTAGCATCTGTATTCGTAACCTCAACTTTTTTAATTGGTGTGCGTTCTTTCCACGTTTCATGTAACATCTATTGTTCCCTACCTTTATGAATATTTAAATTATTTATCTAGTGTGTATATAAAAGAAATACCACTATTTTCCGTGATTCTTAATGATTCGGAATCATCTTGTTGTAATGTTTGATATGGAATGCCAATTTCTTTTAAAGTTTGTTTAGCATTTTCAAAATCAGCTTTACTATTTGTTGAAAATTCAACCTGTTCTATCATTTCATTTTCTTGATTAGTAATTTCGTTCTCTGCTTCATACAAATGAAGCTCGCCTCCAAGTCCACCTTCACCTATTTTAAATACTTGAATGGCTTGAGTAGCTTCTTCAGAAGGAAGATATTCAGCAAATATATGTAAACCAAATACTTTATTAAGAATTGAAGCTGTAATAGATAATTCATTCACTTTAAGAATAACAGGTCCTAAACCTTGAATTTGATGTAATGGATTTACAGTACTTTCAAATGATGGCATACCTAAAGGGACACCTGTATTATGTTCGTTAGAATAGATATCAAACAATTGTTGGTTATGATCCTCAAAGTTAAAATGCATATTACCATTGAGTTCAGTAATTGAGCTAAAAGATATTTGATGTTGATTTAATATATCTTGATATTCATCCAAACCAGAATCTGACGGTGTTCTTAATCCTACACTATCTATATGTGAATTTTGATAGTCATTGTTTGGAACTTCAACAAAATGTATACGTGTTCCTGGATTTAAATCAGCATCGCCAAATCTTAATGCGTTGTCGCCTTTCTCAGATGAATTTAAACCTAATATATTTTCGAATAATTCTTTCGTTTTAGATAAGTCACTTGTACCTAACGTGACGCTTCTAATTCCGCTCATCTACTGACACCCCTAATCATTTATCTTTACTCTATTATTATAACGTATTTTAACCATGATTTATATGATGAACTCTATTAGAAAATAACTTGAAACGTGTATAAAATTCAAAATATTCACCAAGTGTAAAGTTGTTTGTAATTAATTTTTCATATTTGAACAAAAATTCATTTTGGTATTATCGAGAAAGTATATTAAAATGTAAATATAGAGATTAGTGAAGGAGGCATATCATATGTCCAGTATGTGGATTATATTTGCAATTACTGTATTAATTGCTGTTTATTCAGGTATACAAGTTTTTACAAATTTACAAAATAAACAAAAACCAAGTTTTAAATATTTTCTAATTGCTTTTGTTGTGTTTCTTATTTTAGCAATTATTGAAGTCTTCATGCTTTATTAAAATATAATTATAAAACGTCCTAATCTTTGAATGATGTTAATAGCGACATAGTAAGCTATGCTTTTAACAGTTAAATTCAAACAGTATTAGGACGTTCTTTTATAGATACTCGGTTTTAGAGAAAATATAATAAAGTAAGGTAGAGCTTAAAATAATATATATCACAAACCATATATTTAATAATAAAAAATCAGTTGATAAAATTTCAGTTAAGGATAGTTGATAATATTGTATAACATCACCAATTGGTGGGATTATCCATAAAATGAATTTTGATATTGGATAATGTTGAATTACTGTTTGTCTTAATATTGATAATAAAACAATCAATATTAAAAGTAACCAACTATATCTTTTTGATAATATGTTTTGAGTATTAATAACGGCTCCAATGATCATTCCTATAATTATGACAAGTATATGTAGATAAAGACCTAAAAATAATTTGGATATTGTTAGATGTTCAGAAAAACTGTGCAATATTATTGGATATATTATAGAAAACAAAATCAGTGGAATCATAATAATAAAACTGAATATCAATTTGTTAGTTAGATACTTTAATTTAGATTGATTTTGAATAAATAGTAATTGTCTTTCAGTATTTGACTCTAATTTAAAATTATTAATAGTTAACCAAGCGGCAACTGGTAACAATATGATAGTGGCTGAAGCGTATGCTGAAAGTACAGGTTGCCCACTATATACATATAACAGAATAATCCAAACGATAAATAATGCATAAGGAGGAATATAGGTATAAGATCGTATCAATTTCTTAAATTGATAATTGAACATTGTCATTAAATGTCACTCTCCTCTTTTACCTTTTTAATTGGAAAGCCAGCTTTGATTAATTCCAAAAGTATTGCATTCATTTGTTTATCTTCAATTTTAATATTGAAAATATCATCTTTATCATTTTCTAGTGTTGTTAATTTGAATTGTTGAGCGATTTCACTATAGAATTGCTTGAATTTTAATTCATCACTTGCTTGAACAGTTATAATTTTATAATGATATTGTTTGTCACTAAGCTTTGTTAATTGATTGGTCTCGATATTGTAAATATGAGTGATAATATTGTTATGAATATGCGCTTCGTGTGAAGTTAAAATAATTGTTGCAGTATGTTTTAATTTATTCAATATATGAATTAAATAGTTTAGAGAACTATCATCTAGTCCATTAAAAGGCTCATCTAAAATGTATACATCTGCTTCCGCTAATAAACATTGTAATATATTAACCTTTTGTTGAGTTCCCTTTGAACAATCTTTAATTTTTTGATTTAAAAATGGAGTTAATTGAAATTTATCTAATGCAGTATTAAGAAATGAGTCATTTTTGTTTAAGTTATATGTATGAATCAGATATTTAATATATTCAGCTATCGTTAAATTAAGATAAGGAGGAAATGCATCTGGAACATAACTCACAGTACCATTAACATTAATTGATCCAGTTGAAGGTTTTAAAAGTTGGGCAATCATTTTCAAAGTAATACTTTTGCCTGTTCCATTATGTCCTTGTATAAGCGTAATCGTATGTTGAGGGATAGACATAGATATCCCCTTTATTATTTCTTTATGATTTATCGTTTTATATATTTTATCCGCAACAATAGCATCTGTATTCATCATTTTCACCTTATCATTCATTACTTAATTTCATTATTAAAATCATATTATCATTCAACATTTAAAAGTGATATACAACTATAGTATTAATTATAAAAAAACAACGGAGAAACGAATCCCCGTTGTTTTTATTTTATTCAATTTACGAATATAAAATTAAGATTCTAATAATAAATCTTCAGGATTTTCAATTAATTCTTTAATTGTTTTTAGGAATCCTACTGCTTCTTTACCATCGATGATTCTGTGGTCATAACTTAAAGCAATGTACATCATTGGACGATTTTCAATTGTATCTTTATCGATTGCAATTGGACGTGTAATGATTGAGTGCATACCTAAAATTGCAGCTTGGCTACCATTAATAATTGGTGTACTCATCATTGAACCGAAGATACCACCATTAGTAATAGTAAATGAACCGTTAACCATATCGTCTAAGCCTAATTTTTTGTCGCGTGCTTTAACAGCTAAGTTTGCGATTTCTTCTTCGATTTCAGCGAAGTTTTTCTTATCACAATCTCTTACGAATGGTACTAGTAATCCATCTTCAGTAGAAACGGCAATACCAATATCATAGTATTGTTTAGTAATCATGTCTTCGCCATCAATTTCAGCGTTAACTTCAGGATATTTTTTAAGTGCAGCTACTGCAGCTTTAGTGAAGAATGACATGAAACCTAATTTAGTACCATCGTGATCTTTAATGAATTGTTCTTTCTTACGTTTACGTAAATCCATAACGTTAGTCATATCAACTTCATTGAAAGTTGTTAACATTGCTGTGTTATTAGATACTTCTAATAATTTTTTAGCAGCTGTTTTCTTTCTACGTGACATTTTTTCACGAATAACTGGTTTAGATGGTTTGTCGCTTGATTTTTTAGCTTCATTACCAGAAGGTTTGTTATCACTTTGTGATGATTGTTGTTGGTTTTGATTGTTATTAATATCTTCTTTTCTTACAACGTCGTTTGATTTTCCAGCCACTTCGTTTAAGTCAACGCCATTTGCACGTGCATGACGACGCGCTGAAGGTGTTGCTTTAACAAATTGGTTATTAGATGAATCATCTTGTGATTGATCAGATGATTGATTATTATCATTTGATTGTTGAGTTGTTTCTTTAGCTTGTTGATCGTCTTTATTAGTTTCATCATTATTTTGTGGAGTTTGATTGTCTGATGAACCACTTGAAGCATTACCACTTCCTTCACCAACAACTGCGATAGCTTGACCTACTTCAACTGTGTCGCCTTCGTTAGCAAGTTGTTCTGATAATACACCTGCTTCTTCTGATACAACTTCTACGTTAACTTTATCTGTTTCTAATTCAAGAATAGCTTCACCTTTATCTACGCTATCTCCAACATTTTTTAACCATTCTGCAATGGTACCTTCTGTAATTGATTCTGCTAATTCTGGAACTTTAACCTCTGGCATTTTATTTTTCCCCCTATTTATTTAGTAATGCTACTTTCAATAATATTATTTTGAACAAGTTTGTGGATTTCACCGTCACCTTCAGCTGGTGCTGCCCTTTGGATTCTTCCATGATAACTTAAATTATATTTATCGCCAACAAGTGATTTAAGGTATGGATAAACGAATAACCATGCACCTTGGTTTTTAGGTTCTTCTTGTACCCAAGACACTGTCTCAAGGTTTGGTAATTCATCGAAAATAGCTTTAATTTCATCTTCTGGGAATGGATATAATCTTTCGACAGCTACAAGTAATACAGACTCATCTGGATTTTTAGCTAAATATTCTTTTAAGTCTATAAATACTTTACCTGACGCTAAAATAACTTTTTTCACTTTATTTGCATCATATTCTTCAGCAAGAACTGGTTGGAAACCACCAGATGTAAACTCATTAATTGGTTTAGCCACTGTTTTATTACGTAATAAACTTTTAGGTGACATTACAATCAATGGTCTCATTTCTTCAGAATCTAAACTTGCTGCTTGTGCACGTAATAAATGGAAGTAGTTACTTGCACTAGATAAATTAACTACAGTACTGTTATTTTCAGCTGCAAGTTGTAAAAATCTTTCAAGTCGTGCTGATGAATGTTCTGGACCTTGTCCTTCATAAGAATGTGGTAAGAACAATGTTAAACCTGAACGTTCGCCCCATTTTGCACGTGCGCTTGATAAGAAGTTATCAAACATCATTTGAGCCATGTTTGAGAAGTCCCCGTATTGTGCTTCCCAAATATTAAAGCTACCTTTATTTTCAACATTATAACCATATTCGAAACCTACAACTGCTGCTTCTGATAATGGTGAATTATGAATGTCGAATGTCGCTTTTTGGTCAGGTACATGATGTAACGGAGTATATGTGTCCCCATTTTCTTCATCGTGTAGTACCGCATGACGGTGACTGAATGTACCTCTTTCACTATCTTGACCAGTTAATCGAATTGACGTTCCATCTTGTAAAATTGTAGCAAAAGCAAGTTGTTCAGCTTGAGCCCAATCAACTAAGCCATCTTCTTTTTCAAATGGTTCTCTACGTTTTTCAAGAACTTTATTTAGTTTTTTCAGAACGTTGAAACCTTCAGGATAAGTTAACATTGCATCATTGATTTCTTTTAAGTGATCGAATGAGAATTCTTTATCATCACTTTGCAATGGTTGTTGTAATGCCTCAGGTTTTTCCATATCTGGATTATCCATTTTATCTGATTTGTCGATTTTGTCATGCGCTGCACGCATTTCTTTTTGAACGTTATCAATGATTTGATTCATTTCGTCTTCACTGATAATGCCTTCTTCGACTAATTTCTTACCATAAACAAGTTCTACAGAATCATGCTTGCGGATATTATGATATGGTAATGGATTTGTGATAGAAGGTTCATCCATTTCATTATGTCCATAACGTCTGTAACCAACTAAATCAATAACGACATCTTTGTGGAATTCTTTACGGAATTCCATTGCAATATCAATCGCCTCAATTGTTGCTTCTACGTCATCAGCATTGACATGTAAAATTGGCACGTCATAGCCTTTTGCAACGTCAGTAGAATATGTTGTTGAGCGACCATCTGTTGGTTCAGTAGTGAAACCAATTCTATTATTTGTAACGATGTGCAATGAACCACCTGTAGAATAACCTTCAAGATCTCCTAAGTTCATTGTTTCAAAGTTAATACCTTGACCTGGATATGCAGCATCACCATGAATAATAATTGGCATCGCTCTATGGAAGTCAGTTTGTGGTGCACCGGCTTGTTGAGTATTATCTTGGGCAGCACGCGTACGACCTTCAACAACGGGTGCTACAATTTCCAAATGACTTGGATTATTTGCTAGAGCAATTCGTTGTTCAATACCGTATGAGTCAGTTGTTTTAATACCGCCTAAGTGATATTTAACATCGCCTGTCCAACCAGCTGTTAGTTCTAAACTACCGTCTTCTGGTAAGAACTTCATTGGATCAGTATGCATGAATTCTGAAATCATCATTTCATAAGGTTTTTCTAAAACGTGAGTCAATACATTTAATCGACCACGGTGTGCCATACCAATTTGAATATTAGTAATACCTTCTTCACCAGCACGAGTGATTGTTTGTTGTAACATTGGAACTAACGTATCAACACCTTCGATTGAAAAACGTTTAGCACCTACAAAGTTTTTGTGTAGATATTTTTCGAATCCCTCTACATGAGCTAATTTGTTAAATAATTCTGTTATTTGTTGATTATTTAATGTAGCTTTGTAAGGTGTTTCGATACGGCGTTTTAACCATACACGCTCTTTATTATTATTAATATGCGTGTATTCAAACGCAATTGGTCCTTTATATCTTTTTTCCATACGAACAATGGCTTCATAAGCATTATCGTAAATATCAGTAAAATGTTCTGATACGATTCCAGCTGAAATGTTTTCCAAAGTGGCTTGGTCTAAATCGAAATCTTCTATTTCTAATTTAGGAATATGTTTACGCTCTGGAGGATTGACTGGATAAATATCTGCTTTTAAATGTCCGTATTGTCTAATATTATCGATTAATCTCATGACACGTTTAATTGTGCTGTCACCAGATTGTGAACCACCGCCATTTGCGGCTGGTTTAGCCTCGATATGAGCTTCCCCTGTTTGAATTGTACTAAATAGGACTTGTAAATCTTCGGGTACTGATGAAGGATCTTGTAGATAATCATCATATAAATCTAGCATTAACCCTAGATTTGCGCCGAAGTTTACAGGTGCCTCTGTAACTTCTCTCTTGTCCTTTGTCATATTACACCCTCCACAAAAATGTTGAAACGCTTACAACACAATAATAGCATTATTTCAAATTTTGTTAAAGTGGATTTACCTATTATTGTAAAAAAACAGAACCAAGATAATTTTGGTTCTGAATTAATTGAAATATATGAATTGATTGGGTGAACGGTTGCTTAATATACATTTTGAATTTAAATAGTTAAATATAAGAATCAATGATATAAAGTCAACGTTTAATGATTTGTTTTTAGAAGATAATTCTAAAGGTTGTAAATTGATTGACTTCACTTTCGACTTGAATGAATCCACCATTTAATTGAACAATTTTATCAGCAATTGATAAGCCTAAGCCATTACCACCTTGACTACGTGCACGTGATTTATCAACACGGTAGAAACGGTCGAATATAAATTCTAAATCTTGTTTAGGAATACCAAGACCATGGTCAGTGATTTCAATACTCGTTTGTTTATTTTTTAATTGAGTGCGTATTTGGATATATTTATTTTCATTATCATATTTCATCGCATTATCAATAAAAATTAAAATGAGTTGCTCAAATTGATGTCGATTCATTTGAAGTTTAATCGGCTTCTCATCTAAATCGATATCGAAAGTATATTCAGGATGTAATTGTTTTAAAGATTTAACTCTAGATAATATTTCAGAATTAATATCTACAAGTTCTTCTTGAGATTGTCCGCTATTTACATTATCTTTTGTTAATAAAAGTAATTCTTCTACAAGTTTAGTAATACGATTCATTTCTTCAAGTGAAATATTAAGAGATTCTTCTAATACTGCAGGATCTTTTTTCCCCCATCTTTGAATCAAGTTTAAATGACCTTGGATAATTTGTAGTGGCGTTCTAAGTTCATGAGACGCATCTTCCACAAATTGACGTTGCTGATTAAAAGATTCTTCAATATGAAACATCATTTCATTAAATGTGCATATTAGATTATCTGTTTCTTCGTAATTGGTAGTTAGTTCTAGTTTGTTTTGGAAGCCATCACGTCGAATTTGATTCATCTTATTAGACATTGTGACAATTGGTTTTGTAATTTGAGATGAGAAAATGTAACTCACCATAGCTGTGACAAATGTCGCAATTAAACCAAATGCTATTGCAACAATATATAAAGATTGAACAAGATGTTCATAACTTTCTAATGAATGAACCAATATACTATAACCATCGAACTTTTTGGAATGAATGCGTTCGGTGATGACTAAGTAGTCAACGCCTTTATAATTAACGACTTTTACACGTTCTGGATGTGATAGTCCTACATTTGAAGGTATTGTAGGTAAATTTTCACTAGTTGTTTGAAGTAATTTTTTACCTTTATCATCAAATATAGACACTTCTTGAAAATTCTCTAGTGACGCGTTTAAGTCTAGTGCAGATATATCTTCTGGTGGCTTAGAGTGTAATAAATTGATAATGTCATTGGAACTTTTCTCTGCTTCATCTAATTCACTATTATGTAGTGCTTCTTTCAGAAAAAAGATGATGATTAAACAAAATAGAACAATTGTGACAAACGTAATTAAAGTTGTAATTAACATCCATTTGTATTTGAGTTTTCGTTGTTTCATCATCGTATCACGTACCCAACACCGCGAACGGTTTCAATCACTTTATCTTTACCAAAAGGTTTGAGTTTATTTCTTAAATACCTGATATAAACATCTACTACATTGGTTTCAACTTCAGAATTATAACCCCAAACATGATCTAATATTTGTTCACGTTGTAATACGTGATTTCTATTTTCTGCCAGGATATAAAACAAATCATATTCAGTTTTAGTTAAGTCGAGTTGTGTACCATCAACTGTTACTTCGAATGCTTCTTTATCTAAAACAATACCATTAATATTAATAGTATCCTTTTGAGGTTGGCGTCGCAGAATTGCTCTAATACGAGCAAGTAATTCTTCAATATCAAATGGTTTAACAATATAATCATCGGCGCCATAATCCAGTCCAGCGACTTTATCATAAGTATCACTTTTAGCTGTAATAATAATTATAGGTATGGTTTGTTCTTGACGAATTTGTCTACATATCTCAAGTCCATTAATGTTTGGTAACATCAAATCTAAGATAATAAGATCATATGTTTTATTTAGTGCTTTTTCGAGACCAGTGGCACCATCATTTTCAATATCAACTTGATAATTTTCATGTGTTAATTCAAGTTCGATAAACCGAGCTAAATTTTGTTCATCTTCTACTAATAAAATATTTGTCATTTTTGCACCTCTTAATATGACTATATATGTTTGAAATAAATATTTTGTATGTTATAAATATGTATCATAAATTAATAAATATGTAAAAGTTAATGTGATTATTTTTGTTTATGTCAAAGTGGCCTCATTTCAATGTCTTTTGGTATTAAGTAAAATATAAAAGTATTGTTTATACATCCTACTTTAAAACGTAATAATCTTAGGTAAATTGAAAGAGTTCAACGCATTATTATGTATTGTCATAACGAGTTATGTTGTTAAATAAATTTTATCATACTTTCAATGGTGTTATTATCAGTATTGAGAACTATTTTTGTAGGGATATTTAAGCAAAAATGCTTTGGTTGAGGGATTTCTTAATCCTTTTAATAATAAATCATAAAATTTTCAGGATTCTAATTGACAACGATTCTCAGTCGTGTATAATAATAATTGAAAATGATTATCAATACCAAAAAGAACTTTCCCCCACATATATTTCGTTCTTATGTATTGGTCATTTTCATAATCCCCTTTTATATGCCCGTAAAAGACTAACGTTGGAAACGACGTTCAAATAAAGTAGTAAACCTTTAGACACTTGAGGTTTACTACTTTTTTTTACTCCCTCTTACGAATTGATTCGTTAGAGGGAGTTATGCATGAGAAAAGCTCATGCGAACCGAAGACCCTACGAATTTATTCGTTAGAGGGAGTTATGCATGAGTAAGGCTCATGCGAACCTAGAAACCTTACGAATTGATTCGTTAGAGGGAGTTATGCATGAGGAAAGCTCATGCGAACCGAAGACCCTACGAATTTATTCGTTAGAGGGAGTTATGCATGAGTAAGGCTCATGCGAACCTAGAAACCTTACGAATTGATTCGTTAGAGGGAGTTATGCATGAGGAAAGCTCATGCGAACCGAAGAGTTATTAGAATTCAATCGTTAGAGAATTCTGTAAAAGTTGATTATAATTGATAATGTATTTCAATTAATTGATACGATAAATCTATTGGAGGGATTTTTAAATGTTTATTGCACAAGTTACTTTTTCTACATCAGATGAATCTGCAAAAGAAATTTTATTAAATAAAGCGAAAAATGCGAAATCAGACTTTGAAGGATTCGAAGGTTTAATCGATGCTGAAGTATGGAAAAATGAAACAAAATCAAAAGTAGAATATTCTATTGTATCAAAGTGGGATGAGAAAAAATCATTCCAAAATTGGGTGTCCAGACCAAGTCATGTTGAAGAACATAAAAAAATGAGAAAAGAAGAAAAAGAGCAACAAGACAGTCTCAAAAATAAAATAGAAAAAACTCTAAAACAGTATGAACTTTTTGATTAAAATCTATTGTGAATGATATTAAAAAAAAGAGCATTAAGATGACTTTGATTTCAATCATCTTAATGCTCTATTCTTTATGATATTAATATATTACATTGAAAAGTTAGCTAATGTAGTTATCCATTCCTGATGTCCATTAATCATAGGATAAGTGTTGTCACTAGCCATGTCTTTCGCTGGTTTACCAATTTGTGATTCTTGAGTTAAAATTCTTAGTCTATTATGGGATAATTTTTCAATAAGCCAAGCATGATAAACATCTAAGAATTCATCACCTGTTGCATTATTCCAGCCATGCCATGCGATTCTTGCGATATTATCTTCAACCATACATTCTTCAACTTCAGCTTCTATATCAAAACCGAATGTTTTAAATTTAAAACGTGTATTTTGTTTTAAAACTGGAGAATCTTGATTATACATATAAATATCGCTACTATTTGAATAGTAATTTTCCCATTTAGAAGTGTTTAATAAACTCTCTATAACATTATCAAATGATAAATCTTTAACGATGATTTCATTTGAAGCAAAATTATCTGTTGTACCTGGTAACCATTTTTCTGGCCATTTAATTTCATTTAACATTTAAGTCATTCCTTCCCAATTGATTTTAATTAATAGTAGCATTACATATTTAACTTGAGAAGAACGCACTTTAATGTAAGATAGTATCCAAAAGGTAAGTATGGATTAATAGATACTAGCTATCTGTTGGCTTAACAATATAATCTCTCATAAACTCCTCTCCCCAATTACACATTTCATTTAAAATATGTTCCAATGTTTTTCCGTAGTCTGTCATATAATATTCTGTTTTAGGAGGTACTTCTGGGTAAATAACCTTCTCAATGAAACCTTCTTTTTGTAGTTCTTTAAGCTGTTGACTTAACATTTTTGGAGAAGCTTGAGGTAGTAATTGTTGGATTTCATTAAAACGTAAAGTATTATTTAGGAGGTACCACAATATAATAGGTTTATATTTTCCACCAATTAAACTAATTACTGCTTCTACTGGACAGTTATATGTTTTATGTGTCATCTTTTCGCTCCTTTCTTAGTTATATACATATATAGAAAAATGAGAGGAATATATCTAATGTTAATTTAGATATATGCCCCTCTTAGTAAAATAGTATCTCTTCAAATTTAAGTGCTTTGTAATTTATTGTTTAAGATCAATGTTGATAAAACAATACTAAAGGCTCCGCCTATAATACCAGCGATAATATCTGTTGGATAATGTACGCCTAGGTATACACGAGATGTTGATACCATTAATATTAGTGAGGTTGCTAAGCCAATAAGTACGCCTTTAGATAAACCTGAATCAGTTCTATTAAGAATATAAATGATACTACCAAAATAAGAAGTAGATCCCATTGCATGACCGCTTGGGAAACTAAAACCAGTAATATCGATTAAACGTAATAACGTTGGTCTTTCTCTATCAAAGATGTTTTTTAATACAGGGTTTATAATACTAGATAAACTCATCACAATTACAAAAAAGAGTGTTTCTATTCTTAAACGTTTTAACATTAAATAAGCGATTAGTATTAAAGATAAACATACCATTGCCCAAACTTCACCGAGTTTTGTTGCACCTAACATAATAGATGTAGTGATGAAGCTTTCTGAGGCATAAATGAACTCATATACTTCATTATCAATCCACTTACCTAATCGAGATTCGTGAAAGAATGCAATGATACCGAATATCAAAGTAAAAATGATAAGTAATGAAATTCGTTTTAATCGACTCATTGCAATATTCCCCCCTATTGATTCAAAGCATCTTTGATAATTTTATCGTATATATCTTCTTTAGTGTAACTTTCTTTGTAAGTTTGCATTTGTTTAATGATGTCATCACGGTTAGATTCGATATGGTTAAGTTCTTGTATCAATCTTACTTGTGTAAGTTCATCTTCAGGAATAGCTCGACCATAACTTTTAGATTCGAAGTTTTTCGCATTATCTATTTGATCACCACGGGATTGATCTAAACCTAAAGGAATTAATAACATTGGTATTCTTAATGTTAAAAATTCATATATTGCATTTGAACCTGCACGACTGACAACAGTATCAGTAATAGCTAATAAATCAGTTAAATCATCTTTAACAAATTCAAACTGTATATATCCCTCTTTATTTATTGAATTATCTACTAATCCTTTACCTGTAAGATGAATAACTTGATATTGTTGTAATAAAGCTTCTAAATTTTCTCTTATAGCGTCATTTAATTTTTTACTTCCTAAACTACCACCCATAACAAGTAACACTTTTTTGTCTTGTTTAAAATCAGTTAATTGGTAACCACGTTGTTTATCACCTTGTTTTAAATCTTCACGTACTGTTGCGCCAACAAAGTCTGCTTTGTCTTTAGGTAAGTAATTTAATGTATCTTCAAATGTTGTATAGATTTTTTTAGCAAATTTCAATGCAATTTTATTGGCTAAACCTGGTGTTAAATCTGACTCATGAATGATTGTAGGAATTTTTAAAGAACGAGCTGCAATCACTACTGGTACAGAAACAAACCCACCTTTAGAAAATAATAAATCTGGCTTTTGTTTTTTTAGAATTTTGCGAGCATCTAAAACACCTTTTAAAACTTTAAAGATGTCTTTAGCATTATCAAATGATAAATAGCGTCGTAATTTACCACTAGAAATTGGATAATATGGAATATTTGGTAATTGAGATTCAATCATTTCCCTTTCTATTCCAGATTTTGATCCAATATAAAAAGCTTCATCGCCTTTGTCTGTTGCAGTTGGAATCAGACTTAAGTTAACTGAAACGTGTCCAACTGTTCCTCCACCTGTAAATGCGATTTTAGTCATAAATATAACCTCTATTCTTATATGTTTTTATAATATGCGTAAAATGGTGCACCGCGATCGAAAGGATGATAATCAATTTCGGCTTCGCCTACTTTTGTAAAGCCAAATTTTTCGAATAATCCTTGAGCTGGTTTATTAAGTGCAAATGTATCAGTCAATATGACATGAACACCGTGCTCTTCTGTCATATCTACTGCAAATTGGAATAATTCAGTAGCAGCACCTTTATAAGACTGGGAACCAGCTAAACGGTGTATCACATATGCCCCTTTACGATCAATAGGCCATTCTAGTTCATCATACCATTCTGATTGATTTTGGTCGATGACAATAAAACCATAAATTTCATTATCAACATCTAATACATAAAGTGTTTCAGATTCGATATCTTCTTCAAAATGTTCAGTGACAGGGTATTTGTCATCCCACTGATTATTGTTGAATTTCTCCATAATTTCTTTTGCTTCTTCTACTAAATTCTCAATACTTGAAAGATCATTTTTTGTTGCTAATCTAATCATAATCTAAAACACCTCTTTGTATTTATAGTTATAGGTTAAAAAGCTTTCATCATTTAATTCACATATTTTCATCTTTTTAAACTTATTTCAACTTCTTGATTAATTTATCTAAAACTGTGTCATTTTTATTAGATTTTTCGACTAATTTTAGAGTGAATTTATCATTTGTTTCTTTATCAAATTCACCTGTTACTTTTAAATTGTTGTCTTCTTGGAATTTCTTAATAGCCGATTCTAAGCTTGAATCAAATGTTTTAGATTCGTTATCAACTTTGAATCCTAATGCAGTTAACCCAATTTTCATTGTTTTAACATGCTTGCTTTCATCACCGATTTTATATGTTTTCTTATTAGGTATGACATTTAGAGATTGATATTTTGGAGTTTCTATTTTTACATCTGGTTGAATACCTTTACCATGAATATAATGGCCATCAGGTGTTAACCATTTCATTTCTGTATATTTCAATAGTGAACCATCATCAAATTCACGTGTTGTTTGAACAATACCTTTACCAAATGATTTAGAACCATAGACTTTAGCTTTGTGATAATCTTTGAGTGCGCCAGTGAATACTTCTGATGCACTTGCTGAACCTTCATTAATTAGGATTGAAACTTTCATGTCTTTAGCTTCTTTTAATGGGTCATTTTCTGTTTTAAGTTGTTGTTTGTCATCACCCTTTTGAAGTTGGACAACAGTTTTGTCTTTATCTATGAAAATATTTGCCATTTTCACAGCTTCATCTAATAATCCACCTGGATTGTTACGTAAATCTAAAACAATATCTCGTACACCTTGTTTGTGTGCTTTCTTGACAGCATTTTTAAGTTCGCCAGAAGTATTGTTTTGGAATTTATTAATTGTGATTACGCCAACATTATCTTTCTTCTCATATTCAACACTTTTAACATGAATAGTATCACGTTTAATTGAAATATCTTTTTCTACTGAGCCTCGTTTAATCGTTAAGACTACTTTTGTTCCTTTTTTACCTCTAACCATTTTGACGACTTCATCTAGTGGCTTATTCTTTATTGATTTATGATTAACTTTTGTAACAACATCTTTCGGTTTGATCCCTGCTTTTTCCGCTGGGGAGCCTTTCATAGGGCTAGTAATACTAATTTGATCGTTTTTCTTTTGCATTTCAGCGCCTATACCGACAAAATCACCGGACACACCTTCATTGAATGATTTCGTTTGTTCTTTAGTCATATATTCTGAATAAGGATCTTTTAATTCTTTAACCATACCGTCTATAGCTGCTTGTGATAGTTTGTCAGATTTTTGTTTTTTATAGTAATCTTTATTTAAAGTTTTATAAACATATTCAATCTTATGTAAATTTGCACGTTGTTCCTTATTTAAACCACTCATGTGATGACTGATTAGTAATGTTGCTGCAACGGTAATAGCCGCAGTTATAACGATAATACTTATTAGTAATGTAATCAGTTGCCATAATTTAAGATGAATTGGTTTCTTTGGTTTATCTTTCTTCTTATCTTGTATTGAATTTTGTTGCTCATCTGGCGTTTGATCCTCTTTATTATTAGTCACATAATCACTCCTTTTAAAAATGGTGACAATTCAATTTGATGTCTTTGAGTGAAACATCTTTATGATAACTTTATCTTTATTTTAAATTCAATTTAATACATTTAATCATTTGCTTTCAAAATGATACTTACAGTATGTATGGATTATTCTTCAAAATCAACTGAAATATAACATGATAAAGTTAAAAAGAATTTAAAATAAGCCTGTAACAAAATTCTATTGTCACAGGCGATAAATACATAATTATTAAAATTTAAGCCATTCAGTATATTCTTCATATAAATCATCGAAGACTGACATAGATAGAGTAAAATCACCATGAGTTTCGATATATTCAGATAGTTCGTTGAAATCATTCTCATGACGTGGGAATGCTAAATCTTCAAATATTTGTTCAGCTAATTTCCCTTTATCATCTTTTCTACCTCTAACTGTCATAGCGAATTGATAAAATGAATAATTTTTCATTAGTTCATTGTCACATCAATGACTTTTGTTTCACCTTTAACTGCTGCTTGAACATCATCAAAATGAATTGATGCTGTTTGATCAGAATTAGTAATAATTACAGGAGAAATAACTGATTTTGCATTATTTTTAATGTATTCAACATCGAATTTGATAATTGGATCTCCAACTTTAACATTGTCACCACTATCCACTAATACTTCAAAACCTTCACCGTCTAATTGAACAGTATCTAATCCGATATGAACTAATAATTCAAGTCCATTTTCAGCTTTTAGACCAATAGCATGTTTTGTAGGGAAAACATTATCTACTGTACCTTCGATTGGTGATACTACAGTACCCTCTGTTGGGTTAATACCAAATCCTTCGCCCATCATTTTCTGAGCAAATACTGGGTCTGGAATGTCTTCGATTTTAACGTATTCACCTGATAATGGTGAATAAACTTGAATATTTTTATCTACTTCTTTACTTTTACCGAATAATTTTTTAAACATTTTGTTCCACTCCTATTTCTCAAAGTGTTGTATTAAGTCACCGTAACCTAATTCTTCTAATTTGTCATATGGTATAAATTGAATTGATGCTGAATTGATACAATATCTTAAACCGCCTTTATCTTTAGGACCATCGTTAAATACATGTCCTAAATGACTATTTGCATCTTCAGAACGTACTTCAGTTCTAACCATACCAAACGTTTTATCTACTAGCTCGATAATTTCTTCATCGTCGATTGCTTTCGAAAAGCTAGGCCAACCACAATCAGATTCGAATTTCTCTTCTGAAGTGAATAATGGTTTGCCAGACAATTTATCGACATATATACCTTTTTCAAAATGATTCCAATATTCATTTTGAAATGGAGGTTCTGTTCCATTTTCTTGTGTAACAAGATACTCCATATCATTTAATTCATCTTTATTCTTCTTAATCATGTTGAGACCCCCAATGTGATTCTATAAATGCTTTTCTGCCTGAACCTCGTTGATATTGTTCGTAATGTTCAGGATTTTTCTTATAGTAATCTTGATGATAGTCTTCTGCAGGATAGAAGTTTTTATATGGTTTAACTGGAGTAATAACAGGTTTCTTAAAAATACCTTGTTCATCAATTTGTTGTTTCTTAAGTATTGCAGCTTTACGTTGTTCTTCGTCATGGTAAAAAATGATAGGTTGATAACTTTCACCACGGTCGAAAAACTGACCCCCATCGTCTGTAGGGTCAAATGTTTTAAAGTAAACATCTAAAATATTTTCAAATGAAGTTATTTCAGGATCATAGGTAATTTGCACAGCTTCTACATGACCAGTTTGATTAGTACATACTTGCTCATAAGTAGGATTTTCTACATGCCCACCACTATATCCAGAAACAACTGATTTAATACCAGGATATGATGTGAATGGTTTTACCATACACCAAAAACAACCTCCAGCTAACGTTGCATAAGCCATTTGATTGCCTCCTTCCTATTTTGTTAATAATTTACGATATTATATTAAAGAAATAAAGATAAACGCTCAAAAGTTTATAAATATCTATATATTGGATTAGTTTTCGCGAACAACAACCAATCCAATAGCGCCTTTACCTGTATGTGTTGAAATGACAGGTGTTGTAACATTTACATCATAATTATGGAAATTAAAAGCTTCTGTAAATGTATTTTTAACTTTATCTACAAAATCCATGGCATTTGCGTGAGTAATACCTACTGATTTAAGTTTATGATTTTCAATGAATTCAGAAATTTCTTTTTTTAAATAATTGATACTAGTGTTTTGTGTTCGAGCGTTGTGAACGAGTTCCAATTTACCATCATTGAGCGTACCTATAGGTTTGATTTTCATGATATTACCTATAAGTCCTTTAGTTTTACTTATACGTCCACCTTTAATTAATTGATTTAATTGGCCAATTACTACAAATAACTTAGTGTTGTCTTGCAACTTTTTAACACTATCAACAATATCAGATGTTGACGTACCTTCTTCGATAAGTTCAACGATATGTTTAATTTGATAAGCTAGACCGTTAGAAATAGATTTGGAATCAATTACAGTGACATTAGCATCTACCATTTGACTAGCTTGGTAAGCTGTATTATACATACCGCTTAAACCAGAAGATAAATGTATGCTAATAATTTCTACATCATCTTTACCAAGTTTTTCATAAACGTTAATTATTTCTCCGATTGAAGCCTGACTTGTTTTAACATCAGCATCTTGTTCTAAATAGTCAATATATTCCGAAGATGTAATGTCAACTTGGTCAACATAAGATTTACCATTAATTGTAAGATTTAATGGGATGACATGGATTGCGTTTTCTTTTAAATAACTTTGAGGTAAATCTGAAGTAGAATCTGTAACGATAACTTGCTTAACCATAAATAGTCCCCCTATGATTTTTTCCTTATTAAATGTAAAAATGTATGTGGAATAGTATTTTTTTCGTCTAGTTCGCCTTCAACTGAGGACTCAACTTCCCAATCTTCAAAAGTATAACGAGGAAAGAAAGTATCTCCTTGAAACTTACCATTAACCACAGTTATATACATATCGTCTACTTTATCAATCATTTCTTCAAACAAAGTTTGGCCACCGAATATAAACACATGACCTGTTAAATCTTTTATTTCTTCAAAAGAGTGAATAACGTCCACACCTTCAGGATGAAATGACTTATTATTAGTCAAAACAACGTTACGTCTATTAGGTAAAGGTTTGCCTATAGATTCATATGTTTTTCTTCCCATAACTAATGTATGACCTGTAGATAATTGTTTAACATGTTTAAGATCATTAGGAAGATGCCATGGTAATTGATTTTGATAACCTATGACTCTTTGTTGATCATGTGCGACTAAAATAGATAATGTCATTTCATTGTCCTCCTTGATATGTGGGCATTAGTGTATCGATTTCATAAATTAAATGTAACATAAATTGAATACAATTCGTTACTATTAGGTAGTAATTAAGGAAGTTTTCTAAAGATAAATTTGAAAATTTGTAAAATACTTATCAATATTAAGATTAATTTAAAAATTATACTGCAATTGGTGCCTTGATAGCTGGATGAGACTCATAGTTAATTAATTCTATGTCTTCATAGTCGATATCAAAAATAGATTTATCTGAGTTAATTTTGATTTGAGGTGGATTGAAACTATCACGAGAAAGTTGTTCTTGTACAGCATCCATATGATTTGAATAAATATGTGCATCACCAAAAGTATGGACAAATTCCCCAACCTCTAAACCGCATTCTTTAGCTATTAAATGAGTAAGTAAGGCATAGCTTGCAATATTAAATGGAACACCTAAAAAGATATCTGCACTACGTTGATATAATTGACAACTTAATTTTCCATCTTGTACATAGAATTGGAACATCGTATGACATGGAGGTAATGCCATTGTATCGATTTCAGTTGGGTTCCAAGCTGAAACGATATGACGGCGTGAATTAGGATTTTGTTTAATTTGCTCGATAACAGTTTTAAGTTGATCAAAATGGTTGCCATCTTTATCTTCCCAATCTCTCCATTGTTTACCGTATACATTTCCTAAATCACCATATTTTTGTGCGAACGTATCATCAGTTAAAATTTTCTCTTTGAATTTCTTCATTTCAACTTTATATAATTCGTTAAAATCACTATCTTGTAATGAACGATGGCCAAAATTTGTCATATCTGGACCATGATAATCATTAGAATTAACATAATTTTCAAAAGCCCATTCATTCCAAATATTATTATTGTATTTTAATAAATATTGGATATTTGTATCCCCTTTGATAAACCATAATAATTCTGTAGCTACAAGTTTAAACGAAACTTTCTTAGTCGTTAATAAAGGAAAGCCTTTGGATAAATCAAATCTTAGTTGATGACCAAATTTTGAAATTGTGCCTGTATGTGTACGATCATCTCGTTGATTTCCAATGTCTAAGATTTCTTCACAAAGACCGTGATATGCTGCGTCGAATGAATTGAGCATGGTTGTATACATCCTTTCTATATTTTATGTAATGAAGTGGAATCCTATTATCTTTCAATAGTCACATTAATATTATTATACTGGTAATTAGACGCATAAAAAAGTATGAAACAAGATATTTGATAAAATTAATGAAGGGTCAATTTTTCTTATTAATAAAAAAGCGATACAGGACACTCAAATTAATATGAGCCTCCCGTATCACTCTAATCAGCATTATTTTGTTTCACAATAATCGTCGAATGCATCTTTTAAATCCATTGCGATATCGTTAATATCTCTACCTTCGATATGTTCTCTAGGCATGAAATGAACGAGATTTTGTCCTTTAAATAATGCGAATGAAGGACTTGAAGGTACTTGTTGAATATATTCACGCATTGTTTCAGTAGCTTCTTTATCTTGTCCTGCAAAGACAGTTACTTTATGAGTTGGTTTAGCTTCATTTTGTTCAGCAACTGCTACTGCTGCTGGGCGTGCTAAACCTGCTGCACAACCACATGTTGAATTAATAACAACAAATGTTGTATCGTCTTCGTTTACATTATTCATATATTGATTTACTGATTCGCTAGATTCTAAACTTTCAAACTCATGATCTGTAAGTTCAGAGCTCATTTGTTGTGCAAGTTCTTTCATATATTGATCATAGGCATTCATAATTTTATGCTCCTTTTAGTAATTATTAGGATTTATTTCTATTAGCGATTTGTTTCCAAACTGAACCTAGGGCTTCATCCCCATTTTCTATTCTAGAAATGGCCATTTCAATTTGTAATTTAACTTCATACGCTGAATCATTAGCATGTGCTTTTAAGCTATTTAGCTGTTGCTCGTTTCCTTCATCAAAAATAAACATAGCAGCTCTCCAACGAACGATTTTTTGAGGATCATCTAATGCTTTTTCCATTTCTGGAAGTGCTTCTTTATAACCTAAGTCACTTAAACAATCCCCTGCAGTTCGTCGTACGGCAGGACTCTTATCGTGTAACCCTTTATAAATATAAGGTAAAATGTCTTTATCCTCAACCATACCTAGTAAAACTACAGCCTCACGACGAAGCGGAATCTTTTCCTCATTTAATGCATAATCTAATAAAGGAATATCGTCAAAAGTCGGCGTTGGAAATGCTTTAAGCATACGTAATTTTTCTTTCCAATCAGAAGCTTGTTGAAATTCAGCTAATGTTACATGTTTATAATGACTTTCGGGAATAACAATATCTGTTTCTAGTGCTTCGTTAACTAATTGTTCTATTCTTGACGCTGGGTATAACGCTAATATTTCTTCATAAACGTCATCCATGACTTCATCTATGTCGCCATATCGTATGCCTAAATTTTCCCATTTTCTTAGAAAAGCGACATTATCATTATCTTTTTGAGCTTTTAGCATATTGTCTACATAAAACTCTGGCAATTGTTTACGTTTTTCATCTTGCTGAGTTGATAATTTAATTTGATATGGTATACCCTTAAACATTAATGCTTCTGCCTTAATCTCGCCATAATGTTCATCTGGTTGATACTCTTGATTCTCATTTTTTTCATTATTTAGAGTAGATGTAATTAATGGCAAAACATTCTCCCAATCGGCTTTAGGTTGTTTATCTATAGCTAGAAAATCCATAACATGGAAAATAGACTTAACACCTTCAAGATTTAATAAATCATTAATAAATTGAGGTTGTTGTTCGTTTACCTCAGTATAAGTATTTGATTTATTATCTTGCCTCTTTTCAGATAGAACAATTTTCATAGTATTAGGACTCGGTGTAGGTTCTACACGTAAAATTTCCATAAATGTGTCCCTCCATGAAATTTAATTTAATTATTGGTTGAATTTATCTTCAATTTGAGGAATAAGTGTATTCCAATCAGCTTGATCCTCTTTATCTACAGAGATGAAATCCATAACGTAAAAAATAGATTTCACACCGTCGATGTCGAATAATGCATTGATGAATTCAGGTTGCCCTTCTTGAGCTTCTGTATAAGTATTTGATTTCATATCTTCACGTGATTCATTTAAAGTGATTTTCATAGTGTTGTGGTTTGGTGTTTCTGAAATTGAAACAATTTCCATATTAACTACCTCCTATTGAAGTTCGTTTCCAATTTGTTTGATTTGTTTACCAATTGAACATTCATTGATACAAAAATGATGTGCCTGCGTCTTATTTTCAGTCTTTCTTATATGCGACTTTAATGGACATTGATGACAATACGTAGTCAATAATTGATCAATTCGATTTATAGCTTGTTGTTCGGAATAAGTAAGTATATTCTCAACTCCCTTTAGCTATAGCGTTTATTATGTCGCAAATAAAGAGATACATTTAGTTTTTAATACTACCTCAATCATTCACATGTAAACATTATAGCATTTATTATGGATGGATTAACAATAATCAATTTGCTATTAAGAACCACAAATTTAATTAACGTTACGTATTGCATTAGTAACATTTTTCAAGTAAAATGGTTAAGTTATTTTAGCGGTTTCTAAACACCCGCATTAACAAAATTTAGGAGGAAAAGTATATGTATAATGAAATTTTTGGAATAGCTACGTTTTTAGTAACGTTTATTTTAATGGTAGTGATGTATCGATTGTTTGGTAAACATGGTTTAATAGCTTGGGTAGCAATTGGTACAATTATTGCTAATATTCAAGTCATCAAAACTGTTGAAATATTTGGTATTTCAGCTACTTTAGGTAATGTCATGTTTGCGTCTATTTATTTGGCTACTGATATATTGAATGATATTTATGGAAGAAAGGTAGCTAAACGCGCAGTGTGGTTAGGATTTTCTTCAACATTAGTTATGATTATTGTCATGCAAATGTCATTACATTTCATCCCTGCTCCAGAAGACACAGCTCAAAGCGCATTTCATGCCATTTTTGATGTCGTACCACGAATTGCATTAGGTTCAATCGTTGCATATATTATCGGACAACATATAGATGTGTTTATCTTCTCACTAATTAAAAAAATATTTAGTTCTGATAAAACATTTATTATAAGAGCATATGGTAGTACTGTAATTAGTTCTATCATTGATACTGCCCTTTTCGTATCTATCGCATTTATCGGAAGTTTACCTGGTATGGCAGTATTTGAAATATTCATAACAACATATGTATTAAAACTTGTATCTACTATTTTCAATGTGCCATTTGGCTATATTGCGAAATCATTTTATCGTAAAGGTAAAATTAGTAAATTGGATGAAGGTTATTAATATATAGTGGCCACACGCTTTACTTAATTTATAATTGAGTTGAAGCGTGTTTTTTATTTATATAAATCCATAATTTGATGTTTTTAATTGAAGTATTTTTAAATTATTGTTCTTTTGATTAAAATAGATATTATGATTTAGATTGTAAGGAATTTTGATATAAGCAGGTGTGAAAATGGCAAAAATTAATTTTGACGCAGCGACAAAAGGTAATCCTGGAATGAGTACTTGTGCTATCGTCATTAAAGAAGATGATCAACATCATATTTTCACTCATGAATTAGGTGAAATGGATAATCATAGTGCTGAATGGGCAGCGTGCATTCATGCATTGGAACATGCAAGAGAACTAAAAGTAAGTAATGCCCTTCTATACACAGATTCGAAGTTGATAGCGGATAGTGTTGATGCGGGATATATTAAAAATGCTAAATTTAAACCCTATTTTGAACAATTAGAATTATTGGAAAGAGATTTTGAGTTATTGTTTGTAAAATGGGTTCCTAGAGAACAAAATAAAGAAGCTAATCAACATGCACAACAGGCTTTATTTAAATTGTTAAAGCGTAAATAGTAAAAAGAGGAGCACCGATTGATGAATATTCAATCGGTGCTCCTTCTATTTGAAGAATTAGGATAAATTTATTGAGTTTTATTTTTTACGTTTTGAAGGTTTTTTATTATTCTTTTTCTTCTTTTTTGAGTTTGTGACTTTTTTGTTATTAGATGTTGATTTACCTTTTGCTTTATTTTCATTATCTTTATGATTTTGTTTCTTTTTAGCAATTAATATAGGCGCATCTTTATCATTACCTTTTAGCTTTTTCTCTTTTGAAGAATTTGAAGTTTGTTTGTTAGTTTCTGTTTCATCTTTTTTCTGTTTAGCTAATAACAATGGTTCGTGGTCGTTATCACTCAATAAATGTTTTTTATCATCTTTAATAGTATCTTTATGATTCAACATTTCCTCTTATTCTTCTTTTCTACGGCGTTTTGCCATTACAAACCAGAAACTAGCTAATAATCCAGAAATGCCTACAAATCCTAGTGTCTTTTTAAGTACATTAGCAATTGAATCTGTCACACTATGTGTATTTTGATGATTGTTATTTTTATCTTTGCTTTGTTTAGATTTATCGCTAGGGACGCTGCCATTTAATTTTTCTTTAGTTCCATTTCCGAAGATAGTAGTAGCATTAGTTTGATTAGCTCTAACTACTCTAGTTAAATCGAAAGGTCTATTTAAAGTATTGTTGAATTGATTTCTGTTTCTGCCAATATTTGTATTGATTTGAACAGCTAAGATACGATTAATACCATCTCTCAATGCATCATCCACTTCTTGTGGTGTGTGTGCATTTTTAATTCTTCTAATCGTGTCATTAACTATGCTATTAATTCGATTTAAAGCATCTTGTTTTTGACTTGCAGTACCAAATCTACTGTTTCTTATGTCTTTAGCTTTTTGTGTAGATATTTTATTGATATTTTTAATAGCATCGTCTTTACGTTTCACTAAATCTTTAATTGGATTTACAGAAATAATCTGAGATATAAACTTATGTTGTTGTTTAGTTATATCTTCAAGTGATTTTGAATTATCAATATCTTTAAGCGCTTGATCTTTTAGGCGATTGACTTCGTCTTTAGCAGCAGCTTTTTGTTCTGGCGTTAAGTCAGGATTATTATCAATTTCTTTAAGTTTGTTGTTAGCTGCGTCTTCGATAGCTTGTTTCGCTTTGTCTTTCGCTTGATCAATCGTAAATTGATTTGGATCAAATTGGTTGATTGTATCTTGAGCTTGAGATTTCGCTTTATCAATGCCAGTTAAGTCTTTCGCATTATCGATATCTTTCAACGCTTGTTCTTTAAGGCGATTGACTTCGTTTTTAGCGGCAGCTTTTTGTTCTGGCGTTAAGTCAGGGTTATTATCAATTTCTTTAAGTTTATTGTTAGCTGCTTCTTCGATAGCTTGTTTCGCTTTGTCTTTCGCTTGATCAATCGTAAATTGATTTGGATCAAATTGGTTGATTGTATCTTGTGCTTTAGACTTAGCTTCATCAATGCCGTTTAAATCTTTCGCATTATCGATATCTTTCAATGCCTGTTCTTTAAGGCGATTGACTTCGTCTTTAGCGGCAGCTTTTTGTTCTGGCGTTAAGTCAGGGTTATTATCAATATCTTTAAGTTTATTGTTGGCTGCATCTTCGATAGCTTGTTTCGCTTTATCTTTGGCTTGATCAATCGTAAATTGATTTGGATCAAATTGATTGATTGTATCTTGCGCATTAGATTTAGCTTCATCAATACCGTTTAAGTCTGTCGCGTTATCAATATCTTTCAATGCTTGTTCTTTAAGGCGATTGACTTCGTCTTTAGCGGCAGCTTTTTGTTCTGGTGTTAAATCAGGATTATTATCAATTTCTTTGATTTTAGCTGCAGCAGCATCTTTGATTTCGTTTTTAGCATCAACTTTAGCTTTGACATAGTTAGAAATATTATTAACAGCATCTTCTAGTTTTTGCTTAATTCGATCAATATCTTCTTTAGTTGTTGCATTATCAATATCATTATTACTTTGTTGTTTTAACTGATTCAATTGATTAATTAACTGTTGTTTTTCTGTATCAGTTAAATCAGGGTTATTTGTAATCTTAGTAATAAGGTCATTGATTTTTTGTTCAATATCATTTTTAGCATCTATTTTAGCTTTAGGTATTTCATTTGCATGAATCTCATCGATTGCTTTGTTGCCTGATTGTTGAACTTTATTGACTTGATCGTTACTAGTCGAATTATTAATATCATTAATAATTTGGTTAGCAAGTTCTTTGGCTTTATTAATAGCGTCAGTCTTATCTTGCTCAGTAGCGTTTGATGCATTAATTTCTTTCAATTTATCTGCTAAAGCTTTATTAACTTCTTGGATGGCATCATTTTTCGCTTCTTGTAATCTTTCTTCACCATTTAATTGGTTAATTGCTTCTTTAATTGATTCTATCATTCCACGAACATCGTTAACATCTGTATCATTATTGTTGTTTCCATCTAGCATTTGTTGTGCATTTGATTTAACTTCATTTAAATTATCTTTTGCACTTTGATCGGCATTTTGGAAGTCGATGCTATTTTCACTGTTTGGAATAGTATTTTCAACGAGATCTCTAAGTTCAGCCATTGCATCATTTAATTCTATTTGATCATTGATAATGTCATTTATAGTATCTAAATCATTAGCTTTCTTGATTGCTTCATGTGCTGCCACTTTTTGTGGTTGGTTAAGTTGATCTAAACTATCTATAAATTTATCAGCTTTTGATTTAGCATTTGAAACTTTAAGATCACCATTTAATGCATTTTCTGCATCTATGATAGCTTGTTTTAATGCTCCCACTTCAGTATTTGTTAATGCATTTCCACTATCTTTATTTAATACATTTTGTGCATTAGAGATAGCTTTATTGAATTGGGCTTTTAAATCATCATCGGCATTAATAAAGTTTGAGCTAGATTTTATTGGTAGTTCATTATTTTGAACGTATTGTTTTAAAGCATTCATCGCTTGATCTACTGCTGTTGCTTTATTAATAGCTCGAGTCACTTTATTTAATGTATCAGCATTATTGATTTGTAATGTAGCTAATTGCTTTTGAGCGTTATTAATGTTAGTTAATTGGTCTAATGTTTCTAACGCTTT
This sequence comes from Staphylococcus sp. FSL W8-0774, assembly GCF_038006785.1. Taxonomy (NCBI): domain Bacteria; kingdom Bacillati; phylum Bacillota; class Bacilli; order Caryophanales; family Staphylococcaceae; genus Staphylococcus; species Staphylococcus sp. FSL W8-0774. The sequence continues at coordinate 1,356,981 of NZ_JBBOVW010000001.1, read as the reverse complement.
AGTTTTGGCATCATTAAGTCTTTGATCACCATTTAATGCATCTTTTGTAGTTGAAATAGCATCAATTAATTGTTGAATTTGCTCTTTAGGTAAGTTTAGACCATTTGCTTTATCAACTGCATCTTGAGCGTTAGTAATTGCTTGGTCGAAGTCTCGTTTCAATTGAGCTTCAGCGTTAATGTAATTACCACTATTTTTAGTTGATGCTTCATTATCATTGATAGTCTGTTGAAGTTGATTCATGACTGTATTTAATGATGTAGCTTCATCAACAATTTGTTGAATTTCATTTAAGTCATTTGATTGATTAACTCTTTCAACTAAAGATTGATGTTGTGAATCATTAATAGCATTGAGTTGATCGATAGCTTGGTTAGCTTGAGTTTTCGCTTCAGCTACTCTTTCATCACCGTTTAATGCTTGTTTAGTTTGTTGTATGTCCTGATAAGCTTGTTCAACTTGTTGTTGCGATGCATTTTCTGTAAGTAATTGTTGAGCATGTGTTATTGCTTGTTGATATGCTTGTTGTTTATCGTTATCTGCTTGGCTGTAATCAACTGAATTTTCAACATTAGTATGATCATTAACTGCATCTTGTAATTGTTGCATTGCTGTATTTAATTGAGTTGCTTGTTCAACTATTTGAGCAATTGGTTGAAGTTGAGTAGCGTTATCAATATTTTGTTTAATAGCAGTTTGCTGTTCGTTATTAAGATGTGTTAATTGATCGATATCTGTTTTAGCTTGTGCTTTAGCATCAGCAACACGTTGATTACCATTTAAATCATTTGCAGTTTCTTGAAGTTGTGTTAAAGCTTGTTCAACTTCAGTTTGATTAGCATTTGTACCTTGTGCTGGGTTAACGATATTTTCAGCATTACTTATTGCTTGATTTAATGCATCTTGTTTATCTGTTGAAGCTTCAGTGTAATTAGGCTCAGTTTTATCAGTATTAATTTGATTCAATTGATCTTTTAATGATTTCATCGCTTGATCAAGTTGAGTTGCTGTTTGAACTAATTGTGCTACTTCTGTTCTAGTTGTAGCACTAGCAATTGCATCTTTAGCAGCTTGTTGTTGCGCATGATTTAAATGATCTAAACTATCAACAGTAGTTGTTGCTTGCTGTTGGTCTTGTTCAAGTTTTTGATCACCATGAAGATTATCTTTAGCATTGATAACGTCTTGGATTTTTTGTTCAATTTGGCTTGTATCCATCGTTGGATTTGAAGTTTGCTTGATTAAATCTTTGGCATTATTTACTGCTTCAGTATATGCATCTTTTTGTGCAGGATCTTCATTAATAAATTTACTACTTGCTTCAACTTGTGCTTGGTCATTAATGCTTGCTTTTAAATTGCCTATTGCTGTATTAAGGTCAGCAGCATTTACTAAGATTTGATTAATGTCATCTCTAGTTGTTGCTTGATTGATTTGTGTTTCAAGCGTTTGATGTTGTGGTTGGTTAAGATCAGTTGAGTTATTTAAGCTCTCTAAAGCTCGTTGTTTCGCTTGCTCAAGTTTTTGGTCACCATGTAAATTATCTTTGGCATTATTCACTGCTTGAGTTAGTTGGTCAACTTGAGTGATATCTAATGTAGGATTAGACGTTTGGTCAATCAAGTCTTGAGCATGTTGTACTGCTTGTGTATATGCGTCTTTTTGTGCAGGATCTTCATTAATAAATTTGCTACTCGCTTCAGTTTGAGCTTGGTCTTTAATACTTACTTTTAGATTTTCCATTGCTAAATCAAGTGCTTGAGCATTATTGATAATTTGTGCAACTTCATCTCTAGTTGATGCACCATTAATTTGATTTTGTAGCGTATCACGTTGAGCAGTATTAAGATTATTTAATTGATTTAGAGTTTCATTAGCATGTTGTTTATCATCAGCTAATTTTTGATCACCGTGTAAATTATCTTTAGCATTATATACTGCTTGAGTTGCTTGTTCAATCGCAGACTTATCTAGTATTGGATTTGAATCATTATTTATAATGTCTAAAGCATGGTTAACTGCATCAGTATAAGCACCTTTTTGAGTAGGATCTTCGTTAATAAATTTACTGCTCGCTTCAACTTGTGCATGATCTTGAATACTATCTTTTAAAGCTTGCATTGCATTATTAAGTGCTTGCGCTTCTTCAAGTTTTTGTGCAACTTCATCACGAGTGGAAGCGTTGTTGATAGCATTTTCTATAGCTTGCTGTTGAGCAGGTGTTAAATGATCAAATTGATTTAATGATGTACCTGCATTTTGTTTATCTTCTTCTAATCTTTGAACTCCGTCTAATGCTTGTTTCGCATTATCGACAGCTTGAGTTGCTTGAGATACATCACTTTTATTAATTGTTGGGTTATTAGTTCCAGCAATGATATTTTCAGCATTTTGTAAAGCAGTGTCATAATCTTGTTGTTTGTTAGGTTCAGCATTAATATATTGACTGTTTGCATGAATATCATTTTTGTCAGCAATGCTTTGACGTAACGTATCCATTAATTGATCAAGTGCTTGTGCTTCTGTTAAGTCATTATTAACAGCTGTTCTTGTAGTTTCACTATCTATTAATGCATCTTCCATATGTTTTTGAGCATCATTTAAATAAGATAACTGACTAACTATTTGTTTAGCATGGTCTTTGTCGTTTTGTAATTTCACATCACCATGTAACGATTGCTTAGCATTGTTAACTGCTTCAGTAGCTTGATTAATAGTATTTTCATCTAACGTAGCAGTTTGTTCGTTGATGATATATTGCGCATGTTGAACTGCTTGATCATAGTTTTGTTGTTCTGTTGGATCTTCATTAATGTAAATACTATTAGTTTTGACTGTTGCGTTATCTTGTATGCTTTCTCGTAAACCATGCATAGCTTGATTTAGTGTATTAGCATTTTGTTCAATTTGGTGAACATCAGTCACTAATGGCGCACTATTCACTTGTTGTATTAAAGCTTGTTTTTGTGGATCGTTTAAATCAACTAGTGCATTAATTGCTTGTTCAGCATTGACTTTTGCATCTTGTAAGTTTTGATCACCATTTAATGCTTGTAACGCATCTTGAACACGAGTAATTGCTTGCTCTACTTCTGTTTGTGATGCATTTTGACCCGTTTGTGGGTTAATGATACTTTCTGCATTCGCAATTGCATCAGTGTATGCTGTCTGTTTATCATTATCCGCATTTGTAAAGTTACCTTGTTGTTCAATGTCATTATGGTTAGCAATAGCTTGAATTAAATTACCCATTGCACTGTTTAAATCTTGTGCAGTTTGTAAGTGTTGATTCACTGTAGCTATGTCTGACGATTGAGTAATTTGAGCTTCTAAAGCTTGGACTTGAGCTTGATTTAAATGGCTCAATTGTCTAAGCGTTTCAGTAGCTTGTTGTTTAGTATTTGCAAGATTTTCATCACCATCAAGTGCTACTTTAGTTGTGTTTACTTGAGATGTAGCTGAATTGATATCATTTGAATCCATGATTGGTGAAGTAGCTTCGTTAATGATATTATTTGCTGCATTTACTGCATTGTTATAGTCATTTTGACGTTCATTTGTCGCATCATGATAGTCTTCAGAAGCTAATGTGTCTTGGTTATCTGCAATACTATTTCTCAATTGTTCCATAGCTTGGTCAAGCGCTTGAGCGTTTTGTTTTATTGTTAAAACATCTGTAACTAATGGTGCTTGGTTAATTTGAGTATTGTAATTTTGCTTTTGAGCATCGTTAAGATGTTGTAATTGATTAACAAACTGAGTAGCTTCTTGTTGAGCTTGAGCTAAGTTTGTATTACCATTCAACGCTTGTTTCGCATTATTAACTGTATTTGTTAAACGTTCAACTGCATCTTGAATTTCATTTGTGCCAGCATGTTGATTTAATACATTTTCAGCATTAGCAACTGCTTGGTTATACGCTTCTTGATTTTGTTGATCAGCATTTAAATAATTACCATCAGTTAATGTTTGTGCATTGTCATTAATTGATTGAGCTAATTGATTCATTGCTTGATCAAGGTTTTGAGCAGTTTGCTTAACTTGATTTACTGTTGCAATATCTGGTGCTTGTTCAATTTGAGTTGTGAGTGCTTGTTTTTGAGCATCGTTTAAATGAGACATTGCATTAATTTCTGTATTGCCATTTTGCTTTTCAGTAGCAAGTTTTGCATCACCGTTTAACTCGTTATGTGCGTTATTAACTTGGTTTATCGTGTTCTCGATGTCACTAGCAATTAACGTTGGATTAGATGTTTGATTAATAATAATTTCTGCTTGGTTCACTGCATTCGTGTATGCTGTTTGTTTGTCTGCATCAGCATCGTGATAATTTTCACTACCTAATACTTGATCTTTATTAGCAATGCTTTGTTTTAATTGATTCATTGCATTGTTAACTTCTTGTGCAGTTTGTTTAATTTGGTTAACAGCATCAATAGATTGTGCTTGGTTAATTTGTTCAGTAAGTGCATCATGTTGTGGTTGATTTAAATCTTGTAAAGCACCAAGCTGAGTTGTTGCTTCTTGTTTAGCTTGATCTAAGTTTTCATTACCATTAAGGTCATCTTTAGTTTGATTAACATTTGTTAGTGCTTGATTAACTTCATCAACGTTTAATACAGGTGTTGGTGTGCCATCTACGATTTGTTGAGCATGATTTGTAGCGTTGTCATAAGCAACTTGCTTACTGTTATCTGCTTGAGTGTAATCAATTGATTGCGGCACTTGACTATTAGCTTGAAGTTGTTGTTTCAAGTTACCCATTGCAGTATTTAAATCATTAGCAGTTTGTTTTACACGATCAACATCTGGAACTAAACCTGCTTGAGTTACTTGTTGTTTAAGCGCCTCTTTTTGAGGTGTATTTAAATTAGGTAATTGATCAATTATTGTTGTCGCATTTTGTTGTGCGGTTTGAAGATTTTGATCCCCATTTAATTCGCCTTTAGTTTGAGTCACTTGTTGTAATGCTTGAGTTACTTCTTGTGGATTAACTATAGCATTTGGAGTTCCATTAATAATTTGTTGAGCATGATTTACTGCATCAGAATATGCTGATTGTTTATCTTGATCTGCATTTAAGTAATTACCATTTGTAATCACTTGGTCATGATTTGCAATACCTTGTTTTAAATCAGCCATTGCTTGATTTAAATCTTGCGTTGTTTGTTTAATACCATTGACTTTATCAACTGTAGTAGCTAAATCTACTTGTTGTTTTAACGCTTCTTTTTGAGCTTGGTTTAACTCACTTGCATTTTCAATAGCTTGAATTGCTTCATTTTTGGCATTTTGAACATTGTTATTACCATTTAATGCTTGTTTCGCATCAGTTAATTGTTGTAATGCTTGTTCAACTTCAGTTTGAGGTACATTGCCACCATTAGCTTTATCTAAGATATTTTCAGCATGTGCAATAGCAGCATTATATGCATCTTTCTTATCTTGATCAGCATCTGTGTAATTGATGTTGCCTAATATTTCTGTCTTATCTTGTAATCCATTAGATAAGGCTGTCATAGCATTATTTAAGTTTTCCGCTACTTGTTTGATTTGGTTAACATGTTCGATATCTGGTGCTTGATCAATTTGATCAGTTAGAGCATGTTGTTGTGCACTATTTAAATGATCAAGTGTAGTTATTGTTGCTTTTGCATTTTGCTTTTCAGTTTCAAGTTTTTCATTACCATTTAATGCTTGAGTCGTTTCTTGAACTTTCGTTAAAGCGTTAGTCACTTGAGTTGGATCCATTGTTGGACTAGCTGTTTGATTTAATAAATCTTGTGCAGCAGAGATAGCATCGTTAAATGCTGCTTGTTTATCTTGATCGGCATCGTGATAGTCTTCGCCTGCTAAAATATCGTCTTTGTTAGCGATACCTTGTTTCAAGTTTGTCATAGCTTCGTTAAGCTTTTCAGCAGCTGTTTGAATCGCATTTACATCTGGAACTGCTGTAGCTTGTGTGATTTGTTTATTATATTCATCACGTTGAGCTTGATTTAAGTTTGGTAATTGATCAATTGCATTTGTAACTGTTTGTTTAGCATTAGCTAAGTTTGTATTACCGTTTAATTCGTCTTTAGTTTGATTAACATGGTTAAGCGCATCAGTAATTTCACTTGGTGTTACAACTACATTTGGAGCTCCGTCAATTAACTGTTGAGCTTGAGTGACAGCATTGTAGTATGCAGTTTGTTTATCAGTATCAGCATTTGTAAAGTTACCATCAGCTTTAGTTTGATCTTTATCTGCAATACTTTGTTTCAATTGTGTCATTGCATTATTTAAGTCTTGAGCAGTTTGTTTAATACCATTTGTTTCAGCAACAGTTGTAGCATTATTCACTTGACCTTTTAATACATCTTTTTGAGCTTGGTTTAAGTCACTCGCATTATTGATGAGTTCAGTTGCTTCGTCTTTAGCTTGTTGAACGTTTGCATCACCGTTTAATGCTTGTTTAGCATTGTTGACTTGTTGAATTGCTTGTTCAACTTCAGTTTGAGATACGTTACTGCCACTAGCTTTATCTAATATATTTTCAGCATTTGTAATAGCTTGATTGTAAGCAGCTTGCTTTTCAGGATCAGCATCAGTGAAGTTAACTTTTGATGTTGTTAAATCTTTATCGGCAATTGCTTGTTTTAAACCAGCCATAGCATTGTTTAGATTTTGAGCATTGTTTTTAATTTGATTTACTTCATCAACTGATGTTGCATGACTAATTTGCTCATTTAAAGCATGTTGTTGTGCATTATTTAAGTTATCAAGTCCACCTACTGTTTGATTAGCCTCTTGTTTTGCTTGGTTCAGATTATCATTACCATTCAATTCATTTTTAGCGTTTGTCACGTTAGTTGTGGCTTGATTAATAACAGTCGGATCTAATGATGGATTAGAAGTGTTATCAATAATATCTTTTGCACTATCAATTGCATTGTTATATGCCTCTTGTTTATTTGGTGACGCATCTAAGTAGTTTTGATCATTCTTAGTTGCTGTATTATCTGCAATACTTTGTTTTAAATGATTCATCGCTTGGTCAACGTCTTGAGCTTTTTGTAAATTAGCTTGAACTTCTGCTACATTCGATGAATTTCCAACTAATTGTTTAAGTGCTTCTTTTTGAGCATCAGTAACATTAGTTAATCCATCGATATTTGTTGTAGCTTGTTGTTTAGCGTTATTTAAGTTTTGAGTACCATTTAAATCATTCTTAGCTGAATTAACTTGGTTAGTTGCAGCTTCAACTTGTTCTTTAGTTAGATTTGTACCTTGTGTAGGGTTTAAAATATTTTCAGCATTTGTCACTGCATTTGTATAATCAGTTTTCTTATTATTATCAGCATCTAAATAATTTTGACTATCTAACGTATTGTCTTTGTCAGCCAAGCTTTCTTTTAATTTAGTCATAGCTGTGTTTAAATCTTGAGCATCTTTTTTAATTTTCTCTACTTCAGCAACTGTTTGAGCTTGATTAATTTTTTGAGCTACATTTTCTCTTTGAGCATTATTTAAATTATCTAAACCATTTAATTCTTGAGATGCATTATTTTTAGCTTCATTGACTTTTTGCGTACCGTTTAACGCTTGTTTAGCAGTATTAATTGCTGACAGTGCTGTTTCAACTTGAGTTTGGTTTGCATTAGAACCAGTTGTTGGGTTCGTGATGCTTTCAGCACTTGTTATTGCGTTAATATAATCCTGTTGTTTAGCTGGTTCAGCATCAGTGTAATTGATGCTTTGTTTAACATCAGTTTGCTCATTAACAGCATCAATTAATTGCCCCATTGCTTGATCAAGTGATGAAGCAATAGAAGTAACTTGAGTTACTGTTGCAATATTTGCAGCATCATTTATTTGGTTAGTAAAGTCAGTACGTTGTGCTTGATTTAAATGAGTCAGTTGATTTAAATCTTGTAATGCATTTTCTTTAGCACGTGTTAAGTTAGCGGCACCATTTAAATCAGTTTCTGCTGTTTTAATTTGTTGCATAGCTTGTGAAACGTTTGAAGGATTAAGTTCTGGTTGAGTAGTTTCACTAACAATACTTTCAGCATGATTAATCGCATCGTTGTAGGCTGTTTGTCTATCGTTATCAGCATCGACAAATGGTTGACTTGTTTTAACTGCTTGTTGATGGCTTATTTCTTGTCTTAAATCAGTCATCGCATTGTTAAGTGCATTTGCATTTGACTTGATATTAGCAACTTCATCAAGTTGTGTAGCACTGTTAATTTGGTTTGTAATACTTTGACGTTGTGCATCAGTGAGATCTGTTAAATGACTTAGTGCTTCTGTTGCTTCTTGTTTCGCATTTGTAAGATTTGTATTACCATTTAATTCATTTTCAGCACTGATTACATTTTGTGTAGCAGTATTGATGTCTGCTGGATTTGTAACAACATCTGGCGAACCGTTAATTAAGTTTTGTGCGTGTTGGTAAGCATCAGTATATTTACCTTGTTTCTCAGCACTTGCATTAGTGTAATTACCATCAGTAACAATTGTATTATGGTCAGCTACAGCTTGTTGTAATTGATCCATTGCAGTGTCTAATGCATTAGCATTATTTTGAAGGTCAGTAACAGCTACTACATTTTGAGCTTGGTTAACTTGCTCTTTTAGTGCATTTTTCTGTGGTGTATTCAAATGTGCTAAGTTTTCAATTGCTTGTGTTGCATCATTTTTAGCTATTTGTAAGTTTTGAATCCCATTTAATTCACTAGCAGTTTGAGTAACGTTTTGAATTGCTTGTTCAACTGCGTTTTGATCAGCATTTGTGCCACTCGTTTTGTCTAAAATACTTTCGGCATTTGCTACTGCTCCAGTATATGCATTTTTCTTATCTGTATTAGCATCTAAGTAGTTTTGATTGTTTAAAGTTTCATCATTATTCGCGATAGCTTGTTGTAATTGTTGCATAGCTGAATTTAAGTTCTGAGCAGTTGTTTTAACTTGGTTAACGCCATCAACTGTAGAGGCACTATTAATTTCGTTAGTTAAATGTGCCTTTTGTGCATCGTTTAATTGATTTAGTGTACCTAAGTTATTCAGTGCATCAGCTTTCGCTTCACGAACTTTAGCATCACCATTTAAATTGTCTTTAGCTGTAGACACTTTATTAGTTACCGCTTCAATTTGTTCTTTATTTAAGTTACCACCGTGTGCATTATCTAAAATACTTTGCGCTTCAGTAACTGCATTTGTATAAGCATCTTGGTTAGCTTGATCTGCATCAGTAAAGTTAACACTATTTTTCACTGTAGCTTGATCATTAATACTATTTTGCAATTCGCCCATCGCAGTATTTAATTCGTTAGCTGTATTTTGTGCTTGAGCGACTTGTGCAAGTGTAGTTGCATTAGTAATTTGTTCAGTTGCTGCATTTGTTTGTGCAGTGTTCAAGTGATTATATGTTGCTAATGCTTGTTTAGCAGCTTCTTTAGCTTGAGCAACTTTTTCTTCACCGTTTAATGCATTTTTAGCAGTTGTAACTTGATTTAATGCTGCTTGAACTTGAGTAATATCTGCATTTGTACCTTGATCTTTACTTAAAATTGCATTAGCTTGAGTAACTGCATTTGTATACGCTTGTTGGTTAGTTGGGTCAGCTTCAGTATAATCAACGCTTTGTAATACATCATTATTATCGTTAATACCTTGCTGTAACTCAGCCATAGCTTGGTTTAACTGTGTCGCAGTATTAGATACTTGCTCGACGTTAGCAATTGTTGGTGCATTGTCGATTTGAGTCGTTAACGCTGCTTTTTGAGCATTGTTAAGTGATGTAAGTTGTTCTAAGGCATTTTTAGCATTTGTCTTAGCTATTTCAACATTTCGGTCACCATTTAATGCTTGTTTAGCACTTTGAACATTTTGAATTGCTATTTGAACATCAGCATGTGATGTATTCGCGCCATGTTCTTTATCTAAAATACTTTCTGCTTCAGCTACTGCATTATTGTATGCTTCTTGATTAGCTTGGTCAGCATTAGTGTAGTTAACCTGTTGTTTAGTAGATTCTTGATCTTGAATCGCTTGAGCTAATTCGCCCATAGCATTATTCAGTTGAGTCGCATCATTTTGAATAGTAGTTACATCATTCACATGAGTTGCACTATTAATTTGATTAGTAATACTTTCTTTTTGCGCATTTGTTAAATGAGATAATGTATTTAAGTTTGCTTTCGCATTGTTTTGGGCATTAACAAGATTTTGAGCACCATTTAATGCTCCTTCTGCAGTTGTCACTTGTGTTGCTGCTTGAGTAATTGTATTTGGATCCATTGTTGGCGTACCAGTTTCATTAATAATGTTGTTCGCATTATTAACTTGAGCATCGTATGCCTGTTGCAAGTCTTGGTTTGCATCAGTATAGTTTTGACTTGATTTTACTGTTTGTTCATTAGCAACACTATCTCTTAATGTTCTCATTGCATCATTCAGTGTTTGTGCATTAGTTTTAACTGTTTGAACGTCATGTAATGTTTGAGCATTTTGAACTTGTTCTTTTAGATTTGCTTTTTGAACGTTATTCAATTGTGCTAATCCGTCAATCGTGTTGTTAGCATTTTCTTTTGCGACACGTAAATTATTATCACCATTTAACGCATTATAAGCATTTGTTACTGAAGTTGTAGCATTGTCGATATCTGTTGGTACAAGAACAACATTATTTGTACCATTGATAATAGATTCTGCATTAGCAACTTGAGTGTCATATGCATTACGTTTATCGTTATCTGCATTGATATAATTTCCGTTTGTTAAAGTTTCTGCTTTGTTAGCAATCGATTGTCTTAAGTTACCCATTGATGTATTGAGTGTTGTTGCTAATTGCTTAACGCCATTTACATCTGCAACACGATTACCACTAGTAACTTGAGCTTTTAAAGCGTCTTTTTGACCAGTATTTAAGTTAGTGCTTTGATCAATTGTATTGATTGCACTTTGTTTAGCTTGATCTAAGTTTTGTTGACCGTTTAATGCTTGTTGTGCTTGAGTAATTTGGTTAACTAAAGTATCTACATCTGATTTAGATGTATTTGGTCCAGTCGCTTTGTTTACAGTTGCTTCAGCAGTTACAAGATACATATCATAATTTGATTGATTTTGTGAATCTGCGTCTAAATAGTTTTGGCTATTTTGAATATTATTTTTATTATCAACTAGTGTTTGTAATTGTCCCATTGATGTATTTAATGCATCAGCATTTAGTTTTACTTGTTCAACGCCAGCAAGATTAGTTGCTTGGTTGATATCATTTTCTAATGCGTTATGTTGAGCAGTAGTTAAATGATTTAATGTACCTAAATGTTGAATAGCTGCTGTTTTAGCATCATTAATTTTATGATCACCATTCAATTCATTTTGTGCATTAGTAATTCTTTGTAATGCTGTTTCTACATCATTTTGTGGTGTGTTAGGACCTGCATCTTTATTTAAAATCGCTTTGGCAGCTGCAATCGCTTCATCGTATGCTGTTTGTTTATTAGTATCTGCATCAGTGTGATTTTCTGTTGCTTTTACTTGATTTTCATTATTAACAGCATCTTGTAAGTTATTCATTGTAGTGTCTAAACTTTGAGCAACTTGTTTTGCTTGTTCAACTTGGCTAATATTTTGAGCATTAGTGATTTGAGTATTTAAGTTATCTTTTTGTTGGTTAGTAATATGAGATAACGTATCTAAATACTGTTGTGCATTTTGTTTAGCAGCTGATAAGTTTTCGTCACCGTTTAAATCGCCTTTAGCATGAAGCACTTGTTGAGCTTTCGCATTAATTGTATCAGCACTCATCTCTGGTTTAGTTGAAGCATTGATGATGTCTTCAGCTGAAGTTACTGCGTTATTATATGAATTTTGATTATCAGGTGATGCATCGTTATAATCTTCACTATTTCTTACAGTATTTTGGTCAGCAATGCTTTGTCTTAATGTATCCATCGCGTGGTCTAACGTATTCGCATTACCTTGGATACTTTGAACATCTGCCACTGTTGTACTGTTATTAATTTGAGTTGTTAAATGATCTTTTTGAGCATCAGTTAAATGAGTTAATTGTGATAATGCTTGTTTAGCAGTTTGTTGTGCTTGTTCTAAATTACGGTTACCGTTTAATTCGCTCTTAGCTGTATTCACTTTAGCAATAGCTGCATTAACTTGGTCTTGAGTTTTATTAGGACCGTTTTGAGCTAGGATTGCTTTAGCTTCATTAACTGCTGATGTGTAATTAGTTTGTTTATCAGATGATGCGTCTCGATAATTTTGACTATTTAATGTGTCATTTTCGTTGCTAATAGCATCTTGTAAGTTACCCATTGCAGTATTTAAATCGTTGGCAGATTGTTTCACTGAATTAACGTTAGCAATATTAGTTGCATCATTAATTTTAGAAGTGATGTCTGCTTTTTGAGCATTATTTAAATGAGATAGTGTATTCAACTCATTGTTTGCTTGTTGTTTTGCTTGTTCAAGCTTTTCTTCACCGTTTAATGCAGATTCTGTTGATGTAACTTGGTTTATTGCTTGTTTAATTGCATCAACAGTCATTGTTGGTTGAGTTGTTTCATTAATGATTTGTTTAGCAGTTGATACTGCTTGATTGTAGTTATTTTGCTTTTCAGTATCTGCATCTAAGTAATCTTCGCCACGTTTCACCGCATCGTTATTCGCAATAGCTTGTTGTAAGTTACTCATTGCCATATCTAAATTAGATGCAAGTTGTTTCACTGCATTAACAGTATCAACTTGATGGGCATCATTGATTTGTGTTTGTAACTGTTGACGTTGAGCATCATTTAAATGCGTTAATTGATCGAGTGCTGTTTGAGCTTCTTGTTTCGCATTGTTAAGGTTATCAGAACCATTTAATGCAGTTTCAGCCTGAGACACTTGTTGTAATGCGTTAGTTACATCATTAGGTATTAACGTTGGATTTTGAGCGTTGCCATTAATGATTTCGTTAGCTTGGTTATAAGCAGTATCATAATCATTCTTCTTATTAGTATCTGCATTGACATAGTTGTCGTCTTGAACTAATTGAGCGTGGTTAGCGACACCTTGTTTTAAATTGGCCATAGCTGTATCTAAAGCAATTGCATTTTGTTTAATATCATTCGCTGCTAGTACATTTTGAGCTTGCGTTACTTGTTGTGTTAAAGCGTTCTTTTGCGCTTGATTTAAGTCATTAGCGTTAGTAATTGTATCAATCGCTTCTTGTTTAGCACGTTGTAAGTTTTGCTCTCCATCTAAGGCAGCTTTAGTTGATTTAACAGTATTTGCTTTTTGATTAATAGCGTCAGGAGACATTGTTGGACTATTTTGTTCTCCAATGATGCCTTTAGCTGCGTTTACTGCATTATCATAATTTGTTCTGTTAGAAGATGTTGCCTCAGTATAGTTAATACCAGTTTTGATTGAATCATTATCATTAATGCTGTCTCGTAATGCTGTCATAGCAGTATTTAATGAGTTAATACTATTTTTAATTGTTTCAAGACCAGCATGATTTGATGCAGCATTAATTTGCTCTCTAAAGTTATCTTTTTGAGCTTGGTTAAGACTTGTTGCATGTTGTAATGCTTCTAAAGTTGGTTGACGATCTAAAGTTAAACCAGCTCTTGCTTGATCTAACTCAGATTGAGCATTAGTTGCTAGAGTCACTTTATCATTGATAGTTTGAACTGATGGTTGGCCAGCAAGTTCTTGATTCACTGCATTTAAAGTTTGACGTGCTGCTTCTAATTTTTGGTTATATTCATTTAGTGAAGCGGTTGTCATACCAACAGTATCAGTTGGTTGATTAATACTTTGCTCTAACGCTTGTTTAGCCGCTTCTAGTGGTGCTTTGTCTGGTGTTAGATTTGTTATTGCTTGATCTAATTCAGATTTAACACTGTTAGTTTGGCTTGTATTTGTATTGATTTCTGCTACTGAAGGACTGCCATTTAATACTTGAGTAATAGCATTTAGTTTTTCTTTCGCTGCAGCAAGTTTTGTATTAAATGCATTCACTGTATCTTGAGTCATACCAGTTGTACTTGTATTTTGAGCTTGAGTGATGCTTTGTTGTAACTCATTTTTAGCTGTTTCCAACGGTGCTTTATCTACAGTTAAACCATCGCGTGCAGTATCAAGCGCAGATTTAGCGTTATTAGCTTTAGTAATGTTGTCTCTAATTGTAGCGACATCTGGATTACCATGAAGTACTTGAGTAATAGCTTCTAAAGTTTGTTGTGCAGCATTTCGTTTTTCATTAAAGTTAGCGACAGAATCTGCAGTCATACCAGTTGTGCTTGTCGAACGGTTAATATCATTTTCTAAATCATTTTTCGCTGCTTCTAACGGTGCTTGGTCTGGCGTTAAGTTAGTAATAGCTTGTTTTAAGTTATTGTATTGAGTTTCAACTTTAGCTTTTTCAGCTGCGATGTCTTGGTCAGTTGCATCTCCATTATCAATGACTTGTTGTGCGTTATTTGATTCAGCTTGAGCCGTTTGTTTAGCTGTTTGGTAAGCATTGATTGATTCTTGAGTCATACCATCTGTTGATACAGATTTATTTATTTCCTCATCAAGTTTAGCTTTCGTTGCTTTTAATTCACTGTTATCTGCTAAAGGTTGTAATTGATCGATAGCTTGAGTGATTTGTTCATTGACTCTATTTACTGCAGTCATCGCATCTTGTACTTCTTGTACAGTGCGAATTGGTTTATTAATGACGGCATTCGCATTGTTACGAGCACTAGTTAAATCACTATTAAGTGCTTGCATTGCTTGGTTGTAAGCTGTAATACTAGCTGGTTTCTTATCAGTAGTTGAACCAGTTCTATCAAGTTGTTGTACTGCTTGTTGTAATGCAGTAGTATCAGCAGTTAAATTAGCTTTTGCTTCGTTAAGTTCAGTTAATGCAAGTTCTACGCTTGCTTTTTCATCAGCAATTTCTTGTTCAGTCGCATCACCATTATCAATCACTTGTTGTGCATTAGTAATAGTTACTTGAGCCACTTGTTGTTTCGTATTGTAATTATCAATACTTTGTTGAGTCATACCGTCTGTTGAAGGTACTTGATCAACAGCTGCTTGTAAGTTGTTTTTCGCTGTTACTAGTTCACTATTATCAGCTTTATCTTGTAATAATGCTTTTGCTTGATCAATTTTCGTTTGAGCTGCTTGTACTTTTGTTAAAGCAGCACTAACTTGTTGAGGTGACGCAAATTGATCTTGAATGACTTGATTTGCTTCAGCTTTAGCAGCATTGATTTGTTGCTCGGCAGCTGTCATTGCTTGGTTATATTGATTAATACTTGATGGTTTTTTACCGTCAGTACTAATTGCATCATCTAAATGTGTATTAGCGGCAATTAACTCACGCTTATCTGATTTCGTAAAGATTGTTTCTGTAACTTCTTCAGTACTACCATCGTTATAAGTAATGATGACAGGAATTGTTGTTGTGCTACCGCCATCTAAGTTTGTAGGCATATTTGTACCTTGTTTGATAGCAGCATTTTGTTTGTTATTAACATGTACAGCATTGTTGATTTCTTCTGCAGTAACATTGTCGCCGAATTCTTTAATAATTTGATCCGTTGTTACTGTGTGCTCTGTTGGTGATGGTAATGTTCTAGAATTAGAACTTGCTGCATTACCAGAACCTGCTTTAGCAACTGCTGTTACTTCTGAATTTGGCTTAATTGTATTAGCATTAAACGTTACTTTACCAGTTGTACTGTCTAATGTAATGTAACTTGGTTGACCAGCTATAGACCACTTGCCGTTTGCCCCTTTAACAACATGTAATGTTTTATTTTGTTCAGTACCATTAGCAAGTTTTTCAGTGTAAGTAATATCAACAGCATTTGTTGGGTTAACTAAATTGCCTGTTGGGTTATTAGGTGTAATGTCTAATTGACCATTGTCCCATGCAGTAGATAAAACTTGATTCGGTTGTGGTGCTATAACTGTGAATTCATCACTTGGTTGTTCAGCACTAGTTAATTCTCCACTACCTTGAGTTGCGATAACTTGAATTGTATCAGCTGGGTTAAATGTTCCTGCTGCAACGGTAATTCCATTACCAGTACCTACGAGTCCTGCTACAGTATGAGCAGTTTGCTCCTTAGTCCAAGGGCTTCTATTATTATTTCTATTAAATGAAGTAATTACATTTCCATTACGTTTAATTACTAATCTATCGGCATAAGTTGTAACATTACCAGAACTTGTATTAATACGTTGATCATTACCTGGTGCAATTGTTAATACACCCTGAGCTGTTTCACTGATAGTTGGTTTAGTTGGTTGAACTTTTTTAACAATAAATTTAGCTGGTTGAGATGTCGCAAATGTTCGACCATTGTATAAAACATCATATGTAGCATTTACTACTTTAGCTGCATTTGGTTTGTTCATAGCTGACCAGCTTGCATTATTAGTACCAGTTGCAGTTTTGTTCCAACGATATGTGAACCCGTCAGTAGGTAGGCCATCACCATTTTCATTATGAGCATATTGAGAAGCATCAATGCCTGACGCAAATGTTGTACCTATTGTTGTTGTATATTCACTTTGAGGGAAATCAAATTGATATACATACACTTTTACAGGTACTTGCACTGGTGTAGGTATACCAGGATAATTTACGTTAATTGTTAAGTTTTGTACGCCTGCAGTATTAGAAGTTGGTGCAGAATTATTAGCCCATTCAGCAGTAATTCCTGTTGTATTTTGATTTGGTTCAAAAATTATATAATTAATAGCTTGAGTGCCGTGAGTAAGATTTGTACCCTTTTTATCACGAGCAGGACTAATTGCGACTGCTGATGGATAAATTTTGACTGGTATATCAACAGTTCTAGTGCCTTGATCGTTTGGTAATGTGACTGTAACTGTTTTAGTAAATGAGCCTACATTATTTTTCCAATTATCAGGATTATCTTGCCATGTAGCTGTTGCGCCACTTGGTACATTCTTAATAAAACGTTCTGCATGATCAAAATCAAAGTTATTTCCACCTTTAACTAATACTGCTCCTTCGTCAATAGCTTGTAACTGTGGTGTTACTCGAACACTATCACTATCTAACGAATCTACAGTTTCAGAGTGTCTTTCATTTGTAACTTGGCCACGATCATTTATAGATGTGTAAGAAAGATTACCTTCTGACAACGTTGCAGTAGCTTTAATATCACCATCAGGTAATGCATCAGAGACAGTAACGACTAGTGTACGATTGTCGCCAAATTGTGGGTTTGTAATTGTTAATGGTGTGCCATCTGCTTTAAATAATTGGACTGTTGAATTTGGTAATACATTAGATAACTTAACCTCTTGATTTGTTAATCCAGCTTTGTAACTTACAGAATTTGCATCAATAATTGGTGGGTCTGGACGTACTTTAGATAAGAATCTAACATTTTCAGTTTGACCATTAGCATAAGTTACACGTACTAGTCTAGTTTGGAATCCTATTTGACGTGTATTTGGTCCTAAGCCATTATTGCCAATAAACTCAAATCTCATATTTTCAGGTTGGTTAGACCATGAGTTATTAATAGGTTTTAAAAATTCTTTAGGGTTGTTGACGTCAGTAATATCAGGGAATGTTCCCAATTTAGGTGCAACAAATACTTGTTTAGGCACAGTCTTTACAACCATATACGATGATTCTTTTTCAATTGGTGAAGTTTCACCATCAAATAAAATATTAGCTCTAACTGTGATGCTTTCACCTATTTGAGCATTATTTTTATTAGGTGTGTTATTTGGTAACCATGTGATTGTCGCATCAGGTACAGGGTCTCCATTATCTAATGTGAAGAAATCACTTGGAGCTGATCCTTTACCACTAACAAAATTTTGACCTTGTATTGTAAATTTTGGTGAAGCAATCACATTATAAAGAATGTGCTTAACTGATACGGTTACAGTTGATGAAGTTCCATCTGTATAAGTTACTGTAACAGTTACATCAGCATTATTACCGCGTCTACGAACATTACTTACAGTTTTACTTTGAACTTCATTTGTTGATGCTGTGGCATAACTTCTATTAGGTACTATTTCTGTCAAAGTAACTGAGTTTGTAATAGCTTCTTGGTCCTCTTGTGAAATACTCGCATTATTGCTAATATTAGCGATTCTGACTGGATTTTGAGCTGTAGAAGTTGTTGAAACACGATATTTATCTTTTAATGGTTTGATTGCTATATTGAATGAATGTTCAGTACTATTACCGCTTGTGTCTGTTGCAATTAAGTTAATTGCTTTAGATGTTGAACTAGTTACATTCGGTATTGTAAACGACGCTTGTTGATTATTATTTGATACATTCCCCGTTAATTGCGAGGTAGGTGCAACTGTAACATCTTGCAATGCATAATTATCATTAGCAGTAATATGATTTGTATATGTTTCCCCAGAATAAACTTGCTGATTATTTGAATTTTCAACTGAAATCGTTGGATTAACTTTATCACTTGGAACAAAGTACACATTAATAGTGTCAGTTGTACGATCCATGTTTGAACGTAAATATTCAATATAAGGTTTAGGACCTGTAGGTGATAAATATAATTGAGCTCGATAAATCGAATGATGTGCATTGCTAATTGTATTGTTTTTAATAACTTTATCAATAGTAAATGCACCTGCACCATTAATAGCTGGTTTGTCTACATTCACTAATGTTGAATTTTGACTATTGTTACTCAAATTAGAATAAGTAATTGTTTGTCCACCGATACCGGTATTAGTTGTTACAATATCAAGTACTTGAATAACTTGGCCATCGAGTGTATATAAACTTTGACCATCTGTCTTTGGTGTAGATAAAGAGTATCCTGTTGTATTAGATGCTCTTCTACCAGCTTCTGCAGCTTCTTTTTCAGTACCGACAATGTTAGTTCTTAAACCTGGAATATTAGTATTAGCAACTAATAAGTTTAATACTTCATTTGTATTAAAATCTTGGCCTAAAGTAGCGTCATATCTATAAATTAAAGATTTATGATCAGGTGTCCATTCAAGTCCCCCATCAGTTGGTCTATTTGCTATCTTAGGATTAGTCCAACTGACTTGGTAATCATTTGGAAAGTCAACCCAACGAAGGAATGACATATTATTCAAATTAGATGTAAATGTCTTAACTAATCTATCTTTAGATACTGTCACAGTTACAGTACTTACACCTTGTCTAGCATCAGGGTTATTTACAGTGATGTCATTTTCTGTTAATGGAAGTACTTGACTATTAGCATTAATAAACGCTTGTTTAACGCGAGTAACTTCTTCATCAGTTAATTGATAATTTGATACTCTATATACCCTTTGATCATCTGTTGGTTGTTGAACATCTATAACTTTTAAAGTTAAAGTTAACGGTGCTTGAGTTTGATGATACGCATTAGCAGCTAGAACTTGATAGTCATATGTTCCTGCATCAAGACGTGAAATTTGTGATGCAGTAGGTAATGTATTATCCCCTGAAATATTGTAAAATGAATCATTTGGTAACGCAGATCCATCTTCTAGCGCAAAATATTGTTTTAAATCACCAATATTATATGATTGCCCTTTAGCGATAACAATTGTAGCTTGTTTTAAATTATCTCCACTAGCAAATGCTGTATTTCTAATAGGATTGTAAGTGATTATATCTGAAGCAGGCATGTTATCTGTAGACCCATCTAAATAAGTAAATCTAGCAGAACCATTTGAATTAACAACAATCTGATTTCTTTGAGCTAATTTATCTATTATAGTTGCATTTTTGCTTCGAAGCGCTTGTAATATTTTAAGTATATTTTCAAGATCTGTTACCGATCTTGGATCTGATACTTTTATCTTTTCAGCATTATCTAGACCTATAGGTTGAAAATCTTGACTCATTTCTCCAACATCTATTGATATTTGCTTACCTTGGCTTATGTTGTTTGCGTTATCAGTTGCTGTAATCGTAAAAGTGATGTGACTATTAAAAGCCTGATTATTAGGTATAGTACCTGATATACTTAAAACTCCTGTTCGTCCATCTGAATTTTTAACAAAGTTAGATGTCCATCCACTAGGTAAATTTGTAATATTAGTACTTTTAAGACCAGAACCATATTGTTCATCTGACACATTCACAGTAAAACTAACATTATCTCCTCTATAATATTTATTTTCCTTATTTATTGGGTTACTAATTGTTGGTGATGTAACATCTGGTAATATTTCTACTTCATTGCCCCAATTAGATTGAACATTTTTATTATAAAAAACTATTGCTTTAATATTACCGCTTTTTGGTAAAGGTAGTATATTGTAACTATCTTTGGAAATAGTTATAGTACTATGTTCTCCGTCAGCATTACCTGTTGCCAAAATATTATAATTAATAGGAACAGTATTTGGATCATTTGTACCATTACGTCCTAACGGTCCAGTATTGATTAAATATACAATTGCTTTAGGATCTAGTGGTACGTTTGAGACTACTATATCTTGTTTTGTGCCACCTTTACCACGCAATTCCTCAGCTGTTGTATCGATATGAGGTGGCTCTGGTTTTACTCTTATTTCAAAAGTTTGTTCTTTTTTACCAAATCTAACTGTTCCAAAATAATCACCAGGTGCAAGCGTTCCAACTAATTCAATATTCTTTTCATAATTTGTATTCACACGATCTACAGAATTTTCAATTCTAAGTGTACTTGGGAAACCGCTTATAGTCCAATCATTATCAGTAAAAGGTTCATTACTAACCAAATTAATTCGTAATGGTTGATTATGTACAGTTTTATTTCCTACTTGTGAAGTACTATTTTGCATTTCACCAGGATTTACTGCAAATACTGGGTGATTAGCTGCTTTAGATATAGGTTGTTCTCCTCTGTCTAAAGTTTCATCATTTGTAAAGAAATTGATAATATTACGAACAGCGGGTTTGACAGTTAATTGGGCAGGTACAATTGTTTCTTCATTTCCAGCTCCATCTTGAATATCAAAACCAATCATAAATTTAATAGGTCTACCAGTTCTTGCAGCTTCTTCTAGTGTACTATCGTTAAACATTTGATGTACTTGGAATGAATTTAATGGTGATATAGAGCCTGGTGTTCTTTTATGACTATAATCGACACCTGCTGGGAAAAACCCTAAAACACGATTGTTCGGTGAAGCTACATAACTAAGTGGATCAGTAACAAAATCATTACTATTTTTTGTACCATCTAAAACGTATCTCGTTACATCCATTCTTCTATCTGGATCATATGCAGTTACTGTGTTGCCTAAATGATAAGTACGATTGATAGTTTGGTATAGGGATTCTGTACGTTTTGTTAATTCAGATCTTGGTTCAACATATAATTGGTTGTACATAAACAGTTGGTTGTATTCATATGCACGTCCCCCTGCTGCATAATAAAGTCTATCTGCTGTTGGGCCTGTTGTTTTAAATTGGATAGTATAACTATTTTCACCATGTCCAATAAAAGCATATATTTTATCTAACCCGGGTATTTCACTTGGCTTTTCTTTATTTAATAATTTAAAGTTTTCTAACCCAAAGTTTTTAGCGGTTTCGCTTGCCCCATTCTGATTAAAGTAATCACCTGCTCTAGAAAAATCAGTAAAACTTCTTATTTGAAAAGTTGGGTCATCATAAAATGTATGGTTTTGGATTGGGCCTTGAACAAAACTATCGGCTGCTCCATTGTCAAGCGATCTGGTATTTTTCCAAAATTCTGAGAGAGACTTATCTTCAAAACTACTGAAAGAATGTGTGCCTTCTTTGTTTAAAATACTAAAAATTGTTCGCCCGACTGGAGTTTGTCCTTCAGGTAAACCAAACCAAAATACCATATGTTCGTGATTCCAATGACTTTTATTGAACTTAATAGTCCATTCATAACCGTCTTTTACTTGTTTTGTATAAACTAATGCAATTTCTTTTGTATCAGCTGCACGTAAGGTATTCCATCTTGGATTAGGTAGATGGATAGGTGGTACACGATTTGATGCACTTATGTATGTACCTACTGAATACCCCGAGCCATCGTTGTTATTAGTTACATAATATGCAGAATTAGCATTTTGATAATCTGAGCCAGATTTTGTTTCTACTGCACGTTCTTCTATACGGTGATTACGTCGTACTTGAGCTTGTCTTTTAGGTAGAGTTTTAATAGTTGCAACAGCTTGTTCTAATTCTTTATATGCTAATTGCAATGTTTTATTGTCTAATGCATCATTACTTCCTAATAATAAATTAATTTTATCGAATGCTGCTTTTATTTGATTGAAAGCCCTTTTATCAGCTTTTTCTCTATCAACAAAGCGATAATCATGGTAATTTGCATCAAAAAATGCTTGTAAAGCATTTTTATCAATTTGTGAAGGTTGAGCATTGTCATTGTTATTATTTAGGTCAATTTGACGTGAGCTATCTTCAACATGTGCAGTTAATTTATTCTCAGCATGATTAAGTTGTTCGTTTTGTAATGTGTTACCCTGCTCTAAATCAGATGAATTTGTAACTTCTTGATTCTTATTTACATTATTTTCTGAATTTTGAAGCGGTGCTTTAGAACTATTTTGTTCTGATTGATTAGATTTCTTTGAATTTGCTACTTTTGTGAACTCTTGACTTGAGTTATCGATAGAAGTTTCTACATTAGTATTTGCTTTATCGGTTGTCTGTGAAATTGTATTTGTTTCTTGTTTAGCTAAATCAGATGTGTTTGACTGTTGTCCATCTTGATGCTGATAAGTTTGATTTTTAGGTTGCACATTAGAACTTGTTTCTTCAGCTTGTGCATTAGATGCGTTAAATCCTAAAAATACTAATGTTGCGATTACAGTTGAAAATGTACCAACTGTGTATTTACGAATACTAAACTTCTGTAATTTCTCACGATTGTTCACTTTTATTGTTCACTCCTTGTCTTGATGTTGTTTCGTAGATGTAATGTTATGTATATATAAATAATTACAATAACGCTATTTATCAAACAATGAATTCTAAATATTCCTCGAAATCGCTTGTAAAATTATATACATACACAATATGGTATTGAACAATTTATTTATGCTCCAAATTATAATAGCATAAAACATTATGATTTTGTATTAAAATTTATTTATTATTCTAAATATAATGATTCTAAGTCACAAAATTTTAAAAAAGACCCCATATGGATATTCTTATCAATAAGATTATCCATATGGAGTTTAGATTGCTTTGTCTTATAAATGACTTGAAATATATTTTCCTGAAACGTATAGTTCGTGTTCATTACAAATAGATAGAATATGATTTAATGTTGTGGCAAAAGCCATATCCATAAATAATTGTTCACTATCTAAAGGAACTTCTGTATGAATTTCAGCTAAACGTTTAGATAAATGTAATTCATTCATATTGTCATTAATTTTATTTCTTTGTCCGGGTGTTAAAGCGTCAATTTGATTGATGACTTCTTCTACACTGCCATATTGTTGAATTAATTTAATAGCCGTTTTCTCGCCTATCCCTTTTACTCCAGCATAACCATCTGCAGTATCACCCATAAACGCTTTAATATCAATTAATTGTTGAGGTTCTAATTGATATTCTTCATTGAATCGATTTAATGTGTAACGATTATAAATATTAAATCCTTTTTTAATTAGCCATACTTCCACATTTTCATTAATACATTGAAGTAAATCTCTGTCGCCAGTAATAATATAAACGTCATTATCTGTTGAATATGATTTTGCTAATGTTCCTATCACATCATCTGCTTCGTAATTAGTAACACCAATATTAACGAAGCCAAATTGATCAGAGATTTCTTTTACATAATCAAATTGAGGTATCAATTCCTCTGGAGGTGCTGATCGATTTTGTTTGTAACCACCAAACATATCATTTCTAAATGTTGATTGTCCCATATCCCAACAAACAGCCACGTGAGTTGGTTGAATTTCTTTGATAGCAGAGAAGATATGGCGAACGAACCCTTGAATGCCGTTGGTAGGCACGCCTTTTGAATTATACATGAATTGACTGTGTAGACTAGTTGCAAAAAAGTGTCTAAACAATAATGCCATGCCATCAACGAGTAAAACTTTGTTAGGCATTTTGGTAATCCTTCTTTCTTAATAAATGATTGCTACTAATTGTTGATGTTTATCTTTGAGTTGTGTAATTAATGATTCATCCAAGTTAAATGATAACAGTTCGTTAATCTGACTTTGAATGTTTACTTCGATACTGTTAAATTGTTCTTCTGCTTCTAAAGACATTTGATTAACATATGATTCCAATTGTTGTCTTAACTGATTGAAATTTGATTGAAGCAATTCTAATGTACTTTGACAAATATATTCGTGAATTTCTTTCTGTGAATTTGGATTAAGGATTTTACGTTTTGTTAATTGTTTAGGTAATTCACTCATCATATCGTTAAGTTCAATATGAAGTAACGGTTTATCAATGACATCTGGTTGTAAATTGAAACGTGGATTAACTATGATATGCAATTTACTTAATTGTTGTAACACAGGTGCCACTTGTTCATCTAATTGTTGATTAAAGTATCTTTTAATTCTTTCAGTAATTAATGATTGTTCTAAGAACAGTCTTTGATGAATTTGATCTAAATAAATTTTAGTCGAATTTTTCTTTTCTTCATTAAAATCACTATTTTGAGTCATTTGACTGTTATATACAGATTTAATATCGTCCATTAATTGAAGTTTTAGTCGTGAATTTAAATGATAAACTTGTTCTTCAACTTCATTATTCGTATATTGTGATGTTGTATCTATCAGTTGATGACCAAGTCTTTGTTGGTCTTTATATGTTTCTAATTTTTGTTGACGCTTAGCAATATCATCTTTATTAGATTCAAATTCTTCTATCATTTCAACATATGACTTGTCGATTTGTTGTAGTTGATGAATCATTTGTTGTTCTAGAATTGTCTTAGATTCAATGTCGACAAAGTGTTGAATGCTTTCTTTCAATTGATTGATACCTTCATCGTTAGATTTTAATGCTTCTCGACTAGATACACCAAAAACGTCAGATTGTAACTGTACTTGATTAAGTGCATCAGCAACATAATCTTTAACAGCATCTAAATCTTGTTCACTCTCGGCTAAATCAACCGCATTGATAATCATTTTGAAAGCTTGATTTTCGTTTAGCTGATTCATATCTTTCATATGTTCAATGAAGGCTTTGTCATTGTCAGTAAATGAATGATAGAAGTAACTAACATATAAAATTAAATCTGAAGAAGTAAGTATTTGTTCTGTTTCATTTGTATGTCGTTGGTTATTTGAATGTAAACCAAGTGAATCGACAATAATTTTTCCTTTAAGCCATTCAACAGGTACTTGTAAATGAACTGTTTTAACAAATGTTGCATATTCATCTTCTGCAGACCATTTTTTAACATCATCTTGGTCGATTTGATGTACTTCTCCATCATTTAACATATTGATATACATGTCATAATGTTTTTCTACAGCAGAAATAAACGCAAGTTGATTTTTTTCTAATTTTGATTTTAATTGCGTTATATCACTATTAATAAATTCATCAAGTGAATCGAATGACTGATTGAAGTATTCAAGCATTTGGTTAATTTCTTGAAGTAATTGCTTTGATGATTTTAAAGTAATACTGCTATTTTCACCGTAAGTCAATTCGGTTGTCGCCGCTGTTGTTGGGTTTGGTGAACTTACTAAATATTGACCACCTAATAAGGCATTAATTAAGCTACTCTTTCCTGCGCTGAATGTACCAAATACGCCAATTTTTGTGATTTTTTGATCTAGACGAGTTAATGTTTGCTTTATGTCCATTTGAGTTCGCTCAAATAACGGTATATCTTCGATTACATTTAATGCCTTTTCAATATCAATTTGTGAACTTGAGACATCGTCGCTTTCAGATTGAATTGAGTCTCTATTTTGATGATGTGTTGTATCATTTTGTTGTTTAATCGTGAAATTAGCTTCAGTACGTCCTGTTAATTTATCTAAAGAATCTTCTAAATGTATATAATAATGTTGATAATTGCGTGTTGTTAGAGATTCTTTCAAATTATTTAATTTCATATATCGTTGATACTCTTCTGATGCTTCACTATCTTCAGTTTCTATTTCGTTAGCTTGAACATGTTGAATGGCCTTTTCAAATAATGGATTTGATTGGCGTTCAACAAATTGATTAATTGCTTTAACCACTTCATCAGAAAATGTTAATACATACGTATTACTTATAGTTGTTTGTGGTTGATATAAAGAAGAAACTAAATCGTTTGGTATATCATAAGACTGATTTAAAATATGTTCATTAATATTTTTCTGATTAATAAATCGTGTTAAAAATGACATATCTTCTCTCATAGGTTGGCGAATTTGGGTGTTTATCTTTTCTTGAAGCATATCAACTGCTTTGTTTAAACGTTCTGTTTGTGCTTCTTCCTTCTTCTTAGATTTATTGAAAAATCCACCTACTTTAAAATCTGTAGCCTTACTTTCTAAATACGATCTTAATTGTTCTCGCATATCATGAGTCATAATATAAGCATTTTCTAAAATGTCTTTACGTTTTTGTTTGAGATAAGACTTTAGTTTATCTTTATCATTTAGTAATTGTGCTTCTTCTGATACAGATTGTGTTTGTTGGAAATTTAAATATGCTTGTTCAAATTCTTCTTCTTCAATATTTAAGTATTCTAAAATACTTTGCATTTCATTTTGGATATATGATAATTGTGCATCAGTAATAAATGATACTGTGCGTTCAATATAATCTTCCATTGATTCTCTATTTTCGTCTAAATATAAGAGATAATCAGATAATTGCTTGATTTGATTTTCAGGATGGTCAAATTTAGATACATAATAAATATGTTCTAATTTAATTTCCCATTCGTTAATTGATTTTTCAACTCTAGATTTAAATGTATCAAATGAAAGTTCGTCATCATTGTGTTTGTCTATTTGATTAATGATGAACACAACAGGGATACCTACTTCATTAATTCGTTTCATAAATTGAAAATTGAGTGCTGATTGAACATGATTATAGTCAACAGTATAAAATAATACGTTACTCGTATACATAAATTGTTCAGTTGTAGTTTGGTGAGTGGCTACGTTAGAGTCAACGCCGGGTGTATCCTGAAATGTAAAGCCATTATCAAATTTATCAGACTTAAAGTTGATTTCTACAGACTCTACGTCTATATTTTGGCGATTCATCTGTTTTACTTCGTCGTATGTTTTTAATTTTGTATATTGTTGATCCGGTAAATTGGCAATAATGTCTTCTGAATCAGAAACTGAGACGATTGCTGTATTACTTGTTGTTGGTACTGGAGAGCTAGGTAAAATATCTTGTTCTAATAACAAATTAATTAGTGTTGATTTACCTGCTGAAAAGTGACCAACAAATGAAGTAGTAAATTGATTTTTGTAAACCTTTTTAATAACTTGATTAATTGTGTTTAATAAAGCAGTGTTGTTTGATTTTTCGACTTCTTTTTTTAGTTTATATAATATGTCTAATTGTTCAGTGTGTGTCATACGTTTTAATCCCCTTTAGTTCTTTCGATAAAAAAAGAAGAGGTCAAGACAAAACGACTTAAAATCCAAAACGCAATTTTAATGTAAGATACTTTGTCATAACCTCTTTTGAGTAAGCCAATAATCATAGATTATGATATTACTTAAAATATTATCATATATATTACTCAAAACCTATGAATTTAGGGAAGGATTATTCAAACCAAGCTGGTTTGTCGCCTTCAGTGCCTGGCTTGAATACACCAATATTCTCTTTTGAATGTAAATCAGGGTGTTTTGCTATTTGTACTGCTAAGTTTGCGACACTTTTTCTAGATACTTCAGTACCTTCGAATTGGCCATCTTTTGTAGTGATTTCATAAATGTTTTCATTTTTATCAGTTAACCAACCTGGTCTAATAATTGTATAATCTAAATCTGATTGTTCAATTGTATCTGCAGCTTGACGATATAAATTAAGTTTCTCGCCAAATTGTTGTTTGTTCCATTCATTAAATGGTTCAGGTAATTCATCATAGATTCCTGGGGCAGCAATTAAAATTAAACGTTTAATTCCTTTTGCATCCATGGCTTTTACAATCGTTTCAGCATGACGATTAAGTGAACCAGATGTTCCAGTGAATACGATATCGATATTATCTAATGCTTTCTCTAAATCGCTTTGATTTTTAGCGTCACCTTCAAATACAGTTACTCTGTTTGAACCATAATCTGGAATACGGTGTGCATTTCTTAAAAATAGATTTACATTAAAATTTGAGTTTTCTAAGAAAATTTTGGTTGCTTCAATGGCCACTCTACCATTAGCTCCAATAATTAAAACATTCTTCATATATATTACTCCTCTCATGTATTGATTATATTATTTATTAATTTCATCAGTAATTTAAATTTAAACACTCTCAAAACAACTTTACTATAGTTGCAATGAGAGTGCTAATGAACTGTTTGATTAATTTAATCTTTCGTTTGAGGTTTCTTACCCCAATATTGATAATAAGTACATTCAATATAACCGTTAAATAACTTACGACGTTTTGTTGCTTTTTTATTTACTAAAAACTCATATTCTTTATTACTTGTTAAGATATAAGTAGATAGATATGGGTGTTGTTTCATCAATGTACCCATATAACGATACATTTCTTCTACTTCTTCTCTATCGCCGATACGTTCACCATATGGTGGGTTACCAATTAAAGCGATAGGTTCTTCACTATCAATCGTTAATGTATTGACGTCTTTAACGTTGAATTGAATGATATCTGATAAGCCAACTTCTTCAGCGTTACGTTTAGCGATTTCAACCATTTCTGGATCAATATCAGAAGCGTAAACTTGAATCTCTCTATCGTAATCAGCTTGCTTATCAGCTTCATCTCGCATCTCATCATAAATATTTGGTGGCATGATATTCCATTCTTCAGATACAAAGTCTCTATTAAACCCAGGTGCAATGTTTTGTGCAATTAGACATGCTTCGATAGCAATAGTCCCTGAACCGCAGAACGGATCAATTAATGGTGTATCGCCAGTCCAATTGGCTAATTTAATTAAACTTGCAGCTAGCGTTTCTTTAATTGGCGCTTCACCTTGAGCTAAACGATAACCTCTTCTGTTTAATCCAGAGCCAGATGTATCAATTGTAAGTAATACATTATCTTTTAAAATAGAAACTTCTACTGGGTACTTAGCCCCTGTTTCATTTAACCAGCCTTTTTCATTATATGCATGTTTTAGACATTCAACGATGGCTTTTTTAGTGATAGCTTGGCAGTCTGGCACACTATAAAGTGTTGATTTTACACTGCGTCCTTGCACAGGAAAACTCCCTTGTTGGTCAATAATTGTTTCCCATGGTAATGATTTAGTTTTTTCAAAAAGTTCATCAAATGTTGTGGCTTTAAATTGCCCCATAACGATTTTGACACGGTCTGCTGTACGTAACCATAAGTTACATTTAACAATAGCACTTTCGTCACCTTCAAAAAAGATACGACCATTTTCTACTTGTGTTTCATAGCCTAATTCTTGTATTTCTTTAGCTACTACTGATTCCAATCCCATTGGACATACTGCTAATAATTGAAACATGCATTGTTCTCCTTTAGATTCATTTGATTTATGTTTATTTTAACAAAGATACTTTTAAAGTTTAATCATACATAGTCATTTATTTTTATAAAGTGAATTAAAATATTTTTGGTAAAATTGATTTAAGTAAATATATCATTAAAAAAAGCTCTCCGTTTGATGGGAGAGCTAAACTAGTTGTGATATTTCTGTAAGCCATGTTCTGTTCCATTGTACTCTAAACGTGCACTAGCCACACTGGTACGTTGGTGGTAACCATCTGTCTACCATAAACATTTAAAATGTTAGTGTCTCGTTTATACGTTGAATTCCGCTAAACAAGTGCTCCTACCTAATTTGGATTGCTCACTCGAGGGGTTTACCGCGTTCCACCTTTTATATTTCTATAAAAGCTACGTCACTGTGGCACTTTCAAACTATTCTAACCCTATTCAAAGAACGTAGGTTATTTCGTTGCCGTCAAATTAATGCCTTGATTTATTGTTTCATCAAGCACGAACACTACAATCATCTCAGACTGTGTGAGCATGGACTTTCCTCTATATCACTATAGCGATTACCCAAAATATCACCTTTGAGAGTATAACATAAAAAAGGGTCTAGACAAAGCCTTTTAAAATTTAAGTCCCCATCTAAATGGAAACAAAGTGTTACGCTCACACTAATAGAAAGCTTTGTCTAAACCAATTCAAATATTATTTACCAAATACTGCTTTTTCTAAGTTAGAGATACGTTTTAAAATATCTACATTGTTTGATGATGCGTTGTTGTTAGAACCATTTGAAGAAAAGTTTTTATTCTCTTGTGGTCTAGTTGTCGCAACACGTAATCTTAATTCTTCAAGTTCTTTTTTTAATTTGTGGTTTTCTTCTGAAAGTTTTACAACTTCATTATTCATGTCTGCCATTTTTTGATAATCTGTAATGATATCATCTAAAAAAGCATCTACTTCTTCTCTTCTATAGCCACGAGCCATAGTTTTTTCAAAATCTTTCTCATAAATATCTTTTGCTGATAATTTTAATGAAACATCTGACATTTTTTCCACCTCATTCGAAACTTTGATCTTGAGACCACTGCAAGTCGTTGATGAAGTCAGTGAGTTCATCAAACGTCACAATATCACAAGTATAGTTTGTTTTTTCCATAAAATCAACTAACATAGATTTAAAAAATTTAGGACTTGCTTCTTGTTCTTCATCGTATATTAATAAAGTTTGATCAGTATGGTCTAGCATAAATTGGTCGGTTTGTTTAAATTGAAACGGCCCCTGATACTCAGAATGAAAAACACTTTCAGTAAAATCAGCGTTATTAATAATATTCATGTACTTAGCTTGATTTTGTTCATTCCATTTAGATGTATGTCCCTCGAAAGGCGTTATCACACCTAGTTTAAGTTCGGGGTATATTTCTTTTAATTCAATAACAACATCTGCAGTCCATAATTCAATGCCCATCTGACCTTGTATTAATACCCATTCCAAACCTTCATCTAATAACTGTTCAATTTTATGTTTAATAAATTGCTTTAGATAGTAAACTTCTGGAGCATCATCTTTAAATATATTTAATTCATAAGATTTATATCCAGTGATATAAACAGTTTTAACCATAATTTCCCTCTTTAAACATTAAATTTTAAAATATTATTCAAATCATATTGTACAGCTTTAATTTTTTCTGTAAAAAGCTTTCGACTTGTTCGTTTAAAATGGCATTCTACGGAAAGTTCTTCAATATTTTTAAATAATAAATCAACTTTCTTCTTGTTCATATATGTAGTATTAACGAGTGATTGTTCATAGTTTCTCAGTTGATTGAGCTGTGTATCTATATTTCGAACATATGGTTCTACAACTTTATGAAAATCTTCGTCTTCCTCTTTTTCTCTAACTCGTTCATATTTTTGGCCCATATGATTGACTTCTAATATTAAATTTTTAATGATATCTAACATCTAGTAGCCTCCTACATTATTAATCTATCATATTGTTTATCCCCCGTCATACGTGACGTATTGTTTTTATAGTTATAAATTGCACGTTAAATAAAAAAACTACCTGTTTACTATGCTTTATATAAAAATAAACGTGTTAAATAAGCATACAAAGGAAATAAATGTGTCTATTTTTATTGTTTATTTAATGAAAGCACGTTAAAATAAGGTTTGATGTATTTTAGGTTAGTGAAAAATGCATTAATTTTATAAAAGTTTGGTTAATTGTAAAATCTTGTGTATAATAATCGCAGTTTACTACCAGACTTGTGTGGTGAAATATATGAATTATCCTAATGGTCAACCATACAAAGAAAATAAGACTTTGGACGGACGCAAATCGTCATCATACTCAAGTAATATTGAATATGGTGGACGAGGTATGTCACTGGAAAAAGATATTGAGCATTCTAATGCTTACTATTTAAAAAGTGGCATCGCAGTCATTCACAAGAAACCTACTCCTGTACAGATAGTCAATGTTCACTATCCAAAACGGAGTAAAGCTGTGATAAATGAAGCTTATTTTCGTACGCCTTCAACAACAGATTATAATGGTGTCTATAATGGCTATTATATCGATTTTGAAGCAAAGGAAACGAAGAATAAAACTTCTTTCCCCTTGAATAATATCCATGATCATCAAGTTGATCATATGAAGAACACATACCAACAACGAGGTATTGTTTTTTTAATGATAAGATTTAAATCACTTGATGAAGTTTATCTATTACCCTATTCTAAATTTGAATTCTTTTGGGATAGATACAAAAAAGATATTAAAAAATCGATAACAGTTGAAGAAATACGAAAAAATGGTTACCATATTCCTTATCAGTATCAACCTAGATTGAATTACCTCAAAGCAGTTGATAAGTTGATATTAGATGAAAGTGAGGACCGCGTATGACGGAAAACAAAGGGTCTTCTCAGCCTAAAAATAAAGGCAATAATGGGAAGTCCGACGAAAAAAAGAATAGAAATGTGAAGAGAACGATTATTAAGATTATTGGCTTTATGTTTATTGCCTTTATTGTTCTATTGTTACTCGGTATCTTACTATTTGCATATTACGCATGGAAAGCACCTGCATTCACTGAATCTAAGTTAGAGGATCCTATCCCTGCTAAGATTTATGATAAAAACGGTGACTTAGTTAAGACGTTAGATTATGGTCAACGTCATGAACATGTGAATATCAAAGATGTACCACAAAGTATGAAAGATGCCGTCTTAGCTACAGAAGATAATCGCTTCTATGATCACGGTGCTTTGGACTATAAACGTCTATTCGGTGCAATAGGTAAAAACTTAACTGGTGGATTTGGGGCTCAAGGTGCTTCTACCTTAACTCAACAAGTTGTTAAAGATTCATTCTTATCACAACAAAAATCTATCGGTCGTAAAGCTCAAGAAGCTTACCTTTCATACCGATTAGAACAAGAGTACAGTAAAGATGAAATATTCCAAGTTTACTTGAATAAAATTTACTACTCTGATGGTGTAACTGGTGTTAAAGCTGCTGCTAAGTATTACTTTAATAAAGACCTTAAAGATTTAAACTTAGCTGAAGAAGCTTACCTAGCCGGCTTACCTCAAGTACCAAATAATTACAATATTTACGATCATCCTAAACAAGCTGAAGATCGTAAAGACACTGTATTATACTTAATGCATTATCATCATAGAATAAGCGATAAAGAATATGAGAAAGCTAAGAAAATCGATGTTAAAGCTAACTTAGTTCAAAGAAGTGATAAAGAACGTCAAAATACTACAGAAGATAAAAACCCAGAGTTAGCATCTTATGTGAACTTTGTTAAATCAGAATTAATGAATAACAAACACTTCAAGAAAGAAAACTTAGGTAACGTTCTTCAAAGTGGTATTAAGATCTATACAAATATGGATAAAGATGTTCAACAAACGCTTCAAGATAAGATTAACAATGGTAGCTTCTACAAAAACGATGACCAACAAGTTGGTGCTACTATCTTAGATAGTAAAACTGGTGGTTTAGTAGCCATTTCTGGTGGACGTAATTATAAAGACGTCGTTGACAGAAACCAAGCTACAGATCCACATCCTACTGGTTCATCATTAAAACCATTCTTAGCTTATGGTCCAGCTATTGAAAACATGAATTGGGCAACTAATCATGCTATTCAAGACGAATCTTCATATCAAGTAGACGGTTCAACATTCCGAAACTATGATACGAAGAGTCACGGAACTGTCTCTGCATATGATGCATTAAGACAAAGTTTCAACATCCCTGCCCTTAAAACTTGGCAACAAACTAAATCTAGCGCAGGTAACGATGCACCTAAGAAATTCGCATCTAAAGTTGGTTTAGATTACGATGGTAAAATTGGACCATCTGAAGTACTTGGTGGTTCTTCATCAGAATTCTCACCAACTCAATTAGCATCTGCATTTGCTTCATTAGCAAATGGTGGTACTTATAACAATGCTCATTCAATTCAAAAAGTTGTTACTCACGATGGTGACACTATTGAATATGATCATACTAGCCATAAAGCAATGAAAGATTCTACAGCCTATATGTTAGCTGAAATGCTTAAAGGTACATTTAAAGCCTATGGTTCAGCTTATGGTCACGGCGTATCTGGTGTTAATATGGGTGCTAAAACAGGTACTGGTACTTACGGTGCTGAAGTTTATAGTCAATATAACTTACCTGATAATGCAGCCAAAGATGTTTGGATCAACGGATTCTCACCTCAATACACTATGTCAGTGTGGATGGGCTTCAACAAAGTTAAAGAATACGGAACTAACTCTTTCGTAGGACATTCTGAACAAGAATATCCACAATATCTATTTGAAGAAGTCATGTCAGACATTTCTTCAAGAGATGGTAAAGACTTTAAAAAACCAAGCTCAGTTGAAGGTAGTGACCCTGATTCATTATCAGTAAAAGGACATTCAGATAGTAATACAACTAATAAGAGCACACATGGTGATAGTGATTCATCAACATCTTCTAATAGCGGTAACAGCAATGGAAGTAATGGATCATCATCAAATGGTTCATCAAGCTCTAACAGCTCAAATAGTTCAAATAGCAGTTCCCAACAAAGCGGAAATGCCCTAACTAGTCTATTCAGCTTTAATTCAATATTTAATAATAAAGCTTCATAATATAGACGAAACGCCCAAATCCTAAAATAGGATTTGGGCGTTTTTTTGTTTTTATATAAATTAAAAAGTACCTACTAGATTTAACCAGTGGGTACTTCAACTTTATTATAAGTATGAAATGATTAGTGAATCACAATACATTTATTGGTTTCTTTTTTTACGAATTTGGTACGAAGCATTCATTTTTATTAACTCGGATTTTAATGTTTTCATTTGTCTATAACCCATAAAATGATATTTTCTTGCTAACATGTATTGATAGCGCTCACCAAAATTCATAGGAACAACTGGATAGTTATCAAGCTCATTTAGATTTAACTCATTGATTTCATTTATTTGTTTAAAATAACTTATAATCATTTCGAAATAAGCATCTATAACTGGTTTTGCTTCTGCTGATTTTAATTGTTTTTGGCTTGCGAATTGATCGAGTTGTTGTTCTAACTCTTCAAAGTCTTGTTTAGTTATCAAATGTTTCACGCTTCTTTCAAACTTGCTTTGTATCTTTTCTGACCTTCTCTACAATCTTTGAACAATGGACAAATATCACATTTTGGCTTACGAGCGAGACAATGATATCGACCAAAGAAAATAAGTTGATGATGGCTTTTATTCCAACGGTCTTTTGGTATGACAGAACAAAGTCTATCTTCAACTTGTCTTACATTATCTTTCCAGCGATTAATACCTAAACGTTTAGAAACACGTTCCACATGTGTGTCTACAGCGAGTGAAGGTTCATTAAAAGCGACACTCATTACGACATTTGCAGTTTTACGTCCAACACCAGCTAAACTTTCTAGTTCTTGATGTGTTTGTGGAATCTTTCCATCAAATTGATCAAGTAATGATTGGCAAAGTTTTTTGATATTTTTAGCTTTATTTCTATATAATCCAATGGAACGAATATCCTGTTGTAATTCTTCATCACTTACATTTAGATAATCTTCTGGTGTTTTATATTTGGCAAATAATGAACGAGTAACTTTATTAACTAATATATCGGTGCATTGCGCAGATAAAAGTACTGCAATTGTTAATTCGAATGCATTATCATGTTTTAGTTCACATTCTGCATCTGGAAACATATCGGCAATTACATCAATCATTTCAAGTGCTTTTTTCTTACTAATCATCTGATTTCTCTCCATTTAACCAATCAAATTTTGGTACTTTCTTAACAGTGTGTTTCATTTTTGGTTTATTAAATTGCTTTCTAATTTCTTTTGAGTCATCAATTGTTTTGACATTATTTTTCTTCCAATTTAACAATATTCTATCCATATATTTAAAACTTAATTTATTTTGGCTATTTGCTTCATCAAGAGCAGCTTGAATAATTGATATATCATGTTTATCAACATCAATCCATTGGTTCAACGTTTCAATTTCATAAGGTGACAATGGTCTAGCAAATGTTTGTTCTATCATTTGGAATAATGTTTTAAACTTTTCTTTATCACTTTGTTCATTGGTATCAATTGTTTGCTTTTTAAGCAATTGACTTAGTTTTTCATAAAAAGGATCTAAATTCATATATTCTGTGAAGCGACCTTCTTCATCTTTATTAACGTTTAATTCTAATAATTCTCGTTGAATTAAATTTTGAATGACTGCAGTAACTTCACGTGGTTGCATCGTAGATCCCTGTTGAAGTGATTCAATGGATGGTTGTTTATTTGATGTTTCTGATGCATAAATAAGTTTGATTAAAATGATTAAATCTTGTTCATCTATACCTAGTTCACTGTAATGATCTAACAATTCACGACGAATCACAACTGGTCGTGTTTTTAATTGAAACTTGTCCATTGTAACCCCTCCTATCATTAAAATTTAGACCTTCATTATATTTGATTAAATAGAAGGATTTATGGATGCCCTTTATAAAATGCAATGCATCATTATAAATTAGTATAAGATAAAAATGAACGCCCAGTCTATTTATACGACTGGACGACATGTAATATAATAACTTAAATTTAAATGAATGATGCTTATGGGTATAAACGATTTAATAAACGTGGGAATGGTGCAGTTTCACGTACATGTTCTACGCCTGAAATCCAAGCAACCGTACGTTCTAATCCTAAACCGAAGCCACTGTGAGGTACACTACCATAACGACGTAAATCTAAGTAATAGCTATAAGCTTCTGAATCTAATTCATGTTCATTAATACGTTGTTCAAGTAACTCTAAATCATTGATACGTTCTGATCCACCGATAATTTCACCATAACCTTCTGGAGCAATTAAATCAGCACACAATACTGTGTCTTCATTTTCAGGGTTAGGTTCCATATAGAATGGTTTAATTTTTGTAGGATAATTAGTGATAAATACTGGTAAATCATAATGATTAGCGATAGCAGTTTCGTGCGGTGCACCGAAATCTTCGCCCCATTCAATATCATCAAATCCTTCTTCTTTTAAGAATTTAACTGCATCGTCATAAGAAATTCTAGGGAATGGCGTAGCAACCTTTTCAAGTTTTGATGTGTCTCTATCTAATATTTTTAATTCTAATTCACAGTTTTTAAGAACGGATTGTACAACGTGTGCCACAAATTGTTCTTGAACTTCTAAGCTTCTTGCATGTTCAGTAAATGCCATTTCTGCTTCAATCATCCAAAACTCAATTAAATGACGTCTTGTTTTTGATTTTTCTGCACGGAAAGTTGGTCCGAAAGAAAATACATATCCGTGAGCCATAGCTGCAGCTTCTAGGTATAGTTGCCCACTTTGTGATAAGAATGCATCTTCATCAAAATATTTAGTATGGAATAATTCACTTGTGCCTTCTGGAGCACTTGCAGTTAAAATTGGTGGATCAATTTTTGTGTAGCCATTATCATTAAAGAATTCATAAGTTGCTCTAATGATTTCGTTTCTAATTTGCATAACAGCATGTTGTTTCTTAGAACGTAACCATAAATGACGGTGATCCATAAGGAACTCAGTACCGTGATTTTTTGGTGTAATTGGGTAATCATGAGCCTCATGGATAACCTCGATAGATTTAACTTGCATTTCGTAGCCTAAATCTGAGCGGTTATCTTCAGTGATTGTACCAGTTACATATAAAGAAGACTCTTGTGTAATTTCTTTAGATAAATTAAAAACATCTTCGTCTACTTCTGATTTCACTACTACACCTTGCATAAATCCAGTGCCATCACGTAATTGTAAGAACGCAATTTTACCACTAGAACGTTTGTTAGTTAACCAAGCGCCAATTGTCACTTCTTGGTTAAGATGTTGTTTTGCTTGTTTAATCGTTGTATTCATAACCAGTCTCCTATTATTTTATCTTTTTTCAATACTTATTTATTTTAACAAAATATATTACCAACTTCTACAAGTTGAATTAAAAGTATGTGTATCCTATCACACAACTTTTATTTATCCACTGATTTTTGGATTTGTGATAATAATTTACTAAATTGATTAATGTCACCTTTTTTCTGGTGGTAATGTTCTAATGTTTGTTCAAAGAAACTTTTGTAATTACTATTGATGAGACGATCATCGAATGACACAATTAATCCTTTATCATTTTCATGTCGTATTAAGCGCCCTAAACCTTGTCTGAAACGTGTCACAGCATCAGGTAATACATAATCTTTAAAAGTTGATGTAAATTCAGAATTCATTAACCAATATTTAGCATTGTTTTTATTCATAAACGGTAATTTCGCAATCATGACGCATTTAATACCATTAGCTTGAAAATCAAAACCTTCAAAGAATGTTGAAGTACCTAAAAGAATAGACTTATCAAAGTGGTTAAACTGTTGAACAATTTTATAATTTTGATTTTGTTGTTGTGTTAATATGACATAATCCTCAAATTCAGGCAGTTCATTAAGCATATCTTGAACCATATGCATCATTTTATAACTTGTAAAAAGGATTAAACATTTAGATTCTGTTGTCGTTGTATATTCAATAACATAATTAACAATTGATGCTACATAATCGTCGACATTCTTATAGTTGTATGGTGCGACATCCGACGGAATAAATACATTAGTGTTTTTAGTATTTTGTAATGCTGATGCCACTTCGTACGTATTAAATTTAACATCTTTGTTAAACCAATTTTTAAAGGAGTCAAACGACTGATTAAACGTTAATGTTCCTGAAATAAATGTTAAGGATTTGAATTTATCTAAGACTTGTTGTGTCAAAATATCTTTAACAGCATAATCTTTTACAAGTAAACGAATCGTTGATTTTTGGCTTAAATTTTTAATTGAAATAAAGCTTGTATGATTATCTTTCAAACTTTGTTCTGTTTGTCTAAAACGCTCTTTTAGGTATAATAATTGCTTTCTCATAGTCTTTATAGTTTTGTGACTCATGCCATTAAACACTTCTAATGTTTTGTTTAATTTGTGTATTAAACGATGTAAATCTTTGATAATCTGATCATTGTCAAATTCGTAAACATAATGATATTTGTGTTTGTCATCGTCATATACGTCTGCGTTTTGTACAATATCGTAAATATTATTGAACAACTGTTCATTAAGTTCATGAATATCGTTAATATTTGATTTCAGACCAAACACATCTATTGGAGCTATATCTAATTTCTCTAAAATACGTTGTTGTTCTAAATGATCTATGGCTTTTAA
Organism: Staphylococcus sp. FSL W8-0774; assembly: GCF_038006785.1. Taxonomy (NCBI): domain Bacteria; kingdom Bacillati; phylum Bacillota; class Bacilli; order Caryophanales; family Staphylococcaceae; genus Staphylococcus; species Staphylococcus sp. FSL W8-0774. The sequence continues at coordinate 1,317,504 of NZ_JBBOVW010000001.1, read as the reverse complement.
TAATTTTTCATTTTCATTTTTACCGATAAGCCCTAACTGATATTTAATATCTGCATAGTTTAATTCATTTGTAACTTGATTAAGTGCATAATCAGGTAAGCGATGTGCTTCATCAATAATACAATCGTCAAATAGCTGGTAAATTGAATTTTCAGCATCAGAATGAATTAAATGAGCGTGGTTCGTAACGCCAATTTGGATACTTTGAGCATTGCGTTTGAGGTAATTATAGTAATGAATATCATGACGAACTGGAACATAAGTTTCAATCTTCTGATCGAAATACATTTTTTGTCCGCCTTTTAAGTTCAATTCTTGAATATCACCTGTATCCGTTTCTGTAATCCAAATCAATAATTGCATTTTAAGTATACTAACTTCGTAATTGTTAGTTTCTTCTTTTAAAATTTGGCTTATAAGTCCAAGTGAAATATAGTCATTTTTACTTTTAATAAGTGTTGCGTTGACTTTGAAATTGAGTGCGTTATTTAAAGCCGGTATATCTTTTTCTAATAATTGACTTTGTAATAACTTTGTATTTGTTGAAATCATAACATGTCGACCAGTTTCGATATTATACATTAACGCAGCTAAAAGGTATGCTAGAGACTTGCCACTTCCAAGTGGTGCTTCTATCATGGCTTTTTCACCATGCATAAGTTGTTCTAAAATAATTTCTGATAAATAAAGTTGTTGCGGTCGATATGTTAAATCTAATTGTTTAGTTGCTTTTTTATATAGCGTCTTTAATGTGCCATTAAATTCAGTAACAGGTCCTTTTAAATCTACTTGCTTTTTATAAATAATTTGTTCAAATTGACCAAATTGTTGATCTAATGGTGCGGATTTATGTTGTCTTACCATTTCAAATAAAATGTGATATAAATCATATTTTAAGTCTTTACTTAAATAATATAATTGTTTCAATGTATCAAGCGGTAATTGTTCAAACTTTTCAAAGGCTTTAATCATTAAGTGAGCCGTGGTTGTAGCATCTTCATCTGCTCTATGTGCATTTGTTAGAGGGATGTTATGTGCTTCGGCTAATTCACTTAATTGATAGCTTTTATCTGTTGGGAAGGCAACTTTAAATAATTCTAACGTATCCATAACTCGTTTAGGTCGGTATTTGATATTGCAATTTTTAAATGCTTTTTTAATGAAGTTTAAATCAAACGCGACATTATGAGCAACGAATACACAGTCTTTAAGTTGTTGATAAATATCATTAGCAATATCTTTGAAATACGGTGCTTGTTCAAGCATTGTCTCTTCAATTGAAGTAAGTGCTTGAATAAACGGAGGTATTTCTAAATCAGTTCGAATCATTGAATGATATGTGCCTATTATTTTGTTTTGTCGAACGAAAGTAATGCCGATTTGAATAATATCATCGTAATCAAGTTGATTACCTGTAGTTTCTAAATCAACAACTGCATATGTTGCTATTCCCATAGCTATCTCTCCTAGTTTACATTGTTATAATTCTATATCTGCACTAATTAACCTTCTAAGTTGTCCTTGATTGTCCTTAACCATTAAGAAACCATCATGATCAATATCAATGGCTTCACCGATAAATTGTTCATTATTTTCTGTGAAAAGTAATGGTCTTTGCCACATGTTTGTAGCTGCAATATATTCCTCACGAATCTCTTCAAATGGTACTTTTAAGAATTGATTATATCGCTTTTCAATTTCTTTAATTAATATATCTAAAAATTCATAACGATTAAAATCGTATTCTGAATGTATACGCATACTTGTTGCTCTATGCCTTATCTCTTCATCAAAATCAGTTTCTTGATGATTCATATTAATACCGATACCACAAATAATTGCTTCAATCGCATCGTAATTGGCAACCATTTCTGTTAGGAAACCACACACTTTTTTGCCATCTATGTATATATCATTAGGCCATTTAATCGTAACATCATCAGTTGAAAATTGTTGAATCGCATCTTTAATTCCTAATGCCATAAATAAATTGAATTTCGGAATCATTGCGTACGGTACATCAGGACGAAGTACTAGTGACATCCAAAGACCTTTGCCTTTACTAGAAGCCCAATTTCGATTAAAGCGACCTCGCCCTTTTGTTTGTTCATCACTCAATATTAAAAAGGTATCATGATTACCTACTAGTGCTTGTTTCGCTTTTAATTGTGTTGAATCTACTGTACTCATCACTTCTATTTGATCAAATAAATCACGTTGCTCGATAATCGGATTAACAATACCACTATACCAATGATCTGGGAGTGTTTTTAGTAAATGCCCTTTATGATTAATAGATTCAATATCACAACCGTCTAGTTTTAATTGATCAATGACTTTTTTAACAGCTGCTCTTGAAATATTAAGTTGATCTGCTATGTATTGACCTGAAATATATTCAGGTTGATGTTCATATAGCATTCTTACAACATCTTGACTATATTTTGACATGACTATCCACCCATTTCATTATTTCATTATACGTATTGCTTACTTTGTTAGTTACGACGGCAATTTCTACTTTTCTTAAGACATCTTTGACCCATGGACCACCTTGTTGATTTAAATGTTGCATCAAATCATTCCCGTTTATAGCTAGTTGTTGTCGTTGATTAATAGGTAATTGTTGATATGAATCTTTAATTGTCTGTTGATTTATAATCAGTGGACTTGCAGTTTTAATGTGATTTTTAGAAAGAGTTGGCGTATGCTCAATAATAGTTAAAATATCATTAATATCAAAATCATACACCATCATTGTTAAATCTGATTTTGAATTGACTTCCGGTAATTGATTGATGATTGAAACCAGATGCTTAATATGTGATTGTTCTTTATTACTTATTTTAAGTTTTGATAATGGTTCTTCATTATTCATTTTCGCATTAAGTATAGCAATCCATACATCAAACTGCATAGGTTCATCAATTATTAAACGTTGCATGTCTAATTTTTCAAAATATGGAATATATTTAAAGGCATCTAATTGAATTAAATGATGATAGCTAGTAGCAATATTTTGACCACTGATTAATTTCTTTAGTTCAACGATAATACGTTCAATGGATAAATATTTGATATCTTCAATTTGATTTACCATAGCTTGGAACGTGTTATCTTCTATTGAAAAGTTAAGCTGAGATTGAAAACGTAAACCTCTTAATATACGAAGTGCATCTTCGGCAAATCTTTCAGAAGGATTACCCACTGTTCTTATAATGCCTTGATGAATATCACTTTCACCATTAAAATAGTCAAATGTCTTGTACTCAGTGTCCATTGCAATCGCATTTATTGTAAAATCACGTCTTTGAACATCTTCGTATAAATCTCTTACGAAATGAACATCACTTGGGCGACGGTGATCAATATATTCCTCTTCTGCACGAAATGTTGTTACTTCATAATTTTCATGATTGAATACTACATTAATCGTACCATGTTCTTTTCCTACTGGGATAGTATGGCTGAAAATGGATTCAATCTCGTCTGGTGTTGCACTTGTAGTAATATCTATATCGTGAATCTCTCTATGCATGAGATAATCTCTTACAGAGCCACCTACAAAATAAGCTTGAAATCCTTGTTGTTGTATTTGAGTTAATATGGGTTTGGCTTTTTCAAATAGTTCATTACTCATGCAAGTTCTCACCTTTATTTAACATTTGACGGTAATAATGTTCATATTGATCTGTAATCAATTCTGAGCCAAATCGTTGTTCTATATCTAATAACATTTGTGATTGTAATTGTTGATAAAGCTCATTGTCTTGTAATAGTTTAAGTGCATATTCAGCCGCTTTGTCACTGTCACCTACATCGACAATATATCCAGTTTCACCGTGTTTAATGACTTCTTTAATACCACCTGCATTTGAACCAATAGGAACGACACCTGTTTTCATAGCTTCTAAAAGCGTTAATCCAAAGCTCTCTTTTTCACTTAATAATAAAACTAAGTCTGATAATTGATAGAATGCACTAACGTTATCTTGCTTGCCTAAAAAGAGAACATTCTCTTCTACACCAAGATCTCGTGTTTTTTGACGCATATCAATGAGTTCTGGGCCATCACCTAGTAAAATTAATTTACTTGGGATTTGTTGATGAACTTTAGCAAATGTTTCAATGACTGTATCAATTCGTTTTACTGATCTAAAGTTAGAAACATGAATCAATACCTTTTCATGTGGTTCAATACCGTAATCAGATTTGAAGTTTTCATCATGACGAGTTGGAAACTCATTTTCTCTGACGAAGTTATATATAGGTATAATTTCTTTTTCAGTATGAATAATTTCTTTAGTTTGTTCTGCTAATGAATGACTGACACTTGTAACGATATCACTCTCTTCAATACCGAATTTAATAGCACCTTTAAGTGAATGGTCATAGCCAAGAACTGTTATATCAGTACCATGAAGTGTCGTCATAATTTTAATATCTTTACCTGACATTTGTTTTGCTAAAATACCACAAATCGCATGTGGTACAGCATAATGCATATGTAAAATATCTAAGTCATACTCTTTTATCACTTCTGAAATTTTAGTACTTAACGTAATATCATATGGTGGATATTGGAAAACGGCATATTGGTTTACTTCAACTTGATGGAAAATGATATTAGGTAATGGTTTGCGGATTCTAAATGGTATGTTTGACGTAATAAAATGAACTTCATGACCTCGCTCAGCCATTTTAATACCTAATTCTGTGGCAATGATACCTGAGCCACCCATGGACGGGTAACACGTTATTCCTATCTTCATTTATGTCCCATCCTTTCTATTATCAATTTATAAAATAGTTACTTTCTCTCGAATCGATTATAATCACGTGTATTGAATTTTTGCATAGTTTCATCAAAACTTTCAGTCATATCGATTCCTAATGAATTGGCAATACATAGTAATACAAATAAGTTATCGCCTAACTCTGCTTTAATCGTATTATCTTCTTCAGTATCTTTCTTTTTCTTCTCACCGTAATGATGATTAATTTCTCGAGAAAGTTCTCCAACTTCTTCTGTTAGTCTAGCGAGATTAGCTAAGGGAGAAAAATAACCTGCTTTAAATTGACTAATATAATCATCTACTTCTTTTTGCATTTGAGTCATTGATTTCAATTAAATTCTCTCCTTTGAATGCATTTCTAATATAGTATATATCAAAATAAAGTGATATGCATTCTTAGTGCAATTTAAGGTTGGTAATTTATTTTTATTGCTTATTGGGATGGTGATTAATGATGATTAATATGAAAAAGCATAAAAAAAACTGGTTAATAATGTCTGTATGACAATATCAACCAGTGGATGTGTCTAAATTTAAATCATATAGTTATTAATCACTTGATCTAGCGATTAAAATAATACGTGCTAATTCAGCTAATGCAACTGCTGTTGATGCAACGTAAGTCATTGCTGCAGCTGATAATACTTTTTTAGCGTGTTTGTACTCTTTCTCATTTACGATATTCAATGCTGTAATTTGTTTCATTGCACGTGAACTGGCATCAAATTCAACGGGTAATGTCACGATTGAGAATAAAACTGCTAGTGACATTAATCCAGCACCAATCCATAATGCAGTAGATCCAAAGGCACTACCTAATGCAGTTAACACAATACCTAACATAATAACAATGTAACTTAATGAACTACCTAAGTTAGCTACAGGTACTAATGCTGATCTGAATCTCAAGAATACATAACCTTGTTGGTGTTGAATTGCGTGACCAACTTCGTGGGCTGCAATGGCTGTACCAGCAACAGAAGGTCTATCGTAGTTTGCAGGAGATAAACAAACAACTTTTTTATTTGGGTCATAGTGGTCTGTTAAGAAACCATCACCTTTAACTACATCGACATCATAAATGCCGTTTGCATGTAGGATTTCTTCAGCTACTTCACGACCAGTCTTACCACTTGTGGATCTAACTTGTGAGTATTTTTCATAGTTAGATTTAACTTTATGTTGAGCCCACATTGGAATGACCATTAATATTACAAAATAAATAATCATTGATATTAAAGACAATAAACTCACTCTCCTTTAATCATATTTTACTGTCAAAATGCACTTTAATCAAATGATTTAACTTTCAATACTTGTTTAAGAAATAAATATAAAAATAGCGAAATGATACTTAGACAAATAGATAATACCCCAATTTCAATAACATGGGAAGCAATAAACTTATAATAAGGAAATTGCATTTTAACATAGTCCATATAATCGTTTAAAAACACCCAAATTAATGAAATTACAAAACCCAAAATAGTTATTTTAAAGCGAGGATAAAAGTAAAATGCTTGTAATGCCATAATGCCATGTGATATCAAAAGCATTAATCCATTAATAGTTACCTCTCCATCTATTACAAACATAATCAAGTTCATAATCACTGCCCAAACACCATATTTTATTAAAGTTACAAATGCTAGAGCTTCAATTATGGATGATGATTTATTTAATAACAATAATGCAATGGCTATAGTTAAAAATAAGGAAGCGGTTGGGCTATCTGGAACAAAAGGAACAAAATAAGATGGTGTTATATACAACTGACCACTATACCAGTCATAGCCATATATTGTACCTATCGCATTACATACAAGTAAAAATATTAAAAACGGTCGATAATATAATGAAACTTCCCAGTATTGTTTAATAGTCATTATTGTTATCTCCGATATCATGTTTAGTTTTCTTAGCTTTTAAAATATTAAGTATTTGTGTAAGTTGGTAAAATCTTTCTTGTTCTTTCATCTGTAGACTTAAATCTATATTATCTTGAAGTGTTTCAATTAAGGTTGTTTGTTTACGATCACTCATAGAGATTGAATACAAATCTTGAACATACGATGTATAATGTGGCGAATGGATTAATTGCGCTAAAATTAAATCGTCTAATCGACTTTCACGTTGATGTTCAGAAGAAAAATGCAATTGGATATCAAAAGTCATATCGTTATTTGCAATGACTTCGAAAATTTCATTTGTGTTAACGAGTTCTTGTTGATGGTCGTTAAATTGAATTGCAGAAGCATCTGAATTTACTTCTGCAATTTGTAATGTCATATGTTGTTGTATTTTTTCCTCGACGAAATGTATACGTTGTAGTTTTTTTGGACTAGCTTTTAAATAATTTAATACCCATGCTGAAATACGAGATTTAAATTCATAATGGAATAGCAAATATTCGATAAAACTTTGTTTCATTTTTGTAAGGGAGCTATTCATTTCGTACCATTCCTTTTAAGATTGTAAACGCATTGCTTCATCATGCCATGTTTCATTGCTTGGATCCATTTCAAGTAGTTGATCAAGAATAGATTTAGCTTGTTCTTTTTGCCCTATTTCTAAGAGATAGAAATAGTAGTCGCTTAAGAATTCAGATTGTGTTTTTAAAGTTGGATAAGCTAATTCAAAGAAATGTTGTGCTTCTTTGTCACGTTCTTCTTGTCCGTAGGCATATGCTAAATGCCACATAAACACTGGGTCTAAATCTTCTTCATCTACATATGTGAGCAAGTCGATAAGTGCTTCATAATCTTCTTCACTTCTATATAAATCACTTAAAATCAATAATGGCTCATGATATGCATTATCTACTTCTAGTGCTTGTTTTAATAAAGTGACACCTTCATTTGCATCGCCATGTTCAATTTCTATACTACCTGTTGAAACCATTAATTCTTTATAAAATTGACTTAAACGTAATCCTTCTTTACCAATTTCAATAGCATCCGGATAATTTTTTTCGTTTTCGTATAATGATTGTAAATAGAAATAACCTTGTAAGAAATCAGGGTCTTTCGTTAATAACGTTTTCATTATTTTAATGGCTTCTTGTGTTATGTCATTTTTTTCATAAGCAATTGCTTTTTTGAAATAATCTTCAGAATTCATCTCAGTTTCATTAATTTCATCATATAGGCGAATAGCATCACTATAATTTCCGCTTTGTAAGCTACAATCTGCTTGTCTAGAGAATAAGTTAATACCATTGACTTCATATTCACCAGTTTCAAGTACTGTTTCATATTCAGTGCTAGCACGTAAATATTGCCCATCGAAATATAGTAATTCTGCTAAAGCGAAATGTAGAATTGGATCATTAGGTTCTAATTGAATCGCGGCTTGAATTTTATCGATAGCGACTTCAAGCATATTAATTTGTTGATATAAATCTGCTTCGAGCATTAATTTTTCTGTAGATTCTTCAACTTGACTTAAATACTCTAACGCTTCGTCTGTTTGGTTCTCTGACATTAGTCCTTCAATAAAGTAAATAAGTAATTCACTTTCGTCTGGATATCTGTGATAGAGCGTTCGGAATACTTCTAAACCTTGTGGTGTTAAACCAAAGTTGTAAAGTGTTTCACCTAAAATGAATAGTGCATCATCGTTATTTGAACTCAACACTTCATTAACGCGAGTATCTAAATTTGTTAATTTTTGTAAATTGATATCGTCTATTAATTTATAGATATCTTCCATTACTATTTTCCCTCATTTTCTAAAAGCTTGAATTTTGGTAAGAAACCTGGAAATGAAACATTAACTGCATCAAATTGTTCTATGGATAAAGGTTCTGAGCTGAGTAGTGATGCAACAGCTAACATCATTCCTATACGGTGATCGGTTTGACTATCAACTGTGACACTAGTTTTAAATTCAGAAGGATGGATTATAAGACCATCATTTGTTGGTTGCAATTCAAAACCTAATTGATTTAGCATATCTGCTGTCGTATCAATTCTGTTTGTTTCTTTAACCTTTAATTCTTCAGCATCTTTAATCACACTCGTACCTGAAGCTTGTGTACAAAGTAATGCAATGACGGGTAATTCATCAATTGCTCTCGGTACAAGTTCTCCATGTATTTGAATGGGTTTTAAATTTGGTGTATAACGCACACGTATAGATGCAGTCGGTTCCGATTCTTCTGTAATGTCACTAAGTTCAATATGACCACCCATTTGTTTAACGATGTCTATGATACCTGAACGAGTTGGGTTAATGCCAACATTATGAATTGTAACATCACTGCCAGGTGTGATTAAGGCTGCAACGATGAAAAATGCAGCAGAAGAAATATCGCCTGGAACATGAAAATCACGTGGTTGTATATGTTGTACTGCTAATGGTTTGGTAGTAATCGTTTTATCATTAACTGAAATAGGAATATTAAAATGTTCAAACATAGTCTCTGTATGGTTACGGCTAACATCTATTTCTGTGATGCTAGAAGATTCTTGAGAAAAGATACTAGCAAATAAGATAGCGCTTTTTACTTGAGCACTAGCTACTTCCATAGTATATTGCATGCCTTTAATGTTTGAAGGCTTAATAATTAAGGGTGTGTAATTACCATCCACGCCACTAATTTGTGCGTTCATTTTTAGTAATGGTTTTAATACTCTATCCATTGGACGTTTACCGATTGAAACATCTCCCGATAATACACTTTCCAGACCAACACCACTTAACAATCCGGCTAATAAACGTGTTGTTGTGCCTGAATTACCTGTATACAGAACTTGATGTGGCGTTTTAAAATTTTGATAACCAGGTGAATCAACAATAATACGATCTTCTTCTTCGGTGATTGTTACACCTAAAAGTTCAAAGATGGCCATCGTTCTTTTACAATCTTCACCTAATAATGGTTTATATATAGTTGTTTGTCCTGTTGCTAATGATGCGAGCATAATTGCTCTGTGCGTGATGGATTTGTCACCAGGCACCTCAATGTTCCCTGTTAAAGGACCATTAATATCAATTGTTTGTGTAGTCGACATCATTTATTCACCTACTTTATTTTTGATTGAAGTTCGTTAAATGCAGCTAAGTGTGTAGATTTGTCTACATGTTCTACAACTGCATGACCTAATGATTTCATTAGTACCATTTGAATGCCATCTTGATTATTCTTTTTATCTAAAAGCATATATTGATAAATATCATCGAATTCCAATTCTTTTATAATATTAATTGGATATCCTAGTGATTCTAAATAATTAAGATAATGATCAATATCAAATGTGGTTTGTAATATTTGATTAGACACAATAAATTGATAAACAATACCTATCATAACAGCATGACCATGTGGAATTTTATATTTATATTCTATAGCATGGCCAAATGTATGCCCTAAATTTAAAAACTTACGCATACCTTGCTCTTTTTCATCATTCACAACGATATTTAACTTTGTTTCGATACCTTTATAAATATACGTTTCAATATCATCTAATGACGCTAATACTTCTTTATTAGGAAAATGTTGTTCGATATTGCTAGTGTCTTCTTGACCATTCAGTAATGCGTGTTTATAGACTTCTGCATAACCACTAAGTACTTCACTATATGGTAATGTTGTTAAGAAATCTAAATCATAAATAACAGCTTTAGGTCGATAAAATGCACCTATTAAGTTTTTACCATGTTGAGAATTAATTCCAACTTTACCACCAATACTTGAATCATGGGCTAAGATAGTTGTTGGTATTTGTATAAATGACACACCTCTTAATACACTTGCAGCTATAAATCCTGCAAAGTCACCTGTTGCGCCTCCGCCAATAGCGATAATTGCTGTATTTCTCGTAATTTTAAAGCTTAAAATATGTTCGACAATTTCATGGAAGTAATTAAAAGATTTCGTTTGTTCACCTGATGGGATGATTATTTTATGAGCGTTATTCACACTAATAAAGTAATCTATTTTATCTTTGAAATGTTGATACACTGTTTCATCAATGATAAAAAATGACTGATCATAAGATTGAGTGAAATCATGTAGTTGATTAATAGCACCATGCTCAACAATAATTGGATAATTGTTATCTTGATAAGTTGTATTTAACTTCATATTTATTCACCTGATTTAAATGATTAGAATTCGATATTTAACTGTCGACGTTCTGCGATTTGTGCTTTTAGTTGATCAATGTGATTAGCTTGGAATTCTTCTAATAATGCTTTAGCTAATTCAAAAGCTACGGCATGTTCGCAAACAACGCTTGCTGCTGGAACAGCACAACTATCTGAGCGTTCAATCGTTGCTTTGAAATCTTCTTTTGTGTTGATATCTACTGAGTTTAATGGTTTATATAATGTAGGAATAGGTTTCATTACACCATTAACAATGATAGGCATTCCGTTTGACATACCACCTTCAAATCCACCTAAGTGGTTTGAAGCTCTATAGTATCCTTGAGTTTCGTTATACATAATTTCGTCTTGAATTTCGCTACCAGGCTTTTCAGCGGCTTTAAATCCTTCGCCAAAGCTAACTCCTTTAAAGGCATTAATACTTACTACACCTTGAGCTATACGACCATCTAATTTTCGATCATAATGAACATAGCTTCCGATTCCTACAGGCATATTTTCTGCCATTACTTGAACCACGCCACCAATTGAGTCGCCTTCTTTTTTAGCTGCATCAATTTTATCTCTCATTTGTTGAGCAATATCTTCATTAATAACTCGAACGTCATTTTTATCGATATTAGATTTAAATGTCTCAGCATCGTATAGACCTTCATCTTTTATGCCGCCGATTTCTACAACACGACTATATATATGAATATCTAATTGAGCTAATAATATTTTAGAAACAGCACCCACTGCTACACGAGCAGCTGTTTCTCTAGCTGAAGAACGTTCTAAGACGTTTCGTAAATCTCTGTGGTTATATTTCATTCCGCCAACAAGATCAGCATGTCCTGGTCTTGGTTTAGAAATAGTACGTTTCATATTTTTTCGTTCTTCTTCACTAATTGGTTCAATACCCATGATATTTCTCCAATGAGTAAAATCATCGTTTGTTACGACTAGTGTAATCGGGCTTCCTAGTGTATAGCCATTTCTTACACCTGAAACAATCTCGATAGCGTCTTTTTCAATTTGCATACGACGGCCTCTACCATATCCGCCTTGTCGTTTAAACATTTCTTTATTAATATCTTCAGCTTTAATTTCTAAATTAGCTGGAAAACCTTCAATTATTACTGTTAGTTGTGGGCCATGTGATTCTCCTGAAGTTAAATATCTCACTAAAGCACACTCCTTTCCTTTTAGTTCTTTTATGAATTATTATATGTGTTTAATAATATCACAATCAATAAATCAATATAAGTTTATCGAGCTAACGTCATTTTTATTACAAATCAAAAATATGAGTTTAAGATTTATTTCTAAATGAAATTAATTGATTGATAGCAGATGATATTATTTTGTACAAGTTTTGATTGAATTATAATTACTTGCATATTATTTTGTTAAAGAACCAAATAAAAAAATGATAAAGTACCACTTCCTAAATTGGGTTAGTGATATTTACGCATTAGTTTTAGCTAAGGTATTCAATAAGTTATAACTAATGCAACAACTGCCAATATATAATTGAAGCCTGAGACATTGATTTATGTCTCAGGCTCTAAGGATAAAATGAATTACTTTTTTAAATTTTATTTTTTTATTCGTATAACCAAGCATCTCTAGGAGATTCATAAGTATTTACTTCTTCATCATTAAACCATAAACTAATTTCTCTTTGAGCAGATTCCACTGAATCAGAACCATGAATGATATTTCTACCAACTGTTAAACCTAAATCTCCTCTAATAGATCCAGGAGTAGCATCAGATGGGTTTGTGCTTCCGATGATATGACGAGAAACCGCTACAGCATCTTCACCTTCAACAACCATTGCAAAAACTGGTGCAGAAGTAATGAAAGAAATTAAATTGTTGTAGAAAGGTTTACCTTCATGTTCGCTATAATGCTTTTCAGCTAATTCTTGTGGTACTTGCATTAATTTGCCACCTACAAGTTTTAATCCTTTGTTCTCAATACGAGAAATTATTTCTCCGATAAGATTTCTTTGTACTGCATCTGGTTTAATCATTAAAAATGTACGTTCCACTTTGTGTTGTCCCCCTGTAATTTAAAATAACAAGCTTCTGAAGTATGTATAAATTAACTTGTCCGCTAATTATAAAGTAGCTAACTTATATACTACCAATTAATTAAAGCGCTTTCAAGCTGATTTACATGATTTACACATTTCTAGAACCCATTTTTTTAATTAACTTTTTAAATAAGTTTCGGGCTTGATTATCATCTAATTCATCAATTAGATTGAGCGCTTTATTCAAGTATTTTTCACTTATATCTTTTGAAACTTGAATATTATTTGAATTGCGTATAATATCTATACATTTTTCAAATTCTTCTTTATTACTGTCTCTATCTAAGTGAGCAATCATATCTTTGAAAGATGCATTATCTCTCATTTCAAGCAAAACTGGCAATGTGATGTGACCATTCATCAAATCGCTACCTACAGGCTTACCTAATTTCTTTTCAGTGCTAGTAAAATCGAGTATATCGTCGACAATCTGAAAACTCATTCCGATGTAATGACCAATCATTTTTAACTTTCTAATTGTTTCTTTGTCAGATTGAGACGTAATAGCACCTACTTCTGTAGCTAACTGAATTAGTAAAGCAGTTTTACGGTTAATTCTTCTTAAATAGTTAGTAATCGTTTGTTCGCTATTGAATTGATCTTGGAATTGGAATAATTCACCACGACATACGTCCACGATAGATTCAGATAAAATTTCATGAACACGTTGGTCTTTAATTTCTGATAAATGTTGTAAACCTAACGCAAGTAAGAAGTTCCCTGTGATAATCGCTGTTGTTTGGTCCCATTTCTTAGAAATTGTAAGTCTTCCACGTCGTTTATCACTTTTATCGATAACATCATCATGGACTAATGTTGCCATATGAATGAGTTCTAATGCTACAGCCACTTTATACGTATCTTCTGAAACGCCTTCTTCTTTACCGAACTGGCTACTAAGAATGACGAAAGCTGGTCTAACACGTTTTCCACCTGAAGAAAGTAAATGAAAAGCGGCTTCTTCAAGTACTTTATCATTACTATGAATTGATTGTTCTAAACGCTTTTCAACTTTTTTTATTTCATTGTTCATGTTTAACTTTGCCACGTTAATCACCTTTGGTCGTATCATTTTTGTTTATAGCCAAGGTGCATTGCAGCAACGCCACCTGTGAAGCTACGTACTTTTATGTTATTAAATCCTGCTTGTTGAAATAGTCGTTTTAATTTTTCTTTACCTGGAAAATCAAAAGTAGATTGTTGTAACCATTCATATTCTTCTTTTGATTTAGCGAATAATTTACCAAAGATTGGCATCACAAATTTAAAATATAAACGATATACTTGTTTGAATACAGGTAATGTTGGTTGACTCGTTTCTAAGCATACAACCATACCGCCTGGTTTAAGTACACGATTCATTTCTTTTAATGCGCCTAAATAGTCTGGCACATTTCTTAAGCCGAATCCGATTGTGACATAATCGAATGAATTATCATCAAATGGTAAGTTCATGGCATCTCCATGGACTAAATTAATATTGTCCATATTTGATGTTTTTTCTTTTCCTACTTCTAACATGTTTTCACTGAAATCAATACCAGTTACTTCTCCTTCAGGACCTACAGCTTTACTTAAAGCGATTGTCCAATCAGCAGTACCACAACATACATCAAGGGCTTTACTCCCTTTTTTGACTGACATTTCTTTCATAACATGTTTTCTCCACACTTTGTGTTGTTCGAAACTAATAATGTTATTAAGTCTATCGTATTTTTTTGAAATATTTTGGAATACTGTATGAACTTGTTCTTTTTTAGCGTTATTTTCAGCCATCTTTAATTACCTCTTCTTTTATCTAGCGTTTGTTTGATGTCTTTCATAATTAGATTAACACGTTCTTTATTATAATTTTTTAAATATGATGGATAGTAGTCATGTACATCGTCATATAAAAAGTCATATATCTGAGTTGCATTTCCTTCATTATTAAAATGAGTTAACGTAATATATGGGAATAATGTTTCAATTTTAAAAATTGCGTCACTCGCTTCTTCATCAGTTAATACATGTTGATGTAGTGAAGATTTAAGCTCGCTCACTTCAACAATAGCTTTACTCATTGCTAGTTGATATTCAGGATCATTTATTTCAGCTAGTATAGTATAGAAATGTGCACTTAATAAATCTCCAACTAGAATAGAATGCTTTGATAAACGATTGTTAGATATGTCATCTAGATGTTTCATCGAAGTGTCGATTGTGAGGCAAGCTAACTTTGCTTTTTCAGGTAGTGAGCATGTGTCTAAAAATTGACCCAACTTTTCATTGATTTGTATGGTTTCATAATCAACTATACCCTTAAGCCTTTGCTTAATATCTATATTTAATTTGCTTACAGTAGTTTCCATGTTCACACCTCACGATATTATCACTATTTATATTAACATTATATATCAAAAAATTAAATATTAGAGTCCCTTCTCATCTTTATTAGATTACAGAATTTATACTTATGTAAAAAGTAACGCTTTTTATGTATTATATGATTATGTATTTGGAGTTATGTTAAATAGTTAATTAATTTTTCTCTTTTTGATAGAGAACTAAATTTTTATTTTATACAAAAAGAAAAAAGCCCTCGAAGGGCTTTTTTAAGTAAAATTATTTTACTGCATCTTTTAATGCTTTACCAGCTTTGAATGCTGGAACTTTACTTGCAGGAATGTCGATTTCTTTACCTGTTTGAGGGTTACGGCCTTTACGAGCAGCACGCTCACGTACTTCAAAATTACCGAAACCGATTAATTGTACCTTTTCACCTTTAGCAAGTGAGTTTTGGATAGATTCAAAAACAGCGTCTACTGCTGAACCAGCTTCTTTTTTAGTTAAATCAGCTTGTTCTGCAACTGCATTGATTAAATCAGTTTTATTCATTATGAATTCACCTCCTGAGGTTTGATAATGATATCATTATATCATTATGGTTAGACTTTAACACACTGATTACTGTCACCGCAACGATTTATATATTAAAAACCTTAAAATAATACGATTAGAATTAATTTTTTTGGAAAACACATCAATAAAGTGTAAAATGACACTTTATTATTCTGATTTTTTGTCTCTACCCATTAATTCTTTAATACTTTCTTTAACAGGAACATCCTCGAATAACACTTTGTATAATGCTGTAGTGATTGGCATATCAACATTAACTTCTTGTGCTAAATAATAAACAGATTTAGTTGTATAAATTCCTTCAACTACCATTTTCATTTCTTCAAGTGCTTCATCTGTTGTTTTACCTTGGCCTAATTTATAACCTAATGTAAAGTTACGAGAATGAGTTGATGTACAAGTTACAATTAAGTCACCTATGCCACCTAAACCTAAGAATGTCATAGGATCGGCACCTAATTTTTCTCCTAAGCGACTAATTTCAGCTAAACCACGTGTCATAAGAGCTGCTTTTGCATTATCACCAAATCCCATTCCAGCTACGATACCACTTGCTACTGCAATGATGTTTTTCAATGCGCCACCTAGCTCAACACCGACTAAATCATTATTTGTATATACTCTTAAATAATCATTCATAAATAAATCTTGAATTAATTGGCTTACTGCTTCATCTTTTGATGATGCTGCCACAGTTGTAGGTTGTTTGATAACAACTTCTTCAGCGTGACTTGGTCCTGATAATACACCAATACCTGCATTGTGTTCAGGAGAGATTGAATCTTCCAACATTTCAGATACACGTTTGAACGTACCATTTTCAATACCTTTTGCAACATGAATAAAAGTCTTTTTAGTAGTTAGTAATCCATCGATTTTACTAGCAACTTCTCTCATTGCTTTAGTAGGTAAAGCCATTAAATATATATCTGCAAAATCTACAACTTTGCTTAAATCTGTACTGGCTTTAATAGATGGATCTAGTTTTGCTTCTTTTAAATAATTTTTATTCATATGATGTGTATTTAATTCTTCGACGTTTTCGTCATTTTTACCCCACATTAGTACATCATGGCCATTTTGTGCTAATACATTGGCTAATGCTGTACCAAAACTTCCCATACCAAATACTGATATTTTAGTCATATTAATATTCCCCTCCGTTTTAATTTCTTTTTCTTGGAATGATATGAACAGGTGTACCTTCAAATCCAAAGGCATGTCTAATTTGATTTTCAAGATAACGTTTATAAGAAAAATGCATTAATTCAACGTCATTAACAAATACAACAAATGTTGGCGGTTCAATCGCAACTTGTGTTGTATAAAAGACATTTAGTCTTCTACCTTTATCTGTTGGAGTAGGATTCATTGAAATTGCATCAGTCACTACTTCGTTTAATGTTGAACTTTGTACACGTTTTTTATGATTTTCACTTGCCTCTTTAATATAAGGGAATAACGTTTTCAATCTTAATTGTTCTTTAGCTGAGACAAAGGCAATTTGTGCGTAGTCTAAGAATTGGAATTCTTTTCTAACGTCTTCTGTAAATTTCTTCATCGTTTTACTGTCTTTTTCTACTGTATCCCATTTATTAACAACAATGACGATTGCTTTACCTTCTTCATGCGCATATCCAGCGACACGTTTATCTTGTTCAATAATACCTTGTTCTGCATCGATAACAACTAAGACGACATTTGAACGTTCAATTGCTTTTAATGCTCTTAAGACTGAATACTTTTCTGTAGATTCGTATACTTTACCTTTTTTACGCATTCCAGCTGTATCTATTAACACGTAATCTTGACCGTCGAATGAATATTCTGTATCGACAGCATCTCTTGTAGTACCAGCAACATTAGAAACAATGACACGTTCTTCACCTAAAATGGCATTGACTAAACTAGATTTCCCTACATTTGGGCGACCAATAATTGATAAACGAATTGTATCATCATCGTATGGGTCTTCTTGTTCTTCACCAAAGTTTTCAACGACGGCATCTAATAGATCACCTAAACCTAAACCGTGCGAACCTGAAATTGGATAAGGTTCTCCAAATCCTAAAGAATAAAAATCATAGATGTCGTTACGCATTTCTAAGTTATCTACTTTGTTTACTGCGAGAACGACAGGTTTTTTACTTTTATAGAGCATTTGTGCTACCATTTCATCGCTTTGTGTTAATCTTTCTCTAACATTAACCATAAATACGATAACGTCCGCTTCGTCGATGGCTATTTCTGCTTGTGCTCTAATTTGTGTTTGGAATGGTGCATCTCCTATTTCAATACCACCTGTATCTATAATATTGAATTCATGAGTTAACCATTCACCTGATGAATAGATTCGGTCTCTGGTTACACCAGGCGTGTCTTCAACGATAGAAACACGTTCGCCGACTACTCTATTAAAAATTGTAGATTTCCCTACATTAGGCTTGCCTACAATTGCTACTATAGGTTTAGTCATTTGTTAACTTCCTCTCTTTCTTAATCTCTATAATTTTATCACATGCAAGCACTGATTCAAAATACGTTTGTAACAAACGACTAAATATATTAAATAATACTTGAGAAGATGTAAAAAAACACTCCAATTAAAGAGATAACTCTAATTGGAGTGTAAATATAATTTATTGTTTATTAAAATTTAAGGTCTTTAAATTTATCACCAAAGACATCACCTAAAGTAGGGTTATCTTCCTCAGTATCTTTATTTAAATAAGATTGTGTTGTAGAAGCATCGCTTTCAACTACATCTTCGTTTGGTAAAGTAGCTTTGATAGATAATGATACACGTTCATTATCTTCATCAATACCTAAGATTTTAACACTAACTTGTTGACCTGGTTCTAATACTTCACCTGGTGTACCAATGTGCTTATGATCAATTTCTGAGATATGAACTAAGCCTTGTACTCCAGGAGCAATTTCAACGAATGCACCGAAGTTAGCTAATCTTACAACTGTACCTTCGATAACGTCATTTTCGTGGAATTGACCTTTAATTTGTTCGAATGGTGTTGGTAAAGTATCTTTGATTGATAATGAAATACGTTCAGTATCTTTATCAACTGATTTTACTTTTACTTTCACTTTTTCGCCAACTGAAACAACCTCTTCTGGAGATTGAACATGTTGATGTGATAATTCAGAAACGTGAACTAATCCATCTACACCACCAATATCAACAAAAGCACCAAAGTTTGTTAAGCGAGCAACTGTACCTTCAATCACGTCTCCATCATTAAGTGATTCTAATAATGATGCTTTTTTAACGTCATTTTCAGCTTGTTCAACAGCTTTACGGCTTAAGATTACACGGTTATTTTCAGGATCTAATTCTTCAACTTTAATTTTGATTGTTTGTCCTTCAAAGTCAGAGAAATCTTCGATAAAGTTTGTTGAAATTAATGAAGCAGGTACGAAACCACGTTGTCCTACATCGACAACTAATCCACCTTTCACAACTTCTGTTACTTTAGCTTCAATTATTTCATTGTTATCAAGTTTTTCTTGTAAATAGTCATATGATTTTTCAGTTTCAAGTTGTCTTTTAGATAAAATATATGCACCTGAATCATTTTCTTCATCAAATTCAATTTTCGTTACATAGGCTTCTATTTCATCGCCTTCTTTAACTACTTCATTAGGTTTTTCAATATGATGTGTGGATAATTGGCTAATAGGGATTATACCATTGTATTTTCCACCATTAATATGCACAACTACTTGTTTATCTTCAACCTGTTGTACTTCTCCAGTGACTTTGTCACCTTCTTTAATATCTTTAATCATTGATTCGTTGAATTCTTCAGTCATCTTGTCTGCCTCCTTATACACTACATAAGTATAACATCTTACAAACTGACTGAATTCTCAAGAAATTCCCCTTTTACACTTTAAGAAACTTTATGTTGATTTCATAGATGCAATTAAAAAGTGAATTTTTTAAATAAATTTCAATTTAAAGTTGAAGATGTATATTTATAGTGTTTATTTATATTAAGATTCAATCTAATTCTATTATAAGGGATAATAAAAGCTATATAAACGTTTCTGCTTATAACGTTTACATAGCTTTCAGTTAATTATTTAATTTGATCAACCATTTTTAAAATTTCGTTAGTTACTGTTTCAATAGATTTACCTGTTGTATCTAATGTAACGGCATCATCAGCTTTTCTTAGTGGTGAAATCTCTCTATTCATGTCATAGTTATCTCGTTGTTCAATTTCAGTTTTTAATTGTTCCAAGTTTGACTCGATGCCACGTAATTCATTTTCTTTTTGACGACGTTCAGCGCGTTCCTCAACAGAAGCAATCATATATACTTTTAGTTCGGCATTTGGAAGTACAACTGTACCGATATCTCTTCCATCCATAACTATACCTTTTTTAGCAGCTAAGTCTTTTTGCTTTTTAACTGCAAATGATCTAACTGGTTCTTTTGAAGCGACATATGAAACGTTGTTAGTAACATCATTTTCTCTTAAATAATCTGTTACATCTTCATTATCAAGCATCACACGTTGGCCTTTTGTTTCGTCATAAGTTAATTCTAATGTTGTATTTTTAATCAGTGCTTCAAAATCTTCTGTTTGGTTAGTACGTATATATTTGTATGTAATTGCTCTATACATAGCACCAGTATCTACATAAATCATAGAAAGCTTACTAGCAACTTGTTTAGCAATTGTACTTTTACCTGCAGCTGCAGGACCATCTAAAGCAATATTAATTAAACTCATTATCGAAATACCTACCTTGTTGTTTGATGAATAATATTTTATCATAAATATGTATTTTATTAATAGGAGGAAAAGTATGAAACGTCTACTTGTTATTCATACCGGTGGCACAATCAGCATGTCACAGGATAGTTCTAATAGAGTTATTACAAATAAAGAAAATCCGATTTCACAACATCAAGATATCATTAAACAATATGCACAAGTAGATGAGATTCATCCTATGAATGTACCATCTCCACATATGTCTATACAACATGTGAAGCAATTAAGAGATATCATTGTAGAAGCTCATCATGATAAAGACAATTCATATGACGGATTTGTCATTACTCATGGAACAGATACTCTTGAAGAAACTGCATACCTTTTAGATTTATTATTAGATATAGAGGAACCAGTTGTCATTACAGGTGCTATGAGATCTTCCAATGAAATAGGTTCTGATGGTCTATACAATTTTATTTCAGCGATTAGAGTGGCCTCTTCTGCAAAATCTCGTCGTATGGGTGTTATGGTCGTATTTAACGATGAAATACATACAGCACGCAATGTGACTAAGACACATACATCTAATACAAATACATTCCAAAGCCCTAACCATGGCCCATTAGGTGTACTAACAAAAGATAATGTACAATATCACCATCATCCTTTAAGTCATACAAGTTATCATAATATAAATCCTGGCTTAAATGTCCCACTCGTTAAATCATACATGGATATGCCAAGTGATATATTTAAATTTTATGCATCACAAGAAATCGATGGTTTAGTAATCGAAGCTATGGGACAAGGTAATCTTCCACCTACTTGTTTAGATGGACTAAATGCCTGCATAGATAAGAATATTCCTATCGTCATGGTATCTCGCTCATTTAATGGCATTGTAAGTCCAGTTTATGCCTATGAAGGTGGCGGGTATCAACTTGCTGACAAAGGGTTAATATTTTCTAATGGGTTGAATGGACCTAAAGCACGGTTGAAATTATTAGTGAGTTTAAGTAATGAACTTGAACGACACGATATTAGACAATATTTTGAAGAGTAAAATAAAAAATAATGGCGTAGAATTGATTTGATACTATCAATCTACGCCATTTATTTATGATTCTAAAGGTGTTTGCTTTTTAGCAAGAATACTTTGTGTTATTAAACCACCATGATATTTACCATTTTCTATAAAGATAGTATTGGCATCGTTGCCTGCTGCAATTACTCCGGCAATATAACAGTTTTCAACATTTGTTTCGTATGTTTCGCGGTTATATACGGGTGCAGTGCCGAATTCATTCGTATTAATATCTATTCCGATAGATTTTAAGAATTCATAGTCAGGGTGATAACCTATCATAGCAAATACATAATCATTAGGTATTTCAATAGTGTTACCATCTTTTTCGTAAACTACTTTATCCTCTGTAATTTGAGTTACATTGGCATTAAATTCCATTGTAATTTTTTCATGATTGACTAGTGATTCAAAATTAGGAAGAATCCACGGTTTAATTGCTTTAGGATAACGATCTCCTCGATATATTACAGTGACATTTGCGCCAGCTTTTTCCAATTCTAAGGCTGCATCTACAGCAGAATTTTTACCGCCTATAATGACTACATTTTGGTCGAAATAAGGGTGTGCTTCTTTAAAATAATGACTTACTTTTGGTAAATCAGCACCTTCAACTTCTAATGTATTATGCTGACCATAATATCCTGTCGCTACAGTTAAAAATTTACATTCGTACACATCTTTAGTAGTTGTAATTGTAAATCGGTTATTCATCTTTTTAACAGTTAATACTTCTTCAAATGGATTAATATTTAATTGATGATGTTTAACTACTTCACGATAGTATACTAATGCTTGGTTTCTATGTGGTTTACTTTGTTCAACGATGAATGGTACATCGCCAATTGATAATTTATCGCTTGAAGAAAAGAATGTTTGATGTGTTGGATAATTGTAAATAGCTTCAACAACATTACCTTTTTCAATAACTAATGTTTCAATACCTTTTTTCTTTTGTTCAATGGCTGCACTTAAGCCACAAGGTCCACCACCAATGATGATACTTTCTATTTTTTGCATGTCATACGGCCTCCTTTAATCACCAAACTATTATATCAGTTATGATCTATTTACGCGAAGTCCTTGATTAAGAAAAATTTATAATTTTAGTGACGTTTTAAGAAATGGAAAATAAATGATTTTGGATAAATAAAAAAACTGTGAGCAATGATTTAACATTACTCACAGTCTATAAATGGTTATAAATAAAACCTATGGTATTACTAATGTTTGACCATCATGGATATCATTACCACTTATACCATTTGCTTGTCTAATTTTTTGAACATTGGCTGGTGAACCACTGCCATAATATTGAATTGCAATTCTGTATAAGTTCTCTTTACCATTAACAGTATGTGTTTGTTTACCTTGTTGGCTATTACTGCTTTGACTATTATTTGATTGTTGACCGTTTTGTTGAGAATTTTGACTTTGGCCATTTTGGTTATTGCTGCTATTTTGACTATTTGTAGCTTGAGAATTAGCACTATTACTATCATCATTTGAGCTATTACTACTTGAGCCATTGTCGTCTGAATCTGAATCAGATGCTGAATTACTATTTGAAGAATCATTTGATGTTGCTTTATCTTTATCAGAATCACTTGATTTATCTTTGTCTTTAGAGCTATCTTTATCTTTATTGCTATCTTTGTCTTTGCTTGTATCATTATTTTTCATGCCGTCTTTGCTGTCTTCATTAGCTACTTTATTATCATTATTTCCACTATTGTTGTGGTTATTTAAAGCCATACCAGCAAAAATAGCTATAGCACCTAATATTAATACAGCAGCGATAATTGGTAAGATAATCTTCATGAAGCCGCCTTTTTTCTTACCATGATTATTATCATCATGGTCATGATCATCATTATGATTGTTATCATGGTCATGATCTTTTGCTTCATTTTTATCATGATGATGTTTAGCTAACCCAGCGGCACCAGCAGCGCCAGCAGCACCTGCACCTACTGCAGCAGCTTTTTTACCTTTGCCTGATTTTTCGTTATCTTTTTTAATTTCGTTGTTATCATCTTTATGATCATGTTTGTCATCATGCTTATCATCGTGTTTTGAATCATGTTTGTCATCATGCTTATCATTTTTATTGTGCTGATGTTTAGCCAGTCCGGCAGCACCTGCAGCGCCAGCAACCCCAGCGCCTGTTGCGGCAGCTTTTTTACCTTTATTATCTTTCTTATCTTGACGGTCAGCATCTTCATGACGAGTATCTTCATCTTTGTGACCACGTTGATCATTGTCATGATCTTTTAAGTTATCGTCATGTTGTTTATCATTTGTTGTATCATGGCTATCACTATTTAGATGCTTATCATCGTGTTTTGAATCATGTTTGTCAGCATGCTTATCATTTTTATCGTGCTGATGTTTAGCTAGTCCGGCAGCACCTGCAGCGCCAGCAACCCCAACGCCTGTTGCAGCTGCTTTTTTACCTTTATTATCTTTTTTATCTTGATGGTCAACATCTTCATGACGAGTATCTTCATCTTTATGACTACGTTTTAATGTTTCGTCTTGTCGTGAGTCTTTGTCAGATTCGTGGTTTGAAGTATTGTCATGTGTTGTTTCTTGTCTGTGATCATTATTTACTGTTTGATGCTCTTGTGATTTGCTTGAAACATCCTTAGATGAAGCATCATAGTTTTTGTTGTCTCCGTTATGTAATGATGTATCATCGAATCTATCATCTAATGAGCCATCTTGGTTAGAACTAGTTTGTGATTCAGATTGACGATTATTATTTGTAGCGACATCTCTACGACGTTTACGTCTCTGCGCATTTCTTGGTGGGAATTGTTGATTCGCTTTTTCTTCTACTTTGTCTGTAGGTTTGTCTTCATCATGTTCGTTTGAAGATGTCTGTTCTTTATGATCTTCTGAGTCTATAGATTGACGATTCTTTTCAAAATCATCTTTGAAGTTATTATTAGACACATTCATCATCCTCTCTATTTTAATTTTGTTTTGATACATAAACTATACCCACAAAATAAATGATTATGTATGTTAATCAAGAATTTTTAAAGGTATTAAAGAATTGTTCATAGATTAATTATAGCTTGAATATTTCGTTAAGCAAAATGAAATCTATAGCTCTAATAAATTTTGAAGCTTTTCTTTATAATTTAGCTTACGTTTTACCTTTTTACGGTTAATGACTTTAATTTCAGATAGTTCTGTATCATTATCACAACATTGATTTGGGATTTCTGGTTGTTCATTAAAAAATTCTAATAAATATTTACGACGACATTGATCTAATTGTTTATAACCTAACATTCGACTATATCCTAATTTCTTTCGTTTATAAGATTGATCAAAAATATAATGAAGTTTAGCAATAGTATATTGATTGTACAATATGGACAAAATAGTTTTTTTCTCCGGAGGTATAAATTGACCTAATTCAAATTGATTAATATCTTCGGGCGTAATTCTATCTGCAAATAAAATAGTTTCTAATATATATGCATCGTCAGGTTGATATAGACTTATAGCTTGGCTTTGACGACCATCTCGACCCGCTCGTCCAATTTCTTGTAAATAATTAGATGGACTTGAAGATAAATGGAAATGGATCACTGTTCTTATGTCTTTTTTATTTATACCCATGCCAAATGCGCTTGTTGCGACAATAACTGGTATATCATTATTTAAAAATTGTTGTTGAACAGTATGTCTCTCTTGATAACTTAAATCTCCGTGATAAATACCAGTTAAAAAACCAGAATCATATATTAGATTAGCTAAAGTTAAGCACATTTTTTTAGATGACACATATATGATTGTGGGTCCGGTAGACGTAAGTTGTGGTAAAAGCCAATTTATTTTTTCTTCGTCAGATGCAAAGTTCATATGTCTTAAAGAGATGTTTAGACGGTTCATACTTGTTTTAACTGTATGAAGATTAACATTTAATATCTCTTTTAAATCATTTTCTAAATGTGGTGGTGCTGTGGCTGTTAAAGCTAAAATTGTTGATGATTTAAAATGAGAAGTGATTTTTCCAATTAGAGCATAATGTGGTCTGAAATCATAGCCCCACTCTGATAAACAATGGGCTTCATCGAGAACGATTAAACCAAAATCAATATTTGCAATCAGTTTGAAGTTTTGAGTTTGTAAAATAAATTCCGGACTGAGATATATAAATTTACTTTGATTAATCTTTTTAAAATTTTGTCGTTTTTCATTTTCATCCATACCTGAGTGTATACAACTAACGGCATGTTCTCCATTTAATTTCATTTGCATAACTTGATCATCCATTAATGAAATTAGAGGTGAAATAACAAGTGTAGGTTTTTCTAAAATATATGTAGGTAGCTGATAACATAAGCTTTTACCGCTGCCTGTTGGCAATATGCCAAGTGTATGTTGTTGATTTAAAACACTAGTTATTATTTCTTCTTGTCCGGGTTTAAATGAATCAAATCCGAACCATTGTTTAAGTTTCTCTTGTAGCAACTATGTCACCTCTTTCTATACCAACAATCATCAATTTAATTTGAAAGTATGATAGTTCAGAGAATTGTTGTTTATATTCTCGAAGTTTCAATCCTAAATTTGAGCTATAGTAATTTATAAAAATGTCTTTTTCCGATAAATCAATAAATGTTTCATAATCGTGCATATATCCTTTGATAAATAATTCTAATAAGTGGTCTTCTATAGTGTTAATTTTGACGTTTTGAATAGTTGCAATTTCTTGGGGTGATTGACCTTGTTGTAGTTGTCTGTATGTCATTTTTGTTTTGTTTAGTAATGTAGGTAAAATAATTGTCTGATGTAGTATGGGATAATCGTTATTATTTTCGAGTTCATACATCAGGTCTACTAATTGATTCATTTCCAATTCAAATAATTCTTCTTGGCTTATGGATTCTATTAAACTTACTTGTTGTCTAGTATACATAGGCTCTTCATAGCCTTGTAAATAATAATGCAAATAAATATGGGCATTTTTACTTGCTAATTTATCAAATAGTTGATGAATTTCGTTATAAACTTGTGTTTCTAGCTGCTGTTCTCTGATTAGTTTGTATATATCTTTAACACGTTGTTGTATGTAAGTTTGTTGAGCAACAGGGACAAATTTATATGCTTGATGTTGACTTTGGGAAACTGTTTGAATAAGTAACTGTATACAATTAAATGTCTTAATAAGACTGTCATAAGTAAATCTAGGATGCATTTTAATTTCGTATAAAGCATCATAATTATCTAGTTCATTTAAATATCGCTCAAAAGACGGATATTTTAATCGGGGGAAACTATGATATAATGACAAAAGTTGTTGACTACAAGCGTCGAAAAATGTTTGATGAGATTTCTTTCCCATCAAAATATTATATATACTTTTATTTGTTTTGTAGTTGAATGCATGTTGATAAGCATGTTTGATAATTTGATACAAAATGAACCCTCACTCTATAAAACGAATATATTGAAAATTAGACTATCGATGTCTACAATAGTAGTATTGTAATTACTAGTGTAGCATTTTTTTCAAAGGAGGCGAATGAAATTGGCTAAATATACAATCGTTGATATGGATACTTGTATTGCATGTGGTGCATGTGGTGCAGCAGCTCCAGATATCTATGATTATGATGACGAAGGTATAGCATACGTAATCCTTGATGATAACCAAGGTACTGCAGAAGTGCCTGAAGAGTTATATGAAGATATGGAAGATGCACTAGAAGGTTGTCCTACTGACTCTATTAAAATTGAAGAAGAGCCGTTCGATGGTGACGCGCTTAAATTTGAATAATAAATATTTAAATCTCCCTATCACATTTTGTGAAGGGAGATTTTTTAAATAGTCGACAAAGTTATTGACTTTGCAGGCAGCTTTATATGTACATATTTTTCCAAGGTACAGTTTCAGCCTATAATTCTATACAGATAAATCTGTAAGAATTTATTTAGTCTTCAACTAGTACTGTTCCTTTGGGAGTCAGCACATTAATACTGCCCTATATTTTTATATTATAAATGTATATTATTTTTAACTCTGTTATATATGAAGAAGAATATCAGTGAGATAACAATTCCTTTAATAATATTGAAAGGAATAACACCAGATACGATAATTACTTTTAGGTTATGGACAATGTCTGTTAAGTTAAATATCATACCGTAAAGTGGTAGTAAAACGAAATAATTTAAGATACTTAACACGATTGTCATAACAATTGTACCGACAATAAGTCCCATTGTTAAAGATTGATTACTACGTTTATTTTTATAAATATAGTAAGCAGTTAATAGGAAACTTGTAATTGCAAGGAAGTTGGCAACTGGCCCAACTGGATCTCCCATGTTAAAGAAAAAGTTAAGTAAGTTCTTAATAAAAGCTACAATTATCCCTGCCACTGGTCCTAATAAAAATGTAGCTAGCAATGTAGGTACATCACTAAAATCTAAAGTTAAGTATGGTGGTAAAAATGGCAATGGAAATTTAATGAAAGTTAATACAAATGCCACTGCACTTAACATACTTATTGTAATTAAACGTCTGTTTTGGTTTTGTTGCATATTAAATTTTCTCCTTTCATTCATCTTGCTAGAAAAGGAGGAAATTTGCACAACAAAAAACCTCCATCTTCTCCCATCCAGACTATACTGTCGGCTTCAGAATCTCACTGAATCAAGCAAGAAAAACGCATATATTTATACATAGTGTTCTTCTAGCGTCGCAGGCTTTATTTACTGCCGGTTGGGAATTACACCCGACCCCGAAGATGAATTGAATATTATTTTTTTATTTAAATATATCATACATGATAACTCTGTAATGCACAATGCGTTTGCTCGTTAGAGTGTTGGTCTCATTCCTAATAGTGACACTAAATAGATTGATATGGATTTCTAATAGTTTATATTAGTAATTTAAGTTTAAAATCCAAGTTATACATTTTTAATATCGCATTCAAAAAAGCACTAAGATGATTTCATGTTAATCACCTTAGTGCTTTTAGCTTGTTAATTACATTTTGGACTGATCAATTTTAGGTAATTTAATAATAAATGTAGTACCTTCTCCTAGTTGGCTTTCTACTTCAATAGAACCACCATGCTCCTCAATGATCATTTTACATATAAATAGTCCTAAACCAGTACCTTGTTTGCCTCTTTTTCTTGAGGCATCTACTTTATAAAAGCGGTCAAATACTTGTTGTAAATGTTCCGGAGCTATACCAGTACCTGTATCTTGAATGCGTAAAATATCTTGATTGTCATTTTCATCTGTAGTAACTGATATAGTGTCGCCAGGTTGAGTATATCTTGACGCATTATCTATCAAGTTAGTTAACACTTGATCCATTCTATCCATATCATAGCTCCATAAATTATCATTGTTCACATCGAAATACATGTTTAATTCTAAATCAGTAGCTTGTTGGCGGTATTTCATATTCATCTTATTTAATAAATCTGAAATAGGTTGTATTTCTTTTTCTACTGATAAGCCTTCTGCATCCATACGTGCAACATTTAATAATTCGTTTACTAATCGATTTAATCGTTTAGATTCATCTAGAACAATAGCTAAGGATTCATGAATCTCGTCAGGTTCTGTCACTATACCATCTACAATAGATTCAGTATATCCTTGTAATAGCGCTATTGGAGTACGTAATTCGTGAGATACATTAGCTATGAAATCTTTTTTCATTTGATCTAAATTATGTTCATTTGTCATATCACGAATAATCGCTACAATACCGCTTCTTCCATCATTTTGGATTCTATCAATATAGCTCATAATAACGACGTAGTATCTTGTATTAGCTTCCAATTCTTGGAATTGTGTTTCTTTTGTATTAAAGGTTTGTTCAATTTGTTGTTCTATTGATTCAACGGCACATTCATCTAAGTTATGGAAGACTTGGTCTGCCATTTTATTAGATATAATGATTTCTTTTTGCTCATTAATACCTATTACACCTTCAACCATTGAATTAATTAAACTATCACGTATATTCTTAGATGTTGATAATGCTTCAACATGCTCTTGAATTTCAAAACTCATGTTATTAAATGCACGAGACAATTCACCAATTTCGTCTTTTGTAGTAACAGATGTAATTTGTGAATAATCACCTTGCGATACTTTTTGAGCTTGATTTCTAAGTTGACGTAAAGGTTTTGTGATTCGTGATGATAAGAAAAATGCAAAAACAGTACTCACCGCTAAGAATATAATTGCTGTTATTAATATAATGATAGTAATCGCATTATTTGTATCCTCAATAGATTTTAAATCTTTAAAAATGAATACACCACTATAGTTTGAATCACTACCATCTTGAGCTTTCATTGGATAACCAACAAGTATATAAGGATGGGATTTCCCCTTTTCATTAATAGTGACATTACGTGCTAATGGTTCACCATGTTCAAATACATTATTAAATTCTTTATTATTTTTAATTTCTTTAAGCATGGATTGCTTTGATGATGACGTTGTTTGTTGATAGGCAGTGTTATTATTTTTCATAATAATTAAACCACCTGGATTATCTATTAGCGTTTGACTATTTTTAATGGCTATATTTTGATTTTGAGAGCTTTCTACTAAATGACTAATTCGTTTGGCGTCTTCTTTAATTGAGTCTTCAGCTTCTTGAGTATAATAATATTGAATAAACGTAATGAACGCGGCACTTAATAAAATTAAAACTGTCGTTACTATAAAGATTATAGTTAACCACAGTTTTATTACTACACTATTTAGCCGGTTCATCGTTAGCATTAACCTCAAATTTGTAGCCGACTCCCCAAACCGTTTGTATCATATGAGCTGCGTCACTTGATACTTTGTTAAGTTTTTCTCTCAATCTTTTAACATGCGTATCTACTGTACGCAAATCGCCATAGAATTCATAATGCCAAACTTCTTTTAATAATTGTTCTCTTTCAAAAACTTTGTTAGGTGTTTTTGCTAAATAAATTAAAAGTTCGTATTCTTTTGGCGTTAAATTTACCTGTTCATTATCAGCTAATACTCTATGTGCATCGTTATCTATAATTAAATGATTAAATTCAATTACATCTCTTGCATGAGGTTCACTTTTCTCAGGTGTTGTTGATTGTGTTCTTCTTAATAACGCTTTGACTCTTAATACCACTTCTCTTGGTGAGAATGGTTTTACAATATAGTCGTCGGCACCTGACTCAAATCCTTCAACACGATTTGTTTCTTCACCTTTAGCAGTAAGCATTATGATAGGAGTATCTTTATGCTCACGTAATTGAGTGGCTACTTCGATACCGTCCAATTCCGGTAACATTAAATCTAGAAGAATGCACGCATAATCATTTTCCATTGCAAGTTGTAAAGCTTCTTTACCATTACTTGCTTCATGTGTTTCAAAAGATTCTCTTTCTAAATAAAGCTTTAGTAATCTTCTGATTCTGTCTTCGTCGTCAACGATAAGTATTTCATTCGTCATAATACTAATTTACCTCCCACACATGCTGTTCATTTCATTTGTTATTATAGCATATGAAATAATATTTAAGTTAGTATTTAAAATAACTTTGTGAAAAAAATCTCAAACATTAATCTCTACTATCTTATACATTACCATTTTCAGCTAAATGTCTAATAGTTTTAACTTCATGTGGTGTAAGTACTCGCCCTTCACCAGCATTTAACCCTTTTAAATCTAACGGTCCAAACTGGATACGAGTTAATTTACTAACTTGATGGCCGAAATGTTCAAACATACGACGTACTTGTCTATTTCTACCTTCACTTATTGTTATTTCCACTAATGTAGTATTCTTGTCTTTATCTTGATTTTTAACTTTAACTTGAGCTGGTTGTGTAAACCCATCTTCAAGTTCAATACCTTTTTCTAAAGCTTTCACTTCTTCACGCATCAAATAACCTTTAAGTTTAGCTACATATTTCTTTTTAATATGGTATCTAGGGTGTGTCATTAAATTAGTAAATTCACCATCATTAGTTAACAATAATACACCTGATGTATCGTAATCTAATCTACCAACTGGGTATATACGTGTTTCGATATCTTTAAAGTAATCAGTAACAACTTTACGACCACGATCGTCAGATACACTCGTAATAACTTGAGCTGGTTTATTAAATAAAATATAAAGTTTATCTTCTTGTTCTAATTTAATTCCTTCAACTTCTACAGTGTCAGAACTTGAAACTTTAGTTCCTAATTCAGTAACTACTTGACCGTTTACTTTAACCTTGCCATCTGTAATTAGTGTTTCTGCTTTACGGCGTGACGTATAACCACTACTTGCAATTCTTTTTTGTAATCTTTCTAATTCTTTACTCATTTGTATCTCCTTTTTGATTTACCAAGTTACTAAAGAATGCGTCCATTTCTTCGTCATCTTCTTGAGTGGTTGGTAAATCTTCTAATTTTTCTATACCAAATACATTTAAAAATAGATCTGTTGTAATTAATTGTTGACTACGTGAATTTTGGACTTCTTTTGCTTCAACTAGACCTCTTGCAATAAGTGTTTTAACAGCGCCGTCAGAATTGATACCTCTAATCATTTCAATATCGCTTCTAGTTAGTGGTTGATTATAAGCAATGATAGATAAAGTTTCCATCGCTGCTTGAGATAATTTCATTTTAGACTTCTGCTCTATGAGTGCTTCGATATAATTTGCCGCTTCTTTCTTAGTAGTAAGAACACAAGTTGTTCCAAATTGTTGAATGATGAGACCATTTGACTCATAAGTTTCGATTAACTTTTTTAATTCATCTTCATTTACTTCTAATATTTCGAGCAACTGTTTAACTTCTAGTCCTTCATCACCAGAGGTATATAACAAAGCTTCTAATATGCCGTGCTTATTCAACGCTGTAATTCACTCCTCTTAAAATGTTAATATCATCAAAATTATGGTGTTGTTCAATATTAATGATACCTGATTTAGACATTTCTAAAATTGCTAAAAAGTGTGTGACCACTTGTTCGATTGGTTCTGTAAATGTAAATAGACTAAAGAAATTAAATGATGCATTGTTCTTTAATCTATCAGTTACTTGATGTGTAGCTTGTTGAATTGTAAATGTTTCTTTTCTGATTTCTACTGAATGAGGTTTATTAATTTCAACACGATTTTTAACACGTTGATAAGCGACTATTAATTCGGTTAAGTCAATTGTATTAGATGGATCCCATGATTCATCTGTTTCCAAATGTGATAAATCAGTTGGATGTTTTGTATAATAATAATAATCACGTTCTGCTTTCATGTCATTTAGAATTTCAGTGTATTCTTTATAATTTTGGTATTCAATTAACCTACCTACTAAATCTTCACGAGGGTCTTCATCTAAGTCTAAATTTTCTTCTGATTGTGGTAATAATAATTTACTTTTTATCATTAATAATTCAGAAGCCATAACCAAGTATTCGCTAGCAACGTTAATTTCTAATTGATTCATAGCGTGAACATACTGCATGTATTGTTCTGTTAAAGATTTCATAGGTATATCATAAATATCTATTTCAAATTTTTGAATTAAATGTAATAACAAATCTAGAGGACCATTAAATGCGTCCAGTTTTACTTCATACATAGTATCTACCTCATATTGCAACTTATGTGCATATTTCACTAAAATATTATAGCATGAATTTATATAACTTTTAAAATTAAGGTGAAAATCAGATGGAACAAGCATTAATTCAGTTTTACTATCAGTTTCATAAAAATCAACATTATTTTTTATGCCATGATATTTTGGAAGAAGCGTGGAAAGAAAATAATGATTACAGTAAACAAGATGCTGTTGTAAGTTTAATCTTATGTGCAACAGCATGCTATCACTATAGAAGACGTAATTTCAAAGGCGCAATAAAATCTTTTAATAAAGCAAAGCAAGTGATTACTCATGCTTCACGAAAAGATCAAATGACACTTCATTTAGACATTGCCATGTATATTCAATTGCTTGAAATGCAAATAGATAGAGTTGAACAACAATTACCATTTATACCTATCCAGTTACCAATAAATATTCAAATGTTAAATCAATTAGAATTAACATTTCCAGATTATTACTTTATGTCCACACCTGTAAAAAATGAAAACATTGTTCATCATCATTTGTTGAGAGACCGTAGCGAAGTAGAATTAGCTAGACAAGCGGCATTAGTAGAAAGACATTATAAAATAAAAGATATTGATAATAAGAAAGACCAGTAATATAGGTGTATTTACCCTATTATTACTGGCCTTTTATAATATAATAACTATGCTCTAGGATGATATTGATTATATATTTTTCTGACTTGAGATTTTGATACATGTGTATATAACTGAGTTGTTGAAATATCTGAATGTCCTAGCATCTCTTGTACTGCACGTAAATCAGCACCATTTTCAAGTAAATGAGTAGCAAATGAATGTCTTAGTGTATGTGGTGTTAATGTTTTGTTGATATTAGCTTTAAGACCATTTTGTTTAATCATTTTCCAAATACCTTGTCTTGATAATGGTTTCCCATGCATATTTAAAAATAAAACATTCGTTACAGTTTGTTTTAATAATTGAGGTCTAACTGTTTCGATATAAGTCGTTAAATAATCTATAACTGTATCACCTAAAGGAACAATACGCTCTTTATCACCTTTACCAAATACTCTTACAAAGCCCATCATTAAATTAACGTCTTCAATTTCAATTTGTATCACTTCAGATACCCGCATACCAGTTGCATAAAGTAGTTCTAACATTGTGCGATCACGGTAGCCATTATTTTTATTTAAATCTGGTGCATTTAATAATTGAATAACTTCGTCGACTTCTAATACGTCTGGTAATTTTTTCTCATATTTGGGCGTTTCGATTAATACTGTAGGATCTTTTGCAGCATATTTTTCGCGTAATGCAAATTGGTGAAAACTGCGTATTGTTGAGATGAAACGTGCAATAGATTTTGAAGATTGACCTTGATCTATTAAATAACCTAAGCATTCTTGAATTATTTGTCGGTCTACAAAGTCAATATTCGCTATTTTTTGTAGTTCTAAAAACTCTTTGTATTTATTTAAATCTCTTCGATAAGCACCAATTGTATTTACGCTTAATCCTTTTTCAATTTGTATAAATTTTAAATACTCTTCTATGATTGTATCTATCATAAAGCACCTCTTTTGAAGCGGTGGCTTCTTAATTAAATTACTTCACCATTAGAGATATAAAGACTTTCTCAGTTAACAATGCAATATGATTGTATTATTGGCTGTGTAATTAACTATAGTGAGAATAATCTTTATTATTTCTGTTCGGATTGCTTTTTAGCTTGGCAATCTGAACATACACCGTGGAAAGTTAAGCGGTGATCTAAAATTTTGAAGTTAAATTCTTTTTCAACACGATTTTCAACTTCTGGTAATAGGTCTTCTTCAATTTCTTCTACTTTACCGCATTCCATACAAACTAAATGGTGATGGAAATGTTTAGCGCCCTCTTTACGTAGATCAAAACGTGCAACCCCATCACCAAAATTGATTTTATCTAAAACTTTTAATTCTGCTAATAATTCTAAGGTACGATATACAGTTGCTAAACCTATTTCTGGAGATTTATCTTTAACTTTTAAATATACATCTTCGGCACTTAAATGGTCTTTCTCATTTTCTATTAGAACTCTTACAGTAGCCTCACGTTGTGGAGTTAATTTATATGAAGACTGTTGTAATTGTTGCTTCACGCGATTTAATCGTTCTTCCACGGAAGCCTCACTCCTCTACTAAGAATTATAATCATTTTAATCTAAAGTATGATTCACAATATAAATTACCAGTATTCTCAATAAAACGCAAGGATATTCCTTTATTATTTAGAATGATTATAATTTAATAATAGATGCTGAAGTGCGATAATTGTTTTCGCATCTTCAATTTCAGCGTTTTGCAAGGCTTTTCTCACTTCTTCAATTGAGAATTTATGAACTTCAACGAATTCATCGTCATCTAGATTCATTTCGCCTACTTCTAAATTATCAGCAAAATAAATCGTTAATTTCTCATTAGAAAAGCCAGGAGAACCATACATATCAGTAACATACTGTAAATCTTTAGCAATGTATCCTGTTTCTTCTTCAAGTTCTCTTTTTGCTGCTTCTTCACGTTCTTCATCTTTTTCCAATTTACCCGCAGGTATTTCAAGTAGTGGTTTTTCTACTGGTTTTCTAAATTGTTTTACAAGTAATACTTCATTTTCAGGAGTAACTGCACATATTGCAACTGCGCCGTTATGATAAATCAATTCACGTTTAGATGTTTGTCCATCGGGTAATTCAACATCGTGGATTTCTAAATCTATAATTTTACCATTATAAATCACAGTTCTATCTATCGTTTTTTCGTTAAATTCCATTTATAATCACGGTCCTTTTAAATGTTTTAATAAATTGATAAACTTAATGCGTTAGTTAAAGTGTATCGAAAGGAGAAACTACATGCAAAAGAATATTTTGAAAAGTGGTTTAGAAATTTCTGAGTTAGGTTTAGGTTGTATGAGTTTAGGTACTGATTTTAAAAATGCCCAACCTATTATTGAAAGTGCAATCGAAAACGGTATTACTTATTTTGATACTGCAGATATGTATGATCAAGGTATAAATGAGGAAATCGTTGGCAAAGCATTGAAACAATATCAAAACCGAGATGATATTGTCATCGGTACAAAAGTTGGAAATCGACTCACTGAGGATGGTAATATCACTTGGGACCCATCTAAAAAGCATATTAAAGAAGGCGTAAAAGGTTCATTACAACGTCTTGGATTAGATCATTTAGATTTATATCAATTACATGGTGGTACTATAGACGATCCATTAGATGAGACAATCAGTGCATTTGATGAATTAAAACAAGAAGGTGTCATTCGAGCATATGGTATATCTTCTATTCGCCCTAACGTTATAGACTACTACTTAAAACATAGTCAAATTGAAACATTGATGTCTCAATTTAATCTAATCGATAATCGTCCCGAAAGTCTATTAGATGATGTTCACGAAAAGCAAGTTAAAGTATTAGCTAGAGGTCCTGTATTTAAAGGATTACTAACATCTAATAGTAATAATGCATTGGATAAAAAGTTTGCTGATGGTATTTTCGATTATACAAATGATGAGTTAGGAGAAACAATTGCATCTATTAAAGAAATTGAAAGTAACCTTACTGCCCTTTCATTTAATTACTTAACTTCTCATGATGCATTAGGTTCAATCATTGTTGGTGCAAGTAGTGTTGAACAATTAGAAGAAAATGTTAAGAACTACTATAAAGATGTTAGCTTAGATCAAATTAAAGCTGCAAGAGAACGTGTGAAAGACTTACAGTATACACAACATTTAAAATAAATTAATTATAGTTTGAGCCATTAATTGATGTCATATAACATTGATTAATGGCTCTTTTTCTTTTATGAATTATATTCTATTTACTTAGTGATTCGTTTTATTCTTAAACAATGAAGAAAAATGTTTCTCTAAAAATCTTGGAGCTAATTGATATAGTTTTAACATATTGTGCATCCATGATGGTTGGTTAATTTCTTCTTTCTCTAAAATGATACCTTCTACTATTCTAGAAGCTAGTTGTTTCGAATTAATCATGATTGAGCGATATTGATTAAAATAAGATAATGACGGATCAGCTTTTTGATGAAAAGGTGTATCGATTGGACCTGGGTTAACAGTCATCACATGAAGATGTGGTTCTTCTAATCGTAAAGCATTAAGAATTTGGTTAAAAGCAGCTTTAGATGCACCGTAATGTGCTGCATGCGCTTGTGTGACAAAAGCAGCTTGGCTTGAAATACCTATAATATGTGCGTGTTCTACTAGATGAGGTTTTAGTATTTTAAAAAGTAAATTGAAGCTGATGATATTTATATTATACGTTTCTATGATTTCATCGGTTGTATGATCCGATAAAGATTTAAAGTATCCTAAACCAGAACTATACACTAGTCCATGAATTGGAGATTTCATTTTATTTGATAAAGCCCTAATATCATTTTGATTTTGTAAATCACATTTTAAAACATTAACTAAATAGGATTGAGAACCAAAATTGATTTGCTGAAATTTTTCAATATTACGTGCAAGAATTGTTACTTTAGCACCTCTTTTAATAAGTTGATGTACAATTTCTAATCCCAGTCCACTTGTTCCTCCTGTAACTATATAATGTTGTCCTATCATGTTTAATCCCTCCTTCGTATATACCGTTTATAATTTATGTTACTATATATTTATATTCTTAAAGTATCATTATTTTATAATAAAAATGAAGGTGATGTGAAGTATATGAAACTTGTATTTTATGGTGCTGGTAATATGGCACAAGCGATTTTTACAGGTATAATAAACTCTAGTAATTTAGATCCTAATGACATTTATTTAACTAATAAGTCTAACGAGAAAGCTTTAAAAGATTTTGCTGACAAATTAGGTGTCAATTATAGTTATGATGATGAAGCATTACTTAAAGATGCAGATTACGTATTTTTAGGCACTAAACCTCATGATTTTGAAGCTTTAGCTGAGAGAATTAAAGATTCAATTACAGAAAATAACCGTTTTATTTCTATTATGGCTGGATTATCAATAGATTATATTAGAGAACAATTGAATACTAATAATCCTTTAGCACGTATTATGCCTAATACTAATGCCCAAGTAGGTCATTCTGTAACAGGTATAAGTTACTCTAACAATTTTGGTCCTAAATCTAAAGATGAAGTTAATGAATTAGTTAACGCATTTGGTTCAGTTATTGAAGTTTCAGAAAACCATTTACATCAGGTAACAGCTATAACTGGAAGCGGACCTGCATTTTTATATCATGTATTTGAACAATATGTTAAAGCAGGTACTGAATTAGGTTTGGAAAAAGATCAAGTTGAAGAGTCTATACGTAATTTAATTATAGGTACGAGTAAGATGATTGAACGTTCAGATTTAAGTATGGAACAATTAAGAAAGAATATTACTTCTAAAGGTGGTACAACACAAGCTGGTTTAGATGCCTTATCTCAATATGACTTAGTAGCTATTTTTGAGGATTGTTTAAGTGCAGCTGTTAATCGCAGTGTTGAATTATCTAAAACTGAAGATTAATTTATTATATACTAAAACGCCGCAGAATTTGTCTCTGTGGCGTTTTAAATTTAAATTTTGAATGAGTCAAAATCATTAACGAATGTAAATTTAGGTGTGTCTGTGGTATTTTTCAACTCATTATAAACTTCATCAATATATTCTTTTGTATATCTATTGCTCATATGTGTTATCAAACTTTGTTTAACATTTGCTTTGCGCATCAGTTCAAAGACATCATCTATATGACTATGATGATAGCTATTTGCGAGCGTCTTTTCCCCTTCAATGTATGTTGCCTCATGTACCATAACATCAGCATCTTTCGCTATGATATGTTCGTTATGACATGGCTTGGTATCTCCAAAAATAGCAACAATTGGTCCAGATTTAGCATTTCCTTTAAACTGATCAGATTGGTATATCTTCCCATTAAATTCAAAAGTATCATTCATTTTAACTTCTTGATATTTAGGGCCAGGCTCAAGACCTATTGATTTAAGTGATTCTACG
The DNA here is from genome assembly GCF_038006785.1 of Staphylococcus sp. FSL W8-0774. Taxonomy (NCBI): domain Bacteria; kingdom Bacillati; phylum Bacillota; class Bacilli; order Caryophanales; family Staphylococcaceae; genus Staphylococcus; species Staphylococcus sp. FSL W8-0774. The sequence continues at coordinate 1,278,112 of NZ_JBBOVW010000001.1, read as the reverse complement.
TCAATTGTTCCAGGTGTTGTAGGTGTTTCTAATCGATAACCGTATGACGTTATCCCATGATTCAAAATTTCAGCATGTACTGTAAAACCGTCATGATGATAATCTAAACGTTCATCGATTTCTATGTATGTAATTGGATAATTGAGATGTGATTCTGACAACGATAATGTTGTTTCTACATACTGTTGTATTCCTTTAGGTCCAATTAATGTAAGAGGTTTATTTTCTCCACCTTGAAAGGACCTACTCGTTAGTAATCCTGGAAGCCCAAAAATGTGATCTCCATGCATATGAGTAATAAAAATATGATCAACTTTACCTAATTTTATTGAATGATGAAGAATTTGATGTTGGGTACCTTCTCCTACATCAAACAACCAAATTGAATTGGAATAGGGTTCTAGATTTAAAGCAATTGCTTGCGTATTTCTCTCTTTAGTTGGTAGTCCGGCACTAGTACCGAAAAATGTGACTTCCATGCTCACACCTCCCTCTCTTCGATTCATTCTATCATATATAATGACAATTTTTATAATAAGAAATAAAATATAATTATCAATATTCCATTTGAGTACAACGTATTAGTTTTAATTTCATATCATAGTTTTACACATGTTTGTGAGTCGTATAATTTGGTAAATATGTATGATATCGATTATCATTTATTTAAATGATAAATTGCTTATGAACTTTAATAAAGCATATTATATGACCATAAGTTTTCTTTATCATATAATATAATAATCATATATCTTTTATAGAATTGAGGTTTTATTCTTGAGTACAAAACAAAAACACATACCTTGTTTAATTACAATTTTCGGAGCAACTGGTGATTTAAGTCATAGAAAGTTATTCCCTTCCATTTTCCATCTTTTCCAACAAGACAACTTAGATGAACATATAGCTATTATAGGGATTGGACGTCGTGATATTAGTAACGATACATTCCGTGAACAAGTTAAAGCGTCAATCCAAAATCACGTTAAAGAAACACAACGAATTGATGAATTCATGGAACATGTGTTTTATCATAAACATGATGTGAGTGATGAAGAAAGTTATCAATCATTACTAGAGTTTAGTAATCAATTAGATACTCAATTCAGTTTAAAAGGTAATCGTCTGTTTTATCTTGCTATGGCGCCACAGTTTTTCGGAGTCATTTCAGATTATTTAAAATCATCTGGATTAACTAATACTAGTGGTTTCAAACGTTTAGTTATTGAAAAACCATTCGGTAGTGATTTAAAATCAGCAGAATCACTAAACAATCAAATTCGTCGTTCATTTAAAGAAGAAGAAATTTATCGTATAGACCATTACTTAGGTAAAGATATGGTTCAAAATATTGAGGTATTACGCTTTGCTAATGCAATGTTTGAGCCTCTTTGGAATAATAAATATATTTCTAATATTCAAGTAACATCTTCAGAAATTTTAGGTGTAGAAGATCGTGGCGGCTATTATGAATCTAGTGGCGCTTTAAAAGATATGGTTCAAAACCATATGTTACAAATGGTTGCTTTATTAGCTATGGAAGCCCCTATTAGTTTGAATAGTGAGGATATACGAGCTGAAAAAGTTAAAGTATTAAAATCATTGCGTCAATTACGTCCACAAGATGTTAGAAAGAATTTCGTTCGTGGACAATATGGCGAAGGAGTAATTGATGGTAAACAAGTTAAAGCTTATCGCGATGAAGATCGTGTTGCAGAAGACTCTATTACACCTACATTTGTATCTGGTAAATTAACTATCGACAACTTTAGATGGGCAGGCGTACCGTTCTATATTAGAACTGGTAAACGCATGAAATCTAAAACGATTCAAGTCGTTGTAGAATTTAAAGAAGTTCCAATGAACTTATATTATCAAACTGACAAATTATTAGATTCAAACTTATTAGTTATTAATATTCAACCAAATGAAGGTGTATCACTACATTTAAATGCTAAGAAAAACATTCAAGGCATTGATACAGAACCTGTACAACTTTCTTATGCTATGGGTGCACAAGATAAAATGAATACAGTTGATGCATATGAAAATTTACTTTTCGATTGTCTTAAAGGCGATCCAACTAACTTTACTCATTGGGAAGAACTTAAATCAACTTGGAAATTTGTTGATGCTATTCAAGAACAATGGTCAATGGTGGAACCAGAATTCCCTAACTATGAATCTGGTACGAACGGTCCATTAGAAAGTGACTTACTACTAAGTAGAGATGGTAATCATTGGTGGGACGATATTCAATAAAAAGTTTAAATTGAAAATGTGACTAAATAAATCAAATAGTGAATGATTATAGTATAACTGTGATGTTTGATATCTTATCTCCAAACAAGTGAGTTGAGTTCATCAACATCTCAGTTTCTGTAGTCGTTCACTTTTTTATTAATTTGATTTATTGATAGGCTTTCAGGTGTATATTTAGTCAAAATAATGTAGAATAAAAGTTAATGATTGAAAATAATTGGAGTGAATATATTGGACGTTATCAAGCAAATACAACAGGCAATTGTTTATATCGAAGACCGTCTACTTGAGCCGTTTAATTTGCAAGAATTAAGTGATTACGTTGGTCTCTCCCCCTTTCACCTTGAACAATCTTTTAAAATGATTGTAGGGTTATCACCAGAGGCGTATGCACGGGCAAGAAAACTCACATTAGCTGCTATAGATGTTAAACATAGTGCGAGTCGCTTGGTAGATGTTGCTAAAAAGTATAGATATGCAAATTCAAATGATTTTGCAAATGACTTTAGTGATTTTCATGGCGTTTCACCAATTCAAGCATCAACTAAAAAAGATGAACTCAAAATGCAAGAACGAATTTATATAAAATTGACAACTACAGAAAGAGCACCTTATCCATATAGACATAAAAAGACTGATGATATTTCGTTAGTTGGATATGCACGTTATATTGACGCTAAGGATTTATCAAATCCTTTTAATGTTCCTGATTTTTTAGAAGATTTGTTGTTAGATGGTCAATTAAAAGAGTTACAGCGTTATAATGATGTAAGTCCATTTGAATTATTCGTCATAAGTTGCCCTCTTGATTCTGGTTTAGAAATTTTTGTAGGTGTACCAAGTGAACGATACCCTGCTCATTTAGAAAGTAGATTCCTACCTGGTAGGCATTATGCTAAGTTTAATTTACAAGGTGAAATTGATTATACGGTGAATGAAGCTTGGTATTATATTGAAACAAGTTTGCAATTAACTTTACCTTATCAAAGAGATAGTTTATATGTGGAGGTATACCCATTAGATATATCATTTGATGATCCTTTTACAAAAATACAACTGTGGTTACCTGTAGAACAAGAAAATTATGATTATGACAATTGAAAATGTATAAAAAAGCATGCCCTTAATAATGACTATATGTCAGTATTAAAGGCATGTTTTTCATTAAATATAATTAAATTTTAAGCACAAAAGCTTCATAAGGTTGAATCTTATCAAAATTAATATCAGTATCATAATTGTGAAGTAATATATCGAATGCTTTGATGTCGTCATCTAAATTAAGTTTACTTTCTTTATCAGTTAAGTTACCAACAATTAATACTTTTTCGTTATCAAGCGTTCTAGTATAAGCAAATATATTTGGATTATCAGCATCAATTAAATCAAATTGACCGTATGTGTAAATATCAGCTGATTTTTTTAATTGAATTAATGATTTATAAAAATTTAGAACAGAATTTTCATCTTCTAATTGGTCAGCAACGTTGATTTCTTTATAATTTGGATTGACTGGGAACCATGGTTCTACATTGGTAAATCCGGCATAATTATTGCTATTCCATTGCATAGGCGTACGTGAATTATCTCTGTTTTCCATTTTATACTTATCTAATAATTGATTAACATCTCCACCATTTTCTTTTACGATTTGGTATTCGTTTTTAACTGCAACATCATTAAAGGTTTCTATACTTTCGAATGGATAATTTGTCATACCAATTTCTTGACCTTGATAAATAAACGGCGTGCCTTGTTGAAGGAAATAGACAACAGCATGGCTAGTGGCAGATTCGTACCAATATTGACTATCATTACCCCATGTGGACACACGACGAGGTTGGTCATGATTTTCAATAAAGAGCGCGTTCCAACCTTTACCTTCTAGTTGCTTTTGCCAACGATTTAATACATTTTTATAAGCAGTAACATCAAATTGTGAATCTCCTGTACTCCATAAACCTAGATGTTCAAATTGGAAAATCATATTAAATTTACCATTAGTTTCGCCAACCCATTCATCGGCATTATCTGGTTTTACACCATTTGCTTATCCAACAGTCATAATATCGTATTGAGATAATGATTCATCTTTCATTTCTTGTAACCAATCTTGAATACCAGGTTGGTTCATATCTACATCAAATGCCGGCGCATATGTTTTACCTTCTGGTACTGGTAAATCACCTGCTTCAAAAGTTTTCTTAATATGCGTAATAGCATCAACTCTAAAGCCGTCGATACCTTTTTCAAACCACCAATTCATCATATCGAATACAGCTTGTCTTACTTCTTTATTATTCCAATTTAAATCTGGTTGTTTTTTACTAAATAGATGGAAATAGTATTGCCCAGTATGCTCATCATATTCCCAAGTTGACCCGTTAAAAATGCTTTCCCAGTTATTTGGTTCGGAGCCATCTTCTTTCGGGTCCTCCCAAATGTACCAATCACGTTTAGGATTGTCCTTACTTGATTTAGATTCGATAAACCATGGATGCTCATCAGAAGTATGATTAACAACTAAATCAAGTATTAATTTCATACCTCTTTGATGAACGCCTTCCAATAAACGATTAAAATCATCCATTGTACCAAATTCATCCATTATATCTTGATAGTTACTAATATCGTACCCATTATCATCATTAGGAGATTTATACATTGGGCTTAACCAAATGACATCAATGCCTAGGTCTTTTAAGTAATCTAATTTCTCAATAACACCTGGTAAATCCCCGATACCATCATTATTACTATCTTTGAAACTTCTTGGATATACTTGATATGCTACTGCCTCTTTCCACCAATTTTTTGTCATTTGAAAACACACCTCTATTAATATTTTGTAATGAAACCGGTTTCTTTAGTAATTATTTTATCTTTAAAATGAAACGTCGTCAAAATATTTATTTTATATAGTAAATCAGTTACTTATATCTTTAGGAGTAATAAAAAGATTATAAAAAACGCCTTACATATGTATGTAAGACGTTAAAATAATTTATTTATTCTTCTTCAACCCATTGTGTATGGAATACACCTTGTCGATCTTTACGTTCATAAGTGTGAGCACCGAAGTAGTCACGTTGTGCTTGGATAAGGTTAGCAGGTAAATCTTCTGAACGATAACTATCGTAATAGTTTACACTTGCAGAGAAACCTGGTGTTGAAACACCATTTTTAACTCCTGTTGCAACAACGTCTCTTAAAGCGTCTTGATAATCTGTTACGATATTTTTGAAGTAAGGATCTAATAATAAGTTTTCAAGGTTTGGATTGTTATCATAGGCATCTTTAATTTTTTGTAAGAATTGAGCACGAATAATGCAACCTTCTCTCCAAATCATTGCAAGCTCGCCTAATTTTAAATTCCATTCATGATCTTCACTTGCTTTTCTCATTTGAGCAAAACCTTGTGCGTATGAACAAATCTTACTCATGTATAAAGCTTTTCTAATTTTTTCTAAGAATTGTTGTTTATCACCATCAAATGAAGCAGTTGGACCATTTAGTGATTTTGATGCATTTACACGTTCTTCTTTGATAGATGAGATGAAACGAGCAAATACTGATTCAGTAATAATTGTTAATGGAATACCTAATTCTAATGCGTTAATAGAAGTCCATTTACCAGTACCTTTTTGACCAGCTGTGTCTAGAATCTTTTCAACTAAAGGTTCGTTATCTTCATCTAATTTAGTGAAAATATCACCAGTAATTTCAATTAAGTAACTTTCAAGTTCTCCTGCATTCCAATCTTTGAAAGTTTGAGAAATTTCTTTATGACTCATACCTAACAAGTCTTTCATCATTGCATAACTTTCAGCAATTAATTGCATATCTGCATATTCAATACCGTTATGAACCATTTTTACATAGTGTCCAGCACCATTTGGTCCAATATAAGTTACGCAAGAAGCGCCATCTTGAGCTTTTGCTGCAATAGCATCAAGGATATCACTAACTTTATTATATGCATCTTCTTGTCCACCTGGCATTAATGAAGGACCAGTTAAGGCACCAACTTCTCCACCAGATACACCCATACCAATAAAGTTAACACCACTTTCAGCTAAAGCTTTATTACGACGGATTGTATCTTGATAGTTAGTATTACCGCCATCAATAAGAATATCATCATCATCTAATAAAGGTAATAAACCATCTATTGTTGCATCAGTAGCAGGTCCGGCTTTAACCATTAATAAAATTTTACGGGGTTTTTCTAAAGAATTAACAAATTCTTCTAATGAATATGTTGGGTGGATACTTTTTCCTTTTGATTCTTCCACCATTTCATCTGTTTTTTGTCTTGAACGGTTATAAACAGATACACTGTAACCACGTGATTCGATGTTCCATGCAAGGTTTTTACCCATTACGGCTAAACCTACTACACCTATTTGTTGTGTCATATTACTTACCTCTCTTATTCGAATATTTCAATAGTATTGTATCACAAATTAAGTATTTACTTCACTAAATTGACCGTGCTATTCTGCTACGAGTTCAATTATTTTTAGAACTTGATTTGTTAATAAATTAAGGTCTTTTACTGCTATTCTTTCACTAGTAGTATGGATATTTTCATAACCAACACCTAAAATGACAGATGGTATTCCATAAGTATTGATAATACTACCATCTGATCCACCACCAGAAATAACAGTATCACCTTTAAGACCTAAACTAATTGCACTTGCTTTAGCAAATTTAGTTACTTCGGCATCATCACTAATTTTGAAACCAGGATAACTTTTCTCGATTTCTACTTGAGCTTGACCTCCAAGTTCACTTGCAGTTTGTTCAAAAGTATCTTTCATGTGTTGAGCTTGTTGTTCAATACTTTGGTCATTATGTGAACGTGCTTCTGCCTCTATAACAACTTCATCAGCCACTATATTAGTAGCAGAACCACCATGAAACTTACCTATATTAGCAGTTGTTAAGTCATCAATTTGACCAAGTTTCATTTTACTAATCGCTTTAGCTGCAATATTTATAGCGCTTATACCTTCTTTTGGCGTACTAGCATGTGCGGTTTTCCCTTTTATCGTTGTGTTGATTTTCATTTGTGTTGGCGCACCAACAACTGTAGTTCCAACGTCAACACTCGCATCAATTGCATAGCCAAAATCAGCATCTAATAAAGAAGTATCTAGTGCTTGGGCACCAAGTAATCCTGATTCTTCACCTACAGTAATAACGAATTGGATTTGTCCATGTGATAAATTTTGTTCGTTAATTGTAGTGATTGCCTCTATAATAGCGGCTAAACCTGCTTTATCATCAGCCCCCAAAACTGTTGTTCCATCTGAGTATACATAGCCATCATCCGCTACATTAGGTTGAACTTTAATTCCTGGCACAACTGTGTCCATATGGCTTGTAAAATACAACTTCGGAACATCTTTATCTGATAAATTACTTCTTAATGTACAAACAAGATTGTTTGAACCTAATCCTTCTGTTTCACTTGCTTGATCTTCTTTAACCTCTAAACCAAGTGATTCAAATTTCTCTTTTAAAATGGGTTGGATGACTTGTTCATGTCCAGTTTCTGAGTCAATTTTTACTAATTCTAAAAATGTATTTAAGAGACGTTCTTTATTCATCTTTAATATTCCCCCTTAATCATATAACTATAGTTTAACTGAATTCTGAATATATCAAAAATAAATTGATTGCATTCTCGATTTAAATCATATAATTTTATCTTATAATTAGATTTCGTATTAAATTAAGACACAATTTAATATGTATTAGGCAATTGGAGGAACACCTTATGATGAATAAAGTTTTACGTATTATTATTATTGTTATGTTAGTTGCTGTAGTTTTAGCACTACTACTTACAAGTTTAGTTCCTATGATGAATTAATCTGATATTAAAAGATGTTCTTAATAGAAGTAGCCAGTGGCATATATGCCACTGGCTATTTTTTAATATACTTATTAGTTTTTTATGCGAAGTTCTTAATTTCACTATGCATTTTTAATGAACCAAAGTGAGATTTAATATTCAAATATTCTTCTAATTCATTTAACAACTGAATGATATTAGCACGTGAATTGAGTGCTTGATGTGATGTTGGTAAAGGTAATTCATCTAATGATAGTCGTATTTCATATAAGGAATGTAATCTTAAAGCAGTATAATCATTACTATTGACGTTATGACCAATTTCACAAAGCAATTGTGAAATATGCTCTAAAATAGGATCTTTAGTTTGAATATTTTCTATTAAAAATTTCATTCGTTTTAATAATTCAACTTGTTCTTCTCGCATATCAAAATAATGATAATATGAGTTTTCATTTCTCACGAAGTGGTTTTTAACATCTCTAAAAGCTAAAGATTTTGCTTTTTTAATATTTAAAACCAGTGGTTCGAACGTTATATTTAGGTCATGGTTTTGTTGTTTGCAAGCTTTGTCAAATGCAATAAATACATCAGTAATTTGGTGTTCAATGTCATTTTTATAGCGTTTTAATGTTTTATCTAAACTTGGCATCATTAAGTTCATAATAAATGCTATACCTAGCCCAACAATGAGTAATAGTATTTCATTTATTATAAGATGTCCATCGATTGTTTTAGCATTAAAAACGTGTAATAAAATAACACAACTTGTAATGACACCTTCTTGTGCATTCAATACAACTGTTAACGGTATAAATAGCAATACTATTAAACCTAACACAATTGCGTGTTGTCCAAGTATGGAAAATATTGCAGAACCTAAAAATAATATTAATAAACAAGATACTAAACGTGAAATAATAGCAGTTAAAGAATGTATTTTTGTATGTTTTATACAAAGAACTACTAGGATCGCACTTGAAGCATAATTATCAAGGCCTAGTAGTTTACAAATAATAACGCCTAGAGTCATACCAACAGCTGTCTTGAGTGTTCTAAATCCAATCTTATAAGGATTTAACTTGAGCATCTAATTATGACCTCTTATCTTTCTTCACAATATTGATCAAATAATCCTTGTAATTGACTAATGACATTCATTACATCATGTCCTTCGATTTGATGACGTTCAATCATTTCAGTGATTTTACCATCTTTAATAAGTGCGAAAGAAGGACTTGATGGTGCATAACCTTCAAAATAATCTCTTGCTTGTTGTGTTGCTTCTTTATCTTGACCAGCAAACACTGTTACGAGTCTATCAGGTAATTTATCATAATGAAGTGCATGTGTAGCCGCAGGACGAGCAATACCACCCGCACAACCACATACAGAATTAACCATAACTAATGTTGTGCCATCTTGTTTTAAAACTTTATCTACTTCGTCTGCTGTAGTTAATTGTTCATAACCAGCTTCTTCAATTTCATTTCTAGCTTGATCTACGACTCCATTCATATATAAATCAAAATTTAAATCCATAAATTAGAATCACCTTTCATTTTTTTAATTTACTGTCTTTATTTTACTAATTATAGTTACATACTTCAACATGCTTGATTAACCTATATGATAATAGGCATAAATACTTCCTAACATATGAAAGCATTTATGCCTAATCTTATAGTTGAATTTACTCTTGCTTTATAAATCTAAATATCTTTTAATCATTCTGACCTTATGAACGGTAATGTTATTGTATAGAGTTAACTATATAGTAAGTTTAATAAATATTTGTATTTTCTACAGTATATTGTTCAACACGTTGCTTAATATGATTCATAAATTGACCAGTTTGTAAGCCATCTAAAATTCTATGATCAATAGAAATACATAAATTAACCATGCTTCTAATTGCAATCATATCATCGATAACAACAGGTTTCTTAACGATTGATTCAACTTGTAATATAGCAGCTTGAGGATGATTAATAATACCCATAGAAGATACTGAGCCGAATGAGCCAGTATTATTCACTGTAAATGTTCCACCTTGCATATCTTCTTGAGTTAATTTGTTATTTCTAGCTTTTTGAGCAAGTTCATTAATTTCTCTTGCTATACCTTTAATTGATTTTTCGTCAGCATGTTTAATGACTGGAACGAATAATTTATTTTCATGAGCTACTGCTATAGAAATATTAATATCTTTATGAATTTTAATTTCGTTACCATTCCAACTACTGTTTAACATTGGATAAGCTTTTAATGCATCCGCTACTGCTTTTACAAAGAAAGCAAAGAATGTAAGATTATAACCTTCATTTTTCTTAAAGCTATTTTTAAAGTGATTTCTAGTTTTCACTAGGTTAGTTGCATCAGCTTCAATCATCATCCAACCGTGTGGAATTTCAGTAGCACTTGTAACCATATTTTGAGCAATCGCTTTACGCACACCATTCACTGGCATTGCATTTTGAGTAGATTCGATTTGATCTTGTGAATGATTAGGTATAGTAGTTGATTTTGGTTCATTTTGTGGTTGTGCATGATTGTTATTAGTTTGATTTTCAGTTGGATTATTAATATAAGCTAATACATCTTTTTTTGTAACTCTACCTTCAAAACCTGTACCCGTAACCTGTGATAAATCGATTTGATTTTCAGAAGCTAATTTAAATACTACTGGTGAAAATCGTCCATTATTTTTAGGTTTGTCTGAGTTTTCTTTTGATGTCGAGTTTTGTTGGACACTAGATTGTGTATCTTGATGATTTACTTGAGTGTTTTCAGTTTTCTCTTGTTGTTTATTATCATTAGAAGTATTTTCTACATTATTTTCATTAGGTGAATCGATTTTACAAATAACAGTATTAATTTCTACTGTTTCACCTTCGCTAATAACTATTTCAGTAATTGTACCTGCAACAGTAGAAGGCACTTCAGCAGTTACTTTGTCAGTAATTACTTCACATAACGGTTCATATTCTTCAACATAATCGCCAACAGATACTAGCCATTGTTCTATAGTACCTTCATGTACACTCTCGCCTAGTTTTGGCATTTTGATATCCATTATTAAGCCTCCTTAAAATTCTGCGAGTTCTCGCATTTTCGCTTGTATTTTTTCTGGATTCATCATTAACTCGTTTTCTAATACTGGAGAGAATGGCATTGATGGTACATCAGAACCTGCTAAACGCATAATTGGTGCATCTAATTCGAATAAGCAATTTTCAGCAATAATAGCTGAAACCTCTGACATTACGCTACCTTCCAAGTTATCTTCAGTTACTAGTAGTACTTTTCCTGTTTTCTTAGCACGATCAATGATTGTTTCTTTATCTAATGGATAAACAGTTCTTAAATCAACAACTTCTACATTGATACCATCTTCTGCAAGAATATCGGCAACTTGTAAGCAATAATTAACCATTAAACCATAACAAAATACAGTGATATCATCACCTTCACGTTTTACATCAGCTTTACCTAAAGGAACTGTATAATATTCTTCTGGTACTTCTTCTTTTAAGAAACGATATGCTTTTTTATGTTCAAAGAAAAGTACTGGATCATTTGATTCAATTGAAGACAATAATAATCCTTTAGCATCATATGGAGATGAAGGGATAACGATTGTTAAACCTGGTGTTGATGCAAAAATACTTTCAATACTTTGTGAATGGTATAAACCACCATGCACGCCACCACCAAAAGGCGCTCTTATAGTAATTGGACATTGCCAATCATTATTTGAACGATAACGCATTTTTGCAGCTTCACTAATAATTTGGTTTGTTGCAGGTAAAATAAAGTCGGCAAATTGAATCTCTGCAATAGGACGTTTACCTAACATTGCAGCACCAATAGCTGTACCAACTATATTAGATTCTGCTAAAGGTGTATCAATGACGCGTTCTTTACCATATTTACTTTGTAGACCAAGAGTAGCACCGAATACGCCACCTTTTTTACCAACATCTTCTCCAAGAATAAAAGTATTTTGGTCTTTTTCCATAGCTACATCTTGAGCTTGGCGAATCGCGTCTAAATAAGTCATCTTAGTCATGATTGATACTCCCTTCTTCTTCATAAACATAGGCATAAGCTTCTTCTACAGAAGGATATGGTGCTTCTTCAGCAGCTTTAGTAGCATGATTAATGATTTGTTTATGCTCCTCTTCAATTTCTGCTAACCAAGCGTCATCAATAATTCCTAAATCTAATAAATGGTTTTTAAAATGAATATTACAATCTGCTTCTTTTAATCCATCACGTTCTTCTTGTGTTCTATATTTATCATCATCATCAGATGAATGAGCAGTCATTCGAGAAGTTACGGCTTCTATTAGTGTAGCACCTTCTCCGTTAAGTGCGCGATCACGTGACTCTTTCATCGCTTTATATACAGCTATTGGATCATTACCATCAACTTGTTCTCCATGCATACCATAACCTATTGCTCTATCTGATAGATTTTTAGCAGCATATTGTAAAGAATCTGGAACAGAAATAGCATATTTGTTATTAATAATGACACAAACAAAAGGTAATTTATGTACACCTGCAAAATTTAAACCTTCATGAAAATCACCTTGGTTTGAACTACCTTCACCAACTGTTGCAGTTGCTATGTTTTGTTTGTTGTCCATTTTTAAAGCTAAAGCTGCACCAACTGAATGTGGTATTTGAGTAGCCACGGGTGAACTTTGTGATAAAATCCCCTTTTCTCTGTGACTATAGTGGGATGGCATTTGTTTACCACCTGAATTAACATCATCTCTTTTACCGAAAGAAGCTAACATCGTATCTAAAGGTGTAATACCCATATATGTTACGAAAGCTAAATCTCTATAATAAGGAGAAGATATATCACCTTGTTTCATAGCGTAAGCCATTCCTATTTGAGTTGCTTCTTGTCCTTGACCACTAACAACGAAAGGAATTTTCCCAGCTCTATTGAGTAACCAAAGTCTTTCGTCCAGTTTTCTGCCAAGATCCATCCATTTATACATATTTTTTAGGTCTTCTTCTGTAAGGCCTGCTGACTTATAGTCAATCATGTCATTTCCTCCCTAATTATACGTGAATTGCTCTGTCTTCAACTTTTAGTCCAAGTTCCATCAATACTTCAGAAAGTGATGGATGGGCATGTGTAGTTAATCCGAGTTCTAATGAAGACCCATTCATAAATTGTAGTAATGATACTTCATTAATTAACTCAGTTACATGTGGACCTATCATATTTAGTCCAATAATTTCATCTTGTTCTTGATCAATAATGATTTCACAAAAACCATTTTGATTATCAATTGAATCAATCATGGCTTTCCCAATTGCTTTAAAAGATACTTTAAAATTCTTGGCTTTAATATTATCATTTTTAGCTTGTTCTAAATTTTTACCAATTGATGCAATTTCAGGATAAGTGTAAATGCATTTTGGCATTAAATCATAATTAACTGGAAGTGGAGCATTATCAAACATATGTTCAACTGCCACTATTCCTTCTTTAGAACCAACATGAGCAAGCTGAAGTTTACCAATACAATCACCTGCTGCATATATATGTTTATCTTCAGTTTGTTGATATTGGTTCGTAATAATGTGACCAGATTTTGTTGTCTTAATTTTAGTATTATTAAGTCCAATATCAGTTGTATTAGGCTTTCTACCAACTGATAATAGGATACGTTCAACAGTGATTTGTTCATCATTAATTTTAATTGTTGCTTCATTAGTTTCATCATTAATAGAAACACTTTGATTATCTAAGGCAACATTTTCAAAAAACTTAGTTCCTCGATTTTCGAGCTCATTCTTAATTGTTTTAGCAATTTGTTTACTTTCATTCGGTAAAATACGCTCATTAGCCTCAATTACGGTAACTGAAACACCTAAATCAGTTAAATATGAGGCAAATTCTAATCCAATTACGCCCCCACCTATAATAGCTATACTATTAGGTAATTGATCCATTTTTAAGATATCATCGCTAGATAAAATAACTTGATGATCAAATTGTAAAAATGGCAATTCTGAAGGAGTTGAACCGGTAGCTATTAATACAAATTGATTAGGAATCATTTCATTTTCGCCATCTTCAAATTCTACTGAGATAGTTCCACTTTGTGGTGAAAAGATAGACTCACCTAATATGCGTCCAGTTCCATTATAAATGTCGATATGGTTTTGTTTCATCAAATGTTGTACACCTTGATACATTTGATTGACAATTTCGTCTTTTCTTTCTAATATTCGTTCATAATTAAGGCTATATTCAGGAACTTCGATCCCAAATTGCTTAGCGTGTTTCACTGTATGGAAGACTTCTGCAGATTTTAGTAATGATTTTGTAGGGATACAACCTTTATGTAAGCATGTACCACCTAAAAGAGACTTTTCTACAATTGCAACTTTCTTACCAAGTTGTGATGCACGAATTGCTGCCACATAACCAGCAGTTCCTCCACCGAGTACTACTAAATCATATTGTTTTTCAGACATTTGCTTACTCCTAACTCTATGTATAGAGAAATTCAATATACATGTGTTATTGAATATTCTCATATAAATTGTTATTAACTATCTAACGTTCTCTCAAATAAAACAATACTTTAATATTTTACATCAGTTAAAACATTTTAGAAATTCTAAAATGTTCATTTTTTTGAATAAAAAGTGACTAAACACATTATTTGTTTAAAAGAAATTTCAAAGTTTATGATTTTCTTTGATTTTGAGCAATCATTTCTTTTGCATTTTCTCGGGTAAGATCAGTTACGCTAGCTCCCGAAATCATACGTGCAACTTCATCAATTCTATCATCATCTTCTAATTCTTTTACTTGAGTCGTCGTACGATCTTCTGTTGTCTGTTTAGAAATAAGTAAATGATGATCACTCATTGTTGCAACTTGTGGTAAGTGAGAAATACATATAACTTGAATATATTCAGCAATATCACGCATTTTTTCTGCCATTTTTTGGGCTGCCTGACCAGATACTCCAGAATCAACTTCATCAAATAAAATAGCAGTTTGTCCTCTAGATTGAACAAATATACTTTTTAACGCTAACATAATTCTAGATAATTCTCCTCCTGAAGCTATTTTATTTAAGCTTTTTAGAGGTTCACCTTTGTTAGGACTGATTAAAAATTCTACAAATTCTATACCTTCGATATTAGGTTCATCTAAGGGTTTGAAAGATATTTCAAGATTTGCGTCTTTCATTTGGAGATTTTGAATTTCTGCGACGATGTGGTCTCTTAATTCTCTTGCAACTTTTCGTCTTTCTCCTGATAAAGATTTACCTATTTTAATCACTTGTTTATATAAATCGTTAATTTCTTCGCGTAATTGAGAAGTACTTTCTTCATAATTTTCAATTTTACTTATTTCATTTTCTAATTTACCTTGGTATGCGATGAGTTCAGAAATATCTTTACCATATTTTCTTTTTAGATTATTAAGTAAATTCATACGCGATTCTAGTTCATTTAACATTTGCTCATCAAATTCTGTATTTGTCATTTCATCGTATAATTCATGTTTTGCATCTTCTAAAGTATAGTAAAATTGATCCACTTCTTCTTTTAATTTTACATATTTATCTGGAACAATATCATTAATTTCATTTAGAAAATTGCTTAATTCGTATAATCGATCAGTGATAGCATTTTCATCAGTTAGTGTTAAATGCGCATTATTTAAAGCAAGACTTAATTTTTCTGAGTTTTGTATTCTTTTAATATCTGTTTCTAACTGTTCAACTTCACCTTCTTTTAATGAAGCTTCAGATATCTCTTCTAATTGGAATTTCATTAAATCTAATCTTTGTAATAACGCTTGGTCAGCTGATTCTAATTCCTCTAGCTCTTTACGTTTAGCTTTATATTGATTAAATACACTATGATATTCTGAAAGTAACTGACTATATTGGTCACCAGCATAATCATCGAGTAACTGTAAGTGATACTTCTGCTTTAATAAAGATTGTGTTTCATGTTGGCCATGAATATCCAATAATTCTTGCATCACTTTTCTTAAATCTTGTAAAGTTATTGTCTGATTATTAATTCTACAAATACTTTTACCTGAGCTAAAAATTTCTCTCTTTACTAATAAAAAATCTTCATCTATATCAATATTTAGATTTTGTAAGACATGAATTGCATCTTTACTGTTATCGATATCAAAAATACCTTCAATTATAGCTTTCTTTTCACCGTGTCTAACATAATCTGATGAAGCTCGCATACCAATGAGTTGACCAATTGCATCGATAATGATTGATTTACCTGCACCAGTTTCACCACTTAAAACAGTTAAACCATCTGAAAATTGAATTTCTAATTCATCGATGATTGCAAATTGTTTTATTGATAAGGTTTGTAACATAAATTCATCGCATCCTTATAATAAATTGAAAATTCTAGTTTTAATTTCTTCACTTGCTTCTTCATTACGACAAATAATAAGGCAAGTATCATCACCACAAATTGTTCCTAATACTTCTTCCCAATCAATTTGGTCTAAAATTGCGCCTATAGATTGAGCGTTTCCTGGTAATGTTTTGAGTACAAGAAGATTACCAGTTCCTTCTATATTTACAAATGAATCCATTAAATATCTTCCTAATTTTTCTAAAGGATGATATTTACGATCATTTGGTAAACTATATACGTATTGACCTGAAGCAGCAGGAACTTTGATCAATTGTAGTTCTTTAATATCTCGTGAAACAGTTGCTTGTGTTACATTAAGTTCGTATTCATTTAAACGTTTTACTAATTCATCTTGAGTTTCAATTTGTTCATTCGAAATAATTTCTCTAATCTTTATATGTCTTACAGATTTCTTTGGCAAAATTAACACCTCTAGTTACGAATATTTATACAATTATTTTAACATATGCATTTCATATCTACTACTCATCACCATTCGAAATACTACTATAAATTAAGTTCAATAGGCATGATGATAATGATGTAATAACAACTGAAGATAAATTAATTAATAGTTAATTATATGCATTTTAGAAATATAGTGAATATTTATTGTATAACGACAGTGAGATTCTAATTAAAACATAAAATAAGGTTAACAAAAATTGAATGTAATTTCTGTTAACCTCTTATTGAAAAATTATTATAAGTACTAAATGGTTTAGTGATCTCGATTGTAAAATAATTCTACGATTTGTTTTAAGTTAGAAGTATCATATTTATCATTAATATTTTCTAAAGATTTAAGTGCTTCATTTTTATGATAATTTAACTTTTCTTCTGCACCGTCTTTATTTAATAGTGATACATACGTACTTTTATCATTTTCTAAATCACTACCAACTTTTTTACCTAATTTTTGTTCGTCACCATAGATATCTAATAAATCATCTTTAATTTGGAACATTAATCCTAAATGATCACTAAATTCGTTTAACATTTCTGAAGTTTGTTCGTCAGTATGAGCAATATCTACTGCACTCATAATTGCAAAAGTTAATAGTGCGCCTGTTTTTGTTCGGTGAATTGCTTCTAAAGTTGATAAATCTATTGCTTTGTCTTCACTTTGCATATCAAGAGTTTGTCCACCGACCATGCCTAAGTGTCCGCTAGCATATGCTAGACGTTGGATGACTTTGATTTTAGTTGTATCGTTTATATTTGTGTCATTCGATACTAGATCAAAAGCTTTTGTTAAAAGTGCGTCACCTGCTAAAATTGCTTTCCATTCGCCATATACTTTATGATTTGTTAGTTTACCTCTACGGTAATCATCATTATCCATCGCTGGAAGATCATCATGAATAAGCGAATATGTATGAATCATTTCTAATGCTAAAGCAGTTTGCATTCCTTTTTGGTAATCTACTTCTAACATATCTAATGTAAGAAGCAGGAGAACTGGACGGAGTCTTTTGCCGCCTGCATTAAGTGAATAAAGCATACTTTCCTCTAAATCAGTATTTAAATTCGACTGTGGAATAGTTTCTTTTAGAGCGATATTAATCTCATTAATTAAATCATTCATTTGTAGATTCTTCATTATCTTGCTCCTCGTTTTCCTCTTGCATTAATTTGTTTACCTTTTTCTCGGCATCTTTTAATGTTGAGTCACACGCTGTAGATAGTTTCATTCCTCTTTGATATAAATCTAAAGATTCCTCTAATGAGACGGTTTCATTATCTAATTTTTGTACGATACTTTCTAATTCTTGCATCATTTCTTCAAAGCTTTGTTTTTCTTTACTCATCATTACACCTTACTTTCTTAACAATGGCGTCGACTTGACCATCTTTCATAGTTAATACTATGTCATCATTTTCAGACATATCTTTAGTACTAGTTATAACATTGTCATCTTTATTAACAATAGCGTAACCACGTAACATCGTATTTGTTGGACTTAACTGATTAAGTTGTTCTAGCTTAGATTTAAGTTCTTTTTTATATTGAGTTAAATCATAATTCATCTTTTGTGACAGACGAGATTTGAATTGATCATTTTGTTGCTGATTTCTAATAATAGATGTTTGTATGTGTTTAGGATTAAATCGTTGCTTTAATAAATTGAGTTGATGTTGTTGTTGTTCTAATTTAATCGTTAATTTTTGTTTTAATTGCTTTTCTAAATCGTCTCTTTTTTGAATTTGTTGATCATATAATAAAGATGGTTGTTTGAATTTATAATATGATGACAAATGCTCAAGATGTTTCTTTTGCTGTTCGACATATTGTTTAATGTGTCTAGTTAATGTGAATTGATATTGTTTGATTTGTTGCAATAATTCATACTGGTCTGGCGTTGCCATGACAGCAGCTTGAGTTGGCGTTGCAGCGCGTACATCCGCCACAAAATCACTTAATGTAAAATCTGTTTCGTGCCCAACTGCAGAAATAATAGGTGTTTCACATTCGAAGATTGCTTTAACAACCTCTTCTTCATTGAAATTCCATAAATCTTCTATGGAACCACCGCCACGACCAACTATAATTGTATCAACATCAAGACTATCAGCATATTTAATTTTCTCTATAATGTCTTCTTTTGCTTGTTGTCCCTGTACCAGTGTACTTATTTGTACTTGTTCAACTAAAGGATATCTACTATTAATTGTTGAATGTATATCTCTAATAGCTGCTCCTGTACATGCTGTTAATACCGCAATTTTCTTAGGGAATTTAGGAATAGATTTTTTATTACTATTATCAAAATAACCTTCTTTTGAAAGTTTCTTTTTGAGTTCTTCTAATTTTTGATATAAATTGCCTATTCCATCCAACTGCATCTTATTAACATAAATTTGATAGTTACCTCTACGCTCATAAACAGAGACTCGTGCTTCTAATAAAACTTCGTCGCCTTCTTTAGGTTCGAAGTTAAGTTTTGACGCACTACCTTTAAACATCATTGCACTTATGACACTTTCTTTATCTTTCACATTAAAATATAAGTGGCCGCTAGAATGTTTTTTGAAATTGGATAACTCGCCTTTGATTAGAACTGATTGTAAATGTGGATCTTGATCAAATTTGTATTTAATATATTTGGTTAATGTTGAAACTGTTAAGTAATCAGTCATAATTATCACTCAATTTTATTAGTTTATATTACTTAATACACCATTGATAAATTTATAATGGTCGTCATCACTAAATTGCTTAGCTAGTTCTACGGCTTCGTTAATGACTACTTTTGCTGGAGTTTCACTATGCAAAATTTCAAATGTTGCCATACGTAAGATGATACGATCTGTTTTTAGTAATCTTTCAAGTGACCAATCTTTAAGGTATGGTTTTATTTTTTCATCTAAAACAGGTTCATGATCCTTAACTCCAGTTACAAGCCAATGAATAAAATCGAAATCTAAATCTGGATAATCATCTTTGATAAAGTTTATAGCTTCATTAATTGTTAAATCTGTATCTTTTATCTCTAATTGAAATAAAGTTTGGAAAGCTTGGACTCTTGATTCTTTACGACTCATAAATTACTCCTTCAAACGTTTTTATAAAAGACAAGGTACTGTTGAGAAATATTATTTTAATTTTAAAATCTCTGAACAAGTACCTATCTTAAGTTAATATTTATTTTTCTATTACTATTTGAGTAATATGAACATTAATTTGTTGTGGTTCAATGGCTGCCATTGTTGATATTTGATTAAAAATAGCAGTTTGAATTTGATTTGCGGTTTTGGAGATATTGATACCATGCTTAAGTGCACAATAAACATCAATATAAATACCGTCTTCTCTTGCATCTATTTTTAAATCTCTATTTAAATTTTTACGACTAATTTTTTCTAAGTTAGTATTTTTAAGTTCTGCAAAATGTCCTGTAATGCCATCTACTTCTGATGTGGCAATACTTGCAATAACAGATAAAACTTCTGGAGCAATTTCGATTTTGCCTAAATTTGTATGAGAATAATCTGCAACATTGACCATTGTTTTAACCTCCTATTGTTTGTCATCAGCCATAATATTATATTTTTCAAGGAATTTCGTATTAAATTCACCACTTCTGAATACATCATTATTCAATAATCTTAGGTGGAAAGGTATTGTCGTATCTATTCCTAAAACTAAATACTCACTTAAAGCTCTAATACCTGTCATGATAGCTTCATCGCGCGTTGATTCATGAACGATTAATTTCGCTACCATAGAATCATAATAAGGTGGAATTGTATAATTAGTATAACATGCAGACTCGATTCTTACTCCGAATCCACCCGGTGCTAAATACTGAGTAATTTTACCTGGAGAAGGCATAAAATCTTTATATGGATTTTCAGCATTTATTCTAAATTCAATAGCATGACCATTAATTTTGATGTCTTTTTGTTTGAATGGTAATGCTTCACCCATTGCAACTTTTAATTGTAATTTAACTAAATCAACACCTGTTACCATTTCAGTTACTGGGTGTTCAACTTGGATGCGTGTATTCATTTCCATAAAGTAGAATTTATCATCATTTAAGTCATATATAAATTCGATTGTACCTGCGTTTTCATAGTTTACAGCTTTAGCTGCTCTAATAGCTGCATTACCCATTTCTTGGCGTGTTTCTTCAGATAATATAGGTGATGGTGCTTCTTCAACTAATTTTTGCATACGACGTTGAATTGTACAGTCTCTTTCACCTAAATGGATAACATTTCCGAAACTATCACCAATAATTTGGATTTCAATATGACGGAAGTTTTCGATGAACTTTTCTAAGTATAAACCGCCATTACCAAATGCAGTTTCCGCTTCTTGTTGTGTCATTCTATATCCAGTTTCAAGTTCTTTCTCATCACGAGCAACACGGATACCTTTACCGCCGCCACCTGCAGTAGCTTTAATAATGACTGGGTAACCAATTTTCTTAGCGACTTTCTTTGCATCATCGATATTATGAACTAAGCCTTCACTACCAGGTACAACAGGTACATTAGCTTTTATCATTTCTGCTTTCGCAACGTCTTTGATACCCATTTTTTGGATTGATTCATAGCTAGGTCCGATAAATTTTAGCTGACATGCTTCACATAATTCTGCAAAGTCAGCATTTTCAGCTAAAAATCCATAGCCAGGATGTACGCCATCACAACCAGTT
The DNA here is from genome assembly GCF_038006785.1 of Staphylococcus sp. FSL W8-0774. Lineage (NCBI taxonomy): Bacteria > Bacillati > Bacillota > Bacilli > Caryophanales > Staphylococcaceae > Staphylococcus > Staphylococcus sp. FSL W8-0774. Next base: position 1,256,365 of record NZ_JBBOVW010000001.1, on the reverse strand, counting down.
GATGTTGCAATTGATAGGATATTGGGAATGTTTAAATATGAGTCTTTAGACAGGGTTGGACCGACGCAGTATGCTTCATCAGCAATTTGAGTATGTAAAGCGTCTTTGTCTCCTTCTGAATAGACTGCAACTGTTTGAATACCTAACTCATGGCATGCTCTTATAATTCTTACAGCAATTTCACCACGATTAGCGATGAGTATTTTCTTCATTATTTCACCTTGAATAACGGTTGGCCATACTCTACCATTTGTCCGTCTTCTACTAATATTTCTACTATTTCTCCTGAAATTTCAGCTTGAATTTCATTGAATAACTTCATTGCTTCTAAGATACAAACAGTTGTATCGTTGGAAACTTTATCTCCAACTTGTACATATGCACCCTCTTCTGGAGAAGGTGATTTATAAAACGTTCCTACCATTGGTGCGTTAATTGTTTCGTAATTGTCTGAAGCTGTTTCTTGAGTTTGATTATCTTCACTAGGTTGTTGCACAGGTTGAGTAGCATGTTGAGGTTGTGCTATTGATTGCGCTGGCGCTTGTGCTACTTGTGGCGTTATAATTTCAGTTTCTTTTTGTTTTTTTAAGTTAACTACGCTACCTTTGTTATCTTCAATGTTAATTTCAGTTAAGTTTGATTGATCAAGAATCTCAATTAATTCTTTTATTTCTTTAAAGTTCATAATTATTACTGACTCCTTCAGTTTGTTTTCATCTACCCGTCTATTTTACTTGAGTAAACCGCTCAATTCAAGCATGAGAAGATATCCTCTAATTTCATTTTAAATTGAGAGCGATATATCAACGATTAAATTGATAAGTAATATAAATAGATTAATCGTATATAGTCATTTGTAAAACATAAAAAACGTGAAAGATCGTATGTTGATTGCTTTCACGTTATTGTGTTAGTTTAATATTTTTTATTGAAAATTTGATTTAAAATGCTTATTGCTTTATCAATTTGTTGTGAAGTAATAGTAAGTGGAGGTAGTAATCGAATAACATTTTGGCCTGCTGGTAAAACAATTAATCCTCGGCGACGAGCTTCGTTAACTAATTGTTCTATATTTAATGTTGTTTCAATACCAATCATTAACCCTTTACCACGGATGTCTATAATATTTGGATTATCATTTAATTGTTTTTTTAATTTAGCAAGTAAAGTTTTACCTTTTAAACTAATTTGATTTAAAAATTCTTTATCTTTTACTATTGAGAGGGTTTCTTTAGCCACTGTCATTGCTAATTTATTTCCGCCAAATGTAGATCCATGACTACCATAATCAAAGGCATGGCTCAAACGACGATGTCCTATCATAGCACCACACGGTATACCATTTGCAAGCCCTTTAGCAGATGTAATAATATCAGGTTGAATACCATACTGTTCATATGCAAATAGCGTTCCAGTGCGACCTATTCCAGTTTGAATTTCATCTATTATCAATAATATGTTGTTGTCTTTGCATAACTGATTTAATTGATTAATAAATGTTGATTGCACCAGATGTATACCTGATTCACCTTGAATTAATTCGAGCATAATTGCTGCAGTATCACTAGAAATTAATGATTTAACACTTTCAATATCATTGAATTTGGCAAACGAAAAATGTGGAACACCATCACCAAATCCATATTTAATTTTAGATTGTCCTGTCGCTGACATTGCACCATAAGTCCTACCGTGAAGTGATTGTTCAAAGCAAATTATAGATTGTTTACTAGTGAATTTTCGTGCTAATTTAATGGCTGCTTCATTTGCTTCGGCACCACTATTACAAAAGTAAACACAATAGTCTTGATCATCTACTAACGATTTTGCAACTTCTTCTTGTAATGTATTTATGTATAAATTAGGCGTGTGCCAAATAAGGTTAATTTGCTGTTGTAATGCATCAATAAGTAGTGGATGAAATCCTAAGTTTGTAACACCAATTCCTGATGAAAAATCGAGATATTTATTACCATTTTCATCGATTAGTTCATTGCCCTGTGCTTTTACGAATTCAATATTTGATCGTTTATAATTTTGAAATAAATAACTCATTAGATGTTCCCCTCTATGACTGTCCCTGTTAACAAGTTGTCACCTATGATAACTTTCTTGACCCCTGATTTTACTGTATCAACAGCACTTTCAATCTTAGGTATCATTCCACCAGTAATAATGTTTTCTTTTATTTTAGTTTGTACCTCATTTATATGTAATCGATTGATAAGTTTTCCGTTTTCTAAGACACCTTTTACATCTGTCATTAGAATCAATTTTTGTGCTTTTAGTGAAATAGCTATGGCAGTTGCTAAATGGTCCGCATTAATGTTGATTAATTCACCATTTATATGAGTTCCTAATGATGCTAATACTGGGATATTATTTTTATTTAAAAGATCGTTAATATAATTTGGATTAATTTGTATAGATGTACCTACAGAACCATATATTTTATAATTCAAATACTCTGCTTGTATAAAAGAGAGTTGCTTATCTTTTAAGTGATTGACTGCTATGTTTTGCTTCTTTAAATATGCAGTTAATTGTGCCCCGACATGATTGAAAAGTGCTTCTTTTATTATAGGAAGATCTGATTGTGATGTTATTCTAAGACCATCTTTTTTTATTGTAGTATGGCCAGCATTGATTAATAATTCTTCAATCACTTTTCCTCCGCCATGTACGATAATAATTTTATATCGTTGTTTAATCCAAATTTTTAATTGTTGAATTGTTTCAGGTGTAATGTTTTTTGTTGCAATACCGCCCATTTTTATTACTATAATTTTATTCATATTATTACCTCTAAGTTGTATATAAAGCGTTTATTTTTACATAGTCATAAGTTAGGTCACATCCCCAAGCAGTTCCATTTTGATTTCCTTGATGCATATTGATAGAAATTTTAATATGATCTTTTTTTAATAGATGTTGCATTTGTTGTTTATCAAAAGCTTCAGGAGTTGAATGAGTCATAACAAGTATATCTTCAATAGCAATGTCTATATTTGTTACATCAAAGTTTGTCTTTGTATAGCCTATAGAGGCAAGAATACGTCCCCAATTCGGGTCTTCTCCAAAAATTGCTGATTTAACCAAACTAGACCCCACTACTGTTTTAGCAATCATTCTAGCAGATGTTTCTGTAGGCATTCCCATTACTTTAACTTCTATTAGTTTGGTTGCACCTTCTCCATTTTTAGCGATTTTCATAGCAAGATTTCGCATGACGTGCTCTAACATATTGCAAAACGTTATGTATTCCTCCGTGTTCGGTAAAATTTCCTGATTACGTGCTAAGCCATTTGATAATACAAGTACTAAATCATTAGTTGATGTGTCTCCATCTATTGTGATTTGATTGAACGTTTTATTGACATTAGTTTGTAATGCCAGCTGTAATGTTTCAGTTGATATATTGGCATCACAAGTGATAAACGCTAACATCGTAGCCATATTTGGATGTATCATACCTGATCCTTTTGCGACACCTGCCATAGTGATTTTCTGTTGATGAATGGTTTCAGTGACCACACATGTTTTAGTAGTTAAATCAGTAGTTAATATAGCTTTTGCAAAATGATGAGCGTTACCATATTTATTTAACCGTCTAATCCCATTGTCGATGATATCCATTGGCAAGTGTTTACCAATGACACCTGTAGATGCGACAGTTACTAGATTTTGATTAATGTTCAGTGCATTAGCAGTGAGTTGTTGCATTGAGACAGCATCTTCCATACCTTGAGAGCCAGTACATGCATTTGCAATACCAGAATTAACAATAATAGCTTGTACTTTACCATTTGCCTGAATAGTTTCATTATTTAAAATTAAGGGAGCGGCTTTAACTTTATTAGTTGTTTGTACATATGCAACACTTGCGGGTATTTCAGACACAATCCATCCTAAATCTAAGTTTTTCTTTTTTATGCCTGAATGAATACCATCTGCGGTATAACCAATAGGACTTGCTATGTTTCCTGTGATTTCTATCATGTTGTTACTCCTTACTACACTATTGATGGTAAAGTGCGAAGACCTTCTGTTTCATCAAACCCATACATAAGATTAATATTTTGAAGGGCTTGTCCAGAAGCGCCTTTGATTAAATTATCTAACACTACCATAATTGTTAAAATATTCATAGATTTATTATATTTAAAACCAATATTTACAAAATTTGAACCAATCACATCTGTCAATTGAGGCATGTTATTCACTATACGTATAAAATACTTATCTTTATATGCTGAGTCATAACTAAGTTTAATTTTACTTGGATGAATGTCACTATTTAACTTGCAATAAATAGTAGAAATAATTCCTCTATTAACAGGTATTAATGATGTAGAAAATTGAATATTCTGTAAATTTTTATCGTACTTTTTTAGCATTTGTAGAATTTCTGGTATATGCTGATGTTCATTCAATTTATATGTAATATAATTATTGTTTATATTTACAAAATGACTAGTAGTGGTTGGGTTTTTACCTGCTCCAGATAATCCACTCTTTGCGTCAACGATGATTGAATCTAACTGAATTAATTTATCTTTTACTAGTGGTATAAGTGCAAGTTCTACTGCTGTTGCGTAACAACCTGGGTTTGAAATGAATTTTTGGTTTTTTATATTAGAAAATTCAGGAAGACTATATGTAAATTGTTCTTGTATATCTAATGAAACTACTTCTTTCTTGTACCATAATTGGTAATCATCAGGAGGCAGTCTATGATCTCCGGATATATCAACGACTGGAAATTGATAATTAATAAAGTATGAAGATAATTGACTTGCTATTCCGCTAGGTGTGGCAAATACTACTAAATCTGCATGTTTCATTATGTAACGAGCATCAAATGGTTTAATTACTAAGTCACAGATACCTTTTAAATGTGGATAGATTTCAGATAGTTTAGTGCCAGTAGATTGAGTCGCATGTATAGAAACAACTTCTAAGTGGTTATGCGAATGGATAAGTCGCACTAATTCTAATCCAGAATAACCAGTAATCCCCACAATACTAATACGCATACTTAAACCTCTTTTCGTATTTTTATACAATTATATTGTATACTTATAAAATTATCAAGCCTACAATATAATATTTTAGTTAATTAAAATGCAAAAAAACACTCACAACTATCATTTCTGACAGTTATGAGTGTTGAAGAACATCAATTTGATGACTATCCTCTTGAAATGTAACTTCCGTCTCCAGTATTAATTACTAGAATGTCACCTTCGTTAACGAATAAAGGTACGTTCAATGTATAACCAGTTTCAACTGTAGCTGATTTTGTAGCACCAGTTGCAGTATCACCTTTAATACCTGGTTCAGTTTCAGTAACTTCTAATTCAACAGTTTTTGGTAATTCAAGTCCAATTACTTCTCCATCATAAGATTGAATTTGAACTTCCATATTAGCTTTTAAATAATTTAATTCATCTTTTAGATAATCGCCTGGTAATTCTGTTTGATCGAATGTTTCATTATCCATGAATACATGATTATCACCATCTGCATATAGGTATTGCATACGACGATTTTCAATCATAGCTTGTTCAACTTTTTCGCCTGCTCTAAATGTTTTTTCTTGAATAGCACCAGTTCTTAAATTACGTAATTTAGAACGAACGAATGCAGATCCTTTTCCTGGTTTTACATGTTGGAAATCAATTACTTTCCAAATACCATTATCTACTGATATTGTTAAACCTGTTTTAAAATCATTTACTGAAATCATTCAGTTTCCTCCTCAATATACACGCTTATTCTAAAATAATAAGGTCTTTTGTGCATTTAGTAAAGACTTCACAACCATTTTCTGTAATTAAAATATCATCTTCAATTCTAACGCCACCTAATCCATCAACATAAATACCTGGTTCAATCGTAACGCAATTATTAACTTGAAGATGTCCAGATGCTTTTTGTGAAAGCAATGGTCCTTCGTGTATGTCTAAACCAATACCGTGACCTAATGAATGGCCAAAATGCTCACCATATCCTTTTGCTTCAATGTAATTACGGGATAATTCATCTGCTTCTTTAACAGTTAAGCCCGGTTTAATTTCATCGATAGCTTTTATTTGTGCTTTTAATACTATATCATAAATTTCTTTCATTTTTGGATCTGGTTCACCTATCGCAAATGTTCTTGTTATATCAGAACAATAACCTTTGTAATATGCGCCAAAATCCAATGTGATCATATCGCCTTGCTCAATAATTTTATCACTTGCCACACCATGAGGTAAAGCGCCTCGATAACCTGATGCTACAATCGTATCAAAAGAAGGACCATCTGCTCCTAATTGTAACATTTTACTTTCTAAGGCAGCTTTGACTTCACGTTCTGACATACCAGCTTTTACAACTGTTAATATATAGTCATATGTTTCGTCAACGATTTGTGCAGCTTTTTTAATTATATCAATTTCTTCTTCTGATTTTACTTCTCTAATTTTTTCAATTGCATCAGAAATACTGATTAATGTAATCATACCTTTATTTAATTCGAGGTACGTATCATAACTCACCTCATGACCTTCAAAACCTACATTTTCTAATTTTTCTTTTTCAAGAATAGATTTGATTTCGGAAATCATATCATTTTTTCTATTTACAATTTCAAACTCAGTAGCTTGTTTTTTAGCTTGTTCTGTATATCTAAAATCTGTAACTAAATATTTGTGGTTTGATGAAATAATCAATGCCCCACTTGTACCAGTAAATTCTGATAAATATCTTCTGTTGTAATCTGAAAGGATGACAATTGCATCTAGTTTTTTAGATTTTAATAATTGTTGAACTTGCTCTAATTTATTCATATAATACCTCCATAATTAGTATAACGTTTGTACATTTTATTTGAATACATTAAAATGATAGCATAATCAATAAATAATATAATAGTTTTTAGTTTAGGGAGATAATCATGAAGAAATATATAATCGTGATTGGCGCATCTTGCTTATTAGCTGGTTGTGGTAGTCAAAATCTTGCACCACTAGAAGATAAAACTACAAAACTTAGAGATGACAATCATCAATTAAAATTAGATATTCAGCAATTAAATCAAGATATTAGCGATCAAAAATCTAAAATTGCAGGATTACAAAAAGATAAAGAAAATAGTAAGCAAACAGCTACTAATAAGAAAAAAGAAAAGAATTTAAATGCAAGCTCTTCTTATTATAATAAAGTTGCAAAATCTATAGAGAAGTATAATGACATAGATGCGGATGTGAAAAAAAATAAAGGAAGTAACTCTATCCAAAAGAAATTATCAACAATTACATCTGATTTAAACGATGCTTATAGTACATATAAATCTGATATAGATGAAGACTCAATGACAAGTGAAGATAAATCAACGAAAAAAAGTATTAATAAGATAAATAAAAATATAACTTCAGCCTTTAGTGACATCGAACAAGGTTATCAAGAAAAAAATAAAAAGAAAATTAATAAAGGACAGAAAAAATTAGCTAGTGTACAAAGTGAAGTTAATTAGAATTAGGTGGATTTAAATGAAAAATATAATGTTTTATATCGTTATAGCGATTGCAGCATTTGGTTTGATAATGAATTTAGACGTATTTTTGTTTTCAATCGTTAAAATGTTAATTAGTTTCGCAGTTTTAGTGTTAATTATTTATCTAATATACTACTTTTTCTTTTTAACAGAAGATCAAAGAAAGTATAAACGAGCTGCAAGAAAATATCGTAAAAGAAATAAATAGTAATAAAAATAAGCAGTAGTCATTGATATCATTAATTTGATGATGACTACTGCTTTATTATTGATTATATTACTTTCTATATGTCCATTCATCTGAACGGAATTTTTCTTCTAGTTCTTTAACTTTGTTCATTTGTTCATCGGTAAGTGTTAATGGTTTAAATTCAATTTGTAAACCTTCTTTAAAACCTTCTTTAAATGCATCTTCCATTTCATTTAGGGTTATGTGCTTTTCTGAGATGTCGTTAATCGCTACCGCTTTATCTACAAATGCTTCTTTCATTTTGTTTTTTAATCGATCATGTTTAAAAATAAATAAGTCAAAAAGTTCGTCTACATCAATGTCTTGTAAAATAGATCCATGTTGCAGAATCACGCCTTTTTGTCGTGTTTGTGCACTTCCAGCAATTTTACGACCTTCAACAACGAGTTCATACCAACTAGGTGCATCGAAGCAAACTGAACTACGTGGTTGTTTTAATTTTTCTCTTTCTTCCTTGGAACGAGGAACAGCAAAATAAGTTTCGAAACCTAAATTTTTAAAGCCTTCTAATAATCCTTGAGAAATAACTCTATAAGCTTCTGTTACGGTTGTAGGCATTTTAGGATGTGATTCAGGAACAATAACACTGTAAGTTAGTTCTTTATCGTGTAACACTCCTCTTCCACCTGTTTGTCGTCTCACTAGTCCATAGCCTTTTTCTTTTACCTTTTCAATATCTATTTCTTTTTTTAATCGTTGGAAGTAACCCATTGATAGTGTCGCAGGATTCCATGTATAAAACCGTATGACCGGATCAATTTCCCCCCTAGAAACGAAATTAAGTAGTGCTTCATCCATTGCCATATTGTAATATGGATCTTTACTACCAGTGTTAATAAAATTCCATGTTTCTGTCATGATTAAATCCCCCATTAATAATTGCTTTAGTAACAAATTTGATTATAGCCCTATAATTACGAATAAATTATTAAAACATCTGTAAATGTATAAAAATATTTTGATAATTTGTTCTAACAGTCTTATAATTATAATATCGGTAAATTAGGGAGGATGCAACATGAGTATCTCTTTGTATATTGCAATTATTATTTTAATAATAATAATTGGTTATATGGTCGTTCAACAAATTCTTAATAAACGAGCTGTTAAAGAATTAGACCAAAATGAATTTCATAAAGGTTTACGTAAAGCACAAGTAGTTGATGTGAGAGAAAAAGTTGATTATGATTATGGTCACATTAACGGTGCTCGAAATATTCCAATTACTATGTTTAAACAAAGATTCCAAGGTTTAAGAAAAGATCAACCTATATATCTTTGTGATGCGAACGGTATAGCAAGCTATCGTGCTGCTCGTATGTTAAGAAAAAATGGCTATAATGATATTTATATGCTTAAAGGCGGCTATAAAAAATGGACTGGTAAAATTAAGTCCAAAAAATAGTCATTTGATATTTTTATGAAAATATTAAATGATTTCGGAGTAAAGATAATGTGACTTATATAAAGTCGCATTATCTTTACTCTTTTTTATGTAAAAAGAGCCCGTTAGTGTACTGGAATGATACACTAACGGGCTCTATAAAAATTATTATTTTTCAGCATGTAGATTTTCAAATTTAAGAATTGGTTTTCTTGCAGCTGTTGTTTCATCTAATCTGTCTATTATTGTAGTATGAGGGGCTTCAAGAACTTTATCTGGATCGTCTTTAGCTTCATTAGCAATTTGGATTAAAGTATCTGCAAAATGATCTAATGTCTCTTTAGATTCAGTTTCTGTAGGTTCAATCATCATACCTTCTTCCACATTTAATTGGAAGTAAATTGTTGGCGGATGTACACCGAAGTCTAATAATCTTTTAGCCATATCTAATGTTCTAACACCATATTGTTTTTGTTTAATACCACTTAACACAAATTCGTGTTTACAATATTGTTGATATGGAATCTCAAAATGATCATTTAAGCGTGCTTTTAAGTAGTTAGCATTTAATACCGCAGCTTCTGAAACTTCTTTAAGGCCTTTTGCACCCATTGTTCTAATATAAGTATAAGCTCTTAGATAAATACCAAAGTTACCGTAGAATGGTTTAACTCGTCCAATAGAGTTTTTGATATCATTATCATATTTATAATAGTCATTTTCTTTAATTACCATTGGTTTTGGTAAATAACTTGCTAATTCTTTTACAACTCCCACAGGTCCAGAACCAGGGCCACCGCCACCATGTGGACCAGTAAATGTTTTATGAAGATTTAAATGAACTGCATCAAATCCCATGTCTCCTGGGCGAACTTTATCCATAATAGCATTTAAGTTAGCGCCATCATAGTATAATAAACCACCAGCTTCATGGACAATTTCTCTAATTTCCATAATATTTTTTTCAAAAATACCTAATGTATTAGGATTCGTTAACATGATCGCTGCTGTATTTTCATTTACAACACGTTTTAAGTCTTCAATATCGACTTCTCCACGTTCGTTTGATTTTACGGTAACTGATTTGAACCCAGCAAATGATGCTGACGCAGGGTTTGTTCCGTGAGCTGAGTCAGGAACGATAACTTCATCACGATGACCTTCACCATTATTTTGGTGGTAAGCTTTGAAAATCATTAATGCAGTCCACTCACCATGTGCCCCTGCAGCTGGTTGAAGCGTAACTTCATCCATACCTGTAATTTCTTTAAGTTCTTCTTGTAAACTATAAATAATTTCAAGAGATCCTTGGATTTGGTTTTCATCTTGAAGTGGGTGTGCTTCACTGAAACCAGGAATTCTTGCTACCTTTTCATTAATTTTAGGATTGTATTTCATTGTACATGAGCCTAACGGATAAAAACCAGTGTCGACACCGAAGTTTTTGTTAGATAACTCTGTATAGTGACGTACTAAATCTAATTCAGCTACTTCAGGGAATTCAGCTTTATCTTTTCTAATAAATTTATCATCTAAAATCGATTCAAATGAATTGTTGTTAATTTCGCTTTGCGGTAAAGAATAGGCATATCTACCCTCTTTAGATCTTTCAAAAATAAGTGGACTTGATTTACTTACCATTAATTTCACCAGCTTTCTTAACAAATGTATCGATTTCTTCTTTAGTTCTTAATTCAGTAACTGCAATTAGCATATGGTTATTGAATTCACTTGAAACTACACTCAAGTCAAAGCCACCAATAATGTCTTCCTCAGCTAAAGCTTTATTAACTTCGGTAATTGGTTTATTAAATTCTACTACGAATTCATTGAATGAAGTACCTTCTAAAACATTAAATCCAGCGTCTTTAAATGATTGTTTAGCATAGTTAGCATGTTCAAAGTTTTGTACAGCTATATCATATATACCTTGTTTACCTAAAGCTGACATTGCAATAGATGAAGCTAGAGCATTTAACGCTTGGTTAGAACAAATATTTGAAGTTGCTTTATCACGACGAATATGTTGTTCACGTGCTTGTAAAGTTAATACAAAACCTCTGTTTCCTTCATCATCTTGGGTTTGACCAACTAATCTACCTGGTACTTTACGCATTAGCTTTTTAGTAGTAGCGAAGTAACCACAATGTGGTCCACCGAATTGAGATGGAATACCAAATGGTTGTGTATCTCCAACTACTATATCAGCACCGAATGATCCAGGAGGTGTTAATAAACCTAATGCTAAAGGATTTGCATAAACAATAAATAATGCTTTTTTATCTTCTATAAAGCTTTGAATTTTCTCTAAGTCTTCTATTGAACCAAAGAAATTTGGATATTGTACAGCTAATGCTGCAGTTTCATCGTCAACTGCTTGTTCTAGTTTTTCTAAATCAGTTATAGTACCATCTAAATCTACTTCTACGACTTCAAATTCTTGACGTGTTTTAGCATACGTATTTAATACTTGTAATGCTTGATAATGTAATCCTTTTGATACAACAATTTTATTCTTTTTAGTGTGACTATAAGCTAAAATACATGCTTCAGCAAAACTAGTCATACCATCATACATAGAAGAGTTTGCTACATCCATATTAGTTAATTCACAAATTAATGTTTGAAATTCGAAAATAGCTTGTAGTTCGCCTTGTGAAATTTCTGGTTGATATGGTGTGTAAGCAGTATAAAATTCTGATCTAGAAATCATTGCATCTACAACAGAAGGTGCATAGTGGTCGTACACGCCAGCACCAAGATAAGATGCGTGAGTTTCTTTTGTAACGTTTTTACTAGCAACTTTATTTAAACGTTTTAATAAAGTTGTTTCAGATTCACTCTCTCCAATGCCTAAATCTCTATTTAATAAAATATCTGAAGGAACATCTCCAAATAATTCATCAATTGATTTTGCACCTATAGTGTCTAACATTTCTTGCTTATCTTTATCAGTTAACGGTATATAACGATGACTCAATTCGTCCACCCCTTTGTTCTATTTTTCAATTTGGTTCTTCTTAACAATTTTTGCTTTTACTTGTCTTTTTCTAATTTGAACTAGTACTTCTTTACCCATTTCAAACTCATCTCTATTGATAATAGCTAATGCGATTGATTTATCAGAAGAAGGTGATTTTGTTCCTGAAGTTACTTCTCCAATTTGATTACCATCTAAATCTAAAACTTCGTATCCAGTTCTAGCAATACCTTTATCTAAAATTTCTAATCCAACAGTACGTCTTGTTGAACCATTTTCTTTTTGGTCTTTTAATACAGATTTACCGATAAAATCTTCTTCAATTAAAGGTTTAGCAGCAAATGCAATTCCACCTTCATATGGAGTAATTGATTCAGTTAAATCTTGACCATGTAGTGGTAAACCAGCTTCTAATCTTAAAGTATCTCTAGCACCTAAACCACAAGGAACTACGTCGTATTCTAATAAACCATTCCAGATATCTACAGTATCTTTAGCATCACAATAAATTTCAAAACCGTCTTCACCTGTATAACCTGATTGTGAAAGAATAACGTTTTTATTTAAAAGTTGAACATCTTTTTTAAATTCAAACATACCCATTTCAGAAATATCTATATCTACTAATTTTTGCATTAGGTCTCTAGCTTTTGGTCCTTGTAATGCTAATTGACCATAATCTTTAGAAACGTTTTTAACTTCAACATCAAATTTTTTAGATTGTTTTTCAATCCATTGGAAGTCTTTATCGGTATTTCCGGCATTAACAACTAATAAATAGTCATTATCTGCTAATTTATATGTAACCAAGTCGTCAATAATGCCGCCTTCTTCATTACATAAAGCAGTGTATATTGCTTTTGAATCAGTTAGATTGTTAGTATCATTCGATAAAATATATTGTACGAATGCTTTTGCATCTGTACCTTGAATTTGAACTTCTCCCATATGACTTACATCGAATAAACCAATTTCATAACGAACAGCATTGTGCTCTTCTTTAATACTTGAAAATTGAACAGGCATTGCCCATCCACCAAATTCTACTATCTTAGCACCACTGTCTACATAATTTTGATATAATGGCGTCTTTTTTAACTCGCTTGTCATGTCAAAACCCCCTATATTTATTTAAAAACAGAGTAGCAAATCAATTGCTACCCTGTTTAAAGTTATTCTCCAGGAACGCGTAACAGTATTATCCTTTTGCCTGAGAGTTTCGTAGTATTGCTACTTGCACCTTCGGCGATAAAAGCTATCTTTTATTCTCTCTAATACTGATCAATCGCTAGTTAATGAAGTTGTAATTTCTTGATAAATATTTGATACATTTTGATTACTATTCACTTTCATGAATGCGATTTCATTATATCTTGAAATCCTTGATGAATACAAGTTTTTTAGTTGATTTAGTGACTTATTATTAGCATTTGGTCTATGAGGATCATTAACGATTCTTTCAAATACAGTTTCAATGTCACAATCTAACCATATTACATTTTTTTGTAATTTTAATAAATCAAGAGAAGCTTGATTTTCAATTATTCCACCACCTGTAGAAATAATATCAAACTTATTTAAAGTGTCTTCTAAATATTTATACTCTAAATCTCTAAAGTGTGTTTCACCTTTTTCATCAAAGATTTGAGGTATTGTCATATGTTCTTTTAGTTCAATATATTGATCTAAATCCACATAACTAAGATTTAATTGATTTCTCATGTAACTTCCTACTGTAGTTTTACCAGTACCCATGAAGCCTATTAATATAATTGGTGTTTTATTTAATTGCAACAACATCTACCTCTTTAAGCTTATTAACTATAACTTCTTGATATGTTTTTTCTAAGTTATGTGTTGTCTTTAATTTTAAACTATATTGGCTTACATAAAAAGATATAATGGTTAAATAAATGAAAAATATAATCATTAAAAAAGGACTTATAAATGCTTTTTGCTTATAAATAGAGGGTTTTAATTTGTTTATAATTCGGATTTCCTACCTTTAGTATAATTTTGATTACGTTATCATTCGACTTTATTATTTTTTCTACAATAACTTGATTTAATAAATTAACATTCCCCTTGCCGTTAATTTGTTTATATACTTTATTGTTTTTAAATGTATATTCTATACTTCTTTCATTATTCCTTAAAATTAATGTATGATTGTTTTTCATAAATAATTTAAGATTATGTTGATTTATGTCTCTTATTAAATCTCTATGAAAGAATTCAAATTCTATTGAACTGTTTTCGTTAGCTAACGCTTTATAATGACTCACTAGTTTTATAGTTAAGGGGAGTGAAGTAAGGATTACTATGGTAATAAGTAGAGCAAAAATCATTTCAATAAAAGTAAACCCTTGTAACCTATTTCTTAACACAATAGTTTTTCTTTTTCGCCCAATTTGAAACACAAATTTTTTGTTTAGACATTGTAACTTGAAATTGATCAATAAATACTCCTTGCTTTATTTGTTTTATATCGAATTTATTTAAGGCTACTATAATGACTTTTTGCATTTCTAATAAATCTAATTGATTTTGATAAGTTTTAATAAGATGATTAATTGAACTCATGAACACAAGCGTAATCGTACTCATGATTAAAAAGGCCAATAAACTATCTAATAGAACACTCCCCTTAATTTTATATTTTAATATACCTTATACGCCCCTTTTCTATGTGAAATATTAATTTATAATTCCCATGTTTCATTTTTAAGTTTATTGAACCAAAATTATTAATATGTCCATCTTTATTAAATGTTAATAATTGTATCTTAGCTATATTTACTATTTTTCCGCCTTTAATTTTCAACTGATATTTTGAACCATGTTCTTCTTTTACTTTTATAGAATTTTTTTGATTAGTAAATTTTAATGAAATTGATTGTTTATCATTGATAGCTTTAGACTTTAAATAATTCATTTGAGTTATCAGATGATTAATGTTTAGTTCATCATTAGAAGCTGATACTGATAATAGTGTTTTACCAATAAGTGTACATGCAGTTAGTATAGCTAGAATAAACATAACCATTAACATCTCTAGATAAGTAAATGATGCTAAATATTTAATTTGCAACCGCTTCGCCATTATTAATACTAATAGTTTCTCCTGATTTGCAATTTTTTTGGTTTTCTTTAATAAATCCTTCAGAAATTAAGTCTTGGATGGTATTAGGATTTCTATTATGTTTTAAAGTATATGCTTCAATTTGACTATTAACCATTTTCACTTGAGCATCACAACCAGTAGTTTGTATATGAGCGGTTTGTTTAGCTATATTGGGAATAATTAGAATAAGCAATAAGCTAATTATTAATAAAACTAGTAACATTTCAATTAATGTAAATGCCTTTTTGTTAAACAGTGTTTTGAATATCTTCAATTTATAAGTCCTCCTAACTATTTAATTGACTGCAACATGTCAAATATAGGTAGCATAATAGTTAAATAAAGTGCAACGATAAATAATCCTAATACTAAAAAGATAACTGGTTGAATGAATTTAATGTGTCTTTTAGCCATAGCTTCGAATTGTTGTATAAGTATTTGGCTATATAGCGTTAATTCGATATCAAGTTTCCCACTTTTTTCTCCTTGTTCTATAAATTTAATCAAGTCATTTTCATAGCAATTCAGTTTTTTTAATATATTAGGTAGATTTTCTCCTTGATTTGACTGCTTGAGTAATTTGTCTCCTAAAAATTGATGAAATTGGTTATTCTCTGATTGTTTATATATTCTAACGATTATCTGTAAATTAACACCATTTCTATAAAAATGAGCAAACTCATTTGATAATTGATACGTTTTTAAAATTTTATAATAATGCTTAATAATTGGAATGTGACACAAAAATTGAATTTGATTTTCTATAGTCATCTTATTAAAACGATATTTAAATATGATAGATAATATACATATTACGCTGGATAAAATTATGATGAATAAAGGGAATGTCGTAATAAAATAAGAAAGAATAGATTGTAATGGAGAAAGTTCTATATTCATAGATTGGTATAATTCTTTAAATTGAGGTATAACTGTAAAATTGAGTAACGTTAATATTAATATAAAAGTAATTATTAATACGATGGGATACTGTATGGTCTTTAAAACATTTTGAGTAACTTGTAGTTGCTTTTTTAAATATCTATTAGATTCCAATAGAGAAAGTTCTAAATTTCCAAATCTTTCAGCTAAATATGTTTGAGTAACAATGTCACTTGAATAATCTAAGTATTTAAATACTTCCCAGCAAGTTGCACCTTGTTCTATTTTATTTAAAACTTCATCATGTGATTTATCTCCTCTATATTTAAAATGTAAATTTAAAAATTTAAATGATTCGTAAAGAGTAAATCCATGTTTAAGTAATTGATGTAATCTATACACTAAATCTAATTGTTCAGATTTAGTTAGGCATTTGGCTTGTCTAAATTTAAATATATTTATCAGCAATGGTTTCACATATAATACCTTCTTTAGTCATATCATCTAATTTTGATGCTAATCGTTTAAAAGATTTTGGCATCGTTTGGTTATGTTCAAAAAAGTAATTAATTTGATTTTTAAACATTAGTTCACACACTAATTGTCTATGATTATGTGATGTTGTAATTAATCGTTGATTGGAAATTAAATTGATAGCTTGAGATAATTCTTGAACTGTTACTCCCATTTCTAATAATCTAAGTAAAGCCCCTCTACAATCATTGGCGTGTAATGTACTTAATACCAAATGACCACTTAGACTAGCTTGAAAGACATATTTAGCGATTTCGGCATCTCGAATTTCTCCAATTAAAATAACGTCTGGATCACATCTTAAAATTGCTTTAAATGAACTAGCGTATGTAATACCTGCTTTGTTATTAACAGAAATTTGAGTAATACCTTTTAAAATTTGTTCAACTGGATCTTCAATAGAAATCACATTTAGGTTTAACTCCTTTTGTGCATACATAACCATTTGATACATTAATGTACTCTTTCCTGAACCTGTAGGACCAGTAAAAAGCAATAAACCTTGCTTCTTATTCATAAAATGTTTAAAATCTTTAAACTCGTATGTTTCCTTTTTACTCTGAAAATATTGAGGCACAATTCTTATAACACAACTTTCACATCCAATTGATAAAGGAAGGGTTGAAATACGTAAGTAATAAACTGACCTTAATTTATATGTATAGCGGCCACTTTGAGCGATTTGTTGTGTAGAAACATCTAATCCAGCTTGGAATTTCATAAACACCAATAACTTACGATAAATATTAATATCAAGTGTTTCATAAGGTGTTAATGTATCATTTACTCTAAATTTAATATGAACATAATGCTCCATAGGAATAAAGTGTATATCACTCGCTTTATATGCAATTCCTTTATTAATTATTTCTTGAAATAGAATCTTCATAAAAACACCTCCTACATATATTAACGTAGGAGGTGTTAGTTTTACTTTAACCATTTAAAAATGGATTTAATTGTTCATCATCAACAGTTGTATAAGTACCGTGGCCTGGGAATAATGGTAAATCTCCATCTAATTCAAATAATTTATCTTTAATAGAATCTACTAAAGTTTCATAATCGCCTTTGTATAAATCTGTTCTACCAATGCCATTATTAAATAATGTGTCACCGACTACTGCGAATTCTTTGAAAACAAAAGATAAACTTCCAGGTGAATGTCCAGGTGTATGCAATACATCAAATGTAAAATCACCAATTTGAGCTGGTCCCTCATCAAGTGATTTTGGTTTGGCCTGACTTATAACTTGAGGCATACCATATTGTTTGAATTTTGATGCACCATTTTTTTCTGGATCATTTAAGAAGTCGAATTCTTCTTTATGCATATAAACTGGTACATTATATTTTTCTATAATATCGTCTAATGCCCCAATATGATCGTAATGGGCATGTGTCAGTATAATAGCTTCTAAAGGTTTATTAATTTGATTTAATTTTTTTATAATTTTATCAGATTCACTAGATGGATCTACGAGTAATACTTTGTTTTCATTTTCAATAAAATAGGTATTAGTATCTACTAAACCTAAAGTTAAACTAGAAATTCTCATGATTTATTCCCCACTATTATCTAAATGTTTTTGTACAGATTTTAATTTATCATTCATCTTTCTAGATTTATCTCTGCGATCATCAATTCTTATATTTGTACAAACTCTATCTAATCCTTTATCAAATGGTAATTCATGTATTGCTTGTACAACTTCGAATAAATCCTTTAAATCACCTTCAATAAGTGTATTCATAGGTGTTAATTGATAATCGATTTTACCTTGATCTTTAAATTCTTTTAACTTTGTTTGAATTTCAGCGATGTATTTACTAACGCTTGGCCCTTCAGTACCTACTGGAATAACTACTACGTCAACAATTGCCATTATTTTACACCTTCCTTATCTAAAATATATGTTTTGATAAGTCCTGCTGCACCTGTAATACCTGCATCATTACCTAATTCTGCTTGTACAATTTCTGTTTCATGTTGAGCTGGATTAAACGTTAAATTACGATATTCAGTTTTAATATTTTCAACTAAAATTAAACCAGCTGTAGACATTCCACCACCTAGTACAATGTATTTAGGATTACTAGTAACACTAATAATACTACATAAATAAGCGATATAATTTGCTACTTTTTCAGTGATAAAGATACAGAATTGGTCACCTTCTTTAGCTGCATCAAACACAGCTTTAGCTGTAACTTCATTATCTTTTATAAGTTGTAAAATTGAAGATTTAAACGTTAATTTTGGATAATAAAAGTTAACTAAATTGACAACACCTGTAGCAGAGGCAACCGTTTCAATACAGCCTGATTTGCCACAGTTACATTTGAAACGTTGGTCGAAATCAGCTCTAAAATGGCCAATTTCAGCACCTGAACCATTATGACCATGTACTAACTCACCATTTGAGATAATACCTCCACCAAGGCCTGTAC
Source organism: Staphylococcus sp. FSL W8-0774 (assembly GCF_038006785.1). Classification (NCBI taxonomy): domain Bacteria; kingdom Bacillati; phylum Bacillota; class Bacilli; order Caryophanales; family Staphylococcaceae; genus Staphylococcus; species Staphylococcus sp. FSL W8-0774. The sequence goes on along the minus strand of NZ_JBBOVW010000001.1, from coordinate 1,237,217 downwards.
CTAATGTGATAGTTACAACATCGTCAGCACCATTACCAGCACCTTTATGTTTCTCGCCTAATGCAGCAACATTGGCATCATTATCAACATACACTGGACAATCGATGAAATTTTGATAGATTTCAGTGACATTAACATTGTTGTCCCAATGTAAGTTAACAGCTCCGTTAACGATGCCTGTTTCAAAATCTACAGGTCCAGGAACTCCAATACCAACACCGATTACATCAGACATGTTGTAATTTAATTCTGCAATTTTTGCTTCAAATGATTCATGTATATTTTTTAAAAGTAGTTTTCCTGTATGATCAGTAGTGTCTGTATGAATTGACCATTTTTCAATTCTATCTAGATTAGTATTAAAAATACCTAATTTACAAGTAGTCCCACCAATATCAGCAGCTAAAATAATTTTTGTCATTTATGTTCATTCCTTCTTTGGTTTATTATCAATATACATTTAAGATATTCATCTTTAGTTAATAATTCATAACTGTATAAAGATTTGATTTCTTGTAACATCATTTCATACATATCTTCTGGATCTTTGAAATAGATGATATATCCATATTTTTTTAATAATTGCAAAACATCATAGAAATTATTAATTTTACGAGTCACTTTTCTCACTCAACTCTTTTTCTAAATTTTTATATTGAGCATTTTGAGGATTAGCTTTTCTAGCTTTTTTAATATATTTTAAAGCTTTACTTTTATCTTTTAGTGAACGATTAGCAATTGCCATTTCATAATTCAATGCACCGGAATTAGGAAACAGCCTTAATCCACGTTCCCATTCCGCCATTGCTTCAGCTTTAGAACTTTTAGCAGCTGTAATTAAACCGCTTAGGTAATATGTTTGATCATCAGCGTAATCTTTTTTAATAGATTTATTTACAATTTTTCTAGCTTCATCATAATTACCGGATAACATTTGATCCCGAATTAATTTATCATAAATATTATCTTCTTTAATACTAAAAATTCTTATCTGCATTGCCACAAACAATACTAATAAAATAATCAGTAGTATCCAGAAAATATTACGGTTAACAGTAAAATAATAACCAATTAAGGTAATTAAGAGACCACCAATAAATCCGCCTAAATGTGCCATAACATTAATATTAGACATGAATATTGATAATCCGATTAAAATAACTAAAGCTATTAATAATTGGCCAATTACTTTTTTATCAAAGCTTTTACTTAAATATAAAATTGCAAAAATTGAACCAATAAGCCCAAAAATAGCACCACTGGCACCAACAGAAATCGTTGTTGTATTAAATGATAAAGAAACAAAATTTCCAAATATGCCTGCAAATAAATAGATGACTAACATACGCCATGAACCTAATACCGATTCAACTATTTTACCAAAAATAAAAAGTGAAAGCATATTCATGAGTATATGTTCAAAATTAAAATGTAAAAACATTGAGGTAACTAAACGATACCATTCACCATGTACGACGTTGAAGTGTACTAATCCACCTACATCAAGTAATTTTACATCAGAAAAACGATTAAAATAAAGTATCATGCATAGCCATAAGACTATATTAATTATTATTAAGGAATATGTAACTGGTGAAAAGCGTTGCATATGTTTATCTAAGAGATTAGATGAAAGAACTTTGTTTCTATAAAAGATAGATGTCTTTTTAGAATCCTCTCGATTTATCATTTTAGATAAAATAACATTTGGCATTGCAAGTTCTAATTCCCTCTCATCACTAATCCTTCTAAATTTTATTTTTTGCGGATAGGTTTCATCTAATGATTCAGTCGATAATGATTTATCAGTAAAATAATAAAATAGAATTGTTTGAGGTTGAAAGCCAGCTAGTTGTTCTATATTTTCCTTATTTTCAATAACTCTGCTTTTATCAAACCGAATTTCCTGAGTCGTAGTGATATGATTCGAAAAAATTACAATTGTTTTCTTTCTTTTGTTACTTAACCAAATTTCTTGGTCATCTTTTTCTCTATTAATTACATCGTAGTTTAAATACCTAATCCAGTAATAAATGGTTTTCCAAAATTGCTTTTTAATGTTCATGTATGCCTCCATTGGTGGCTATTATAAATAATTAATTGATCGACCGGTTGATCGTGTGTATCGGGTTGAAAATCAGTTAATTGAAAATCATATAGCAAACTTATTGTATTGGTCTTGAAATTTGATAGAAAGCGATCATAGTAACCCCCTCCATATCCTATTCGATAGCCATCTTTTCTAAAGCCAACACCAGGTACGACGATTAAATCTAAATGATTGGAAGTATTTGATTCAGAAACTGAATGATTAATACCTTTTTCATCTTTTTCTATGTCATTAATATTTAATAATTGTTTAAAAGTCATAACTTTAGTCTGATAATTAACTTCAGGTACATATAATTCTTTATTATCGTTTAAAGCTTGTTGAATCATTTGATATGTATTTACTTCATGTGACAATGACAACACAAATCCTATAGAAGATGCATTTTGATATGCTTGAGAATTAATAAGTTCTGTGGCTAACCAATTGTCTGCCTCATTTTTCTGCATGCTATTATGCTGTTTCATTTTAGTTAAAATATTAGCTCTTATATTTTTTTTGCTCAAATTTTCACCTACTTTTACTACCCCATATTATAACGTTTATCTAATTTTATGTCATTATGTTGACTAAGATATTAACTTTTTAATGATATTAAAATAAGCGATTGTACAAATTTTGTTAAAAGCTTTGAATAAAATGAGGTTTTGTAAACATAAAATATTTGACTACAAAATTTAAAAAGACGAAATTCCGTCTGAGGAATTTCGTCTTTTGGTATTGAATATTTGTTAAATAAATTAATTATTTAGTTTCACGGTGTAAAGTTTGTTTATTATCACGTGCACAGTATTTTTTCATTTCAATACGTTCAGGGTTAGTTCTTTTGTTTTTTGTAGTGATGTAGTTTCTTTCACCACATTCAGTACAAGCTAATGTAACGTTAACGCGCATGATTATTCCTCCTTACCTTTTCTAAATACGACCTTTACATTATACCAATTACTTTATTAATTGCAAAGTAAATTTTAAGAATCTGTATCAATAGTTTGTAATGTATTTAAATTTTAATTATTTATCACTACTATTTTCAGTGCTATCTCCATTTTTATCTTTATCTTTGAAATAATAATCGATAACATCTCTTCCTAAGTCTCCACCGTTTAACCAAGGTGGTGGAACTGGTTGATTGGTATAGACAATAGAAAATGCTAGTTTTGGATCTTTAATTGGTGCATAACCAATATAAGTTGAGTTTACTCTAGATTCCCCATCTTGGAATACTTCTGCTGTTCCTGTTTTACCTGCTGAAGGTACAACTGTGTTTTTAAAGCTAGCATAACCGGTACCATCTTTTTCATTAAATGCCATTTTGAATCCGTCTTGAACTTCATTTATTTCTCTTTGAGAATTATTTACTTTATTCAATACATTACCTTTAATTTTTCGTTTTACCGGTCCTAGTTCATCTTTATTAGTTGAATCGTGTATAGACAGTCCAATATGAGGTTGAATTCTATAACCGTCATTTGCGATTGTTGATACATATTGAGAAAGTTGCAATGGTGTATAAGTATCGTATTGACCAATAGATAAGTCTAAGTAATTACCTGGATTATTAGTTAATGGTTCAATTTGACCATTTGTTTCATTTGGTAAATCTATACCTGTTTTAACACCAAGACCAACTTGATTTAAACCTTTTCGAAGCTTTTGACCAGCTAATGTAATATCGTTTGGTAATGGCATACCAGAATAATATGGATCTCCAGCTAATTTTAAGGCTGTTTTAAACATATAAACGTTTGATGAATGCATAAGTGCTTCTTTATCATTTATTGTCACTCGACCATCTTTATTAAAGTATGAACGTTTAGTTAAACCGCCCTGGAATTTTAATGGTTCATCGACCATTTTTTCTCCTACTTTAATGGCATGATTTTGATAACCGGCAAGTAAAGTTCCGCCTTTTACCGATGAACCTACTGCAAATTGAGCAGTAAAGTTACCAATATCATAATCTGTTAATTTGCCGCTTTTACTTATTTGTTTACCAGCCATAGCTAAAATGTCACCATTTTTCGGATCTTGAACAACTATCATGGCATTGTCCATATCTTTAGCGCCTTGACTACGTAATTTTTCAATTTGTTTATCTAATAATGATTCTACTTTTTTCTGTAAATCAATGTCTATTGTTAATTGTAAATCATGTCCTCTAGAACCTGGATTAATAACTTCAGATTTTATTACTTTACCAGATTTATCAGTCGTATATTTCATTTGTTTCTTCTTACCACGAAGTACATCTTCATATTGATATTCTAAATATGATTTACCGACACGATCATTGCGTGAATAACCTTTAGATAAATATTGTTCAGTTAGTTCTTTAGGCAAACCTTCTGTAGATGTTGAAACTTCGCCAAATATACCTCTAAGCGTATCTTTATATGGATACTTTCTATCCCAATCCATAGATGTATTTACACCAGGTAACTTAGATAATTGTTGAGATACTGCAGCGTATTCTTTTTCTGTTACATCCTCATTTTTAATAGTTTGCGGATCTAGTGTACTACCTGCATTCATCTCACGGTATATAGCTAAAATTTGTAACTCTTTGTCAGATAAGTCATCTAATTGTTTTTTACCAATTTTCTTTCTTTGCTGTTCATCATATTGTTCTTGTGTAATGCTACCATTTTCTAATAGAGATTGTTCTTTTTTCATTAAAGCTTTAGCTTTTTCAGGGTGTAAAGTGACCCAGAAGTCTTTTTCGTCTCTATCAGTAATTTTGTCAGTATCCATTTTGATTAATGATGATAATTTTTTAGCTGTATCTAACATTTCTTTTTGTGAGGTTTTACGACCTCTAGTATATGTAATCGCCATTTTAGAGGCATTATCAACTAATACTTTACCATTACGGTCTACAATACGACCTCTAGGCACAGATTCGTTCACAGTGATATTCTCATCGCTTTTGATTAATTGCTTATAATGAGAACCCTGGGCAATCTGTAGGTAACCGAGTCTGAGTACTATAATTGCAAATATAAACACAACCAAACCAAAAATGAAATTAATTCTCCGGTTCATCGTGTTTCTTACTTTTTCATCATTTGATTTTTCCTTTAATCTTTTAAGCAAAACAACCTACCTCTATTCAAAGTATCTCTTTAAAATGATATATGAAAAACAAAAATTTTTCTATCATTTTGATAAAAAAGTGAACAGACATTAATTAAAACACTATCGTTTTTTATTTATGACGACCTTTTTGTAATCCTTATTTATAATTAATTTTACATTCAAATCATTTTCATTAATAGACATAATATCATATTAATCATAGAAAAAAGAGCCTAGAACATTATAACAATGTTCTAGACTCTAACATCAAAATATAAATTATTTTGCAGCGTTATATAATTCGTCAACTTTATTCCAGTTAACTACATTCCAGAAAGCGCTGATATAATCTGGACGTTTGTTTTGATATTTAAGGTAATAAGCGTGTTCCCAAACATCTAAACCTAAGATAGGTGTTTTACCTTCAGTTAATGGATTATCTTGGTTTGGAGTTGTAACGATTTCTAATTGCCCGTTATTTACTACTAACCAAGCCCAACCTGAACCAAAACGAGCTGCTGCTTTGTCAGCAAATTCTTTTTTGAATTCATCTAAAGAACCCCATTGTTCTTTAATTTTATCTACTACTTCACCTTTTTCTTCTGAGTTAGGTGTTAGTAATTCCCAGAATAATGAGTGGTTTAAGTGTCCGCCACCATTATTTCTAACAGCAGTTTGGATATCAGAAGGTACACTGTCTAAATTAGCTACAATTTCTTCGATTGATTTAGCTTCTAAATCAGTACCTTCAACTGCAGCGTTTAATTTTGTTACATAAGTGTTATGGTGTTTATCATGGTGAATCTCCATAGTTTCTTTATCGATGTGTGGTTCTAATGCGTCAAATGCATATGGTAATTTTGGTAATTCAAATGCCATAAATAATCATCCTCCTAAAATGTCTGTATCTTAATCATAACAAGCAGTCACAATTTCGACAATAAATGTGCTTAATATATAACTGCTAATTATTGTTACATGTATTATATATCTCAAAACGATGATATTTAAACATTTATTTACTATAATTAGTGAATTCGTACTAATGGAGTATGTTTTTTTAGTATTTATGTGTATTTTCGCTTTCTAATATAAAAACTAGCCATAGTCTTCTTGTCGATAGACTATGGCTAGTAAGATTAATGATTTACTTTTTGACATTTTTCACAAGTACCGTAAACTTCGAGTTTGTGAGTATGAATATCAACATTTGGTAAATATTGTTTAACTTGGTCAATTGGACAAAAATCAATAACTTTAGTATCACCACAATTTTCACATATAAAATGATGGTGATGATGATTAGTACAAGCGATTCTAAATTTCATTTCTCCATCTAGTTCAGTACTTTCAATAATTGCTAAGTCTTTAAATAAATGAAGGTTTCTATAGATGGTATCAAAAGATATACCTGGATAATCTTTATCCATAACTTGTTGAATATGTTTAGCATTAATGTATTTATCTTCTTTAACAAATATATTAAGCATATCGTTACGTTTATCTGTATATTTTAAACCATTATCTTTTAATATTTTAATAGCATCACTAGTGTTCATATTTACGATCCCCTTTTTGTGACTTTAATTTTAACTTTTGATAAGTCATTGTAATCATTAGCATAATGACTAATAGTACTACAATCACGCCACCAGGTGAAATATTAATGTAAAATGCGAGAACTAATCCAAGTATCACTGATAATTCACCTATGATGATACTAAGGATAATTAATTGTTTGAATCCTTTTGTCCAACGCATCGCTATTGCTACAGGTAAAGTGATTAACGCACTAACTAACAATATACCTACTACTCTCATAGAAGCAGAAATAACCATTGCAACAACTACAATAAATAAAAACTGAATCCATTTTGGTATTCCTATAACTTTACTATACTCTTCGTCAAAAGATAAAATAAATAACTCTTTATAAAATAAAGTTATGAATAATAAAACTAGTATTGTAATGAAGATAATTGTAGTTAAATCACTGAAATTAACTGCACTAATTGAACCAAATAATAGACCAACTATCTCTTGATTAAAACCATCTGCTAATGAAATAAATATAGCACTTAAGGCAATACCTGCACTCATAATAATTGGAATGGCAATTTCTTGATAATTAGTATATGAGGTACGCAATTTTTCAATTAATAATGCACCAATAATGGCGAATAATATTCCAAACCACATAGGATTAATGAAAGTTAGTGCTGGCAATACTGTTATAATAAACATGCCAAATGATATACCGCCCAATGTTACATGGCTTAGTGCATCAGCAATAAGTGACAACCTTCGTACTACTATAAAAGCTCCAATTAATGGTGCTATAAATCCTATTAAGATACCACTGATCAAGGAGTATCTCATAAAATCAAAGTTTAATAATGCATCTATCACGAGTTACACTCCTCAAATTTATTTCTATGAATCGATTCTAATTTAGGTACAACATTCTCTATCATGTTGATGATCAACGAATTGAACTGGGTGTCCATATATTTTGGAAATTTCAACCTCATCAAGAGATTTAAAATCTTCAGTCGTACCATGAAAATGAAGATGTTTATTTAAGCATGCAACTTCTGTTGCTGTATCTGCTACTACACCAATATCATGTGTAACTAATATAATGGTTATGCCTTCCTTTTTTAATCGATCAAGCGTTTCATAAAATTCATTTACATGTTTAGCATCAATACCATTAGTAGGTTCATCTAATACAAGCACGCTAGGATTAGAAATCAAAGCACGTGCAATAAGCACACGTTGTTGTTGGCCACCTGATAATTCTGCAATGTTTTTATCAATTAAATGTTCTATATTTAATCTTTCTAAAACATGTTCTACTTTCTTGATGTCTTTATTATTAAAACGTTGAAAAAGTTTTTTTGTTTTAGTTAAACCACTTAAAACTACTTCTTTAACACTTGCTGGAAAACCAGCTGTAAACGAAGAGGCCTTTTGTGAAACATAACTTATTTTTAGAGCTGATTTATTATTTTTAATAGGATGACCATCTATAAAAATGTCGCCGGATTGTAATGGCAGCAAACCAAGTATGATTTTTAAAAGTGTTGATTTGCCGGCTCCATTAGGACCAACAATTGCTAAAAATTCACCTTTGTTAATTTTAATATTTATATTTTCTAAGACTTGTTTATGATCAAAATAGTAATCTATATTTTTAAGTTCAAATACTGGTGTAGTCATTTTTTCACCTCATTTTATACTATACATGTTGATGAACTTAATGTAAATTGTAATGCTTACGACTAATAAAAGACGTTACAGAAATATCTGTAACGCCTACTTTTAATATTATTAGTTTAAAATTTTATCTTTTAAATCTGGATCAAATGTCTGAGATTTTAACATTTCAATTTCATGTTTATAAGGTGGTTTCTTATTCTTTTTATCTTCACCAACATAAGGTGTTTCCAAAATTTTTGGAATGTCTTTGAAAGTATCGTGATGAACAACGTAATTTAATGCATCAAAGCCTATATGACCAAATCCAATATTTTCGTGTCTATCTTTATGTGCACCTTGTTCATTTTTACTGTCATTTACGTGTACGACTTTAATTCTGTCTACACCTATAATTTTATCAAATTCATTTAAAACACCATCAAAATCTTCTTTGATATTGTATCCAGCATCATGCGTATGACATGTATCAAAACAAATGGATAAGCGTTCATTATATTTCACGCCATCAATGATACGAGCAATTTCTTCAAAGTTACGACCTATTTCAGAACCTTTACCTGCCATTGTTTCTAAAGCGATACGAACATTGTTATCATTTGTTAATACTTCATTCAGACCATCGATGATCTTTTGTATACCTACATCTGCACCAGCGCCAACATGAGAACCGGGATGTAATACAATATCTTTAGCCCCAATTGCTTGTGTACGCTCAATTTCGTTCTGTAAGAAATTGACACCTAATTCAAATACTTCTGGTTTAGTTGTGTTAGCAATATTAATGATATATGGAGCATGTACTACAATATTAGATAGACCATATTGTTCCATCACTTCATGACCTTTTGTAATATTTAAATCTTCAATACTTTTACGACGTGTATTTTGTGGCGCTCCTGTGTATATCATAAATGTTGATTCGCCAAATTTATGTGCTTCTTCTGCAGACCCTTCTAACATTTTTTTACCACTCATAGATACATGTGAACCTAATAACATCTTTTTCACCTATCCTTTTCTATTCTTTCTATCTTGACGATTTTGACGTTTACTGTATTGTTTACGCTCTTGTCGTTTCATTTTCTCAACTTCCTGCTTAAATTTCTTTTTATAACCAGGTTTAACTTTACGTTTGGTTTTACTACGTACTTTATTTTTAACTTCATTTGTTAAATGATCATCTTTACGTTGTCTAGTACGTCGAGTGTTATGCGCCTTGATAGGTGTAAGTTCATCATTTTTGATATCAACATTTTCGAAAACGTATCCTCTATCTTCGATTGCTGAAATATTTTCTTCTTCATCAGGACTATATAACGTAATAGCAACACCGTGATAATTACCACGACCAGTACGTCCAACACGATGAGTAAAGAAATCTATATCATTTGGTACATCGAAATTAATAACATGACTAACACCTTCAATATCAATACCTCTTGAAGCTAAATCACTCGCAATTACAAATTGGAAATCAAGATTACGTATACGTTTCATTTGTTGTTTACGTTCACGAGGTGTTAATCCACCATGAATCATACCAACTTTGATACCTGCTTCATTTAATGAACGTGCTAATTCATCGGCATTGTCTCTACTATTACAGAATATAATACATAGGTATGGATTTAGAATATCTATTAATTTAAGTGTTTTTTCAACTTTGGCTGCACCTTTTGTAGGAATTAAATAAAATTCTATATTTTTCTTATTTTGAGACTGACTATCAACTTCTACAAAATCTGGTTGTTCTAAATATTTATTTAAAAATGGTTGTAGAGATTTAGGAATTGTTGCACTAAATACTGCAATATTTGAACTATCTTCTAGGCGAGATGCTATAAGGTCTACATCTTCAATTAAACCTAAATCAATCATTAAATCAGCTTCATCAATAATTAAATAAGAAGCTAAATGTGTGTGTAAATGACCACTTTTAGCTAAGTCATTAATTCTAGTTGGTGTACCAATAACTAATTGTGGTTGTTGATTACATCTTTGCTTGTCCTTTTCAATATCAGTACCACCAATAAATAGTTTTACGCTTACGCCTTCTTTAAAACTACTTAAATGATTAGCGGCTTGATATAGTTGTTGTGCAAGTTCTCTAGTTGGTGCTACAACAATAGCTTGTGGTTCTTGAATATTTATATCTATTAAACTAATTAAAGGTAATAAAAAGGCATGTGATTTTCCTGTACCTGTTTGTGACTGTCCAATAATATTAGTTTTCTTTAAAATTCTTGGAATAATTCGATTTTGAATTTCTGTCGGTTTTTCAAAATTTAAATCTTTAACTGCTTCAATCATACTATCTTCAAGACCGAAGTATTCGAATGGATGTTTTGCCATGTTATGGCCTCCTTATAAGTTCATCTTTACTATTATAATGTAAATGATGAAGATTTTAAATATATGTGAAAGGATCTGTATTAATATTAGAAGCAACAACTTTGATATCATTTGAATTTTCTTCTAATAACAATTCCTGTAGTAAAAGTTTTAATCCTTCTTTCATCACATATTCACTATAGTGGTTGATATCTAATAAATTTATTCCTTCTATTTTCGCATCTAATGCATCATGGTGTTTGATGTCACCGGTAATAAATATATCGGCACCTAATTGAGCAGCTTTATATTCAAAACCTATTCCAGAACCACCAATCATAGCAACTTTACTAATCATAGCATTTGAATTACCTACGTATCGAACACTTGGAATTTGAAGTTGTCTTTTCACTTGTTCTACAAAGTCCTCAATTTTCATTGGTTCTTTTAATTCTCCCATTATTCCTAAACCGTAATTACCTTCTTTATTCAATTCAATAAAGTCATATACTGGTGTTTCATAAGGGTGATAGTGATGGATAGCTCGCTCAGTTAACTGACGTTGTTGATAAGATATCATAAATTCTAATTTCACTTCATCAACGAATTCTATTTCATCAATTGAACCAATATACGGATCTGCATCACCAACAGGTTTAAATTGACCTCTCCCTTTACTTTCGAAGAAACAATATTCATAATCGCCTTCTTTAGCAAGACCAATATCATTGAGCTGTTGTTTAAATGTTTCTAGATGATCTTCAGGTATAAATGTTTGAACTTTATAGTATTGAATTGGTTCTTTATTAATTAACTGTGTATGTTGTAAACCAATTTTGGAAGCTAACATTGCATTTACACCATTAGGATTAACATCTAAATTTGTATGCATAGCTATTAAATTAATATTATTTTGAATAAGTAATCTGATTATTTCGCCATATCCTTGATTAGTAATTGATTGAATGCCTTTAAAAATAAGTGGATGATGACTAATAATGATATTAACATTTTCATTAATTGCTTGTTGAACAACATCAATAGTACAATCTAATGCTGTTAATATTCCATTCACTTCTTGAGATTCATCGCCTATTAATAAACCTACATTATCCCATGATTCAGCAGTATTAAACGGAACATGCTCATCTAACATAGCCATTAATTCATTAACTTTCACTATTTAACACCTCTTTAATCAATTTTATTTCTGATTCTATTTCATTATATCGATGTAAGTGTAATTCTGGATTGAGTTGTTGCTTAATCTTTTCTAATGCCTTCAATTCTCTTTCCCATTTATTATAAAAATGTTTATTTTTATTTTCTAGTAAAATAGGACCGAATTTGAGTTCATATTCATTATATTCAAGAGGTGAAGTTTGGTATTCGGCTATAACTATTTCATAGATATGGCCTTTTTCTTCTAAAATGATTTCATCTAAAATTTTGTATTGAATACTTTGTAATAATGTTCTTACATTTTGAGTTTGAATATTACTTTGTAGTATTAATCTAGGATGAGAATGTAATTTATGTTGGCCTTCTTCTAATATTTTAGCTATTAAAGGCCCTCCCATGCCACATATCGTTATGTTATCTATTTGTTCGTTATCACGAATTACGCTAAGACCATCACCTAGTCGCACTTCAATTTCATTATCCAGTTCATTGGCGTTAACATTTTTTTGGGCAGCTTCAAAAGGTCCTTTGATAACTTCACCAGCAATTGCTTTAGTACTTAGATTAGACTGAATAGCAAAAATAGGTAGATATGCATGATCGGACCCAATATCGGCAAGTGTACCTTGTTTAATAAATTCTGACACTTTTAATAATCTTTGGTTTAATGTGATCACTAAGGTATTCTCCTTTATTTTATTAAAATCATAAATGCCTCTATATGTATTAAAATAATAAATCATCGGTTTATAAAAAATAAAGACTGGGACAAGCTTTATGCCCCAGTCCAAAACTATTTAATCCATAAAGTCTTTAAGACGTTTACTTCTACTTGGATGTCTTAACTTTCTTAATGCTTTAGCTTCAATTTGACGGATACGTTCTCTAGTTACGCCAAACACTTTACCAACTTCTTCAAGTGTTCTAGTTCTTCCATCATCAAGACCAAATCTTAAACGTAAGACATTTTCTTCTCGGTCTGTTAAAGTATCTAAAACATCTTCAAGCTGTTCTTTAAGTAACTCGTATGCAGCATGGTCTGAAGGACTTTGTGCTTCTTGGTCTTCAATGAAATCACCTAAATGACTATCATCTTCTTCACCAATAGGTGTTTCTAATGATACAGGTTCTTGAGCAATCTTAAGGATTTCTCTAACTTTTTCAGGTGGTAAATCCATTTCTTCACCAATTTCTTCAGGTGCAGGGTCACGTCCTAAATCTTGTAATAATTGACGTTGAACACGAATTAATTTGTTAATTGTTTCAACCATATGCACTGGTATACGAATAGTACGTGCTTGGTCAGCAATAGCACGAGTAATTGCTTGACGAATCCACCAAGTTGCATAAGTAGAGAATTTAAATCCTTTATTGAAGTCGAATTTTTCAACTGCTTTAATTAGACCCATATTACCTTCTTGAATTAAATCAAGGAATAACATACCTCTACCTACATATCTTTTAGCAATACTTACTACTAAACGTAAGTTTGCTTCAGCTAATCTAGATTTAGCTATTTCGTCACCTTGTTCAATTCTTTTAGCAAGCTCAATTTCTTCTTGTGCACTTAATAAGTTAACACGTCCGATTTCTTTTAAATACATACGTACTGGATCGTTAATCTTAACGCCTGGAGGTGCACTTAAATCATTAGGATTTAATTTAGCATCTGTATCTGAATTGTCTTTTTCATTTACTAATGTGATATCATTGTCATTTAATTGATCAAAGAAATCATCCATCATATCAGAATCCATTTCGAAATTCTGTAATTTTTCAGCAATTTCTTCGTGACTTAAATGACCTTCTTTTTTACCTTTTTCAATTAATTGTTTTTTAACATCTTCCATTGTTAAAGTCGGATCAATTGTTTGTTTTTTAATTTTAACTTTATCAGACATGAAACGGCCTCCCGGTATTAATATAAACTTTCAATTTATTCATTTTTATTATTAGTAATTTGATTATAATGATGGTAATGCTAATAAAATATAGACTAAATTTCATATTTTCGTTTAGTTAAAAGCAATGTATTTTCAATGATGCGTTAAATAAACCAGTAGATTAATCATCTTCTGAAAAATATTACTTTCTTATGAAATATCAGTCAAAATAACTCCCTTTAAAATACATATAATTATTCTGAATAGTCATTTTTAGATATTATTTGTTTACCCAATGTAAATACATGGTAACCATTCATAAATCTCTAAAATACAACGATATCATAAATTTTTGTAAGATTACATTCTACTTTTGTTTTTATTAACAATTAATTGAAGATAATATTTTTGTAGTTCTGTATCTCCTATACGAGTTGCTTCTCGCAATTTATGATTTAAAACTTCTAAAGATTCGCCATCTTTATTCTCGTTCATGATATTAATATAATCTTCTAATTCTTGTTCAAATGGTTCTTCATTTAAGTTATATGAATCAAGTGATATCAACGCTTCTCTTAAGTCATTATTTTCTATATATTGAATCATTGTACTTAATTGGTAAACATCATTATTAGAAAAATAATCATGCAAAGTATTAAATATACGCTTGAAATACTCATTTGTAAAGTCGTCAGAATTGACTTTTTGATAGTAATTTAAAAATGTATCTTTATCTTGCATAAAGTGTTTTAACAAGGAACGTTCTGCCTTTTCATGACGATTCAATTGATTGAATTGTATCGTTTGTTGCGGTGGCTCGTTATAAAAATAAGATTGATCTGGGTAAGAAGACTGAACATTTTGTGTTTGCTGTTGATGAGCCACTTCATAGTCCAAAGTCTCAAAACTAACTTTAAACAATTCTGAAACGTCTTGCAATACCTTTTTCTGAAGTATGGATGAACGCATTAAAGCTATATCCTGAGTTACTTCTTTTAAATATCTTTCATAAGCCAAATCATTATTTTGAATTTCATCTTTATGTGTTTGAACTTTAAACAAGACGAAAGATTTTTTATCTTTTTGAACAAGTTCTAGAAATGCTTCATTTCCATACTTTCTAATATATTCATCTGGGTCCATATCAGAAGGCAATTGAACGACAAATACATTTAAACCTTGCTCTAAAAGCGCTTGTCCAGTTTTTAATGTTGCTTCTTTACCTGCAAAATCTCCATCAAACATTAAAGTAATATTGGATGTTAATTTTTTTATGAATGTGATATGTTCATTTGAAAGTTGAGTCCCCATACTTGCTACAACAGATTTCAAACCAGCATGGTCTGACTTAATAACATCCATAAAGCCTTCAAGTAATATAATTTCATCATTTTTTCTTATATTTTTTCTAGCTTTATCGAGATTATATAATAACTTTCTTTTCTGGAAAATAGGTGTTTCTGGACTGTTTAAATATTTAGGCTCTTGATTAGTATAGGTTCTTGCTGAATATCCAACAATTCTTCCTTGAGCATTTTTAAGAGGAAACATAATTCTATCTCTAAATCGATCATAATAGCTAAAGTTTTCCTCATTTCGAGATAAAAGTCCCGCTTCATACGCTAATTCGATATCATAACCTTTTTTCTCTAAAAAATCATGACAAAAATGAGACGAATTAGGCGCATAACCAATTCCTCTTTCTTTAATTAATTGTTCTGGAAAATCACGTTCTTTCAAATAATTAAGCGCTTGTTCACCTTCAACAGTTTTCATAAGTGCATAATGGTAATATTCTTGCATGAGTTCATGCATTTCTATCATTTGTAAATCATCAGTTGCGATTTGTGTGTTTGTATTTTGATATTGGCTATTACCCACATCAACTGATATATTGACACGTTCGCCTAACTCTTTTACAGCTTCTGTAAAGGAAATATCTTTTATTTCTTGTGTGAATTGAAAAACATTGCCACCCTTTTTACAACCGAAACAATGACAGATTTGTTTATCTTCTGACACAGTAAAAGAAGGGGTCTTTTCATCATGAAAAGGACACAAACCGATATAATTGCGTCCTCTTTTTTCAAGTTTTACATATTCACTTACTAAATCAAGTATATCTGTCTTATCTTTGATTTCATTAATGACCGATTGTTCTATACGCAAAATAAATCACCTATTAAATATTAGTCTTAATATTATACCTTTTTTATGCATTAAATGAAATTATTTTGTTTTATTATTTTCAATATAATAGATGATGTCATTAGCTGTCTCTTCAATTGCTTTATCTGTTACATCTATAACTGGACAACCAACTTTCTCCACTAGTTCTTCAAAATAATTTAATTCTTCTTTTATTCGTGCTTCAGTAGCATATCTTGCTGTGTCACCAAGACCAAGTTGTTTTAATCTTTCTTTTCGTATTCTATTTAATTTTTCTTCACTAATTTTTAAAGCAATACATTTTGATGAATCAATATTAAATAGTGCATCAGGAGGTGTAACTTCTGGCACAATTGGTATGTTCATGACTTTATAACTTTTATGAGCTAAATATTGTGATAGTGGTGTCTTTGATGTTCGAGAGATACCTAAAAGGACGATATCTGCTTTTGGTAAACCTTTAGGATCTTTCCCGTCATCATATTTAACAGCAAACTCAATTGCATCAATCTTTTTAAAATAGGCATCGTCTAATCTATGGACAATACCTGGTTCATAGTAAGGTGTTTCTTCAATTGAACCAGATAATAAATCCATTAAAGGTCCCATAATATCAACTGATTTTAAATTATGTTCTTTTACTTTAGCTACCATATATTTTTTGATTTCTGGTTTAACCAAAGTATATACGATGATAGCATCTGTATCTTCGGCTACTTGAACCACTTCATCTACGTTTTCAAATGATTCTATGTATGGGTAACGTAAAAATTCATGTTTACATTGCTTAGGATTAAATTGTGAAACACCTGCACGAGCAACTAACTCTGCAGTTTCTCCAATTGAATCTGAAGCAACAATTATGTTTATATTATCCATCTATTAACCACCTATTCTTTAAATAATGATACAAATAATTTTGTAATTGTCGTTTTAGATACTCTTCCAACGACTTCATATTTTTGATTATCTTTTAATCTTACAATGGGAATAGCATCTATTTCTTTATCTATCATTTGATTAGCAGCATAGATAATTAGTTCACTTTCTTCTAAATAAGTAAGATTAGGCATACGAGTCATATTAACGCTAATCGGCATTGTATGAATATCATTTCCAATCATTGAAGCTCTCAATAAATCTTTTCGTGAACAAACTCCAATAAAATCATTATCCTTATTTGTGATAAACAAAGTACCAGCATCTTCTAAAAATATAGTACAAATGGCATCGTAAACCGACATATCTTCTTTTACCACTACCGGTTGTGACATATAATCCTTTACAACATACTGGCGTAGTTGTTCATGGATGATTTTATTTTTAGATTTGCCTGAATAATAATAACCTACTCTAGGTCTTGCTTCTAAAAATCCTGACATCGTAAGAATAGCTAAATCTGGTCTTAATGTTGCGCGTGTTAAATTTAATTGATCGGCGATATGCTCACCTGTTATTGGTCCATGTTGCTTGACGATTTCAACTATTTGTTCTTGTCTTTGATTCAGTTCTATAGGTCTTCACCCCTCTTATATACATTATATATTATAACCGTTATTTTTATTTGCCACAAATACATATAAACGCTTGCTATTAAATATTTAATCAATTAGAATAATTATAAAGCGAGCTAAGGATGGTGTAAGCTTAGCATATAAATATTGGCATAAAATTAAATTTATTTTAAAGCGAGTGGCTACACTAATTTGGGTGGAACCGCGGGTTAAATGATATTTTAATGTATATGAATTATACTAAATAAAAATTAACTCGTCCCAAGATGATTAAGCATATTTAATTGTGTTTTATTGTCTTGGGGCGTTTTTATGTGTAAGGAGAGAATTATTAATGGCAAATGATATGGAACAAATCGTACAACTTGCAAAGCACAGAGGATTCGTATTCCCTGGTAGTGACATCTATGGTGGCTTATCTAATACTTGGGATTACGGTCCACTAGGTGTTGAATTAAAAAATAATGTTAAAAAAGCATGGTGGCAAAAATTCATTACACAATCACCATATAATGTTGGTTTAGATGCAGCTATTTTAATGAACCCTAAAACATGGGAAGCATCAGGACATTTAGGTAACTTTAATGACCCTATGATTGATAACAAAGATAGTAAAATTCGTTATCGTGCAGACAAACTAATTGAAGATTACATGCAACAAGAAAAAGGCGATGAAAACTTTATTGCTGATGGCTTAAGCTTTGATGAAATGAAAAAAATCATTGATGATGAAGGTATTGTGTGTCCAGTAAGTGGTACTGCTAATTGGACTGATATCCGTCAATTCAATTTAATGTTTAAAACATTCCAAGGTGTAACTGAAGATTCAACTAACGAATTATTCTTACGCCCAGAAACAGCACAAGGTATTTTCGTAAATTATAAAAACGTTCAACGTTCTATGCGTAAAAAATTACCATTTGGTATTGGACAAATTGGTAAATCTTTCCGTAATGAAATTACTCCAGGTAACTTCATTTTCAGAACACGTGAATTTGAACAAATGGAACTTGAATTCTTCTGTAAACCTGGTGAAGAAATTGAATGGCAAAATTATTGGAAAACATTTGCTAGTCAATGGTTAAAAGATCTAAATATTAATGAAGACAATATAAAATTACGTGATCATGATGCTGATGAATTATCTCACTATTCAAATGCTACAACTGATATCGAATACAAATTCCCATTTGGTTGGGGAGAACTATGGGGTATCGCAAGTCGTACTGACTTTGACTTGAAAAAGCATAGTGAACATTCAGGTGAAGATTTCAAATATCATGATCCAGAAACAAATGAAAAATATATCCCATATTGTATTGAACCTTCTTTAGGTGCTGATCGTGTAACATTAGCATTCTTATGTGATGCTTACGCTCAAGAAGGAGTAGAAGGAAGTAAAGATGAACGTACAGTCTTAAAATTCCACCCTGCTTTAGCACCTTATAAAGCTGCAATCTTACCATTGAGTAAAAAATTATCAAGTGAAGCAATTAAAATCTTTGAACAATTAAGTCAAACATTCTCAATAGATTTTGATGAATCACAATCTATTGGTAAACGTTACCGTCGTCAAGATGAGATTGGTACACCATATTGTATTACATTTGACTTTGATTCATTAGAAGATAATCAAGTTACAGTACGTGACAGAGATTCTATGGAACAAGTTCGTATGCCTATTTCAGAACTAGAGACATTCTTAGCAGAAAAAATTAAATTTTAATTATGTTGAGATAATTTCTCATTGATTAATACTAAAGACCGCAATCACAAGAGCTTTGTGATTGCGGTCTTTTATCTAGATTTTAAACTAATTATTTATCTAAATCATTTAATTCTAATCTTTTCAATTGATTGATTAACTTTTGACTTTTAAAAAACATGCCTGCATATTCTCTATAAAGCATTATCATTAATTCTGACATTTCATCTAAAATGTCTTGATGTATTTTTAGTTCATTCATCTTATCAATTGGTAATTTTAATAATATATCTAATAGATACAATGTTCTATTTGATAATTGTAATGCATGAGGGTCTTGATATGCTTCACTTTTTGAAATGGCACCATCAAATTTAAAACTATACCCTATTAATTGAGATTGGTCTGTATTGCCGCTAACAGCACATATATTAAACGAGGCAGAAAAACCATATTTATTCATACATTTGAGTAAGACTATGATAGACATTAATTGTGCAGATTGTCCTGAAGAAATTTTATTTAAAACAAACTGTAATAAGTCAAAATTAAATTTTGATATTTCTTCTTCTTCCATTGAACGGTCAATTGTTTCAGCACACAATGTCGCAAAGCTACTTTCATACAAATCAAGTTGTAATTCATAATGTTGATCAATGACATCTACAGAATTAAGTGTCCCCATACCTCGCCACTTATTATAAATAAATAAGCCATACACAAACATTTGTGTATGTGCTTGTAAACCTGTTTTAACTTTTTTAGCTCTTCTAGCCATCAGCGGTACTTTAGCGCCATGTTCGTTTAAAATCGTAATGATTTTATCTGATTCGCCGTATTCTACAGATTTTAAAATAATCCCTTTTTGTTTCATTAACATACTAACTCACCATCTTTTGAGTTAATCTTGATCTTCTATATATCCAATTTGGCGAATAAAATTAACTTTATTTCTCCAATCTTTCTGAACCTTAACCCATAATTCTAAATAAACTTTAGAACCTAAAAGCATTTCTATATCGTGTCTTGCACGTTTACCTACTTCTTTAAGTTTTTTGCCACCTTTACCGATAACAATACCTTTTTGAGAATCACGTTCTACATAGATTGTAGCTTCAATACGTACGCGATCTTCATCTTCTTTAATCATACGGTCAACATTTACACCAATAGCATGAGGAATTTCTTCGCTAGTTAAATGTAAAATTTTCTCACGAATGATTTCACCTACTACAAATTGTTCTGGGTGATCGGAAATTTGATCATCAGGATAATATTTTGGTCCCTCTGGTAAATAAGATTTTAAAACATCAATAAAATGATCAACATTTAAACCTTCTAACGCAGAAATTGGAATAATTTCAGTAAAGTCCATATATTTTTGATACTTTTCAATTTGTGGCATTAGCTCATCTGGATGAACTAAATCAATTTTGTTTAATACTAAAAATACAGGTGTCTTTAAATCTTTTAGCATATTCATGATATATTCATCGCCACGACCGATATCTTCATTAACGTTGACCATAAACATAATTGCGTCTATTTCAGAAAGCGTATTTGTTGCCACTTTCATCATATAATCGCCTAATTTATGTTTAGGTTTATGAATCCCAGGTGTATCAATAAAAATAATTTGAGCATCATCTCTAGTCATTACACCCTGAATTTTATTACGTGTAGTTTGAGCTTTGTCAGACATAATTGCAATTTTATGACCAATAACTCTATTTACAAATGTAGATTTACCTACATTAGGTCTTCCTATAATTGAAACAAATCCTGATTTATGTTCTGTCATTTATTTAAATCCTTTCCAGAAAATCCGTATGGTAATAATTCTTTAACTGATGATTCAATCATATCACCTTTGTGATTAGTCATATATACTGGCATATCATCGTCGCATAATTCTTTCAATACTTGACGACATTCCCCACAAGGTGAAGATGGTTGATCAGCGTCTACAGTGACAGTAATTGATTCAAAATCACCGGGCTGATAACCAGCAGATATCGCAGAAACTAAACTAGCTCTTTCAGCACAAATTGACATTGAATATGCTGCATTTTCAACATTCGTTCCGTAAAATGTACGTCCATCCTTAGCTTTTAAATAGGCGCCTACTTTAAAATGACTATATGGTGAATAAGATCTTTGTTGTGCTTCTCTGACTTCTTTAAAATAATGAGATTGATAGCTCATGTTGCCCTCCTATAATAAGTTAATAAAATATGGAATAAAAACAATTAAACCAATTAATAAAGCTAAAATTGACACAATCATTACACTAAATGCGGCAATGTCTTTTGCATATTTGGCATAATCATGATATTCAGATGTAACAAGGTCTACGACGTATTCTACTGCAGTATTAATCGCTTCAAAAGCTAGGACTAAACTTATTGCTAATAGAATAAATAACCACTCTAAGCGATTGATATGAAAAATGAAGCCAAAAACAATTGCAATAATACTAGCATAAATGTGAAGAGAAAACTTTTGGTCTTTAATTAATAGTGTTTTCAAGCCATTGAGTGCATAGCTAAATCTTTTCACGATTAATCTCTCGTCAATCCATAAGCATTTAATATAGCATCTTGACGACCAAACATTTCTTTTTCATCTTCTTCATTCATATGATCATATCCTAATAAGTGAAGAAAACCATGTAACGCTAAAAACCCTAATTCACGTTCAAAAGAGTGACCATAAGACTCTGCTTGTTCTTGTGCAACATCCGTACATATTATAATGTCTCCCAATACTCTTGGAATATCAAATTCGCTTGTATCAATTTCTGGCTCATCTTCTTCTAAAGCAAATGATATTACATCTGTCACTTTATCTTTATCTCTGTACATTTTATTAATTTCTTGAATTTCAGTTTTATCAACGAAGGTTATGGATAATTCAGCGTTTTCATTAATTTGCTCTTCTTGTTTAGCGAAGTTCAATAAATTTTCTATTTGTTCATACCAATCATCATTTACTAATTCTGTGTGATCACTAAAATCTATTGTAAACATTTAGTCCTCTCCTTCGTATCTATCTATGATTTTACTTACAAGTGGATGTCTTACTACATCGTCTTGCTCTAGTTTCATGATACTAATTCCTTTAACGCCATGTAGTTTTTTTACTGCTTCTTTCAAACCACTATTAACACCTTTTGGTAAATCTATTTGTGTTTGGTCACCAGTTACTACCATTTTTGAACCAAAACCTAAGCGCGTTAAGAACATTTTCATTTGTGCATGTGTTGTATTCTGTGCTTCGTCTAATATTACGAATGCATCATCTAATGTTCGACCACGCATATATGCTAAAGGCGCGATTTCAATAATACCTCTTTCAATGAATCGAGCTGTTTGTTCTCTACCTAATACAGTATTCAATCCATCATAAAGTGGTCTTAAATATGGATCAACTTTTTCTTTTAAATCACCTGGTAAGAAACCTAGTGATTCACCTGCTTCAACAGCTGGACGTGTTAACACAATACGTTTAACATTCCCTTTACGCAATTGTTTAGCAGCATATACAACAGCTAAAAATGTTTTACCTGTACCAGCAGGTCCAATACCAAATACTAAGTCATTTCTATTCATAGCATTGACATACATACGTTGTCCCATTGTTTTAGCGCGGATAGTTTTGCCGAACGCATCTTTTGTTATTTCTTCTTCATATAAATCTAAAAGTTGTTGAATGGTTCCATTTTCTGCCATCTTAATAGCAGCTTCAACATCTTTAAGCGTAATATTATTTCCCAATTCAATCACTTTTAATAAATTGGTTAGAACTAATTCGGCTTTTTCTACATGCTCAATTTTTTCACCTTTAACAGCGATTTCTTGTCCACGAGCATGAATTACGACATCAAAACTATCTTCAATAGCTTTTAAATGTTCATCATTATTTCCAATTAAAGCTTGGGATTGATTAATGTCGTCGATTTGAATTATTCCAGGCATAAACGCGCTCCTTTTCAAATTACAGTTTTATAATTCAATACACCCATTTTAAGGGCTAACATACTTATATTATACCATTCTTGAACATATATTAATTAAGATTCGTTTCAATTTAAATAACAATTTACTATAAAACTAGCTTTTTCAATAACGAAGTGAGCTATCATAGACTTAACCTTTTAAAACAAGAAGTGGTAATACAACTAAATTTTACTAAATTCTAAATATCTACTCAAATTTTATTAATATAAGTAATAAAAAAGATACTTCTAAAAACAATATTTAAAAGTAGTATTTAATGTTGAAAAAAGCTCGAGACATTTCTGCCCCGAGCTATTACAAATTAAAGTTGTTTAGGTTTATTTAAAATTTCATTCCAAATAATACCATTCACTATTTCATCATTATCAAATTGAAAAGCTGACTTACTCATATTACGTTCTACATTTTGTGAATTGAGTAATTGTTTTAATCTGACTCTTTTCGTACGTTCTGAAAGATATTTATCATTAATAATATCTTGCGCCTTTTTCTCAATTAAAGCGAGCTGTTTTTCTTTTTCCCTATCTATCTCACTTCTTACATTCTTTAAATCTTGATGTAAATTTGATTCAAGTTCTTTACGTAAATTTTCAGCGCTTTCATCTCTAGATGTTGATTGTTTTACAGGTTCACGTACTTCTTTTTCATTATGATAAGGTGTTGGATCTGGTTTAGGAATGGAATCATCATAGTCAGTAGGTCTACGATGTAATTCTTCAGATGTAGGTTTACTGTTCTCTATTTCTTGATTCAATGGAGGGAGATTATCATCAAATGTTCTTTTTTTATCACTTGATGTTTCTCCATTAATTTCATCACTAAGTTCTTTAAATGTCTTTTCAAATTCTTCGAAAAAACCACCTTTTTTTGGTTGTTGGTTTTCTTTAGGTGTGGACGGTGGTTTTTGATTTTGTCTTTCCTCATGACTCTTATCACGTAGGGTACTAATTATTGTTGCTATGATCGATATGACAAAAATAATTATCCCAATATTCATTTAATCACCCCACAATTATTGTTCTGGTGATTCGTCATCATTTTGATCAGTACGTTTATTAATGGCAATTCTCATGCCTGTGTCAGCTTCAATATTTTTTAGATTATAATAATCTTTTACACCAATGTTTCCAGAACGTAAAGCCTCAGCCATTGCTAATGGAACTTCTGATTCTGCTTCTACAACTTTAGCACGCATTTCTTGAACTCTTGCTTTCATTTCTTGTTCTGATGCTACTGCCATTGCACGACGTTCTTCAGCTTTAGCTTGTGCAATATTTTTATCTGCAAGTGCTTGCTCAGTTTGTAGATCGGCACCAATGTTTTTACTAATATCTACATCGGCAATATCAATTGATAAAATTTCAAATGCAGTTCCTGAATCTAAACCTTTACTTAGCACTGTTTTTGAAATATTATCCGGATTTTCAAGAACCTCAGTGTGGTGTTGACTTGAACCAATAGTAGAAACAATACCTTCACCTACACGTGCTATAATTGTTTCTTCACCAGCACCACCGACTAAACGGGCAATATTCGCGCGTACAGTGATACGTGCTTTAGCTTTAACTTCAATACCATTCATAGCTACACCAGCGATAAAAGGTGTTTCAATTACTTTAGGATTTACAGACATTTGAACTGCTTCTAAAACATCTCTACCTGCTAAGTCAATCGCTGCACCACGTTCAAATGGTAAATCTATGTCTGCACGTTGAGCAGCAATGTTTGCATCAACGACTCTATCTACATTACCGCCTGCTAAATAATGAGATTCAAGTTGATTTGTTTTTAAATTTAAACCAGCTTTATGTGCTTTAATTAAAGGACCAATTACTTTTCTTGGTGATACTCTTCTTAAACGCATACCTACTAAAGTACCGATACCAACATGAACACCAGCTGCTAAAGCTGAAATCCATAGGCCTACAGGTACAAATGAAAATAGTATTAATAAAGCTACAACAATAATGACTGCAATTATTATAAATCCAATACTAATCATTTTAACTCTCCTTTATAACTATTCTATTTCTCTTACTACGACACGTGTGCCTTCAACTTCAAGTATCTTTACTTGTCTGTTTCTTAATATGAATGTGCCATCAGAAACTGCATCAATACGTTCATCATCTAACTTAATGATACCAGCAGGTCTAAGGTCCGTGACGGTTTGAGCCGTTTTACCGACTAAATGAGGGCGATCATCGTGAGAAGTGAACCCTGATTCAGCATTAGTTGAATCTTTCAAAATAACTTTATCTAAAAATGGAATATTTTTCTTAAATATTTTCACTAATACCACCCATTCAATTATTGATAATATTAGAGCTACAATCACATTACCTAACATAAGTAGCAGGTTATTGCCTAACATCACAATACTAATTGATATGAGTATTATGCCAATAATACCTATGACTGCACCAACAATAAATAATTCGATAATAACGAATAAAACGCCAATAGCAAAAAGTATTACAGATAATATGTTGACATCACCTTTAATAAGAAAACCTAGAAACAAAATTAATAACGATAATGATGCTAAGATACCAATCATATTTATTTTTTTAGAATATAATTGATATAAAAACCCTAGAAAAATAATACATGTTAGAAGAAGTGATACCAACGGATGGACAATTACGTTAGTTATATCTTTAACCCAACTATTTTCAGTTGAAAATTGAGTTAACAGTAAAGTATGTATTACATTTGAATATGTCACTATTTCACCTCACTCTCACCATAATTATACATGAAAACGCAGACATATTATAGTGATTTAGTAATATATAAAAATATTTATTAAATTAAATTTAAACTCAATTTATAAAAGTTAGTTTTCTATAGATAACAAAAAACACCTCAGTTATTACAACTAAGGTGTTTCATATTTATAATTAACATTCTTGTTGAGGGAGTCAACAGTGTTATTAATTATTTGAATTTACGTTTACGTGCAGCTTCTGATTTCTTTTTACGTTTAACACTAGGTTTTTCGTAAAATTCACGTTTACGTACTTCTTGGATAGTACCACTTTTTGAAACTGAACGCTTAAATCGACGTAAAGCATCTTCAAGTGATTCATTTTTACGTACTACTGTTTTAGACATCTGTATTTCCCTCCCTCCAAATATCAACGGAACTTTATATTCAATCGCATAGTAAAACTATGCTTTTATTAGTATAATATATCTGTAATATCCGGTCAATTACTAATATTTATATTTTTAAAATAATTAAACAAGTACTTCTTGTTCAGATTTATTTGTAGCATGATCAACAATACGAATAGCTTTACCTTTATTTATAGGATAATTGGCTTTTTGAATTTTAACTTTCACAATTTGACCTATTAAATCTTCATTGCCTTCAAATTCAACTTTCATGTAATTATCAGCATATCCAACTAAAGTGTTTGGTGTTTCTCCACTTTCCTCAGGAATGACTTCAAGTACTTCATCTTCAAATTTAGATGCATATTCTTTAGCTAATTGATTACTTAATTCAATTAATTTATGCACACGTTCATTTTTGATTTCTTCATCGATTTGGTCGTCCATTCTTGCAGCTGGAGTACCAATACGAGATGAATATGGGAAAACATGTAATTCTGAGAATTTATGCTTCACAATAAAGTCGTATGTTTCTTGGAATTCTTCTTCTGTTTCGCCAGGGAAACCAACGATAACGTCACTAGTAATAGCTACATCTGGTAAAACTTGATGTAATTTAGTAATTCTTTCTGAGAAGTGTTCCATTGTATATTTACGTCTCATACGTTTTAACACTGTATCTGATCCAGATTGTAAAGGTACATGTAAATGTCTTACAATCTTATTTGAGCTTTCAAGAACACTGATTACTTCATCAGTTAATTGACTTGCTTCAATTGATGAAATACGAATACGCTCTAAACCATCAACTTGATCTAAATCTCTTAATAATTGAGCTAAATTATAATTTTTTAAATCTTGTCCATATCCGCCTGTGTGAATACCAGTTAATACGATTTCTTTATAACCAGAGTTAACTAAAGTAGTCGCTTGTTCCACTACTTTTTCAGGATCTCTAGATCTCATTAATCCACGAGCCCATGGAATAATACAGAATGTACAGAAATTATTACATCCCTCTTGAATTTTTAATGATGCTCTTGTTCTATCTGTAAAGTATGGCACATCTAACTCTTCATATTTACGATTTTTCATAATATTACCAACACCATTAATTGGTTGACGTTCTTTTTGGAATTCATCAATGTAATCAAGTAATTTATGACGGTCTTGTGTACCTACGACTACATCTACACCTGGAATTTCCATAATTTCAGCAGAAGATGTTTGTGCATAACAACCAGTTACACATACTACAGCATCAGGATTTTTTCTGATTGCTCTTCTTATAATTTGTCTACTTTTTTTATCTCCGGTATTCGTTACAGTACAAGTATTAATAACAAATACATCTGCATTTGTTTCAAAATCTACTCTTTCGTAATCTGCTTCTTTAAATAATTGCCAAATTGCTTCAGTTTCATAGTGGTTAACTTTACAACCTAAAGTGTGAAACGCAACTGTTGACATATTGTTCACCCCATTAATTCTTTTTCATAACTTAACGCGCTCAATGCATATAGTGGCGCTGTTTCTGCCCGTAAAATTCTTGGTCCTAAACCAACTAACTGTGAATTTGATTTTAACATTGACACTTCTTCATCAGAAAGTCCGCCTTCTGGACCAAATATAAGTAATACACGATCTTGTGGCTTAAATTGTTTTAACATATGTTTGAAATGACTATTTTCGTTATGTTTGGCTTGTTCTTCATAAGCAACAAGAACATAATCATACTGAATTATGATATCACAAATTGCCTTTGAATTCGATAGATAATTAATTTGAGGAATTGTTAATCTATAGCTTTGTTCTGCAGCTTCCTTGATTATTTTTTGCCATCGTTCTAGTTTTTTAGAGATTTTTGCATTGTTTAATTTAACAATAGATCGGTCCATTTCTACTGCCAAAAATTCACTGGCACCTAGTTCAGTTGCTTTTTGAATCATCCATTCATATTTATCAGCCTTAATCAAACCACTGCAAATAGTAATATGTTGCGGTAACTCAGTATTAATTTCTTGCTTTTCGATTAATTCTAACTCTATATTTTGATCAGATATATTAGTTATTTTACACGTATAAACATTTTTATCATTAAATGTGATTACTATTTTATGTCCTTCAGAATGGCGCATTACATTTTTAATATGATGCATATCTTCTTTATCTGTAATAAAAAAACGCTGACTTTCATCAGCGTTTTGATTAATAAAATATCTTTGCAAATTAGTCACTCACTTTCTGACCAACGATACATACCCAACCGTTGTCATGTTGAACTGAAATAATTTTAAAACCTACACGCTTCATATGTTCTTCAATTTCTTCATATTTTTCTTCAATTATACCTGAAGTTATAAAGTAACCTTCTTCATTGACTGTATTATAAGCGTCTTCAATCATTTCATCAATAATATGAGCTAAAATATTTGCAATGACAATATCAAATTTTTCATTTTCATCTTTTAATAAATTACCAGGAACAGCTTCAATCTCATTTAGACAATGGTTTTTTTCAAAGTTTTCTTTGGCTACATTAACAGCCATTTGATCAATATCTAATGCCTTTATCCTTTTAACACCTATCAAATGACTAGCTATACTTAATATTCCAGAACCTGTACCAACATCGATGACACTGTGTTGTGGAGTCACATATGTTTCAATAGCTTTTAAACACATACTCGTCGTTGGATGGTCTCCCGTTCCGAAAGCCATACCTGGATCTAATTCTATAAGTAACTCTTCATCTGATTCTTTATTGTAAGTTTCCCAACTAGGAACGATAGTAAATTTATTAGATGCTCGGAAAGTATGAAAATAATTTTTCCATTCATTTTCCCAATCTTCTTCTGCAATTGTAGTTTCACTTATATTAAAAATAGATTTATCTATATCTTTTAATGCTAGAATTTCTTCTTCAATACTAGTACGTAAATTCTCATTAAAATTCACTTCATTGAAATAAGCTTTTAAACGTACTCCTTTTTCTGGATAGTCCTCAGGTTTAAGTTCATAAATTTCACCGAACTTATCTTCTGGGGGATTGATTAAATCATTTGAGTCTTCTACTACTACTCCGTTAGACCCGTAGTTCTCAAGTATATCAGTAACCAAGAATTCAACCTCATGATTAACTACGATCGAAAGTTCCGTCCAATTCATTTTTGTTATTCTCCTTTGAAGAATCTTCTAGCTTTATCTTTAAAATTTGAAGGCTGTTCATTTAGTTCTTCACCATTAATATCAGCAAATTCTTTCATAATTTCTTTTTGTCGTTCAGTCATTTTAGTTGGTGTAAGCACTTTAATGTTTACAAATAAATCACCGTGTCCATAACCATGAACATTTTTAATACCTTTATCTTTAAGGCGGAATTGTTTACCTGTTTGAGTTCCAGAAGGAATAGTTAATACAACGTTACTATTTAAAGTTGGTATTTTCACTTCGTCACCTAGTGCTGCTTGAGGGAAACTAATATTTAAATCATAGTAAATGTCGTCTCCATCACGTTTAAACACTTCAGAAGGTTTAACTCTGAATACAACATATAAGTCTCCACTTGGTCCTCCGTTTACACCTGGTGAACCTTCGCCAGCTAAACGAATTTGTTGTTCATTATCGACACCTTCTGGAATAGTAACTTCTAATTTAACTGTTTTATTTTCAGTACCTTTACCGTGACAAGTTGGACATGGCTCTTCAAATTCTTGTCCACTACCTTCACATTTAGGGCAAACTTGTTCAGTTCTAACTCTTCCTAAGATCGTATTTTGTTCAACTGAAACAGAACCTGCTCCGTTACAATAGCTACATGTTTTTTTCTTAGTACCAGGTTTAGCACCCTCACCATCACATGTATGACAAGTTACATCTTTACGAATTGAAATCTCTTTCTTACCACCGAAAACTGCTTCATCAAATGTGATCGTCATAGTATATTGCAAGTCGTCACCTTTGCGTGGTGCATTTGGATCTCTTTGTCTAGAGGCACCTCCGAAGAATGAACTAAATATATCTTCGAAACCGCCGCCACTGAATCCACCAAAGTCACCGCCGCCAAATCCTTGGCTGCCGAAACCACCTTGTGGACCATCATGTCCAAATTGATCGTAATTTGCTCGTTTGTTATCATCACTTAAAACTTCGTAGGCTTCAGATATTTCTTTGAATTTTTCATCTGCGCCTTCTTCTTTATTTATATCAGGGTGATATTTTTTTGATAATTTTCTGTAAGCTTTTTTAATTTCGTCTTTAGAAGCACTTTTACTTACCCCTAAGACTTCATAATAATCTCTTTTGGCCACAGTAACCTCTCCTTTTTTACTAACAAGATAAGTTTAACTAATTCATAACAACTATCCAAATAAAAAGCCAAAGCCAATGTACAATTGACTTTGACTTTTTTAAAATAGCTTTAATTGAAGTTGATTAGTTCGACTTAAATATTATTTTTTATCTTCGTCGTCTTTAACTTCTTTAAATTCAGCATCTTCTACAGTGCTATCTTGATTTTGTTCACCAGATTCACCTTGAGCTTGTTGTTGTGCTTGTTGAGCTTGTTGGTAAACTTTTGCTGATAAGTCTTGAACAACTTTTTCAAGTTCTTCTTTTTTAGCTTTAATGTCTTCAACATCTTCGCCTTCAAGAGCAGATTTTAATGCTTCTTTTTTGTCTTCAGCATTTTTCTTATCTTCTTCACCGATATTTTCACCTAAGTCGTTAATAGTTTTTTCAACTTGGAATACTAGGCTATCTGCTTCGTTTCTTAAGTCTACTTCTTCACGACGTTTTTTATCAGCTTCAGCATTTTCTTCAGCGTCTTTTACCATACGATCGATTTCATCGTCTGATAATGAAGAGCTTGATTGGATAGTAATATTTTGTTCTTTATTAGTACCAAGGTCTTTTGCAGTAACATTTACAATACCATTTTTATCAATATCGAATGTTACTTCAATTTGAGGTACACCACGTGGAGCTGGTGGAATGTCTGTTAATTGGAAACGACCTAATGTTTTGTTATCTGAAGCCATAGGACGTTCACCTTGTAATACATGAATATCTACTGCTGGTTGATTATCAGCTGCTGTAGAGTATACTTGTGATTTTGAAGTTGGGATAGTAGTATTACGTTCGATTAACGTATTCATACGTCCACCCATGATTTCAATACCTAATGATAATGGTGTTACGTCTAATAGTACAACGTCTTTAACATCACCAGTGATTACGCCACCTTGAATTGCTGCACCCATTGCTACTACTTCGTCTGGGTTTACACCTTTATGTGGATCTTTACCGATTTCTTTTTTAACAGCATCTTGAACTGCTGGAATACGTGTTGAACCACCAACTAAGATGACTTCATCAATATCTGAGTTTGATAATCCAGCATCTTTCATTGCTTGACGAGTTGGTTCCATTGTACGTTTGATTAATGAATCTGCTAACTCTTCAAATTTAGAACGAGTTAAGTTGATTTCTAAGTGTAATGGACCACTTTCACCAGCAGAGATGAATGGTAATGAGATTTGAGTTTGAGATACACCAGATAAGTCTTTTTTAGCTTTTTCAGCAGCGTCTTTAAGACGTTGTAAAGCCATTTTGTCTTGTGATAAATCTACACCGTTTTCTTTTTTGAATTCTGATACTAAGTGGTCAATGATTACTTGGTCAAAGTCATCCCCACCTAATTTGTTGTCACCTGCAGTTGAAAGTACTTCAAATACGCCGTCACCTAATTCTAAGATTGAAACGTCGAAAGTACCGCCACCTAAGTCGAATACTAATACTTTTTGATCTTGTTCAGTTTTATCTAAACCATAAGCTAATGCAGCAGCTGTTGGTTCATTGATAATACGTTCTACTTCTAAACCAGCAATTTTACCAGCATCTTTAGTTGCTTGACGTTCAGCGTCATTGAAGTATGCAGGTACTGTGATAACAGCTTTATCTACTTTATCACCTAAATAGCTTTCAGCAGTGTTTTTTAAGTTTTGTAATACCATTGCTGAAATTTCTTGTGGTGTGTATGATTTACCTTCTATATCTACTTTGTAATCTGTACCCATATGACGTTTGATAGATTGTACAGTATTTGGATTAGTAATAGCTTGTCGTTTAGCTACTTCGCCGACTTGTGTTTCACCATTTTTAAAAGCCACAACAGATGGTGTTGTACGAGCACCTTCAGGGTTTTGAATGACTTTTGGTTCGTCACCTTCTAATACTGCTACACAAGAGTTTGTTGTTCCTAAGTCAATACCGATTACTTTACTCATAATAAAATTCCTCCAATTGTTATATTTATGTTTTCAATGTTTTTTCGCCAATATTATTGGTTTACTTTAACCATTGATGGTCTTAATACTCTATCTTTTAATTTGTACCCTTTTTGTAGTTCTTGAGTGATAATACCTGAACCATATTCAGGAATGTCATCTTGAACTACTGCCTGGTGTACATTAGGGTCAAATTCTTGTCCTTCAGATTCAATTTCTTCAAGACCATTGTCTTTTAAGGCTCTTAACAGACTTTCATGAACCATTTGAACGCCTTTTTGAAGTGATTTAAATGATTCATCTTCACCTTCAATTTGTAGTGCACGTTCAATATTGTCGATAGTTGGTAAAATATCTGTTAGTACACCTTGAGATTGATACATTTTATTGATTTTATTTTCGTTCTGAATTCTACGTTTATAGTTTTCAAATTCAGCATATAATCTTAAATATTTCTCTTCGTTGTCATTTGCTAACTTTTGTAAGTCATTAATTTCTTGATCTTTTGGATCAATGCTTTCATTATCAGTTTCTTCAGAAGAAACTGTTTCATTGTTTGATTCTTCTTGCGTTTCTACATCTTGCGTATTATTAGATTCAGTGTTATCAACTGAAGTCGCTGTTTCTTCAGATTGTGTATCTGTTGTTTGGTTGTCTGTTTCTGTTTCAGTATTTTGTTTCACTGATTCATCTTTTTCTGTCATTTTGTGCCCTCCAATACAATTCTAATTACGTTACCAAATTCGGTTAAGTAATTGAATTACATTTTGATAATGCATCGCAGTTGGTCCAATAACCGCAATTTGACCTTTGAGTTTCTCATCAAAGTGATACTGTGTTGATACTATTGATATATCACTTAAATTTTCATCTATTTCTTTACCAATTTTTACATTGATTTGAGAATTGGATATATCATCTAATAATTCAATAATTCTATTTGATTCGATATACTGCAAAATTGGTTGAATAGAAGATACATTAGATTCATTCAATGCATCAATCAGTTTAACCTTTCCACCCATGTAAATGCTATTACTTTGATTGGAAATGTGTAAATTCATCATTTTAACTAATTCTTTAATGAATTGTGCTTCATTTTGAGTTTGTGCGAATCTTTCTATTTCATCAATTTGACCTTTAATTAACTTATTATATTGATTTGATAGGAAATTGGATATCTTATTCAATTCATCATTAGTTAAAGGTAATTCAGATGTAAGATGCACATTTTCAACATAGCCTGATGAAAATACTAAAATCATTATTATTAAATGATTATTTGCTCGAATCAAATGAATATTATTAATAATGTCTTGATTATGGTTGGGACGAACAACCAACGTTGCATATTGAGACATCATAGATAGTTCATTTGCAAAATACGTTAATGCAGAAGAAGTATCATAATGATTCTCAATCATTAACTGATTTAAACGTTGAATTTTGTTTGAGTTTTGATGAGATGTTTGTTCTAATAATTGATTTACATAGTATCTAAAACCTAATTCGGATGGTGACCTTCCTGAAGATGTATGAACCTTTTCAATGAAATCCATATCTTCCAGTTGTTTCATTTCATTCCGAATTGTCGCTGGACTTACATTTAAGTCGTGACGATCAATTAAAGTTTTAGAACCAATGGGTTGTCCATAATCAACATAATCTTCAACAATTGCATTAAGAATGCTTAATTGTCTATCTGTTATCATGTTTTCACCTCATTAGCACTCTTTTCTCTTAAGTGCTAATTATAATTTATCAAATTGGTCAAAGTAAGTCAACGTTAAAGCATTAGAAATTTAAATTTATTTTAGATATTTAATAAAAATGCTTCAAAAACCTCGTTACCAATGACTTTACCTCTCTCCGTAAGATAAATATAATCTGATTTTTCCTCAATCAACTTTCTATTTTTTAAATCATTAATAGTTTGACCAAATACATTTTCAATTGATGTATTAAACTTCTCATTGAATTTAGTCATACTAACGCCTTGATTTAATCTTAGTCCTAAAAACATCTCTTCTTCCATTTGCTCATTTATAGTTGGTTCAGTTTGAGTAAGAAGAGGTACTTCTTCATTTTTAATAGCTTTAATATAATGATTAACAGGGTTAACATTTGTATAACGTACTCCATTTGTATATCCACTTGCGCCCGCACCGAAACCATAATATTCCTCATTTAACCAATAAACTTTATTGTGTTCAGATTCGTGTCCTTCAATAGCAAAATTTGAAATCTCATATTGATGGAATCTTGAATTTTCAATTTTATGCATTAATAATTGATACATTTCTGCACCTAAATCTTCGTTAGGTAGTTTGAGATGACCTTTCCTATACATATTATAAAATTGGGTTTTGGGTTCTAGTATGAGTCCATAACTAGATATATGATCAATATCCATTTGCATTGCTAAATCTAAACTATTTTCAAAATCTTGAAGAGTTTGTTGTGGTAAATGATACATTAAATCTAAACTAATAGATTCTATACCAGCATCTCTAGCATTTTTAACTGCATTATAAATATCTTCGGTTTTATGTGTTCTTCCTAAAATATTTAGTAGTTCTGGTTTGAACGTTTGTACACCCATTGATATGCGATTTACACCATAAGATTTTAGTAATTTCACTTTCTCAAATGTAAGTTCATCTGGATTTGCCTCAAAGCTGTATTCGCCTTCAATATTAAATAGATTATTGATTCCTGATAATAATTTTGTAAGTTGATCTATATTCAATGCAGTTGGCGTACCTCCACCAACATACATCGTTTTTAAATTGGTATTTGAATGTTTAGTACGTCTTTCCATTTCTAATAGTAATGAATCCAAATAGTCATCAACTGGTTGCTTATCAATAAAATATTTATTGAAATCACAATAAGTACATATTCTGACACAAAACGGTATATGAATATAAGCACTTTGTATGGTCACTTTAATTCCTCCACAAGATATGACTTTATTTTTATTAAAAAATTAGAGGCGGGATAGAATTAAGTTAAAAATCAATTCTGGTCCCACCTCGTATCAAATGTTAATGTTTAAATCTTAATTAAAAAGTGTTTTTAAATACAAAGTCACACTTAATAACGTCATTATTATTCTTCATCCATTTTAAGTACTGCTAAGAATGCATCTTGAGGAATCTCTACATTACCAACAGCTTTCATTTTAGCTTTACCAGCTTTTTGTTTTTCTAAAAGTTTACGTTTACGACTAATGTCCCCACCATAACATTTAGATAATACGTTTTTACCCATAGATTTAATGTTTGTACGTGCTACTATTTTTTGACCAATTGCAGCTTGTACAGGTACTTCGAATTGTTGTCTAGGGATTAATGTTTTTAATTTTTCAACTAGTGATTTACCACGTTCATATGCAAATTCTTTGTGGACTATAAAGCTAAGCGCATCTACTTTTTCACCATTAAGTAGGATGTCCATTTTAACTAAATCACTTTCTTTATTTTCAATAAATTCGTAATCAAATGATGCATAACCTTTAGTATTAGATTTAAGTTGATCAAAGAAATCAAATACAACTTCTGATAAAGGAATTTCATAAACGATGTTAACTCGAATGTCATCTAAGTAATCCATATTAACAAATTGGCCACGCTTACGTTGACATAGTTCCATGACTGCACCCACATAATCATTAGGTACCATCATTGTTGCTCTAACATATGGTTCATAAATTTTTTCTATACGATCACGTTCAGGCATTTGTGCTGGGTTATCAACTGTGACTTCAGATCCATCTTTTAATATACATTGATAAATTACTGATGGAGCAGTTGCAATCAATTCAATTCCAAATTCACGTTCGATTCTTTCTTGAATGATTTCCATGTGTAACATACCTAAGAATCCAGTTCTATAACCAAAACCTAAGGCTTGTGATGATTCTGGTTCAAATTCTAATGAAGCATCGTTTAATTGTAGTTTTTCAAGCGCTTCACGTAAATCATTATAATTTTTATTATCAATTGGGAATAAACCACAATAAACCATTGGATTCATTTTTTTATAACCTTGTAATGGTTTCTCAGCAGGTCTATTCGCTAAAGTAATAGTATCACCGACACGTGAATCATCAACATTTTTAATACTTGCAATGATATAACCAACATCACCGACAGTTAATTCGTCCACAGGTAGTTGTTTTGGAGTATTAATACCTACTTCAGTCACTTCAAATTCTTTACCTGTTGCCATCATTTTAATCTTATCTCCAGCTTTTACTACGCCATCAATAATTCTAATTGATGAAATAACACCGCGGTACGGATCATATTCTGAATCAAAAATTAATGCTTTTAATGGAGCTTCTGGGTCTCCTTCAGGTGGTGGGACAACTTCTACAATTTTTTCAAGAATTTCTTCAATACCAATATTAGATTTTGCACTTGTAAGAACTACATCATCTTGGTCAAGACCAATAACATCTTCAAGTTCTTGCTTAACTCTTTCAGGTTCAGCTGCTGGAAGATCAATTTTAT
Source organism: Staphylococcus sp. FSL W8-0774 (assembly GCF_038006785.1). Classification (NCBI taxonomy): domain Bacteria; kingdom Bacillati; phylum Bacillota; class Bacilli; order Caryophanales; family Staphylococcaceae; genus Staphylococcus; species Staphylococcus sp. FSL W8-0774. Next base: position 1,200,083 of record NZ_JBBOVW010000001.1, on the reverse strand, counting down.
TAACTACTGGTAATAGTTCTAAGTTATTATCTAAAGCTAGGTATACATTAGCTAGTGTTTGTGCTTCTATACCTTGTGCAGCGTCGACTACTAAAATAGCACCTTCACATGCAGCCAATGATCTTGAAACTTCATATGTAAAATCGACATGTCCAGGTGTATCGATTAAATGGAATGTATATGTTTCTCCATCTTTAGCTTCGTATTTTAATCTAACAGCATTTAATTTAATTGTGATACCACGTTCTCTTTCTAAATCCATTGAATCTAACAATTGATCTTGCATATCTCTAGTTTCTACTGATTTCGTATTTTCAAGAATTCTATCAGCTAAGGTAGATTTACCGTGGTCTATATGAGCTATAATAGAGAAATTTCTAATCTTATCTCTTCTATTGTATCGTTCTTGCTTATCCATTATATCCTTCTCACTTTCATATTTATAACCCGTATTTGTACATCTTTGATATGATAACGTTTTTAAATTGTAAATGCAAACATCTAATTAATCGTTTAAATAAACCATTTACTTTGATAAACTAATACTTATATTGGTTTAAGTTTAATATTGCATACTTTATTATAAAGTGTAATGAACTTAATTCCAATACTATAATGTGATATTCATTTATTAGCGTAGCCATTAAATAAATGATTGCACAAAGATAGTACATTTGATAAAATATTTCTTGTTGTAATCAAATATAATTTAATTTGATAAGTTAGTTCACTTTTAGGAGGTGACAGTAATGCCAAACATTAAATCTGCAGTTAAACGTGTTAAAACAACTCAAACTGCTGAAGAACGTAATATTTCTAAGAAAAATACTATGCGTACAGCAGTTAAACGTGCGAAATCAGCTATTGAGACAAATGCCGATAACAAAAATGAATTAGTAAGCTTTGCTATTAAGCAATTAGATAAAGCTGCTCAAAGCAACTTAATCCACTCTAACAAAGCTGATCGCGTAAAATCACAATTGATGAGCGCTAACAAATAATTATAAATAAAAGCTAGTTCGCCTAATAGGTCGAACTAGCTTTTATTTTTTTATGTAATAACCAATCAATCTTATAATGATAAAATAAACAATTCTAAAATCAGTTGTTTATACATATATGAAGATTTCAATTTATAATCAGTTTCTGCACAAGAATTTATAATATTTAAAAGATCTTCTAACTGATAATGTCTTACCTGCCCCAATGCTAATTTCACTCTATATGGATGCACATTGACTGTTTTAGCTATTTGTTGCCCACTATATCCTTTTTGACTTAAAATCTTACATTGGTAATATAACCTATAATTACTAGTTATCAATGCTAATAATTTAATTGGTTCTTCCTTCATATTAATTAAATCTTTGACCAGTTGTATTGCTTTATTTTTTTGGCGTTTTTGAATATATTCTGTTAACAGAAATACATTTTGTTCTAAACTACGATTAATGATTTGATTCACATCGTCTTTATTTATAGTCGGTCTATCACCTAAAAATAGCATTAATTTATCTAATTCTTGTGAGATAATATTGAAATTAATACCGGTTAACTCAATCATATTATTTAGTGCGTCTTGTTTGATGTCCTTAAAATTATCATTTAATTTTGATTGAATCCATTTTTTTATTTCTTCTTCAGACATTTGTTCAACTTTTTTTAATTGTCCATTTTTCTTAAGTGTTTTGGTTAATTTTTTTCGTTCATCTAATTTATTTTGAAATACTTCAAAAACTATAAGGTTTTCACCATCATATTTTTCAATAAATTCAAGTAATTGGTCGGTATTTTGATTCAATTCTTTGGTAACCTTTTCACCCGTAAAGACATATGCATTCTGAACTAAAATTGCCTTTTTATCTGAAAAAAATGGCATTGTTAATGCTTCTTCAATGATTGGTGTAATTTCAGTTTCATATAAATTATATTTCACATAGTTGAAGTCATCTTTTTCTGATTGTAAATATTTATTTATCATTTCTGAACTCTTTTTCTCAACTAAGTCTGGTACCTCTCCATATACCATAATGATATTGTCAGACATGCATTACACCCTTTCCATATAGTTCACATTAAGAAATTATATCACGTAATAAACTCTAACCTCTACCAATTTATTTTTGTTGCTTAGTTGATATTGATAAATTTGAATGTAGTTTAACAGTTATCTCCCCGTTTATTTGGGTATCTAAAACTTTACTTCCAGATTGACGTAACCGTATAATTACTTCTTGATTTGGCAAATGATATTTATTACCTTTACCACTTGATATAAGACTGATTTTTGGAGTTATGTGTTGTATTAAATTTGCAGAATTACTTGTTTTACTGCCATGATGCGCAACTTTCAAAATATCTATTTTAGGTAATTGATATCGATTTAACAGTAGTTCCTCATTATTAATAGTCATATCACCAGTAAGTAAAATAGTTTTATTTTTATATTTTAATAATGTAACAATTGAGTGTTCATTTTTATCGTCGCTTTCTTGAATATAAGTGTCTAAAAATTCAAGTTTCCCATCTTTAATAGATAAAGAATTGAGTAAGTTAATATCCATGAAATTGATACCATTTAACTGACAAATACTTTTAATATTTGCTAGGACATCTTTAGGATAACTTGATGGCTCTATAATAATATTTTTGATGTTTATATGATTACTTAAATATGGTAATTCACCCATGTGGTCTAAATGAGGATGTGTAATAATTAAATAATCAATTGTAGATATCCCCTTAGCTTTTAAACTTGGTAAAATCTTATATTTAGTTATATTATTATTAGATTTAGTGTGACTGTCAGTTAGTTTTCCACCAGTGTCAATCATAATATTTAGATTGTACTCAGTATGAAATAAAATGCTGTCTCCCTGACCAACATCTAACATTGTTAACTCTGTTTCTGAAGGCCTCGATGTATATATAATTATTATAATGCTAAGAAAAATTATCGAAACAGACGTTAAAATATTTCTTTTAACGAATAAAAATAATGAAATGAACACAGAAATTATTAAAAACACTATTGCGAAAGTGTTTAACTCAGGAACAAAAATTCTAATGTACTTTAATGAAAGAAATAAAGAAAGAAATAGATCATGTATACGGTAACTATAATTTATTACTGTATTTAAAATTAATAAGTGGGTTGTGAAGTGGCTAAGAAAGAAAAATATAATCGCTAGCGGAAAGATAATAAGGCTATATAAAGGAACGAAAATTAAATTTGAAACTAATCCTATCCATTGAATTTGATTAAAATAGTAGACAGTAATTACTGACGCTCCTAATTGAGCTATAATTGTCACTGACATTAATAATTTTAGTCCAGTAAGTTCCTTTAATAATGGTGTAGAAATTATAAGGAAGAATGAAATAAAAAAGCTAAACTGAAAACCAATATCAAAAACTATCAGTGGATTGATAAAATACATTAATATAAAAATAAAAGAGAGTATATCTAACGGTTTACTTTTAAACTGTCTAGGAAGAATGAGTAAAATTATGCCGACTAATATAGATCTAACTGCGCTAGGAGCAAAATCAGTATAAAAAGCATATAGAGGTAATATAAGTAGAAGTAAAAGCTTAATTAATAAATATGGTGTGTTCAATCTCACAAAAGCGGAATGTACTAAATAAATAATTGCAGCAACATGTGAACCACTTACTGCAAGTAAATGATAAATTCCTATTTCTTTAACATCGTCAATAAATGATTGATTTAATGTTGATGTGTCACCAGTAATCAAAGCTAGTAACCTATCGTGATAAACATTTTTTGTTTTACTCATTTGATTCTGAATATAACTTTGATGTTTGGCTATAGGATTAATTTTCTTATTTTGTGTACAACTATTTAAATCTATCTGTTTAATAAATATTATAGGCTGATTCGAATTTAATAACTGTAAATCTCCATTTATAGCACATCTATAATTATCAATATTCAATCGATTATAATCACCTTGATGTCTGTAATAAAACTTTACATTGTGGTCATGCCATTCAAGGAGTCCTTTATAGATATTACTTTCTTTGTTTAATTTAATAAAAGTTACTGCTTCATTAATATGTTTACTATTCTTAATATTTTGCATTTCTTGTTTATGTTTAGTAAGTGCTAAATTTAACATTAAAACACTAAGTAATACTGAGATACATACCAAGAATAGATATTGCTTAATTACATTTTTTCTTATTAATAGAAACATTAGCATACAAAGTATAAAAGTAGAGAGCACTTTGTTAAATAACCAAAGTATCCCTACTAGAAATGATATTGCAATATAAAACAATAAACTTAACCTTGAGTTAAATACTTTGCAACATAATCTGGTGAAAATGGAATTTTTTTGTATTCTATTCCAGATTGATCCAGTAACTTCATGGCATACTCGTGATTATGGTAATCTTCAGCGTAATAAATCGTCTTTATTCCTGCTTGAATGATTGATTTTGTACAATTAAGACATGGGAAATGTGTGACATAAATTGTTGCACCTTCAGTCGATACACCTTGCTTTGCACATTGTAATAACGCATTCATCTCAGCATGAATAGTTCTTATACAATGGCCATCTTCAATCAAACAACCCTCATCGATACAATGTACTTCACCAGCTACGGATCCATTATAACCGCCTGCAATAATACGGTTGTCTTTAACTATCGTCGCGCCAACCGATAATCTTTGACAAGTTGATCTTAATGCTAATAAGTGGCTTTGTGCCATAAAATATTCTTCCCATTTTATTCTTTCCATGATGATCTATGCCTCCATCGTACTTAATTAAAATAATAATTATAGCTTACTCATTTTAAATTCATATTGCAAATGCAACTCTTATTACACAGTAAAATAAGCCTTTAATTTTTCAAATGTCTTTGGTCCAAATCCTTTTATATTTTTTAAATCTTCTATGCTATTAAAAGCACCATTTTTATTTTTATAATCTATAATTTCTTTGGCTTTAGAAGGACCTATACCGGGAACTTTCAGTAATTGCTCTTCTGTCGCTACATTCAAATTAATAGTTGATTGTGTATTATCAACCGTATTACTGGTAATTTGTTCTTGTATATTTTGAGAAGTCTTTTCTCCCTTTTCAGGTATGTAAATTAACTTTTGGTCTATTAATTTTTCTGATAAATTAATTTGTTTAGTATCAGCATTATTACTTAATTGCGCTTTCTTTAACAAGTCAATGATTCTATCAGAACTGTTCATTTTATATACATTGGGATGCTTTACTGCCCCCTTTATATCGACGTATATAACTTTATTTTCCTTTTTTGCTTCAGAATCTTTAGTTTCGCCTTGATGACGTTTAGATAGAGTTTCTTTTTTATCTGTTTTATTACTATAACTATCTGTATTTGATTCAACATATGTTTGTTGACTTTTGTCTTCATTATGATTCATAGAATAAGATAAAACTGCTATAAAAATAATTGCTATTCCAATTCCAATATATAGTTGATACGGTGTCAAAATCTTTATTAATTGTGTTAATTTAGAAAGCAAAAAATCACCCCTTCATACTAATTAACGTATGTCAGCGTGATTTTACTTTATATTTAATGTTTTTGAGCTACAAAAAATAATCGATCTGCCTGTTGATCATCTTGATTCATATTGAAATCTGTAAACGTTTTGACTAAAGTTAATCCACATTTTTCCAATAATTGAGTATATACATCTTTTTCAAATGTACGTTGATAATGTTCTTCGTCAAATCTTTGATATAAACCATTTTCTCTTTCAATAAAAAATGACATTTGATGAATAACGCTTAATGGTTCCGCTCCTTTTAGAGCATCCCATCCTAAAAATAAATGTTCTGCTTCATCTATATAACTTTGGTCACTAAATAATGTAGTCATTTTAGCAACGGTATGTACATCAAATATTAACAAACCGTTATCTTTCAAATGGTTATAAACACATTTAAAAGTATCTTCAACATTGTCTAATGTAGGTAAATAGTTTAATGAATCACAAAAAATAGTAACAATATCAAATTGATGATCTAATTGAAAATTCGTCATGTCTCCTTCTAACCAATTGATTTGATTAGATTTTTGAGAGGCAATGGAAAGCATATCCGGACTAATATCCATGCCACTAACATTTCCTAAATCATTTAACATACATGTTAATGTACCTGTACCACATCCAATATCAAGGATATCGGCATGATGATTAGCATAAAATTGAACTATATCAAACCATGATTCATAAGGTTGATCTTGTGTGAGTTGATCATAAACCAAACTCATTTCTTCATATTGAGACATAATTAGTAAACAACCTGTCCGTATGATTCGATTGGAGCATCTTGATATAATTTCTCAATATTATAATAAGATCGTTCATCTTTATGGAAGATATGAACAACTACATTGGCAAGGTCAATTAGAACCCATCTTGCATCTTGATAACCTTCCATTCGTTTAACATCGATATCATGTTCATGAACTGCTTCTTTTACAGCTCTAGCAATTGACTGAACTTGACGTTCATTATTACCATGACATACAACAAAATAATCTGTCATATCACTGATACCTTGCATATTAAGAGAAATAATATCTTCTGCTTTTTTGTTCTCTGCTGCATCAACAGCAATGTTTAACAATTTGTCTGAATTCATTTAATCATCCTTTATTCTTTCATCACTATAGTTATAATAATTTAGACAAGCAATCGTAGCACCGTAAACTGTAATATCTTTTTGAATTAAAAATAGTACTGTACGCTTAGAAATTTCATAAATTGTTTTATCTAAGCTACCTTGATTGTATGCCATATCTCTGATTTCTTCAACTCCTGGAGTCTTACGACCAGGCTCTATATAGTCAGCTATAAATACTAGTTTTTCTGTTTTTGTCATTTGTTGACGACCAGTTGTATGATATTTAATAGCTAACAAAACTTCTTCATCTTTGACATCAAAGTCATTTTCCATTATTGCTGAACAAACCGGTCCATGCAAAATTTCTCTACCGTAACTCAATAAATCAGATTCTAAATCATACTGTCTCACTGTTTGATACATAGTACTTAAATCATCATATTTACAATAATCATGAAGTACACCAGCTAGTTCAGCTTTATCTTTATCGCCATCATAGATTTCTGCTAATTTTACAGCTGTCTCTGCTACTCTAAGTGAATGTTTAAATCGCTTTTCTGGCAATTTCTCTTTGACTAACTCTATAGCATTTTCAATTTTCATATAATCCTTCCTCTCGAATATAATGTTCAACGCTTTGAGGAACTAATATTTGAATAGACTGTTTCGCTTTAACACGTTCACGTATCATTGAAGAACTAATATCCATTCTAGGAATAGTGATAGATATCATACCTTCTTCAACAGACTGTACATCTTTCTCTCTATTAACCACTATAAATGTAATCAATTTCTTTAATTCATCAATATTGTACCATTTATCTAATTGATCGTATTGATCAGTGCCTATAATGAAGTAGAATTCACTATTAGGATGTGACTTTATTAATGATGATAACGTATCATAAGTATAGCTTTGCCCTTTTCTTTCTATTTCTTCTTCACTAATTTTACCAAAACCTAAAGTAGCAATTGCTAACTCTATCATTTTAATGCGTTGTGATGCTTCTAGGAAATCAGAATGTTCTTTTAAAGGAGACATATAACTTGGTAAAAAATAAAATTCATCTGGCTTGATGACATGATACACTTCACTAGCTACCATCATATGAGCGATATGAATCGGGTTAAATTGTCCACCATATAAAATAATTTTCTTTTTCATTATGGTAACGTAATTTCTTTATTATCCTTTGATTCTCTGTATAAAACAATCATAGACCCTATGATTTGAACAACTTCACTATTCGTAGCATCACTTAATGCAGTAGCAAGTTCTGATTTATCATCAAAATTATTTTGTAATACGTGTATCTTAATTAATTCGCGATTCTCTAAAGTATCGTCAATTTGGTTAATCATATTTTCATTTATACCACCCTTACCAATTTGGAAGGTTGGATCAGTATTATGTGCTAAACTACGTAAATATCTTTTTTGTTTTCCAGTTAACATAATTAAACTCCTTTTAATTTATCTATTACTGATTGTTTCATCATTTTAATATCGGCTTGGTATCCAGTCCATATTTTGAAACTTTCAGCGCCTTGATATACAAACATGTCTAATCCATTATAAATCGGATTACCTTTATTTTCCGCTTCTAGTAAAATTGGTGTTTTATACGGAATATATACGATATCACTTACTAAGGTGTCTGTGTTTAAATTCTTGAGACTGATGGGTAATTCTTGATTATTATCCATACCAGCAGGTGTTGTATTAATAATAATATCGAACTCATCTAAGTGGGATTCAGCCTGTTCTAGAGTTATCTGATTAACATTTAAATGCCATGACTCAAATCGTTTCATCGAACGGTTAGCAATCGTTAATTTCGGTTGAACAAATTTAGTTAATTCATTTGCTATACCCTTACTAGCTCCACCAGCGCCTAAAATTAATATATATGCATTTTCTAAATCATTATAAACTTGACGCAAGCCAGTAACATAACCTATCCCATCTGTATTGTATCCAATCCATTTACCGTCACGTACCATTACTGTATTAACAGCACCAACAGTTGTAGATTGTGAATCTATTTCATCTAAAAATGGAATAATACGTTCTTTATATGGGATCGTAACATTAAATCCATCTAATTTTCTTTCTTTAATTATTTCTTTAATGTTATGAAATTGATCTTCAGGTATATCAATTGCTTCATAAGTATAATTCAAACCCAAAGATGCAAAATTATCAGTATGCATAAGTGGTGATAAAGAGTGTGAAATTGGATGTCCAATTACTGCAAATTTCACGTTTATCCCTCCTTATAATATCGAATTTCTTAAAATGACATCTACATTTTTAGGTACTCTAACTATAACTTTTGCACCAGCATCAATTGTAATAAATCCTAGTCCAGAAATCATTACGTCTCGTTTTTCTTTGCCTGTTTCTAATCGAACAGCTTTCATTTCACTCATATTAAATTGATTAGGATCATGAGGTGGTGTTAACAAATCTCCAATATGATTTTTCCATAAATCATTGGCTTTTTCTGTTTTAGTTCTATGAATATTTAATTCATTTGAAAAGAAACATATCAATGGTCTTTTTCCACCTGAAACATAATCAATTCGAGCTAAACCACCAAAGAATAATGTTTGTCCTTCATTTAGTTGATATACTCTTTGTTTGATTTCCTTTTTAGGCATAATTAATTTTAATTCTTTTTCTGTGACAAAGTGAGTCATTTGATGTGATTGAATAATACCAGGTGTATCAAACATAAATGATTTTTCATCTAATGGAATATCTATCATATCTAATGTAGTTCCTGGGAATCTAGACGTTGTGACAACATCTTTTTCACCTACACTAAGCTCTATCAATTTATTAATTAATGTTGATTTACCTACGTTAGTTGTACCTACAATATAGACATCTTCCTGTTGACGATGTTTATTGATTGAATATAATAGATCTTCAATACCCTGTCCTTTTTCAGCTGAAATGAGTACAACGTCTTCAGACTCAAGACCGTATTTCTTAGCAGAACGTTTCAACCATTCTTTTACACGACGTTTGTTAATTTGTTTTGGAAGTAAGTCCATCTTGTTAACTACTAAAATAACTTTTTTATTACCAACAATGCGTTTAACTGCATTAATAAATGAACCTTCAAAATCAAATACATCTACGACATTAACAACGATACCGCTTTTATCTGATAATCCAGAAAGTAAATTTAAAAAATCTTCGCTATCAAGTCCTACATCTTGTACTTCATTATAATTTTTTAATCGAAAACATCTTCTACAAATAACATCTTCTCTAAACATATTATGTTCCGGTACATAACCTGGTGCGTTTTTATCTTCTGATTGCAATGGTGCGCCGCAACCTATACATTTCAATTCATCACTCAATCAATTTTCCTCCCATTTAATATAACCTTTTTTCCTGAAGTGATTTAATAATCTTCTTTCAATTAAGCGATTAAACTTGGTAATAAACCCGTCAGTACGTTTAACAGGTACAACCATAATCGTATATAAACCATTACGATTACCACCAAAAACATCTGTTAACATTTGGTCACCAACTACCACTGTTTCACTAGGTTTGATGCTCATTTGTTTAATTGCTTTTTTAAATGCTTTACCCATCGGTTTTCTAGCTTTACAAATGAAATCTACATTTAAATCTTTTGAAAATTCACCTACACGTTGTTCATTGTTGTTTGACACAATTGTGATTTGTATGCCTTTTTCTCTTGCTTCTTTAAACCATTGTTTAATTTGTTCAGTTGGCGCGACAACATCCCAACCTACTAGTGTGTTATCTAAATCTGTGATAATACCTTTTACACCAGTTTCAGCCAATTTATCAACATTGATTTCGAATACTGACTTTACATATGCATTAGGCATAAAATAATGTTTAATAATACCCATTGAATTGTCACCTTTACTCTTTAATTATAATTTTCCGACTAATAATTCTACCATTTCACTTGATGAAACAGCTGCTTTTCCTAAAAATTCCTCGAATGTCATATCTGCTTCGCCATTAGCTAAATCAGAGACAGCTCTCGTAATAATAAATGGAACTTTAAATTGATAACATGTTTGAGCGATAGCAGTTGCTTCCATTTCAACAGCCATTGCGTCGCTAAATTGAGTTTTTATCGTTTTTCTTTGTTCTGCACTTCCTATGAAACTATCACCACTTACAATAAGCCCAACTTTAGCATTTAAATTTTGTTGTTTTACAACTTCAATTGTTTCATTTATTAAATTTTGATTTGCTTCATATTTTTCTGGCATTTGTGGGATTTGACCCAATGCATAGCCAAATGCTGTAGCATCTGCATCATGGTAAGCTACATCATCACTGATTAATACGTCTCCTATAGATAAGTTTTCATCTAGTGCTCCAGCTGAACCTGTATTTAGGATGTATTTAGGATTAAATTTTTCGATTAACAATGTTGTAGAAATAGCTGCATTAACTTTGCCAATACCACTTTGAGTAATGACTACTTCTTTTTGATTAAGTTCACCTTTATAGAATTTAACATGAGCTACATTAATTTCGCTTAAATTCACTAATTTATCTTTTAAAATGGCAACTTCTTCTTCCATTGCACCAATAATACCTATCATTATTGTCCCACCTTATCTTATTATACTAGCATTTGTTATTCTATCACATTTTATAGCTTTCAACGACAATAGGTTAGTATTTAACTAATATATAATCGTATGTTTTAAGTTATAAAAAAAGCGTTAATACTACACATTTATTAACTAAATGAATAATATTAACGCATATTTATTATCTTAATTTAATATTACAATCTTAGCCTTTCCACAAACTAGCTAAATCTTGCAATGAGAAGATGCCAGTTAAGATAGTTACTAATACTGCAATAATTCCGAACACTAACATCCAAGTAGGGTGTTTATAATCACCAACAATCGATTTCTTTCTACTCGCTATTAAAATTACACTTAATGTAATCGGTAAAATCCAACCGTTTATTACGCCTGCTATGATTAATAAGCTAACTGGTTTACCAATAAACAAGAAGATTAAAGTTGAAATAACGATAAATGAAATAACGATTAAATTATTTTTATTGAACAAAGATTTATGCATTGTCTTTAAGAACGTTGCGCTTGTATAAGCTGATCCAATAACAGAGGACATTGCTGCTGCAAAAATAACGAGTCCAAAAATGTTCTTACCAATTGGTCCAATCGCATGTTCGAACACTGAAGCTGGTGGATTCTCAGAACTTAATGTAACACCAGTTACAACAACACCTAAAACTGCCAAGAATAGTAAAGTACGCATCACACCAGTAGTTAAAATACCTGCAATAGCTGAATGATTCACAAACGGCAAAAAGTCTTTACCTTTTATACCAGAATCTAAAATTCTATGGGCACCAGCAAAAGTTATGTAACCACCAACCGTACCACCTACAAGTGTGATAATTGGTAAAATCAACTTAATTGGATGTTCAGGAGCAAATGTATGTACTAGTGCATCACCATAAGGTGGATTGGACACTACCATGACATAGGCTACAACAAGGATCATAACAACTCCTAAAATCATAGACACAACATCCATAATTTTTTGACCACTTTTACTAACAAATATTAAAATAGCAAAAATAGCCGTTATCGCAGCACCCCATTTTACATCTAAACCAAACATCGCATTTAGTCCAAGACCTGCTCCGGCTATATTACCTATATTAAATGCTAAGCCCCCAAATGCAATTAAAATCGAGACAACTGTTCCAAGACCAGGCAGTATTTTATTAGATACTTCTTGGCCTCTTAAACCAGTTACAACAAGTACACGCCAAATATTTATTTGAGCTCCAATATCAATAATTATAGAAATGAGAATAGCAAATGCAAAACTAGCATAAAATTGTGCAGTAAATACTGCTGTTTGTGTTAAAAATGCTGGACCGATAGCTGATGTAGCCATCAAAAATACAGACCCTAATAACAACCTTTTATGATTTCTAGTAAATTGAGCTTTCCCATTATGATTTGATGATAGTTTTTCTCCCATCTAAAAACCCCCTATAAAGTTTGGATATCAATGCCTTCTTTCGTTAATTTTTCTCTTATTTTTGTTACGAATTCAAGCGCATGTGCGCCATCTCCATGAACACATATTGTGTCTGCTTGAAGAGTGATTTCCTTATTATTTTTTGAAATGACTTTATTCTCAGTTACCATTTTTACAACTTGTTCCAATGCTTCTTCAGAATCAGTAATCACTGCATCCGCTTCTTTACGACTTACAAGTTGACCATCATCTTCGTATCGACGATCAGCAAATACTTCTGAAGCTGTCTTTAATCCAACTTTTTCTGCTTCTGAAATAAGTAATGTATTAGCTAAACCAACAAATACAAGACTTGAGTCAAAATCATAAACTGCTTTAGCAATAGCATTTGCTATAGCTTCATCTTTAGCACCCATTTGGTACAATGCTCCATGAGGCTTAACATGATTCATTTTAACGTCGTGTATTTGACAAAAGCCATTTAATGCGCCTAATTGGTATACTACAATGTTATATATTTCATCAGGTGTCATATCTAATTTACGTCTACCAAAACCTTGTAAATCAGGTAAACCAGGATGTGCACCTATACCAATGTTATTTTTTTTAGCTAATTGAATTGTTTCATTCATTACATTCGCATCACCAGCATGAAAACCACAAGCAATGTTTGCTGATGTAATTAGAGGAAGAATATCTTTATCTCCACCAAAAGAATAATTACCAAATGCTTCGCCTAAATCGCAATTTAAATCAATTTGCATTATAATTCCACTCCTTTACTTATTTGATGTTTTTCAAGGAATTTAATATCAACATCTTTTGCGTCTCCATCTGAATATGCAGGATAGTTTAATACTGCATAAAGGAAATCTGCTGTTGTTGTAAAACCATCGATAACCATTTCATCTAAAGTTACTTTTAACTTTTGAATTGCGCTAGCTCTATCTGCACCTTTTACAATTACTTTTGCTACTAAAGAATCATAATAAGGAGATACTTTATATCCTGGATATAGAAGTGAATCTACTCTAACGTTAAAACCTTGTGGTAAGTGTAATGCATTTACTTTACCTGGTGTTGGTTGGAAATGCTTTTCAGGATTTTCAGCATTGATTCTTGCCTCAATTACATGACCATTAAACTTAATGTCTTCTTGTTTAAAAGGAAGCTCATCATGTTGTAGTAGATAAAGTTGTGCAAGTAATAAATCTCTGTCAGCACGCATTTCTGTAACAGTATGTTCTACTTGAATTCTTGCATTCATTTCAATGAAATAATGTGCATCTTCAGTAACTAAAAACTCAATCGTACCTGCACTTCTGTAATTTGAAGCTTGAGCAACTTTAACTGCATCATCACAAATACGTTGGCGTCTTTCCTCAGTTAGTGCAGCACATGGAGATTCTTCAATTAATTTTTGATTTTTTCTTTGTACTGAACAATCACGTTCTCCTAAATGAACAAAATTATCTTTTCCATCTCCAATAATTTGAACCTCAACATGTTTAGCAACAGGAATAAAGGCTTCTACATATACTCGGTCATCATTAAAGTATTTTTGTCCTTCACTTTTAGCTTCTTTTAACGCTTTTTCAAGATGGTCAGGTTCTTTAACAATACGTATTCCTTTACCACCGCCACCACTTGCAGCTTTTAAAACAACAGGATAACCAATGTCTTCTGCCAGTGTTTTTATTTCTTCTACAGTTTTAACTTCATCTGTTGAACCAGGTATAACAGGAACTCCAGCACCATCAACAGTTTGTCTAGCTGTAATTTTATCTCCCATCATTTCCATAGTTGTTTTATTAGGTCCGATAAAATTGATATTATTATCTTCTACAGCTTTAGCGAATGTTGTTGACTCAGATAAAAATCCATATCCCGGATGAATAGCATTCGCACCAGTTACCTCTGCAGCACCTATGATTCTAAGAATATTTAAATAACTATCTAGTGGATTTGCTTCACCAATACAAACTGCTTGATCAGCTAATCCTACATGTAAGCTATCTTCATCTCCTTTAGCATATACTGCTACAGTTTCAATGCCCATCTCTCTACAGGCACGAATAATTCTAACAGCAATTTCCCCTCTGTTTGCAATTAAACATCGATACATTTACTTGTACCCCCTTACTTCAACGTTACTAAAACTTGGTCATATTCAACATTAGTTCCATGATCGACAACAATTTCAGCTACTTCACCAGCAATATCACTAGTAACTTCATTCATTACTTTCATAGCTTCAATGTAACCAATAACATCGCCTTTTTCTACTTTATCGCCGACTTTAATTTGAGGTTCTGTTAATTCTTTACTATCTTGTAAAAAGAATGTTCCGACCATTGGTGATTTGATCGCATTTTCTTCAGATTGAACATCAGTTTTTTGAGAATCTTGTTGATTTACACCATTTGATGTCGCACCATTTTGAGCTTGAGGTACATTGGTAGGCTGTGCTAATACTTGTCCTTCTGTAAAATCTAATTCAATTTCACTTTCAAAATCTTTATATTTAAATTTTTTCACATCATTAGCTTTGACTAGTTTAATGATTTCTTCTATTTTTTTAGTATTCATTGATTAAATATCTCCTTTAAGTAGATTCGCTAATTTTTTTGATGTTTGTCTTAACATAGATAGTTCGTATAGCGGTTGTTTTTGTATATTTGATAATTCGTCTTCAAATTGCTCGTTAAATGTTGCAGATTCATTTATAGCATCTTCAATTGATATCCATTTAAATTGCACAGCTTCTCCTGGTTGTAATTGAACTAATTTATTTAATCCTAGTTGTGTTACTGTTGCAATTTTTGTATAGCCCCCAACAGTTTGTTTATCATTTAATAATACAATAGGGTTTCCATCATTTGGAACTTGGATACTGCCTAAGGCTACTGGTTCAGAAATAATATCTGCAGATTCTTCGGGTGGGATACTTTCACCTTTTAAGCGAAATCCCATTCTATCTGACATATCTGAGATAATAAATTCATTTTCAACTAATTTTGCTTTAGCCTCTTCTGAAAAAGCTTCAATTTGTGGCCCTTCGACAATATGAATCACATTGTCTTCATAGTTTAAATTTATTTCTGCAGCTTGACCTACATATTTCTTATATTTAGGTAATGATACTGTATCTATAACATCATCTTTCTTTAATGCACGACCTTTAAAGCCACCCATTTTACTTCTAGTATGCGTTGCATAACTATTTGCAACTTTTAGTATATCCAATGGTTGACCAAATGTAATGTAACCTCGAGCGCCTTTAATAGCATTACCGATTTCCAAAATATCACCTTGATGAACTTCATAGATGACTTGTGTCTGTATAGGGTTCCCGTTTAATTTTGCATTAAACTGTCCACCAGTAATGGTAAATGAATTATCACTTAAAAATTGTATAGATGGGCCTACAATTGTATATTCAAGTGAAGGGCCTTCATTACCGATTAGATGCTTAGCAATCAAATAGCTAAATTTATCAAGTGCGCCAGCTTCCGAAAAACCTAAATTCATATAACCTTTTCTTCCTTCATCTTGAACGGTTGTGAACAAGCCTGGCTTTATAATTTTAATACTCATTGTCGTAAGTCACCCACTTATCTAATTCAAAATTTCCAGCATTAATATCTGCTTGAATTTGTTCAAATTCATCTTGTGTAATCGCTTTAAATTGAATATAGTCACCAGCTTCATAGATTGTCATTGGCTCTCTATCTAAATCAAATACTTTTAGCGGCGTACGTCCAATAATTTGCCAACCACCTGGTGAATCTAAAGGATATAAACCAGTTTGGTTATTTGCAATACCAACTGATCCTGCTTCAATTTTTACTCTTGGCTCTGAACGACGAGGTGTATGTATACGTTCGTCTAGACCACCTAAGTATGGAAATCCTGGCATAAAACCTAACATATATATTAAGTAGGGTTGTTGTGTATGTATCTGGATTACTTCCTCAGTTGTTAATTGATTACTAGAGGCAACTTCTTCCAAATCAGGTCCAAATTCTTCACCATAAACTACGGGTATTGTTACTACTTTTCGTTGTTGTAATTGATTTGATTCTGAGTCATTAAATTGATTAAGTTCTAAATTTTCAATTAATTTAGTGCCATCAATACTTGTGTTATCAAACGAAATCAAAATAGCTCTATATGAAGGTACTATATCTATGATTTCTTTATGATTTTGTTCCTTAATATATTGAACTAATTTATTTACTTTATTATATGTATCTTTAGTAATTTCATTATCAAAATAAATCATTAAAGATTGTTCATTTATCAATCTAGTTTCCAACTTACCAATTCCTCCCCTTTTATAGGACTAGTTTGTTGTGCTATATTATTGTATCATTTTATTTGCGTGATTGTTTAATAAATTATTCTAATTATTAGTAATAACCAATTTCTCAATTCATTCTAAGATTTACATTTACTAATAATAATTACTAACTATTCAAAAAATTCTTTATTATATTTAATCATAATAATTTTAATTTGTCACTGTAATCGTTATCACCAAATAAGTTTTCCTTATTAAAATGATTGCATTAAATTAAAAGATTTTTCAAATGTCTCACTTAAATATTAAACATTCCAAAAAATCGCAAGGGAGTGGGACAGAAATATAAAGCACTACTCCTAATTTTATTAGGTTAGTAGTACTTACACATTAGCTTTAGCTAAGGTGTACATTAATGGAACACATGAGTTGAACTCATGCGTAAGAAATACTAATTTCTAAAGAAAAAGTATTTCTTTATCGTTGTCCCACCCCGGCAAGGTTGACTAGATTTGAAAAATAAAGTGTCACTACTATTTTAATAGTTTAGTGATACTTACACATTAGCTTTAGCTAATGTGTTCCACTAAGGATTACATGAGTTAACACTCATGCATAAGTAATTCTAATTTCTAAAGAAAAAAGAATTACTTTATCAGTCAACTACTGCCTATATATAATTGTAGCCTGAGACACTGATTTTTGTCCCAGGCTGTTGCGACTATTTTTAGAATAGTTAATTATTTTATATCTACAATTTTAACGTTGATTTCTCCACCGTTTGGTAGTGGTACACGAACTTCATCGTCTAATTCTTTACCAATTAATGCTGACGCCATTGGTGATTCGTTTGAGATTTTACCTTTAAATGCATCCGCTTCAGCTGAACCTACGATTTGGTAACTTTCTTCTTCGTCTCCTGGTAGTTCGATAAACGTAACAGTTTTACCAATTTGTACTGTATTATTATCGCCTGTATCTTCAATGATTAAAGCGTTTCTAATCATATGTTCAATACGTTGGATATCTTGTTCAATAAAACCTTGTTCATCTTTAGCTGCATCATACTCTGAGTTCTCAGATAAATCGCCGAAAGAACGTGCAACTTTAATTTTTTCAACTACTTCAGGTCTTTTAACTGTTTTTAATTCTTCTAATTCTTGCTCTAATTTTTCGTACCCTTCTTGAGTCATTGGATATTGTTTTTGATTTTCCATTATGTCATCTTCCTTTACTTTTAAATACTATTGTTTACTAACTAAAGATTGAATCTTAGTAGTCATAATATCTATGGCTACTTTGTTACTACCACCTTCTGGGATGATGATGTCAGCATGTTTCTTAGTTGGTTCAATAAATTGCACGTGCATAGGTCGCACCACATTTAAGTATTGATTGATAACCGAATCCATAGAACGTCCTCGCTCATGAGTGTCTCTTTTAAGACGACGTAAAATTCTTAAGTCTGCATCAGTGTCGACATATATTTTAACATCCATCATATCACGTAACGTTTTATTCTCTAAAGCGAAGATACCTTCTACGATGATAACATCTTTCGGTTCAAATGCAATCGTTTGATCGCTTCTTGTATGATTAGCATAATCGTATGTTGGTACTTTAACTGCTTTGCCATTTCGTAAATCTCTTAGATTTTGAATTAACAAATCGTTATCAAATGCAAATGGATGATCATAGTTTGTCTCCAAACGTTCTTCAAAAGTTAAATGTGATTGGTCTTTATAATAATAGTCTTGCGCTAATAATGCAATACTATGACCTTCAAGATTTTTCATAATTTCATTTGTGACTGTCGTTTTACCAGAGCCAGAGCCTCCAGCAATTCCTATAATCGTCGTTTGTGTCATTAACCGATTTCCTTTCTCATCAAGTTGTTTGCATAGATTGGACGATCAACTTTAATTTGTACAATTTGTAATGGATGGCGCGCAGCATCAAGCTCATTACCTTCTTCATCATAAATGGTATCAACAACTTGTTTAAAACTTTCAATTTCCGGACCAAAAAATTCAATTTCTTGTCCAGGTTTAAAGTGATTTCTTTGTTGAATTGTAGCAATTTTTGTATCCTGATCATAATCTAAAACTAAGCCACAGAAATCATAAGGAGACTTTTTCGATTGTTGTTCTCCAAACATTTGTTCCTCATATCCTGGAGTACCTTCAAAGAATGCTGGTGCTGTATCTCTATTAGCACATTTATCTAATTCCATTAACCATTCAGGTTGAATTTTAAAATTGTCTGGGTCTTCAGTATATGCATCAATTACTTTACGATATACTGACACCACAGTAGCTATATAATGAATTGATTTCATTCTGCCTTCTATTTTTAACGAATCAATACCTAAATCCATCATTTGTGGGATTGATTCGATTAATTTTAAGTCTTTCGGACTCATTGCAAATGGGACGATTTGTCCATCTTCATAAAATAAATCAAGTTCACCATCTTCATCTACTTGTAGTAAATCATAATCCCAACGACAACTTTGACAACAGCCACCTCTATTGGAATCACGTGCTGTCATGTGGTTACTTAATGTACATCTACCAGAGTAAGCAATACACATAGCACCATGAATGAAGGCTTCTATTTCAATATCAACTTTTTCTTTCATTTCTTTCATTTCCATAGCTCCTGTTTCTCGAGCTAGAACTACACGATCTAATCCTTCTTCTTTCCAAAATTCAACTGCTTTATAATTAGATAAAGATTGTTGTGTGGATAAATGAATTTCTAATTTTGGTGCTACCTTTTTGCAAGTTTCAATAATAAGGGGGTCAGCAACAATAATACCTGTTGCACCTGTCGCTTCAAGATTAATAAGATAATCGTCTAACCCTTCCATATTATCGTCATGCGCAATAATATTAGTCGTAACATAAATTTTTGCACCATAACGGTTTGCAAACTCAACACCTTCAGCAATTTCTTCCATTGTGAAGTTATCAGCATTTGATCTTAAACCATATTCTTGTCCGCCTAAAAAAACTGCATCTGCGCCATAATGTACAGCAATTTTTAACTTTTCTAAGTTACCAGCTGGAGCAAGTAATTCTGGCTTCTTCATTTTAGTATTTGAAGTTTGTTTAACTTCTTCTAATGTCTTCATGATTCAGCCTCCTAATATACCGTATGCTTAAATAAGAAACCTTCATCAAATGGTCGATGTTCTGGTTGAATGTCTTCGATAGGATCTACAAGCATAAATTTTTCATCTTCATAAGTTTCAGGATCTTCATTATATAAATCTATTGCTTCTCTGTATTGTTGTGTAACAACATTAATATATTCTTCTGTCTGTAATATGCCGTCAATTTTAAATGAATCAATACCTGCTTCAAAAAACGGTTCTAATTCTTCTATAAGGCACATATCATTTGGTGACATAATATGTGTACCATTATAATCTTCAAAAACAGGATATTTATTTTCGCGTTCTTCATCATATAATAATAAATCATTTTGATTTTCATTACGTTGAATTTTCATTTGTCTATCTTGGAATGTATAATAGTTGCCTAATAACATTCTTTTAGATTGAAACATACATGTCATGCCATGAACTTGAACTTCTATTTCCACGTCAGCATATTCTTTTATATTTATAATTTCTTCCAGACTTAATTCTCTCGCTAATACTGCTCTTGTAGCACCTTTTTGTCCCCAATAGTTACACTGAAAATAGTTAGTAACAAGTGTTTCTGCATCCCAATGTAATGGAATAGGATTATTTTGTTGTTTAACATACATCACAACAGCTGGGTCACCAAAAATAATTCTATCCACACCAATTTGATGTAAAAATTGAATATAATCTTCTACTGCTGCTAAATGATAATTATGAAACAAACCATTAACTGCAGCATACACTTTCTTATCATTCTCATGGGCTAATGTTACTGCTTTTTCCATGTCTTCTCGATTAAATTCTCCTGGAAGTCGTAAACCAAATTTTTGCTCACCAATAACAAATGCATCTGCACCTATTTCTATTAGTGTTTCCATATGTGTTATTGACTTAGGAGTAACTAGTAATTCTGTCATAGTCATTCTCCTTTAATAGATATTGCTAAACCATCGTCCATATTTAAAAAGTTAGTTGTATATTGTTCATTTTGCATTAACCATTCATTAAATTGTTGTACTTTTTTAACCATTTGACGTACGTTACGTGAACGAACTATATCGATATTTGAGACAAAACCATGATATAAAACGTTATCTGTCACAACAATGCCACCCTTTTTAAGTAAAGGCGTATATAGTTCAAAAAATTTCTTCGATTGTGCTTTCGCAGCATCAATAAATAACATGTCAAACGTTTGAGATTTAACTTTATCAAATTGTTCTAATGCATCACCTTCAATTAACTCAATTTGATTAGTAAATTGATTAGAAGTGATATTATGTTTCGCTTGGTCTATCATTTCTGGGTCTCTTTCTATTGTAGTTACATGTATATCTTTAGACACTGAAGCAAATTGCATTGAACTGTATCCTATAGCCGTACCAATTTCTATAATCCGTTTAGTTTGATGAATACGTATAATTTGTTTGATTATTTCTAGTGTATTACGATCCACGATCGGCACTTGATTTGTATTTGCATATTCTCTTAAAAGTTCAATGTCATTATCATTAGTTTTATGTAAATTGAGAATATAACTTTCATTATTATCCATTATACAACGACTTCCTTTGTGTAAAATAACTACAATTTAAAAAGGCAATAAAATAAATCAGTCACAATATTGATTAGTAAAGTAACCAATGGCTTTGACTGATTGTAACTACGTACAAGTATTTTAAACGTTATGTTACATAACGATATATAAAATATTTAACTCCAAATATTTTACCATAAATTCTTTGTGAATATAAGTATAAATCTAAATGATAAGCATGTATGTAAACAAACTTTGAACAAATCATATATAGAAAAACTCCTTATGTCAGATATTCAATAGATATCGTTACATAAGGAGTAAAATTTAAATATTTATTCTAAGATTATTCATCAATTTCAGTATTAACTACTTCTTCAATCATATCCCATTCTTCATCTGTTTCGATTGGGACTAATTTACCACCGTCACCTGATTCATCAGGTTCATTTATCATTGGTACTAATTCAATCATGTCGTCTTCATCAGATTGTGCGCCTTCTTCAGCAAGTACTACATATTCTTTTTTGAATTCAGGATGATAGAATTCAAGCATTTTACGATAAAGAACTTCATTTCCATCTTCATCATATAATGTCAATAATTCTTCTTCATTGTTAATTTTTAATTCTGCATCGTGATTATGTTCAGTCATTTTATTTCTCCTTTTATTAAATAGAGTCTAGGTAGCCTTGTAATATAAATACGGCTGCCATTTTATCTATTACTTTTTTTCTTTTTTGTCTTGAAACATCTGCTTCTAGTAATGACTTTTCAGCTGCCATCGTGCTAAGTCTTTCATCCCACATGACAATCTCAATAGATGGTAATGCTTCTTGAAGTTTCTCTTTGTATTGTAACGAAGCCTCTCCACGAAATCCAATAGAATTGTTCATGTTTTTGGGCAAACCGATTACAACTGTACCGACATCATTTTTCTTGATGATTTCAACTAATTGTTCGATGCCTAATTCATTATTTTGTTCATCGATATGGAGTGTGTCTAAACCTTGAGCAGTCCAACCCATTAAATCACTAATCGCTATTCCTACTGTTTTACTACCTACGTCTAAACCAAGTATTTTATGCTTTAACATTGATACTATTCTTTAGACTCAGCTAAATAATTAGATACGAGTTCTTCCATAATCACATCTCTATCAATGTGACGAATTTGATTTCTAGCTTCATTTTGACGTGGAATGTAAGCAGGATCACCTGATAATAAATATCCTACGATTTGATTTACTGCATTGTATCCGCGTTCTTCTAGTGTTCGGTGGACATTCTCTAATACTGATTTGACATCTTCTTCTGGAATATCTTCATATTTAAATTTCATTGTTTTATCAAAGTTTTCCATTTCGTCACTCCTTCAATTCATAAATTGATTCCATTTTATTCTACACGAACTGTAACTAAAATTACATATTTTTAATGTAATCTTTAATAAAGCGTAATGATTCTGTGATATTTTCAGGTTGAGTACCGCCACCTTGAGCCATATCTGGACGGCCACCACCTTTACCACCAACGATTGGTGCCATATTTTTAATGATGTCACCTGCTTTAATTTGATCTGTATGAGTTTTAGGAACTGTAGCTATAATAGAAACTTTACCATCTACATTACTTGCTAAGACGATAATAGTGTCTTGTAATTTTGATTTAAAGTCGTCCATAGTTGAGCGAATTGCTTTAGCATTAGGTACTTCAACTTCTGTTGCCAATACTTTAAAACCATTTATTGTTTCTACGTGATCTTCGATATTACCCATTTTAAGATTTGTAATTTCTTTATCACGTTGTTCTAAACGTTTTAATAAGTTCTTTTCTTCTTCTTGTAATTGAGTAATTTTGTCTACAACTTGATCATCTGTTTTCACTTTAACTTGATCTTTAATAATATTGAATTGAGTTTGGATATGTTCTAAATATAAGAACGCTGATTTTCCTGTTAATGCTTCGATACGTCTAACACCTGCACCAGTACCAGATTCACTAACAATTTTGAATAAACCAATTTCAGCAGTATTGTCTACGTGAATACCACCACATAATTCTATTGAAAATGGTGCCATATTAACGACTCTTACAATATCACCATATTTTTCACCAAACAGTGCCATTGCACCCATTTCTTTAGCTTCATTAATTCCCATTTCTTGAATATGAACAGAAATACCTCTCCAGATTTCTTCATTGACACGTCTTTCAACCTGATCAATTTCATCTTGAGTCATTTGTCCAAAATGAGAGAAGTCGAATCTTAAACGGTCTGGTGCTACTAATGAACCTGCTTGGTTAACATGGTCACCTAAAACTTCTTTTAAAGCAGCGTGCAATAAGTGTGTGGCACTATGGTTTTTTTGGATAGAACGACGTTCATCTTTGTTCACACTAGCATCAACTTGTGCACCTTTTGTTACTTGACCAAATTGAATTTCACCTTTGTGTAAATTTTGACCATTAGGTGCCTTAGTAACTTCAGTCACTAAAATTTCAAAATGCTCATTACTAACAGTACCATTATCAGCTACTTGTCCACCACTCACTGCATAAAATGGTGTGTCTTTTAACATGAAGTAAATTGTTTCACCAGCATCTGCTTTTTCAACTTCTTCTCCATTTTCAATAAGTTGAATCAATTCTGTTTGATAATCTGTAGTATCATAACCAACAAAGTGACTTTCAGTAGTAATATTTTTTAATACTTCACTTTGAACTTGCATAGATTGTGAATTTTGGCGAGCTTGACGTGCTCTATCACGTTGTTGTTGCATTTCTGCTTCAAATGTAGCCATATCAACAGTTAAACCTTCTTGAATTGCTAACTCTTCAGTAAGTTCAATTGGGAAGCCATACGTATCATATAATTTAAAAGCATCTTTACCATTAATTTCATTATTAGTTTCTTTGGCTTTACTAATAAATCCATTTAAAATTGAAAGACCTTCTTCAAGTGTTTCATGGAATCTTTCTTCTTCTGATTTGATAACGCGTTTAATAAAATCACTTTTATCTTTGACATTTGGATAATAAGGTTCCATGATATCCGCAACAATATCAACTAATTTATACATAAATGGCTCATTGATATCTAATGTTTGGCTAAATCTTACTGCTCTACGCAATAATCTACGTAATACATAGCCACGTCCTTCATTTGCTGGTAAAGCACCATCAGCAATTGCAAATGAAATAGTTCTAATATGGTCAGCTATAACTTTAAACGCTACATCTTGCTCATCTTTTTGAAGGTATTTTTTACCTGACACTTCTTCGACTTCATTAATTATTGGCATAAATAAATCTGTTTCATAATTTGTACGTACATTTTGTGAGATAGAAGTCATACGTTCTAATCCCATGCCGGTATCAATATTTTTATTTGGAAGTGGTGTATAAGTATGATCTTTATTATGATTAAATTCACTAAACACTAAATTCCACACTTCTAAATAGCGTTCGTTTTCTCCACCTGGATACATTTCCTCTTCTGGATCATCTTGGCCAAAATCATTACCGCGATCATAGAAAATTTCAGTATTAGGTCCAGAAGGTCCTTCACCAATATCCCAAAAGTTACCTTCTATACGAATAATTCGACTTTCTTCTAAGCCAATTTGTTCGTTCCAAATTTTATAAGCTTCTGTATCTTCTGGATGTATTGTGACGTATAATTTTTCTGGCTCCATACCCATCCATTTATCGCTTGTTAAAAATTCCCATGCAAATTCTATAGCTTCTTTCTTAAAATAGTCACCAATTGAGAAATTACCTAGCATTTCAAAGAAAGTATGGTGTCTTGCTGTGAAACCTACATTTTCAATATCATTCGTACGAATAGCCTTTTGTGAGTTAACAATTCTTGGTTTCTTAGGTGTTTCTCGACCATCGAAATATTTTTTTAAAGTTGCAACTCCAGAGTTAATCCAAAGTAAACTATCATCATCGATAGGTACTAATGGTGCAGATGGTTCAACCATATGACCTTTTTCAACAAAGAAGTCTAAATATTTTTGTCTAATTTCGCTTGCTTTTAAATTTTTCATCCACGTACACTCCCTATATTTAGTTCATACACATTTTTATTAAGTTTATATTGGACACTAGTGTTATAAGGTAAACAAAAAACGTTCATCCACAAAAGGGACGAACGTTGTCGCGGTACCACCCTAGTTATAAGTTATTACGGTTAGGATTAATACTGCATTTATTAGAATATGAATTTTAATCAATTATTCCATGCTAACCTTTACTTATCACTTTAGTCACATATTTAAATTGACACAAAGTAGCGTTCAACAATTTTAATTGTGCTTTCCACCAACCAGCACATCTCTTAAAATTCAAAATTGTTTACTCGTCTTTATGCGAACTTAAGTTTATTTTAATTTTATTGTTTTCAAATGTCAACGATTAGCGAAATCATACGGTGAAGTTTCTCCCATATTAATCATAGGATCAATTTGATATATTGTTTCTTCAGTTAATTCTATAGTCATAGCCTTGTCTGAATCATTTTCATCATTTTCATCTGAAACATCATCTTCATAATGTATACCTTGTGAATCATTTGACTCATTATTCTCTTCAGTTAAAGATAAATCATAGGATTTTTCTTCAGTAAAGTATTGTTTTAATAAAGTAAATAATTGCGTTAATCTTTTCTGACCGTTTGTGTTAAGACCGATATCAAATGCTTGGGGATCCCCTAGTAATACTAATGATTGTTTCGCTCTTGTTAAACCAGTATATAAAATAGGTCTTTGTAGCATTCTAAAATATTGTTTAACTATAGGCATAATCACGATTGGAAATTCTGAACCTTGAGATTTATGGATAGATGTACAGTATGCATGGGTTAATTCGAGCATATCCTGTCTTGTAAAAGTAATTTCATTTCCTTCAAAGTCTACGACTAGTACATCCTTGTTTAAAGCATTTTCTTTTGCCCAGAAAATACCAACAATTACGCCAATGTCCCCGTTAAAGATATTATCATTAGGACGATTAACTAATTGTAGAACTTTATCTCCTTTTCTAAAGACAACATCGCCAAATTCGATTTCTCTAGTATCTTTTTCTTTTGGATTTAGAATAGATTGTAATATTTGATTTAACCTTTTAATACCTGCATTACCTTTATACATTGGTGCTAGTACTTGAATATCACTCATGTCATATCCTTTATTTACCGCACTGTTTACGACTTTCTCAACTACATTAGGTATTTGTTCTGTACCACAATTAATAAAACTTCTGTCATGGAATCGTTGTGTAATATCAATTGGTTGTCCTAACTTCATGCGATGTGCCAATTCTATAATACTAGATCCATCTTGTTGTCTATATACCTCAGTTAAATTAACCCTTGGAATCGTATTTGAGTCTATTAAATCTTTAAAGACTTGTCCAGGTCCAACAGAAGGAAGTTGGTCTTCATCTCCTACAAGAATAATTTGAGCATCTAATGGCACTGCACTTAAGAATTGATGGAATAGCCAAGTATCAACCATTGACATTTCATCAATTATAATCAAACGCGCATTAATTTCATTATCCAAAATATCTTCAGGTTGGGTATCTTGATTCCATCCAATCAATCTATGAATCGTCATGGCTTCTAATCCAGTAGATTCTTGTAGTCTTTTTGAAGCTCTACCTGTTGGTGCTGCTAGTACTACTGGATAATCATCTTCTTGGTAGTCATCATAGTCTAAAGATATTCCGTGCACCTCTGCATATAATTCCACTATTCCTTTTATAACTGTTGTCTTCCCTGTTCCCGGTCCACCAGTTAGTAACATAATTTTAGAATTTATAGCCGTTTGTAATGCATCTTTTTGTGAAGCAGCATAGCTCACTTCATTATTTGTTTCGATATCACCTATATGTAATTGTAAATCTGATTGTTCAATTTCTTTTAATTTTGTAGTATGAGTTTTAATTCTATATAAGTTTTGAACACTTTTTAATTCTGAATAGTAAAGACTTGGAATCGATATTTTTTCTTTATCTACAATTAATCTTTTTTCTTCATTCAGTTGTAATAACATTGTTTGTAAATGCTCATGATTAAATTGGTTATCATCATTATTATTATTTTGTGTTAAAACATTAAAAGTTGCTGCAATAATTTGATCATTAGGTATATAAGTATGTCCTTGTTTAATACATTCTTCCTCTAACGTAAATAATAAACCTGCTTTTAAACGTTCAGGGTCATCAAATTTAATTCCTATTTTTTGTGCTAATTGATCAGCTTTACTAAAACCAATGCCTTTAATATCATAGACAAGTTGATATGGATTTTTGTCTAATACACTTAACGTTTCTGCACCGTAATATTGATAAATAGAACTAGCTAATTTTGGACCAAAACCTAAATCATGTAATCTAATCATGACTTTTTCAGATTCTTGATTAGAAGCAATTTGTTCAGCAATTTGCTTTTGCTTTTTCTTAGGCAAGCTAGGTACTTTTTCAAGAACACTAGCGTCGTTTAAAATGTCATTAATCGCATTTTCACCTAAAGTATTTACGATGTTTTGTGCTGTTTTTTTACCTATTCCTTTAAATAAATCACTTGATAAGTAACTGATGATTGCATCTTTAGTTTGTGGTAATTCTTTTTCGAATGTTTCGGCTTTTAATTGTTTACCATATCTTGGATGCTCAACCGTTTGTCCTTTAAATGTATATACATCACCTTCAACAACATTAGGAAGAAACCCTACCACTGTTGGCATTGTATCAAATGATTCGTTTGTCTCAATGGTATCCACCTTCAAAACTGTATAGTAATTATCACTATTTTGAAACAAAATCGCTTCTACAGTGCCTTTTATCATTGAATAATCAAATAGTGTAGGGTCAGTCATATTACTCCTCCTCTTCTTGCATAGTTGAAAATGTTTTTAAAGCATGTTGACTTAGTAAATGTTCTGGATCAATCTCAACTGCTTGCTTAAAATATGCTATCGCTTCATTTATATCTTCATTCTTCATGTAAGTAGCCAGTCCTAGATTGTAAATCGCATCTACATGTGATGAATCCAATGACAACACATAGTTTAATTGTGTTATTGCAGCATCAAACATTTCTAGCTGACACAATACTAATCCATACTGAAACTGTACTTCTGTATCGTGTTGTTGATCTTTTTCGGCTGCTGTCATTAAAAATGGTAGTGCCTCTTTATGAGCATTTAATTGATTAAAAGCCATTCCAATCATATAGTTACAATCTACAGGTTCCACATCATATTTCATAGCTTGTTGGTATAACTTAATCGCTTCATTATATCTACCTTGATTGTAATATACGTTACCTAAATTATAATATATTGCTCCATTTTCTGAATCAATCGTTATTGCTTTTTGAAAAAATCGCTCAGATTTCTCAATTTCACCAACATCTGCCAATACAATACCAGCATTAATATAATTTTCAGTAATTGATGGATCTTCTTCTATATTATCAAACAAAGCTTTTAATGCTTCTTCTAATTGGCCTTCTTTGATAAATTGATATATCGTTTTTTGATCTATCATATTTAAAATTACATCTCCTTAATTCTTAAATAATGATATAGGTATTATAAGATTTCATTTCAAGTTCAAACTTTTATTTTAATCATATTTTACCACTTTATGTATTTTTATATAAATGAATAGTCATGTTCTCAAATGGTCGAACACTACCATAATCATTCATATTAAAAAGCCACTAATTCAAAGAAACATTTCTATGAATTAATGGCTGATTTTTACACAACATAACTTAATTGACCTGATGTTTTATATACATCATCAATTGTTGCACCACCAAGACAAACTTCTTCTTTATAAAATACAACTGCTTGACCAGGTGTGATAGCTCTAACTGGTTCATTGAAAGTTACTCTAATGGCTTCGTCATTTTCACGTTGTACAAATACTTTTGTATCTTTTTGACGGTATCTAAATTTAGCAGTACAGTAAAATCCTTGTTCTAAATCAATTTCATTTTCATTAACAAATGAAACATCTGAAGCAATTAAATAGTCACTGTATAATGCCTCATGATGGAATCCTTGTTCTACATAAAGGACATTATTTTCTAAATTTTTACCTACTACAAACCATGGATCACCGTCTCCACCGATACCTAAACCATGTCGTTGACCGATAGTGTAGTACATTAATCCACTATGCGTACCCATTTTTTTACCATCTAATGTCACCATATCACCTGATTGAGCTGGTAAATATTGTGATAAGAATGTTTTGAAGTTTCTTTCACCTATAAAACAAATTCCTGTAGAATCTTTCTTTTTAGCTGTAGCTAAGTTTTGTTCTTCAGCAATTTCACGCACGCGTTTTTTTTCAATAACACCTATTGGGAACATCACTTTTGAAAGCTGTTGTTGTGAAAGTTGATTTAAGAAATAAGTTTGATCTTTATTATTATCAACGCCTCTTAACATTTCAACATGTCCATCGTCATGTCTTCTTATTCTTGCATAATGACCTGTTGCTACATAATCTGCACCTAATTTCAGTGCATGTTCTAGAAAGGCTTTGAATTTAATTTCTTTATTACACATAACGTCAGGATTTGGTGTACGCCCTTTTTTATATTCATCTAAAAAGTAGGTGAACACTTTATCCCAATACTCTTGTTCAAAGTTAACTGCATAATATGGAATGCCAATTTGATTACAAACTTCAATGACATCATTATAATCTTCTGTTGCAGTACATACACCATTTTCATCGGTATCGTCCCAATTTTTCATGAAAATACCTATAACATCATAGCCTTGTTCTTTTAACAGATATGCTGTTACTGAACTATCTACGCCACCAGACATACCAACGACTACGCGAGTATCTTTATTTGTCACTACTATTCCTCCTTAAATTTATGGTATATTTTATGAATTTCTGCAACTATATATTTGACTTCTTGTTCGGTAGTCATTTCGTTAAAGCTAAATCTTACAGAATGTTTAGCACGTTCTTCATCTTCGTACATTGCAGCTAATACATGTGACGGAGTAGTTGAACCTGCTGTACAAGCTGAGCCAGATGATACATAAATCTGACTTAAGTCTAATAAAGTTAACATTGTTTCAACATCAATAAATGGAAAATATAAATTTATAATATGACCCGTTGTATCTACCATTGAACCATTAAGTTCAAATGGAATAGCACGTTCTTGTAAGCTAACTAAAAATAATTCTTTTAAATTCATTAAATGAATATTATTTTCATCTCTATGTTGTTCAGCAAGTTCAATTGCTTTTGCAAAGCCGACAATTTGCGCTAAGTTTTCTGTACCAGCACGACGTTTAGTTTCTTGTTCTCCTCCAAGTTGACTATACTGTATCGGAGTATTCTCTCTAACTAATAGCGCACCAACACCTTTAGGTCCACCAAATTTATGACCAGTGACACTCATTGTATCAAATTTAAAATCGTCAAAATTAATATCTAAATGACCGATTGCTTGAACTGCATCTACATGGAATAATGCATTTGTAGCTGTAACAATATCTTCTATAACATACATTTGTTGAACAGTACCTACTTCGTTGTTAACAAACATGATAGACACTAGAATTGTCTTATCTGTAATCACTTCTTCTAATTGATCTAAATCTATTGCACCAGTATCATCAACGTCTAAATATGTTACGTCATATCCTTCTCGTTCTAATTGTTCAAATACATTTAGTACGGAGTGATGCTCAATTTTTGTTGTAATTAAATGATTACCAATGTGCTCATTAGCTTTTACTAGCCCTTTTATTGCAGTATTATTAGATTCCGTTGCACCACTAGTAAAAATCACTTCGTTAGCTTTTGCACCTAAACATTGTGCTACTGTTCGGCGAGACTCATCTAAATATTTACGGGCATCTCTACCAATTGAATGAATAGAAGATGGATTCCCATAATGAGTTTGATATATGTTCATCATAGAATCTACTACTTCAGGTTTAACTGGGGTTGTTGCAGCATAATCTGCATATACTTCCATGTTTTGACACTCCTCACAAAATTATCAATGTTCCTATAATAGCACCTAGAAAACTATTTTTCTACCTATCTGTTTGATTAATAGTTACTTTAATTTTAACATTATCCATAATTAGTTGAAATTATTATTACGTATACTACCCATGATATTTATGAATCATTAATATTCTATTTTTCAATCAAAATCAAGAGACTAAAATACATATGAGCAGTTTATTATTTTAATCAAATAAACATTGTTATACTTCATATACTATTTTTACTATGGAGGCATGATCAATTTGAATAACTTAAAGGTTTCCGCATTAAACCTTGTCCCTATCAGAGAAGGACAAGAAGATAGAGAAGCTTTAAATGATATGATTTCATTGGCACAACAATTGGAAGATTTTGGTTATGAACGCTATTGGATAGCAGAACATCATAACGCACCAAATTTAGTAAGTTCTGCCACAGCATTATTAATCCAACATACTTTAGAGCATACTCAATCTATAAAAGTTGGTTCTGGTGGCATTATGTTACCTAACCATGCACCACTCATAGTCGCAGAACAATTTGGTACGATGGCTACTTTATTTCCAAATCGAGTTGATTTAGGTTTAGGTAGAGCGCCGGGTACTGATATGATGACAGCAAGCGCGCTACGTCGAGACCATCATAATGGCGTATATCAATTTCCAGAAGAAGTAGATCAATTACAAACATATTTTGGTCCAGCAAATCAACAAGCATATGTACGTGCTTATCCAGCAGTTAATAAAAATGTCCCTCTTTATATACTTGGATCATCTACTGATTCTGCACATGTTGCAGCTAGAAGAGGATTACCTTATGTATTTGCAGGTCATTTTGCACCACAACAGATGAAAGAAGCTATTGAAATTTATAAAGAATTGTTTGAACCATCTGATGTATTAAGTGAACCTTATGTCATTATAGGATTAAACGTAATTATAGGTGATACTGATGAAGAAGCTGAGTATCTAGCTACTTCAATGGCTCAGGTTATGGTTAGTATTACGAGAGGTAAAATGCAACCTGTTCAACCACCAACAAATGAATTAGATCAAATTTTAACACCAAGAGAATTAGAAATGGCCAAACAAAGAATTAAATCCTCTTTAATTGGGTCTGAAAGCACAGTTAAACAAAAACTTAAAGATTTCATTGATTACTATGGAGATATTGATGAAATTATGGGTGTAAGTTATATTTACGATCAACAAAAACAATATTATTCATATCAAAAATTCAAACATATTATTGATGCAATGTAATATAAATTCATAAGGAGTAAGGCATTTTAGATTTGCCTTACTCCTTTTTTCTATAAAAAAAGAGATAGCATTGAATGCTATCTCTAAAAAATATTTTAAACGATTATTTATCGTCTTTGTCTTCTTTTTTATCTTTGTCACCTTTACCAGTATCAGTATACTCGTTAATAGTGTCTTTCGCTTTGTTTACTTGCTCATTATCACTGTTTTTGAATTTTTCTGCTGCGTCTTTTGCTTTATCCATGAATCCCATAAATAAAAGCTCCTTTCGATTTTGAACAAATTTGTATTTTGTTAAAAGTTTAATTTTAACTTAAATACATCTTATATGTTGTTAATTTAATTAATTCAACAACTTATGTGATGTATATTCCATAAATACCACTTGTTTATAGAACTAAACATATAAAACCAAAAAATTTATATTTTTTTAGATTTTGGTTCGAAAGATAAGACTTATTATATAAGAAACTCAGATTATACATTTTGTTTCTTATAAGTAACATTCGGATTATAGAGTATAGGTAATCACTGTTTCATGTATGTTTTTGAAAAATTCTTTGGTGGGTCCCTTGCCCTTCTTGCTTTGCTCGTTGAAATTGGTTTTACCAATTTCTTTGTGAAGGGTCCCTTGCCCAGCTGGCTTTGCTTGTTGAAACTGACACGTCAGTTTCTCTCTGCTGGGTCCCTATATATAAAACATATAACCGTCGAGGTTTTGGTCGGTTTCTTTGTATTCCGCTAGGTATTGAAGTGTTGTATTATCTAATACGTCACGAACTGCATCTCTCATTCTGATCCATAATTGTTTTTGTGCTGGTGGTTCTGATTCAATACTTTCCACAAAAGTAATAGGCCCTTCTAGCAATCTGATTATATCACCAGCTGTAATTTCTTCTGATGGTAGTCTTAATTGATAACCACCTTTAGCACCACGAACGCTTCGAATTAATCCAGCATTTCTTAAGGGTCCCACAAGTTGTTCTAAATATAAATCACTTAAATTATTTTCTTCCGCAATGGTTTTTAATGATACACACCCTTGTCCTTCTCTTTTAGCAAGAGAAATCATTAAAGTTAAACCATATCTCCCTTTTGTTGATATTTTCATTGTATAACCTCACTTAATTCGAATTATTTATTCCCATTTTACCATTTTTTACGTTAAGATTATAATAGAAAGGTGTGACAAATGTGAATACTGAACCTTTAGCGTCTAGGATGAGACCTACTAATATAGATGAAATTATATCACAACAACATTTAGTTGGACCAACAGGTATCATAAGAAGGATGGTTGATACTAAACGACTTTCTTCAATGATTTTTTATGGTCCTCCTGGAATAGGAAAAACAAGTATTGCTAAAGCTATTGCCGGTAGTACTCAATATAAATTTAGACAATTAAATGCTGTAACAAACACTAAAAAAGATATGCAAATGGTTGTTGATGAAGCAAAAATGTCTGGACAAGTGATTTTGTTATTAGATGAAATCCATCGTTTAGATAAAGCAAAACAAGATTTTCTATTACCTCATTTAGAAAATGGGAAAATTGTCTTGATTGGTGCTACAACTTCAAATCCATATCATGCCATCAATCCAGCAATACGTTCTAGAGCTCAAATTTTTGAACTTTATCCATTGAACGATGATGATGTTCATATCGCTTTGAATAGAGCGTTAGAAGATAAAGAGAGAGGCCTTAAGTCTTATTCTCCTATTGTAGATGAGGATGCAATGACATACTTTTCAACTCAGAGTCAAGGCGATGTTAGAAGTGCATTAAATGCATTAGAATTAGCGGTTTTAAGTGCTTCTGAAAAAGACGGATCACGTCATATAACTTTGCAAGATGCTAAAGATTGTTTACAAAAAGGTGCATTTGTAAGTGATAAAGATGGCGATATGCACTATGATGTTATGAGTGCATTTCAAAAATCTATTCGGGGTAGTGATGTCAATGCGGCATTACATTATCTAGCACGTCTTATTGAAGCTGGTGATTTACCAACAATTGTAAGACGACTTTTAGTTATAAGTTATGAAGATGTAGGACTTGCTTCACCTAATGCGGGTCACCGAACATTAGCTGCAATTCAATCAGCTGAACGTTTAGGTTTTCCTGAAGCAAGAATACCATTAAGCCAAGCTGTGATTGAATTATGTTTATCACCTAAATCTAACTCAGGTATATCTGCAATTGATAAAGCATTAAGTGATATTAGACAAGGTAAAGTAGGTCAAATCCCCGATTACTTAAAAG
Source organism: Staphylococcus sp. FSL W8-0774 (assembly GCF_038006785.1). Classification (NCBI taxonomy): domain Bacteria; kingdom Bacillati; phylum Bacillota; class Bacilli; order Caryophanales; family Staphylococcaceae; genus Staphylococcus; species Staphylococcus sp. FSL W8-0774. The sequence continues at coordinate 1,164,816 of NZ_JBBOVW010000001.1, read as the reverse complement.
ATGGTCATTATGCTGGTGCAAAAGAATTAGGACGTGCAACTGGATACAAATATCCGCACAATTATGAAAACGGTCATGTTGTACAACAGTATTTACCTGATATACTTAAAAATCGAATTTATTATGAACCTAAAACTACCTCTAAAAGCGAACAACAATTTAAAGCCATTTATGAAAATTTATTGAATCAGTCAAAATAAACAAAAAAGATAGCTCTTCTTCAACGTATTAATTACGTATGAATGAGCTATCTTTTTATTTTATACCTAATACGATTATTAGTATTGTCCTTTATCTTTAATACGTCTCAATGGAATATCTTTTAAAATATTGTTAATAACGTAGCTTGAACATATTAACCCAACTACACTAGGTACATATGCATTTGATGATGGTGGCATTTGCCCTTTTCTATTAATTGCATTTTTATCGCCAACTGTTTCTTTTACATCTTCACGTATAACTATCGGACTTTCATCTGAAAAGACGACTTTAATTCCACTACGAATCCCAAGTCGTTTTAATCTATTTCTAATTACCTTTGCCATTGGATCAGTATGTGTCTTAGAAATATCTGCTATTTGGAAACGAGTTGGATCAATTTTATTAGCCGCACCCATGCTGGAAATCATGTCGATACCTCTTTCAAGGCACTCTTTCATTAAATGTACTTTATAAATAATTGTATCACTGGCATCAATAAAGTAATCTATATCATAATTATTAAAAATCTCTTCATAAGTTTCTTCAGTGTAGAACATATGTAGTGAAGTTACCTTACAGTCTGGATTAATTTGCTTAATTCGTTCTTCCATAAGTGTTACTTTACTTTGTCCAATTGTAGATGTAAGTGCATGAATTTGACGATTGACATTTGTAATATCAACATCATCTTTATCAATTAAAATGATATGACCAATATTTGTTCTGGCTAATGCTTCAGCAGCGAAAGACCCTACTCCACCAACGCCTAATACGGCTACTGTTTTACTTTTTAATAATTCAAGTCCTTCTTGTCCTACAGCTAATTCATTTCTAGAAAATTGATGTTTCATTTTAATCTCCTTTAACTAAACAATCTACTTTTATGTTATGTATATATTATTTTAATTTAAAAATAAAAATACGCAAGACCTAAGTCTTGCGTACCGATAGAGTCCGTAGATGCCGTAGTTATAAATAGCTTGATCATTCGGCCTGTTTTATACAGGTGGGTGCCCTGTTTCATGTTTTGCAAGTCCTCCAAATGAGGCGTGTGCGCTGCATGAAAACCTATTGGGCTCCCTGATCAAAGAGTGTTAGGCCCAAATAAAAAGCAAACTTACGAACATCACAGATGACTATCTTATGTCATTATATTACCACAAATCTCATGATAAAGGAATTAATCAACTTCGTATTTTTTTAATCATTTTTGTTAAGTCAATAATTAGACATAAACGATAAATGATAAATCTTAATAGTTTATCAATTAATGTCTAATACGTAGTGATAATTCTTCTAATTGTTTATCTGACACTTCTCCCGGAGCATCTGTTAATAAACAAGTAGCTGACGCTGTTTTAGGGAAAGCAATTGTATCTCTAAGATTAGTTCTATTAGTTAATAGCATAACTAATCTATCTAAACCTAACGCAATACCGCCATGTGGTGGTGCACCATATTTGAATGCATCAAGTAAGAAACCAAATTGTTCTTGCGCTTGTTCTTTGGTAAATCCTAATACTTCAAACATTTTTTCTTGTAATTCACCGTTGTGAATTCTAATAGAACCTCCGCCTAATTCATATCCATTTAATACAATATCATATGCATTAGCTTGGGCATTTTCAGGTTCAGAATCTAATTTATCAATATCTTCTTTCTTAGGTGATGTGAATGGATGATGCGCTGCTACATAACGTTTGCTTTCATCATCATATTCTAATAATGGCCAATCAGTTACCCATAAGAAGTTTAATTTCGTTTCATCAATCAAGCCTAATTCTTTTGCAAGTTTAATACGTAATGCACCTAAACTTTGAGCTACCACTTCAGGTTTGTCAGCTACAAACATAACTAGGTCTCCAGCTTCTGCATCAGTAAGTGATTTTAATAATTCAGCATCTTTGTCTTCAAAGAAACGTGCAATAGGTCCTGTTAAACCTTCTTCCGTTACTTTAACCCAAGCTAATCCTTTAGCACCGTATATGTTAACAAACTCTGTTAATGCATCCATATCTTTACGAGTATATTGTTCTGCAGCACCTTTAGCTACAATAGATTTTATTTCTCCATTGTTTTCAACTGTATCTTTAAATACTTTAAAGTCCATTTCATGACCTAATTGTGAAACATTAATTAATTCCATATCAAAACGTGTATCAGGTTTATCTGATCCATAACGATTCATCGCTTCTTCATAAGTCATGCGTGGGAATGGGCCTTCAACATCAATACCTTTAACATCTTTTACGACTTTACGTAACATTTCTTCACCCATAGCCATAACATCTTCTTGATCAACAAAACTCATTTCTATATCGACTTGAGTGAACTCAGGTTGACGGTCAGCACGTAAATCTTCATCACGGAAACATTTTACGATTTGATAATATTTGTCAAAACCACTAATCATTAATAATTGTTTAAATAGCTGTGGTGATTGTGGTAATGCATAAAATTCACCATCATGTACACGAGAAGGTACTAAATAGTCTCTTGCACCTTCTGGCGTTGATTTTGTTAAAACTGGTGTTTCAATATCATAGAATCCACTTTCATCTAGGTATTGACGAATTGAACGTGTTGTTTGATGTCTCATTTTAAAAGTTTGTGCTAGTTCTTGTCGACGTAAATCTAAATATCTATATTTTAATCTTATATTTTCATCTACATTTGTATTTTCTTCATTAATTGAAAATGGTGGTGTTTCAGATTTATTGATAATTTCAATATTTTCAACCTGCACTTCCACTTGACCTGTTTTTATTTTAGGGTTTACTGTTTCAGCATCACGTTTAGTAACTACACCTTGTACTTCTACGATATATTCTGATCTAACAGTTTCTGCAATATTTAATGCTTCTTGAGAAAAGTCTGGATTAAACACAATTTGTACTATACCTTCTCTATCTCTTAAATCAATAAAAATCAATCCACCTAAGTCACGTCTGTTATGAACCCATCCCTTTAAAGTTACTTTTTCGTTTAATAAGTTCTCTGTAACTAATCCACAATATGTTGTTCGCTTACTCATTTTAAAACTCCCTTTCTATTTATGAAAATAATCAACAATTTGATCTAATTGTATTGATTCAGATTCACCGGTTTCCATATTTTTAATATCAATTTGATTGTTTTCCAATTCTTGATCACCAATTACAATAGTATATTTCGCATTTAATCGGTCAGCTTGTTTCATTTGTCCTTTAATTTTTCTGTTCATATAATCTTTATCTGCTTTAACACCATTTTTACGTAGCTGATTAAGTAACTTAACTGCATATCGATCTGCAGCTTCTCCCATAGTTACTACAAATAAATCAAATTCATTTTCAACATCTAGTTCAATGTCTTCTTCTTCCAATGCTAGAAGTAATCTTTCAATACTTAATGCAAACCCAATACCTGTTTGGCTTGGTCCACCTAATAATTCAAGAAGACCATTATAACGTCCGCCGCCACAAAGCGTTGTAATTGCACCGTCATAATTAGGGTTATCCATCATCAATTCAAATGCGGTATGAGTATAATAATCTAATCCACGTACTAAATTAGGATCTTCTACGTAAGGAATACCTAAATCATCTAAATGTTTTTTAACTTGCTCATAATATGCTTTAGAGTCCTCGTTTAAAAAATCAGTAATACGTGGAGCGTTTTTAACTGCCTCTTTGTCTCTATCAACTTTACAATCCAATATTCTCATTGGGTTAGAGTGTAATCGTGATTGACAATCTTGACAAAAGTCACCGATAACTGGTTCGAAATGTTTTACTAACGCTTCGTTATATTCTTTACGAGAATCACTATCACCAATACTATTAATCGCTAACTTCAAATGTTTTAAACCAAAAGATTCATATATATGCATAACCATCGCTAATACTTCAGCATCAATACTTGGATTTTCTGAACCAATTGCCTCAACACCAAATTGGTTAAATTGACGATAACGACCTTTTTGTTTACGTTCATATCGGAACATCGGTCCATTATAATATAACTTCACAGGTTGATTTGGGTTACCTTGCATTTTATGTTCAATATAAGAACGAACTACACCAGCTGTTCCTTCAGGTCTTAATGTAATACTACGGTCACCTTTATCTTTAAATGTGTACATTTCTTTTTGAACGACGTCGGTAGAATCTCCCACACCTCTAGCAAAAAGTTCAGTGCTTTCAAAAATAGGCGTTCTAATTTCTTGATAGTTGTATAGTTCCATTAATTGATCAAGTTTGTTCTCAATATAACGCCATTTGATTGAATCTTCAGGTAATATATCTTGTGTTCCTCTTGGAATTTTAATCATATTTTATCTCCTTTACTAATACTGAGCACGTTTATTTCGTTATAAATTTAAAAAATTAAATAAAAAAGCCCTTGCATAGTATTTAATACTACACAAGGGACGAATATCCGTGTTGCCACCCTAATTGATTTAGACATAATTGTCTCAAATCCACTCAAAACGTTTAACGTACGTTACCCGGCTTTACTTTGGAATAAAGCACCTCTTCTTGTGTTCAAAGTCATAAACTACTCAGTGTAACCTTTCAGCCTTATGGGTTACATTTCTACGTATATATTTATATACTACCTCTTTTGTTTATTCTTTCAAGAATACAATCGGTTTATTATTTATAATTCAATTATTATGATAACGAGTTTTCTAATGATTTGCAAGTTCTATGATGAGAAATATTGTTTTAGACCGTCAACAACTGCTTCTTCAACAATTTGTCTATGTAACTTATCTCTAACCATAACTTCATCTGTTGGATTGCTAATATAACCTAATTCTAACAATACTGCAGGAATATTCGTTTGTCTTAATACTTGATAGTTTTGTTGCCTTGCTTCTTTATTTGTAAGGAGGGATTTCTTTTGGATGCTACTACTAAGTGTTTGGGCTAGTGATTCTTGGTTATCTTGTAACCAATATACAGTTACACCGTTAGCGTTTGGGGAATCTAGCGAGTCATTATGTATGCTTATAAAAGCGTCTCCTTTGATATTCCTATCATCCAAAGACACATATGTATCATCAGAACGTGTCATTTTTACATGAGCACCTTCTTTTTCAAGTAATGCTTTTAACTCTTTTGCAGTTTTTAATGTATATACTTTTTCTAAACTTTTTGAGGAAGTATTACTTGAAGCTCCCTGATCACGTCCACCGTGACCAGGGTCAAGTACAATCGTTTTCCCTTTTAATGGATTAGATTTTTTAGAATTATCGGCATGGATATTTAAGTTAGTATGCCAACCAGCAACCCAACCTTTTTTGTCTCCAGCTTTATTCTTCACTTCTATCCATTTCCCAGATTTAACTATCTTTTCAAAAGTATCGCCTTTTTCAATTTTATAGATAACAGGATAAGCAGCATTTGGTCCTGTTCTCAACTCTGCGCTTTCAGTAATAGATATTGTGCCATTATCTTCATCATTATAATTTAAGAACATAAATAATAATATTAGAAACAACACAAAACAAATGACAACAATAAATGTAAGGCGATTATTTTGCCAACTTTTAGTTAACCATTTACTCAAGTTGTTCATATTACTTTGCCATCCTGACTCTCATAAATGATTGTAACAGGACCATCATTATGAATTTCTACATTCATATGTGTTCCAAATTCACCTGTTTTCACATTTAATCCATATGATCTTAATGCCTCATTGAACGATTCATATAATTCATTTGCTTCATCAGGTGATTTAGAATTTGAAAAGCCAGGACGATTACCTTTTTTCACATCAGCATATAAAGTGAATTGTGAAATAGATAATATTTCTCCTTCAATTTGTTGAATATTAAAATTCAGTTTGTCATTTTCATCTTCAAATAATCTAGCATTCGCAATCTTCTTGGCAACTGCTTGCACATCAGCTTCTGTTGATGATTTACCAACACCTACTAATAAGCAATAACCCTTTTTAATAGAATTGTGAATGTTGTCATTTGATACAGAAGCTTCTGAAACTCTTTGTACAACTACTCTCATTTTTCTTTGCACCTCTTAAGTTCTAGTTCCATACTCTTGTAACAGTATATACATCACCTAACTGTTTAATCTTTTCAACTACACGGTAAACATCATTTACATTTTTAACCATGACACTAATATTAATAACTGCATTTTTATCAATATCGGAACGGCCAGAAACCTTTATTAAACTACCTGCAGTTGAATTGACTGCTTGTAACACTTCATTTAATAGACCATTACGATCATATGCAGTAACTTCAAGATCAACTTGATAACGTTGGGTCGAATCTTTTGATTTAACCCATTCAACCGAAATTAATCTTTCTGTTTCATTTTTTATATTTGGACAATCTGTTCTATGCACTTTAATACCGTGACCTTTGGTGATATAACCTACAATATCATCACCTGGTATAGGATTACAACATTTTGATAGTTTAATTAGAACATTTTCTAGTCCTTCAACATAAACACCACTATCAGTGATAATATCTTCTTTTATTGGTACAGATTTAGTTACCTCTTGTGCTTCGTTTAGTGCTTTTTGTTTATCTAATATTCTTTGACGTTCAGTCAATTTATTAACAATTTGAACTGCAGTTACACCACCAAAACCAACTGCAGCATACAAGTCATCTTCATTTGCAAAATGATATTTTTCATTTACTACTTCTATATTTTTTTCAGTAAGAATATCATCAACTCTAAATCCTTGTTCTTTAATTTCCGCTTCAACCATGAATTTGCCCTTTTCAATATTTGAAGAACGGTCTTGCTTTTTAAAGAAACTTTTAATTTTACTCTTAGCGCTTGATGATTTAACAATTTTTAGCCAGTCTCTACTTGGTCCATAAGAATGTTTACTGGTTCTAATTTCAATGATATCACCAGTTTGAAGAATATAATCAATTGGTACGATTTTTCCATTTACTTTAGCACCAATCATTTTATTTCCTACTTCACTATGAATCGCATATGCAAAATCAATTGGTACCGCACCATATGGCAATTCTATAACATCACTTGCAGGTGTAAATGCATAGACTTTATCACTTTGTAAATCGTATTTTAAAGATTCCATAAATTCTTGTGCGTCAGATGACGTATGGTCTGTTTCAGCTAAGTCTTTTAACCAATTTAATTTATTTTGGAAATCCTGTGTTTTCTCATTTACAGTTTTACCTTCTTTGTATGCCCAATGTGCTGCTACACCATGTTCAGCAATTTCATGCATTTCGTAAGTACGAATTTGTATTTCTAGCGGATCGCCATTAGGACCAACTACAGTTGTATGTAATGATTGGTACATATTTTGTTTAGGCATTGCTATATAATCTTTAAAACGTCCTGGCATAGGTTTCCATAACGTATGTACAAGACCTAAAATTGCATAACAATCATTAATAGTATTAACAATGATTCGTACAGCAAGTAAATCAAATATTTGATCGAATTGCTTTTTCTGTTTCATCATTTTTCTATAAATACTATATATATGCTTTGGTCGACCGTTGATTTCACCAACAATACTCATTTTATCCATTTCACCTTGAATTTGACCAATAGCATTTTCAATATATGCTTCACGTTCACTACGTTTTTTCTTCATTAAATTAACGATGCGGAAATATTGCACGCTATCAATGTATCTTAAGGCAGTATCTTCTAATTCCCATTTAATTGTATTAATACCTAGTCTATGAGCTAATGGGGCATAAATTTCTAGGGTTTCTTTAGAAATTCTAATTTGTTTTTCTCTAGGCATTGCTTTAAGCGTTCTCATATTATGTAATCTATCTGCTAATTTAACTAGAATAACACGCACATCTTTGGCAATGGCTATAAACAATTTACGGTGATTTTCTGCTTGTTGTTCTTCCTTAGAACGATATTTTACTTTTTTTAATTTTGTAACACCGTCTACAATTCTTGCAACTTCTTCATTAAACATATTTTTGACGTCATCAAATGTATACGGCGTATCTTCAATGACATCATGTAAGAAACCTGCAACTATCGTGGGTCCGTCTAATCTCATTTCAGTAAGAATTCCCGCTACTTGTATAGGATGCATGATATATGGCAGGCCATTTTTTCTGAATTGCCCTTTATGTGCTTCATAAGCAATATGATAACTTTTTAAAACATATTGATATTCACTTTCACTTAAATAGGACTTTGCCTTGTAAAGCACTTCGTCAGCACTATAAGGATACTCGTTATTCAATATAGACACCCCACTTATTGATTATATTTCTATCTCTGAACTTTATTATCGATTGTTATGTATTATGCCCTAAAATTAAAAATGATGATAAGAATTTATGCAAATTAAATTTAACTAACTCATTTAGTGAAGGCTTATCTAAAAAACATTTAAATGACTTTATATAATAAATAATCATTAAATGTAACTAATGGCTCAAATTTAAAAAGAAAACAAAATAGCCATGTGACTCAACAATTTTGAATTGCTTTTATTTTATCAAAATTTATAGGTACTGATAAGCTATCTATCATGAATTAAAATATAATATTAGCTATATGATACTACAATTTTTTGAATAAATAAATGAATCTCAATTATATTGTAAAGCAATCCTACATTAATTTTATCTTCACTTTTTATATAAACACATTTGACTGATCTATTAATTCCATAAATGCAAAAAACTAGTTCTCATATATCATATTATTAACGATAATATGTTAATAAGTGTGAGAACTAGCTTATATTCTTTAGTTTACAAGTTTTAAATTAATACTATTCATCGTAAGAAATTAAACTCATTACATCATAATCTTTAATTTTTTCAATACCGTTTAAATATTTTAATTCTATAATGAATGCAATGCCAACTACGATGCCGCCTAATTTTTCAACAAGTTTAATAGCAGCTTCGATAGTACCACCAGTGGCTAATAAATCGTCAGTGATTAATACTCTTTGTCCTGGTCTAATAGCATCTTTATGCATTGTTAAGACATTTGTTCCATATTCTAAGTTATACTCATATTTGATAACTTCGCGAGGTAACTTTCCTTCTTTACGAACTGGTGCAAATCCAATACCCATAGAATATGCTACAGGACAACCAATAATAAATCCGCGAGCCTCTGGTCCAACTACTACGTCCACGTCTTTTTCTCTTGCATACTCTACAATTTGGTCTGTGGCATAACCATAAGCTTTACCATTATCCATAATTGTTGTAATATCTTTAAAACTAACTCCCGGTTTCGGCCAATCTGGAACTTCAGATACATATTGTTTTAAATCCATTTTAAAATTTCCTCCTAATAATTATCTCCCAAATGTGATTTTATCCATTGATTTAAATGCGTAAAATCATCGTATAATAATAATTTTTCAACTTCTATTCTAGACAACCTACTTTGATACATCTGACTTGATTCTATGTCCTGTTTACTAGGTTGAGTCGCAATCGTTATTATACCATCATCTTCGTTAATAAATCCTAATTCTAAAAATACTTTTAACATAAATTTTAGTATATTTGCTTTAATATTGAGAAATTCGCATAACATCATACCTTCATTTGCTAAATTCATTTCTTTTTTATTAATTAAAGCTTTATAACATTTTTTAAATAATTCTTTGCTAGGCATACCTTCAAAATAAATTGAAGCTTTATGTTGGAATACGATATAAACTTGAGAGATTTGCGTTTGTTGTAAAGTAAGTTTTAGCTCATCAAGCGTCATGGGTAAATCTCTTAATACCATTTTCTCAAAATGATCAGGTACAGTTTCACCATAATAAAATTCATTTTCATTTAATTTTTGTGCTTTAGATTGAATCATAAAAGCAGTAGTTTCATCATTATTTAAGAAATCTGTATTTTTACTTTTACTTCGGTAGTCCAATATTTGCAATGTATCCATAGCAATATCTTGAACCATAAATTGAGGTGTTTGATTACCGTTCCACTCATTAATTTGAAGATTACCAATTAAATTTACAGGTTGATCAATTTCTAATTGAGATGCATATGCACCATTTTGCCAAAACAATGAAACTAAATTTGATTCACCTAATGTCATTTTTAAATGATTCTGTTCTTTTCCTATTGCTTTAAGAGATTTAATAGCAATATCTCTTATTTCAAATAACGGAGAAGTGAAATCCGTACCAAAAGGTCTTAATTTTTGAATATCCCTAATATTTTTAATTGTAATATCAGATTCATCTAGTAATACATCAACATTCTTACTTGGCTCTAGCGATGTTGTTTCACTTAAACGCGCCATCCAATCATTTAAGCCAGTGCGTAACTCATCTATATTATCAATGTCCATCGTCATTCCTGCAGCCATATGATGGCCACCAAACTTGCTAATTAAATCTTGGTGCGCACTTAATATTTCGAACATTGATACTTGTTCAATTGATCTTGCTGACCCTTTAGCATGATTCTGTTCATAATCAATATTTAATATTAACGTTGGCAAACTATATGTTTCTACAATTTTAGAAGCAACGATACCTAATACACCTTCGTGCCAATCTTCTTTAGCTAACAATAGAAATTGGTGACCTTGCTTAACATAGTCTTCTGCCATTGCAAGTGCTTCTTCTGTTATAGAAGCGACAATATCTTTACGTTCTTGATTAAAATGCTCTACTTGTTCTGCCAAGAATTCCGCTTCTTCTGGACTATCTGACATCAATAGCTCAGCAGCTAAAGATGCATCTTCCAATCTTCCTACTGCGTTTAATCTTGGACCAATAATAAATCCTATTGTTTCTTCTGAAATTTCATCATTGAAACTTGCTTGATTCAATAACGCTTTTATTGCTATAGGACAACTTTCATTCATTACTCGCAACCCATTTTGAACAATCGAACGATTCTCATCTGTTAAAGATACTAAATCCGCAATTGTTCCAATCGCAGCGTACGCTTTAAAATAATTTGGTACATTATCTAACAATGTTTGTGCTAGTTTGTATGCTACTCCTGCACCACATAAATATTTAAATGGATAATCAAATTCTGGATGCATTGGGTGTACGATAGCATATGCTTCAGGTAAGGTACGACCTATTTCATGATGATCGGTCACAATCACATCTACACCTAAATCTTGTACCATTTTAATTTCATTATGACCTTGTATACCATTATCCACTGTAATAATTAGTGATACGCCTTCATCATAGGCATTTTGGAAGGCCATTTCATTAGGTCCATATCCTTCTGTAAAACGGTTTGGAATATACCATCCTACTTGAGCTCCTAACTTTTGAAGTGTATGTACTAATATTGTTGTAGAAGTAACGCCATCAGCATCATAATCTCCATACACAAGAATGCGTTCATTTTTATCGATGGCTTGATTAATTCGTTCAACTGTTTTGTCGATATCACTTAAAAGAGAGGTTTCATGATCTATTTCCACACCATTTAGTGTTTGTTGAATGCCTTCTTCGTCAACAATATGTTTACTTTCTAAAATTTTCTTAATAATAGGTGATAGTTTTAATCGTTTAACAATATCATCAGTTATATATTCAGTTGGGTTATTTAAATTCCAATTATATTTAGATTTAATCATAAGTAACCTTCCTCATTTCCAAATGTCATTATATCTAAAATTGAAGAAAATAAAAAGGTTGAGCCTTTGTTGGGAAAATCTATTGCAGATTATATCCAACATTTATGCTCAACCTTTAGTTAATTATACTACTATTTTTTCATCATTTGATTTTTTCTCTTTATAAACAACTAGTTTATGATTAGATGATTTTTTCAATTGACGTTTTTTCATAATTCCCCATAGAGGAACAGCAATGAATACAGATGATAATACACCTGAAATTAATCCAATTAATAATGCTAATGAGAAATTAAATATTGTTGGTGCTCCTAATAAAAGGATTGCCACAACAACAACGACTACTGTTAATACGGTATTAATTGAACGTGTCATTGTTTGTCTAATTGATCTATTAACAATATCATCGATTTGTTCTGATGTAGTGATGACCTTAATTTTATGAAGGTTTTCACGTACACGGTCAAACGTAACAATTGTATCGTTAATTGAATAACCAACTATCGTTAAAATTGCTGCGATAAACGTTAAGTCAACTTCTAAACGTAATAAACTAAATACAGCAACTATGATAAATACGTCATGTAATAATGCTAAAACAGAAGATAATCCCATTCTCCATTCAAATCGCAGTGACACATAGATAATAATACCTAATGCAGCATAAACTAATGCAAGCATTGCATTTTTGGCTAATTCTTGTCCAATAAGTGGTGAAACTGTATTAATTTGTGGAGTATCACCAAATTCGGATTTCATTTTGTCACTTAATTGATTATCTTTGGCTTGAGATAAATCTTGTTTGAACTGAATTGTCGCATTTTTACTACCAGATCCATTAATTTGAATTTGATCTGCTTCTAGTCCGACATCTTTCACTACTTTTTCAACTTTGGATTGCGTTAATGGTTCTTTTGATTGTAAATCAACACGTGTACCTGCAGAGAAATCAATTCCTAAGTTCAATTTGAAAATGTACAGAATAACCAAACCTACAACAACGATTAAAATACTTAAACTAATGAGTGGTTTAGCTAATTTAACAAAATTCCATTTTTCAAATGAAGTTTTTAAATCATGCACATCTTTACCTTCACTAATATCATGTCTATCTTGTTTCTTAACACCGAATAACCAGAATTTTTTCTTAAATAGATTTGAATAAACAAGTAATGATAATAGTAATCTAGATAAGAATACTGCAGTTACGAAGATCATCAATATACCAAGTAACAGCATTGTCGCGAAACCTTTAACTGAGCTTTCACCGAAGAAGAATAATACTGCTGCGGCAATTACAGTTGTTAAGTTTGAATCGAAGATAGTTAAGAATGAACTTTTATTTGCTTTGGAATATGCTTGTTTAAGCGTCCTACCTATTCTCAACTCATCTTTAATCCGCTCGTACATGATGATATTAGCATCTACTGCCATTCCGACACCTAATACTAACGCTGCTAGACCAGGTAATGTAAGGACACCTGATATAAAGTTAAATGCTACTAGAGTTAGATAAATATATGTTGTTAATGCAATAATTGCCACTAAACCTGGTAATCTATAGAAACCTAACATAAATAGGTAAATTAGTGCTATCCCAACTACTGAAGCAAAGATTGTTTTATCTAAAGCGTCTTGACCAAATTCCGCACCTACTGAGTTAGAATAAATTTCTTTAAGATCAACTGGTAAAGAACCGGCATTTAATAGCTCTGAAATTTGCTTAGCTTTTTTAACGCCTTCTTGACCATGGAATCCACCAGAAATTTCTACACTGTCGGAATTAATTGGTTGATCAACATTTGCAGCTGATACGAATTTAGGATCTTTTTTGTTAGCTTCTTTTTTATAGCTATCGCCTTTTTTGAAGTCTAACCAAACAACCATCACATTATTTTGCTTTTTAGATATTTCTTCAGTTACTTTCTTAAATTTGTTTTTATCTTTGACTTTAAAAGTAACTGTTGGGTCATTTGTATTTTGTTTAAATTCTTGCTTAGCAGACCCTTGTTTAATATCTGCACCGCTTAATTTAACTTTATCATCTGCATCACGAATCGTTAAATTAGCTTGAGATGATAAAATCTTTCTTGCTTCTTTCTGATCTTTAACCCCTGCAAGTTGTACTCTTATCCTATTAGGATCTTCAACTTGGATTTTAGGTTCAGAAACACCTAATACGTTAACACGGTTTTCTAGGGTTTGCGCTGTTGATTGCAACGCATTTTTATCAATTTTATCACCCTTATGTAATGGATCAACTTGATAAAGTACCTCGAAGCCACCTTGTAAATCAAGGCCTAAGTTAACATTCTTAATTACATTCTTGTATGTAAGACCCATACCTGCGAACAGAAGGACTACCAGTAGTAAGAATGCAATCAGTCTACTACTTTTCTTCACATGAACACCTCATTATGTACTTTTGATACTAGAATACTCGAAAAATCCTAATATTTGCAAGTCGGAATCAAAAGATTAACTTTTTACGACCTATTCATATTAACATACTACACTTTAGAGCGAAATTATTGGATACTTTCTTATTAGGAATTGATTTGTAAACTTAAAGAAAGTAAGCTATTTAGTTCACTATAAAATTCGCTTAATGAATTAAAATATATATAATTTTGGATAAAAATAAAAATACTGATACTACCTAAATTGATAGCACCAGTATTTATAATTAATAACAATTAAACTAACATTTTTTATTTTACTTTATGAAGGATCAACTTGTTTAATAGCTGGTTTTTCAAAAGTCATTTCAGTACCGTGTCCATTTACTGTTACGACTACTGTTGTTTCGTCAACTGCTTTAACTGTACCTTTAATTCCACCGATTGTAGTAATTCTTTGGCCAGCTTCAACACGACTGATCATTTCACGATGCTCTTTAGCACGTTTTTGTTGTGGTCTAATTAAGAAGAAATACATTAGAGCCAATAATAAGATCGGTAATATCAATGATGTAAATTGCATGTTACATTCTCCTCTTTAAAAGTTTTTAGGGTTATCTACATTTAATCCATACTGTTCGAAGAATTCTGCTTTAAAATCTAAAAGTCTATCTTCTCGAATGGCTTGTCTAATATCTTCCATTAATTTTAGCAGAAAATGTAAATTATGAATAGTAGTAAGACGTATACCAAAAGTTTCTTCTGCTTTGATTAAGTGTCTTATATATGCTCTAGAATAATTTTTACATGTATAACAATCACAATTTTCATCTAATGGTCTTAAATCATCTGCAAATTTAGCATTCTTAATAACTAAACGTCCATTTGAAGTCATACATGTACCATTTCTAGCTATACGAGTTGGTAGTACGCAGTCAAACATATCCATTCCACGAATACTACATTCAATCAATGCGTCTGGTGATCCCACACCCATTAAATATCTAGGTTTATCTTTAGGCATGAATTGTTCTGTATGTTCAACCATCTCGTACATAACTGGCTTAGGTTCTCCTACTGAAAGGCCACCAATTGCATATCCAGGAAAATCTAATTCGACAAGCTCTTTAGCGCTTTGTTCACGTAAATCCTTATATTCACCACCTTGGATAATTCCAAAAAGTGATTGTTCTTCAGGACGAGCATGTGCTTTTAAACATCTTTCTGCCCAACGTGTAGTTCTTTCAATAGAATTTTTTACATATTCATATTCAGAAGGCATAGGTGGACATTCATCAAACGCCATCATGATGTCTGAACCTAAATCATTTTGAATTTGCATTGATTTTTCAGGACTTAAAAATAATTTAGAACCATTTGTATGATGTCTAAATTCAACGCCTTCTTCTGAAATTTTACGTAAATTACTTAAACTAAAAACTTGGAATCCTCCAGAATCAGTTAAAATAGGACCATTCCAATTCATGAATTTATGGAGTCCCCCAGCGTGTTTGATGATATCATTTCCAGGTTGCAACCACAAATGATAGGTATTTCCTAAAATAATCTGAGCCTCTATTTGACGCAATTCTTCTGGACTCATAGTTTTAACGGTAGCTTTAGTACCAACTGGCATAAACATAGGTGTTTCAAATGAGCCATGTGGCGTATGTACAATACCTAATCTTGCACCTGATTGTTTACAAGTTTTAATATGTTCATATGTTACTGCAGGCATAAAATATATCCTCACATTCTTTTATATAATTAACATTGCATCTCCAAAACTAAAGAATCTATATTCCATTTCTACTGCTTTTTTGTATGCATTCAAAATGTACTGTCTACTACTAAACGCTGATACTAACATGACTAGCGTTGATTTTGGTAAATGGAAGTTAGTGATCAGACCATCTATAGCTTTGTATTCAAATCCAGGATAGATAAAGATATCTGTCCAACCACTTTTTTCTACAAATTCAGAGTGATCTCTACGTATTGTTTCTAGTGTTCTGGTTGAAGTCGTTCCAACAGAAATGATTCGATGACCTTTTGCTTTTGTCTCATTTAATAAATCTGCAGTTTGCTGTGTCATTTGATAATATTCACTATGCATTTCGTGATCATCGATATTATCTACACTAACTGGTCTAAATGTTCCAAGTCCAACATGCAAAGTGATAAATGCTATATTCACACCTTTTTCTTTGATAGCTTCTAATAAACTATCAGTAAAGTGTAACCCGGCAGTTGGCGCTGCAGCAGAACCGCTTTCTTTAGCATAAACAGTTTGATATCTGTTTGGATCATCTAAGCGTTCCTTAATATAAGGTGGTAAAGGCATCTCACCAAGTTCATCCAATCGTTCTTGTAAAATGCCATCATAATGCAAGCGCATAATTCTGCCACCTTGTTCTAACTCTTCAATACACTCAGCTATAATTTTGCCTTCTCCAAAGTTAAGTTTATTTCCAACTTTAATACGCTTAGCTGGTTTTAATAGAACTTCCCAATCATTATCTTCAATTTGCGTTAACATAAGCATTTCAACTTTGGCACCAGTTTCTTCTTTCAAACCAAAAAGTCTGGCTGGCATTACTCTAGTATCGTTTAATACTAACGTATCTCCTGGTTCAAAATAATTGATTACATCTCTGAAGTGAAGATGTTCCATGTCACCGGTATTTCTATCTAAAACTAATAATCTACTTTGGTCTCTATTTTTTAAAGGTGTTTGCGCAATTAGAGATTCAGGTAAATCATAGTCGAAATCTTCAATATTCAACTTACTCCCTCATTTCATTATTATGACTAAAATGTTCATGCGCTAAAGGTGTTGCTTTTCTACCGCGTGGTGTACGTTCTAAAAATCCTTTTTGAATTAAGAAAGGTTCATATACATCTTCTATAGTAATACGTTCTTCTCCAATAGAGACAGCAATCGTATCTAAGCCCACTGGTCCACCTTTATATTGATTTAAAATACAGTTCATCATCTTATGATCAATATAATCTAAGCCATAATCATCTACTTGTAATAATTTTAATGCGCGTTTTGTAGTTTCAATATATATTTGATCATCTTCATTAACTTGTTGGAAATCTCTTACTCTTTTTAATAAACGGTTTGCTACACGAGGTGTACCTCTAGAACGCTTAGCTAATTCAATGGCACTTTCATTATCAATGTCTGTTCCTAGTACCTCAGCTGTTCTTATAATGATTTCCTTCAAATCTGCTTCATTATAGTATTCTAATCTTAAATGTACTCCAAATCGTTCTCTTAGCGGACCTGTTAAACTACCTGCTCTTGTAGTCGCACCTACGAGTGTAAACGGCGGTAAATCGATACGTATACTACGTGCTTCATCACCTTTTCCTATAATAATATCTAGGAAAAAATCTTCCATGGCCGGATACAATACTTCTTCAACTACACTACTTAAACGATGTATTTCGTCTATAAAAAGTACATCTCCTGGTTGTAAACCAGAAAGAATAGCAGCCAGATCCCCTGGACGTTCTAAAGAAGGTCCAGAAACCGTTCTAATATTAACTTCCATTTCATTAGCAATAATATTAGATAACGTAGTTTTACCTAATCCTGGGGGACCATATAATAGAACATGATCTAAAGGTTCTTCTCTTAATTTAGCTGCTTTTATAAATACCTCTAAATTACTTTTGATAGAAGATTGACCAATATATTGTTTTAATTTCGTAGGTCGTAAAGATAATTCGAAGTCAGATTCTTCACTATGTACAGATTGATCGACCATTCTTTCATCCATATCATTTCCCCCTTTCATTTGTTAAATTAGGTAATTAAGAAACCAACGTTTGTAGACCGATTTTAACTGCTTCATCAACAGAATTGATATTAGATTGTTTTAAAACCTTTTCTACTTTAGATAATTCACGTTTTGAGTAACCTAATGCTTCTAAAGCCAACATTGCTTCCTTAATCATAGGTTCATTATCTGTAGAGTTAGAAGTAATGTTCAATAATGTTTCACTATTTTCTTCAGTGATTTGAACTTTACCTTTTAAATCTAACACGATTTGTCGAGCAGTTTTTTTACCAATGCCTGGAAACTTAGTTAAATACGTATCATTTTCGTTTTCAATTGCTTGTTTTACTTCATTAGGCGTACTAGTAGCAAGTATAGCTAATGCTGACTTAGGACCAATACCAGTCACCTTAATTAAACTTAAGAACATATCTTTCTCTTCTTCATTAATGAAACCATAAAGTAATTGAGCGTCTTCTCTAACAATTAATGACGTATATATTTGAACTTCATTATCTAAATATTTTTGAAAACGGTATGAATTAGGTGTCTGAATCTCATAACCTACTCCGTTTACATCAACAACAACATGTGTTGGGAACAACTGTGTTAACTGCCCTTTAATATACGCGTACATTTTAGCACTTCCTTATTTACATACTCATGCTTATCAATTCAACTTTGGAAACATGTTCGATTTCTCTTAATGCTTTTATTACATCATCAATCATAAGTTCAGATGAAGACGCATTTAATGATAGAGTAATCGTCGCTTTATCTTCCATAGGTACACTTTGGTGAATTGTAAGTACTGATAATTCTAATTGAGAAATTGTATTTAATACTTGAGCCAACATTCCAACAATATCATTAACATATAAAATTAATGTAAATTCTCGATGATCTAATAATTTTTCATCAACTGGAAATATAGTTTCTCTATACTTATAGAAAGCACTTCTTGATAAACCGTATTGTTTTACAGCATCATAGATGGACAACTCAGAATTATTTTTCAAAGCATCTTTAATTTTCAGCGTTTTAATTACTGATTCTGGTAAAACGTCTTCGCGAATAAGATAAAATTTCTTATATTCTTTATTGTCCATCTTTCGCACTCCTATTCTATAAATTCAAATTCTCCACCAAGAATTCTTACAATATCTCCATTACTACAACCTCTTGCTCTAAGTGCATCATCAATACCCATAGAACGCATTTGTCTAGCAAATCTACGTACGGCTGGATCACTATTAAAGTCTGTCATCTTGAATGTTCTTTCAATAGCATTGCCACTAACAACATAAGCACCATCATCATCTCTAGTAATAGTGAATGTATCTTGAGAAGGAGTATGTTTATATACAACTCTGTTAACACCGACATTGTCATCTTCTTCAACTGAGAAATCAATATCTTTCACTTTATCTAATTGATCAGCAATTGTATAAAGTAATTGATCGATGTTATTTCTAGAAACAGCTGAAAGTGGGATAATCGTGTGTTCAGTACCTACTTCTTCTTTAAATAACTCTAAATTATCTTCAGCATCTGGCATATCCATTTTATTAGCAACAATAATTTGTGGTCTATCTTCTAAACGTTGTTTATATGCAACTAATTCTTTGTTTATCACATGATAGTCCTCAACAGGATCTCTGCCTTCCGAACCACTCATATCAATCATATGAACGATAACTTTAGTTCGTTCAACATGACGTAAAAATTGATGACCTAATCCAACTCCGTCTGACGCACCTTCTATTAAACCAGGTAAATCTGCCATAACGAAACTTCTGTTATCTGGTGTTGATACAACACCTAAATTAGGTTTAATTGTTGTAAAATGATACGCGCCAATTTTAGGTTTAGCTTTAGATACAATTGATAGCAATGTTGATTTTCCTACACTAGGGAAACCGACTAGACCAACGTCTGCTAGTAACTTCAGTTCTAAAGTTACATCAATTTCTTCACCAGGTTCACCTTTTTCACTGAAGTCTGGTGCTGGGTTTCTAGGTGTAGCAAATCGCGAATTCCCACGACCACCACGACCACCTTTAGCTACAATTGCTCTTTGACCATCTTCTACAAGGTCTGCAAGTACTTCTTCAGTTTCTATGCTTTTAACAATAGTGCCAGGTGGTACTTTTAAAACCAAATCTTCAGCATTTCTACCGTGCATATTACTGCTTTGACCATTCTCACCTTTTTTTGCTTTAAAGTGTGTTTGATATCTAAAGTCTAATAAAGTTCTTAAACCTTCATCTACTTCAAATATTACTGAAGCACCTTTGCCGCCGTCTCCACCTGCTGGTCCACCAAATGGTACGTATTTTTCTCTTCTATATGCAGTAATACCATTACCGCCATCTCCTGCTTTAAGAGATATTTTGACCTGATCGACAAACATATATCTCACCTCTTTTACTTAAATTAGTTTTCATTATCTTTTTAATTATATCATTAAGTGTATTTGTAGAAAAATTTTAGTTCTACCAAAAATTGACTTTTTAAACAAAATAAAACACCAGAAGTCTTCACTTCTGGTGTTATCTAGACAAAATTATTCAGCTACTGTATATACAGAAACTTGTTTTTTGTCGCGACCTTTGCGTTCAAATTTAACAACGCCGTCGATTTTAGCGAATAATGTATCATCGCCACCACGACCTACATTTTCACCAGGGTAAATTTTAGTACCACGTTGGCGATAAAGAATTGAACCACCTGTAACGTATTGACCGTCAGCACGTTTAGCACCTAAACGTTTTGATTCAGAGTCACGTCCGTTTTTTGTAGAACTTACCCCTTTTTTAGATGCGAAGAACTGTAAGTTTAATTTTAACATCGGGATACACCTCACTTATAATTTAATCTGATATTTTCATTATATTCTTCTTCAATTGTTTGTAAAGATACAAGCATTGCTTTAAGAATTAATTGTGCTTCATCGTTATCTGTATCAACACTTCTTATATGAAAATGACCACCATCATCGTCATAATCGATATCTGGCTTTTCAGTAGTCAATCCCATAATAGCATTAACACTACCAAATAATACTGCTGAAGCTCCAGCACAGACGATGTCATGACCATATTCACCATGATCAGCATGGCCATCCATAACGACATCTGTTACTTTGCCTTCATCATTAACTGTAATATCAACAGTAATCATAATTACGCGTTAATTTTATCGATAGTTAATTTAGTATATGGTTGACGATGGCCTTTTTTACGTTTAGAGTCTTTACGACGTTTGTAAGTGAATACAGTGATTTTTTTACCGCGACCGTTTTTATTAACAGTAGCTGTAACAGTAGCACCTTCAACAGTTGGCGCACCAACTTTAACTGAATCTCCACCTACAAATAATACTTTATCAAATGTGAAAGAATCACCTTCGTTTACGTCTAATTTTTCAACGTAAATTTCTTGTCCTTCTTCTACTTTGATTTGTTTTCCACCTGTTTCAATAATAGCAAACATACTTTGCACCTCCTATATTATAAGTCACGCCATATATAGGTGACATTGTCATTAAGTAAAGCGTTCGCACTCTTCGTTGTTTCATTCGTGATTCGAATCATTTATCTAAATAAACTCATCTCTCACTTATTTCAACGCCTCGATTGTCAATCGCTTTCTTTCTAATGACTTTTAACTTGAGTAAAGCGTTCACTTCACTTCAAATCAATTTGTACTTAAACCTATATTTGAGCGGTTGTATGTAGCTTGAAACTACTCAACTACTGCATCTTACCATTAGTTATATTCTACTGTCAATCTTGTTTTGAATTTTTCTCATAAACTTTAACATAATAGGATACAAAATAATTAACAATATTAAATTAAGAATGAATGTTGGTAGTAATCTTAATAATAAGAACTCCAATAGGTTAAATTGGATAAACCCTATTACACCATAAATAATGGCAACATAAATTTCTAAAAATATAGTACTTAATAGAATTACAATGAACAACATCACTGTGTCTCTGTAAAATATTTTAAAGAGTCTATCCATAATTACTACTGCTAAAATGTAACCAAACATATACAATCCGTAAATGCTTCCTAAATACAAGTCAGTAATAAGGCCGAAGAATATCGCAAGTATAACAGCTACACCAAAACCTCGGTATATCGTTAAAATTAATAAATACATTAAAGTTAAGTGTGGCACAAATATCACGTCAATTTTACCGAAATGTATTGGGATTACTATTCCTATCACTGTATCTATATAGAATAAAATAATCCCAATTAAGAAATAATAAATTCCCCGCATTAGTTATCCCCGCTTTCGTCATCGGGAATTGTTGAAGCATCACGTTTTGCAACATATACATGATTTAAATCAGATAAATCTGCACCTGTTTTCACTCTTACTTCTTTTGCTAAACCATATTGGTCATTTTCAACACTTGTAACTTCTCCTATATATAAACTGCTTGGAAGTTGATCGGCTAAACCACTAGTGACTACTTTATCTCCCTTAGAGATACTATCTTTATTATTGATATCACTAATAACTAGCTCTTCGTTTTTTGCATCATAGTGATCGATTAATCCAAATACATTTTTAGATTTATGTTGAATATTCACAGATAGTTTACCAGCACGTGTATTTGTTGATATTAAATCTACTTGTGAAGAAAATTGGTTAACTTTAGTTGTTCTACCAACAAGTCCTTCTGAAGTCATAACTGCCATGTTATTTTTAATTCCAGCTTTTGATCCTTTATCAATTACAATCGTATTCATCCATTGATCCGGATTTCTAGAAATAACTGTTGTAGATATCGGATCATATTTAGATATATCTTTCATATCTAGTTCTTTTTTAAACTTCTTATTTTCAGCCTCTAATTGTTGATTTTTGGCTTCTAATTGTTTAATTTTATTCTTCGTTTCCTTTGATTCACCCTGATTAAAAAAATTACCAATAGCTCCAGTAACAAAATTCACAGGATAACTTATCAGTCGTTGCCCGAAAGATACAGAATCCCCTACATATTGCTCGGGAGGTGATTGAGATTGAGAGCGAATAGACAAACCAATTAATGCAATAAAAACAATTATTGCACATAAAACAACAATGAGTTTGTTATTTTTGAAAAATTTAAGCACCCATAACACCTCTTATAATACTTTAAAAATTTATTCTTCTTTACTATTCTATATTACTGCTGAAATGAAATAAAGCACTAACTCTCATTAAAAAGTAATTTTATTAATGCGTAAGATTAAAAAAATAAAATAAATCTCTCAAGATGCGTTTTGCTCTAGCTTTAGTCTTTTTAATGTTTGTTAACATTGATTAGTTTGTATATAAAACGGTATGTAACTCATTTTTCTTCTATACATAATATTTCAAGCCAATTATTAGTTAAAAATAATAAAAAAGCTACTAACTTAATTAAAGCCAGCAGCTTAAAAGCAAATTATTTCTAATTAATTACTCATTATTTTTTTGTTGTTTTGCTTGTTTTTCTTGTTCTTTACGTTCTTTTTTCTCATCTTCACTATATAATGTTTCTTCTTTTCTCCAACGAGCAAATAGATTTTGAGCTTTAGTTTGTTCGTTGGCACGTTGTTCTTTAGATTTTTCGACCATTGTCCACACCAACCTTTTTATTACTCTATATATAAAGGCTAACTCATTTGGAGCATGATTTCAAACATACACTACAATTAATGTTAATAAGCTTGATTATTTTTCAATTCAATATTTTGACCTAATTCATGTAAATCTTGTTGCATTTCAAATTCATTATTATAAACTCTGATAGAATCAGATCCAAATTTATATATAATAAATTCGTCTCCTCTTTGGCCTGCTAAATATTCATCATTGTAGCCCATTCTACCTATACCTGATACTGACATAAATTCTTTTTTATCTATCATATTAAATACATTCTTTATTTGACTTGTCGGTACGTTTTTAATAATATCATTATCTTCGAGTGAATAACGCTTACCATGTTGTAGTTGTTTAGAATTATTAACAGGGTTATCCATATTTCTTTCTGTTTGATTTGGAGGATTACTTATAGGGTTCCATTCTTGATCTCTTAAAAATGGCGCATACTTTAATGCGATATAAATAATGATTAAAATGGCTATGACTGCTATAATGTTTTTTATTATGCTAAATATGAATCTCATTATATATCCTCCCTTTCCATTTAAACTATTATATATAATCACAACGTAAAAATATATAGGGCTAGGGTTGTATCATAGATATATCTATAGACTGATGTCTTATTTATTAAAATTTATTATGATATAAATATGAGTTTCATGCTGTTAGGAGGTTTCCTTTATGAGTTTATTATCAATCATACTGATTGTATTACTTGTTATCTTACTCTTTAGAGTAGGTGTATCAATATTAAGATTTTTAATATCAGTTGGTATTATCATTTTATGTTTGTATCTTGTTTATCAAGGTATTGTATGGCTTATGGATAATTATGATAATTTGATCGCTTATATTCAATAATATAAAAGCTATGAAAATGAACAGTTTTATTGTGATGTTCAATCTTCATAGCTTATTTTTTTAAGTTATTTTTTAAACGTATTTGATAAAAAATTAAAGAAAATATAACTTAATGCAAGTAATACTCCCCAAATTACACCAACTATAATAGATCCAATAATGACAAGTAAAATGGAGTTGTGTGATTTCGTTACCATTGTTCCGATAGTTGTTGTAATTACTATTCCGACTACAGAATAACCAATTGTGTGTAAAAATAATTTCAAATTCATAGCTTGGTTTTTAGCATTTAATCGCATAATAAATATAATTGGAATCAATACACCAATTATAAGAAATATAGTCATTTAAATGACCTCCTGGCTTATCTTTTCTCTTATTATACTATTCATTAAAAATTAATTCTAGAAACAGTTTATTCTTCTTCAAAATACCCTAACTCTACTAAACTTGTGAACTGGTTATCACCAATAATAATATGGTCTAATAAATGTATTCCTAAAATCACACCACATTCCCTTAATCTAAACGTAGTATTAATATCTTCTTCTGAAGGTGTCACATCACCTGACGGATGATTATGAACAACTATCATAGCATTGCACGATTCTTTAATTGCAACATTAAATATTTCTCTAGGATGTATGATAGAACTGTTCAAAGTTCCTATAAAAACACATTTTTGCTTAATAACCACGTTTTTTGAATTTAACAATAAAACATAAAAATGTTCCTGTTCTAAATCCTTTAATTTAGACATCATTAAATCTGCTACATCACTTGGACAAGTTATTTTTACGGATTCATGATGAGATAAACGATTCATTCTTTCACCTAATTCAAATGCTGCTTTCAAAGTAATCGCTTTATAATAACCTATCCCCTTCACTTTAATTAAGTCTTTAATAGAAAGTTTTTTTAAATCTTTAAGTGACGATGTATGACTTAATAATTCATTTGCTATATCAATACTTGAAAATCCTTTTCTACCAGTATTAATTAATATAGCTAACAATTCAGAATTTGATAGAGTGTCAGTACCATAAGTAAGTAAACGTTCTCTAGGTTTCTCTGATGTTGCCATTTCTTTGATTTTCATATAAATATTCCTCCTAAAAAATCATTCAATAGTGGAAAGTAACTAGATACAAAAATAAATGATAAAAATATAAATGGAATAAGCGGAATGCGAGTGATATTGGGATTCAAGAAGATTTTAATGAAGATTGAAATGAATCCTCCAATTATGAAAGTGAAAAGTACAATGTAAAATATATATTCAATAGGTAAAAATAAAGAGAATATATTAAAGAGAAGAATGTCACCATATCCAATATATTGATGGATAATTAAATAGCAAATATGACTAATGATAAAAGTTAAAAAGAATGAATGTGGAAAAGTGTGATTTGTGAAGAACAATATAAGTAAGAACGTAATCAAAAAATGAATATTAATAGAGAAATAATCTATATCATTGAGAGACATAATTAATAAAAATAGATAGATTGTTAAATATATTTGGGGATTAGTATGGATTACATTGTAATAAATCAATGGTATGGGAAGCAGTGCTAGGATCTCACCAATTATATAATTATATTTCAAACGTTTATGGCAGCACCTTGAAGTACCTCTAAGTATGAGGAAACTAAAAATTGGAATTAAATCAATATATTTAATAGTTGTTTTGCAATAATCACATGTTGATCTTGATATTAAATATTGTAATTTTACTTTATCTATCGTCGAGAACTGATATAAAAAACTAAATAGTATCGAAGAGAAAAAAGCATAAACTAACATTAAGCACCCCTTTCAAATACATTATATCACAACAATAAAATAAGTAAATAATATTTAATTGTTATATAATTCATAACCAACCTCTATAAAATTAATATACAAAAAAACTGTCGATACAATTTTTAATTTGTATCGACAGTTTAATAAAGCCTCTTAAAATATAAGGATAATACTGCAACTTACTTATTTATTCAAAATTTAATCTAGCTTTAACTTCACTTATAAAATATAAACTACCAGTAATGACGAGACCATGTCCATTATAATTTTCAATAAACTTCGTATAATCATCAACTAATTCAACATTTTCAATGTTTTTATTCTCGATGATTTCTTCTTTTGCTAAAGCTTTAGGAAAATTAAAATCAGTCACGTAAAATTTAGAAGCAATTTCTTCCAATTTATCTAACATGTCACTAATAGGTTTACCTTTAATTGCTGAAAATAATATATCAATTTGATCTCTGCCATAATAATATTTAATAGTATCAATTAATGCTTCTACACTTTCATTATTATGGGCACCATCAATAATCATTAAAGGTTGATCTTTAACTTGTTCAATTCTGCCTACCCAGTTTACATTTTCGATGCCATCTATCATTTTGTTAAAGTCTAATTCAATAATGCCTGCTTCATTTAATTCAATTAGTGCAGTTATTGCTAATGCAGCATTTTCTTTCTGATGATCACCTAGCATATTTAAAATGATAGTTTCTAATTCATAATCTTTATATCTATAAGTAAATTCATCGTCTTGAGAAACTACAACAATTTCTCTATCCAGTTCAATAGGTGTTGCATTTTGTTCAACTGCATAGTCACGAATATATTTCAAAGCATCTTCGTTTTTCACAGAATATATTATCGGTGTATTAGGTTTAATGATATCACCTTTATCTTTAGCTATATCTAAATAACTATTTCCTAAAATATCAGTATGATCTAAACCTATACTCGTTAAAATAGAAATAATTGGATTAAATACATTCGTTGAATCATTTTTTATACCTAAGCCCGCTTCGATAATAACAAAATCAACAGGGTGTATTTCTCCAAAATATAAAAACATCATCGTTGTAATAATTTCAAATTCTGTTGCATTACCAAGCTCAGTTTCTAGTTCTAAAGTTTCACTTACAGGTTTTACACGAGAGACAAGTTCAACAATCTCGTCATTTGTAATTGGTTGGCCATTTAAACTTATACGCTCATTAAATGTTTCGATATAAGGAGAAGTAAAAGTCCCTACTTCATAATTATTCTCAACCAATGCTGATCTTAAATAAGCCACAGTTGAACCTTTGCCATTCGTACCACCAACATGTATTCCTTTTATATTATCTTGAGGATTATTTAGTTTTTCTAACATCCATTCCATACGTTTCACGCCTGGTTTGATGCCAAACTTCGTTCTTTCATGTATCCAATAAAGGCTTTCAAGGTAATTCATGACACATACTCCTATGATTTTAATTGTTCAATTCTTGCTTTAACACCATCATATTTTTCTTTATAATGCTTTTGCTTTTCTTTTTCTTCATTAATAATTTTTTCGGGTGCTTTATTTACAAAGTTTTCGTTGGCTAATTTCTTATCTACTCGGTCAAGTTCACTTTGCAATTTATCTAATTCTTTTTCTAAACGAGCAATTTCTTTATCCATATCAATTAATCCTTCTAAAGGTAAAATGACTTTGCCTGCTAATACTACAGAAGTCATAGCTTTTTCAGGAATTTCGATATTCACATCTATATTTAATTCACTAGGATGACAGAATCGTTCAATGTAATCAGCATTTTCAGTAAGTGTTGATTTAATATTTTCATCTTTAGCTTGAATCATAATTGGTATCGCTTTAGATAAAGGTGTATTAACTTCAACTCGTGATTGTCTTACTGATTTAATAATCTCAACTAGTTGTTGCATCGTTTGTTTACTATCATCAAACATTAATTCTTGGTTTACTGTAGGCCATGCTGCATTAACAATTGTTTCTCCTTCATGAGGCAAGCTTTGCCAAATTTTTTCAGTAACAAATGGCATAAATGGATGCAACATTCTCATAATACGATCTAATACATAACTTAGTACAGAACGTGTTGTTTGTTTTTGTTCTTCATCTTCACCATTCATTGGTATTTTACTCATTTCAATATACCAATCACAGAACTCATCCCAAATGAAGTTATATAACGCACGACCTACTTCACCGAATTCATATTTATCACTTAAATCAGTCACTGTCGCAATCGTTTCATTTAATCTAGTTAAAATCCATTTATCTGCTAAAGATAAGTTACCAGATAAATCGATATCTTCAACATTAAATTCTTCCCCAATATTCATTAAACTAAATCGTGCTGCATTCCAAATTTTATTAATAAAATTCCACACAGATTCAACTTTTTCTGTTGAATAACGCAAATCTTGACCTGGTGCTGAACCAGTAGCTAGGAAGTATCTTAAACTGTCTGCCCCATATTCATCGATAACATCCATTGGGTCTACACCATTACCAAGAGACTTACTCATTTTGCGTCCATCTTCTGCTCTAACTAAACCATGTAATAGAACATCATTAAAAGGTCTACGATCTGTGAATTCAAGACCTTGGAAAATCATACGAGCTACCCAGAAGAAAATAATATCATAACCAGTTACAAGCGCATTGGTAGGGAAATAACGTTTAAAATCATCAGCATCAGTATCTGGCCAACCTAAAGTTGAAAACGGCCATAGCGCACTTGAGAACCATGTATCTAAAACATCTTCATCTTGAGTCCAGTTCTCAATATCTTCTGGCGCACTTTCACCTACAAAAATTTCACCTGTTTCTTTATGATACCAAGCAGGAATTTGGTGGCCCCACCATAATTGTCTTGAAATAGTCCAATCACGAATTTCTTCCATCCAACGATTAAAAGTATTTTCAAATCTAGGAGGATAAAAATCGATACGATTATCAGTTTTTTGATTATCTAACGCACGTTGTGCTAATGGCTTCATTTTTACAAACCATTGTGTTGATAAATATGGTTCGACTACAGCACCAGATCTTTCAGAATGTCCTACTGAATGTTCGTGCTCTTCAATTTTAATAACTAAATCTTGCTCTTTTAAATCTTCAACTAGTTGTTTACGACATTCGAATCTTTCAAGTCCTTCATATTTTCCAGCTTTATCATTCATATGACCTTTTTCATCCATAACGATGATGTTTTCTAAATCATGACGTTGACCAATTTCGAAGTCATTAGGATCATGTGCAGGTGTTACTTTCATTGCACCAGAACCAAATTCAATATCGACATATTCATCTGCTAAAATAGGTAGTTCTCTTCCCACAATTGGTAATATAACTTTTTTCCCTATAACATCTTTATATCTTTCATCATTAGGGTTAACAACAATCGCTGTATCACCTAACATTGTTTCTGGTCGAGTCGTTGCAATTTCAATATATCCATCGCCGTCTGCATATGGATATTTAAAATGATAAAACGCACCTTGAACATCTTCATGGATAACTTCAATATCAGATAATGCAGTACGCGCTTGAGGATCCCAGTTAATAATACGTTCTCCTCTATAGATAATACCTTTATTATAAAGATCTACGAATACTTTTTTAACAGCTTTACTTAAGCCATCATCTAAAGTAAAACGTTCTCTACTATAATCAAGTCCAAGTCCTAATTTAGACCATTGTTGGCGAATAAATGAAGCATATTCTTCTTTCCAATCCCAAGCTTGTTCTAAAAATTTCTCACGACCGATATCATGACGAGAAATACCTTGTTCATTAAGTTTAGCTTCAACTTTAGCTTGAGTAGCAATTCCGGCATGGTCCATACCTGGTAAATATAACGTGTCATATCCTTGCATACGTTTCATACGTGTAATAATATCTTGTAATGTAGTATCCCAAGCATGACCTAAATGTAATTTACCGGTCACATTAGGTGGTGGAATTACTATTGTGTAAGTTTCTTTATTTGTATCTTCTGATGGTTTAAAGTAACCATTTTTCACCCATTCATCATATCTTCCCGCTTCTACTTCGCGTGGATTATATTTTGGTTTCATTTCCATATTGTTGTTTCCTCCTCAAAAAATAAAAAAGAACACCCTTCCTATTATCATAGGACGGATGTTCCGTGGTACCACCTATATTCAAGAAAGTATTTTAGATTAAGATTTTATCTTATCCTATACTTTCGAGCACTCTAGAATTGATTAACGCTCAAACACGCTTTTGCCTACTATCGATACAATTATTCAGCAAAAGAACTTAGTGGGCTACCTTCAGTAACAATTATCTATGTATTTTCACCAACCATACACTCTCTAATAAGTAATTAAAACCTACTCTTCCCAAACATTATATTCATTTACTTAATTATAGTATAATGGAAATTCACATAAGTCAATCTATTAGGAGGAATTTTATGAACCCTTGTGCCTTTGGTACTAAAGATCCTATTTATATTGAATATCATGATCAAGTATGGGGACAACCCATGTATGATAGCAAAGATTTATTTAAATTATTAGCCTTAGAATCTCAACATGCTGGACTGTCCTGGCTTACTATATTAAAAAAGAAAGCATCGTATGAGGAAGCTTTTTATCAATTTGAACCTGAAAAAGTTGCATCAATGACTGAAGATGATGTCGATAGATTAATGGATTTTCCTAATATTATTCATAACCGTAAAAAAATAGAAGCTATTATTGGCCAAGCTAAAGGTTATTTAAAAATTGAACAAGATTATGGTAGCTTTAGTGACTATTTATGGTCATATGTTGATGGTAAACCTATAGATTTGGGATATGAAGTACCTGAAGATCGAATTACCGTTGATGAACGTGCAACTCAACTTTCTAAAGATTTAAAGAAATACGGATTTAAATTTCTAGGTCCAGTCACAGTATTTTCATTTTTAGAAGCTGCAGGTCTATATGATGCACATTTAAAAGACTGCCCTCAAAAACCTAAGCATTAACTGGCTATAATATAAGCGCATATAATTGGTATACAATCACACCATTTATATGCGCTTATTATAATTTATTGCTGTCTAGCTCTATATTTTAGGAAATAATTGATTAAAGGCGCTATTAAAAATAATATAAAAAAGATTCTAAATATATGATAACTTGAAATCATAGCTACATCTGCACCAGTTTCAATAGCAACCAACACTATTTGACTCATACCTCCTGGGGCAGCCCCTAGGAATAATTCATTAATAGAATCATGCGTGAATAGATGTAATACACATACCATTATAAATGCAGCTATAATGAGCATTATATTTTGAAATGCAATAGCAACCGAAATTCTTCCCTTTAAATCTGAAAGTAGTCTTGCAATTTGTAATCCTATTCTAATCATATAGATTACTTGTGCAGAAGCGAGTAACCAGTTGTCTAATGCAAAAGTAATATCAGTAGATATATTCCATATAATTAATACAACAATTGGTGCTAATAACTGTTTTGTAGGAAAATTAATTTTTGTCATTAGCCAATATACTAAAATAATGGAGACAATTAATATACAAACTTGCCAAAAATTTAGTACATGAGTTAGCGGTTGTGCTTTAACTATATGTCCTTCACTACTTTGATCGTTTTTAAAGAAATATGAAATTAATGGGACTAAGATGACTACAAATATAATACGTGATGTTTGTGTTAAACTCACTACCAGTATGTTCGCTTTTTTATCTTCTTCAGCCATGACTAACATTTGGTTCAATGCTCCTGGAATCACACTCAATATAGCCGTTTCAGTATTAACTTTAGCTATTTTTTTAAAGAAATAAGCAATTAATAATGCTAAAACTAATAATAATACTGACACTAATACAATTGAAAACCAGCTTGCTTGAATATCTTTTATTACAGTTCTAGTAAAAGTAGAACCAATTTGTACACCTAAACAAATCAATCCGATTTGGCTTAACCAAAATGGCCATTTTATATCTAATTTAAATACTTTAATACATAAAATGGCGGCTATGATAGGACCGAACATAAATGGCAATAAGATATGTGATACTTTTAGAAGCAAACTTATCAACACAGATAATACCAATATTATCAGGTTATTTATATATATTGTTTTCATTCACACACTACCTTTATTAAAGTATCAGGATTTATTATAATTACGTTATTTTATTATACCAATACTAGCTATATATTAAACGAGCCATACTCATTTGCTTAGCAAAAAGTATGGCTCTTTTAATATAATTCAAAACATCAATTTCTATTTTAAATAGTTAGTTATTTTACAATTCGACTTAATGAGTTATCAAAGGCTTGAATTGTTTTTTCAATATCTTCTTGAGTGTGTGCAGTTGATAAAAATGTACCTTCAAATTGAGATGGTGGTAAGAATACGCCTTCTTTTGCCATTTCTCTATACATCTCACTAAATAATTTTAAGTCACTTTTATTTGCTTGTTCGAAGTTTGTAACTGGACCTTCATTTAGGAAGTATCCAATCATTGAACCTGCGCGGTTAACAGTAATTGGAACATTATGTTTTGCAAACACTTCTTTTAGTCCTTTTTCAAGTAAGTCACCTAATTCATTGAAATAATCATATGATTCTGGTCTTAATTGACTTAAAGTTTCGTAGCCACTTGTCATTGCTAAAGGATTACCTGATAAAGTACCCGCTTGATAAATATTTCCTACAGGAGCTATTTGATCCATTATTTCTTTTTTACCACCAAATGCGCCTACTGGTAAACCTCCACCAATAACTTTACCTAAACATGTTAAATCAGGTGTTACACCAAAATATCCTTGAGCACAATTATAACCTACTCTAAAACCAGTCATAACTTCATCAAATATCAACAGAGAACCATATTCATTAGTTATATCTCTTAGACCTTGTAAAAATCCTTCAACTGGAGGAACAACACCCATATTACCTGCTACTGGTTCAACGATGATACCCGCAATGTCATCACCATATTTTTCAAAAGCAAGACGTAAAGATTCAAGATCATTATAAGGAACTGTGATAGTATTTTTAGCGATACCTTCTGGAACACCAGGTGAATCTGGTAAACCTAATGTAGCAACGCCTGACCCTGCTTTAATTAATAATGAATCACTATGTCCATGATAGCATCCTTCAAATTTAACTATTTTATTACGTCCTGTATAACCACGTGCTAATCTTAACGTATCTAATGTTGCTTCAGTTCCTGATGATACCATTCTAACTTTTTCAATTGATGGAACTCGATCAATTACTAATTGCGCTAATTTATTTTCTTGTAATGTTGAAGCACCGAAGCTCGTACCATTATCTACAGCTTTGTGAAGATTTTCAATAACTTGTTTATTTTTATGACCTAAAATAAGTGGTCCCCAACTAAGTACATAGTCGATATATTCATTACCATCTATATCGTAAATTTTTGAACCTTCTGCATGATCCATAAAAATAGCTGGTGTATCTACTGATTTAAAAGCACGAACCGGGCTATTAACACCACCTGGCATTAAGTCTTCAGCAACTTCCATTGCTTTAATTGATTTTTCATATCCCATTGTATTTGCCTCCTCTTTATTAATCATTTGGTTATTTATCTAAATACTGGCAAATATCTTTAGCAAAGTAAGTAATAATCATATCTGCACCAGCACGTTTCATTGAAACCATTTGTTCCATAACTACTTTTTCTTCATCAATCCAACCATTTAAAGCAGCTGCTTTTGTCATACTATATTCCCCACTTACATTATATGCAACAACAGGAATATTAGTATTATTTCTAACATCGCGAACAATATCTAAGTAACTTAAAGCTGGTTTAACAATCATCATGTCACAACCTTCTTTTAAATCACTTTCTAATTCTCTAAGTGCTTCTAAACGATTGGCAGGATCCATTTGATATGTCTTACGGTCTCCAAATGAAGGAGCAGAATCAGCTGCATCTCTAAACGGACCGAAGAAACTTGATGCATATTTAATACCATAACTCATAATTGGTACATTTTGATATCCTGCATCATCTAATCCTTGTCTAATTTCTGCTACAAAGCCATCCATCATATTACTTGGTGCTATGATGTCTGCACCTGCTTCTACTTGAGAAATAGCTGTTTTAACTAATAAAGGTAATGATTTATCATTATCAACATCATGAGTATGATCATCAATGACGCCACAATGGCCATGGTCTGTATATTCACATAAACATGTGTCTGCAACGATTAATAAATCACTGTACATTTTTTTAGCTATTCTAGTTGCTTCTTGAATAACACCATTATGATCATATGCACCAGAACCAACATCATCTTTTTCATTAGGTACACCGAAGAACATAATTGCTCTAATACCTAAATCATAAGCTTCTTTTATTTCTTCGTGTAATAAATTCAAGCTTATTTGATATATACCTGGTAGTGATTTAATTTCACTTTTCACGTCATCTTTTTCAACTACAAATATAGGATAAATTAAATCTTCTTTTCTAACATGTGTTTCTCGCACCATATCTCGCATTGTTCGAGAAGAACGTAATCTTCTATGTCTATCAAATTTCATTTTTGTCCCTACTTTCTAATATTTTATCTATTATCGACGCTAATGTTTGTTTATTTGCAATCTTTACTGTTTGATTAAAAGAATGAAGTGTTTCAGCCGTTTGCTTACCAATTGCAAAGTAATGATCAAACTTAGGTATCGGGTCTTCATTAAAATAATAACGCACTGAAGACGAACTTGAAAATGTTAAAGCATCAATTTTGTGATTATTGATTAGAGATTTCACTTCTTTGATATTTTGATAATTAGGTATAGGTTCATACAAATCAATTTTAACTACATCATTTGTTTTTGATAACTCATCATATAAATACGGTCTAGCTTGTTTACTTGATGGTAAAAGTATCTTTTGATTGTGTTCTGAGAATTGATTTATAAATCCTTCTTGTGAATAATCAATTGGAATGAAATCTACTGATATATCTAATGATTGACAATATTCAGCAGTTTTTTTACCTATTGCAGCTACCTTTTGATAATTTACCAAATTCATATATTTTAAAAAATATTTGACTGCATTTTTAGACGAAAAAATAAGCCAGTCATAGTTATTTTTTAACAAGTTTTCATCAAAATAAAGTGATTGTATTTCTATAAATGGTTTATGAATAATCTCAACCAAATCACTTTGAAATTTACTTGTTTGTGTCATAACTACAACTGGTCTCATTTTTAAGTGTCACCTCGAAGATTATTGTTCTTCATTTAATTTCCTAATAATTTCATAAGCACCTTGTTCTTTTAAAACACGACTAACTTCTCTACCAAGTTCTACTGGAGAAGTACCTATAGCAGTATGTTCATATCGTTCAGTACCATCAGGTGTCATGATTAATCCTGTGAATTCTATTTCTTTACTGCCATTAATCGTAGCATAGCCACCGATAGGAACTTGGCAACTACCATCCATCTCAGCTAAAAATGTTCTTTCAGCAGTCACACATTTTTCTACATCTTCGTTATGAACTTCTTTTAAAAGCTCTAACAATTCAGCATCATCGCTTCTACATTCAATACCTAATGCACCTTGACCAATGGCTGGAAGTAAAATATCTTTATCTAAATAAGTTGTCACTATATCATCTGACCAACCCATACGTTTTAATCCAGCAGCGGCAAGTATAATTGCATCATAATCTTCGGTTTCTAATTTTTTTAGACGTGTATCAATATTACCTCTAATCCATTTTATTTCTAAATGTGGATATTTGGCTAAAATTTGAGCACCTCTTCTTAACGAACTTGTTCCAACGATGCTTCCTTCTGGCAACTCTCTTAGAGGAGTATGATCTTTAGAAATATATGCATCAAATGGAATTTCTCTATCAGGAATACATCCTAATGTCAGTCCTTCTGGAATAATACTTGGAACGTCTTTTAAAGAATGTATAGCCATATCTATTTCTTTATTGAATAATTCGTTTTGGATTTCTTTAACAAATAAACCTTTGCCACCAACTTTAGATAACTGTTTATCAACAATACGGTCACCTTTAGTTACTATTTCTTTAATTTCTATATCTAAGTCAGGTCGTACTTGTTTCAATTTATCTATAAATTGTTGACTTTGTGTTAAGGCTAGTTTACTTCTTCGAGATCCAACCACTAACTTACGCATTTTGCTGCCTCCTAAACAATCACTCAATCTTATTATATATTTCAATGCTATTAATTTTAACTACTATTAATTATTGAGAAATGAGTAGTAAAAAACAAATTAATCATGCATAAACAGAATAAAATAATATTAAAGTATATAAGATATCTTTGAATGAAAACTTTTCTCACTCTAAATATTAAATAAATACCATACAATATTGTAATGATAGTTGAAAAGATAACTTTAGGATCAATAAAGATTCGTTCTCCTACAGAGAAAACACCCCATTGAGCGCCTAAAATAATACTAATTATGAGTATAATCCAACCTGCTAAAGTTGTAAAAAATACAATAGATTCAAGTGTGGCTACACTTCCGATTCTAAAGTATTTTTGATCAAAATTCTTTTCTTTTAAATTACGATATTGAATGATATAAAGTAAACAATTTACAAATGCTAGTGCAAAAAAGGCATAACTCAATATAGCTAAACCTATATGAACAAGTAATAATTCATTGATTACTGCAATTTGCTGAACTTGGCTATGATATCTGTTAGGTTCAAACGTAATCATTGCCATAAGGATAAAACCAATTAAATTTAAAAAGAAAACAGAAAAATTTAATGTTTTTATTAAATTCAAAATCAGTGATATTGAAATAATAATCCACGTCAACGAGAAAAATACGTCGAATAAAGAACCTAATGGCACATGTTTTGTTTGTATAATAAAAACAGATAAAGAGATTGTTTGTAAAACCCAAACAATCCCTAATGTATACATGCCAAATACTCTAATCTTATGACTTTTACGTACAAAATCTAGAAAATAGCAAACAATGCTTATCAAATATATAATTAATATTATTTCATGAAATCTAATAAACAGGTTTTCTTGCATATCATCACCATATTAATATGCTTATTCAAAACTAAAAATTCGACGAGCCGAAATTTCTTTAGCCTTACTTTCTTTGTGCTGTCTTGCTTGTTCATAAGGATTTTCAGCTACTATGTCAAAAATGCTTTGAAAGAGCTCTAATTTTTCGTTACTTTTCTTATCACTACTTAATTCTTTAGCCTGCTTAATTGGATCTTTTAACATTTGGTTAATAATACTTTTCGTATGTTTAGAAATGATTTTTCTTTCTCTTTCTGATAAATCAGGTAACTTTCTATCAATACTTTCCATAGTCTCAGATTGAATATTCATTGCTTTTTCACGTAATGCTCTAATAACTGGTACCACACCTAACATATTTACCCAGTCATTATGAGTTTCAATTTCACTAGGTATTTGCTCAACAATAGTTTGTGCAGCTAACTGACGTTCTCTTAAGTTCGCATCTACGAGTCCTTTTAAATCATCTACGTCGTAGTTGAAAATATTGTTAATGGCATCAATACCTGGTTCTATGTCTCGTGGAACTGCAATATCAACGAGTAATAAAGAATCTAATTTACGATGATTAGCAATAGATTCAATCATATCGTTGGTAATGATATATGATTCTGAGCTTGTAGAACTGATGACAATATCAACATGTTGTAATAAAGTTGGTAATTCATCTAAAGATTGATAGTTGACTTGATGTTTTTCAGCTAAGATTTTAGCTTTACTCAAAGTTCTATTAACAATAGTTATATCTGTAATTCCTGATCCTAAAAGATTTAAGAGTGATAATTCACTCATTTCCCCTGCACCAATAATGACAGCTTGTTTGTGTTTTAGTTTTCCGAATACCTTTTTAGCTAATTCAACAGCTGCATATGAAACACTAACAGCATTATCTGCAATATCAGTTTCACTATGCGCTTTTTTAGCAAAAGTAATAGCCTGTTTAAATAAATGATTAAAAATTGTTCCTGTTGTACCTGTTTCTTGAGCTAAGAAAAATGCATCTCGCATTTGACCAAGAATTTGTGTTTCACCAAGTACAATAGAATCTAATCCAGAAGTAACTCGCAATAGATGTTCTACTGCTTCGTCCCCCACTTTAACTTCTGACATATCTTTAATATCATCTACTTCAAATCCAAATTTACGTGCTAAAAATCTTTGGACGTAATAACGACCTGTATGGATTTGATCAACAACGGCGTATACTTCAGTACGATTGCATGTAGATAAAATAACATCTTCTAAGATGGATTTAGTTTCATATAAATCTTCATGGGCTAATCGTAAGGCATCATCTCTAAAAGCAACCTGCTCTCTTAGTGCTACATCAGCAGTTCGATGATTAATGCTTATTGCTATAAAATGCATTTATAACGCCCTCCATATACTTACAATAACACAAGTATAACACATTTGAATCTTTTATTAAGTCGATTGCTCAAATAAATTAGAAAGATTCTAATCTACATTCAATTTTTTGTCAAAATTGTTACTAATTTCTTTATACCTCATAAAAATATT
Source organism: Staphylococcus sp. FSL W8-0774 (assembly GCF_038006785.1). NCBI lineage: Bacteria > Bacillati > Bacillota > Bacilli > Caryophanales > Staphylococcaceae > Staphylococcus > Staphylococcus sp. FSL W8-0774. The sequence continues at coordinate 1,125,902 of NZ_JBBOVW010000001.1, read as the reverse complement.
GTATATATTGAAATGTTTCTGTGAATATTTAAAGTAATTATAAATAAGACTCGATAAGATCCCAAATTTGTTGTTGTTTATTATTTTTGACAGAAGAATAACTTACAATCGTATCGCCATCTTCTAAATCTAATTTATGTTTAATATTAATTAAATGCTTTTGTACTTTCCCTTTAGGAATTTTATCTTCTTTAGTACATATAATTAGCGTCGGTATATCAAAGTGTTTTAAATAATTATACATGAGCACGTCATCTTCAGTTGGATTATGTCTCAAATCAACAAGTTGGATAACGAGTTGTAATTTTTGACGTGTTGTTAAATATTCTTCAATCATTTTGCCGAATTTTTCACGTTGTACTTTACTTACTTTCGCATATCCGTAACCGGGCACATCTACAAACACAAGCTGGTCATCGATATTAAAGAAATTTAATGTTTGAGTTTTACCAGGTTGTTGTGAAGTTCTTGCCATGTTTTTACGACCTATCATACTATTAATAAATGATGATTTCCCCACATTTGAACGTCCGCTTAATGCAACTTCTGGTACTTCTGTTTCTGGGTACTGTTCTTCTTTGACAGCACTTATAATTAAATCTATATTATTAGGATTAATTTTCATTGGTGATCCTCTCTTTACTTATTTCTCACATTAACACTTTACCATTACTCCTATATTAATGTCATCCTACATTTTCAAATAGAAGTAAATCACTCATTTTCTAAACAAAAAAATAGAGCCACAAACATGTGACTCTATTTAAACGTTATTTATGCTGATGTTTTACTATCATTAATTAGATTACCTTCTGAATCATATAATTCAGGTTCAACTTCATCATTGATTGTTTTTTCGGTAATGACGACTTTAGTAACATCTTCTGATGATGGTACATCGTACATAATATCAATTAGTGCTTCTTCAATTATTGAACGAAGACCACGTGCCCCTGTTTTACGTGCAATAGCTTTTTCACTAATAGCAGATAAAGATTCATCGCTAAATACTAATTCAACGTTATCTAATTCAAGCATTTTAGTATATTGTTTAACTAATGCATTTTTAGGTTGAGTTAATATATTTTTAAGTGCATCTACATCTAGCGTTTCTAAGTTAGCTACAATTGGAACACGACCGATAAATTCTGGAATTAAACCATAAGACTGTAAATCTTCTGGTCTAATTTGTTCTAGTAATGCTTCTTCATCATATTTGTCTGCTTCATTACTAGCAAATCCAATTACTTTTTCACCTAAACGACGTTTAATTACTTCATCGATACCATCAAATGCACCACCAAGGATGAATAAGATATTTGTAGTATCAATTTGAATCAATTCTTGGTTCGGATGCTTACGTCCACCTTGAGGAGGTACACTAGCAGTCGTACCTTCTAAGATTTTTAATAGTGCTTGTTGAACACCTTCACCGGAAACATCTCGTGTAATTGATGTGTTTTCAGATTTTCTTGCAATTTTGTCAATTTCATCAACGTATATAATACCTTTTTCAGCTTTGTCTATATCAAAGTCTGCTGCTTGAATTAAGCGTAATAAGATATTTTCAACGTCGTCACCAACATAGCCAGCTTCAGTTAAACTAGTAGCATCTGCAATTGCAAATGGAACATTTAATGTTTTAGCTAATGTTTGTGCTAATAATGTTTTACCACTACCTGTTGGTCCGATTAATGCGATATTACTTTTTTGTAATTCAACATCATCTTCATTAGGGCCTAGTTGTTGAATACGTTTATAGTGATTATATACAGCTACAGATAAAGCTTTTTTAGCCTTTTCTTGACCGATTACATATTCATTTAAATGGTCCATAATCTCTTTAGGAGTTGGTAATTCTGTTAATTCTTCTGAAGAAGAATTTTGTGCTAATTCTTCTTCAACGATTTCTGAGCATAGTTCAATACACTCATTACAAATATACACGCCACTTCCTGCAACTAATTTCTTAACTTGATCTTGATCTTTACCGCAGAAAGAGCATTTTAAATTTTCTTCATCTTCATTGAATTTGAACATTCTTTTCTACACCCCTATTCCATAAAGACTATACTAGATAGCATTCTATAATGCAACATAATAACATTCAATTTATTTGCTTAAAAAATAGGAAAGAGTGGGACTGAATTCAAACTGTTATAGATTGAACTCATGGCCCCACCCCACAAGATAGATTATCTTATTAAACCTTCCAATTATTAATATAAGAATAATAATATTAAATGTTTGTTGCTGTAGAGGATATCTATAAATTAGTCTTCTTTACTACCTTCAACTAATTTTGCATTATCTTTTAATAAGTCAATTACTTTTTGAATACGAACATCGTTTTTCACGATATCAGTATTACCTAATGTGTTTTTAATATCTTCTACAGAGATATTAAATTGTTCGCTCATTTTTTCTAATTCTTTATCGATATCTTCGTCAGTAACTTCGATATTTTCAGCATCAGCAATTGCAGTTAATGTTAAGTTTGTTTTAACACGTTGTTCTGCATCGTCTTTCATTTGTTCTCTTAATTGAGATTCATTTTGACCTGAAATTTGGAAGTAAGTTTGTAAGTCTAGACCTTGTTGTTGAATTCTTTGGCCAAATTCTTGAACCATACGATCTAATTCTGTATCGATCATTGCTTGAGGAATGTCGATAGTAGCATTTTCAGTTGCTTTGTTAATAGCTTCTTCTTTTTCAGTGTTTTCAGCTTCTGTTGCTTTTTGTTCAGCTAAACGTTTACGTAAATTTTCTTTGTATTCATCAACTGAATTTGCTTCAGAATCTAATTCATTAGCTACTTCATCGTCTAATTCAGGTACTTCTTTATATTTAATTTCATTTACTTTTGTTTTGAACGTAGCTTCTTTGCCAGCTAATTCTTCAGCATGGTATTCTTCTGGGAAAGTGACTACTACATCTTTTTCTTCTCCAGTTTTCATACCTTCTAATTGCTCTTCGAAACCTGGGATAAATGAACCTGAACCAACTTCTAGGTCGTAACCTTCAGCTTGTCCACCTTCAAATTCTTCACCATCAACTGATCCGCTGAAATCAATATTAACAGTGTCGCCATTTTCAACAGCGCCATCTTCTTTAACAACCATTTCAGCCATATGACTTAAACTATGGTTAATTGATTCTTCTAATTCTTCATCAGTTAATTCAGTTTCTTGTTTTTCAATTTCTAAACCTTTGTAGTCACCTAATTTAACTTCTGGTTCAACAGTTACAGTAGCTTCAAAAATGAAATCTTTACCTTTTTCAATTTGAGTTACATTAACTTCAGGTTGAGCAACAGGTTTAATATCTGTTTCATCAATTGCTTCACCATAAGCTTCAGGTAATAAAATGTCTACTGCGTCTTGATATAACGCTTCAACGCCAAAACGTTGTTCGAAAATTGGACGAGGCACTTTACCTTTACGGAATCCAGGTACATTAATTTGTTTAACTACTTTTTTAAATGCTTGATCTAATGCTTTATCTACTTTTTCTGCTGGAACAGTAACTGTTAATAATCCTTCGTTACCTTCCTTTTTTTCCCAAGTTGCTGTCATGTATAAATACCTCCATGAATAACTATTTTATTTTTTCAACTTCCCTATTATAGCATAGGTCAATTACGTACACAAACATTGAAATTGCAACGTTTGTGAAATTATTTACTACTTATTTCAATTAAATTTCACGTTAAATGATTTATTTCTCTTTTGCAAGAAATTAAATTCGAATTCAACTTTCTAATTGTTTTATAAAAGTTAATGCCTCTTCTTTCACCACATTCTTTTCTATACCAATCATTCCTTTAAAATAAACATCATATGCGTTTGTCCATTCATCAATGGTAAATATTTCTTCTATATTAAGAGGATATAATAATATAGAATAATTGTTCATAATGTGGTTCGCCTCGTCTACAATATGTAAAGCACCGTCTTCTAATTGATTAATCACTTCAGGTATAATTCGAGTTTTCATAGTTGTATGTTCAAGACCTTTTAAATCTTTTGGTTTAATTTCTGATGTATAACCGTATTTATCAATTCTTATAGGCTCCTCTGATTGAGCGAATCTTAAATACTCTATCATTAAACTTATAATATTATTTTCAAAGGAATAATTGTTTAATAAATAATTTATCGATTCTTTAAAGTCAAAATGTCCATTATCTATTAATTGAAGTAAGATATGAGTTTGTTCTCTGGTACTTAAGTGATTAAATTCAGTTAAAGATTGTGAAAGTTGTTGTTTATTAGATTGTAACTGAGCTTGTGCATATTCTTTTAAAGGAAATAACTCCATTCTTGTCTTATGATCACGCACTTCATCTATAATTTGATTTATGACTTCAACAGCTTCATAGTATTGTTCTAATCCATTTAAACTTTTAACGTAATAAATCATTAAATCATCATATCTGTTTAAACCTTTTTTTAATAAGATGATTGCTTCTTCTCTCAATTCTAAAAATGCATTCATTTGATATAACATGTTGCATTTTGTCATAGCCAAATTTTCATCTAAATCGAATTGACTTTCATATTGTTCAAATAGATTATACATTTCATCAAAATTTTGCGTTAACTCAGCTTGTTTGATTTCTTTTTTTAATTTTCCCTCTGATAATGGAAACGGAATGATATCTGACATTCATTTTGCACCTCAATTATTATAAATCTTGAAGAATTAATGCACTCCATGTCTCAAAGTCATCATAAGATTCAATTTTTCCTTTTTCAATCCATTTAATTCTTAAAGTGTCTGTTTCTTTAGCTTCTACATCGTTAGAATTCACAGTGATTTTAAAAACAACACCCATGTGAACTTTACCAACGTCGTTATTATCGTCATTTATGAATCCAATATATTCCATATTTTGAGAATCTTCTGTAGATAGACCTACTTCTTCTTCTAATTCTCTTTGAGCGTTGACTCGTAATACTTCATTGATTGAATCTGCTCCGACAACATCATTCATGTGTCCACCTACACCTATAGATGATTGTCCATGTAAACGTTCTTCTCCTCCACCAGATAGGCGTTCATAAACGAGAATTTCGCCATTTTGGTTTTCTAAAAGACAATATGAGATAAGTTGTTTATAGTCTGGGTTTTCTTCCATATCTCCTCTACGTTTAACTTCATAATGACTTAATGAATTAAAAATATTATCGCCTTTTACATCACTTTTCGATAGAAAGCCATTAAACGCATTTGTTTCATTGTCAAAAAGAGTTGTTCTTGGTACTACAATAATTTGCTCATCAAATTTAGACATACTTTTCTCCTTTATACTTACTTTTATGAATTCATTCTATCAAACTTATTTTCAAATCGCGATTTATAACTTTTCATTGTTTTATAAAATTATAGTTAAATATAATATTTGGTCGAAGAAATATAAATAAAAGCTGGGACATCATAAAATGTCTCAGCTTTTATAATTTGATAAAGATTAGAAAGGTTTTCCTATCTTATCAAAGATTAATTTATTTTAAAGCGTCTTTAGCTTTTGATACTAATTCACCGAAAGCTTTGTCGTCTGAAATAGCAATTTCAGATAACATTTTACGGTTAATATCGATGTCAGCTTTTTTCAAGCCGTTCATTAATTTTGAATAGCTCATGTCATGTTTACGAGCTGCTGCATTGATACGTGTAATCCATAATTTACGGAAATCACGTTTACGTTGACGACGGTCACGGAATGCATATTGACCTGATTTCATGACTTGTTGTTTAGCTACTTTATATAATGTATGTTTTGAACCGAAGTAACCTTTAGCTAATTTAATCGTTTTTTTACGACGTGCTCTTGTTACTGTTCCACCTTTTACTCGTGGCATATTAAATTCCTCCTTAGATTCTATCTACGTTATTAATCGATAATCGTTAATTTCATTATTTTTTATAAGATAATAATTGTTTTACGCGTTTCATATCACTTTTAGAAACTAATCTACTTTTACGTAATTGACGTTTCTGTTTAGTGTTTTTGTTTGCGAATAAGTGAGATGTGAAAGCTCTTGAACGTTTTAATTGACCTGAACCAGTTCTTTTAACACGTTTTGCTGCTCCACGGTGAGTTTTCATTTTAGGCATGATTCATTTCCTCCTAGAAATTAATTTAATTATTTTTCATTAATTGGTGCTAACATAAGGAACATTTGACGGCCTTCCATTTTAGGCTTCTGTTCTACAGTAGCAAGGTCTTTACATTCTTCAGCAAATTTTTCTAATTGGCGTTGACCAATTTCTTTATGCGTAATTGCACGACCTCTGAAACGAATTGAAACTTTACATTTATCGCCTTTAGAAAGGAATTTACGTCCATTTTTCAATTTTGTTTGGAAATCGTGTTCCTCAATTGTTGGACTTAAACGAATTTCTTTAACGTTAATTGTTTTTTGTTTCTTCTTCATTTCTTTTTCTTTTTTCTGTTGTTCGAATTTGAATTTACCGTAATCCATAATTCTAGCAACAGGTGGTTTAGCATTTGGTGCTACGATTACTAAATCTAAATCAACACGTTCAGCCATTTCTAAAGCTTCTTGTTTTGATTTGACACCAATTTGTTCACCATCTTGACCTACTAAACGAAGTTCTTTCGCGCGAATTTTCTCATTAATTTGAGTTTGATCTTTTGCTATGGTTGACACCTCCCAGTATTTTACGAAATTGTCCCAAGCAAAAAGAAGAGCGAGTATCACTACCCGCTCTTCTTCACACATTAATTGTGTAACATGATTAACCTGCCAACTGCTTACAGCGTCGCTACAGGTGAGAAGCGGGAGCTTCTACTTGGTTCGTTTCGTATTCAACGTTACTAATCATACCAACTATTAATGTATTCGTCAACTATTTTTTTATTTAATCATGATGTCTTACTTCTTCCATAGACACATCTTGACGTAAATCCACTTTTTCTAATGGAATTTTTTTAGTTTTATATCTTACTTTATGATAAATAAAGAATGCTAAAAATACTGGGATACCCATATAAGTAATGATAAATCTATTGATATCAAAATCACCAGTCTTAATGAAATCAACATCTTGACCTAAAATAACAATAACACATAAGAATCCAGCAAATATTGGACCAAATGGGAATAATTTAGCTTTATATTTCAATTTAGACTTATCATAATTTTGTTTATCAAATGCGCGTCTAAATCTATAATGACTGACTGCAATACCTACCCACGCGATAAAGCCAGTCATACCACTAGCAGCTACAATATAGTCATAAGCATCACCACTTAAATGTTGTAATAAAAAGATAATAATTACAATTATTCCAGTGATTGCTAGAGAAATATAAGGTACACCATTTCTATTAGTTTTTGAGAATGATGCATATGCTAATTTATCTTTACTCATAGAATATAACATTCTTGTAGAAGCGTACATACCTGAGTTACCTGCGGATAATACGGAAGTTAATATAACAGCATTCATAAATGATGCTGCAAATGCTAAGCCTGCATTTTGGAATACTAATGTAAATGGAGACGTTGATACGCTGCTATCTCCTCCCATTAATGCATTGCTATCATAAGGAATTAACATACCTATAATAAATATCGCTAGAATGTAAAATAGTAATATTCTCCAAAACACTTGTTTAATTGCTTTAGGTACAGCTCTTTCTGGATTTTCAGATTCTCCTGCTGTGATTCCTATTAACTCAGTACCTTGGAAAGAGAACCCTGCAACTAAGAATACACCTAAAATTGATAATAAACTACCGCCTAAATTACCACCTAATATTGGGCCTTCGCCTTTTGTAAATGTTTCAAAGCCTACAAATTTACCGCCCATGATTCCGACAATAGTTAATAAACCTATAATGATAAATATGATAACAGTTACAACTTTAATTAATGCAAACCAGTATTCGCTTTCTCCGTATACTCTAACCGATAGTGAATTCAATGCAAAGATAATAACAAGGAATATACAACTCCAAATCCATGCTGGTACACCTTGCATTGGTGACCAATATTGAATCACTTGTGCTGCAATTGTAACGTCTGCAGCTACTGTAATAACCCAGTTAAACCAGTAATTCCAACCTAATGCGAATCCTAATGATGGATCAACAAAACGTGTTGCATATGTACTAAATGAACCAGAAACTGGTAAATATGTTGCCATTTCTCCTAATGATGTCATTAAGAAAAAGACCATGGCACCAATAATGGCGTATGCTAATAGTGCACCTAACGCACCAGCACTATGAATAGCACCACCAGAAGTCATAAATAGTCCAGTACCGATACACCCTCCTATTGCTATCATGGAAAGATGTCGATCTTTTAAACCTCGTTGAACGCCTTCATTCTGATTTTGATTTTTACTCATAGAAGAATCCTTTCCTTGTATTTAGAGGCTTCAATGTTACTTTTTCAAAGCAAAACTAAATGCATGACTTTCGTTAAAATTGTTAGTTTCATTCAATAATTAACTTTATCATTGCAAATAAAAAAGTGACTACATACCTTTAAGATATGCAACCACTTTGCTTTTATCTATATTAGGTAGCACATCACATTAAGTGACAGTACAGTTTCTTTCGACAACTGTCCCAACAAACGTCTATTATGGTTAACGTTTGTTTCGGCAATATTACCTTTGACTTGTTCAACATTCGTTCCATACAACTTCTGACAAGCTACTATTTAATATTGCAACCTCTAACTCAACTTTTATTTTAACTACCTTGTAATATACATGAACTGACTGTTAATTTCAAGTTTATCTATGTTTTTTCAAACGAATTTCATCAACTAAATTCCAAATGAATTCATCTTTTTCTAAAGTTTCTTGATCTTGTGAACCATATTGACGCACATTTACTTCTTTATTTTCTACTTCTTTATCTCCCACTACTATTTGGTAAGGGATTTTTTGCATTTGTGCTTCACGAATTTTATATCCCATTTTTTCATTACGGTCATCGATTTCTACACGTACACCTTGAGATTTTAATTCGTCTTGAATTAATCTAGCATAGTCATAATGTAAATCAACATTTACTGGAATGATTTCTACTTGTTTAGGTGCTAACCATGTTGGGAACGCCCCTTTTGTTTCTTCTGTTAAGAATGCTACAAATCTTTCCATTGTAGATACAACACCACGGTGAATAACCACTGGTCTATGTTGTTCTCCATCTTGGCCAATATAAGTTAATTCAAAGCGTTCTGGCAATAAGAAGTCTAATTGTGCAGTTGATAAAGTTTCTTCTTTACCCATAGCTGTTTTAACTTGAACGTCTAATTTAGGACCATAGAATGCCGCTTCGCCAATTGCTTCTTCATAAGTAAGTCCTAACTCATCAGAAGCTTCTTTAATCATTTTTTCAGCTTTTACCCACATTTCGTCATCATCGAAATATTTTTCTTTATCTTCTGGATCACGATAACTTAATCTGAAAGTATAATCTTCAAATCCAAAATCTTTGTATACATCTTGAATTAAATTAACAACACGTTTAAATTCTTCTTTAATTTGGTCAGGTCTTACGAAAATATGAGCGTCATTTAATGTCATACCTCTTACACGTTGTAATCCAGATACTGCACCACTAGCTTCATATCTATGCATAGTACCTAATTCAGCAATACGAATTGGTAATTCACGATAAGAATGTGGTTTGTTATTATAAACCATCATATGGTGTGGGCAGTTCATAGGACGTAGTACCATTTCTTCTGTCTCATCTAATTTCATTGTTGGGAACATATCCTCTTGATAATGATCCCAGTGACCTGATGTTTTATATAAATCTACGTTAGCGATAACTGGTGTATAAACATGGTCATAGCCCATACTTACTTCTTTATCAACGATATATCTCTCGATTTCACGGCGAATTGTAGCACCATTTGGTAACCATAATGGAAAACCCGCACCTACAAGTTGATTATTTGCGAATAAGTCTAATTCTTTACCAATTTTACGGTGATCACGTTCGCGACGTTCTTCTAACATTTGAAGATGTGCTTTTAGATCTTTTTTATCGAAAAATGCTGTACCGTAGATACGTTGTAACATTTTATTGTTACTATCGCCACGCCAATATGCACCAGCTGTAGAAAGTAATTTGAATTCTTTAATTTTTGAAGTAGAAGGTACATGTACACCTCTACATAAATCAGTAAACTCGCCTTGAGAATATAATGTTACATTTTCATCCTCTGGAATCGCATCAATTAATTCTAACTTGTATGGATCGTCTTTGAAGAAATCTTTAGCTTCATCTCTTGATACAACTTTACGTTCTATTTTATGATTTTCATCCACTATTTGTTTCATTGTTTTTTCAATTTTTTCAAAATCGTCAGATGAGATTTTTTCTTCAGTATCAAAATCATAGTATAATCCACCTTCAATAACTGGACCTACGCCAAATTTAACGTCACCATATAATCTTTTTAAAGCTTGTGCCATTAAATGAGCAGTTGAATGACGTAAAACTTCTAAAGCTTCTTCGCTACCTGGTGTTACAATTTCAATCTCACCATCTGTTTCTAATGGACGTGTTAAATCTACCATTTGCCCATTAAATTTTCCTGCTACTGCTTTTTTACGTAATCCAGGACTTATTGATTGCGCTATATCTTCTGTAGTAGTGCCTTTATCAAATGCTTTTGAATTGCCATCTGGGAATTGAATATTAATTTGATCCATACTATAACCTCCTAAAATATGAAAATCATATCGTTGACTTATTGAATAAATATCAAGTTGTAACGAATGTGAGAAAATAAAAAAATCCCGCCCCTAATACAGGGACGAGATCGTCGTGGTACCACCCTAGTTGAACGTCAAAATATAACCAAAAGATTACATTCAACGTCTTCTCTACATAAGATAACGGTCTTGAGCCGAGCATTCATTACAAATGCCATACATTAAAGTAGTAATAATTTAATATATTAACCATATTCTCATCAAGTAATGGCTTTCTGTGTAATAGTGATTAAATTATCTTATCTTCAACAGTTTCAACGATTTAGATTTAAGTCCATTATACAATATTATTTAAAAATATCAATTGTTTCTAAAGTTTTCTCCCTTTAAGAAATATGGTGTTGATAATGTTTTAATTCTTTCAATAATTCTAGCAGCCTTAGTTTTTTCAGCGCCTTCACGTGTCATTGATAAATGATGCTCTAATTCTTCATAACTTAAGTTTGAAGTGAAAAATGTAGGTAATTCATGAACCATTCTATAATGTAACAATGGTCCTATCACTTCATCTCTAACCCATGGCGTAACTTCTTCTGCTCCGATATCGTCTAACATTAAAATATTAGCTTCACGTATTCTTTGTAATTTTCTTTCATAACTACCATCTTTGAAACCACCTTTTAATGTTCTAATATATTCTGGCAGATAGACAATAGTAGATGGTACTTTTTTAGCCTTAAGTTGGTTAGCTATAGCACCTAGAATAAATGATTTTCCAGTACCAAAAGGACCATATAAATATAAACCTTTAACATCTTCGTTATTAATCAATTTTTTACAAATATCATTAACTTGCATTGCTAAGTCTAATCGATTACGTCCAGTCGTATAAATGTCTTTTATTTTAGCGTTTAATGTATCACGTTGCATATGATGTGATGTAATTAATTGAGAATTAAGACGTTCTTCATCATATTTAATTTTACAAGGACAAGGTAAATAACGAATTTTTATACGTTCATTTTCTACATATAATTCTGGTACATGACCTTTAACAAAATTTGGGCATTCGTTATAACTATGACCGTCATAATGTTTTTGTTGATCTTTATATTCTTGTAAAACATTTAAATCCTCATCAATAATAGCATTTGTTATCTCTGATTGATGTTCATTTAAAAATGTCTTAACGTCAGGATCATTAACTACTTGTTGACGTATTTTTGCAATTCTTTTTCCGAAATCTTTATTTGACCCAACAATTTGCTTAAAACTTTCCATCTAATCCTCCTCCCAATCTTTATTTAATTGTTCTAGAAATGCTTGTCGATCTTTTTCAAATTGATCATCAGTTTCATCTTTTGAATGTTCTGCAGCATTTGGATTGTCTCTTTCTTCTAACCATTTAGGTGTTTTTTCTCTAGAGACTAATTTACTTTTTCTATTATATCCTTGATAGGAATTAGATTTTGATTCATATGTTGGTTTAGGTTGGTTTACCTTCAAGGCATATTCATAAGCCTGTTTGGCTGTAGTAATCCCTTTTTTCTTCCAATTAGAAGCAATCTCAAAAATATACGATTTAGGTAATTTCATATCTTCTTTAAGCATTACGAATTGTAGCAAGATATTAATCACACCAAAATTCATTTTCTCTCTATGAATTAATTCTTCAATCATATTTTTTTGTGACAAAGTTGGTTCAGATTCTGACCAAGAAGCTAACATATCAATAGGACTTGTTTGTTCTAATAAATCTAACCAAGCATCTGTATCATTTTCAGGATCTTTATCTTCTTTATTTTGTGTTGCCGTATTGTTTTGTTTAATATTCTGATTTAGTTCTAATTTAGGTAATTGATTATCATGTTCTATTAAATAATATGAACGAGCTTGTTTACGCATTTCTTCAAATGATAATTGTTGTGCACTAGTAATCGAATTTAAAATAATATGTTTCATTGCATCTACTGTTAATCCATAAAGTTTTGCAAGTTGCATGATTAAAGCTTTAGCATCTTTAGTCACTATTTCACTTGAAATAAAATGATTATGCAACATGGATTTTAACATTTCAAAATCAAATGATTCATTCGATAAATCGATACCAGCATATTCTCCTGATTGAGGTATATTTTGAGTATCGACATCTATTATTTTATTAGGAACATGAAATACATCTGTAAATTTTCTTGTCGTTTGTTGATAATTCGATAAATCTTTATTTTCTTGTTCAAAATGCTTTTTTAAAATTTGATATCTTTTTTTATCAACCTCACTGTAAAGAAATACTGATAACATAGGATCATTAAAAAATTGATATGCAGAAGGAGGTTGGACAAGTTGATAAACAAAATGAGTTTGTTGTTCTTCATGCTTAACAAATGATTTCATTAATCCGATCGCTTCTAGTAAATCCATTTGATTTCTAAATTCTAATAAATTTTCTTTTAATTCGTTCATAATTACATAGTGAGTTAAAGCTTGTTCATTATCATTGGAAAATTGGTGCATAAAATGATATAAACCAATGGCTTGTTGTCCAATTAACGGTGTGAAAAGACGATTAAGTATCTCTAGATGTTGTGAATTTAAATGGAAATTTTGTATAACTTCAAAACTGTCTTGTGGTCTTAATCCAAATTCAAAGGATTGTAATCCCATTTATAAATCACTCCGTTTATTATCATTCAAAATCCCTTGCATTGAAGCTAATAATTGATCTATATCTTTAAATTCTTTATATACTGAAGCAAATCGAACATATGATACTTGATCAACATGCATAAGTAAATTCATAACATGTTCCCCTATTTCTCTTGATGATATTTCTGTGTGACCTTCATCTCTAAGTTGCCATTCAACTTTATTAGTTATATCTTCAAGTTGTTGATATCTTACAGGGCGTTTTTCACATGATCTAACCAAACCGTTTAATATTTTTTCCCTTAAAAATTGTTCTCTTGTTCCGTCTTTTTTTACTACAATTAAAGGACTTACCTCTATATGTTCAAATGTTGTGAATCTTGTACCACAATTTTCGCATTCTCTTCTTCGACGAATTGCATTTGCGTCGTCTGCGTGACGAGAATCGACTACTCTAGAATGCGTTGAATTACATTTTGGGCATTTCATAATTGTCACCCTTTTCTATTTTAATTATTCTCAATTATACTATAAAATCATACGTTAAAAAAAGAAAGCGCATTTGAGATAAATGGTTCAAAATGTGTAACCTATTTTTAAAAAGTGGCTATATTAACTTAAAAATGAAAACAAATATACTTAAATTTCTCTTCATTTAACAATTTGTCTAATGAAAATAGAAACATCTAAATTATTATTCTAAAGCTTTCTATAAAAAATTAAAACTGCCAACCTAATCCTTATGTTTGGATTTGATTGACAGCTTCAATATATTTATTTTTACCAATTTTAAACTGCTTCTACTGCACTTTGTGAATCAATTAATTTACCAATTTGTTCAGCTACTTCAACAACTCTATTTGAGTAACCCCATTCATTATCATACCAAGCAATTACTTTAACTTTATTATCTCCCATAACCATTGTTGATTGTGCATCAATAACAGCAGAGTTTGGATTAGTATTGAAATCTACTGAAACAAGTGGTTCAGTTTCTACATCTAACACACCATCTAGATTAGCATTTTTGAAAGCTTGATTTACTTCATCAACAGTAACATTTTTTTCTAAATCTACAACTAAATCCACAAGTGATACGTTTTTAGTTGGTACTCTTAAAGCCATACCATGTAATTTACCTTCAACTTCAGGTAGCACTTCTTTTAATGCTTTTGCTGCACCAGTTGAAGTCGGAATGATACTTTCATTACATGAACGCGCTCTGCGTAAATCTTTATGTGGGTTATCAATATTTTTTTGATCATTCGTAATAGCGTGAACTGTAGTCATTAGACCATTTACTATACCAAATTCATCATTTAAAACTTTGGCAACTGGTCCGATACAATTTGTTGTACAAGATGCATTACTAAAGATGTCAAATTCATTTACGTCTAATTTATCGTCGTTGACACCTTTAACTATCATTTGTACATGTCCACCTTTAGAAGGTCCAGTTAATAATACTTTTTTAGCACCTGCATTAATGTGTGCGATTGCTTTATCACCATGATTAAATTTACCAGTCGCTTCGATGACAACATCTATATCTAAGTCTTTCCATGGTAAATTTTCAGGATTTCTATCTGAAACTAATTTAATGTCTTGGTCCTTATATCTAATACCATCCTCAATAGCTTCTACTTTTTCATTATATTTACCATGTGTTGTATCATAATTGATAAGATGTGCAATTGTTTCAGGTGGGTAACTAGCATTAATTGCCTTTACATTTAAGTTATCATTTTGTAAAGCAATTCTTAACACCATTCTACCAATTCTACCCATTCCATTAATTGCAATATTTGTCGCCATTTAAAGCACCCCTTGATCATTTATTTATATGTTATACTTTATGGCATTAGTATAACATAATAACATCATTTTGAAAGCGTTTACTTAAACTTTACAAAATATTTTTATAATCATATGTAATAAGCAAACATTATCAAAATAAAAACTCAATGCCCTTAAAAGACATTGAGTTTAAAATGATAATTTACTTTTCTATGAAACCTTGTTCGCTAAGTAATTTCTCTAGATTTTGCTTTAATTCTAATTTATCTCCTAAATTATCAATGACATGGTCAGCCATTCTACTTTTTTTATCTATAGAAATTTGACTATAAACACGTGCTTTTGCTTCTTCTTGGGTTAAGTCATTTCGCTCCATTAAACGATCAATTTGAATACTTTCAGAAGTATAAACAAGCCATACTTCGTCTACAGTATCTTGTAATTCATTTTCAAATAGAAGCGGGATATCCATTATGACATTATGGCCTTCTTCAATATATTGTTGTTTTTTTTCATCCATAATTTCTCTAACAATCGGATGTACAATTTCATTTAGCACTAATCGTTGATCAGGATTATTAAAGACTAAGTCTCCCATATACTTCCTATCCATTTCACCATTTTCATCGATAGCTTCTTCTCCGAATGTTTCTCTTACCTTTTCTAAACCTGTTGTACCTTTAGCAACTGCTTCTCTTGCAGCTGTATCTGCATCAATCACTTTAAATCCAAATGCAGTTAATAATTCAGATACAGTAGATTTGCCTGATGCAATACCACCAGTAAGTCCTATTACTTTTGACATATTTTCACGCTTCCTTTATTTCTGACAAGTCGGGCAATAGTGACTATTTCTTGATGCAATGACTTCAGTTTCGATTGGATGCCCACATACCTTGCAATATTTTTGTTTGTATACATTAAGATGTAGCTGCATTTCACCTGTTTTTCCATCAGCATGTCGATAATCCGAAATGCTGGTACCACCGTATTTTATACCCTCATTTAGTACTGAACGAACATGATAAAATACCATTTCTTTTTCTTGGTCAGTTAAACTTTGAGTTAGTCGATGTGGTTTTATACCTGCTCTAAATAAAGCCTCACAAGCATAAATATTTCCACAACCAGAAATGACTTTATGATCTAGAATAACCTGTTTAATCGGTTTTTTAATATAACTTTTTTTATTTGTACAATCTAAAAAATGTTGTAATGCATCATCATCAAATGGTTCTGGAGCTATTTTTAAAAATGATGGATAGAACTCAAAACTGCTAACATTTCTTATCTCTCCAAAACGTCTTATATCTGAATAAACTAATTTTTTGCCATTGTTTAGTTCAAATATCACTTGCCAATGTTTTCGATAATTAGGTGCAGTAATTTGTTCTAAATCATCTACAATGAAGAATCCACCAGCCATACCTAAATGACTAATTAAAATACGATTCTCATCATTTTGTTGAATATAAAAGACGATGTATTTACTTCTTCTGTCGATTTTTATAATTTTATATCCTTCAGTTAAACGTTTAAAACTATCAAGTTCGATTCCCTTGATTATGGTTTCTCTACCATTCTTTTTTCCATTAATAACACTTTCTGAGAATTTTACTTTATCAATAATTGTATTAATGGCGTATGGTTCAATACCTCGTTTAACATGTTCTACCTCAGGTAATTCTGGCATATTAATACCTTCCTTTATTTTGCGTCATACCAAGTTTCACCATAACTAGAATCTACCTTTAAAGGCACATCTAAATCAAGTGCTGATTCCATAGTATCTTCAACAAATTGACTAAATGAATCTACTTCTTCTTTTGGTACTTCAAATATCAATTCATCGTGTACTTGCAATAATAATTTTGCGTGATAATTGGTTGACTGTACTTCTTCATCAAATTTAACCATTGCAAGTTTAATAATATCAGCAGCACTACCTTGGATTGGCGTATTCATAGCAGTTCTTTCCGCAAAACTTCTTAAATTGAAGTTACGGCTTGTAATATCTGGAATATATCTACGGCGATGTAATAGTGTTTCTACATAGCCTTGTGCTTTAGCATCTTTAACAATATCTGACATATATTGTTTCACACCAGGAAAACTATCTAAATAATCATCGATAAAGATTTTTGCTTTTTTACGAGTTATACCTAAACTTTGACTCAATCCGTAATCACTAATACCATAAACGATTCCGAAATTAACAGCTTTTGCTTGTCTTCTCATCAGACTGTCTACTTCGTCCGCTTCTACATCAAACACTTTCATAGCAGTCGCTGTATGAATATCATGTCCATTTATAAATGCTTCTTTCATACTTTCATCTTGAGTAATATGAGCTAGTACTCTTAATTCAATTTGTGAATAGTCGGCAGATAAAATAACACTATCAGATGACGTAGGTTTGAATGCTTTTCTAATTTTTCTACCTTCTTCTAGACGGACTGGTATATTTTGTAAATTAGGATCAATACTAGATAATCTTCCAGTTTGAGCTAATGTTTGATTAAAACGTGTATGAATACGTTTGTCATCACTGATTACTTTTTGTAACCCTTCAACATAAGTCGATTGTAACTTAGATAACTGGCGATAATCTAAAATATAATCGATTATTGGATGTTGCCCTTGTAATTGTTCTAAAACATCAACTGCAGTTGAATAGCCTGTTTTAGTTTTTTTAATTACTGGTAATTGAAGTGTCTCGAATAATACTACACCTAACTGTTTTGGTGAATTGATATTAAACTCTTCTCCAGCAGCTTCATGTATGTTTTTAATTAGTATATCTAATTTTTCTTGAATTTCTTTTTCCATTTGTTGTAAATCTTTTGCATCAGTATAAATACCTATTTCTTCCATTTGGCTTAAAATACGGGCTAAAGGTAATTCTATATCTGCTAAAAGAGATACTTGGTTGTATTCTTTTAACTGACTTTCCATTTCAGTTTTAGAGGCAAAAATAGCTTCTATAATCGATGCCACATGCTTATTAAGAATAGCATTGTCAGGAACATGATGCTTTTTACCTTTACCATAAATCGTTATATTATCTTGAACATAATGTTGACCGTAATGTGTAACTACTGAGTTCACATCGTCAATTGTTCTAGATGGATCTATAATATAACTCGCTAGCATTACGTCAAATTCAATATTTTGTATGTCAATGTTTAATCTATGAGCAACAAAATAAGTTTTCTTAGCATCGTATACTATTTTCTTTGTATTAGGATTTTCCAACCATTGTACTAAATTTTTATATTGTGAAATTTCATTTGCATCAATAACAACATGTAAATCTCCAGTATGGAAACCAAACTTAAGGATATTATCTCTTAAGTAGTTACTATTTTCTAATTCAAAATGAATGATTGCTTCTTCTAAATTTGAAAAATCAACATGTTCAAAATTTGGTTCAATATCAAATTCCTTATCTTTCTGTTCCTCAGTAGCCTCTACATCTCCAATATCTGCAAGTAGTTGCTTAAATTCTAGCTTTTTAAAGAGCTCAATTTTATCTGATTCATCTACTTCAGAATCCATTTTAGTATCTGCTAATTTAACTTCAATTGGACTTTCAATATTAATTGTAGCTAAATCTTTACTCATTAAAGCGTCTTCTTTACTATTTTCGAGCTTTTCTTTTAATTTTTTACCTGATACATCATCTAAATGATCGTATACACCTTCTACAGTATTAAATTGATTAAGTAGCTTAATCGCTGTCTTTTCACCAACACCTGCCACGCCTGGCATATTATCAGATGTATCACCCATTAAACCTTTCATATCAATAATTTGGTTAGGTGTTAAACCATTATATTTTTCTGCAATAAACTCTGGAGTATAATGATCAACATCTGTAACACCTTTTTTTGTATAGTAAATAGTTACATGATCAGTAGCAAGTTGAGTTAAATCTCGATCGCCGGTAATAATTATCGTTTCAAAGCCAGCTTCATCAGCTTCGCGGCTCAATGTTCCTATAATATCATCGGCTTCATAATTTTCTAACTCATATCTTTTAATATGGTAAGCGTCCAATAATTGACGGATGTATGGGAATTGCTCACTTAGTTCTGGTGGCGTTTTTTGTCTTCCACCTTTATATTCACTATATTTAGAATGTCTGAAAGTTGTCTTTCCTGCGTCAAACGCCACTAAAAAGTGATTGGGTTGTTCTTCTTTTAGAATTTTCTCTAGTAACATTGCAAAGCCATATACTGCATTTGTATGTATGCCTGCCTTATTTGAAAGTAATGGCAAAGCATAGAATGCTCTAAAACTTAAACTATTACCATCAATTAATACTAATTTATTCACTATCTAAACCTCCAGCACATATTTAAATATATTTTATCATAAACAAGGTACTGTCAATAAATATTAAGTACCGTTATTCAGTTTCTGCTATTTCTACATATTAAAAAACATCCTAATATGAGCGTTAACCCACATTAGGATGTTTCATTATAATTGATTTAATCTTCATCAATAAAAGATACTTTAAATGTAGACCCTTTATTTAATTGACTATCAACACTAATTCTACCATTATGTGCTTCGACAATGTGTTTAGTTATAGATAAACCTAAACCAGTGCCTCCAGAATCTCTACTTCGAGCTTTATCTACTCTATAAAATCTTTCGAAAATATGCTTTTGTTCTTCCTGAGTAATTCCTATACCAAAATCTTGAATTTGTAAATTTACTTTCTTACCTTGACGATATACCTTTACAATTACTTCACTATCATTTGTTGAATAGTTAATTGCATTAGATAATAAATTAGTTATAACTTGAGCTATTTTATCTTCATTCGCTTTAAAAATAACATCATTTTCTATTTCTGGTATGATGTCGATATTTTTACTTTGTGCTTGATTTTGTAAATGTTCAATTGTTGTATAAGCTAGTTCAGAAAGATTTAAATAACTGGTTGCGATATCTGTTTGTTGCTCAATATGCGATAAGTCTAGTAAATCCATCACAAGTGACTCAATTCTATTTGATTCTTTTAAAATGATATTTAGGAACATATTTAATGATTCTTCATCATTTTTAGCGCCTTCTATTAGCGTTTCTGCAAACCCTTTAATTGAAGTGATAGGCGTTTTAAGTTCATGTGACACATTAGCAACAAATTCACGACGCAAATTCTCCAATTTTTGGATATTAGTAATATCATGTAATACAACTACCATACCTTGAAGTTTCTTTTTAGATTTTGAGAGTATCGGTACACAAGAAACATCAAAATACTTTGTATGTACGTTATTGATATCTACTTCAATTTGTTCATAAATAACTTTCTCTGTTCTAAAACTTTCTAGTATTAATTTCTCAATTGGATCGTTAATAAAACCAATATAACTTTTATTTTCAACACTTTGTTCAGGACTAAACACTTCATAATAAGCTGAATTAGCTACAACTATATCTCCATGTTTATCTATCATAAGTACAGAACTAGGAATGTTTTCTAAAGTTGTTTTCAGTCTATTAGATTGTATTTTTTGTCTGTTATTCAATTTTTGTAAACGTCTTGCGAGTTCATTTGTTGTAACAAATAATGCTTTTGTTTCTTTAACGTTACTTTCTGGTACACGTACATGATAATGGCCATCAGCTAAAAGAGAAGTTGCATAGGTTACTTCATTAATAGGTCTTATATATGTACGATGAATACTTCTACTTGCTAGATATTCAGTGATTAATACTATAATCCCTACAATTGATAAGTACTTCCACATTTCTTTTTGTAAATCTATTATTTCATCATTAATACCACTTATGTATACAGTTTTATCTCCAATTTGACTTTTAAATGTATATTTTAACCCTAGTTTTGTATTTTTATGAATTAAATTGGAAGGATTTGCTTCGTTATCTATCCGTCCATCTAATGAACTATTTTTATCAGTTGTAAAAATAGTTTTTTCATTTTTCTTAATGACAATTAAATTTTCTTGATTGTTTGCAATATTTTTAATTTCATTCTGTTTATCACTATTATACATACTAATATAGTTGCGTGATTCTTTTTCAAGTTCTTTAGTCTGACTTTGAGTTAATGTTTGATAAATCATGTTGTGGACAATAGCACCCAAACCTATAAAGCTAATGATTGTGATAGTACTAATTAAAAGTAATATGCGATGATAAAACTTTAACATTATCTTTTAGGACGCTCCAATTTATATCCTAATCCTCGTACAGTTTTAATTAATTTAGGTTGTTTAGGGTTTTCTTCTAATTTGTCTCTTAAATGACTAATATGAACATCAACGATACGTGAATCGCCAGCAAACTCATAATTCCACACAGAATTTAACATATGCTCTCTAGTGATTACTCGTCCTTGTCGTTCAATCAGATAAAGTAATAACTCAAATTCTTTAGGCGTTAATTCTAATAATTCATCATCTTTATAAACTTCAAAAAATTCTGGTCTAATTCGAATAGAGTCGATAATGATATCTTCCTCATCGCCTTCACTCTGTTCTATTTCATTTACAAATTGAGAGCGTCTTAAAATAGCCTTCACTCTTGCCACTACCTCTCTTGGTGAGAAAGGTTTAGTCATATAATCATCAGCACCAAGTTCTAAACCTAACACTCTATCAAATTCATCATCTTTAGCTGTTAGCATAAGAATAGGTACTAAATTTTTATCAGATCTAATCGTTTTACAAACCTCAATACCATCTTTTTTAGGTAACATAACATCTAATACAATTAAATCCGGTTGAGATGATTCAACTTTTTGTAATGCTTCTTCACCGTCATAGGCTACTTCTACTATGTATCCGGCTGTTTCTAAATTATATTTGAGTAAAGTAACGATTGATTGTTCATCGTCAACGACTAATACTTTTTGTGACATGGTGTGCCTCCCCGTTTAAATTACATGTTTATTATAACTGATGTTTAAATAGAAATAATATACCTATACATCAAATTTACATAAACTTAACAATTAAATTAATACAAAGCTTTTATTAAGCTAATATATGAAAAATATTGTCTTTTCATTAATTAAGCTATCATTTTTTTATAAGAAATGATATTAAAAACTAATAATTTACAAAATCTTAATAAAAAGACGAATTGGTTTCCCAATCCGTCTTTTCTTGTATCTTATTATTTTAAGTTTTTAATTAATTCATCAGCAAATTCTGAAGTTGAAACTTCTTTTGCACCATCCATTAAACGTGCAAAGTCATAAGTAACAATTTTAGAAGCAATTGTTGCTTCGATAGATTCTGTAATCTTATCAGCAGCTTCTTGCCAACCTAAATGTTCTAACATTAATACTGAACTTAATAATTCAGATGATGGATTTACTTTATTTAATCCAGCATATTTAGGAGCAGTACCATGTGTTGCTTCGAAAATAGCATGACCAGTTTCATAGTTAATGTTAGCGCCTGGTGCGATACCAATACCACCAACTTGTGCAGCTAATGCATCTGAAATATAGTCACCGTTTAAGTTCATTGTAGCAACTACTTCATGTTCTGAAGGACGAGTTAAAATTTGTTGTAAGAAGATATCAGCGATTGAATCTTTAACAATAATTTTACCTTCTTGTTCCGCTTTTGATTGTGCTTCATTAGCAGCGTCTTTACCTTCTTTTTCAACAATTTCATCATATTGTTGCCAAGTAAATACTTGATCACCAAATTCGTTATGAGCTAAATCATAACCCCATTGTTTGAATGAACCTTCAGTGAATTTCATGATATTACCTTTATGAACTAAAGTTACTGCTTTACGATTATTATCGATAGCGTATTGAATCGCCGCTCTTACTAATCTTTCAGTACCTTCTTTTGAAACTGGTTTAATACCAATACCTGAAGTTTCAGGGAAACGAATATTTGTTGCGCCCATTTCGTCTTGTAAGAAATCAATTACTTTTTTAACTTCTGGAGTACCTTCTTTAAATTCAATACCAGCATAAATATCTTCTGTATTTTCACGGAAAATAACCATATCAACATCTTGTGGACGTTTAACTGGTGATGGTACACCTTGGAACCAACGTACAGGACGTAAGCATGTAAATAAATCTAACTCTTGTCTTAAAGCAACGTTTAATGAACGAATACCTCCGCCGATTGGAGTTGTTAAAGGACCTTTAACAGCAATTAAATATTCTTTAATTGTATCTAAAGTTTCTTTAGGTAACCATTCTCCAGTATTGTCATATGCTTTTTGTCCAGCTAGTACTTCTTTCCACTCAATACGTTTTTCACCGTTATAAGCTTTTTCAACTGCTGCGTCAATCACGCGGCTAGCTGCATTCCAAATATCTGGTCCGATTCCGTCACCAATAATAAACGGAATAATTGGTTCGTTAGGTACATTTAAACCGTCGTTAGTTTTAGTAATTTTTTCTGCTGTCATACATTTGACCTCCAAGTAATTTTAATAAAATTCATTTTACAATATAAATGATTAATTATCTTTCTTCAATAGGTAGATATTTGCGATCAGTTTCACCAATATAATTAGCTCTTGGACGCATAATTCTATTATCTCTATATTGTTCTAAGATATGCGCAATCCAGCCTGATGTACGACTTACTGCGAAAATTGGTGTGAATAAGTCATGTGGAATATCCATACTGTGATATACAGTAGCACTAAAGAAGTCAACATTTGGAATTAATCCTTTTTCTTCTTTAATACGTTTTTCAATAGCTAATGACATTTCATATAATTCACTTTTACCAGTTTCTTCAGTGATTTTTCTACTCATTTCGCGTAAATATTTGGCACGTGGATCTCCTTCTTTATATACACGGTGACCAAATCCCATAATTTTTTCTTTATTAGCAAATTTTTCATCTAAATACTTGTCTACATTATCTAAAGAACCTACTTCTTGTAACATTGCCATTACACGTTCATTAGCACCACCATGTAAAGGTCCTTTTAATGAACCTACAGCAGCAACAATACCAGAATACATATCTGATAATGAAGATACTGCACAACGAGCAGTAAATGCAGATGCGTTTAACTCATGATCAGCATGTAAGATTAATGCTTTATTAAATGCTTCTTCTTCGATATCTGTAGGTAGTTCACCTTTAAGCATATATAAGAAGTTCGCTGCATAACTTAAATCAGAATTTGGTTTAAGTGGTTCTTTACCTTCACGTACTCGTGAAAATGCAGTTACTAATGAAGCTACTTTTGCTTGAATACGAATAGCTCTTTCATATTTCTTATCATCAGATTCATCTTCAGCATCTGGATCAAAATGAGCAATGTATGAAACTGAAGTACGTAAAGCTGTCATTGGATGTACTTTATCAGTTACATATTCTTCAAAGTGTTTGTATACTCTTGGATTTAGAGTCATATACTCATATAATTTAGACTTAAGTTCTTGTAGTTCTTCTTTATTTGGAAGTCTATAATTCCATAATAAAAAAATAATTTCTTCGAATTGGGCATTTTCAGCAAGATCATCAATATCATATCCTGCATAAGTTAATTGGCTATCTATAATTGAACTGATTTTAGTTTCAGCTGCAATTACCCCTTCCAAACCTCTTTGTAATTCTGCCATGATAAATTTCCCCTTTACTATTTCTTTATGAAATGGCTTTCAAATAGTATTATAGCTAATTATTAAGATTTTGTGAAACAAATAAATCTCTTAAATCATGAATAATTACTATTGCCCAATGGTTTCACTATGGTCGAATAGCTCTTGAAATGGCTTTATATCAGTATTTCAAAACATAAATTTGTATGAGATTCTAAATAGATAAGAAAGTTTTTATTTGGTTATCGTGTATGATTACAAATTTCTAATTATAAGGCAGTGTATTTCGACACTTTTTTATTAA
This sequence comes from Staphylococcus sp. FSL W8-0774, assembly GCF_038006785.1. Taxonomy (NCBI): domain Bacteria; kingdom Bacillati; phylum Bacillota; class Bacilli; order Caryophanales; family Staphylococcaceae; genus Staphylococcus; species Staphylococcus sp. FSL W8-0774. The sequence continues at coordinate 1,100,856 of NZ_JBBOVW010000001.1, read as the reverse complement.
ATGAATTGTATAAAAACCAATATAAGTGCATAATATAATTATATAAAAAGTAAGGGAGAGGTCTTATGGCTGAAAATCTACAAAGAGAATTGAGCAATCGTCATGTGCAATTAATTGCCATCGGTGGCGCTATTGGGACAGGATTATTCCTGGGTGCTGGACAAACGATTGCTATGACGGGTCCCTCAATATTACTCACGTATATCTTTATTGGATTCATGCTTTTCATGTTTATGCGTGGGTTAGGCGAAATTATAATTCAAAATACTAATTTTAAATCTTTTGCAGACGTAACTAACAAATACATTGGACCATTTGCTGGATTTGTTACAGGTTGGACTTATTGGCTATGTTGGATTATAACAGGTATGGCAGAAGTAACTGCTGTAGCTAAATATGTTAGTTTTTGGTTCCCTGCAGTTCCCAATTGGATAAGCGCATTATTTTGCGTTTTAGTTCTAATGTCATTTAACTTGCTTAGTGCTAAATTATTTGGAGAATTAGAATTTTGGTTCTCTATCATTAAAATCGTCACTATTTTAGGTTTAATTGTTGTAGGTGCCGTCATGATTTTATTTGCATACAAAACTCAGTTTGGTCATGCAAGTTTAACTAATTTATATAGTCATGGAATATTCCCTAAAGGTGCATCAGGCTTCTTTATGTCATTCCAAATGGCAGTATTCTCTTTCGTTGGTATAGAAATGATAGGTGTAACTGCTGGTGAAACAAAAGATCCTGAATCAACAATTCCTAAGGCAATAAATAGTGTACCTATTCGTATTCTAGTATTTTACGTAGGTGCCCTAGCTGTTATCATGTCAATTATTCCTTGGGATAAGGTTGATCCTGATAACAGTCCATTCGTTAAGTTATTTACTTTAATTGGTATTCCATTTGCAGCTGGATTAATCAACTTTGTAGTATTAACTGCAGCAGCGTCATCTTGTAATAGTGGTATATTCTCAAATAGTAGAATGTTATTTGGTTTATCAGATAAAAAGCAAGCGCCACCTGCTTTTAGTAAAACTAATAAAAATGGTGTGCCTCATGTAGCAATCATTGGTTCATCAGCATTATTACTAATTGCAGCATTATTAAATTATATCTTCCCAGATGCAACATTAGTATTTACTTATGTTACTACTTTATCGACTGTATTATTCTTAATCGTATGGGCATTAATTATTGTCGCTTATATTAATTACAGTAGAAAGAATCCAAAATTACATAAAGAATCTATATATAAATTACCTGGTGGTAAATATATGGGCTATGTGATTTTAATATTCTTCATCTTAGTATTTGGGTTATTATTTGTTAATGAAACAACTAGACGTGCAATTTACTTAACGCCTTTATGGTTCATATTGTTAGGTTTCATGTATTGGAGATATAAAAAAGAATCTCAAAAACTGAATGATTAATTTATCATTGAGTTGAGTTTTAAACTTAAAAGAGTCAGTAAATGAGTTTTATAAATTCATTTACTGACTTTTTTGTATAATTATTTTATTTTAATTTACCTATACATATTAAAAAGGATCGTAACTACCAAGTTAAAATACTTAGTTGTTACAATCCTTTTTGCATTTTCAATTATCTAGACGATAATTTTATATATTATAGTACGTTAGCATAACCTTCGAATACTTTACCGTTTGCAGCATCTACAGTAACTAACATATCATTTTTAATTTCTTTAGTAGCATTTTCAACACCTACAACTGTTGGAATACCTTTTTCAAGGCCAACGATTGCACTAGGTGATGTAATACCATTTTCTTCTGTAATTAAACCGATAGCTTGGTCTACATATGGTACTAATGTTTCATCTACAGAGTTTGTAACGATGATTTTGTCGCTTAAATCAACATCTTTTAAATCACTTGCTGAATCAGCAACAATAGCAGTACCTACAACTGATCCACGGCCAACACCTTGCCCTTTAGCAATTTCGTCACCAACTAAATGGATTTTCATCATATTTGTTGTACCTTTTTCACCTGTTGGAACACCTGCAGTAATAATGATTAAGTCACCATTTTGTACTCTTTCTGTTTCAACAGCAGTTGCTACTGCATTATTTAATAATGCATCTGTGTTCTTACGTCCTTCTTTAACTACAGGATAAACACCCCATACAATCGCACATTGACGAGCTGTTTTTTCACTAGGAGTAACAGCAATAATATCTGAATGTGGACGATATTTAGAAATAGTACGTGCAGTTGAACCACTTTCTGTTGCAGCTACAATTGCTTTAACATTTAAGTTTAGAGCTGTATGAGCTACTGAAATACCAATAGCATTTACTAGTGAAGTTTCAACTAATTTAGTTCTATCAGATAATAATTTTTTATAATCTTGTGCTGCTTCTGCAGATACTGCAATGTTTCTCATAGTTTTAACTGCTTCTTCAGGATATAAACCTGCAGCTGTTTCACCAGATAACATTACTGCGTCTGTACCATCATAAATAGCATTTGCAACGTCACTAGCTTCTGCACGTGTTGCACGTGGGTTACGTTGCATTGAATCTAACATTTGTGTTGCAGTAATAACTGGTTTACCTAATTTGTTACATTTTCTAATTAAATCTTTTTGAACCATAGGTACTTTTTCAGGTGGAATTTCAACACCCATGTCACCACGAGCAACCATTAAACCATCAGATACTTCAAGAATTTCTTCAATATTGTCAATACCTTCTTGGTTTTCAATTTTAGGGAAGATTGTAATATTAGCTTTTTCTTGTTCTAAGATTTCACGGATATCTAATACGTCACTTGGACGACGAACAAAGCTTGCTGCGATAAAGTCTACATCTTCTTTGATACCGAATCTAATATCATCAGCATCTTTATCAGTGATACCTGGTAAATTTACTTTAACACCTGGTAAGTTAACACCTTTTTTATTTTTTAGTTCACCAGTGTTTAAAATGTCACATTTTACTTCACCATTATCATGATCAATATCTTTAACTTGTAATTCTACTAAACCATCGTCTAATAAAATGTATGATCCTACTTGTACATCATTAATTAAGTTGTCGTAAGTTACAGAGAACTTTTTAGGTGTACCTTCTACTTCACTCATACTTACAATAACTTCTTTACCTTTTTCTAATTCGATAACGCCATCTTTCATGTTATGAGTACGAATTTCTGGTCCTTTAGTATCTAAAAGAATAGCTACAGTTTTATTTAAACGTTTAGCCACTTTACGAATTGTATCAATTCTACCTTTATGTTCTTCATGACTACCATGTGAAAAGTTTAAACGTGCCACGTTCATACCAGCGTTAATTAATTTTTCAATCATTTCTTCTGATTCAGATGCTGGTCCAATAGTACATACAATTTTAGTTTTTCTCATTTTATAATCCTCCTGAAATTTATATAGATAACTCTTTAGCTAGTTGGTAAATTTGTTTATCAAATTTATGATCAGAATGACCAAAGATTTCATCAAATGGTGTCGCAGTTAATTGGTTATGTTTAATACCAACACCTTTAGCTGTTTCACCACTCATTAATAATTCAACCGCATGTCCACCTAATCGTGATGCTAATACACGATCAGCACCAGATGGGCTACCGCCACGTTGAATGTGACCCAATACTGACACTCTAGTATCAATATTTATATATTTACTTAATTCTTCAGCACATTCTTGTCCGCTCATACAACCTTCAGCAACCATAACGATTGAATGCTTTTTACCTCGTTTAATTCCTTGTTCAATCTTCTCAGCCACTTCTTTAATTTCTGTATTAACTTCTGGTACAACAATTGTTTCTGCACCAACAGATAAGCCAGCCCAAAGTGCTAAGTCACCACAATCACGTCCCATTACTTCAACGATAAATGTTCTAGCATGACTTGAAGCTGTATCTCTAATTTTATCGACTGAATCAATAATTGTATTAAGCGCAGTATCAAATCCAATAGTAAAGTCAGTACCGTTAATATCATTATCAATCGTTCCAGGAATACCGATTGTTTGTATTTCTTTACACTCTTCGCTAATGCGTTGAGCACCACGGTAACTTCCGTCTCCACCGATTACTACTAAACCTTCAATTTCTCTTTTACGTAGATTCTCGATTGCTACTTTACGTACATCTTCTTCTTTGAATTCTGGACATCTTGCTGAGAATAAGAATGTCCCACCACGTTGAATTGTATCTCCAACTGAGCCTAATTCAAGTTTATGAATATCGTCTTCAACTAAACCTTGATAACCATGATATACACCATAAACTTCAATATTATTGTAAATTGCTGTACGTACAACTGCTCTAACAGCAGCATTCATCCCCGGTGAATCTCCACCGCTAGTCAAAACTGCAATTTTCTTCATGACGACATACCTTCCTATATCTAGTTTTATCTTCAACTCTAAATTACCATAAATTTTTTACTTCTTCCATCAAAAGAAAGTACTTATGTAGATGTAAACGTTTTTAATTATGAATTTTATATTAACAATAATAAAAATAGAGCAATAGTCTTCATTTTAACTATCACTCTATCTAATATTTATTCTACATAAGATCCAATATTTCTAAATTTATTAAAACGATCTTCTGCTAATTCATCTTTATTAAGTTTTTCTAATTCATCTAAATGTGCCACAAAAGCCTCTTTAATAGTTTGAGCTTGTTCTTCAACTTCTTTGTGCGCACCGCCTAAAGGTTCTTTAATTACGTCATCTATAACATCAAGTTGGTGTAAATCATTCGCCGTAATTTTCATTGTTTCTGCAGCTATTTTGGCTAAATTGCTATCTTTCCATAATAATGCAGCAGCTCCTTCAGGAGATATAACAGAGTATGTACTATTTTCAAGCATTAATACTCTATTAGCAATACCGATACCTAGCGCACCACCACTACCACCTTCACCGATGACTATTGCAATGACAGGCACTTTGAGTGAGGCCATCTCAATCAAATTGGTAGCAATTGATTCACTTTGTCCTCTTTCTTCTGCTGCTTTACCAGGATACGCTCCTTTAGTATCAATAAATGTAAAAATAGGTCTGTTAAATTTTTCTGCTTGTTTCATCAAGCGTAATGCTTTTCGATAGCCTTCTGGATGTGCCATACCAAAATTACGATAAATATTATCTTTGGTATCTTTACCTCTTTGCTGTCCAACTACAGTAACAGCTTTACCATTTAAATAACCAATACCACCAATCATTGCTGGGTCATCTCTAAAATTACGATCGCCATGTAATTCTATAAATGAATCAAAAATCTTTGGTATATAATCTAATGACGTAGGTCTTTCTTGCAACCTTGCAATTTGAACTCTATCCCACGGTTTCAAATTTGTATACACTTTTTTAGTTTCGCGTTCTAAAGAAGCTTCTAACATATCGATTTCTTCTTGCAAATCAACATCGTTTTTTTCTTGAGATTCTTTTAATGAATCAATTTTCTTTCTTATTTCAAAAAGTGGCTTTTCAAAATCAAGCATTAGTTTCTCACCTCTTGATGTAGATTTAAAATATTAGCAAGTGTAGTTCTCATATCTTTTCGATGTATCACTTTATCTAGTTGACCATGCTCTAATAAAAATTCTGCTGTTTGGAAATCTTCAGGTAATTTTTCATTAATTGTTTGTTCAATTACTCGACGTCCTGCAAAGCCTATTAGTGCTTTTGGTTCACTTAGATTGATATCACCAACTGATGCAAAACTAGCAGATACACCACCTGTAGTAGGATTAGTGATATAAGAAATATAAAGTAAACCTGCATCTGAATGTTTCTTTAGTGAAACACTTGTTTTACCCATTTGCATTAAAGAAATAATACCCTCTTGCATACGGGCACCACCACTGGCAGAGAATAAAATAAATGGTAAACGTTGTTCTGTGCAAAAATCAATAATTCGACAAATCTTCTCACCAACAACTGACCCCATACTTCCCATTCTAAAACGAGCATCCATAACTGCCACACCATACTTAACACCATCTAATTCGGCAGTACCTGTTACTACAGCTTCATTTAAGTCAGTTTTTTTCTGATCTTTTTCAATTTTTTCAATGTATCCAGGGAAATCTAATGGATTTGCAGAAGTCATCCCTTTATCAAATTCATTAAATGTACCTTCATCAGAAATCGCTTCAATGCGTTTATATGCAGATAAAGAAATATGATGGTCACAATTAAAGCATACATTTAGGTTTTCATCTAATTCTTTGGTATACATAATTTTTTTACATTTTGGACATTTAGTCATGATTCCTGCTGGTACGTCATTTTGTTTTGAGTCTTGAACCGTTAAATATTTCTTTTTCTTTGTTCGATTAAAAAAATCTTTAAACATAGGGAAACCTCCAAAAACCTTTGACCCTTATTAGGCTTAATTTTTTCATGTAGATTATATTGTTATGTATAAAATGAATAAATTATAACAAAAGTGAGAGAGAAAAATATAAAACTACTTTTGAATATGATTAGGTATATTATCATCTTTAACCTAGTTAAAACGATACCGTTTTACATTTTTCTTAAAACATATACAACTATTTTTTTAGTATGACATGTTTATTAATCTCCCACTCTCATTACAACTATAATTATTTTAAGTCTGTTAATTTCATTGTTTTAACATACACATCTTGTGGGTCAACTTCAATTCTAGCAACACCTGATTCCATAGCCGCTTTAGCAACTTCTCTAGCTACAGATGGCGCTACACGTTTATCAAATGGACCAGGAATACAATAATTTGGCTCTAATTCATCACTTTGAATTAAGTCTGCAATAGCTTCTACGGCAGCTTTTTTCATTTCTTCATTAATATGTGTTGCCTCAGTATCTAAAGCACCTCTAAAAATACCAGGGAATGCTAATACGTTATTGATTTGGTTAGGATAATCTGAACGACCTGTTCCAACTACTTTAGCTCCAGCTTCTTTAGCATCATTAGGATTGATTTCTGGGTTAGGGTTAGCCATTGCAAAGATTATTGGATCTTTAGCCATACTTTCTACCATTTCTTTAGATAATAAATCTGCAATAGAAACACCAATGAAGACATCTGCATCTTGAATAACTTCACTCAATTCGCCTTCTATTTTGTCTTTATTAGTCCACTTAGCTACATATTCTTTAGTATCATTCATACCATAACTTCTGCCTTCAAATATGGCACCTCTAGAATCACACATAACCATATTTCTCACACCGTATGAATATAACAGTTTTACAATTGCAATACCTGCTGCACCAGCTCCGTTGAGGACAACTTTAATGTCGGCTAAATCTTTATCTACAATTCTTAAGGCATTAATCAAGCCTGCTGTAGTTACAATAGCTGTACCGTGTTGATCGTCGTGAAAAACAGGAATATTAGTTTCTTTTTTTAATCTTTCCTCAATTTCAAAACAACGCGGCGCTGAAATATCCTCTAAATTGATGCCTCCATAGTTAGGTTGAAGTAATTTTACAGTATTAATAATCTCATCAGTATCTGTTGTATTAAGCGCAATTGGAACACCATTAACACCAGCAAAACTTTTGAATAATACTGCTTTACCTTCCATAACTGGAATACTTGCTTCCGGACCGATATTCCCTAATCCTAAAACAGCAGTACCATCTGTTACTACAGCAACTGTATTACCTTTTATAGTATAGTCATAAACTTTTCTTTTATCTTCATGTATTTCTTTACAAGGTTCGGCTACACCAGGTGAATAAGCTAAACTTAATTCATCTTTGTTTGTAACTTTGACATTAGGTGTTACTTCTAATTTACCTTGATTCTTTTTATGCATTTCTAATGCTTCATCTCTTAAAGACATGCTATTCAACCCCTATTTATTTTTTTAGAATTAACTGAGTAAACAATTATCAATCATTTTTAACTGTAAACAGATTGCATTAACAATGTACTTTTAAAATGTATTTAAAAATGTCAAAAATTTAGCAACTAGCTAAACTTTGAATCAACATTTCTTCGTTACTTTTATAATTATTTTTTCTGCTGATCATTCATATTTTATAATTATTTTATGTATAAGATAATGACAATTACAAACAAATAGTACAAAAAACAATTACAAAAATAAACTGATGATTAAAATATAAATCATCAGTTTACTATATCATAATTTAATAGTAGTTAAAAGTTATATAAATCGGATATCACTAGGTTTGAATAACTGTATTAGTTCCCTCATATTTTCAGAATTTTTATTAATAAATCCTATACGTGACATTCGCTTAGATTCATCATCATATGCTTGTACTTCAATAGTTTGTTTTGTCTTTTCTTGGTCAATATATTGTTCAAATCCTTTTGCTTGTTCAATATGTCTTACGATAATTTGATTTGAATGTGTGAGTTTATGTGTCTCAAACGCTTCTTCACTGTATATGTCATTAATAATAAGCTGATTCTTACCATTTCTTTTATCAAATTTCCCTTGTATGACATAAATGTGTTCTTCTGACAACTCAAGTTCATATTTTTTAAATTGATCTGGGAAGATAACTCCATCCATCAAATGTAGACCATCATTTAATGTCACAAAAGCCATATTTTGCCCATTTTTTGTTCTGATACGCTTAATTTGATCAAATTGCACTAATATAGGATGGTAATTTTGAGCGTTATTCAATCTGTAAATAGTTAAATATTGCTTTTTATTAAATTCTTTTTCTACTGGATGTTTCGAAATATAAAAACCTAAATATTCTTTCTCATATTCGCTGATTAGTTTGTCTGGTAATTCATCTTTTTCTTCATAATCTTGTTTAGGCGTGAAGAAATCAAATAACATATCATCTTGTTCAATATCAGTAACTTGATCAATAACTTGGTCAATGGACTGTAATAACGTAGCACGGTTTTTACCAAATGTGTCAAACGCACCTACTAAAATCAATGACTCTAATAATTTCCTAGTTTTGACTCGTTTAGGTAATCTTCTGGCAAAATCAAAGAAATCTTTAAATTCACCGTTTTGATATCGTTCGTCAACAATAAGTTTAACGCTTTGATATCCAACACCTTTAATAGCACCTAACGATAAATAAATTCCGTCAGATGTTGCTTTATAGAACCAATGACTTTCATTGATATTAGGAGGCAATATCTTAATATTTTGATGCTTCGCTTCATCAATCATTACTGACGTTTTTTTCTCACTACCAATAACATTACTCAATATATTAGCGTAAAAGTAATTTGGATAATGAACTTTTAGATAACTCATAATATATGCAATTTTAGAGTAACTAACGGCATGTGCTCTTGGGAAACCATAGTCAGCAAATTTCAATATTAAATCGAATATTTGTTTACTCATATATTCGTCATACCCATTTTGTAACGCACCATCAACAAAGTGTTGTCTTTCACTTTCTAGCACTGCTCTATTTTTCTTACTCATAGCACGTCTTAAAATATCTGCTTCGCCATAACTGAAGTTTGCGAACTTACTTGCTATTTGCATTATTTGTTCTTGATAAATGATTACGCCATAAGTATTTTTTAAAATGGGTGCTAAATCTTCATGTAGATACTGAACTTTAGAAGGATCATGTCTGCGTGTAATGTATGTAGGGATCTCTTCCATCGGCCCAGGTCTATATAATGATGTGACGGCAACAATGTCTTCGAAATGTTCGGGCTTCAATTTTTTCAATACACTTCTAACACCATCAGATTCTAATTGGAAAATACCTGTCGTATCACCTTGGGATAATAATTCAAACACTTTATTATCATTAAATGGAATTTGTTCAATATCTATATCAATGTTCAAATCTTTTTTCACTTGGTTCACAATTTGATGTATAATTGATAGATTTCTAAGTCCTAAAAAGTCGATTTTCAATAGACCAATACGTTCTGCCTCAGTCATTGTCCATTGTGTAAGCAATCCAGTATCCCCTAATGTCAATGGCGCATATTCATAAAGTGCGTGATCATTAATAATAATACCTGCTGCATGAGTTGAGATATGACGTGGGAGTCCTTCTAATTTTTTACACAAATCAAACCAACGTTCATGTCGATAATTTCTATGAACGAATTGTTTAAAATCGTCATTTTGATATGCTTCATCTAAAGTTATCCCTAATTTATGTGGAATGAGTTTAGAAATTTCATTTAATGTTATTTCATCAAATCCCATAATACGGCCTACATCTCTAGCCACAGCTCTAGCTAATAAATGTCCAAATGTCACTATTCCAGAAACATGAAGTTGACCATATTTTTCTTGGACGTATTGAATAACTTTTTCACGTCTTGTATCTTCAAAGTCAATATCAATATCAGGCATTGTTACACGTTCAGGATTTAAAAATCTTTCAAAAAGTAAATTGAATTTTATTGGGTCAATTGTAGTAATTCCTAATAAATAACTTACTAGTGAACCAGCAGATGAACCACGACCAGGTCCAACCATTACATTATGTGTTTTAGCATAATGAATTAAGTCACTTACAATAAGGAAGTAATCTTCAAATCCCATATTCGTAATAATGGCATATTCGTGTTTTAATCTGTCTATATAATGAGGATGATTAAGATTCCAATTTTTTAGTTGTTCTTCTAACTTCATCCATAGATATTTTTTTGAAGTTTCACCATTAGGTGTTTCAAATTGCGGTAGTAGTGATTGGTGATAATTGAGTTCTGCAGTACATAATTGAGCTATTTCATCAGTTTTTCTAAAAATGGATGTATCTAAACCAAGATTATGTATTTCTTCCGAAGTGTAAAAATGCTCGTCAAAATCTTCCTGTTCCCCTACTAAATCAAGCTTACTATTATCTTTAATTGCTTGTAATGCAGTTATTGTATCTGCATCTTCTTTATTTAAATAACGTGCAGTATTTAACCATACACACTCTCTATTGTTTATTTGGACTGAATTTTGATTTATGTAAACATGTTGCTTAAAATCAAAAGACTCAATTAATTGTTGATGTTGTTCTTCTGCATTTTTAAAAATAATAATTAAATTTGCTTCGTATCGTTTTAACCAATCAATTGAAATATCTACTTTCTCTTTCATTTTTATCGCTGAAGATAATTGATATAAATCTTTTAAACCATCATTATTTTGAGCTAATAATACTGTTTCTATTTGATATAAACCATCAGTTAATAATACAGTCATCCCAAATACAGGATGAATACCCGCTTCGATACAAGCATCATAAAACTTAGGATAGCCATACAAAACATTTGTATCTGTAATTGCAAGTGTATCTACACCTTCTCTTTTGGCCTTTTCAACTGCGTCTGTAATTTTCAAACTGGAGTTTAATAAATCATAGGCCGTATGAATATTTAAATATGCAACCATGTTTGTATGACTCCTTTCTTTAAGTGATTGTACTTATAATTTTTGACGTAAAGCTTTGGCTAGCAAATCAAATTCTTCCCAACTATAAACAGAAACGCCAGAAGCATTAGGATGGCCTCCACCGCCAAAATCACTGGCAACATCATTTATGACAAATTGTCCTTTAGAACGTAGACGACAACGAATTTGATCTCCTTCATCTACACCGAACATCCAGATTTTAAGACCACGGATATCAGCAATGGTATTGACGAACTGTGACGCTTCATTAGATTTAATATTAAACTGTTCTAAAACATCTTTAGTTATACGCACTTGACAATAGCCATCTTCAAATAACTCAAAGTTTTGTAAAACATAACCTTGGAATGGCATTAATCTAGGGTCTTTTTCAGACATTTTATTAAGCTCAGCATTATGATCAAATGGGAATCCAATTAGTCTTCCAGCAATTTCCATTGTGTGTTGTGTCGTATTATTAAATAAGAATCTTCCTGTATCCCCTACAATACCTAAATAAAGCACACGTGCAACGTCCGCATTGATGATGCTTTCGTCATTAAAGTGCAGGATCATATCATAAATAATCTCACTTGTAGAAGACGCATTAGTATTTACTAAATTAATTTCTCCATATTGATCAACAGCAGGGTGATGATCAATTTTTAACACTCTCGCACCTAATGCATATCGTTGATCATCAATACGAGGCGCATTGGCTGTATCACAAACAATTACAAGTGCATCTTGATAAGTTTCATCTTCAACTTGATCAAATGTTCCAATAAAATTAAGTGACTCTTCTGCTTCACCTACTGCATAAATTTCTTTATCAGGAAATTTAAGTTTTAAATAATATTTCAAACCTAATTGAGAACCGTATGCGTCTGGATCTGGTCTCACATGTCTGTGTATGATAACTTTGTCTGTTGATTCTATTTCTTTCATAATATCATTCATTAGTATTTCCATTTATATTGACCCCTCTTTTATATCATTGATTAATATCCTTCAAACATTTGACAAATGACTGATGCATTAGCAACTTTTTCATTTTGACAAAACATTGTAACTTCTAATTTAGCAAAATATCTTCCCACATCTAGCATTTCGTACTCAACATCGATACCAGTTTCAATTGGCACAGTTTTTAAATAAATAATATTCAAACTTTCAATCATGACATTGCCTTTTTTATACTTTCTCATTTCATGACGTAAAGTTTCTTCTATAATACCGACAAATACGGCTTTACTTAGTGTGCCATAATGATTAGTTAATAGCGGCGACACATCCGTCTGAATACTGTCATGGTTAATTGTAATATGTTTAGCAATTTGATCGTTAATCGTCTCACCAATTTGAGGTTGTCGTCCTAATAATTGCATAGATTTTAAAACATCTTGCCTATTTATAACACCAACTGCTTTTTTATTATTATCTGTAACTGGTAAGAGTTCAATACCTTCCCAAATTAATAAGTGTGCACAACTAGCCACAGTATTTGATAACTTAACACTAATTGGATTTTTAGTCATAACGTCTTCAATTAAATCATTTTCATTCATATTTATCATTTCTCTACTAGTGACAATACCAACTAGTTTATAATCATTATTCACAACTGGAAAACGTGTATGTCCTGTTTCATTTGCAATTTGTTTATAGTCTTGTAAAGTCATAGAGTTCATTAAAACTGAAAGCTCATTAATAGGCTTAACAATATCTTCAACTACTAAGATTTCTTTACGAATTTTTTGATTAAACATCGCACGGTTAATAATATTTGCAACTAAAAATGTATCGTAGCTAGAAGAAAGAATAGGTAAACCATGTTCGTCAGCATATTTTATCACTTCTTTAATTGGATAAAATCCACCAGTAATTAATATTGCTGTTCCTCTTTTCATCACTTCAAGCTGAACTTGTTCACGGTTTCCAATAATGAGTAATGTTTGTGGACCAATATATCTTAATATGTCCTTTAACTCCATAGCACCAATTGCAAAATTTGAGACTGTTTTATTAACACCGTTTTTACCTGCAATAATTTGACCTTCAATAATATTAGCAATTTCATTAAATGTTAAATTATCAATTTCATCACGATTTCGCTTTTCAATTCTAACTGTACCAACTCTATCTATTGTTGTTACTAAACCAAGTTGGCCCGCATCTTTAATAGCTCTATAAGCTGTACCCTCTGAAACAGTTAAATCTTTCGCTATTTTTCTTACTGAAATTTTCGAACCGATCGCTAGCGATTCAATGTGTTTTAAAATTTGTTCATGTTTAGTCATAACGTTACCTCTTCTTAGAACAATGTTATGCTTATTATAACTTTTTAACGAGAAAAAATCATTGAAGCGCACTTTCGAATTTATAAAACTTCTATTATAAATTAACATCTTTTGTGAAAAGATAATTTTATTAAAATTACTTTTAATTTAAATGGAAATATTCCCCTATTTTTATTAGAATGGAGATAAGGAGGGATAGACTTATGTATAAAAATATATTATTAGGTGTAGATACTCATATTAAAAATGAAAAAGCTTTAGAAGCTGTTTCTAAACTTGCAGGTGATGATACTGTTGTAACTATTTTAAATGCCATCAATGAACAAGATGCTCAAGCGTCAATTAAAGCTGGTGTGCATTTGGATAAAATCACTGAAGAACGTAGCAAACGTTTAGAAAAAACACGTCACATTTTAGAAGATTATGGTATTGATTATGATCAAATCATTGTACGTGGTAATGCAAAAGAAGAACTAGTAAAACATGCTAACAGTGGTAAGTATGACATTGTTGTCGTTAGTAACCGCAAAGCAGAAGAAAAGAAAAAATTTGTACTTGGTAGCGTAAGTCACAAAGTTGCTAAACGTGCAACTGTCCCAGTACTTATCGTTAAATAACATGTATTAATTTGCTAATATTTATTTCAATATAAATGCGTAGTTAATAACGTCATACTATAAAACATCCTTGGCATTCATACCAAGGATGTTTTTATATCTATAATTAAAATTGAACTTCTTGACCAGGTTCTAATATTTGAACTTCACCAACATTTACAGCGTCTTTAAATTGTTGAGGATCTTGTTCAATTAATGGGAAAGTATTGTAGTGTACAGGAACTGAGATACTTGGTTTAATAAATTCATTAACTGCATATGCTGCATCATCTATACCCATAGTAAAGTTGTCACCGATTGGAACGAAACATACATCAACTGGATGACGTTTAGCTATTAATTCCATATCGCTGAATAATCCTGTGTCACCAGTATGATAAATTGTTTTACCTTCTGCTTCAATAACAATACCCATTGGCATACCAAGATATACTGGAATACCATTTTCATGTGTATAACTAGAACTATGGAATGCTTGAACATATTTAACGCTACCGAAATCTAATTCAGCTTTACCGCCAATGTTCATTCCACGTACATTTTCGACACCATAATAAGTAGATAAATATCCAGCTATTTCTGCACTACCTATCACTGTAGCGTGATTTCTATTAGCTAATTCTACAACATCGCCAAAATGATCTTCGTGACCATGCGTTAAAATAATATAATCAACTGCTAATCTTTGTTCATCTAAATCACATTTATCATTACCTGAGATAAATGGATCTACGATTACTTTCTTACCGTTGCCTTCAAAATAAATTGTTGATTGACCATGAAATGATAGTTTCATTATTATAGCCCTCCTAAATAATTATGTATTTATTATACCCTAGCTCACCATTTTTATAACACGTTTGGTATTTAATAATATGAAACTTTGAAATATATGATTATTTGGAATAAAATTAACTTAATCTTGTATAGGAGGTCAATTTCATGTCAAAAATTAATGATATCGTCAATT
The DNA here is from genome assembly GCF_038006785.1 of Staphylococcus sp. FSL W8-0774. Classification (NCBI taxonomy): domain Bacteria; kingdom Bacillati; phylum Bacillota; class Bacilli; order Caryophanales; family Staphylococcaceae; genus Staphylococcus; species Staphylococcus sp. FSL W8-0774. Next base: position 1,085,614 of record NZ_JBBOVW010000001.1, on the reverse strand, counting down.
ATTTACAAAAAGAAAATGTAGATGCTGCATGGATTACTACGCCCTTAAATATATATTACTTTACTGGTTACCGTAGTGAACCACATGAAAGATTATTTGCACTGTTAATTCAATCAAATGGTGAAACTGTTTTATTTTGCCCTAAAATGGAAGTTGAAGAAGTTAAACAGTCACCTTATGAAGGAAAAATTATAGGATATTTAGATACAGAAAATCCGTTTGATTTATACCAACAATCATTTAAACAAATACTTATAGAAAGTGAACATTTAACAGTAAAACGTCAACGTGAATTGACGAATGCATTTCAAATAGAGCATTATGGCGATATAGATCAAGTTATTAAAGATTTAAGAAATATTAAATCTATTGATGAAATTAAGAAAATAAAACATGCTGCTAATCTTGCGGACAAATGTATTGAAATAGGTGTCGCTTATTTAAAAGAAGGCATTAGCGAAAGAGAAGTCGTTAACCATATTGAAAACGAAATTAAGAAATATGGTGTAAATGAGATGAGTTTCGATACTATGGTTTTATTTGGTGATCATGCCGCATCACCTCATGGTGTACCTGGTAATCGTAAACTGCAAAAGAATGAACTTGTTCTTTTCGATTTAGGCGTTATTTATGAGCATTATTGTAGTGATATGACTAGAACGGTACAATTTGGAACACCTTCTAAAGAAGCTTTAGATATATACAACATTGTATTAGATGCAGAGGAATCTGCGATAGCAGCAATTCGTCCAGGCGTTAAATTAAAAGATATAGATAAAATCGCTAGAGATATTATTGATAATGCAGGTTATGGACAGTACTTCCCTCATCGTCTTGGACATGGTTTAGGACTTGAAGAACATGAATATCAAGATGTTTCTAGTACTAATGATAATATTTTAGAAGCGGGTATGGTGATTACTATTGAACCTGGTATTTATGTTCCGGGTGTAGCCGGTGTGCGTATCGAAGATGATATTTTAGTTACTGAAAATGGTTGTGAAATTTTAACGCATTACACAAAATAATTATTGTTCACAATAACAATAATAATCCCTCAAATGATTCTCCATTTGAGGGATTATTTATATATCATTTTTATTTAATTATAAATTATGATTTTAATGCATCTTCTACAGAAGTATAAGGCATATCAAACGCTTCTGCTACACCTTGATGTGTAACATGACCTTTATATGTGTTTAAACCTAATGATAATGCATGATTTGATTTAAATGCTTCTTTATAGCCTTTATTAGCTAATGTTTGAGCAAACGGTAATGTTGCATTATTAAGTGCTAAAGTTGATGTTCGAGGTACTGCCCCTGGCATATTGGCAACAGCATAGTGAACAACACCATGTTTAATATAAGTCGGATCATCGTGAGTTGAGATTTTATCAGTTGTTTCAAAAATTCCGCCTTGGTCGATTGCAATATCAACGATCACTGAACCATTTTTCATTTCTTTAATCATATCTTCAGTTACAAGATTAGGTGCTTTAGCTCCTGGAATTAATACTGCACCAATCACTAAATCACTTTCCTTAACATATGTTTCAATATTTAAAGGATTAGACATAATAGTATGAATTCTACCATTAAATTGATCGTCTAATTCTTGTAATCTTTTAGGATTCACATCTAAAACAGTGACATCTGCACCTAAACCTAATGCTATTTTAGCAGCATTTGTGCCAGCTTGACCGCCACCGATAATTGTTACTTTTCCTTTAGGAACACCTGGTACGCCACCAAGTAAAATTCCCATACCACCATTAAATTTTTGTAAAAATTCAGCGCCAATTTGAGTTGCCATTCTTCCAGCAACTTCACTCATTGGACTTAATAAAGGTAATGAGCGATCAGGTAATTGTACTGTTTCATACGCAATACCAATCACTTTGTTATCTACAAGCGCTTTTGTTAATTTTTCTTCATTAGCCAAGTGTAGATAAGTGAATAAAATGAGTCCTTCTTTGAAATATTGATATTCTTCTTCTAATGGTTCTTTTACTTTAACAACCATATCAACATCCCAAACTTGAGAAGCCTCTGAAACGATGTCAGCCCCTGCTTCTTTGTAATCTATGTCTTCAAAGTAAGAGCCCATTCCAGCATTTGTTTCAACTAATACAGTGTGTCCTTGTTCAACCAATGCATGTACACCACTTGGTGATAGACTCACTCTGTTTTCATTATTTTTTATCTCTTTAGGAATACCTATTTTCATTCCTCACACCTCCACCCACTATCATATTAACCCTAAACACTACTAAAACTCAAATGAAAGCGCCTACAAAAATACACAAAATTGTTAATTTTTCGAGTTAAAAATTCTGAAAAGTATGTTAAAATAAAATTAAGAAAAGATGAAAGGGGTACTGACTATGATTACTTACAAAACTATTTTAATCGCAGTCGACGGTTCACACGAAGCAGAATGGGCCTTTAACAAAGCAGTTGGGGTTGCTAAACGTAACGACGCAAAACTTACAATTGTTAATGTTATTGACTCTAGAACATATTCTTCTTATGAGGTATATGATGCTCAATTTACTGAAAAATCTAAACACTTCTCTGAAGAATTATTAAAAGGTTACAAAGAAGTTGCAGCAAATGCTGGTGTTACAAACGTTGAAACGCGTTTAGAATTTGGTTCACCTAAAGCGATTATCCCTAAAAAAATTGCACCAGAAGTTGGTGCTGACTTAATTATGAGTGGTACTTCAGGTCTTAATGCAGTTGAACGATTCATCGTTGGTTCTGTTTCTGAAGCTATCGTTAGACACGCACCTTGTGATGTTTTAGTTGTAAGAACAGAAGAAATTCCAAATGACTTCCAACCACAAGTTGCAACTCCACAATTACGTGAAAGATATTCTAATTAATATTAGTTTAGGTTATATAGACTCACCTTTTAATTAAGGTGAGTTTTTTATTTGTTTTATAGTTAAATACGCTGAAAAAGAACATTAGTTAGAAAAAATACCACTATCTAACTTTAGATAGTGGTATTTTTAGTTACACTTAATTTTTTATTTTGACTCAGCATTTTCTGATGATTCTTCTTCTACAGATAAGCCACCATATTTAACTACGTCTCTTGAAATCATAACTTCTTCATCTGTTGGTACAACGAGTACTTTAACAGGTGAATGTGGGTAATTGATTTCGCCTTCTTCACCATGAAGATTTTCATTTTTCTTAGGATCCCAATAAACGCCCATAAACTCTAGTCCTTCTAACACTTTACCACGAATGATATGTGAGTTTTCACCTATACCAGCAGTAAACACAATTACATCTACGCCATGCATTCTTGCTGCATAAGAACCGATATATTTATGGATTTTTGAAGCGAATAAATCTAATGCAACACGTGATCTATGACGTCCATGTTTAGCTTCTTCTGTTAAATCACGTAAGTCACTTGAAGTACCTGTTAGGCCTAATAATCCAGACTCTTTATTAAGAATATTTAACACTTCATCAGCATTTTTACCAGTTTTCTCCATAATATATGGAATTAACGCTGGGTCAAGGTTACCTGAACGTGTACCCATAGTTACTCCTGCTAATGGAGTGAATCCCATTGAAGTATCAATTGATTCTCCTCCATCTATCGCAGCAACTGATGCACCATTACCAATATGACATGAAATAATGCGTAAATCTTCAATTGGTTTACCTAAGATTTCTGCTGCACGACGTGAAACATATTTATGACTAGTACCATGGAAACCATATTTACGAATTCCGTAATCTTCATAATAACGATAAGGTAAACTATATAAATAAGCCTGTTCAGGCATAGTTTGGTGGAATGATGTATCGAAAACCGCTACATGTGGTATTTCTGGTAAAAGCTTTCTAAATGCTCTAATACCCATCAAGTTAGCTGGGTTATGCAATGGTGCTAGCTCACTCAATGCCTCAATTTGTTCTTCAACTTCGTCAGTTACTACAGCTGATGAAGGAAATGTTTCGCCACCGTGTACAACTCGATGTCCTGTTCCTTGAATTTCATAGATATCTTGAATAATATTATGTTCTTTGAATTTCGCCAACATAATATCTACCGCTTCTTCATGGTCTTTGATATCTTTGACTTCGGTTAGTTTTTCCCCTTCAACTAAGATTGTAAAAATTGAATCTTTCATACCAATTCTTTCAACAACGCCTTTGGTAACTGTTTTTTCTTCAGGCATTCTAATAAGCTGGAACTTCAAAGAAGAGCTACCAGCATTAATCGCCAAAATTAATTTTGACATAATATTTTGTCCTCCATCGTTTGTTTAATTATATTTTTCATAGTTTATTTTATCATTAACACAGTTTGAATTCTATACTGTTACAGATTATTTTTTTGTATGATTTGTGTCCATCCACTGATTTAATTCAGACATAAAACCTTGGAATTGTTGTGGATTTTTGAAATCAGGAATATTAGCTAAAAATACTTCAACTGGTTTTGTAACACCATTTTCTTTCTTTTGTAAAATCAATATAGATTTACGAGCTTTCTCATTTTTAAATAATGTTGATGGTAAATTAAGAAATGCTTGCATCTCTGTTTCTGTAGTAATGAATTTTTCTAACTGTTTCACATGTTCTCCTGAAAATAATTCACTTGGAACAACTAAAAATGCATATCCTGCCCCTTTTAATGCATTTACAGCTTGTTCAATAAGTAAATAGTGTGAGTAACTATGTCCCTCTTCGAAACCTAATTTCATTTCTTTACTACGTTCGTCAACTGGATAATACCCAATTGGTAAGTCACCAATAATGATATCTGCTTCTTCTAGTGGTAATGGCATAATAGCGTCTTGTGGGTAAACATCAAACGGGATTTCAAGATAATTTGCTAAATGCACACTAACTCTTGATAATACAGGATCCACTTCTATAAGATGATGCATAATTGTTTTATCGGTTAATACTTCTTTAACAGCCGCACTTAAATGTCCAGCACCACTAGCAATATCGACAACATGCATCTCTTCTTTATTTTGCGTAAATCGTTGTACCAAGAATCCTAAAATAAGTCCAATAGAATCTGGTGTGATTTGATGGTTCGCTTGAATATTTTCCTCTTGCATTAAACTTAAATATGCAAATTGGAAAGCTTTTCTTCGATCTTGCAATGTTGCTTGTTCCAACATTTCTCGTTGGCTTGTATAAACGTCTTGCATAGCTAAACCTAGATTTTCTATAAAACTTTGCCCATTTTCTTGATTTAAAGTTTTAGCTTTTTCATCTAAGTGCTGGAATAACTTTTCCATAATCGTATTTTCTTCAGTCATTTTAATTCCCTCTCTATAAAAAGTGCCCATCATTTCGATAGTGAAAATCAATATTTTATCATTTTATCACTTTTAAAAAGATGGGCACTTACTATTCAAATCGGTATCTAAAATTTAATTCTTATAAATTTTTATATGCTTCTAAAGCTTTATCAAAATCTGGGAAGTTTGTTCCTTCACTCACAATTTCTTTATAAACCACTTTATTATCTTGATCTAGTACGAATACAGAACGAGCTAATAATCTCATTCCTTCCATTACTACACCAAAGTTCTCACCAAATGATAAGTCTCTATGGTCGCTTAATGTAACAACATTTTCTAAACCATTAGAAGCGCACCATCTTTTTTGTGCAAATGGTAGGTCAACTGAAATTGTTAATACAACACCATCTTCTTGTGAAGCTTCTTCGTTGAATTTACGAGTTTGTTGGTCACATACACCTGTATCAATTGATGGTACAACACTAATTAATTTTTTCTTATTAGCATAGTCATCTAATGATTTTTGATTTAAATCATTATCTAATACTGTAAAATCAGGTGCAATATCTCCTACATTCACTTGTTGTCCTGATAATGTTACTGGATTGTTACTAAAAGTAATTTCAGTCATTGTTATGACCTCCTATAAATAATTTTCATACATTTATATCATACGATAACAGTAAGACTAAATTCAATTTTAAACTTTTATATTTTTAAAATTTATCCGTGTCATTACGTGTGTTAATCATGAATATCTTATCCCCACTTATTTTATTGAAAATAAAAAAGCAAATCAAAAGATATTTTAATACAATGTGCATTAATACCATCCTTGATTTGCTTTATTATAGTTATTTAATTTGTAAGCAGATGTATAATATAATCATATGCATTTTTAACAATTAAAACTGCTGTAACGATTATAAATAACACTTTTACGTAACCTACGCCTTTACTTATTGCAAATTGGGCTCCAACATATGAACCTACTATCATACTTATCGCCATAATCATTCCATAAAAATAATTTACTTGTCCTAATGACATAAATAATATAAGTGCACCTATGTTCGATGCAAAATTAAGTACTTTAGCATTACCTGCAGCACTTAAAAAATCAAAACCAAACATAAGTAATACAAATAACATAAAAGAGCCTGTGCCACCACCAATAAATCCATCATAAAAACCAATGATGAGATAAGCAATAACAAACATAGTTGCTTTTATAGGTGTAAAAGAAGTAAAGGTACGTACTGATCCCCAGTCCTTTTTAACAAGCGTATATATAAATACCAATGACAAAGCGACTATGATTAATGGTTTTAGCAATTGTGCAGGAAGCATTGTTGCTAAATATGCCCCGCCAACTGAAGCCACAAGTACAAAAGGAAATAATTTCGCTACAATCTTTAAATCTACATTGCCTGACCTAACGAATTTTATTGTACTCGTTAGTGTTCCAAAAGAACTAGCTAATTTATTTGTACCTAATGCAACTGCAGGTGGTAGCCCTATTGCTAATAGTGCAGGGGTTGAAATTAAACCTCCACCGCCTACAACCGAATCAATAAATGCAGCTAAAAAGCCAAATAAAACTATGATTAATATAACGTATACATCCCATCCCATGACATGACCCCTTTACGCTAATCTATTAAAACAAATCTTCAATTAAAGCATCAGTTGTTTTATCTTTTTCAGATTTATAATTTTTATCTATAGTTATCATTTCAATATTTTCAACTGCTTCGTCAACCATATCATCGAAATTAAATACACTTTCATATTCTACAACTTTATCAAAATCAGGTTCTGTAACAGGATTTTTAGGTGTGAAAATCGTACAACAATCTTCATATGGTTGTATAGACACCTCAAACGTACCAATGTCTTTTGCTTTTTTAACAATGTCTTCTTTATCAAGTGTTAACAATGGTCGTAACACCGGTGTTGACGTAACATGGTTTATGGCATACATACTATTTAATGTTTGACTAGCCACTTGACCTAAGTTTTCACCGTTTACAATACCCAACGCACCAATTTTATGAACTAATTGATCAGCCACTCTCATCATCAAACGTCTTGTAGATGTCATTGTATATCTTGGATGAACTGATTTATTAATTTGCTTCTGTAATTCAGTAAAAGGTACAATATGCAACTTAATTGGACCCACACGTTCTGATAAAATACGTGTTAATTCAATGACTTTTTCCTTAGCCTTTTCACTTGTGAATGGTGGACTATGGAAATGAATGGCTTCAATAGTTACGCCACGTTTCATAACTTCCATACCAGCAACAGGTGAATCTATACCTCCTGATAGCATCAATAACGTCTTACCACCAGTACCTACAGGTAAACCACCTGATCCTTGTATAACATCTACATATAAATAAATCGCATCTAATCGAACTTCTACTCGAATTTCATGTCGTGGACGTTTAACATCTACTGTTAAACCTTCAACATTTTTTAATACTTCGCCACCAATTTCACGTTGTAATTCATAAGTGTCTTTGTGGTACGATTTATCAGATCTTTTGACGTCAATTTTAAATGTAGAACCTTTTTCAAATGATTGTGCTAAACGAACAGCTACTTCAGCAATTGCTTGATCATTTTTTTCTGTTTTTAATACTGGACTGATTGATTTGATACCATATACTTTTGATAAACGGTCAATGATTTCATCAATATCAGCTTCATCTGATAATTCAATATACATACGGTCTCTTTTACCTTTGATATGAAATCCTTCTAGAGGTTTTAACGCTCTAGTCACATTGGTTTTTAATTGGTTAACAAACTTTTTACGGTTAGAACCTTTAAGCGTTAACTCACCATATCTTACGATTAAATGGTCGTATTTCATTATTTCAACAACTCCTTGATTTCTTTATATATTAGTTCAAATTTTTCTTTAAATGTATCAATATCAGCTTGTGTGGTAGTTTGACCCATTGATAATCGGATACTGCCTTCGATTTGTTTTTCCGGTATTCCCATAGCTAATAATACTTCATTCAGTTTTCCTCTTTTAGAGGAACATGCACTCGTAGTAGAAACCATTATATCTTGTTTAGAAAATGCATTAACTAATACTTCGCCTTTTACACCAGGGAAACCTATATTAATGATTTGTGGCGCTGCATCTTCTGGAGAGTTTATTTTCACACCAGGATAAGTTTCAACCATTTCTCTTATTTGTTGTTGATAAGAAGATAATGTTTGGTTTAATTGTTCAGTTTGTTGAACAGCTTGATTGATTGCTTTAACCATTGATACCGCCATCGGTAAATTGACTGTGCCGCTACGAACACCAAATTCTTGTCCACCGCCATGAATAATTGGTTCGAGATTATGAGCTGTTCTAGTAATTAATAAACCTTGCCCTTTAAGTCCGTTAAATTTGTGCCCACTTAAACTTAAACTATCAATTCCGTCTATATTTAACGGGATTTTTCCTAGTGCTTGTACGGCATCAACGTGAAAATGAGCTTTCGGATATTCTTTTAATATGTTTACAATTTGTTTAATAGGTTGAATTTGTCCCATAATATTATTCACATACATACATGTTACAAGCCCTACACGATCATTCATCAATGCTTTGAAATGTTCAATATCTATTTGTCCATTAGGTTTAACATTGACATATTTTAATATGAATCCTTCTTTTTCAGCTAAATATCTTACAACTTCTAATACAGAAGGATGCTCTAATACTGACGTGATAATTTCATTAGCAGTATCTTTTTTACGATAAGCTATACCTTTCAAAGCCATATTGTTCGATTCAGTTGCACCACTTGTGAAAATAATATCATATAAATGATTTAATTTAAGTGCTTGATTGATTTGCTCTTTTGCTTGTTGTAATAGTTTTTCAGCTTGAAGACCTGCTTGATGAGGACTATTGGGATTGAAATAAAGTGATTCATTAACTTTCACAAAAGAATTCATTACACTTGAATCAACTTTTGTAGTAGCTGCATTATCTAAATAAATCATTGATAACACTTCTCTTTCTTGAAAATTTTTAAGTTTAATCTAAACATTTAGGATAATCATTTCTATTTTTTATAGCGTTTTATCTCGTTTATTTATATTAATAATTATTATGTATTATTGAGGTATTTTACCATTTAATATTCTAAATAAGCATACTCAAGCATTATACTATTTTTTTATAAAAATAAAAGACATGACTTCCAATTATATGGAAATCATGTCTCTATTAATTAATATCAATTATTCTTTAATTACTTGTTCTTCAATATGCTTAGTAATTCCTGGTTCTACACTTTCAAGTGCTTGTTCTGAAATTTCGATTGAACGTTTGTAACGGTTGTTTTTAAATAAACGTTCCGCTTCGTTTAAGCTTTTATCAATGCTTTGGTAATCTTTACGATATCTATTACCGTATTGGATTAGTTTTTCAGCGTAAACTGCATTAACTAATACATCATTAGCTTCATCTTCAAATGTGTTCATCTGAATAACAATTTTAGCAACTTTGTCTTTTAATTGTTTTACATGTATTGGTCTATCACTAAATTGTTCATCTACTTCACGAACTTCATAATCTATTTCATTTTTCATAATAATGAATCTTTCCGGAACACTTGGCAAGTTAGAAGCAAGTAATCGGCGATAAACTTCTTCTTTTTTAGATTGTACGCGAATTAAATTATCTTCAGCTTCTGCTTCATCTTCACGTAATTGAATTAAATGATTTTGTAGTTTATCTTGTTTTTCATTAATAACGCTCACGTGATCTTCTAGATATTGTAAATTATCTTGTAATTCACTATAGCGAACTGCAGATTTAGACATTTCTTTAAGAATTTCATCATATACAGAGATAAGATTTTGAATTTCATTTTCAAATTGTCTTACGCTTTGAACATCTGATTCATTAATATAATAATTTTCACGAACATATTCAATTTCTGTTTTCAATGTATAATTCATGTCTTTGGCTTTAAATAAATCATCAGTGATAACATCTTTAGTTTCTTCTACTTCATTTTTAGCCTTAACTTCATGTTCAATTAAATCATACATTTCATCTAATTTATCATTGATATATTCAAGTTTATCATTTGCTTCGTTTAATTCTAATCTACTAATCATAGGTTCAACAAAACTTAATTCTGTTTTCAAGCTTTGAACTGTTCCATCAACTTTGACATGGTCTAAATTGTATCCTTCTACTTTTAGATCTCTGCAACCATATTTCAAGTCTTGGAATTGACCAGGTAATTCTTTTTGTGCTTCACGGATTAATTCTGGAATTTCTTCCATATATTCTTTTAAACTTTGCATCTCTTCATGTAATGCTGAAATATGATTGTGTGCTTGCACATAATTGCCATCAGCTTTTAATACTTCATATTGAGATAATTTAGGTTCAAAATTTTCAATTTCTGTTTCCAATGGATTTGCAGCTTCACCATATTGATGACGATTAGCTAAAATATCCCTTTTCATTTCACGATGATCAACTTTGCACTTTTCATATAACGATTCATTATCTTTATGTAGTGCTAAAATCTCATCTACTTGTGAAACTTGGTTATTATAACTAGCTTCATATTGATCCATTAATTCGTGAGCATCATCGATTTCAGCTTGAGCACCTGAAAAATTAAACTTATCTAATAACTCCTCAGCATTGTGAATTTTTTCCTCAACAGGAGCTAAGTAATTATTAGTATTTTCTAAGTTGTCTTTTTTCATTGCGTCGTATTTAGTTTTAGTTTCACCTTTCAAGTTTAAGCTTGATAATTTTTTAATGTTTTGGTCAAAAGGTAGAGTTTCAATTTCAACTTTACGTTCTTCAGCCTTTTCAATGAGCTGTCGTTTGTTCGAGCGCAAATAAAACATTATACCTACAGCAATCAGTATAATAACAATTATTGCTAAAATGATATATAACACCATATGTACTTCTCCTCCTATGTTATCATTCATTATTATAACGTAATTTATCGTTTCATTAAATCAGAAAATGTATTTATTGATAGAATATTTTAAACACCTTATACTATTGTAAAATATTATTTAAGGGGACAGGTTATGATAGACATTAAAAATACAAATTATGACTTATTACAAAAACAGCTCTCTAGTCTAATAGAAGATGAAACTAATTTAATAGCTATATTAAGTAATGCCTCTGCGCTTATTAATGACAATATGGATAAAATTAATTGGGTCGGCTTCTATTTAATAGAGGAAAACGAACTTATCTTAGGTCCTTTTCAAGGTCATCCTGCTTGTGTCCACATTCAAATCGGAAAAGGTGTATGCGGAACTGCAGTCTCTACTAATGAAACACAAGTTGTGAAAGATGTCCATCAATTTCCAGGTCACATTGCTTGTGATGCAAATAGTAATTCAGAAATTGTTGTACCAATTCATAAGGATGGCAAAATTATAGGCGTTTTAGATATTGATGCGCCAATAAAAAATAGATTTAATGATCAAGATAGAATAGGATTGGAAAAAATCGTTTCGATTATAGAAAATCAAATATAACTAATTTAGTATAAAAGTATTGACTCTTTTATATAAACTGGTACAATGAAATTTGTGTGAATTAACGAAAATAGCAGTTGTATATTATTGAGCGCTATGTTGTTCCCAATGTGGACGTGTCGTGTAACTGTCGCTATAAGGTGAAGACACATAAAACAACATATCTTAATAAGCATATAACACTCTTTTTTGTTTATTCATAACAACAAAAAAGAAAAAGGAGGAGTCTTATTATGGCTCGATTCAGAGGTTCAAACTGGAAAAAATCTCGTCGCTTAGGTATTTCATTAAGCGGTACAGGTAAAGAATTAGAAAAACGTCCTTACGCACCAGGACAACATGGTCCAAACCAACGTAAAAAATTATCAGAATATGGTTTACAATTACGTGAAAAACAAAAATTACGTTATTTATATGGAATGACAGAACGTCAATTCCGTAACACTTTTGACATCGCTGCTAAACAATACGGTGTACACGGTGAAAACTTCATGATTTTACTTGCAAGTCGTTTAGACGCAGTAGTTTATTCATTAGGTTTAGCACGTACTCGTCGTCAAGCACGTCAATTAGTTAACCATGGTCACATTGAAGTTGATGGCCGTCGCGTAGACATCCCATCATATTCATTAAAACCTGGTCAAGAAATCAGCGTTCGTGAAAAATCACAAAAATTAGATATCATTACTGAGTCTGTTGAAATCAACAACTTCGTACCTGAATATTTAAACTTTGATGCTGACAACTTAAAAGGAACTTTCGTTCGTTTCCCTGAACGTAGCGAGTTACCAGCTGAAATCAATGAACAATTAATTGTTGAGTATTACTCAAGATAATTGGTTTATATTTTCCACCCAATTTCCATTTGGAGATTGGGTGTTTTTTTATATCTTTTAATCTTTAAAAAAGGAGAAACTAACGTTACGTTTGTTTCTCCTCTTCTATTTACAATTTATCTGGTATATCTGTTATAATGCCATCCACTTTTAAGTTGATAAGATGATTTGCATCTTTCGTCTCATTAACTGTATAAGGCATAACCTTTAAATATTCGCTATGTGCTTTGTCCATAAAATGTTTATTTACGAGACTAAAGTTAGGATTTACATAATTGGCTACTTGAGCGATTTCTTTAAAGTTAGGTAACTTATACCAATATTTTTTCTTACTAATTAATACTCCTAATTCATATTCTATTTTCATATCTGAAAGTTTTTTCACACTATTAAAATCAAATGATTGTAAAATCACTTTTTTAGTTGGAACTTTATATTCTTTAAGTTTGTCTACAATCATTGTTTCAATACCTGGGTATTGACTTGGCTTTTTAATTTCAATAAGTAATGTTTTAGAACTATTTGAATGTAATTGTAACACTTCATCAAATGTGGGAATGGGTATATGATTCGGTTGACCATCATGATTTGATCCGAAATCAAATTGTCTTAACTCAGCTAGTGTATAATCTTTTACTTTTCCCTTTCCATTAGAAGTACGATCAATTGTATCATCATGAATTACAACTAGTTTTTTATCTTTAGTATAATGCAAATCAATTTCTAACATATCAATCGGTAAATCTAACGCATGTTGATACCCAATCAATGTATTTTCTGGATAATCTTTAGGTAATCCTCTATGCGCGATTAACTTGAATGATTGGTTTGGTCGTTCAATTGTCATGAAAGTCACCTTTCTTTTAATTTGTTTAGATATATTCTAAACTTAAATTACCATAATGACACAGGAGGTCAATTTAAATGGTTCAACATGATTTTAAAGTTCAAACAAAATGGCATGGTGGTAGAAATGAAGTTGGCAACGTTACAGGTGATATTATTAATGAGCAAATATCTATACCTAGTACACTTGGCGGAAATGGTGTCGGTACGAATCCAGACGAATTATTAGTTAGTGCTGCCTCTTCATGTTACATTATTTCATTAGCAGCTACACTTGAAAGAGCAGGTTACGATGATATTTCTATAACACAATCATCTATAGGCACTGCTATATTTGAAAATGTTAAATTCAGAATGGATTCCATTACGCATTATCCTGAAATCGAAGTTGCACCACATAATAGAGAAAGTCTTGAAAATCGATTACCTAAATTGTTAAAAATTGCTGACAATAACTGTATGATCTCTAACTCAATTCGCAATAACGTTGCTGTACATATTAAACCAACAATTAAATAATACATTCTAGCTATCAGTTCTTTTGTGATTAATAGTAATCGGACTGGTAGCTTTTAATTTTATCTTTTAAATTTTCAGAATATTTGTTAAAATAATTAAATCTTACAGTTGGAGGAATATTTTATGCATTATTATCAACCCCTTTTACTTACACCTGGACCAACCCCTGTACCTGATGAAATTATGGCTCAAATTCAATTACCTATGGTAGGTCATCGTTCTCCCGATTTTGAGACGATTGCTGAAGAAGCATTTAGCGGCTTAAAACCGATATTTGGCGCACAAAACGATATTATAATATTAACTTCAAGTGGTACAAGCGTACTTGAAGCAAGTATGTTAAATATCGCTAACCCTGACGATCATATTGTCATTATAGTTTCAGGTGCATTTGGTAATCGGTTCAAACAAATAGCTGAAACGTATTATAGCAATGTGCACGTCTTTGAGGTTACTTGGGGAAAATCAGTTAATGTTGACCAGTTTATAGACTATATCAAATCACTAAATGTAAAAATAACAGCTGTGTTCTCTCAATTTTGTGAAACATCAACTGGCGTTTTACACCCTATCCATAAACTAGGAAAATCACTTAAAACATATGATAAAGATATCTTTTTTGTAGTGGATGGCGTTAGCTGTATTGGAGCTGTTGAAGTAGATTTAGTCAAAGACAATATAGATGTCTTAGTTTCAGGTAGTCAGAAAGCTATTATGCTACCTCCTGGATTGGCATTTGTAGCTTATAATGATAGAGCAAAGCAAAGATTTAACGAAGTAACTACACCTAGATTCTATCTTGATTTAAATAAATATATTGATTCAGCAAATAATCACTCAACGCCTTTTACACCTAATGTTGCGCTATTTAGAGGCGTTAATGCATATGTTGATTTGGTTAAACATGAGGGCTTCAACCATGTTATTGAAAGACACTATCTTATAAGAGATGCTCTCCGTGCTGCTTTAACAGCCTTAAACCTTAAATTATTAGTTGATGATGATGATGTAGCTTCCCCTACTGTCACAGCTTTCATTCCTAATACAAAAGATGAACTATCATTAATTAAAAACCAACTTAAATCCCGATTTAATATTACAATTGCCGGAGGACAAGGACATTTAAAAGGGAAAATCCTAAGAATAGGACATATGGGTAAGATTTCTCCATTTGATATATTATCCGTCGTATCAGCTTTAGAACTAATCCTTACTGAAGCAAGAAAAACTAATTATATCGGAACAGGTATATCTAAATTCATGGAGGTGATTCATCATGAGTCATAAAATTTTAGTGTCCGACCCTATTTCAAATGAGGGTATAAAGAGTTTATTGGAAGATGAACAATTTGAAGTTGATATCAAAACCGATTTATCAGAAGATGACTTAATCAATATTATTCCCGAATATGAAGGATTAATTGTACGCAGTCAAACACAAGTTACGAATAAAATCATTCTAGCCGCTTCAAACTTAAAAGTAATTGCAAGAGCTGGCGTGGGCGTAGATAATATCGACATCGACTCAGCTACTTTAAAAGGGATTTTAGTAATCAATGCACCAGACGGTAATACAATATCTGCAACCGAACATTCAATCGCAATGATTTTAGCTATGGCTCGAAATATTCCTCAAGCGCATCAATCTTTAAACTCAGGTGAATGGAACCGTAAAGCGTTTCGTGGTACTGAATTATATAACAAAACATTAGGTGTTATTGGTGCAGGTCGTATTGGTTTAGGTGTAGCCAAACGTGCGCAAAGTTTTGGTATGAATATCTTAGCTTTTGACCCTTATTTAACCGAAGATAAAGCAAAAACATTAGACATTAAATTAGCAACAGTTGACGAAATTGCTGAAAATGCCGACTTTGTCACAGTCCATACGCCACTTACACCTAAAACGAAAGGTATTGTAGGTGAGGCATTTTTCAAAAAAGCTAAGCCAAACTTACAAATTATAAATGTTGCAAGAGGCGGTATTATTGATGAACAAGCACTTGTAAATGCATTAGATCAGTCACTTATTTCTAGGGCAGCAATTGATGTTTTTGAACATGAACCGCCTACAGATTCACCACTAATTGAACACGATAAGATTATAGTGACACCTCATTTAGGAGCTTCAACGGTAGAAGCTCAAGAAAAAGTAGCTATATCAGTTTCTAATGAAATGAAAGATATTCTTACAAATGGTACTGTCAAAAATGCCGTTAATGCACCTAAGATGGATATGAATAACGTAGATCAAAACGTTAAAGATTATTTATCTTTAGCTACAACACTTGGAGAATTTGGAATACAATTATTAAGTGGTGCACCAAGTAAAATTACAATGACGTATGACGGTGATGTTGCCAAAGCAGATACAAGTCTAATTACAAGAACTATAGTTACTCATATATTAAAAGAAGATTTTGCAGATGAAGTTAATATTATAAATGCACTTGCTTTATTAAATAAACAAGATGTATCTTACAATATTGAAAAGAATAAAAATGATTCTGGTTTCAGTAATTATATAGAATTATCATTATCTAATGATAAAGATTCAATTAAAATCGGTGGTACAGTATTAGCCGGATTCGGTCCTAGAATTGTTAGAATTAATAACTTCTCTTTAGATTTTAAGCCTAATCAATATCAAATTGTTACATGTCATAATGACCAACCTGGCATTGTAGGTAAAACTGGAAACTTATTAGGTTCTAAAGGTATAAATATTGCGTCAATGACTTTAGGAAGAACTGATGAAGGTGGACAGGCATTAATGATTCTCTCTATTGATCAACAAGCACCTCAACAAATTATTGAAGAGTTAAATCAAGTCGTACCATTTAATAAAATTATAAGTACCAAGCTAACGATTTAAACCTTAAAGTAATTAAAGCTACAGAAATATATGAATGTTGTATCCAGTACATCACTCATGTATTCTGTAGCTTATTTTTATAATAAAATTTGTCTTAATTCACCAACATGATTAATAATATAATCCGCTTCATATGACTCTAATTCTGATTTAGCTTGCTTACCTTTTAATCCTGTTAATGTTCCTATAAAAGTAGCACCAATTTTCTTAGCACTTAATAAATCTGCTAAAGAATCCCCTACTATAAAAACATCTTCTTTATTTACAATATCATTCTGTACCGAAGCATATTTATAATATTCTTCTTCTTTATTACCATTTAATGTAGCAATATAACTAAAAGGATTAGGTTTACCTAATGGCTTATAATTAGGATATAAATTCTCTGCCTTCATCACTTCACTTGCTGTCACAATGTGATTATTGTCGAAGTATGGTAATAATTCTAATGATTCAAAAGGCACAAGCGTTTCAGTTCTAGGTCTACCTGTTGCTATTGCAATACGATAGCCTGCATTTTTCAAATCATTAAACAAATTTTGCAATTCTTCAACTGGACGAATGACAATTTCTTGATGTATAAAGCCAGTTTTATCACTATTATATGCTGGTTGACCTTCAACAGTCTCGAATAGGGTTGATCCTAAATACCATTCTTGATATATAGATTGCGTTAAATACCATAATGAACTTTTAAATTCAAATAGTGATACATTACTCACACTAAGCTCACTTTTAGCAAATTCCTGTAAAGATGCAAAAATATTCTCTTTCCCACTATCAACCGAATTTAAAAAAGTAAGTGGTAAATTATAATCAATTTGATAATCTTTGGTTATAGACTGACCTATTAATTGTAATTGCGATGGTTTTATAGACTTTGTTTGTAATACATTTTCAATCTTGTCTAATGGCAGTAGCTTTAAGATTTTAATAAAATGTAGACAAAATACAATATAGAGCATATCCCAATTAGAATTAAGACCTAATGATTTTAATTGATGCAATACTTTATCATTCACAAAGATGTTAGACCTTACATTTGAAATTATGTCATCATCAAGATGGTTTAAATTATTGTTATTATCCAAACCTAAATAATTATTATCCATTAGCAATTCATATACTGTTAATGCCGAAACATCAAAACATCTTTCTTCACTTAAAAATACACCATCAACATCAAATAAAACTGACTTCATCTATCTTACTCCCTTTCAGAAAATTCTGATACTATATAATATACATGGTGAAAATAAATAGAGCAAATTCAAAAATGAATTTGCTCTACTTTAATACTATTGTTCCATTTGTTTTTCAATTTCATCTGCTACTTGTTGAACATGTGTACCTATAATCACTTGCGTAGAATGTTGACCACTTTTAGTTACACCAACAGCTCCAGCGTTCTTGATTTTTTGTTCATCAATGTTTGAATTGTCTTTAAGTTCGAGTCTTAGTCTTGTTGCGCAATTAGTTAAGGTAGTAATATTTTGGCTACCACCTAAACCTTCCAGTATTTGTGAAGCTGACTTAGTATATTTACTTGTTTTAGTTGGTTTACCATTATCATTTTCTTTTTCAATAGCATCTTCGTCTGTTGGATCAGCTAATTCATTATCTCCACGACCAATAGTATTTAAGTTAAATACTTGTATAACAAATCTAAAGATGACGTAATATAAGATAAAGAATACAACACCTTGTACTAGTAACATGAGTGGATGATTAGATACTGGATTAATTAATGATAATAGATAATCTATAAGACCAGCGCTAAATGAGAATCCTGCTGTCCAATGGAAAAGTGCTGCAATAAATAGTGATAGACCTGTTAAGAAAGCATGAATAACATATAATACAGGTGCTACAAACATAAACGCAAATTCAATAGGTTCAGTGACACCAACGAAGAATGCAGCAATAGCACTTCCTAAAAACCAACCATAAACTTGCTTTTGTTGTGAAGTTTTAGCAGTATGATACATCGCTAATGCCGCTGCTGGCATACCAAACATCATAATTGGGAAGAAACCAGCTTGATATCGACCTGTTATACCATGAACAGCATCTTTACCAGTTTGGAATTTACCGATATCATTAATGCCAATTGTATCAAACCAAAATACAGTGTTTAATGCATGATGTAGACCAGTTGGAATTAATAGTCGATTCGCTACACCATAAATAAATGCACCAAAAGGTCCCATTCCGACAATCCATGTTCCAAATGTCATGATTGCACCATATACAACTGGCCAAACAAATAATAATATAATTGCTAAGAAAGTACAGAAAAAGGCTGTTAGTATTGGAACTAAACGTTTCCCACTAAAGAACGATAATGCAACTGGTAATTCAGTGTCACTAAATTTATTATAGGTATATGCTGCAATTAAACCAATAATAATACCTACAAAAACATTAGCATTATCCATTTTTTCAAATGATAAATCTATGGAACTTTGTTTCATATGTAAAATAGGTGCTAAATTTTTAGGTGATAGTACTTGTGTAACAACAAAGAAACCTAATGCTGCGGCAAGTGCAACGGCACCATCATTTTTCTTAGCCATACCAATTGCTACACCAATGGCAAATAGTATTCCCAATTGTCCTAAAATAGTTGTACCCACTGCTACAAAAAATAGAGCTACTTGAGGTAATACATGTAATGCATTAAGTGCGTTACCAATCCCTACTATAATCGCTGCAGCAGGTAAGACAGCAACAGGAAGCATTAATGAACGACCTAAGTTCTGAAAAATTTATACATTCAATTCTCCCCTTTTCGATTGAATTACAACAATTATGTATTTGATATCCAAAACTATATAATTCAATGTTATTTATAGTTAATATTTAATGAAAGCGTTCTTAAATGCCGTCACATCAATTATTATCCTTAAATATTGTATCAGAATAAGAAGATAATTAAAATTGCTAATACGCTCTAATTATGAACTTTTCAAGATATTTAATTAGTGATTTTTTGAAATCTTTCATTTTAATTCGAAAAAAAAGATATTAAATACATCTATAAATAGCTTAATATTTAACTTTATATTAATTCATTTAAAATAAATTATACAAAATGTATTATACACAACTTTTTGTTTGTTTGATAAAATAAAGTCAATATTTAAGGAGGATGGTGCAACGTGAAAAAGTTTTTAGTTTTAATTTCAATTTTAAGTATATTATTAGTAGCATGTTCTAGTAGCCCTACTAAACAAGCTGAAGGAAAATGGCAAAATAGTGATGGAGACATCATTACGATTAAAGGTGAATCACTCAAAGTCACTAGTGGTGGTATGTCACTTGAAGGGTCTATTAAAGATGATAAAGAACATAAACATTTAGCTAAGATTAATCTAAGTGGTGAAACAGGCTATTTAAAAGTAGGAAAGAAAGCAATCTATGCCTTAGATTCACCTAATGACAAACCAGACAGTGAAGATAAATTCGAGAAAATTAAACAATAAGTTTAGTTTTACAATTGTTAGTACTTATTTATTTTATTAATATCACTGAAAATTAAAAGGTTGGATAATGATTTATTCGTACTTGAATCATTATCCAACCTTTATTGTTTTACTATAAATTTTTAGCTATTTCATTTAATTCTTTTTGAAGCGCAGTTGTTCTACGTTCAATTTCTTTAGTTAAATATTCTACTTTTTCATTTCTCTTTAACTCTTTAGGAATATCACTTGTATCAATTGGCTCTCCAAATTTAAGTAAAGCTTGCCCAGTCACTAATCCATGTAATGCTTTAGGTCCTACATATGCAGCTGGTAAAATAGGTGCTTTACCTAACATAGCTATTGTAGCTGCACCTCTTTTTAATGGTGCACCTTCCATTGATGTTCTATGACCTGTTGGGAATATGCCTACAGTTTTATTTTCTTTTAGTAATTTAATTGGTCGTTTCAATGTACTTGGACCTGGGTTTTCTCTATCAACAGGAAACGCATTTAATGAGCTCAGGAATTTCCCGCCCCATTTATTACTAAATAATTCTTTCTTAGCCATATAGTTAATTTGATTTGGATAAATTGCCATACCTAACATTATAACCTCGTTATAACTTTCATGTGTACAAGTCACAACATAATTATTGTCTTTGGGAATGTTTTCTTTACCAATAACAAATAGTGATTTGCCTAATTTAACTAAAATAAAATATAAAATACTACTTATCACTTTATACATCGTTACACCTACTTATATAGTTTTCTATTTAACATATAGATTTTATCATTTACCTGCAATATGAACAAGATAACTTCTAAATGAGTCTAAAGTCTGATAGCAGAAGACTAGCGTTTTTGTGAAAAAAATTACATAATTAAGAGTAGAGATTATTAAAATTGGAGGTCAAATATGTCAGATTATACACAATCGAATCAATCTTATGATTCTCAACAACAACCATCTCGATATAATAAACCTAAGTTTCCGTGGTTTAAAACCATTTTAGTTGCATTAATTGCAGGTATTATTGGTGCCTTACTCGTTCTTGGAATTGGTAAGATACTTAATCAAACTGTATTAAATCATGATGGTGCAACGGTTAATGAAGCGTCAAATAGTAAAGGCGGTAATCAATTAGATGGAAAAAGTGATAAATATGATTCTGTCCATGAGATGATTAAAGATGTTTCTCCAGCTATTGTTGGAGTTATTAATATGCAAAAATCAAATAACCTTGATGATTTATTAAAAGGAAAAACTTCTAAACCAGAAGAAGCTGGTATAGGTTCAGGTGTTATTTATCAAATTAGTGACGGTTCTGCTTATATCGTAACAAATAACCATGTTATTGATGGTGCATCTGAGATAAAAGTACAATTACACAATTCAAAACAAGTTAAAGCTAAACTTGTCGGCAAAGATGCTGTTACAGACATTGCTGTATTAAAAATAGATAATACTAAAGGTATCAAATCAATCGATTTTGCAAATTCATCAAAAGTTCAAACAGGAGATAGCGTGTTTGCAATGGGTAACCCACTCGGTTTAGAATTTGCAAATTCAGTCACATCTGGTATTATTTCTGCAAATGAACGCACAATTGATGCTAATACGACTGGTGGCAATACAAAAGTAAATGTACTTCAAACTGATGCAGCGATCAACCCAGGTAATTCTGGTGGTGCACTTGTAGATATTAATGGTAATTTAGTTGGTATCAACTCAATGAAAATTGCATCTGAACAAGTCGAAGGAATTGGATTTGCTATTCCTAGTAATGAAGTAAAAGTTACAATTGAGCAATTAGTTAAGCATGGGAAAATCGAACGTCCATCTATTGGTATAGGATTAATCAATTTACAAGATATCCCTGAATCATACAGAAAAGAAATGAATACCGATAGTCAATCTGGTGTTTATGTTGCGAAAGTCAGCCATGATAGTAACCTTAAAAAAGGTGATATTATAACAAAAGTTGATAGTAAAACTGTTAAAGAAGATACTGATCTAAGAACTTATTTATATGAACATAAGAAACCCGGAGAGCATATTAAATTAACAGTTATCCGAGATGGTAAAACTAAAAGTATTGATGTTAAATTAAAAAAACAAACACAAACATCTACACAGTCATCTTCAGAAAGACAAAGTCAATTTGCACAATAATAGTAAAACAAGGTATTAATGAAATTAAGATTCATCAATACCTTGTTTATTTTTGGTTAAAAATAACGCTGGAATTAATATAAATAAAATAGCTATCACAGAAACCACAAATCCTTCATGAAATCCTGTTAATTGCTTACTGATAACATCATGCATAGCAGATTTTGAAATGTTAGAAGCGACTACAGTTGCGATAATGGCTGTTCCAAAACTAGCACCAACATTCTCTATCATATTGATGCCAACACCAGCCTCTGATAATTGTGATTCTGACACACCTTTATATGCATCTGCCATCAATCCAAGATTTATACCACCCACGCTACATCCTCTAATAAATAATATTAGAGATATCCACCAGATAGATGTATGTTGATCTACAAAAGCTAATGGTAAAGTGCCGATAATAGCAATCACAATACTTATCATAATAACGTATTTTGCACCTATTCTATCAATATATTTACCTATATATGGACGTGTGATCAACATCCCTACCCCTTGAGGTATTAATGCTAAAGCTGCTTCGATTGCAGAATAATGTTTAAAAGATTGAAAGAATAACGGCAGTATAACCATTGGTCCCATAATACCTATATTAGCCAAAAGTAATCCTAACATTGAAGCTGAGTAAGTTTTACTTTTAAATAAGTTAATAGGTAATATCGTATTAAATTGATTTCTTAAATTATAAATGACATAACCAACAATAAATATCACACCTACAGTTATACAAAAGACTGCTAAAGGATCCAAAAATGTACCTTTATCTCCTGCTTCGGTGATACCATATATTAAACTTGTACTAATAATTCCTAACATTGCAATTCCTATAGCGTCTAACGATTTATCTTTGTTAAATGGTTTAAAAGATGGTACGTATTTCATCATAAGTGGTACCGAAATAACAGTTACTAATATATTAATAAAAAACATCCATCTCCAAGATGCAAAGTGAATAATAAAACCACCTAACGTAGGTCCTAATATAGGTCCAAAGATCATTGGGGTGCTTACAATAGCCATTACCTTACCTATATTTTCTTGACCTGCAGTCTTAACTAATAAAGTAAACATAAGAGAAGTGATAACACCTGCACTAAAACCTTGAACAATTCTAAATAGAATAAATACGTTAACTGAATTACTAAGTCCAACCATTAATGAAGTTAAACCGAATAATGACATTGCTATTATAAATACATTTTTACTATTGAATTGATTCATTAACCAACCAGAGAATGGAATAGCAATAGCTAAAGCTAGAATATATCCTGTAATTCCCCATTGAACAATATCAATACTAGTATGAAATGTTTGGTTTAATTGTTTGATACCAATGTTGATCATCGTTGAATCTAACATTGGAGCGATAGCACCTATAGCAATAGCCCATGCTGCATGCATCGTTTCTTTTGGAATTTGTTGACTTTGTGCTTTATATTCTGACATAAATTGACTCCTTTTTGTTTCTACGTCAACAAATTTACGCCTATTTTGTTTCCTTGTCAACAATAAAAATTTGAAAAATAAAAATGAGGCATCAATAATGCCTCATTCTCGAAACTATAACTTTCTAAATTTATTTAAAGTTGTAATTCATTTTTCTTAATTTCATCATCTAAATGGTTATTATATCTTTCAATAAATTGATATATACTATCAAATTCTTCTTGTGATAAATTGTCGAATACCACTCGATCTCTTGCTTCAAACTTAGCATGTAGTTGCTGATGTGTGTTATAAACTTG
The DNA here is from genome assembly GCF_038006785.1 of Staphylococcus sp. FSL W8-0774. NCBI lineage: Bacteria > Bacillati > Bacillota > Bacilli > Caryophanales > Staphylococcaceae > Staphylococcus > Staphylococcus sp. FSL W8-0774. Next base: position 1,061,299 of record NZ_JBBOVW010000001.1, on the reverse strand, counting down.
TTGACCTTTTGGTGTAAGTCGAAAATATATTTCTTTTTTATTACTATCGCTTCGATAACTTTCAATCAACGATTTTGTTTGAAGACGTTTTGTCAATTTACTTATGGCACCTCTTGTCATAAATAATTGTTCAGTTAAACTTTTAACATTAGGGTTTTTTAAGTCATGTATGGCTTCAATACAATGAACTTCACTTGATTTGTATTCTTTTAGCGCTTCTTGCATTTCATCTTTATTTAGCCATGCAATTTTATTAAACATGTTTCGCAACCCTCTCATGATGACTTCTTCTTTATTCAAGTTTTAACCTCCCACACACCAATTTAGATCTTTAGGTAATTGATTCAAGATCTTAAATAATTTATTTGTAATTAACCATAAAGTATTTCTTTTTACCTCTACGAATAATAGTAAATTCTTCTTCGATTTTGTCTTGATCTGAAAGTTCATAATTTACATCTTGTTGACGTTCACCATTAATATAAATTGCGCCATTATTAACATCTTCACGCGCTTGACGTTTTGAAGTAGCAATTCCTGTTTCAATTAACGCTTCAATAATATTTGTAGTTTCTTTAGATAATTCAACTTGAGGTACATCTTTGAAACCTTCTTTTAATTCTTTAGCTGATAATGATTTTAAATCTCCACTAAATAATGCTTGTGAAATTCTAATGGCATCGTTTAAAGCAGCCTCACCATGGATAAAACGAGTTACATTTTCAGCTAATGCTTTTTGTGCTTCACGTTTATGTGGTGCTTCCTCTTTTGATTGTTCTAATTGATCAATATCTTCCTTACTTAAGAAAGTAAAGTATTTTAAGAATTTTATTACATCTTCATCTGATTGGTTTATCCAAAATTGATAAAACTCGTATGGACTTGTCTTTTCTGCATCTAACCAAACAGCACCAGATTCTGATTTACCAAATTTCTTACCATCAGATTTAGTTACTAGTGGAATAGTTAAACCATATGCTTCAGTTTGTCCATACATACGTCTCATTAATTCGATACCACTTGTAATATTACCCCATTGATCTGAACCACCTACTTGGATTTTACAATTTAATTCACGGTTCAAATGACCAAAGTCAATTGCTTGTAAAATAGTATATGTGAACTCTGTATAAGAAATACCATGTTCTAATCTTGTTTGGATAGAATCTTTTCCTAGCATATAGTTAACACCAACATGTTTACCATAGTCACGTAAAAAGCTAATTAACGAGATTTGCCCCAACCAATCTTTATTGTTAACTAAAGTTGCACCTTTATCTGTACCGAACTCAAATAGTTTATGCATTTGTTGACTAATACCTTGTACATTAGCTTCTACTTGTTCTTCGGTTTGTAATACACGTTCTTCTGATTTACCAGATGGATCACCAATCATACCTGTACCACCACCGATTAATACAATCGGACGATGACCATGCTCTTGAAAACGTCTTAAAGTTAGAAATGGAAGCAAATGACCAATGTGTAAACTATCTGCTGTTGGGTCTGCACCACAATATAAAGCTACTTGTTCTTTATTTAATAATTCTTCAATTCCCGCTTCATCAGTTTGTTGATATATAAGTCCACGCCATTTTAAATCTTCAATTAATGCATTTGACATTATTCAATTCCTCCTAAAAATATTCTTTTATTATCATAAGTTTAGATGTAAGTGTGATTGAAAGATAAGCCTTTTAAGTTTAAATGGTTCATATCATATTTTACTGAATATCTAAATATCAATAACTTTTAAAGATACTATCATCAAAAGTGTATTAGATATACAATTAAACAAAAAAATGCCCCTACATTTCATCAATGTAAGGGCGCATTTGCACGGTACCACCATACTTAAATTTAGGCTTCATAAGTGAATCATCCACAATTCTAAAACTAATTCATTTGGTATAATACTCAAACGTTTAGTTATCTAAGTGTCCAAAATTGTTGGATATTCTTTAACCTAATATCTCTCTTAATGATACGTTCATTAATCAAACGTCAGACTTGTAATAAAAAGGTGTATTCACAAAATAGAAAATATTAGTTCACAGCAACCACTAACTCTCTGAAATTCTCTACAAAGCTACTTGTCCTTCATCTGAAACCTATGTATTTGAATCTAATTATAGTTAACATTATTTTAAAAGTCAACTTACCGAGTATGATATAATAAGCTAAAATAAGGAGGTTTGCTATGGATAATATGAAACAACATCGGCAACATGATAATTTGTTTCGATTTGAAAAATTATATAAACGAATTAAACACATCATTGTTTCAGTTTTTATAATCGGTGTAGTGTTTACACTTATTATCTTATTAGCTGCCCTAGTTTATTTTCACCAACTAACTAAAGAAGCATCATCAATAAGTGATAATGCATTAAAACATAAAGTCATTCACTTTGCTGGAGATGATTTAATTAATTATAAAAACAAGGACATCTTATATGAATATGATCATTCACTTAATCCATTAATAGTAGGTCCTAAACATGTGAATCCAGATGTTATTAAAGCGCTAACGTCTTCAGAAGATACTTTATTTTTCCAGCATAACGGCATTCTTCCAAAAGCCATTTTAAGAGCAATGTTTCAAGATTTATCTCAGAAAGAACATAGTTCTGGTGGCAGCACCATTACACAACAATTAGTTAAAAATCAAGTGTTAACTAATGAAAAAACATATAGTCGTAAGGCTAATGAAATTATACTAGCTCAACGACTTGAAGATATATTAAGCAAAAAGGAAATTATCTACACCTATTTAAATATTGTTCCATTTGGACGAGATTATAACGGTGCTAATATCACTGGTATTTCATCTGCATCTTATAGTTTATTCGGTGTTTCAGCGGAACATTTAAATATCGCTCAATCCGCTTATCTTATTGGGTTATTACAAAGTCCATATGGTTATACACCCTATGACGAAAATGGTAACTTAAAACCTGCAAATGAAATTGAATATAGCATACAAAGACAACATTATGTTCTAAAACGTATGCTAGTAGAAGAAAAAATTACAAAGGCAGAATATCAAAAAGCAAAACAATATAATATTAAAACTCATTTATTAACTAAACCTAAAAAATCATCATATTAAAAATAACCCCTTGATAATATTCAATAAATTATCAAGGGGTTAACTATATATTTTAGAATAATCCTATTGCATGTCCATCATCAGTTACGTCCATGTTTAATGCAGCAGGTTTTTTAGGTAAACCTGGCATTGTCATAATTGCACCTGTCAATGCAACGATAAATCCTGCACCAGTTTTAGCTTCTAATTCACGGATTGTGATTTCGAAATCACTTGGTGCTCCTAATGCTGTTTGATCATCACTAAATGAGTATTGTGTTTTAGCCATACAAATTGGGTAATGATCCCAACCATTATCTTTAAATTGTTTTAATTGTTTTTGAGCTTTACTAGTGAATGTTACTTTTGAACCGCCATAAATTTCTTTAACAATTGTTTCAATTTTATCTTCTAGTGGTTGTTCTAATTCATAAAGTGGTTTGAAATTTTGTGGTTGATCTAGAACTTCTAGAACTTCATTAGCGAGGTCAACTCCGCCTTTGCCACCTTTTTCCCAAACTTCAGTTAGAGCAATTCTTACGCCATTTTCTTTTGCCCATGATTTAACAAATTCTACTTCAGCATCTGTATCATGAATGAAAGCATTAATTGCAATAATTGGTTCTACACCAAATTTTTTAATATTATTAACGTGTCGTTCTAAGTTAACAATACCAGCTTTAACTGCATCTACATTTTCTTCTTTCAAGTTATCCTTAGTGACTCCGCCATGCATTTTTAAAGCACGAACTGTTGCCACTAAGACGACAGCTGAAGGTTCGAAACCAGCTTCACGGGCTTTGATATCCATAAATTTCTCAGCACCTAAATCTGAACCAAAGCCTGCTTCTGTGACAACAATATCAGCTAAGTCTCTCGCTGTTTCTGTAGCTAAAATAGAATTACAACCATGTGCAATGTTAGCGAATGGGCCACCATGAACTAATGCAGGTGTACCTTCAATTGTCTGTACTAAGTTAGGTTTAATTGCATCTTTTAAAATCATAGCTAATGCGCCTTCAACTTTTAAATCTGCAACGGTAACTGGTTTACGATCGCGTGTATATCCAATTGTTATTTTACTTATTTTTTCTCTTAAATCTTTAATATTACGACTTAAACATAAAATAGCCATAATTTCTGAGGCAACAGTAATATTAAATCCATCTTCACGTGGCACACCGTTAGTTGGACCACCTAAACCAACGTTTACATGACGTAGTGCACGATCATTCATGTCTAGAACACGTTTCCATTCAATTCTACGTTGATCTATGCCTAAGTCATTACCTTGGTGTATATGGTTATCTATGAAAGCAGATAAAGCATTATTTGCAGTAGTAATAGCATGGAAATCACCATTAAAATGTAAGTTAATATCTTCCATTGGTAATACTTGTGCATAACCGCCGCCTGTTGCGCCACCTTTAATACCAAAAGTAGGTCCTAAAGCAGGTTCACGTAAAGCTACCATGACACTTTTCTTTAGTTCATGGAAAGCATCTGATAATCCTACTGTTACTGTTGATTTACCCTCTCCAGCTGGAGTTGGACTCATTGCAGTTACTAATACTACCTTACCTTTATTGTCTTTAGGTTTAATTTGGTTTATATCAATTTTAGCTTTATAATGTCCATATTGTTCTAAAGCTTCATCTGAAATTCCTGCCTCATTAGCAATTTCACTAATAGGTCTTAATTTTGATTGGTTTGCAATTTCTAAATCTGATAAATGTGCCAACTTATTTCAACCCCTTATAAATATTTATAAAATTATAAAAATAAGTGTAAGAATCAGTTATGTACATGATTCAATTGCTCTTACATCTTTAATAATAACCGACTTATTTATTGATGTCGAATATTTGATAGCGTTTTCAAAAACGCCATCGAATTCTACACATAAAAAGGACCTAAAAATAATTAGGTCCTTTTAGTTACTTATTGACGTTAATGTGTGAAAATAGAGTTTTGTAAATGCATTTTTCTAATGTCAATTATTAATCTTCCATTGTACTTAAGTCACCAGCATCTAAATCTAATTCCCAAGCTTTTAATACACGTCTCATAATCTTACCTGAACGTGTTTTAGGTAGTTTATCTTTAAACTCAATTTCTCGTGGTGCAGAGTGTGCAGACAATCCTTCTTTTACAAATTGGCGAATATCATTTTTTAATTCATCAGTTGGTTCATAACCTTGTCTCAGTGCTACGAATGCTTTAATAATTTCACCACGTACAGGATCTGGTTTACCGATGACACCTGCTTCAGCCACTGCTTCATGTTCTACTAACTTAGATTCAACTTCAAATGGGCCTACACGTTCACCAGCAGTCATAATCACATCATCTACACGTCCTTGGAACCAATAATATCCGTCTTCATCTTTATATGCAGAATCCCCTGAAACGTACCAATCTCCGATAAAGTAAGAATCATATTTTTCTGGATTTTTCCAGATAGAATGCATCATAGATGGCCATCCTTTTTTGATTGCTAAGTTACCCATTCTATTAGGTGGCAATTCTTTACCTTCATTATCTACTATAGCTGCTTCGATGCCAGGTAATGGTTTACCCATTGAACCTAATTTAATGTCCATGGCAGGATAGTTAACAATCATATGTCCACCAGTTTCAGTCATCCACCAAGTATCTAAGACACGTTTATGGAAAACGTCTTTAGACCATTTGATAACTTCTGGATTGAGTGGTTCACCAACAGACAAGATTGAACGTAATGATGACAAATCATATTTTTCTACAATATCGTCACCAGCACTCATTAACATACGTAAAGCCGTTGGTGCAGTGTACCAAATTGTTACTTTAAAGTCTTGAATCATTTTGTACCATTGTTCTGGAGAGAATCGACCACCAACAATACAGTTTGTAACACCATTTAACCATGGAGCAAAGACACCATATGACGTTCCAGTTACCCAACCTGGATCTGCTGTACACCAATAAACATCATCCTCTTGTAAATCTAATACATATTTTCCAGAAATATAGTGAACTAACATTGCTTTTTGAACATGTAGTACACCTTTAGGTTGACCGGTAGAGCCAGATGTATAATGTAAAATTAAGCCATCGTCTTCATTTAACCATTCAATATCAAACTCATCACTAGCTTTTTTAAATTCAGTATTAAAGTCAACATATGCCTCATCCACATCGTCATCTACTACAACAATTGTTTCCAAGTTAGGTAATTTATCTTTTGGAATTCGTGGTAATAATGCTTTATTTGTAACAATGACTTTAGCATCACTATTTTCAAGTCTGTCTGCCACAGCTTTTTCCATAAATGCTTCAAATAGTGGTCCAACAATTGCACCAATTTTTAAAATACCTAAGAAAGCGAAATACAATTCTGGTGTTCTTGACATGAAAATAAATACTCTATCCCCTTTTTGAACATTAGCTTTATTTTTTAAAACATTGGCTGCTTTATTTGAGTATTTTTTCATCTCTTCAAATGTGTATGATTCATGACGACGTTCGTCTTTATAGTTTAATGCTATCTTTTCTCCCTTACCCTCATCAACATGTCTATCTATACATTCATACGCCATGTTGATTTTTCCTGTCTTATTCCAAGAGAATGCCTTTTCAACATCTTTCCAATCAAAGTTATTATACGTTTGTTCATAATCTTGCAAATTATAATTTCCAGGTTCACTTTTATATACTTCAACTTTCATAAGAAAATCCCCCTTCGATTTATGAAATCGCTTTCTTTATAGTGAATTATACATATAATTGTCACATTATTCAAAACATTTAATTATAATTGACATCATTTTTGTCATTTTACATCAAGAAAAGTATAATAAGTATAAAGAACAAGGAGGTTTTAATTAGGAGGTGAAGATATGCAACATATAAAATCTTATATTAAAGAGAATATATACTTAGAAGATCAGCATTTTATAATAGAAGGCCCTGTTTCATATTCTTTTTTGAAAACGCTTACTTTCGACGATGGATTAAATGCATTTAGATCCTACAATGAACAATTTGAAGCTTTATTAGAAATTACTACGTTACCTGAAGGTAGAGTTTATATTATTCGGAGAGACAAACATATTATAGGTTATGTTACGTATCATTATCCAGATGAATTAGAAAGATGGTCTACTGGCCAACTCCCCTATTTAATTGAGCTTGGTGCAATCGAGTTAAGCAAAGGTTACCGTCATTTACATTTAGGTGGGAGATTAATTCAAATCAGTTTATCAGCTGATGAATTTGAAGATTATATTGTCTTAACAACTGAATATTATTGGCATTGGGACTTAAAACATGCCCAACTAGATGTATTTGAATATAAACGGTTAATGCAAAAATTAATGCAAAAAGGCGGTTTAGAAGTCTTTGCTACAGATGATCCAGAAATTACAAGTCATCCAGCAAATTGTTTAATGGCTAGAATTGGTAAAAGAATTAGTTTAGATCAACAACATGCTTTCGACGATATTAGATTTCAAAACCGCTTCTTTTATTAGCAGATTGAAAGGAATGAGCTTATGAGTAATAAAAATAAAACAGGTTATGTATACTCAGATGATATTTTAAAATATAGATTTAATAATGAGCATCCTTTTAATCAAATGCGTTTAAAATTAACAACTGAACTTTTAATAGATGCACAGTTTTTATCTAATGAAAATATTTTAACACCTCGAATTGCTACAGAAGATGAACTCGCTTTGATACATCGTTATGATTATATACAAGCGATTAAACATGCATCACATGGCATCTTAAGTTCTGAAGAAGCTAAAAAATATGGTTTTAATGATGATACAGTTCCATTTAGACATATGCATCGTCATTGTTCTCGTATTGTAGGTGGTGCTTTAAACTTAGCAGATAAGATTATGGACGGTACTTATACAAATGGTTGTCATTTAGGTGGTGGCTTGCATCATGCTTTACCAGGTCGTGCAAATGGCTTTTGTATTTATAATGATGTAGCTATAACTGCTCAATATTTAGTTAATCATTATAATCAAAGAGTAATGATTATTGATACAGACGCACATCATGGAGATGGTACTCAGTGGAGTTTTTATACGAGCAATGATGTATTAACCTATTCTATCCATGAAACTGGTAAGTTTTTATTTCCTGGTTCTGGACATTATACTGAACGTGGTGAAGATATCGGTTATGGTTATTCAGTCAATGTACCATTAGAATCTTATACAGAAGATGAATCATTCTTGCGCTCATTTAAATCTACAGTTGAACCTGTCATTGCAGCATTTAAACCTGATATCATTTTAAGCGTCAATGGAGTGGATATTCATTACAGAGATCCGCTAACACATATAAGTTGTACTTTAAATTCTTTATATCAACTACCTTATATAATTAAAGCACTTGCTGAAAAATATACTCATAATAAAATAATTATGTTTGGTGGCGGAGGTTATAATTTATGGAGAGTTGTGCCTCGTGCCTGGAGTCATTTATATTTAAGTTTAATTAATGAGCCTATTCAAAAAGGTTATTTACCATTAACTTGGATTAATAAATGGAAACATTATAGCTCAGTGACACTTCCAAAAAGATGGGAAGACCGTTTGAATGATTATACGTATATACCTAGAACTGATGAAATTTCAGAAAAAAATGCACGTGTAGCAGATTTAATAGCAAGTTGGTATGATTTTACATCCAAATAATTTCACCCCATAAATTAGTTATCAGTCTAATTTATGGGGTGTTTATTACATAGTACGTATATTATTTAATTATTTTGTCGTACCACGATATTCAATTCTATGAGGTAAAATCACATTAGGTTCTTCAATTTCCTCTTCATTCATATACTTAGTTAATAATCTCATTCCAACAGCACCAATATCATATAATGGTTGTATTACACTTGAAAGTTGTGGTCTAACCATTTCTACTAAACGCGTATTATTAAAACTAACGATTTGTAAATCTTCAGGAACTTTTATACCTGAATCTAATGCGCCGTGTAACACACCGATCGCTTGTTCATCACTGATTGATAATACAGCATCAGGTAAGTTATCTTTCATTTCATCAAAAACTTTCATGCCTTCTTTGTAACTTTCAGCCCCTGTTAAATGAAGCGCATCTTCTAATATTAGATTATTATCATATAGCACTGTATTTAAACCATCTAAAACATCTTCTTGGGCTTTCTTAGAATAATCACCACCAACTAATGCAAATTTCTTAGCACCTTGGTCAATTAAATGTTGTGTTACTTCTTGAGCAGCTTTTTCAAAATCAATGTTAACAGAAGCAACATGATCATCTTTACCATTCGTACCTGATACAACGACTGGTACTGATGATTGGTTGATTAATTCTTTGATTTCTTCTGAAATTGTACCTCCTAAGAATATAATACCATCTACTTGTTTACTTAAAAGATTGTTAAAAATTTCTTTTTCTTTTTCAGGATCATTATCTGAATTTGAAATGATTGAATGATATTTATACATTGTAGCAATATCTTCTAAACCACGTGCAAGTTGTGAATAATAAACGTTTGAAATATCAGGAATAATCACACCTACAGTCGTAGTTCGTTTACTAGCAAGCCCACGTGCAACTGCATTTGGACGATAGTTTAATTTTTTAATTACTTCATTCACTTTATTTCGAGTTTCAGGCTTTACGTTTTGGTTACCATTAACAACACGAGAAACAGTTGCCATCGACACTCTGGCTTCTCTTGCCACATCATAAATTGTTACTGTCATAATTTCCTCCTTGCAAGCGTTTTATACGCTATTATACCGTGTTTTCATATTATTTTCAAAGTTTACCATATTTAAAGATGCAGTGAAATAAATTTGTTTTGTTGTTCACATTTCTGTCAGAAAAATTGTAGATTTAAATTATATTCACTTTAAAACAAAATTTCTAATGATGCATATTAAAAGATATATTTTGTACAAATAAATTAAATTCAAACCAAAAATAGCTACTTCTTTACAAAATACCTTTTGTTCAATGAAGTAGCTTTAATTTCATTATCGATTATTTTAATTTCTTTTGGTTATATAAGTCTGCTAGTGGTTTTAATTCATTATAAAATTTATTAAATTCTTTTAAATCCATTTGTTGTCCTGCATCACTTAATGCTACTGAAGGATCTGGATGTACTTCTGCCATAACGCCATCTGCTCCTACAGCAAGTGCAGCTTTTGCAGTCGGTAACATAATGTCTTTTCTACCAGTACTGTGTGTTACATCGACCATCACAGGTAAATGTGTACCTTGTTTTAATATTGGTACAGCAGAAATATCTAATGTGTTTCTAGTTGCTTTTTCATATGTTCTAATTCCACGCTCACATAAGATAATATTTCTATTACCTTGAGATGCGATATATTCTGCAGCATATGTGAATTCTTCAATTGTTGCTGATAATCCACGTTTTAATAAAATTGGTTTATTTGTACGACCAGCTTCTTTTAAAAGTTCAAAGTTTTGCATATTACGTGCACCAATTTGGAAAACATCAAGATATTCATCTGCAACTTCAAAATCATTTGGATTTACGATTTCACTAATGACATTTAAATTATATTTATCTTTAACATTTTTTAAGATTTTAAGACCTTCAACACCTAAACCTTGGAAATCATATGGGGACGTACGTGGTTTAAACGCTCCACCACGTATAAATTTCTCACCTTTTGCTTGTAAATCAGCAGCAACTGTATCTACTTGTTCTTGCGATTCTACTGAACATGGACCAAAAACAAATGATTTATAACCTTCTCCAAATTTACCTCCATTATCAAAATGAACAATTGTATCTTCAGGTTTTAATTTTCTAGATACGTATAAATGTTTTTCATTCTCTGATTTTTGTAAATCTGTAGAGGCTTTAAAAATTTCTTTAAATAATTGTTTAATCACATTATCATTGAACGGACCATTATTCTTATCTAAAAGATCGTTAATCATTTCCTTTTCACGTTGAGGGTCATATACACGTGTACCCTGTTTAATTTTTTCTTCTCCAATTTTTTGAGTTAGTTCACCACGTCGAGATAATAACTCTAAAATCTGATCGTTTAATGAGACAATTTCTTGTCTGTAGCTATCTAATTTATTACCCATAGTCATTCCACCTCTATACTATTAGTTGCACATTATATGTATCACTTTAAAGCGATAAAATAAATGTATTTACGAATCATTCTAACAATTAACATTTTATTGTTCAAGTTATAATTGTCGGAATTGATTAAATTTTCTAAAAATATGATAGTATTATCATATTCCCATTTATGAACACATATTTTAAAAAAGAAAAAGAGCAGAACGTCATACATCCTACTGTAAATGAATGATGGGTTCCACTCTAATATGTTATACATTTAATTTTAACCACTAAAATCAAATACTAACCAATGAGTGCTTATATTAATATCATAATATTAACTTATATTAAATACAAACTAATTAGTCATTAAAAGTACGTTTTTCGATTTTACTAGTTGTTTTTTCTACTTTTTGTTGAGTAGATTTTGTTTTATCTTGTTGTGCTTTATTTTGATTAGATGATTTTGTTGTTTTCTTAGTTGATTTTGTTTGTGCTGTTGTTTGATTACTATTTTTTTTAGTTGATTTTGTTGTTGCTTTAGCTTGACTATTAGATTTTTTAGTTGATTGATTATTATTTTGTCTTGTTACGACACCTTTATCAAACTGTGCTTTACTTTGTTTTTTTGTTGGTTGCTTAGTACTAGATTGTTTAGATGATGATTGTGCTGATTTATTATTTTGGTTAGATTTTGTTGTTGTTTTAGTAACTAAATTAGGTACTTTAGTCATCGTTGATTTTGCAATTGGTGCTTCTTCAAGTAATGCTTTAGTTAATTGAGATTCTTTAGAACCTTTAGTTAATTTACTTTTTTTAGTTTTAGCTGCACTTGCTAGTCTATTAGCAAATGAGCCATCATTATTTTTTGTTGATTGTTCTTCAGTTTTAGTTACTAAATTTGGTGTAGATTGTTTATTATTTTTGGCTACACCCTGTTCTTTTGTTAAAGCTTTAGTATTAGCTGATACATTAGCATCATTATCTAATTTTGTTTTCTTCGTTTTAGCTGCACTTGCTAATTTATCTGCATTAGATTGTGTTGATTTGCTAGCTTTTTCTTTTGATGGATCAGATAGTGAAGATTCTTCTTTAATAGCAGATTTTGCCATTACAACTTCTTCAGATGATACGTGTTGATTACTATTTATATGAGATTGTTGTTCCTCATTCTGACTTTCTTCCTTAGCTTCTTGAATTTTACGTGCTTGTGGTGATTGGTCTGCTAAGCTATCTTTATTTGTTTCAGCTTGAATTGCATTTTGTTGTGCTGCTAATTCTGTAGCTGATGGTGTTGTACTAGATTGTTGTTCTTTATTTTGTGTTTCTTGTTTAGCTTGTTGTATTTCACGTGCTTGTGGCGACTGATCTGCTAAACTATCTTTATTTGTTTCAGCTTGAATTGCGTTTTGTTGTGCTGCTAATTCTGTAGCTGATGGCGTTGCATTAGATTGTTGCTCTTCATTTTGTGCTTCTTGTTTGGCTTGTTGTATTTCACGTGCTTGTGGTGACTGATCTGCTAAACTATCTTTATTTGTTTCAGCTTGAATTGCGTTTTGTTGTGCTGCTAATTCTGCAGCTGAAGCATCTGATCCAGAATTTCCTTCTGCTTCTAATTTTGCTTCTTGAATATCTCTAGCTTCTGGTGATTGATCTGCTAAATTATTGTCGCTTACTTCTCTTTGGATTGCGACTTTTTGTGCTGATAATTCATCAGATGAGATACCATCTTTTGATTTATTTCTGAAGTTTTCAACTTGGTTTTTAACAGATTCAAAATGTCGTTCTGCTTGAGATTTGTAATTTAATGCTTTTTCACGTAGTTCTTTTTCTTTGGCAATCGCTTGATCAGCTTTTTCGAAAACTTTCAATTTGTAATATAACCCTAAAGCTGAACCTACTAAAGCACCGGTAATAAAGCTTACAACAAAATCTTTACGTTGTGGTGTTTGATTATTTATACGAGTATGACGGCTGTATAAATCATTTCCAGTATTATTTCTTTCAAAATCATCACGATTATAGTGTTCCATGATTTATTCCTCCCTATAACAAATGCACTTAAACAAGTAACAACCTCATTTAAGTGCATTTAGTTCATTCTTATTAATTATTTGTCAACACGTGTAGTATAGCTATGATCTGTATCATTTGCTACTGTGTTTGCTTTGTAATTTGCACTTCCTCGACGGTAGTGTCTATTTTGCCATTTGTCAGCAATTTCCATTGCCACATTTGACCATTGTACTACTTGAGAAATTTTATCTTCATTTTGAGATACGTTGTGTGTAATAGAATTAGTTACACGGTCAACTGAACCATTTAATGTTTGAACTGAGTCACCAATACCTTTAACAGCATCAACTACAGAATTCAAACGATCAACTTTACCTTGAATATCTTCAGTTAAACGGTTAACTTTATGAAGTAAATCAGTAGATTCTCTTGTAATACCTTGTACTTGACCTTCAACACCATCAAGTGTTTTAGCCACGTGATCTAAATTTTTCTTAACAGAAATTAACACTACAACGATACCGATACATAAAATTAAGAACGCTATCGCAGCGATAATTCCAGCAATTGGTAAAATCCAATCCATTAAAAACGCCTCCTAAATACCTAATTATAAAATTCATTAATATTTAATACCCTTGAGAAATCATTATAAACATATTAGAAATCTTTTTTTATACCTAATTTATTTAAGTACGCTTTTTGGATTTTTTGAATATCTCCAGCGCCCATAAATAATATTACAGCATTATCAAATTTCTCTAATACATCTATACTATTTTCATCAATTAATGCTGATCCATCAATACGATCAATCAAGTCTTGAATCGTCAATTCACCAGTGTTTTCTCTAATAGAACCAAAAATTTCACATAAGAAAACATGGTCAGCTGCGCTTAAACTTGTTGCAAATTCTTCTAAGAATGCTTGAGTTCTTGAGAATGTATGTGGTTGGAATACAGCAATAACTTCTTTTTGTGGATATTTTTTTCTAGCTGTTTCAATTGTAGCATTAATTTCTCTTGGATGGTGAGCATAATCGTCTACTAATACTTGATTTGATACTTTTGTTTCATTAAATCGACGTTTTACACCACCAAATGTTTCTAATGCTTCTTTTATATTATCAACATTCATTTTTTCTAAATAACTAATAGTTACAACAGCTAATGTATTTAGAATATTATGGTCACCATATTGTGGTGATAGGAATTGATCATAAAATTCTCCATTAATATAAACATCAAATTGTGTACCTTGTTCAGTGATTTGTATATTTTTAGCATATACGTCATCAGTTTCTTTTAAACCATAGTAATAAATGGGTACATCCGCTTCTAATTTTCTAAGATATTCATCGTCGCCCCATGCAATGATAGCTTTTTTTACATTTTGAGCCATTTCTTGGAATGCATCAAAAACGTCATCAACATCTCTGAAATAATCAGGATGGTCAAAGTCAATATTTGTCATAATTGCATAGTCAGGATCATAACTTAAAAAGTGACGTCGATATTCGCAAGCTTCGAATGCAAAATAGTCACTGCCAGGTAAACCCATTCCTGTACCGTCACCTATAAGGAATGAAGTCTTTTTATCTCCATTCATCACATGAGATAACAATCCAGTTGTTGATGTTTTACCATGTGCACCAGTAACTGCTACCGAAGTATATTGGTTAATTACATGGCCAAGAAAATCATGATATCTAATCACATCTAATTTAAGTTGATGTGCTTTGACTATCTCTTCATGTGTATCAGGGAAAGCATTACCCTGTATAATTACCATATCTTCTTTAATATTGTTACTATCAAACGGTAAGATAGTTATACCTTTATTTCTTAGAGCAACTTCTGTAAAAACATAAGTTTCAATATCTGAGCCTTGCACTTCATGCCCAAGATCATGCATGATTTGTGCCAATGAACTCATGCCAGAACCCTTAATTCCGACAAAATGATAGTGTGTCATTATAAAACTCCTTACTAATTTTTAATCTTGATTCAAATCCGCCTCAGTAATATAAACATCTCTAGGTTTAGAACCGTTCGCTCCAGATATATAACCTAGTTGTTCTAATTGATCTATGATTCTCGCTGCTCTATTATACCCAATTTGGAAATGTCTTTGTACTAACGAAGTAGAAATATGTCCTTCATTAATCATGAACTCACACACATCATCAAATAAATCATCTTGTGCTTGAGTTTGTGTTTTCTTTAATAATTCTTTTTCTTCAAATAAATAATCAGGTTCACGCTGTTGTTTAATAAAATCTACAACGTCGTCAATTTCTTCATCTGAAACAAATGTACCTTGAACACGGATAGGTTTATTCATACCGCCACCAAGATATAACATGTCGCCATATCCTAATAGTCGTTCTGCTCCTCCGCTATCAAGAATAGTTCTAGAATCTACACTTGATGATACCATAAATGCAATTCTAGTTGGGATATTAGCTTTAATTAAACCGGTAATAACATTAACTGATGGTCTTTGTGTGGCAACAAGCATATGAATACCACAAGCACGCGCTTTTTGAGCTATTCTCGCGATGGATTGTTCTACTTCTTGTGGCGCCATCATCATTAAATCGGCTAATTCATCTATTACTATAACAATTTTTGGCATTCTTTGTTCATAAGAAGCTTTCTTATTGAATGCTGTAATATTTCTAACGTGATATTGAGCAAATAATTTATATCGACGTTCCATTTCTTCAACAGCCCATTTTAAACTTTGTGTGGCTGCTTTAACATCTGTAATTACTGGTGACACAAGATGTGGCAAATCATTATATGGTGCTAATTCAACCATTTTTGGATCAATTAATAATAATCTTAATTCTTCCGGATGATTTTTATACAATAGCGACATTAAAATACTATTAATGCACACTGATTTACCTGAACCTGTTGCACCTGCAATTAAAGCATGAGGTGTTTTAGCAATGTCCATAAGTAATGGTTCATTGTTGATGCGATAACCCATTGCAACTGTCAATTTAGATTCAGCATTTTTAAATTGATCTGAATCTACAATTGATCTCAAATTGACTTTGGCAGGGTTTTGATTAGGTACCTCGATACCTACTAAACTTGTACCTGGTATCGGCGCTTCGATACGTATATCTTTGGCTGCTAACGCCATTTTAATATCGTCTTGTAAAGCAGTAATTCTTGATACTTTAACACCTTTTTCAACTGATAATTCAAAACGGGTCACACTTGGACCTTCAGTAACATTTTGAACTTCTGCAGGAACATTGAAATAATATAATGCATCATTTAATTCTTGCTTTTTATCATCAATCCACTCTTCATTTACTTCATGTGGTTCTGGTGATTCAAGCAATTCCATACTAGGTAAATTAATATTTGGACCTTTTCTTATAGTGGGCTTTTGAACTTTAATATTTTCATTATTATCCACTTCTCCAGATGTAACCTTAGATGTAGATGCATGAGTATTCTCTCGTTTGTCTTCATTGCGATTATCTGAATCATTTTCATTAACATCATTGGAAGCATGTTGCATAGACGAACTATCATCTTCCATATTTTGATTAATTCCAACATTATAATCGCTCTGAGCCATTTGCACATTCTCATTATTGACAACGTCATTTGCACTTAGGCTATGTTCACTTGCAGTTGAATTTGAGTCACTTTCATATGTTGTTTGATTTAGTTCATTTGTACGATCAGCTGAAGGCGCTTCACTTTCACTTATATTGTTTGATTGTTGATTTGATTCAGAGTGTTCTGATGTATTGTATTGCTCTGACGATGCTTGCTTAATATTATTTGATTGTGTCGAATTTGATTGACGTTCAGGCGTTAGATTTGGAACATGAACTGTGCGAGATTTTTTCTTATCTATCATACGTTTTTTATCTGAAGGCGTCATAACAACATTAAATGGCTTACTACCTTTTAATGGCTTGCTAGTTTGTCCATAATGTAGATGCTGATTAGTTTCTACGCCTTTATTTTCACTATTAACTTTATCAAAATTCTGATCAGAACTTTCTGATTGATTATCATTTATAGATTCAGAATAGCTATTTTCTGAACTACTTAAGTTTTGAGTATTATCATAAGATGAAGCGACAAATTCAGATGTTTCATTACTATTATTAGAGATGAAACTATCACTTAATGATTCATCACTTTCTAATACTGATTCTGATGTTGACATTGTTTTATCACTATTACCTAAATTGCTATCTTGAATATGTGGATTTCGCTTTTTAGCATATTCCGTTTCATGATCGACGCTTTGAGTAACTGCATTATGACCACTTCTTCTATTCAAGTGCTTATGATCATTAAGTTTTGATGTCTCACTATCATATAGAGATGAAGATGTATGTTCTGAAGTAGAATATGTTGTTGGTTGCTCACTATCATCTAATTCTCGATAATCTGCATCATCTATATTATTATCTTCATTTTCTGATATTGATGTTTTATCACTGTAATGATGTTTTGCATTTTCTGAACTAATTGTAGAGTCACTTTGACTAGATTCAGAGTCTTTCTGGACGGTAGTTGTTCGATCATCATATATGGATTGAGATGAAACATAGTTAGTATCAGTTGTTTCTGAGCCATCATCTTGTTCTGTTAAATCAGTCACAGTAACATCGTCATCATTTACTTGATGTCTTGGTTTAATATCAGATAAATCGATTTCTTCATAATTGTAATGAGATGTTTCTTGTTGATCTAGGTCTGAATTTTCAATTGCATCTGTTTGATTTATTGTTTCATTATTGTCATGCTCGTTAATCATAGCATTGCTATCATCTTGAGATTCCATATCTAATGAACTTTCACCAACATATTGTTGTGCTTGTTTGGCATACATTTCATCAATTGCTTTTTGTATACTATCTTCATTGGTCTCTTTATTTTGTTGTCTTTTTTCTTGCAATGCTTTTTTAAATCGACGCTTTTGAAGCACTTTTCGTTCACGTTCTCTTCGAATTTCTTCAACAATTTGAGATGCATAGATATTGTTAATATTAATAGTATTATCTTTAGTTGAATGGTTAGGAGTTGAGTTAATTGCTTTTTCATCTCCCACTGACGATGTTTGTTGATTTATATTCTCATCATGTTTTGAATTACTATTTGTACTAGTTTCTTTTACATCATTCGATTGTTGATTACTTCTAAAGTTGCTTTGGGATCTTTCGGCAGTGTATCCATCGTTGTCACTAGAATGATTAACATTTGAACTCATTTTATTATTAGTTTCTTCTTCATTGTCTTTAGGAGGTATCATGCCGTTTTCAATTGGTCGTCTTTTCATCGTACCAAAAATGGCTGATGGTACTTCTGAAGCTTTAAAATCACTTTTGTGATATGTATACTCCGGTTGCGTTTTATAATTTGATTTAAAACGTTCGGATTGTAATTTCATTCTTGGTTGTGATTTTGAAGATGTAGCACCATTATTAGATTTGTTATCTCCTAATGAAGTAGGAGAAATTTGGCGGTGAGTTGATTTAGTGACATAAGGATTTGTTACTTGTTTTCTTCTAGTTTTATTTGAATTAGATTGTCGAGACGAGTTCACATACTCATCGTCATTGGCATGATTCCTTCTACGACGATGTCTCTTACTTTCTTGAGAAGTTAAAGTTTCATTATCATCATTTTTCACATAAGATTGTTCCCCATCATTCACAGATGTATATTCAGACTCCACATTTTCTGATTCAAAACCATTAATAGGAAATCGGAATTTACCTTTTGGTCGATGATAGATATCATTATTTTGTGGCAGTAATGAGTCATGATTAGAATCATTCGATTGAGTTGCCTGGCGTCTTTTATTTTTATTTCTTAATATATCTTCATTTGAATCATTATCTTCGCCAAATAATTTATCAAACCAGCTCATACTTTCACGACCTTCCTTTGTTATTCAAAAAATGCTTGTCCAATATCATAGCTATCATCTAGCACCATAATACCTTTTTCTTTAGGAGCATTTGGTAAATCTAATTCTTTCATTGAACAAATCATACCGCTAGATGCAACGCCTCTAAGTTCTGCATCTTTGATTACCATACCACTTGGCATTACTGCGCCCACTTTTGCTACAACTACTTTTTGTCCTTGTTCGACATTTGGTGCGCCACAAACAATTTGCAATGTATCATTACCTACATTGACATTAAGTACACTTAATTTATCAGCGTCAGGGTGTTTTTCTTTTGTTTCTACATAACCTACAACAAATTTTGGAGATAAATCAGCATTCAATTCATATGTGAAACCATTATTTTTAATCATTTGTTGTAATTGATTAACGATTTCTTCAGTTAATTTAATGTGTCCATTACCTTCTAATTGTATATGAGTAGATATATTAAAGAAATTATACCCAACTACTTCGTTATCTTCGTTAGTTATTTCTACTACGTCGTTATTCTTTTTATAATTGAATTCGCCTTCTGTAGGGTCGATTTGTAAGAATGCAACATCTCCTACACCATTTGGATTAAAGAATAAATTCATTGTATATATCTCCTTTATCATTATTTATTTTTATCATTAAATTTTTTACGATTAGCTTCTAATCTTTGTATGACGTTAGGGTCTCTTTTTTGTTTATTGTTTTTCCCTAATATGAATATTGGTTCAAGATGACCTTTGTCGTATCCAAAAGATAAAGAAGTAATAGGGACAAGTCCTTTTGTGAAAAACTCCATAGTTAAATGAGCCATCACATCATAGCCTGTTTTGTTGCGTATATCAGCAATGACTAAAACATCTTGATGAGGCACTGCTACTAACATTTCGCCTTCACATTGATCTTGTATATCATTTAAAAATGATGTATTAAGTATGCGACTTGCATCATAACCATCATTAGAATTAATAAAATAGAATATATTACCTTTCACTTCATCGGTACTATATTTATTGTCAAGCTTTCTTACATTAAAAAGTGACATTTCTTTAATCTGTTGTTCTGTCATTTTCAATGTTTCTAACATACTTGCATCAATAAGTCTATATGACTTTCCTAAATCTAATGCGTAATAGATATTAGTTTCAGCAGTATGATTTTCATAAATGAATGCATGGCCTTCTTTAGTCTTTTTATCAAAACTTGTAGCACGAATCACCGGCATAATTTTAATTTCATCAAGTTGTTCTATACCTTGATCAGCCATTTGAGCAATTGCTTCATCTATATAATATATAATTTCATCTACAATTTTTTCTTCTTTTTCTTCATATTTTGCGACAATAGCGTTTAATTTAATTGTGACACCTTTATGATTGTCTTTTCTATAAATTCTTAATGTTTCGTCTTCACGATTGAATTTATAATTTACATCTAAATGATTCAAACGCTGTTTAATTTTATCTCTCATTTGAAAGACATTCATTCATATCACTCCTATTTCGCACCTTTTAATAGTTTACAATAAATCAAAGGATAGTAACAGAAAAAAACAAGTTTTTAAATATATTTTTCAACTATTCAATTAAATATATTGTGCTAAAAATTGATCTATTTGTTCAATGGATTTTCTTTCTTTACCAATATAACTTCCTAGTAATTCTCCGTCTCTATAAACTAAGAAACTTGGGATACCCATAATACCATTTTCTATACAAATATCTAAAAATTGGTCTCTATCTACTGATACAAATTTAAAAGATTGATATTTCTCTTCTAATTGTGGCAATTCTGGTTCGATTACCTTACAATCGGGGCACCATCCTGCTGTAAATTCAAAAACTGTATTTCCTTGCTTTAATTCTTCAAATTGTTGTTCTGTTTCAAGTTGTATCATGTTTTTCACTCCTATATTACTGATATTGTAATCGTTGTATTTGTTCTTCATTTAAATTCGTAATTGATGCTTTTAATAATTGACGAGCGGCATAATAATCACGGATATCAAAAACAGCATCTGTACTATGAATATAACGTGCACATACTCCTATTACTGCTGTAGGAATACCATCATTTGCTTTATGGATTTCACCGCCATCTGTTCCTCCTGGTGACATATAATATTGATGCGGAATATCATATTGTTTTACTAAATTTAATAAATAATCTCTAAAAGTAGGTCTGAGTATCATCGTACCATCTTTGATACGAATTAATGTCCCCTCCCCTAACGCACCAGATAATTGTTGCTTACCTTTTATATCATTTGCAGGAGAACAGTCTGCTACAAATGCAATATCCGGTTGAATTAATTCTGCTGATGCTTTAGCGCCTCTTAAGCCTACTTCTTCTTGTACATTGGCACCAACATATAAATCAACTTCTAATTCTGTATCTTTCAGTAATTCTAATATTTCAATAGCAATGAGACAACCATATCGATTATCCCACGCTTTTGCACTATATCTATATTCTGATAACTGAGTAAATGGCGTAGCAGGTACAATTGTGTCGCCAATTTCAATACCTTTTTGTCTAACTTCTTCACTCGAACTTGCACCTATATCTAACATTAAATCTTTAATTTGAGGTGCTGCTTCATTACCAGTTCTAAAATGTTTTGGAATATTGGCAACGACACCAATGATTTCTTCGTTTTTTCTATTTTTTACTTTTAATCTTTGTCCCTGCCATATATCATTTGCTACACCGCCTAAATTAGTAAATTGGATCATACCATTATCTGTGATATGCGTAATCATAAATCCAATCTCATCCATATGGGCTGCTATCATTACACGTTTAGCATTAGCTTTAGGTGATTTTTTCACACCATAAAACCCACCCATTTTATTATCTACAAAATGATCTACATAAGGTGTCATTTGTTCTTTCATATATGTTTTAACATCATCTTCAAATCCTGGTGCACCATGTAATTCTGTCAGATGTTCCATGCGTTCTAATGTTTTACTCTCTTCAATAGTCATTTGATGTTTCACTCCTTATAATTTATTATATCATCTTCATTATGGTAAACTAATAATATGAATCATGGAAAAGGGAGATACATTAATGAAATGTTTAAATTGTAAAAATATATTAATTGTAGGTGCTTGTACGGTAGTCATTTTATCAGCTGGCGTAATTGTTTACCTAAATAAGAAAAAATTTTATAATCCCGATAAGTTATTAGAAGAAGTCAAAACATACTTTATGGATGTCAAAGGTTCATATATTGTACAACAACCTCTTAACGATCCTAATATTAATGCTAATAAACCTATTTATCTTGGCGGTATCTCCGCAACTAAAAATGGTAAATTAGTAGATTATGATTTTTATGCTGATGCATATACTGGTGAAGTTTTAAATATTATCGAATTATAAAATTAAAATTTACATAAAAATGATAGGTTATAGTTAGTTCATTATAGTATCACTTTTCTTAATGAACTAAACTATAACCTTTTTTCAACTTAATACTGACGATATGAACGTTTGATAGATGATGTAATTGAATGATCCTTGTGATTATATTTAACTGCGAAATAGTTTTCGTCATGATAATAGAGGAACCAGTAATCATTTAAAACATAATAAGGTATGAGTCTTTCTTTTTCACGAATTGAAGTCATTGGGTAATCATCGTACGCGGTAACCCATAATGGATTTTGGTGTGCTACTGTTGGGAAGATGTCAGCCATATGCACAGCTTTTTCTCCTTCACTTTCAATAGTAACTATAGAGTGACCAAAGCTATGACCACCAGTGTGTATCATTTTAATTCCTGATACCGGTTCAATCTCTTTATCAAATAAAATAATATTGTCCTGATAATCACCTTGATTCTTTTCCCAATACGTCGCTTTACTACGTATATTAGGCGCTAAGAATTCATGCCATTCATCTTGTTGAATATAATGAGTAGCATTTTTGAATCGTGCATTTCCATTTGAATCAGTTAGTCCAGCAGCATGATCATAGTGTAAATGTGTCATTAACACAATATCAATATCATCAAGCGTTAAACCAAAATATTGTAATTCTTCTTTTATAAAGCCTTCTTGAGTTACGCCATAATTTCTTTTTTGTTTGTCAGTTAATTTACCATTACCTACACCTGCATCGATTAAAATATTATATTGAGGATGTTGAATAAGAATTGGATGTGTTGGTGTATGAACTTGATTCTTATCATTCACACTATACTTTCTAGTCCATAATGGTTTAGGTACAACGCCAAATATGGCACCTCCATCAATATGAGTATTACCCCCATTAATATCGTTAATAGTTAATTCTCCTAATTTCATAAAAAGACACCTTCCCACTCATTTACTAAATTTACTCTTATTAACAAATTTAATACAATAACGTATATATAGCAATTAATGTTAAAGTTCTTATTGCGCATTTTAAAGCAATTAAATATATGGAGGACAATAATGCAATATAAACATAATAAGATTATTCTGTTGTTTACGACAATTTTTATTATTATTGAACTCATTCTTATTTATTCAACGTCAATTGTTTCATCAAATTTAGGTTATAACATCATCATCTTGTCCAATTTAATACCATTCATAAGTATGATGTTCTTAAAAAGTAAAAAATAAGACAAGACCCTTTTGATGGGTTTTGTCTTATTTTAAATGATTTCTTTAACCTTACATCTTTATCTATGTTAAGGTTATCAATCGTTTTAATTTTAACTATTTTTTAATAGCATGAACAATATAATTCATATTTGATTTATGTTTGCGCATTGTTTTAAACATAGTTATAAACATATGACGGTTTTCTTTTTTAAATGCATTTTTTAAAATTTTTAAAGTTCCTAGTAAACCCTCATCTCTTAACATGCCAACTGGTGACATCAATGATAATGGTCCTATTTTTGATTCAACTTGTGAAAATCCTGCATCTTTAAATAAACTATACCAAATTTCTGGCGTTAAAGGCGTCACTTTCATATTGATTGCTTTACTCAATTCATTAACTATAACGTCCTCATTATCTCGATTTATAATAGCAATATCGTGTGTAAGTACAATTCCATTAGGTTTAAGTACACGATAATATTCTTTTAATACTTTTTCTTTAACCTTATAAGGTAACATTGTTAGCATTGCTTCGTTTAAAATAATATCGAAACTTTCATCTTCAAAAGGTAAATCCATCGCATTTGCTTGTGTTAGATGAATATAGTCATTTAAATCGTTTTTATCTACATTTTGTTGGCCAACTTGTAATGCTGCTTTATTTAAGTCAACTGCTTCAATTTGGCATTGGTATTTTTGAGCTAATTCAATAGACGTTGTACACATATTACATGCAACTTCTAAAACACGTTTATCATTTGAAAAACAACCTTTATCAATTAACCAATTGGTAGCTAAAATTCCACCTGGACGTAAACGTTTTTTCCCGAGTTGAGCTAAAAATGTGTGACCTGCTACTTTTTTACCATATATTAAACACCCTTTCATTAATTAAAATTTATTAAATAAGACATGGTTTTCAAGATGAACATGTTCATGTGTTTCACGCTCTAAATTTTCAAGACGATTATATACGAGTCTCCAAGTTTGGCACGCTTCACTAGGTGCTTGATATTGATTAGTTAGTTCTCTCATATCCTCTAATAATTGTCCAGTTTGTGTATGGTCATTAACTAGGCTTTCTATAATTTTCGAAGCATCATCAACGTGTTCCCCTCGTGAAATTTTGATTAATGCTGGAAAGTCGTGATTATCTTCTTCATCCATATGCTCAAGCATTCCATCTCTATATTGACGATATAAATTTTGCAATTCAATTAAAAATGGATGGTTAGGTCCATGTACCTTAGCTACTTTTGTAACGTATGGAGATAGATTTTTAAATTCCTCACGCATCGTTTCATGATAACGAGACTGTATATATTGAATTAATGATGGCACATCAAGATATTTAACATTGATATTACCTTGTGATTCATTAGGTAACTGGTTAATTTCATCTAAGATAGTTTGTACATCAACTTTTTTATTTTCAACGGCTTGCTCAATTGAAATATTGCCTCCACAACAAAAATCAATACCATATTTTCTGAAAATATCGGAACTTAATGGCATGTCAGTTACGACGTCAGCAACAATTGTATCTTTATTAATCATTTTTATTCCTCCCTTGATCACTTTTAATTATACTAAATAATAATCATTATCAATTACTTTTGTGAAATTATTCACTTATTTGTCGAAAAGATATTACAAAATTTTGAAAGTCAATTTTTTTAAAAAGTTAAAATAATATTAATGAAATTTATCCTAATAACTAAAATAATGTCGCTAGTATTAATTTGAATAATTAAACTTGGACAAAATAAAACCTGAGACATCAATAAATGTCTCAGGCTTATAATCATATATTATCAGTATTTGGCTGAATATTATTATGAAATTTTGCTTCCATTCGATATATTCTAGAACCCTTATCCGAAAACTTCTGTTCGTATTCGGTAAGGATATTATCCTCATCGTCTTCTTCGTGAAGGTTTAAATTCATCTTTGTAAAGTACATTCCGAATTGAGACATACTTTCTAAACTAAAGGCAAAAAGACCTCTATTATCAGTTTTAAAGTGAATTTCACCATCAGCAATTAAAATTTGTTTATAAAGCGCTAGATATGTATGATAAGTCAATCTACGTTTAGCATGACGTCTTTTTGGCCAAGGATCAGAAAAGTTTAGATATATTCTAGAAACTTCCCCATCTTTAAAATATTCATTAAGTTCTATCGCATCATTACAAATCATTTTGAGATTTGTTAAGTTTTGCTCTTTTACTTTATCAAGCACTTTATACATAACACTCTTTTCACGTTCCATTGAAATAAAGTTAATCTCTGGATGTTGTGCGGCAAGTGTAGTGATAAATTGTCCCATACCGGAGCCAATTTCTATATAAATAGGTTGCTTCTTATCAAACCATTCTTCTATATGTCCAGCATGTGAACCATCCATATCTACTAAATCTGGATGGTCCTTTAAATAATCTTCCGCCCATGGTTTGTAGCGAACTCTCATAATCAAATCTCCTTAAATAAATAAGTTACTATTCATAACTTCATTTAAAAATTCAAGCCATGTATTCATATCTTTAAAACGTTTCTGTTCTTCATACCATTGAACCATACCAATTGATTGAATCACAGTGTACCATTTCATACGTTTATTCAAGTTCAAACTTTCTTGTACGCCGTAAGTTTCGAACCATTTAGACCATTTCTTCTCGGGAACGTAATTGTAAAGCAGCATTCCGATATCAATAGCTGGATCTGCAATCATTGCACCTTCCCAGTCTACTAAAAATAGTTCGTCTCTATCAGATAACAACCAATTATTATGATTAACATCACCATGTACGACAGTAAAGAAACGAGAATCTAAATTTGGTATATGCTCTTCTAAATATGTTAATGCTTTTCTAACAACATGATGTGTTAACACTTCTCTAGATAAAGAGGCATTAATTTTATTAAGCATAATCTCTGGCGTAATAGGTTCCATTTCCATTCTTTTTAACATTGTAAGTAATGGTTTAGAATTGTGGATTTTTTTTAATATTTTGGCTACTCTAGGTTGATGCATTTCGTTCGCACTTAATTCGCGACCGTTTTTCCAATGCTGCGCCGTAACTACTTCGCCGGTTTCTATTCTTTTTGTCCAAACAAGTTTAGGTACAATACCCTCTGCAGATAAAGCTGCAATAAAAGGATTCGTATTTCGTTTTAAAAACAACTTTTGTCCATCTTGTTCAGCCATATAGGCCTCTCCAGAAGCGCCTCCAGCTGAATCTAATGTCCACCCTAACTGATAAAACTGCTCCAACACGTTCACCTCACTTTCAATTAGAAAATGGCTCCAGAAATATGTTTTCAAGAGCCATATATTCTAATTTATATAAACCGTATAGTCGCTCTACACGCTTGTTAAAATTTATTTTACAGTTTTTGTGAGTTGGCTATTTCGTATATTTTTGTCCCTAAAAATACGCTTGAAAATTGCGTCCTCATTTAATATCACTCATAGAAGATTTTATAATTTTTACCATCATATTTCAACTAAAAATGAGAAACTAAAAGACACATTTTACTAGTCCGCTCATTAAATATTTATAAAACTACTTTGAATTAGATTATAACATATTTAGAGTGAGATAGTTGTGGAAATTTTGATAAATATTCAACTTATATACTATGTGTTTCTATATACTGATTGAATCCTTCTTGTAATTGTCGCGTAACAGTGCCTACTTTACCATCTCCGACATCTTCCCCATCAATTTTAACTACTGGCATAACTTCAGCAGACGTACTTGAAATAATAACTTCATCTGCATTTTTTAAGAAATCAACAGTAAACGTTTCTTCAATAAATGGAATATTTTTATCTTCAGAAATCCATTTAATGACTCTTCTCGTAATTCCGTTTAAAATAAAATTATTTATAGGATGTGTATATATTTTTCCATCTTTAATGGCGTATACGTTACTTGAAGCACCTTCTGTTACAGTTTCTCCACGATGTTGAATCGCTTCACTAGCATTGTATTTAACAGCAAATTCTTTAGCTAAAACATTACCTAATAGGTTTAAACTTTTAATATCACAACGTAACCAACGAATATCTTCTGTTGTCATAGTATAAATACCATTTTCTAAATCTTCATATGGTCTATCATAACTTTTCGTAAATGCCATGATAACCGGTTTTACTGGTGGTGTTGGGAATGAATGTTCACGAGGTGCAACACCACGTGTAGCTTGAATATAAATACCGCCATTTTTAACATCATTTACTTCTAAGAGTTTACGAACTAATTCAATTAATTCATCAACTGTATAAGTAAGATCTAATCCAATTTCGTTAGCACTTCTTAAAAATCTCTCGAAATGTTCTTTTACAGTAAATAGCTTACCTTCGTAAGCACGAATATATTCGTAAATTCCGTCACCAAAAACATATCCTCTATCTTCGTATGATACTTTAGCTTCATCTTGATTTAAAAATTCACCATTAATAAAAACTTTTGTCATAAATTATCCCTCCACACATAATGAGTATAACGCTTCGAGGTAAATACTCGTTGCATTAAATAGTTGTTTTTTCGTGATGTATTCATTTTTCTGATGCATTAAGTCTTCTGAATCATTAAACATTGCCCCAAAAGCGACACCTTTGTCTAGGTTTCTGGCGTATGTGCCTCCACCTATTGTGTATGGCTCTGTCATATCTCCAGTTTGGTTTCTATATGCTGTTACTAATTTTTGAACAAAAGGATCATTTTTATCTACATAGTGTGGTTTTTGAACTTTACCCATTTCTACTCTAAATCCTAATGGTTTAATTTCATTAGTAAAACGTTCTATAGCTTCTTCAAATTCAAAACCTTGCGGATATCTTAAATTTATTCCAAATCGGCCAGCATTTTCATTATCATAATTGATAACACCTATATTAGTAGTAACTTCGCCCATAATATCAGTATGGAATTTCATACCCATTTTTTCACCAAAATGAGATACATGTAAATATTGATTACTGAAGTTTACAAAGTCTTTAGCACTTTTATTTAAGTTTAGTGTAGCTAAAAATTCTAATAGATATAAGCCAGCATTTACACCTAATGAAGGATCCATACCATGAACAGCTTTACCTTCAACAGTTAAAATAAGAATTCCACTGTCAACTGTACTTTCACCTTGTAATTGATTTGATTCTATAAAATATTCAAAGTTTTGAATAACATCAGTCATGTTTTCTTTAACTAAAACTTTAGCTTCAGCATGATCTGGTACCATGTTATAACGTTGTCCAGAATTAAATGAAATTAATTCATAATCTGGTTCATCTACATCTTCAGCCATTTCATTTTGAACTAAATCAAATGTAGTGATACCTTTCTCACCATGAATAGCAGGAAATTCAGCATCTGGTGCAAATCCTAGTGCAGGCATTTCCTCTGTTTGGAAATAACGGTCTGTACATTTCCAATCTGATTCTTCATCAGTTCCAATAATAATATGAATTCGTTTCTTCCAGTCGACCTTCATATCATTTAAAATCTTAACTGCATAATAAGCTGCTATTGTAGGTCCTTTATCATCTAGTGTACCCCTTGCTATGATTGACTGGTCTGTAACAACTGGATCAAATGGGTTTGAATCCCAACCGTCACCAGCAGGTACTACGTCGACGTGGCAAAGAATACCTAAGAGATCGTCACCGTTACCCGCTTCTATACGTCCGGCAATATGCTCTACGTCATGAGTAGAAAATCCATCTCTTTCAGCCAATTTATACATATAGTCTAATGCTTCTCTAGGTCCAGGTCCTACAGGCGCATCATCACTAGCTTTACTGTCATCTCTTACACTTTCAATCGACAACAAACCTTTTAAATCTTCAATTATTTGGTTTTCGTATTCTTGAACTTTTTCTTTCCACATTCGAATTCGACTTCCTTTTTTATAAGTTATTTACTATTTTACATGAAGTTACAAGGAAACTACAGTAAGACGTCAGAAATATTACGAAATTTTCTAAATTTTTATAACTAAATAAAACCCTATGTACTATCTCTTATTGGAAATAGTACATAGGGTTTCAAGTTAACCAATATTATTTGTTATCATCTAACGCATTTTTATTATTTTTTAAGTCATCTTCTGAAACGACACGTAAATTATTATTTACTGTTGCGCCACCTTCATCATCAAACTTACCTTCGTCTAGGTCGTCTTCTTTTTTATCATCTAAGTTTGTGAATTTAGTTTTTTCTTCTTCTAAGAAAGCTTTAGGGTCATTTTTTAATCTTTCTGCATAACCTTTAGGATCGTTTTTCACGTCTTGAATTGTTTCATTAGCTTTCGTACTTAATTGATTAGCTAAATCTTTAGCATTTGCTTTGTATGATTCTGGATCTTCTTTATATTGATTATACTGTTCTTTTAATTTATCTCTACTTTCTTTACGAGATAATAATACTGCTGCTGCAGCGCCGCCTAAACCTAGAACTACTCTAAATAAATTTGTACCTTTTGCCATAAATTACACCTTCTCTTTCTTTAGTTTAACAATAATTTAAAATCATTTTCTGTTAATAAACGATATTCTCCTAATTCGAGTGTTTCATCTAACTCTAAATTAGCTATTTTAATACGTTTTAATTTTAATACCTCATTTTCTATCTCATGAAACATTCTTTTTACTTGGTGGTATTTACCTTCATATATCGTAACACGTGAGAGCTTGTTTTCAATTATTTCTAATTGAGCTGGCTTCACCTTTCCATCAGAAAGTTCTATACCTTTTTCGAATAATTTAATATCATTTTCCGATATGGAATTTTGAGACACAACTTCATAAGTTTTAGGGACGTGTTTATGAGGACTCATCAAATCATGATTAAATTGCCCATCATTAGTAATCAGCAATAAACCTTCTGTATCTTTATCTAATCTACCGACAGGGAAAATCCCCAAGTGTTGATACTCAGGGATTAAATCAATGACGATTTTATCTTTGTCATCTTCAGTGGCAGAAATGACACCACTTGGTTTATTTAACATAATATAAATTTTATCAATATATTTAATAACTTCCTCATTGACTTTAACTATATCTACTTCAGGATTAATATGAGTTTTTGGTGATTTAGTCACGCTATCATTAACTTTCACATGACCTTTTTTCAAGTTTTGTTTAACTTCGTTACGTGTGCCAATCCCCATATTAGCTAAAAATTTATCAATTCTCATCGTAAGAACCCAACTTTACGTCTAATTTTTTCAGGTATTTCCCCTAAAAATTCATCAGCAAATTTTGTTTTTATTGTAATTCCACCATAAATTGCAGCACCTACGATAACACCAGCAATAATAATAATTAGATATCCTACTTTACTTGGTGCTAAGAATAGCTTACCAATAAAGAAGACAAGTTCTACACCTATCATCATAATGAATGAATACAAGAATATTTTTCCAAAATGAATCCAACTATAGCTGAACTTAAATTTGGCATATTTCTTTAAGATAAAGAAGTTGCAACCAATTGCGAATAATAATGCAATTGACGTACTAAGTACTGCACCTGGTGTACGTAATAACATAATTAGAGGATAGTTTAATATCAACTTAATAGCCACTGCACCCAAGATCACATATACAGTTAACTTCTGTTTATCAATACCTTGTAACATTGAAGCCGTCACACTTAATAATGAAATTAAAATTGCTACTGGAGCATATATGAATAACAATCTACTACCATCAAAGTTAGGGTCATGACCTTGAACAACTGGATCGTAGCCATAGAAAACTGTAAATAATGGTTGAGCTAATGCCATAATTCCTATACTAGCAGGAACAGTAATAAACATAAGCACTCCAATAGATGTTCTTATCTGTCTATGCATTTCATGCAATCGACCTTCTTCGTATGTCTTAGTAATATAAGGTATTAAACTTACTGCAAAACCAGCACTTAAAGACGTAGGAATCATTACTATTTTATTTGTTGACATATTCAACATATTAAAGAAAATATCTTGTAACTGAGAAGATACGCCTACAATTGATAAAGCTCCATTATGTGTAAATTGATCGACTAAATTAAATAACGGGAAGTTTAAACTTACAATTACAAATGGAATACTATATTTTATAATTTCTTTATACATATTTCCGTAAGATACATTTATATCTGTGTTATCTGATAAAACCATTTCATCAATATGTTTCTTACGTTTTCTCCAGTAATACCATAATGTGAAAATACCTGTAATCGCACCAATAGCTGCTGCAAACGTAGCTATACCATTAGCCATTAATACAGTACCATTAAAGACATTTAATACTAAGTAACTTCCGACTAAAATGAAAATCACACGTGCAATCTGTTCTGTAACTTCAGATACTGCTGTTGGTCCCATAGATTTATAACCTTGGAATATACCTCTCCAAGTTGCTAGTACTGGTATAAATATAACAACCATACTTATAATTCTAATAATCCATGTAATATCAGCAACTGACCAACCATTTTTATCTGATGCATTACGTGATAGTGTTAATTCTGAAATATATGGTGCTAGGAAGTATAATAGTAAAAATCCTAGAATACCAGTTATACTCATCACTATAAAACTTGATTTATAAAACTTCTGACTTACTTTGTATGCACCTAAAGCATTGTATTTAGCAACATATTTTGAAGCTGCTAACGGTACGCCAGCTGTTGCTACAGCTATTGCAATATTATATGGCGCATAGGCATAAGTAAACGGTGCCATATTTTCTTGTCCACCAATTAAATGGTTAAACGGAATAATAAATAGAACACCTAGAACTTTCGTAATTAATATACTAAATGTAATTAAGAAGGTCCCACGAACCATTTCTTTACTTTCGCTCATTAACTATCTTCCTATCTTTAAAAGTTTATTAAAGTTATTTAACTTCATATCTTATTCATTATCATTAGCTTACATTAATATAAAATATATCACAAAAACTATTTGTGTTAATTGATTTTATCATATTTTTATTAGTAAACACGCTTTTGATAAAATAAAAAGCAATCTCAAATCTTAGCTAGTCGATTTTTATGTATGATACTTCAAGTTTCCTATTATAATTCTCATTTTATTCATTGTCATCTAATTATACAACTTCTATAGCATATATTTTTCTATTCAGATACAATAGTGATGAATATTTATTGGAGGCAGTTAAAATGTATCAAACAATCATCATCGGTGGTGGCCCCAGCGGACTAATGGCTGCTGTTGCCGCTAGCTCTAGTAGTAACCAAGTTCTCTTGTTAGAAAAAAAGAAAGGACTTGGTAGAAAATTAAAAATTTCAGGTGGTGGTCGTTGCAATGTAACCAATCGCTTACCTTATGAAGAAATTATTAAAAACATTCCTGGAAATGGAAAATTTTTATATAGTCCCTTCTCTGTTTTTGATAATGAATCTATTATTCATTTTTTTGAGAGTCGTGGCGTAAAACTCAAAGAAGAAGATCATGGGCGCATGTTCCCTGTATCAAATAAAGCGCAAGACGTCGTTGATACTTTAGTTGATACGATTAATAAACAAAATGTTACAGTTAAGGAAGAAACCACTGTTCTTAATGTATCACAAGATAATGAGGGTATTTTTTCAGTTGAAACTGCACAACAAACTTATAAATCTAAAAGTTTAATTATAGCAACTGGTGGTACGAGTGTACCCCAAACAGGTTCGACTGGTGACGGATATACTTTTGCAAAATCGCTAGGCCATTCTATTACAGAATTGTTCCCTACCGAAGTACCTATCACTTCTCCTGAACGTTTTATTAAAGATAAAACATTGAAAGGACTAAGTCTCAAAGATGTAGAATTATCCGTATTAAAAAAGAATGGCAAAAAAAGAATTAGTCATCAAATGGATATGATTTTTACACATTTTGGTGTCAGTGGACCAGCTGCATTAAGATGTAGTCAATTTGTTTATAAAGAACAAAAAAATCAAAAGAAACAAGATATAAAAATGGCACTTGATGTCTTTCCAACTATGAACGAAGATGAACTTTCACAACATATTAGAAAATTATTAAAAGATGAACCTGATAAATATATTAAAAACAGTCTACATGGGTTAATTGAAGAAAGATATTTGTTATTTATTTTAGAACAAGCTGAAATTGATAATGAAACAACATCACATCATCTTTCAAATCAACAATTAAATACAATAGTTAAGTTATTAAAAGGATTTTCATTTAATGTTAATGGAACTTTACCAATTGATAAGGCGTTCGTAACTGGTGGCGGTGTTTCTTTAAAAGAGATAGAACCTAAGACTATGATGTCGAAATTGTCTAAAGGCCTTTTCTTATGTGGTGAAGTGTTAGATATCCACGGTTATACTGGTGGATATAATATTACAAGTGCATTAGTTACTGGTCACGTAGCAGGTTTAAATGCTGGAAAATATGATAATTTATTATAAATATTTGTATATAAAAACAGAGTTTAGGATTAATACCTAAACTCTGTTTTATTTATGATTTTATTGGATCAAACTTACAGTTTAACTATTTTATTCTGATTTATCTTTCTTTTGACTTAGTCGTCTGCTAACTATAGCAGCACCAGCCGCAAAGGCAATTCCTGCCACTGGTATGTGACTATCGTTTTGTCCAGTTTCTGGTAATTGTTTAGCTTCTGATGTTGAGTTATTGTCGTTCTCTTCACTTTGTTCAACTGTTGATGAAGTAACTTGTTCATCGATGTTTTCTCCATTTTTTATAGGAGTATTATCTTCATCAGTTTTGCTTCCAGTGACTGTTGTTTGTTGAGTTGGAACATCATTATCATTATCTTTGTCTTTTTGAGGTGTTTTTACCGGTTCTTGGTTTGGATCTTTTTGAGGTGATTTTTGAGTTACTTTTGGAACAATCGCTTCAATTTGTTTGATTGTTTCTTCTTTAACTTTTAACACATCTTCATTTGATTGGGCTTGATCTACTTGTTCACCAATTTTAGAAGTAAGCTGGCCTAATTGACTCAATGCTTTATCTTTTTGTTCTTGATTTGCTTGTGAATTATTAATCTTTTCTTTTTGTTCTGCAATCTTATCATCTAATGCTTTGATTGTTTCTTCTTTAATTATAGCTTTAACATTCACTGATCCTAATTTTAATTGAGCATTTTCAACCACTTCGTTAATGTCATTACTATTATTGGCATTTTTTATTGATGCTAATGATTCATCTTCAATTGCTTTCACTCTATTAATTGCGTCTTCTTTTTCGTCAGTAGTAGCTTTTGTTGAACTTTGAATTAATGCAACTTGGTTATTAACAAATTTCGTTACTTCTGATATAGCTCTAGGTTTAACAACTGTATCCACTTTGATAGCTTTAATTTGATCTATAAAGTTTGATTTTGCATTCGCTACTTCTTCATTAGTATTTTGTACATTTAATACAGCTAAACCTTTTTCTAAAATATTATTCAAATTTTCTTTAGCAGCTAATTTTTCACTTTCTACTGCATCTTCATTTGAATCAATTGTTTCTTTAACTTTATCCGCTTCTTCTCTTAATGCTTTTGCTGCATTAGAAATTTGTTCAACATTAATGACAACTTGATTTAAATCATTCATAGCATTCGCTTTGATTTGAGCTACATCAATGTCAGATGCTGCATTTTCAATTTCATTGTTAGCGTTATTAACAATAGTATCTACTTTTTGTGCAGCTTCTTCAGATTCATCAAGTGTAGCGCCTAATGTTTGTCCAAATGTTTCTTTTAATTGATCAGCAAGTTGATTAATAGATTCAATCGCATTTGGTTTAGTTACAACTTCTGGAGTGACCTGATCAATTTCTGCTTTACCTTTTGACACTGCATCATCAACTTGTTGATTTGTATCAGCGTTATTAATGTTAATAAATGCAATATTTGCTTGTTCTCTAGCACTATTTATAGCATTATCTTTTTCTTGAGAAGTTGCTTTGTTATTTTCATTAATAGAATTTTCTTTAGCTGATAAAGCATCACGAATTTCTGTAATGGCATCTGACTTTTTAGTAAATGTGAATTCAAAACTATTAATATCACTTAAAGCTTGGTCTTTGGCAGTTGTTAATTGTTGTACATTTGTAGCTTGGTTAATCGCTGTGTCATCTTGAGCTTTTATGTTATTTAAATTATTCAATGTAGCTGTAATTTCTTCTTGTGTACCATTCACAGCATCTTGTATTTCATTAACTTTATCATTGTAAACATCATTAACTTCTTTTAATGCATCTCGTCTTAATCCACCTATTGGTTGAACATTTTGTAATGCATTAATTCCATTAGCTTTAGCTTCATCAACTTGTTGATTAGTTTGTGCTTGGTTCACTTGTTCTTTAGCTTTAGATAAAATAGCTTGTACTGTTTGTTTAGCATCATCAATATCTTCTTGACTATTATTTTGAGATTTATCTAACTCAGCTTGTTTTAAATCTGCCGCATCTGTTAATTCTTCATTAGCATTTTCTTTCTTAACAATTGATGGTGTAAATTGATTGATTTCTGTTATTGCATTTGTTTTAGCTTGATCTACATCATTGTTAGTGTTTGCTTGATTAATATTATTGATAACTTTAGAAGCTAATTGATCTAATTTATCACCAGCTAATTGCTTTTCTTCAGCAGTAGCATTGGCATTTTGATAAATTGTATCTTTTTGTTGATTCAAGATGTTTAAAGCTTCTTTTTTAGCATTATCTTTGACTGTAGTTTCTGGTTGAATGGCTTGAATGGTTTCATCGTTAGTTGTAATGCATTATCAACTTTTGTATTTGCTGCTTGTTTTTCTTCTTCAGTAGATAAAGGACTATTAGCAATTTCTTGCTTTTTAGCATTAGCTTGATTTTGTAAATCTTGTTTTACAGCAGTTTTAACACCTGTATCTGCAGTTATTTGATTGATATTGTCGATACCTTCATTCTTTTTAGTTTCAACATCTATAGCACTATCTACATCAGTAACAGATTGTTTCGCATTATTAAGAGCTCGATCGATTAATTGATTTGCCGCATCTTTTTCTTCAGTAGTTGCATCTTGATTTTGACCTACTAATGCTTTTTGATTTGTAGCAGCTTGATCTAATGCAGCTTTAGCATCACCTTTAGTCTGTGTTGCTGGAAGTGTGTTACTAATAGCTGTAATACCATTTTGTTCAGCTGTAGCCACTTGTGCATTTGTAGTAGCCGCATTAACTTCATTATTGGCGTTTGTAACTACTTGATTTAACTCTTGTAAAGCAATCGCTTTTTCCTCTGAAGTAGCATTTGGTTCGTTGTTTATAATATATGTTTGTTGTTCCTGTTTAGTTTGAATATTTGATAAAGCTGTCGTTTTAGCATTACTTTGTGGTACTACTAAATCTATATCTTGAATGGCTTGATTTTTAACTTGCGCTACCTGTGCATCAGTAGTAGCTTGGTTAATTTGTTCATTTGCTTTTGTAACAATTGCATCAACATTATTTGAAGCTTCTTGTTTTTCTTCATCAGTTGCATGAACATCATTAGGGAAAGTTTGTTTACGTTGATCAGCTACTTGGCTGATTGCGTCTCTCGCATCTTGTTTTACATTCACAAATGCTCTAACTTGGTTGATGTTAGTAATCGCATCATTTTTAGCATTATCAACGGATTGTTTACTCAAAGCTTGGTAAACATTATTAGTACCTTGACCTACTGCTCTATCTACTGAATCAACAGTATCATCACGTTCTTCTCTAGTCATATCAGGATTTTGA
This sequence comes from Staphylococcus sp. FSL W8-0774, assembly GCF_038006785.1. Classification (NCBI taxonomy): domain Bacteria; kingdom Bacillati; phylum Bacillota; class Bacilli; order Caryophanales; family Staphylococcaceae; genus Staphylococcus; species Staphylococcus sp. FSL W8-0774. The sequence continues at coordinate 1,023,782 of NZ_JBBOVW010000001.1, read as the reverse complement.
GTTAGTTCTACTTTGCGTTGTTCACCTAAATTTTCTATTTCAGCCATAGCATTATTTTTGTATTCTTGTGATGGTAAAATTGAAGCTATTTTAGCTATTTCTTCATTTTTAACATTTTCTACATCCGCATTTGACTGTGCTGCATCTATAGCTTGGTCAGCTTGAGTTTTAGCTGTTTGTAAGGCTTGAAGTGCTTCATTAATTTCTTCAGTAGTTGTACCTCGAGTTGCTTGTATAACCGTTTCTTGTTCAGTAACTTTTTGAGCAATTTCTGCTTTTGCAGCAGGTTTGACTTGAGCATCTTGTTGTATTTGGTTAATCTCTGTTTGGTTAGTTGCAACAGCATTATCTACATCATTATTAGTAGCTGCTTGGTCAATATCATTATTGGCTTTTGCAACTGCTTGATCTATCTTAGCGTTAGCTGCATCATGTTCTTCAGTAGTTGAATTAGTATCTTGATTGATAAGTTGCTTTTGATTATCTGCATCTTGAGCAATAGTTGTTTTTGCTTGTTGCTTTTTAACAGTTGCAGGTTCAATATTATTGAGTTCATTTAAACCATTTGTTACAGCAGTTGACACTTCATCATTAGTTGTAGCTTGATTGATATTATTATCAATTTCAGCTTTTTTCGGATCTAATTGATTAATTGCGTCAGCTTTTTCTTCTGTTGTTGATTGATTTGAATTATTAATCGCTTGTTTTTTATCACTTAGTGCTTGATTAATTTGGTCTCTTGCAGCTGGTTTCTTTGCAACAACAGTGCTAGCATTTTGTAAGGCTTGTACAGTATTATTTTTCACATTATTTACTTCGTCTGTTGTATTAGCAGCTGCAATGTCAGTATGTGCCTCATTGGCTAAACTATCTACTAAATTATTAGCTTCTGTTTTTTCTTCTGTCGTAGCATCTGCATAGTTATTATTATTATGTTCTTTTTGTTGTTGTGCTGCTTGATTAATTTCGTCATTCGCCGAATCTTTTACGGCCGTTTCTGGCGTAATTGCATTAATTTGATTTATACCTAATTCTTTAGCTTGATTAACTTCTTGATTTGAAGAAGAATGATTAATGTTATAAGTTGTAACCCCTGCTAATCCATTTACTTTTTCTTTTGCCTTCGCTTTTTCTTCTGTTGTAGCACCACTATTTCCATCAATAGTACTATTATGTTCAGTTGCAGCTTGATTAACTTCAGAAATAGCAGTTGGTTTCACAGTTGTAGTAGGTTCAACTTTTCCAATTGATGTAACATTTTGATTTTGAATATTATTTATTTCATCTTGTGTATTAGCACCATTGATGTTTTTTAAGGCCTGGTGTTCAACATTATGAACTTGGTTTACTGCTTCTGCTTTTTCTTCATTTGTAGCATTTTGGTTATTATTAATATTTAAGATTTGATCAGCTACCTTTTGAACAATCGCATTACGTGCAGCTTCTTTAGCATGTGTTTGTACAGTAATATTATCAATAGCAGTTAAACCATTATTTTTTGCTGTAGTAACATCGTTTTCAGATGCAGCTTGTTGAATATTATTATTAGCATTAAATTGTTGGTGCTCAACGTCTGTTAATGCAACTTGCTTTTCCTCTTGTGTGGCTTCTGCAGTAGTATTAATTGATTGGTTTTTCTCAGTAGCTTTTTGATTAATTTCATTAGTAGCGACTTGTTTAGCATTATTTAATGTTTGATTTTGAGCATTATCCACTTGGTTATTAGCTACTACATTATTATCGTTTGTACTATCTCCCACTTCACGTTTACTTCTTTTCTTAGGAGACTGATTTGTTTCTACTGTTGCGACAGGTTTGTTTAAACCTTCCGTTGGTACTTTACTATTTTGATTATCATTATTTAATTCAGTTGGTAATTTTGGTGTTTGTAAGTCATCTAACGAAACAGCAGGTTGTACAACTTCTACGGCTGGGGTATTAACTTCATCATTTGTAGTAGTATTATCTTGATTACTAACGCCTTCCCCACTATTCACAACAGGATTATTAATATTTTCAGTTGTTGCGTCTTGGTTATTATTCTCAGTAGTAGCTTGATTAACGTTAGGGTCAACTACTTGATTTGTGTCACTGAATTGGCTGTCTACATTATTAGTTTGCTCTTGATTAACGACAGCGTTATCGACTTGGTTATTAGCAACCCCATTCTCTACTTCTGATGCTTCAGCACTATTAGTATTTACGCCTAAAAATGCTACTGTAGCAATTAATGCTGAGAAAATACCAACATTAAATTTTCGAATACTAAACTTTTGTTGTTTAAATAAATTCATAATGATTGTCCTCCTAGGTGTAATTTCATGATGTAAAACATTAGAATTATATTTAGATTTCAAATAGGTTGCACAACTTTGTAATATGCACAACCTATTAAATTTAATAATTATTTTATCATCAACCTAATTATAAATCTAGTATAAAAATATACTTATTTAATAAGAATTAAATATTTATAGCATGAAGAATTAGGTATGTTTTATCTATCTTTATCAAAATTAATTGATGAAGTATCAAACTTTTTATTTTTTATAATCTCTTAGTTTTAAACTTCTTAAATATAACCAAATTCCAAAAGTAAATGTGAATCCAGCTAAAGGTAAATGATTTTGACTTAAGCCAGTATCTGGTAATTCACTATTTAATTTAGAACCAGATGATGAAATCTGTTTTTCTATATAATTCTTACAATTAGTCATTGATCTAACCGTATCTATTTTGATATTAGATTTAAGTGGCGATATTTTAATTCCTTTTAATTTTTCTATCGTTTCAATAACAATTTGGCTAACTTCATCATTTGTTTTTGCTTGTTTGATTCTTATATCTGCTTCTTCTAATATTGACGCGATTTTTCTCATAGCATTATTTACAGCATTGGAATCAACATTTCTTAAAAGTTTAATTTGATTTTTAACTTCATCAGCTACTTGATTGATATCTTTATTTGCTTGAGGTTTAACTTCTATATTAGGTTTAATTGATTCAATGATCTTAGCTGCATCTATATAAACTTGATCCACTTCACTGTTTGACAATGCATTATTAATAAGTTCTTTAGCCTTTTCTAATTCTTTTAGCACTTTAGTAATAGCCAATTCTTTCTCTTCTTTTGTCGCTTCATTTATTTGGTTAATTAATTGTTCTTGATTATTCGCAACTTGTGAAAGAAGTTCATTTGCTTCTGGTTTTTTAACCACTTTAACTTGAACATCATTAATAGCTTGAACCCCTTGTTCTTTTGTTTTATTTACTTGTTGTGTCGTTATATCTTGGTTAATTTGACTTAATGCTTGTTCTAAAATTTTCTCGATTTCTGAAATTGCTGCTTCAATTTCATTGGTAGTGGCGTTTAACGTCTCTTTTATATTTTTAATCTTATTTTGACTAGTTTCATTTAATAATTGTCTTGCATTAGTTTTAACTGCAGTAGATGGCAATATTTGTTGGATCTTATTGATAGCTTCATCTTTTGCTACTTCTACTTGATTATTATTTCTTAGATTGTTGATGTCATTGATTGCCTGATTTGCCAAACGATTAACTTCATCATTAGCTTCATCTTTTTCTTCTTGCGTTGCATCTTGAACTTTACTAATAACTTCATCTTGATTATTGATGGCTTGGTTAATTTGAGTTCTTGCTTCTTCTTTAACTACAATTTTAGGCAAAATAATAGAAATTGCAGATTCTCCATTATTTTGTGCCAGATTAACTTGACTATTCATTGTCGCAGTATTGATTTGGTTAATAATATTTTCAACAGTAGCTTTAAGTTTTTCTAAAGCATTATTTTTTTCTTCATTTGTAGCATCTTCACTATGATTAATTAATTCCGTTTGCTTTTCAGCAAATTCTTGTATTTTAATTCTTGCATCTTGTTTTACAGTTGGTTGAAAAACAGACTGCTCAATACTTACTAATCCATTATCTTTAGTATTTGCTACTTCTTGATTTGTAGTGTCTTTTGTAATTTGTTGATTCAAATCATTTAATAACGTATTCATTTTAGTCATAAATTGATTTTTTTCTTCTTGTGTAGCTTCTTGATTTTCAAGTACTGGTTTCTCTTTATCTTGAATGGCTTTAGATATAGTTTGTCTTGCATTAGTCTTAATAGCAGTAGATGGCGATATTTGTTGTATACTTTGTATGCCATTATTATATGCCGTTTCCACCTCTTGATTTGTATGAGCTTGATCTATATTTTTAATTGATTGTTCTTTGGCTTGATTCACCAATTCTTGTGCCTCATTTTTCTCTTCAACCGTGGATTCATCACTATTTTGAATGAGCTGAGTTTGTTTATTAGATTGATTTTCTATATTATTTCTTGCATTAGTTTTCACTGTTGTCTCAGGTAATGTATTATGAATCATTTCAATTGATTGCTGAATAGCATCTGTTACTTGTTGATTTGTTTGCGCATGATTAATAGCATTATTTGCTTGATTGAATATTTGATTTAATTTTTGTAATGCTGTATTAATTTCTTCAACAGTTGCATCAGGTGTTGCATTAATCACTTGTTGTTGTGCATTTTTTGCAGACTCTAACGAATGTCTCGCATCTGGTTTCACCACTACATCAACTTGAACAGCATCTATGTTTTGAATAGCTTGTTCTTTGGCTTGATCTACATCGTTGTTAGTTTGTGCTTGGTTTATAGCTTCTAGAGCCTGTTTCTTTTGCTCGTCTAGTAATTGAATTGCAGCTGCTTTCTCGTCAGTCGTTGCATCGGGTGTTTGATTAATTTGAGATAATTTATCATTATAATGTTGATTAATTTCATTACGAGCATCAGGTTTTTTAACGATTTGTTCTTGTATATTGTTAATCGCTGCCGTTCCATTTTGTTGTGCTTCATCTACTTGAGCGTTAGTGTCTGCTTGATCAATATGATTAAGTGCATCTGCTAGTTGTGTATCTACTTCATTAATTGCGGCTACTTTTTCTTCAGTAGTTGCATTAATATTTTGATTTATGTCTTGTTTTTTATCAGTAGCTAATTGGTTTAATATCGCTATTGCTTCTTGCTTTTTAGTAACATGTGGTTGAATATTTCCTAAATCATTAATTGCTGCATCTCTTAAAGCTTCAACCATAGGTGTAGTACTTGATGTATTAATATCATTTATTACTCTATTTAATAGTGTGTTTACTTGTGCAATAGCTTCATCTCTTTCTTCCTTAGTAGCACCTGGTGTGGCGTTAATATTATTAATTACTTCTGTTGCTTTTTCATTAACTGCCGTTCTAGCATCTGATTTTACCTTTGTGGCTGGTTGAATACTTTGAATATTTTGTATAGACGTATCTTTTGCATTTTCAACTTCTTGATTAGTATCCGCGTTTTCTATATTTTGAATACCTTGATTAAGTTCTGTATCAAGTATTTGTTGTGCTGCTTGTTGTTCTTCTATAGTTGCATCGTTATTATTTGCAATTATATTAAGTTGTTCTTGTGCTTTTAAATTCAATAAATTTTTAGCATTTGTTTTTACTTGTGTTTCTGGTTGAATGCTTTGAATTGTATTTATAGAATTATTTTTAGCTTGGTCAACTTCATCATTTGTATTTGCATTCGTAATATTTGTATTAGCTTCTGTTAAAGCTTGGTCAACTGCTTGAATTGCAGCTTGTCTTTCTTCTAACGTTGCATCTGTATTGGCATTAATTTCATCCTTCTTTTGTTGTGCTACATTAGCAACTGCATCACGAGCATTTTGTTTAACTATGGTAACTGGATTAATGATATTAATTGCATTTACACCATTATCTTTAGCTTGATCTACGTCGCTATTTGATACACTATTATCAATTTCACCTATAGCTTGATTAGTTGTTTGATTAAGTTCATTAAGTGCAGCCTCTTTTTCTTCTAAAGTAGCTTCATTATTTTGATTAATTTCTTGACGTTTCGCTATTGTTGCTTGGTTAATTTCAGCTTTTGCGTTGGCTTTATAAATATCAGCTGGTCTATCTGTATTAATCTTATTAATTGCATTATTTTTAGCTGCTTCTACCTGTGCGTTGTTTTGAGCATTATCAATATTAGCTAAAGCAGTAGCTACATCATTATCTAATTCTTCTAAGGCCGCTTCTTTTTCTTCAGTTGTAGCAACTATATCTTGATTAATCAATGCTCTTTGTTCAGTAGCTTTATCGTTTACAGCCTGTCTTGCATTAGGTTTTGCTATAGGTGTTCCTGTATCTCCATTTAATATATTTAAACCTGCATTTTTTTCATTTGTCACACCATCATCAGTTGTTTGATCATCAATATTATTGATAGCATTATCTCTATCTTGTTCAATTTTATTAATTGCCGCTTCTTTTTCTTCATCTGTTAGTTCATTATCCTGATTAACAGTATCTGTCATATCATCGGCTTTGTTATTAACTGCTCGAGCCGCTTCTACTCTATTAATTAAAGTATGTTGCAATTGATAAGTTAATTGATCAATGTCTGCTTGAGAGATTCTCTGATTGATTGGAACATTATTTCTAGATTCATCTAAGATGGTTTGAGCTCTTGCTTTTAACGTATTATATTCATCTACAGAAGCAATGGTATAATTCGAAGCTATGACTTTAGTATCTACAGCTCGTTGTAATTCATCTTTATTCATAACAATATCTATATTATAAGGTTCTAAATTGACATCACTCGGTGTTGGAGGCGTATCGAAATATTCTTCAGCAAAAGTTTTATATACTAAATTATCTTGGAAAGTAACTTGTCTTGGTGTTGGAACATTATTAACACGTAATTTATAGTTAATGTTCAAATTTTTATTAGGCATTAATGATGCGTTATTTGAATTTGTTTCATCTCCATTACTTTTTATAGTGATTGTACGAGTTGTTGGGTCATATGTAGTAATCATCGGATTTAACATATTTCCTGAACCATTACCAAATGGCAATTCTGTAGTAAGTGATTGGTCGACATATTCTATACCTTCTGGTAAATGAATAGTATAAACAAATTCGTTCGTATTCATTGAGGCTGCAAAATCACCATCGTTTTTCAATGAAGTTGAAACATTGAATTCTCTATTATTTACTGCCTTTGTTTCTATATTTCTATTTTCAACATATATATGCGAACCAGAAAATAGACCTACATTATCTATAAAATCATAATATTTATAGCCATCTTTGAGTTGATAAACACCTGCAATATCAGTGATAGCATCGTTATTAGGTATAAATTGAATTTTTAAATGTGTAACATTATCAGGTACTTTAAATAATCTCGATTGAGCTCTTGTTGATACTGTTTTTTCTCCAATTATATTATCGTCATCAGCATTTCTAATAACAATATTTACAGCACCTTGCCTATTTTTAGTTAACATTGTAGAAAAATCAAAGACTAATTCAGAATTTGGATTGACTGTTAAAGTCTTCTCAATTCCATTAAAATCTCCATGATCATTAGGATCAGCACCATTGGCTCTACCTAAAACAATGACATTGTTTTGAGCTTGGTAATTTTTTTCGTCACTTGAATTAAACATACCAGACCTAACCAAAGTATGACTTATAACACCAACTTTACCTCCGTTTATAAGATTAAATCCGGGTAATTGTTCAACAATAGTAACTGTAGGGTTGTTTCTACTTTTACTTGGAGTGACCACAATATCATCAAAAGTTAATACCTCGTTGATTGCGTTAGGACCAGTATTATTTATTTTTGGATCAATCACAGTGGTTGAATTAACTGTACCACCTGCATTATTATCAACAACTGCACGTCGACTTCTTTTCTTAGGTCTATCTGCTTTAGGCCTTGATTCTGTTACTAATTTAGGTTGATTTTGTTGAGTTTCTCCATTCACTAAATTTTCAGGTAATACAATATCATTATTTATGCTATCGAGTTGAAGTTTTGTTGAATTGTTTGTGCTAGGGTCAAAATTATTATTTGTTGATGATTCAGTCGACTGTTCTTTACTTAAATCAGGATTTGTTTCAGAGATAGATTCATTTCCTAGTAAGTCATTTGCATTACGTTGATTATCATTAACTTGATTGTCTATCGTACCATCTGATGTATTAGCGACATTATTATTTGTCACATTATTTTGATTAGCAGTTGTTAATTCATTAGTATTTGTTTCACCTGTAAGTGCAGTATTAGGCGTATCACTATTGGTATTTAATTTATTCTCTTCTGCTAATGCTTGATGAGTTTGACTTAAAAAAAGTGTAGTACCAATAATTGTTGAAAAAATACCTATGTTAAACTTTCTAATACTGAATTTCTGTTTCCTAAATAAATTCATTAATTGTTCCTCCTAGTTGTATCGTCTTTGTTGTTTATAATTAATGAGCGTTTATGATGCATATGTATTAAATGAATCAATTTGCTATTTTAACCAATATAATGAATTGATATTCACTTTGATTTTATCATCAATTTTATTAAAATTCTAGTATACATAAATTAAATATTATAGTACACGTTTTAATTTATTTTTAACATATTTGTCATGTAAATATTTCAACGTTATCAAATAAGATTTCATAAAAAAAGAGTTAGATTTGAATACCTTAATATAAAAGGCATTCAAAATCTAACTCTTAAAAATCACTTTCCAATATTAAATGTTTTTAATTTCTAATCCTTCTGTTCCCCATTCATTCATGCCACCTTCTACATTAACAGCATGAATATCATTATTTTCTAAATATTCAACAACTCTAGCACTGCGTGCGCCAGCTGCACAAATTATATAATAAGTTTGATTTGAATCGAATTCTTTTAAGTTATCAGGAATTTCATTCATAGGAATAGTCTTTGCAGCAGGAATAATCCCCATTGCAGTTTCATTATCATTACGTACATCTACAATATTAATTGGATTTGAATCCAATATTTTTTCTTTCAACTCATCAATTGTAATTGATTCCATTATTAAAACTCCTTTTAAAATATTCTATTTAGCAACAATGTTGACTAATTTTTGTGGTACAGCAATTATTTTTTTAATTTCTTTACCTTCAATACTCATTTTAACATTATCATTTGCTAATGCTAAATCTTGCATTTCTTCTTTAGATAAGTCTTTAGGAATTTCAATTTTTGCTCTTAATTTTCCATTAACTTGGACCACGATTTCTACTTCATCATCGACTAGTAGCGATTCATTATAAGTTGGCCAAGGTTGATAAGTAATAGTATCAGTATGACCTAATCTTGACCATAGCTCTTCTCCGATATGAGGGGCTATTGGTGCTAACATAGTTACAAATCCTTCAATATAAGGTTTGTAAATTTCTTCTGCTTTGTAACAATCATTGATAAATACCATTAATTGACTAATAGCAGTGTTGAAACCTAGGCTATCAAAATCTTCTGTTACTTTTTTAACAGTTTGGTTATATGATTTATCTAAAGATTTATTATTAGTGTCAACAATTTTGTCAGATAAAGTGCCGTCTTCTTTAACAATTAAACGCCATACTCTATCTAGAAAGCGACGTGAACCATCTAGTCCCTTATCACTCCATGCTATAGCTGCATCTAATGGTCCCATAAACATTTCATATAAACGTAATGTATCAGCACCATGAGAATTCACTATATCATCAGGGTTAATAACATTTCCTTTAGATTTACTCATTTTTTCATTACCTTCACCTAAAATCATTCCTTGGTTATATAATTTTTGGAATGGTTCTTTTGTAGGGACAACACCTAAATCGTAAAGTACTTTATGCCAGAATCTTGCATATAATAAATGCAATACTGCATGTTCTACGCCACCAATATATAAATCTACTGGTAACCAGTGTTTTAATTTTTCAGGATCAGCAATCATTTTATCGTTTTTAGGATCAATATATCTTAAATAATACCAACAACTACCTGCCCACTGAGGCATAGTATTCGTTTCACGACGACCTTTCATTCCAGTCTGTTCATCAACAACATTTACAAACTCATCTATATTAGCTAATGGAGATTCACCAGTACCTGATGGTTTGATTTCGTCAGTTTCTGGAAGTAATAATGGCAGTTCTTCTTCAGGTACTGTAGACATAGAACCGTCTTCCCAATGGATAATTGGTATTGGTTCACCCCAATAACGTTGTCTACTAAATAACCAATCACGTAATTTATAATTAACTTTCTTTTCTCCTGCATGATGATTTTCTAATAATTCAATAGCTTTAGAAATTGCTTCTTCATTATATAATCCATTAAGTTCACCGGAGTTAACATGTGGACCATTGCCAGTGTATGCTTCAGTTTGAACATCTCCACCTTCAATCACTTCAATGATAGGTAATTCGAATTTCTCAGCAAATTCATAATCACGTTCGTCATGACCTGGTACTGCCATAACTGCACCTGTGCCATACGTAGATAGAACATAATCTGCAATCCAAATTGGTAGTTGATCACCAGAAATAGGATTGATTGCATAAGCGCCTGTAAACACACCTGTCTTTCCTTTAGCTAAATCTGTACGTTCTAAATCAGATTTTTTTGAAGCTTCTTTTTGATAAGCTTTGATTTCTTCTTCTTTATCATCACTAGTAATTTTATTAACTAGTTCATGCTCTGGACTTAATGCTAAAAATGAAGTTCCGTAAATTGTATCTGGTCTAGTTGTAAAAACTTCAATTTTTTCATTAATACCTTTAACATCAAATGAAACTTTAGCGCCTTCTGAACGTCCAATCCAGTTACGTTGCATATCTTTAATTGATTCAGGCCAATCTAAATCCTCTAAATCTTCTAATAAACGATCCGCATATTCTGTAATTTTTAGTACCCATTGTTTCATAGGCTTTCTATAAACTGGATGACCTCCTCGTTCAGATACACCATCCACAACTTCTTCATTTGATAAAACAGTACCTAAAGCTGGGCACCAGTTTACAGCTACTTCATCAACGTAAGCTAAACCTTTGTTATACAATTGTATAAATATCCATTGTGTCCATTTATAATATTCTGGGTCAGTTGTATTAACTTCTCTATCCCAATCATAACTAAAGCCTAATTCTTGTATTTGACGTTTAAATGTTTGAATGTTTTGTTGAGTGAATTCGCGAGGATCATTACCTGTGTCTAATGCATATTGTTCAGCAGGTAATCCGAATGCATCCCATCCCATCGGATGAAGCACATTATATCCTTGCATTCGTTTATAGCGTGAAATAATATCAGTTGCAGTATAACCTTCAGGATGACCTACATGTAGACCTGCACCTGATGGATAAGGAAACATATCTAATGCATAAAATTTCTTTTGACCTAAATTATCCTGTGTTTTAAACGTTTTATTCTCTTCCCAATATTGTTGCCATTTCTTCTCAATTTCGTTGTGATTGTAATTCAATACGTTTCCTCCTATTCAATAAAAAGACACCTCTCACTAATGATAAAGGGACGACCTAAGCCGCGTTACCACCCTTTTTCGCATTTTCAGCGCACTTCATTCAATAGTAAGAGATGTCATAATTAAATTCGTTATATTTTATAATGTTATTTTAGTCCTTAACACTAGTTCTCACCACACTAGTTCTCTGTAGAAAAGCGTCTAATAACATGTTATTACAAATTAATAGTATGTGATTATGCGTTCGATTGCAAGAGGTTACTACTAATTTTTAATTAATGTAGATATATTAATAATCCAGATATTTTTTAGCTGCTTTACTTTTAGTAAATAAACTTAAAATAATAATTGAAATACCAAGTAATAAAATGATTGTTAAAAACATTATTCTCATATTAAACATATCTACTAACACCCCACCAAATAATGGTCCAAGTGCTTTACCAACTGTAGAAGCTGAATTGACTATACCTTGATATTGTCCCACTTTGCCTTCTGGAGCTAATTGATTAGCTATCGTTGGAACAGCCGGCCATACAAACATTTCACCAAACGTTAAAATAACCATACCTATAACAAATATAGAAAATTGATGCGCAAAACTAGTAACTAAAAATGAACACATAAAAATAATAATACCAACAAACATTTGCTTTTTTAAATTACCTTTTAAAAGAACGATTACTGGTCTAATTAATGGTTGTGCAACTAAAATCATAATACCGTTTATTGTCCATAACACACTATATTGCGACATAGAAATATGGATAGATTGTGTGAATGACGCTATAGTTGTTTCCCATTGAATATAACCAATCCAACAAATAGCAAAGACAACACAAACTAAAATTAATGAAACAAATCGGCTAACGTTCTCTTGATTTTTCAAATCAATATTATCTTGTCGCTTAAGTTTAGCATTTATTTCTAAATTAAATTGTGTGATTGCAACTAATGCAAATAGAACATACATAATTAAATTTGCCATAAAAATATAATTAAAACTAAATTCAGCAACAAATCCACCTAACGCTGCACCTAATGCTACGCCGATATTTTGAGCTAAATATATTGCGTTAAAGGTTTGTCTACCACCATTAGGCCAAACAGCGCCGGCCATGGCATATATAGCGGGTATAATCATACCGCCACCGAACCCAAGCAACACAAGCCATACAGCGTACCAAGGCCATCCATGGAATAAATTTAATAACGTCGTACTAAATAAACATGTAAATGTACCAATAAGTATTGTTTTATAACCACCAAGTTTATCAAATAATACACCGCCAAGTAGGTTGCCTACAACCATACCTAAAGAATTAATTAATAAAACTACACCAGCAATTGTTAAACTTTTATTAAGTTCTTCTTTCATGTAAATCGTATTTAATGGCCACAAAAAGCTGGCGCCCGTAATATTTAGAGCCATACCAATTACAAGCCACCATACTGATTTTGGTATATTCATTTATTGAGTCCCCTCTTTATATTTTTCTCAATCTATAATAGACACTATAACATTAAAGTATGTTAAAATCTTTACTTAGATACAAAATAGAAAGGAAAATGTCTTATGGGTAATTACTTCCCGTATGCTTTTGAAGATAAAAGATATCATACTTGGAACTATCATTTGAAAAATAAATTTGGTCGCAAAATTTTCAAAGTAGCTTTAGACGGTGGATTTGACTGTCCCAATAGAGATGGCACTGTAGCACATGGTGGTTGCACATTCTGTTCTGCTGCAGGTAGTGGCGACTTTGCAGGAAATCGTGCTGACCCAATTGAAGTTCAATTCCAACAAATTAAAGAACGTATGCATGAAAAATGGAGCGAAGGTCAATATATCGCCTATTTCCAAGCATTTACAAATACACATGCACCTGTAGAAGTATTAAAAGAAAAGTATGAGCCAGTATTAAAAGAAGAAGGTGTTGTTGGTTTATCAATTGCAACACGTCCAGATTGTTTACCAGATGATGTTGTAGAATATTTAGCTGAATTAAACGAGAGAACTTATTTATGGGTAGAGCTTGGATTACAAACTGTTTATCAATCCACTTCTGATTTAATAAATCGTGCACATGATATGCAAACGTATTATGAAGGTGTAGCTAAGCTACGTAAACACAATATTAATGTTTGTACACATATCATTAATGGTTTACCAGGAGAAGATTATGAAATGATGATGGAAACTGCTCGAGAAGTTGCACAAATGGATGTTCAAGGTATCAAAATTCATTTACTTCACCTATTAAAAGGTACACCAATGGTGAAACAATATGAAAAAGGTATGTTAGAGTTTATGTCACAAGATGATTATACTAATCTCGTATGTGATCAACTTGAAATTTTACCTCCAGAAATGATTATTCATCGAATTACTGGTGATGGCCATATTGATTTAATGGTAGGTCCAATGTGGAGTGTTAATAAATGGGAAGTTTTAAATGAAATTGATAATGAACTAGCACGTCGTGATTCTTATCAAGGAAAAAAATTTGTGCAAAAGGTGAATTCATGAAATTAGAACGTATATTACCTTTTTCTAAAAGTTTAATTCAAAGCCATATCACTGAATCAAGTGTGGTTATAGATGCTACTTGTGGCAACGGTAATGATACCTTATTTCTTGCACAAAATGTACCTAACGGCTTTGTTTATGGTTTTGATATTCAACAATTAGCAATCACAAATACAGAGCAGAAAGTAGCTACATTTTCTAATGTAAAATTAATTAAAGATAGTCATAACAATGTAAAACAATATATTAAGGCTGAACATATTGGTAAAATTGATGCAGCTATATTTAATCTTGGCTATTTACCTAAAGGTGACAAATCGATAGTCACTACACCTAATACAACTATTAGTGCTATTAATAATATTTTTGATATTTTAAGTAACGAAGGTATTATTATTTTAGTGATATACCATGGACATGATGAAGGTAAGATTGAACGTGATGCCTTAATGGATTATTTAGTACAAATAGATCAAAATCAAGCGCACGTTTTACAATATCAGTTCATTAATCAAAGAAACAATGCGCCTTTTATATGTGCATTAGAAAAACGTGCTAACGTTTAATATAGTAAAAGGATCCGAAGTTACTTCGGACCCTTTTTTTACTATTCAGATGTTAAAATGATAAAATTGAATTTAAACTTGTCTGCATATGTTCTGATTTGCCTGTAATCGTCTTAGCAATAAAATCTAGCAATCCATCTTTTTGTTTAGCAAGTTTCTCGTTGAAATGAATAATTACTGTACGTTCATCATCTTGTGGACGCTCTTTATAAATCCATTCTGAATTCACTAAATTGTTATAAGTTCTTGTTCGTTTATAAGGCTTAATTTCAACAAACTCATCCATTTCTTTTAACGTCATTGAACCTTTTTCCCATAAGTTTAATAAAATTAAAATTTCTTCTTTTGACATATCATATTCTCGTTGAATAGTTTCAAAAATAGAGCTAACATCTGATAATAGTTTGTCTAATTGCAAAATACCGTAAACTCTTTCATTTTCCCTTTGATTCATAGTAAACTCTCCCAAATTACAAGTATAAATTAATATTTCCTAAAGTAACCGATCCCCGAAATGACGCTATCGGTTAATCAAAAAATATGCTTTATAGCTTGTACAAATTTAACTGAATGCTTAATAAATGAAATGATTAGCTGAGACATATGCATAGTTATAAATAAAAATATAATTTTGTAAAATTAGAAACACTTTAATACACATAGCCTCTTTACATATTAAAATTATATTTTTTATCCAAACAAAATATATCAATACTACAATAAAATTGCAACTACAAATTAAAAAACATTTTACGTATTTTTACCTATCAACCTTATAAAAAAGTGAATTAATATCCTACTATTTAAGTAGGTGTTTATATATCTTCTATCTCTTCTTCCTCAACGATGAAGCCCATTGTGTTAACACTATTATTTAAAAATGTAAGTACATAACGCATGACTTGATCACGTTCTGGTTCATTATGTATTTCATGATACAGACCATTCCATACTTTATAATATAATTCATTAGTAGCAAGCTTATCTTTTAGTTCTTTTGTGGCAGAAATATCAGAAATAATATCTTCTGTACCAAACATAATTAATGTCGGTAGTGATTTAATATCTTTAATGTGTTCCATTGTTTCTTTCATTGTTTCACTGACTAAGTTATACCAATGATATGTCACTTTTTTTAACATTAAAGCATCATTTTCAGTTTCTTCAATGACCTCATCATTACGAGTTAAATCTTGCGCTGTGATACCAATTTTAAAACGAGTATCTTTAGATGCTTTACCAACATTAGAAAGCAATTTATTCTTTCTACCTTTGCCTGATTGATTAAATTCTAATAGTGGTGAAATTAACATTAGTCCTTCAATAGGTAATTCAACACGTTCAAGTAAATTTAATAAGATTAACCCACCTAAACCAACTCCAAGTACAAATGTTGGAATTTTATATTCATTGGCTATCTTAATCCACTCTAGAACATTTTCATGATATTCATTAAAATCTTCAATTTGACCTTTATTTGCTCGAGATGTCTGTCCTTGTCCAGGTAAATCACCCATAATAACATGATAACCATTTCTTCTTAACATCGTAATGACATAAGCATATCGACCTGTATGTTCTAATATATTATGAGCAATGACAACAACGCCTTTCGCGTCATTTTCAGTTTCCCACTTCCACATTCTATAATTGCTCCTTTATCAATAGTCTTTAGTATCATAATTATAGCAAAACATAACAATTGAATGCCATTTTAAATAATCAACTTATTTATTTGGTATCAAACCATTTACTTTTGATGTAATTTTGCAATAAATTTTATTAATTTCTTTATGTAAACGCTTTCTTGAATAAATGTTTCATGATACACTATTTTTAAACAAAGATTGTTATTGGGTTATGGAGGTATGTACGATGGGAGTTTTTAAAAATATATTTATAGCTTTGTCTAATAACAAATATTTAAATGACGCAGCTAAGCAAGTCGGTCCTAGAATGGGTGCTAATAAAGTTGTTGCTGGGAACACAATTCCACAATTGATAGAAACAATTGAATATTTAAATGAAAATAAAATTTCAGTTACTGTGGACAATTTAGGGGAATTTGTTACGACTGAGAAAGAAAGCCAAAAAGCTAAAGAAGAAATCCTTGAAATAATGGAAGCTATAAATCAATATAATGTTGACGCGCATATGTCTGTTAAATTAAGTTTGCTAGGAAGTAATTTCGATTTAGATCTTGCATACCAAAATTTAAGAGAAATTTTACTAAAAGCTAACGAATATGACAATATGCATATTAATATTGATACTGAAAAATATGATAGTCTTCAACAAATTGTAGAAGTATTAGATAAATTAAAAAGTGAATTTAAAAATGTAGGAACAGTTATTCAAGGTTATTTATACGATGCCGAAAAACTGATAGATAAATACCCTAATTTACGATTAAGATTAGTTAAAGGCGCATATAAAGAAGATGAAACAATTGCGTACCAAACTAAAGAAGACATCGATGCTAACTATATTAAAATTATCGAAAAACGTCTTTTAAACGCAAGAAATTTTACGTCAGTTGCTACTCATGATCATGAAATCATTAGCCATGTAAAACAATTTATGAAAGAAAATCATATTGAAAAAGATCAAATGGAATTCCAAATGTTATACGGTTTCCGTTCTGACCTAGCCCAATCAATTGCAAATGAAGGTTATCATTTCACTGTTTATGTTCCTTATGGTGATGATTGGTTTGCTTACTTTATGAGAAGATTAGCTGAAAGACCTCAAAACTTATCATTAGCTGTAAAAGAATTCGCAACGCCAGAAACGCTTAAAAAAGCAGGATTATTTTCAGCAATTGTACTAGGATCCGCTTCTATTTTAGGCTTAATTTCAAAGTATATTCGTAAATAAGAAAACAAAAACTCGGTTGAAAACAACCGAGTTTTTATAATTAAAATTGTTTTATTAAATTAGCCATTTCGATTGCGCTTACTGCCGCTTCTGCACCTTTATTACCTGCTTTAGTTCCTGCACGTTCAACAGCTTGTTCAATACTTTCAGTTGTTAATATACCAAATATGACTGGTACATCTGTTACTTCATTTGCTTTGGAAACGCCTTTTGCTACTTCATTACAAACATAGTCATAGTGTGATGTTGCACCTCTAATTACACATCCTAATGTAACAACCGCATCATAATCACCTTTTTGAGCTAGTTTTCTTGCCACCATAGGGATTTCAAATGCACCTGGTACATAGGCAACATCAATATTACTTTCATCAACATCATGTCTAATAAATGTATCTTTTGCACCTTCTAATAATCTACCAGTGATAAAATCATTAAATCTACTAACTACGATAGCTACTTTTAAATCTTTACCTATTAATTTACCTTCAAAATTCATTTTAATATCCTCCTAAATTAAATGTCCCATTTTTTCTTTTTTAGTTGTCATATACTCATGATTATATTTAGTTTCTGGTACTATAAGTTCTATACGTTTTTGAATATTAATACCGTATTCTGTTAAGCCTTCAAATTTCTTAGGATTATTACTTAACAAATTTACTTTTTCAACGTTAAAGTATTTAAGAATTTGTGCAGCAATATTATAATCTCGTAAATCATCATCAAATCCTAAAGCTAAATTAGCCGTTACAGTATCATAGCCTTTTTCTATTAATTCATATGCTCGTAATTTGTTCATTAAGCCTATACCTCGACCTTCTTGAGGTAAATAAATAATCATTCCACCATGTTGTTCAATATATTCCATTGAAGCTTCAAGCTGTGCTCCACAGTCACATCTTTGACTATGGAAAATATCTCCAGTAAGACACGCTGAATGGATACGAACATTTTCATGAGGACGAACCTCTTCTTTAGTCACTACAACAATTTCTTCATCACTAAAGTCAGTCGTAAAACCATACATATCAAAAATACCAAAGTCTGTCGGCATTTTAACTTTTGCATTTAAATTCACATGTGATTCATTAATACGTCGATACTCTATTAAACTTTCTATAGTAATCATTACCAAACCATGTTTTTCTTTAAAAGCTTGAAGATCTTCGCCTTTTGCCATTGTTCCATCTTCATTCATAATTTCACAAATAACACCAGCAGGTTTAGCACCTGTCATTTTTGCTAGATCTACTGCCGCTTCTGTATGGCCATTTCTTTCAAGTACGCCGTTGTCTTTAGCAATTAATGGGAACAAATGGCCAGGTCGATTAAAGTCTTCAGCTTTAGATTCATCATTAATTAAAGCTCTCGCAGTTAATGTTCTTTCATGAGCACTAATACCTGTTGTTGTATCAATATGATCAACACTTACAGTAAAATTAGTCCCGAATACATCTGAATTATTTGTCTCCATTGGATTTAAAGATAACTTATCACTGATACTTGAACCAATTGGTGAACAAATTAAACCTCTTGCTTCTTTAGCCATAAAATTAATAGTTTCATCTTTCATCCATTCAGTAATTGCAATAAGGTCTCCTTCATTTTCCCTATCTTCGTCATCAACTACAATTATACTGTCACCTTTTTTTAAAGCGTCTAATGCATGTTCAATTTTGTCGAATTCCATATTTTATTTCCTCCCCCTAAAAACCAAATGCTTTTAGTTTTTCTTCAGTCAAATTAGATTTATTTTGCTTAAATATATTTTCTACATATTTAAAGAGCACATCTGATTCTAGATGAACTTTATCTCCTACCTTTTTATTCGATAAAATAGTAGATCGTCTTGTTTCAGGAATCAGATGAATATCAAAAGCATCTGAATGGAGATCAAAAATAGTTAAACTTGTTCCATCGACAGTTATAGATCCTTGCTTAACCATTTGATTAAGTAATGACTTGGATGCTTGAATTTTAATAATCATAGAATTAGCAGATTCATTAATTTTTATTATTGTGCCTAAGTCATCAACATGACCTAAAACAAAATGGCCACCAAAACGTCCATTTCCACTCATAGCACGTTCTAAGTTCACTTCGGTATGACGCTGTACGTCAGCAAGATAGGTTTTATTTTCTGTACCTCTAATCACTTGTACTGAAAACGATTGTTCATCAAAATCTATAACAGTCAAACATGCACCGTTTACACTAATTGAATCGCCAACATGCACATCTTCTAATATTTTGTCTGCAGCAATAACTAAAGTTCTAACTGATTGCTGAGTACGAACTTGTTGAACAGTACCAACTTCTTCAATGATGCCTGTAAACACCTGCAATCACTTCTTTCGCAAGATTAATTTAATATTTTGATTAATTAACGTGGAATTAACAATTTCAAATTGTGTAGTGTCTGGTAGTGCTATCGTTTTATCAGTTTTGAAAAATTGATATTTACCAGAACCACCTATTATTTTCGGGGCAAAATAAAGTACTAGGTGATCTAGATGATCAGATTGGAGAAATTCTGAAGTAATTTCGGGACCTGCTTCGACTAACAATTTCCCGATACCTTTTTGATATAAGTCTTTCAAAATTGACTCAATATCACATTGATTCATATATATTATAGTTATATTATTTTTTTCTGTTGTTAACGTTTTATTCTCTGTGTAAATCCAAATTGGAGATGAGTCATCATTGAAAAGTTGTTGTTGAAAATCCAACTTACCACTTTTACTTAAAATGACACGAACAGGATGTTTACCATCTTCAATCCGAGTAGTATATAAAGGATCGTCTGCTTCAATCGTTTTTCTTCCTGTTAATACTGCATCGTGGTTATGACGTAATTGATAGACATCCTTTTTAACATCTTTGTTAGTAATCCATTTACTTTCACCATTATCTGTAGCCTGTTTCCCATCTAAGCTTGCTGAGACTTTAACTGTTAATTCTGGTATCTCATTACGTTTAGCAGTAAAGAAATCTTGATATAGTTGTGCGGCTACAGCGTTATATTGAAATTCAACTTCAATACCTGCATTTTGTAATATGTCATCACCTTGTGATATTAATGTTGTATCTTTAACAGCATAAATCACTTTTTGAATTCCTGCTTCTATAATTTTATTTACACAAGGAGGAGTAGAGCCATGATGTGTACATGGTTCTAATGATACATATATTGTTGCACCTTTTGCTTCTGATTTCGCCATGTCTAAGGCTTGAACTTCAGCGTGTTTATCGCCTTTACGCAAATGTGCACCAATACCTACAATTCTGCCATTTTTGACTACTACAGAACCTACAGGTGGATTTACACCAGTTTGACCATCAACCATTTGTGCAAGTTGGATGGCATAATTCATAAAATTACTCAATATATCACCTCTAAAATTAAAAAACCTTATACCATTGAAAATTGTTGTTTCAAGGCATAAGGCAATTTATATATCTTTATAAAAGCATATTTATACTTAACATAAACATACTTCATTAAACACATACTTATACAAATATATGTCAGTGTCGATAATCGTCATTCTTTCTCCCATCCAGACTTTAACTGTCGGCTCTAGATTCTCACTAGATCAGCCACTAACATATGTTAGCAGGTCGCAGGCTTTATCACTGCCGGTTGGGAATTACACCCTGCCCCGAAAGAATTGAATATGAAATTGTTAAAGGTTAATTGAGTATCGTAATCTCAATGACTACAATTCAAATTCTACTACACCTATTTCAAAAAAACAATTACTATACATTGTACTTAATTAAAGAGATAGATTTAATTTTAATTATCAAATTTTATTTTTAACTATAATCAAATACCAGATAAGTATTTAATTTTATTAGATATTTAAGGATTAATGATTCTCTTTATCAAGGTTATCCAAATCTTGTTGTGTTTCATATAATCTATCAACAGCGTTGGCTACTTGATTCACAATCATTTTGACACCGTTTCTAAGTTTATTAACCCCATTAGTCATTTGACCTATAGCAATAACATTCGTTAGTGTACCAAATCTAGGGCTAATCACTTGGTTTGTCTCTGGTATGATTTGAATACCGCCCATTGGATGTGCCTGAACAATTTGTCTATTTTCAAGATTTAGTATTAATTGATCATCTTCATCCAGTTCATTTAAATGAGTTTTAGAACCAGTAGCGTTAATAACCACATCAAAATCTTCAATATCTTTTTCCTCTTCATATTGTAAATGGAATAATCCATCGTCGTGATAAATGTTTTTTAAATTTTTACGAATAATTAATGCTTCGTTTTCTAATAAATCTATAAGTAAACGGGCAGTTCTAGGAGGCATAGGATTGGAATTAAGTTGAATTATTTTTGTATAACGACGATTAAATTCTTGTTGATCTTCAATACTTAAACTATTCCAAATCCAATTTAAATTCTCTTTTAACAGTTCAACGATACTTTGAAATATGCCAATTTCCTTTTCATGTTCCAAATCAAATTGTAAATCTTTAATGTGGTCTCCAGTTCTTCTATTAACTAGTTTTTCAAAATTAATGCCATAATCTTTGCATTCTTTTAAAAATAAATCAACTGCTGTATCTAAAGGCACATTGCCATAATTTTGAGCTTGTATATCATTGAATCGTTGTTTAGTTAAATGAGTAAATTCTATATCAACCATTTTACCTCTTACACTAGGTAAATTTGCTGAACGACTTGTCATTAGTATAGGCAATTTAGGATGGTGAGCAGAAACATATCTGATGACATCTAAACTTGCCAGTCCAGTTCCTATAATTGCAATACTATCATTTTCACTAACATCATCGAGAGAATGATATGTAGGATAAGGTGTCGGTTTAAACCCATCTATCCCTTTTAGTCGATATGGATCATGATATGCAAAAGTGCCAAAAGTTAAGAATAAATAATCATATTCTCTCCATTCTTTCATATCATCTGACGTACAAACATAATATTTTAGATTCGTTTCATCAACTTTAGAACTTGTAAAAATTTCATGAACTTTATTGTTAATGATTGTAATATTTTCATATTGATTATTAAATTGAGACAAGTATGATTTCATATAATGTCCAAATACAAATCTCGGTAGATATGTAGGATTATCGAATACAAATTCATTTTGATCTTGATACCATTTCCAAAATTCTTCTTCATCGTCTAAATTCAAGCTCATCTTTTTAGAAGGTAAATTGATTAATAATTCACTACTATCATTTTGGAATGGAACTCCTTGTCCCATATTTATACGGTCATCATAGACATCTACTTTTAATTTTTCAAAATGTTCATGTTTTACAAGTTGTCGTAAAACACTAACACCTGCAGTGCCCATACCAATTATAGCTACACGCATTATGACATCATCCTTTTTTCATTTCTATATCTCTAATTTGATTACAACAACATATATATTTCATAGATTTTATAACTGTTGTTATTGATTTCACATTATTTCTTATATATCCTAATCAGGCAAAGTTTAATCTTTTATCATCTGTGATAAAATTTCTTTATGAGGTGATTGATATGAAATTAGTTGCAAAAATCATAGTTCTGACAGTTATTATATTTGCTTGGGTAACAAGAAACAACAAAGCCAAATAATCAGCACATAAAAAACACCTGCGCCAATTAAATGCCGCAGGTTAAATTACATATCCTTTTTTATTTAAAATTCAAACTTGATTTTATTCTTATTAGAAAATTAAACATTCAAATAGATTATTATTTATTATCTTTTAAATGACTTTTATCATCTTTATACACATAAAGTTTGAAGTATTTACCTTCTGTTTTCATGTCTTTATAAAAATCAGCAATGATACTGGCATTACTTTCAGCCCATTTAATATCTGTAGCATATTGATGTTCACCTGGATTTTTAGGATTCCATCTCATGCTATATAATGTGTCTTGATCTTCGTGTTTTAAGAAATGATTATGAATGAAATCTGCACCACCATAAATTGCTTTTTGCGGTGTATCCCAACCATGTTTCTTCGCATATTCTGCACCTGTTTTTACAGGGTCACTATCTAATGCGCCAACACCATAGAAGTTATAGTATTTCTTACCATCAATTTCTACACCTTTAGACAATTCACTTTTAGCAGAACCTGTTTCTAATAAAGCATGTGAAATTAAGTAAACTTCATTTACATGTTTTTCTTTAGCTGCTTTTGTAAAATCATCAGTGTGTTTTAATAAAGTTGGTCTATCAATTAACATTCTTTTAATTCTTTTTTCATCAATACCTTGATATTTAGATAAATCTAAAAATTGATACTTTTGTTTGTCATTGTCAATAAATTGACTACTATCCATAGCTGTTTTAATTTCAGTTGATGATGCATCTCTCCAAGCATCATTATTTTTATTAGATACTTGTTGACTCGTATAGTTGTCTATTTGTTTCTTCGCAGCTTTATCTAATGTTACATCTAATTTCTCAACTTTTTGTTGTTCTTTAACATGTTTAAAGAATATTTGGTCAGAAACCATTGAGAAAAAGATAATAGCACCTACTGCAAATATGATAAGCAATCCTAAAATTGCAACTATAGATCCCTTTTTGTGCTTCGTCATATTCACACCTCTTAGGTCAATGTTGTTATACTTTTCATTTGTATTACGATAATAAAGTTTAACATTATTAATTATGAATCACAATTTAATATATACTTTGTTACAAATTCATAAATAAAAAGTAATAAAATTGAAACTTTTGAGTATAAAAAAAGAGAAATAGACATGATTTTGTATCCATTAAATAGATTGATTAACACTTCAATCAACTGTATTGAATATGTTAACTATTGTCATTTAGCAATATCTATTCAATTAAATTGTCTAAATCTCATCCCATTTTTATTTATTATGATTTTTATAATCCATCATTATGAAACTTGCAGCTTGTGATCTATTCTTATAAAAATATTGATTTAAGTCTATTGTTCCTTCAATACTTCCTTCTCTATACTTCATTTCATTAGTGAAATTGTTAATCATCACAAAGTCTGAACGATCTTTAATTCTATCTAAATCATCATTACGGGCGAAAAAATGTTCTAAATTTAAGTGTGCGTAATCCATTTGTACCTCCTATTAAATTTTGCTCTATATTAATAATACGACATGTTTTTGGTTGTTTTTGAATACATATTTATTTACTATGACTTCTATTTAACACCTATTTTAATAATTTAGCAAATGAAAATTTTCCCAATCTATTTTAAATTCAATGTATCCGGAAATATACACTTTTATGTACATAAAACTGGAGTAAATCTTGGAATTTAATATTATTTATCAAAAGTATAACAAAATCATACATTATTTGTTAACTAGGTATCAAATCACTTATAATTATGACGAGTTTTATCAATTACTATTAATTCAAATGTGGCACTTATCGAATAACTATAATCCCTCAAAATCCAACAAATTTTCCTCTTATCTATTCATCAGATTAAACTACTATCTTATTGATATATTCAGAAAAGAAAGTAACAAAATTAAAACTAGTGATATTGATGATTATATTTCTAGTGAAATAGAACCATCTCAACACATCAATAATGAATCACTACTAATACAAGATATTCATTATTTATTAAACTCAAAAGAAAAGGAATGGCTATTACTAAAATTATCTGGATATAAACAATATGAAATTGCAGAAAGAATGCATCTATCTTTAACAACTATTAAAAAAATTAAGAAGTCAGTGCAATCTAAAATCTCAAAACATTTACATTATACTCTTAAAAAGGAATGAAACAATGAATCATTTAACTACTACTAACTTACTATATATACAAACAGAAATAAGCGATAAGCTATCCACTAAATGGCAATATAAGCAATATGACATATCTCTCCCTATTTCAATCAACAATACGTTAGACTACATGTTAGAATTACATCAAAAAACACTACCTCTTCAAAAGAAAATCGCCAAACGCTTACTTCATATAAACAAAAAAATTCCTATTTATGTATGTGATCAACTCATTTTATTTCCTCTTAAACATCGTCGTTCTCCCATTCAATATTACATAAACGCTTATCATATTACTGGTAAACAAACCAAAAATAATGGCACATTAATTATGTTTTCAAATGCTACTCATCTTTTAGTAGATGAACCTTATCATGCTATATTAAAAAAATGGCAAGAAAGTTTACTTCTTTGCCATTTAATTACACAGTCGTATTCTTCTTATTAAATTTATATTCTAATAATTTTTTAGTAAAAAATGCAGTTACTTTCTTAATTAAGAATATCGCTATTAACATTAATATAATAGCGCCTATAATGATGAGTACAACAGTCACAGTTGATAAGTTAACCTGGGGATGAATGAAATAATTTACAGCTGTTAAACTTGTTATAAGGCCAAATAAAAAGCCACCTAATAAAATGACATATGTAAATACAATTCCAATCAATAATATAAATAAACTAGCTGAACTAATATGTTTTTGGCTATACACATGATCTTTTAAAAACTGATTTGAAAACCTTATTGGTTTATTCAGCGTGTCACTATCATTATGATTAACTTTACTAATTTCATCATTTAATTGAGCTTTCTCTTTGTTATTTAAGAACCATAACTGCTTTTTTACTCTAGCACTAAACGAATTTTTATCCATAGCTAGAATTGCACCTCATATCTATTTGATTATATTTACATCATAGATGAAATTTCTAATTCAATCAATTCAAATATTCAAATTATATTAATAAAAAGCCAACCTTGTGTACACTATAGACAATCAATTCTAATAGTGACACTAGCTTGGCTTTTAAATTTAATCCGATAAAGACACTAATTAAAGCAATTATAAAATTGATAATCCTGAATTTTGGATATCTTTAGCAAAACCTTTAACAGTATCAATTGATAGTTCTTCAACGTCTCTACCTAAATTATTGTTAACCTTTTTAACTACATCAGCTGGACAAGTAATGATGTCAGCACCAATTTCATCTGCTTGAATAACATTAAATAGTTCGCGGCAACTTGCCCATAACAATTTAACACCTTTTTTACTATGAGTTACCTCTACTGATTCTTTCATTAATGGTAATGGATCTACACCAGTATCTGCAATACGTCCTGCAAATACTGACACATATGTTGGTACGCCTTCTGTGACAGCTTCAGTAATTTCTTTAACTTGTTCAATTGTATAAACTGCAGTGACATTTAAACGTACTTGTTTTGCAGATAATTCTTTGATTAATGGAATTGTTGAAGTACCATTAGTAGTAACAATTGGAATCTTAACAAAAACATTGTCACCATATTGTTTAAGAATTTCCGCTTCCTTAGCCATTGTCTCTAAGTCATCTGCGAACACTTCAAATGAAATAGAAGCGTCAGGAATTTCTCGAACAGCCTCTTCCGCAAATGCTTTATAATCTGTTACGCCTGCTTTAGCCATTAAACTAGGGTTAGTTGTAAATCCATCAACCTGTTTATTTTTATAAGCAGCTTTCATTTCTTCAATATCTGCTCCATCCGCAAATACTTCTACTTTTAGTTTTCTCACTATGTATTCCTCCTTCAATTTCAATACTAAATTTGGATTTCCAATGTATTGAATATCAAATTCATATATGATTTATCTTTGGTTTTTATTTTCGTTAAAAAATCATTTATAAATAATTTATATCATGCTTTTGAAATGTAAGCGAATTATTTGCCTATATAAAAGCATTTTTGTATTTTACATTTTATTTTCTATACATTTATACTATTCTCATATCCTAAAAAGTGGTAGTATATTGTAATGATATCCATCGAGGAGGTTACGCATGTCAAAATCTAAACTCTACTTTTATATAACTTTATTATTATTAGCGATAAGCTTTTTCTTTAATACAAATAATCCATTTTTAAATAATGTGTTGGGTTCTTTCGTCAAATTAATTATTGCATGTAGTGTCATTAATGTCATTGTTCTAATCATTTCAATCATAATTGCGGACAAATCTATTAAACATTCACGAGACAAACAAGGTTGGATTAGAATTGGTAGTAAACTATTACCATTTATTATTCTTATTGTGATTATTATTCATATTGTGTCGTCATTAAATACTTACGGATTCCTTTCTTAAAATTTATTGACGTATACTTTATTTGTTAGAGCCATTTCAGATTGAAGTGGTTCTTTTATTTAAGTAAATGTTTTTTAAAGGAGTTATTACTTTGCAATATTTATACATTTTTGTAGGTGGTGCGTTTGGTGCTTTATTAAGATATTTATTATCATTTTTTAATCATGGTCACCAATTACCAATAGGTACATTAACAGCAAATATCATCGGTGCTTTTTTAATGGGATTTTTCACAGCACTATCTATTAAATTATTTCAATCACATCCCCTATTTAAAAAAGCTATAACAACAGGTTTCATGGGAGCTTTAACTACATTTTCTACTTTTCAATTTGAATTAGTTCAAATGTACAATCAACAAAACTGGATGTTATTAATTATTTATGCAGTGATTAGTTATATTCTTTGTATTTTATTATGTTTATTAGGTAAGAAATTAGGTGAACGTTTATGATTACTACAATTTTGTTAGTCATGTTAGGTGGAGGTATTGGAGCAATTCTACGTGCTAGTATTTCTAACTATTTCAATCAGTTTCAATCTTTGTTGCCAATAGGTACGCTTATAGTTAATATTGTAGGTTGTATATTCATTGGTACCCTATCTGGTTTATCATTACATATACAATGGATAAACCCTTTTTTAATCACAGGTATATTAGGAGGTTTAACTACATTTTCTACCCTCTCTAATGAACTCGTCGGAATGTTATCACCTAAATTCAAACCTACATTGTTTATTGTATATTCTACTATTCAATTCATAGGATCATTCTTAAGCTGTTATTTAGCTTATCACCTTATTTAAAAAATAGAAGAAGATACTTTTAAAGCCACGTCCTCTTTATGAGAAACGTGGCTTTAATTGAATTTATTGTCCGTTAAATTCTGCAGGATCAGGACCAATTCTTCTATCTTCATTTAATTGGTCAAGACGATTCATTTGATCTTCGTTAAGTTTGAAGTTTAGAATATCTAAATTTTCATCTATACGATGTGGTGTTACTGATTTAGGGATAACTACTACATCATGTTGATAATTCCAACGAATAATCACTTGTGCAGGTGATTGATCAATTTCTTTTGCAATAGCATTAACAGTGTCATCATCTAAAATTTGTGCGTTCATTAATGGTGACCATGATTCCATAACAATATTTTGAACTTCCATATATTGTCTTAATGAACTTTGTGTTAAATATGGATGAAATTCAACTTGATTGATGACAGGCTTTATTGATACTTGTGCTAGTAGTGCTTCAAAATGGTCTACATTAAAATTGCTTACACCGATATTTTTAACACGGTCTTGTTTATATAAATCTTCCATCCCTTGCCATGTATCTATCATTAGTGCTTCGTTAGTACCTGGCCAGTGCATTAAATATAAATCTAGATAATCTAAGCCTAATCTTTTTAAGCTACTTTCATACGCATCCTCTACATTAGTTCTACCATAATCTTCTAACCATAATTTTGAAGTAATAAATAAGTCTTCTCGTTTTAGACCTGTAGTTTCTAATCCTTCTTTAATACCTTGTCCTACTTTTTCTTCATTACCGTAAACTTTTGCTGTATCAATGCTTCTATAACCATTCTCTATAGCATGTTTAACAGCCTTAGTACAATCATCATTATTTTCGACTCTAAACGTACCTAGTCCTACTCTTGGCATTTCATGACCATTATAAAATTTAATTTTATCCATGGATTTTCACTCCTTACATATAAAAATATTTATCCATTATCTATACCCGTATCCGTTGATTAAAATTCAATATTACAAAAAAGCTAGTAAAGTGTCATACACCCTACTAGCTAAAATAATTAGTTAAATGATTCAATTTTATCCATAATATCTTGTAAATCATCGACGTTATATTGAATACGTCCATGGAATACAAATTTATTAAAGAATTCGTTAAGTTGTTCAGGTCCAACTAATACTTTTACATTACTATTCTGAGCATAATTTGAAATCGTTACATCATCTTCATTTTTAGGATTAAAGTATAAAATAGAAGTTGGTGTGTATTTAGTATTCAATTTATTTTGTAAATCTCCAGCTAATTGTTGTATTTGCTGAATTTTATCTGAATAGTTAACAAATGATAATGATTTTTGATCATCATTTTGATCTAATACCAATGTTTGTGGCGTAGTTTTATCTAAATCTAAAGTATTAAATACTTGTTCCATAGTTGGTAACTCTGAAAATTGTGCGCCACTAATACCATTATAAACATGACCTTTTAATAATTGAGAATCAATGATGTATAAACCAGTTCGTGTTAATACTAGGTGACTAATTCTTTCAATATTATTAAATTCATTAGTTGGCAAGAAAATATTTGCCATTATATGCATATCTTCTGGGCGAATACGCTTTTCATTTACAAGACGTTCACGAATACCAATTAATCTCATGTCTGTAACATATTCACTATGATTTTTAGAGAATAATTTTAACGCATCTATTTCTCTTTCTTTACTACTTACTGTAGCTTCATAATCTTCTTTTTGTTTAGTGACTGTCTTTTTGTTTTCTATACGTTCTTTTTCTAATGTTTCCTCATGAGATGCTTTTAGGTTCTGTTCTTTTTGTTGATATTCTTCTTCAGTTTGTTTCTTTATCTTTTTCTTTTTATTTAACGTGATTAAAAATAACACAAAAAAGATAATTGCAATCACTACTGCAACGATTAATCCTATTCCAATGGGTGAAGATAAACTCATCACATCAACGCTCCTTTTAAATTATCAATACAATCAATTATAAATCATAACTATGATATTTTCGACATTTCGTTATAATTTAATTGATTATATTTTACCTATCCCAAATATTTTAATTATTTTAGGCTTGGTTTATTGAATCTTTCAAAACGTTGACTTTATCTAATTTTTCCCAAGGTAATAAAACATCAGTACGTCCGAAATGACCGTACGCAGCAGTTTGTTTATAAATAGGTTGTTTCAACTCTAACATTTTAATAATTCCTGCAGGTCTTAAGTCAAAGTTCTCTCTAACTGCTTCTACTAATTCTGTTTCACTGACTTTACCTGTACCAAATGTATCAATTGAGATTGACACAGGTTCAGCTACACCAATAGCGTATGCAAGTTGTACTTCACATTGTTCAGCTAATTCAGCTGCAACAATATTTTTAGCAACGTATCTTGCTGCGTATGCGGCAGAACGGTCTACTTTAGTTGGATCTTTACCACTGAAGCATCCTCCACCATGTCTAGCATATCCACCATAAGTGTCAACGATAATTTTACGACCTGTTAATCCTGCATCACCTTGAGGTCCACCAATTACAAATCTTCCTGTTGGATTGATATAGAATTTTGTTTGATCATCTAGTAAATTTTCTGGAACAGTAGGATAAATGACATGTTCTTTAATGTCATTTTGAATATCTTCTAATGTTTTATCTTCAGCATGTTGTGTTGAAACAACAATTGTATCAATACGTTTTGGTTTGTCATTTTCATCATATTCAACTGTTACTTGAACTTTACCATCTGGACGTAAATAATCTAGTATTTTATCTTTACGAACATCTGATAAACGTTTAGCTAGCTGGTGTGATAAGAAAATTGGTAAAGGCATATACGTATCTGTTTCGTTAGTTGCATAACCAAACATTAAACCTTGATCTCCTGCACCTGTTGCTTCAATTTCTTCTTCAGTAATATCATCGCGATATTCTAATGCTTTATCTACACCTTGCGCAATATCTGGTGATTGTTCATCAATTGCTGTTAATACAGCCATTGTTTGTGAATCATAACCATATTTTGCACGTGTGTAACCAATTTCTTTAATTGTTTCTCTTACTACTTTAGGGATATCAACATAAGTTGTTGTTGAAATTTCACCAGAAATTAAAGCCATACCTGTAGTTACTGTTGTTTCACATGCTACACGCGCATTAGGGTCATCTTTAAGAATTTCGTCTAAAATGGCATCGGAAACTTGATCGGCTATTTTATCCGGGTGTCCTTCAGTTACTGATTCTGACGTGAATAATCGTTTATTGTTAGTCATATTTTGCTCCTTTTAAAAATTTATTACGATAATTCTCTTTTATTTGAGCTAAATAAAAGAGCCTTCTGCTAACTAGTATCTAGATAGAGAGAAGGCTCTTATACGTCCATTCGCTCTTATCGTTCAGACAATATAGGTCTGCAAACGGTTTGGCACCTTTCTTTTCTATACAAAAAAGAGGTTGCTGGGTTTCATTGGGTCCATGTCCCTCCACCACTCAGGATAAGAGAATCCGTTAAAATTAATACTACATAATTAGCGAATTAATGTCAATTTTAGAATTAAGTTATTTTAATGAAAATTTACGGTGGATTAATTAACTTAATATGTTATACTATTGAAATGTAAAGGCTTACATTACAACTATCTGGAGGGATTAAGTATGTCGATCGATACATACTCTGAAACTATTAAAATCAAACAATTATTAGAAAAACCATCTACACAGTTTCAATTATCTACAACTCAACTTTACAATAAAATCTTAGATAATAATGAAGGTGAACTTACTGAGTTGGGCGCTATTAATGCAAGTACCGGTAAATACACTGGGCGTTCACCTAAAGATAAGTTTATCGTTACAGAACCTTCATATAGAGATAATGTTGATTGGGGAGACGTTAATCAGCCGATAGATGAAGAAACATTTTTAAAACTTTATAACAAAGTATTAAATTATTTAGGTAAGAAAGATGAACTATACGTATTTAATGGTTACGCTGGAAGTGACAAAGATTCACGCTTAAAACTAACTGTAATTAATGAATTAGCTTGGCATAATCTTTTTGCACATAATATGTTTATACGTCCTGAATCAAAAGAAGAAGCTAAATCAATCAAATCAGACTTTACCATTGTATCAGCACCTCATTTTAAAGCTGACCCAGAAGTCGATGGTACAAAAACAGAAACTTTTGTTATCGTTTCATTCAAACATAAAGTCATTTTAATTGGTGGTACTGAATATGCTGGCGAAATGAAAAAAGGTATATTCTCAGTTATGAACTATTTATTACCAATGCAAGATATTATGAGTATGCATTGCTCAGCAAATGTTGGTAATAAAGGTGACGTAGCATTATTCTTTGGTTTATCAGGTACTGGTAAAACAACATTATCAGCTGATCCTGATAGAAAATTAATTGGAGATGACGAACACGGCTGGAATAAAAATGGTGTGTTCAATATCGAAGGAGGTTGCTACGCTAAAGCAATCAACCTTTCAAAAGAAAAAGAACCACAAATTTTCGATGCAATTAAATATGGTACCATTTTAGAAAATACTGTTGTCAAAAATGATGGCACGGTTGATTTTGATGATAATAAATTCACTGAAAACACAAGAGCGGCATACCCTATTCACCATATAGATAATATTGTATTACCTTCCAAAGCAGCTCATCCTAATACAATTATCTTTTTAACAGCGGATGCTTTTGGTGTCATTCCTCCAATTTCAAAATTAACTAAAGACCAAGCAATGTATCACTTCTTAAGTGGATTCACATCTAAATTAGCTGGTACAGAACGTGGCGTTACTGAACCAGAACCATCATTCTCTACTTGCTTTGGTGCACCATTCTTACCATTACATCCTACAGTTTATGCTGATTTATTAGGTGAATTAATTGATAAGCATGAAGTTGACGTTTACCTTGTTAACACAGGATGGACAGGGGGTAAATATGGCGTTGGTAGAAGAATAAGTTTACATTATACACGTCAAATGGTTAACCAGGCTATTTCAGGTAAATTAAAAAATGCAGAATATACTAAAGATGCTTCATTTGGATTAAATATTCCAGTGGAAGTAGAAGATGTTCCTAAAACTATCTTAAATCCAATTAATGCATGGAGTGACCCTGAAAAATATAAAGCACAAGCTAATGACTTAATTCAACGTTTTGAAGAAAACTTCAAAAAATTCGGCTCTGAAGTAGAACATATTTCAGATAAAGGTGCATTTAATAAATAATGGTAAAAAGCGCGACAGAAAATTCATTCTGTTGCGCTTTCGTTATCTTTATCATTTTCAATTTGATTCATCCATTGATGAATATGTTCAAGAGTTTCTTTCAAAGCAAACGGGCGTGGTACATGTCCTTCTTTCATTTGATAAAAAGTATCAAAGTATGCTCCAATCTCATTTAAGCGTCGTTCTAAATAATAAGCTTGATGTATACCAACTTGCTTATCATTTCCACCATGAACGATAAGTATTGGCGGGCTTTGTGGCGTAATGTTATGTATTGCCTCTCTATCAGTATAATTTTGAGCATCTTTAATAGGATGTCCAACCATTCGTCTTAACATCCCTCTCAAATCAACACGTTCCTCATACATTAAATGAACATCAGATACTCCACCCCATATTATATAACTATTTACAGGTAAATCTTGAAAAGTTAATAATCCTTGTAAACCACCACGTGAAAAACCAATCATATGTACAAAAGCTTTTGGATATTTTGAATGTAGTAGACGAATAAGTTCTGTGACATCATTTAAATCTCCACGATAAAATTCATCTTTGCCTTCACTACCATTGTTCCCTCTATAATATGGACCTACAACTAGAGTTTCATCATTAGCGAATTGCATGAGCCTTGCAGCTCTGACACGCCCTACTTGTCCTTTACCACCACGCAGATAGATAACAATGCGTTTTACTTCTTTGTAAGGTGTCATCATTAAAGCTTTGACATTAAGATGATCAACTTGGTAGGTTATTTCATCAAAATGATGTGTCCTCATCTCTATTGGCATTTTTTTAACTTTAATAAAATCCAAGTGCCTTCACCCTTTCATAACAATGCAAGATAGCATCATCTTTAAGTAAAAAGCTTTTTTTATTATCAGGAATTGATTCAACTGATTGAAATAAACATGGACCATCTGTTTCTAGATAGTCAGATTGTTCTTTTAGCGTATCAACTTGTATAAAATATACATCTTTCACAAAATCTATATTACTATTTGTTTCAACTTTATATTGTGCTATATATTTAATATCGATAGCATGTGCACCAGTTTCTTCATACAATTCTCTCCGTATAGCATCAATACTAGTTTCATTGAGTTCTCTTTTGCCACCAGGAAATTCAATACCTCTAATTTTATGACAAGTAAACAATAATTGATGTTGAAATACTGGAATAGCAAGTACATGATTACCCGTAGGAACATCTTTATTTGTTTTATATGTTAGGTGTACCTCTCTTTGGTCTTTATCTAAAAACTTCATGTACATCACATCCCTTTATAATATGTTAAAATACCTATATTCTAAAATTTGCTCGGAGGCATTATTATGAAAAAATTATTTCTTGCCTTAATACATTTTTATCAACGTTTTATCTCGCCATTAACGCCACCAACGTGTCGATTCTATCCAACATGTTCAGAATATACACGAGAAGCGATACAATATCATGGTGCATTCAAAGGATTATACTTAGGCATACGTCGAATATTAAAATGTCATCCTTTACACAAAGGTGGATACGATCCAGTGCCACTTGCAAAAAACAAATCGAAATCACATCATGCTAAACACAATCATCATTAATACATTCTAATTTTGTACGATTAACTACAGGGGGATTGAATTCTATCATTCCCTCTTTTAATATACCTTCATTTTCTACAAAATCATTTTCAAAATAATAACCCGTTGGTGTCACATCTCCAGGATAATCCCCATGTTGAGCTAACATTGCAGTAAAATATCGGCTTAACCCATATTCATACATACCACCAATCACAACTTTCACCCCTTCTTTATGAAGGGTTTGTATTGCATCTAATACTCGATCAATACCACCAAGTCTAAATGGTTTCAATATAACTACCTCTATTGGATATTCAGATATAATATTTTTGATTTCTTGAGTGGAAGTGGCCTTTTCATCAAGAGCAATAGGTGGATAAGGTTTTCCATTAATGCGTTTGATATCATCTAATGATTGAAATGGTTCTTCAATATAAAGAATATCATGGTCTATATTTTCTATAATAGATTGATATTGTGTCAGATTAAGGGATTCATTGGCATCTATAGCCAAATCAAAACTAAAACTAAGTGATTGTAAATTATCGATGTCTGAAATTAATTGATTTGAATACTTTAATTTAATTCGCTTAGGTTGTGTTTGAGCCAAACGATTTAATTGTATTTCAGTCATACCGTTTACAGTTGCACCATACGGAACTTTAAATGATTCAAGTTTATAATATTTTTGATAGATAGCCATCATAATTGTACATCTTGCTGCTGGATAATCATTTAAAAGCTCGAGTGATGATTGCCATTCTTTAAAAGTTGACATTTCTTTATTCTTTATACGATCATACCATTGTTTAATGTTTTCTTTTACGGAATCAATAGTTTCATTATCATACCATTGAGTTTGAAATGCATTACATTCTCCAAAATATGCATCCCCGTGATTATCAATGAATTCAATGACTAATGTTTTTCTTGTTTCTAATTTTACTTTAGGCGTTACAATTGGTGATTTAAAAGGCTGATTATATAAGTAAAAATTTAATTGATTAATAATCATTTTTTTCTTCCTTTTGTATCATTTTATTTCTTTGGAGTTTACCTGTAGAAGTATATGGCAATTCTTCAACTTGATAAAAAGACTTTGGTACTTTGTATTTTGCTAAATGATCCAACATATATTGTTTTAATTCGATTTCATTAATTTGTGTATCGGCAATATAATATAATATAGGTACTTGTCCCCACGTATCATCTGATTGACCAATACAAACAGCATCTTCAATGTTTGGATAATATTTAGCTATAGATTCAATTTGATAAGGATATATATTTTCGCCACCACTGATAATTAAATCCTTACGTCGATCATAAATCATAACAAAACCATCTTCATCTATTTCAGCTATATCCCCTGTTTTGAAAAAGCCATCTTCAAATGTATCTGTTAAATTAACAGGATATAAATAGCCATTCATTACATTATTTCCTTTAATTAATAATTCACCATGTCCATTTTGATTAGGCTGCTTAATTTTCACTTCTACATTATCACTAGGCACCCCTACAGTATCATAACGTTGTGCTAACATATCTGGCGTTGCTGTTAAAAATTGTGAACACGTTTCAGTCATACCAAATGAATTATAAATAGGTAGTTTGTAGTTTAAAGCTTGTTGAATTAAATTTGCTGATAGCTTTGCACCACCCAATAAGATTTTTTCTAATTGATATGGACTCTGTAATCCAGCATCCATTAACCATTTTAAAGTTTGTGGTACAAGAGAAACATGCGTAATATTTTCATTTTGAATAATTTGAAGCATTGTATCAGTATTATACTTTTCTAAAATACGTACTGTAAATCCTTCTATAACACTTCTTAAAATGACACTCAGACCTGATATATGATATATCGGTAATACAGATAACCAAATCGTCTGCTGATTATAACCTAAACTTTCCTTACAACCTATTGCACTTGCGAGATGATTTTCAAAAGTTTGAGGGACAGCTTTTTGAGGACCAGTAGTGCCAGATGTAAACATGATAGAAGCAATGTTTTCTAATTGAAATACATTAGAATTTATATTTTGAGGAGATAAATTTTGAATATCCTCAAGCGTATATATATCAAATTGATCCATTTCGAGTGTAGTTGTCGTTACTATTGTGCTCACTTGTATAGAATTCATTTGAGCAATAATTTCATTCTTTGTTAATCGTGTATTTATCATAGCAATTTCAATATTGGCGATCCAACATGCATGTATCAATACTAAAGATTCAATACGATTATTTATATGTAACCCTATTCTCGTTTGATTAAGGTTTTGTAGTTGCTGTGCTAAATGAAATGCATCATCATATAATTCCTTAAATGTCATTTGATGTGCGCCATCTGTAACAACTATTTTATCTTTATTTTTTACTGATTGATCTTTTAACCAGAAGTTCACAAGTCATTCCTCCAATTATCATTACAAAGATAATTATAACGATTTTAACGCATTCTATCAGTGATTAAAGCTTGAATTTAGAAATTTGAATTTAATAATAAGATATATCACTCTTTGTTAACACATTTGAATTCATAACTGTCTAATTTCGCAGAGAAATGTTACGTTTATGAAAATAAATTTATAAAATAAGAATAAATAATCTATGATAATTAAAAATGATTTATATTAAAAGTAGCTTACATAGGAGGTGAATAGTAATGGAAAATATCACAGCTATCATCAAAAAAGCAGTAGAATTTTTCAAAGGTTTATTTGAAAATAAATAAACTACATTTATTCATCTAAGGACATAACAATGTAAGACCTATATAAATTAATCCTAGAATTTACCTTTGGGTATGATTCTAGGATTTTCTTTATAAAAAACTAAATTAAAGGAGTGTTTTTTAATGAAATTCAATAATTGGAATATTATAATTAATGGTTTAAATTCTAGACATGAAATCATAAGTAATAATGAAACTTTTCTTATTTTGGAGAGAAACCAACACGCTGAATTAGTTTTAAAATCAGATAGTGACATCATTAAAGTAAAATCTATTGGCTATAGCAATGAACTATCGATTGATACTAATACGAAAGAAATCATAGTAAATATGACTGATTTACTAGATGATGATGAAGAGTAATATTAAATTAGATTTAAATTTTTTCAAACTTACAGATACAATTGCATCTATGTTATTAACAAAAGGATTTAGTGTTCAATATGTAAGTAAAAGATTAGGTCATTCAAATATAGAAATTACTTGGAGAGTATATAGTCATTTATTAGATGAATTAAAAGAAAAAGAAGAAAAAAGTTTAGATGCGAAACTAGCATCGTTCTAGGAGTTTAACGGTCAAACTGACAAACAAACCGACAATATTCAATAATTTTTGAAATGTTGTCGACCTAGTTGACGGTTTTATTTCAAAACAGATTGTTACAAATTTTCACCAAAATAAAAAAGAACGTTGATTTAACAACGTTCCCCCTACTTTTAGCTTATCAGATTTTCACTGATTTTTACGTATGTACGGAGAGTGAGGGATTCGAACCCTCGAGACGCTTGTGGCGCCTACACACTTTCCAGGCGTGCTCCTTCGGCCAACTCGGACAACTCTCCATAATATATAAT
This sequence comes from Staphylococcus sp. FSL W8-0774, assembly GCF_038006785.1. Lineage (NCBI taxonomy): Bacteria > Bacillati > Bacillota > Bacilli > Caryophanales > Staphylococcaceae > Staphylococcus > Staphylococcus sp. FSL W8-0774. Next base: position 985,064 of record NZ_JBBOVW010000001.1, on the reverse strand, counting down.
ATGATAAATAAAAAAACAGAAGCGATATTTCACTTCTGTTTGTATGACTCCTACGGGACTCGAACCCGTGTTACCGCCGTGAAAGGGCGGTGTCTTAACCGCTTGACCAAGGAGCCATGGCTCCACAGGTAGGACTCGAACCTACGACCGATCGGTTAACAGCCGATAGCTCTACCACTGAGCTACTGTGGAATAATAATGGAGCGGGTGATGGGAATCGAACCCACAACATCAGCTTGGAAGGCTGAGGTTTTGCCATTAAACTACACCCGCATATAAAATGTGAAATGTAATACGATTATGGGGCGGTTGAAGGGAATCGAACCCTCGAATGTCGGAACCACAATCCGATGCGTTAACCACTTCGCCACAACCGCCAAAAATGACGAATGGTTCAGGACAGAGTCGAACTGCCGACACATGGAGCTTCAATCCATTGCTCTACCAACTGAGCTACTGAACCACAATAATAATGATGGCGGTCTCGACGGGAATCGAACCCGCGATCTCCTGCGTGACAGGCAGGCGTGTTAACCGCTACACTACGAGACCTATTAAAACTATGTATTGCGGGAGGCGGATTTGAACCACCGACCTTCGGGTTATGAGCCCGACGAGCTACCGAACTGCTCCATCCCGCGATAATATTATTTTTGACTACTTGATTATTGTACCATTATTAACTTAACAAAGTCAATACATTTTTTAATTTAAATTTACAATCTCTTAAATTTCAAAATGTTTGATACATCAAATTAGCTTTAAATCGCTCTCGCTTAACACTTTATTAGTATATTAATTTTAAAACTAATAGTCAATAATTATTTACAATTAAAATGTGTAATAATTAACTAGTTAAATCATTTTATAACAAAAGTGTGCAAATGGTCACAAAATCACTTGCCAACATCATCAAATTAAACTTTTTACACATGTTATAAATCTTAAAAAGAAACATTTCTTAATAAAGCTTATTGATTTTGCGACGTATCTACTGGAACATTCCTTCAAATAAATCCTACTAACATTGGTTTAATATTCATGTTTAGTTATCTTTTAGCACTATATTAACACCGATAACAAAACTCTTATTGTTTATATCTGATTAAACTTTATAAATACCTCTCCTCCCCTGTGCTAATCAAATTATTGTGTCATTAGTCCTTGCATACGATCTTGTAAAGCGGTAAATGTCGTAAAACCATCTTCTTCCATGAAATGACCGCCTTCTTCAACAACACGAATATGACCTTCTAGTGTATCCATAAGTCTTTTTGTTTCTTTATACGAAACATGCTTGTCACTCTTTGAACAAAGTCCATAAAAGTAGTCTACTTTATTTTTGATAGTATCATAATCTATGGTTACATCTTGTAAATCTATATTTTCATCAATATCTTGAGCATCGTCTCTAAATCCAGCAATACTGAATAAACCTTCAATATTTTGATTCAAACTTTCAATAAATTTCAAACTTGCGATTGTTCCAAATCCATGTGTCACAAAATATGTATCTTTTTTCCTAACATTTATTTGATGTTGCATTTGTGTTACCCACATGTCTAGATTAGCAGGTGTATCTGCTTCTAAATTAAATAATGTAACCTCATAACCTTCTAATGTTAAATTATGTCCTAACCATTCATACCAATGGTTATGTGCATTGCCTACACTTGAATGAACTATTATTACGTCTGTCATTATTATCAAACCTCACATTATATAATTTAAAAAATAATCATGACTCATTTTACTTTATTTTATAATAAAAGCACTTTAAAAAGATATATTTATCCCTTCAAAGTGCTTAATTGATTTGTTAATTGATCAACTTTAATTCTTCTAGCATTTCATCAACTGCATTATGTCCTTGTTGAATACAATCTGGTAGTCCAACTGCTTCAAATGGTGCACCAGTAATTTTTAAACGTGGATAAGTTCGTTTAATATGCTGTTGTATTTCTCTAATTTGCTTAATATGACCTACATGGTATTGAGGCATACTCTTAGGCAAACGATTAACAATGGTAAATTCTGGGTCACCTTTGAACGTCATCATCTGTTGTAAATCTTGACGTACAATAGATACAATTTCTTCATCTGTATGGTCATCAACAACTGTATCTCCTGGTTTACCAACATAAGCTCGGATTAACACTTTTCCTTCTGGAGTTGTAAATGGCCATTTTTTTGAAGTCCATGTACATGCTGTTATGCTTGTATTACTTGTTCTAGCAATAACGAAACCTGTTCCATCATAAGTATTTTCAATATCCTTTTCATCAAATGCAAGTACCACTGTTGCTACTGTCGTTGAATCCATTGTATTGAAATAATCAAATGCTGGATCATGGTTAAACCAGTCCATAAAGACTTGTTGTGGTGTTGTTACTAATACCCCATCATAAAATTCTTTTTTGCCATCGACAATTACTTGATAGTCAGTTTGAGATATAATAATATCTTCAACCTCTGTATTATATTCAATATTGACACCTTGTTTTGTTACAGCTTCAACTAAAGCCTCTATGAACAAACTAAGTCCGTGTCTAAATTGCTTAAATTGACCTTTAGGGGCACCTGGATATAGTTGGCGTTGTTTAATACGTTGTTCCTTCTCATCTTTCATGCCTTTGATTAAACTACCAAAAGCTTCTTCTTTTTCTTTAAAATTAGGGAAAGTACTCATCAAACTTAAATCATCAATATTTGTACCATAAATGCCACCCATTAGTGGCTCAATTAAATTTTCAAGTACTTCATCACCTAAACGCTGTCTAAAAAACTCACCTACTGAAATGTCATCTTCAATCTCTATAGGCTTTTTAAATAGATCTAGACCTGCTCGTAACTTACCTAATGGAGAAATCAATTTTGTTTTTATAAAAGGTTTTATATCCGTAGGTATTCCCATAATAGAACCACCTGGGATAGGATATAATTTATTTTTAGCATAAATGTATGATTGACCTGTAGTATTCGTAATCAAATCATCGCCTAATCCAATCTCCTTAGCTATATCAGTCATAATAGTTTTTCTACCTAAGTATGATTCGGGTCCTAATTCAATAGTATAACCATCTTTACGATACGTTTGAATTTTACCACCTGGACGATTACTTGCCTCATAGATAGTAACATTTAAGTTAGGATTTTGTTTTTTCATATAGTAGGCACTTGTTAAACCGGTTATACCTGCTCCGATGATTGCTACATTCTTACTCAAAATCATTCACGCTTCCTTCTATTAAAATACTGTTTTAATTTCGTCTACAATCGCACCAATAAATAATGGATGTGTATTAGGCATATCTGGACGATAGTAGTTTGCACCTATTTCATCGCATACTACTTTACATTCATGGTCATTGTCATATAACACTTCAAGGTGTTCACATACAAATCCTACTGGCGTATAAATAAAATGTTTATATCCATGTTCATTAAATAAATCTCTTGTTAAATCTTGAACATCAGGTCCTAACCACGGTGTACCTGTATTACCTTCTGATTGCCAACCTTCTGCTACGTGGATAATATTTGATTGCTCTTTTAATTGTACAGCAGTATCATGTAATTCATTTGGATAAGGATCATTATTTTTCTCAATTAAACCTTTTGGTAAGCTATGAGCTGATACTACTAATACAGTGTCATCATGTTCGTCTGCAGGAATTTGTTCTAATGTGTGATTGATTTGATTAGTCCAAAACTCTAAGAATTTAGGTTGATGGTAATAATGTTTTACATGATGTAATTGAATACCATATTTTTCAGCTTCTTCTTCTGCACGTTCATCATAAGATCCTACTGAAAAACTTGAATAATGCGGTGCTAATACAACAGTGACCGCTTCAGTAATTCCATCTTTATGCATAGATTCAACCGCTTCTTCTATATACGGTGAAATATGTTTTAGCCCTAAATATAATTTAAACTCTACATCTTCATAAGATTCATTTAATGCATCTCTTAATGCTTCTGCTTGTCTGTCTGTTGTTCCAGCTAATGGAGATAATCCCCCAATAAATTCATAACGATCTTTTAAATCTTGTAGCTCGTCATCTGTTGGTTTTTTACCATGTCTAATGTCAGTATAATATGGCTCAATGTCACTTTCTTTATAAGGTGTACCATATGCCATTACTAATAAACCTATTGTTTTACTCATTTATAAAACCACCCTTTAGTCTATTGCTGTTACTTAATCTATTGAAATTCATAATGCTAAATTACTGATGTGTATAGTCGTGAACGAATTGGCTTACTTTACGTAAAGTTTCTGGTTGAACTTCTGGGAACACACCGTGTCCAAGGTTGAAAATATGTTGTCCTCTTTCCATGCCTTGATCTAAGATATCTTTTAATCTTTCTTCTATTACATCCCATGGTGCTAATAATAATGAAGGATCTAAATTACCTTGTAGCGTCTTAGTTACACCAAGCTGTTGTGCTTGTTGTATTGATGTTCTCCAATCAAGTCCCAATACATCTATAGGTAAATCATTCCATTCATTGATTAAATGACTAGCACCCACTCCGAACAAAATAACTGGAACATCATGTTTTAATTTAATGCCTTTAACTAACTTGTCCATACCTGGTTTAATATATTTTCTATAGTCTTGAACATTTAATGCGCCGACCCATGAATCAAAAATTTGAATTAATTCAGCACCAGCTTCTACTTGTGCATTAGCATAATCTATCGAAACCGCTACTAAATGATCCATTAAAGCAAACCAAGTCGCTTCATCACTGTACATCATAGCTTTTGTTTGATTATAGTTTTTAGAAGGGCCACCTTCTATCATATATGAGGCTAGTGTAAATGGTGCGCCAGTAAATCCAATTAAAGGTACATTTAATTTTTCTTCAGTTAACAGTTTGATTGTATCTAAAACATATGGCACATCTCTTTTCGGATCTATCTGTGATAACTTTTCCACGTCTTGGACTGTTTTGATTGGATTTTGAATGACTGGACCTATTCCAGATTTAATTTCTACATCTACACCAATAGGTTTTAAAGGTGTCATAATGTCTTTATATAAAATTGCTGCATCCGTATTGTAATTATCAACTGGTAAATGTGTCACATAAGCACATAGTTCAGGTTGATGAGTAATTTCAAACAGTGAATATTTCTCTTTTAATTTACGATATTCAGGTTGAGATCGCCCTGCCTGACGCATAAACCAGACTGGTGTATGAGAGGTCTTTTCACCTTTAATCATTTTTAAAATAGTATCATTCTTACTATGTACCATATAGTCCTCCTAAATTAAAATCATTCTTATCTATAATAGCATATACTTAGTTATTTCGTATTTTAATGTGCTTAAATGTCATAAAAAAGACATAGTAAAATGTTTTATAAATTATTTGTATCTACATAGCTTATCTCATAATTTTTCGTTTTGTTAAAGTGTATTAGTATTATAATTAAACATTTAATAGTAATGATATAAATTAATAGCAATTAATTTTAGTTTAATTTGTAAAAAATCAATCCATTTTTATACATTTATTTCAAAATTAAGACTTTGAAGGTAGAAAATAGAAATTTATAATCGTATAATTAATTAAAACAAGGGAGGTAAGGATCATGAATTTATATACATCGTATGGTACTTATGGTTTTTTAAATCAAATTCAAATTAATAATCCAGATCATAATCTATTTCAATATTCTGCTTCAGATACATCTGTTATTTTAGAAGAAACTGAAGGCAAATCTGTACTGAAGCATCCAAGTGCTTATGAAGTTTTATATAGCGTGGGTGAATTTAATGAAGAACATTTCTATTCTGCGCTCTTCATACCTTCATCTGAAGATCATAAAAATCAATTAGAAAAACAACTTCTTCATTTTGGTGCTCCATTTGATAACTTTGGTGGTTTCAAAAGTTATCGATTATTGAGACCATTAGAAGGTAATACTTATAAATTATATTTTGGTTTTGCAAATAGAAGTGCTTATGAAGATTTCAAATCATCAGATTTATTCCAGGAGCACTTTTCTAAAACTGCTTTAAATCAATTCTTTGGATATAGTGGTCAACATTCAAGTTATTTCGAACGTTACTTATATCCTGTAGATCATCAATAATAAAAAAGGTTGTCCTATAGCGAAGTAATTCAATTTCGCAAATAGGACAACTTTTTTAATCTCGTAATAACGTTTCTTGATATTTTAGTTTTTTAATTGTACTTCTAATAGTCAAATAGCCTACTAAGAAAAATACAATTGAGAAAAAGAATAATGTAGGATTCATAATTGAAAATGCTATTGTGAATACCACACCTATAACTATCATAAGTCTATAAAGAAATTTTTCGTATCCTTTAATTACAATAGTATCTGGTGCTGGCCAAACTTGAGGCCAGAGACCATAAGCTTGTTGCGTATAAAACTGTGACATTTGCAATAGCGTGATATACATAAATAAACTTCCTATTAAAATACCTACAATAGGATGAGAAAGCCATATGATTAATACAACTGCGATTAACATTAATCTTATTATAATGCTAAAAGCATCTCTCCCTCTTACAAAACTTCTCATAAATAAATATAAGTACATTTGATTGGCATTAAATTTTTTGCCTTTTGGTACTGGTAAAATAAAATCTAAATAACTACGACGTACTGCTGTCTCTCTTAAATGTTTAACATCTGTAAACATATTCACGAATTTATAATAATTCGTATGATGTCTTTGCTCAATCGCAATCATTCTTTCCCACGGGTATAATTGTTTAGCTACCTTACCTTTTAGTACAACAATTAACACTGCCATTGCAATCGTAATTAATATCCCTAAATAAGAATGTAAGCCTAATATTATATAAAAATTAAGGCTTAAAATAATGAAAAAACTCACATTAACTATCCAAGTAGATACACCTAATTGATATAAACACCATCTTAAATGCAATACTATATATGGTGTTAATAAGGCAACTAACGCAAATGCAATATAATATTGAATATTACTTTCACTTAATTGATAGAATAATGGGAAGGGAACAATAAGAATAAGTAATAACATCATTATTCTAGTGAAATAACTATAATTAATACTTAATGTCATGTATCGTTTCATATATTTTTCAAATGGTAATAGAAAAATTTGGTCTGCTTCTTTTAATAATGTTCTTAATGGAAATAATGATAACAAGGCGATAATAATACTTGTAATCAAAGCATAATCAATATGTTGAGGTATATGCTTCAACCATTCGCCATACCCCATTATAAAAGCACCAAATAATATTAATAAAAATACTGTAAAGTGACCATTGAAAATGAATTTATTATAATAATTCTTTTCCTTTCGAATCGCTTTCTGACGTTTCCTGAATAATGTAGTTGCCTCATTAATCATTGGCATTTCCACCTTGAGTGACGTGAATATAAATATCATCTAGTGTGTGTTCTTTCAATCCTGTTTGTTCTCTTAACTCTTCTAAATTACCAAATGCTACAACTTCACCTTTATCTAAGATAATAAATCGATCACAATAACGCTCTGCAGTAGCTAAAATATGTGTACTCATAAGAACTGTACGTCCTTCATTTTTCTTTTCTACCATTAAATCGAGCATTGATTGTATACCTAATGGATCCAATCCTAGAAATGGTTCATCGATAATGTATAATTCAGGATTCACAATAAATGCACATATAATCATGACTTTTTGTTTCATACCTTTTGAAAAATGACTTGGAAAAACTTTTAATTCATCTTCAAGTCTAAATACTTTTAATAAAGGCTTTGCCCTTTCCATTGCTACTTCATGTGTAAGACCATAAGCCATCGCAGTCATTTCTATATGTTCTTGTAAAGTCAATTCTTCATATATTACTGGTGATTCTGGAATATATGAAAGTTTTCTACGATATTCTTCTATATTGTCATTTATATTTGTTTCTGAAATTGATAGTGACCCTGATGAAGGCGTTAATAATCCTAACATATGTTTAATTGTAGTACTCTTTCCAGCCCCATTTAAACCTATCAATCCAACTATCTCACCTTTATTTAATTCAAAATTGATATCTTTAATAACTGGTCGTTTTCCATAACCACCTGTTAGATGTTCTACTTTTACTGTCATAAGGCACCTCCACGAAAACTATTGTACCAAAAATTATGTTTTACTCCTAAAATTAGCTATGAAGAATGACGTTTTTTCCTAAGTAATGCTATAATGTATTTTAAGATGAAACGAAGAGGAGTGTTATCAAAATGTCTGAAACAATTTTCAGTAAAATTATTACTGGTGAAATACCAAGCTTTAAAATATATGAAAATGACTATGTCTATGCATTTTTAGATATTTCTCAAGTTACAAAAGGACACACTTTATTAATTCCTAAAAAAGCTTCTGCAAATATTTTTGAAACTGATGAAGAAACAATGAAACATATTGGCGTTGCGCTACCTAAAGTAGCGAATGCAATTAAAAAAGCATTTAATCCTGATGGTCTTAATATTATTCAAAATAATGGTGAGTTTGCTGATCAATCTGTATTCCACTTACATTTTCACTTAATTCCTAGATATGAAAATGATATTGATGGTTTCGGTTATAAATGGGAAACACATGAAGATGAATTAAATGATGATGCTAAAAAAGAAATTGCTGCTCAAATTCAAGCCCATTTCGAATAATCATGCATAATCTGTATTAAAATGGGTATAAGATGAATAATACTATTATCCGAGATATAAAAGTGAGGAGAATTATAATGAAAGTAACACGCGTATTATTTGGTATTGGCGTAGGTGTTGCCGCAGGTTTCGCAGTATCTTTAAGAAATCGTGATGACCAAAGTGTTAAGAACAATACTATTGATGGTAGCCAACCTACTGGCGCTCAATCTGAGTTACAACGTGAACTTGAAACTATGAAACAATCATTTAACGATATTTTAAATTATAGTTCACAAATTAAAAATGAAGGTACTGAATTTGGTAGTTCAATTGGTGACGAAATCAAAACTTTAATTGGTAACTTCAAATCTGATATCAACCCTAATATCGAAAAATTACAATCTCATATTGAAAATTTACAAAATCGTGGCGAAGAAATTAGTAATACATTTTCTAAAGAGAAATAATTTTTTGTACTATAATGTTCCCCCTATTCAAGAATAATTATTTGGATAGGGGTTTTTATTTTATTAATAACTTTGGAACATAAGTATTAAATTAAGAATGTTCATTTAATCTAATCTGCAAATAGATATTGACTTCATACAAATTTCAATAGATAATACGAATCATATATTGATTAAGAAGTGAGGCATGACTCATGTTTTTATGTACAAGACAAATTGATATTCATGAACGTTTTGGCATACCTAGAATTGCCTTCATGAGTATTGTTGGTACTATTATAATGTTTTTAGTTAGTTATGAAATCATGTATTTCTTTAGTGATACACCATTATCTGACAAACATTTTCTTATTGTTTTAGCAATTACATTCTTTATGTATCCACTACATAAAAGTGTACATCTGTTATTTTTTATTCCTTATTATAAATCTTTTAGAGTACATAAATTAACGCGAAGAAAATGGATTCCATATTTTAATACTTACGTTAATACACCTATTCATAAAATTTATTTTTGTATTAATTTGATTTTACCTTTCATTTTAATATCAATGTTGTTCATCGCTTTGTGTGTGAAGTTCCCGCAATATGGACATTATTTTATGTTTTTATTGGCACTTAACTTTGGTTTTTCTATTTTAGATTTAATGTATTTAAAGATACTTATTTTCTCTAATTATGGAAATTATATTGAGGAACACCGATCTGGTATCCACATATTAAAGAAAGAGAAATTTGTTACAACAGTATAATGATCTTTATATTAAAATTGGACCCTCTCATATGGTCCAATTTTTATTTTATATAACAAATTTATTCATATGTTTTTTTAATAAAACTAGTACTATAGTCCTAAAGAGAGGGTTATGAATTGGTACGCCTCATTTTATATGTTATATTTTACTTGATTATATACATAAAGGAGTTAACAACTTATGAAAGCATTTAATAAAATTATGATACCTGTAACTGCAAGTGCCCTTTTATTAGGCGCATGTGGATCTGATGCAACTGATTCTAAAGAAAATACTCTTATTTCATCAAAAGCTGGCGATGTTAAAGTAGAAGATGTGATGAAGAAAATTGGTAAAGACCAAATCGCTAGTAAATCCTTTAGTATTGTATTAGATAAAATTCTTGCAGATAAATATAAAGACAAAGTGGATACTAAAGATATCGAAAAAGATATTAAAAAAGAAGAAAAACAATATGGCGGTAAAGATCAATTTGAAAGTGTCTTAAAACAACAAGGAATGTCTATGGATGATTATAAAGAACAAAAACGTTTATCAGCTTATCAAAAAGAACTATTGAATGATAAAGTTAAAGTGTCAGATAAAGAAATCAAAGACAATACTAAAAAAGCCTCTCATATCTTGATTAAAGTAAAATCTAAAGATAGTGACAAAGAAGGTTTATCAGATAAAAAAGCAAAACAAAAAGCTGAAGAAATTCAAAAAGAAGTATCTAAAGATCCAAGTAAATTTGGAGAAATCGCTAAAAAAGAATCTATGGATAAATCAAGTGCCAAAAAAGATGGTTCTCTTGGTTATGTAACTAAGGGCCAAATGATGGATAGCTTCGATAAAGCACTATTCAAACTTAAAGAAGGCGAAGTATCTAAAGTAGTTAAAACAGACTACGGTTATCATATTATTAAAGCAGATAAAGAAACAGACTTTAACTCTGAAAAATCTAACCTTAAATCTAAAATTTTAGAACAAAAAATTCAAAAAAATCCTAAATTATTAACTGATGCTTATAAAGATATATTAGACGAATATAATGTAGACTATAAAGATAGAGATATTAAAAAAGCAGTTGATGATACTATTTTAGATCCAGACAAAATAAAACAACAGCAACAACAGTCTTCTCAAGGTGGCGCTAGTTCACAACAAGGTGCAACTGGAATGACTGGTTCTTAAGATATATCTTCACTAAAATCTTTTTTAAATGTAACATTTTGCAATAGTACAAACGCATGTTATAATGTAATCAACAAAGATTTCAGTATGGAAACACCAATCCCCTCACTATTTGCGGTAGTGAGGGGATTTTTTAGTGTGACTACAATTGTCGCCTATTTACTTATCGTTACGATGCCGTAGCCAATGTGCAAACAACGTAACAATACAACCACTGATAACAGTAGTCATAATATGAACAAAGATTTCAGACATGGAATGAATACCCCCTCTCATCGTCGAAGTGACGCCTGAGAGATAGGCGACATGATTATTATATCATCATAAAATACATTTTAAATATAAAGATTGTCTGTTTAGTTTAAATTACTTTTGAATAACAAATATTTATAATTTAAAAAGGTGATGTAGCTCTTCATTGAGCTATATCACCTTTTCTGAACTTCTAATCTAATTGTGTTGGATTGTAAAATTGTCTATTTTCAAGTCCAAAAATTCGTTCTGTAAATTGACCTTTTTCAGTTTTCTTAAATGCTTTTTCAAACATATTCATTTTAGCATCAATATTATCTATGAAAAATAAAATCTCAGCCTCTTTCAAATGAGGCATTTTAGGTGATCCAAATTCTAATTTACCATGATGAGCAAGAATCATATGTCTAAGCAACATTACCTCTTCTCCATCAATACCAAGCTCTTTAGCTGCTTCAGCTACTTCATCACTTGCAATAGAAATATGGCCTAATAAGTTTCCTTCTACAGTATAAGTAGTTGCTACTGGTCCACTAAGCTCTTTTACTTTTCCTAAATCATGTAAAATAATAGCACTATATAAAAGACTTCTATTTAATAATGGATAAATATCGCATATCGATTTAGCAACACGTAACATCGTTAATACATGATAACTTAAACCACTAGCAAAATTATGATGATGGGAACTTGCTGCCGGATACGTAAAGAAGCTTTCTTGATATTTTTTAATTAAATGTCTTGTTATGCGTTGTAAACTGGCATTCTCAATATCAAGCATATAATGAGAAAGAGCTTCTTGAATTTCTGCTGGTGTCATTGGTGCGCCATCAACAAAATCTTGTGTATTCATATTTTCTTCAGGCGTGGCTAGTCTTATTTGATTTACTTTCATTTGTTTACGACCACGATAATTAATAACATCACCTTTAACATGCACTATTTCTTCAGGTTTTAATGTTTGCATGTCTTCTTTAGTCGCAGTCCATAATTTAGCTTCAATGTCCCCACTCTTATCTTGCAAGAACAGTGTCATATAATCTTTACCTTGAGCTGTTACACCTTGCGTTGCTCTATGAATTAAAAAGAAGTGATTAACCGAATCACCGGGATTTAATTTTTCTACATTTCTCATTATTTCCCGCCTTTCTCAAATTTATTTAAAGTAATCATTTCTTTATTTGGAATGATATTATCATTTGTACATGTAAAGTATAAGACTTGATAATCTTGAGATAATTCTCTTAAATAGTTCAACATTCTTTCTTTACGTGCTTTATCAAAATGTACAAATGCATCGTCCACTATAATTGGGAATGGATAATATGGTTTTAAAACTTTGATTAAACTTATTCTAAGTGCAACATATAATAATTCTTTTGTAGATTGACTTAGTTCTACAGGTTGGAAAATTTGGCCATTTTCATGTTTCACTTGAATTGCCTCTTCTGAGTAATAAATATTTGTATAAGCATGATTAGTAAGATTTTTGAAAATAATAATCGCTTCATTGATGACTTGTGGCAAACGTTTATCTTTAATTTGTTTAATATGCTCTTCTACTAAACTTTGTAAGTAGCTTAAACTTGCCCAATCTTTAGCAATATCATTCATTCTATTTTTCAAGCTATGATATTCATGACGTAAATTAGTTAGTGTCGTATCTGTTTCCATATTATTAATTTGCGCATTTAAATCACTAACTTCAGCTTGCATATCGAGATATTGTTCATTATATTGATCTACTTGTTGCGCTAATAGTTGATTTTCTTCGTTTAATTGTGCACTAGTTTTTTCACTTAGTTGTGAACTAGATTCATAAGAATAATTTTGATTTTCTAGATATTTAGTTAAATCGTTAAAACGTGTCATTTGATTTGTATAAGTTTGGTAATTTTCATGATGTTTATAAAAAGCTTCTTCATTTGAAACATTTATATGATTAAATAATTCTTTAATCGTATTATTACTTTCATCTAAATGTGAACGTAATTGAGTTAATTCATTTTTAAGTAATTTGCTCTGTTCACTATTTTTATACCATTTCTCATTATTTTCTTCTGCATTTTTTAACCATTGTTTGACATCATGGAAGAATGACATCTTATTGAAATAAGTAAATTGAGATTGAGTTACTGCTTCAGCATGATTGTAGAAAGCTTCTATATCATTTACTAGTTGATGTCGTTTGCTATTAAGATCATCTAAATATTGGTCATTTGACTTAATTTGACTCATTGTGCTAATACTTTCAACAATAAGATTATCTGATATTTTAGGTGATAAATGTAACTCTTGTTTAGCTACTTCAATACTATTATTGATTTCTTCTAAACGTTGTTGTGCTTTAGTTAATGAACTTTCTATATAGCTTGACTTCTCAGCTAAAACGTCTTTATTTTTCAAAGCGTGTTGCCAATGGTCACGAATACGAAATTGTTCATCTAAATCGAAGTCTAAATTATAATCTTTTTCCAATTCTTGTAATTGATTTTCTAAATCATCAATTTCTTGAGTAATTGTTTCGCTATAATCAACTTCTTTAGATTTCACTAAGAAAATACCTACGATAAATACTACTGTTAAGATTGCAAAAATAATACCAAACAACATATTTTGAGAAATAAATGCAAAGACAGTTAACGCTGCACCTACAATAGCTAATAAAATAAATACCCATCGTAATATATTCTGGCGTTTATTTTTTCTTTCTTGTTCGAGTTCAAATGTCTCTTTTAATTTTTCATATAAGTTTTCTTTTTCGCTTAATTCAACGATTTGTTGTTTATGTTCTTTTTTCTTCTCGAATGTTTCTTCGGGAACAAGTTGACTTTCTAATTGTTCAAGTTCATTAGTATTCGCACTCTGATCTATTTTATTATCTTCAAGACTTCTTTCTAATTGTTGAATATATGCAACTTGTTCTTGCTTATCCTTCACTTGGTCACTAATGTGACTCTTCATAGCTTCGGAACTATCTACTTGGTGATGCGTTTCATTCCACCCAATATTTGACTGCATACTTTCTTTATCACGTTGTTTATCAGAAATTTCTTTTTCAAAAGATCTTAATTCATACTCTTTTTGTTTAATCTCATTTTCTTGTTGATATAAACTATTAAACGCATCAATATCAGATTGTTTTACCGGTTGAAGTGATTGATTTTCTTGTTCAATTTGTGATAATTGTTGTTCTCTTAAATCAATATCTCTTACTAAGGATTGTTTATGAGCTTTAGCAGTTTCATAACGATCGATACCTTTTTCAGGAAAATGTAATGGTTCTATATTAAGTGCTTGTTCAAGTTGTTTCCATTCTTGAGTTTGATCATGTAAAGCTACTTCTTTCTGCTTAGCTTCATGCATTTTAGAGAGTTGATTTAAGTTTTGTTTTAGATTATCAAGTCTTCGAGATGACTTATCTTTTTCATCTACTAATCTATGATAAGTATCTAACTTTGCTTCTTCTTCACGTATTTGTGCTTCTAATTGTTTCAATTGTTCGACTTGTTGATTGATAATTGGATTTTTACCAGATTTTTTATACAATTCGTCTTTTTTTAAGCTGATTGTATCTCTCATACTTGTAAATTCAGTTGAGCCTAACGCACCCGCTTCTAACAAATAATCTTGTAATTGTTTTTCATCTAAATTGCGATGAATATCTTGTAAGCCTAAAACGTCAAAAGAGAAGATACCTTGATACGTTTTCTTAGAAATATAATTCAATTTCTTTTGAAGCCATTCTTCATCTCTAACTGTACCATCTTCTAGATAAACTTTAACGTCACCTTGGGCGCTTCCTTTAATACGTTCAACTTCAACGATACTATTATCATCTAACTGAAGCTTCAGTTTACCGCCATATTGATTACCTAACCTAGGCTCTAAACGAGGTTCTTTAGACTTTTTAGTAGGAAAACCGAATAAAATTGAATGTATAAATGCTTGAATTGTAGATTTCCCAGTTTCATTATCACCAAAAATCTCAGTAAATGACTGATTAAACTCAATTGTACGTTGAACAAATTGTCCATATCCATATATTTCAAGTGATTTAATTATCATTATGTTCACCTCTCATGTCTGCCTTTAATAAATCTTCAGCATGATTAACTAATTCGGTTTTATCAAATGAAGTATAGTCATCTAAATATTTAGATGCTCGTGGATTTAAATATAAATCAGACATAGCTTTATCAAAAACAGAACTGTCATCTAATAGGTCTTTTGAAAACTCTTTGACTAATGGAGGTTCATCATTTGTTGCATATTGGATGTTCAAATCTTCAATAAAGACAAAGTCTTTTTCATGTTCTTCATAGTCTGAAATCATTTCTTCAACTTGTAATACATCTTGAGGAGATAACATCGTTTCACTCTTAATAACGACATTTAATCTATAGAATGCTTTACCTTCATCGCGTACTTTATCTTTAAAAGATTGTATTGCTTCATATAATCCTTGCTTTGTAGTTTGTGTCGTTTCAATTGTAGCTTCTTCAAATTTGATATATTGTGTCGGATAAAATTTAGTTTTTAGTTTTAAATTGTCCCCTTGTATAAGTAGACAACCTTTTTCACCTTTTTCATTAAAATGTCTTCCTTGAATATTACCAGGATAATTAATTACAGGCATATCACTTAACTGTTGGCGTTCATGAATATGACCTAATGCCCAATAGTGATATAATTTATTATTTAAATCTTCTAATCTAAATTCAGTATATCTATCTTTAACTGATGATTTACTATAAGTTCCATGAAGTACACCTATATGTATTCCTTGTTGACCTTGACTTGATGGGAAACTATCAATTTTATTTTCATAGCTTGCCTCATTTTGGTAACTAAAACCATGGATAAAGATTGTTTCTCCATCTTTAGTAATTGCTTGATATGTTTCTACTTGATTTGAGAATACCGAAACATTTTTAGGCCAATTTGATGAAATTTTAGTAGATAATGGATCATGATTACCATGACAAATATAGACAAAAATTTGTTCTTTTTGTAAACGTTCAAACTGTTCTTTTAAAAATACTTCTGCTCGTAATGTACGATTTTCTTTATCAAATAAATCTCCAGCAATAATAATAAAGTCCACTTCTTCTTGTAATGCTAAGTCAACAATTTGTTGGAAACTTTCATATGCGCTTTTTTGTACATCCTCAAAAATTTTAGGACTTAAATGGCTTTTAGATTTAAAAGGACTGTCTAAATGTAAATCCGCACAATGTATAAATTTGACCATAAGCTTTATTCTCCTTATTTAAGACACTTTATAACTGCATTAATTAAAAAATGTAGTTAAAGTTATAAAAACGAATTATCTTTTTAATTATTAAGTTATAACTATTTATAATTTTCCTTTATATCTACTCATTTTACCATATGTGAAACGCTACAGTCGATGCAGAACCATGTTATTAGTAAATTACATAAAAATAAGCTACAGTACCTTATCTCAGTACTGTAGCTAGTATAAATCATTACGCGATTAATTAGTCAGCGTAAATTTCATCTAATGGTTTAACGATGATTTGATTGATTTCTTGGAATACTTGACTCATTTTTTGCTCAGCTTGCATTAAAGCTGAAATGTTTTCATCTTTTTCGATTGCTTGAGCTTGTTCTTGAGCTTTTTGTAAGTCTTCCTCAGGAATTTCTTCACCTTGCATTTGTTTTTGTTGGAAGCTCATTTGAGTTTCACGGAATTCATCAAATAATTTTTTTGATTCTTCATTATCTTTTACTTTAGCGTAAGCATCTTTGATAGCTTTGTATTCATCACTATCTCTTAATGCTTGTTCTAATTGGTTTGCATAATCATATAAATTTACTGCCATTGTTAATTGCACTCCTTTGAGTTAATTTGTGTTTTAACACTCTTCAATAATGTAACACATATTATTTAGTTAGACAAAGATTGCGACTATTCCTTGGAAAATACCTATTATTCCTCCAAGTATGAATCCTAGAGACATAATTAATTTTAACTCTTTATTAGCTATATCTATAATAATTTTTTCAATATAGTCTAAATCAAACGTATTAATCTGATCTTCTATAAGTTGTCTTAAATTAATTTTACGCATGATAGTTGATAAGTTACTTGATAACTGGTCGATAATTATCATAGTGAGTTTACCTGACAATTCATTTTCTATATATTTAATGAATTGAGGTGCCAAGTCATTTATTGGTTGTCTTGCTTTATCATGCAAATTGAAATGTGTGATGATTAATGTAGAGGTTGTTGTTGCCATTTGTTTAAATTGATGATTTGCTACTAGCTCACCTAATCGTTTATTTTTGAATGTTTCAACTTCATTTTTTATAACTTGCTCAATAATGCTTTTAGCTTTTGGATGTCTTGTCAAACGAATTAATTCTTGTTGAATACGATCAGCAATGCTTTCTCGTGTCATGAACATTTGTAATAAGCCTATTATCTTACCTTTTTCATTAAAGAAAGTATCTAACATTTCATTTATATCACGAGTTCCTTTAGGTGATGATAAATAAACACGTGCACGGTCACAAATTAAATCCCCTACTTCATCTAACCTCTCATCAACAAGATTAATTAATTCTTGAGGCACAATGTCTTTGATAGCTTTTTGTTGATTGGATTCATAATATTGATTCAGTATCTTTTCTACTTTTGCTGGCATTTGATGATCGATGACATCATCTATATTAAAATCAAATTTATTAGCAATATTATAAATAGTCATATCATCAGACTTCAATTGAGTTAATTGATTCATAATCATTTCATTTATCGCATCTTTAGCTTGTCCATCATTCAACTTTTGTCTGATAAGCTCCTCAGTGAGTAAATGTTCTTCTATGACTTGCCCAATTTTATTAGCAATTTCATCTCTTCTTTTTGGAATTAAACCAGGTGTGAATGGAATACGCATTTTAAAAATATAATATGGATTAAATGGATGAAACAACATTTTTATTGCAATCACATTAGTTATACCACCAATAATAGCACCGACTACCATCATAAATAAGATGATAAATAAAGCATGCATGACAAAGACTCCCTTCTTTTTAAAAATCATGATTCATTATAGCATGTTACTGATTTAATTAGAGATAATTAAAATTATTAAAAACTTACAGGTTATATAAATAAAAGCCTAAGTCTTCATAATCGATGACCTAGGCTAATATGTATAACGAATAACTAAAACATCTTCTAACTATTTAAAAGTGATTAAATCGTTTTAAGATTCTACTGTCACTTTTACAGAAATTAAATATGAACTAACTCTTCTTTAGCATTTCTATTGAAATAAGTTTCTGCTTCTCTCATTTTTGAAGTACCAAAAATAGGTTGTTTTTCAGGATTTAACACACGATAAATATTGCTTACTTTATTACTTTGTAGAATATAACCGCTTCTAGTTTCGATTGTATTCCAATAAATATCACTAGTAGTTGAGTGATTTGGGTAAGCACAGTGGTTTCTAGAAATAGTTTGTACGATTTCTAAAGGATCACAACCAAATGTACTATTCAATACATCAGAATCTCTAAACAAAGCACAAATAGAAACACATGTTGTCCAATTAGGTAATACGCGTTCTTTTTCTATTTGAACTAATGTTTTCTTTGATAGTCCAATTGTTTGAGCCATTGTATCTTGTGTATATCCTGCTTCTATACGAACCATTTTAAATTTTGTTTGAATTAAATCTGTAAAACTCTGTCTATCCATTCTATTATCTACCTTTCTTGAAAAGAATTTATATCCGGACACAAGAAATTGCAATTATACACATTTCTTGAAACACAAATTACATCTTAATATATTTTTAAAGAAAATAAAAGAGTCAATTTTGTTTTATCGGTATTTTTATTAAAGGCAAAATTATCAAAATAATTAAACTTTTAACATTATTGATAGTTAGAAAGTTATTTTTACATTAAAAATTGAGCTTGATTTTTAGTGGTTAAAACTACATTTATTAAATCAATTTATTTTCCATAGCATATATTGCTGCTTGTGTACGATCGCTCACTTGTAATTTACTAAATATGTGACTAACATGGGTTTTTATAGTCTTTTCTGATACAAACAATGTATTCGCGATTTCTTTATTTGTTTTTCCTTTGACCATTTCTTTTAATACTTCAGTTTCCCTCTTAGATAACTTATTAGTAAAATGTGGTTTTGTACTCATAGTATCGATGACACGTTTAGCATTGGGATGAATGATTTTTTCTCCGTCAAGCACTTTATGAATTGTTTCAATAAGTTTCTGAGGTTCTACATCCTTCATTTCATAACCATCCGCACCTTTTTCTAATGCTGATATCACGTGTTCATCATCTACATAGCTTGTTAACACTAAAATTTTAATATTGGGATAATGTTTCTTTAAATATTCTGTAATTTCAATACCATTCATATCAGGCATTACTAAATCTAGTAAAACGATATCTGGTAATTCATTTTTCTCTAAATAATGTATAAATGATTTTCCTTCAGCAAATCCTTGAATTACTTCAATATCATCTACAGTAGATAATAAAAATTCTAAACCTTGTCTCACAATATGATGATCATCAACTAATATAATTTTATGCATAGTTATACTCCCTTAAAAACTTAGTTCAAAGGTATTTCAATTTTAATACGCGTACCTTTATTTATTTTTGATTCTATTTGTAATTGTCCTTTTAATAAATCAGTTCGTTGTTGAAGATGCTTAAGACCATTTGAATTGTCTTTGGATTGATGATTATTATCAAAGCCTTTGCCTTCATCTTGAACAATTACAATAAGCGTTTCTTTAGTTTGTTTTAATATTAATTCGACATCTTTAGTATTAGCATGTTTTCTTACATTATTTAAGCATTCCTGTACCATGCGATATACATTTTCCTCTACTAGATTAGATACATCTACTAATCCGTCCACATGTACAGTTAAATTAAGTTGTAGTACATTACTATATTGATTCAAAGCTTGTAACATACCTTGTTCTAATCCGACCGGTTTTAATTGCCATATGAGGGCACGCATTTCATTTACGGCATTTTGACTCGTTTCTTCAATCGTTTTAAACGCTTTTTTAGATATTTCTTCATTTGATATCTCATAAGCTGCATGGGCAGTTAATTTTAATGAAAATAACATTTGATTTACCGAATCATGTAAATCTCGAGCTAATCTATTTCTTTCATTTATTCGAGCATTTTCTTTCTCTCTATCAGTAAGCATAATTCGTTTTATTGCTGAGCCTATTTGAAAAGCAACAGATTCTAGTAATGCTAAATCTTCTTCGTTGTAATGGACTTTATGTGGTGTCGCAACGTTTAATAAACCAAATTGTTCTTCCCCAGATCTTAGTGGTACAGTCGCGTGATGTGTGATACCATCTGTTTCTTCATGGTGTGCACGATTCGCTAAATTAATTCTAGAACAATTAATAATATTAGATGCTTTTGTTAATTTTCCATTATGATAAGATCTCACACACCAACATGAACCGTTTGTCATATAGTGACATTGATTATTTGATAATGCCCCAGGTAAATTTACGCTCGATACTAATTCGTGATTACCTGCTTCATCAATAAAGAAAATCCAACCCGTTGTAAAATCGCTGCCCTCAATTAAATATTGAATTGCTCCTTGCATCATACTATACACTTCTGTTTCTTCATTTAAAAATTCAGCAATTTCTTTAAGGAGTGCTAAACGTGTTGGTTTTTCCATAGTTACCTCCGATTTTAATTTATATATATCTATTCTATTATAGCGTTTAAGATTATATAAACAAACATATCACCAAACTCTTTAAATTATCAATTAGTTAAAGGACTGTGATTTCAATTAATTTTATATTGCTGTCATATATTTTGTGATATGATAAATAGTAACTATAGGAGGATTTTATGAAATTTACAATACCTGAAAATTATGATCAATATACATTGAGAGAGATTTTCCAAGATTTGAAGTTACCTAAGAAGGACTTACATTTATTAAATATGTCTAAAGAAATCACCATTAATGACAAAGCTAGCCAATTATCTAATAAAGTACATACAGGTGATCATATATTTATACCTACGCCTGATGAGAAAAGTAATTATTTACCTAGTTATCGTTATGCACAAGTTTTTTATGAAAATGATGATTTTGCAATCGTCCTAAAACCTAAAGGTGTCAAAACACATCCTAATGACTTAAAAGAAAGTAATACATTAATGAATCATGTTATATATACGATTGACAGCGAATATGTTGAACCTATTCATAGATTGGACCAAGAAACGGTTGGTTTATTAATTGTAGCTAAAAATCCTATAATGAAGAAAATACTAGATAGAATGCTTGAAGAAAATCAAATCACACGAATTTATAAAGCGCATGTTAAAGCGTTATTACCAGTTAAACCACAAACTATCGATAAACCAATCGGTAAAGACAAATTCCATCCAAATAAGAAACGTATTTCTAATACTGGACAACGTGCTATTACTCATATACTTTCATCAAATATGATTAAAGAAAATGTTTGTGAATTAGAAATTAAATTAGATACTGGTCGAACTCATCAAATTCGTGTTCATTTGGCTGAAATTGGACATCCTGTTATTGGTGATCCATTATATGGTGATTCAACTTTAAGACAATTGGAATTACACAGCTACAAAATTGAGCTGCAACATCCTTTTACTAAGGAATTCATTTCAGTTAGTTTAGATGACGATATCTCATAAATAAAAGCTAGGTTGATTATTAATATAATTCAACCTAGCTTTTTGAAATTTTTATACCTCTAATGTGGATCTACCATATCTTCTGGTTTAATCCATTCTTCAAATTGTTCTTCAGTTACATGGCCTGACTGTATTGCTGATTCTTTAAGCGTTAATCCTTCTTTATGTGCTTTTTTAGCAATTTGAGCTGCTTTTTCATAACCAATATGAGGATTTAATGCAGTAACTAACATTAATGATTGATTTAAATAATTTTTAATGTTTTCTTCGATAGGTTCAATTCCAACTGCACAATTATCATTAAATGTTTGCATACCATCTGCAAGTAGATAAATTGATTGTAAAGTATTGTGTAAAATAACGGGTTTAAATACATTTAATTCAAAGTTACCTTGAGAACTTGCAATTCCGACTGCAGTATCATTACCCATGACTTGAACAGCTACCATAGTTAACATTTCACATTGTGTTGGATTAACTTTACCCGGCATAATTGAAGAACCTGGTTCGTTTTCTGGTATAGAAATTTCAGCTAAACCAGCTCTTGGACCTGAAGCTAACCATCTAACGTCATTAGCTATTTTCATTAAATCTGCTGCTAATGCTTTAAGTGTTCCATGTAATTGGACAACTTCATCGTGTGCTGTTAAAGCATGGAATTTATTTTCAGAAGATACGAATTCATAACCAGTATTTTTTGAAATAAATTTAGCAACTTTATCTCCAAATTCTGGATGTGCATTAATTCCTGTACCTACTGCTGTACCACCAATAGCTAAGTTTAATATATGTTTTTTAGATTCACTTAGTAATGTTTCACATTTATCTAACATGTATCTCCAACCGCTAATTTCTTGGCCTAATTTAATTGGTGTAGCATCTTGTAAATGTGTACGTCCGATTTTTATGATAGATTCAAATTCATCTTCTTTTTGTTTGAATGTTTGACGTAAATTTTTTAATGCAGGTTCTAATTTAGTTTCAACTTCGTGATACAAAGCGACATGCATTGCAGTTGGAAATGTATCATTAGAACTTTGTGATTTATTAACATCGTCATTAGGATGAATTGATTCATCACTATTATGTTCTTTTAAATATTCATTAGCTACATAACTTACGACTTCGTTAACGTTCATATTACTTTGAGTACCGCTTCCTGTTTGCCATACTACTAATGGAAAGTGTTCGTCCAACTCACCATTTAAAATTTTATCGCATGCATATACGATTGCGTCTTTTTTAGCATCACTAAGTTTACCTAATTCTTTATTAGCTAATGCAGCACCTCTTTTTAATTGTGCAAAACCATAAACTACTTCAATAGGCATTTTTTCTTTACCTACTGGGAAATTACGTTTACTTCTTTCTGTTTGCGCACCCCAATATTTATCTGCAGGTACTTCAATTTCTCCAAATGTATCATGTTCAATACGTACTGACATTTTATTCTCCCCTTATTTATATTGTTTGATACCAGTATATCACTATTTAAATTACCTTATCAATTTAGAACTAAACCGTTTACATAATAAAATTTTACAAAAAAATCTAGCTTCAACAATTTTATTTAACTGTTGAAACTAGACTCTATTATTTTTTATTGAAATTTTTGTTTTGTTGCTTGAACAGTAGCAATTGCAGTTAAAATATACAATATCGCACTTAAAATAACTGTAACTGGACTTATTTGAATTAAAATTCTCAAGAAGCCTGTTAAACCATTATAAAAATCATTTAATGTGTAGTATAAAATTCCAGTTATAGCTAAACAACAAATTACACTTATAATGATTCCAGATTGATTACTCTTAATAAAAGTTTGCGCATTGACATCATCAATTAAGCCATTTGAAAGATTCAATTGCAATTGCACGATTTTGAATAATAATGGTAAATATAATGCGCCAAGTGCTAATGGAAATGCTTTAATTGATATTAAACTTATAATGACCGTAGCTATCATTAAATGTTTCCAATACTTTCCTAACATACACGTTCTCCTTATATATATGACTATTCAATATCATATCATAATATAAGTAGATATTTTATGCATTTTTGAAATACAAATTGTAAAAATATCATACAATTAATAAAAGCGCTTGTAGTAGACTATGCTAATACAAGCGCTTGATTAATGATTATTCTTCTAAATCAGAACGAACATCTGAATCATGTGATTGGTTTAATTTATCTTCATCATTTTCCTCAGAAATTTGTTCCATTTCTTTACCTAAATCTTTTAAATCATCTAAATCAGTTACCATAGCATTTTCTTCTTCATGATAATTAGTTTTAGAATCTTTATTTTGTGTCATACATAGAACCTCTTTTTCACTTAGTAATTAAGCAAAGCGAGCAGTGAAGTATTCTTTAACATCTTCAGGTAATCCAGCCGCTGCTTCTTTATCTAAAATAACGTTAACCATGCGATGAGCTTTTAAATCTGCTGGTTCATAATTAGACTTACCATTTTCATTATATAATTTTTCAACTACTTCGCGTTTATTGCTACCAGTAACAACTAAGAAAATTTCACGCGCTTCTAATAATCCTTGTCTTACGCTTACATCAAGGTTGCCATTCTCATCAATAGAAACTACTTGTAACACTAATTTACCTTTATTTTCTTTTGTTTTAATTTTATCAGAAATAAATTCATTAGCATCTTGATTATAAGATAATGAATAAATTTGGCTTTGAGGTACGCCTAAAGCTTCATAGTATGAATTATTTTCATCATAATCTAAAATGTTGATTTGACTAAAATCAACTGCATGTAACTCAACGTTCTTTTTAAGTTCATCTAATACAGGTGCATGGTCTTTAGTTAAGTGAACACCAGCGATAGTCATAGGATTGTTGTTAAACTGTTTTCTCAAAATGTCTGCTGTATATTCAGCTACTCTTTGTTTATCTTCGAATACTTTAAAGTTCATTGCCATTTTAAAATACACTCCTCTTAGTTTGCTATACATAGAATAGTATGGTTAATATTAATTCATTTATACCCTTATTATATTTAGGTTAAACTAACCTATGTTTATTGAATATTATTTTCTCATCAATAAATATAACATGTTGATATAATATCCTTCATCTACTTTGAACTTAATCTATCATTTTTTAAGATAAATCAGGGAAAGATTGTTGTCTTAAAGCTTCATAAATAAGTAATGCTGCCGTGTTAGAAAGATTTAATGATCTAATTTTATCACTCATAGGTATACGTAATGCTGTTTCTTGATATTTTTCTTTAACCCAATCCGGTAACCCAGTTGTTTCTCTTCCGAAAATAAAGTAATGATCGTGACTTGTATCTGAAAAATCAAAATCACTATATGTTTGTTTACCAAATTTAGTAAGTAAATAATAATCTCCTTCAGTTTCATCAAAAAATGATTCTATATTTTCATGGTATGTAATATTAACATGTTCCCAATAATCTAATCCTGCTCTTTTTAACATTTTATCGTCAGTACTAAACCCTAAAGGTTTAATTAAATGTAAATGTGTATTGGTACCTGCACACGTTCTAGCAATATTGCCAGTATTGGCAGGTATTTCAGGTTGAAATAAAACAATGTGATTTGTCATTTATTTTTCTCTCCTCATTTCCAAGCCTTTCTTCATTTCAACTTGGACTTCTTCTAATTCATCATGATAATGTGTTTGAATAAATTCACGCGCATTTTCACCATCAATTTGTCCAATTGCCCAAAATGCTGTTCCTCTTATCATAGGTCTTGGATCATTTAATGCTACTTCTTTTAACTCAGGTATAGCACTTTCTTCATTAAAATGTGCTAAAGCTAAAATAGCATTACGTTGAATTGGTTTTTTTCCTCTCCAAGCACCTGCTAAATGCCCATATGTTGCTTTAAATTCTTTATTACTCATTTGTAATAATGGTATTAATCGAGGTTTCAATATTTCTGGTTCTAAAACTATATCATCATGTTGCGTATTGATTCCTTTATTTTTTGGACAAACTTGTTGGCATGTGTCACAACCATATAAGCGATTACCTATTTTATATCTATATTGATCATCTAAATACCCTTTTGTTTGCGTTAAGAAGCTAATACATTTTTGACTATTTAATTGACCATTACCTACTAATGCTCCAGTGGGACATCTATCAACACAAATAGTACAGTCACCACAACTATCAATTAATGGATCATCAGGTTCAAATGGAATACTAACAAGCATTTCTCCTAAATAAGTCCACGTACCTAAATCTGGATTAATTACAAATCCATTTCGTCCTACAAATCCTAAACCAGCTCGTTCTGCAACCGCTCTATCAGATAATACACCAGTATCTACCATAGATTGAATCTCAACATCTGGAACAACTGATCTTATATACTCACTTAGTTGATCGAGTCGCTTTCTCATAATTGTATGGTAGTCTTGTCCCCAAGAAGCTCTTGCAAACATACCACGTCTATCACCACGAACACTTTTAGGTGCACCTTTAAGTTTATTTGGATAGCCTACAGCAATTGCAATAATGGATCTTGCAGTTGGTAAACTTAATTTGGGTTCAGTCCTTAGTGCAATGTCAGACTCTTCAAAACCAGATGCATATCCCTTAGCATGATAGTCTTCTAGTTTTTGTTTTAATTCGTCAAAAGGATCGGCAGTAGTAAAACCTATACTGTCGATACCAATAGTATGCGCATAATCAATGATATCTTGTTTTAACTGCTTTACATCCAAAATTTTGCCCCCACAATAAAAATATACTCTTGTTATTCTAACATATCAGTAATTAATGATGTATGTATCAGATTTAAAAAACAAGCAAACACACAAAATGTTCACTTGTTTATTGACAAATTATATATTATTTTTCATATAGTTATAAAACTCTTGCTAAGAAATTTTGAGTTCTTTCATTTTGTGGGTGTTCAAATAGTTCGTTGGGTTTACCAGATTCTACTACCACTCCGTCAGCCATAAATATTACTTTATCACTTACCTCTTTAGCGAATCCCATTTCATGTGTAACCACAACCATAGTCATACCTTCTTTAGCTAGATCTTTCATTACTTTTAATACATCACCAACAACTTCTGGATCTAGGGCTGAGGTAGGTTCATCAAATAGCATAACATCCGGTTGCATTGCTAATGCACGTGCAATAGCAACTCTTTGTTTTTGTCCGCCTGACAACTGACTTGGATATACTTCGGCTTTTTCTTTTAAACCCACTTTTTCAAGTAATTCCAAAGCTTGATTATTCAACTTATTTAACTCTCTCTTTTTTAAAAGTTTTGGAGCTAATATGATATTATCTTTAACCTTTTTATGTGGAAATAAATTAAAATTTTGGAATACCATACCTATTTTCTGGCGTAACTGGTCTAATTGTATACCTTTATGCGTTAAATCATTACCTTCAAAAATAACTTGTCCTTTAGTTGGTATTTCTAGTAAATTCATACATCTCAGTAATGTACTTTTACCACTACCAGAGGGTCCAATTATCGCTACAACTTCTCCTTTCTGTATTTCTAAATTAATGTCTTTTAAAACTTCATTATTACCAAATTTCTTATTTAAGTTTTTAATTTTAATCACTGGCCATCATTCTCCCCTCTATAAAATTCATGATTCGTGATAAAGTAAATGTAAGAATAAAGTACATACCTGCTGCTACTAATAATGGTGTGAAAGGATCAAATGAAATACCTTGGACAACTTGAGCATTAAACATTATTTCACCTACACCAATTGTAGATACAATTGATGATTCTTTTATTAATGTGACAAATTCATTACCAAGAGCAGGTAGAATATTTTTAATTGCTTGAGGCATAATGACCGATTTCATTGTTTGATTGTAACTTAAGCCTAAACTACGAGCAGCTTCAGTTTGTCCTTTGTCGATTGAATTAATACCTGCACGAAATATCTCTGCTATATATGCTGAAGCGTTAATGACTAACGCAATGATTCCACAAATTAACGCAGAAATATCTAGTCCAAGTGCTGCGGTAGTACCAAAAAATACTATAAAAACTTGTACTAATAGTGGTGTTCCTCTTAAAAATTCAATGTAAATTGATGCCAACCAAGATAAAGGTTTAATTTTGCTTAATTTCATAAGCGCAATAAAAGCTCCTAAAATAGCTCCTAACACTACCCCAATAATTGAGATTAAAATCGTATTTTTTATACCTTTAATGAAAAAGCTTTTATATTTTGTATAAAAATTACCATCATCTTGCATATCTTTTGATGCTTGAGTCATATATTGATCTATTAAATGTTTATCATTGACTTCATCGATAGTTTGATTAAGCTTTTTTAATAAAATGGGAGAATTTTTAGGAAGCGCAATACAAGTGGGTTTCTTTTCTTCATTAAATGTCACGTCTGAAAAAGCAAGTTCTGGATTTTGTTTTATGTATGCTTCTGCTACCGGCTTTTCTAAAATAGCTCCATCTGCTTTATTGCTTTTGACAGATAATATTGTTTCAGGCAATTTATTTAAAGAAGTCACGTCAGCATTTTCTATCTCTGTTTTTGCTATTTTTTCTTGATCGGTACCCTTTTGGACAGCAATTCTTTTATTTTTAAAATCTTTAATATCTTTTAAATGACTCTTTTCTTTTTTCTTAACCAACATAATATTATTAGTCATCATATAAGGCTTTGTAAAATTTACTTCTTTTTCCCGTTCAGGCGTTGTTGTCATTCCTGAAATGATAATATCAATTTTTCCTGTTTTTAATGCACCTAGTAAACTATCAAATTGCATATTAATAATCTTTAATTTCAAATGATTATCTTTAGCTATCTTTTTGGCTAGTTCAATATCAACACCAGCATATCCAGTTTTACCGTTTATATTCTTTTCAAATTCCATTGGTGCGTAATCTGCTGATAGACCAACACGCAATACTCCACTTTCTTTGATTTTTTTCCAATGTTCATCGTTTTCTTCAGCATGAGTATTGTTTTGAGTATTTGTCAATAATGAACCTACAAGGATTATAAATACCAAAAATACTTTAATAATATATTTCATTAAAGCATCCCTCCTTTTCAATATTCATTATTATACAAATTTATACATTAATATGCAATATTAATTTTTAAATACATAAAAAAAGCATAGCCATTAGGCTACACTTTAAGCAAATTTATTCTTTTGGAATTTCAAATTTATATATTTCATCATTGTAAGAGTGTATAAATTTTTTGCATAATTCATGGACTACAAATCCACTTATGAAAGGAACTATAAAGTATCCAACAAATAATAATATAATATTAGTCATTTGGTCACCAGACATACGATTTAATGCATTAATAGGTCCAACTAAGCCTGTATATCCAAATCCAGCTGAAAGTGGCGTCCCTTTAATTCCAATCAAATACGCAGTTATACCAGTCACTATTCCGTTAATTATCAATGGTACTGCAATAATTAAGTGTTTTAAATAAACAGGAATCATCATTTTTGCTGCTCCAATTAATAATACTAAATTAACCCCAATAGAATTTATTCTTAATGAACCAAAAAAAAATGTTACGCATGCAGCTACAATTCCCATATTAGCAGCACCACTTCCCAAACCAGTTAAACTAATAGCAGTGGCAATTGCTACTAATGAAATAGGTGTTACCATCAATAAAGAGAAAGTTACGCTTATTAAAATTGACATAGTTAAAGGATTCAAATCAGTAAATGAATTAATAACTTTACCAATAGTATGAGTGATAATTTGAACATAAGGTAATGTAATGAGTCCTATTGTTCCACTGACTACCGGAATTAAAACAGGTAAAATAATCATTTCGAAAGATCCCAATTTACCTTGAAGAATTAAATATAAAAAACATGCTATAATCACGACTAAAATAATATTAATAATATCTCCAATACCTTTTAACATGATAGTCTGACCATCAAAAACAATTGCCCCTGACCCTAACATAGCAGAAGCTCCTATTATCGCTGCTCCTGATCCATTAAATTTAAATTGATGCGCAGCAAGTACACCAACAATAAAAGCCATGAATGATTGTACTACAGTAACAAGTCTAAAAATACTTTCAAGCAGCTCGTTACCATCTTTAAAAAATTTCAACAATTCACCAAGTAAAGCATTTGGCAATAATGCAATGACTACTCCTGCCCCTACTGCATTTAAAATATTACTAAAAAAACTTTTACTACCCATTTTCGAGCTAGTATTACTCATTATAGACCTCCAATTAATAATGTTAGAATTATCATATTATAAAACTCTTTTTACTACAATCACACTTTTTAACAAAGATAAGACAATATTTTTAAACGTTTTAAATTCTTCAAATCATTAGTATTTATTCCTCTATTCTTTAAAATATCTAAAAGTATAAAAAAAGAGTGAAAACATTGGTTGAACAACATTTTCACTCACAATACATAAGGTATTTATATAATACCGGCGGTCGGGATCGAACCGACACTCCAAAAAGGAACGGGATTTTGAGTCCCGCGCGTCTGCCAATTCCGCCACGCCGGCTCAATATAAAGAAAAAACTTCCCACTTGGAAGTAATTGGAGCGGAAGATAGGACTTACACCTATACCTCATTCCGGGAAGGAATGTGTTCTAAGAGTTGAACTACTCCCGCTTAATATAAAATTTGGAGCGGAAGATAGGACTTGCACCTATACCTCATTCCGGGAAGGAATGTGTTCTGAGAGTTGAACTACTCCCGCTTAATATAAAATTTGGAGCGGAAGATAGGACTTACACCTATACCTCGTTCCGGGAAGGAACGTGTTCTGAGAGTTGAACTACTCCCGCTTAATATAAAATTTGGAGCGGAAGATAGGATTTGCACCTATACCTCGTTCCGGGAAGGAACGTGTTCTAAGAGTTGAACTACTCCCGCTTAATATAAACCTGGAGGCGGCAACCGGATTTGAACCGGTGATAAAGGTTTTGCAGACCTCTGCCTTACCACTTGGCTATGCCGCCAATAACTGGGCTAGCTGGATTCGAACCAGCGCGTGACGGAGTCAAAGTCCGTTGCCTTACCGCTTGGCTATAGCCCATTAATAATAAGGGCGGTTGAAGGGAATCGAACCCTCGAATGTCGGAACCACAATCCGATGCGTTAACCACTTCGCCACAACCGCCATGGCAGGGGCAGTAGGAATCGAACCCACACCAAAGGTTTTGGAGACCTCTATTCTACCGTTGAACTATGCCCCTATTTAAATATGGTGGAGGGGGGCAGATTCGAACTGCCGAACCCGAAGGAGCGGATTTACAGTCCGCCGCGTTTAGCCACTTCGCTACCCCTCCAAGAGATGGTGCCGGCCAGAGGACTTGAACCCCCAACCTACTGATTACAAGTCAGTTGCTCTACCAGTTGAGCTAGGCCGGCTTGTTAAATGGTTCAGGACAGAGTCGAACTGCCGACACATGGAGCTTCAATCCATTGCTCTACCAACTGAGCTACTGAACCATAATAATAATGGCGGTCTCGACGGGAATCGAACCCGCGATCTCCTGCGTGACAGGCAGGCGTGTTAACCGCTACACTACGAGACCTATTAAAACTATGTATTGCGGGAGGCGGATTTGAACCACCGACCTTCGGGTTATGAGCCCGACGAGCTACCGAACTGCTCCATCCCGCGTTAATAATAAATAATAAAAACGGAGGAAGAGGGATTCGAACCCCCGCGGCCCGTTAAGGCCCTGTCGGTTTTCAAGACCGATCCCTTCAGCCGGACTTGGGTATTCCTCCATGATTATAGGTAAAATGCTATTAAAATAAAATGGCGGTCTCGACGGGAATCGAACCCGCGATCTCCTGCGTGACAGGCAGGCGTGTTAACCGCTACACTACGAGACCAAATATAAAACGGAGGAAGAGGGATTCGAACCCCCGCGGCCCGTTAAGGCCCTGTCGGTTTTCAAGACCGATCCCTTCAGCCGAACTTGGGTATTCCTCCAAAATTATATGGACCTTGCAGGACTCGAACCTGCGACCGAACGGTTATGAGCCGTTAGCTCTAACCAACTGAGCTAAAGGTCCTAAATATAATCTTACAACTAATAAGTAGTGGCGGTGGAGGGGATCGAACCCCCGACCTCACGGGTATGAACCGTACGCTCTAGCCAGCTGAGCTACACCGCCGTTATCTAGTTTGTAAATTTAATATGGTGGAGACTAGCGGGATCGAACCGCTGACCTCCTGCGTGCAAAGCAGGCGCTCTCCCATCTGAGCTAAGCCCCCATAATTAAACTAATTAATTGTTACTATCGGGAAGACAGGATTCGAACCTACGACCCCTTGGTCCCAAACCAAGTGCTCTACCAAGCTGAGCTACTTCCCGTAGAATAAGCGCGCCCGATAGGAGTCGAACCCATAACCTCTTGATCCGTAGTCAAACGCTCTATCCAATTGAGCTACGGGCGCATATTAACAATATTATGGTGCCGAGGACCGGAATCGAACCGGTACGGTGATCTCTCACCGCAGGATTTTAAGTCCTGTGCGTCTGCCAGTTCCGCCACCCCGGCACTATAAAATGGAGCAGAAGACGGGATTCGAACCCGCGACCCCAACCTTGGCAAGGTTGTATTCTACCGCTGAACTACTTCTGCATATGCGGGTGAAGGGAGTCGAACCCCCACGCCGTAAGGCGCTAGATCCTAAGTCTAGTGCGTCTGCCAATTCCGCCACACCCGCTATTAAAATGGTGAGCCATAGAGGATTCGAACCTCTGACCCTCTGATTAAAAGTCAGATGCTCTACCAACTGAGCTAATGGCTCTAAAACTGGTGCCGGCCAGAGGACTTGAACCCCCAACCTACTGATTACAAGTCAGTTGCTCTACCAATTGAGCTAGGCCGGCTACTAAAATGGTGGAGAATGACGGGTTCGAACCGCCGACCCTCTGCTTGTAAGGCAGATGCTCTCCCAGCTGAGCTAATTCTCCAATATATTTGCCTGGCAACGTCCTACTCTAGCGGAACGTTAGTCCGACTACCATCGGCGCTAAGGAGCTTAACTTCTGTGTTCGGCATGGGAACAGGTGTGACCTCCTTGCCATTGTCACCAGACAAATGGAATGTATTATACATTCAAAACTAGATAGTAAGTAAAATGATTTTGCGTCGCAAAACATAAAATTGATTAAGTCTTCGATCGATTAGTATTCGTCAGCTCCACGTGTCACCACGCTTCCACCTCGAACCTATTAACCTCATCATCTTTGAGGGATCTTATAACCGAAGTTGGGAAATCTCATCTTGAGGGGGGCTTCATGCTTAGATGCTTTCAGCACTTATCCCGTCCATACATAGCTACCCAGCTATGCCGTTGGCACGACAACTGGTACACCAGAGGTATGTCCATCCCGGTCCTCTCGTACTAAGGACAGCTCCTCTCAAATTTCCTACGCCCACGACGGATAGGGACCGAACTGTCTCACGACGTTCTGAACCCAGCTCGCGTACCGCTTTAATGGGCGAACAGCCCAACCCTTGGGACCGACTACAGCCCCAGGATGCGATGAGCCGACATCGAGGTGCCAAACCTCCCCGTCGATGTGAACTCTTGGGGGAGATAAGCCTGTTATCCCCGGGGTAGCTTTTATCCGTTGAGCGATGGCCCTTCCATGCGGAACCACCGGATCACTAAGTCCGTCTTTCGACCCTGCTCGACTTGTAAGTCTCGCAGTCAAGCTCCCTTATGCCTTTACACTCTATGAATGATTTCCAACCATTCTGAGGGAACCTTTGAGCGCCTCCGTTACCTTTTAGGAGGCGACCGCCCCAGTCAAACTGCCCACCTGACACTGTCTCCCACCACGATAAGTGGTGCGGGTTAGAAAGCCAACACAGCTAGGGTAGTATCCCACCAATGCCTCCACGTAAGCTAGCGCTCACGTTTCAAAGGCTCCTACCTATCCTGTACAAGCTGTGCCGAATTTCAATATCAGGCTACAGTAAAGCTCCACGGGGTCTTTCCGTCCTGTCGCGGGTAACCTGCATCTTCACAGGTACTATGATTTCACCGAGTCTCTCGTTGAGACAGTGCCCAAATCGTTACGCCTTTCGTGCGGGTCGGAACTTACCCGACAAGGAATTTCGCTACCTTAGGACCGTTATAGTTACGGCCGCCGTTTACTGGGGCTTCGATTCGTAGCTTCGCAGAAGCTAACTACTCCTCTTAACCTTCCAGCACCGGGCAGGCGTCAGCCCCTATACATCACCTTACGGTTTAGCAGAGACCTGTGTTTTTGATAAACAGTCGCTTGGGCCTATTCACTGCGGCTCTTCTGGGCGTTAACCCTAAAGAGCACCCCTTCTCCCGAAGTTACGGGGTCATTTTGCCGAGTTCCTTAACGAGAGTTCGCTCGCTCACCTTAGAATTCTCATCTTGACTACCTGTGTCGGTTTGCGGTACGGGCACCTGTTATCTATCTAGAGGCTTTTCTTGGCAGTGTGAAATCAACGACTCGAGGAAACAATTTCCTCTCCCCATCACAGCTTGACCTTATGAGCGCCGGATTTGCCTAACACTCAGTCTTACTGCTTGGACGTGCAATCCAATAGCACGCTTCGCCTATCCTACTGCGTCCCCCCATCGATTAAAACGATACTAGGTGGTACAGGAATATCAACCTGTTATCCATCGCCTACGCCTGTCGGCCTCAGCTTAGGACCCGACTAACCCAGAGCGGACGAGCCTTCCTCTGGAAACCTTAGTCAATCGGTGGACGGGATTCTCACCCGTCTTTCGCTACTCACACCGGCATTCTCACTTCTAAGCGCTCCACATGTCCTTGCGATCATGCTTCAACGCCCTTAGAACGCTCTCCTACCATTGTCCTACGGACAATCCACAGCTTCGGTAATATGTTTAGCCCCGGTACATTTTCGGCGCAGTGTCACTCGACTAGTGAGCTATTACGCACTCTTTAAATGATGGCTGCTTCTAAGCCAACATCCTAGTTGTCTGGGCAACGCCACATCCTTTTCCACTTAACATATATTTTGGGACCTTAGCTGGTGGTCTGGGCTGTTTCCCTTTCGAACACGGACCTTATCACCCATGTTCTGACTCCCAAGTTAAATTGATTGGCATTCGGAGTTTGTCTGAATTCGGTAACCCGAGAAGGGCCCCTCGTCCAAACAGTGCTCTACCTCCAATAATCATCACTTGAGGCTAGCCCTAAAGCTATTTCGGAGAGAACCAGCTATCTCCAGGTTCGATTGGAATTTCTCCGCTACCCTCAGTTCATCCGCTCACTTTTCAACGTAAGTCGGTTCGGTCCTCCATTCAGTGTTACCTGAACTTCAACCTGACCAAGGGTAGATCACCTGGTTTCGGGTCTACGACCAAATACTCAACGCCCTATTCAGACTCGCTTTCGCTACGGCTCCACATTCACTGCTTAACCTTGCATCAAATCGTAACTCGCCGGTTCATTCTACAAAAGGCACGCCATCACCCATTAACGGGCTCTGACTACTTGTAAGCACACGGTTTCAAGTTCTCTTTCACTCCCCTTCCGGGGTACTTTTCACCTTTCCCTCACGGTACTGGTTCACTATCGGTCACTAGAGAGTATTTAGCCTTAGGAGATGGTCCTCCCAGATTCCGACGGAATTTCACGTGCTCCGTCGTACTCAGGATCCACTCAAGAGAGTATATATTTTCGACTACAGGATTATTACCTTCTTTGATTCAACTTTCCAGATGATTCGTCTAATATATACTTTTGTAACTCCGTATAGAGTGTCCTACAACCCCAACAAGCAAGCTTGTTGGTTTGGGCTCTTCCCGTTTCGCTCGCCGCTACTCAGGGAATCGATTTTTCTTTCTCTTCCTCCGGGTACTAAGATGTTTCAGTTCTCCGGGTCTGCCTTCTGATATGCTATGTATTCACATATCGATAACATGACATAACTCATGTTGGGTTTCCCCATTCGGAAATCTCTGGATCAACGCTTACTTACAGCTCCCCAAAGCATATCGTCGTTAGTAACGTCCTTCTTCGGCTTCTAGTGCCAAGGCATCCACCGTGCGCCCTTAATAACTTAATCTATGTTTCCATCCTACAGGAAACGCGTTATTAATCTTGTGAGTGTTCTTTCGAACACTAGCGATTATTTCTTATGAATTCAAGCTTTAAAACTCTAATTCACTCGGTTTTGCTTGGTAAAATCTATATTTTACTTACTTATCTAGTTTTCAATGTACAATTTATATGGTGGAGACTAGCGGGATCGAACCGCTGACCTCCTGCGTGCAAAGCAGGCGCTCTCCCATCTGAGCTAAGCCCCCAAATAAAATATTGAATTAATGGTGGGCCTAAGTGGACTCGAACCACCGACCTCACGCTTATCAGGCGTGCGCTCTAACCAGCTGAGCTATAGGCCCATTAATTATTTGTAAAACAAACAATCAAAACTGAATACAATATGTCAATGTTATTCCTTCATCTTCTACGAAGATGTTCCGAATATATCCTTAGAAAGGAGGTGATCCAGCCGCACCTTCCGATACGGCTACCTTGTTACGACTTCACCCCAATCATTTGTCCCACCTTCGACGGCTAGCTCCATAAA
The DNA here is from genome assembly GCF_038006785.1 of Staphylococcus sp. FSL W8-0774. Taxonomy (NCBI): domain Bacteria; kingdom Bacillati; phylum Bacillota; class Bacilli; order Caryophanales; family Staphylococcaceae; genus Staphylococcus; species Staphylococcus sp. FSL W8-0774. Next base: position 948,386 of record NZ_JBBOVW010000001.1, on the reverse strand, counting down.
TGGTTACTCCACCGGCTTCGGGTGTTACAAACTCTCGTGGTGTGACGGGCGGTGTGTACAAGACCCGGGAACGTATTCACCGTAGCATGCTGATCTACGATTACTAGCGATTCCAGCTTCATGTAGTCGAGTTGCAGACTACAATCCGAACTGAGAACAACTTTATGGGATTTGCTTGACCTCGCGGTTTAGCTGCCCTTTGTATTGTCCATTGTAGCACGTGTGTAGCCCAAATCATAAGGGGCATGATGATTTGACGTCATCCCCACCTTCCTCCGGTTTGTCACCGGCAGTCAACTTAGAGTGCCCAACTTAATGATGGCAACTAAGCTTAAGGGTTGCGCTCGTTGCGGGACTTAACCCAACATCTCACGACACGAGCTGACGACAACCATGCACCACCTGTCACTTTGTCCCCCGAAGGGGAAAACTCTATCTCTAGAGCGGTCAAAGGATGTCAAGATTTGGTAAGGTTCTTCGCGTTGCTTCGAATTAAACCACATGCTCCACCGCTTGTGCGGGTCCCCGTCAATTCCTTTGAGTTTCAACCTTGCGGTCGTACTCCCCAGGCGGAGTGCTTAATGCGTTAGCTGCAGCACTAAGGGGCGGAAACCCCCTAACACTTAGCACTCATCGTTTACGGCGTGGACTACCAGGGTATCTAATCCTGTTTGATCCCCACGCTTTCGCACATCAGCGTCAGTTACAGACCAGAAAGTCGCCTTCGCCACTGGTGTTCCTCCATATCTCTGCGCATTTCACCGCTACACATGGAATTCCACTTTCCTCTTCTGCACTCAAGTTTTCCAGTTTCCAATGACCCTCCACGGTTGAGCCGTGGGCTTTCACATCAGACTTAAAAAACCGCCTACGCGCGCTTTACGCCCAATAATTCCGGATAACGCTTGCCACCTACGTATTACCGCGGCTGCTGGCACGTAGTTAGCCGTGGCTTTCTGATCAGGTACCGTCAAGACGTGCACAGTTACTTACACGTTTGTTCTTCCCTGATAACAGAGTTTTACGATCCGAAGACCTTCATCACTCACGCGGCGTTGCTCCGTCAGGCTTTCGCCCATTGCGGAAGATTCCCTACTGCTGCCTCCCGTAGGAGTCTGGACCGTGTCTCAGTTCCAGTGTGGCCGATCACCCTCTCAGGTCGGCTACGTATCGTTGCCTTGGTAAGCCGTTACCTTACCAACTAGCTAATACGGCGCGGATCCATCTATAAGTGACAGCAAGGCCGTCTTTCACTATTGAACCATGCGGTTCAAAATCTTATCCGGTATTAGCTCCGGTTTCCCGAAGTTATCCCAGTCTTATAGGTAGGTTATCCACGTGTTACTCACCCGTCCGCCGCTAACGTCAAAGGAGCAAGCTCCTTATCTGTTCGCTCGACTTGCATGTATTAGGCACGCCGCCAGCGTTCATCCTGAGCCAGGATCAAACTCTCCATAAAAAATTATGATGTTTGATTAGCTCATAAAAACTAAATTAATTGTTGTAACTTTCGTTACATTATTGGAATTAACGTTGACATATTGTCATTCAGTTTTCAATGTTCGTTTTTTTCACTTACAATATCTTATTATATCGCGTCCGTTTTGTTAAGTCAAGAATAAATTTAATTTCTTTTTTTAAAATTAAATTGTTGTTTAATAACTCAACAAGAACTATAATATAATGTTTAAGTTGAAAGTTCAATAGTCAAAATTACACTTTGTTAATATTTCATTTAAAAAGTTAATAAAACCTTTCAAATAACTTAACATCATTTTGACGACTTTTATATAGTATCAATTAATTTGTTTATCGTCAACGAATTTCATACACTATTTTGGTTTAAATTTACCACTATAGTTACTATTAATTGTTTGAGTGCACAATAATCTCATATATTCTCTATTTTAATATACAGTATATTAATCTAACTAATCTTTTGTAATTCTCCCTACATTCTAGTTTGTTTATTTAACATTAACGATTTCTCTTTTATTTTAATCTGTCTTTCCTAATAAGCGTCTAAAATATAAATCTAATTGTCACATCATAATTTCGCAATTAATCAGTGCTCATGTTATACAGATTGTTGAAGTAAATAAAAACCATGTCTATTCTTATTTAGAATAAACATGGTTTTATTTAAAACTATTATTTGTGTAAGAATATAATGTATAAGTAAACAACTTATTATTCTTTTTCCTTACAATCTTTACAGATCCCATAAATTTCCATACGATGATGTGTTACGTCGAACTCTGTTACGTGCTGTGCTAGTTGTTCTACCTCATCTAATTGAGGATAATGAAAATCAACAATCTTTCCACACTTTTCACAAATAATGTGGTAGTGATTATGAGTATTGAAATCAAAGCGACTTGATGAATCACCATATGTGAGTTCTTTAACTAAGCCAATGTCTTTAAATACTCTTAAATTGTTGTAGATAGTCGCAACACTTATATTAGGAAAATCTGGTGAAAGTGCTTGATATATTTCGTCGGCACTTGGATGTGTTTTTGAAGAAATCATAAATTTAATAATTGCTTGTCTTTGAGGAGTAATACGGATTCCCGCTTTTCTCAATGATGTAATTGATTCTTCAAGCTCATGTTCTATAGATTCTAATTCCGCACTCATTTTTTCACCATCTTTCTAGTTAATAATTATTATTACTTAATATTAATATAACTGTTGCGAATTAAAATTGTCAATATAACTGCAGTATTTTAATTAATATCCCTTATTTAAATCAACTATATTCTCAATTAAATCTTTGTTATTGAGAAAATGTTTCAAGTTATTCACAAATATATCCGTTACTTCTTTATTTATATTATTATCATTACCAGTAATGTGTGCTGTTATTGTTACATTATCTAATTCATATAATGGATTGTTTTCATCTAATGGTTCATTTTCAAATACATCTAAATAAGCATGTCTAATTAAGTTTTCTTTCAATACTTTTAGAATTGTAGTTTCTTTAACTATAGTACCTCGTCCAACATTAATAAAAAGTGCATCGTTACTCATTTGTTTAAAGTGATCATATTGTAATAAATGAATTGTTTCATTTGTTTCAGGTAAAGCATTGATAATAATATCAACTTCTCCAATAACTTCATTCAATTTTTCTATTTTATATACTTCATCGAACCACTCTTTATCTTTTCCGGAGTTACTCAAACCAATTACCTGCATATCAAATGCTTTGGCTAACTTTGCAGCACGACTTGCAATCGCACCAGTACCTAAAAATAATACTTTGTCCCCACTTAATCGTCTTCCTACCATTTTAGAATCATACACTTTATTTTGTTGGTTAATAAATGATGTTCTCATTTTTTTATAATCATCTAATATGAACGCTAAGATAAATTCAGAAAGTTGTTTTGCTTGTACTCCCCTACTATTAGTTAGTTTAATATTATGATTTTTCAAATAATCTAATGGTAATGAATTAACACCTGTCGCATACCATGCGATCCATTTAAGATTTGGGCAATCTTTTAAAAAAGATTCATCTAATTCACCATCATAACCTATTAATATATCTAAAGATTGTCTGTCTTCAAATGGTATATTTTTAGCTTTTTTAATAAACTTAAAATCTACTTGTGGGAATTTCTCTACTAACTCATCTTCTAATTCGCCTAATCTAAACAGACTTACAACCTTCATAGATTATCACTCCAATATATTTTTTAACTCATCAATCTGTGTTTTAACCTTAACTTTCTCGATAATATCTTTTATAATTCCTTTTTCATCTATAACAAATGTTGTACGAACTATTCCCATACTTTCTTTACCAAATGATTTTTTCAGTTGATAAACCCCAGTCTCTTTAGAAAGTAAGAAATCTTCATCTACTAATAAATCAAAGTTTAACTGATGTTTTTCTATGAAATTTTGATGTTTTTTCTTAGAATCTCCACTAACACCATAAATATTCACGTTTAAATCATTAAAAAGTTCGATATTATCTCTAAAATCACACGCTTCTGTTGTACAAGTAGGTGTATTATCTCTTGGATAAAAGTAAAGTATTGTCGTTTGTCCTTTAATTGTTTCGTTCGATACTAATTCTCCATTCTGATTTTCTAGAGAAAACTCTGGGAACTTATCACCTTTTTTTAACATTTAATCACCTATTTCTTCATTATGTTAATTTTATGATACGATAATAGTCGACAATATTAAATTAAAAGAGGTTGATAAAATGAAATTTACTGAAAGCGAAAGACTTCAGGAATTATCTAATGAATATATATTAGGTGGCGTTAATTCACCTTCTCGTTCTTATAAAGCAGTTGGCGGTGGAGCTCCTGTAGTAATGAAAGAAGGTAAAGGCGCTTATTTATATGATGTAGATGGTAATAAGTTTATTGATTATTTACAAGCTTATGGACCAATTATTACTGGTCATGCTCATCCACATATAACTAAAGCTATCCAAGATCAAGCTGCTAAAGGTGTGCTATATGGTACACCAACTGAATTAGAAATCGATTTTAGTAAAAAGTTACGTGAAGCTATTCCTTCATTAGAAAAGATCAGATTTGTTAATTCTGGTACAGAAGCTGTTATGACAACGATTAGAGTTGCTCGTGCTTATACAAAACGTAATAAAATCATTAAATTCGCTGGTTCTTATCATGGCCATTCTGATCTAGTATTAGTTGCTGCTGGTAGTGGTCCTTCACAATTAGGTTCCCCCGATTCAGCTGGTGTTCCTGAAAGCGTTGCTAGAGAAGTAATCACAGTACCATTTAATGATATTGAATCTTATAAAGAAGCTATTGATCATTGGGGAGATGAAATTGCAGCCGTTTTAGTTGAACCTATTGTTGGTAACTTCGGTATGGTTATGCCGGAACCAGGATTTTTAGAAGAAGTGAACCGTATTACACATGATAACGGCAGTTTAGTAATTTATGATGAAGTCATTACAGCATTTAGATTCCATTATGGTGCAGCACAAGACTTACTTGGTGTGATTCCAGATTTAACTGCATTTGGTAAAATCATTGGTGGCGGACTACCAATTGGTGGATACGGTGGAAGACAAGATATTATGGAACATGTTGCTCCACTTGGACCTGCATACCAAGCTGGTACAATGGCAGGTAACCCACTCTCAATGAAAGCTGGTATTGCATTACTTGAAGTATTAGAACAAGATGGTGTTTATGAAAGATTAGATCAATTAGGTAAACGTTTAGAAGATGGGCTACTAAAATTAATAGACAAACATAATATTACTGCAACTATCAATCGAATTTATGGTTCATTAACGTTATACTTTACTGATGAAAAAATTACTCACTATGAACAAGTCGAAAACTCAGATGGCGAAGCATTTGCTAAATTCTTTAAATTAATGCTTAACCAAGGTATTAATTTAGCACCTTCAAAATTTGAAGCATGGTTCTTAACTACGGAACATACAGAAGAAGATATTGATAAAACACTAGAAGCAGCTGACTATGCATTTAGTCAAATGAAATAAGTGCTATATCATTAACCATATTTGCTCCCTCATTGTAATCATTTTAAATGGACTTTGAAGGAGCTTTTATCATTTTATAAAAATATCTTTAGTTAAACTGATTGTGTGTTCATTTAAAATAATTTGACTAGCGATTTGTTATATAATGTTATATTTCAAAAGCTACACTATTGTATTCACTTGAAATTTATGATTAGTCAGTGTATAACAATAATGAATACGAATTTAAAATTTTATTCAATAAAAATAAAAGGAGCGCTTCTTTTTGAGACTAGGAGCTCGGATTTTTAAAACAGGTATAGCAATCATACTAGCTATGTCTATCGCTTCTTTACTTCCTAATAATATTGGTCTAAAAGCATTAGCCGGTGTCAGTGCAGTTGTCGCAATGCAACCTAGTGTTTATAAGTCTATTAAAACTGTTTCTGATCAAGCTATCGGTAATATTATTGGCGCATTATTAGCTGTTACCATGGTTACAATCTTTAGTAATAATTTTATAATTATGGGTGTTACAGTTATCGTATTAATCGCAATTTTATTCCGATTTAATCTTGCACATGTTGCTACATTAGCAAGTGTCACAGCATTAATCATTATGGGCCAAGTCTCTGGTTCATTTTATGTCGCTGCATTTTACAGATTTGTTTTAGTTATGATTGGAGTACTAAGTTCTTCAGTAGTAAATTTATTATTCTTACCTCCAAAATTCGAAACTAAAATTTATTATAATTCTGTAAATATTACCTCCGATATCTTCGTTTGGTTTAAATTGGTATTAAATGACACTTCTGAATTTAATAATATTAAACAAGATGGCGATCAACTGAATTCTAGAATCGATAAACTCGAAAAGATTTACGACTTCTATCATGAAGAAAGACCTTTATTAAAAAAGAATATATTTGAACAATATAGAAAGAAAATTCTATTTAAAGAAGTAGTAAGAACAACTAGATTAGCTTATGAAGTATTAAACAAAATGTCACGTTACCCAAATGATTTACATCAACTAAATAATCAATTGTTATTACAAATTAAATTGGAATTAGACTCATTAATTGCTTTCCACGAGCAAATTTTAAAAAGTTTATCTAAAAAGGCTAAATTTAAAGTCACACAATTGCAATATGAAGTTGATAACCCACTTAAAAAAGAACTTATGACTGCTTTTCAAAATGAATTAATTCAAAATCCATATCAAACTAATTATTCTTATGCTAATATTATGCAAATTATCGCAGCAATAGAAGAATATAGATATCATTTGGAACATTTAGATAGACTTCGTATTAGTTTCTTTACTTACCATCGCAATGATACTGATATTGATATTGCTGATGAAGATTTTGACTTATAGCTTTTAAACTTATTTAATTATCAATCTAAGCTATTTATAAATTAATTAGAACTATATAGCAAAAGAGCTTAAGGCAATTCAACATTTGCCTTAAGCTCTTTTTTATTATTATAAATTTTGTATGCTATATAAATGCTCATAAGCACCTTTTTTATCAATTAATTGTTGGTGTGTACCCATTTCAACAATTTCACCATTTTCTATAACTACAATTTTGTCTGCATGAGTAATTGTTGAAAGTCTATGTGCTACGATTAACGTCGTACGATCTTTACTTAAAACATCTAGTGCTTCTTGAATAATTGCTTCACTTTCTAAATCTAATGCACTAGTAGCTTCATCTAAGATTAAAATTGGTGGATCATTTAAGAATATACGTGCAATAGATAGTCTTTGTTTTTGACCACCTGATAATTTCACGCCACGTTCACCAACTTCTGTGTCGTATCCATCTTGAAGATTCATTATAAATTCATGAGCATTAGCCATTTTAGCTGCTTCAATAACTTCTTCGTCTGAAGCATCAGGTCGGCCTAGTAGAATGTTCTCCTTAACCGTATCGGAAAATAAGATATTATCTTGTTGAACTAAACCAATTTGATTTCTTAGGCTACCTGTTAAGAAATCTTTAACATTGTGGTTATCAACAAGAATTTCTCCTTCTGTAACATCATAAAACCGAGGTATTAAATTAATAAGTGTTGACTTACCTCCACCACTCATTCCTACGAAGGCAACGGTCTCACCTTTATGAATAGTCAAATTAATATCTTTTAAAATGTCTTGTTCATTTTCATTATATTTGAACCCAACATGTTTTAATTCAATTTGACCATTTTTAATTTCGATTGGTTGAGCGCCAATACCATTTTTTATGTCATAATCTTCATCTATTAATTGGAAGACACGATCCATTGACGCAAAGCTTTGAGTTAATGTTGTAAAAGAAGATACTAATCGTCTTAAAGGACCGAATAATTGTTCTAAATAACCAACGAATGCAGCTAATGTCCCTACTGTAATAGAACCACTTATTGCTAAGTAAGCACCGACACCAATGACAATAATTGGGCCTATATCTGTCACAGTATTAATTGCAGCAAAAGAATATGCATTCCATCTCGTATGTTGAAATGCTTTTTGTAAAAAGTTTTTATTACGGTGATCGAAATTACCCGCTTCATTATCTTCAATTGCAAAGCTTTTAATAACAGACATTCCTTGTACACGTTCATGTAAAAATCCTTGAACTTCTGCTAAAGCTTGAGATCTTACTCTTGTTAATTTTCTTAAACGTCCAAAGAAGAAATAAACCGTTAAGATATAGAATGGGAAAATAAATAATGCAGCAAAAGTCAGTTTAACATCAAGGAAGAACATAATTGTTAATGCTATTATTATTGTTATGCAATCAAGCCAAATATTCATTAATCCTGTTAAAATAAAATCTTTTGTTTGTTCCACATCATTAATCACTCGTGAAATAACTTGCCCTACTTGGTTATTAGCATAGAAACGTGCACTCAATGCTTGTAAGTGATTATAAAGTTGCTTTCTTATATCATATAATATTTTATTACTTGTCCATTGAGCTAGATATTGTCTTATAAATTCAATTGGCGGTCTAACAATTAAAAAGATAAATAGGGCAATACCTATAACTATGGCTAGGTGTGAGTATTTTTCGCTATCACTAAGTGAATGATTATTGATAACACCATCTATTGCATATTTAATAAGCAATGGAATTAACATTGGTATACCAAATTTAATAATACCAACTATAATAGTAGCAATAATACGATATTTATATGGTTTAACAAACTTTAAATATCGTTTAATCATTATTTTAATCCCCCCATATAATATTTTTTAAATTGATCTTTTTAAAATTGAACAGAGGTTGGATATGATGAATCGCCTTGGAATATCATTTCAATTAATCATTAGTATACATAAGCTAATAATTAATTAAATTATTCCGCAACAATTGACTAACATATCTCAACCTCTGATTGATACGATTAACAAATATAATTTTAGTTAATAGAGATTGTTTTATCTAAACTATCAATGTTTATTTAATTAAATCAATGCAACATTGAATAATATAAACCATCTCATATCGTTTTACATCTAATTTGCTTAATAATCCCTAATTTTTTTATATCGCTCTTTCCAAACTTTGATAAAATCAGGAGCGAAAGGCCCTTTTTTCTGTTCTATCCACTGTTGTAAAATATCTACACTTCTTCTTAAAATAACATCTATATCGTGAGGATAATTCATTTGATTCATATGTTGCTCATACTCATCTTCATCTAATAAATGGTATTTCCCATTAGGATAAACTTTAATATCCAAATCATAGTCGATGTATTTTAAGGCTTCTTCATCACAAACAAATGGTGAAGATAAATTACAATAATAATAAACACCATCTTCACGAAACATACAAATCACATTAAACCAATATTCAGAATGAAAATAGACAATAGCTGGTTCTCTTGTAATCCAAGTGCGACCATCACTTTCTGTTACTAACGTGTGATCATTCCCACCAATAATCACATGATCTGTACCTTTTAAAATGGTTGTTTCAGACCAAACGCGATGAATATTTCCATCATGTTTATAACTTTGAATTTTGATGTCTTGTCCTTCTTTAGGTATGGATTCTTTTACCATACTCCACACCACCTTTATACTTTTTAACCATTTAGATTATATCATATTTTCAAACTACTTCTGTACTTTCACGTCATTAAATTTAAGTAATAGTTAGATTTTATTGGATTATAAATAAGTAAAATGATTTATTATTATTTTTGTTTTAAAGAAACCTATCCTTCAATAAATTGATATATTTTATCCATTGATACTGGAAATGAATAATCATCTCGATTAGATAAATCAAACCAAACCATATTATCAGGTAAATCCTTTTCATTTATATCTATAGTTTCAGGCACACTATAGACTTTAATATTCCAAGTTAAGTGTGTAAATTGATGTTTTAATTTAAATATATGTTCTGGTAAAGGTTCTATGTCATGTTTTAGTTTATGAGATATTTCTGAAATAGCATTAGAGGCTTCAAACATTGGAAATTCCCACATACCATTCAATAACCTTTCCTGTCTTTTTTCTAATAAATATTGTCCTTTATGATTTCGAATTAAAAAGACACTTTGTTCAATGGTTTTCTTTTTAATATTTTTGGTTTTAACTGGTAAATCTAATACTGTTCCTTTATCAAAGGCTTCACAATTTTCTTGAACTGGACAAAACATACAAAGTGGGTTTTTAGGTGTACAGATAAGCGCACCTAATTCCATCATTGATTGGTTAAACGTTCCAGCTTCATCTTGAACATAAGGTAATAACTGTTGTTCAAATGTTTTACGTGTAGATTGGAGCTTTATATCACTACTATCGTTATTTAATCTTGACCAAACTCTAAAAACATTACCATCAACTGTAGGAAGTGGATGGTCAAATGCAATACTCATTACTGCTGCTTGAGTATATGGTCCGACACCTTTTAAAGATTTAAAATTTTCAGGATCAGATGGGACTATTCCATTATAATCACATTGTACTTCTTTGACTGCATGATGAAAGTTTCTTGCTCGGCTATAATAACCAAGTCCTTCCCAATATTTGAGTACCTCATCCTCATTTGCTTCACTCAAATCGGCTATTGTAGGAAAACGATGAGTGAATCTATCATAATAATCTATAACTGTTTTGACTTGTGTTTGTTGTAACATAACTTCACTTAACCATATATAATAAGGATTAGTAGTCTCTCTCCAAGGCATTGAACGTTGATTGTTATTAAACCAATGTACAATATTATCTTTGAAATTTTCTTCTAAATACATATATTTCCCTTCCTGAACAATGATTTAATGTTTCAATTTGATTTTAATGGATATTTTACTTACATGATAAATAAGAATAACACATTATTAATGTGAGTTGATTTTGTTATTCTAACTTTTAGATTATAATATATTATAAATTAAGATGAAAAGAGTGAACATAAATGGACACAGCCACGCACATTGTTATTGGAGTTGGACTTACTGCACTTGCAACTCAAGATCCAGCGATGTCAGGCACATTCGCGGCAAGTGCCACAACACTGATTGCAGGTTCCCTTATACCTGATGGGGATACGGTTTTAAAATTAAAAGATAATTCAACTTATATTTCCCATCATAGAGGCATTACGCACTCTATTCCATTCACTATATTATGGCCAATATTAATTACATTTTTAATATTTGTTATATTCAACCACACATCCCCATTACATATATGGATGTGGGCACAATTAGCAGTTTTTTTACATGTGTTTGTTGATATTTTCAACTCATATGGAACACAAGCTTTAAGACCAATTACTAATAAATGGATACAACTCGGCGTTATTAACACGTTTGATCCAATTATATTCATTATATTATGTATAGGCGTGGTGTTATGGGTATTAGGGGTACATCCTTATTTGGCATTCTTTCCAATAATCGGTATTTTAATCATTTATTATATAATCCGATTTAAAATGCAATCTTTCTTAAAGAAACAAGCATTAAAGCAAATTAAACAAGAGCATAACCCTGTAAAAGTATTTGTAATTCCTACAATGAAATTTATGGAATGGCGTATTGCTATTCAAACAGACGAACATGATTATGTTGGTAGATCACATGGTCGAAATATTGTTTTTAGTGATAAAGTTAAACGTCAACATTTATCTATCGACTCATTATTATGGAAAGTTAAAAGTAATAAAGATATAAGAACATTTTTAAACTTTTCTTCTATATATCGTTGGCAAACAACGCCATTAGATGATGGTTCTACAGAAATTCGATTAATGGATTTAAGATATTTAAATAATGATCATTATGCATTTGTTGCTATTGCCCATCTAACATCTCAAAATGAAATAGATCATTCTTATATTGGTTGGGTATTTAGTGAAGACAAATTACAACGTAAATTATTCGCAAAATAATAATAGCCAAGGTTCAAGGACATGTAATAATGTAATCCTTAAAAGTAAACTGCTTAAGTTAACTTGATGGATATGCAAAATACATGAGTCCTATACCTTGGCTTTTTATATTTTAATTATTATTTTTATCAATTTCACTATTGTCACTATCTTTTATATGATTAGCATTACTTGAAAAATGATTAGATTGAATAGTTGATTGTGTATTTTTATTTTTATTTCTATATTTAGCATGAGATACAAAACGAGATAACGCAAAATTAATTAAACATAACATCAAGATGAAACATAGTATATATAAATGATAAGGTATATTAGCTAGACTTATTCTGCCAAACAACACTGATTGTGCTAAACCATTAGTTACATAATAAAATGGATTTAACATCAATACATGTCCAATCATTGTCAAATGTGTTTTAGGAACATAAATAATTGGTACTAAAATAAATTCTATAACACAAAATATATAAAAATATATATCCGCTTTATGATTTAAGATTTTTACTAAACCAAATAACACTGATAGTAAACAATTTAACACTATTGTTACTAAAATAAAATATATTGTAGCTAGTAATGAACTTTCAAAATTAATTGGTTTCCATATTGCAATAATTGTCATAAGTACAAATAGTAAAATACCTCCAACAATTGTAGTAACTACTATGGGTGTTACTGGGGATATTTTAAACGATTTAGTAATCATATAATCTTTAGCGTATATTTTATAACATAAAAATAAGCTGAGGACGATGTACCCAAATCCTAACAAAGTTAAAAGTCTATATAACCATACACCTTGTATCATTTCTGTTGCGTTTGTCACCTTGAAAAATATTTCTATCGCAAATATTAAGACTAATCCAACTATAAAACTTACCGTAAACCATTTCCATAAGTTTTTAACATGTTTCAAAGAATAATTTAAAACGTGTGGTAAATTTTTAAAATAAATAATTATACTATCGATCATACTTACACCTACAATTCAATATATATCCACTTATTATCTTTCATATCGGCAATAAAGTATCCATCACCAGATTTACAAATCCAAACATCTTTATTAATGTTGAATTTATCTTTCAATTCACTTTTATTAACAATAGGCATCACAAAACCGTTTAACTGATTATCATCATTAAAAATCATCTTAATCGGTTGAGAAGTCACGTCAGCAACAAAACGATTATCTTCTTCAGGGACTAGTGATTTTTTTACTGTATCGTGGTCTTTGTGTAAATGACTATTGAAGTATTCTACATACTTACTATAGTTGGATTTAATATATGGAGATAAAGTTTTGAAACTATGCTTTTCATACAAACCAGCTGGATTAAAATATTCTAGTTTACTTTTAGCTACGGTATAACTTTTTCCACTTTCATTTAATCGATAATTTTTACTATTTTCTCCATCAATAGTAACGACACTATATTTAGGTAAGGTTAGATTATTTGAACCTGAAATTTTAACGCTTCCTTTTAATGCTATTCCATAAGCTAATTTATTTTCATATGTATCTTTAGTTTGTGTTTGAAGTGGAGTTTGATTCCCCGCTGAGATATTTATTATTCCTAAATTATTAAATAAAAGAATACCCATAAGTGCTAATCCAATTAGAAAACTGGTCATTAAAGTCCAAAATCTTACCAAAAATATTGGTGGTTTGGCATGATTATATCGTTCAATTCTTTTAAAATTATAAGTCATCTCAGGCATTCTTGTTCGACTTTTTTTCCAATCAAGATCAAATGATGAAAGTTCTTCTTTTGATTCAATACTTTTTCGGTCTCTTTCATGATCTTTAAATACAGGAATTACTTGTTTAAGAGACCCTTCCATACGAATCTGTCCGTGTGAGACCCAAGTAATATAGTTACTCACTTGTTCTATTTTATCAACGTCATCATCAATAAAAACAATCGTTTGGTTATGATTGATATAATCATTTGATAGCTCTATCGCTCGATTTGTAAAAGATTCATCTAAATATTGAAGAACATGATTCAAAATAATGATATTTGATTTAGATGATCTGGCTATACTTAGTAGTAACTGAGCAAATTCTTGTTTGGTTAATTGTGAAACGAGTTGTTTTTCATCTAAATGGGCATATTGAATGACTTGATCGTATTTATAATCAGAGACTTTATATGAAAATAGTTCAACAATGTGCTTAACGTAATCTTTCACAGTTTGGTTTACAATTTTTCGGTCTTCAATATCTCCATAATATACATGATCACTTTGAACTAATTTTCCTTTATCAGGGTGAATAGATCCTGATAATAATCTACCTATTAATTTTTTAGAAGAACCTGGTTCACCGATAATACCTAAGGCCTCACCTTGATAAATATGTAGTGAGACATTATTTAAATCAATATCTTCAGCGGCGTATCCAAAAGGTAAGTACCATTTTTTAGTTTTTTTATTTCTATAATAATGAGTAACTTTAAGTAACTTTAAAACGATTGAACTTCCCATTTCTTTTCATCCTTCTATAATTTTAATAATGCAATTGGTAAACCTTCTTCGGGTTCGCTACTTTTAATTCTAAATCCCCAAGCGAATATACCTTTTAATCTTTCCACTTTAAAATATTGATCACTGCCATCATTTAATTGATAGATTCTGCCTAATTCAATTTTATTACGATCAACTAAATAACTTTCAGCTACAATTACTTTACTTTGATAAACGTCATATTCATTCAAAATACCGTTCATTTCTGCTTTTCTCATTTTTTCTTTATAAGTTTGTATTTCATGTCTTAATTCTGGCTCAGACATTTCACTCAATTTCTTCTGTTCCATTTTCGATACCACTTTCTTCTAATTTAGATTTAATTTTATCATATTTATAGCCTTTTCTCATAAGCGTTTCTATCGTTTTTCTTACTAGTTGTTGCCCTTCATATTTTCTTTGATGCTTTTGATATGTTTTTTCTAAATCAGTTTGTAACATATCGTCAAGTTGTTCTTCGTCCTGTGAAAAATCAAGTTCATCCATGGCTTGTTTGATTTTTTCTATCGTAAATCCTTTTTGCATTAAAGCAGTCATTGTTTTTTGTTTAACTTTTGAAGTTGGACCTTTTTTAGTTTTAATTACTTTACTCGCTACTTTGATGATATCTTCCATTGGTTGTTGTTCTATGTATAGAGCAGTATATTCATCTATAATATTAGTTTCAATACCAGCTTGATACAATTTTTGTTTATAAGTTTCAGGTCCCTTATCCGTTGTATTGATCATAGTGTTTTTCAAACTTTCAGCATAATCATAATGATCTATTAATTTTTCTTGGTAACAATAATCTATCACTTGTTGCAGCGCTTCTTCAGAAATGTCATTTTTTATTAAATGTTGACGTACTTCTCTTTCAGTACGCTTTCTAAATGAAAGATATTGAATTGCTATATTTAAACCTCTTCGATAATGGTCATATTTTTGAATCTGCTCCATTTCTGCGGCTTCTAGTACTTGATCTTTCTTTAAATTAAATTTAACAAGTGTATCAATATCTATCCCCATCTCAAATTGATTATCGAGATATAGATTAAAACGTTCTTTGTTCTTCTTTTGTACTTCTAATTTAGTGATTTTAGGCATGATACACCTCCTCATAAACATTGTATATATCATATTATGACATAGTTCAATCATTAGCAATAAAGTCACGCTTTATAAAAAATAAAACCCCTATCATATTTACAATGTTCAACATTACATAGTTACTGTAATTTATTCGTACTAACATTGCATATGATAGGGTAATTGTTATTGACCTAGTTGGGCCATTGCTTCCTCATATTGGTCATCGGATATATAATCAAGTTGTTTCATTTTTTCTAAATTGGTTTTAACTCTATTCGTAAAGTTATCTGACATGTCATCAATATTATATACACTTGGCGCATTAACTTTGCTTGCTAAAATTGCGCTTTGTAATACACTAATTGTATTCAAATTTTGATTGTTTTTATTAGTTGTTGCGCCGAAGTAATGATTTGCTGCACCTTCAACTGTATATTGATTATCTCCAAAATATATATTATTTAAATAAAAACTAAGTATTTGATTTTTATCATATTGTTTCTCTACTTTATGTGCTACAAACAGTTCTTTTACTTTTCTTGTGAAAGAACGTTCGTTATCATAATAATAATTTTTAACAACTTGTTGTGTTATTGTACTACCACCTTGAACATCATGATCACTCAAAGTAGAAAATAAAGCTCTTGTTGTTCCTTTAAAATCAAAGCCATGGTGTTTATAAAATCTTTCATCTTCTAATGAAATAAAAGCACCTCTGACATATTTTGGCATTTGATCTGCCGAAACATAATCACTTTTATTTTCAATCGATTTTAAATCGTCTACATTAGCTCTCGATGATAAAAAAAACATTAATCCTAAGAATAATACTAATATAATCGCTAATGTAATAAGTATTTTTAAAAAGATACGTTTACTTTTCTTTTTTTTAGGTGGTTTCCCTATTGGTTGATAATAAGTATTATAGTGAGGTTCACGCATATCTCGTTGAGGGAATTCATTAGATTGTGCATATCTGTCGCTTCTTTTCATGCATTTACTCCTTTACTCAAACTCACTGTTATAATGTGAGTTTACCAGTAGTTGAAACCATTAGCTATAGTTTATAGTAAAAATCAGTCCCAAGGTGTACATATTTGACTATTATTTAATATATACAATTCACTCATTTATTACTTCCATATCAACTTTTACAAATAAAAAAGACTTATTGAACTAAATCAATAAGCCTTTAGATTTAATGTTTTATACTAAACAATCATTAGTCTTCTAATTGTTTTACGATTTCTCTATTGAAATCATCTAAATCATCTGGTGTACGACTTGTAACGATATTGTTATCAACAACTACTGATTCGTCTACAACGTGCGCACCAGCATTAGATAAGTCTTTACGTACATTTAATACTGCAGTTAATGTACGACCTTTTAAGTCATCAGTATCAATTAATACTTGTGGTCCATGGCAAATTGCAAATGCTGGAACATCATTAGAAGTGAAGTATTTAGCGAATGTACCAAATCTACCTTCTGCATCACCACGTAAATGGTCTGGTGCAAATCCACCAGGAATTAGAACAGCGTCATAATCTTCTGGTTTTGCTTCGCCGATACCAACTTGAACAGTTGCTTTTTCACCGTGTTTACCAACGACTTCTTCGTTAGCATTAGTGCCAATAACTACTGTTTCAAATCCAGCATTTTCTAATGCCTCTTTCGGACTTGTAAATTCTATATCTTCAAATTCATTTCCTAATAGAACTGCTACTTTTTTACTCATAATATGATCACCTTTCTATTGTGCGATTATATTTATTGTATTCACGTTTAAGTTTAAAGTTAAACATCTTGTACTAAATTTTTTAATCGTCACTAAAGTGTCATTAATTATGATTAGTGAATTATTTGGAAACTTGTTTTACTTTTTCTTCTAATTGATCTAGTAAACCAATCCATTCATCAATGTCTTCAACACGCACTTCATCAGGGTTTACATGATCAATATCCTCGATAAATTTGTTTAATCTCGTTTTGATTTGTTCTATAGTTTGTTGTTCACTCATTTAAAATAGAGCTCCTTTGAAATTTATTTTTGTTATATTTATCCTAACAGAATTTGACAAAAAGAGATATAATCTTAATAATGTTTACTGTACTTTTTACAAATTTTAAAGAGCTGACACAGGTTTTGAGGAAACGTGAAACATAGTATTTATAATATGGATATATTGAAAAATTTTAACTAGTATATATGTTCACAACTCCTCTTTGTCACACTCTTTTTAGGAGAAGTTTTAATGATAATAACAAATAAAAAACCTATTTCAATACACAATGATCCTTGGGAAGCTTATAACGATGTCATTGATAATGGCCAACTCACTTTAAGTAATATCGAATTTACAACAACCAATTTATGTAATATGAGATGCAGTCATTGTGCTGTTGGTTACACTTTACAAACTAAAGATCCAGATCCTTTACCAATGGATATTATATATCGCCGTTTAGATGAAATTCCAAATTTACGTACATTGTCTATAACAGGTGGCGAACCTATGTTTTCGAAAAAGTCTATTAAAAATGTAGTGAAACCACTATTAAAATACGCACATCAACGTGGGATATATGTACAAATGAACTCTAATTTAACGTTACCACAAGACCGATATCTTGATATTGCAGAATATATAGATGTTATGCATATTTCACATAACTGGGGAACCATTCAAGAATTCACAGATGTCGGCTTTGGAGCTATGAAAAAGCAACCGCCAATTAAAGCAAAATTAAAACTATACGAGCAAATGTTAGACAATGCAAGTACTCTTTCTGAACAAGGAATGTTTGTATCTGCTGAAACAATGCTCAATCAAAGCACATTACCTTACTTGGATAAAATTCATAATGAAATTGTTAATGATATGAAGTGTAGTCGACATGAAGTACACCCTATGTATCCAGCTGATTTTGCAAGCTCTTTAAATGTCTTATCTTTAAAAGAAATGAAAGAAGCGATACATCATTTATTAGATATACGTGACCAGGATACTTGGATGTTATTTGGTACATTACCTATTTATCCATGTATTAATGATGAAAACGATCAACAATTATTACAACGTTTAAGAGATGCAAAAAATGTCACAATGAGAAATGACCCTGATGGGCGTAGTCGTTTAAATGTAAATGTATTTACAGGTAATGTCATTGTTACTGATTTCGGAGATGAAAATGGTACTATTTCAAACATACAAAAAGACAGATTAACAGATGTATTTAATCAATGGCTCACTTCTGATTTAGCCCAATCTTTAAATTGTCATTGTTCTGAATATCATTGTCTGGGACCAAATGTGTTAGTGAAAAATATGTATTACCCTGATACTGATTTCCGCCAAAAAGAAATTGAAATGCATGCAAAACATATCTTTTCATAATTTATAATCATAATGCTTAGCAAACTAAAAAGACCTAATGAAAAATTTATAGTTTCATTAGGTCTATTTATATGCAATTCTAAATAAGCTTTTATCTAATTTTCAATATGTTGAATTTTAGATAAATACTCAATAGTGTTTTTACTTTCATCACGTCGTTCTTTGCGACGAGCGACACGTTGAGGAGCTGTTTCATGGAACCATTTTTCAACTTTATCTTCTGGATAAACTTGAGGAACGCGTACAGGTTTACCATTCTCATCTAAAGCTACAAAGGTTAAAAAGCTAAGTGCAGCTAATTTACGTTCTCCTTCAAAGACATCTTCAATAATAATTTGCACACAAATTTCCATTGAACTACTACCCGTATAAGAAACCATTGCTTCGTATGAAAGGATGTCCCCATTCTTGATTGGTAATAAGAAATCTACTGAATCTGTTGAGGCAGTTACTACTGAATTACCAGCATGTTTCACAGCAGTAATTGCTGCAATTTCATCTACATTTGCCATTAAAATACCGCCAAACATCGTATGAAGATGATTAGTATCTTGTGGATACACTTGACTTGTTTTAATACTTTTAGATTCAGACATTGCTTTTTTATTTACTTGTTCTTTAGTCATTCATATCTTCCTATCTCTCTATGAAATTTCCCTACTGTACTTGGTATTTACGACTTATTTTGCCCAATTTCCGTTTTCGAAAACGAGTTCTTTTGAGCCATCTTCTAAAATACCATAAATGGTTAAATCAGCACTACCTATCATGAAATCTTCATGAACATTTGAATCATTTAAACCACTTGCAATTTTTTCTTCAGTTGTCATTTCAGTTCCACCTTTAATGTTGAAACCGTAAGCAGATCCTAACGCTAGATGACAGGATGCATTTTCATCAAATAACGTATTATAAAAAATAGTGTTTCTATTTGAAATTGGAGAATCATCTGGTACTAGTGCTACTTCTCCCAATCTACGTGCACCTTCATCTGTATTTAATAAATCTTTTAAGACATCTTCGCCCTTTTCTGCTTTAAAATCAACAACAACTCCATCTTTAAATGTTAAAGTGAAACCGTCAATGATATTACCGTTAAAGCTTAATGGTAATTTATTTGTTACATAACCATTTACATTATTTCTATCTGGCGCTGTGAACACTTCTTCTGTAGGGATATTAGCAATAAATGCTTGTTGCTTTCCATTTACATAGCTAGTAGCATCTTCCCATATATGTCCCTGTGGTAACCCTACAACTAAATCTGTACCTTCAGAAATATAATGTAACGCTTTATATTGTTTATCTTGCATTCTTTTAGCATGTTTACTTAAATTACTTACATGTATTTTCCAATTTTCTACAGGGTCATTACCATCTACTCTTACTATATCAAACACTTCTTCTATAAATGTTTCATAAGCTTCTTCTACTGATTTATCAGGGTATACTCTTTGAGCCCATGCTTTTGATGGAAATGCTGCAACCACCCAAGGAAATTGATTTTTTTGGCTTGCTTCCATATATCCTTTATAACCTTTGGAATATTGCAATTGAAATGCTTTCAATTTATTAGAATCAATACCATTTAATAAATCTGGGTCTTCAGTTAATATTGCAAGGTTTGCAGCGCCTCTTTCTACATAATCCATACGTGCATTAACATCATAAGATTTAACTTCATTATTCTCAAAATGGTCTACAGTTTCGTATTCAAATTTCATACGTTTTAATTTTGGGTCTGAATAATCGACTCTTACATCTGATGCACCAGCTTTATATGACTCTTCTACAACTAGATGAGTTAATTCTAAAGCTTCGACAGATGAGCGTATAAATACTGGCTGTTTTTCTTGAACATTCATGCCTACTTTAACTAGTAGTTTGGCATACTGTTTCAATTTTCCTTGGTAGTTACTCATTTAGACTCCCCCTTTATTGTCTTAATTCTCCTAGTGCATCTGCAATAGCAGTCACTTCGCTAGGTGAAAATGAATCTTTTGAAGTTACAAATTGATGTATTTCTTTAATTTCATTTTGATCAGCATCTTTAAATTTATCAGGATCAATAAGCGCTTTATTAACTATATTTAACTTTTGTCTTATTTCGGTAATCATTTCTTCATTTGTAGTTGCCAAACTTCTCACCTCTTTACCTTAGTATTCTATCAAACTAACATAATTTATGGAACATTAATAGAATTTGAAAAAATTTGCTTTCTAATTGTTTGAAGAACCAGTAAAATGGGGATATAATTACATAGTTTGGAGGAATTAATATGGTAGACGTAGCTTTCGTATGTCTTGGTAATATCTGCCGTTCTCCAATGGCTGAAGCAATCATGAGACAAAGACTACAAGACAGAGGTATAACTGGTGTTAAAGTTCACTCTCGTGGCACTGGAAAATGGAATTTAGGTGAGCCCCCTCACGAAGGGACTCAAAAGATTTTAAATACACACGGCATTCCATTTGATGGTATGATAAGTGAACTTTTTGAACCAACAGATGATTTTGACTATATTATTGCAATGGATCAAAGTAATGTAGAAAATATTAAAGCAATTAATCCTAGCATAAAAGGACAATTGTTCAAATTACTAGAATTTAGTAATATGAAAGAAAGTGATGTACCTGATCCATATTACACTAACAATTTCGAAGGTGTTTATAAAATGGTACAATCATCATGTGATAATTTAATTGATTACATCGTCAAAGATGCAAATTTGAAAGAGGGGTAAAATTATGGAAAACAAATTCATTCCTGGAGTATTATTAGGCGCTGTTATCGGTGGCGTAGCAACATTAGCTGATAAATCAACTCGTAATTCTTTAAAACAATCATTCTCAAATGTTAAAGAAGGTAAAAAATCTCAAAAACCTTCTAAAGTAAGTAGCATTAAAGATGAAGTTATGTACTGGAAAGATGTTATCGAAGAAATTCGTCGTAATAACCCAGAGTTAGAACGTTCTATTAAAGATGCAAAAGATACTTTTGTTAATAGAAAAAATGAGCGTATTGGAAAATAATAGTTAATTATTAGATGAATTATGAATTAGAATTTTGTAATAATAAATCACTATTTCTTAATTAACTATTCAAATAGAGTGAAGATATTCAATAACTGTTATCCCACTCCATTGAAACGGGGGTGAGTTTAGAGGTTGAGCTATTAAATGATTTTTAGCTTATTGGTAACTAAAATTAGTCTCCAATAACCAAAAATTAACTCAACTTCATCTCACTCCCTTTCTTTACAATTTTAATTAAATTAAAATGTGTTTAAATATAATATTCAAATTATTAAAGGAGATTGTTATGTCAAAGAAAGAAAAAACAAGTTCCAACTTCCTTAATTCTGCTAAAGAATATGAAGATAACAAAGATCAACAAAATAGTGATAACAAAATTAAAGTCGATCGTACATACATTGAACCTCAAGAATTTCAATCTAAGACACCAAAAAAGAAGAATCAGGTATTCTTCCTTTCAAGATTAAACAAACCTGCAAAGTATACTAAAGATTCGAACTTTTTCTCTTATTTGGTATATAGAATTGGTAAGGACGATGCATCAGGTTTAGCAGCTCAAATGACATATCACTTTGTTCTTGCTATGTTCCCTATGCTCATTTTCATATTGACTTTATTACCAGTTTTTAATATCGATCAAAGTCGTATTACTGATATGTTAAGTAGTGCACCATCAGAAACATCATCAATTATTAAAAGTGTTATAGGCGATGTTACTAAAAATTCAAGTGGCGGCTTACTATCTGTCGGTCTGATCTTAGCAATATGGTCTGCATCAAATGGTATGACTGCCATTATGAATTCATTTAACGTTGCTTACGATGTTGAAGATAGCCGAAATGGTATTTTACTTAAGCTTTTAAGTGTTGTATTTACTATTGTAATGGGATTTGTATTTTTAATAGCTATGGCTTTACCTACCCTTGGTTCTGCTATTAGTCATTATTTATTCGGTCCATTAGGTTTAGACTCACAAATTAAATGGATATTTACTTTACTTAGAGTGGTATTACCTCTAATCATTATTTTACTATTATTTATAGTATTGTATTCGGTAGCACCTAATGTTAAAACTAAATTTCGTTCAGTATTACCAGGTGCAATATTTACATCAGTCATTTGGTTACTAGGTTCATTTGCATTTGGATGGTATATTTCTAACTTTGGTAATTATTCTAAAACTTATGGTAGTATCGCTGGTATTATTATTTTACTGATCTGGTTATACTTAACAAGCTTTATTATTATCATTGGAGCAGAAATTAATGCTATCATTCATCAACGTAATGTAATTAAAGGCGAAACACCTGAAGAAGCTGCTTTAAAACATGATGATAATAACCAAAATCATTATAATGAAGATACAACTTATGAATATAATGATAACCGTGAATTAGGTTCACAAGAAGATTATAATATCGATAAAGATGCTAAAGATAAGTACCAAGAAGATCAAAGTACAAAAGTACAATTAAAGATAAAATTGTAGATAAATTTAAAAATAATGATTCAGAAGAAGATAAAAATTCTTAATTATTATATATTAAAGGCCAAGACGGATTGATGTTCATCAACCGCTTGGCCTATTTGTTTGTAAAATTTTATATCATGTAATAACTATCTTTATTGGATAAGATTATGTTGAAATGCATAAATTACAGCTTGTGTTCTATCTTGTACTTCTAATTTACTTAATATATTACTAACATGTGTTTTAACAGTTTTAATTGTAATATGTGAAGCACTGGCAATTTCCTGATTGGAATAACCTTTTGCAATTAATAATAAGATTTCCATTTCTCTTTCTGTTAACATTTCATATAATTCTGCACGTTTTTTCATTCTATTTCGCATTTTCACTAATACTTCTGGTTCAAAAACAGATTCACCATTATAAGTTTTACGAACCGCTTCAGCTATATCACTTGCACTAGTTGTTTTTAAAATATAACTATCTACACCTGCATCTAAAGCACGATAAACTTCTTTATCTTCAATAAAACTTGTTAACATAACTACTTTAATTTGTGGTAAATCTTTTTTTATTTCTGTTGTAGCTTCTACACCATCCATATCATCCATTAGTAAATCCATCAATATTAAATCGGGTTGCAATTCATGCGCTTTAGCTATTGCATCTTTACCAGATTCTCCTTCACCTACTACTTCAATGTCGGATTGTGTTGATAAATAACTTGATATCCCTATCCTAACCATTTCATGGTCATCTACAAATAATACTTTAATCGCCATAAGAATCCTCCTTGTTCAATGGGGCTTTAACTTCTATACGTGTTCCGGAATCAGGTAACGAAACGATATGGAATGTAGCACCAATTTCTAATGCACGTTCTCTCATATTTTTTAAACCATAGCTTTGTTCCAATTTTTCATCTACATTAAAGCCTTTACCATTATCTTGTATACGTAATAATAAATAATCTTGCTTATTAAATAGTTCAACCGTCACTCTAGTGCCATTAGAATGTCTTAATGTATTTGAAATAGCTTCTTGAGTAATTCTAAATAAATGATCTTCGATACCTTTAGGAACTTTAAATTCTTGTATTTCATGTACAACTTTCATCGGAACTTTCTTTTGAAGATCTATAACTAAATCTTTAATTCCTTCACCTAAGGACTTATCTTTCAACCCTAGAGGTCGTAAATGTAATAATAAAGCTCTCATTTCAAGTTGTGAATCTTGTACCATTTTCTCTAAAACTGGAATTTGTTGGTCTAATGGGGGTTCTAATTTAGTTTCTTTAATCGCTGATAACATCATACTCGCAGCGAATAATTGTTGACTTACTGAGTCATGTAATTCTCTAGCTAGACGTTGTCTTTCGTCTTCAATAATCTTTTTAACTTTTACATCGTTCATGTTGTAGTTTTCATTAGTTAAGTTTTGTGTTTTCATTCTTAATCGATGTAATTCCTGATTTAATGGTACAAGTGTATGATATATTTCCAGTGTTTCACTATATAATTCTATATTTTGGTCATTGATACCAACTGTTTCACCTTCAATAGATCGTTCTATTTGAGAATTAATCCAGTCATTCTGTTGATTAATTTTATAAGCTAAAACAGAGCCTACAATGATACATAATAATATCACTATGATATTTAAAAATAAGAATACAGGTATGCCAAAAATCTGTGTATAGAACATACCTTGAAAATAGATGATGTTAACAAATACTTTATCAATAAATAAAAATGCGGTTAACATACTATACGTTAAAATGAGCATAGAACCTATTGCTCTTATATAGTGATTCATCTATAAATCACCTCTACGTCTCCAATAAATGTTGATACGTAGACATTGACAGTGTAATTTTCTTCTTTAGTTTTCTCTTCAACATGTATATTATTATTCTCTATTTTATATGATTTTTCATTAACATATGCTGATCCATAAAATGCAGCTGCATGTATATTGATATTATAATTTAATGGTACGATCACTTGTACCTTACCTAATATATGTCTAACAACAATAGTATTATTATCTTTGATATTTGCTGCTTTTGTTAAATCAATATGAATGTCACCAATTCCATGTTGAATTTGGACATCTTCCCATTTATATACATAGACAGGTGTTCGTTGTTCTCCAAACCATTTCTGTTTAATGAATGCTGGAGATGACACTTCCTCTTCTGTTGCCGTTACTTTTAATGGTTTGAATTTAAAAATTAAGTATCTAACAATTAGCAATAATAAAAATATAAATAAAATGATAATCGTATATTTATTAGACAATAAAGTGAAAGCGATTAATAGTGCACCAATCCAAAATGCAAGCAAGCCCCTCACTTTATGAAAATATATATATCCTACATAAACTAGCACGCATCCTAATAGTAAAACGAGTAGGAACCCTATCTTTTCAAAGAATATATAATAAAAATTAGCAATAATCATTAATGCTGTAAAAACTATCAACAATTCTGTTGATATATATTTATGGGTCATGGTTCGCCACCTTTCTATGCCACAGCACTCATATAATGAATTAAATGACACTCTTTTTCAATAGTCATTTTTTCTTTTGTCTGTTCACTTATTTTAGTTTCTATTTGTGCATAATAAGCCTCAATATGATTTAAGTAATTTCTTAATGCTGCAATTTCATGATCATGTACTTCTTCTGCACATTGGATATTATATAAATCTGCTATATCTATATACTTATTTTCTAATGCTAAAGATATACTGTCAATTAACTTTTTGAGCTGTGCTCTCTTCCCATTTAAATATGCTATATAACTTTCAATACTTTTTATTTTTTTATCTAGTTTCATTTTATATTCATCGATATTATATCTTAATGACGATTTAAAAATGTGATTTAAATAATTCTCCATATAATTCATAGAACCACCTCACCATTGATTAGGTTCTATTATAAAACAATTCCGAAACCTTAAGTAATAGGCTCCGGAACCATATCGTATTAGTCCTTTAGTCCTAGATTAAATCATAATCATTTACTTTAATTATTTAAGGACTGTCTTAATTTTATATTAATTATCTATTTTTGTTGTTAGTAAAGGACCATCTTTAGTAACAATGACAGTATGTTCAATTTGAGCAACATAACTTTTATCACTTGTTTCAAATGCCCATTCATTTTTACCTTCAGTTACAAACGTAGCTTTAGATGAAATAAATGGCTCAACTGCAATGACAAGTCCCTCTTTTAATAATGTTTTATCTTTTGGATCATAGTAGTTCATGACATGATTAGGTGCTTCATGTAATGATTGACCTACTCCGTGTCCTGTTAAATTCTTAATAACTGTTAAATCATTTTGACGCGCAGTTGCATGAACTGCTTTACCAATATTACTTAATTTCGTGCCTGGTTTCACTTTAGCCATTGCATTTTCAAATGCCATTGTCGCTACATCACATACCTTTTGTTTTAAAGGATCTGATGCTTCACCTACAACAAATGAAATGCCTGTATCAGCATAAAACCCGTTTTTTAGTGCTGATACATCAATATTAACTAAGTCACCTTCACGAATAATACGTTTCCCTGGAATACCATGAGCGACTTCTTCATTCACACTAATACATGTTTGACCTGGGAAGTTTTCGTCATGAATTGGTGCAGATAATGCGCCATGTTCTTCAAACAATTCTTTTGCAATATTGTCTAATTCTTTAGTTGTAATGCCTGGTTTAGTTTCAGCTTGCATTGTATCTCTTACTTTAGCGCAAATATATCCAATTTCTTTTAGAGCTTGTAGTTCTTCATCTGTTTTTACAATCATTTTTATCCCGTTCCTTTATATTTATATTCTATCTTATTATAGCAAAAATTTTTTGATATACTAAATATGAATGCATTATAAAGTATTTATTTTGTTTGTATAAGAAAGAGAATTTGAAAAAGCGATCTACGTTTTAAAAATTCCCTTTTTAAGGGGGACAACAACTTGAATGAAAAATGGTATAAACATATTATTGGTGCACGTACAATTAAGACAGGCTTAGCAACCTTCTTTACTACTGTGTTTTGTATGTTATTAAACTTAACACCAATTTTTGCCATATTAACAGCAATCGTAACCATAGAGCCTACTGCTAAAGCATCTATTAAAAAAGGCTATCGTCGTTTACCAGCTACAGTTATTGGAGCTTTATTTGCTGTTGTATTTACATTTATTTTTGGGGATCAATCACCGTTTGCATACGCCTGTAGTGCAACGTTTACGATATTGGCTTGTACTAAATTAAATCTACAAGTTGGTACAACAGTTGCTGTTTTAACTTCAGTTGCTATGATACCTGGTATACATGAAGCTTATGTATTTAATTTCTTTTCACGTTTATTAACTGCTTTAATTGGACTTGTTACTGCAGGACTTGTAAATTTTATGATTTTACCGCCTAAATACTATAGTCAATTAGAAGATAATCTATATAGATCTGAAGATAAAATGTATGACTTATTTAACCAACGTTGTCATGAGTTACTACTTGGACGATTTCAATCTGATAAAAGTAATAAAAAAATCATTCAAATTAGTAACTTAAACCAAAAAATTGACTTATTAACTGGATATCAACGTGATGAACTTACTTATCATCAAAATAAAGCCGAAGATTGGAAAAAGCTTAATAAACTAACTAGTAGGGCTTATACTAATAGATTATTAATGACACACCTAGCCAATATTATTTATTTACCTAAAGATGCCTATGTATTCTTTACTCCAGATGAAAAGTTAGCAATATTAAAAATAAGTACAAGTATTAGCCACATTCTATGTGATGGTACATTTAAGCGTGAACGTAAATCAGCTTCAACTTTAAAATCTTCAGTAAAACAACTTGAAGAATTCGATCAGAATCAAATTAAAAGTCATCTTATATATGAAATTTTATTAATCTATAAAATATTAGATCATCGCTATGCGTAAAAAATATTTTCAAATGAAAGAGACTGGGACATAAATCCTAGAAAAATAGCCAGTCAATGAGTTTATCCAAAAAACTCATTGACTGGCTTCTTTATTTATAATACTTCGTATTATCGGCTCGCTTTCTTAGGGGACAGCTTCAGCCTGTAGTCTTCAGCTTGTCCTGTTCCCTTAAGAGTCTTGCCAAAATACATCGAATTTATATGTAATTTTACATCAAAACACTTTAAAAAATAAGGCCCTTTCGTATAATTTAATAAACATCACTAAACTAAATTAACGAGGTGCCTTATGTATAAAGATTATAACATGACTCAACTTACACTACCAATGGAAACTTCAGTTCTTATCCCCACAAATGATATGTCACGACATGTTTTAATACTTATTTATTTTTGTTTGCACGATCAATTAAAACTTGTTTAGCCGCTTCTTCTTCTGTGTTGTCTAATTGTTTTGGTTCAAATGGAATACCTTTTCTTTCACAGGCTTTCTCTAATAGGTAATCAGTGATTTCATGATTTTTAGGTAAAATCGGACCATGTAAATATGTTCCTAATAAGTTCTTATAATGAATACCTTCTTGTCGATCTGTATCATTATTACCGTATCCATGTGTCACATGTCCTAAAGTACCAAAATTATGGAATGTTCTACCGCCATGGTTTTCAAATCCTACAATTGTACCAAATGTATCACTTTCTATAATAATATCTCCAGTTAAGCGATTTTCTTTGGATTCAGTATAAAAGTCTAAAATGCCTAAACCATCAAGTTCTGTCCCATCAGGTGTAATATATTTTGTTCCTAAAAATTGATAGCCACCACAAATTGTCAGACCTGGCATACCATCTTCAATTGCTTCTTTCAGTGGTGTTTTAATTTTACTTAATTGTTTCGTTGCTAGTGATTGTTCACGATCACTTCCCCCACCGATAAAGAAGATATCACAGTCATCAAATGTAACATTGTCTGTTTCATTGATTTCAACAACTTTAAGCTGAATACCACGTTTTTTAGCTCTCATTTTTAATGCGATAATATTACCTATATCGCTATATAAGTTTAATTTATCAGACATAAAATGATAAATTGTCAATTCATGCTTCATTATGATTGTCCTCCTTCAAAAGAACGATTCAATTGTTCTAGCATTGGTGATAATGAAGTATAGTTTGGAATGGCAACAGTAAATCCTGTGTAATCCATTGTTTTAGCAGTTGCTTTATAAATATCTCTTTCAAGTACTACTGGAACATCTACTTCTGCTAATTTCAATCTTAATTGTAATTCTTCAGCACGATTTCCTGTTACTATGATAGCTTCTATATCTTGATTACTTAACTTCTCAAAATCAGCATCATATATCCAAGAAGTGTCTCGACCATCTGCAGCATTGTCATTTAAACTAATAACATACACTTTACGTCCTTCTAATTGTTCACCTACTGATAAGCTAGCATTCATTCCAGCTGGATTTTTCGCTAAATTAATCATTGCTTCTTTTTGGTTCAATGAGAAGTATTGCATACGTCCATTGTCAGAGGTATATGTTTCAAAACCTTTTTGAATAGATTCATCATTTAAACCAAGTTCTCTTAAAACAGTATATGCTGCTAGCGCATTATAAGCATTAAAATCCCCTGCTATTTTCATATTAAATGACGTTTCACCAATATTTAATTTAAGGAATGGTGAAGTTTCAAATGAAGTCACTTCATATTTAGGTTGTTCACGCTTAAATCCGCATTCACAATGATAATGACCGATTTGATTGTAATGGATATAATCGTATTCAAGTAAACGACCACAATTTGGACAATATCTACTTTCGTTCATAGTACTTTGTTCAAATTCATGTGCGTGTGCTTTCATGCCATAATAAACACGTGTTTCACTAGCAATTTTAAGACGACTAACAAACGGGTCATCGGCATTTAATAATAATTTGATACCTTTATCGCTAATTGATTTAGCAATATTGTTAACCATGATGTCTATTTCACCAAATCTGTCCATTTGGTCTCTAAAGAAGTTGGTAAATACCATCATTGACGGCGTTACTTCTTTAAGTACTCGTGGTATTGATCCCTCATCTATTTCAATAATTGCAATTTTTGTTTGCTTTGTTGTTTGCATAATAAAGGCGGATGTAATTCCTGCTGCCATGTTCGCACCTTCATTGTTATGGATAATATCGATATGATTGGCTTTTAATGTGTGTCCAATTAAGTTAGATGTCGTCGTTTTTCCGTTAGTACCACTAATAAATACAATATCATCTACTTGTTCGGCTAATTTTCTTAATATATTTTGATCGACTCTACGTGCGATTTGACCTGGTAAGTCAGTTCCATTTTTACCCACGGCTCTACTTGCCTTACGCGCTAACTTCGCTAAATGGGTTGCAGTCCATTGTCTCATTTGTTTCCTCCCTATTACTATTCACTCGCATAATTATAACACGCAGAGGGTATAACTAAAAAGATTCTCAATTAAAAAGATAAAAATGCACCCTAGATTATAATAATTATTATTTACGAATGAGAATAAGTTTGTTATACTCAATTTAGTTAGTAAGGAAAGTAATTAAATTATTTAATATGAGGTGAATAAAAATGTTAAACAAAGAACTTTTAGATGCATTAAATGAACAAATGAATCATGAGTATTTTGCTGCTCACGCATATATGGCGATGGCATCTTATTGCGATTCAGAATCATATGAAGGTTTCGCAAATTTCTACATTCAACAAGCAAAAGAAGAAAGATTCCATGGTAAAAAAATCTATGACTACATTAATGATCGTGGTGGTCATGCTAAATTTACAGCATTACCAGCACCTAAAGTTGATTTCAATTCTATTTTAGAAACATTTAAAGATGGTTTAGCTCAAGAACAAGATGTTACAAAACGTTTCTATAATTTATCTGAAATTGCACATAGAGAAAAAGACTACGCTACTATTTCATTCTTAAATTGGTTCTTAGATGAACAAGTTGAAGAAGAATCAATGTTTGAAACACACATCGATTATTTAAATCGTATCGGCGACGATTGCAATACTTTATATCTTTATGAAAAAGAACTAGCAACACGTTCATTCGACGAAGAATAATACAATTAGGTTTTATTGAACTCTAAAAGTTATTTTTTAATAGTTGAATAATAACTAAAAGGTTTGTTTCCTAACTTATTTAGGAGACAAACCTTTTCTTTTTTGAGGAGGTTGTGGTGCTTTCCTTATTACTTCTTTAATTGGTTGTTCTACATAAGTGATATGTGTCATTTTGGTATAGACCATCTATTCATCCTTATCCTATTTTAATAAGTATTAACTCAGCTCAATCTCTAATTGAAAATATTTTTGTGAAATCTGATTTATTATGATTTATACTCATTTTGATGTAAAGTAAATGATATTAGTCATGTATTAAAGGAGTTGTCATATACAAAATGAAAAATGCATTTGTTGCGTTGGACTTTGAAACTGCTAACGGTAAACGTACCAGTATCTGTTCAGTAGGTATGGTCAAAGTCATTGATAATAAAATTACAGAATCATTCCATACATTAGTTAATCCAAATGATTACTTCTCAGAACAAAATATTAATGTTCATGGTATTCACCCTGAAGATGTAGTCTCTTCTCCTGATTTCGCTTATGTATATCCATATATGATGCAATTTATAGAGGAACTTCCCGTAGTTGCACATAATGCAGCATTTGATATGAATGTATTGCATCAAAGTATTCAATCAATTGGTTTAGAAACACCCCATCTTACCTATTTCTGTTCATATCAATTGGCCAAACGCACGGTTCAATCTCACCGATATGGATTGAAACATATGATGGATTTTTATAAGTTAGATTTTCACGGTCATCATGATGCATTAAATGATGCTAAAGCTTGTGCTATGATTACATTTCGATTATTAAAACACTATGATGATTTGTCTAGTATGTTAAATATTTATGGTAAAGATTTAAAAGATAAAGGCTAATAATGAAGTATTTTACTTACATTACTAGCCTTTATAAAAAGTCATATATTGTCATATTTCGATAAGCTGATTGCTCTAAATTTCCTACTGTTACACCAATTAATCGGATTGGTATATCAGGATCTTTTAATTCTGTATAAAGCGTATAAGCAATATTATATATATCCGTCTCTGAATTAACTGGATCTCTTAGACTTGTCTGCTTTGAGAGTGTTTCATATTGGTATGTTTTAATTTTAACTGTCACCGTTTTTCCGGATTTTTGTAATTTATTAAGTCTCTCTGCTGTTTTCCCTGATAATTCCCAAACCTTTCTCAAGATTTCATCATCATCATTTACGTCTGTTGCAAAAGTACGTTCAGTTCCAACTGACTTACGTATTCTTGTAGCTTTCACCTCATTGTAATCTATACCTCTTGCCTTATTATATAGACCTCGTCCTCTCTTACCAAATAAACGTATTAATTCAAACTCATCCTTATTATATAAATCTTGCCCTGTAAAGATATTATTATTATGCATAACCTTTTCAGACGCTTTACCTACTCCTGGAAATTCCCCTATGTCCAAATTCATTAATATATCGTGAACGTTGTTATAATCTATCACTGTAATACCATTGGGTTTATTCATACCACTTGCTAATTTAGCTAAAAATTTATTATAAGAAACTCCTGCTGAAGCAGTTAATTCTGTTTGTTCTAAAA
This sequence comes from Staphylococcus sp. FSL W8-0774, assembly GCF_038006785.1. Taxonomy (NCBI): domain Bacteria; kingdom Bacillati; phylum Bacillota; class Bacilli; order Caryophanales; family Staphylococcaceae; genus Staphylococcus; species Staphylococcus sp. FSL W8-0774. Next base: position 915,282 of record NZ_JBBOVW010000001.1, on the reverse strand, counting down.
TATCTCTTCTAATGAAATTAGCAATTGTTGACGCAGGTAAATCCGGTCTAACTAGATGTGTTATATCTAAATACGCTTCATCTAATGACATAGGTTCAACTATTTCAGTATAACTACGAAATATATCCATTATTTGTTTAGATGCTTCTCTATATGCATCAAATCTACTCGTAACATAATAACCATTCGGGCATAATTTATGCGCTTGAGACATGGGCATAGCTGAATGTACACCGTATTTTCTTGCTTCATATGATGCTGTGGAAACCACACCCCTATTACTTGCTTTGCCACCGACGATCACAGGTTTTCCTTTTAATTTTGGATTATCTCTCATTTCAACTTGTGCAAAAAAGTAATCCATATCAATGTGTATAATCCTTCTTTCTTCCATGTATTCACCGCCTTTCGTTCACTATTATCTATTACTCTCATTATAAATTGTAAGACAACATTTCACGAACTTCATGCTTTGTTTTACAAAACAAAAATACCACCTCCTCAAATTAGAGGGGCGGTATTATACCTTTTTCATTATTCATGATGCATTTCATTAGGTTTATGTTGGTATAAATATAAACCTTCATCGTATTTTTGAATATATTTAAATTTACTAGCAAGTGCAAGGGAAACTAATAAAATATCAAATACACAATAACCAACGTGAATACTAAACATAAATATTAATGATGAGTAGGCATATGTGCTAATAAGTACTAACAATATAGAACTAATGATAATTAATGGAGCTAACATGATTATGCTAAATTGCCATCTATTAAAGCAACTTTCAGTATATTGCAATATCATTGTTCCCTTTTTATATTTCAATTGAGGCTTTTCACCTTTAGAAAATAAAATGAATAAAATATGATGTATAAATTCATGAACAATTAATAAAATCACAAATCCCGCAAAACCATAAACTAGATTTAATAAAATATTTTGTTCTATAATATGAGTTATTTTGTAAGCCCATTTATATGTAAATAAAATAACAAACATAACTAGTACTATTTGCATTAATACAAAACGACGTAAGTTTATTTTATCTGGAAACAAATCAATTTTATGCACAACCAACCCTCCATTTATCTCTAAATTTAACATTAGTATACAACGTTTAATAGCGATACTAAAGCTATTTTCAAGAAAGTAAGTTGCTTGTAATATAATTTTAATAATCGTCTTTATATAGCAATCAACAATAGTTAAAACAGACTATTTTCTTTCAAATAATGCAACTGTTTCTATATGAGTCGTTTGTGGGAACATATCTACTGGAGTAATTTCTTTCAAATCATATTGTTGACTAAGTAATTGTGCATCACGTTGTTGTGTAGACGGATTACAAGAAATATATACAATACGCTTAGGATTTAATTCTAATAACGTTTTAATGAAAGTTTCATCGCAACCTTTTCTTGGTGGATCGACCATTACTACATCTGGTCTTATTCCTTCTGCTTTCCATTTTAGAATAACTTCTTCTGCTTTCCCACAGACAAAAGTTGTATTTTCTAATTGGTTTATAGTCGCATTTTCTTCTGCGTCTTTGATTGCAGATGGTACGACTTCCACACCATAAACGTGCTTAGATTTTCCTGCCATATATAAACCAATTGTTCCTATACCACAATACGTATCCAAAACAATTTCATTGCCCGTTAACTGAGCGTATTCTAATGCTTGGTTATATAGTTTTTCAGTTTGATGTGAATTAATTTGATAGAAAGATTGATCGCTAATATTAAATGTTATTTCACTTAGCTTATCTTCAATTTCATCAGTACCATAAAGTGTAATAGATTTACGCCCCATAATAACATTTGAATGTGCATCGTTGATATTTTGTTTAATACTTGTTACATTGGGATGCAATTTAACTAACGCTTCTACTAATTGATTGGCTTGTTTGAATGCTTTGCCATTAGTAACTAATATAATCATCATTTGATTTGTATAATGACCTGTTCGTACAACCAAATGACGTAGTAAACCTTTTTTAGTCTTTTCATTATAAACACTGATATTAAGTTCAGATATGAGTTGTTTTACATCATTCATAACTTGTTGATGTTTCTCATCTTGAATTAAGCAACTATCCATGTCAATAATGTCATGGCTACGTTGGCGGTAAAACCCCATTATAGGTTTTTTATTATTATTTAAACCAATTGGTATTTGTGATTTATTTCTATATCTCCACGGGTCTTCCATTCCAACAGTATCGTGTATAACTGTATCGTTAAATGATCCTTTTCGATGAAATAAATTGATGACTTCCTCTTTTTTCATTGTGAGTTGAGCTTGGTAAGTCATATGCTGAAGCTGACACCCACCGCATTTATCATAATAAACACAAGGGGGTTCTACACGAGAATCACTCTCTACAATTACATTTAGAAGTTTACCTATCGCAAAATTTTTCTTCACTTTAATAATTTTGTATTCTATTGTTTCGTTAATTAAGGCATTAGGAACAAATATAGGATATCTATCAATTTTGACAACGCCATGTCCTTCATGAGTTAAATCTAAAACTTGGCCTGTTTTTATTTCATTTTTCTTTAATGTTTCCAATTTCTTTCCCCCACATATGAAAAGGCTAGGACATGTTATTTTTACTATCCTAACCTTGTGTTAATTTCATATTTATTATTATTTGTCTTCATTCTGTTGATGATCTTCTGATTTTAACTGTGGTGTTACTGTTGGTTGATCAATTAATTCTTCATTATGAATGTCATGAGGTGTAAATACATCAATATGTCGTTCTAAATTCAAGAAGTTTGCTGGTAATTTACCACCATATTCGCCATCAACATTAAGTTGCATATCTGTAAACGATGAAATATTGATTGATTTTGCTTTTTCATATATTACTTTAGGATGTTTTGTATGTTCGCCTCTTGATGCTAAGGTCATGATATGCCCTAATTCTGCTAGGTTAGCTTTTTCAACAATAATTAATGTGTAATAACCATCGTCTAATTTTGCATCAGGAACTAATTTTTCAAATCCTGCCATAGAATTTGTTAAACCTAATAAGAATAATAATGCTTCACCTTGAAAGACTTTATCATCATATTCAATGCGTAAGTCAACTGCCTTCATTTGTGGTAACATTTCGAATCCTTTAATGTAATAGGCAAATGATCCTACGATTGACTTTAATTTACTAGGTGTTTCATATGATACCTGTGTAAGTTGGCCACCTGCTGCTAAATTGATAAAATAACGATTGTTCATTTTACCGATATCAACTTTAGTACTATGACCTTCAATAATCACATCTAAGGCACCCATAATATCATTTGGTAAATGTAAGGCACGTCCAAAATCATTTACTGTACCCATAGGTATAATACCCAATCTAGATCTATTAGGTTGTTCTGCAATACCATTTACAACTTCATTTAAGGTTCCATCCCCACCAGCAACAATTAAGATATCATAATTGTTATCGAGTGCACGTTCTGCTTCAAGCGTCGCATCACCTTCACGCTCTGTTGCATAGGCACTAGTTTCATATCCAGCTTTTTCTAATTTTATTAAAACATCAGGTAACATTCGTTTAAAAAGTTCTTTACCAGATGTCGGGTTATAAATAATTCTTGCTCGTTTTCTCATATCATATCCCTCGACTTCATATACTCATATTCAATATTAAATGATTTACTCACGAGTTAAAAGTATTTTTTAGAAAAACTTGGTACTTTAGTACCTTAGTTTTTCTTATGCATTAGCTTTAGCTAAGGCGTTCCTCTATTTTCTTATGCATGAACTTTAATTCAAATGTTATTTTATGTACCTAATAGCTTTAACTATTAGGTAAGTCATACTAATTTTGCTTTGCAAAAAAGTATGGCTTTGTATGAATGAACTTTAATTCAGTCGTTCTTATATATATCTATTAACTAAGTCATCACTCTTCATTCTACAAAAAGAAACACTAAAAAACTCCTACAACAATTAGTTTACACTAATCGTTATAGGAGCAAAAATCAAACCTATTATCTTTTATCTAATTCTTGTTTTAATAATTGATTTACTTTTTGAGGGTTAGCTTGACCTTTTGAAGCTTTCATAATTTGTCCTACTAAGAAGCCCATTGCTTTACCCTTACCATTTTTATAATCTTCTACTGATTGTGGATTATTATCTAATGCTTCATTAACAAATTTTAATAAAGTTGCTTCGTCAGAAATTTGAACTAAGCCTTTATCTTCCATAATTTGTTTAGCGTCTCCACCATTTTCAGCTAATTCTGGGAAGACTTTTTTAGCAATTTTACTGCTCATTGTTCCGTCTTCGATTAATTTAATCATACCTGCTAAGTTTTCTGGAGTTAATTTAGTATCTAGTAAATCAACTTGATTTTTGTTCAAGTATTCGTTTACGCCACCCATTAACCAGTTTGAAGTTAATTTTACATCTGCTCCATGTTCAATTGCACCTTCAAAGAAATCAGACATTTCTTTTGTAAGTGTTAATACATGTGCATCATATTCGGGTAATCCTAAATCATTAACATATTTAGCTTTACGTTCATCAGGTAATTCTGGAATAGTTTGACGAACACGTTCTTTCCACTCATCATCAACATATAAAGGTACAATGTCTGGTTCTGGGAAGTAACGATAATCGTCAGATCCTTCTTTTACACGCATTAAAATTGTTTTACCAGTTGATTCATCAAAACGACGTGTTTCTTGGCCAATTTCTCCACCATTTAATAATTCTTCTTCTTGACGTTTTTCTTCATACTCTAAACCTTTACGAACATAGTTAAATGAGTTTAAGTTTTTCAATTCAGCTTTTGTACCGAATTCTTCTTGACCATAAGGACGTAAAGAAATGTTAGCATCACAACGTAATGAACCTTCTTCCATTTTACAGTCAGATACGCCAGTATATTGAATGATAGAACGTAATTTTTCTAAATAAGCATATGCCTCTTGTGGAGAACGAATATCTGGTTCAGACACAATTTCAATTAATGGTGTACCTTGACGGTTTAAATCAACTAATGAGTAACCATCTTTATGTGTTGATTTACCAGCATCTTCTTCCATGTGTAAACGAGTAATACCAATACGTTTCGTTTTTCCGTCTACTTCGATATCAATATACCCATTTTCACCAATTGGTTCATCAAATTGAGAAATTTGATATGCTTTTGGATTATCTGGGTAGAAATAGTTTTTACGGTCAAATTTAGAATTAGTTGCGATATCCATATTTAAAGCCATTGACGCACGCATTGCCCAATCTACTGCTCTTCTATTTACAACAGGTAATACACCAGGGTATGCAAGGTCAATTACATTAGTATTTGAGTTAGGTTCTGCTCCAAAATGCGCTGGTGATGGAGAGAACATTTTTGAGTCTGTTTTTAGCTCAACGTGAACTTCAAGTCCGATAACTGTTTCAAAATGCATTATTTCCACTCCTTATAATTTTTCATAAGCGTCATGTAAGTTGAATTGTGTTTCATATTGGTATGCAACACGATATAACGTCTTTTCATCGAACGGTTTACCTATAAATTGTAATCCAATTGGGCGTCCGTTTGATTGTCCACAAGGAACAGAAATACCTGGTAAACCTGCTAAGTTAACTGGTGTTGTTAATAAGTCATTAGCATACATTGTCAATGGATCGTCAATTTCGTCACCTAAATCAAATGCAGTTGTTGGTGCTGTTGGTCCTACTACAACATCATAATTTTCGAACACTTTATCAAAATCATTTTTAATTAAAGTTCTAACTTTTTGTGATTTTTTATAATAAGCGTCATAATAACCTGAACTTAATGCAAATGTACCTAAGAAGATACGGCGTTTCACTTCATCACCGAAACCTTCTGATCTAGACATTTTGTATAATTCTTCAAGTGATTGTGCTTCTTTTGAATGATAACCATAACGAATACCATCAAAGCGAGCTAAGTTAGCTGATGCTTCTGAAGATGCAATTACATAATATGATGGTATACCATATTTAGTATTTGGTAATGATACTTCTTCTACTTCAGCACCTAGTGATTTTAATGTTTCTACAGCATTTTTAACTGATTCTTTTACATCTTCACTAACACCTTCACCTAAGTATTCTTTAGGTAAAGCAACTTTTAATCCTTTAATATCTTTACCGATTTCAGAAGTGAAGTCTACATCTTCAACTGGTGCACTTGTAGAATCATTAGCATCTAATCCAGAAATTGCTTCTAAAACTAAAGCATTATCTTTAACATTACGTGTTAATGGTCCAATTTGGTCTAATGAAGATGCGAATGCAACTAGTCCAAAACGTGATACACGACCATAAGTTGGTTTCATGCCTACGATTCCGCAATAAGAAGCTGGTTGACGAATAGAACCACCAGTATCTGAACCTAAACTAAATGGCACTAATCCTGCTGCTACAGCTGCTGCTGAACCACCAGAAGATCCACCAGGTACAGCTGAGTGATCAAATGGATTTACAGTTTTCTTGAAATAAGATGTTTCTGTTGAACCACCCATCGCGAATTCATCCATATTTAATTTACCAATTAATACAGCATTTTCATTATGCAATTTGTTCATAACTGTAGATTCATAAATTGGTACAAAACCTTCTAACATTTTGCTTGCACAAGTAGTTTCTAAATCTTTTGTGATGATATTATCTTTAATTCCCATTGGGATACCAAATAACTTACCTTCCATTTGGTCTTTCTCTTGTAATTCATCTAATTCTTGTGCTTTTTTCATTGCGTTTTCTTTATCTAAAGCTAAGAAAGATTTAATTGTTGGATCTGTTTCTTCAATTGCATCATAAATATCACTAACTATTTGTGATGGCTTAATTTCTTTATTTTTAATTAAAGTTAATAAATTCTCAACAGACTCATAGCGAATACTCATCTTAAGCGTCCTCCTCATTCATGATGGCTGGAACTTTAAATTGTCCATTTTCAGTTTCTTTTGCATTTTTTAATGCTAATTCTTGAGGAATGCCCTCGATAGCTTTATCTTCACGTAATACATTTTGTAAATCTAATACATGATATGTTGGTTCTACACCTTCTGTATCAGCACTATCATTTTGTTTAGCAAAATCTAAAATACTTTCTAATGTATTGGCCATTTCATCCGTTTCTTCAGGAGAAATTTGAAGTCTGGCTAAATTAGCTATATGTTCAACTTCTTCACGTGTTACTTTAGTCATTAAATAAAAGCCTCCTTATTACTCATTCATCACTAAATTGTATCAAATATTCATTTAAAAATCTAAGCATTTATTGATTGAGAGTAATTTAAATAACTCATTTCATATCTTAGGTTGATATTTATTCAAATATTGGAGTGAAATAAACTCGAACCACATCGATTGTTAATTGTGTTTTTGTTACTTATTTATAAATAAAAGCATATTTATTGAAAAAATATCCCTAAGTATATCTTTGGATACATTATTATGCATAATTAATAAACAATAAACAACACACATTTATTAAAGTATCCTCTTTACATAAAGCACTTAAAGTTGATTAAAAACAAAATTTTATTTTTTCACTTTTCTAAACATTTAACTATAATGTATAATATTACATGTGACACAAATAAATACTTATATAAGGGAGTGTTTAAAATGCTATATTTGGGGACAGCACTTAATCAGCAAGTGAATGCAAATTGGCAAACCTATATTATGATTGCCATTTACTTCATTATTTTACTTATTATTGGGTTTTATGGTTACAAACAAGCTACTGGTAATTTAAGCGAGTTTATGTTGGGCGGTCGTAGTATAGGACCTTATATCACTGCATTATCTGCAGGAGCTTCTGATATGAGCGGTTGGATGATTATGGGGTTACCGGGGTCGGTATATAGCACTGGTTTATCTGCGATGTGGATAACAATTGGATTAACACTTGGCGCCTATATCAATTATTGGGTCGTTGCACCTAGGTTAAGAGTTTATACAGAAATAGCGGGAGATGCTATCACCCTTCCAGATTTCTTTAAAAACAGATTAAATGACCAACAAAATATCATTAAAATTATTTCAGGTTTAATTATTGTTATATTTTTTACGTTATATACGCACTCTGGATTTGTTTCAGGTGGAAAGTTATTTGAAAGTGCGTTCGGCTTAAATTATCATTATGGATTAATACTTGTAGCTATTATAGTAATTTTCTACACTTTCTTTGGAGGATACTTAGCCGTATCAATTACAGACTTTTTTCAGGGTGTTATTATGCTAATCGCCATGGTTATGGTACCAATTGTTGCGATGATGCAGTTAAATGGTTTAGATACTTTTAGTAGAGTTGCTGAAATGAAACCTACTAATATGGATATTTTTAAAGGGACAACAGTAATTGGAATTATTTCCTTATTTTCATGGGGCTTAGGCTATTTTGGACAACCTCATATTATCGTACGTTTTATGTCTATTAAATCACATAAATTATTACCTAAAGCAAGACGTCTAGGTATTAGTTGGATGGCTATCGGACTTTTAGGAGCAGTAGGCGTTGGATTAACAGGTATTGCATTTATATCAGAAAGAAATTTAAAAATGGAAGATCCAGAAACGTTATTTATTATTATGAGTCAAATTTTATTCCACCCACTTGTTGGCGGATTTTTACTTGCTGCAATTTTAGCAGCCATTATGAGTACTATTTCTTCACAATTATTAGTTACTTCAAGTTCTTTAACCGAAGATTTTTATAAACTTATTCGCGGTGAAGAAAAAGCAGCTACTCATCAAAAAGAGTTTGTAATGGTTGGTAGATTATCAGTATTAATTGTTGCCATTATTGCAATTGTCATTGCGTGGTACCCAAATGACACTATTCTTAATTTAGTTGGTAATGCATGGGCTGGCTTTGGTGCATCATTTAGCCCGTTAGTATTATTTTCATTATATTGGAAAGATTTAACTAGAGCTGGTGCAATTAGTGGAATGATTAGCGGAGCATTGGTAGTTATTATTTGGATTGCTTGGATTAAACCTCTAGCTTCTATCAATGAATTATTAGGTATGTATGAAATCATTCCTGGATTTATAGTAAGTGTCATCGTTACTTATGTCGTAAGTAAATTAACAGCTAAACCAGGTGACTTTGTAAATAACGATTTAGCTAAAGTGAAACAAATTGTTAAAGAAAAATAGAAACTAATATATTAGGGTCCGAGAACTTTATATCTCGGACCCTAATTTTTAGTTAAATTTAATTATGGTAAATGTGTACTTCTGGTTCTTTATCGTCTTTATTTTTACTAATCAATGCGCGCGGATTATTACCATCTTTAATTCTAATTTCATATTCATCTATATTATCAAAATATTTCTTAGCCTGTTCTGTAACATATTGAGTAATACCAATTGTCTCAGCTTGACCGTAATAATCTATTGGTAAGTCAACTGTTAATTGTTTTGCTTTTTTATCAACAAATTTTACTTTACCTACTGCTTGAGTAAAGTTAGAAAAGTAAGATTGTAAATTATCATTAAATTGTTTGAAATTATTATTTAATGATTCATCATAGTCACCCGCTGTTGAAGATGGTAATAGAGCAGTTTTTTCATTGATTGATTTCCAATCATTGATTTTAGTTTGACCATCATCTGCAGTCGCACCTGCTATAAATTCTCCAGGTGTGATAGATTCCTGACTACTTTGTTTATATATAGCGAAGTGAATTGGAATATCTTTTAAATCACTGTTTTCTCTTAATCTTGATAACATTTCACTTGCCATTGCCTTACCTTGCTTTTCTATTTCTTTGTCATCTAATTTTTTACTATAGGTTTCACCGTCTTTTTCCTTTTGGTAATAATATTTGCTATTCATTGCTAAACCAATCGTCATACCTTTAATGTTCTTACCTTTTGAATCGCTATTACCATAGAAATCTTGTTCTAAAATATTGGATAAATATGCTGGTGACTTTTCTGCTATTTTAGTTGGATCTGTTTCCCCTTGGTGAGAAGGATTAAGCCCTAAGTTTTCATTAGCTTTTTTCTTTTTCTTTTCCTTCTCACTCATGTTATCTATTTCTTTTTTAGTATATTTAGGATCCAAATATGCATTAATCGTTTTTTTATCTAAAAACTGTCCATCTTGATATAAGTATTTATCTGTTGGAAAGACTTCTTTACTTAGTTCTAATAGTCCAGATTCGAAACCTTCACTATTATAACTATTTGCCATATTATCTTGTAAAAGGCCACGTGACTGACTTTCTTTAAAAGGCAAAATAGTACGATAATCATCGCCTTGAACATTTTTATCCGTAGCTACTTGTTTCACTTGTGATGAATGACTATCTTTTGATTGATTTGTGTCTTGATCTGACTTTTTGTCTTTATCATTACTGCATGCGGTTAGAATAAAAATTGTCGAGATAAGTAAAATTATTGTTCTCTTCATCGACGTACCTCACTCATTATTGATTTCCTTTTGTTTTGTCGCAAATTCATCTTCAGTCCAAATTTCTGTTCCAAATTTTTCAGCTTTAGTTAGTTTAGAACCTGCATCAGCACCAGCAATAAGTAAATCTGTACTTTTGGTTACACTATTAGTTACTTTGGCACCTTGCATTTGTAACCATTGTGATGCTTCATTACGTGTCATTTGTTCTAATTTACCTGTTAATACAATCGTTTTACCACTAAATTCTGGATGCCCTTCAATTTCTGTTGTTTTGACACCTTTGTATGTCATATTAACATTTTTATCTTTTAGTTTTTGAATTAATGCACGAATATCTTCATTATCTAAATAGGTAACAACAGATTGAGCTAACTTATCGCCTATATCATGGATGCCTACCAGTTCTTCCTCTGTTACTTCAATTAGTCGATCCATTGTTTCATATTTCTCGGCTAATACTCTGCTTGCTTTAACCCCAAGATGTCTAATACCTAAACCAAATAATAAATGTTCTAGAGATTGTGATTTTGCTTTATGAATTGCTTCAAGTAAATTTTCAACTTTTTTACTTCCCATGCGATCCAGTGGTAATAAATCGTCTTCAGTTAAATAGAATATATCAGCAACATCTTTAATTAAATTATTTTCATAAAGTTGTTGAATAATCTTAGTTCCTAATCCGTCTATATTCATTGCTTGGCGAGATACAAAATGAATTAGTCCTTCAATGAGTTGTGCCTGGCATTTAGGATTAATACATCTTAAAGCTACTTCCCCTTCTATCCTTACAAGTTCATGATTACAACTTGGACAATGTGTTGGCATATGATAAGTTTTGGCATCATCAGGTCGACGATCTAAAATACTTTTTACAACTTCTGGAATAATATCGCCAGCCTTTTTGATGACTACGCTATCGCCAATTCTTATATCTCTTTCATGAATTAAATCTTCATTATGTAATGAAGCTCTTGAAACTGTAGTTCCCGCTACTCTCACTGGTTCAAGTATCGCGGTTGGTGTTACAACGCCCGTTCGACCTATACTTAACTCAATGTCCAATAGTTCAGTTACAACTTCTTCAGCAGGAAATTTATATGCAATAGCCCAACGTGGAGATTTTTGAGTAAATCCCATCTCGTCTTGTTGTTCTAAGTCATTCACTTTAATGACAATGCCATCTATATCATAAGATAAATCTTCTCGCTGAGCTGTCCATTTTTCTATATATTTTAGGACACCTTCTATATCAGATACTCTTTCACGTTCATGATTAGTTTTAAAACCTAATTGATCTAATTCATCTAATGCACCACTTTGAGTTGTAGCTTCAAAATCAGTAAAGTCATTAATACTGTATAAGAAAACACTTAATTTTCTTTTAGCTGCTAATTTAGAATCTAATTGTCTTAATGAACCTGCTGCTGCATTTCGAGGATTAGCAAAAGGTTGTTCACCGTTGTTTTCCTTTTCTTCATTTAAATTCATAAATGATTGTCTTGGCATATATGCTTCTCCACGCACCTCAAAATTTAAAGGTTCTTTAATTTTTAATGGAATAGCATGTATCGTTCTTAAGTTTTCAGTAATATCTTCTCCAGTTGTACCATCTCCACGAGTTAAACCTTGTACAAAACGGCCATTTTGATATTTTAATGAAACAGCTAAACCATCAATTTTAAGTTCACACATATATTCTACTTTACCAATATTATCTCGTATACGTTGATCAAATTTTCTTAAATCTTCTTCATTAAAAGCATTCCCTAAACTTAGCATTGGTGTATCATGATTTACCTTTTCAAATGTAGATTGAGCTTCTCCTCCCACTCTAACTGTAGGTGAATCTGATGTTTTATATTCAGGGTGTTCTTCTTCTATATGAATAAGTTCATGTAATAATTTATCGTATTCACTATCAGGAACTGATGGATTATCTTGAACGTAATACTCGTAACTATATTGATTTAATAAATCATGTAATTCATTTACACGATTTTGCATATCATTCATCCACTAGTCCTCCTTTTTTTCAATTGGTGCAAATTGAGCTAGTAATCGCTTTGGTCCTTCTGATTTAAATATAATATCTAATTCTACAGAACCATTTTTTTCATTAACGTTACTAACCATACCTTCTCCCCATGCTTTATGAGTAACTTTATCTCCTACTTTCCAGTCAGAAGAAGTTACCTGTTTTTTAGATGAAGTTGTTCTCTTACTAAAGCCGCGTTTCTGAGTTGGTTTCGCCTTAGGTTGAATTGTTTGTCGTTTACTACCCGAATGACTTTCCATTAAATCTTCAGGAATTTCTTTTAAAAATCGAGATGGCATATTAGATTGAGAACGTCCAAACAACATACGTGTTGTTGCGTTAGTAATGTATAGTGTTTCCTCAGCTCGTGTTATCGCTACATAACAAATTCTTCGCTCTTCTTCCATTTCATGGTCGTCATCACTTTTAATTGCTCTAATATGTGGGAAAAGCGATTCTTCCATTCCCATAATAAATACAATCGGAAACTCTAACCCTTTAGCAGAGTGCATTGTCATCAATGTAACTCCTGACTCTGTATCCGCTTCATCAATGTCAGCAACAAGTGATAAATCTGTTAAAAAGTTGATTAATGATTGTTCTTCAAGTGGTGTATTTTCTTCATAATCTTTAGGAACTGACATAAATTCATCTAGGTTTTCTAAACGACTACGTGATTCTAGAGTTTGTTCTCTATCAAGCATATCTCTATAACCTGACTTAACTAAAACTTCTTCCACTATTTCACTTATTTCAAGAAATTCTTGCTCTTTAATTAAATTTTGAATCATTTCATAAAAAGAAATACATTCTTGAGTAACTTTTTTAGATAGTCCTATAAAATCAACTTCACCTAAAGCATCGAACATACTTATATTATTTTGAACTGCATAGGTTTGTATTTTTTCAACTGATGATGGACCTACACCACGTTTTGGGACATTAATAATACGTTGTAAACTAATATCATCATTACTATTGGCAATAACTCTTAAGTAACTTAATAAATCTTTAATTTCTTTACGATCATAGAATTTTTGGCCGCCAACCATTGTATAAGGTATATTAGATTTCATAAATGTTTCTTCTAATACACGTGATTGCGCGTTCGTTCTATATAATATAGCCATATCACTATATTTCTTTCCATTACGCTGATGTTTCATAATTTCTTTTACTACGTATTCAGCTTCATCACGTTCTGTTGTTGCTTCGTAATAATTTATTTTGTCTCCGCCTGTATTAGCAGTCCACAATCCTTTTGGTTTTCTTTCTGTATTGTTTTTAATGACTTCATTGGCAGCATTTAAAATTGTTTTAGTTGAACGATAATTTTGTTCTAAGAAAATCGTTTTGGCATTAGGATAATCTTCTTCGAATGATAAAATGTTTTGAATATCTGCACCACGCCAACCATATATAGATTGGTCTGAATCACCAACGACACATAAATTTTTAAATTTATTGGCTAATAATTTGATTAATGTGTATTGTGCTTTATTGGTATCTTGGTACTCATCAACATGAATATATTGGAATTTATTTTGATAATACTCTAAAGCTTCAGGTACTCTTTCAAATAAATTAATAGTAGTCATAATTAAATCATCAAAATCTAATGCTTCATTTCTTGATAATTGTCGTTGATATCCTTTATAAACTGTAGCTACCATTTGTGAATGATAGTCATTTGCTTCATTTTGGGCATCTTCTGGTGTTTTTAATTCGTTTTTCAAATTACTAATAGCGCCTATAAACATACGTGGTTCAAAACGTTTGCTATCGATATTTTCATTTTTCAATACATCTTTGATAACGGATTTTTGGTCTGTTGGGTCAATGATAGTGAAATTACGTTCTATACCTATACGATCAGCATCACGACGTAAAATTCGAACACACATTGAGTGGAATGTAGACATCCAAATGACTTGAGCTTCTTCACCAACCAATTGTTCAACTCTTGCTTTCATTTCTTTAGCTGCTTTATTAGTAAATGTAATTGCCAAAATATTATAAGGTGATACATCTTTCTCGTCTAATAAATATGCGATTCTATGTGTTAGTACTCGTGTTTTACCAGATCCTGCACCTGCCATAATTAATAGTGGGCCTTCTGTAGTTCTGACAGCTTCACTTTGCTCTGTATTCATATTTTTTACTAATGAATTCATTTACTAGACTCCTTTACCTTAACTGTTTTTAATGCTTTTTTTATATCTTTATAAATAATATCTCCAACAACTATAGTATCGGCATACTCAGCCATCTCTTTGGCTTGGGATAAAGTAGTGATACCACCACCATAAAATAGCTGTGTTGTCGTTAGCGTATCTTTAACTGATTTCACTGTGTCTACTTCCCCATATTTTCCACTATTTTCTAAGTACATAATGGGAAAACGATATAATTCATTAGCCATTAACGCATATGCATCTATATCATTTATATCTAATTGAGTATTAGCATTTGTTCGTTGTGCAACTTTGCTATCTTCATTCATTACAAGATAACCCTCAAATATTACCTCATCAAAATCAATGACATGTCCATATTCTTTCAAAGCTTCGAGGAGCATTCCATTATGGTATTTGACATTATTACTATTCAATACTGTTGGAATAAAATAAAAATCAAAACCTGGCATAACACTCTCTATATTTGAAACTTCTAAAACAAGTGGTAATGGGTAACGTCTAACTCTACTCATTAATTGAATGACATTATCTTCTGTCACATTATCTGTGCCCCCTAAGATAATAGCATCAGTGTTAGACATACATATTGCATCTAAATCATTGTCAGAAATAGTCTTTGCGGGGTCTAATTTAAATACATGGCGCCATTGTTTAATGTTATACATTACATGAAACTCCTTTTTTTAACATACCTTAAATTATATCATTTTTAACTTTTTAGTTCTAAACAGATATCGTGAAAATGTACAACTTATTTCTAAAATTTTTAAGAATTGATAAAAAAGGAAACGATCGTCAACATATTATCGTCGTTAAACTTTAATGTTGCGATCGTTTCATCTTATATTATTCTTTTGTATCGATATTTAATCGATTTAAAATCATCGTGTAAGCATCATTACCCCATTGTAAAGAACGTTTTACACGAGATATTGTTGCCGTCGATGCGCCAGATTCTTGTTCTATAGTTGCATATGTGTATCCTTGTTTAATCATTTTAGCTACTTGAAGTCGTTGAGAAAGTGATTGAATTTCATTCACTGTACATAAATCATCGAAAAACTGATAGCATTCTTCTCTATTTTCTAATGTAAGAATTGCATCAAACAATTCATTTAATGCATCCCCGCGTAATTTTTCAATTTGCATCGTAACAGCTCCTATATGCATATTCTTTTATCATTTTAACTTACTAATAAGTTAAAGTGTAGTAGTTTTATGATAAAAAGTATAGGATTTTAAGTTAATCACTTATTATTCTAAGCCAGCTCTTTTGAAAATAGTATCTACTTGATTTAAATGATGTTTAGGGTTAAAGCATTCATCTAGGTCTTCTTTAGATAATATATCTGTGATTTTGCTATCTTGTTCAATAAGTTCTCTAAATGGTGTTTTAGTTTCCCAAGATTTCATCGCTTTAGGTTGAACTGTATCATAAGCTTCTTCACGTACCATACCTTTATTTATAAGTGAAAGTAGTACACGTTGAGAATAAATTAAACCAAATGTTTTATCAATATTCGCTTGCATATTTTCTTCGTACACAGTCAAACGATCAACAATGTTAGTAAATCTATTTAATGCATAGTCTAAAGCAATTGTTACATCAGGTAACATGATTCGTTCAGCTGATGAATGTGAAATATCACGTTCATGCCATAATGGAACGTTCTCATATGCAGTAGTGATATAACCACGTATAACACGAGAAATACCAGTAATATTTTCAGAACCGATAGGATTACGTTTATGTGGCATTGCTGATGACCCTTTTTGTCCTTTAGCAAATGCTTCTTCTACTTCACGAGTTTCAGTTTTTTGTAAGTTTCTGATTTCAACTGCAAATTTTTCTAAAGAAGTAGCTATCAGTGCCAATGTTGCAATATAGTAAGCATGGCGATCACGTTGTAATGTTTGTGTTGAAACTGGTGCTGCACCTAAACCTAAATATTTACATACATAGCTTTCAATTTCAGGTGGAATATTAGCAAATGTACCAACAGCACCACTCATTTTTCCTACTTCAATTTCTTCTCTAACTTCTTTAAAACGTTTTAAATTACGTTGCATTTCTGTATACCATAATGCCATTTTTACACCAAATGTAGTAGGCTCAGCATGTACCCCATGTGTTCTTCCCATCATTAAAGTGTATTTATAATTTTTTGCTTTGTCTTCTAAAACTTTAATAAATCTTTCTAAATCTTTTTCAATAATATCGTTTGCTTGTTTAATGACATAGCTTAATGCTGTATCAACTACATCTGTAGAAGTTAATCCATAATGAACCCATTTTCTTTCGTCGCCTAATGTTTCTGAAACTTGTCTAGTAAATGCTACAACATCATGTCTTGTTTCTTGTTCAATTTCTTTTGCACGTTCAACATCTACTTTGGCATTTTGACGTATTTTTTTAACATCTTCTTTAGGAATATATCCTAACTCGCTCCATGCTTCTGATGCTAAAATTTCAACTTCAAGCCATGCTTCATAGCGGTTTTGGTCTGTCCAAATAGACGACATTTCTTCTCTAGAATAACGTTCAATCATTGTTTAAGCTCCTATCATATGTGTATTTATAATTTTATTTCTAAAAACTGTACATTAAAAAAGAATTTCCGTTTATAGTTCGTCTTTTATCTTTCGCTTTTTATTTTAACAGAATCAACCTTATTTGTGTAATTCTAATATACTTATAATCATATTTTATTTCATCTTCAAAGTGAACACAATTATCAATATTAAAAACCACTCAAATCATTAGATTAGAGTGGTTTTCTTAAATATTATTCTGTTATTTTTTTACCGATAAAAATAATATCTTGTTTTAGTACTTCAAGACTACCGTCTTTATTTTCTTTATAAATGGGTTTCTCAATTCGTCTTGTTGGCATATACCCTTCATCTTTCATTCTTTTCAGACAATCTGCAATGGTTTCGTTGTCATTAACTTTGAACTTCATGTTCAACAACACTTTCTAATTCTTCTGGTTCGTAAGCTTTAAGTTTACGCTTACGCACTCCTTTAACCCAGAATCCACCATGAATATTTCTTGGTTCATAAGCAATAATAAATGCTTTAGGATCTAAATTTTTAATAGTATCCATTAATTTTAATTCATATTTTCTTGGCGTTAATACTTGCATCACCAAACGACTTCCATCACGGCCAAATGCTTCATAGTGGGTAACACCATAACCTAAATTACGAAGTTCATTTGGTAAGTCTAACTCGTATTCAGAAGATGTTGCATTGACAACTGTATATCCAAGCGCAAGCTTTTCTTCAATTTTCATACCAACAATGATTCCTATTGAAAAACCAAATGCATAAGCTACAATATTTTGAATTTGATCTAAACTAGACATTACTAATCCTAGACCTACGACGTAAATTAAAACTTCAACGAAACTTACAATCGCAGCTACATAACGGTACCCTTTTAAAGTTAATATTGTTCTCATTGTTAAACATGTAACGTAGCATACATTAATAACAAAGATTGCAAACACCATTAACCAGGGATTTTGAGCAATCGCTGACATAATATTCCCCTTTTCTTACTTGAAATCCAAATTATTTTAACAGTCATTTTAATCTTTGTCACGTCAAAGTTAAAATTCATTCTATTAAATTAATATCAATGTTTTATTTTCATTTTATGTGAATTAACAAAATTGAACCGTAAACATATACCAACATGCTCATGTATATTTACGATTCAATGTATCGATTTTCAATTTAGTTTTTAGGCCAAGTATAACGAGTGTATGCGAGTTCTCGCTTATGAGCGTTTTTAATATAATGATTTTCAATTTTCTCTTTTGCTTGGCTTGAAACTTCTTTACCTTCTAAATAATCATCAATCTCATTATATGTTACTCCCAATGCTTCCTCGTCAGGTAATTGAGGTTTATCTTCTTCTAAATCTGCAGTTGGAATTTTTTCATATAAATGTGCAGGTGCATCTAAATATTTTAGTAACGCTCGTCCTTGTCGTTTATCTAGACCGAATAATGGAGCTATATCAGCTGCCCCATCACCATATTTCGTATAAAAACCTGTAATATTTTCAGCTGAATGATCAGTGCCAACAACTATTCCAGATTGATTTGAGGCAATAGAAAATTGTACTTTCATTCGTTCGCGTGCTTTTTCATTTCCTTTTTGGAAATCTGTTAAAGTGATCCCCGCTTCTTGTAATGATTTAACGCTCATATCTACAGCGGGTTTAATATTAACTGTGATCGTTTGATCAGGATTAATAAATTTTAATGCATCTTCAACTTCGTCTGCATCTGATTGAACACCATATGGAAGTTTAACTGCTATAAATTGACACGCTCTACCTTCTTCACGTAATTCATTTACAGTTAATTGTACTAGTTTACCTGCTAATGTTGAATCTTGTCCTCCAGAAATACCCAATACTAATGATTTGATAAAATCATGTGATTGTACATATTTTTTTATAAAATGTTTAATTTCTTGCACTTCTGTTTCAACATCAATTTGAGGTTTTACTTTCATTTCTTTTACTACAATGTCTTGTAAATTACTCATGATCTTCCTCCATTTCTTTTACGTGTTCTGCTACTTCAAAGATGCGTTTATGTTTATTTTCCCAACAAGCTGTACTTAAATCAACCGGATATTCTTGTGGATTTAAGTAACGTTTATTTTCATCCCAAAATGTTTTAAGTCCTTCATTTAAGTAACTTTGAGCTTCTTGTACGCTTGGCAATTCGTATACGAGTTGTCCATTTTCAAAAATAGAATGATGTAAATCAATGGCTTCAAAATCTTTGATAAATTTCATTTTAAATGTGTGAACAGGATGGAATAATTTTAATGGTTTTTCTTTTCTAGGGTCTTCACCATGTAACGTTATATAATCTCCTTCTGCTTTACCTGTCTTTTTATTTATAATTCTATAAACATTTTTCTTACCTGGTGTAGTTACTTTTTCAGGATTGTTAGATAATTTAATACGATCACTATATGTGCCGTCACTATTTTCTATAGCAACTAATTTATACACTGCACCTAAAGCAGGTTGATCAAATCCGGTAATTAATTTAGTTCCAACGCCCCATGAGTCTACTTTTGCGCCTTGAGCTTTTAAACTTGTAATTGTTTCTTCGTCTAAATCATTAGAAGCAATAATTTTAGCATCTTTAAATCCAGCTTCATCTAACATACGACGCGCTTCTTTTGAAAGGTATGCAATGTCACCTGAATCTAATCGAATACCTATAAAATTAATTTTGTCTCCTAATTCTTTAGCTACTTTGATTGCTGTAGGTACACCAGATTTTAGTGTATGGAATGTATCTACTAAAAAGACACAATCCTTATGTCGTTCAGCATATTTTTTAAAAGCAATGTATTCATCGCCATAAGTTTGTACTAAAGCATGCGCATGTGTTCCTGAAACAGGAATACCGAATAGTTTTCCTGCTCTTACGTTACTTGTTGAATCAAAACCACCTATGTATGCTGCTCTAGCCCCCCATAAAGCTGCATCTAGTTCTTGGCCACGTCTAGTACCAAATTCCATTAATATATCGTCACTTGCAATTTGACGAATACGACTTGCTTTAGTAGCAATCAATGTATGGAAATTAATAATATTTAATAATACTGTCTCTAAAAGTTGTGCTTGAATTAATGGTGCTTCAACTCTTAGCAAAGGTTCATTACCAAAACATATTTCACCCTCTTGCATTGAATGAATATGTCCTGTGAATTTTAAATTTTTAAGATAGTTTAAAAAATCATCTTGATAGCCGATAGTTTTTAAATATTCAATATCAGTATCTGAAAATCCAAAATTATCCATAAAATCAATTACACGTTTAAGACCATTGAATACAGCGTATCCACCATTGAAAGGCATACTTCTGAAATATAAATCAAAAACAGCCATTCTCTCGTGAATGCCATCATTCCAATAACTTTCTGCCATATTTAATTGATATAAATCATTTTGTAGCATTAAACTGTCGTCTTCAAATTGGTACACTCGTATCTCTCCATTCGACCATTCTTTTATAATTATTTTATCATAATTCAATTTATCTAGGTAATAACTGAGATTATAACCCAATCATGTTTTCAATTTAATAATTCATTACATAACTTTTATCTATCACGGTATTTTTATGCTGAACGTTACGACAAATTCATGACAATTGAATTTATTGAATGTGCATTTTCTATCTGTAGATTATAATACTTATGAGGTGTTTCAAATGTTAATAGACAAAGCAACGACATTTATTAAAACAATGTATTCAGAACTCAATTATTCTCAAGAAGATATCGACAAACGAATCAATGAAGTGACAGAAAGCATTCAACAAACTGGAACATATAGACATACTACAGATGAGTTAATTTATGGTGCTAAGATGGCTTGGAGAAATTCGAACAGATGTATTGGCAGATTATTTTGGGAATCACTTAATGTTAACGACGCAAGAGATATTACCGAAGAAAGTAATTTTATTGATTCTATATGTAATCATATTGAAAAAAGTACTAATGGCGGAAAAATTAAACCTTACATCACTATTTTCCATCCAGACCATCCGCCCAAAATTTATAACAATCAGTTAATTCGCTATGCAGGTTATGAAGAAAAAGGAGATCCATCAGAACGTGAAATCACTCAACTTGCACAACGTTTAGGATGGCAAGGTGATGGTGGAGATTTCGACGTTTTACCACTAATTTATCAAATTGGTGAAGGTCCAATTAAATACTTTGAATATCCAAAATCTTTGATTAAAGAAGTGCCTATTGAACATGAAAATTATCCAAAATTAAAAGAATTGAATTTAAAATGGTATGCTGTCCCTATCATTTCAAATATGGACTTACAAATTGGTGGAATAACTTACCCTACAGCACCATTTAATGGTTGGTATATGGTTACTGAAATTGGGGTTAGGAATTTTACTGATAGTTATAGATACAATTTGTTAGAAAAGGTTGCAGAAGCGTTCGAGTTTGATACACTTAAAAATAATTCTTTTAATAAGGACAGAGCACTACTGGAACTCAATTACGCGGTCTACCATTCTTTTAAAGCACATGGCGTGTCAATCGTGGATCATTTAACTGCTTCTAAACAATTTGAAATGTTTGAAAAAAATGAAGAAAAACATCAACGACAAGTTACAGGAAAATGGTCTTGGCTTGCACCACCGATTTCACCTACGCTTACAAAAAATTATCATCATGGCTTTGATAATACGATGCGAGACCCTAACTTTTTCTATAAAAAATCGAATGAGACGAAGTGCCCTTTCCATTAAATCATTCGAGGTGAAGGTATGAAGATATATTATTTAGGTCCGAAAGGTACATTTTCGTATTTGGCTTCTCAAAAATATGTTGAACAATTGAAATTGCAAAATATCGATTTTGTACCAAAAGCTAATTTATATGAGGTTATTAAATGTGCATCACAGGATAACGATACTATTGGTTTAGTACCTATTGAAAATTCTATAGAAGGAACCATTAATATCGTAGCTGATTCACTAGCTAAACAAGACGTTTATGCACACGGTGAACTCCTTTTAGATATTGATTTTGCGTTATATGGACAATCAGGTAGCCAAATTGAAGATATTAAAAAAGTCTATTCTATAGCACCCGCTATAAG
This sequence comes from Staphylococcus sp. FSL W8-0774, assembly GCF_038006785.1. NCBI lineage: Bacteria > Bacillati > Bacillota > Bacilli > Caryophanales > Staphylococcaceae > Staphylococcus > Staphylococcus sp. FSL W8-0774. The sequence continues at coordinate 892,929 of NZ_JBBOVW010000001.1, read as the reverse complement.
TCAGACATCAAATTATATTATGAATCATCACTTTGATTACGATTATGTAGATAGTACTGTAAAAGGATTTGAAATGATTAGTAAACATGTAGGTGCTATAGCACCTGTCAATAGTGGTGAAGATTATGGTTTTCAACAATTAGATACACATATACAAGACTTTCCACATAATGCGACACGTTTCTTAATTATTAAAAACCATGCCCAATTTGATGTAAATGCAAATACTACTATGTTTTTAATTACTCCGAAGTTTGATAAACCTGGATTACTAGCTAGTATATTAAATACCTTTGCTTTATTTAATATTAATTTATCTTGGATTGAATCACGCCCGCTTAAAACCAAGCTAGGTCAATATCATTTTTTTGTACAAGCAGAGGCCCAATTATCTAATGATATTGAAAAAGTAATAACTATCTTAAATACATTAGATTTTGAAACAAAACTAATCGGTGCATTTAGGAAATAATTATATGTAAATAGTGCTATTTTCATTTTAGTATTCTAATGAAAATAGCACTTTTATTTTTATTTAATATTTTCAACATTCTCTTTTTCGATAGTAACTAAATGATCATCTTGATTTAAAGTGAGATGATTAATGTCTTCAAGATGTATCTTCTGTGTTTTATCATGAAATGTGTTACCAGCAATAAATACATTATTATGTTTTATATTGTTATAGCTTCTAATATGAATAGCATCTTTTTTCATTTTCCCTATAAATTCATTACCTATTACATTAAAGTTTGTACCCGCTTGTGCACCCATATCTTGACCTGTGAATGCATCAGCAGCATTCTTGCCATCCTTTACTCCTAAAAAGCGTATACCCCCATTACAATTTTTAAACTGATTTTTAGAAATAAATGTATTTTGTGATTTTAATGGAGTTAACGCGTATTCTTGAATACTATCGAAAATATTATTTCGAATGTGAATGTTTTCGTAAAAGCAATTATATCTAGATGCATGTGAACCAATAGCTCTATTCCAAGATTTCATTTTAACATCATCTGAAGGACCAAAATAACAATTTTCTATAACTGCATTTTTAGTAATTGTCCCATCAGTTGTACCAAATTTTGGAAAAGCACCTGGTACTTGAATATCTAATTGGACTGCTTCTGAGAAGAAACGGTCACCATCAACATCTAAGAATCCTTCAAATGAACAATTCGCTATTCGTAGTCCATTTATACCACACGCATCAATTGCATGACCTCCAACAACATTTTTAAGTGTAACACCAATAAATTGTATATCTTCTGCATGACCAACACACACCGCAGTATTATTATAAGGATACTGACTCCCATTCATATCAAATGTTCCACCTTTAATATGTATGTGACTATTACCAGTGTATCCACGATAGAAAATATACGGTTTCCCATTTTTCAAAAGCGCGTCTTTACTACATCTCAATAATTTTGTTTCATCATCTAATAGTAATGTTGTTGAATCATATATCACTAATGCTTTACCTATATGGTAAGTCCCTTGTGGTATATAAACTGTATGTTCACCATTTTTAGCTTTATTAAGTGCACGCTGTATTGCTTTTGTATCTTTCGCTTTATTATGACCTTCTGCGCCAAAGTCTTTCGCATTTATGAACATGCAATATCTCCTTCGATTAATAATTAATTGTAGTGTTCTTAATAAATATATATACTATGATTAATCTTATAAAACATTTTTAGACCAATTAGATGAATATTTTAATTAACTTAACCAAATTAAATGACTTTTATATCGAAATAGCTTGATATGCTTGATTTAGAGAGGATGTTATAAAATGACTAAAACAGCATTAATTATAGTAGATTATTCAGTAGACTTTATAGCTGACGATGGAAAATTAACTTGTGGCGTACCTGGACAAAAATTAGAAAACTTTCTCGTAAACCGTATAAATCAATTTAATGAAAACCGTGACGATATCTTTTTTATGATGGATTTACATTATGAGAATGATGATTTTCACCCTGAATCAAAATTATTTCCACCCCATAATATTGAAGGATCGGTAGGACGACAACTTTATGGTGAGGTCGGTAAACTTTATGAATCTATTAAGACTCAAAACAATGTTCATTTTTTAGACAAAACACGATATGATTCATTTTATGGTACACCTTTAGATAGTTTACTCCGCGAAAGAAATGTTAATAAAGTTGAAATCGTTGGTGTTTGTACTGATATATGTGTATTACATACGGCTATATCAGCTTATAATTTAGGGTATGCTATTCGCGTACCTAGTAAAGGCGTAGCATCATTCAACCAGTCAGGTCATCAATGGGCTTTATCACATTTTGAAAACTCATTGGGCGCAGAGGTAGAAGAATGAGCTAAAGTCATGCTAAAATAACTATATATAATATTAATAAATTAACAATGAATAAGGGAGATATTTATCAATGGCAAATACTTACATTTTTGGACACAAAAACCCAGATACAGATGCAATTTCTTCAGCAATTATTATGGCTGATTTCGAACAACAAACTGGTAATACTAATGCTAAAGCTTACCGTTTAGGTGAAGTTGGTGCTGAAACACAATTTGCTTTAGATCATTTTAACGTTAAAGCACCAGAATTATTAGAAGACAATTTAGATGGCCAAGAAGTAATTTTAGTTGACCATAACGAATTCCAACAAAGTGCTGACTCTATTGCTGATTCAACAATTAAGCATGTTGTTGACCATCATAGAATCGCTAACTTTGAAACAGCTAGTCCTTTATATTACAGAGCTGAGCCTGTTGGTTGTACAGCAACAATCCTTTACAAAATGTATAAAGAACGTGGATTTGAAATCAAACCTGAAATCGCTGGTCTAATGATTTCAGCAATTATTTCAGACAGCTTATTATTCAAATCTCCTACTTGTACTGAGGAAGACGTAAATGCTGCTCAAGCTTTAAAAGACATCGCAAATGTTGATTTAGATGCATATGGTTTAGAAATGCTAAAAGCTGGTGCTTCTACTACAGATAAATCAGCAGATGAATTATTAGATATGGATGCTAAATCATTCACTATGGGAGATTATGTAACACGTATTGCTCAAGTTAATACAGTTGATATCGACGAAGTTTTAAACCGTAAAGAAGAATTAGAAAAATCTATGCTTGAAACAAGTGCTGAAGAAAAATATGACTTATTCGTTTTAGTAGTAACTGATATCATTAACAGTGATTCTAAAATCTTAGTTGTAGGTGCTGAAAAAGACAAAGTTGGAGAAGCATTTAATGTTCAATTAGAAGATGATATGGCGTTCTTAACTGGTGTCGTTTCTCGTAAGAAACAAGTTGTACCACAAATTACTGAAGCATTAACAAAATAATTAGATGATAAATTCAAAAAATAGTTCATCGTTTTTACTGAGGCATTTAACAATGCTTCAGTTTTTTTATTTTTCGTTCATTAAATGCGAAATTATTTTTGCTAAATTAGGGTATAGATATGTTATGAATCTATTTGGGAGATGTAAAAAATCTTGATTATTCTAAATATTAAGGAGGTTTATCTGTTTGAATTCAATTGAGCAATTATTTAACAATAGTAAACAGTATTTCAGTACACATCAAACTAAAGATATTAAATTTAGAAAGCACCAATTAAAAATGCTAAGTAAAAGTATTAAGCATTATGAAAATGATTTACTTGAAGCCTTACATACCGATTTAGGTAAAAGTAACGTCGAAGCTTATGCTACTGAAATTGGGATTTTATTAAAAAGTATTAAATTAGCACGTAAAGAACTTAAAAATTGGTCTAAAACTAAACAAGTAGATACACCGTTATATCTTTTCCCTACTAAAAGTTATATTAAAAAAGATCCATTTGGGACTGTACTAATTATTGGTCCGTTTAACTACCCTGTTCAATTAACTTTTGAACCTTTAATAGGCGCCATTGCTGCAGGTAATACTACAATTATTAAACCATCTGAGCTTACACCAAATGTATCTTCAGTTATTCGTAAAATTATCGAAAACACTTTTAAACCTGAATATATTGCAGTTGTTGAAGGTGGAATTGAAGAAACAAACGATTTAATCCATTTACCTTTTGACTACATGTTTTTCACTGGTAGTGAAAAAGTTGGAAAAATCGTTTATCAAGCTGCTAGCGAAAATCTTGTACCGGTTACACTTGAACTCGGTGGTAAATCCCCTGTCATTATAGATGAAACAGCTAATTTAAAAGTAGCTAGCGAAAGAATTGCTTTTGGTAAGTTTACGAATGCAGGCCAAACTTGTGTTGCTCCTGATTACATTTTGGTAGATAAAAAAGTAAAAGATGATTTTATTAAATCATTGAAACAAACAATTACAGAATTTTATGGTTCGCATATTCAAAACAGTCCAGATTTTGGAAGAATCGTAAATAATAAACACTTTAATCGTTTAAATGATTTACTTACACAGCATCAAAATAATGTCGTGTTTGGTGGTCATAGTGATGAATCTGACTTATATATTGAACCAACTATTATAGATGATGTTGAGACTTCTAATTTAATTATGCAAGAAGAAATATTTGGTCCATTACTACCTATCATTAGTTATGAACAATTTGATGAAGCATTTTCTATAATTCAAGCACGATCTAAACCATTAAGTCTTTATTTATTTAGCGAAGACGAAAACTCCACTCATCGTGTGCTTAATGAGCTTTCATTTGGTGGTGGTGCAATTAATGATACATTAATGCATTTAGCTAATCCAAATTTACCATTTGGTGGTGTTGGTCTATCTGGTATGGGTCAATATCATGGAAAATATTCATTTGATACATTTTCCCATGATAAATCTTATACTTTTAAATCAACACGCCTAGAATCAAGTCTATACTTCCCACCTTATAAAGGAAAACTCAAGTATATTAAAGCCTTTTTCAAAAATTAATATTTATGTATAAAGAATCCCTCAAGTTATGGCAACTTGAGGGATTCAATCTTATAGTTAAAAGATAACGCAAACACCTTCTGGCGCATTTGTTGCCTCATCTATTAAAGTTAATGTTCCTTTATTTTTATCTCTTTCAAATACAGTTACTTTAGATTGACCTTCTTGATGCGCGCAAATTAAATATTGATCTGATTCAGTAATATTGAAATCACGTGGAAACTCATCGCCACTTAATACAATATCGACAAGTTCAAGTTTAGCCCCATTTTCTAATACTTTATAAATCGCAATACTATCATGGCCACGATTGCTTACATATAAAAATTGTTGATCATGTGATAAATGAACCGCTGCTAATTTTGTGGCACCTTTATAATCTTCAGGAATCGTTAAATGACGTTCCAATTCTTCAAAATGACCATCATTATATTTTGTCACACTTACGATATTTGATAATTCATGTACGACATATGCATAATTTCCGTTTTCATGAAAAGCAATATGTCGAGTTCCATCAGCTGGGGTAAACTGAGAAATAGCATGTTCTTTTAGACCATTATCTCCATAAGTATATGCCACAATGCGATCTGTACCCAGGTCTGTTCCAACTACATATTTACCATCTGGTGTTTCATTAAAAAAATGAACATGTGCATGATCCTGTCTTTCATGTGGTCCAAGTGGAAAATCATGTTCTAATTCTTGAATCAATTTTTCTATTTCTCCTGTAGTAGGGTTTAATTTATATATTCTTGCTAATCCTGCACCATAAACCGCTTCAAATAGAAATGCACCATTTGTCGATACTTGTATATAACAACCTGTTCCATTTTGTGAAGCTAAGCATTTATTTATTAATGTTAATTGACCATCATTTCCAATTTTAAAACTTGCGACACCACAATTATCGCCTTCTTTTGTTATCGCATATAAAAATTGATCGTTTCTTGTTAAATAAGTAGATGCCTCTATTTGATTTGCTGTTTCTACTTGTGTCATTTGGCCTTGTTGTTCATCGAAATCAAATTGATAAATACCTTGTCCATTGTTTTTAGTATATGAACCGATATAACCTTTTGTCATTTTAAAACGCCTCCATTTCACTTATCTCTATTCTATTAAATTTAGACGTCTAAAGACAAACTTTTAAGTACAAATTACGACATAAAAATATGTGAGGCTTAATTTAAATTGATTCGAATGTGTTGAGAGACTATTTTTGATGGAATAGGAAATTAAATCTTGCAAAATAGAACGTATGTTCGTATAATGTAATTATAAATATCGAGGTGATTGAAAGATGATTAATGATTTAAATAATAGTCAATTGGATTATCGAAATATACCACGTAACAAATTAGATAGAGATATTCCTAAGGGACGTGGCATGGTTAAATGGGCACCATTTGCTACACTACCAGAGCAATTTGAAACAATATATCAATATATTATTGACCAAAATAAAATTGAACGCCCCATACTTTCAGAAGACCAATTATCTGAATTGAATTTTCGTTTACATCAATCCCTTCAATTAAACCAACCTGTTATCGTTAAATATTATGACGCTGGTTACTTTAAATCAATCGAACTTAATATTGAGCGTATTGATGCCATTACTTTTGAAGTTGAAGGCTATCAATCACATTCTTCTGAGAAATATAAACTCTCTATATTAGATATTATAGCTATTTCCCCTTCTTAAAAACTATTTTAAGGTAAATAAAAAAGCCACTGATGACTATCTCATCAGTGACTCTTAATTAATTTGAAGTCAAATTAATTGTTATTTTCGATATCTGAAACGATTTCTTTAGTTTTTCTTTCGATATCTTCAAAGTCTTTTTTGAAAATATAAGCAAATGCAACTACACCTACACCTGCAACAACTGTAGTAATAGCTACTAAACTAAATACAAATTTAAATAAACCTTTAATAAAGTTCCACATTAAAATTCACCTCTATATTTGATATGCATATCTACAATACCATATGATAGCATATTTATCGTAATCAATAAATACATACCCTTTGTACTGATAATATAAGCTTCATTTCATCAAATTTATGATAGTATAGACATATAAAAAAACGACTGATTTAAAAATCAGTCGTCGATATATAATTAATGAACCTAACTTTTAATCCATTTAACAATCGCAGATTTGGCACGTTGATAAGTTCTATACATTGTATCACTCCTAAATAGATAATTTAAAAAAGTTATCAATAACTAGTTACAATATCATTGTATAGAAATTTACTTAAAATAACAATTAAAGTAATATTAATATTTTATTACAATATGTAAATTTTTCTTAAGGAGCATATTTATAATGCAAAATGTTCAAACCGATATAATGACACATAGAGGATCCCATTATGATTTAGGTGTTCAAACAGGTAACTGGTTAAAACAAACCAAATTATTAAAGAATCGAGAACAAGAATGGAAAAAAAGAATACCTCGATTTGATATAGATATTAATGAAACCCACTCAATCTTTCAAATATATGCGCCAAAAATTTGGGAAGAAATTATGGGAATGCAAGATGTACTAAAATTACCTACACGACAAATGATTTTAAATTTTGCTCATTATCGTTTCACAGATTTAAAGGATGGTGGTTGTACTGTATTTAGAGGACAAGATTTTATTGTTAGAAATTATGATTATCATCCCGCAACATATGATGGTAGATACTTACTATTTCAACCTAATGATGGAGGATTAGCACAAATTGGTCCCACTTCGAGAGTCACTGGTAGAATGGATGGAATGAATGAAGCCGGTTTAGTTATGGCATATAATTTCATGCACCGTAAAAAGCCTGCTAATGGTTTTATTTGCTATATGATTGGAAGATTAATATTAGAACTTTGTAAGGATGTAGATGGAGCCATTCAACTATTAAAAAATCTTCCACACCGTAGTTCTTTCAGTTACATTTTAATGGATAAAGAATTAAATCATGCAATAGTTGAAGTTACACCAAGAGATATCCAAGTACGATACGATAATATCTGTACAAATCATTATGAAATATTAACACATGAAAACCGAAACTATACTCAAGAATCTAAAGAACGGTTGGCACGTACAGTTAAACAAACTCATGCTCAATTAAATAAAAACGAGGCATTTAAACTCTTTAATGATCCACAATATAACATATATAGTAAACTTTTTAGAAGTTGGTCAGGTACTATTCATACTTCTATGTATGAGCCAAAATCCCTAACTGCATGGATGACTTTAGGTGAAAATAAGGCTCCATCTTCAATTAATTTTAATAACTGGTTAAATGGTATGGAATTACAACAAACATCATTTGAAGGAATGATTGATAGCGACTTAACGTTTGCAACACATTAAAAATAAAAAAGTACAAAAGGAAATTTAAAACAATTTCTTTTTGTACTTTTCTCATTATTATTTAATCGTAATATCACCATCAACAGTATAAAATTCTAAAACATTGTTACTTTTCCCTACTTTACTTTCATGGAAGTTTTTATTTTTAATTAAAGATTGGCCTTTACTTGGCTGTAACTTCAATAAGGTATCTTGAGGTTTATCTTTATATTTAAAATTGATATTTCCATCTTTAGTAGAAGCTTTTATATCTGTTTTAGATGGCATGTTGCTAAAATTAATATCTCCTTTATTTATTAAGAAAATAGAATTATTAATACTACTATGTCTAGCTTTAATATCACCTGAATCTATATTGATATGCGTGTCTTTAAATTTAGAGTTATTCAAAGAAAAATTTAAATTTTCACCTTTAAATTCAGAATCATCGAATTCACTATTATTAATAATAATTTGACCCAAATTATTATTTAATGATAGCTTTTTTATTTTTAAATTGTCTATAGCTTCTTTACTATTAATAGAATTCAGAGATAAAGTATCAAGTTTTTTATTTGGAACTTCAATTACTAATTGATTGCCATTTTTTCTAAAAGGGTTTATATCAATGGAGTATCCTCTATTAACATTCTTTTTCTCCGTCACTTTTAAATTATTTCTATCCTTTTTAACTGTAACATTACTATCACCATTATATTTAATCTTAAATTGTGAACCTTTTACCAATTTAACATCGGCGTATTCTAATTTTACAGATATATTTTTAAAGTTATATCGAGGATAGTTTTCATTGAATTTCTTTTCTTCATAATGTGGTTTCTCAAAGGCAAACCATGTGATAGATGCACCTATAAAGAAAACAATAAAAATGATAAGACCTGAAAACATTAGCTTTCTCATCTTTGAACGCGTCCTTTAATTGTTTTAATATACCATTTCAAATATTTTAATATAAGTCTATAAATTCCTTCTAAAACCTTAAAAGTTAAGACCATCAATACTAATCCTAAGCCTGTATAAGAAATTGAAAATAAAATATTACTGACTGAATTGTGTATACCTTTTTGAATAGACGATATAAATAAATTTAAAGGCATACAAATTAAAAATACTGAAACTATAAACAAAACTACAAATATCAAACTAATTAAAAATACTGGGATTAGAACTAAAAATATAGATAATAAACCTAAACTTAGTGAGGCTGTAACAGCTCTAATGATGTTATGAAAAGTCTGTTTAACTTCCGCATATTCAATCGCACTACTAGCTTTAACTTGTTTAGCTATATCCTCAGGTTCTTTAAGTTCTTTTACTATTTCTGCTTCAGACTTTCCTTTCAATTCTTCTTCATAAAAATAATGTTCATAGTCAAACATTTTTTTATCTTTTTCTTTCTTGGGAAGTTCATCTAGGGATACTTCTAATTCATTTAAAAATGTGATTTTATCCATAGTATTGTCACTCTTTCTGCCAATTTTTCTATATTAGTTGCAATACTAATGTCCAACTATTCTCTACTTACTAAAAAACTCGATACGTTTTACTATATCATCTTTATATAAAATATTTAATTTCATGTGGTTATCGCGGTCTCTGTATGTAATAGATTGATAATTTTTACCTATTTTATTTTTTTGATAATTACTACCTAAGGAATTAATAGCTTGATCAATATGGCTACCAATTTTAACATCAAAGTTAGTAGGAACATCTTTATCTTTAACTAGTACAATTCCTTTTACGATATTTTTCTTTTTATGAACTTTTAACGTTAAATCATTATGTTCTCTATGATTATAGAACGTATAACGATCTACTTTAATATTTTTATTTACCTTATAATTTTTCTTATGAAATTGATCATTTAAATGTATACCATTTATTGAAGTATTTGATAAATCGACAGTTTTTATATTGTTATAAATTGAAATACCAATAAGAAGTAAGATACTTAAAATTAAAAATAGTATCGTAATTACCCAACGATTCTGTATACGCAATGATGGTCACCACTTTCGACTTATTATATTAAATATAGCATAAGGTTTATTTACTTTCATCTTACGTCATACTTTTCATTAAATGAGAGAATTTTTAAAATATTTTAATTTATTTACACTTTAGAAATTGGTATAATGTATAAAATAATTAAAGGAGGTTTTTACGATGACTCGTTTAGAAACATATTTCAAAAAAAGCCAAGACATCGGACCTTATATTGAACAAATGCAAGAAAATAAAGATAATCTAGTTTCTATTTATAATTCTTTTAAGTTACCTGAAGATGATGAGAGATTAGAAAAGTTAAAATCCTCTAATTATTCTAACGTATTAGTAATTACAGAAGATTGGTGTGGCGATGCAATGATGAATCTACCAATACTTAAGCATATCGCCGAAGCTCTAAATTTACATGTAAAAGTATTCCACCGCGATGATGATACTCAACTTATCGATCAATATTTAACAAATGGAAAATCTCGTTCTATACCTATTTTTGTATTTTTAAATGATCAATACGAACAAGAAACAGTTTGGGGTCCACGCGCTAAAGAAGTTCAAGCGTTTGTGACAAACTTACGCGAAGACACATTACCAAGTAAAGAACATCCAGATTATGATGATAAAGTAAAAGAAACACATTTAATTATTTCTAATCGATATAAAACAGACTCATCTTTTTGGAGTGCTGTGTATAATTCAATCATCGATCAAATGCTATATAAATAAATCATATTTAAGATGAAGCTATTTAATTTTAAGTAGCTTCATCTTTTTTAAATTAGTCTCCAATTTAATTTTTAACATGTTTCTTCTACATAAAAAACCGGGACCATATAGCCCCGGATGATAACAATTTATATATCTCGTTTTGCGGCATATAATACATTTGCAATAAATAATACTACAATTGACGCTATAGATATAAACCATTGCCAATGTGAAAATGATATATCTGATGAAGTCATTTTCTCAGTCAAATAAGTGAATGGAATATATTTAAATGACTTATGAATGTCATCACCAATATTTGGAATTAATCCAACAAGTGGTTGGATAAATGGAACAATTAATAATAGGAATATACCTAAAGTAAATATAACAGCTGGTTTCTCAACTGCTAATGTAATTAAGAATAAAAACAAACCAAAGAATAGGAAGAAGATAAGGTAAAACCAAATATTTGTTAAAAAGTTATCTCCATCTATACTTTTACCTTTAGTAGTTGCTTCTATAATAATAATTACTAAATATTGAATTAATGTAAATAAAAATGAAATTAAGATCATAGAAATTGTTTTAGCAATAATATAACCAATTCTACTGCTCATTTTGTTCATGTATAATTGAATTGTACCTTGTGAATAATCTCTAGTGATTGTTTTAATGATAAATAATAAACCAGCGAATAAGAATAACCAATTGGCCATAATAAATACCATCGTATAATTCACTTTATGACCTGGATTATAATTTGCCATCATCGTAGCTTGAAAAACAGTTAAACCTACCACAAGTATAAACGCAATATACGTAAGTGGACTTTTAATAATACTTATTAAATCGTGTTTTACTAATTGTAACGCTCTCATTATTTATCACCTCTTTGATTGATATTAAAGTAAGTATCACGTAATGAGCTTTTACGTGTTTCAATATATTTAGGATAAATATTGAGTTTAGCAAGTGATTGTATTACATCTTTATAGTTACTTTGTGCTTTAATAATAATCTCACCATTATCTTTACTAGATTGTTGAACATGGAATTTTTCTGTCAATATTTCTAATGATTTTCCAAAGTCTTCTTTATCAATCGTAATAATTGTACTATCTTTAGGTCCACCATCTTTCATATTCACATCTTGCACAAATGTGCCATCTCTTAAAAATACTGCTCTATCACAAATCAATTCAATATCTTCTAACTTATGACTAGAAATTAAAATTTTCATCTCTAATTGTTTAACAAGCGATTGAATTGTTTTAAGTACGTCTATAGAACCGTCAGGATCCATACCATTTGTTGGCTCATCTAAAATTAAGTATTTAGGTTTATTCATTAGAGACACTGCAATTGCTAATTTTTGTTTCATTCCCATTGAATATTTTTTAACTTTTTTCTTGATATAAGGTCTCATACCAAAAGCATCTATAATGTGATCAGCATACTTTTTATCGAAACCTTTACCTAATACTTGTGCAAATAATTTTAAATTATATAAACCAGTTTTATTATCATACAATTTAGGGTGTTCTATTAAATAACCTACATTTTCATCATTTGGCAAATTAACTTTACCTTCAAAATTAATAATATTTCCATTCATTACTTTCATTAAAGTTGTTTTACCAACACCATTTTTACCAATTAGCCCTACTATCTGACTATTGCCGAAATCAAAATCGATATGATCAATTACCGTATTGTGTCCATACTTTTTTGTAATTTGTTCTAATTTCATCGTAGACCTCCTTTAATGAGTACGTTTTTTTATTTTATTTATTTGAATGATGTAATTAATAATTAAACCTATGAGACTTAAAACTAAAAATCCATAATTTAAAAAATATGAATAAAAGTATGGAATTTGACTATGGTTTAAAAATATATAATTAATTAAAATGAGTATAACGGATAAAAGAAAAGGTAATACAAACATAATTAAAATAATATATGCTATATAAGATACACGTTCTGTTTTAAATTCAGTACTCTTCCTAAATGCGATTGGAATAGACAAAAAGTTCGCTACAATATAAGCATATGTAGTAGAAAAGTAAATTGAATTTGTCTGTATTGAGTCTGATTCGTAACCATATAAAGTTATGACTACTGCACCAAATAAAGTAAATAATATACATGTAATATAATTTGCATTTAACATATTTTTTCTAGAGACTGGTAAACTAGCAAAAAATAAAATTGCTTTGTCGCCACCTAATCGTCTATGAAATCTAAATAGATGACCTGCATCAAGTAAAGATACAATCATTAAAACTAATCCTATTGGTACTGCAAACATTGACTTTAATAACGGATTAGGTTTCATTAAAAATATATAAATTGGATAAAATAAAATGAGTGCTGTGTATAAAGATAATGTTAAATATCTTAATTTTACATTTCTAATCAAAAGTTGTTTCATTTGATAGCCTCACTTTCTTTAGTAAAGGCATGAGTGGAATTACTTTTATATTTTTCTAAGTAAATCATCAATTCTTCAATGCTAGGATTTTGAATTTCAATTTGACTACCAAACAGTTCTTTAAATATACTAGCATACTGCGTTAATGCTTTATAACCAGTTCTTCTACTTTCTTTATAAATCAATAGGTCTTCTAACTCATTATCAAGGTCCTCATTAAAACCTTTGACTATTTTAAACTGATTAATTAAATCTTCTAAAGAATCATTTAATATGATTTCTCCATCTCGTATATATACTAAATAATCTGCAATTTTTTCTAAATCCGAAATAATATGTGTTGAAATAAAAACTGTTTTTTCTTCATCAATCAGTTCTTGTTGAATAATTTCTAAAACTTCATTTCTAACTATGGGATCTAATCCTGATGTTGGTTCATCTAATACAAATATCTCTGAATGATGACTAAAAGCAATTGCAAGAGACAATTTCATTTTCATACCTGTAGAAAATTGATTGATTTTTTGTTTATATGGTAATTCAAATTTATGTAGATAATGTTGAAATAAATCTTTATCCCATTTTTTATAAAATGGAGATATGATACTTTCTAATTTCTTTATAGACCACTTTTCATTGAAATAAGTCTCAGAATAAACAAAACCTATTTTATTCTTTAAATCAATAGGATTATTTATCATACTATCCCCTAAAATCGAAATACTACCGCTATCACATTGCATTAAATCCATAATTAATCGTATGACTGTTGTTTTCCCTGCACCATTAGCACCAATGAATCCTGTCACAAATCCACGAGGTACTTCAAATGATACGTTTTTAAGTTGAAAATTATGATCCGAGTAATTAACTTTATTCAATTCTATAGCGTTCATAATTATTCCTCCTCATATATTAAAGAAAGAATTTCTTGAAGTTCTTCCAAAGACATTCCAATTGTCTTCGCTTCTTTAGTCATTGATTTAGCTAAATTCTCAATAACGAAGAACTGTTTTTCTTTAAGAATTGAATTATCTTGCTCTTTTACAAATGTGCCTTTACCTCTTATCGTAGTTACAAATCCATCTTTCTCTAAATCTTCATAAGCTCGTTTAGTTGTAATTAAACTCACTTGCAAATCTTTTGCTAACTCACGCATTGAAGGTAAATGTTCACCTGAAGATACGTATCCTTTTAAAATATTCTCTTTAATTTGTTGTTTAATTTGTTCATATATGGGATGTTCACTGGTGTTTTTCAAAATAATTTTCATTGATGTCCCCCTTTTCTTCTGTATATATACAATATACACACTATATACACTTTTGTAAAGGGTAACTATTAAAATGACTGTATAGAGAATTTAACTAGAACATTTAAATGCATAGACAATATATATACACAGTAAAAAAACAGTATGAACATTTTCATACTGTCTAAAATAAATTATTCAATTGACCTAAAATATCATTTCCTATTACGACGATCATTATTTCTACTAATAAATGCACAAATCATAAACATAATGGCTGCAAGTAGAAGTTTTATTCCTGAAGATTCGTTACCTGTAGCTTGTAAGTAATAACCAATAATGAATAATAAGACTGCTAATACTACAAATATTTTAGTCATATGCTTCACTGTACTCACCTCAATAGTATAAATTATATCAAATTTTGTTTTATAGATGTACTCCATTCATATATTATATTGATTGCGATATGTTTAACGTAATGTTACTATAAATTTGTATCCACAAATTATACTACACAACCCCAAACCTGGTACCAGCAGGCTTGGGGTTATTTTTGTGTACGGTCATCTATTTGTCTTTCCAATTGATTTCTAACCAAATTCTAAAGACAACTAGTAGTCCACCAGTTAATAAAGTGATAATTCCATCTTGCCACCACGTCATTATACTACACCTCCCAAATGCAAAGTGTCATATATGTCGATGACCTAAGATTATCTTAACACAAAAACAGAACGTATGTTCGTATTTATATTAGAAAATCTTTTCAATAACTAAATCTTAACTAAGAATACTTTATCTTTGGTTAAATTCAAGCTAATATAAAGATAATGATTTTATTTTATAAAAGCGAGGTTATTCAATATGAACCCATTAGCCCAAAATTTAAATGAGCAACTTAATAATTCAAATCCAGAAATTTTACATATGCTTTCTGATTTGGGTCAAAAAATGTTTTATCCAAAAGGTATACTTTCTCAATCTGCTGAAGCTAAAAGTACTCAATATAATGCAACTATTGGGATGGCAACTAATGATAAAGGTAAAATGTATGCAGATTCATTAAATCAAATGTTTAATGATTTAACACCAGATGAAATTTTTCCTTATGCACCACCTCAAGGTGTCGAAGAATTACGTGACTTATGGCAAGCAAAAATGTTAAAAGACAATCCAGATTTAACTAAACAAGTAATGACACGTCCAATTGTCACTAACGCACTTACACATGGTCTTTCACTTGTAGCAGATTTATTTATAAATTCTGGAGATACTGTTTTATTACCTGAACATAATTGGGGAAATTATAAACTTGTTTTTGATACTCGTAATAATGCAAATATTTCAACTTACCCAATTTTTGATGAAAATGGACATTATACTACTGATGAGTTAGTTAAAACATTAGAATCTTATAATCAAGATAAAGTAGTAATGATTCTTAATTATCCTAACAATCCAACTGGCTATACACCTAATAAAGATGAAGTACAAACAATTGTTAAAGCTATTGAACAATTGGCTAGTAAAGGAACTCAAGTTGTAGCTGTTATCGACGACGCTTATTATGGTTTGTTTTACGAAGACGTATATACACAATCCTTATTCACTGCATTAACTAATATCAATTCTAAAAATGTGTTACCTGTACGATTAGATGGTGCTACAAAAGAATTCTTTGCTTGGGGATTCCGTGTTGGATTTATCACATTTGGTGTTGAAGATGAAATTGCAAAAGATGTATTGGAAGCAAAAACTAAAGGTCTAATTCGTAGTAATATTTCAAGTGGACCACTTCCATCACAAAGTGCAGTTAAACATGTATTGAAGAATAACGATCAATTTAATAAAGAAATCGAGCAAAATATTACGACCTTACGTGAACGATATGAAGTTACAAAATCAGTAGTTCACGACGAAAAATATGCTTCACACTGGCAAGCTTATGACTTTAATTCTGGTTATTTTATGGCGATAAAAGTTAAAGATGTTGACCCTGAAACATTACGTAAACATCTGATTGAACAATATTCAATTGGTGTTATTGCATTAAATCAAACAGATATACGTATTGCGTTTAGTTGTGTTGAAAAATCTGATATTCCTCATGTATTTGATTCGATTGCAAAAGCTATTGATGATTTACGTTAAAGTTAAGATAAAAAGGTTAGACCAAATAATGGTCTAACCTTTTTAATATTGGTAATTAAGTTGTAGTTATATAAAAATCAATAAAATAAAACCTATAATTGCTAATGAAAATGGTCCAAATGTTTTTAATTTATCTTTTATAGTTATTCCCATAATACCATCAATTAATTGAACTAAAGCCATTAATAATGTCATTACAAATAAAATTAACTGATTTACAAAACATAATGTTGCTACACTTAATAATGCTATTGCTAAACTTCTGGCAAATGCATATTGGGCATTAATTTGTCTTGTTTTTATAAAAGCTTCAATAGCATAATACAAACTTATAATTGAACTAATACTAGTGAAAATTACAATGAAGTAATACATAATATACCTATAATTTTTAGTAATTTTAAAAACTTTTTATTACTATTCAATTCTATACTAAGTCAAATTAGAAGTCTTTCTTTTTGCGTCTCAATTTCAAAATTGTTAAACCTAAAATTAATATTAACAGATTAGTAGTACGAGTTGTCCCAGTATTTATACTACCTGTTTCAGGTAATTGTGACTTTTTATCTTTTATCGTTTTAAAACTATTTTTTCCTACTTTCACTGACTTGGGTTCAGATAGACTAACTTTATTAGTCTGATTAGAAGAAGGTTCAAATGTAATAATTGACTTTTGTTTATTAGGAATAGTTATTCGGACAGTATTACTCTTTTCACTATTTCTAATTGAACTATTAGCAAGGATTTTACTACCGTTGAGTTTGTTAATATCTTTAATGGTAATTACACCAGTTTTCTCATTAATATTGATACCATGGATTTTTTTATTAAACTTCCACGTTTTTCCAATTTTATTTGAAGTAATATCTATAATTTTTCCATTCGGTTTTACAATATTTATACTTACTTTATCTGTATTATCTTGTGGTGTGATTGTTATATGCTTCTTTTGTTTATCTAATTGGATTATCGGTGGTTTTGGTGCAGTTTCTTTATAAGAAACTTTAGCAGTAACTTCGCTTGGATCACTATTTCCTTGTGTGGCTTGGATTGTGACATGGCTACCGTTTTGAACACCGTCATGAGTTATTGTGATTACACCTTTAATAATATCAATGTTAATGCCTTTTACTTTATCATTTAATGACCATTTGTCTTCTGCTTTTGTTGCGATTATTTCTTTCTGTTGACCATTTGGATCTATATACTTCACTACCATTTTGTCTGTATTATCTTTTGGTGTAATTGTTACACTAGCTTCTTGGTCATTTGTTGTTATTACTGGTGCGGCTGGTGTTGTTTCTTTATTTGGTACTTTAATAGTTACTTCACTTGGATTGCTATTTCCTTGCGTGGCTTGAACTCTAACTTCGCTACCATTTTGAACACCGTCGTGCGTTATCGTGATTACACCATTTGTTCCATCAATGTTCATACCATCTACATTATCGTTTAGTGACCATTTGTCTTCTGTTTTTGTTGCAATTAGTTCTTTCTGTTGACCATTTGGATCTATATACTTCACTACCATTTTGTCTGTATTGTCTTGTGGTGTGATTGTTACACTAGCTTCTTGATCATTTATTGTTATCATTGGTGCGGCTGGTGTTGTTTCTTTATTTGGTACTTGTGTAGTTACTTCGCTTGGATTGCTATTTCCTTGTGTAGCTTGAACTGTGACATTACTTCCATTTTGAACACCATCATGAGTTATAGTGATTACTCCATTTGTTCCATCAATGTTTATACCATCTACATTATCGTTTAGCGACCATTTGTCTCCATCTTTTGTTGCTACTACTTCTTTCGAATCACCATTGGAATCTATATACTTCACGACCATTTTGTCTGTATTGTCTTGTGGTGTGATTGTTACACTAGCTTCTTGATCATTTATTGTTATCATTGGTGCGGCTGGTGTTGTTTCTTTATTTGGTACTTTGGCCATTATTTCGCTTGGATTACTATTTCCTTGCGTGGCTTGAACTCTAACTTCGCTACCATTTTGAACACCATCATGAGTAATAGTCAATAAACCTGTTGTTGGATTAATTGCAAAGCCTTGTGGATTATTTTCTATTGTCCACTGTTCCCCAACTTTCGTAGCTACTACTTCTTTCGAATCTCCATTTGGATCTATATATTTCACTACTATTTTATCTGTATTGTCTTGTGGTGTGATTGTTACATTAGCTTCTTGATCATCTGATGATATAACTGGTGCGACTGGTGTTGCTTGTTTTAAAGGTATTTTATCTCTAGCTATTAAGCTAGAATCACTATTTCCATAATTTGATTCTGCGGTTACTTCACTGCCAACTTGAACTCCTTCATAATTAACAACCACTTCTCCGTTAATATCATTTATGCTTATGCCTTTAGGATTGTCGTTTAATTCCCAATGATCACTAATTTTTGTGGCAACTACTTCTTTTGATTCTCCATCTAGGCCAATATAATTTATAGTCATTTTATCAGTATCGCCTTGTGGTTGAATTATCAAACTAGCTTCTTCTTCATTTTTAATAATTTTTGGTTCAGGTGGTGCAATTTCTTTAACTGGCATGATAGCCCTAACTAAATTACTAGGAGCACTATTTCCTTGCGTAGCGCTAGCTGTTATCTCACTATGAGGAGCGACACCTATATAATTAATAGCGATTCCACCTGTTATAGGATTAATAGTAAATCCAGCAGGCGCCTCATTTAACAACCAATTATTTCCTTCTTTTTTGGCAATTAATTTAGACATCATTCCATCAGGATTAACATAATTTATTTCTAATTTATCTGCATTATTTGGCGGTGTAACAACTGTATACACATATTCATTGTTAGTAGTTATTTTCGGTTCTTGAGGAGAAAGTAGTTTAAGATTTATTTTTTCTTGTTCTAATTCAGTTGTTAGTTGGTTTATAATTGCCTGACTCTTTCTTTCCGCTATTGGCGTATTATTTAATGCTTCATTTAAAATGGATTTAGCTTCTTCTAATTTAGCTTTTAAATTATTTACAGAATTAGCCGTAAATTCAGATTCATTAATAGTATTTAAGTATTGTTTAATATTATTATATTTATCGTTCAATTCTTCTTTATACATCAAAATATCAACTTGCTGTTGATTAACAATATTAGTACCTATTTTTTGAGTATCATTACCTCTATAAGGGGCGTCTGTTTTGTACGTTACATTTCCATTTAAATCAATTGTATTGGGTTGTGTAGCTGGAAAATCAATTGTGTAAGTTATATTTTTGGTAGCACCTGCATCAATTTTGCCAGCATCGAGAGTTAAAGTGTTAGTAGCTTCATCAAAATTTGTACTTACGTCAGTTGCAGAAATAAACTTGGAACCTGCTGGTAATGACACTACGTATTTTGTTTCTTTAGATCGAAAATGTCCTTTATTTTCAAGTGATACTGAAATCGTACCTCTAGCATAATTTGAGTTTGTAGAATCACTTCTAAAATCATATTTGATTTCATCAACATTTGAAGTTATATATGCACCACTATTAGCCCTTACTCTACTAACTATTCCACCATATAAATAACTCTTATTAGTTCCAAATCCTTGTTGAGCACCTGTTTGAGTGGAAGTTAATGTTTTCACATCAGCAACAGGTAGAAATGCAAGTCTTAATCTATTAACATCTTCAGGTACATTAATCATGAACGATAATCTTCCTGTAGGATATTTCCCCATACCATTAAGTGTCTTATCATAGTATACATTTGAACCATCTACACTAGTTACTTTGGCTTTAACTCCTGGCCAAGAGTTAATGACATTTAAAGCTGAGGAAACATACTCTACTACTAATTCTGAACCTGGATTAACGTCGATATCTTGATAAATACCAGCTACTCTTGGATCTAGTACTTTTCTATTATAACCATCAGTAGTTCTAGCTAATATTACGCCATATGGTGCGTTAGAATCACTCATGAAGGAACTATATTTTTTCCCTGCATTTGTCAAAGTCATTGGATATTCAGGATCTGAAACAGTTGATAAACTATGCCATCCATCAACTCCTGTAACTACTGTAAGCTTATCTGTATTACTTGGTAAGTTTCCTCCAGTTACTTGCTCAAAATTACCATTTCGCAGTTCAGTGTTTATTTCATTTTTGTTTAATGGATCATTACTTTTATCATTATTAATAGGTTGGTTAGCCGATCTAAAAGATGTACCTCTATTTTGGTTTTTTATTGCACTATGTCTGTTATTTTTATTAGGCTCAGTATTATTCGCTGGTATTCCGTTAGTCACTAATTGATCGTCATTATTTATTAAACGATTCTTTTTAGTTTCATTTAAATCTACGTTATTTTCTCTTTTTAATAGTGAAGCCGAATTAATAAATTCTTGATAATAATCATCTATTTCTTTTTGAGTAGCTTGATTTTCAATGAATTGATCAGCATTTACTAACTTAGTTTTAAATTGTTGAACAGAATCATTCGTTTTATTTGATAAATCAATGTTCTTATATTGATTTATTAATTTCTTTAATTTTTCATTGTTTCCAACCGATGACTCTTCTGACTTTATATTATTGCTTCTAAATTGATTTGTTTGATTAGAATCTATTTGATTGTTTTCATCATATTCTTTTTGGACTTGGTTTGCATCAATTTGATTATTAGTTTCTCCACTTGCCTTTGAATTTGTGCTAGCGGAGTTACTATTTTTTTGTGCTTCAAAATTATTGGTCGTTAGTGTATTTGTTTGATTAGTTTCCTCTGCAGCACTTGCGCTATTCATATGACCAAATGATAAATATATAGATGCTACAGCAATACTTGTAGCACCATATCCTCTTAACTTTCTAATTGAAAAAAATTTTTTGTTAACTTCTTCTTGGTTGTAATTTCTAGGTTGATTCACTTTTAATTTTTTCTCCTTTTTGTCAATGTGATTATATTCAAGTAGCGTGACGTTCGTTAATACCATTCAATAGCAAATTAAAATATTTTGAAATAAAAATTACAATAAATAATATAACACCTAGTAAGTGGTAAGACAACTATTTTATTTTACTAAAAACTTCACTATTTATAATAAATTATTAATAAAATTTTAATTTTTATATTATGAAATCATCATTTTATGTAAAAAGAAAAACTTTCTAGCAGATTTTCTACTAGAAAGTTTTTTTGATAGATTTCTATTTGATGACATTTTAAAAATTTATTATTATCTTTTATTTAATTTACATCATACCTGGCATTCCGCCACCCATTCCAGCTGAATCATTTTGATCTTTGTCAGGGATAGATGCAACAACCGCTTCAGTTGTTAAGAACATTGCTGCTACACTTGCTGCATGTTGTAATGCAGAACGAGTTACTTTAGTAGGATCCACTATTCCTTCTTCAAGCATATTTACCCATTCATTAGTTGCTGCATTAAAACCAACACCTGGATCTGCATTTTTTAATCGTTCAACAATGATTGAACCTTCTAAACCAGCGTTTTCAGCAATTTGTCTTACAGGTGCTTGTAATGCTTTTAAGACAATATTCACACCTGTTTCAACGTCTCCTTCTGCTTCAATTTCACTTACTTTTTTGTAAATATTAACTAAGGCAGTTCCACCACCAGCAACAATTCCTTCTTCTACTGCTGCTCTAGTTGAGTTCAATGCATCTTCAATACGTAATTTACGCTCTTTAAGTTCAGTTTCACTAGCAGCACCTACTTTGATTACTGCAACACCACCAGCTAATTTAGCAAGGCGTTCTTGTAATTTTTCTTTATCAAAGTCAGAATCTGTTTCTTCAATTTGAGCTTTAATTTGGCTAACACGAGCGTCGATGTTATTTTCATCGCCGTCACCGTCAACTACAGTTGTATTATCTTTAGTGACTTCAACTTTGTTTGCAGTACCTAACATATCAATTGAAGCATCTTTTAAATCTAATCCTAAATCATCAGTAATCACTTGAGCACCTGTTAAAATAGCTAAATCTTCTAACATTGCCTTACGACGATCACCAAAACCAGGTGCTTTAACTGCAACTGCCGTAAATGTTCCACGCATACGGTTTAATACGATATTAGTTAACGCATCACCTTCTACTTCATCAGCAACAATTAAAATTGGACGATTTGATTGAACAACTTGTTCTAATAACGGTAAAATATCTTGGAATGATGATATTTTCTTGTCAGTTACTAAAATATATGGTCTTTCTAATTCAGCAATCATTTTATCTGAATCTGTTACCATGTATGGTGAGTGATATCCTCTATCAAATTGCATACCTTCAACGACTTCTAATTCAGTATTAAATCCACTAGATTCTTCAATTGTAATAACACCGTCATTACCAACTTTTTCCATTGCTTCTGAAATGTATTTACCAATTTCTTCGTCAGCTGCAGAAATAGCACCTACTTGAGCAATTTCATTTTTATTTTCAACTTTTTGAGAAATATCATGTAATGCTTCAACTGCTACTTGTACTGCTTTATCGATACCTTGTCTTAAACCAACAGGATTAGCGCCACTTGTTACGTTTTTAAGACCTTCTTGAATCATCGCTTGTGCTAAAACTGTTGCTGTTGTTGTACCATCACCAGCAATTTCATTAGTTTTATTAGCGACTTCTTGTACTAATTTAGCACCCATATTTTCATAAGGATCTTCTAATTCTATTTCTTTTGCAATTGTTACACCATCATTTGTAATTAATGGTGCTGTGTATTCTTTGTCTAATACAACGTTACGCCCTTTTGGACCAATAGTTACTTTTACCGCATTCGCTAATTTATCTACACCGCGTAACATTGATTGACGTGCGTCTTCTGAAAATTTTAAGTCTTTAGCCATTATGTCTGACCTCCAGTATAATAAGTAATTTCATGTTTTAATTTATATGTTTTATTTATTCTTCAATAATTGCTAATATGTCATCTTCATTTAATACGATGTATGTTTCATCGCCTCGTTTAACTTCTGTTCCTGCATATTGTTGAAATACAATTGTATCTCCTTCTTTAATTTCAGGAGCAACTCTAGAACCATCGTCTAATAAGCGGCCTTTACCCACTGCTTTAACGATACCTTCATTTGATTTTTCTTTAGCACTATCAGTTAATACGATACCGCTTTTTGTTGTTTGTTCTTGTTCTTTTCTTTCAATAATCACACGATTTCCTAATGGTTTAAGCATGATTGTTCCTCCTCGTGATCACAAATTTTAGCACTTTAACTTTTAGAGTGCTAAACTACTTTTAATAATAATCAAATTTGGTCAATATTTCAAGTCAAAGCACTCTTAAATAATTTTGTACATTAACTTTATTTACGATAAAATAAACTATAAACAGAAAATCGGAGGTTCATTATGAATAGATTTTGGGTATCTTTATTAACGATATTCATCTATGCCTTAGCTCAATTCTTACCTGGTATCATTTTAGGAAGTGGATTAGTTCATCTTGAAAAAGGCATGAAAACAACTCAATTTATAATATATACGCAAGTTTCATTATTTATTATTGCAGCTATCATAATTATTTTAATCAATTTAAAAATTAAAAATCCTACTAAACTTGAAGCTGGTTTTAAAGAACCTAAACGTTATATTTTAAGTTGGGCATTACTTGGTTTTTGTATCGTTATGCTTTATCAGGTCGTTGTTAGTTTAATTTATGTTGCGATTACAGGGCAACAACAACCGAGTCCAAATACAGAAAGACTTATGGCAATCGCAAGACAAATGCCAATATTTATTTTATTAGTTTCAATAGTAGGTCCAATTTTAGAGGAATTTGTATTCAGAAAAGTACTCTTTGGTGAATTATATAACGCGATTAAAGGAAATCGAATTGTTGCCTTTTTAATAGCTTCAATTGTTAGTTCCCTTTTATTTGCATTAGCACATAACGACTTTAAATTTATACCAATGTATTTTGGTATGGGCATGATTTTCTCCTTAGCCTACACTTATACTAATAGAATAGCTGTTCCAATAATCATTCATATGCTACAAAATGGAACGGTAGTAGTTATGCAAGTCTTTGGTGGAGAATCACTTAAAAAAGTCCAAGAACAAGCCAGTTTTATAATCCAATTGATTTTTAATTAGATATTTATATAACAATAGAGCCAGTCACTATTTTCAGTGATTGGCTCTATCTATATTTAATATACTTATTTTAATTATACTTCTTCATCTTCTTTTCTACGCTTAAATATAAATGCAATGATAACGCCTATAAAAATAGCTATGATACTACTACTTAGTGCAATTATAGTTCTATTCATTTTTGTATCTTTTTGATAGCTCTCTTTATGTTGATTTGATGTGTTTACTTTATCGTCGCTATGATTTTTAAAAGCGCTTGTATTTTTATCTTCTTTATCTTCTGGCTTTTTAAGTTCTGGCATTGAGCCAATATCTCCTGTAATTAAAGCTAAAACTTGTTCATCTAAGTTTTGATAATATGCTTTTGAATCTAAAGGATTAAAATACTGAAATCTGAAGTAATTTGATTTTTGCTGTAAAGAATTGAGGTATTGATTTCCACTAAACGTTTCTTTTCTAAAGATATTATAAATATCCCTATCAGATATAGCTCCATCCGAATCATTTAATTGATGAATTTGATTAATAACAAAAGGATTATATTTATAAGAACCATTTGCTAAAGAATTAAATCTTCTAATTAATGACTGTTGGTTTGACGTATGTTCAAATCCTTTTTGACTATTAAATATTGATTCAGGATTGTTCCACATAAATCTATTACTATCATATGTCGATGTATTACCTTGTGAATTAGATTTTTTTAATGGACCACTTGATTGGTTTGAATCATCAAATTTCGGCATTAAGTGTATAGAATTGTTATTATTTTGATAACGTCCATTATATTGATTATTTGATGAATTTTGTGAATTACTTGGTCTTTGGTACTTAGGCTGGTTTTGGACCCTATTATCAGAATTAGACTGATTTTGATTTACCTTACCGGATGAATGGTTAGATTCATTTGGGTTGTTTTGTTGATGATTGTCGTTTGTAGGTTTCTGATTTGAATTAGGTTTGTTAGGTTGATTACCATTTTGACCTTGTCCATTATGATTTGGATTATTATTATCTTGATCTTTACTAGGTTGATGACTATTTGTGCCTCCATTGTGATCATTAGACGGTTTGTCATGTTGATTTGACCCATTATTTTGATTATTGTCTTGGTTGTCATCCTTACCACTGTTTGAATCATTTGAGCTACTATTATCGTCTTGATTGTCGTCTTTACCACTATTTGAATCGTTTGAGCCATTATTATCGTCTTGATCATCTTTTCCAGTATTTGAACCATTATTATCTGATGAATCATTATCATTTTTATCATTTTTATCATTTGATTGATTATTGTTTGAATCTGAATTGTCGTTTTGATTAGATCCATTATCATTTCCATTGTCGGAATTACTTTGACTGCTATCGTTGTTGTCATTACCATTTTGTGAGTCATTTTTTCCATTTGAATTTGATGAATCATCATTATTATCAGCGGCACTATTTTGGTTATCGTCTTTACCAGAATCGCTATTATTTCCTGGATTATTATTTTGTTGGTCTGAGTCTGAAGGTTGTGATGAATTATCATTTGTGTTTGAACCTTCATTAGATGCATTCGAATCATTTGTTCCTTCATTAGTGTTATTATCAGAATTTGTGTCTTGATTTTCATTTGAAGATGATTCATTAGTCTCTGAATTAGTTTTATTATCCTGAGAACTAGAAGTATTATCATCTTTATTAGAGTTATTTTGTTGGGATGTATCATTTTGATGTGTTGTATTAGTGTTTTCGGCCGCATGGACTGAATTACTAATTAATGAAGTACTTAAAATCAATGCAAAACTTGACAACATTATCTTACTTTTGGGTTTATTATGCATTAATAGTCACCTCCTTCTACTAATTGTTTACTATTCAAGTATATATAAATTATCCTAAGAATGCATTGATATATGTTTATTGAAAAATAATATTAATACTTTTGAAATTTTCTAGTAATTATTTGTTTACTTTGATGAGTATAATATTTATACTTAAATTATAAATAGTTATTAACTATAACAAAGGAGAATGATTATGGGTTTATTTAGTAAAAAAAATGATGAAGTATCATTTAATGATGCTATGGAACAACGTCGTACCATTTATAATTTAGAAAGTACAATTTCAATAGACGATTCAGAATTAGAAGAATTAATTGCACATGCTGTTAAACATGTACCTTCAGCTTTTAATTCACAATCAACACGTATCGTTTTATTATTAAATGATAAAAATGAAAAATTCTGGGAAAACACTAAAGAAATTTTAAAAGAAACAATGGGTCCTGATCGTGACTTTGAACCAACACGTCAAAAAATTGATAATTTCAAACATTCATATGGCACAATTCTTTATTATGAAGATAAAGATGTTATTACTGGTTTACAAGAAAAAATGCCAAACTTCTATGATAATTTTGAAATTTGGTCTAACCAAACTAATGCAATGCACCAATATGCAATTTGGACAGCATTAGCAACTAAAGGTATCGGTGCTTCATTACAACACTATAATCCAATTGTTGATGAAGCTACTGCGAACGAATTCAATATTCCTAAAACTTGGAAATTAGTTGCTCAAATGCCATTTGGTAATGTGCGTGAAGAAGCTGGCGAAAAAGATATTAAACCAGTTGAACCTCGTTTCCTTATCAAAAGATAATTTTGTATAATATATGTAAGTGAGATAAATTCTGCTATGGATTTATCTCACTTTTTTGATATATAGCAATTTATTTAGTATCTTATAGTTAATCTTAATTGAGGAGTGATATATATGAAAGTTCAGTTATTTCAAATATATATCGAGTATGGTCAAGCAGAGCAAAATAAAACCAAAATCAAACAATGGTTTGAAAATGAATTAGAAAATGATACTGATGTTGTCGTCCTTCCAGAAATGTGGAACAACGGATATGCATTAGAAAAATTAAATGAACTTGCAGACAAAGATTTAAATGACAGTTTACCGTTTATCTCTAATCTCGCTCAAACTTATCAAGTTGATATTATTGCTGGTTCTGTATCAAATCAAATTGGTCAAAATATTTATAATACCGCCTTTTCGGTCCTATCAAATGGCAAGTGTATTAATCGATATAACAAAGTTCATTTAGTGCCTATGCTTAGTGAACCTGACTTTATGTCTCCAGGCAAACAAGTGCCTGAACCTTTTGAACTTTCAGATGGAACTTTAGCTACTCAAATCATTTGCTATGATTTAAGATTTCCTGAATTACTAAGATATCCTGCACGAAGTGGCGCCCAAATTGCATTTTATGTAGCGCAATGGCCAACTGTAAGATTAAATCACTGGCTAGCATTATTAATAGCACGTGCAATTGAAAATGATATGTTTGTAGTAGGTACAAACAGTTGTGGTAATGATGGTCAAACTGATTATGCTGGTCATTCTATTGTCATAAACCCAAATGGTGAAGTTATTGCAGATTTAGGAAGTGATGAAAGTACTTTATCTATAGATATCGACGTTAATGAAGTATTAGAACAACGTC
This sequence comes from Staphylococcus sp. FSL W8-0774, assembly GCF_038006785.1. Taxonomy (NCBI): domain Bacteria; kingdom Bacillati; phylum Bacillota; class Bacilli; order Caryophanales; family Staphylococcaceae; genus Staphylococcus; species Staphylococcus sp. FSL W8-0774. Next base: position 864,459 of record NZ_JBBOVW010000001.1, on the reverse strand, counting down.
AAGCTATTCCAGTGTTTGATAATTTAAAACTCAATTTATATAAATAATAGCTAAACACGCTTAACAATACCTCGTTGGGCGTGTTTTTATGTATAAAAATAAGCCGTGAGCTTGGGAGGAACTCACGGCTTTAGATAACTTATTATTAAGGGAATGTTTTTACAGTTATTTTTCAATCTATTTTTTGGGGATGTTATTAATTATGAAAAATTTAGTGAATTTATCTATTTTATAATGATAAATTGAATGTTGTTTACGATAGCTTACATGCTAGAAAATACCTAATTAAAGGTAGCTAAGAATAATACGTAACACTGAGTCCAAGGAAAACTACAGTTTTATTAGTAAATGTTTCGTCACCTACTAATGTTATAAGTTACTAAGTTGGGAGGCTTAATAACTTACCTTTTATACGAAGAAAACAAAGTTATAATGAATTTCTATTATTTAGCGAATTTTTTTACTGTATCTAAAATCCATTTTACAAAATCACCAATTGTTGAAATGATATCTGCAGTCATTGAAATCACTCCTTCCTATTGAATATTGTAAATCCTAAATACTCATCTTAACTAAGTTAAAAAATTATTTTTGGAATTTTTTAACAGTGTTAATGATTAATTTTACTAAATCACCGATTGTTGAAATGATATCTGCTGCCACTGAAATCACTCCTTCCTTTTAGTAATGGAACTAGAATTACTTTAGTAAATAATTCTAATAAGTAGATTAAGCAATTTTTCAACTCTATTTCCATCACATCTCTGTGATATGAGTCTATTAAAACATGGTTATAATTAATTGAATCAAAAATTTCCTAACTCGTAATATTTTATACTAAACTGTAAACCTTTTTATGATAAAATACTTTTTAGAAAGTTCATTATACAGTTAAGTATATATTTTTGACAGTTAGGCATAAACTCCAAAAAGAGTTGCACAAAATTGTATAATGATACTCAAGGAGAGTAGTGAACAAGTGAAAATAATAGATACAAAAATTGATCAATTTGCCAACTACTTGCAACAAAGAAATAACTTGGATCGTATACAATTTCTAAAAGTTCGTTTAGGTATGCAAGTTGTCGTAAGTAACATTGCTAAGTTTATCGTAACCTATGGATTGGCTTTAATATTCCATGTGTTTTGGTACACCCTTGTAACACATATTGCGTATATGATTTTAAGATTTTACACTCACGGAGCACACGCTAAATCTTCTATATTATGTCATATACAAAACATATTAATATTTCTTATTATGCCATGGTTAATTGTGAAGTTATCAATAGGTCACTTTACAATGTTATTATTCGCGTTAATCGGATATTTCATTGTAATTACTTATGCACCTGCTGCAACAAAAAAACAACCTATACCTAAACGCTTAGTGAATAGGAAACGAATACTCTCCATTGTTTTATATATAATATTAGTTATTATTTCGTTTATAGTTAAAGAACCATATTCACAATTAATTTTATTTGGATTAATTGTTGAATCAACTACATTACTACCTATCTTTTTCCCTAAGGAGGATTATTACTATGGAAACTTTAGTTAATTTATTTTTTAAATTTTTCACATCAATAATGGAATTTGTTGGGTTAGTTGCTGGAGCGAATCCTTGTGCTGGTTATTTTGATGAACCAGAAGTACCAGATGAACTAACAAAATTATATGAATAAAATATATTAGAAAGTGTGCATTGTATGGATGCTCTAAATTTTCTACCAACAGCTGCATTACAAGTAGCATTACTTTTTTGGGTTGCTAAAATTATTATTAATATAAAATTTAAATTAAGGGATTATATAACCATTATTGGGGTTATAATCCCTTCAGTTATTATGTACTATTATTTCAACAAATTTGGTCTTATATTTATAGTAATTGCAATGTTTGTTTTCTATTATTATAAAATCAAATTATTTTCATTAATAATTACCTTAATAAGTAATTTGATTATGTATCTAAGTAATTTCTTGGCTGTAAGTTTTTATCTAACAATGGTTAATATTTTTCCAAAAAGTCAAATATTAGTTATATTTCATTTCATTTTATTTTATTCTATCGCTTTGTTATTAGCTTATTTTATTAGAACTTTGCTAAAAAAACTTAAAGAATCTTATCTTTAGTTAAATAAAACATATATTACTATTATTTCTGTTGTATTATCATTTTCTTTTGTGTTCTTTTACATAATTTCACAAACTGACATGAGTGCACCTAATAGTTTAAGATTATATGCAATTGTATTCGTTGGATTAATCATCTTTTTAAGTATTATTATTTTCATTCTATCCATGTTCACTCTACGAGAAATGCGTTACAAACGTAACCTTCAAGAAATTGAAACGTATTATGAATATACTTTAAAGATAGAATCCATTAATAATGAAATGCGTAAGTTTAGACATGATTATGTCAATATTCTTTCTACGATGTCTGAATTTATTCGTGAGGATGATATGCCAGGCTTGCGTCAATATTTTAATGAACAAATTGTACCGATGAAAGATAACCTACAAACACGTTCATTAAAACTTAATGGTATAGAAAAATTAAAAGTTCGTGAAATTAAAGGTCTTATTACAACAAAAATTCTACAGGCTCAAGAAAAAGAAATAGCGATTAGTATCGAGGTTCCAGATAATATAGAACGTATTGATATGAACACAATAGAATTAAGTCGAATTATTGGCATCACTTTAGACAACGCCATTGAGGCCTCTGAGCCGCTTGATGATTCATTAATACGTATCGCCTTTTTCAAAGAAGAAGAATCTGTCACACTTATTATTATGAATAAATGTGATGATGATATTCCACGCGTACATGAGTTATTTGAAGAAGGTTTCTCAACAAAAGGAAAAAACCGTGGACTAGGTTTATCAACCTTAAAAGAAATTACTGATAATAATGAAAATGTACTGCTAGATACAGTCATAGAAAATGGCTTTTTTGTTCAAAAAATTGAAATTATAGAGAAAGAATCATAAGGATGTGAAACTATGAAAATTTTCATTTGCGAAGATGATCCAAAACAAAGGGAGAATATGAGTTCAATTATTAAAAATTATATTATGATTGAGGAAAAACCTATGGAGCTTGCTCTCGCAACTGATGATCCTTATGAAGTGCTTGAGCAATCAAAAGAAATGAATGATATCGGTTGTTATTTCTTAGATATCCAACTCGAAGCAGATATTAATGGTATTAAATTAGGTAGTGAAATTCGCAAACATGACCCTGTCGGCAATATTATCTTTGTTACAAGTCATAGCGAACTAACATACCTCACCTTTGTATACAAAGTGGCGGCGATGGATTTCATATTTAAAGATGACCCAGCAGAACTGAAAACACGAATTATTGATTGTTTAGAAACCGCTCACACAAGACTTAAGTTATTATCAAAAGAAAGTAATGTTGAAACAATCGAATTAAAACGTGGAAGTAATTCAGTGTATGTACAATATGACGATATTATGTTTTTCGAATCATCTAGTAAATCACATCGTTTAATCGCCCATTTAGATAATAGACAAATCGAATTTTATGGTAATCTCAAAGAATTAAGTCAATTAGATGACCGCTTCTTTAGATGCCACAATAGTTTTGTAGTTAATCGAAGAAACATAGAATCAATTGATTCAAAAGAACGTATTGTCTATTTCAAAAACAAAGAACATTGTTATGCATCTGTTCGAAATGTTAAAAAAATCTAGTACACCTTTTCTATTTTATTAAATGATAAAACCATCCGTAATCACTATACGGATGGTTTTTTTGTATATTCTATAATTGATTTTCTATATCAGCTAATGTTGGAATACTTTCAATAGCACCATATTTTGTCGTTACTTGTGCAGCGACATTATTACTAAATTTTAAAATTTCGTCACCGTAATTTTTAAACAATTGTGGAATATCAATTGCTTGTTGTTCTAAAATTTTACTAATGACAGCCCCAATAAATGCATCACCTGCACCAGTCGTATCAATCGCTTTAACTTTCACACCATTTTGATGTTTTTCAGTTCCATCTTTTAAATAAATAGATGCACCATTAGGCCCTTTTGTATAAATAACTGCTTTAACATTTCCTTTAAATAACGAGTTTATTGCTTCTGACTCATTTTGTTCGCCAGTTATAAATTCAATTTCTTCATCTGAAACTTTAATAATATGTGCTTTCGGTATAAACTCTAAGATTGCATTTCGGCAATCATCTTCATTATCCCACAATGGCAGCCTTACATTAGGATCAAAAATAATTGTTCCTTCTTCCTGTTCAAATTTTTCAACTAATGCCAAATGCGCTTTTTTCATTGGGCTTTCTACTAAATCTACTGAACAAAAATGTAGTACATCTTCTTTAGTAACTTGTATTTTATTGATATTATCTGCATCATATAACATATCTGCGGATGGCTTACGGTAAAATGAGAAATCTCTTTGACCATCTTCTTTTAAACTTACAAATGCAAGTGCTGTATTAGCCTCATTTGTTCTCTCAATATATTGAGTACCTACACCAATGTCATCAATTGTTTCAAGGATAATATCACCGAACGCATCATTGCCTAATTGAGTTATCATTTCTGCATGTCCACCAAGCTTTTGTACAGTACATGCAACATTACATGGTGCCCCTCCAACTTGACGTGAAAATTGTTCAACATCCTTTAATGCTTTATTTGTCACAGTTGGCATAAAATCAATTAATGCTTCTCCTATTGCGAATAAACGTCTCATTGATTGTCACCTTTCAAATCATATTTAGTAAATTGTAAATATACTTGTCCTGATTCTGTAGATGTTTTAATGCCTGTTGCGTTATTATCTGGGAATATTCTTGAAGTTAATACACGTTCACCATCATTACAGAAAATCTCAATACTTGAGGTATCAACGTAAATACGTAATTGTGATAGTGATGAATCTAGCTTCGTACTACGAGTCGTACCCTCAACATTACCAGGTAACAAACCACTTTCGGTACGATCAAGCGTTAAAGTATTCATTTGCTTATTATATGAAATCACAGTTGATTGATTTTTAGATGTTCTTAATTCGAAATAAATTTCTGAAGCATCATTTTCTAAAATATCTATAATCAATTCATACTGCTTACCTTCATATGGATGTAATTTAGTTGTGAATTTATTAGCATATCCTAAAGCTGTTTCTTTGTTGTAGCGTAACTTTTCTAAGCTTTTAATAGGACGTTGTTTTAATTTACCATTTTCAATATTTAATACTCTAGGAAGTGTTAGACAGTGTGCCCAACCTTCATCGTCTGTTGGGTATGTAGTATCTGGTAATCCCATCCAACCAATTAAAATACGCTGTCCTTTTTCATCTAAAAATGTTTGTGGTGCATAAAAATCAAAGCCTTTATCTAACTCTAAAAATGCTTCGTGATCAAAGTTAAGTGTTTCAAAGTTTAAATCTCCAATTAAATAACCTGATTGATAAATATTTTGATATTTATCTTCTTCACTTTCAATGCCTTGTGGACAAAACATTATGACATCATGTCCATCTAACTCGAAATAATCTGGGCATTCCCACATATATCCAAATTGATTTAATTTTGTTTTGATTTCGCCGAGATAGTGCCAATTCACTATGTCTGTAGTTTGATATAGTAATAATTTACCAAATTCGTCATTTGTCTGTGCGCCTATAATTGCGTAATATTTATCATTATGACTAAATACTTTAGGATCTCTAAAATGGCTTGTATATCCTTCAGGTTGATGGCTAATGACTGGTTTAGGAAACTTTTCTACAGTACCGTCATCTTTAAGTCTAGCTATCATTTGCGTTGCTTGTCTTTGCCAATCATGATCACGATGATTACCTGTATACATATAATAAAGATGTCCTTGGTATTCAAAGGAACTACCACTATATACACCATGGCTATCATATTTTGTATCTGGGCTTAATATAACACCTTCAGGCTGAAAGTGTACTAAGTCTTTACTCGTATAATTATACCAATACTTCAATCCGTGAACTGCACCTAGCGGAAACCATTGGTGAGAAATATAATATTTTCCATTAAAATATATTAAACCATTTGGATCATTTAATAATCCCATCTCTGGTTGAATATGATAAGTTTGTCTATATGGAGATAATTGTGTTTGTTGTTTTAATTCCAATAACTTGTCGCTATCAATATCTTCCATACGTTGATAACGCTCTTCTCTAGTCCATTCCTTCATTCATATCCCCCTAAATATATTAATATTAATTGTTAGTTTTATTCGATATCGTTTACTTTAAATGACATTAATATTTTATCATTTTTACTGGTATCGGTTCCATATGAATTAAATAAAATTTATAATTTCACTGGAATAACCACTGATTCTTCAGTTTTTTCATTTTTTATTAATTGTCTTACTTCAGTCATTGCACGTTTACCAGCTTCAAAATAATTAAATTGAATCGTACGAATTGAAGGTGAAACAATTTGAGTCATCGGATCCCCACCAAATCCATGAATGATAGTAGGTTTACAATTTCTTTCAGAATTAAAGCTATATTTATGAATTGCTAATGCAATCGCATCTGTAGCACCAACGAGTACGTCAACTTTATCTATTTGAGACAAATATTGTTGTACATCTTCTAAAGCATTTTCATATTTGAATGACGTTTCAAAAATACTTGGTTTGATTTGATGACTTGCCAATCCATCTAATAACCCATTTTTACGGTGAATACCTACAGCGATATCATTTTCAGTGACACTAAAGAAGTGCACATGATGAGGTTGTCTTTGGCCAATCCAATTTCCTACAGATAAACCAGCTTGATAATCGTCATGTGTAATACTATGTAAGCCTGGATAATTTTGTCCCACTATAATGATAGGTACGTCAGCTTTATCAATAACTTCTAAATGACTCTCCGTAATATCAGTTGCCATTAATATGATGGCATCTACTTTACTGCGTGATAATGTTTCTATAGCATCTATTTCCGCTTCAATCTGTAACCCAGTATAGTTCAATAATAATTGATAATGGTGTTGATGACATTGCGAAACGATACCTTTAATGGTTTCATCTACAGCATATGAATTCATTCTTGGAATAATAGCTCCAATTAAATGTGTCTGTGTTGCTCTCAAACTTTGTGCAAATTGATTGGGTTGATAATCGTGCTCATTAATGATTTTAATTAGTTTTAGTCGTGTTTTCTTACTAACAGAACCATCATTTAAATATCTTGAAACGGTACTTTTAGATACGCCTGCTAACTTCGCTATATCTGATATATTTTTCATAAAAATTACTCACCTATCATATTTTGGAAAACTTAGTACTATTTTATCACATATGTAATCGCTTTAAATACCTATTTATTCTATTAATTTAAATATGATAAGTGAGTTCCAATCAATATTTTACTAACCAAATAGAAATGTGTTTCATACTTCTACTTAATATCAAGTTAATCTTATTCTAATTTTTAATATGTCTATTAAATTTATTTAATTCTCCGTAAAAATAAGCATTTTCTCCATGTACTAATTGATCTAAACCTGTTCGATCTTCAGTAGGAGTCGTCGCTAATGGTGTGAATATTCTGATTATTTTAGCTATTAAAAACGTCATGATGCCACTGAAGGCAATCACTGTTATTACTGATAATATTTGTATACCTAAAAATTTAAAGTCTCCACTATAAATAAATCCATTTTGTATTGAATCATTCACTTGATGTGATTGAAATATGCTTGTACAAATAGCACCCAAAATACCCCCTATACCATGAATTCCAAAGGCATCTAATGCATCATTATATTTGAGTTTGACTTTAATATAATTAATTACAATATAGCAAATAATGCCACCTATTATCGCAATAAACATACTACTTAAATAGCTAACATAGCCTGCTGCTGGTGTTATTGTAACTAAACCAGATAGACTTCCAGATAATAATCCTAATAAACTTGTTGTTTTTTTCAATTTATATTCAATTAGTAACCAGCCAAATGCACCTGCGCTTGCTGCTATAACTGTATTAACAAATGCAACAGCAGCAATTTTATCATATGTAAAAGCACTACCCACATTAAATCCATACCAACCAATCCAGACTAAAATCCCGCCTATTAATGTAATGAGTAAATTATGAGGTGTTGGCTTTTCTTGTTTCTTTCCAATGCCAATCATTATTCCTAATACTAAACCTGATACGCCTGAGGTAATATGTACAACAGTCCCTCCTGCAAAATCTAAAGCACCTAATTGACTAATCCAGCCTTTTCCCCAAACCCAATGAGCTACAGGACTATATACTAAAATCACCCATATAAATACAAATATAAGATATGGAATAAATTTCATTTTTTCAGCTACTGAACCCGATAATATAGATACAGAAATGGTACAAAACATCATTTGGAATAACATAAACAACGATAACGGTATATGTGCATCAATTGAAGTTGAAATATCGAATCCAACATGGTTTAATCCGAAGTATTCTAAACCACCAATCCAATTATTTCCTTTACTAAAACTTAAACTAAACCCTATTATTGCCCATGCGAAAGTAACAATAATAATAGCTGACATACTTTGCATTACTGTATTTAATACATTTTTAGATTGTACTAAACCACCGTAAAATAAACTTAATCCCGGTGTCATTAACCAAACTAATAAAGTACATAAAAATAAAAACATTGTATCATTTAAATTCATATGATCACTCCTTTGAAAATATATTACTAATACTTTCAAAGAAATAGCAAAAATCGGTCATATTTCCTTTCATAGCATGTTAGAAAATATGACCTATAAAATTAAATTCCAATATAAAATAGAAAAAAGGAACAAGCATCTTTCATTGGATACTCGTTCCTTTTGAAATCTATTTAATTAAGCTTTTTGAACTGTAATCGTCCATGAAGCATCGCCTAGCTGTTCGTAATTAGTTACAGGGTAACCATTTTCAGCAGCCCAATTTGGAATTGCTTCTGTTGCTTGAGTACAATCAAAATCAATTTTCAATTCATCACCTGAATCTAATTCAGTCATTTTCTTTTGTGCTTCTATTAATGGGAAAGGACACACCATTCCTACTGTACCTAATTCATATACCATGTTATTTCCTCCTTAAGTTGTTTGTGTATGCTGTTGTAGTGTCGTTTTAGGCTGTTTAGTTGTAGATTTTTGTAATTGTTTCATAGGTTTAACAAAAATAAAATAACTCATAAACCATACACCTATAATCATAGAGCCAAGTGCAATCCAACCTTGCCAACTCATTGTTGCTGTTTCAACTAGACCATTACCAATTGAACATCCACCAGCGACAGACGCACCAAAGCCCATAAACGCACCACCTATGGCACTATTTCTAATTGTTTTTTTATCTGGTAAACGCCATTTAAATTCTTTAGAACCTTTTGCGGCAATATAAGATCCTAAGAATATACCAATAACCAGCAATACTCCCCAATCTACGAATTTTGTATTACCACTTATTAGAAAGTTTACGATATTTGAAGATGGTGTAGTAATACCTAAGCCATGATTTCTACCTGTTGAACTACTCATTGGCCATGCTAATAATGCGATTAATCCTACTGCGATTGCAGCTGCAAATGGGTGATATCTTTTTTCAAATAGATAATGTCTTAAGCCTGTATATTTTTGTTTTAATTTTGGTACTGCAACTTTAGGTTTTCTAAGCGTTTTAGTAACAAAATAAATTGTAATGATAGCCAATATTACAATTAAAATCCAATGTGGAATGTGTAATGTTTCGGACATACTCGCATTTACATTTGTAGGCTTATTAATGAAATTTAATACTGGTGAAAGAATACCTGTTTTAGTAATTGCACTTGTTAATGCATATAAAATAAGTGCTATCCAGCTACCAATTAAACCTTCTCCTGCACGATAATATGTTCCTGTAGCACATCCTCCGGCTAATACAATTCCAATTCCAAATACAAAGGAACCTATTACTGTACCAATTACTGGAAAAGTATGGGATGGCACAGTAAGTAATCCTAAGCTAGTTAATATGAGTAAACCAATACTTTGTACTGAGATTGCTATGAGTAAAGCGTAAAACATTTTATTACTCTTTTGTACATACATATCTCTAAATCCACCGGCTAAACAAAATCGGGTTCTTTGCATAACGAAACCTAACAAAAGTCCAACAATTAAACCACTAATTATCATCCAAATCATTTTATCACTCTTTTCCGATAAGTTTACTAGGTATTATATCCAATTAAGTGTTTTTTTTCAAGATTATAATTTCATATTTCATTATTAAATTCATTCTTTGTGTTCAAAGCTCATAAAAAAACACACCCTATCTATTGATAAGATGTGAGCTAACTAAATTACTTGTATGTCATCTATTTGTTGAACAAGCTCTTTTAATTCATTAGCTTTCAAATGACTAAATTTATACCATTCATTTCTATAATATATGAGTAATTTATGACCCAACAAGCCTTTTCTAACCTCATAACGAATCATTTGCTTTACATTAATTTCTAAATTGAGTGGATTATGATTTGTATAATATGATTTAAATACTATCGTTTGCTCTGACAAAACTAACTTACCAGGTATGTATATTAATGAAGGTAGATGTGCTTTATAAGTACATCCCACTTCTAATATTGGTTTATTAGTCATTTCACAGCCTCCTAAATCATATTTTTATTAATCATAATTTCTCATAAAGAATAACAATGATTGTAATTCAATACCTAAATCAATATGATGCACTTGTACATCTTTAGGGGTGTTAACTCTTGCTGGCGTGAAATTCATGATTCCTTTAACACCAGATTCAACAAGTTCATCTACTACAGTTTGTGCTACATGTTCAGGTGTAGTTAAAATAACTACATCAATATCCAAGCTTTTTAGTGTTTCCTTAATAGTTCTGCTATCTTTAATTACTACTTTTCCTACTTGTTCGCCTATAACATTTTTATCTACATCAAATGCTTCAGTAATAGACATTTCATCATGTATAGAAAAGTTATACGTTAATAGCGCTCGACCTAAATTACCTACGCCGACTATAGCAATTTTAATATCATTACTTCCGTTAATTTCCTTTTTGAAGAATTCAATTAAACTATCAATATTATAACCGTATCCTTTTTTACCTAATTCTCCAAAATATGAAAAATCCCTACGAATTGTAGCTGAATCTATTTGTAATGCTTCACTAATCGTTTTAGAATTAACACGATCTATTCCTTTACTTTTTAAATTACTTACAAATCTATAATATAATGGTAAACGTTTTAAAGTTGCTCGAGGAATTTTAACGTTACTTGCCATTTTATAAGTCTCCCTTCGACGCTATAACTGGTACAATTATTATTAAATCAACGCAAATATGTTTGCGATAATAAAATTTCAAATAATTGTTTACAATGAATACTTGCTAATTATACATTAATAAAATTTAAAAATAAATATCCTAGTTTCAAGACATGACTTAATACTGTAAAATAAAGAATAATATGATTAACAAATTTTTAAACATATCAAACTATATTAATAGTTTATAATGATATCGCTAATATAGAAAGGTGAAGTCGGATGATACTTTTACAACTTAATGACATATCTAAATCGTTCGATGGTGAAGATATCTTTACTAACGTTGATTTTGAAGTTAAAACTGGTGAACGCATAGGTGTAGTTGGCCGAAATGGTGCTGGTAAGTCAACGCTTATGAAAATTATAGCAGGTACTGAAGATTATGATAGTGGTCATATTTCAAAAATTAAAAATCTTAAAATCGGCTATTTAACTCAACAAATGACATTAGACTCAAATGCCACTGTTTATGAAGAGATGTCGAAACCATTTGAACATATTAAAAATATTGAATCCCTTATTAAAGAAGAAACTGATTGGTTAGCTAAGCATGCTGGAGATTACGATACACCAGACTATCAATTACATATGGAAAAATATGAATCTCTATCTAATCAATTTGAACAACTTGAAGGCTATCAATATGATAGTAAAATTAAAACAGTCCTTCACGGTTTGAATTTTAATGAAGAAGATTTTGATAAGCCTATTAATGATTTTAGTGGTGGTCAAAAAACAAGATTATCACTTGCACAAATGTTACTTAATGAACCTGATTTGCTATTACTAGATGAACCTACTAACCACCTTGATTTAGAAACAAAAAAATGGTTAGAAGATTATTTAAGATACTTTAAAGGTGCAATTGTCATAATCAGTCATGACAGATATTTCTTAGATAAAATCATTACTCAAGTTTATGATGTAGCCCTAGGTGAAGTAAAACGTTATATAGGTAACTATGAACAATTTATACAACAAAGAGATAAATATTATGAAAAACGTATGCAAGAATATGAAAAACAACAAGAAGAAATCAAACGACTTGAAACGTTTGTTGAAAAAAATATTACACGTGCATCTACAAGTGGAATGGCAAAAAGTCGTCGTAAAACATTAGAAAAAATGCAACGCATCGACAAACCTATGATTGATGCTAGAAGCACTAATATTCAATTTGGTTTTGATAGAAATACTGGTAATGATGTTATGCATATTAAACAATTAGAAATTGGTTATGACCAAACGCCTATTACCCAACCTATCACAATGGAGGTTTCAAAAGGAGACCATATTGCCATTATTGGACCTAATGGTGTTGGTAAAACGACTTTAATTAAAACAATTGCCAATCGTCAATCCAAATTGGCAGGTGACATCACATATGGTGCTAATTTAAATATGGGTTACTATGATCAAAAACAAGCTGAGTTTAAATCAAATAAAACTATTTTAGATTATGTTTGGGATCAATATCCAAATATGAATGAAAAAGATATTCGTGCCGTATTAGGTAGATTCTTATTCGTTCAAGATGATGTCAAAAAAATTATAAATGATTTATCAGGTGGCGAAAAAGCAAGACTTCAACTTGCTTTATTAATGTTACAACGTGATAATGTTTTAATTTTAGATGAGCCTACCAACCACTTAGATATAGATTCAAAAGAAATGTTAGAACAAGCGATAGAGCATTTTGAAGGGACTATCATCTTTGTTTCACATGACAGATATTTCATTAATCAACTAGCTAATAAAGTATTTGATTTAGATCATGATGGTGGCAAAATGTATCTAGGTAACTATCAATACTATATTGATAAAACAGAAGAAGCTGCCGCTTTAAAAGCCCAAGAGGATAAAGAATCCCAGTCCGTTCATCAACAAAATAATAACCAAATAATGACAAATTCATACGATGATCAAAAACAACGTCGTCGAGAACAACGCAAAATTGAACGGGAAATTGAGCAACGAGAGCAGATAATTGAAAGTTGTGAAACTAAAATTGAGTCTATTGATAATGAATTGATGCAACCTGAAATATATAGTAATCCTGTTAAAGCAAATGAACTAGCTGAACTAAAATCTAATACCGAACAAGAATTAGAACAGGCTATGATTGAATGGGAAGAATTACAAGAAAAATTATAAATATCCTTTTTACTATCAGACATTAAAATGTGGATTTTCTACATTTTAGTGTCTTTTTTCTAATTATTGAATTGCTATTTATTAACATTAAAAATCCCCTTATTCATAGCTATCCACAGAGTTATCCTAGTTATCCACAAGTAATATGTTACATATTTTTTAAGTTATTCAGAAAAAATTAGCTAATATCCACAGTAAATAACACTACTTATCCACAAGTTGTGCACTATTTGTTGATAAGTACGCATGTTCCCTATTGACATTAAATTAATACAATCATTACATACTTCATTGTTTCTTAAATAATGATATGAAATAATTACGTTAATAATACATAAAGGAGCTTTTTTATGGATGATGTCCGTTTATTTCTATTATTTGTGTTAGGTGTTGTTTTATTAACTACAATAGTGAGTATTATTTCTGCGATTTTTAATAAAAAACAACTCGTTACAAAAATTAATCAATTATGGCCCAATCGTCAAAAATTAGAAAATTTTATTCGACCTAATGCCAGATATGATTATCAATATCAAACATATCGTTCTAATTATGATGAAAATTCGCTTATAGATAATAAAACTTGGTCAGATTTAAATATGGATGCATTATTTCTATCTATGAATTTTAACTTTACAGCCATTGGTGAAATGAGATTATATGCTACTTTACGTGGTATGTTTAAAGCAAATAATAAAGAATTAAAACGTTATTTTAAGCATAATCGTTCATTTAGAAATCAAGTTGCTTTCCATTTAGCACAAATTGGTAAAAGTGTGTATCCTCACTTCCCCGATCAATTAAAACCAATTAAGGGCAACATCTTATTTATGTTTGCACCATTATTACCAATTATCACTTTAGTCTATACGTTTATTAATACATCTAATGGAATTATGGTACTCGTATTAGCTTGTGTTTTTAATATTATTTTATCTGTGAGTTTAAAAAAGACTTATGAGCAAGATTTGAAAACTATTTTTTATACTGCAAATATTTTAAGTCAAAGTAAGAAATTAACTGAAATTGAAGGAACACCAGATTTAAATGTAAACTTTAATCATTTTAAAAGTGCTCGCTATTTAAGTGGCTTATTAGTAAAAATAGAAGGTGGCGATTTTGCATCTGCCTTTATTTTATTAATTAAAACTGTTTTCATGCTAGATTATACAATCTTTCACATTATACAAAATATTTATTATAAATATTTAGAAGAAGTATTAAATTGTTATGATTATATTGGTCAGTTAGATAATCACTATGCTATTTCTTTATATCAAGAAACTTTAGATGAATATTGCGAACCTGAAATAATACAATCACAAGATACACAACATTATTTATGTAATTTTGAAGATTTAACGCATCCATTAATTACAGATGCTGTACCGAATGATTTATCTATTAATCAAAATATTTTATTAACTGGTTCGAATGCTTCTGGTAAATCTACCTTTATGAAAGCAGTGGCACTTAATTTAATTTTAGCCCAATCAATAGAGACTGCTACAGCCTCTCAATTTAAATATGTACCTGGCTTAGTATTCACATCGATGGCTAATGCAGATGATGTTCTATCTGGAGATAGTTATTTTATGGCTGAACTTAAATCCATTAGACGTTTATTTAATATTTCAACTGATAAACAAATATATTGTTTTATAGATGAAATATTTAAAGGCACAAACACAACAGAAAGAATTGCCGCTTCTGAATCGGTATTAACCTATTTAAATAATATACCGAACTATTATGTTCTAGCGGCAACACATGATATTGAACTATCATCATTATTAAGTCCAAGTTTCATTAATTATCACTTTAATGAGTCTATTAAGAATGATTCTATTGATTTCGATTTTAAAATTAAACCAGGTAAGGCGAATACTAGAAATGCAATAGAGTTATTGAGACTGACTCAATTTCCTAACGATATTTATAAGCGTGCTAAACAACAAGTTGAGAATCAATAAAATAAGTCAGTAGTTTGAGAATTATTTTTCTCTCACTACTGACTTTTGTTTTATAAAGTAGATTCTATTGTAAAATCTTCTATATCAATATTATTTTGGCCATTCATAGCCATATCACCACGTTTACCAGCTAAATATAAATAGTGACCTGCAGCACCAATCATTGCTGCATTATCAGTACATAATTTTGGTGCTGGTATTGTTAATTGAATATTATTTTGTTCACACTGACTGGCTATACTTTCTCTCAAGCCACGATTACTGGCTACGCCACCAGCAACAATTAGTCGATCAACATTATAAGCTTTACATGCATGAATAGCTTTAGTAGTTATTACTTCTACAACACTATTTTGAAAACTTGTTGCTACATTTTCTGGAATTATATCTTGTCCCTTTTGACGTTGGTTATGCAATTGATTAATGACTGCACTTTTCAATCCACTAAAACTAAAATCATAGCTATCTTTTTCTAACCATACTCTAGGAAATTGATAAGTGTCTTGGCCTTTAGCTGCTAATTGATCAACTTGAGGTCCACCAGGATAAGGTAAATCAATTGTGCGAGCTACTTTATCATATGCTTCACCTACTGCATCATCTCTTGTTTCACCTATTACTTTAAAATTTAAATGATCTTTCATATAAACTAATTCTGTATGGCCACCTGAAACAATTAAGGCTATGAGTGGAAATGTGAGCGGTGTTTCTAAATGATTAGCATATATATGTCCAGCAATATGGTGAACAGGTATTAATGGGATATCATATGCAAACGCTAAAGCTTTTGCAGCATTAATGCCAATAAGTAATGCTCCAATAAGACCTGGTCCTTGAGTTACAGCTATAGCATCGATATCTTTCATAGATACATTAGCCGTTTGTAAAGATTCATCAATCGTTGTTGTAATCCCTTCAACATGATGTCTACTTGCAATTTCAGGCACAACTCCACCGAAACGTTTATGACTCTCTATTTGACTTAAAACCGTATTCGATAATATCTCTGTTCCATTTTTTATAATACTTACACTTGTCTCATCACAACTTGTCTCTATTGCTAATATCAAAGTTTGATTATTATTCACTTAAATTCACCCACATCACTAATGCATCCTGCCCTTCTCCATAATAATTTTTTCGTTTACCACCATATTGAAATCCTAGATTTTGATAAACATGTTGCGCTACTATATTATCTATTCTTACTTCTAAACTCATCATTTCACATTTGTGACTTGCATAATTCATAACATATTTTAATAGAAGTTGCCCTAAACCATAACCTCTAAATTTTTCAGTAATTGCAATAGTAGTAATTTGTGCTTGATCAATCACTATCCATAACCCTAAATATCCTATGATAGTATTATCAAATTCTATGACAAAATAATTTGCAAACTCATTCTTTTCAATTTCATGATAAAATGCATCAATTGTCCATGAACTATCGTTAAAACTATTTCTTTCTATGTCAAACACCGACGGAACGTCATCTATACTCATTTTTCTTATATTTAACTGTTCTTTTGTTGGTTTATCCAATTTCTCTCTGCCTCAGTTATTTTATGATATTTTGGAACAAAACTATGAATATCAGCAGGTTGACTAATAAGTTCACTCATCACAGATGCTTGTGGTAACTGATCTATACATTCCCCTTCTAATAAATGAGATAACTTAGAAGTATCTTGTCCTATAAATAGATATTTTTGATTAAATTCATGTAATTTTGATTTTAAATCTTCAATAGAAATGTATTGATCTTCTAAAATAGTTTCTAATGTTCCATCGCTTTGTCTTTGGTAAATACCCGTATATACTGCCTCACGTCTTGCATCAAATATTGGTACTAAAAGTCGATAATCTTCTTTTATACAAGCTGCTAGTGATTTTAATGAAGATACACCGTACAATTTACAATTTAATGCGTAAGCAAGTGTTTTTGCAGTAGTCACACCAATTCTTAAACCAGTATATGATCCTGGTCCTTCTGCAACAACAATTCCATCTAAATCATGTTTTGAAATACCACTTTGTTCAAACAAACGTTGGATTTCAGGCATGAGCTGCACTGAATGATTTACTTTGGAATTATTATTAATTTCAGCAATTGTTTCATTATTGTTTGTAATGGCAACTGATAAAGGTTGATTGGAAGTGTCTATCAACAATAATTTCATTGTTCAAGTGCCTCCTTCATAGCAATATAATGATTCCCTTCAGCTTCAAGTGTAATTTGACGTTGGCTTTCATCTATAACTTTTATATTAATAACTAAAGCTTCTTTTGGTAGTAAATCTTTGATAAATTGACTCCACTCAATCACTGTAAGAGCCTCATCTTCAAAATATTCATCAAATCCTAAATCTTCTTCTGAATCTTCCAATCGATAGCAATCCATATGATGTAACTTTAAGTTTGTACCTTTATAAGATTTAATAATATTAAAAGTTGGTGAATTAATCGTACGTGTAACACCCATAGCTAGACCAATAAATTGTGTAAGTGTCGTTTTTCCAGCACCTAAATCTCCATTCAATAAAATTAAGTCGTTTGGTTCAATTAACTCAACTAACTGGTTAGCAAATTGTTTCATTTCATCTTTGTCTTTAATATTAATCATAGGCCATTCTCCTATTAATGTTTTTCATTTTCCAAGAATTTTATTAACTTATTTAGTGTAACAAATTTTGACTCTAATTTCTTCGTTAATATGATTAACAATTTTTTAAAATGAATTGTAAGAAAATTCTAAAATATTATTGACACGCTTTTCTCTATGTAGTAAATTAAGTTTATAAATTTCAAAACAATTCAAACTATTCAGAATAAATTACCATTCAGTGAAGGGAGTATAATAAAATGACTAATCACACATATCAATATTCAACGACAACTTCAAACAATATTATTTTATTATACTCTCAAGGGCTGGAACTTTAGTAATTAATCCTTTTACTAAATGTTTAAGTCCTATTTGTAATTGAATGGGACTTATGAACGTCCCAAAAAATTTTGGGGCGTTTTTTATTTTTCTAAAATAATACACGGGGGAATTAATTATGCGAAGCGACATGATCAAAAAAGGAGATCACCAAGCTCCAGCAAGAAGTCTTTTACACGCAACGGGCGCACTTCAAAATCCAACTGATATGAACAAACCATTCGTTGCTATTTGTAATTCATATATCGATATCGTTCCAGGCCACGTACATTTAAGAGAACTAGCAGACATTGCTAAAGAAGCTATTAGAGAAGCAGGCGCTATTCCTTTTGAATTTAATACTATTGGCGTAGATGATGGTATTGCTATGGGACACATTGGAATGAGGTATTCTCTTCCTTCTAGAGAAATCATTGCTGATGCAGCAGAAACAGTCATCAATGCTCATTGGTTTGACGGCGTTTTCTATATTCCAAACTGTGACAAAATCACACCTGGTATGCTACTAGCAGCAGTTAGAACAAATGTACCAGCTATCTTCTGTTCAGGTGGTCCAATGAAAGCCGGTTTATCTGCCCAAGGTAAAGCATTAACTTTATCATCAATGTTTGAAGCTGTTGGTGCTTTCAAAGAAGGTTCTATTTCTAAAGAAGAATTTCTAGATATGGAACAAAATGCCTGCCCTACTTGCGGTTCATGCGCTGGAATGTTTACAGCCAATTCAATGAACTGTTTAATGGAAGTCCTTGGGTTAGCTTTACCATATAATGGCACTGCCCTAGCAGTTAGTGATCAGCGTAGAGAAATGATTCGTGAAGCTGCATTTAGATTAGTAGAAAATATTAAAAACGACATCAAGCCAAGAGATATCGTAACTAAAGAAGCTATTGATGATGCTTTCGCATTAGATATGGCAATGGGTGGTTCAACTAATACAGTACTTCATACACTTGCAATTGCTAATGAAGCTGGAATTGAATACGATTTAGAACGAATTAATGAAGTAGCAAAGCAAACACCTTATTTATCTAAAATTGCTCCAAGTTCATCATACTCTATGCATGACGTTCATGAAGCTGGTGGAGTTCCAGCAATTATCAATGAACTAATGAAGAAAGAAGGCACTTTACACCCAGATAGAATTACAGTAACCGGAAAAACATTAAGAGAAAATAATGACGGTAAAGAAATTAAAAATTTTGATGTTATACACTCACTAGAAAAACCTTATGACAAAGAAGGCGGTTTATCTATCTTATTCGGTAATTTAGCTCCAAAAGGTGCAGTTATCAAAGTTGGAGGGGTAGACCCATCTATTAAAACATTTACTGGAAAAGCAATTTGTTTCAATTCACATGATGAAGCTGTTGAAGCAATTGATAACCATACTGTTCGCGAAGGTCATGTTGTAGTTATCAGATACGAAGGGCCTAAAGGTGGTCCTGGAATGCCAGAAATGTTAGCTCCAACTTCTTCAATTGTTGGGAGAGGTTTAGGTAAAGACGTTGCATTAATTACCGATGGAAGATTTTCAGGTGCAACAAGAGGTATTGCTGTAGGACATATTTCTCCAGAAGCAGCTTCAGGTGGGCCAATTGGATTAATCAGAGACGGAGACGAAATCACAATTGATTTAACTAACCGAACTTTAAACGTTGATCAACCTGAAGAAGAATTATACCGCCGTAGAGAACAACTAGAACCATTTAAAGCAAAGGTTAAAACAGGATATCTTGCACGTTATACTTCATTAGTAACTAGTGCTAATACGGGTGGAATCATGCAAGTACCCGAAAACCTTATCTAAAATTAGGAGTTGATTTTCATGACTAAATTAAGTGACATGCCAGAACACAATACTTCAGAATCAAACCAACCTATCGACACTATGAAAGTGGCAGAATCTAGTAAACCTGAATACTTGAAAAACCAAACACTAAATGAAATGAGACCAGGATCTGAATTGTTAGTTGAAGCGTTACAAAATGAAGATGTAGAATTTATTTTTGGATATCCTGGTGGTGCAGTACTACCTTTATATGACACATTTTACGATGGTAAAATTAAACATATTTTAGCAAGGCACGAACAAGGTGCAACACATGCTGCCGAAGGATATGCACGCGTTTCAGGTAAAACAGGTGTCGTCGTCGTTACTAGTGGTCCTGGAGCAACCAATGCTATAACAGGAATCACGGATGCTCATAGTGATTCTTTACCTTTAGTTGTATTTACGGGACAAGTCGCTACACCTGGTATCGGTAAAGACGCATTCCAAGAAGCTGATTTATTATCAATGACTACCCCTATTACTAAACAAAACTATCAAGTAAAAAAAGTAGAAGACATTCCTAGAATTGTTCATGAGGCTTTTCATGTCGCAAATACTGGTAGAAAAGGACCAGTAGTCATTGATTTTCCAAAAGATATGGGTATTTTGTCGACTAATGTAGAATTATCTGAAACTGTTGATTTACCTGGATATCAAGTCAACACAGTAGCTGATTCAAATGATATTGAAACATTAGTATCTTATTTAAATAGCTCTAAAAAGCCTCTAGTCTTAGCTGGAGCTGGAATTAATCATTCAAAATCTAATGAACTATTAACAAATTTTGTAACTCAACATAAAATCCCTACTATCACAACATTATTAGGTTTAGGTGCAGTACCATACGATCATCCCCTATTTTTAGGTATGGGAGGTATGCATGGTTCATATGCAAGTAATATGGCATTAACAGAGTGTGATTTATTAATTAATTTAGGTAGTCGTTTCGACGATAGACTTGCCAGTAAACCTGATGCATTTGCACCAAATGCAAAAATCGTTCATGTAGATATTGATCCTTCTGAATTAAATAAAGTGATAGATACAGATTTAGGTATCGTTGCAGATTGTAAAAATGTATTAGAACA
Organism: Staphylococcus sp. FSL W8-0774; assembly: GCF_038006785.1. Taxonomy (NCBI): domain Bacteria; kingdom Bacillati; phylum Bacillota; class Bacilli; order Caryophanales; family Staphylococcaceae; genus Staphylococcus; species Staphylococcus sp. FSL W8-0774. The sequence continues at coordinate 843,055 of NZ_JBBOVW010000001.1, read as the reverse complement.
ATTAGAAAACGCTAATGTTCAAGTACCAAATCATGATGACTGGTTGCAAACTTGTGAAACTAACAAATCAAGTTACCCTTTCAAATATGAAAAAGATAACAATGACTCATTTTGCAAACCTCAAGAAGCTATCGAATATATTGGACATATTACGAATGGCGACGCAATTGTGACTACTGACGTAGGTCAACATCAAATGTGGGCAGCTCAATTTTATCCATTCAAAAGTCACAGTCAATGGGTTACTAGTGGTGGTCTAGGTACAATGGGATTCGGTATTCCATCTGCAATTGGCGCCCAACTAGCCAGACCTGATAAAACTGTTGTTTGTTTCGTTGGTGATGGTGGTTTCCAAATGACTAATCAAGAGATGGCTTTACTGCCTGAATACGGCTTAAATATTAAAATAGTCTTAATTAATAATGGTACGTTAGGTATGGTTAAACAGTGGCAAGATAAATTCTTTAATCAACGTTTTTCCCATTCCGTATTTAATGATCAACCTGATTTTATGAAACTATCCGAAGCATATGGAGTTAAAGGATTCTTAATTGATAAACCTAATCAACTTAAAGAAACACTCGATGAAGCTTTCAACTATAATGGTCCGGCACTTATCGAAGTGCGTATCTCTCCTATCGAGCCAGTAAATCCAATGATTCCAAGTGGTAAAGCAAATCACGAAATGGAGGGATACTAATGAGAAGACATTTAAAGTTAGAAGTAATGAATCAAGTAAGTACATTAAATAGAATTACAAGTGCATTTGTTAGATTACAGTATAATATCGAAGAATTACACGTTAAAAAACGTAATGATGACCCTAACGTTTCAGATATGGAACTCATTGTTAATATTGATGACGAAGAGTTATTAAATATTTTAATAAATAAGCTTAAACAACAAATTAATGTTTTAAGTGTAGAGCAACATTCAGCATAAATTATGATTAACCTTTGATGCGCTAGTGTTCATTAAAAACAGTATCTTAAACGAGCTGCTATCATCACTAGTTAATCGCCTTAAAATTTCGGAATATTTCAAATTTTTAAATTATTTTGGAGGAATTTATTATGACTAAAGTATATTATGACGAAACAGTAAAAACAGACGCACTAGCAGGTAAAAAAATTGCAGTAATTGGTTATGGCTCACAAGGTCATGCACATGCACAAAACTTAAAAGACAATGGATATGATGTTGTTATTGGTATCCGCCCTGGACGTTCTTTTGATAAAGCTAAAGAGAACGGCTTTGAAGTATTACCTGTTGATGAAGCAACTAAACAAGCAGATGTGGTTATGGTACTCATCCCTGATGAAATTCAAGGTGATGTTTATAAAAATGAAATTTCACCAAATTTAGAATCTGGAAATGCCCTAGCTTTCGCACATGGTTTCAATATTCATTTTGGTGTTATTCAACCACCCGAAGATGTTGATGTATTCTTAGTAGCACCAAAAGGCCCTGGTCATTTAGTAAGACGTACATTTGAAGAAGGTAGCGCTGTCCCTTCCTTATTTGGAGTACAACAGGATGCAACTGGCCATGCTAGAGATATCGCATTAAGTTATGCAAAAGGTATCGGATCTACACGTGCTGGAGTTATTGAAACTACATTTAAAGAAGAAACTGAAACTGATTTATTTGGTGAGCAAGCTGTACTTTGTGGCGGTGTTCATAAATTAATTCAAAGTGGTTTTGAAACACTAGTGGAAGCTGGATATCAACCTGAACTTGCATATTTTGAAGTATTACATGAAATGAAATTGATTGTTGATTTGATGTATGAAGGCGGAATGGACAATGTTCGTTATTCAATTTCAAATACAGCCGAATACGGTGATTATGTATCTGGTCCACGTGTGATTACGCCAGATGTTAAAGAAAATATGAAAGCCGTATTAACAGATATTCAAAACGGTAAATTTGCTAACAGTTTCGTTGAAGATAATAAAAATGGTTTCAAAGAATTTTATAGAATGCGTGAAGAACAAGCTGGTCATCCAATTGAAAAAGTTGGCCGTGATCTACGTGATATGATGCCATTTATTAAATCGAAACGAATTGAAAAGTAATGGATTAAGGAGTGGATTAAAATGAGTAGCCATATTCAAATATTTGATACAACGCTTAGAGATGGTGAACAAACACCGGGAGTCAATTTTACTTTTGACGAACGTTTAAAGATAGCGAAACAACTTGAAAATTGGGGAGTCGACGTTATTGAAGCCGGCTTTCCCGCTTCAAGTACAGGAAGTTTCAAATCGGTAGAAGCGATATCTAAAGCTTTAACAAAAACAGCAGTATGTGGCTTAGCTAGATGTAAGAAATCAGATATTGACGCAGTTTATGAAGCAACAAAGTTAGCTACTAAACCTCGTGTCCATGTTTTTATTGCTACATCTCCTATTCACTTAGAATATAAATTAAAAATGACACAAGAAGAAGTTTTAGCATCAATAAAAGAACATGTTTCATATGCTAAAAAATATTTTGAAGTTGTTCAATTTTCACCTGAAGATGCAACGAGAACTGATATTTCATTTTTAATAAAAAGCGTACAAACTGCTGTAGATGCTGGTGCAACTATCATCAATATCCCTGATACTGTTGGTTTTAGTTACCCTTCTGAATATGGACAAATTTTTAAAACATTAACTGAATCCGTTCAATCTGATAAAGGAATCATTTATAGCGCTCATTGTCATGATGATTTAGGTATGGCTGTCGCAAATAGTCTTGCTGCAATCGAAGGTGGTGCAAGACGCATTGAAGGTACAGTAAATGGTATAGGAGAACGAGCTGGTAATGCGGCACTTGAGGAAGTTGCTTTAGCTTTATATGTTCGTAAAGATCATTATGGTTTAGAATCACAAATTAATTTACAACAAACTAAAAATACTTCTGATTTGATTTCACGATATGCTGGTATTCGTGTTCCAAGAAATAAAGCCATAGTTGGCCAAAATGCCTTTAGTCATGAATCTGGTATTCATCAAGATGGTGTTCTAAAACATCGCGAAACTTATGAAATTATGACGCCACAATTAGTAGGTGTCAGTACAACTGAATTACCACTGGGCAAATTATCAGGAAAGCATGCCTTTGCTGAAAAACTAAAAGCATTAGGTTATGACATTACTTCTGAAGATCAAGTCAATTTGTTTAAGCAATTTAAAGCAATTGCTGATAAGAAAAAAGCTGTATCTGACCGTGATATTCATGCTTTAATTCAAGGTTCAGAACATGAACAAAGTGCCATTTTCCAACTTGAAACTTTACAACTTCAGTTTGTATCAAATGGTCTTCAAAGTGCAGTAGTTGTTATTAAAGATAAAGACAATAATATTTATCAAGATTCAAGCATTGGTACTGGCTCCATTGTCGCTATTTATAATGCTGTTGATAGAATATTTAAACGTGAAACAGAATTGATTGATTATCGAATAGACTCTGTCACTGAAGGTACTGATGCACAAGCTGAAGTTCATGTTAACCTTATCATCGAAAATAAAGAAGTTAGTGGTATAGGCATTGACCATGATATTTTAAAAGCTTCTTGCAAAGCTTATGTTGAAGCCCATGCAAAATATGTTGCTGAAACAAAAGAGAAAGAAGGTATCTAATCATGACCTATAACATTGTTGCTTTACCTGGAGACGGCATAGGACCAGAAATACTAAATGGAAGTCTAGGTATCTTAGAGAAAATTAGTCAGAAATATCAATTTGATTATCATATAGATACACATCATTTTGGAGGAGCAGCTATAGATAACTATGGCACTCCCCTAACTGATGAGACGTTAAAAGCTTGTCAAAATGCTGATGCAATATTATTGGGAGCTATTGGTGGTCCGAAATGGAGTAATCCAAATTTACGGCCTGAACAAGGATTATTAAAACTTAGAAAATCACTTAATTTATATGCTAATATTCGCCCCACTATTGTTACAAATGGAACAAGTCACCTCTCTCCACTTAAACAAGATCGAGTTGAGGGCACAGACTTAGTTATTGTACGAGAACTCACTGGCGGACTGTATTTTGGAGAACCAAGAGAACTCTCAGAACATCATGCTTTAGATTCTTTAACTTATACCCTTGATGAAATCGAACAAATTTTAAGAGTTGCATTTGAGTTAGCACAACAACGTCATAAGAAATTAACTTCTGTAGATAAAGAAAATGTGCTTTCTTCTAGTAAACTTTGGAGAAAAACTGTTGATGAAGTTAAGAAAGATTATCCTGACGTAGAAGTAGAACATTTACTTGTTGATGCATGTAGTATGCATTTGATTACGCGACCAACACAATTCGACGTTATCGTAACTGAAAACTTATTCGGCGATATTTTAAGTGACGAAGCTTCAGTTATTCCTGGTTCGCTAGGATTATCTCCATCAGCAAGTTTTGGTAAAGATGGAACTAGACTTTACGAACCTATTCATGGATCAGCACCTGATATAGCAGGAAAAGATATTGCTAATCCATTTGGAATGTTACTATCTTTAGCTATGTGCTTAAGGGAAAGTTTTAATGAAGTTGCAGCAGCTAATGAGTTAGAAGATAAAATTTATCAATTTATTAGAGAAGGAAAATGTACGTCAGATTTAGGAGGAACATATCGTACTTCCGAAATCATTAAACTACTAAAAGAAGATTACACTTAAGGGAGGCGTCATCTTATGGGACAAACACTATTTGATAAAGTATGGGATAAACATGTCTTACATGGAAATGTAGGTGACCCTCAATTATTATATATAGATTTACATCTTATACATGAAGTTACTTCGCCTCAAGCTTTTGAAGGATTAAGATTACAAAAAAGAAAACTACGTCGTCCAGATTTAACATTTGCTACATTAGATCATAATGTACCTACTATAGATATTTTTAATATCAAAGATGAAATTGCAAACAAACAAATAACTACCCTCCAAAAAAACGCACAAGATTTCGGTGTTCATATATTTGATATGGGGTCAGATGAACAAGGAATCGTACATATGGTCGGCCCTGAAACTGGTCTAACTCAACCAGGTAAGACGATTGTTTGTGGTGATTCTCATACAGCCACACATGGTGCTTTTGGTGCAATTGCATTTGGTATTGGAACAAGTGAAGTTGAACATGTTTTTGCTACTCAAACGTTGTGGCAAACAAAACCCAAAAATTTAAAAATCGATATTTCAGGAAAGTTACCTAATGGAGTATATGCAAAAGATATTATCCTCTATCTTATTAATCAATATGGTGTAGATTTTGGTACTGGATATGCTCTAGAATTCACCGGTGAAACAATCAAAAGTTTATCAATGGAAGCTAGAATGACTATTTGTAATATGGCTATTGAAGCAGGCGCAAAATATGGGATGATGCAACCAGATGAGATTACATTTGAATATGTAAGAGGACGTCAATTCGCTAAAAATATAGATGAAATGATACCACAATGGAAACAACTTTATTCTGACGAAGATACCTATTTCGACAAAATTATTAATATTGATGTTACAAATCTTGAACCACAAGTCACTTGGGGTACCAACCCAGAAATGGGTGTTAGCTTTAGTACGCCATTCCCTGCCATTAAAGATTCTAATGATGAACGCGCATATCAATACATGGGGCTAAAGCCAGGTCAAAAAGCTGAAGATATAGAATTAGGATATGTCTTTTTAGGGTCATGTACAAATGCTAGAATTTCAGATTTAATTGAAGCTAGTCATATTGTAAAAGGAAAACACGTACATCCAAATATCACTGCTATTGTCGTACCTGGTTCACGTACTGTAAAAAAAGAAGCTGAATCGATGGGTCTAGATAAAATTTTTAAAGATGCAGGATTTGAATGGCGTGAACCTGGATGTTCAATGTGTTTAGGAATGAATCCAGACCAAGTTCCAGAAGGTGTTCATTGCGCATCTACAAGTAATAGAAATTTTGAAGGACGACAAGGTAAAGGTGCCAGAACACACCTAGTTTCTCCTGCAATGGCTGCAGCAGCAGCAATTAACGGAAAATTTGTAGATGTTAGAAAGGTGGTTATATAAATGGATATAAAACCAATTACCACTTATACAGGTAAAATCGTGCCATTGTTCTATGACAATATCGATACTGATCAAATCATTCCAAAAGCTCATTTAAAACGTATATCTAAAACAAGTTTTGGTCCTTTTGCATTTGATGAATGGCGTTATTTACCAGATGGAACTGATAATCCAGAATTTAATCCAAATAAGCCAGAATATAAAGGCGCAAGTATTCTTATAACTGGAGATAATTTTGGTTGTGGTTCCAGTAGAGAACACGCTGCTTGGGCATTAAAAGATTATGGATTCAGTATTATTATTGCAGGAAGCTATAGTGATATTTTTTACATGAATTGTACAAAAAATGCTATGTTACCTATTAAATTAGATAAAACTTCTCGAGAGCATTTAGCAAGCTTTAAAGAAATTACAGTTGACTTACCAAATCAAACAGTTTCATCGCCGGAGAAAACTTTCCATTTTGATATAGATGAAACTTGGAAAAATAAACTCATTCATGGATTAGATGATATAGATATAACATTACAGTATGAAGATTTAATTGAAAAATATGAAAAAGCACATTAGGGTGGGACTATTATGACATTAAAAACAACAGTTTCAACAAAAGATATCGATAAAGCTTTTTTACGTCTTAAAGATACAGTAAAAGAGACTCCTTTACAATTAGATCATTATTTATCTCAAAAATATGATTGTAAAGTATATTTGAAAAGAGAAGACTTACAATGGGTACGTTCATTCAAACTAAGAGGTGCCTATAATGCTATCTCCGTATTATCTGAAGAAATTCAAAATAAGGGTATTACATGTGCTAGTGCAGGCAATCATGCTCAAGGTGTTGCTTACACTGCAAAAAAGTTAGATTTAAATGCTGTCATTTTTATGCCAGTAACTACTCCCCTACAAAAAATTAATCAAGTTCAGTTTTTTGGAAACGGAAATGTAGAAATAAAATTAACTGGTGATACCTTTGATGATTGTCTAGCTGAAGCATTAGATTATACTAAACAACATGATATGACATTTATCGATCCATTTAACAATGTTTATACAATTGCTGGTCAAGGTACCCTAGCTAAAGAAATTATACATCAATCTCAAGATGAAAATATTGAGTTTGATTATTTATTCGCAGCTATAGGAGGTGGAGGACTAATCTCAGGTATTAGTACTTATTTCCATGATTATTCTCCTAAGACCAATATTATTGGCGTAGAACCTGCTGGGGCTAGTAGTATGTATGAATCTGTTGTCGTTAATAATAAAGTAGTTACATTGAAAGAAATTGATAAATTTGTAGATGGTGCATCAGTAGCTAGAGTTGGTGACTTAACATTTGAAATAGCTAAATCTAAAGTACATGACTATGTTCAAGTAGATGAAGGCGCTGTATGTTCAACAATACTTGATATGTACTCTAAGCAAGCTATTATAGCAGAACCCGCGGGTGCATTAAGTGTTGCTGCTTTAGAAAACTATCGTCAACAAATTAAAGGAAAAACTGTAGTTTGTATAGTTAGTGGTGGTAACAATGATATCAATCGTATGAAAGAAATTGAAGAACGATCACTTTTATATGAAGAAATGAAACATTATTTTATCCTTAATTTCCCTCAAAGACCAGGAGCTCTAAGAGAATTTGTTAATGATGTGCTCGGCCCTCAAGATGACATTACCAAATTTGAGTATTTAAAAAAATCATCTCAAAATACTGGTACAGTTATTATTGGTATTCAACTTAAGGATCACGCAGATTTACAACATTTAAAAGAAAAAGTAAGTATATTTGATCCTTCAAATATATATATTAATGAAAACAAAATGCTATACTCTTTATTAATTTAACTAGTGTAAAAACTAATCGGAGTTAAGTGGAATAATTTCCATGTAACTCCGAGTTTATTTTATTTAAAATTTAGTCTTTATTCTTTATGAAAAATGGTTAATAAAATTTTATTAGAACTATTTAAACTGCTGAGCTAAACTTGATTTGAGTCAATCATTCGCATTTTTCTTCTTTTTCGTCTCTCTCTTACTCACTTAGCTTGACTAAGATCGTAGCGTTCCTTTACCCCAACTTGCATTGCTTGTTGAATTTTCTACCAAAATTCTCTTTGTTGGAGCCCCGGTCTTCATTGATGATTTAAAGCACTTCACTTTTTATGTATTAAAAAAAGAGACCTTACGGTCTCAATGCGGCTCATCGCATCCTATTATTTGCCTAGCATATATAGTTGTACTTAATAGCTAAAGCTATTAAGTACAACTATGCGATTATAAATCGCTGTTTTGCTTTAGAACGTTAGTCTGCTACCATCGGCGCTAAGGAGCTTTCTCAACTCGAGATAAACGCTCGCATTCTTCTTCTTTTTCGTCTCTCTCTTACTCACTTAGCTCAACTAAGCTCGTAGCGTTCTTTCCTCAAATCATCGACTTCAAACGTTTTCCTTCATTGATGATTTAAATTACTACATTTTTAGACATAAAAAAAAGACCTTACGGTCTCTCTATTTGCCTGGCAACGTCCTACTCTAGCGGAACGTTAGTCCGACTACCATCGGCGCTAAGGAGCTTAACTTCTGTGTTCGGCATGGGAACAGGTGTGACCTCCTTGCCATTGTCACCAGACAAATGGAATGTATTATACATTCAAAACTAGATAGTAAGTAAAATGATTTTGCGTCGCAAAACATAAAATTGATTAAGTCTTCGATCGATTAGTATTCGTCAGCTCCACGTGTCACCACGCTTCCACCTCGAACCTATTAACCTCATCATCTTTGAGGGATCTTATAACCGAAGTTGGGAAATCTCATCTTGAGGGGGGCTTCATGCTTAGATGCTTTCAGCACTTATCCCGTCCATACATAGCTACCCAGCTATGCCGTTGGCACGACAACTGGTACACCAGAGGTATGTCCATCCCGGTCCTCTCGTACTAAGGACAGCTCCTCTCAAATTTCCTACGCCCACGACGGATAGGGACCGAACTGTCTCACGACGTTCTGAACCCAGCTCGCGTACCGCTTTAATGGGCGAACAGCCCAACCCTTGGGACCGACTACAGCCCCAGGATGCGATGAGCCGACATCGAGGTGCCAAACCTCCCCGTCGATGTGAACTCTTGGGGGAGATAAGCCTGTTATCCCCGGGGTAGCTTTTATCCGTTGAGCGATGGCCCTTCCATGCGGAACCACCGGATCACTAAGTCCGTCTTTCGACCCTGCTCGACTTGTAAGTCTCGCAGTCAAGCTCCCTTATGCCTTTACACTCTATGAATGATTTCCAACCATTCTGAGGGAACCTTTGAGCGCCTCCGTTACCTTTTAGGAGGCGACCGCCCCAGTCAAACTGCCCACCTGACACTGTCTCCCACCACGATAAGTGGTGCGGGTTAGAAAGCCAACACAGCTAGGGTAGTATCCCACCAATGCCTCCACGTAAGCTAGCGCTCACGTTTCAAAGGCTCCTACCTATCCTGTACAAGCTGTGCCGAATTTCAATATCAGGCTACAGTAAAGCTCCACGGGGTCTTTCCGTCCTGTCGCGGGTAACCTGCATCTTCACAGGTACTATGATTTCACCGAGTCTCTCGTTGAGACAGTGCCCAAATCGTTACGCCTTTCGTGCGGGTCGGAACTTACCCGACAAGGAATTTCGCTACCTTAGGACCGTTATAGTTACGGCCGCCGTTTACTGGGGCTTCGATTCGTAGCTTCGCAGAAGCTAACTACTCCTCTTAACCTTCCAGCACCGGGCAGGCGTCAGCCCCTATACATCACCTTACGGTTTAGCAGAGACCTGTGTTTTTGATAAACAGTCGCTTGGGCCTATTCACTGCGGCTCTTCTGGGCGTTAACCCTAAAGAGCACCCCTTCTCCCGAAGTTACGGGGTCATTTTGCCGAGTTCCTTAACGAGAGTTCGCTCGCTCACCTTAGAATTCTCATCTTGACTACCTGTGTCGGTTTGCGGTACGGGCACCTGTTATCTATCTAGAGGCTTTTCTTGGCAGTGTGAAATCAACGACTCGAGGAAACAATTTCCTCTCCCCATCACAGCTTGACCTTATGAGCGCCGGATTTGCCTAACACTCAGTCTTACTGCTTGGACGTGCAATCCAATAGCACGCTTCGCCTATCCTACTGCGTCCCCCCATCGATTAAAACGATACTAGGTGGTACAGGAATATCAACCTGTTATCCATCGCCTACGCCTGTCGGCCTCAGCTTAGGACCCGACTAACCCAGAGCGGACGAGCCTTCCTCTGGAAACCTTAGTCAATCGGTGGACGGGATTCTCACCCGTCTTTCGCTACTCACACCGGCATTCTCACTTCTAAGCGCTCCACATGTCCTTGCGATCATGCTTCAACGCCCTTAGAACGCTCTCCTACCATTGTCCTACGGACAATCCACAGCTTCGGTAATATGTTTAGCCCCGGTACATTTTCGGCGCAGTGTCACTCGACTAGTGAGCTATTACGCACTCTTTAAATGATGGCTGCTTCTAAGCCAACATCCTAGTTGTCTGGGCAACGCCACATCCTTTTCCACTTAACATATATTTTGGGACCTTAGCTGGTGGTCTGGGCTGTTTCCCTTTCGAACACGGACCTTATCACCCATGTTCTGACTCCCAAGTTAAATTGATTGGCATTCGGAGTTTGTCTGAATTCGGTAACCCGAGAAGGGCCCCTCGTCCAAACAGTGCTCTACCTCCAATAATCATCACTTGAGGCTAGCCCTAAAGCTATTTCGGAGAGAACCAGCTATCTCCAGGTTCGATTGGAATTTCTCCGCTACCCTCAGTTCATCCGCTCACTTTTCAACGTAAGTCGGTTCGGTCCTCCATTCAGTGTTACCTGAACTTCAACCTGACCAAGGGTAGATCACCTGGTTTCGGGTCTACGACCAAATACTCAACGCCCTATTCAGACTCGCTTTCGCTACGGCTCCACATTCACTGCTTAACCTTGCATCAAATCGTAACTCGCCGGTTCATTCTACAAAAGGCACGCCATCACCCATTAACGGGCTCTGACTACTTGTAAGCACACGGTTTCAAGTTCTCTTTCACTCCCCTTCCGGGGTACTTTTCACCTTTCCCTCACGGTACTGGTTCACTATCGGTCACTAGAGAGTATTTAGCCTTAGGAGATGGTCCTCCCAGATTCCGACGGAATTTCACGTGCTCCGTCGTACTCAGGATCCACTCAAGAGAGTATATATTTTCGACTACAGGATTATTACCTTCTTTGATTCAACTTTCCAGATGATTCGTCTAATATATACTTTTGTAACTCCGTATAGAGTGTCCTACAACCCCAACAAGCAAGCTTGTTGGTTTGGGCTCTTCCCGTTTCGCTCGCCGCTACTCAGGGAATCGATTTTTCTTTCTCTTCCTCCGGGTACTAAGATGTTTCAGTTCTCCGGGTCTGCCTTCTGATATGCTATGTATTCACATATCGATAACATGACATAACTCATGTTGGGTTTCCCCATTCGGAAATCTCTGGATCAACGCTTACTTACAGCTCCCCAAAGCATATCGTCGTTAGTAACGTCCTTCTTCGGCTTCTAGTGCCAAGGCATCCACCGTGCGCCCTTAATAACTTAATCTATGTTTCCATCCTACAGGAAACGCGTTATTAATCTTGTGAGTGTTCTTTCGAACACTAGCGATTATTTCTTATGAATTCAAGCTTTAAAACTCTAATTCACTCGGTTTTGCTTGGTAAAATCTATATTTTACTTACTTATCTAGTTTTCAATGTACAATATCCTGTTTTCAGTCAAGCGTTTGCATTCGGCTTTGTTTTCATCATTTTAAATACTCATTTACAAAAGTAAACTCCGTTTTAAAATGACTCAACGCATTGCCTGCGAATCGCTTTCTTTGAAAAAGGCTGATTTGAATGTTATATAAACATTCAAAACTGAATACAATATGTCAATGTTATTCCTCATCTTCTACGAAGATGTTCCGAATATATCCTTAGAAAGGAGGTGATCCAGCCGCACCTTCCGATACGGCTACCTTGTTACGACTTCACCCCAATCATTTGTCCCACCTTCGACGGCTAGCTCCATAAATGGTTACTCCACCGGCTTCGGGTGTTACAAACTCTCGTGGTGTGACGGGCGGTGTGTACAAGACCCGGGAACGTATTCACCGTAGCATGCTGATCTACGATTACTAGCGATTCCAGCTTCATGTAGTCGAGTTGCAGACTACAATCCGAACTGAGAACAACTTTATGGGATTTGCTTGACCTCGCGGTTTAGCTGCCCTTTGTATTGTCCATTGTAGCACGTGTGTAGCCCAAATCATAAGGGGCATGATGATTTGACGTCATCCCCACCTTCCTCCGGTTTGTCACCGGCAGTCAACTTAGAGTGCCCAACTTAATGATGGCAACTAAGCTTAAGGGTTGCGCTCGTTGCGGGACTTAACCCAACATCTCACGACACGAGCTGACGACAACCATGCACCACCTGTCACTTTGTCCCCCGAAGGGGAAAACTCTATCTCTAGAGCGGTCAAAGGATGTCAAGATTTGGTAAGGTTCTTCGCGTTGCTTCGAATTAAACCACATGCTCCACCGCTTGTGCGGGTCCCCGTCAATTCCTTTGAGTTTCAACCTTGCGGTCGTACTCCCCAGGCGGAGTGCTTAATGCGTTAGCTGCAGCACTAAGGGGCGGAAACCCCCTAACACTTAGCACTCATCGTTTACGGCGTGGACTACCAGGGTATCTAATCCTGTTTGATCCCCACGCTTTCGCACATCAGCGTCAGTTACAGACCAGAAAGTCGCCTTCGCCACTGGTGTTCCTCCATATCTCTGCGCATTTCACCGCTACACATGGAATTCCACTTTCCTCTTCTGCACTCAAGTTTTCCAGTTTCCAATGACCCTCCACGGTTGAGCCGTGGGCTTTCACATCAGACTTAAAAAACCGCCTACGCGCGCTTTACGCCCAATAATTCCGGATAACGCTTGCCACCTACGTATTACCGCGGCTGCTGGCACGTAGTTAGCCGTGGCTTTCTGATCAGGTACCGTCAAGACGTGCACAGTTACTTACACGTTTGTTCTTCCCTGATAACAGAGTTTTACGATCCGAAGACCTTCATCACTCACGCGGCGTTGCTCCGTCAGGCTTTCGCCCATTGCGGAAGATTCCCTACTGCTGCCTCCCGTAGGAGTCTGGACCGTGTCTCAGTTCCAGTGTGGCCGATCACCCTCTCAGGTCGGCTACGTATCGTTGCCTTGGTAAGCCGTTACCTTACCAACTAGCTAATACGGCGCGGATCCATCTATAAGTGACAGCAAGGCCGTCTTTCACTATTGAACCATGCGGTTCAAAATCTTATCCGGTATTAGCTCCGGTTTCCCGAAGTTATCCCAGTCTTATAGGTAGGTTATCCACGTGTTACTCACCCGTCCGCCGCTAACGTCAAAGGAGCAAGCTCCTTATCTGTTCGCTCGACTTGCATGTATTAGGCACGCCGCCAGCGTTCATCCTGAGCCAGGATCAAACTCTCCATAAAAAATTATGATGTTTGATTAGCTCATAAAAACTAAATTAATTGTTGTAACTTTCGTTACATTATTGGAATTAACGTTGACATATTGTCATTCAGTTTTCAATGTTCATTTTGTAAATATTGGAGCGGGTGATGGGAATCGAACCCACAACATCAGCTTGGAAGGCTGAGGTTTTGCCATTAAACTACACCCGCATGTAATTAAGTTATTTGGTGCGGCCGAGAGGACTTGAACCTCCACGGGATTTCTCCCACTAGGCCCTCAACCTAGCGCGTCTGCCATTCCGCCACGACCGCTGGCAAAACGCTTTAAAATATCGAACTACTTTTTAATAGCATAATATATTGTAAAACATTTGAAATGTTATGTCAACAAGTTTTTAATATTAAATTAATAATCTTAATTAACTTATAAAGTGATGTGTTTTGTTAACGCAACGTTATTTATAATAAATCATTGTAAAGACTATGTCAATAATAAAAATTATTAAAATTTCAAAAAGAGTACTATAGCAATATATTAACCATAGTACTCCTTGTTATATTTGATACTATTAATTTGCATTTAGATATTTGTAACTCATTTAGAAATGTGATCAGATAGTTTTAATTTTCCTCCACATTTTCCACATCTCATTTTATTTACATCTACTTTCCTAATTCTTAAATATTTTGTAAAACAATTTTTACATGAATATATATAATTAGCTCTTTCTTTATAAAATTTTGTAGGTGTACAAAATCTTGGTGCCCCTACTTTACTACTCAAAACTTTAAAGTCACTATCTCTATGTTTATAACCTTTTCCAGTTAAATGTAAATGATAATGGCATAATTCATGTTTTATTATATCAATAATTGCTTTCTTTCCATATTTTTCATATTGCTTAGGATTAACTTCAATGTTATGAGATTTTAACATATATCTGCCGCCAGTAGTTCTTAGTCGACTATTAAAGTATGCATCATGTTGAAAAGGAATTTTAAAATATTCAATGGATATTTCACACACTAAGTTTTTTAGTTCTTGATTATTCATTTGGGTTAATCATTGTCAATGCAACTTTATCCTTTTGTTTATCAATGCTCAATATCCAAACTTCAACTATATCCCCAACACTAACTATATCCATAGGATTTTTTACAAACCTTTTAGATAGTTTTGAAACGTGAACGAGTCCATCCTGTTTTACTCCAATATCTACAAATGCTCCAAAATCCACAACATTCCTAACGGTACCACTAAGTTTCATACCTTCTTTTAAGTCTTCAATAGATAGTACATCGGATTTTAATATTGGTGTTTCAAATTCATCACGTGGATCTCTATTAGGTGCTTTTAGAGAATTTATAATATCTTCGAGTGTTGGCTCACCTATATTAAGTTCTTCAGCCAATTCTTTTATATTAACCGAATCTAGTTTATTTTTTAATGTATCGTTACCTAAATCCTTAACTTTTAGATTTAATTGTTTAAGTAACTCATATGTTGCATTGTAGCTTTCAGGGTGAATAGATGTATTATCTAACGGTTCTGTACCATCAACTATTCTCAAAAATCCAATACTTTGTTCTAAAGTTTTTGCGCCTAGTCTTTTTACTTTTGCAATCTCTTTATGGTGCTTGATAGCTCCATTTTCTTCTCTATATTCAATAATATTTTGTGCTATTTGTGAAGTCAGACCAGATACATATTGTAATAATGAACGAGATGCTGTATTTACATCCACTCCTACTTGGTTAACCGCTGTTTCTACTACAAATGTTAATGCTTTTTCTAGTTCTTTTTGGTTAACATCGTGTTGATACTGACCTACACCAATTGATTTAGGGTCAATTTTAACAAGTTCACTTAACGGATCTTGAACCCTTCTTCCGATTGATACTGCACTTCTTTCTTCAACTTGGAAATCAGGAAATTCAGCTCTTGCAATTTCAGAAGCAGAATAAACTGATGCACCCGCTTCATTTACTATTATGAATTGAACATTCAATTTATATTTTTGTATAACATTAGCTATAAATTGTTCTGTTTCTCTACTAGCTGTACCATTTCCAATTGCAATAAGTTGAACACTATAATCATTAATCATCTTAACGATTACTTTTTCAGCATTATCTAATTTATTTACAGGTGGGTGTGGGTATATCACATTTTTAGCTACAAAAGTACCATAAGGGTTAATCACCGCTAATTTACAACCAGTTCTAAACGCTGGATCCACACCTAATATTTGTTTACCTTTCATAGGTGGTTGTAAAAGTAAATTTCTTAAATTTTCACTAAATACATCAATGGCATGATTTTCAGCCTTTTCAGTTAAATCGCCTCTTATTTCTCTTTCTATCGAAGGCATAATTAACCTTTTTAAGCTATCTTTGATTGCATCTTTAACAATATATGTAGCTTCAGTTTCTTTTTTAATTTCTTGTTTTTCGATATCTTTTTCTACTTGCGTAGTATCAAATTCAATTTTTACAGTTAATACTTTTTCTTTCTCGCCTCTATTAACTGCTAATACCCTATGATTAGCCATTTTTTTAATAGGTTCAGCATAATCATAGTACATAGCGAAAATTTCTTTTTCATCTTCAGCTTTTTTCTTCTTAGTAGTAACTATTTGACCTTGGTGATAAACATTTTTCAAGATTCTTGAACGATATTTGGGGTTGTCAGAAATTTGTTCAGCAATAATATCTTGTGCCCCTTGAATTGCCTCGTCAATACTTTCAACTTCTTCATTAATGTAAATTTTAGCTTTAGCTTCAACCGCTTCGTCAAGTTGAGGTTGTAAAAGCCAAGTAGCAAAAGGTTCCAATCCTTTTCTTTTAGCTTCAGTAGCACGTGTTTTTTTCTTTTGTTTATATGGTCTATATAAATCTTCTACACGTTGCAATTTTGTTTGTTTTAGAATATCATTTTTCAGTTCATCAGATAGCATGCCTTGTTGTTCGATACTATGAATGACTTCTTCTTTTCTCTTTTGTAAGTTAACCATGTATTGATATTCATCTGAAATTTGTTTGATTTCAACTTCATCCAAGCCACCTGTTTGTTCTTTACGGTATCTTGCTATGAAAGGAACAGTATTTTTATCCTCTAATAATTTTAGTACTGATGTAATTTGTTTTTCAGAAAAATTGTACTTTTCGATGATTGATTTAATTAAATGATTGTCCATTGTTCTACCACACTTTTTCTTTAATTTATTTTTTTATTTTAACATAATCCGTTAATCTCATATTGCTTAGATAGGTTTCATTAATAAAATTCTTTTTAAAACCTTGTTTAAATTAAAATGAGATTACTACTTCTTCATAAATATAGTACTCATTTAGTATCTACATTTTACTGAAAAAATAATAACCTCATTTTTGTTATAATATTTTAAATTTAATTATTTACTGATTAGCTGCTTCTTGCAACTTTTTGATTGCAGTACGTTGTAATCGTGATACATGCATTTGGCTCAGACCTATACGTTCACCAGTTTCTTTTTGACTAAGACCTTCGATAAACGTACATTGTATGATTTCTTTTTCTCTATCTGATAATATTGGTAGAATTCTTTCTAGAATCATTCGTTTTTCAGTAAGGTCATAATTATCATCTTGTTGACCCATAATATCCAACAATGTAACTGTTGAACCATCTTTATCTGCTTCGATTGAATGATCTACACTTAGCGCATTATAACTTTGGCCCATTTCCATAGCTTCAAGAACTTCTTCATCAGTAACTTCTAAACGTTCAGCAATCTCACTAATTGATGGTGAGCGTTCTAATTCATTTGTAAGTTCATCACTAACCTTCTTTATACGAGGACCAATTTCTTTTATACGTCTTGGAACATGAACACTCCATGTTTTGTCTCTCAAATATCTTTTAATTTCACCAATAACTGTTGGCACTAGGAATGCTTCAAATTTTCGATCAAATGACAAATCAAATCTATTTATAGCACCTATTAAACCAACCATTCCCACTTGAACTAAATCTTCATGATGTGATTGACCTTTAGAGTATTTATAAGCTAATGATTCAATTAGTTTTCGGTAATGACGAACTAATTTATCTTGAGCGCCACTACTTTGGTCTTCTTGGTGTTCTTTAATCCATTGGTTAATCTGTTCAGGTGATACATCATTAACTGATTTCGACTCTTTCGTCATTATTTCGCACCTGCTCTTTTTTAATATACTTAGTCATACTTATCGTAACACCAGATTCTTTGTAAACAGTAACCTCATCCATAAGGGATTCAATTAAGAATAAACCTAATCCGCCTTCACGTAAGAAATCTACATTTTCGTTATTATCGTATGGTCCTAAGTTAGACTTAGTAGTTTCATAATCAAAACTTTCACCTTGATCTGAAATAACAATTTTAATTTTATCGTCAAATACTTCAAAGCACAAATTAATCATGCCTGTTTCAGGATTATGTTTATAAGCATGTTTTACTGCATTAGTTACAGCTTCACTAACCGCAATTTTTGAATCTTCTATATCATCATATGATGCACCTGCTCTGGTAAACACACCAGACAGTGTTAATCTAATTAAACTTACATATTCGGCAGAAGCTGGTAACCGCATTTCAATATAATCTTGTTTAGATTGCATGTTACTCTACCTCCGTTCCTTCATTAACATGCATTAAATCTTTTAATCCAGTAATATCAAAGAGTCTTCCAATACGGTCAGATACTCCTAAGATATAAAGCTCTTTATCGTTTTGATTTAATGCTTTTAGCGTTCCTACAAATAGACCTAAACCTGTTGAGTCCATATAGCTTACATTTGCTAAATTTACATGGATGTCATGTGTACCTTCTTGTCTCATTGGCACAAGTACCTCTTCTAGTTCAGGTACTGTATAAACATCAAGTTCTCCGCCAACTTTAACTTCATAATATGTATCATGTGTGACAGTTTCAATATTAAGATTCATTTAATTACACTCCTAATTGTATTTCGATTCTTCTAGTTTACTATTCAAGAATAATTATACCCATTGTCATAATTCCTTAATCATAAATTAAAGTTTAATTCACTCGTTTTATAATCAATATGGTCATATCATCTTTTTTATGAGGATTTTGTACTTTTAAAATAGCTTCATAAATAATTTGAACTATGTCCTGTGGGTGCATATGCTTATATTTTTTAATAAGATTCAATAATGTCTCTTTTTTTATAAATTCGCCTTCTTTATTTCTAGCTTCAGTTACGCCATCCGTAAGAATTATTACTAAATCATCAATATAAATAGGAATTTCTTGTTGGCTATACCGTGTTTGTTGACTAATACCTAACACGCGTCCTCTTACTTCTATTTCTTGAAATTCTTCAGTTTCAGCACGATAAACGTATCCAGGTTCATGTCCAGCTGAACTACAATATAATAAATGGTTCATTTCTTCATATAAACCATAGAACATTGTAACGAACATATTTTGATTTACGTTTTTTTCAACAACACGGTTAAGTCGCTTTAAACCTTCACTTGGTAATTGTGAATGTCCATAAGAATCCATACCAAATTTAATCATACTCATAGCTAATGCAGCTGGAATTCCCTTCCCAATGACATCTGCAACGGCAAAACTCATAGTTCCATCATTATGATCAATTAAGTTAAAATAATCTCCACTTACTTTTTGAGCAGCAACTGAAATAACGCCAATTTGTATACTATCAAACTGAGGAATATCTGTTTTTAACATAGTTTGTTGTAGTCTAGAAGCTAAATCAATTTCTTTATCGTGGTATTGTAGTTTATTGACTAATTTTTGATAGTCTCTATAACTATATCCAAATCCTTTAACAACTTCCTGTAAAACATCTAATGTGTTAAGTGCCTCATGTTCAGCTATGTCTAATGAAGAAATATAATTTTTATGTATTTCAACAATATCTTCTGGCAAAATATCTTTTTTTATAACTTCATTAGTGAATTCTTCACACTTCTTTATTAATTGTGTTTTGTTATTCGTGCTTAAGCTTTCATCTATCAATTTTTTATAATCTTTTTTAAATTCTTCCACGATTTTTGCCTCCTAACTACAACATTAATACTTGTTTCCCAATCGCTACATTTATGTTTTTTAATAGCATTACACAGTTTTGTTAACTATCTAAAAAAGACTTTAGGAGTGGAATACCTAAAGCCATATAACTAAACTTAAGACATCCTTTTATAATAAATAGTCCTTCGAAATAACTATCATTGCTCTTAATATGTTAAAAATGCATGGTTTAACAATTAAAATAAATTAATTAGTTAAACATTCATGCAGTTATAATTATTATAAAGTTATTGTCTTTTATTTCATTATTTTATTTGTATTTGTTAAATACATACAATAATTTAAGTCTTTGGATGATTAAAATTATGTAAACCTAGACTGATGTCTAGGGCGTAATCTACTTCTTTCATTTTGTTTTCTGACAAATATGTGAGCTTTTCTTTCAAACGATTTTTATCTAACGTTCGAATTTGTTCAAGTAAGATTACAGAATCTTTATCAAGTTTATACTTCTTCTTTTCTATTTCTACATGTGTGGGTATCTTAGCTTTGTTAATCCTTCCAGTAATTGCTGCAACAATTACTGTTGGACTATATTTATTACCTGTGTCATTTTGAATAATAACGACGGGTCTTACTCCCCCTTGTTCGGACCCTTGAACAGGTGATAAATCTGCTAGATAAACATCTCCTCTTCTAATCATTCATTCTTAGCGTTAGAAGTTAAATATGTTTCATTGCAATCGCACGCTTCACATTCAATTGGAAAAGCTTCGGTTGCTAGGGAGAGATTTAAATCAGCCATTTGTGCATAACCTTCTTTTAAAGATTGCTCTAAACTGTAACTTCTATTTTGATTAAAAGATAACATACAAAGAACCTCCATTGGTTTCAAAAGTAGCGTTTTTTAAGGTTTATTGATTTATCTTAATAATAACAAATTTTGAAAACAGTGACTATACTTATTTTAATAATTCATTAGTTATCTCAGTATTATCATTTTCATAATAAATACGTGGCAATCTTCTTGATAAATTACATAAGACTTCATAATTAATCGTATCTTGTTTCTTAGCTAATGCTTCAACAGATTGATTCGTATCTGAATGATTATCTAATAATATAACTTTATCACCAACTTTAACTGTGTCTGGGACTTTTACAATTGTTTGATCCATACAGACTCTACCAATCACTTCACATTGATTCCCATTAACGTTGACGAAAGCTCCTTGCATTGAACGTAAATAACCATCTGCATATCCTATAGGTAAAATAGCAATTCTTGTTGGCTCGGTTGCAGTAAATGTGCTGCCGTAACTAACAGATTCACCTTCATTTAATGTTTTTGTTTGAACAATTTCACTGACTAATTGTGTACTTGGCTTTAGATGAACTTTAACATTTTGACTTACATATTCGGATGGATAGTATCCATAAAGTGATATACCTAGACGAATGGCGTTACAAAATTGTCCATCCATTAATAATGAACCAGCAGAATTTTGAGCATGAATATATGGTGGTTTGTCGACCTGATTAACTATATTTTGAAACAGTTGGTATTGGTTAGCCATAGAATCACCAGGTTCATCAGCACTAGCAAAATGTGTATAAACGCCTTCGAACACTAAATCTTCATATTTACTAATAATATCTACGACTTCTTGATACTCTTCTACATCTTTCATTCCTAATCTGCCCATACCAGTATCAAGTTTTAAATGCAGCCATAACGCTTTGTCATTTTCATCAGAAATATTCTTAATTGATTCTTTTAACCATGCTTTCGTTGGAACAGTCAATGCAACACGATGTTGTATAGCTTTATTAATATCTGTAGGTGGAATAACCCCTAATATTAAGATTTTAGCTTTAATACCATGCATACGTAGTTCGATTGCTTCATCTAAGGTTGCTACTGCAAAGAAAGAAGCACCATGCTCCATTAAATGTTGAGCGATTTTAACACTTCCTAAACCATATCCATTAGCTTTAATTACTGAGATAACAGTTTTATTAGCATGCAATTTATCAAAAGTCTGATAATTGGATAAGATTGCATTCAAGTCTATATTTAAATATGTCGATCTATAAAATTTTTCTGACATAATCTTATTTCCTCCTTTAAAGCCTAACAACTCATTTCAAAACTTCACCTATTTGAATTGTTTATTATCATCTAATTGTTCTAATAACACTTGGCTCATTGCATAATTATCAGTGTGAGTAATACTGACATGAACTCGAAAACCCTTGTAATCAATACACGGTTTACCTAAGTTATTGTTATAACAATTGATATCATTAAAAGCTATTGTTTTCCCTAAACCAGTTCCTAGCGCTTTACTAAACGCTTCTTTAGTTGAAAATCTTCCAGCTAAATATTCTATTTTACGTTTTTCCTGTGTGAATTGATTAAACGTCATTAATTCATCTTCTGAAAGAATTCTTTCCACAAATTTCATCTTTTGTTTATTATATACTTTTCTAATTCTTTCTATCTCTATTAAATCTACACCTATTCCATATATCATTTTTCCGCCTCATTATTTTAGATGCTACATTACTTTTTTATTTTACATCATATTGATTATTATTTTGATTATTTCGTCTTTCTTTAATTAATCGTTTTATTTGCTGAGCATTCTTAATATTTATTAAAGACATTTCAGAATTGCCACCAGCTGTTGATAAAGTAATTGTTGCAAGGTTATATTTCCTCATTATTAAACCTTCATTAACATCAATATTCTGAATTCTAAAGAAAGGAATGATATTCGTATTTATGAAAAATATACCTGTTCTAACATGGATTTCATTTTCATCAATTTTATATCTAAAGTTTTTATATCTAAATATAGGAATGATTATCAATGCTAAAACACAGCATATAATAAACAATACAATTTCTCCAATTATTAGTGACCAAGAGTCTGATATATGAAAGAATTTCCAGTTTAAAACTAAAGTAATAATGAGAATAACAAAGAGTATACTTAACCATATTAGATTAGCCATTATCATCACTTTTTTAGCTTTATCATCCATATAATTATAATTCGACATGTTGGTCACCTCCTACATACCAAGATTTTAGATATTTAATTGTTTTTTCATCCTTAAATTTTAACCCTATTGATTGATGACTGGCTCCTTTTGCAATTAAAAATGCAAAATTGCCAAGTTGATTTCTAATTAAAAGTGGATGTGCATCAATTTCCATACCTATGATTTTGTCATATTTTACATAATATCTTTTGATACTGAATAAATTTGATTTTTGAATTGTTAATTCATCATTTTTAAGCTTTAAGCCTGATAATTTAATATAAATTAAAGCTTGTATAATTAAAGCTATAATGATAATACCTATAAAGAAAAATGACCATGCAGACCAAAAGTAACTGCCTATTATCCCAATGATAACTAATATGATAGATGGAATTAAGAAATGTCTATGAAATCCTTTCCATGGCATACCTAAATTTGCAGTTTTAAACGCCATTTCAGGTATTAAATCATGAATAATCTCATAAGCCATTTTGCGCTTTATAAAAGGAATGATCATTATTTCACCATCACTACTAGTGTCGTCTTCAAGTTTTTCATCAATATCACTAGTTATTAATACGTGTATAGCTGTAAAACCGAATAATTTTCTAATATAAGATTGACGTTCAATAACAGCTTGTATGCGATTTGTAGGTACAGTTATATTCTTTTTTGTTAATAATCCATATTGAATTTTTAATTGATGTCCTTCTTGTGTCATGGTGTAACCATAATATCTAATTAAATTGATTAATGCCCCCACTATGTAACTTAATATCAAAATCAATCCTACTACTATGCTTATTACAATCGCTATAGCATTAGCAAAACTGAATAATTCATTTGTAATTCTATTCCATGGAATAAGATTAGAAAAACTACCTACAATTGGTGAAATAGTCGCTAATGCAACTCCTATAGCTCCGCTTGATAAAGACATTAATATTAAATTTTTAAATGATAATTTAAACACGCGTTTTCGTTGACCTGGCATATCATTTTCAAAATTCCCTTGAATGTTATCGACGCTTGAATCCACATTTAAATAAGAAACAAGATTAACATCCTTTTCATCATTATTACTTAATTGATTTTGTATGTCTTTAATTGTGTTTTCTATTTCAATACTTTGTGTTTTTGAGATGGTTGAAAGTTCTAAACCATCACTAGGTGTTTTTATCTGTAACTGCACACCACCAACAATCTGATTAATTATATCTTGAGAAGTGTCTACAGATTGAATACGACTTATATCTAATTCTTTACGTTCTTTATTAAATATTCCTGTAGTCAATATGAAATGATTGTTCTCTATCCAATACCGAGTATTATATACTTTTAAAATTTGACCAATAAACGATATTAAGAAAAAGATAGTTAATAATGCGGGAACAATATATTCACGTAAATTAGTAAAATCAAAATCTTTAAAATTAAAAACTAAAAAGATAATGATAACTATAAAATTTTGTTTGAAAGCTTCTATCAATCCGGAAACATATGATATCGGATGCAATTTTTGCGGACTATACATCATATTCTGCTCCTCTCAATTGACTAAATATCTGTTCTTGTATAAATTCTGCTTCTTCTTCGGATACAAATGGAAGTTCAAAACTATGACCAGCAGAAACAAATGTTATTTCATTAATTTTAAACTTTCTCGCTAAAGGATTAGTATTTATTTGTAAAAATTGTAGTCTTTCAATTTTAGAAATATCTTGATGTTTAAAGAAAAAAGTTGACTTAACTTCTATGACATTATTTTGAATTCTATAAAATAAATAATTGTATTTAAGTAAAGGACTTGAAATCAATCTAATTAAACTTACGATCCATAACACTATGTATATGTATATAATAAAGTGCCACCAATTAAATTGATACCAAAGATAAAAAAGAATAGCATAGATAATTATTTCAATAATAAAACTGAGTCCCGCTGTTAAGAAGTAGTATGTTAAAGCATTTTTTGGACTTTTATGAAATGTACTATTCATTAATTTAGCTCCTTTATAATTTTTAACCACATTATAGCATAGTCAATTTTTCTTCTAAATGTCGCTTCATTTTTATTAACGTTCATCACTTAAAAATTACTTTTATTTTCTATTCGCCAAGACAAAAGTAAGAAGCACACAATTAATTTAAATTAATTGTGTGCTTCTTTAGAAAACAAATTATATATTGAGTATTGATAAATTTTTATTTTTGATGGTCAGCGAATGTGCGACCTTTCATTGTTTTGTTTGAGTTTTGAGATGATTTATCTTTACGATCAAACTTTTTATTATTATTTTTCTTTGAAGAGAAACCTTTTGATGAACGTCTATTTTTATTATCGAATTTACCGCCACCACGTTTATTATTGCCTCTTCTAGAATTATTATTTCCTTTAGAGTTACGTCCTTTACGTGATAATGGTTTTTCGAATGTTAATTGAACTTCTACTTCATCGTTTGCTTCAACTAATTCTTGTAATAATGATGCAACTAGTTCAACATCGTTATACTCTTCAAGTAATTCACTTGAAATTCGTTGTAAACGTGGTTCGTTTTCTTTAGACATCCAGTTTTGAACTTTTTCTTTGATGTCATCTTCACGTGCTTTTAAGACTTCTTTACGATGGGGTGGTCTTAAAGCATTCATTCTTCTATTGTTAGCATCTTCGATTTGACGAATATAATCCATTTCAATTGGATTCACAAAAGTAACAGCGATACCTTCTTTTCCGGCACGACCTGTACGACCGATTCTATGAGTATAGCTTTCAGTATCTTGTGGAATATCGAAGTTATAAACGTGACTTACGCCTGAAATATCTAATCCTCTCGCTGCTACGTCTGTTGCAACTAAGATGTCGATTTGATCATTTTTGAATTTTTTCAATACTTCTAAACGTTTAGCTTGAGTAATATCACCATGTAAACCTTCAGCTTTATATCCTTTAGATAATAATGCACTTGTTAATTCATCAACACGGCGTTTTGTACGTCCAAATACAATTGCCAATTCTGGTTGATGTACATCTAGGAAGTTTGTGAAAGTATCGAATTTTTCTAATTCTTTAACAATTGTATAATATTCGTCGATTTGAGGATCTGACATTTCATTATTCATTGTTTTAATAATTTTAGGTGTTTTCATAAATTGTTGTACTAAAGTTTGGATAGCTTTAGGCATTGTTGCTGAGAATAGCATCGTTTGACGTTGCTCAGCTGGAATTTTATCCATAATAAATCTCATATCGTCGATGAATCCCATGTTCATCATTTCATCAGCTTCATCCAAAATAAGTGTATGAATATCATTAGTTTTTAATGTACGTCTATTTAAATGGTCAATAACACGTCCTGGAGTACCAACAACAATTTGTGGACCTTTTTTTAGTGCTTTAATTTGACGTTCGATTGGCATACCACCAAATACTGTAACGACTTGTACATTTTGACCTTTACTAAATACTTTTAATTGCTCTGCAACTTGCATCGCTAATTCTCTAGTAGGCGCTAGAATTAATGATTGAACACCTTGTTCTCCAACTACCTTTTCAATTAAAGGTATTCCAAACGCACCCGTTTTACCAGTACCTGTTTGGGCTTGTCCAAGGATGTCGTATCCTTCTAACGCATAAGGGATACTATCTTTTTGGATAGGAGTTGGCTCTTTAAACCCCATTGATTCAAGTGTTTGAACCGTTTTATCCGAAATCCCTAGTTCTTTAAAATTTTGCAAAATAATTCTCCTTTTACCTGTTTATTTCTCAATATACTTATTTGCATATATGTTCATTTATGTTTTATCAACTTCTTAATAGTACCACCTAACATTTATTATAGCAATAAAGCAGTTGGTATATAGTGGTGAATAATGACTCTTAATTATGAAACATTTCCTTTTAAAATGGTGACATGCATATATTGAAAGCGTTCCATAAATATATTTTATTTTTTAAATAAAAATAGTAAGACTACTATGTTATTCCCATTTAACTTAGAAATTAACATATGTCTTACTATTGGAATGTAATACTTTTTATTTAATTAGTGCATCGACTACATCTTCTAATTTCATGCCTCTTGAGCCTTTAATTAAAACTTTATCATTTGGTTGAACGATATCAGTAATATGAGAAATAAGTTTATTTTTATCTTCATAATGATAAGCCTCGCCCACAAATTGTTTGCCTGCACTATGAACAAATGCCGCTTCTTTACCAAACGTAAATAATTGGTTGACATCTTTATCGTGTAAATAATTTCCAACTTCTTCGTGCATTTGTTTACTATTGTCTCCTAATTCTAGAACATCACCTAGTACTAACAATTTGCGGCCTTCCATATTACTTAATGTATCTATTGCTGCTTTCATACTAGTCGGGCTAGCATTATAAGCATCATTGATAACAGTTATATGGTTCTCAGTTTCATGTCGTTCCATTCTCATACCAGTTAACTTAACGTTTTTTATATTGTTTTGAATGACGTTATAGGATAAACCTAACTCTTGTCCTACAGCAATTGCTATAGCTGCATTTTTCATATTATGAATACCTAAAATGGGTAATTCATAATGTTGTTCTTGATTTATTGTAAAAGCAATACCTTCAGTTGAAACGTTATCATCAACTTGACACACTAATGTATTATCTTGTTCTAAACCAATACTTATACATTTAGCTTGTTTAATTTTATCAACATGAGGTTTTAAAAGCGGTTCATCGCCATCATATATAAATGTGCCTTGTGCTTTAAGACCAATAGTAATTTCTGATTTAGCTTGAGCAATACCTTCACGAGAACCTAAATCTTGCATATGTGATTCCCCAATATTAGTAATTACTGCGATATCCGGTTCTGCAATTGAAGACAATAATTCTATTTCATGGAAACCTGACATGCCCATTTCTAAGATTGAAATTTCAGTATCTATATCTAAATCTAAAATGGTTAAAGGCATTCCAATTTCATTATTATAGTTTCCTTGTGTCTTTTTCACTTTATATTCTGTATTTAAAACACTCTCTATCATGTCTTTAGTTGTCGTTTTACCATTTGAACCAGTAACTGCAATTACTTTTGGATTTACATGTTTTAAATAAGCTTTAGCCAAATCTTGTAATGCATTTAATGTATCTTCAACCCAAATAATTGGGCCATTTACTTGTTCAGGCGGTGTAAAATCTTTTTGATAAAATGATGCACCTGCACCATCATTAAGTGCTTGTTCAACGAAACGATGACCGTCTACATTTTCGCCTTTAAAAGGTATAAAGAGCATACCTTCTTTTATCGCTCTGGAATCTATAGTGACACCATGAATGGAATGATCAAGATATTGTTCATCTATATCACAATCAATCCATTCTTTAATTTGTTTTAACGTTACGTTTATCATCTAAAGCAACTCCGTTTAATCGATTTTATATTTATTTTTCTTTTTATCTTCGTGTCGTTCTTTAGCTAAGCTTATTAATTTAGAAATTAAATCAGCATAAGATAAGCCCATATTCTCCCATAAACTTGGATACATACTAAATGAAGTAAAGCCTGGCATAGCGTTTGTTTCGTTAATATAAATTTGATTGTCTTTTGTAACAAAGAAATCCGCACGTACTAACCCTGAACAATCAGTTGCTTTAAAAGCTTCTAAAGCCATATTTCTTAATGTCATTTGAACATCTTGATCTAAGTCAGCAGGGATTTGTAATTGAATTTTACCGTCTTTGTATTTTGATTTGTAATCATAGAATGCAACATCTTTAACTACTTCACCAGGCCAAGTAGTTTCTGGATAGTCATTACCTAAAACAGCTACTTCAATTTCTCTTGCGTCTATTCCTTGTTCAATAACTAACTTACGGTCGAATTGGAAAGCTTCTTCAATACCTGATTTTAATTCTTCTTCATTATTACATTTGCTTATACCAACACTTGATCCTAAGTTTGCAGGCTTAACAAATACTGGGTAAGTTAATTTGTCATTAACTAATTTAAGAATATTATTTTCATATTTTTCGTATTCACTTCTTAAGAAACTTATATATGGTAATTGAGGTAAACCTCTATGTTCAAATAATTGTTTCATTACTAATTTATCCATTGAACTTGAAGCTGCTAATACCCCATTACCTACATATGGAATATCCAGTACTTCAAATAAACCTTGGATTGTACCATCTTCACCATTAGGTCCATGTAATAATGGGAATACAGCATCGTATGATTTGCCTAAACTACCATTGCTTAACAATTGTGAAATTTCTCCTGTTGGAATGTCATTAATACGTAATTCATCAGTTGATTCAATATGATGAGTAATATTATCTTGTTTTTTCCATTCGCCATCATTTGTTATATAAATAATATCTACTTGATATTCATTTTTATCTATTGCATTTAATACATTTTGGGCAGTTAAAATAGAAACATCATGTTCTGCACTTTTTCCTCCATAAACGATACAAATATTCTCTTTTGTCATTTCGTTTTCCTCCAATAAACGCTCATCTTCAGCGTTATATCATTTTAAAATTTTCACTATTTAATTATATGTATTTAGTCTATACATGCACTTCTCTGAAACTTAATATTATCATATTTGCTATGACTTTTGCATTTTATAATATAATAATGTAACGAGTATCTCTGACGAATTAAATAACCTTTCTAAACCTTGAACTAAACTTCACATTAACTTTTCAAAAATAAGGAATCGTTTTCAAACTTGATATTCTAGCAAATTTCAAAAAAGTCATGTAAAATCGTTATATAAATATGGATAAAATATTGATGCCTACATCTTAGATGAGACAAAAATAATTATCTTATAACGTGTTATAAAAGGAGTAAAATATGAAATATTCATCCCGTCAAGAGCCTAACAAACATTGGCTACTTAAAGTAGACTGGATATTAGTAGCAATTATTACATTGTTAGCAATATTTAGTGTCGTATTAATTAGTTCTGCCATGGGCGGCGGACAGTATAGTGCTAACTTTAGTATCAGACAAATCATGTACTATATTTTAGGTACTATAATGGCTATTATCATTATGTTCATTTCACCTAAAAAAATAAGAAATTATACATATTTGCTTTACACAATTTTCTGTATTTTACTGGTAGGTCTATTAATATTACCCGAAACAGCTATAACACCTGTGATTAATGGCGCTAAAAGTTGGTATAGTTTAGGACCTATAAGTATCCAACCATCAGAATTCATGAAAATTATTCTTATATTAGCATTATCAAAAGTAGTAGCACGTCATAACCAATTTACGTTTAACAAGTCATTTCAATCTGATTTAATGTTATTTTTCAAAATCATAGGTGTATCGATTATTCCTATGGCATTGATTTTATTACAAAATGACTTAGGTACAACTTTAGTTATTTGTGCAATTATTGCAGGCATCATGTTAGTCAGTGGAATCACTTGGAGATTGCTAGCGCCTATCTTTATTTCAGCAATAGTTATTGGTGCTTCTATAATTCTTGCTATTATATTTAAACCTTCTTTAATAGAAAATTTATTAGGTATAAAGATGTATCAAATGGGACGTATTAATTCATGGTTAGATCCCTATTCATATAGTAGTGGAGATGGTTATCATTTAACTGAATCGTTAAAAGCTATTGGTTCAGGTCAATTATTTGGTAAAGGTTATAATCATGGTGAAGTCTATATTCCTGAAAACCATACCGATTTTATTTTTTCAGTAATTGGAGAAGAAATGGGCTTTATTGGTTCAGTTGTACTTATATTATTATTCTTAGTGTTAATTTTTCATTTAATTAGATTAGCTAGCCGAATTAATGACCAATATAACAAAGTATTTATTATTGGATATGTATCTTTAATCGTATTCCATATATTACAAAATATTGGTATGACGGTTCAATTACTTCCAATAACTGGTATCCCATTACCATTTATAAGTTATGGTGGTAGCTCACTTTGGAGTTTAATGACAGGTATTGGTGTTATTTTAGCTATCTATTACCATGAACCTAAAAAATACCAATCTATTGAAAAGTAACAGAATACACAAAAAATAGAGTCAAATCCTATAAACAAGGACTGACTCTATTTTTAAATAAAAAAAGACGCCATTTTTCAATGACGACTTCATCTCACAATTAAAATGCGCTTACTGACCTAAATCCAATTCACTTATTTACATTCGTGACTGATTTGTTTTGTTGCAGGCAATGTATTAATAATGTCTAAACGAGATTTAGTTTTTTTAATATTTACACCTAACGATGATAATAAATTAACCACATTTTGAATTTTCTCTGAATTCTTCACTAATAACACCTCGTTTGGTTGACTTCATATACATCATACCCCAAACAACATCACTTTACTACATGATTTTAAAAATTTATTATAATCTTTAACTTTTATAACTTAAACTTAGTCATATTAATATATAATACTAATGATTAATAAAGCACTTTAAATCCAGAATCATAAATTTCTTTTTCGATACTATTTAAATTAGCAGGTGTCTCAAATTCAACTGAAATGTGACCATTGCTTAAATCTACATTTGCATCATATACACCTATCATTTCCTTTAATATTGTTTCCATTTTGTTACCTTGTTCAGTCGTTTTGATTCCTGAAGTATAAACGATTTTTTGTTGCACTTTATTTCCCTCAATCTTTCATTAATTTTTGAAAAGTTACAAGTAACTCTTCCATGGCTTCTTCTTGATGACCATTATTGACTTTTTCAGTTATACAACTCTTCATATGTTGTTCTAATAATTTAGTAGCTACACTATTTAAAGCTGAACGTGTTGCTCTAATTTGTGTTAAAACATCATCACAATAAACATCTTCTTCTATCATTCGGTTGATAGCACGAACTTGTCCTTCAATTCTATTTAATCTTGATTTCAAATTTGTTTTAATTTGTTCTGAGTGATGTGCATGATCTTGTTCTGTCACTTTCGTCACCTCTTAAATGATTTCCATTTTATCCTACTTCTCTATAACAAATTAGTCAATTGTAGCCCTTTCAAATCTCTCAAAAGTATAATGATAAATATATGACTTCATGGTACAATTATATAGTTAAAAACTTTTTTAAAAGATTTTATTTTTACTAAAAATATAAAACAATAAGGAGGCATTTTATGTTCGAAATATTCACTATGACACTTGCTCAATCTAACCTCATTATTAATATTGTTTTGATTGGGGCATTTGTATTAAATTTGGCCTTCGCTTTTACAATTATATTTATGGAAAGACGCACTGCTAATTCAATATGGGCTTGGTTATTAGTTCTAGTATTTTTGCCTCTATTAGGTTTCATATTATATCTATTGTTTGGACGTCAAATTCAAAGAGACCATATTTTCACATTAGATAAAGAAGATAAAGTCGGACTTGAAATGATTGTGGATGAACAACTTGAAGCGATTAAAGATAAAGATTTTTCAAAAGGAAATCACCAAATCGTTAAATTTAAAGAAATGGTTCAAATGTTGTTATACAATAATGCCGCATTCTTAACGACAGATAATGAAGTTGAAATTTATACAGATGGTAATCAAAAATTTGATGATCTACTAGAAGATATTAAAAATGCTAAAGACTATATACATATACAATACTATATTTTTCACAGTGATGAATTAGGTAAAACGATTTTAAAAGCATTAGAAGATAAAGTTGAATCTGGCATTGAAGTTAAAATGCTGTATGACGATATGGGGTCAAGAGATTTAAGAAAGAAAGATTTAAAGTCTTTCAGAGAAAAAGGTGGCCATGTAGAAGCATTTTTCCCTTCTAAACTTCCCTTAATCAACTTGCGTATGAATAATCGTAATCACCGTAAAATAGTTGTTATAGATGGCAAAATAGGTTATGTAGGCGGATTTAATGTTGGTGATGAATATTTAGGTAAATCCAAAAAATTTGGTTATTGGAGAGATACTCATCTCCGTGTCGAAGGTGACGCAGTTAATGCACTACAATTAAGATTTATACTTGATTGGAATTCACAATCTACACGTGACAATATTACGTATGAAGAACGCTACTTCCCCGATGTTAATTCAGGTGGAACTATAGGTATACAAATTGCCTCTAGTGGACCTGATGAGGAGTGGGAACAAATTAAATATGGCTATCTCAAAATGATTTCTTCAGCCAAAAAATCTATATATATTCAATCACCGTATTTTATACCTGATCAAGCATTTTTAGACTCTATAAAAATTGCTGCCTTAGGTGGCGTTGAAGTAAATATTATGATACCTAATATGCCAGATCATCCCTTTGTTTTTTGGGCAACTTTAAAAAATGTAGCATCACTACTCGAAGCTGGTGTTAACGTTTATCAGTATAATAATGGATTTTTACATTCAAAAACATTAATTATTGACGATGAAGTTGCTAGTGTTGGTACTGCAAATATGGATCATAGAAGTTTCACACTTAATTTCGAGGTAAATGCCTTTATATATGATGAAGGTATAGCTAGATCACTAAAACAAGCTTTTATTGAAGATTTAAAGGTATCAGATCAATTAACAAAAGAAATTTATGAACAACGTAGTTTATGGATTAAGTTTAAAGAAGGTATTTCTCAATTATTGTCTCCAATTTTATAGGAGGTATTTAGCCCTAAAGATAGATCATAATCAAAGTTAACCTGAGACGTAAAAGTGTGAAAGTCTCAGGTTTCATTATGAAATGGAAAGGATGTCTGTATGAAAGATGAAGAACGAATCAGTCTAGCTAGCCAGTATATGGAATCATTTCATAAAACTGACTATAGCGGTCATGACATTGCACATGTTTATAGAGTACATTCAATGGCAAAACATATTGCTTACAATGAAGCTATCAGCAACACTTTAATAATCGAATTAGCCAGTCTTTTACATGATACTATTGATGCAAAATTAGTAGATACAACGTCGGCTAAACAACATTTAAATCAATTTTTAGATAAACTTGAAATAACTCATTCAGATCAATCTCATATTCTTCATATCATTGAAAATATGAGTTATAAAAATGGTGCTAACAATCATGTTGAATTAACAGTAGAAGGACAAGTTGTTAGAGATGCTGATCGTTTAGATGCTATTGGTGCCATAGGTATAGCTAGAACTTTTCAATTTGCAAGCCACTTTAAAGAACCAATGTGGACTGAATCTAAATTACCCAAAAATTTTAATGATGATACTTTATCCACTTTATCACCTTCAGCAATTAAACATTTTTACGAAAAATTATTTAAATTAAAAGATTTAATGCACACGAATACTGCTAAACAAATCGCTATTCAACGTCATGATTTTATGGAACATTTTGTTTCACAATTCTTATCCGAGTGGCATCAATTATAGAAAAAAAGCGACAAATCATTGATTTGTCGCTTTTTATTATTATTTTTTATTTTTTTTGGATACTACTTGAGTATTTTTACCTTTTTTATTTGATGACTTACCGTCTTGATCAAATTTTTGTAGTAAAGGTTCAACTTCTTTTTTAGCAAGTTTAGAATAGTACATATTAGCAAAGTGTGTTTGCACAACTAAGAATGCCGCACTGACTGACCAATATAAACCTAATGCTGAAGCAGAACTTAATGAAATCCAAATAATCATAATTGGTGACACAATCATCATCATGTATCCCATTTGACGTTGTTCTTGAGGCATTGTTTTACTTGATACATAAGCTTGGATAAAGTATAAAACACCTGCAATAATAGTAATCCAAATATCTGGTTTAGTTAAATTAAACCATAAGAAATGTGGATGTACTGATAAACCACTAACTAATTTATCTTTTAGAACAAAGTATAATCCCATGATAATCGGCATTTGAATGAGCATTGGTAAACAACCAAGCATACTCTTCATTGGATTCATATCATATTTTTTATAAACTTCCATTAATTCTTGGTTAGCAGCCATTTTCTCTTCTTGAGTACGAGCACGCTTAACTTTTTCCTGAATACCATCTACTTCAGGTTTTGCAACTTTCATTTTTTCACGCATCATATGACTATTTTTATAGTTTGATAACATGAATGGTAGTAACACTAAACGTATAACTATTACTAAAATGATAATAGCTAAACCATAATCATTGTTTAAAACATCGTTACCTAACCACTGTAATAAGTGTTTCATAGGTTCAACGAACGTATTATAGAAAAATCCACTACGAGCTCCAGGTTTAGAATAGTCACAGCCTGCTAAAAAGACCATTAAACCTAAAAACAAAGGTAGCAACGCTTTTTTCTTCATTTTTCCACCTCTATTGTAATATTCACATAGTTTTTATTCTATCATACTCATACCATGGTATAAAACAAAAAGTGGAAAAAATTAATGATTAATTGAAATATTTCTTAAATTCATTAACAGTGTTGTCAATATTCTGGCTTCTACTTATAGCTGAAATAATTGATATACCGTCTGCATTAGCATCTGCAATAGATTTAACATTTTCCTCAGTAATGCCACCAATTGCAACTATTGGAAATGCACCAATTCTTTGTCTTAACTGTTTAATCATCTCTGGACCAACTGGTTCACTTGCATCACTTTTTGAAGGTGTATTAAACATAGGACCTACACCTATGTAATCAACATTTGTTAAATCAGACGTTTCATATTCACTTATATTACCAACACTAAGTCCGATAATTTTGTCTTGAAAGTCATAGGCAAAAGCTTTCACGTCTTCATCATCTTGTCCTACATGTATACCATCAGCATTAATTTTTTTTGCTAGTGATACATCATCATTAACAATAAAAGGTACATGATAAGATTGACATAATGATTGTAATTCTTTTGCTAATTTCTCTTTTTCATTATCTTTCAAAGCATTCTCGCCCTTTTCTCGAAACTGAAACATAGTTATTCCAGCCTCAAGTGCTTGGGTTAAAACAGTTTTTATTGATTTTTGTTCAGGTATATCTTGAGTTCCACAGATAAAATATATTTTTAATTGTGACGCTTTAAATTCCACCTAATCAACCTCTTCTTTTTTAACATATTTTTCACAAGTCTTATAATCGAGTAAATACATTTGATCTAATAATTCAGGTAAAAATGAACCCGGACCTTTTACTTTATCTTCACTTGCAGCAATTTCACCTGCTATATTATAAAAGCTTACTGCTTCGACAAGCGTTTCATGTTTAGGTTTAGTATTTCTGAATAAGAAACTCGCAATGATACCACCTAATAAACAACCTGCACCTGTAATTTTAGCTGACATAGATGAGCCATTTGAAAGTTTTGTCATTTTATTATCTTGCATCACAATATCATGTTCACCTGTAATTACTATAGCAGTTTGATATTTTTTATATGCATCATTTGCAATGTCTAATACATTTAATTCACTGTCTCCATCTGTACCTTTCATTGTTGTATTTGAATCGACTAGTGTTAAAATTTCAGAAGCATTTCCTTTGATTACAGATACATCCACTTCGTCTAAAAAGCGTTTACAAAAATCTTTTCTATACTGTGATGCTCCAACTGCGACTGGATCAAAAACAATAGGAGTTTCTAATTCGTTAGCAATTTTACCAATTTTTATTAAATCATCTTCATTATTATGTGTAAGAGTCCCAATATTTATGAGCAAACCACCCGCAACTTGATAGAAATCTCTCGCTTCTTCAGGTGCTTCACTCATTGCTGGACTTGCACCTATACTTAATAACCCATTAGCAGTAAAATTTTTTACAACATCATTGGTATAACAAACGATTAGTGGATTTTCATTTCTAAGTTTTTCTAAATTATTCATCATCTAACCCTTCTTTCTTAAGATATGCGAAGTGATTAACAGGGCCACGACCTTTACCTATCTCTGGTGTGTATTTGATACTTAATGAAATAAATTTTTTAGCTTTTTCTACCGCTTCATATATAGAGCGACCTTTGGCTAATTCTGCTGTTATTACTGCTGAAAATGTACAACCAGTACCATGTGTATGTTTAGTGTCAAAACGTTCATCTTCAAATGTATAAACACCATCTTGCGTAAACAGAAAATCTTTAGCATTATTTAAATCTGCAGAATGCCCGCCTTTAATAACTACGCCCTTACTTCCAATTTCATTAAGAAAGATATTACCTGCTTTACGTATATTTTCTTCTGTATCAATCTTGATACCAGTTATTTCTTCAGCTTCTGGTATATTTGGAGTAACGACATCTGCTAATGGCAATAAAGTATCTTGAAGTTTTTGTTTGGTTTCATCATCCATAAGAGAGTCTCCACTTTTAGCAAGCATAACTGGATCAATAACATATGGAATTTCGGGATATTGTCGTAAGTAACTTTGTACTAAATGCATTGTATCTTCAGTTGCAATCATTCCTGTTTTAATTGCATGAGGTAACTCATCATTAAATATACTTTCTAATTGTTCTTTTACCCATGATGTCTCAAGATTATGAATATGCTGAACCCCTAATGTATTTTGAGCGACAATATTAGTTATTGACGCCATGCCATACACACCACAAGAATGGAATGACTTAAGATCTGCCATAACACCTGCTCCACCTGTTGGGTCTGTACCAGCAATTGTTAAAGCTATTTTAGGCTTATTCATATTTATCACCTCGATAATTCCATTTTTCATCTATATAAGCCATATTGAAAAAGTTTCTCTCATGTAGTGTACTTTGCAAGAAGTTCTCTTTAATTTCATTTTTTTCATTTTCAGTACATTGTTGAGTTAAACGATCCATCAAGTCATCAAAGACACGGACTAATTCATCCATTTCTGTACTATAAAATTCAAACCAATCAACTGTTTTTTCATCACGATTTAAATTTTGATCTTGCATTGCTCTTTTAGCAATAACGGCATAAACATAAGGGCATGGCGCCATTGCAGCAATCGTATAAGCAGCGTTTTCATGTGCATAAGCATTATAATACATATGTTTGATGTAGTGATCTCCACTTGGTGGCCATACTTTTTCTTTAACAATTTCATCATATGGTTCATTTATGAAAGCAGCTAAAGATTCATGAGCGGCCACTTCACCTTCTAACATAAATTCTATTTGATCAACTAAAAATTTCACATCTTCTAATTCTGACATTTTAGGTATCAATAATGCATATAAATTAGCAAATTCCTTTAAATACGAAGCATCTGCACGTAAATACTGTCGAACGGCTTGTTTCGATAATTCACCATGCAATAAATCTTGAATAAAACCATCGTTGTAAATATCTTCAATAATTGGTTCTGCAGCTACCCTTAATTCTTTAGAAAAACTCATCACAAATTGCCTCCTTGAAATAAAAAACTACTTCCCAAATAGGAAAGTAGTTAATATCAAGGTTAATATGCGCCTTTAATAATAAATACTACTTTCCTACGTTGGTGCTAACCAAATCAGGTTGTAAGGGTCTGAATAAAATTCATCTCAGCCATAAGGCTCCCCTAGTAGTTTTCTTTTTAATTACTGTCATATATAACATTAGCAAAATAAATACATGAAATCAATTATCTAAAAGTTTCATTTATTAATTTAATAAAAATTCATAGACAATTGAAATTTCCACGTTTTTAAACTAAGTCATTTTTATGATAAAAAAATTCACCCTATCAAAATAGGGTGAAAGAAATATCTTATATTATGCAGTTACCCATTGGCTTGGGCCAGCTGTATCATATAATTTTTGAGCTGCAGCGTCTTGAACATGTTCAGGAGCACTTGAAGCTGGTTGACCTTGATATTCAGATGGAGCTACTGAATCCCAAGTTGATTGTAAGAATTGATACTTACCTGAAGCACCAGTTGATGGGTTTGTAGCATGAATGTCGCCACCTGATTCACGTTGAGCGATTTGTTTTAAGTGATCATTTACGTTTACTGATGAACCACTTGAAGCTTCGCTTGAGCTTGATTGATTATTTGAAGTAGTTTCTTGTTGTGGTTGTTGAGTTTGCTCAGTTTGTGGTGCTGAAACTTGTTCAGGTTGAGCTGATTTTGATTGTTGTTGATTGCTTACTTCTTGTGCAGAAGTTTCGTTAGTTGATGCTGAAGCTTGTTCACTTACATCTTGTTGTGGTTGAGCTTGAGTATTTGAAGCTTCAGTTGATTGACCAGATTGGTGATAATCCCATGAGAAGTTTGTACCATCTGATTCAAAGTGATAAGTGAAACCATTGTAATCGAATGTATAGTTATAAGCACCTTCTTGGATAGGGCTTTCGTTTAATGTTTGATCGTTTGATTGAGCTTTTTGAGCTAATTCTGCTTCATTAATATTTGCTTCGCTTGCGTGTGCGTCGTGTCCAGCATTACCTGCTACAACGCCTAATCCTACAGCTAGTGATGATGCAATAATTGTTTTTTTCATTATTAAAAAATCCTCCTAAAAGTGATTTGTTTTCTTTAACTAATTTACAAATACTACTGTAACATCCATAAATTCCTTGCAGGTTACAGCCAAATAAAAATGAAAGCTAGTTTTTTACGTGCGAATTACATTATATTTTAGTGTAATTTTAAATTTTATCCTTTATGAAAACTGCCATGACAGTTTATATAATACATGTGTCTGTGATGTGTTTGTAATACAATTGAAATCTATCAGATAATTCTGACGTGAATTGAATCAATTTTCCTGTATAAACTAATAAATAAACGACCTTTTTTAATATTAATTTAAAAAAGGTCGCTCGAGTATAATTGAAAGATGATAATTTATATTAAGATAGGATAAAGTATAAATAATTGGGAGTTATTGAATAATTAATGGATGTCTAACCTATATTAAAGAGTTCATTTGACTCTTCATCATATTCGTTAGAGAGGATATTGGATTCTTTTGCCTTAGAGGACATAAATTTAATTGTTTCTACATATGGTTCTGTTACAAAATGAGTCTGGTTATCTTTTTCATATTTTCGCGATCGCATTTGACCAGTTATTCCTACTAGTGAACCTTGATGTGTATATTTTTCAATGTTACTTGCAGTTTTGCCAAAAGCTTTACAATATAGATAATCGCATGCAATCTCATTATTTTGATCTTTATAATTTCTTTCAGTAGCTACACAAAAAGTTGCTACTTTATTACCGTCCTCCTTTTCATAAATTTGGGCATCTTTAGTAAGTCTGCCAACTATAACTATTTTGTTTAACATGTGTCACCTCCTCTTACCTATTATAATAATTATTTCTCTCATTACCGTCAAAATGCTATTTTTTCAAAATATATAGCTATTTACCCTTAATTTTTGATATATTTAAAGAAAATAATCAAAAATTGTATACTCCAATTAAAAATAAATCATTTTTTGTAAATATAAAACAAATGGGAAGTGACTTTATGAAGACATTTAAAGCTGTACGTTTTCAAATCGTAAGTGAAAACGGTGGTGTGACTGAATATGAGTTAGAAGATGGTGTCATTATTAATAAAGAAGGTAGTGGCACTGGTTGGTTACTAGAAATTGTAATTTCAAATGAACATTATCACACGTTTAAAGACTATATAGATAATGATAAATTATTAGATATTCGTGTCGTAATTACTAGACCTGCAAATGATCCTGCATTATTTGATGCCACTGTTAAAAGTGTTAAGCAATTTGATAAAACAATGTCAGTCGTATTTGAATGCCATATCTATACTTTACGTCAAGTTTATGCCGAAAGTTTATTAGAAGAACTTGTCGATGATGGATTAACTGGTGAAGAATTGAAAAAAACATTCAACCGTATGATGCAATCTAAACCTAAACTTAAAGATGAAAAATTTGAAAGATAATGACGCATATTAAAAGCCTACAGTCAGAATATCCTGATTGTAGGCTTTAGTTTATGATTTATTTTGCATCTTGTATTGCAAATGTTAGTTCACAACTACAAGCCAATTGGCCATCTACAGTTGCTTTTGCAGTTCCTTTACCAATTGGTCCTTTAATTTTAGTTATTTCTACTTCTAACATTAGTGTATCTCCTGGTGTAACCTGTCTTTTAAATCGACATTTATCAATACCTGCGAATAAAGCTATTTTACCTTTATTTTCTTCACTGTTTAACATTGCTACTGCACCAGTTTGAGCTAATGCTTCAGTAATTAATACACCAGGCATAACAGCGTAATCTGGAAAATGCCCTTGGAAGAATGGTTCATTACCTGAAACTTGTTTTAATCCAACGCAACGTTTACCTTCTTCGTATTCAACTACTCTATCTATTAATAAAAATGGTTGTCTATGAGGGATGATTTGTTTTATTTGATTATAATCGAAAATTGTTTCCATGATGTTTAAACCTCCATATTTGAATGAAAAATTAATTAATCATTAATGCGTTCGATATCTGCACCTAATGATTTTAATTTACCATGTAAGTCTACATAGCCTCTGTCTAAGTGTTTTAATTCAGTTACTTGTGTTGTTCCTTCTGCAACTAAACCAGCTAAAATTAATGCAGCAGCCGCTCTTAAATCAGTCGCTTTAACTTGTGCACCTTGAAGATTGCTTTTACCTTCAATTTTAGCACTTCTACCTTCTACATCGATGTTTGCATTCATTCTACGAAACTCAGCAACGTGCATAAATCTATTTTCAAACACTGTTTCTGTGATTACTTTGTGACCATTTGCAGTCAATAGTAAAGCCATCATTTGAGATTGCATATCTGTAGGGAATCCTGGATGTGGTAATGTTTTAACATCTACTGGGTTTAAATCTCCATCAGCAGATACTCGGATACCATCTTCTAAATATTCTAAGTTAACTCCCATTTCTTCAAGTTTATAAACTAAACTAGACATGTGTTCTTTGATTGCGTCACGTACAATGATGTCTCCACGAGTGATTGCGCCAGCGATTAATAATGTACCTGCTTCAATTCTATCTGGAATAATAGAATGTTCTACACCAGTTAAATGATCGACACCATGAATTGTAATCGTATCAGTACCTGCTCCAGTGATTTTACCGCCCATTTCATTGATATAATTAGCTAAGTCAACAATTTCTGGTTCTTTTGCAGCATTTTCTAATACTGTTTTTCCTGAAGCTAATGAAGCAGCCATGATTAGGTTTTGAGTACCGCCTACACTTGGAAAATCTAAATGTATAGAAGCACCTTTTAAACCATCTTTAGCATTTGCATAAATATTTCCATTTTCTAAATGAATTTCTGCACCTAATGCCTCGAATCCTTTAATATGTTGTTCAATTGGACGACTTCCAATTGCACATCCACCTGGTAAAGCCACTATTGCATGGCCTAAACGAGCTAATAAAGGTCCCATTACTAAGATACTTGCACGCATTTTACTCACATATTCATATGGTGCTTCTTCATTTAATGTATTAGTAGCATCAACTACTACCGCATTTTCTTCTTTTTTATACGTAACATCAGCATTTAAAGTTGATAATACGTTGTTTATAGTTTCTACATCGCTTAATGCTGGTACATTTACTAATTTACTAGTACCTTCTGAAGCTAATAATGAAGCTGTTAATACAGGTAAAACTGCATTTTTAGCACCTTCTACTTTAACTTCACCTTTTAGTTGGTTACCACCATTAATTACTATTTTATCCATCTTAAATCCTCCACTTAAATCTCCTAGTTATTTACATTTCCCTACTATATAAAATTTATCATTCAATAATATATTATATCCGTTTTTCATTATGAAAAAACTAAAAAAGAACTATTTCATTATATATTTTAATTGAGTGGAAAACTGTAACAAATCAATTATAAAATTACTAACACTAGTACCTAATAATATAGCAAAAAATATCATGCATATTTGAATTTGTTTCGTATAACCTTTTTTAAAAAATTGATCGAGGCGAATTGCATTTAATGCCCAGTAAGCTATACATATACATATCACATGTAAAATTAAATGTATTATCGCAAATTGTCCTAGATAATCCATATTTTACTCCTTAGAATTGATTACTGTATAACATTGTACATGAAATAACATAATAATGATACTACTATTAACTGCAAAAACAGAAGATTTGTATGTATATTAAAAGGCTTGGAAATACCTTAAATGGTGAATTTCCAAGCCTTTTATAATTTATTTAAGTTCAGCCACACGTAAACGGTTATTTGCACGTTCTAACGCTCTTTTGGCTCTATTTATGTCACTATTATCATCATTATCTAAATGTGATTCTGCTCTTGCTTTCGCTAATTTAGCTCTTTCAACATCGATTTCAGTAGCAGTTTCAGCTGTTTGGACAATAATTGATAGTTGATGTTGTCTAACTTCTACAAACCCATCACTAACAGCTACATATTCATTTCCATTATGAAAATTCACTTTTACGTAGCCAGTTTTTAATGCAGAAACGGTTGGAATGTGTCCATTCATCACACCCATTTCGCCAGCTGTAGTTTGTAAAACAGCTAGTTCTACATCATCTCGTTCATAGATAGAACCATTAGGAGTGACAATTTCTAGGCTTAATGTATTCATTATCCATACCTCCTAATTATTAGACTTCAACACCCATGTCTTTAGCCTTCGCAATTACATCTTGCATGCTACCTACTAAACGGAATGCATCTTCAGGAATATGATCATATTTACCTTCTAAGATATCTTTGAAATCAGCTACAGTTGTTTTAACTGGAACATAAGATCCTTTTTGACCAGTAAATTGTTCAGCAACGTGGAAGTTTTGTGATAAGAAGAATTGAATTCTACGTGCACGTTCTACTGTTTGTCTATCTTCTTCAGATAATTCATCCATACCTAGAATCGCAATAATATCTTGTAATTCTCTGTATTTTTGTAATGTAGATTGTACATCACGTGCAACTTCATAATGCTCTTGTCCAACTATTGAAGGTTCTAATGCTCTAGAAGTTGAAGCTAATGGGTCAACAGCTGGGTAGATACCCATTTCTGTTAATTTACGCTCTAAGTTTGTAGTTGAATCTAAGTGAGCAAATGCTGTTGCTGGTGCTGGGTCAGTATAGTCATCGGCTGGTACGAACACTGCTTGAATAGATGTTACAGAACCTTTATTTGTAGACGTAATACGTTCTTGTAATTGACCCATTTCTGTAGCAAGTGTAGGTTGGTAACCAACGGCTGAAGGCATACGACCTAATAACGCTGATACCTCTGAACCTGCTTGCGTAAATCTGAAAATGTTATCAATGAATAATAAAACGTCTTGTCCTTGTTCATCACGGAAGTATTCTGCCATTGTTAAACCAGATAAAGCAACACGCATACGTGCGCCAGGTGGTTCGTTCATTTGACCAAATACCATTGCTGTTTTCTTAATTACGCCACTATCGCTCATTTCATAGTATAAATCATTACCTTCACGAGTACGTTCACCAACACCCGCGAATACTGAAATACCACCATGTTCTTGAGCAATATTGTTAATTAATTCTTGAATTAATACTGTTTTACCTACTCCGGCACCACCGAATAATCCAACTTTACCACCTTTAATGTAAGGTGCTAATAAATCTACAACTTTAATACCTGTTTCAAGAATTTCTACTTCAGTAGATAATTCATCAAATCCAGGTGATTGTCTATGAATAGGATCACGACGAACTGAATCATCAAGTTTTTCTTCTAAGTCAATCGTGTCGCCTAGTACGTTAAACACTCTTCCTAGTGTTTCGTCACCAACAGGTACACTAATGTCTTTACCTGTATCTTTAACATCCATGCCTCTTTGAACACCATCAGTTGAATCCATTGCGATTGTACGAACAACGTCATCACCTAATTGTAGTGCAACTTCTAGTGTTAAGCTAACTGTTCCTTCTTCTTTTGGAACTTCAATAATAAGGGCATTATTAATATCAGGGACTTCGTTATGTTCAAAACGAACATCAATGACAGGACCCATAACTTGAGTTACACGGCCAATTCCCATGCTATTTTCCTCCTTTTAATTTTATTCAAGTGCTGCCG
This sequence comes from Staphylococcus sp. FSL W8-0774, assembly GCF_038006785.1. NCBI lineage: Bacteria > Bacillati > Bacillota > Bacilli > Caryophanales > Staphylococcaceae > Staphylococcus > Staphylococcus sp. FSL W8-0774. The sequence continues at coordinate 798,373 of NZ_JBBOVW010000001.1, read as the reverse complement.
AACCACCAACAATTTCAGTGATTTGTTGTGTGATTGCTGCTTGTCTAGCTCTGTTATATTCTAATGATAAGTCATCAATAAGTTCTGTAGCATTATCAGAAGCATTTTTCATTGCAGTCATACGTGATGCATGCTCACTTGCTTTAGCATCTAAAATCGTACCATATATTAAACTTTCAACATATTGCGGTAAGATGACGCTTAAGATAGATTCTTTATCGGGTTCAAATTCATATGTAGACATATGACCATGACCTTGACTTGAATCTTCTTGAGATAATGGAAGAACCTTTTTAGTAGTAGGTTTATTTTCTAATACACTGACATAATGACTATAGTAAATATTCAATTCATCAATATTTTCTTCACTATATAAATCAATTGCGTGTTTTGCTAGCGCTTGAACAGATTTAAATGAAGGTTGGTCTGGTAGTTCAACTAATGAATTTTCTATTTCGTAGCCTCGTGTTTTAAGGAAGTCAACACCTTGTTGACCTAAAACAACAATGCTATATTCACTACTATCATTATGCTTTTCTTTGATGTCACTTATTAATTTTTTAAGAACGTTGGCACTATAAGCACCCGCTAATCCTTTATCACTTGTTATGACAAGATAACCACTACGTTTTACATCTCTTTGACGAAGCATAGGATGGTTTGAATTCTTGTTAGAACCAGCTACTGCTGTAATAGCATCTTGCATTTTATCCATATAAGGCTTGAATTGTTTAGTATTGTTTTCAGCTCTACGTAATTTAGAACTTGAAACCATGTTCATCGCCTTAGTGATTTGTTTCATCTTTTTGGTTGATTTTATACGTGTATCTATTTCTTTTAGAGAAGCCACTATCTCACCACCTTTAATTACTATTCTTTATTATTCTGATTTACTAAAGCTTTTTTTGAATTCGGTAATTGCAGAATCAAATTTATCAGCATCTGGTAAAGCACCAGTTTCTCTGATTTCAGAAAGTAATTCTGTCGCATTTGAAGCTGCCCAGTGGTTTAATTCATCCTCAAAACGAGTAATATCTTCAACAGGAATATCGTCTAAATATCCTTTAGTTAATGCAAAGATAATTAATACTTGGTTTTCTACAGGAAGTGGTTTATTTTGATCTTGTTTTAAGATTTCAACAGTACGTTTACCACGTTCTAATTTTTTAGCTGTGAATTCATCTAAATCAGAACCAAATTGAGCAAATGATTCTAATTCTCTATAAGAAGCAAGGTCTAAACGTAAAGTACCTGCTACTTTTTTCATCGCTTTAATTTGAGCAGAACCACCAACACGTGATACTGATTGTCCAGCGTTAATCGCAGGTCTTACACCTGAGAAGAATAAATCAGATTGTAAGAAAATTTGTCCATCAGTAATTGAAATAACGTTTGTTGGAACATAAGCTGAAATGTCTCCTGCTTGAGTTTCAATGATTGGTAACGCAGTAATAGATCCGCCACCTAAATCATCATTTAACTTAGCTGCTCTTTCAAGTAATCTACTATGTAGATAGAACACATCACCAGGGTATGCTTCACGGCCTGGAGGTCTACGTAATAATAATGAAAGTTCACGGTAAGCTGATGCTTGTTTAGTTAAATCATCATAAACGATTAAAACATGTTTACCGTTAAACATGAACTCTTCGCCCATTGTTACACCTGAATATGGCGCGATATATAATAATGGCGCTGGTTCAGCTGCTGATGCAGATACAACGATTGTATAATCTAAAGCGCCAGCTTGTCTTAATTTTTCTACATTGGCTCTTACAGTTGAATCTTTTTGACCAATAGCTACATAGATACAAATTGTATCTTCATTTTTTTGGTTTAAGATTGTATCAATTGCAACAGTTGTTTTACCTGTTTGACGGTCACCAATGATTAACTCACGTTGACCACGTCCAATTGGAACTAATGCATCGATAGCTTTAATACCAGTTTGTAATGGTTCATCAACTGATTTACGATCCATTACTCCAGTTGCTTTTTTCTCAACCGGTCTTGTTTTTGTTGCGTTGATAGGACCTTGTCCATCGATAGGTTGACCTAATGGATTTACTACTCGTCCAATTAGTTCGTCACCTACAGGTACTTCCATAATACGTCCTGTACGTTTAACTTCGTCACCTTCACTAATATCTGTGTATGGTCCTAAGATAACCACACCAACATTAGATTCTTCAAGGTTTTGTGCTAAACCGAGCACGCCGTTTTGGAATTCTACTAGCTCACCAGCCATAACGTCATTTAATCCGTGAATTAATGCGATACCATCACCAATTTGTAATACTGTACCAACATCTGTTACGGACATTTCTGACTCATAATTCTCAATTTGTGAGCGAAGTAATGCACTGATTTCTTCAGCTTTTATGGCCATCTATGTCACTCCTCTTTATTAATTAGTTTGCTCTTTTAAATTTACGTTGTAATTGAATAAGATCATTTTTAACACTGCCATCCATAACAGTCGTGCCGACCTTAACTCTAAAACCACCAATTAAATCTTGATTAATTTTAGTACTAACAATTACTTTAGATAAGTTTGTTTGTTGTTTAACTAGTTCAACGATTTTTGATATTTCTTCATCATTTAAATCATATGTTGATTCTATTAATGCGAAATCTTGATTGTTATGTTGATTATACTGTGATTGAAAAGCTTTAAAGACATCTTCAATGTGTGAAAGATGACGATTTTCCGCTAGCACTTTCAACATATTAACAATGTACTGATTAGCATTACCATAAACCTCATCTACAAAGTTTTGACGCTTTTGTAATGTAAGTTTAGGATTGCTATCAATGGCTTTTAAATCATTAATGTAATCGAATGAAGAATGGCTAATTGTTTCTAATTCTTCATAAATGCTATCCAATTGATTTGTATCTGCAGAAACATCAAACAATGCTTTTGCGTATTTGTCAGCGATTTTTGTCATTATTTATCGCCTGCCTCTTTTAGATAATTTTCAACTAATTCTTTTTGATCTTGCTCTGAAATTTCTTTTCTAAGAACTTTAGAAGCAATAAGAACTGATAATTCAGATACTTGGTTATTAATATCTGCAATGGCACGTTCTTTTTGACTATTAATTTCGCTTTGAGCAGTTTCAATCATGCCATTAGCTCTAACGTTTGCTTCATGAATGATTTCTTCATGTTGTTTACGTGCTTGAACTTTCGCATCTTCTAGAATTTTTTGAACTTCATCTTGAGTTTCTTTAAGTGTCTGTTTATTTTCTTCTTCAAGTTTTTGTGCATTTAACTTAGCTTGTTCCGCATCGTCGATATCTTTGTTGATATCACGTTCACGTTTATCCATTATTTCTTTTAATGGACCCCAAGCAAATTTTTTCAATAACGCTAATAGGATAATGAAAGTAACAATTTGAACTATCACTGTTCCCCATTCAACGCCTGAAGCTGCACCGATAACGAACATATTAGCTGTTGCAGTCACGGGATCATGACACTCCTTTCGTCAAAATAATCATTAAGCAATAAAAAATAAAACGAACGGCGAGAGTCTATTAGACTTCGCCTTAAATAAATGTCTTATCCAGCAAATGTCATGAATGCAATTACAACACCGATGATAGGTAAAGCCTCAACTAAACCAACACCAATGAACATAATACCCATTAATTGACCACGAGCTTCTGGTTGACGTGCTACACCTTCTACTGTTCTAGATACGATAAGACCGTTACCGATACCTGCACCTAATGCTGATAAACCAATTGCGATTGCCGCTGCGATTAAATTCATAATAAATTTTCCTCCTAAGATTGTATATAATTTTTAAATTTAGTGTCCATCTACCACTTTGTGTGACATGTAAACCATTGAAAGCATAATGAAGATATATGCTTGTATTGTACCTACAAAGATTGAGAATCCTTGCCAAACAATTAAACCAGGTATACTAATTATCCAACCCCATGCTGGTTCTTGGAAGAATAATCCAGCTAATAAGCTTAGTAATAGTTCACCTGCAAAGATATTACCATATAAACGTAGTCCAAGTGTTAATGTTGAAGTAAACTCTTCAAACACGTTTATAATTGCAAGTGGCCAAAACGGTTGAACATAACCTTTGAAATAATTCTTTGTACCACGCATTTTAATACCATAATAATGTGTTAATAGAATAACAGTAGTTGACAATGTCAATGTAACTGTTGCATCTGCGGTAGGTGATTTCCACCATAAGTAGTGATCTTTAGTTACTATTGCAAATGGTAAACCTAACATATTAGAAATGAAGATGTATAAAATTAATGTCACTGCTAAGAAGTGAAAATGTCCACCTTTTTTCCATGCCATATTACCTTCGATGATGCCTCTAACAAAGTCAAAAACCCATTCAATAAAGTTCTGTTTACCAGTTGGTCGTTTCTTTAAATTACGTGTACAAATAATTGCTAGTAAAAAAACGAGAACTGCTGTAATTAACACCATCATTACACTTGCCATGTTAAATACAAGGTCAAAACCGAAAATATCCAAACTTACTTTCGGGTCTTTATGATCCATATTCTCACCTCTTTCGTTTTAAATTTTACTCCCTATTAAGTAGAGGGCGACAGATGATTACGATATAAGAAATCATTAGCCCTATTAACACCCCAATGATATTGATGTGATCTTTAAAGAAAAACCATATTATACACACGACAATAGCCACTAAATATCTCCACATATTTCCTGTTGATATATGGTTTGACTCAGCTTTTTGTGCATGAAATAAATAAATCTCAAAGATGTATGTATTAACTAAAGATCCACATGTACCAATAATCAAACCTAATAAAAAAGGATGGGGTGAAAAGAGATACAATATACCTAATAATATCAATAAATAGAGATAATATTGTATATATTGTTTGAAAATGATGTAGAAACGACCCATTTGTTTGCCTCCGAGTGTCTTATACAATCATGTAAACCGTTCCACTCATACAATCTAAATGATAATATAGCGCCTACAACGGTGTCAATTCTATTCAAATTGTTGTTGAATTTTAAGCTAAAATTGTCACAAATTAGCCACATTTAAACGGTATACATCTTTTATTGTTTAAAATCTTTTGGTTTTTCACTTATTAAATCAAAATAATATTTGATATGATTTACAATTCTATCAGAAGCGCTTCCATCTCCATATGGATTATTTGCCTCACTCATACTCTTGTAAAGGTTTTTATCTTCTAACAATTTTTTGGTTTCTTTATAGACATTATTCATCGAAGTACCAACTACTTTTAATGTACCAGCTTCAACACCTTCAGGTCTCTCAGTATTATCTCTTAATACTAATACTGGTTTGTGTAATGAAGGGGCTTCTTCTTGAATCCCTCCAGAGTCTGTCAAAATGAGATGCGCTTGTTTAGCAAAATTGTGAAAATCTAAAACATCTAAAGGTTCAATAAGTTCTATTCTGTCATGGTTGCCTAAAATATGTTGTGCAATATCACGAACTTTAGGATTCATATGCACTGGATAAACAAATACGAGTGACTCATCTTCATCTACAAGCTTTCTAACAGCTTTAAAAATATGTTCCATTGGTTCACCAATGTTTTCGCGACGATGTGCAGTTAATAACAATATTCTTTTATTCTTATGTCTATTTAAAATGTCAGAATGATAATCGTCATTAACTGTATAATTTAATGCGTCAATCGCTGTATTACCAGTTACCACAACTGAGTTTATATCCTTACCTTCGTCAAGCAAATGTTTCCTAGCATTGAAAGTCGGTGCAAAATGAATGTCAGTTAGTACGCCTACCATTTGTCTATTCATTTCTTCTGGATAAGGTGAATATTTATCATAACTTCGTAATCCAGCCTCAACGTGACCTATTGGTACTTGATTATAAAACGCTGCTAGACTTCCTGAAAATGTAGTCGCTGTATCTCCGTGTACCAATACCATATTAGGTTTAACATGTTTGATGATAGATTCCAATTCAATCATTGATTTTGAAGTTATTTCTGAAAGTGTCTGTCCTTCTTTCATAATATTCAAATCATAATCAGGAACAATATCAAAAGTTTTTAATACAGCGTCTAGCATTTCTCTATGTTGAGCCGTAACAACCACACATACTTCCAACTGCTCATCGTTTTCAATTGCTTTAACTAGTGGCGCCATTTTAATAGCTTCCGGCCTAGTTCCAAATATAGTCATAATTTTTTTCTTCAAACGTATCTATCTCCGTTTTCAATATCTATTTCGTACCGAATAATCGATCTCCTGCGTCACCTAATCCAGGTGTAATATAAGCTTTGTCATTAAGTTTCTCATCTAATGCTGCAATATAAATATCAACATCATCATGAGCTTCTTTCATTTTTTCAACACCTTCTGGGGCAGCAATTAAGCACATGAAACGAATATTTTTAGCACCTTTGTTTTTCAATGAAGTAATAGCTTCAATTGCAGATGCTCCTGTTGCCAACATCGGATCCACAACGATGATTTCTCGTTCATCAATATCTTGAGGCATTTTAGAGAAGTATTCTACTGCTTTAAGTGTTTCAGGATCACGATATAAACCGATGTGCCCTACTCTTGCTGCAGGAACTAAACTTAAAATACCTTCAGTCATGCCTAGTCCAGCTCTTAAAATAGGTACAATTGCTAATTTTTTACCTGCTAAGCGTTTAGCTGTCATTTTAGTTACTGGAGTTTCAATTTCAACATCTTGTAACTCTAGATCTCTTGTAACTTCGTATGCCATAAGCATACCAACTTCATCTACTAGTTCTCTAAACTCTTTAGTTCCAGTACGAGCATCACGAATGTAACTCAATTTGTGTTGAATTAATGGATGATCAAATACATGTACTTTACTCATTTTCATTTCCTCCAATATTCTGTATATCCTTGTATTTTATTGATATAAAGGATATTTTTCAGTTAACGCTAAAACACGCGTTTTTGCTTCTTTTAATTTAGCTTCATCTTCATGATTTTTCAAAGCTAAACCAATAATTTTTGCTACTTCTTCAAATGCTTTTTCATCAAAACCACGAGTAGTGGCCGCTGGTGTTCCTAATCTAATACCACTTGTAACAAATGGCTTTTCTTGATCAAATGGAATAGTATTTTTATTGCAAGTAATGCCAACGCTATCAAGTGTTTCTTCTGCAACTTTACCAGTAATATTTACAGAACCTTTAACGTCTACAGCTACTAAGTGATTATCTGTACCACCTGAAACGATTCTAAATCCTTCTTTTGAAAGGGTATCCGCTAATGTTTGTGCATTTTTAATCACTTGCTTTTGATAAACTTTAAAATTATTGTCTAAAGCTTCACCAAATGCTACTGCTTTTGCTGCGATAACATGTTCTAAAGGCCCACCTTGAATACCAGGGAAAATCGTTTTATCAATTGCCTTTTTGTATTCTTCTTTACATAAAATCATGCCACCACGTGGTCCACGTAATGTTTTATGTGTTGTTGTAGTAACAAAGTCAGCATATTCAACTGGGTTTTGGTGTAAACCTGCAGCGACTAAGCCAGCAATATGAGCCATATCCACCATTAATTTAGCGCCAACTTCATCAGCTATTTCTTTAAATTTTTTGAAATCAATTTGACGTGAATAAGCAGATGCACCTGCGACAATTAATTTAGGTTTATGTTCAATTGCTAATCTACGTACTTCGTCATAATTAATAAGTTCTGTATCTTTATCTACACCATATTCGACAAAATTATAAGATTTACCACTAAAATTAACTGGTGAACCATGAGTTAAATGACCACCGTGACTTAAATTCATGCCTAAAACAGTATCTCCATATTCTAATGCTACTAAATAAACTGCCATATTAGCTTGAGAACCAGAGTGAGGCTGAACATTAACATGTTCTGCTCCAAATAATGCTTTAGCACGGTCGATTGCTACTGATTCTGTAACGTCTACAAATTCACAGCCACCATAATAACGACGGCCTGGATAACCTTCCGCATATTTATTAGTTAATACAGATCCTTGTGCTTCCATAACAGCTTCTGAAACAAAGTTTTCAGATGCAATTAACTCAATATTATTATTTTGTCTATTAAACTCTTTCTCAATAGCTTCAAAAATCACTTTATCTTGCTTTTCGATGTAAGACATATAATCCCCTTCTTTCAACTAATTAATTATATTTTGCACGTTCGCCACCAATTTTTTTAGGTCTTGATGTAGCAATAGTAACGATTGCTTCCCCCACTTGCTTAATACTAGTTCTAACTGGCACACAAACATGTTTAATGTGCATGCCTATTAATGTTTGACCAATATCTATACCTTTCGGAACTGAAATATGTTCAACAACAACTGGGTCTTCCATATGTTGATATGCGTATGTAGCTAAGCTACCACCTGCATGAACATCTGGTACAACTGTAACTTCTTCCATTGTTAGTGGATTAAAATCGGATCTTTCAATAGTGATTGCTCTATTAATATGCTCACACCCTTGAAATGCGAATGAAACACCTGTCTGTTGTTTCACTTTTTCTAACTCTTTAAATATTGATTCAGCCACTTCCATTGATCCAACAGAACCAATTCGCTGACCAATAACTTCAGAAGTTGAACAACCAATCAAGCATATCTCATTTTCATTAAAAAAGGACATTGCTTTTAATTCGTCTAACAACATTGAAAAATCTTGCATTTGAAACCCACCCCCTAAAAAAATAAAAAGGAACATAGCAAAATTGCTATACTCCCTTATTATAACGTATTTAAAGCGTAACATATACTAATTATATATAATTCTCTAACAGAACTTTTGGGTCGATTTTCATAATTAAGTCATAAATTTGGTTAAATGTTTGTTGATAAGTAAACTTGTCTCCACCATAAGGATCATAAATATCATCTACTTCCCCTACAAATTCACTCAAAGTAAATACATTTGGAAGAGCATCAGTACCATATTGAGACAATATAATGTCCTTATGCGATTTAGACATTGTTAGAATAATATTAGCATCTATATCTTCTCTAGAAAAACTCTGTGTTAATGAAGGTTGAGGCAAATCATTTTCATTTAATATTTCTTCAGATAACTTTGAAATAGGTTGTTGTTCCATAGCAAATATGCCTCTTGACTCAATGGTAATGTCTAATTTATTAAAAACTGATTGCGCAATACTTTCAGCCATGGGACTACGACAAGTATTACCAGTACATACAAATATTAATTTCATAAAGACACCTCATTAACAATTTGATTTCCAGCAGCTTTTAACATTCTATTCATGATAGCTTCAGTGTTATCACTTTTTTCAAAACCAAAAATATATGCTTGAACAATATCATTCCGCTGATCTATATCATGTAAAATACTATATAATAAATGATTTGCTTGTTTGATATCATCTTTATCTTCACATAATTTAATAAAAATAGATTCTTTAGGTAAATAATGACGTAAACTTTTAGGCACAACGAAAGCTGTTTGATTCCATTTATCATTATCTGAAATTTTCTGGCTTAATCCTTCAAGAATAGTTACCGGAGTATCTGGTGAATAGTGTTTATATTTCATACCAGGCGCGATAGGTTTAGCACTTTCATTAAAATCTGATTGTGCAATACTATGAGGTATAATTGTTTCAATCATAGATTGTGTAACTGATCCTGGACGTGCAATTCTAAAAGGATACTGTGTACAATCTAATACAGTGCTTTCTAATCCTTCTTCACTTTGATCACCATTTATAATGCCATCAATTCTTCCATTTAAATCATTGTATACATGATCAAAGGTTGTAGGAGATGGTCTGCCACTAATATTTGCACTTGGTGCAGCTATAGGCTTATCAATTAATTGTAATAACTCCCTACCAATTAAGTGGCTAGGCATTCTTACAGCAATAGAATTTAAACCTCCTGTTACTTTTTCACATAAATATCCTGATTTTAGAGGTAAGATAAATGATATAGGTCCCGGCCAAAAAGCATCCATTAATTGTCGTACTTTTGGGTCTAATTTATCAATGAAACGATCCATTTGAGAAATATCATGTATGTGTACAATTAACGGATTATCTGATGGTCTTCCTTTAGCTTGATATATTTTACTAACCGCTTCTTGATTAGTAGCATCAGCACCTAAACCATATACTGTCTCTGTTGGTAGTGCTACAAGACCACCATTTAACACGACATCTTTGATCTCTTTTATATATGGATATTGTTCGATATTTTTACTATATTCTCTTAAATCCCATATCTTAGTTTCCAATTTCAAATCACACCTCTTTCCCATAGTTAAATTAAAAATAAAAAGGAGTGGGATAGCTTTATGTCTTTCATTTTATACATGAAAGAATGCTCATTCCCACCCCATTAATAACGACGTTTAATATACATCAAGTTTTGATTAACCTTGCATATTTATATTAAAACGAATAAAAATAACAACGAAACTTATCTATTATCACTTTTATTTACCATTTTATTTCTAAAATTCTATCAAGTTGATTGATATCTTGATAAACTGCTACTTCTTTATCAGGATACATGTTATGAACGATTTCTTTTAAATTTTGCCCTTGGTTATAGCCAATTTCAAAAACAACATGTGCCTTTGGAAGTAACACTTTAGGTAAATCTTCTAATATAGACTTATAAATCGCATAACCTTCACTTTTAGCAAATAAAGCTTGATGCGGTTCATAATCGACAACTGTTTTAGACATATCTTTTACATCTTTCACATCGATGTATGGTGGATTAGAAATAAGGCCGTTTAGTTTAATGTTTTGTTCAATCAACGGTTTTAAAGCATTTCCCTGCATTAAATTAATATACACATCAAATTGTTCTGAGTTACTGCGTGCTACATCTAATGCATCCTCATATAAATCTGTAGCGATAACTTTTAAAGAAGGCTTTAACATTTTCAAACTAATGGCTATAACACCACTACCAGTACCAATATCAGCTATAGTATCGTCATTTTGACATAAATTTAAAAAGTGTAGCATGACTTCTTCTGTTTCTGGTCTTGGGATTAAACATTGATCAGAAACTTTAAAACGTTGTCCATAAAATGATTGAAAACCAACAATATATTGTATTGGTTCACCTAATAACATCCTTTGTAAATTCAATCCGAATTTAGCTTTATCAGCCTCAGACATCTCATCATTCATATGTATGAGATAATCTGTTCGTGTCCAATTAAATGTATCTAATAATAACCACTCAGCTCGTGTCTGTTCAAAACCCTTCTCTTTTGCTAAAGAAATAGCGTTTGCCAAATAATCTTTATAACTCACCATTGTTTAATTCTTTCAATTTATCTGTTTGTTCAGACAATGTTAAAGCATCAATAACTTCATCTAAATTTCCTTCCATGATTTGACTTAATTTTTGTAAAGTTAAGCCAATTCTATGGTCAGTTACACGGCTTTGAGGATAGTTATATGTTCTGATACGTTCTGAACGATCTCCTGTACCTACTGCTGATTTTCTTTGTGAAGCATATTTTTGTTGTTCTTCTTGTAACTTCATGTCATATAATCTTGCTTTTAATACTTTTAAAGCTTTTTCTCTGTTTTGTATTTGTGATTTTTCTGAAGAAGTAGCTATAATACCTGTTGGTAAGTGAGTAATACGTACTGCTGAATCGGTAGTATTGACGTGTTGTCCACCTGCACCACTAGAACGATACGTATCAATTTTCAAATCTTCATTTCTAACTTCAATTTCAACATCTTCTACTTCTGGCAATACTGCAACGGTTGCTGTGGAAGTATGAATTCTACCACCTGATTCTGTTTCAGGTACACGTTGAACACGGTGTGCGCCATTTTCAAATTTTAATTTACTATACGCACCATTACCTGATACTGAAAAACTAACTTCTTTATAACCGCCATGATCACTTTCAGAAGCTTCAACAATTTCAGTTTTGAAGTTATGCATTTCTGCGTACTTAGAATACATTCTCATTAAATCACCAGCAAAAATTGCCGCTTCATCCCCACCAGCTGCTGCTCTAATCTCAACGATAACATCTTTCTCATCATTAGGGTCTTTAGGAATTAGTAATAATTTAAGTTGTTCTTCCATTTCTGGTAATTCATTTTTCAATGTTGCACTTTCTTCTTTTAACATTTCAACTTCTTCTTTATCCGAAGTTTCATTCAACATTTCTTCAATATCACTTAATTCTTCTTTTTTGCTTTTGTAGCTTCTGTAAACATCTACAGTTTTTTGTAAATCTGCTTGTTCTTTAGAATATTTACGTAATTTATCTGAATCATTAACGACATCAGGGTCACTTAACATTTCATTTAATTGTTCATATCTTTCCTCTACAATTTCTAATTGATCAAACACTACATTTCCTCCTTCTCATTTTCACTTGGAGCCACTATGTGATGTGCTCTACATCTAGGTTCGTAACTTTCATTTGCACCGACTAGAATTATTGGATCATCTGCTTTAGCCGGTTGCCCATCTATGAGTCTTTGCGTTCTACTTGAAGGGCTACCACATACTGCACAAACAGCTTGTAATTTAGTCACGTGCTCACTTAAAGATAATAATTTAGGTATAGGTTCAAAGGGTTCTCCTCTAAAATCCATATCTAATCCGGCTACAATAACCCTGTGACCATTATCTGCAAGTTGTTGTATGATACTTACAATATTTTCATCGAAAAATTGAACTTCATCAATCCCTATAACATCTACGTGTGATACATCATGAATGAGTATTTCTCTAGCTGTTGCAATATTGATTGCTTCAATAGCATTTCCATTATGTGAAACTACCTTTTCTTTATGATAACGATCATCTATAGCTGGTTTAAAAACAATGACTTTCTGTTTAGCATAAATACCTCGTCTTAAACGACGAATAAGTTCTTCTGATTTACCACTAAACATACTTCCGGTAATACATTCGATCCATCCGGAATGATAAGTTTCATACATTAAACGTTCCACCTTTTTTCAAAACATAATCGCTTAATTATATCATATTTTGAAATTTCATAAATGCTATTTTAACAATTGATTCGTTAAATCATTTTTGAAAATTTGCTTATAACTTATTTACTGGACTGGCTTATTTAAATGTTATATTAACAATCATACTTTTTCACTCACTTTAAGTTATATATTAATTACGGTAAAAATGCATTATTAACATGATTGATTTCTCACTATAAAATAAAAAAACTGCCTACAAATCCATTACAATGGCGTAGACAGTCTAAACTTAAATTAGTTATTATTTGATTTAAGACCAAATTTTTTGTTGAAGCGTTCCACACGACCATCCGCAGCAGCGAATTTTTGACGTCCAGTATAGAATGGATGTGAATCAGAAGAAATATCTAAACGAATAACTGGGTATTCATTTCCATCTTCCCACTCCATTGTTTCTGAAGATGTTTTAGTAGAACCACTTAAAAATTTAAAATCTGTAGTAGTATCTAAAAAGATAACTTTATGATACTCAGGATGAATTCCTTGTTTCATTGTTTTCAGCTCCTTTGCCCTGAACCATCTGGAACAGAGTTATTTGTGAGTTTTTTACCCAATACTGTGTAATTATAATAGTATTTAATGTAAAACGCAACCCTTTGTAACATTAAATAATAGGTTTACCTGTTTTCGTACTTTCTTCAGCTGATTTTTGTAATTGTTCAAAGAAATCTTTATTATTTTTTGAACGTTTTAACTTACGAATAAATCTTTCTGTAAAATCAGTAGAATCAGTAAATAGATTTCGAAGTTGCCATAATGTATCTAGTTCTGCTTTGCTAATTAATAATTCTTCTTTACGAGTTGAGCTTCTACCAATATCAATGGCAGGGAAAATACGACGTTCAGATAATTTACGGTCTAGATGTAATTCCATATTTCCAGTTCCTTTGAACTCTTCATAAATCATATCGTCCATTCGTGAACCTGTATCTACTAGTGCTGTAGCTAAAATAGTTAAACTACCACCCGCTTCGATATTTCTAGCTGCACCAAAAAAGGCTTTAGGTTTGTGTAGTGAAGCTGGATCAAGACCACCAGATAAAGTACGACCACTTGGAGGAATAACTAAGTTATAAGCTCTAGCTAAACGTGTGATAGAATCCATTAAAATAATAACATCTTCACCAATTTCTACTAGACGCTTTGCTCTTTCTAATAATAGCTCTGCAACTTTAACATGATGTTGAGGTGGTTCATCAAACGTTGAATGTACAACTTCTGCAGATTCTACAGAACGTTCAATATCTGTAACCTCTTCGGGTCTTTCACCTACTAATAAAACAAATAATTTAGCATCTGGTTTATTTGTAATAATTGCGTTAGCTATTTCTTTTAGTAAGGATGTTTTACCAGCTTTTGGTGGCGCTACAATAAGACCACGTTGACCTAAACCAATAGGCGTAACTAAATCCATAATTCGTGTGGAATAATTCTTAGGTTCTGTTTCTAGTAAAATTCTTTCATCTGGATACAAAGGCGTCAACGCTTGGAAGTGAGGACGTTTTTTTACTTCTTCAGCATTATGATCGTTTACAAAGTCGACCTGTAACAAACCATAATATTTTTCATTATCTTTTGGCTTACGGACTTTTCCTGTTACTTTATCGCCTCTTTTTATTTCAAATCGACGAATTTGACTTGCTGAAATGTAGATGTCTTTTTCACCCTTAGAATAGTTTACAGTTCTTAAGAAACCATAACCATCGGGTTGGATATCATCTAAAATACCCTCCATATAATAATTGCCATCTTTCTCCATTTGAGCTTCCATGATAGCTAGTACAAGTTCTTTCTTATTTAATTTGCTGTAATTAGTTAATTTTAAAGATTTCGCTTTTTGAGTGAGTTCTTTTGTAGTGTTGTTCTTGTATAGTTCGTGGAAAGATTCATATTGAGGAGATGTTCGTTCTCTTTCAGGCATAGACTTGCACCCATTTCCTTATTTTTTGTGGTAAAAAGATGATGATAGAACAGTGAACGAAAATGATTTCAAAGTTTTTCGTTAATGTAATTCATTACCTTCTAAATACTAGAATAACTATAGCAAATTTTTAATTTAAATACAAAATGATTTTTTGAAAAGTTAATATAAAAATGCCAATGCACAAATATTCTTCAATATTGTACATTGGCGTAATTGATATTAAACTTTTTTCAGATTAAACTTTATTTATTTATAATAACCTGCGATTGATTTAACTTCTAAGAATTCTTCGATACCATAGTCGCCCCATTCACGACCTAATCCAGATTGTTTATAACCACCGAATGGTAGATCTGGTTTACGACCTGCTTCGTTAATTTCCACTGTACCAGCTTCAATTGAACGAGCCACTTTGTGTAATGTGTCTTTGTCGTTACCAATAACATATCCAGCTAAACCATATTTAGTATCATTTGCAATTTCAATAGCTTCGTCTAAATCGTTATAAGTGATAACTGACATTACTGGTCCAAAGATTTCTTCTTGAGCTATAGTCATATTATTATCTACATTGATGAAAATAGTTGGACGTGCGAAATATCCTTTTTCTAATCCTTCTGGTTTACCAGGACCACCATAGAATAATTCAGCACCTTCTTCAATACCTTTATCAATATATGATTGAACTTGATCAAATTGTTTTTTACTAATAATAGGACCAACTTGAGTACCTTCTTCTCTAGGGTTACCTACTTTAACAGAACTGAATTGTTCTTTAACCGCTTTTAAGAAGTCTTCTTTAATACTATTAGGTACTAAAACACGTGTACCTGCAGTACAAACTTGTCCTGTATTATTAACAACTTTACCAGTAGTTGCTTTAGCTGCGGCTTCAATATCTACATCGTCTAATACGATATATGGTGATTTACCACCAAGTTCTAGTGATACTTTTTTGAAGTCTTTAGCTGCTTTTTCCATAATTTTTGAACCTGTAGGACCAGAACCAGTAAATGACATCATTCTTACTTTTGGATGTTCACTAAGTGGATTACCTACACCTTCACCATCACCATTTACTAAGTTAAATACGCCTTTTGGCATACCTACTTTATCGAAAATTTCAGCTAAAATTACGGCTGCGAATGGTGTTTCTTCAGATGGTTTCAACACTACTGGACTACCTGCTGCAAAAGCTGCAGCTAGTTTAAGTGATGTTTGGTTTGTAGGGAAGTTCCAAGGTGTTACTAATCCTGACACACCAATCGCTTCTTTAACAACTAAATCATCACCACGACGTTCTTCAAATTCGAAATTATCTAAAGCGTCTCTTGCTGCTGTAAAATGGTTAAGACCCATTTGGTAGTGTACATTTTCAGAAACTGATAATGGTGCACCTAATTCATCAGTAATCGCTTGAATGATATCTTCTTTTCTATTTTCATATTCTTTAACGATTTTATCTAATAAATCTCTTCTATATTCAACCGTACTATGACGGAAATCTAAATATACATTATCAGCTGCTTCTACAGCTTTGTTAACATCTTCTTCATTACCTTTGGCTACTGAGCCAATAACTTCTTCAGTTGCAGGGTTAATTACATCTATTGTTTCACCGCTAGTACTATCAACCCATTCACCATTTATATATTGTTTAGTGAATTGTCTCATCAAACTTCACTCCTTAGAATTGTTATACAACTATTCTAACCACTTTTATTAAAAGTTAAACATATCTGCTCATCATATTAAATTGAACTTGATTTGTTTTGTTTTCACTTTTTTTAAAATTAAGTACCAAAAAAAGAGATAGAGACATAAAAGTTCAACACTTCAGACAAACAATCAATGCTTTCCGAAGCAGGATTTTTAACAAACACTTAATAATGTTGTTCTAATCCTAAACGTTTATGTCCCAATCTCTTTCAAAAATCAATCACACCATCAAATACTATATGCAATTAAGTATTTTAATGGTTTAGAAACTATACGTAGTACAATTTATAAGTACTATTTAACAGTTTCAGGTTCTGGTTCAAGATTTATATTATTTTGAGCCCATTCTTCAATTGGTTTTAAAGATGCGGCTAATGAACGTCCTTTATCAGTTAGTTCATAAATAATAGTAACCGGACTAGTAGAAATTATTCTTTTTTCTACTAAACCCCAATCTCCTAATTCAGTCAATTTTATACTTAGTGCACGAGGCGTGATTGTTTTTAAGTCTCTTTTCAAATCGGAAAAATGTGCAGATTGATCTTCACATCTTGATAAATAATTAATAATCAAGCCATTCCAACTGCGTCCTAAAATTTTAAAAGTTTCTTCTAAATAAGGACAAACTTCCATGATACTCACCTCTCACTCTAATATCTTAATACTAATGCACTTAAATAAGTGCTTATAATTTTAAGTATATTAATTATACCACATTTTTTAAATAGTTTCAGTCCAAATATCTGCACCTAATTGTTTTAAATGCTCAACGATTTGTGTATAGCCACGATAAATATGTTTCACATTATAAATAGTCGTTACACCTTCGGCAATTAAACCTGCTACTATTAAGCAAGCCCCTGCTCTTAGGTCACTTGCATATACTTCTGCTCCTTTAAGTTTTGAAGGTTTAATCGTCGCAGTACCATTATCTTTATTAATGTCCGCTCCCATATGTTGTAACTCCTCAACATGCTTAAATCTCTCAGGATAAATCGTATCAGTTACAAAAGATGGCCCTTTAGTCATAAATAATAAAGGTGTGATGGGTTGTTGTAAATCCGTTGCAAAACCAGGATATACTAATGTTTTAATATCAACGCTTTGGTAAGGTTCATTCTTTCTGATAATAACCTTTTCGTCGTTCAACTCAATATCGACACCCATTTCCTTTAATTTAGAAGTTAAAGCTTCTACGTGTCTTGGAACTATATTATTGATGACTACTTCTTCACCAGCAGCTGCTGCCATACACATATATGAGCCTGCTTCTATACGGTCAGGAATCACTTGATATTCAGTACCATGTAATGTATCAACACCAGTTATTTTAATTGTTGTTGTACCTGCTCCTTTAATTTGTGCTCCCATACTAATCAAGAAGTTAGCTACATCCACTACTTCTGGTTCTTTTGCTGCATTTTCTATAACCGTTTGCCCCTCTGCATGTACTGCAGCTAGCATAATATTAATAGTGGCACCAACACTTACCATATCTAAAAAGATATTTGCACCTTTTAATTGTTTAGCTTCAATTTTCATTGATGTATTACTTGATTCATCTATTTCAGCACCTAAAGCTTTAAATCCTTTTATATGCTGATCAATTGGACGGGGACCTAAAGGACATCCACCCGGAAGACCAATAACGCATTTTTTAAAACGGCCGAGCATCGCACCCATCATATAATATGAAGCTCTTAAAGATTCAACTTTGTTATTTGGAAGTGGCGCGTTTTCTATTTCAGTGGTATCAATATCTAATTTTTTACCATTTAATTTAGTTTTAATATTTAAATCTTCTAGCAAGCTTACAAGTGTTTCTACATCAGAGATTTGTGGTAATCCATCTAAATTTACTTGCCCTTGAGCTAATAAAGTAGCCGGAATAATTGCTACTGCACTATTTTTCGCACCACTTATCTCTACTTCACCATTAAGCTTCTTTCCACCTCTAATTTTGATTACTTCTTGAGCCATATTTTTATCTCCTTTGTTTCTATCGTTTATTAAAATTTCACATTATTTGCATTATAAAATAGTTTTACTTTATTTGTAAAATAGTTCATAAATATTAAAACATCATAGCCATTTTATTCAATATACACCAATAAATATGATTAAAATGTTATTTACTTTTACCTCATGCGATTTATTTGTTTTTATTTAAAAATGACGTTTGCCTTATAAAATACGTAATAATTATAGCATAAAAAACAAGCCATTAAACCTAAGTTTAATGGCTTGTTCATTGATATTAATTATTTAGCACGGTTTGAAGTACCGAATTCTTTAATTTTACCTTTAACTGTTGCTTTAATAGCTTCACGAGCAGGTCCTAAATATTTACGTGGATCGTAAACTTCAGAATCATTGTTTAATACATCGCGAACAGCTTTTGCTGAAGCAATTTGGTTTTCAGTGTTTACGTTAATTTTAGCTGTACCGTAAGGAATTGCTTTTTGAATGTCTTTAGTTGGGATACCAGTACCACCATGTAATACTAATGGTAATCCAGTTGATGCACCAATTTCTTCCATTTCTTTGAATCCTAATTTAGGTTCGCCTTTATATGGACCGTGAACTGAACCTAAAGCAGGTGCTAAAGTATCAATTCCAGTTTTTTCAACTAGTTCTTGACATTCTTTAGGGTCTGCGTAGATAACACCGTCAGCTACTACATCGTCTTCTTGTCCTCCAACAGTACCTAATTCAGCTTCTACTGATACGCCTCTTTCGTGAGCATATTCAACCACTTTAGAAGTGATTTCGATATTTTCTTCGAATGCACTATGTGAAGCGTCAATCATAACTGAAGTGAATCCAGCGTCGATAGCTTCTTTACATTTTTCAAAGCTTGAACCGTGGTCTAAATGGATTGCAACTGGTACTGTGATGTTTAAGTCATGCATTAATCCTTCTACCATTTTAACTACAGTGTAGAATCCGCTCATGTAACGAGCAGCACCTTCAGATACACCTAAAATAACTGGTGCATTTTCTTCTTGTGAAGCTTCTAAAATTGCTTGAGTGAATTCTAGGTTATTTAAGTTGTATTGACCAACTGCATAACCATTTTCTTTTGCATCGATTAACATTTCTTTCATTGAAACTAAAGGCATTATAGTTCCTCCTTGAGTGCTTATGCACGTATTTTTCAAACTCATTATAACAAACTTAATCCTTAATTGCATTCGAATAGATGATTTAAAATTTACAATTTTCACAATCCTTACTACATCTCATTTTGCAAACGTATACAATTAAAATTATTTTTAATCATTGCATTCAATGAGACGTTTATTTAAAATATTTTAATGAATAGAATGGAGGTTAATTATGTCAAAAATACTCAATACACAATTAATTGGCATCTTCGATAGGATCGAAAAACAGTCTTTAGATATACAAATGGGAGCTCAATGCTTAGTCCAAGCTATTGGTGGCGAAGGTCATGTATATATTAAAGGATATGAAGATTTAAAATTTTACGAAGACTTTATATTGAATAGTAATGAAAAATTAAAATCCAGTCGTGCATTAGCAGATTTAAAAAATATGAATGATTTAGATACGACTGATAGAGTATTTTTATTTTCTCCTACATACAACGATGACGTTGAAAAAGATGTTCAACAATTAATTGATTTAGATGTTGATTTCGTTCTTATATGTAATCGCCCAAAAAGCGATGACTTTCCAGAGCATTTAATGCATTTCATCAATTTATCTACCCCAAGACCTATCGTTTACACTGAAGACTACGATAAAATTGTTCAACCTCACCCTATCGCGTTTAACTACATTTATTACGACATTTATACACAAATGATCGAAATGACACGTGATTTAGAATTATAAAATATTTATCAAAAAAAACGCTGAACATAAAATTCTTCGACAAGTGAAAAAAGGTAATTTCTATTGAAATAATATAGAAATTACTTTTTTAGTATTTTAAATGTAAAGTTACTTATAAATACGTAGTATTTATGGCAAGACTCCTGAGGGAACAGTACTAGTTGAAGACCTTACAAATTCTCACAGATTTATCTGTGTAGTATTTCTGGCTGAAACTGTACCCTCGGAATGCGAAGCCATACAATACGAAGTATTGGGTATAAAGTAAGCACTAAGATGATTAAAATAAATCATCTTAGTGCTTTTATTTTGAGATTTATGTCCTGGCGTGTTTTTTGTATTATTTTTGTTGATGTTTTAATGATGCTTCAACAAAAGCTTTAAATATTGGTTGAGGTCTGTTAGGTCTTGATAAGAATTCTGGATGGAATTGACAAGCAATAAAGAAATCTTTTTCAGGAATTTCTACCATTTCTATTAATCTACCATCTGGACTAGTACCTGAGAATACCATGCCATTAGCTTCTAATTGTTCTCTATAATTATTGTTAAATTCGTATCTATGACGATGTCTTTCTTCAATATTATTTTCATTGTAAATAGAATGTGCTAACGTACCATCTTTAATTGCACATGGATATAAACCTAATCTTAATGTGCCACCTAAATCTTCAATATCTTTTTGTTCTGGTAATAAATCGATGATTGGATGTGGTGTACTTGGATCTAACTCTGCTGAATGTGCACCTTCTAAACCTAATACATTACGTGCAAATTCTACTGTAGCTAACTGCATACCTAAACAAATACCAAAATAAGGAACATTGTTTTCACGTGCATATTTAATAGCTGAAATTTTACCTTCACTTGCACGGAAACCAAATCCACCTGGTACTAAGATACCGTCTACATCTGATAAATAACTCTCAACATTATCATCTGTTACAAGACTTGAATCAATCCATTTAACAACGACATCTTTTTTGAAAGGATAGCCTGCATGTTTAAGTGATTCAACGACTGATAAATAAGCATCTTGCAAGCTTACGTATTTACCTACTAAACCGATAGTAATTTTACCATCTAAGCTATTTACAGTATCAAGTAAATGCTGCCATTCATCTAATTGAGTTTCATATTTAGCATTTAATTGTAAACGTTTGATGACAATGTCATCCATATCTTGTTTACTCAATTGTAACGGGATTTCATAAAGTGAGTCTGCATCACGACACTCAATAACGCTTTCTTTATTAATATCACAGAATAATGCAATTTTATCTTTTAAATCTTGAGTCATTTCATATTCTGAACGAACTACAATTAAGTCTGGTTGAATACCTAAACCACGCAATTCTTTAACACTATGTTGTGTTGGTTTTGTTTTCATTTCACCGGCAGCTTTAATATATGGTAATAATGTACAATGTACATACATTACATTTTCTCTACCTAAGTCGCTTCTAATTTGACGAATTGCTTCTAAAAATGGAAGAGACTCAATATCACCTGTTGTACCACCAATTTCAGTGATAACTACATCTGCATTTGTACTTTCTCCAGCTAATAATAAACGTTCTTTAATTTCATTTGTAATGTGTGGAATAACTTGCACTGTTCCACCTAAATAATCACCGCGACGTTCTTTTTTCAGCACGTGAGAATATACTTTACCAGCAGTTACGTTTGAATATTTATTTAAATTAATATCAATAAAACGTTCATAGTGACCTAAGTCTAAATCTGTTTCAGCACCGTCATCTGTAACGAATACTTCACCATGTTGATATGGACTCATAGTACCTGGATCAACGTTTAAGTATGGATCAAATTTTTGAATCGTAACTTCAAGACCTCTATCTTTTAATAATCTACCTAATGATGCAGCAGTAATTCCTTTACCTAAAGACGAAACTACGCCACCTGTTACAAATATAAACTTTGTCATAATTTGACCTCCTGAATTTTTAATAAAGCATTTAAATTAAGTATGTATTTAGTTTATGAGGAACGATGTATACGTGCGATTTACTTTGATTCGTTTTATATCATAGTCTATTTAATCATTCGTTTTAAATAATACTTATTCTACAATATTAATTACCTCATTGGAATCTTGTTTAATTAAAAATAAAAAAAGCTCCCTCTCACATATCAGTAAGGGGAGCGTATTACATTTATACACGTGTCCTATTTAAAGGAGCCCAAATAAAATTCTATCATTTTTAGGATAAAAGTCAATTAGAAATTTAACTTTGATATTCTTCGTCATCTTCCTCATCGTCGAAGTCATCTTCGTCTTCATCTTCTTCGTCAATGACAATATCATTTTCATTAATATCATCTTCAACTTGTTCATCTTCAGGATCATTTAATGTTTCTTGATCATCTGTGACTGCTGGAATATCATCATCGTCATCCGCTTCATCTTCACCTAATAATTTAAGGTTTTTATCTTCTTCGTCATCATCATCAAGAATATCAAATTTTTGAATCGTTGGCGCGATTTTTTCTTCAATATCATCTACTGAGTACCAATCACGAATACCCCATTGGTTTTCACCAACATTTAAAAATCGACCATCTGTATTTAAATCAGTATAGAATTGTACTACACGATTCTCGATTTCATCGTATTCATAATTACCTAATTCTCTAAATTTATCGATAATATCGTATAAATTCATTGTGTCGCCTTTTTCATTTAAAAGCGTATAAGCCATATCAATAAATGATTTCTCATCTACCATTTCTTTTGTATAATCTTTAATTTTCATTATAAAATACTTCCTTTCAAAGGATTTTTATCTTAAATAAGTTGGTCAAATTTCATTAATTAATAGTAACAAAAATAAATTATAAATGACAATCGGTGTTTACGCAATCTCTGTTAATAATTTATATACTTTTCAAATAAAATATAATCTTCTGCTTGTTCTACTTCTACAAAATTACTATTAATACATAATGGACTTAATTCGTTATTTTCTCCATATAGTGTAATGAATAATACTTTAATATTATCAAAATGTTTACGTATATAGGTTGGTAATTGTCTTAACGCGCTTTCAGCAATACCTTCATTCCGATGTGTTTTATTTACTTCAATGCCTGAAATACGCATACGGTCTTCAACTTGTTCAATACCTATGAAACCAACTTTTTCATCATCTTTAAGTAAGTTGATTAAATGAATATTCGCCTCTTCTGAAGACTCATTTTCTTCTAGTTTCAAAGAGGATACATGTTTAGAATCCAAGTCCAAATAATATAATCGTTCTTTTCCAATTGGCCCTTCCTCTTTAGTAGCTGCATGCATAAAACCTGCACGTTCATATACATTCCAAGCAGATTGATTTTCAGCATCGACCACTAAATATAAGTGGTTAAAATCTGGGAATAGTGTTTGGACATACTGAGGTAGATACATCATCATTTTAGTACCGTATCCATGCCCTTGATATCGCTCATTTACTGATAATGATCGTACATAGACGACATTTTCTGGCGTATCATAGCCTTCATGTTGATAATATTGATGTAAAACAAAGAAACCGACAACTTCCCCTTCGCTATTTTTAGCTATATTAGCAACTCGGTCTTCATCATTAAGTGCCTCTTCTAATACTGATTTAGGCAAGGAAGAATATATTTGTTGTCTTTCACTCAATTCAAAATTTAATATATCTTCACGGTATCGCTCTTCAAAAACTTGAATTGTAATATCTTCAAATTGCTTTTTTGTAGTCATAAGTCAATCCCCTATTCATTTAATACTCACTTATTATATATTACTTTACCCTATTGTAATACTATTTCTCATATTAATCGAAATTACTTACACTTAAATTATCATTTTAAATATAACTGTCTTAATTAAACAATTCATTTAATAGGCCTAACTTCAACTTAATAAATAATGCAATACGTTTGATAAATTTGTATTTTAAGTTGAATATGAAATAAACTCTTGTATTTCGTTTAATTTATTATACTATTATGGGTGATGCATTTTTGATTTGAGGTGGGAGTAATATGAAAATAGGAATCGATGCTGGTGGAACGTTAATCAAAATCGTTCAAGAATCTGAACACCAACGTGAATATCACACTGAATTAACTGTCAATATTGATAAAGTAATAAAATGGTTAAATGAAATCGATTTTGAAAGTTTAAGCTTAACTGGAGGTCAAGCAAGTATTATTGCAGAACACATCTCCAAACCAACACAAATATATGTTGAGTTTGATGCTGCTTCAAAAGGGCTTGGAATTCTACTAAATGAACAAGGACATGACATCAATCAATATATTTTTGCTAATGTTGGAACAGGTACGTCTCTTCATTATTATGACGGTGAGCAACAACAACGCGTAGGCGGTATCGGTACTGGTGGCGGAATGATACAAGGTTTAGGTTATTTATTAAGCCAAGTAACAGATTATAAACAATTAACAGATTTAGCTCAAAATGGTGACAGGGATTCAATAGACTTGAAAGTAAAACATATCTATAAAGATTGTGAACCCCCTATTCCTGGCGACTTAACTGCAGCTAATTTTGGAAATGTCTTACATCATGTGAATGAAGATTTTTCAATTGAAAATAAACTCGCTTCTGTAGTTGGTGTTGTTGGCGAAGTGATTACCACAATGGCAATTACTGTTGCTCGAGAACATCAAACAGAAAATGTAGTTTACATAGGATCTTCATTTAATAACAACCCATTATTACGTAAAGTCATAGAAGATTATACTGTATTGAGAGGATTTAAACCTTATTATATTGAGCATGGTGCGTTCTCTGGAGCTATAGGTGCTTTACATTTAACATTAGATCATTAACTCATAAAAGGAGTGAATTGAAACTTATTTATTTCAATTCACTCCTTTTTATCTTAGCAAATATACTATTCAATTAGGTTGTCATTTCATTTGATAGTTTTTGTGCGGATACCACTGTACCAATCACACCAGGTTTTAAATCTATGCCTACCGCTTTGTCATCATCGCGTAATTTATCAAGCCAGTCGTCAAATACACTTGTCTCAATCTCAATTAAATCGCATTCTTCAAAATCTTCTTCTTTTACTTTTTGCGCTCTTTTCTTCAAGCTCCATACAGGCATAATTTGAGGTTTATTTTCTCTATCATCTTCAATTAAGATAAAATTCTTTTCACTTTTATTTGTCAGACCATAAACATGGTCATATTTAGCAACATCTTTAACAAATTCTTTAATTCTAATTTTATCAAGTTCAGACATTAACTCTCTCGAAATTTCATAAATATTGACTAGTTTTCCACTCTGTTCATTAGTTATATCTATGAGTACTTTATCTGTTTCATCAAATAATTCATCTAAATCATATGCGACAAAACGGTCTAAATCTATTTTCACTATCTTATCATAACTAATGTCATTATCATTTAAATATTGTTTCGCCGTTTCATCATCAGTCCAAACAGTTACATATAATTGTTCATTTTTCGTTAAACGTACTATTTTTTTATTTTTAGAAGCAAAATATAAATGTTCATTAATTAACATTTCTTTGAAAAATGGTTCTTCTTTGTAAGACATTTTACACCCTCGATTCATATATTATATTTTATCACTTAATAAAAATATTAAATGACTCATTTTCGTTAGTCAACAGAGCGATGATGCTATACCGTACTTATTCATTGATTGGATTAATCATTTATACTAATTAATGATATTATTAGTGTTTCTTTTTTATAAAATACCCTTGAAAATTAAGCTATTATACTTAAAATTCAAGGGTCGCTATTTTATTTAACTTTTAAATCATTTAAAAATGCTTCTTCCATTTGTTGAATATATGCTTTATCTTTACCATGCCATATACATCCAAATCTTGAATTGACTTTATTGACGCCGTACCAGTCACCGTCGTAATAAGATAATGGATATAATACTCCTTTTTTCACGTATTTAAGAATAGTGTTAAAGAAATGGTCATTATTACCATCAGAAAAGTAACTATAAAATTTATGGTATCCATTAGTTAATTCATCAGCTAGTAATAACATACTAGTAGAACCATTTTGTCTAAAGTTTAAATCTATTGCGTAAACATCATTATGTTCATCTAATAACAAGTCAAACCCTGCCACACCGAAGAAGCCTAAACTTACTCCTATTGACATAATCTCTCTACCAGCATCAATGACGTGTTGTGGTACATCTTCAACGTTTTCATTACCATTATAAAAGCCATATTCATTGGTTAATTGTCTAGCTGTTCCTAAATATTGAATCCCTATATCTTCTGAATAAGCAAATTGAACACAGTAATTTTGAACAGCTTCAATTTTTTGTTCAATGATTAATTGTTCTGTAGCTTCAGTTGCATCTTTAATACGTTTTTTAGCCTTAGCTAAATCTTGATTATTATAACAAATCATCACTCCGTATCCACCAGCAGTTGGTAAATCGTCTCCCGGTTTAATAACAAATGGATAATTCCAATGTTCTATAGCTTCATCGAATTGCTCTATAGGTATAATTTCTCTTTGAGGAAGATATTTACCATTCGTCCATTCTGGTATTCTTGCTTTATTATTCAAAGCTACAAATACATCTTTGTTTAAAGCGTAGTATGATTTTTCAAGTACATCTTCGTCATGTATATATTGAAAATATATCTTTTTTCTTTCTTCATGTGCTAATTTTTTAATTAATGATTCATATGTTTGTTGATCACTAAACTTATAAATACTTGGTGGAATACGTTTTCCTACCTCTTCAAATAATTTCTCTAGCTTATCAGTTACACTTGCTTCATGCACTATAACGGGAAACTGATTCGCAATAAGTAATTCTCGCCCTGTTAAAAAATTAGACTGATGTTCATCTGGTTTAAGCCATGGGTTAGAAATGTATGAAGGTCTAGAAGTATATACTACATTATCCTGGTATAAATCACTTAAAGTTAATTTTGGACTATATACATTTTCACTCATTATTTCACATGTCCCTTCATATGATGATGTTCTTCAACAATTTCATTGAATAACGACGTATCATTTATTAATTCTAAACCCATTAATGCCATAATTTTTGCCCCTTTAATTAATGCTTGATCCCCTTGTAAACTTGCTGCCGCTTCTCTAAAACGATGCGTATGACCTACAAGATTTCTAGAACCAATTTTAATATGGGGATGTATTGTTGGAACTACATGGCTGACATTACCAGTATCTGTAGAACCATAACCAAAATCATCATCAATGACCGCTTCTCCCATTTCAGTTGCGTATTTCTCAAATAAATCATCTAATTTAGGAGATTTAATAAGTTCATTCACTCCATTTTGAATAGGACCAAATTCATAGTCGCAACCCGTTTGAATAGCAGCTCCACGTGCAATTTGTTTAACCTTTTCAGTTAATACGTCTAGCTCTTTTCTTGAAGTGGCTCTTGTATAAAATCGTGCATGTGTAAAGTCAGGGATGATATTGGCAGCTTTACCGCCATCTAAAATCACACCATGAACACGCTGACTTTTTTTAATATGTTGTCTAAGTTGCGCTACACCATTGAAATAAGAAATCATTGCATCTAATGCATTAAGTGCTTCATCTGCATTTTCAGATGCATGCGCGCTTTTTCCGTAAAATTTCACATCTAATACATCTACTGCAAGTGTATTAATCGTTCTATAAGTTTCGTTGCCAGGATGTACCATTAAAGCAATATCAATATCATCTATAATGCCTGCTTTAACGTAAGAGGCTTTGGCACTACCATTCTCCCCACCTTCTTCTGCTGGGCAACCTAAAACAACTACAGAACCACCTATATGATCAATAACTTGTTTTAAAGCAATACCACCTAATGTACTTGCAGTTCCTATAATATTGTGACCGCAAGCATGTCCTAAACCGGGTAACGCATCATATTCTGCTAAGAAACCAATCACTGGGCCCTCTTTATCAGATTCATATGTTGCTATA
This sequence comes from Staphylococcus sp. FSL W8-0774, assembly GCF_038006785.1. Lineage (NCBI taxonomy): Bacteria > Bacillati > Bacillota > Bacilli > Caryophanales > Staphylococcaceae > Staphylococcus > Staphylococcus sp. FSL W8-0774. The sequence goes on along the minus strand of NZ_JBBOVW010000001.1, from coordinate 769,848 downwards.
AAACCTGTAGCATGTCCTGCAATATCAGTTTCGATTTCAAAACCATTTGCTTTTAATGTATCAATCAATGTTCTAGATGCAAAAATTTCTTCATTTCCTAGTTCTGGTCTTTCATGTATGCGATGACTCATTTCTACATATTCGTATTTATTATTTTCAATATAATCTAATATATTTTGCTTTTCGCTCATATTACCTAACTCCCATTCTACTAATCCACTATCTTTCTAAAGATACCCATAAACTTTATCGTTCAATTAATTATTACTCATTTTATCGGATTTACTTTTAAATGTCATTACATTTATTAATGTTTACACAATTTTCTTACAATTCAAACTTGTAATTTAACCATTAATCATTCTTACCTTAAAATTGTAAAAACAAAATAGTATTGTTACAATTTAGTTATTCATTAAATGAGTTTGTACGTATATTCAAGGAGGGTAATATAATGGCAAAAATGAACGTAGAAAGTTTCAATTTAGATCACACTAAAGTGGTAGCACCATTTATTAGATTAGCAGGTACTATGGAAGGCTTAAATGGCGATAAAATTAATAAATATGATATTCGCTTCAAACAACCAAATAAAGATCATATGGAAATGCCTGGATTACATTCTTTAGAACATTTAATGGCTGAAAATATTAGAAATCATACAGATAAAGTTGTTGATTTAAGTCCAATGGGTTGTCAAACTGGTTTCTATGTATCATTCATTAATCACGATGATTATGATGATGTATTAAACATAGTTGAAAAAACATTAAACGATGTTTTAAATGCAACTGAAGTTCCTGCATGTAATGAAGTTCAATGTGGTTGGGCAGCAAGCCATTCACTTGAAGGTGCAAAAGAAATTGCACAAGCATTCTTAGATAAACGTGACCAATGGCATGATGTATTTGGAGAAGGTAAATAATAAACTTAATCATAAAGAAAAGACGTTATCCTAAAATGGATAACGTCTTTTTTTATATATTGCTATTATTATAATTTTTTAACTAACCCCATAATAACGAATTGTAGAGGTAGTCTTAACCATAAAGCCCATGCTGGTACTTGTTTATCTCCTAGTGGTAATTTCTTTCTAGCCATATAAACATTAGCTGGTAAAACTGCTAATAGGAATAAATTAATACCTTTTTTCAACCAACTTGCTGGGCGTTTAATTAATAAAGCTACACCAAAGAATATTTCAAATACACCAGTGACAAGAACCGCTGTCTTTTGTAATGGTAAATAATCAGGAACAATCGTTCTAAAATTTCTTTCATGTGTAAAATGTAGTACACCTGCTGATCCAAATACTAAACCTAAAGTCCATCTTAATAATTTCATTCGTGTTCCACTCCCATTTCTTTTAAATAACTTTTTCCATATTCGGGTAATTCTACGTTGAAATTATCTGCAATTGTAGCCCCAATTGAGCTAAATGTTGTATCACCTGGTAATTCATGATAGTCCTTAATTTTTGGACTAAACATTAATACTGGTATATATTCTCTCGTATGGTCTGTGCCGTCTGCTGTTGGGTCATTACCATGATCTGCTGTTATAATAACTAAATCATCTTCATTTAAATTTTCGATGAGTTCAGGTAATCTTTCGTCGAAGTCTTTAATCGCTTGAGCATAACCTGGTTTATCGCGTCGATGTCCATAAAGCGCATCAAAGTCAACTAAATTTAAAAAGCTTATACCATTGAAATCTTTTTTAACTACATTTATTAATTGATCCATACCGTCCATATTACTTTTAGTACGAATAGCTTCTGTAACGCCTTCACCATCATAAATATCATTAATTTTACCGATAGCGATAACATCGTAATTGTTTTCTTTCAATGAATTCATAACAGTTTTACCAAATGGTTTTAATGCATAGTCATGTCGATTAGAGGTACGTGTAAAGTTACCTGGTTCACCAACATATGGACGTGCTATAATTCTACCGATTAAATATTTAGGATCTTTTGTTAATTCTCTAACCTTTTCACAAATATCGTATAGTTCTTCAAGTGGGATAATATCTTCATGTGCAGCAATTTGAAGTACTGGGTCTGCACTAGTATAGACGATTAAATCGCCAGTTTTCATTTGGTGTTCTCCCCACTCATCAATGATTTGTGTACCTGAAGCGGGTCTATTGGCAACAACCTTACGACCAGTCATTCTTTCTATTTCTTCAACTAATTCATCTGGAAATCCATTAGGATATACTTTAAATGGTTGCATAATATTTAATCCCATAATTTCCCAATGACCAGTCATTGTATCTTTTCCAACTGATGCTTCACTTAACTTTGTGTAAAAAGCTTGTGGTTGGTCAACTTTAGAGACAACTGGTAAAGAATCAATATTGCCAAGACCTAATTTTTCTAAGTTAGGTAATGACTGATTAAATCCTTCAAGTGTATGTTTTAAAGTGTGTGAGCCTTCATCATTAAATGCTGCAGCGTCAGGTCCTTCTCCTATACCTACCGAGTCCATTACAATAAGATGAACCCTTTTAAATGGTGTAGTCATTATTTACATCTCCTACTCCGTAATTATTTTGTGAATTAATGTTGGTGTATGACTTTCACTATCAATTCTAATACTTTCATTCAATTTATCAAATATATCATCAATATTTTCTTTATTACTATGAATCGTCAATATAGATTCACCGGCTTTGACTTTGTCGCCAACTTTTTTATTTAATACTATGCCAACACTTAAATCAATCACATCTTCTTTAGTCTGTCTACCGGCACCTAACATCATTGATGCAACACCTATCTCATTTGCAATCATTTCTGTTATATAGCCATCTTGTTTTGCAGCGTAATCAATTTTAAATTTTGCATAAGCAAGATTTTCTGGATGATCGACAATAGAAGCATCGCCACCCTGATTACTAATAAATGATTTAAATTTTTCCAATGCTTTACCGGATTCAATAGATTGTGTTAGATATTCACGTGCTTCATCAAGTGTTGATGCTTGTTTAGCAAGTACTACCATTTGTGATCCTAAAGTAAGTACTAATTCCGTTAAGTCATCTGGACCTTGACCTTTTAATGTTTCAATAGCTTCTTTTAATTCTAAACCATTACCAATAGCATTACCCAGTGGCTGGCTCATGTCTGAAATAATTGCCATCGTATTTCTACCTACATTATTTCCAATTCGTACCATAGCATGGGCTAAAGCTTCTGCATCTTCAATCGTTTTCATAAATGCGCCGCTACCAGTTTTAACATCTAAAACAATTGCATCGGCACCAGCCGCAATTTTCTTACTCATTATAGAAGATGCTATTAAAGGAATAGAGTTGACTGTTCCTGTAACATCTCTTAATGCATATAATTTTTTATCTGCAGGAGTCAAATTACCAGATTGTCCCATAACGGCTACTTGGTTTTCATTAACAAGTTTAACAAATTCATCTTCTGATAATTCAACATGGAAACCTTTTGCTGATTCAAGTTTATCAATTGTACCACCAGTATGTCCTAATCCTCGTCCACTCATTTTCGCGACTGGTACACCTACTGAAGCCACTAAAGGAGCTAATACTAGTGTAGTAGTATCACCAACACCACCTGTTGAATGCTTATCCACTTTAATTCCATCAATATTTGATAAATCAATGACATCGCCTGAATTTACCATTGCCATAGTTAAATTTGCACGTTCTTCTTCAGTCATATCTTGGAAGAAAATAGCCATTGCCAAACTAGATGCTTGATAATCAGGAATATCGCCATTCGTATAACCTTTAATGAAAAAGTCTATTTCTTCTTTTGTTAATGCATACCCGTCACGTTTCTTTTCAATTATATCTATCATTCTCATAAACAAAGCCTCCTTTTAGATGGTTGTTTCTTGATTTAATATGATTTACTTTGCTGAAATGATTTAATAGTTTGAATCAGACTCTAAGCCTTGGATAATTTGTACACCAGCACTAGCTCCAATACGTGTAGCACCAGCTTCTAGCATATTATTAAAATCTTCTAAATTTCGAACACCACCAGATGCTTTTACTTCTAATGCTTCTCCTACAGTATCTTTCATTAATTTAACATCAGAAGCTGTAGCGCCTCCACCAGCAAAACCAGTAGATGTTTTTACAAAGTCTGCACCAGCTTCTTTTGCAATTTTGCAAGCTGTTACTTTTTCTTCATCAGTTAATAATACAGTTTCAATTATGACTTTTACTGTTTTACCATTTGATACTTTTACAACACTTTCAATATCATCCTTTACTTCATCTAATCGACCATCTTTTAATGCACCAATATTAATAACCATGTCTATTTCAGAAGCACCATTTTCAATGGCATTTTTAGTTTCAAACGCTTTTACTTCTTTAGTTGATGCACCAAGTGGAAAGCCAATTACCGTACAAACGAGTACGTCAGTTCCTTTTAATTGTTCAGCTGAATACTTAACATGTGTTGGATTTACACAAATCGATTTGAAGCCATATTCTTTTGCTTCATTAATAATTTTATCAATTTGTTCACGTGTTGATTCAGGCTTTAATTGTGTGTGATCTATAAATTTTACATAATTCATTAAAAGGTCCTCCTCACTTATTTACATTGAATACAAACTCTATATTTTTCTATGTTAAGCGAATGTATTCAATAAACATACCCTTCATATATATAGTACAAAAATTAGCAAAAAAATTAAACAAATGTTATCTTAAATATGATTAAGTAATTAAGGAGAAGATGACAAATGACAAATGGTACACCTCATATTCAACCAAATGGAGTAAAAATCGCTAAAACTGTATTAATGCCCGGAGATCCTCTTCGTGCAAAATATATTGCAGATAACTTTTTAGAAAATGTTGAACAATTTAATGAAGTACGTAATATGTTTGGATACACAGGAACTTATAAAGGAAAAGAAATTTCAGTAATGGGTTCTGGTATGGGTATTCCTAGCATTGGAATTTATTCTTATGAATTATTCAATTTCTTTGATGTTGAAACAATCATTCGTGTAGGTTCATGTGGTGCCTTGCAAGAAAACGTTAATTTATATGATGTCATCATTGCACAAGCCGCTTCAACTAACTCAAATTATGTAGATCAGTATCACATTCCAGGTCATTTTGCGCCGATTGCTGACTTTGATTTAGTTACTAAAGCCAAACAAGCAGCTGACAAAATTGGTGCTGTATCACATGTTGGTAACGTATTATCATCAGACACATTCTATAATGCAGATGATAAATTTAATGATGCATGGAAGAAAATGGGCATTTTAGGTATTGAAATGGAATCAGCAGGTTTATATTTAAATGCTATTCATGCTGGCAAAAAAGCATTAGGCGTATTTACTGTTAGTGACCACATTTTAAGAGATGAAGCTACAACAGCTGAAGAACGTCAAACTTCATTTACTCAAATGATGGAAATAGCACTTGAAATTGCCGAATAATTAAAACATAAAAAAATAGAGATTAAGTGATGTCTTTCATAGATAACACTTAATCTCTTTTTATAACCTCAAGAATATTACTATTATTAGTTTAATATTAAAAAGCATGGTTCATCGTCAAACCATGCTTTTCTTAATCGTCATTATTTACCAAGGTAAGATTGTAACATCCAATTATGTTTATCTACTGATGTTTGCATACCGATAAACATATCTTCAGAAACATCGTCACCAGCTTCGCCAGCAACTTTGATAGCTTTTTCTAATTGATTAGAAATATTTGTAAAGTCTTTAGATAATTCTTCTACCATTTGTTCAGCAGCATAACCTTTTCCTGCTTCATCAATAATTGACATATCTAAACTTTCTTTCATAGTACCAACAGGGTTACCGCCTACTGCTAAAATACGTTCTGCTAAATCGTCAACATATTGTGCTGCTTCATTATATAGTTCTTCAAATTTAACATGTAATGAGAAGAAGTTAGGTCCTTTTACATACCAATGGAAATTGTGAAGTTTAGTATACGCTACAGTCCAGTTTGCAACTTGTTGATTTAATTCTTTTACTACTTCTTGATTATTTGCCATATTAATATACGCTCCTTTGAGTTATCGTTTTATTGATTGCACATACATTATATTAGAATTATTATAATCTGTAAAGGAATATGACACTTTAATTTATAATAATTCTAATCTAGTTCATAAACCTTTCACATTTATATTACCCCAATAAAACATATTTAAAAACTGAAAATACATTTGTTTTTAATTTAACTAATATTTTCATTCTCAATTAGTCATTTATAATTGAGAATGAACTAATTTAATCTTTTGATTATTATCTAAAAAGAATGATGCCTCATAATCATTTGGTTTATGCCAATGTGTCTTCCACATTTTATCTCTATTATTTGCAAATAATTGATAACCGAAATTCCTAATTGGTTTAGGAATAATACGCAATAGTACGCCTAACAATTTATACTGATTTGGTAAAGATGTAATTAATGATGCTATTGCTGTTGATTGATATTCCAAATGATCACCATCTAGAACTATCACACTATTTCTATTTTTTGCTTCTGGATGTTTATCAAATAATTTTTGACCATAGTCACCTTCTAAAGTAGCAAATTCGTATTTATGTGATAATCCATTTTGGATTAGCCATATTGCATAGTTATAACAATATACACAATTGCCATCATAATAAATAATTGCCATATTAAACACCACTCCTTACTTTCTCATTACTCATTTTTCCTATTTGAAAATTTATAAACCAAATTAAGCCTTTCATATACAAAAAATAAGTTGATTTTATGAAAATCTACTAATTACCGTTACATAACTTGAATGGCAATAGTTGAACGACTCCATAAAATCAACTTATTATTAATCTTGGTTAACCTTCACAATTCTAGTATATTTTAAGAATTGTTGTGTATACTTCTCTTGTATTTCTTCTAAAGTGTCGTATGTGACACCTATAATATGCCAATTCGGGTTAAAATGATAAAATGAGTCTTTGTCTTTAGACCATTTAATCATATTACCTTCTTTATTATATCTAGGCAATGTTACTTCATAACCTTCTAGTACGTTAATATATGTTTGGAATATATCTGGATCGATTCTATTAAAGTTATCAATAACAAGGTAACTTTTATCTTTTTTAGGCATATTTTGAGTTATAAAACCTTCACGATAGTATAGAGCGCCACTTTCATTAGGTAAATACTTACCGTATAGCATATCTTCACTAAAATCCGGATGGCCTGTTGTAATGATAGGATTAGCATTTGTTTTTTGTAATAAATCATTAGCGGCTTTTAAGCCTTCTTCTTTTTTATCAACTACTAATAAAATAAATGGTTTAAGTGTATTTTCTTGTTGGTTTTCTTCTAATAAATGAGATTTTTCTACAGTTTCAAATGGATTTTTAATACCATTATTATCGCTCATTTCTAAAATAGCGTCATATTGTACTTGTGACATACTTGCAATAGCTTGTTTTGCATTTTCTTGAAGAAAATATAAGTTTTTAAGTTTAGGGTGTTTATTTAAATAACTCAATGAAATTGGCGTAATATGTTTACCAAACATGATTTCAATTGCCGTACTATTAGTTCTACCAGGAATTGGTGGCTTTTCATGTATGTGTCTAGAAACCTCACCAATACCTATAACAGATTGGTTTTGGTATTTATTGTAAATAATTACATTATCTCCAACTTCTAATTGTGTGTAAAAATGATATCCATTTCTTTTAATGCCATTATATGTGTGAGTAAAAATAGTATAATTTTTACCAGGTTCAATATCTTCAGTTTCAGACATAAAGAAATAACGCGGTATTTTTGTTTCGCCTTTTCCAAGTTGAATGATTAAATCAAATTCTTCTTTTCTAATTTGATTAAATAACGTTTCTTTCATATTACTCATACGAAAATCTAACGCTTCGCTTCGTTTTAAATAATCAGTTGTTAAAGGTTTTAGTACTTCATTAAAACGAAATTCAACTCTAATTTTATTTTGGGCGCCAGCTTGGACACTAATGATTTCACCAAAACCAAGTAGCCCTGTATCAGTTTGAACTTGATAAAAAATGACTTGGTCTCCAGCTTTAGCTTTTTTAAATGCTCTATATCCTTGAGTTGGATTAAATTGCGCACCTGATTCAAATAATGTCGTTTGACCTACTAAAGGTTCATTATGATTCCACCTATTATAACCACAATTTAACCAAAAGTAATTAATTTCTTCTGTCATCACGAATCTCCTCACCTTATTATATGTAAAATAAGTTTTTGTAATTACCTTATTATATCTAACAAAACGACGCTACTACAACTATTTTCACATATTTTATTAAAAAACAGACCAATGACACTTATCATTAGTCTGCGCATGTGTATACTATCAATAAAAATTATTATGCTATTTAATGTGTAGGTAGGAATGAGCCTAATAATGGTAACAAATTAATCATTATGCCGCCTATTGATAGCATAAAACTACTTTCTTTGTCTCGAATTGTAAGAATAGCACTAATAACTCCCACAATAGCAACTATTCTCGGTATTATAAATGATGGATAATGTGGCATATTAAAAAACACACCTGCACCTGAAATGACACCACATAATAAAGAAATATATAAAAATTGTTTCATAATTATGAACATCCTTTGTATTAAATATATAAGTTTATATATAACTAATAATTAAAGAAAAATCTCCTTCAAATATATTATCGAGATCTTCTGAAGTTAATACAAAATGACTTCCTTTTTGTATATTAAATACTTCACCATCTGTAATAAGTTTACCTTCACCTTCAATTACTGAAACTAAGCAAAATTCACGTGGTTTCATATAATTTAATGTGCCAGAAATTTCCCATTTTACTATAGTAAAGAAATCATTAGATACAATATGCGTACATTGGTGACTTTCTATAATTTCTTTTTCTGGAATAATATTAGGTAAATCACTATTAAATTCCATCACATCTAAAGCTTTTTGTATATTTAACTCTCTAGACTCGCCTGTATGTTTGGCTCTTTTATAATCATAAATACGATAGGATATATCGGATGACTGCATCACTTCATATGCAATAATTCCTGATCCTATACTATGAAGTGTTCCAGCTGGTACAAAATAAAATTCGCCAGGCTTAACTGTTACTTTCTTTAAATCATTTTCAAATGTTCCTTGTTCTAGTTGTTGTTGAAAAACTTCTTTAGATTCTGCAGTTGTGCCTAAAACAATTTCAGAGCCTTCTTCCGCATCAATAATGTACCAACACTCTGATTTACCATATTGGCCATTTTCATGTTCATAAGCATATGAATCATCTGGATGTACGTGAATAGATAAAGGCGATTCAGCATCTACTATCTTTGCGAGCAATGGAAAATCTTTACTTGGAAATTCACCGAATAATTCTCGATGCTCTGCCCATACTTTATCTAATGTTTGGCCTGCATAAAGACCATTGGTAATTTCATTGGTACCATTGGGATGTGCTGAAATACCCCAGCATTCTCCAATATGTTTGCTAGGAAGATTGTACCCAAATGATTCTAATTTATTACCACCCCATAATTTTTCATGAAAAATAGGTTTTAAAAACAGCGGCATTACTACACCTCCATTACTCTCGTTGTATATGTTAATCAATTGTTAGTGATATAAAAATCTCCTAACATAGGTTCTAATAATATGTATATGTTACTTTAGTTTGAAATGTTATAAACTCATTTCAACTCACTACATGTGATTGTATCATAATTCATAATTCAATGGTTATGTTGATTTTGATAAATATTTACAAGACAATATTATCTTTATATTTTAATTAACGATTCTATTATAAAATAAATGGTTCTCGTTATTATAACAATATATTGCAATGATGATAAGTTATAAAATTCCTCATTTTAATCATAAAAATATTCCATATTTATTATAAATAAAAAAACTTAGGGGACGATTGAAATATATCCCCTAAGTCATTTTATAATTTGAACTTATAATTAATTATTCATATGCTTTTAGAGCATCTTCAATTGTTGATTCTCCAGATAAAATTTGGAATTCTTGATTACTGAATTTATCTGAAGTTACAACATATTTTAGAACTCGTGCAACATCTTCACGTGGAATTGTGCTATAACTATCGAAATATAAATCCGCTTTAATTTTTCCAGTACCTGCATCATCTTTGAGGCCACCTGGATGTACAATTGTATAATTTAAATCTGAATGTCTTAAATAATCATCAGCATAATGTTTTGCAATCGTATATGGTTTTAAATCCCCACTTGCGTCAAACGCTTCTCTTCTTGAATCATAAGTTGAGACCATAACATAATGTTTGATACCTGCTTTTTCACTTGCTTTGATTGTTTTAACAGCACCATCTAAATCTACATAAAAAGTTTTGTCTGCACCTGTACTTGCACCTGAACCAACAGAGAAAATCACTTTATCAAATGATTGGAATTTGTTTGTTAAGTCTTCGATACTATCATTTTCAACATCAATATTTAGAGCTTTAATGTCATTATTTTCTAATTCTGACACTTGCTCCTCTTTTCTAACACCGGCAGTAAAGTCAACATTATCTTCTTTTAATTGATCTACTAATTTAGAACCTACGCCACCGTTAGCACCAATTACTAATATACTCATTCCAACGTCCTCCTTTTTATTTCTTGTAATAACTCATTTACCACTTAAATATCCAATTAAACTTCCATTATATTATTGACCTTAATTTCAAACCATTGTATATTAATATATGAACAAGTATTCATATATTAAGAGGTGTTCGTATGACTGAAAGTAAACTTGAAACATCCCATCATCAAACATTAGAAAGAGTTACTGATATTTTCAAAGCTTTAAGTGATATAAATCGTATTAGAATCATGGAATTGTTAGCAACTGGTGAATCTAGTGTAGGGCATATTTCACACACATTAGACCTATCACAATCTAATGTTTCTCATCAACTTAAATTATTAAAATCAGTCAACCTAGTTAAATCTAAACGACAAGGTCAAAGTATGATTTATTCTTTAGATGATCAACATGTCTCTACCCTATTAAAGCAAGCTATTCATCATGCGAGTCATCCAATAGAAGGTGAAAAATAATATGACAACACAACATCCTCATGATCATTCTCATGGTCATGTACACACAAATAATAAAAAAGTTCTATTTATCTCGTTTCTTATTATCGGACTATTTATGTTAGTAGAAATCATTGGTGGTTTTTTAGCTAATAGTCTTGCATTACTGTCCGATGGTTTTCATATGTTTAGTGACTCTTTATCACTTTTTGTAGCGTTAATCGCATTTATCTATGCAGAAAAACATGCAACTACATCTAAGACTTATGGCTATAAACGTTTTGAAGTATTAGCAGCACTTTTTAATGGCGTGACGTTGTTTGTCATTAGTATTTTAATAGTAATAGAAGCAATCAAACGATTTTTCGCACCACCTGAAGTACAATCGAAAGAAATGTTTATTATTAGTTTAATTGGTTTAATCGTTAATGTTGCAGTTGCAATTTTAATGTTTAAAAGCGGTGACACGTCACATAACCTTAATATGAGAGGCGCTTTTTTACATGTACTTGGTGACTTATTTGGCTCCATCGGTGCGATTGTAGCAGCCATTTTGATTTGGACATTAGGTTGGACTATCGCTGACCCTATCGCTAGTATTTTAGTGTCCGTCATTATTTTAAAAAGTGCATATGGTATAGCTAAATCTTCAATCAACATTTTAATGGAAGGAACACCTAGCGATGTTGATTTAGATGCAATTATACAGTCGCTAACAAATCATAGCGTTATCCAAAGTGTGCATGATTATCATGTTTGGACTATTTCTAATGATTTAAATGCCTTAAGTTGTCATGCAGTTGTTGCTGATACGTTAACTATCAAAGAAGGAGAACAACTACTTAAGCAAATTGAACATGACTTATTGCATTTAAACATCCAACATATGACGATTCAACTTGAAACAGCAAATCATGATCACGATGACGCGACATTATGTTCAGGCATTCATGGTCAAGAACATCATCATTAAATAAAAAAATTGCCTCTCCATGCTTCAAATTAACTTGTGGAGAGGCAACTTCTATTTTATATAAATTTATCAAATATAAAATCTCTAGCAGGTACTTGTTTAGCTTCAAATCCCTCTAAAAATTCTTCATTATCAAATGCAACTTTAACTCTTTCAATTGAAATATCAGTTTCTGTAATAGTAACAATACCATAAACAGCATTTGAACCGTTATTTAATCCAACAGAACCTGGATTAAAATACATTTTATTTTTATCGTCAAACATATGCAATCTGTGATTATGACCAAAAATAATTAAATCTGCATCTTTATCTGCAAATAATTGTGTCATTTCTTGTTCATCATCTTTGACTATAGGACTAAAAGGTACTTCATCTATAGGAGAAGATAATTTATCATTTTCAATCTCATAGTGTATAAATAACACTTTTTTACCGCAAATTTCTTTTTCGATAAATCGAGGTAATTGATTTAATTCTTCATAATATTCTTCATCTAAATGGCTAGCAATCCATTGATGATGTTCGTAAAACTTATCTTTTAAATCTTCCGGATAAGGAGTGCCGTTTACAACCGACATAATAGCTTCATCATGATTACCTGCAATCATTTCCATATCATCGCGATCGAAAATATGGTCTAATACTTTGTTTGTTTCATGTCCGATTCCGATATTATCTCCAAGATTATAAATTTTTTCAATATCTTCTCTACTATCAATATCATCTAATACAGTTTCTAATGCATCAAAGTTACCATGTACATCAGTTATAATTGCAAATTTCATGATGATATCTCCTTTCATATTAAATTCATTAGAACATTTTAACACTTAATACCCTATTATGTTAGATATTAATTTGAAAAAGTCCAAATTTTTGATATTGTATTTATATTAACAAAAAGGAGTGCTTAAAATTTGTTTAAATATTATAACTTAGCATTTAAGAATGCTAAACCCCAGAATCTTAAAGCAATATTATTTACATTAATAAGCTTTATCGTCATTTTCTTAGTCGGTAGAGTTGCAATGGCTATGATTGGCCAACAAATGATGCAATTACAAATGATGATGCAATTCGGTCAACCAGCAGGACCATTACTTATTCCAATTATTGGTGTAGCTGTATTAGTCATCTTATTATTTATATTTTTAGGTTATCAGTTATTAGCTGGTGCTATAAATGTTATTTCTAGAGCTATCAGAAAAGATAAAGTTAAATTCTCTGATTTATTTATCGCCTTTAAAAAAGGTCACTATGCTAAAAGTTTATTACTAGCATTAATTACAATATTAATGATTGTTATCATGTCAGTCATTTTATATTTTGTAAATAAATTATTAAACTTGGCACTTTCACCATTAGTTAGTGCATTACAAGGTCCTTTAAGCAAAATGGATAATCCAATGCCAGCATATTTAACATTCCAAATTGCTGTAACATTAATCGTTGGATTTATCACATCTATCTTTTATTGGTTCTTCTTTGTTTTAATCATTAATTACACTGCAGCATATACTGAAAATCCAAAACAATCTGCTATGACAAGTGTTAAAGATGGATTTAAAGCAATTAAGAATGGTCATAAAACATGGTTGAAATTCTTTATTGGTATTTTATTAATTAATTTACTAATAACAATTATTACTCGTGTACTAGTAACGTTAGTACAAATGGCAACTGGTAGTATGTCACAAACTGTTGCTCAAATCTTATTAGTAACACTTCAAATCATTGTTATTTTAGTAACACTATTTATCTACTATGCTTTACTTATGGGTATCGTTCAATACTTTATTCGCCGTGGCGAAAAAGTTACAACTAACTCTAAAAAGAATAAAGCTAATAAAGCAGTTGCAAATAAAGACACAAATAATAAAACTACAAAAACACAAGATTTACAAGATACAACTAAAGATAAAGTTGATCAACATTCATCTGATTTAAAAGATAACGCAAAATCTACTACTCAAGATTCTAAAAAAGAATTAAACGATAAAGCTACTCAACACAAAGATGATTTATCAAATTCTACAACATCTCATAAAGATAATTTAGAAGAAACAGCTAAAGATACAATTGATAAAAATAATCCTAATAATAAATAATTAATAATAAAGGTCGAAGTACAAATATTTAAAATTGTACTTCGACCTTTTTATTATATCTATTTCAATCAATATCTTAACTTAGAAAATGTTTTTTTAAGTATTTGGCTGCGCCATCTTCTTCATTAGTATATTCAGTTACATCGTCTGTTAATGATTGAATTTCTGTACGAGCATTTTTCATTGCAACTGTATAATGTCCAAATTCAAACATAGCTCTATCGTTATCACTGTCACCTATCACAAGTGTTTCTTCTTGTTTAATATTAAAGTATTCAATCATTTCTTTGATACCTGTACCTTTATCAGTATTATAAGCCATTGTTTCAGCGTTATAACGTGAAGAGTTAGATACACTAATATTTAGTAATACTTTATTTTGTTGAAGTTCATCACGAAAACGACTAATTTTATCTAAGTTTGTATTAAATAGATATATTTTTGAATAATCCTTTTCAGGAAATTGATCTACCCATTGAATTTTATCTTTTATGGCTTCTCGTCTTGATGCCCATTCGCTTTGTCCTACATTATTAGGAGGCGTTTCACTGCCACTCACCATTTCACTCATCCAAGATTGATCTTCTTTTAATACTAGGCGTTGTTCACCAAATGGGAATACTTCATAATAAATGTGATGTTGTTGTGCTAATTTCACAATTTGATTCACAGAATCTAAAGACATACTATGCTTAAATATATTTTTATCATTGACTTCACCAGTTGTACCGTTGGAACTTATAATACCATCAACTAAAAAACCTTCTGGTACTAGTTGATGAATTTCAGAATATGAACGCCCAGTCGCTAAGAATACTTTGAATTCATTATCTTTTAGTGAATTAATGACGTCTCTAGTATATTCAGATGCTCTATTATCTTCATGTAAAATTGTACCATCCATATCTAAAAATATCGCTTTTATGTTGTCCATATAATCCTCCAATATGTTAAGTTCTATATTACTTAAAATTTTGTCACTTATTTGAGAAAAGTGCAATAAAAATAATCCCTTTTTAGTCAACTCATAACTAAAAGGGATTATCCTTATATCAACATGTTAAAGTTTCTTAATACCAAAATTATGGTATTCATCACTTTTAATTTTTAAATTTATTCAACTGTAACTGATTTTGCTAAGTTACGTGGTTTATCAACATCAAGATCTCTGTGTAGCGCTGCATAATAAGAAATTAATTGTAGTGCTACTACTGAAACTAATGGTGTTAATAATTCATGAACATGAGGAATGACATACGTATCTCCCTCTTTTTCTAAACCTTCCATTGAGATAATACAAGTACTAGCACCACGTGCAGCAACTTCTTTAACATTACCACGAATAGATAAGTTTACATTGTCTTGAGTAGCTAAAGCAATAACTGGTGTACGATCTTCAATTAATGCAATCGTACCATGTTTTAATTCACCGCCAGCAAATCCTTCAGCTTGAATATATGATATCTCTTTAAGTTTTAATGCACCTTCTTGACTGACATTATAATCAATAGTACGACCAATAAAGAATGCATTATGTGTTGTCTCAAGGAAATCAGTAGCAATTTGTTCCATTACAGGTGCATCGTCTACGATAGATTCGATTGCAGTAGTAACTTTCGCTAATTCTCTTAATAAATCAATGTCTGCTTCACGACCATGTGTTTTAGCAACTATTTGAGCTAAAATAGATAATACAGCAATTTGTGCTGTATATGCTTTAGTAGAAGCTACGGCAATTTCTGGACCTGCGTGTAATAATAATGTGTGATCCGCTTCACGTGATAATGTTGAACCAGATACGTTAGTTATTGTTAGCGCTTTATGACCTAATTTTTTAGTTTCAACCAATACGGCACGACTATCTGCAGTTTCACCAGATTGTGAAATATAAATGAATAATGGTTTTTCAGATAATAAAGGCATGTTATAAACAAATTCAGAAGCTACGTGTACTTCTGTTGGTACACCTGCCCATTTTTCTAAGAATTCTTTACCAACTAAACCAGCATGATAGCTAGTACCAGCAGCGATAATATAGATACGATCAGCTTGTGCAACATCATCTACTATGTCTTTATCAATTTTTAGATTACCTTCGTCATCTTGATATTCTTGTATAATTCGACGCATAACAGCTGGTTGTTCGTGAATCTCTTTTAACATGTAGTGATCGTAAACACCTTTTTCAGCATCTGATGCATCAATTTCAGCAGTATAAGCGTCACGTTCTTGAACTTGACCGTTAATATCCTTGATAATAACTTCATCACGTTTAACGATAACAATTTCATGGTCATGAATTTCTTTATATTGATTAGTTACTTGTAACATAGCTAATGCATCTGATGCAATGACATTAAAACCATCACCAACACCGATTAAAAGTGGTGATTTATTCTTAGCTACATACATAGTATCTTTATCTTCTTCATCTAATAAACCTAAAGCGTATGAACCATGTAATAATGAAACAACTTTAGTAAATGCATCTTCTGTTTCAAAACCTTGTTTAGAGAAGTATTCAATTAATTGAACGATAACTTCTGTATCTGTTTCAGAAACAAATTTAACATCATTTAAATATTCATTTCTTAATTCTTCATAGTTTTCAATTACACCATTATGTACTAGTGTAAAACGACCAGTAGTTGATTGATGTGGATGTGAGTTTTCATAGTTAGGTACACCATGTGTTGCCCAACGAGTGTGACCGATTCCAACAGTGCCATCAATATCACTACTATCCGCTACTTTGCGTAATTCTGCAATACGACCTTTTTCTTTAAATACTTTAGTGCCTTCGTCGTTTGCTACAGCAACACCAGCTGAATCATAACCTCTATATTCTAATTTTTCTAAACCTTTTAATAATAATTCTTTGGCATTATCATAGCCAATATATCCTACTATTCCGCACATATTTACTTTTCCTCCAGTTATTGAAATAACGTTAGTAGCAATGATTTATTACTTATAATTTAGTTTAGTAATCTACTATCATTAGCGTTCATATTTGTAGTAACTTTTATCTTAGTTTAACCACACTTGAAAATAAGCGTGATAAATTATCACACTTAAACTTCTAACGTTTTTCATTTTATATAATATTAATTGGCGATCTTATTAACTTTGTCCAATAGGTTACCCTACTGTTTTACTTAATAAGCTAACGAATGAGCCACATCCGGGATAGCATCCGCCGATCTATTCGATCACTATCCTCCTCGTCTACAAGTTATAAATGTACGCTATAGAAATTTATACAAATAGATTTAATTTCTAATCCTCACATGTCATTAATAGCTTGCACAGGCGCTTTGTAATATTGTTTTACTATCCTCCCTTCCATTAGAACCTATTGTACAATGTAGTTTGTCTTAATTGCAAATATTTTCACAAGGTTTTTGTAAAAAATATGTACTACCGTTTCCATTTAAAATTCATTGTAATAAAGCTTTTAATTTACATTATCTTTACCTATATATTATAGAATGATTGTTGTCATGATTATTATGACAAATTTGAATTTTGTTCTTGTTGTAGTAATTGTCTACTTAGATTTACAATAAATATAGTCAAATACTAATTAAAAAAGAGGTGTAGATATGGCTCAGAAACAAGAAAACAAAGGTTTTGGCCGTAAAGTTCAAGCATTCGGTTCTTTTCTTAGTAGTATGATCATGCCAAACATTGGCGCGTTCATCGCTTGGGGATTTATCGCTGCTATATTTATAGACAATGGATGGATGCCTAATAAAGATTTATCTCAATTAGCTGATCCTATGATTAAATTTTTAATCCCATTATTAATCGCATTTAGTGGTGGACGTTTAATCCACGGATTACGTGGTGGTATCATTGCTGCTACATCAACTATGGGGGTTATCGTAGCATTACCTGACACACCAATGTTACTTGGTGCAATGATTATGGGACCATTAGTTGGTTGGTTAATGAAAAAAACTGACGAATTTGTTCAACCTAGAACACCACAAGGTTTCGAGATGTTATTCAATAACTTCTCTGCTGGTATCCTAGGTTTCATCATGACAATTTTAAGTTTTGAAATTTTAGCTCCAATCATGAAATTCATCATGCATATATTATCAGTTGCAGTTGAGGCTTTAGTTCATGCTCATTTACTTCCAATCGTAAGTATTTTAGTTGAACCAGCTAAAATTGTATTCTTAAATAACGCTATCAACCATGGTGTATTCACACCACTTGGTGCTGACCAAGCTGCTACAGCAGGTCAATCAATACTTTATACAATTGAATCAAACCCTGGACCTGGTTTTGGTATTTTACTTGCATATATGTTCTTTGGTAAAGGAACTGCAAAAGCTACTTCTTACGGTGCAGGAATCATCCACTTCTTAGGTGGAATTCATGAAATTTATTTCCCTTACGTATTAATGAGACCAATGTTATTTATCTCAGTTATTTTAGGTGGTATGACTGGCGTTGCTACTTATCAAGCAACTGGATTTGGATTTAGAAGTCCAGCGTCACCAGGATCATTTATCACTTATTGTATTAACGCACCTAAAGGTGAATTCCTTCATATGTTATTAGGTGTAGTATTAGCGACATTAGTTTCTTTCGCTGTTTCAGCAATTATTCTTAAGTTCACTAAAGAACCTAAACAAGATTTAGAAGCTGCTACTGCTCAAATGGAAGCAACTAAAGGTAAAAAATCAAGTGTGTCTTCAAAATTAACTAATAAAGATAATAATGACTCACCAGCTAAAGCTACTACTGCTGGTGCTGCAACAGGTGCTGGCGCTGCAGGTGCTGCTACTTCAACAGAACAATCTGATGATGAAGATAATGCTGATCAATTATTAGATAATTATAATACTGAAGATGTTGATGCCCACGATTACAGTAATGTTGACCATGTTATCTTTGCATGTGATGCGGGTATGGGTTCTAGTGCAATGGGTGCTAGTATGTTACGTAATAAATTCAAAAAAGCTGGCATCTCAGATGTAAATGTTACAAACACAGCAATTAACCAATTACCAAGTGATGCTCAATTAGTTATCACTCAAAAAACATTAACTGACCGTGCAATTAAACAAGTACCAAATGCAATTCACATTTCAGTTGATAACTTCTTAAACTCACCAAGATATGAAGAATTACTAAATAACCTTAAAAAAGAAGAACAATAATTTTTAAATATTAATATTAATGGAGGATACCGCCATGTTATTGAGTACACGTGAAAAAGAGATTATAGAACTTTTAATCAAGTATCACGGACAATATGTCACTATATATGACATTGCTCAACAACTGGCAGTGTCCTCTCGTACTATTCATAGAGAATTAAAGCACGTTGAATCATATATAGATACCTTTTCAATTCAACTTGACCGAGTTAACAAAAAAGGTATTCGTTTAAATGGGGATCAACAAGCTATTCAAAGCTTAAAATATGAAATGACGCAACAACAAACTATAGACTTATCAGTTGAAGAACAAAAGGTCATTATTTTATATGCTCTTATTCAATCTAAACATGCCGTTAAACAGTATAGTCTTGCTCAAGAAATCAGCGTTTCTATCCAATCATTAGCTAAATTATTGGATGAATTAGAACATGATTTAGAATCATATCAATTATCCTTAACACGAAAACGTGGCGAAGGTGTTATGTTAAATGGTACTGAATCTAAAAAAAGAGAGTTCTTAAGTCAGCTAATGGTAAATAATTTAAATAGTACAAGTGTTTATTCAGTTATTGAAAATCATTTTGTCTATCAATCATTACATCAATCTCAACAATCACTTGTGGATTTAGACCGAATATTTAAAGTTGAGAGAATTCTAATGGATTATTTAGGAGAGCTTCCCTATTCACTAACAGAATCTAGCTATCTCACGTTAACCGTTCATATTGTACTAAGTATTACTCGTATGCAAAACAATGAATATGTATCACTTAATGAAGATATTTATCAATCGGTAAAACATACATTTGAACATGAAGTAGCTAGTGAAATTGCTAAACGTCTAGAAGATTTATATGATGTCCAATTCAACCAAGCTGAAGTCACATTTATTACCATTCACTTGCGGGGTTCAAAACGTAAAGATACTAAAGATACTTTATTTGAAGATAAGAAAAATGAACAAAAAATAAAATCTTTCGTGCAAAACGTAGAAGAAATTTCGGGTCAATACTTTGATGAAAAAACTACTCTAATTAATGGATTATCATTGCATATTAATCCAGCAATTAATCGTTTAGAATCAAATATTGAAACATATAATCCTTTGACCGATATGATTAAGTACAAATATCCAAGACTATTTGATAATGTGAGCAAAGCATTGCATGTTGTTTGGCCAGAGTTAATCTTTCCTGATAGCGAGATTGCTTTTATTGTCCTTCATTTTGGAGGATCAATTAAAAACCAAGGACATCAATTTTTAAATATTTTAGTCGTCTGTAGTAGTGGCATAGGTACAAGCCGTCTATTAGCAACTAGACTTGAACAAGTGTTTAGTGAAATTGAACGAATTACACAGGCTTCTGTAAGTGATCTAAACGTGCTTGATTTATCTCAATACGATGGTATTATATCCACCGTAAATTTGGATATAGATAGACCATTTTTAACAGTTAATCCTTTACTCCCTGATTCTGACATAGGATATGTCGCTTCATTTTTAAATACTAAAGAAGCACACCATATGAATCAAAATGAAGGAAAAGAATTAATTAATTATTCACCTGAAGATATTATGGAAACAATACGTCAAGGTTTAAAGTTAGTTGATTCCGTGAAAATAGAATATAAATCAGTAGATAATTGGAATCAATATTTATCTGATTACCTAGTAAGTCATCGTATTATTGATGATGGTCAGTCATTCGCTGAATTATTACAACATCGGTTGGAGGAAAATCCTAATTGGATACTAAGCCCCTACCCTATAGCTATTCCTCATATGAGAGATTCAATGTTTAAAGAACCATGTATCCTCATAACTATTTTGGAGGAACCTATAAAGATGAGTAATATTCAAAATGACAATGACTACATTAATTATATGTTAAGTATGTTTATTCCAGATAATGCAATCATGGTAGATCTTGTTAGTACAATTTCCGAAACACTAAGCAACCATTTGGAAAACTTAGATGATTTTATGAAAAATCCACATGACTTTAAAATTATACTGGAAAAGCAATTTTTAAAACGAATTAAAAAACAATTAATTTAGGAGTGTATTTATAATGAGCGAATTATTCAGTAATGAAAACATTTTTATTAACGTATCAGTAGCAAGCCAAAACGATGCAATCGAGAAAGCAGGACAAGCTCTAGTTGATAGCGGAGCTGTAACTGAAAATTATATTCAAGCAATGAAAGATCGTGAAGATGTTGTTTCAACATTTATGGGTAACGGTTTAGCAATTCCTCACGGTACTGAAGAAGCTAAAGGAAATGTCATTCAATCAGGCTTAAGTTTATTACAAATTCCTGAAGGTGTTGATTGGAATGGCGAAGAAGTTAAAGTTGTCGTTGGTATCGCTGGTAAAGACGGAGAACACTTAGACTTATTATCTAAAATTGCGATTACTTTCAGTGAAGAAGAAAATGTAGAACGTATTATCAACGCTAAATCTGCTGACGAAATTAAACAAGTCTTTGAGGAGGCTGATGCATAATGAAAGCAGTACATTTTGGTGCCGGTAATATTGGTCGTGGATTTATTGGATATATTTTAGCTGATAATAATATTAAAGTTACATTTGCAGATGTAAATGATGAAATTATTAATGCATTACAAACGGAACATGAATACGATGTTATTTTAGCAGATGAAGCTAAAACTACTACAAGAGTAAACAATGTAGATGCGATTAATTCTGCTAAACCTTCAGATGAATTGAAACAAGCTATTTTAGAAGCTGATTTAATTACAACTGCTGTTGGTGTTAACATTTTACCTATTATTGCAAAATCATTTGCTCCATATTTAAAAGAAAAAGAAAACCATGTTAATATCGTTGCTTGTGAAAATGCTATTATGGCTACAGATACACTTAAAAAAGCTATTTTAGATATTACTGGTCCTTTAGGCGACAATATTCATTTTGCAAACTCTGCAGTTGATAGAATTGTTCCATTACAAAAAAATGAAAATATTTTAGATGTTATGGTAGAACCTTTCTATGAATGGGTTGTTGAAAAAGATGCTTGGTATGGCGAAGAATTAGACCATATTAAATATGTTGATGATTTAACACCTTATATTGAAAGAAAATTATTAACTGTTAATACAGGACATGCTTTCTTAGCATATGCTGGTTATAACGATAATAAAGCAACTGTTTTAGATGCAGTTCAAGATAGCACTATCGAAGCTGGTTTAAGACGTGTACTAGCTGAAACAAGTGATTATATCACACGTGAATTTGATTTTTCTAAATCAGAACAATCTCAATATGTAGAAAAAATTATTGAACGTTTCAATAACTCTTATCTATCTGATGAAGTAACACGTGTTGGTCGCGGAACTCTACGTAAAATTGGTCCTAAAGATCGTATTATTAAACCATTAAATTATTTATATGAACATAATTTAGAAAGAGATGGCTTAGTTAAAGCAGCTGCCCTACTTTTAAAATATGATGATAAAGCTGACCAAGAAACTGTTGAAAAGAATAATTATATTCAAGAACATGGTGTAAAATCATTCTTACAAACGTATGCTAAAGTTGAAGGACCATTAGCAGAAGAAATTGAAAAAGAATATAATGAACTTATTTCAAAATAATATTTGTTGAATCAAAAATGGACCAGATGTAAGCTTCTGGTCCATTTTTATTATATATATTTAAAGAACGTGCCTTTTCATTTATGGCACGTTCTTTATTTGAATTATTTATCTAAACCCATTTTGTCTTCTACGACATCAGCAATTTGTTGGGCATATCTTTTTGCATCTTCATCTGTTGAAGCTTCAACCATTACTCTTACTAATGGCTCTGTTCCAGAAGGACGTACTAAAATTCTACCTTCTCCATTCATTTCAACTTCAACTTTAGTCATTACTTCTTTAACATCAATATTTTCTTCAACGCGATATTTATCTGTTACTCTTACATTTATTAATGATTGAGGATATGTTTTCATTTGTGAAGCTAACTCACTTAATGATTTACCTGACATTTTGATGATAGCTGCTAATTGTACACCAGTTAATAAGCCATCACCTGTTGTATTATAATCCATTAATACGATATGACCTGATTGCTCACCACCAAGATTATAATTTCCTCTTCTCATTTCTTCTACAACGTAACGGTCTCCAACTTTAGTTTTATTAGATTGAATGCCTTCATTTTCTAAAGCTTTATAAAAACCTAAATTACTCATTACAGTTGAAACTATCATATTATTATTTAATTCTTGGTTTTTATGCATTTCTTGACCAATAATAAACATAATTTGGTCTCCATCAACGATTTTACCATTTTCATCAACAGCAATAATTCTATCTCCATCTCCGTCAAATGCTAAACCAAAGTCACTTCCAGTTTCAAGAACTTTTTTTGCAAGAGCTTCAGGATGTGTAGAACCACAATTTTCATTAATGTTGTATCCATCTGGACTACAACCCACTGTTTCAGTATCAGCTTCTAAATCGCCGAATAAAAATGGTGCTAAAGAAGATGTAGAACCATTTGCACCATCTAAAACAATTTTCATACCTTCTAAATTAACATCTACAGTAGATTTTAAATAACTTAAATATTTTTGTGCACCTTCAAAGTAATCTGAATAATGAACGATTTCTGTACCAGTTGGTCTTGGTAAACTTGGATTTTCTTGATCAAGTAATTCTTCGATTTCATTTTCTTGATCATCTGATAATTTGAAACCATCAGAACCAAAGAATTTAATACCATTATCTGCAACTGGATTATGTGATGCAGAAATCATTACACCTAATTCTGCGTCCATTTCTCTCGTTAAATATGCTACACCTGGCGTTGAAATAATACCCAATCGCATGACTTCAGCTCCAATAGATATAAGTCCTGCAATGAGTGCTGATTCTAACATTTCTCCTGAAACTCTTGTATCTCTACCAACAAGGACTCTAGGGTGATTTTCCCCTTTATTATGTGCTAATACATAACCACCATATCTACCTAGCTTAAACGCTAGTTCAGGTGTTAATTCTTCATTTGCTACACCTCTGACACCGTCAGTACCAAAATATTTTCCCATGTTTTACTCTCCTTTTATTTCTTTCAATTATTTAACTGTGATATAAGCTTTTGTTTCTTCAGGGTTAACCCTACTTACACTTTTAGGTAAATCAAATTTTACAGTTTTCTCAGTGGACTCTGAAATATCATCTAAGTCTATTTCAGCTGTAATATTATTTATACCCTGTATATCTTCTCTACTACCATAAATTTCAACTTCATCGTCATCTAATTTAACATTATCTACCTTTTTATTGTCTTTTAATTTTCCAGTCGTCTTTGTGTTAACTTTAACCTTTTTACTATAAGGTTTAACAGACACTTTCAAATCAACTTCATCTGGGTTAATAGAAACATTCATTTTATTTAAATCTTTGTCATAAGCATTTACTGTAGCAATATCTTTAGTATCTTTACTTATTTTACTAGAATTTTTGAATGTTGCTTTTAAGTAAGCAATTTGTTTTAATTGTTCTTCTCCACCAGTTACTTTAACTGTTTCAGGTGAAATTTTTTGATTATCAATTTGGTAACCATCTGCAATATCACTTTGACTTACATCAGGCTCTACATGCATTGTTTTAGTTATTTTCTTTTCTAATGTGATGTTGGCTGATTTAGGTTTAACATTATAATTAATGCTATTATTTAAACCTTTAACTTGAAATTTCTTTTGATATTTACCAGCTTTTTCACCTGATAAATCTACAACAACTTTTAAATCATCGGGATCTTCAATTTTTATTAACTTTGATTGTGGACCAGAAATATTTACATCTACTGTGTCTGGTACATGTGTAGCGTGTAAATCTTTATGGTTATATATCGCTTCTACTGGAACATCTTGTATTGTTTTTGTTGATTTCTGTGATATATCATCAGAGTTAAAGATATTCCCAAATACATTATTCACTGATAAGAAGAAAAATATAGCTAATATCAGTGCAACGAATCTTAATCCCCATTTACTTTCTAACATATTAATTCACACCTTTCTTTTGAAAGTGTGTGCCAAACCAATGTTCAGATAATAGCTCTTCAAACACTTCATTTGAAATATCTCTTCTTAACTTACCATCAAAAGTAACTGAAATATCACCAGTTTCTTCTGACACAATAACTGTAAAAGCATCAGATACTTCTGAAATACCTACAGCTGCTCTATGTCTTGTACCTAAACTTTTAGATATTTTAACACTATCTGATAATGGTAAATAACTTGCTGCTGCTGCTATTTTAGTTCCTTGAATTATCATTGCACCATCATGTAATGGTGTATTAGGTATAAACACATTGGTTAATAATTCTTGAGAAATTTTAGAATCCATAGGAATACCTGTTTCAATATAATCTTGAAGACCAGTTTCCTTTTCAAAAACTATAAGTGCTCCAATACGACGTTTAGCCATATATTGAACCGCTTTTGATACAGATTGAATTAATTTCTCTTCATCTTTAGTATAGGCGTTGGTATAACGTTTTAAGAAACTACCTCTACCTAATTGTTCCAAAGCTCTTCGAATTTCTGGTTGGAATATTACAATTAATGCCAATACTCCCCATTGAATCACAATGTCAAACAATTTTGAAGTTGCAGTCAAATTTAGTATTTTACTGATTTGTTGACCGATTACTATTACAACAATACCTTTTAATAATTGTATTGCTTTTGTACCTTTAAAAACTGTAATCAGTAAATAAAGAACATACCACACAATCAATAAATCGAGGACACTAGTTATGACTTTTAAAGTACTAAAATTTTGAAAAAAATTGGAAAAATCCATAACATCTCCTCCGATAACATTTTCCATATTATTCATTATATCAATCATTAGAACACGTGTCATATGAACACTAATAAAAATGAAAAAAACTTGCATGTCGATTAACATGCAAGTTACATAAATTAAATTATAGTAGTGTTTCTCCAAAAAATGTACCAAGTAATGAAACAGCTTGTTCCGCTGTATTGTTATGTAAATCAATTAATGGGTTAACTTCAACTAAATCCATAGATGTAATCATTTTGCTTTCATGAAGTAATTCAAGCGCAAAATGACTTTCCCTATAACTTAAACCACCTAACACTCTTGTACCGGTTCCTGGTGTTTCTGTAGGGTCTAATGCATCAACATCTAAAGATAAATGTAATCCATCGACATTTCTATTTTTTAAATATTGTACAGACTCATTTATTACAGACTCAATACCTAACTTATCAATATCAGCCATTGTATAAGTTTTAATATTTTGTTCTTTAATATAATGACGTTCCCCTTTATCTAAATCTCGCATACCAATAAGAACAACATTTTCAGGTTTTAGTTTAGGTTGAAAATCATTTAAATTCACAAGTTCACTTGGCCCTTCTCCAAGTAATATTCTTAATGGCATACCATGTATATTACCAGATGGAGATTCATCAGGAATATTTAAATCACCATGTGCATCATACCAAATTACCCCTAAATTAGAGTAGTGTTTACTTATTCCAGAAATAGAGCCTACTGCAATAGAATGATCGCCACCTATCACTAGAGGAAAACTATTATTGGATATAGTTTGATCAACTTTATCACTTAAAGTGTTTGAAACTTGAACAATTTCATCATAGTTTCTTAAACCTTCTTGCTCAGAGTTGAATTTTTTTAAATCTATTGTCGGTACATCAATATTACCTCTATCACTGACATTTAGACCAATATTTTCTAATCTATCTTGTAAACCAGCATACCTTATTGCATCTGGACCAAGATTGACTCCTAATTTTCTTTGACCAAATGTTGAAGGTACCCCAATAATATCTATATTTTTCATCTTATTCTCCACCTCTTTTAAGTATTAGTTATAGAATAATGTATTCGTTTACATAAAACAATAAAAAAAACATCTTTCCTAAGAAAGATGTTTTGAGTGAGCCATAGAGGATTCGAACCTCTGACCCTCTGATTAAAAGTCAGATGCTCTACCAACTGAGCTAATGGCTCTTATGGCTGGGCTAGCTGGATTCGAACCAGCGCGTGACGGAGTCAAAGTCCGTTGCCTTACCGCTTGGCTATAGCCCATTAAGATGGTGGAGGGGGGCAGATTCGAACTGCCGAACCCGAAGGAGCGGATTTACAGTCCGCCGCGTTTAGCCACTTCGCTACCCCTCCGACATATTTATTTAAACAAAATAAATGGTGGAGAATGACGGGTTCGAACCGCCGACCCTCTGCTTGTAAGGCAGATGCTCTCCCAGCTGAGCTAATTCTCCATTAAGATGACTCCTACGGGACTCGAACCCGTGTTACCGCCGTGAAAGGGCGGTGTCTTAACCGCTTGACCAAGGAGCCATGGCTCCACAGGTAGGACTCGAACCTACGACCGATCGGTTAACAGCCGATAGCTCTACCACTGAGCTACTGTGGAATAATTATATATTTGCCTGGCAACGTCCTACTCTAGCGGAACGTTAGTCCGACTACCATCGGCGCTAAGGAGCTTAACTTCTGTGTTCGGCATGGGAACAGGTGTGACCTCCTTGCCATTGTCACCAGACAAATGGAATGTATTATACATTCAAAACTAGATAGTAAGTAAAATGATTTTGCGTCGCAAAACATAAAATTGATTAAGTCTTCGATCGATTAGTATTCGTCAGCTCCACGTGTCACCACGCTTCCACCTCGAACCTATTAACCTCATCATCTTTGAGGGATCTTATAACCGAAGTTGGGAAATCTCATCTTGAGGGGGGCTTCATGCTTAGATGCTTTCAGCACTTATCCCGTCCATACATAGCTACCCAGCTATGCCGTTGGCACGACAACTGGTACACCAGAGGTATGTCCATCCCGGTCCTCTCGTACTAAGGACAGCTCCTCTCAAATTTCCTACGCCCACGACGGATAGGGACCGAACTGTCTCACGACGTTCTGAACCCAGCTCGCGTACCGCTTTAATGGGCGAACAGCCCAACCCTTGGGACCGACTACAGCCCCAGGATGCGATGAGCCGACATCGAGGTGCCAAACCTCCCCGTCGATGTGAACTCTTGGGGGAGATAAGCCTGTTATCCCCGGGGTAGCTTTTATCCGTTGAGCGATGGCCCTTCCATGCGGAACCACCGGATCACTAAGTCCGTCTTTCGACCCTGCTCGACTTGTAAGTCTCGCAGTCAAGCTCCCTTATGCCTTTACACTCTATGAATGATTTCCAACCATTCTGAGGGAACCTTTGAGCGCCTCCGTTACCTTTTAGGAGGCGACCGCCCCAGTCAAACTGCCCACCTGACACTGTCTCCCACCACGATAAGTGGTGCGGGTTAGAAAGCCAACACAGCTAGGGTAGTATCCCACCAATGCCTCCACGTAAGCTAGCGCTCACGTTTCAAAGGCTCCTACCTATCCTGTACAAGCTGTGCCGAATTTCAATATCAGGCTACAGTAAAGCTCCACGGGGTCTTTCCGTCCTGTCGCGGGTAACCTGCATCTTCACAGGTACTATGATTTCACCGAGTCTCTCGTTGAGACAGTGCCCAAATCGTTACGCCTTTCGTGCGGGTCGGAACTTACCCGACAAGGAATTTCGCTACCTTAGGACCGTTATAGTTACGGCCGCCGTTTACTGGGGCTTCGATTCGTAGCTTCGCAGAAGCTAACTACTCCTCTTAACCTTCCAGCACCGGGCAGGCGTCAGCCCCTATACATCACCTTACGGTTTAGCAGAGACCTGTGTTTTTGATAAACAGTCGCTTGGGCCTATTCACTGCGGCTCTTCTGGGCGTTAACCCTAAAGAGCACCCCTTCTCCCGAAGTTACGGGGTCATTTTGCCGAGTTCCTTAACGAGAGTTCGCTCGCTCACCTTAGAATTCTCATCTTGACTACCTGTGTCGGTTTGCGGTACGGGCACCTGTTATCTATCTAGAGGCTTTTCTTGGCAGTGTGAAATCAACGACTCGAGGAAACAATTTCCTCTCCCCATCACAGCTTGACCTTATGAGCGCCGGATTTGCCTAACACTCAGTCTTACTGCTTGGACGTGCAATCCAATAGCACGCTTCGCCTATCCTACTGCGTCCCCCCATCGATTAAAACGATACTAGGTGGTACAGGAATATCAACCTGTTATCCATCGCCTACGCCTGTCGGCCTCAGCTTAGGACCCGACTAACCCAGAGCGGACGAGCCTTCCTCTGGAAACCTTAGTCAATCGGTGGACGGGATTCTCACCCGTCTTTCGCTACTCACACCGGCATTCTCACTTCTAAGCGCTCCACATGTCCTTGCGATCATGCTTCAACGCCCTTAGAACGCTCTCCTACCATTGTCCTACGGACAATCCACAGCTTCGGTAATATGTTTAGCCCCGGTACATTTTCGGCGCAGTGTCACTCGACTAGTGAGCTATTACGCACTCTTTAAATGATGGCTGCTTCTAAGCCAACATCCTAGTTGTCTGGGCAACGCCACATCCTTTTCCACTTAACATATATTTTGGGACCTTAGCTGGTGGTCTGGGCTGTTTCCCTTTCGAACACGGACCTTATCACCCATGTTCTGACTCCCAAGTTAAATTGATTGGCATTCGGAGTTTGTCTGAATTCGGTAACCCGAGAAGGGCCCCTCGTCCAAACAGTGCTCTACCTCCAATAATCATCACTTGAGGCTAGCCCTAAAGCTATTTCGGAGAGAACCAGCTATCTCCAGGTTCGATTGGAATTTCTCCGCTACCCTCAGTTCATCCGCTCACTTTTCAACGTAAGTCGGTTCGGTCCTCCATTCAGTGTTACCTGAACTTCAACCTGACCAAGGGTAGATCACCTGGTTTCGGGTCTACGACCAAATACTCAACGCCCTATTCAGACTCGCTTTCGCTACGGCTCCACATTCACTGCTTAACCTTGCATCAAATCGTAACTCGCCGGTTCATTCTACAAAAGGCACGCCATCACCCATTAACGGGCTCTGACTACTTGTAAGCACACGGTTTCAAGTTCTCTTTCACTCCCCTTCCGGGGTACTTTTCACCTTTCCCTCACGGTACTGGTTCACTATCGGTCACTAGAGAGTATTTAGCCTTAGGAGATGGTCCTCCCAGATTCCGACGGAATTTCACGTGCTCCGTCGTACTCAGGATCCACTCAAGAGAGTATATATTTTCGACTACAGGATTATTACCTTCTTTGATTCAACTTTCCAGATGATTCGTCTAATATATACTTTTGTAACTCCGTATAGAGTGTCCTACAACCCCAACAAGCAAGCTTGTTGGTTTGGGCTCTTCCCGTTTCGCTCGCCGCTACTCAGGGAATCGATTTTTCTTTCTCTTCCTCCGGGTACTAAGATGTTTCAGTTCTCCGGGTCTGCCTTCTGATATGCTATGTATTCACATATCGATAACATGACATAACTCATGTTGGGTTTCCCCATTCGGAAATCTCTGGATCAACGCTTACTTACAGCTCCCCAAAGCATATCGTCGTTAGTAACGTCCTTCTTCGGCTTCTAGTGCCAAGGCATCCACCGTGCGCCCTTAATAACTTAATCTATGTTTCCATCCTACAGGAAACGCGTTATTAATCTTGTGAGTGTTCTTTCGAACACTAGCGATTATTTCTTATGAATTCAAGCTTTAAAACTCTAATTCACTCGGTTTTGCTTGGTAAAATCTATATTTTACTTACTTATCTAGTTTTCAATGTACAATATCCTATTTTCAGTCAAGCGTTTGCATTCGGCTTTGTTTTCATCATTTTAAATACTCATTTGCAAAAGTAAACTCCGTTTTAAAATGACTCAACGCATTGCCTGCGAATCGCTTTCTTTGAAAAAGGCTGATTTGAATGTTATATGAACATTCAAAACTGAATACAATATGTCAATGTTATTCCTTCATCTTCTACGAAGATGTTCCGAATATATCCTTAGAAAGGAGGTGATCCAGCCGCACCTTCCGATACGGCTACCTTGTTACGACTTCACCCCAATCATTTGTCCCACCTTCGACGGCTAGCTCCATAAATGGTTACTCCACCGGCTTCGGGTGTTACAAACTCTCGTGGTGTGACGGGCGGTGTGTACAAGACCCGGGAACGTATTCACCGTAGCATGCTGATCTACGATTACTAGCGATTCCAGCTTCATGTAGTCGAGTTGCAGACTACAATCCGAACTGAGAACAACTTTATGGGATTTGCTTGACCTCGCGGTTTAGCTGCCCTTTGTATTGTCCATTGTAGCACGTGTGTAGCCCAAATCATAAGGGGCATGATGATTTGACGTCATCCCCACCTTCCTCCGGTTTGTCACCGGCAGTCAACTTAGAGTGCCCAACTTAATGATGGCAACTAAGCTTAAGGGTTGCGCTCGTTGCGGGACTTAACCCAACATCTCACGACACGAGCTGACGACAACCATGCACCACCTGTCACTTTGTCCCCCGAAGGGGAAAACTCTATCTCTAGAGCGGTCAAAGGATGTCAAGATTTGGTAAGGTTCTTCGCGTTGCTTCGAATTAAACCACATGCTCCACCGCTTGTGCGGGTCCCCGTCAATTCCTTTGAGTTTCAACCTTGCGGTCGTACTCCCCAGGCGGAGTGCTTAATGCGTTAGCTGCAGCACTAAGGGGCGGAAACCCCCTAACACTTAGCACTCATCGTTTACGGCGTGGACTACCAGGGTATCTAATCCTGTTTGATCCCCACGCTTTCGCACATCAGCGTCAGTTACAGACCAGAAAGTCGCCTTCGCCACTGGTGTTCCTCCATATCTCTGCGCATTTCACCGCTACACATGGAATTCCACTTTCCTCTTCTGCACTCAAGTTTTCCAGTTTCCAATGACCCTCCACGGTTGAGCCGTGGGCTTTCACATCAGACTTAAAAAACCGCCTACGCGCGCTTTACGCCCAATAATTCCGGATAACGCTTGCCACCTACGTATTACCGCGGCTGCTGGCACGTAGTTAGCCGTGGCTTTCTGATCAGGTACCGTCAAGACGTGCACAGTTACTTACACGTTTGTTCTTCCCTGATAACAGAGTTTTACGATCCGAAGACCTTCATCACTCACGCGGCGTTGCTCCGTCAGGCTTTCGCCCATTGCGGAAGATTCCCTACTGCTGCCTCCCGTAGGAGTCTGGACCGTGTCTCAGTTCCAGTGTGGCCGATCACCCTCTCAGGTCGGCTACGTATCGTTGCCTTGGTAAGCCGTTACCTTACCAACTAGCTAATACGGCGCGGATCCATCTATAAGTGACAGCAAGGCCGTCTTTCACTATTGAACCATGCGGTTCAAAATCTTATCCGGTATTAGCTCCGGTTTCCCGAAGTTATCCCAGTCTTATAGGTAGGTTATCCACGTGTTACTCACCCGTCCGCCGCTAACGTCAAAGGAGCAAGCTCCTTATCTGTTCGCTCGACTTGCATGTATTAGGCACGCCGCCAGCGTTCATCCTGAGCCAGGATCAAACTCTCCATAAAAAATTATGATGTTTGATTAGCTCATAAAAACTAAATTAATTGTTGTAACTTTCGTTACATTATTGGAATTAACGTTGACATATTGTCATTCAGTTTTCAATGTTCATTTTGTCGCAATCTCTTACATTGTATTACTTTCAAAATCGAAAGTCAACATTTAATTAAGATTACTTTTATAAGTTTAATTGATTTAATTCATCTTCGCAATAGTAAGTTTTACACTTTTTTAACGAAGTTTTAATAAACTTAACTTGCCGTTTTTGACGACTTTTATATAATATCAACTTTAAGATTTAAAGTCAATAATTAATTTAAATCTTTTTGAATTGCTATATGTGAATTAATAACTCACAAGAAATTATTCTAACAGGATTTTTCTAAAATGCAATAGAAAAAGCGCATAAAATCTTTATTAATTTTATACGCCTTTTTACAATTGATTATTTTTGTGTAGTTGCTATTACTTTTTGTGCTATAGTTTGGTAAATTTTACCTAAACGATCTTCAGGTTGATAAATAGATGGAGAAAAGTCATTTGGATTCCAGGTTGGCTGTTCTAAAGGTAACTCTCCGAACAATTGTGTATTTAGCTCATCAGCTAATTTAGTACCTCCGCCTTTACCAAATACGTATTCTCTGTTACCTGTTTCTTTACTTTCGAAGTAACTCATATTTTCAATCACGCCTAAAATTGAGTGATCAGTGTGTTTAGCCATAGCACCTGCTCTTGCGGCTACGAATGCTGCTGTTGGGTGTGGAGTTGTTACTATTATTTCTTTACTTGACGGTAACATCGAATGAACATCTAACGCTACATCTCCTGTACCAGGTGGTAAATCAAGTATTAAATAATCTAAATCTCCCCATCTTACTTCAGTGAAAAAGTTAGTAAGCATTTTACCAAGCATAGGTCCTCTCCAAATAACTGGAGCATTTTCTTCAACAAAGAATGCCATTGATATAACTTTAACGCCATATCTTTCTACAGGAATCACTTCTTTACCTTCTATACCTGGTTTTTCATCAATACCCATCATATCTGGAACACTAAATCCATAAATGTCAGCATCTACTAAACCTACTTTTTTACCTTCTCTTGCTAAAGCAACAGCTAAGTTAACGGCAACCGTAGATTTACCAACGCCGCCCTTACCAGAAGCAATTGCAATAAATTCTACTGGGTTATTTTTAGATAATAGTCCTTCTATTGTTTTTGGTTTCTCTGTGCCTTTGCCTCTATATTGTTCTACTGTATCAGCAGGTAATTCTTCAAATCTAATTCCAACAGTTTTAGCGCCGTTTTCTTTTAATACTTTAACTATTGCCATTTGAAGGTCTAATTGAGGTTGACCTCCTAATTGAGCCATAGCAATTTTGACACTTACATGTTCAATTTCTTCTTTAATAGAAACATCTACTATACCGTCTGTTTCTTTTAAAGGTACATCAATAATTGGATCTT
Organism: Staphylococcus sp. FSL W8-0774; assembly: GCF_038006785.1. Taxonomy (NCBI): domain Bacteria; kingdom Bacillati; phylum Bacillota; class Bacilli; order Caryophanales; family Staphylococcaceae; genus Staphylococcus; species Staphylococcus sp. FSL W8-0774. Next base: position 735,492 of record NZ_JBBOVW010000001.1, on the reverse strand, counting down.
TTAACTCTCCAACTAATTCTTTGACTTGATTTACCGTTAACAAAGTAAATCCCCCTTATTTATATTGTCTTAACTAAATAAACATATTTTGTCATTACCTAGTCTATCTTTTTTAGTATAAGACTTTTTTTTAAATAAAAAAAGAAGTTAGCTTAATTTAATAACTAACTTCTTAATAAAACTAATCCTATTAAATATCTCTAATATTTTTTGACTTATTTCTTGATTCTTTAATGAATAAAGCAAAACAGAATGCAATAACTACAAAGACTGTAACAAGTGCAAATGACACATCTACACCAGCAGCAACAGTTTGACGTTGTATCATTTCTTTACTACCTGATGTAGCAATTGTTGATCCTAGCCATTTTGAACCCATGCTCATAAAGGTTACCATTAAAGCCGTACCTAAAGAACCTGCCATAACTCGTCCAAAGTTCATGATAGCTGTACCATGTGAAATGTCGCTGTTTTTTAACGCATTTATACCAGCAGTATTAATAGGCATCATAAGTAATGAAACTGCAAACATTCTAATAGCATAAATCACAATCAAATACGTATATGATGTGTCCGCTTTTAGGAAGCACAATAAGAATGTACATATAGTTAATATTATAAATCCTGTAATAATTAATGGTCTTGGTCCATATTTATCATAAAAACTACCAGTAAATACAGACATTAACCCATTAATAATTGCACCAGGCATAATCACTAATCCTGATAATAATGCAGATAATGCTAATGCGTTTTGTACATATAATGGAATAAGTAATGCTGGGCCAACCATGGACATCATCACAATCATTGAAGTAATTGTACTAAAACAAAATACTTTGTTACTAAATACTTTCAAATTTAATAATGGATTAGATATAGATAATTGTCTTCTAACAAATACTAATATAATTAAAACACTAATGATTAATGTACAAATAATAACCGGGCTACTAAAGCCTAAACTACCTGCACTACTAAATGCATATAACATCATACCGAATCCTAATGTTGAATATACAATTGAGCGTTTATCAAGTTTCGTTTTCTTAGTATTGTTATAGCTTGAGATAAAAATAAAACCAAAGATAAGTGCAACTAAAGCAATACCTACAATAATAATGAATGGTACTCTCCAACTCACATGATCAATAATCAAACCTGTAAATGTAGGTCCAATCGCTGGCGCAAACTGAATAACTAATCCAGCAAGCCCCATTGCAAATCCACGTCTTTCTCTTGTGAATAACGTAAATAATGTAAATTGCATTAATGGCATTAATACGCCAGCACCTATAGCTTGAATTACTCTTGCAGTCATTAAAACACCAAAGTTAGGTGCTATAGCAGCTACTATTGAACCAATCAAGAAAGTTCCCATTGCTGACAAATATAATGGTCTCGTTTTGATTCGATCCATTAAATATGCAGTTAAAGGAATCATGACCCCATTAACTAGCATAAAACCAGTAATCAACCATTGTGATGTATTCTCATCAACTTTTAACCCTCTCATAATATGGGGTAATGCTGTATTAAGTAATGTTTGGTTAAGGATTGCCACAAAAGCACTAATCAGCATTACAGAAACAATTAAATTCCTACGTCTTTTACTAATTTCTATATTGCTCACGTACATAATCTCCTTTATTCAGTAATAGTATACAATTCAACCAAACTTTAAATAATTATTCAAATATACTGCTTACTATTTTTTATTATTTAGATTAGTACTATCAGGATAAAATATTTCCTTACATATATATAAGAAGCCTATTATAATCATAATTACCCAAAATTTAATATCAATATAAGTGTAATGCACGTGAATAATGAAATAAAACAATACTGTAGTAACTGAATAAGCAATTAAATGATATGTTATTCCTTGAAAATACGGATTTTGTGGGAGACGTTTTCTAAAATAGTCCATTAGATGTTCGACTGCAAATAGCGTGAAATATCCTAATACGATATAACTACCATAATAAAAAATATTGTCATAAAAGCTTTTATTATATCCAAAGTAGCCTAACTTGAAATATATGAGTAACCTACTTAACCCATATAACTCAAATCCTAAAAACATTAAAAATATCGTTCCAGAAATTATAAAAATAGTTAGAACAATAAGTGTAGATATTAAATTATAAAATTTATCTTTAAAAAACTTCATTACACTTATCCCCCTAATTTATTCAATACAAATGTATTTTACCACTAATTAATGACCTTATAAAATTATAAAAAATGAGAAGCTAACATGAAGTAAATATAAAGTATCACAAAATCATGAATTAGTCTTACCGTCGTTGAATACAAATATATGTTTAGAGCCTAAGGCACTTAAATATGCCCTAGGCTCTTTTATAGTTTAATTGCTTTGTTTTTTATATATTAATGCCCAGCTAATAATTAAAATTATTTCTACAGCAATTACAAAACTTAATATATTTTGTAGATCTGACCCAAACCAACCTGCTTTGATTGCATATAAATAGCCCATTAAAGTTGAACCTATTGATGAACCTAAATTTTTAGTTAGAGAGTAAAATGACATCATTTTCTTCATTTGATTTGGAGTCGTTTCTTCCTGAACTATAACACTGTCTTTTGTGTAAATATAACCAAAACCTACACCAGCTAAAATAACACTAAGTGCAATGAGTAATGGTAATTTTAAACCGAATAATATGATAATACTTGATACAATAATTAAAGTAAAAGCCGATAAATATAAAGTCTTTCTTGTTAAGCTTTCTTCGACTTTACCCAAATAAAAATTAAATATTGTCCAAGCTACTGAAAGTGGGAATATAACTAGGCCACTTTGTAATGGGCTTATACCTACTTTTTCTTGTAGATAAACCGGTATATAAATATTGAATCCCATAAGACATAACGCAGTTAATAAATCCGTAATAAAGACTAAAGATATTGATTTATTAAACTCGATTACTGGTAAAAATGGGTTATCACTTTTCTTTTCAACTTTATATAATAAAACAGCTACACACACTGCTAAAATCAAACTGACTATATTTAAAATGAACATCGTTTGATTTAATAAACCGTACATTAATAAACCAATAAAAATATAAAATAATGTTAAACCTTTAGCATCAAAATTAATATTTTTATTAACCTCTTCCTCTTTAAAGTTAAAGGTAAAAATAATTAAAACAATAGCAATAATAGCTATAGGTAAGTTAATAAAAAATAACCAGTGCCATGTGGCAACTTCTAATATACCTCCACCAACGAGTGGCCCTACTATACTAGAAATTCCCCAAACACTACCAACAATACCCATTACTTTATATCTTAAAGGAATTTCAAAAGCTAATTTAGGTACAATTTGTGATAGAGACATAATCACTCCAGCGCCAAAGCCTTGTATAATTCTTGAAATAATTAATAATGTAAACTTATCGCTTAAACCAGACATCAAACTCCCAATACCAAATAAAATCACACCGCATATCGCAACAAACATGATTTTAAAACGTGATATAAATTCACCAACTATTGGGTTAGCAATAACTAACGCAATAAAGTAAACAGTAACTACCAACGAAATATGTTTACCTGCATTTAAATCACGATTAATACTAGGAAGTCCTAGAGATATAATAGATGTTTCAATTGCAGCCATGAACATAATCATAATTAATGCAATGACTGTAACAATAGATCTTAATTTCATTATTTTACTCCCTTTCGTTTTCTTTCAACTCAAACAATAATATAGACTTTATGCTGATAAAACAATCATATATTAGTATGAATTTTTGAAAATAAAAATGACGAGGCCAATCCCCGTCATTTTTGTCATACTTTTATTTCATAAAAAATAGAATGCCAATCAAATGGAAAAAAGAAGCTACCACTATAAATATGTGCCAAATCATATGGAAGTATGGACGGTTTTTCTGGGCATAAAACCAAGCTCCAATAGTATATGAAAGGCCACCTAAAACAATAAATAAAATAAATAACCATGATGTTCTTAATATGATGATAGGTGCAAAGATTACACCTACCCACCCCATTACTAAATATACAATTAAACTCAGTTTGTGATTAACATGAGTAGCCAGTGATTTATATAAAATCCCCCATACTGTAGTACCCCATAATAGTAAAAACACTAACCAACCGAGCCAACCACCAATCACATTTAATAATATAGGTGTATAAGTTCCTGAAATTGCTATATAAATCATACTATGATCAATAATTCTCAACACATATTTTTGCAATGTGTGATTAGCCATAGCATGATATATAGTTGAAGATATAAACATTAAAAATATACTAATTACAAATATAGATATACTTGTTGATAAAAGCGCGCCACCCTTATTATAACTATGAACAGCAGCATAAGGTAATATTATCATTGTAATCAGTGAGGCAACACCGTGAGATATAGAATTACCTATTTCTTCACCGAATGACAGTGGCATGATGTCTCTAAATGAACTTTTATTAGTGTTATTTTGATGTGTTTCTGAATTTGCCATTTGCTTATCCACCTTAATTTAGATCATGTTCATTCTTTTTAAATCAGCAGTAGCTGTTTCTACGCTATCTTTACCTTCTTTGTTTTTTAAAGGTGAAAATTCTTCTTCTCTAGGAACTTGTAGTGTGATAAAACTTGTACCATAACGGAATATATCAAAATAAAATAGTTCAAATTTTAAAGTTGGTTGTTCTATTACACCAAAATCTTCATCTAGTTGTTTCAGATTTTTTATAGCTATATGATACGGTAATTCTCTATCTACTGCACTCATAATAAATCCTAATTTAAAAGCATGTATTCCGATATTAGCATTTTCAAATTGATTAGCTATATTTGGGTCTAGTTCAGAGTATTCAAGTATAGTATCTTTACTATCTTTGTTTACAAGTCTTCCTACACTTTCGCCATGTTTAGGTTGAATCGTTTTAGATGTAATATCTTTATTGTTAGCAACAGTGAATCCTGCAAACATAGGATCTAATACTTTTACTAACACATTATCAATATTATTTAAGAATACATATTTCACATTATCTTGTTTCATCTTGTCAAGATAACCCGCTTTTTTAAGCGATTTAAATATACCACCATTACCATTTGGCGTTTCCATGATATGTCCAGTTTCATTTAATACAAGTTGACCCGCTTCACTTAAAGCTACAATATTATCTTGTTTAAAGAAATGAATCTTTTCAGGGTCATATTTAAAATAGTTATGTTGAGCAAAGTAATCTTTAGTTGCTTCATGATTAATATCACTTGTCATGATGTACCAATCTATCGTATGACCACTTTGTTCTTTTAAATCAATTAATTGACGTGCCTGTAGTTCAAATAAACTAACACCTTCTATTTCAAATGAACCTTTTGGTCCAGAATAACCTAATCGAGTTCCTTGACCTCCAGCCATCAACACAACAGCAAACTGCCCATTTCTAATTGCTTCAATGCCTTGTTCTTTATATGTATTTATCGTTTCATTATCCATATTAGACTTTACTGAATACTTAACTTCTGAAACATCCGAAGTATCATCAATTGTTTGTCTATTAACATATAAGTTGTTATACATTTTTTGAATGTCTTCTAAATCTAGTGTTTCAATTTTCTCTTCAAGTGCTTGTTTTTCATTAGTGCTCATTAATTTTTCATATTCATATATATGCTGTTGATTAAATTTCTCTAATTTGTTTTTGTCTAACATCAATTAGTCTCCTTATGTAAAATATAAATTTTCGCTCGATAACCTTATCATAAATACACTATACAATTTTTAATCATTCGCAAAAAAGTATCTCCAATAATGTATGATATCATTTACTCCAATTTGAAAAAACACATAAACAGCACCAACTGTTAATGCAGTAGCAAGAGATAAATCTACAAGCCCACCTGTTTTAAAGTTAATCGGCATTTTAATTGTGATTGGTAAAGGATATAAAAACTTTACTCCTTTAGGCGTAATCATATCTAGTATAACATGTGAAACCAGTCCAATGATAATAGCTACCCCATAATACTTAGGCGTATCGATGAGATATAATAAAAAACCTATAATACCAATAAATAATAAGGAATGGGTGAATGTTCGATGTCCAAAAATAAGTCGAATGAAAAAACTAAGTAATTTAAATTTCTGTCCAATTTTACTTTGTGTATGACAAATATCTGGTAACAAACTAGAAATCACTGATAAGACAACCACTGTTACTGATGAAAATAAGTCTGTATGAAAATACTGAGTTGTTAATGCGCCTACTAATAAACCACACGATGCATGTGTCTTTCCAGTCATAATTACCTCTCCTTTAATAGCAATATTTTATCATATTTAACCATTTTATACGAACGTATTTTCGGTTACTATTCACCAAAACAACATCATTCCAATTAGTATGACTTAATTTATAAAAAGTATCACATTATGTGTTGAAAACGTTTCCAAAATAATATATGATATATGTACAAAAATAATTAAAGGATGTGTATTGAATCATGGCAATGACAGTAAAAAAAGATAATAACGAAGTAAGAATTCAATGGAGAGTTGCAGATATTAAAATACCTACAAACGAAATTAAAAATATTTATCAAGACCAAGACATCCATGCTGTTCCAAACGCTGAAGGTAGAGAAATCTCTAGAATCGGTTCTACTTTTGGCAAAACAAATCGAGTTGTAATTGATACAGCTGACCATGAATACATTATTTATACTCAAAATGATCAAAAAGTTTATAATGAGCTAACTAAGTAAACTCTAAAAATAGGTTTACTTCTGTATATATCGGGGCAATAACTTAGCATTTCATAATGTTTTAAGTTATTGTCCCCTTTTGTTTTTATTAATGCTGTAACAAGTATTATAATTTATATAAACTTAAGTAATAATAATAGTATTTAATATTAATAGAGGAGTGATATAAATGTTCGTAGTAACTAATCGTATTACTGTCAAACAGGGATTTGCTGAAAAAATGGCACCAAGATTTACAAAAGGTGGGAAAATCGAATCGTTAAAAGGATTTAACAAGATTGAAGTTTGGCAAGTAGAGAAAGATGATGACACTGAAGATATGTATGTTAACACATGGTGGGATACTGAAGAAGATTTCAAAAATTGGTTAAATAGCGATGCATTTAAAGAAGCACATCAACGTCCTAAACAATCAGATAATAAAGAAGCTTCCCCAGTTATAAAAAGTGAAATTGTAAAAGCGAATGTTCTTTCTGTTCTTAATCCTTAAACTTTAATTTATAATAAAAACCAAGTAGCTGCATTTTAAAATGTATATGTTAAGTTTTGTTACTAACACTTATACACTTATATTAAATGACTACTTGGCTTTTTTAATTATAGAAATAGATGTGCAATTAAAGCTATGATAGGTAAAGTGATAACCGTTCTGATTAAGAAGATAATAAATAATTTCCCTATATTGACCGGTATTTTAGAACCTAGAATAACGCCACCTACTTCAGATAAATAAATCAATTGTGTAATACTCAACGCCCCGATAACAAAACGAGTTATTTCGCTGTGTGCACTTTCAATTAAAATTGATGGTAAAAACATGTCAGCAAAACCAATTAATATGGTTTGAGATGCATGTGTCGCCTCTGGAATTTGAAGTAATTGTAAAAATGGAACAAAAGGTTTTCCAATATATTCAAATAGAGGTGTGTAATTAGCTATTATTGTTGCTATTGTTCCTATACTCATAACTACAGGTAAAATAACAAACCACATATCTATAACCGTTTTAAATCCTGATTTAAAAAAGTCTTTTAAACCTGGTGCTTTGATTCCAACTTCAGTTGCCATATCGAAGCCATGACCAATTGCTGTTTTACCTTCTGGCAACTGTTCAGTTCTAGCATCACTTGAAACTTCTTTTGCATATTCATCAGGAATTTTATTTAATGGCCAAATTCTAGGCATAATCATTGCCGCAATTAAACATGATATAATCACGCTTAAATAGAATAAGAAAAATTTATCTTGCATTTTAACTGTGTCAGCTATAATTATCGCAAATGTAATTGAAACAACACTAAATGTCGTGGATATCACAGTTGCTTCTCTTCTAGAGTAAAACCCTTCTTCATATTGACGGCTTGTAATTAATACTCCTACTGTACCATCACCTATAAATGAAGCTAAATTATCTACTGTTGATCTTCCCGGTAATGTGAACAATGGACGCATAATGGGTCTAAATAATGGTCCCAATAGTTCTAGTAATCCATACTCCATTAACAATGGTAAAAATAATGCTGCAAATAAAAACACAGCAACTAATGTAGGTAATAGACTTGAAAATACAAGACCTCCAGTGTCTTCTGAATATATCATCTTAGGACCTATTTTCAAGAAAGTAACCCAGGCAAATATCACTGCTAACAATCTTAAAATCATCCAGCTGATATTAACATTGAATGCATTATACATTAAACCTGTTGGATTCAATTTACTTTTTAAAACTGTAGAACAAAGTAGTGTTAATATTGCTGATAATGTAATAATTGTGACGATAATAATAGGCATAGCATCACCGACAACATCTTTTAACCAATTGGCTAAAAATGCGACAGGTAATGTTGTTTGCTTTTTGCCATCTTGTTCAACTGGTATAGGAATTAAAAATAGTATAATTCCGATAAGCGACATTGTAATAAATTTTATTCTACCTTTAATAATCTCTTGCTTAGTGTGTCCATTCATTTTATGTCATCCATTTCTCTCTATTTATAATTGCAATTTTATGTATTCATCCATTTCAATAAAATCATTGAATGTTTTATTAATATATATACACTTTTATGAATAATTAAGTATTTATAACTATACTCGATTTATGTTCAAAGTGCAATGACATTCCGCTAATTATTATTATTATTTATCCATTAACAATCAACGTATGATTAACTTTAAATTGAAAATGCACCAAGCAACATCATACGATGCTGCTTGGTGCATCTTATTAATTTATGCTGTACTGTTCGTTCATTATTACATATTTCTTAATAGGAATAAGAAATATGGCGCACCGATGATTGCGATAATGACACCCACAGGAATATCTAACGGTGGATGTATACCTCGTGCTAAACCATCGCCAAATGTTAATAATATTGCTCCAATAAAACCTGACATAATAACAACATGCATATTTTTATGTCCGACTAGTTGTCTAGCAATATGTGGTGAAATTAAACCTAAGAAGCTAATACCACCCACAACTGCAATAGAAGCTCCTGCTAACATTACAGATAAAATAAGTAACACCATTTTTAGCAGTTTGACTCTTGCACCTAAAGCTAAAGCAACGTTATCTCCTAAACCTAAAATATCTAATTGATAACTAAGAATTAGAATAATTGGAAGTGTAATTACAAACCAAGGAACAATAGATAAAAAGTTCGAAATATTATGTCCATATAAACTTCCTGTTAACCATACTAATGCATTATTTGCATCCATAGGATTTCTAATTAAAAAAAATTGTACGATAGCTGTACAAATGGCACCAATAGCTAAACCAATTAAAGTTAAGTTAGAACCTTTGACATCAAATTTAGAAATCAAGAATGATAAAATCAAACTAATGATTAATGCGCCAAAGAACGATCCGATTGGCAATACTGCTAAGGGTGCTGATGGAAATAGCATAATGATAATGACTGCTGCTAAACTTGCACCTTTAGATATACCTATTACATCAGGAGAAGCAAGAGGGTTTCTAACAACGCCTTGAATTACTGCACCTGATATCGCTAAACTACATCCGATAATCAATCCCAATAAAGTTCTTGGAATTCTATACTCATTCAAAATAAAATTATCTTGTGTAAATATACCTTGTATTGCTTCAATAGGATTAACGATTACTGAACCCACACACAAACTAAATAAAGTACTTAGTATTAATAGTATAAATACAATGCTATATCTAATCATATGCTTCTTTTTTGTCATATGCGTTTCACCCCTCTAACAGTAATTAATAAGAAGTAAAATGCACCAACGAAAGAAGTTACTATACCTACAGGTGACTCAAATGGATAAGTGACTAGTCTTGATAACACATCTGAGAATAATAATAAATCTGCACCAATGATTATAGTGAGCGGAATCATTAAAATATAGTTATTATTGATATAACGTTTTACTATGTGTGGCACAATTAACCCTACAAAACCTATTGGACCAGCAATTGATACTGATAAACCTGCTAATATAACAACTAATAAACCTAATATTAATCTAACGATTTGAATTTTCTGACCTAGTCCTTTAGCAATATCATCACCTAATTCCATGATTGTTAATTGACGTCCCATAAGCATAGTGATAATCATTGCTACAATTAACCATGGTGAAATGACAATAATTTCTGGCCATTTCACGCCAGACAATGAACCTACTAACCAAAACATAACAGATGAGTTTGAATCTTCATTTAATAAGATAATACCTTGTGTCATACTACTAAAAAATAGATGGACTGCCATACCAGCTAGTGCAAGTTTGACTGGTGTCATAGATCTAGTTGAACCTGACAAAGTATACACGGTTAAACCACCTAGAAATGCACCAATCATTGCTAATATCATTGAATAATTTTCAAGAGCTGGCATAAGAACAGTGATTAGTACAATGACAAAAGATGCCCCACCATTAACACCAAATATTTGTGGTGATGCTAAGGGATTTCGAGTTATAGATTGCATTAATAGTCCTGCTAGACCTAAAGCGCCACCTATTAATAATCCTGCTAACATACGAGGCATTCTTGAATTATGTATTAAAAATGTCTGTTCCGTATCCGTATGTCCTGTAATATAATGAACAATATCTTTAAATAATATATGAGAAGAACCAATCGCTAAATTTAAATAAATACAAATAAAAAGAAAGCACACACTCACAATATATGTGAGTGTAGTGCGTTTTCTTTTATTTTGTAATATAGCGGATTGACTACTTTGATGCTTCATAGTCATAATTTTCCACCTTACTTATCTTCTTTATTTTGATCCTTTTTAGAAATTTCTACTAATTCTTTAGCCATTTCTTCAGAAGAAATTAAACCACGCGCTCTTGCCCATAGGTCTCTGTCTACAACACTTACTCGATCATGTTTAACTGCATCTAATTTTTTCCAAACTGGATCTTTTTGCATTTTTTTGAATGTTGGTTCATCTGGACTTGCTTTATCAGTCATAACAAACATACGTCCAGGATTAACATCTAATAATGTTTCAGAACTCATTTCAAGATAAGGTCCTTTTAAGTATTTACTTAAACCTTTAGTTACTTTAGGAGTTAAGGCTTCTTTGAATCCTAATTCTTTTAAGAACTGACCTACATATGATTCACTTGGATGTCCTAAGAAACTTGATTTTGCTGCTACAGCTGGTAATACTTTTTCATCTTTGTTGAATTTAATTTCTTTTTTGTACTTAGCAATTTTCTTGTCATGTTCTTCTAAACGTTTGTCACCTTGTTTTTCTTTACCTAGTGCTTTAGCGATTGTTTTGAAAGCATCTATATTATCATCGTAGTCACCATCAAAGCTTTTCAATTCTATTGTCGGCGCAATTTTACTTAAATCTTTGTAGATACCTTTATGTCTGTTGCTATCTGCAATGATTAAATCTGGTTTTAATTTACTAATTTTTTCTAAGTTAGGTTGTTTACGTGTACCTACTGAAGTATAATTTCCAATTTTATCTCTAAGTGGTTTGATAATACGTTCTTTTTTATTATCATCAGCAATACCCACTGGTTTTACATTCAATGCTGCTAATGCATCAACAAATGAGTATTCAAGTACAACTACTCGTTTAGGATGCTTAGGTACTTTAGTAGTGCCCTCAGCGTGTTTAATTTTCACACCATCTTTAGGTTCTTTACTACTAGAGCTATTTGAACTGTCGTTATTTCCACAGGCAGTAACTAAAATTAAAGCAAATAATATGCCAATTATGCTAAAAATCTTTATTCCCTTCATGATTCCACTCCTTATTGTATGTATATGCTTTCATATAACAGTTTATTGATAACGATTATCATTGTCAACATACTTTTTATAATTTTTGAAATTAATTTGAGTCCTCTGAATACATTTAAAATATATATTACTTTTCGTATTAATAATTTGATGGAATTGGATTTTTTAGGAGAATAAAAAAAGAGTAATCAACACTGTGTGCAAATTTAACTAAGTTTGCATGTGTCGGTACTCTTAATTATTAAAATTTATATTTAATTATGATTTATGCATTGAACATAAAGACTGATTAAAACTTTCTATGAGGGTTTCTACTTTTGAATCTAGTATATAAACTTTTTCAAGATTTTTATTATACATTGAGCGTGATAATGCTTCATAACTTAATTCGAATTGAATCATATCACCTACTTGATAATGATCCTGATTATTTAAATCAATCATTAAATGGTCACTAGACGCACCTAATATATGAATATCATTTGCTATCGGAGTAATGTGAGTAGTATCTGTATCTATATATCCAATATCAACAATAGCTTGTAAATATGATTGATTTGTTATGTGATTTAAACGTGGTTTAATTTCTATAACTTCCGCTTCGAGTACAATGGTATTTTGATATAAATGTGCTACTGCTCTATCTGTAGTAGTATCGACACCTCTAAATAGTGTTTCTCCTATTCGTAATTCATTTATTTTACCTAAATCATTATACATTGTTAACGGTAACATACTTGAGTTGCCACCTGAAACTATGGTCATACGGTAACCTAATTCTCGTTCTATAGCACTAACAAATTTATTAATCATAAACACATCATCTTCAATTGGTAATTTTGATTTGAAACACATGAAGTTAAATGATACTCCTACCAATTGAATATGAGATAGTTGTAAAATTTGTTCAATATATTTTACGACATCATAAGTTAATATGCCTTCTCTACCATCTTTCCAATCAACCATTAAAATCACTTGATGTTTTATATTTAGTTTTTTAGCAATACGATTGATTTCAAAAATAGTGTTTAATTCAGTTTGTATACTTATTTTTGTACATTGAATCATGTCAGCTAACTTAGATTGTTTTGTGGATCGCAATATAGTATAAGAACAATTAAAATCATTTAATTGACTGATATTTTCTAATCTGGAATCTGCGAAATGTGTGATTCCTAAATCAATTAATTTTTGTACAATTTGTCTATCTCCAGCTATAGATTTAATCACTGGTGTAAAATGTATTTGCTTAGAATCTAAAATTGTTTGAAGTACTTTGGCATTATATTGTATTTTTGATAAATTTATTTTTAAATTTGCCATGTACTACACCTCTTTTTTTATTGGATTGTCTAATTCTGTATTTAAATACTTTTTAACTTTATTTTCCATTCTCATACTTAATAATGCTTTAACTGAAATCGTTGAACCAAATAGTACTTGATATAATGCATGCGCATGATTTTTATTACTATCAATAGCTGATTCTACTTCTTGTTGCACAATCTTAAATAAGATATTCTCATTAACAAAATCATATTGATTAAAATGATGGATTAATTCAGCCAATTGATTTTGAATCACTGCATGTTGGAATTTAGCTATAACCGCTTCAATATTTTCAGCTATTAAACTTTCATTTGTTATTTCAATGTGCGGTAATTTTTGCTGAAGCGTTTTGATATCTATACGTGATCCACCTAGATCTCTTACTAAAAATGTAATTTGATAGTCAGGCCCAAGATTAACTATTGTATTTTGCATATGAGCTTCTAATGCAATACCGTAATCTTGAATATACGCAATGAGTGGTTTCACTAAAGTACGTGTATATTCACGCATAAAACGTTTAATATTATCTTTAGTAAGTTCATTGTCCAGCCATTTAATATAACTATCTACAACCACTTCAAGATCAACTGGATTACGATTAACTAAACTCGCACTGACAATCGTTGAACCTACTTGATTTAATTCTGGTTTTTCTCGAATAATACAAGCGAGTTGTCGAGCTAAATCAGGATCTGTATTAATATATTCTCCAAATGGTTCTGCAGCTACTTTTAACTCAGGATAAATATTCAGCATATCTTGTAATGCATAACTTAATTTCGGACCATCTACAGTTGTTACAGTAGATACAGTTCGTACAGCACTAGTAGCTTGAACATTTACTGGAAGCTTAACATGGAAAGGTCGTTTTAATAATTCCATAGTTCTAAATGATAATGTTGCTTTTGAATCTACTGTAAATGGAGTTGGGATTAATATTTTTTCACTTATCCACGTTTTAAATTTATCTCCAATCACATGGTCATACTGCCAAGGGTGGACAAATATTGCTCTATAGTCATCCACATTCAAATCAAAAGGATTTAAAAAATGTTGTATTTTATCTTTTAATTCTGGGATGACATTATTTATTATAAATTGGTCATCCCCTTCCATGGATGTCGTAACCATTTTCGAAGAAGAAACTAGCATAATATGTAATGGTATAATTTTTTCGAATTCCGGTGAATATCTACGAACCTCATCCTTAGTCAGCGGTAATTTCGTTTTAGTTAGAGGGTGAGTTGGATGTCCTTCAATAACTAAACTTTCTGAATAACTTAAATCATCAGTAGTATCATTAGCATTTAAATGTTGTAACCAAGTAAAAAAGTTTATAGTATCTGGTAACATAGAAAATTTCATACTCTGATGTATAAGTGATTTTCTATTATTGAATTGTTTATATGTTTCGACAAAACTGTCTCTACTATGAATTAATTCTCGGTATAAACGATCAGATATTTTGATATCAAATTGGTCATTTAATATTTTTAGTAGCTGTTCTAGGTTACTAATTTGGATTTTTTGTTCAGCACATTGATATGTAAACTGTCCATCAAATACATATCTTTCCAACATACTTTTTCTTAAAATACGGCCAGTTAATACACGGCCATGATATTGTAACTCAATGTTTTCAAATGATTTATTTATTTTGGCATCTTCTGGACATATCTGTTCTTTGATGATTGCATTCAATATCCGATGCTGAATATTTTCATCCGCAAGTAACCATTCATTGCGCTCCATTATGAAATTCCTCCAATTTTAGTAATTCGTTGCATTAAGTAAAAGATGACTGAAATAGCTACAGTACTAATGCTCATAATTAAAAATGTATTTAATACACCGAATTGATCCGCAAAGAAGCTCATAATTAAACTTCCTAAAGGTATCATGCCGCGATCCATCATCACAATACTTAATACCTTACCCCTTTCGTTATCCTTAACACTATTTTGGAAGTAAACTCTATTGGTTGTTCTTGCCCATTGACTAAACAATCCAATTAACGAAATACAAATAAACATCACAACTAAATTGTGAATAATAATTCCTAATAATGCTAAGCCAAATAGAAAAGAACTCAAATAATACATTTTGACTGCATTAATATGATCAAGTATTTTAGGTAAAATAATAGTGGCAACAATACCGCCTACCGCACAACAAGTCATAGCTATACCAAATATTTCAGATTGACCTGGAAATACATGATTAGTAAGAACAGGTAAAATTGTCGTATAACAAAAACCAGTTGCCATAATTAATAGAGATGTGATAAAGATTTTACTTGCTTCTAAATTGTGTTTGAAATAATTCATCACTACTTTAAGTGACATCTCTTTATTATTTTTACCTAATTCTGTTGCTTTAATATGAATCGGTATACATAGACCAACTGCTAAGAGATAGCAAAGTGCTTGGGCTAAAAACGTTGTTGGTGCATGATAAGCTGCTAATATAACACCAGCAATTGCAGGACCAATTGAACGGCAAATATTGATAATAAATGAGTGGAATGAGACAGCTTGTGTTGTTGTAATTTTATTAGATAACTCTGGTAAAACGGCTTGTCTAACCGGTGTTTCAACAGCACTTAACATTCCACGTAACGTAGCATATATTAAGATAAAATACACAGGAATATTATCGATGGTATAAGTTAATACACATAATATTGCTGTAACTAAAAATGATGAAGATATTGTAATACGTAATAAATTTCCTTTATCATATTTATCAGCAATAGAACCAGCCCATACACTTAATATCAAAATCGGTACGAGTCGGCAAAAATTAACTAAACCTAAATAAACTGCGTTATGATATGTAGTAAGCACAAACCAGTTGAGACCGATTTGCCCAATCCAATTCCCCAAAAACAGAAGAAATGAACTGGAAAAGAAAAATTTTGCCATAAATTTCACCTGTCTTTTTAATTGATAATAATAATCATTATCATTAATATGGATTATACAAATCTTATTAATTTTTGTAAAATATTTTTTTAGAGGTGAAATATGAATTCAATTAAAAACACAAATAAAAATAATTTATATATGACTAAGGATGAGCAAGATGCATATGATTTCTTAAGTCAATCACATCCAGAATGGGCAAACCATTTTATTAATCAAATTGCTAATGGTCGCGATAAGGTTACACAGCGATTAGTTACATCTATACATAGAGAAAATCTTGTTCATGGTAATGATCATAGTAGAATACTTAATTCTGATAAAATTGAATCCTTACCTTGCGAAACTACTAATGTTTTAGAAATAGAATTTAAGTCTGCACAAAAATTACTATATGCCCCTATTAGTGGTCAGCATGCTTTCAATCGTGTAGATGTGAAAGGTCCATTTTTTTATAAATCTAATACAGAATCAAATCAGACATTTCATCGCGTAGAACATCCAAATGATATTCTAGATTGGATATTAATTGAAGCACCAGAATTAAATAATGAGGCAAGTAATCAATTTAAAGATGATTTAAATAATAGTGCGGCTAATATGATATTCGCAATGAGCTACCAGTCGTATTCAATGCAAGACGAGTCAAGAACTTTATTCGACATTATAAAAAGTGATGAGGACAGCTATTTACGATCTGAACAAGCTGTTATAGAAGGTCACCCACTACATCCCGGTGCTAAATTGAGAAAAGGTATGAATTCAAATGAAACATTTATGTATTCATCAGAATTCTCACAACCTATTTCGCTTAAAGTAATACTGATACATCATCGTTTTTGTAATGTTCAATCATTATCAATGTCATATAACGACACTATTAAGCAATTGTTCCCAAGTATGTATCAAAAACTTCAAGAGGAAATGCAACAACATCATCAGCTTAATATAGATGATTATCAAGTTATGATTGTCCACCCTTGGCAATATGATGAAGTTCTAGACCGAGATTATCACGATGAAATTGCTCAACAAATGATTATCAAATCACAATATACTTTACCTTATTATGCCGGTTTATCATTTAGAACTTTAATGCCTAAAGCGCCTAATAGTGATCCACATATCAAACTATCAACCAATGTTCATATCACAGGCGAGATTCGTACATTGTCTGAACAAACAACACATAACGGTCCTCTTATGACAAAAATTTTAAATCAAATTTTAAATACTGATGCAACATTCAAACCGTATGATTCATCAATTGTTGATGAAATTGCTGGCATTCACTTTTATAATTCTCATGATCAAGATCCGTTACAAACAGAACGTAGCGAACAACTAGGTACATTATTCAGAACAAATATTAATAGTCAACTTAAAAATGGAATAATATCTATGATTCCATCTAGTTTAGTATCTTATTATCCATACAATACAGAAGCACCAATCGTATCTCTGATAAAGTTATATCAAACTCATTATCAACATACGTCATATGAAAGTGCTGCTCGAGCATGGATGAAAGAATATAGTAAAGCGCTTTTAGGTATTGTAATGCCGCTATTAACCAAATATGGAATTGCGCTTGAAGCACATTTACAAAATTCAATTGTTCATTTTAATGAAGATGGTTCTTTAAATCACTTATATGTAAGAGATTTTGAAGGATTACGCATTGATAAAGCATATTTAAATGATATGGGATATTCAACAGATGATTTTCATGAAAAATCTCGCATTTTAACTAACTCTAAAACAACTGTATTTAATAAAGCATTCTATTCAACAGTACAAAATCATTTAGGTGAGTTAGTATTAACTGTTGCACAATCATCAAATTCTAATGATTTAGAAGCAAATATTTGGAAAGATATTGCAACTATCATAGAGCAAATTTTAAACGATATTACTCATATTTCAGAAGAAAGAATTTCAGAAATTAAAGACGTTATGTTTGCCAAAACGATTGATTATAAATGTGTTACAACAATGCGCTTAGAAGATGAAGCACATGAATATACTTATATCAAAGTGAACAATCCATTACATGTTTAATATATAGAATGTATAACGGTTATCAGATTGTTATTAATAAACCATATAACAAATAAAAAAATCCGAGAGACACTCATATGAAGGTCTCTCGGATTCTTTTATTTAATGATTGTTCAACCAACTAACTTGAATGACAGATTATTGTAAACCTTGTCTGTCGTTATTGTTGTTGTTTTGGTTGTTATCTTTTTCATGTTTTTGTTGCCATTCTTTTTTAGTCATTACATCGTCAACTTGCATGTTAACTTCTACAACTTCTAAACCAGTAATATATTTAACTTGTTCTTTAACTAAGTCTGTTACTTTACGGAAGATTTTAGGTGCTGATTCACCATATTCTAAGATTACTTTTAAGTCGATTGCAGCTTGTTTTTCGCCAACTTCAACAGAAACACCTGTTGTAACGTTATTACCACTTGAGAAAGCGTTAGTAAAGCTATCAGTGAATCCGCCTTTCATGTCTAAGATACCTTTAACTTCACGAGCTGCGATACCAGCGATTTTTTCAACAACTTCATCAGAGAAAGTTAATTTATTTTCAAATTGTGGTTGTTGATTTTCTTGTTGTTGTTTTTGTTGTTCTTGTTTTTCTTTTTCGTTAACACCTGTTTGGTTATCGTATGCTTGTTTTGCTTTATTGTTATCTACTGCCATTTTGCATTCTCCTTTATCAATAAAATGTTTAATTGTTAGTTTTATAAAAAGTTAATATGAATATCTTAAATGTCTAGAGTTACGTTAACTCCATCTATTTAGAAAATTCAAAAAGTCTTGTGTACGGTCTTTAATATACCCAATACCAATTCCTATTAAACATAAAACAATTATTAAGATTGTTTTCCAAAAACCTAAAGTTAGGAATAATATAGCTATAAGTAAAAATGCTAAAAATCCAATGATTCTCCATTTAAAAGTTTTCAATATGTTAATAAGTTGTTGCGTAGAGTCTTGTCCATTTTGGTTATTATTGTTAGCCATGATATCCCTCCCTTACAACACTCTTGGACCAGAAGTTTTCTGATCTTTGACGTTTACTTCTAATTTTCTTACAGGCATTTCAGTAAAGTGTTCAACATTCTGTTTAATATCTGAACGAATACTTTCTGTTAAAGATGTAGCTTGTACATTGTTTGGAACAAAGAAATCTGCTTTTATATCAATAAATGATTTCTTTTTCTTATTGTACATTTTTGAGACAACATTAGGTTGTCTAACTTGATCGTATTTTGCAATAGTATCGTAAACAGTTTTTTCAACAGCTTTTCTTGATACATATACATGTCCATCATCAAATTCTTTATACAATCCAGGTTTTCGATACGTAGGTTTGAATATGCTTAATACTAATATTAAACCGATTAATATTAATAATCCTGCTAGCCCAATCAATAGTGGTTGGAACCAATTGAATTGTAAGAAGTAGTCTTGGTATTGAGAAATACGACTGTCTTTAACATACATAAACAATAAGAAACCAACAATGACTACGATAAGTAAGCCAAGGATAAAGTTTTTAAGTCTTTTCACCTCGTATGACACCTCCTCAATTAATATTTTACTTTTTAGTATCACACAAAATGAGTACCCTATCATAAATAAAGTAAAACCAATAATTTAAAACTAATTTATCAGTTTTAATATTTAATTAAGTACTACTTATATGCTTTATTCCCAATTAATTGTTATTGAAAACGTTTATTTCAAAAAATCTTAAAATATTTTTTATCTTTAGTATTATTAATTACTAATAGAACAAATACGTTTTACTATTATTTCATAATATAATCTTTAAACCATATATTAACTAAAGAAGTCGATTGAATACTCGTGATATTCAATCGACTTTCCTTTAGTCAACTTATTTTTATTCAATTTAAATATTAATGACTAACTTACCTATCATTGATTGACTCTCTAATATTTGATGCGCTTTATATAAATTATCTTCAGTTAGACCATTTAATACTTGTGTCGTAGTTGGTTGATAATGTCCCTGTTCTACTTTAATAGCTATATCTTTTAAATATTCATGATGTTTAATCATGTCGTTTGTTTGATGAATAGGTCTAGCAAACATAAATTCATGTGAGAACGTAATGCTTTTAGGCTTAAGTAAGTTTAAATCTTGTTTATCATTAAAGGCTACTATAGTTGCAATATGACCTCGTGGTTTAATCATATCAATCATTTTTTCATAATACATATCAGTATTAAATGTACAGAAGATATAATCTACTTCATTAATATCATGTTCTATCAGTTGTTGTTTTAAATCTTCTTTATGATTTAAAACAATATCAGCGCCCAAATCATAACACCATTTTTGGGTTTCTTCTCTAGATGCAGTTGTTATCACATGTAATCCGTAATATTTAGCTATTTGTATAGTGATACTTCCAACTCCACCTGCACCATTAATAATCAATAAAGACTTATCTTTATTATCGTCTGGATTATATGAGATATTAAAGCAGTCAAATAATGTTTCTGATGCAGTGAGCCCTGTTAAAGGCAAACTCGTTGATTGTTCAGCTGAAATATTATTAGGTGCGTGTGCAACTAAGTTTTCTTGTATCAATTGATATTCAGCATTAGAACCATGTTGATTCGGTGAACCAGAATACATTAAAGTGTCTCCTACTTTGAACATTGTGACCTCATTTCCAACAGCTTCAACGGTGCCAACTGCATCAAAGCCTAGTATTCTAGGTGATTGTTCGACAGGCAACAGTCTTTGTTTCGTATCAACTGGGTTGACACTTATACTTTGTACTTTCACTAAAATATCATGTCCTGAAGGTGAGGGTGTATTCAACTGAAAAGTTTTAAACTGATTACCTTGATCTAAAGTAAATGGTTTTTCAAATCCTATTGCTTTCATATTAAGCCACCTCTATCAATATTTATAAATAAATATGAGTTTTGTTTTCTTTTAATTTTAAAGAATTTATTCAACATCTGCTACTTTAATTACTTGCTTACCGAAGTTATCTCCAGTAAATAAGTTTCTGAAAGCATTAGGAACTTTATCAAAACCTTCTTCAACTGATGTTTGTGTTTTAATTTTACCTTGTTGTACCAACTCTGCTAATTGTTCACTTGCATTTTTGAAATCATCGGCAAATTCGGCTACTAAGAATCCTCTCATCATAGCTTGTTTTTTCACTAATGTTCCTTGAATTCTTGGACCAATGTCTTCCTCAGGATGATTATATGCAGATATAGAACCACATACAGGTATACGCGCATGACGATTTAAATGTTTGAATACTTCATCACTAATTTGGCCGCCAACGTTTTCATAATATACATCAACGCCATCAGGTAATATTTGTTCTAGATTACTTGAAAATTGATTGTCTTTATAATCAATACCTGCATCAAATCCTAATGTGTCTGTTAGGTAAGATACTTTTTCTGATCCACCAGCAATACCAACAACGCGGCATCCTTTAATTTTAGCAATTTGACCTACAACAGAACCGACCGCTCCAGATGCCGCTGATACAACAACGGTTTCACCTTCTTGTGGACGACCGATATCTAATAACCCATGATAACCAGTTTGTCCTGGCATACCTAATACACTTAAATATAATTCTAGCGGTACCTCTGTAGATGGTACAACTCGTACTTTATCACTAGTTACAGTATTATATTTTTTCCATGGTAATACGCCGGTAACAATATCACCTTGTTTAAATCCATCTACTTGTGATGCAGTTACTTGTGCTACAACATGACTTTCTATAGTTTGTCCTATTTCAAATGGTTGAACATAAGAATCTCCTTTAGACATTCTTCCACGCATATATGGATCCACTGAAATATATAATGTTTTTAGTTGTACTTCACCATTTTTAGGCTCAGTAATATCTATGTCTTCATATTTGAATGTATCATCTTGTGGCATACCTTCAGGGTATTTATTAAAAATAATTTGTTTATTATCCATGAAATCATCCTTTTTAATTATTGATAATATTTAAATACCTCAATTCAAGATGTCTAAATCATGCCAACTTAATTGTATAAGAAAATAAAATTTTAAATTAAGAATGAATCGTGTTACTGATTTCTTAAAAAATATAAAAAAGTACAATCTCTAGCTGTTTTCGACTTAACCGTTTAATTCTAACAATTAAGTACGAATTCATATCAGTTAGAAACTGTACCTTTTTTTATTTAGCCCATAAAAATTCTACGATTTCATCGGCAACTTTTTTATTTTCGTGTAATTGACTATGTTGAGCAGATTTACCTGTATATTTAGATTCTTTATAACTTTTAACACTATTACCAATTAAGTATTGAAGTGACTTTGATGAACTATTAGAGACACGTCCATCCGAATGTGTGCCGTCTTTTAAATCTCCATATATATTCAATACCTTGATATCTTTATTTTTATAAATATTTTTCAGCGGTAATAATTCTTTAAAATTATCAGTCATTTTGTTTGGCTTACCATTTTTATCAACGCTAATTTCATTTACTTTTTCATTTAGATTTAATACGCCGTTAAAAGTACCTGCTATATTAACCTCTTTATTTAATTGTGGTAACTTTTTATCTGTACCATACATTTTCATGAAATATGCAAAGGATAAGTTGCCCATTGAATGACCTACGAAATTGTATTTCTTTATTTCATATTTTGACTTTAATTGGGATAAAACATTTTTAATATTTTTTGCGTTTTGTGATGTGTCCCCATTTTTATTATCTTCCAATTCTATTTTAATAATAGGGTTTATAGCTTTTGACTTCATATGTCCTTTGAAGTTAACTTCACCATTGCTATCTACCTTAGCTGTAATTACATTTTGGGTTACACCCTGTTGAGTTGCTTGTTTTACCATAAACGTTTCAGACTTTTCGCTTCCACCATATCCATGTAAAAAGATAGTAGCCGTATGACTTTTTATAAAACGTTGATCGTTTACTTTAGTAGAATGATGTTGACGTGTAATCATCACTGTAGCAATTGCAATGAATGCGATGATTAAAATACTTATAATTAATAGCCATTTTGCTTTCATTAGATTACCTCTTCTATTTTATATATTCTATTAGTATATAGTATTTTTACAACCACCGCACATAAAAACAAGGCGTATTATTTTAAATACACCTTGTTCTTATAGGTTATTTTATTTCTCTTGTTTCAGCTACTTGTTTATACCAATATGCGCTTTTCTTCGGATAACGTTCTTGTGTGTCAAAATCTACATAGAATAATCCATATCGTTTTTCATAACCATTTGACCATGAGAATACATCCATTAATGACCATAAGAAATAACCTTTTACATTAGCGCCATCTTTAATTGCATCAGCAATAACATTTAGATGTTGCTTAATGTAGTCAATTCTAGCATCATCATAAACTGTTTTTTCAGATTCAATAAATTCATCTTTATAGCCTAATCCATTTTCAGTGATATAGATTTTATGATAATTCGGATAATCTTTTACAACTCTCATAATTTGATCATATAAACCTTGAGGATAAATCATCCAATCCCAGTCCGTTCTAGGTACATCGACATCAAATTCTCTTTGACCAACACCTTTTAATTGGTATTTTGATCCACCTTTATCTCCAGTTGAATTATGTGTGATGAGACATTCACCATCATAAGCTTTCATCCAGTCACTCATGTAGTAATTGATACCTAAAAAGTCATTTAAATCTTTAGCAGCGTCTAAGATTTGATAATCTTCTTTAATATCTAATTTACCACCATTAACAGCTAAAATATGTTGAACACCTTCCATAGTTTCTCTTGAATATTTACCTAAATATGTTGCATCTAAAATAAATTTATTGTGAATGATGTCTTCTAATTCTGCTGCTCTAACGTCTTCTGGGTTGTTAGGATTTAATGGATATTTAGTCGGCAATGCATGTACAACACCAATTTCTCCTTTATAACCACCATCTTTAAATAACTTTACTGCTTTAGCATGTGCAACCATCATATTATGATGTGATTGAAATACTTTTCCGAAATCGTATGTAATTCCTGGTGGGAATTTTCCAACTAAGTATTGTCCATCACCAATAGGTCCAATTTCATTAAAAGTAGTCCAGTATTTTACTTCTGGAAACTCTTTGAAACAATATTCAGCATAATCTACAAAATATTCAATGGTTTTACGGTTTAAAAAATCACCATCTTTATGCAATACTTCTGGCGTATCAAAATGATGTAACGTAACAAATGGCTCTACATGACGTTTATGGCATTCTTTGAATAAATTATGATAGTATTCTACTCCTTTTGGATTAACTTCGCCAAATCCTTTAGGAAAAATTCTTGACCATGCAATTGATATACGGATACCATTAACACCAAACTTTTCACTTAATTCTAAATCAATTGGGTATCGATGATAAAAATCACTTGCTGGTTCAGCAGTATACCAGTAATTTTCTTCTAGATAAGTATCCCATGCAACACGTCCTTTACCATCAGTTTGAGTTGCTCCTTCTGCTTGATATGCGGCAGTCGCTCCACCAAAAATAAAATCTTCAGGTAATTGTTTAGTCATTATGAAAAACGCTCCTATCTAATTTTCAAATTGTTTTTATACAAATGCTAATGCTGCTTGTCCATCACGTGTTAAATTAATGTATTCGACACCTTGAGTTTTAACTAATTTAATACCTAATTTATCAGTGTCTTGTTTAATATCTTCAAAATTGGATGCTACTTGAGGTGCTAAAATGATTAATTGATAATCTTTCATAATATCGTTATGTGCACCATATCCTCCAGCAGCTGCTTTAACTGGAACATGATATTCTTCTGCTGCTTTATTAAGTGCATTAGCTAGTAATCCACTTGTTCCTCCCCCAGCACAAAGGACTAATACATTCGTTTGTTCTGTAATATTATTAGTTAAGTCAGGTGTTGACTCTGCTTCTCTATTAGAATGTGAAGCTAATATTGCATCTGCTTTTTTAGTATCAAAGTTAGCTGCTACTTTATCTTGTAATTCGCTATTACTTTCTTTATTACCAGCTTCTTCTTCTAAAATTTCATTATCATAAACTTTTAAGAATGGATAATAAATAATAATATCCACAATAATTAATACTAATGCTAAGACAAATGATAATAATGCAAATTGTGTACCCATGACGATACCTAAAGGTGCCGGTGTAGTCCACGGTAAATTAACAGAAAAACTATTCATCCCTAATACATCTACGAAAAATTTAAAGATCCATACGTTAACAATTGGTGTTAAAACAAAAGGAATAAAGAATACAGGGTTTAATACTAAAGGTGCACCAAATAAAATTGGTTCGTTAACACCAAAGAATGTAGGTACCACTGACGCACGACCAATAGCTCTGTTTCGTTTAGATTTTGCTATCCACATAAACATAAATGGAACTACTAATGTTGCACCTGTACCACCCATAGTTACGATAAACATTTGAGTACCAGAGGTAATAACATTGTCTGCGTGTTCACCCGCTTGAATTAACTTAAAGTTTGCTTCAATGTTTGCATATGTAATAGCTGCAATAGCTGGTTCTACAATAGATGGACCATGTATACCAACAAACCAGAACAAAGCAAATGCACCAAAGATAATTGTGATTCCAATCCATCCGTTTGCTGCAGTAAATAATGGTTCGAATACTTTAAGAACCGCTGCTGCAACATTAGTTTCGATTGTTGCTCTAACAGTTAAATCAAATCCATAAAGAATTAAAATGACTGCTGAAAATGGAAAAATATCTTTAAATACTTGAGATATGTTTGGAGGTACTTCTTTAGGCATTTTGATAGTAATATTACGTTTAATAAAGAAGTTATAAACAATAACAGTTACAAATGCAGAAATAAACGCTGTTAATAAACCTTTTGTTCCTAAAAATGCGTTTAAGAATCCACCTTCTTTAGCAGGATCTGCTGCTAAGAATAAAAATCCACAAATTGACGCAAGCATAGTAGAAATAAAGTTAATTTGATTCGTACTTTCTAACTTGCGGTTATATGAATCTGTTAAAGATTTGGCAGTTGTTCCAGCAACTAATAATGCTACAAGACCCATTGTGTAGTTATAAGGCTTCATTAAAATGCCTTCCATCTCTTTATCCCACTTAAAGCCAAATACATTCGGTACAAATGCAATCAATAGGAATAAACTTGAAAATAAAATAACAGGCATTGCTGATATAAAGCCATCACGAATGGCTCTTAAATAAATATTTCTCGATAACTTTTCAAAAAATGGTTTACCCTTTTCAATTTGAGCAATTAACTTTTTCATCAAGGTCTTCACCCTCTTTTATATAATTCAATTAAATGTGACATCACATCTTTTAATAATATAGTTGTCATTAAATGGTCTTGACCATGCATCATTGTCACACTATATGCGATATCCTCTCCTTGGGCTTCTTTAGCCAAAAGACTTGTTTGTGCTTTGTGCGCGTCTGCAATAAGACCTTTTCCTTCTTCAATTAAAGCTTCAGCTTTATCGAAGTCTTTATTTTGTGCAGCAGTCAATGCTTCTAAAAATTTAGACCGTGCATCTCCTGCAAAAGCAACTATTTCAAAACCAATTAATTGTACTTCTTCTCTATTCATGAGCGATATACTCCCCTCAATTTAAATTATGTTATTTCCAAGATGTCGCTGTTTGAGTTAGTACTTTGTTAAGATCATCTATATTTTTAAATCCTGTTGTTCTTAACCATTCACGTGCAGCGGCTTCACCTTGTTCAATATATACTTGAACTGCACCAGCCCATGTTGCACGGCCGCATAGTACACCATTAAATTTAGCCCCTGATTCATGTGCAAATTTTAATGTTTCTTGGAATAATTCTGCAGAAACACCTGCACTTAAATAAATGTATGGAAGATTCGTTGATGCTTCTTGATTTCTAAAATGTTGAGCCGCTTCTTCTTTGCTATAAACAACTTCTCCATCAGCAAATCCTTCAACATATTTCATATTTACTGGTACTTCAACTTTTAGTACGTCCACGTTAAAACGTGGTTCAGAGAACAATTTCATAGCTTCGTTAACCTTTCTAGGTTTAACTTTTGCGTATTCAACACTGCTATTATCTGAAATATTGTCATCATATGATAAAACTTCTAAGAAAAATGGGATGTCTTCTGCAACGCATTCAGAACCAATTCTTTCAATATATGCTTGTTTTTGAACATTGATATACTCATCATCATCAACGTCGTAGTAAAGTAAGAATTTGACTGCATCCGCGCCTTGTTCTTTTAAACGTTTAGCTGACCATTCAACTAAACAGTCAGGTAAGCGACCTTTAGCATTTACGTCATAACCTGTTTTTTCATATGCTAATAATAATCCGCAGTTTTTATTTCTAGCTTCAGTAGCTGGTAAACCATATTCTGGGTCTAATAAAATAGATGATGCATATTGTGTAAGTTCTTCAGCTACAAGTACTTTTAATTTTTCAATTTGTTCAACTGTTGGTTCAGTTGTTTGGAATTTAGACATCATTCGCTTTAAAGCACCACGTTGGTCAAATGCTAATGCTGAAATAACACCATTTTCATTACTTAATTGTGAAATTGCTGTCGTTTTATTTTGAGTTTTTACCATTATTTACACCTCTAATAATTCAATTTGATGATATAATTCGTCATAGTTTTTGATATTGACATATCCTGTACGTGATTCTTGAGCATTGAGCATACCTAAGGTGTTAGCTTTTTTGAGAAGTTCATCATCACTTTCATTGTTTAACAATGCAGAAGCTATACCGGCAACTGTAGAATCTCCAGAACCAACTGGATTTAATACTTTAATAGAAGGTATGTTGACTTTGTAATATTGATTATGATGCTTAGCGAACATACCCTTTGCTCCTAATGAAACAATGACCCATTCTATATCTTTGAATAATGAATCATTTACTGCTTGTTTTAGCCCATCTATACTTTCATCAACAGGTTGACCTAATAACTGATATAGTTCATCAATATTGGGTTTTATAACAGTTGGCTTATGTAATCCTTTTAAAGAAGATACTAATGTTTCTCCAGAGCTATCTAGTATTAATGGAACCTGTTCATCATGACATTTTCCAATAATCTTCAAATAGTAATTGTTATTTAAACCTTTAGGTAGACTTCCTGAAATAACAACCACTTTAGTTTGTCGAATCAATTCATCAACGTGTTCTAAGAAGTTTTGTCCTTCTTTTTTACTAATAGTTGGCCCTTTTTCCAAAATTTCCGTTTGCTTACCTTGATGTAAAATAGCAATACAATTTCTAGTAACATCTTTAATTTTGAAAAAAGAATGTTTAATATGTGAGTCTTCTAATTGTTGTTCAATAAATTCGCCCAGTTGACCACCGATTAATCCACTAGCTATAACTGATTCGTTTAGTTGATTCAATACTCGAGTTACATTGAGTCCTTTTCCGCCAGCAGTTTTATCAATGTTCGATACTCGATTCACAGTATCAAGCTGAAAATCTTCAATAGCATATGAAATATCTACAGACGGATTTAAAGTTAGTGTTAATATCATATGTGTCTTCCTTTAATCGTGATATTCGCCTTTATCCCATTTTTCTAAAAATTCATTAAAGAAATTAGGGTTCGTTTGGTCTTCGTTATGTGTTTCTAAATGTTTAATTTTCGCAATTAATTTTTCATTTTTTTCAGAAGGTTTATACTCTGCTTCAATGAAGGCTTCGATAATGTCACACATTAAAAGTTCACCAATGATTTTACCTCCAAAACCAATGACATTTGCATTTAGCTCTTCCTTGGCATAAAGGGCAGAAGTCATATCTCTTACAAGTGCGGCTCTAACACCTGGTACTTTATTAACTGCATTGTTTATACCAACACCAGTTCCACAAATACAAATACCTAGATCCGCATTCCCACTTGTTACTTGTTCACCCACTTTTTTACCAAAAATTGGGTAATGAGTTCGCGCGAAATCATATGTTCCTACATCGATAACTTCGTGACCTTTTGATTTCAAAAACTGTGAAACTTCCATTTTTGTATCAGTTACAATATGATCGCAACCTAATGCTATTTTCATTGTTAATCCTCCTCTAATTAGCACATTTTATTAAGCATATCTACGCGTATTTAGTGACGCCCGCCATCGTAGTGTCCATTAACAAAACCTTTAACTACATTTTGTGCCAATGTGTCCCCTACGATTTCTGAACCTAACGTAATCATTTTTGAGTTATTATGACCTCTTGTCATATATGCAGATCTTTCATCTGACACTTCCGCAGCGATCATACCTTTAATTTTTGTAGCAACCATAAAGCTCCCAACTCCGAACGCATCAATTGCGATTCCTAAATTGTCATCATTCTTTTGTACTTCTTTAGCAATGGCAAGTGTAGAATCTACAAAATCTAAATCTTTACCTTCAGTAACGTCTAAAATATCAAAATTACTTTCTACTAAATATGTTTTAATTAAATCTTTTAAACGCTTACCATCCACATCTGATCCAATTATGATTGTCATAGCAATTCTCCTTATCAAATATAGTCATTAAAAGCATCTTATATATATTTAAAGAAAAGGCTTTCAAATCTTTACGTTTAAATTATAAACTTAAACCAACATAAATTCAACATAATATGTTTGTATTTTGTTTGAATTAAACACTTTTCCAAACATTTGTAGCTAAATATTCGATTTTTCACAGAAAAATGTTTTATTATGTTGAAATTCGTTTAATAAGTAATTATTTCAAACAAAAAACCTCGAATCGTTTGATTCGAGGTCATTTATTCTGAAAGTAATATATTATTCTACTACTTCTATATATGTTTTAATTTGTTCTAGCTTCTCTTGTTCTTGATTATCCATTATAACTGCGGTCAGATCATCCAAGTGACAAATTGAAGTAAAATCATTTTTTCCTATTTTGGTATGATCTACTAGTAAATATTTTTCAACTGAATGTTCTACTGCAAGTTGCTGTGTGTAGGCTTCATCTAAAGAAGACGTCATAACACTACCTTTATTAACACCATTACTACTAAAAAACATTTTACAAAAACGAAGCTTCTCTAATACTGAGTTTGCCATTTCACCTACAAACGCTTCTGTTAAATGTCTCATTTCTCCACCTAGTAAATAAACTCTGAAATTGGTTGTTTGTTTCTCTAATAATATCTTATAAACGGGCAAACAATTTGTTATCACCGTTAAAGAATGATGGTTTATTTCTTCGGCAAGAACTTCAATCGTCGTTCCTGGTCCAAAAAATAATGTATCACCATCTTCAATTAAACTGGCTGCTTTTTTAGCAATATATCTTTTTTCTTCAATTTGGTGTGTGTGCTTTTCTTTATGTGACATTTCTTTATATTGAAAATTTGAATTACTACGTGCTCCACCATGTATTTTCGTTAAAACACCTTGGTTTTCTAATTCAACTAAATCTCTTCTTACTGTCATATCAGAAACATTTAAACCTTCAACGATTTCATTGGTCCTCACTGTTCCTTTTTTATTGACTAGCTTAGCAATCTCATCTAAACGTTCGTGCTTATTCACTAAATAAATACCTCCTTACATTAGGCCAGTGTCATCATTCAATTTCCATCTTTTATCAATATTCATGATTATTCAATAGTAAAAATACTGAATCTACCTAATCATTTACTAATTTTAATTGTATGCAAAATACATTGTTCAACTGTATTTTAATAGTATGTATAAAATCACTTCAATATCTTTAACATTATTACTATAATATATAAATGTAAAGAAGTCATATGTTAAAAGTGATATGCTGTATAATCTATTTTTTACAAGAAGGTGTATTTTTGAATAATAAAATTGAAAGTTTAAAACAACTAATTGATAACTCTGAGAAAATTGTATTCTTTACGGGTGCTGGTGTATCTGTAGCAAGTGGCGTTCCAGATTTCAGATCTATGGGAGGCCTATTTGATGAAATTTCAAAAGACGGCTATTCACCAGAATATCTATTAAGCCATGATTATTTTGAAGACGATCCTGATGGATTTATCAATTTTTGTCATAAAAGATTAATTTATGCTGATAAATTACCTAATAGTGTACATGAATGGATTGCTCATTTAGAACACAACGGTCAATCTCTAGGGGTTATTACTCAAAATATTGATGGATTTCATTCAGATGCAGGCAGTAAGCATGTTGATGAATTACATGGAACATTAAACAGATTCTATTGTCCTAAATGTCATAAGTCATACACTAAAAAAGACGTGCTTGATAGACAGTTAAAACAATGTGACGCATGTGGTAGTACTATTAGACCTGACATTGTTCTGTATGGTGAAATGTTGGACCAATCAGTGATTATGAATGCATTACAAAAAATCGAAAATGCAGATGCGTTGGTTGTACTTGGTACTTCACTAGTTGTGCAACCTGCTGCTGGATTAGTATCAAATTTTAAAGGTGACAATCTAGTTATTATCAATAAAGATGCAACTCCTTATGACAATGATGCCTCACTTGTCATCAATGAGGATATGGTTGAAGTCATTGACCAACTGAATAGTTAAAATTAACAAGCACTTCCCGACTTTTTCGAGAAGTGCTTTTATTTTATTATTGAACTTGCGATAAATGATAATTGACGGCTTTAGATATGAAACGGGTAAGCTGAGGATTATTAAATTTCTTGAAATAATTTTTGAATCTCACATCGTTATGATAAGTGTCAGCAATCAAACATAGTAATTCATTATCAAAATGAGTATATAGATTCATCAGTTCTTTCCACTCATATACAACATCTTTCATTTCACTAATATTAACTTTATTTAATGCTAAGCCATTAAACTTTTCAAAAATTTGATCTAATCTTTCTATATTTTCTTTATTTGAAAGTAATTGATCATTATGTTTATTAGTATACGTTTTGTAAACATCTAAATTTTCATATTTTATCTTTGCTTCTTCTTGATATTGTTTGTAAGGTACATGATTCAATTCTTCAATTTCTACAATTGGTATATTATTAATGAATTTTTCAATTGCTATTCTCGAATTTTCTAAATTATTTATTTTTTGAGTTAGACTCACTTTTTGATTTTCTAATACAGATTTTAATTGTTCATCATTATAATCAATAACTTCATATATTTCTTTTATACTCATATCTAAATTTTTAAGTAATAATATTTTTTGAAGTCTAACTAAATCATTTTGATTATAAACCCTATAATTATTTTCGTTCTTTTGTACTTTTAATAAACCAATCTCATCATAATAATGTAATGTTCGCTTTGTTACTCCAGTAATATCCATAATTTGTTTTAAACTATATTGAAATTCCAAAATTTCTCACCTCGCTTAAAAATTTTATTTTCTTTTCCTTTAAACTAACTAAATAACTCATAACTTGATTAGTACTATTCATCTTAATCCCTCCATAAATTAAACATAAGGGATAACGTAACATCACTTTCAAGTATTAATTTAAAATTTATTTTATCCCAACAAAAAAAGCACTTCTCGAAGATTCGAGAAGTGCTTGATTTATCGTTCTTATTAATTGTAAACAAATCTGATAGCGAAAAACTTCGCAATAATTTGTATATATTAACGTTTTGAGAATTGAGGAGAACGACGAGCTTTTTTAAGACCTGGTTTTTTACGTTCTTTCATACGTGGGTCACGTGTTAATAATCCAGCGCGTTTTAAAGAACCTCTGTATTCAGGATCTGCTTCTAATAATGCACGAGCGATTCCGTGACGGATAGCTTGTGCTTGTCCTGTGAATCCACCACCGTGAACGTTAACTAAAACGTCATAGTTACCTTTAGTTTCAGTAACATCGAATGGTTGGTTTAAGTCTAAGATTAATGATTCAAATGGTAAGTAGTCACGTACGTCACGGTTGTTAACTTTGATGTTACCTTCACCTGGTACTAAACGTACACGTGCTACTGAGTTTTTACGACGGCCTGTGCCTTTATATTCAACTTGTGCCAATGTAATTTCCTCCTTCTAATTAACCACGTAACTCGTAGTTTTCTGGTTGTTGTGCAGCGTGTGGATGTTCAGCGCCACCATATACAAATAATTTTTTACCTTGTTTTTCACCTAAACGGCTGCTTGGTAGCATACCTTTAATTGAAGTTTCAAGTAAACGTTCTGGGTTTGTTCTTCTTAATTCACCAGCAGAGATTGATTTTAAACCACCTGGGTGATTTGAGTGACGGTAATACATTTTGTCTTGCTCTTTGTTACCAGTGAATTCGATTTTTGAAGCGTTGATGATGATTACATAATCACCTGTATCAACGTGTGGTGTATAAGTTACTTTATTTTTACCGCGTAAGATAGATGCTACTTCTGATGATAAACGACCTAATGTTTGGCCTTCAGCATCGATAACATACCATTTGCGCTCAATGTTTGATTCATTTGCCATAAATGTTTGACGCATAATAATTGTCCTCCTAAAAATAAATGCTTCGTTTTAGTCTCTAGACAAAATTGCTTAACCTAAGTTACTTTGTATTGTCTAAATTCTATTTGTTTGAATTAAAAATTTGTTACGATTTAAAGCGTAGATTTCATTTATTTTGTTAACTGTTGTTCTATTTTGCTTATATATCTTGTAACACAATAAGATTCCGGGGCTTATCGTGGGGTGGATATAAAACAATACCGTTAATAATCTTATAATTTCATAGACCTTTTGTCAATGCAATTCAATCATTTTGTAATGATTTTTTATAATGGATTTTAATATGATTACCAAATTCATCCATTAATTCACAATCAGATAGATATATTTTCTCTAAATATAGACCATCAGATGGTGCAGTAAAAGGAATTTTATTGCGGTTTTTCTCTTCAAGTAATACCGGTATTTCGTCAGGTTTTCTTTTACCTTTTCCAACTTCTATTAAAAATGCCACTAATACACGAACCATATTATACAGAAATCCTGAACCAGTTACTATATAATCAAAACCATCTTCTGTTTTAATAATTTTACTTTCATATAATGTTCTTACTTTACTTTGAACTTCAGTTTTTTGGGAACAAAAACCAGTAAAGTCGTGAGTTCCAATAAATAATTGTGCTGCTTTATTCATGCTATCTAGATCTAATGTTTCAGATACATACGTTTTTAATCCACTTTCAAATGGATTCCGATGTTCGGCTTGATATACTTTATATCTATACTTTTTACCTACACAATCATAACGACAATGAAAATCTTCATCTACATGTTGAACGCTTTTAACATATATATCATCCGGCAATGCACTATTCATTGCATATTGCCATTTATTATTTTCAATATTTAAGTCAGTATCAAAATGAAAATACTGTTGATAAGCATGCACTCCTCTATCCGTTCGACTAGAAGGATGTATTCTTACATGACGTTTATGCATTCTTTTAAGAATTTTTTCAAATTGTTGTTGTATTGTGCGACCTTGTTGTTGAATTTGAAATCCTAAAAATTGATTACCTTGATATTCTATTTCTACTAATATACGCAATGCTTTTACACTCCAAAATATTTAATTAACAATAGGATAGCTAATATAGGAATGAGTAATAATAATGTACATGTATCTCTCAGACGCCATTGGAGCATTCTATAGCTAGTTCTCTCAGCATGAGCATCGTACCCTCTCACTTCCATAGCTATCGCTAATTCTTCGGCTCTCTGGAACGCAGAAATAAACAATGGAATCAGTAACGGTACAAATGCCTGAATTCTTGCTACTAATCCACCTGAACTTATCTCTGAACCTCTAGATTTTTGAGCTAAAATAATCTTATCTAATTCGTCCATTAATGTAGGTATAAACCTTAATGCAATAGACATCATCATACTTAATTGATGTACAGGTATTTTAAGCCATTTGAGTGGCGTTAATAACTTTTCAAATGCGTCAGTTAAATCTATTGGACTAGTCGATAAAGTCATTATTGTAGCTATCATTACAATAAATATCAATCTTAAAGAGATAAAAATACCTTCCAATATCCCCTTACTTTCAATAGTTATAAAGTTCCATTGAAAAAGAATGATACCACCTTTAGTAAAGAATACATGCATTAAAAATGTAAAAATTAGAAAGATAAATATAGGTGTTAAACCTTTAATCAAAAACATAAAATTAATTTTAGCCATTTTCATAATGATTAAAATAAGAACAAAAAGCCATGCATATGTTCCGAAAGAGTGACATAGAAAAATAAATATAATAAAAGCAAATACAAATATCAATTTTGCTCTTGGGTCTAACTGATGTATAAATGAATTGCTAGGGAGATAACGTCCAATAATTAATTTATTTTTCATTTTGCCACTCCCTATATAAATCAACAAATTCTTCTTCAGTTAACGCGGTTGAAGATAGTTTAGTTTGATATTTAGTTTCAAAATCTTGCTGTAAGCGGACAACATCAGGCATAGTTATATTCCACTTTTTTAGATTATCTGGTTCACTAAATAACTTGCGAGGACTTGTTTTAACCTTGATTTCACCTTTTTGCATCACAATGACCTCATCAGCATATCTTGCTACATCATTCATATCATGCGTAACTAAAATAATAGTTTTATTTTGTTCATTTTGTAATTTTTTAAGCAATGACATTACTTGATGTCTACTTTTAGGGTCTAAACCAGCTGTTGGTTCATCGACTACTATAATATCTGGATCCATAGCTAATATTGAAACTAAAGCTATTTTTCTCATTTGACCTCCAGACATTTGAAATGGTGATAACGACATCACATTTCTTGAAAACCCTAAATCAAGTAACATATCAAATGCTTTTTCTTTAACTTGCTGAATATTCATATTAAAATTTTTAGGCCCAAATTCAATTTCTTTTTCAACAGTATCTTCAAAAAGCTGTGATTCAGGAAATTGAAAAACCATTCCAACATTCTGGCGTATTGGTCTCAAAACTTTATCCTTTGATTTGTGATTAATATAAATACCATTAAAATTTATATCACCACTAGTCGGTTTTAATAAAGCATTAATATGTTGAATTAACGTTGACTTACCACTACCAGTTTGACCGACAATCGTATAATAATGACCTTTTTCAAATTCAACTGAAATATTTTTTATAGCAGTATATTCATAAGGTGTACCAACTTGATAAGTATAACTCACATTATTCATTTTAAAACTCATAATAAATCAACCAACCCTTCATATGTAACGAATGTTGATTTTCCAGTTAACAGTTGATTCATCTTCATTGAAAACGGTAATTCAAGACCAATTTTATTTAAATTAACTATATCATCATATATTTTATTAGGTTTACCTTGTTTATACACTTTACCCTGATTCATAACTATAATATTATCAGCACTCATTGTTTCTGATAAATCATGTGTAATAGAAATAATAGTTATGTGTTGTTCACGTTGTAATGCTCTTACTAAATCAAGTAAAGATTTCTTTGCCACTGGGTCTAACATTGAAGTAGCTTCATCTAAAATAATTATAGAAGGATTTAAAGCTAACACACTAGCTATAGCTACTCTTTGTTTCTGACCACCAGATAATGAGTGAGGTTCGTAATCAGCTAAATCAAACATATCAACTTGTTTTAAAACTTTGTCTACTTTTTCATGCATCTCATTATATGGTATAGACAGATTCTCTAAACCAAATGCAACATCATATTTAACAGTTGAACCAACAAACTGATTATCTGGATTTTGGAAGACAATGCCTATTTGTTTTCTTACTTGTGTAATCGTTTCTTTAGTCACACGTTGGTTATTTAGAATAATATGACCTTCATCACAGTTTTCAATTCCTACCATGAGTTTAGTAACTGTTGATTTACCAGATCCATTATGCCCTACTATACTTGTCCATTGGCCACGAGGAATATTAAATGATACATCGTTTAACGTGAAGGCAGAATCACTTTGATATTTAAATGATACATTACTAAATTCAATAATATTATCTTGATCCATCACATTTATTCCTCCCCAATGTAGTAATTACCTTTAATATTTTACATGATTTATAAACATATGTATACTTCCACAATTTGTTTATTAACATTTTCATTTTCTTATTTAAATGATTAAAGACCAATTAAAATAATTTTATAATTAAAAAAGCTGAGAAATAGTATCTCAGCTTAAAATAAAAAAGCGCGCACCCCATCAGTTTTGTTGAGTTCACGCTTTAATTTAATATTTAGTTTGATGGGGTACTCTGAGCTAGACAAAATCTGTATGTGGCAGATTTTATCGTTGCACTCATTTGCTTTATATATAAGTAGTTAGTGTATTTATAATTAAATTATACTAATTCGATAATTACTGATTCAGCACCGTCACCACGACGAGGGCCTACTTTAAGAATACGAGTGTAACCACCTTGACGATCTGTATAACGTTCAGCGATTTCACCGAATAATTTTTGAAGAGCAGTTTGAGTTGATTCATCTTCATTTAAGATTTCAACATTTTGTAATGTTTTAGCTGCATTACGACGAGAAGCTAAATCTCCTTTTTTACCTAAAGTGATTAATTTCTCTACTACACTGCGAACTTCTTTTGCACGAGCTTCTGTTGTTTCAATACGTTCACTTACAATAAGTGCTGTAGCTAAGTTACGTAACATAGCTTTACGTTGATCAGAAGTACGACCTAATTTTCTGTAACCCATGAGTTAACCTCCTTTATCAATCTTCTTTTCTTAATCCTAATCCTAAATCTTCTAATTTGTATTTAACTTCTTCAAGAGATTTACGACCTAAATTACGCACTTTCATCATGTCAGCTTCAGATTTATCAGCTAACTCTTGTACAGAATTGATTCCTGCGCGTTTCAAACAGTTATATGAACGTACAGATAAGTCTAATTCTTCGATAGACATTTCTAATACTTTTTCTTTTTGATCTTCTTCTTTTTCGATCATGATTTCAGCATTTTGAGCTTCATCAGTTAGACCTACAAAGATATTCAAGTGTTCAGTCATTATTTTTGCTGCTAATGAAACTGATTCTTGAGGAGTGATTGAACCATTAGTCCAAACATCTAAAGTTAATTTATCAAAATCACTACTTTGACCTACACGTGTATTTTCAACTGTATAGTTTACACGTTCAACAGGTGAATATAGTGAGTCTACTGGAATTACACCAATTGGTAAATCACTAGTATTATTTGTTTCAGCTAATGCGTAACCTCTACCCTTATTAGCAACAAGACGAACTTTTAAATGTCCACCTTTAGAAACAGTAGCAATTTTTAGTTCTGGATTTAGAATTTCTACATCACTGTCGTGAGTAATATCACTTGCAGTAACTTCGCCTTCATCCTTAACATCGATTTCTAAAGTTTTATCTTCTTCAGAATAGATTTTTAATGCTAATTTTTTGATGTTCATAATAATTGTAGAAACATCTTCAACTACATTATCTACTGCTGAGAATTCGTGTAACACGCCTTCAATTTCGATGTACTTTACTGCTGATCCTGGTAATGAAGATAGTAGGATACGACGTAAGGAGTTTCCTAGTGTAGTACCGTAGCCACGTTCAAGTGGTTCAACAACGAACTTACCGAATTTAGCATCTTCACTAATTTCAATTGTCTCAATTCTAGGTTTTTCGATTTCTATCATTTACAAATATCCTCCTTATATACGTCGACTAGATTTATAATGTTTGCTCAGTGACCTGTAACAACACAACAATAAATTAAACGCGACGACGTTTTGGTGGACGACAACCATTATGAGGTACTGGAGTAACGTCTCTAATTGCTGTTACTTCTAGTCCTGCTGATTGTAACGCACGGATAGCAGATTCACGGCCTGGTCCAGGTCCTTTAACTGTTACTTCTACAGTTTTCAAGCCATGTTCCATAGCTGTTTTTGAAGCTGTTTCAGACGCCATTTGCGCTGCGAATGGTGTTGATTTTTTAGATCCTTTGAATCCTAATGCACCAGCTGATGACCAAGATAATGCATTACCAAACTCATCAGTAATCGTTACAATTGTATTATTGAATGTTGAACGGATGTGTGCAACACCACTTTCAATATTCTTTTTCACTTTACGTTTACGAGATACTTGTTTACGTGCCATTTATTTTTTGCCTCCTTTACCGATTATTTTTTCTTGTTCGCTACAGTTTTAACTGGGCCTTTACGCGTACGAGCGTTGTTTTTAGTTTTTTGACCGCGAACTGGTAAGCCACGACGGTGACGAATACCACGGTATGATGAAATTTCCATTAATCGTTTAATGTTTAAGTTTTGCTCACGACGTAAGTCACCTTCAACTTTGTAGCTATCTACTACTTCACGGATGCGACCTAATTCATCGTCAGTTAAATCTTTTACGCGAGTGTCTGCTGATACGTTAGCTTCTTCAACGATTTTTTTCGCAGTAGAAGTACCGATACCATATACATAAGTTAAAGAAATAACAACGCGTTTTTCACGTGGAATATCCACTCCTGCAATACGTGCCATATACATTTACACCTCTCTTTTATTAACCTTGTCTTTGTTTGTGTTTAGGATTTTCACAAATTACCATTACTTTACCTTTACGTTTAATGACTTTACATTTTTCGCAAATTGGTTTTACTGATGGTCTTACTTTCATTTTAATACCTCCCTATATTATGGAGTGACGATTATTTATAACGATAAGTAATTCTACCGCGTGATAAATCATACGGAGACATCTCAACAGTTACTTTGTCGCCAGGTAGAATTCGAATGTAGTTCATTCTAATTTTACCACTTACATGTGCTAAAATTTCATGACCATTTTCTAATTCTACTTTAAACATTGCGTTTGGTAAAGTATCTAATACAGTACCTTCTAATTCAATAACATCTTGTTTAGCCATTGATTAACTTCCCCCTTTTTGCAATAGTAAGGTTATCGTCAATAGACAACTTCAACGATACGAATCTATTTGTGACTAGTTTTAATAAGTTTAACAAAAATTACGGGAATTATTATCGTCATTTGTCACTCATATTAAATTTTATACTACAGTTTAATTAAACATTCACATCATCATAGATCGTAAAAGCTGATCTATTGTAATTGATCTAAGATATCAATGACATCAGTAGTAACCTCTTCAATATCTTTTGAACCATCAATGTTATTCAATACACCTTTATTATCGTAATACTCTAATATTGGTTTAGATTGTTTAACATTAACTTTCAAACGATTTGAAACAGTTTCCGGATTATCATCTTCACGTTGATATAATTTACCACCATCAAGATCACAAATACCTTCAACTTTTGGAGGATTAAATACAAGATGATAAGTCGTACCACATTTCTCACAGATACGACGACCTGTAAGACGATTCATTAGTTCTTCCTCTGGGACTTCAATATTGATGACAGCATCAATACTTCTATCAAGTTCAGCCATAATTGAATTTAAAGCTTCTGCTTGATCAATAGTTCTAGGGAAACCGTCTAATAAGAATCCTTTTTTTGCATCGTCTTCAGAAATTCTTTCTTTAACGATACCCACAGTAACTTCATCAGGGACTAATTCTCCACGATCCATGTATGATTTAGCTTCTTTACCTAAATCAGTCTCATCTTTAATCGCTTTTCTGAACATGTCACCAGTCGATATATGTGGTATTGGGAATTTCTTAACAATTTCACTCGCTTGAGTACCTTTACCTGCACCAGGTAAGCCCATTAAAATGATATTCATAAGTGCCCTCCTACAAATTATCTACCACCAAAGCCTTTATATTCTTTTTGATTTACTTGTGCTTCTAAAGATTTCATAGTTTCAATAGCAACACCGATAACGATAAGAAGACTAGTACCACCAATTTGAATAGATCTTGGTAAGCCCATGAACTTCGTAGCTAAGATCGGTAAAATCGCAATGACTGCTAAGAAAATAGAACCAACAAACGTTAAGCGATAAAGAACTTTAGTAATATATTTTTTCGTTTGTTCACCAGGTCTGATACCTGGGACATAACTACCTTGTTTTTTAAGGTTGTCAGCCATTTTTTCTGGATTAACTTGTACAAATGCATAAAAGTATGCAAACGCAATAATTAATACAATATAGATTACCATTCCTATGTTACTTGATGGATTTGCAGTATCTGCAACTTGTTGAGCCCATTCAGCTTTAGGGAAGAATAGCGTCAACGTTCTTGGTAATAAGAAAAATGCCATCGCAAAAATAACAGGAATAACACCAGCTGAGTTAACTTTTAAAGGTAGATAAGTTGCTTGTGAACCTAATCGTTGAGCTGTTTGTTTCTTCGCATATTGGATAGGAATTTTACGTTTTGCTTCAAGTACAAATATAGCACCTACTGTTAACAATACTAATGCTACAATTAATGCTACTATTTTTAACCAAGCTAATGAAGTATCTTCTTGACCAACAAATGCTTGTTGACCTGCTTGAATAATACTTGAAGGTAAAGTTGATAAAATACCTGCAAAGATGATAAGTGAAATACCATTACCAACACCAAACTGAGTGATTTGGTCACCAAGCCATATCAAGAATGCAGTTCCTGCTGTTAAAGTAAGTGCAATCAATAAATAAGTTAGTACAGATTGGCTTACAATTAAGCGTCCTCCGTATAAATTATTAAATTGAAATGACATACCAATTGACTGAATGAATGCTAATATTATAGCGAAATAACGTGTTACATTGTTGATTTTCCTTCTACCTACATCACCTTGTTTCGCCCATTCTGAGAACTTAGGAACGATATCCATCTGTAATAATTGCATTACGATAGATGCAGTAATATAAGGCATAATACCCATCGCAAATATTGAAAAGTTCTTCAAGGCTCCTCCACCGAATGTATTAAGTAAATCAGTGACACCTTGAGAACCTTTTGCTGCTTGATCAAAAGCATTAGGATTTACTCCAGGAGCTGGAATGTAAGTCCCAATCTTGAATATAACTAACATTGCTAGAGTAAAGAAAATCTTGTTTCGAACTTCTTTAGTTGTAAAGAAGCTCACAAGCGTTTGAAACATTAGATCACCTCGTGTGCTCCACCTTTAGCATCAATAGCTTCTGCTGCTGAAGTTGAGAACTTATGAGCTTTCACTGTTAATTTTTTATCTAGTGAGCCATTACCTAGTATTTTAATACCAGATTTTTCATTCTTAACAACACCAGATTCTACTAATAAAGCTGGAGTTACTTCAGTACCATCTTCGAATTGATTAAGTTGGTCTAAGTTAACAATAGCATATTCTTTACGATTTATGTTAGTGAAACCGCGTTTTGGTAAACGACGGAATAATGGTAATTGTCCACCTTCAAATCCAGGTCTTACTTTACCACCTGAACGTGCTTTTTGACCTTTATGTCCACGGCCACTTGTTTTACCATTACCAGTTGCTGCACCACGACCTACACGGTTACGTTCTTTACGAGAACCTTCTGCTGGTTTTAACTCATGTAATTTCATGTCGGCACCTCCTTAATTATTTTTCTTCTATAGTTAATAAATGTTTAACTTTGTTGATTTGCCCACGAATAGCAGGGTTATCTTCAACAACTACTGAACTGTTAGTCTTTTTAAGACCTAAAGCTTCAACAGTTTTACGTTGTGTTTCAGGACGACCAATAACACTACGAGTGAGGGTAATTTGTAATTTAGCCATAACTTATTTTCCCTCCTTAATTATATAATTCTTCAACTGTTTTGCCGCGTAATTTCGCAACATCTTCAGCGTTTTTAAGGTTTTGTAAACCATTTAAAGTTGCACGAACCATGTTAATTGGTGTGTTAGAACCTAATGATTTACTTAAGATATCAGTGATACCTGCTAATTCTAATACCGCACGAACTGGACCACCAGCGATTACACCAGTACCAGGAGCTGCAGGTTTCATAAATACGCTACCTGAGCCATAACGGCCAGTGATTGTGTGAGGTGTAGTACCTTCAACACGTGGAACTACAACTAAATCTTTTTTAGCTGCTTCAACAGCTTTTTTGATTGCTTCAGGTACCTCTTGAGCTTTACCAGTACCGAAACCTACACGACCATTTTTGTCTCCAACTACTACTAATGCAGTGAAACGGAAACGACGTCCACCTTTAACAACTTTAGCAACA
Source organism: Staphylococcus sp. FSL W8-0774 (assembly GCF_038006785.1). NCBI lineage: Bacteria > Bacillati > Bacillota > Bacilli > Caryophanales > Staphylococcaceae > Staphylococcus > Staphylococcus sp. FSL W8-0774. The sequence continues at coordinate 691,972 of NZ_JBBOVW010000001.1, read as the reverse complement.
CGATTGATTGTAACAACGCGTTCTTCAAATTCTTTCGTTTCTTCTTCTCTACGAGCCATGTATTTGTCCCTCCTTTAAATTAAAATTCTAAACCGTTTTCTCTAGCAGCTTCTGCTAATGCTTTAACGCGTCCGTGGTATAAGTAACCTCCACGATCGAATACGATTTCTTTAATTCCTTTATCATTTGCTTTTTTAGCAATTGTTTCGCCAACTTTTGTTGATAAATCAACTTTAGTTGCTGTTTCGCTAGCGATATCTTTATCTTTAGATGAAGCTTGAGCTAATGTTTCGCCTTTAACATCATCGATGATTTGTGCGTAAATGTGTTTGTTTGATCTATATACATTTAAACGTGGCTTTTCAGCTGTACCTGATAATTTAGTACGAACACGTGAATGTCTTTTCAAACGCACTTTATTTTTATCAATTTTACTGATCATTTTAATACTCCTTTCTTTAGAGTGTTATCTATTATTTACCAGTTTTACCTTCTTTACGGCGTACGTATTCACCTTGGTAACGAATACCTTTACCTTTATAAGGTTCTGGAGGTCTTACTGAACGGATGTTAGAAGCGATAGCTCCAACTTGCTCTTTAGATACACCAGAAACTTTAACAGTTGTATTTTTCTCAACAGCGAAAGTAATGCCGTCTTCAGCTTTAATTTCTACTGGGTGAGAGTATCCAACGTTAAGTACTAAATCATTACCTTGCATTTGAGCACGGTAACCTACACCAACAAGTTCAAGTGTTTTTTCGAAACCTTGAGAAACACCTTGTACCATATTATTTAATAAAGCACGAGTTGTACCATGATCTGTTCTGTCATCTTTAGAATCAGATGGTCTTACAACTTCAATTGTGTTTTCTTCTTGTTTAAATGTCATTCTTTCATTTAATGTTTTTGATAATTCACCTTTTGGACCTTTAACAGTGACATGATTATTGTCAAAAGTTACTGTTACGTCACTAGGGATGTCAATAATTTTCTTACCAACACGACTCATGTTATGGCACCTCCTTATTATTTATTACCAAACGTATGCGATAATTTCTCCACCAACATTACGTTTTCTTGCTTCTTTATCAGTGATTACACCTTCAGAAGTTGATACTAATGCAATACCTAAACCATTAAGTACTTTAGGTACTTCGTTAGCTTTAGCATATACGCGTAAACCTGGTTTTGAAATACGTTTTAATCCTGTGATAACACGTTCATTGTTTTGACCATATTTTAAGAATAAACGAATAACACCTTGTTTATCGTATTCTACGTATTCAACATTTTTAATGAAACCTTCATTTTTTAAGATTTCGGCAATTTCTTTTTTGATATTAGATGCAGGTAATTCTAATTTATCGTGACGAACCATGTTAGCGTTTCTTACACGAGTTAGCATATCTGCGATTGGATCTGTCATTGTCATTGATTGTTGCCTCCTTTCAGACTCTTTTTATTACCAGCTAGCTTTACGTACGCCAGGAATTTGGCCTTTATAAGCTAATTCACGGAAACAAATACGGCATAATTTGAATTTACGATATACAGAATGTGGACGACCACAGCGTTCACAACGAGTGTATTCACGAACTGCGAATTTTTGTTTTTTTTGTTGCTTAGCAACCATTGAAGTTTTAGCCACTTAATTAGCCTCCTTTTAGAGATTATTTACGAAATGGCATACCGAAGTTTGATAACAATTCACGAGCTTCCTCGTCAGTGTTAGCAGTAGTTACGATAACAATATCCATTCCTCTTACTTTGCTTACTTTATCATAATCGATTTCAGGGAAAATTAATTGTTCTTTAACACCTAATGTGTAGTTACCGCGACCATCGAATGCTTTTTTAGAAACACCTTGGAAGTCACGTACACGTGGTAATGATACTGAAATTAGTTTGTCTAAGAATTCATACATTCTTTCTCCGCGAAGTGTAACTTTCGCACCGATAGGCATACCTTCACGTAAACGGAATGTTGCAACTGATTTTTTAGCTTTAGTTACTAATGGTTTTTGACCAGTGATTTGTTCTAATTCTTCTACAGCGTTATCTAACACTTTAGAGTTTTGAACAGCGTCACCGACACCCATGTTCACTACGATTTTGTCAATTTTAGGTACTTCCATTACTGAACTATAGTTGAATTTTTTTACTAAGTTCTCAGTAACTTCAGAATTAAATTTTTCTTTTAAACGGTTCAAAGTGGATCCTCCTTTCAACTAGTAATTAATTATTAGATTTGATTTCTTCGCCAGATTTTTTTGCAATACGAACTTTTTTACCATCAACAAATTTGTAACCTACACGAGTTGGTTCGTTTGTTTTAGGGTCTAATAATTGTACGTTAGAAACATGGATAGCTGCCTCTGTTTCTAAAATTCCACCTTCAGGGTTTAATTGAGTTGGTTTTTGGTGTTTTTTAATAACATTAACACCTTCCACAACGACACGGTCACGTTTAGGTTCAGTAGCAACTACTTTACCTTCTTTACCTTTGTCTTTACCTGCGATAACTTTTACGTTGTCACCTTTTTTGATATGCATGTGGGCACCTCCTTATATATTTTGGTTAATTGATTTTATAGTACTTCTGGTGCTAATGATACGATCTTCATGAAGTTACCTTCACGTAATTCACGAGCAACCGGACCAAAGATACGAGTACCACGTGGGCCTTTGTCATCACGAATGATAACACATGCATTTTCATCAAATTTGATATATGAACCATCGTTACGGCGTACACCTGATTTAGTACGTACTACAACAGCTTTGACAACTTCGCCTTTTTTGACAACGCCACCTGGTGTTGCATTTTTAACAGTACATACGATAACATCGCCGATGTTCGCTGTTTTGCGACCAGATCCACCTAATACTTTGATTGTAAGAACTTCACGAGCACCAGAGTTGTCTGCTACTTTTAAACGTGTCTCTTGTTGGATCATTAGTTAAACCTCCCTTATCTCTAATCTTGTATTAAATAATTACTGACTCTTCAACAATTTCTACTAAACGAAAACGTTTTGTTGCTGATAAAGGACGAGTTTCTTGAATTTTAACAATGTCTCCTAATTTAGCTGAATTGTTTTCATCATGAGTTTTGTATTTTTTTGAGTATTTTACTCGTTTACCGTATAATTTGTGTGTTTTGTAAGTTTCAACAAGTACAGTAATAGTCTTGTCCATTTTGTCAGAAACAACTCTACCTACATAAACTTTACGATCATTTCTTTCGCTCACTTTTGTAACCTCCTCTTTCAATTAATTATTGATTAGCCTTACTTTGTTCAATTTCTCTTTCACGAGCAACAGTTTTTAGACGAGCAATCGTTTTTCTTACTGTGCGAATACGTGCCGTTTCTTCTAATTGACCTGTAGCTAACTGAAAGCGTAGGTTAAAAAGCTCTTCTTTTGAAGATTTGATTTGTTCTTCGATTTCTGAAGTGGTTAAGTCTCTAATTTCCTTAGCTTTCATTTGTTTCACCACCCAATTCTTCACGTTTTACAAACTTAGTTTTTACTGGAAGTTTGTGACTTGCTAAACGTAGTGCTTCGCGGGCAACTTCTTCTTGTACCCCAGCGACTTCAAATAAGATTCTACCAGGTTTAACGACTGCAATCCAGCCTTCAACCGCACCTTTACCAGCACCCATACGTACTTCTAAAGGTTTTTTAGTGTATGGTGTATGAGGGAAGATTTTGATCCAAACTTTCCCACCACGTTTCATATAACGAGTCATTGCAATACGAGCTGATTCGATTTGACGAGATGTGATCCAAGACGTTGTAGTAGCTTGTAAACCATACTCACCAAATGTTACATAGTTACCGCCTTTAGAACGACCAGTTGTTTTAGGACGATGTTGACGACGATATTTAACACGTTTTGGTAGTAACATGATTATTTTCCTCCTTCACTAGTGTTCTTAGTAGTAGGAAGAACTTCTCCACGATAGATCCATACTTTAACGCCTAATTTACCATAAGTAGTATCTGCTTCAGCGTGTGCATAATCGATGTCAGCACGTAATGTATGAAGTGGAACAGTTCCTTCAGAATATTGTTCAGCACGAGCAATATCTGCTCCGCCTAAACGACCTGATACTTGAGTTTTGATACCTTTAGCACCAAGTTTCATAGCTCTTGTAATAGCTTGTTTTTGTACACGACGGAATGAAGCACGGTTTTCTAATTGACGTGCGATATTTTCAGCAACTAATCTTGCATCAATATCAATTTTCTTGATTTCAATTACGTTGATGTGTACTTTTTTATCTGTTAAAGCATTTAATTTGTTACGAAGTTTGTCAATTTCTGAACCGCCTTTACCAATTACCATACCTGGTTTACCAGTATGAATAGCGATATTAATACGGTTAGCTGCACGTTCGATATCTACGTGAGAAACTGATGCTTCTTTTAATTCATTATCAATAAACTTACGGATTCTTAAATCTTCGTGTAATAATGAAGCGAAATCTTTTTCAGCATACCATTTTGCTTCCCAATCACGGATGATACCAACACGAAGTCCGATTGGATTAATTTTTTGACCCACAGTATTCCCTCCTTAGAAAGTTATTAAGCTTCTTTAGCTTCTTCTTTACCGTCACTTACGACGATTGTAATGTGGCTTGTACGTTTGTTTATCGCACTTGCACGTCCTTGCGCACGTGGGCGGAAACGTTTTAAAGTTGGTCCTTCATTAGCATAAGCTTCTTTTACTACTAATTCATCTGTGTTCATGTCGTAGTTATGTTCAGCATTTGCTAAAGCGGACATTAATACTTTTTCGATCACTGGTGATGAAGCTTTGTTTGCTAATTTTAAAATTGCAATAGCTTCTCCAGCATTTTTACCTCTAATTAAGTCAAGAACTAGTCTTACTTTACGAGGTGCGATTCTTATTGTTCTAGCAACCGCTTTTGCTTCCATTAGGATTTCCTCCTCTACTTTTTAAAAATTATCTTCTTGTTTTTTTATCGTCAACAGCATGACCTTTAAATGTACGAGTTGGTGCGAATTCACCTAATTTGTGACCTACCATATCTTCTGTTACATATACAGGTACATGTTTACGTCCATCGTATACTGCGAAAGTATGACCAATGAAATTTGGGAAAACTGTAGAACGACGAGACCATGTTTTAATTACTTGTTTTTTTTCACTTCCGTCTTGTGCTTCCACTTTTTTCATTAAGTGGTCATCAACGAAAGGTCCTTTTTTAATACTACGAGCCATTTGGGCGCCTCCCTTCTTATTCTGTGCGTGCAGCAATTAAGCCGCACACCCAAATAAGTTAATTTTATTATTTTTTCTTACGTCCACGAACGATAAGTTTGTCTGAAGATTTTTTACCACGACGAGTTTTCTTACCAAGCGTAGGTTTACCCCAAGGTGACATTGGAGATGGTCTACCGATTGGAGCACGTCCTTCACCACCACCGTGTGGGTGATCGTTAGGGTTCATTACAGAACCACGAACTGTTGGACGGATACCTTTCCATCTTGAACGACCTGCTTTACCAACATTTACTAGTTCGTGTTGGATATTACCAACTTGTCCAATTGTAGCACGGCAAGTTGAAAGAATCATACGAACTTCACCAGAGCGTAATCTGATTAATACGTATTTACCTTCTTTACCTAACACTTGTGAACTAGCACCAGCTGAACGAGCGATTTGTCCACCTTTACCAGGTTTTAACTCAATATTATGAATTACAGTACCTACAGGAATGTTTTGTAATGGTAAAGCATTACCAATTTTGATATCTGCTTCAGCACCACTTTCAACTACTTGTCCTACTTGTAATCCTTTAGGTGCGATAATATAACGTTTTTCTCCGTCAGCATATACTAATAAAGCAATGTTAGCTGAACGGTTTGGATCGTATTGGATTGAATCAACTTTAGCGTTGATACCATCTTTGTTACGTTTGAAATCGATAACTCGGTATTGACGTTTATGTCCTCCACCGTGATGGCGAACAGTCAATTTACCTTGGTTGTTACGTCCCGCTCTTTTCGGTAGCGGTTGTAATAATGACTTTTCTGGTGTAGTTTTCGTAATTTCAGCGAAATCTAATGAAGTCATATTACGACGACCATTAGTTATTGGCTTATATTTTTTAAGAGCCATTGTCGTTTACCTCCTTATTGGTAATGTTTTAGTTGAATAAGTCGATTGAACCTTCTTTTAGTTTAACAATCGCTTTTCTTCTTTTATTTGTGTAGCCTTGGTAACGGCCCATACGTTTTTTCTTAGGTTTATAGTTGATGATGTTTACATTATCAACTTTTACGTCGAAGATTTCTTCAACAGCAATTTTAACTTGTGTTTTGTTAGCACGAGTATCAACATCGAAAGTATATTTATCTTCCGCCATTGCTTCTGAAGATTTTTCAGTGATTACGGGGCGCTTAAGAATATCTCTAGCTTCCATTATCCGAGCACCTCCTCAACTTTTTTAGCAGCAGCTTCAGTAATTACTAAACTGTCAGCACTTGTGATATCTAATACATTTAAACCTTGAGCAGTTGTTACTTGAACACCAGGGATGTTACGTGCTGATAATTCAACGTTAACATCTTCGTTTTCAACAACAACTAATACTTTTTTAGGTTGTTCTAATGTAGTTAAAACATTTTTGAATTCTTTTGTTTTTGGTGCATCAAATCCGAATGCATCAACAACTGTAAATCCATTTTCTTTAACTTTAAATGACAATGCAGAACGTAATGCTAAACGACGCATTTTCTTAGGCATTTTATATCCGTAACTTCTTGGAGTTGGTCCGAATACAATACCACCACCGCGCCATTGAGGTGCACGAATTGTACCTTGACGAGCACGACCTGTTCCTTTTTGTCTCCATGGTTTACGTCCACCGCCGCGTACTGCTGAACGGTTTTTAACTGAATGTGTACCTTGACGTAATGAAGCACGTTGTAAATTGATAGCTTCGAAAAGGACACTATTGTTTGGTTCGATTGCAAAGACTGCATCGCTTAATTCAACTGAACCACTTTTTGATCCGTCTACTTTTAAAACATCATAATTAGCCATTATGCATTTTCCTCCTTTCGCTTATTGATTATTTATTACCTTTTTTAATTGATTTAATTGAAGTTGAAATTTCTACTAAACCTTTTTTAGGTCCAGGTACATTACCTTTTACTAAGATTACACTGTTTTCAGTGTCAACTTGTACTACTTCAAGGTTTTGTACAGTAACTGTGTTTCCACCCATACGGCCTGGCATTTTTTGACCTTTAAATACTCTTGAAGCATCTGAAGCCATACCTACAGAACCTGGTGCTCTGTGGAAATGAGAACCGTGAGCCATTGGTCCACGAGATTGTCCGTGGCGTTTAATAGCACCTTGGAAACCTTTACCTTTTGAAACACCTGTAACATCAATGATGTCACCAGTTTCGAATTTATCAACTGAGACTTCTTGACCTACTTCGTATTCATCAACATTAACGTTTCTGAATTCACGAATGAAGCGCTTAGGTGCTGTGTCAGCATTTTTAGCATGACCTTCAGCTGGTTTATTAGCATATTTGTTAGTTTTTGAACCTTTTTTATATGCTTTTTTATCTTCAAATCCTACTTGGATTGCGTTGTAACCGTCAACTTCTTCAGTTTTCTTTTGTAATACAACGTTTTGTCCTGCTTCTACTACTGTTACTGGGATTAATTCACCGTTTTCTCCAAACACTTGTGTCATCCCGATTTTTCTTCCTAAGATTCCTTTGGTCATCGAAAGTCCACCTCCTAATTTTTTCTATTATAATTTAATTTCGATGTCTACACCAGATGGTAAGTTTAAGCCCATTAGAGCATCAACTGTTTTTGGTGTTGGGTTAACAATATCGATTAAACGTTTATGTGTACGTTGTTCGAATTGTTCACGTGAATCTTTGTACTTATGCACGGCACGGATGATTGTATAAACTGATTTTTCAGTTGGTAACGGAATTGGTCCAGAAACATCTGCACCAGAACGTTTAGCAGTTTCAACAATTTTTTCTGCTGATTGATCAATCACACGGTGATCATAAGCTTTTAATCTGATTCTGATTTTTTGTTTTGCCATAATTTTCCCTCCTTATTCGTCTACATTTAAGTGATAGACTTCTCCACGAAAACTATCTCACACAACGCCATGGCAAAGCGGCCGGGTGTGTCAGTAACCTTTCGCTTCATCGCGTTATTTAAAGTCCAACATTAGATATGTTACATGAAAAACAATGATAAATCAATTGTTTTCATTAACTTTTTTCTGTTTTGTCTAACACATACTTTGTTATTGTACTTTAAATGTATCTCTTGTTCAACCTTTTTAGGGAAATTTTTATATTTAAATATGTAATTACAAGACTAAATTTAATCATATTAATATTAACCTTAATCATTTTCTATTATAATAGTAGAGAACGGGGGTGAATCATTTGAAAAACGGTATTAAGCTTGCCCTATCCATTATTGGCGTCTTCCTAGTTATATGTGAGTTCTTTTATGGGATTCCTTTTTTAGGTGGCAGTGTAATTTTAAGTTTTGGTTGGCAACCTCTATTATTTAACGCTTTTCTCTATTTGGTTTTAACGATTATTCTATTAGTTGATAAACAAAACACAATTAAACCAATGGTCATTATACCTATTTTAGGTATTATTGTTTCGTTTGTCGCATTCATTCCATTTATTGGTATGATTATACATTGGGCTTTATTCGTATTAATGATTTTCTTTGTATTTATAGTCTTAGCTGCTCCAACTTATGTTCCTAATAAAAATGCTCGCGTTATTTATACTCAATATAAAGATGGTCATAAGTCTAAATAAACTTGTATTCATTTCACAACTAAAAAAAGACGTTCGTACTATTTTAAGTACGAGCGTCTTATTTTTTATTTAGCCATGTACGAATACAAAGTATAAGATAAATAATACCATTAATACATACATAATTGGATGTACTTCTTTATGTCTTTTACTAATAATCATTGTTATTGGATAAAAGATAAATCCACAAGCTATACCTGTTGCAATTGAATAAGATAAAGGCATCATGATGATTGTTATAAAAGCAGGTACAGCGACTTCGAATTTTTTCCAATTGATTTCCGCAAAGTTTGCAGCCATTAGTACACCTACCACTACCAATGCCGGTGTAGTTACAGCACTTGTTACAACTGCAATTAGTGGACTAAAGAATAAAGCTAGTAAGAAACAGCAACCTGTAACAATACTTGCGAATCCTGTTCTTGCACCAACTGCAACACCTGACGTAGATTCTATATAAGAAGTAGTCGTTGTTGTACCGAATATAGAACCAACAATTGTAGCTAATGAATCTGAAAATAACGCTCTACCTGCTCTAGGAAGTTTATTATCTTTCATAATTCCTGCTTGAGTTGCAACAGCTACTAATGTTCCTGCAGTATCAAAGAAATCAATAAATAGGAATGTTAGAATAACAATTAAAAATTGAATAGTAAATAATTGACCTGGATCCTTAAATGATTCAAATGCAGCTCCGAAAGTTGGTTTAATACTTGGAACGTGACCTACAATGCCAGTTGGCGTATGTATTTGTCCAGTTATCATTCCTACTATTGCAGTAATTATCATACCTATAAATATAGAACCCGGTACTTTTTTAGTGTATAAAATAACGGTAATAACAATACCAAATATTGCTAATAATACTGGTGCTTTCGTTAAATGCCCTAGGGTAACTAATGTTGAATCATTTTTCACAATAATTCCTGAACTTTGTAAACCTACAAAGGTTATAAACAACCCTATTCCAGCAGAAACAGCCATCTTCATTTGATAAGGTATTGCGTTAATAATTATTTCCCTTAATCCGGTTACTGTTAATATTGCAAAGAATATACCTGAGAATAGAACGCCAGTTAATCCGACTTTCCATGGTATCCCCATTGTAAGAACTACTGTAAATGCGAAAAATGCATTTAATCCCATGCCAGGTGCTAATGCTATAGGGTATTTTGCTATGAGTCCCATAAATAGCGAACCTACAAACGCAGCTAAAGCAGTCGCAACAAAAATGGCTCCCTGATCCATTTTCATATCTTCAGATACACCTTTGACTCCTGCTAGGCTTAATACTTGAGGGTTTACAGCTAGTATGTACGCCATTGATAAAAACGTAGTGATACCACCTAAAATTTCTTTTTTAAAGTTAGTACCATGTTCATCGAACTTGAAGTATTTTTTCACGGCTAATGCTCCTTTTTTTGAAATACTTAATAAGTTTAATACCAAATCTCTAAAATGACAATACTAAATACGAACTTTAGTTATATTATTTTTCCTTTTGTTCGAATTTATTTATAATTTTAGATTTTTCAAAGCATCTTTGAACGGATTATTGTCTAATTCTTCTTGTTGATTCATGTATTTCTTCATTTCTTTTTTAGAAACTTTACCGCTTGATTTTTCTTTCATACGTTTATCCATTTGAGCTTGCGTTTCTGAATGACCACATGTACATCTATATGTCGCATCCTTACCTTTACCAAATAAAGTCATTTTCTTTTTACAGTTAGGACAACGTGCATTTGTTTTTCTTTGGACATTTTTCTTTGTTTTACAAGATGGATCTTGGCATACCAACATTTGTCCATTTTTAGTTTTAACTTTAATCATAAATTTGCCACAAGTAGGACATTCTGTTGTAGTTAAATTATCATGTTTATATTTTTGTTCGCTATTCTTAATTGTGTTCACTACTTCTGTTGTTAATTCTTTCATTTCTTTTATAAACTGCTGTTTATTATATTTACCTTTTTCAATAAGCAATAATTTTTCTTCCCATTCAGCAGTTAATAATGGTGATGTTAATTTTTGAGGTGCTAATTCTAAGATTTGTTTACCTTTTGAAGTTACTTTAATTTTACCATCTCTTGATTCTATTGCATTCATATTAAATAGTTTTTCAATGATATCCGCACGTGTCGCAACAGTTCCAATACCGCCTGTTTCCTTCAGAGTATGTGCATGTTTTTTATCCTTAAGTTGAATATAGTTTTGAGGATTTTCCATCGCTTTTAATAATGTTCCTTCATTAAAGTAGTCAGGTGGTGTTGTTTGATGATCATTAATTTTAGAATTTGAGACAGTGACGACTTGATTGTTTTTAAAAGGATGTTGAGTAACAACTGATTGCTCATTTTCTTTTAAAGCCTTATACCCTAATTGTTTTGTAACTTTTTCTTGTAATACAAATTGATAACCATTAACAGTTAAGTATACTTTAATACTTTCATATTCATAAGGAGGCATTAAACTTTCTAGAAATCTTTCTACAATAAGCATATATATTTTACTTTCTCTATTACTTAATTGTGAAAAATCAGGTCTTATCTCAGTAGGTATAATAGCATGGTGATCTGAAACCTTTTGATCATTAAATATATGCATTTTAGCGGAATATGACTTTCCTATTAAATTACGAACACTTTCTTTATAGTCTGTAGCTAATAAGGCTTGTAATCTTTCTTTTATTGTAGAAACCATATCTGCAGTTAAATAATTGGAATCTGTACGTGGATACGTTACTAATTTATGTCTTTCATATAAATTTTGTAACGTATTTAGTGTCTCTTTGGTCCCCATTTTAAATCGATTATAAGCGTCTTGTTGTAGATCAGTTAAATTATAAAGTGGCTTAGGAAATGTTTTCTTAATTTTAGATTTAACTTTTTCTATATTACCTTGCTGTTTATTTATTTGATTCATAACATTTTTTAATTTTTGTTGGTCAGTAATTCTTTGTTGTGTTGAAACATAATTAAATTCAAAACCATCCACTATAGCTGTAAGAGTGTAATAGGTTTGTGGTTTAAATTGATTAATTTCATTTTGACGAGATTGTACTAGTTGAATTGTTGGCGTCTGTACGCGTCCAAGTGATAACTGAGCATCATATTTTGTTGTTAATGCTCTTGTTGCATTAATACCAACCACCCAATCCGCTTCACTTCTAGCTAAAGCAGCTTCGTATAAATGCTGATATTGTCTTCCATCTTTCAAGTGGTTAAATCCATCTTTGATTGCTTTTTTAGTTACTGAACTAATCCATAATCGTTTGATTGGCTTTTTATTTCCCACTTTATCTAAAATCAATCTTGCTACAAGCTCTCCTTCTCTTCCTGCATCAGTAGCAATTATAATTTTATTCACATTCTGGTTAAGTATTAGTGATTTTACAGTCTTAAACTGTTTTCTAGTTTTACCTATAACTATTGTTTTCATATGTTTTGGAATTATTGGTAAGTCTTCAAGTTTCCATTCTTGATATTTCTTATCATATTGTTCTGGCGTTGCATTAGTCACTAAATGTCCTAATGCCCAAGTAACAATATATTGATTATTTTCATAATAGCCATTTCTTTTTTGATTGATATTGAGTGCATTTGCAATATCTCGAGCTACTGATGGTTTTTCCGCTAAAATTAATGATTGCATGAGTTATAGTTCCCTTTCTATATTTAATACATTTTAAGTTTATGTTTGATTAATTTGCTTTAAGAATAGTTACCTTAATTGTAACATGTACGTATATATATTAACTTTCATTTCAATGCAATTACTCATATAATTAAATTAATAAATACGGTACGGAGGTAAGAACATGGATATTATTCAGTTGAAGGACCCTAAAAAAATAAAAGCTTTTATTGAAACTGCTGATTACCAAGTAACTTCCTATTTATATAAAATACCTCAACAATTTGCAGAATTTGATCATTTATTAGAAGAAGCAATTAAAACTCCTGGCGCTTTTGCCATTTCTGATAATAATCAAATAAAAGCATTAATCATTGCGATTTCTTATGAAACACATAAGTTTAAGATAATTGGCCCTTTTATAGAGCCAAATTTTGACGTCACTCCACAGTTATTTCAAAACCTATTCAATGCAATGACAGAAAATCAACCTGAAAATGCTATATATAACTTTTCATTTGAAGAAGGCGTTCAAACTTATAAACCTTTTATTAAGCAAATAAAAGCAAGTTATAATTTTACTGACTATTATTTAGAGGCACATCAAGATATTGGGGAATTAGAAAATGAACAAAATATTATAGAATATCAAAAAGGTTTCCATAGAGCATTGGCAAAAATGCATCATAAGACATTTAAACATGATGCAATGAAAGCAGATGATATTGTTAATACATTAGATGAAAATAATAAGCTATTTCTTTTTGTAAGCGAAGGACTTTTAAAAGGTTATTTATATCTACATGTTAATCCTCAAAAATCTAAAGCAGAAATTAAATATTTCAGTTCTCACATAGATTATCGAATGAAAGGAATTGCTTTTGATTTATTGGAGTATGCTTTGCATTACGCTTTTTCTCATTATGAACTGCATAAAGTTTATTTTAAAATTCGAAACAAAAATAGTAAGCTCGTAGAACGTTTTAATGAACTTGGATTTACTACTAATTATGAATATAAAAAGTATAAATTAGAACCACAATACATTCATGAAAATGCTACTAATCCAGAAACTTAATTATTGATTAAACTTGGGAGTAGGACTGAAATAATAATTTTCCAAAATTTATTTCGGTCCTACTCCCCTTTTTACTTTTCTAAAATAAGCCGATGTTTTTTACTATTCAACTTAATTGTTTTAGAATTAACTTCAAGTGTTATTAAAGGGGAAGCACTTAATTCGTTTATTTAGGAGAGTGAGAAACATATGCAGTTTCTTGATATTTTAATAGCATTATTACCTGCACTATTTTGGGGTAGTGTTGTAATAATCAATGTATTCGTAGGTGGAGGCCCCTATAATCAAATTAGAGGTACTACTTTAGGTGCACTCATTGTTGGTATTATTTTATTACTAACAGGTAATGCAGCATTTGATGATTTAACTGTTATTATTGTTGGATTATTCTCAGGTGCATTATGGGCATTTGGTCAAGGTAACCAATTAAAATCTGTTAATTTAATTGGTGTTTCAAAAACAATGCCAATTTCTACTGGTATGCAATTAGTTGGTACTACTTTATTTAGTGTTATATTCCTAGGCGAATGGAGCACAATGATACAAGTCGTATTCGGACTGATTTCTATGGTCTTATTAGTTTCAGGTATCGCATTAACATCATTAAAAGCTAAAAATGAAGGTAAATCAAATGATCCTGAATTTAAAAAAGCAATGGGTATCCTTCTAATTTCAACAGTAGGTTATGTTGGCTATGTCGTGTTAGGAGACATTTTCAATGTAAGTGGTACAAAAGCACTATTCTTCCAATCTGTTGGTATGGCTATTGGCGGTTTCATTCTTTCAATGAATCACAAAACGTCTATCAAGTCTACTGCCCTCAATTTAATTCCTGGTATTGTATGGGCAATTGGTAACTTATTTATGTTCTATTCTCAACCTAAAGTAGGTGTTGCAACTAGTTTTTCATTATCTCAATTATTAGTTATCATATCTACACTTGGTGGCATTTTTATTTTAGGAGAGAAAAAAGACCGTCGTCAGATGATGGGTATTTGGTCAGGTATCATACTCATCATTATTGCAGCAATTATTTTAGGTAACCTAAAATAAAACATTTTTAGGAGGCATTTCCATGTTTAAAGAATTAGAAAATAAAGTTGTTATCATTACAGGTGCTGGTAGTGGTATTGGTAAGTCTTTTGCAGAAAATTTTGGTAAAGCCAAAGCAAAAGTCGTACTTAACTATCGTTCAGATAAACACGATGAATCATTACAAGAATCTGTAAATATCATCAAACAAGCTGGTGGAGATGCGTTACTCGTTCAAGGAGATATGGCTAAAGAAGAAGATGTCATTAATTTAATCAATCAATCTGTAGACCATTTCGGTACTTTAGATATCATGATTAACAATGCTGGTTTTGAAAAAGCAACACCATCGCATGAAATGACGATTGAAGAATGGCAAAAAGTGATAGATATCAACTTAACAGGTGCGTTTATAGGTTCACGTGAAGCAGTAAAACACTTCAGAAAAGAAGATAAAAAAGGTGTTATTATTAATACTTCAAGTGTTCATGATACTATTCCATGGCCAAATTATGTTCACTATGCTTCAAGTAAAGGTGGATTAAAATTAATGATGGAAACCATGTCAATGGAATATGCACAATATGGAATTCGTATTAATAATATATCCCCTGGAGCTGTTGTTACTGAACATACTAAAGAAAAATTCTCTGATCCAAAAACTCGTGAGGAAACATTAGAAATGATTCCAGCTAGAGAAATTGGAGATGCTCAAGATATCGCTAATGCTGCATTATTCTTAGCATCAGACTTAGCTAGTTATATCCACGGAACTACTATTTATGTAGATGGTGGTATGACAAACTATCCAGCTTTCATGGGAGGTAAAGGCTAAGTCAAACAATAAACCATGCAATTTTCATGTGTAACATACATTAAATTAATGTAGTGTGTACTCATGAATTGCATGGCTTTTTATATATAAATAACTATTTCTATTTATTATGAAACAAAGAACGCTTGATAAACATATATAATAACAATACTTATAACAATTGATAAATTAGTTACCATCCCTATTAAGGGTAGTGTTTTATATTTGAATTGTATTGAATAAGGAATAATTGCCACACCAACTGGTAATAACCATGTGATAAGCAATGTCGTTTTAATCATCTGATCTGAAACTGGTAAGAAGAAATATACAATTAATCCAGCAATAAGACCTATTCCATAATGAAGAGAAAGATATTTGATTGCTGCAGGTAAATAAGCTTTTTCAATAGTAAAGTTCAATATAACGCCTAATAAAATCATAGATAGTGGCATATTAGCTTTTCCTAAAATTGAAAAGAAATCAATAGACACTTTAGGTAAATGAATGTTCGCCATATTAAGTATAAACATAACAATATAAGTAACCAGTGGTACAGATTGAATTAATTTCTTAACTAAGAATTTAAAATTGAATTGGTCACTTCCCTCACTAAAGTAACTTCCAACAAAGTAAGTGAGACCAAACATAATAACTGCGCCACCAATATCAACCATGCCAAAATAAACCATTCCCTTACTTGGCCATATAGCATCTACTAATGGATAAGCAAATAATCCAATATTCATAGCTCCAATCATCATACCAACAGAACCACGCATTTGATTATCGTATTTACGGAAACTCCAAATAACAATTATTTTTGAGACCACACCGTAGATAATCATCATAATAGGCAAAATAGAAAATGATAGGTTTAAATCAGCTTTATTTAAATTCACGATAACTAAAGAAGGTAAAGTTACATTTAATACTATTGTTGAAAGCACTTGGCTATCTGTTGCTTTCAAATAATTAATACGCTTTAAAAAATAGCCTAAAGCAATTAAAAGAATGATCATTACAAATTGTTCTGTCATATTAGCCCTTCTTTCACGTATCTCAACACTTTCAATTGATAACTTTAACACATTTGCTATAAATTTTAGAACTAGTTTGTTTCATGCTATAATTTAATCATACTTTAATTTAAGGAGCGATTGTATAATGGATTTAGAAAGTAAATTAACAGAACTAAAATATGATTATACTAGACTACAAGGTGACTTAGAAAAGCGCGAGTCATTAAATCAAAATATCGATCCTTTAGTCAATCAGCTTGAAGAAATTGAGAAAGAAATGGCCAATGTAAGAAAGCAAATAAATGAACAATAATTAATTACATGTCACAATTTAACTACATTTCTTTAGACATCCTAGTCATAAGTATGTGAACGTGCTAATATATATTCGGAAAAGAAAGGATGTCAACTCATGAAATTATACTTAATTTTATTGCCTTTACTATACTTAATTGTAAGTTACATAAGTATATTCAAGATGAATTCAATTTTCACTAGAATTTTAAGAATCATAATGGGTATATTATTGTTATTTGTTGTAGCAATTACAACGATGCAGTTCCCTAGTGAGAACTGGTGGGTATTTATAGTGTTGCTACTTTTAGTTGGAAATGTAGAAGTTACTGCATTTAAAACACTTAAGAATGATGATAAAGGCGTTAATATTTTAAATATATTATCAATCGGTTTGTTCGTGATTTATATCATTCTAACTTTAATTTTATACTAAAGTAAAAAGCATCATTCCTTTTTGGAGGAATGATGCTTTTTTTATTATTTTCTGTTTAGTTTACGATAAATTTTATCTTTAATTGTGAATAAAATTTCGTAAATTACTGGAACAACAACAAGCGTTAATATTGTTGAAGATATTAGTCCTCCAATAACAGTTGCTGCCATTCCTTTAGATATTAAGATAGAACTATCTTCACCAAATAACAACGGTACTAAAGCACCTATAGTTGCTATTGCTGTCATTAAGATAGGACGAATTCTCGTTCCTCCTGCTTCAATTAAAGCAGCTTTCATATCCATACCTGATTTTTCATTATTAATAACTCTATCTATCAATACAATAGCATTTGTAACAACAATACCAATTAACATCAACATACCAATTAAACTAGGTACTGAGATAGTTTCGCCTGTAATCACAAGTGATAATACAACACCTATTATTGTAAATGGTAATGAGAATAAAATAGTGAATGGAGCTAATCCACCTTTAAATGTAATTACTAAAATAAGATACACTATAATTATTGCTGCTAACATAGCTATTGCAAGTTGAGATATAGCAGAGTTGATGTCATCAGTTGCGCCTCCAACATTCACTTTTACGCTATGTGGTTTATCAATTTTATTAATTTTAGACATTACTTTTTGTGAAGTACCACCTACATCACTTGTCGTAATCTTACCTGAAACTGTAGTTGAATAGTCACCATCTTCTTGAGTCAATTTACTTGGTGTAGTTGATTTTTTAAGACTAGCAATTTCACTTAATTTAATTGAACCACCTGCTGGTTTTTTCAATTTAATATTTTCTAATTTACTTTGTGACCAATCAGTTTGCTTGTTTTGTTTTACTTTAACATCTATTTTCTTACCGTTTTCTTTAACTGTCGTAATTGTTTTTTCTGGTAAGTTTTCATTTAAATTCATCGCAAGCTGACTAGCTGATATTCCATTATCTGCCGCTTTATTTTGATCGACTTTTACTTCATATTGATCGTATGTTTGTGATAAATCTGATTTAACATTATTGATACCTTTAACATCTTTCATAGTGCTTTCAATTTTATGAACAGTACCTTTAATAGCATCCGTTGATGGACCTTTAACTGTCACTTCAATAGAATCATTTCCAGCACCAGTACCTAAATCTTGGTTCTTCCATTGACCAGGATGTTTAAATGAATCAACATGTTTTAATACTTTATCTGGCTCTTCTTCAAAGTTTGGCGTATCTTTATCATAATCTACCATCAACGCCATACTATTTGTACTACCAGTAGGATCAGATGGTGTTGGCCCTCCTACAGAATATTGAACAGTGTTAACTTTATCTTTAGATTTTAAATACTTTTGAACTTGTTCACCATGTTCGAGCACTGATTTTTCAGTTTCACCTGGTTTAGGCGTATAAGTTAACGCCATGAATTTATTATCTCCTGATGAAATATAACTTGTGCCTAATTTTGCAGCACCTAAGCCAATACTTCCAGCTAGTAATACAATACTAATTATAATGACGATCCACTTATGATTAAGTGACCAATTTAATACCTTTTTATACCCCTCACTAACTACCCCATGCTTTTGTTTTTGAGGTTTAGTTTGGATTCCTTTTCTAAATAGCGTAGAACCTAGCGCTGGAACTACTGTGATTGATACTAATAATGAAGCTAATAAACTGAATGTAATTGCGAGTGCGAATGGTCTGAACATTTCACCAACAGACCCTGACACAAATGCTAATGGTAAGAACACAATAATAGTAACCAATGTTGAAGATAGTATTGGTTTAAACACTTCAGTTGTTGCGTTTATGATTAATGAATCACCTTTGAGTTGTTCATTTTTATCAGATAAACGTCTATATATATTCTCAACCACAACGATAGAATCATCTATCACTCGTCCAATAGCTACTGTTAATGCCCCTAAAGTCAATATATTTAGTGACACATTAGATAATTTCAATGCTACGAGTGCAATTAATATTGACATTGGTATTGAAATGACTGAAATAGCTGTTGTTCGTATATTTCTTAAGAATAACAATATAACTACGATAGCTACGATTGTTCCTAATGCTGCT
Source organism: Staphylococcus sp. FSL W8-0774 (assembly GCF_038006785.1). Lineage (NCBI taxonomy): Bacteria > Bacillati > Bacillota > Bacilli > Caryophanales > Staphylococcaceae > Staphylococcus > Staphylococcus sp. FSL W8-0774. Next base: position 672,699 of record NZ_JBBOVW010000001.1, on the reverse strand, counting down.
TTTTCAATCATTGTATATAAAGAATCTTCAATTGGTTTAGCAGTATCCATCGTTTTAATAGCTTTCATTTCACTATTATTTTTTTCAAATTCATCTACTTTTTTCTGTACATCTTTTGCAACTTGAACGGTATTAGCATCTTGAGCTTTTGTTATTTGTAAATTTACTGCATCTTTTCCATTCGTTTTCGAAATGGATGTACGTTCATCACCAACCGTAATATTAGCTACGTCTTTTAATTTAAATGTAGGCATAGAGCCTGATGAACTTTGTTTAGAACTACCAGCGGACGCTGATGATTGATCAGATGGCATTAAGCTGTCGCTCTCTCCATCGTCGCTGCTATCACTACTTTGTCCTTGTCCGGCAATCGTTGCAGGGATTTTTAAGTTTTTCAGTGCATTGACTGATGTAAACTGTCCATCGACAACGATAGATTTGTCAGTATCTCCAAATTGGAAAAGCCCTAGCGGCGTTTCTCGAGTCGCTGTTTTTAAATAGTTTTCGACATCATCTGCTGTAACACCTTTTTCATCAAGTTCTTTTTGCTTGAACTTTAATGTTACTTCACGATTTGTTTGGCCATTTAATTGAGCATTTTGAACACCATCGATTGTTTGTAATTTTGGAATAAGTTGCTGGTTTAATTTTTTAGTTACTGATTTTAAATCATTATCTTTATCTGTTAAAGAATAAGCTACGATAGGAAATGCATCCATAGAATTTCTTGTTAATTCAGGATCACTGACCCCGTCTTTGAATTTAATTTTATCAATTTCTTTTTTTAACTGTTCCTCAGCTTTATCCATGTCTGTATCATTATTATATTCTACAGTTACAATTGAAGCATTTTGGATAGATTCAGTTTTAACGCTTTTAACATATGCCATCGATCTAACTTGACTATCTATTTTACTGTTAATCTCATCTTGAGTAGTTTGTGGTGTGGCACCAGGCATTGTTGTTTGAACTGAGATCATAGGATTCTCTACGTCCGGTAATAATTCAAGTTTTAACTTGGCACTAGCATACACTCCACCTAAAATAACGAGTAATACCATCAAGAATATTGCGAACTTATTGCCTAAAGAAAATTGCAATAGCTTTTTGATCATATAATTAGTGTCCCCTTTTATCAATTTATATATAGTGCTATATTCTATTATTTTAAAAAATGATTCTAAAAAAATCTGAACGTTCTTTATTTATAGAATCGTTCAGATAATAAAAAATCTATTTACGCTTTAATTTTCGTGATAGTTTAATTTTAGCTTTTGTTAATTTTGGTTTAACTTGTTCAATAAGTTGGTAAAGTGGTTGATTTAAAACATAATCAAATTCACCAATTTTTTCACTTAAGTAAGTTCCCCATACTTTTTTAAATGTCCATAATCCATAATGGTCTGAATCTTTGTCTGGATTATTATCAGTTCCACCAAAATCATATGTTTTAGCTCCGTGATCACGAGCATATTTCATCATAGTATATTGCATATGATGATTAGGTAAGAAATCTCGGAAGTCATTAGATGAAGCGCCATATAAGTAATAAGATTTACTACCTGCAAACATTAATAATGCACCTGATAAATAAATACCTTCTGGATGTTCTTTTTCAAGTCTTAATAAATCATCTTTTAAATCTTGAGATTTTTTAATTTTATTATTAGCATCATTGATTTTATTTAGTGTTTTTTTATCTTGCTTTTTATTTTGAAGTTTTTCAATTTCATTTTCTAATTCTTTAATTTCTGAATTCACTGTTTCAAGCACTGGTTTTGGTTCTAATTTAACTAAGAACAATTCTGCATCGCCATCTTCATGTAATGCATCATATATATTTTCAAAGTAACTAATATCTCTAGTTAAGAATCCATCACGTTCCCCTGTGATTTGCATTAAATGTGCGAATGTTTTTAATCCTTCTCTACCAGCTCTTTCAACTTTCGTACCTCTTTTTAATGCTAATCTCACTTTAGAGCGATTTCGTCTTTCAAAACTTTGAATAATGTCTTCATCAGATTTATCAATTGGTGTGATCATTGTCATTCTTGGTTGAATATAATCTTTAGATAAACCTTCTTTAAATCCTTTATGCTTAAATCCTAAATTACGTAAATTTTTCAATGCTTCAGCACCGTGTTCTACTTCAACGTCTGGATCTATTTTAATTGCGTAAGCTTTTTCTTCTTTAGCTACTTTTTTCGCTTCTTCTAATAATTGTGATAATGCTTCTTTATTATCGTAATCAGTTACAAATCCTCTAGATACATAACATAATGTAAATGGTAGTTTCGGAATTTTTTTGAATAATAATTGTCCAACGCCCTTAATTTCACCATTTTCACCTATCGCAATTCTTCTTGAATACCATCCAGTCAATTTCTTTGTTTCTGCCCATTTCGTAAGTTGCAGTAAATCGCCATTTGGATGAGATTTTACAAATGCGTCATGTTCTTGATTAGTGATATTCATCTTTTCCATGGTTTATAATATCTCCTTTTTATTAACAATAACTATAATTATACAACGTCTATCTATGAGTGTCGATAAAACACATAAATGAATCTACAACAACATTAAAAACATGTTCTTTAATTCCTATAAGTTATTTTATTTCAGCTAAATAATTTTTAAAGCAGTTTTAAAATTGGTATAATAAAACACTAAAATTCTTACGAAAGAGGTGTTCAAATTGCGTCCAACGCTATTAATTTTATTTATCATCTTAAACGCTCTTATCATTGTCATTAGTTTGAATAATGATTTAACAGTCCAATATTTTAGCTTAAGAGTCATACTGGCTGCATTTAGTTTCGTTTTATCATTGTTCTTTTTACTTATTAGAACAACTCAATTTAGCATGTATTTAAGTATTACTTCGATTATTATTGCAGTTGTCCATATCGCCATTATCATACAAAGTGCTTATACTTATCTATATTAATTATTAGGTTCAAAACGATATTTTGCACCTCTTATATATATTGAATATGGTGATGTTGCCTCAGCGTCTTTAAACACGACAGTGTGATAACCAGATTCTTTACCATCTTCAATTCTAAAGTACATTTGATCTTCCTTTAAAATTAAATCAGTGTATTTATCAGTTTCATTTACAACTTGCATATCAAACCAATTTTGCCAGTTTTGTACTGTCTTTTCTCGTTGACTAGTAGTAACTATTATCATCTCTATAGAGAATTGGGTTTGATATAAAGGTTCTAACTGTGCATCTCGATTAGCTTCACCTTGATCCCATTGTATGAAAAATGGTGGTTTAACCATATAACTAGGATCAGCAATATATAAAAGTCGCCAAGTTATTTTTTCATCTTTTTTAGTTTCTCTCTCCATATTTACTGGACCAATAACTTCTATATTACGTTCTTCCAGTGTTTGCTTAATAGCGTCTATATTATTTGTTCTTAAACAAATGGTTTTGAATCCTTGTTTAAAATGATCTTGAGCTATTTTAGTAGCAAATGATACTCTTCCCTCTTCAGTTTTAGCTAATTTCTGCAATTTTTCTTGATCTTCTACATCTAAAAATTCTATGTAGTTTCCATTTATATACGATAACTTATTAAATGTTCCAAATTTATTGTGTTTTCCACCTGAATGCAACGTGATAAGGTTACCTGGAAACTTAAATTGCTCTAATTGATCAATATAATGAATGATATGATCAAATTTCAAATCCATCTTTTTGTCCCCTTTTTATTCATTTCTCAGTTCTTATTTTAACAAAATACGAAGTATTATACTTCTAAAAACTTACTTTAAATTGGTATTGAAAAATATTGCTTTTAGTTTTATAATGAATCTTGCGTTTCAAAAAGGTTAGCTAAGCTAACTAAATTATAAATTTTGAGGTGTGCTCATGATTAACAACAAATTTTTCAATAGTTTTATTAGTATTTATCGACCTTATATTAAATTAACTCAGCCTATATTAGAACGACATAACATTCATACTGGCCAATGGCTCGTTTTAAAGGATATTGCGCAATTTCAACCAACGACCTTAGTTAATATATCTTATCGTCGTGCTATAGAAAAACCGACTGCTAGAAAATTTATTAAAGTTTTACTAGAAAGAGAATTAATTTCTTATACTACTGGAAATGATAAACGACAAAAATGGTTAAGTTTAACTGAAGAAGGTCGACAATTTTTTGAAACTATCAATAAAGAGGTAAATGAAATACAGGATGAAATTATTGAAAAATCTGGTATAAATGAGCAACAACTGACAGAAATTACTAATTCAATGTCAATTATTTATGAAACAATACTAAAGGAGAGTCAAGAATGAGTGAAACTTCATCTATTAAAGCACCTATCTTTACTAAACGCTTCAATCTTAATTTCATCATAAATTTTTTCGTGTACTTATGTATGTATTTATTGATTGTAGTCATCGCAGGCTATAGTAAATCTGAATATCATGCATCTGATAGTTTAGCTGGACTAGTCGTGGGGTTATTTATTGTCGGATCATTAATTGGTCGTTTTGGAACGGGTAAATATGTAAATACATTTGGTCCTAAAAAGATTTTAATGTTTGGTCTTTTCTGTCTTGTGATAACTCAAGCATTGTATTTTATTCCTGGTAATATTTATTTCTTAATGTTTGTACGTTTAATCAACGGTATTGCAACTGCAATTGCTACAACCGCAACAGGTACTATCGCAGCTTATGTCACACCACAAACACGTAAAAGTGAAGGCATTAGCTTATTTTCATTAAGTTTAGTATTAGGTACTGCTGTTGGTCCTTTCTTTGGTATTTTATTACTAAATACATTTTCTATCACATTACTATTCACGTTATGTATTGTGTTAGGTATTTTAGGACTTATCTTATCGTTCTTTATTAATATTGATTTTAACCCTACGAATAAAGAACAAAATTCCACAAATTCAAATGGCTTTAGTATTCACAATTTCATCGCTATAGAAGCTGTACCAGTTGCAATTGTTATGTTACTAGTTGGTGTTACTTATGCAGCGATATTAACGTACTTACAAGCTTTTGCTGAGCAACGTGATTTAGTCAGTGCGGCTAGTTACTTCTTTATTTTCTACGCAGTGGCTTCTTTAGTTACACGCCCTATTGCCGGTCGTTTAATGGATAGTAAAAATGAAAATGTAGTCGTTTACCCTTCATTTATTGCTCTTATACTAAGTTTCATTTGTTTAATGTTTAGTTTTAATAGTGGATTATTATTACTTTCTGGTGTATTACTAGGTATTGGTTACGGTAACCTTTCTTCATCAATGCAAGCTATTTCAATTAAAGTATCACCTTCATTTAAGTATGGCTTAGCTACATCAACTTACTTTATCGGATTAGATGTTGGTATTGGCTTCGGTCCTTCATTCTTAGGTTTATTTACACATATGATTTCATATAGTCAAATTTATGGAGCAATGGCTATTTTAGGCATTCTAACTACAATTGTATATTTCTTTGTTCATGGTAAAAAAGTTAAAAACACATATTCATATGAATAGTAGTTACTACAAATAAATTAAAAAGCTAGAGACATCACATTAAAGATGATGTCTCTAGCTTTTATTTTTTATATTTAGTTTGCAATACTAATTGCTTCGATTTCGTTTATCATTTTATCCATTAATTTCTTTTGCTTTGCGTTAAAGAAGTAGTAAACTTGTCGCTCATCTGTTTCTGAACGTAATTTTGAAATAAGTTCTTTTTTATAAATCTTACGGATAATCACATCAATTTTACTTGTGTCCCATAACATTTCAAAATGTAACGTATCTCTTAATTCTTTACCACTAATCTTCTCACCTTCAAAGACTTTGTATAAAACGACAAATTCTTCAATTGAAGTGCGATAAGATGTTTTTAACCAGTGCTTAAGTTGACTTAGTTCTCTTTCAGATGCAATAAACCCTTGTACTTTATTATTCATATTAAAATGCCTCCTATGTTGATTCTTAGATGTTATGTTTGTATTATACAATTAAATTGCTTAACTTTATTATATAACATAGTAAGCATTTTATCTATTACAAATATTAAATTTAAGTCTAAATTTTGTTTAGAAATTCAACATTTTAAAGTACATGTTTAATAGTGAAAAGTATATAAAAGTTATTGTATTGAAATTACGAGACACATATAATCTATAAAAGATTTTATGATTGTATAAATATGACTCTATTTTTCCACTTATTTAAATTAAAATTTAATACTATCCACCAATATAGTTCATATTAATCTTATTACGTTTTCTATTTTTTACTGTTTGTTCTGTTCGTTCATCTGAATATCGATCATCTCTAATGTGCCAAAGTGCTTTAAATTGCTCTAATAATTCCTCATCTGTTGCACCAGAGCGCATAAAGTTCTTAACATCAAATCCTTCTACATCTGCAAATAAACATCCGTAAAATTTACCATCTGAGGATAAACGGGCTCTCGTACATGTTGAACAAAATGATTGAGATACACTAGTTATAAGTCCAAACTTCACTTGATTATCTTTGTGACGATAGTATTTAGCTACCTCTCCAAAATATTTAGGTTCTACAGGCTCAACTTCAAAATGTTGTTCAACCATATTTAACATTTCATCTTTACTCACTACTTTGCTAAAGTCCCAGCCATTGTCATTACCGACATCCATAAATTCAATAAATCTTATTTCAATAGCTTTATCTTTAAAATATTCAATCATAGGTATGATTTGATCATCATTCACGCCTTTTTGAATAACGACATTCACTTTAACTTGTAAACCAATCGAAATCGCATAATCAATCTGTTCTAATATTGTAGAAGCTTTAATATTTCTATTATTAATTGCTTGAAAGACTTCATCGTCAATAGCATCTAAACTCACATTAATACGTCTTAGGCCTGCATTATATAAATTTTGACCATGTTTTTTTAAAAGTAATCCATTAGTAGTCATACCTATATCTTCAATGCCTTCTATTTGATTCAGTTGCTCAATGAGTTGATAAAGATTTCTTCTTAATAATGGTTCTCCACCTGTTATTCTTATCTTTTTAACCCCTAATTGAGCATACAATCTAGCAATTCTGACCATTTCATCAAAAGACAATAATTCATCTTTAGGTAAAAAGACAAAATCATCGCCAAATATTTCTTTTGGCATGCAATAATCACATCTGAAATTACATCTATCTGTGACTGATAATCTTAAGTCTCTTATCGGTCGACCAAGTTTATCTTTAATTTGCTCCACCATAATGGACCCTCCTTATTGATCTAACTGTTGTTTTAAAGTGTCCAAATCTTGTTGAGAGTTAATATTATAATACCAATATGACGGTGCATCGATGTCTTCTACATTAATCCAATCTACATTCATTTCTTCATATAATTGCTTAAAACTATAATCATCAGAACTCAATATTTCTTCAATAACATTTTTCGTCTTAGGACTATAAAAGCCAATCGTCGGAATCATATATCCATTTGACTTAACCGTTGCTATATCTATTTGATCTTCAATAAGATGAGACATCATAAATTGATATAGTTGATTTATGGCTTTTTCGTTTATCATCGGTGTATCAACTGATACTACGAAAAATAATTCTTCATCCGGGTATTGTTCCATCACTGACAATATGCCTGCTAGCGGTCCTTTTCCTTTATAATTGTCTTTATCTACAACTATATTTTGATATTTAAATTCATTTTTAAGTTGACTATTCGTACTAATAATAATGTCATTAAACATATTTGTTGATTTAAGTACATTCACTATTCGCTGATAAAACATTTGTCCGTCAACTGAAGCAAATGCTTTAGGACGCCCAAAACGACTTGATTGGCCTCCAGCGAGTATAATTGCTTTCATTTATTTATCCTCCACTCACTGGTGGAATGAGTGCTACAGTATCACCAGGTTCAATCTTATCAGTTAATTTAACGAATTCTTCATTAACTGCAATTTGAAATTGCTTATGTGCCATTTCTGGATAATGTTCAACAATCATCACTTTAAACGCTTCTACAGTTAAAGGATCTGAAACATCTATTGTTTCTGACTGTTTATTAGCTATATCTTTTAATTCTGCAAAGTAAAGTACTTCCAATTTATTTCCTCCCATTAGCTTCATCATAGTCGCCTTTTTGATGGCCTTGCCATTCAGCACCATCTTCCCATATCTCTTTTTTCCATATTGGTACTATTTCTTTAATTCGTTCTATGGCATATTCATTCGCACGATATGCATTTTTACGATGAGGAGATGATACCACAATTAAGACAGCTATATCTGATATCTCAAGAGGACCAATTCTGTGTACTATAGTTGTTATAGTACCTGGCCATTTTTGTTCTATTTCTTGACCTATTTGAGCCATTTTCTTTTCAGCCATTGGAATATAAGCTTCATATTCTAAATACTCAGTTTTTACTCCTTTAGTCCATTCACGAACATGTCCAGTGAACGTCACCATTGCACCTTGATGTTCGTTTAGTGTAAATGCACGATATGGCTCTATTTGAATTGGTTCTTTAACGATTTCAAATTGTTTCATTGCACTCAATCCTTATGTGTCACTTTATTTATTAACCATTCATCAAATAATTGATAAGCATTAGGTTCATTTAATTTTATCTTATAACATACATTGTTTAAATGATTTAGCTTTTGCAATTGTGATTCACTGTTATAAACTATGATTTTTTCATATTTTTCATCCTTAAAACCTTCAACTAAAATGATGTCATAATCAATTGTAACAGAGTCTTTAATAATCTTTGAAAGGCTTTGTTCATTAATTCTAGTTACAGTTTGTCTATATTCATGCCCTTGTATAATGCTTTGGTCCGCTCCTGATTCAAAGTGTTTCATATGGTCCACATGGTGTCCTTGTAACTCAATATCCGAACCAGTATGCCCATGATGTTTTATTGTCGCAACTTTTAACTTTAGAGATTTTAATTTATTAATTGTATGCATCATGAGTGTTGTTTTTCCAGAATTTTTAAATCCGACTATTTGAAGAATCATATATTCAATTCCTCTTCATAAGCAGATGATTCTGTAAGTATAACGTCTACTAGGTGTCCTTTTTTAAACCCTCGTGTTCCTCCTGGCAACATAATCATTGAATTTGAATGAGCAATAGCGACTACTGCACCTGATTTATTAAATCCAGATGGAACAACTGTAGCGCCAGCAGATGTAAATGTAGCTTTAGCGCGTATAAATCTAGTAAATGGATTAGCTTTAGTAAAATCTTCCATTAATGTAGCTTTAACAATTTGAGGATAAACTGCATTAGCGTTCATCATTTGATTAATTGCTGGTTTTACAAACAATTCAAATCCTGTGAAACATGCTGAAGGATTACCAGACAAACCAAATAAGTATTTATTATTAGCAACTGCAACAGTTGTTACACTTCCTGGTCTCATTGCAACTTTATTAAATAATACTTCTGCATGTAGTGCTTGATAAATTTCAGGTAAGTAGTCAAAATCTCCGACAGATACGCCACCTGTAGTAATAACAATGTCATGTTCATCCATCGCTTTTTTAACGACTTCAATACTACTTTGTAAATCATCTTGCTGAATTTGATAAGTACCTACTTTTAATCCAAACTTTTCAGCTAATGCTTTAATCATCGGACCGTTTGAGTTTCTAATTTTACCAGGTTGAAGCTCATCTTCCACTTCTAGTAACTCACTACCTGTCGCAATAACAGCTATACTTGGTTTCTTCCATACTTCAATATCTGTATAACCATATGTTGCTAATACAGCTATAGCTCCTGGATTGATTTGTTGTCCTGCTTTCAAAACAATGTCTCCAGTCTGTGTTTCTTCACCTTTCAATGAAACATTTTCATGTTGTTCAAACGTCTTTCTAATTGAAAACGTATCTTCTTGTTGTACAGTTTGTTCAAACATGACAACTGCATCTGTTCCTTCAGGTAATTGTGCACCAGTCATAATTCTTACCGCTTCATGTTCACCAACTTTTTTATCAGACACGGAACCAGCACCAATATGATCAATCACTTTAAAATGTACTCGATTATCACCACTTGCTCCTATAGAGTCTTGACTTCTAATCGCAAATCCATCGTACGGTGATTTATTAAATCTTGGTATATCATAAGTAGCTACAACGTCACTTGCTAAAATATGGCCAGTACTTTGATTTAAAGGAACTGAAATTTTGCTAGAATTTATATCTTGTTTTACAACACGTTGAATTGCTTCTTTAACGGGAATTGGACTTCTTTTTTCAAATGTCATATGATCATCTCCAAAATATTTATTTCGTGATATACTTGTATCGATAAGGAGGGTTAATATGTCAGATTTCACACACATTAACCAACAGGGTAATGCGAAAATGGTTGATGTTTCAAATAAAGAAATTACAAAACGAACAGCAATCGCTTATTCCAGTATTATAGTAAACGAAACTATTTATCAACAAATTGTTCAAAATACTAATGCTAAAGGTAACGTATTAAATACTGCACAAATTGCTGGCATCATGGCAGCTAAAAATACTTCTACAATAATACCAATGTGTCATCCGCTTCCATTAACTGGTATAGACGTCGCTTTTGAATGGGATACTCATCAATCTAATCAATACGAATTGCATATAAAAGCGACTGTATCAACAACTGGAAAAACAGGTGTAGAAATGGAAGCACTAACTGCTGCATCGGTAACAGCTTTAACAATATATGATATGACGAAAGCAGTTGATAAAGGAATGACAATAGGTCAAACTTATTTAGCTGCTAAATCTGGTGGTAAATCAGGCGATTACAAGCGTCCAGAATAATAAATAAAATAACTGTATACTTAAATGGGATTGAAGCAATGAAACTTTGACTTCAGTCCTCTTTTATATTATTTTGTTAATTCATGAACTAGATGATTTAATTCTGGCTTAATAAGTTTATCCATAGCTAATTTAACTGCACCAGTTGATCCTGGAAGTGAAAATAACAGTTTATCCTGATGTGTACCTGCAATTGCTCTAGATAAAATAGCTCTCGTGCCTACATCTTCTGTATAACTTAAATAACGAAACATTTCTCCAAATCCTTCAATTTCTTTATCTAATAAAGGACGTACAACCTCAATTGTCACATCTCTTTGTGCTATACCTGTCCCACCAGTCGTTATAATGACATCTATATCATTCTGTTTTAACCATGTAGAAAGTTGTTCATGAATATCTTGCTGATTGTCTTTTACAATCTTATAATAGTCATCTTTCACATTAACATTTTCATTTTCTAATAATGTTTGAATAAGTTGTCCACCTTTATCAGTATTATAATCTCTTGTGTCCGATACAGTTAAAATTGCCACTTCAATGTCTCTATCCAGTTTAATATGTTGATGCATGATTTCTCCTCCTTAAATGTTTACCCAAATAATTGATTGATTAGTTTAGTAGCTTCGTTAGGACTAGTTAATCCATGTATTAATAATCGACCTCCATTAAATGCTACGATTCTATAACCTTTAAATGAAAATACAATCATATATGGATTTTGTTTATATTGAATATGGTGAGAATTTAAAAATGATATAAGCATTTCCTGGGTAATATCTTTATTAATATATTGCACTGTATCTCTGCCACATAATGTTGCATACTGACGTTGACTATTATTCAAATAAGGATAAGTAGGTGATTGTCCGCAGGTAGAACATGAGTCATTTTGCATATTTTTAAAACCAATGGCATGATGATATCCTTCCCACACATCACCATATTTTAATTTAATATCGGTAGCTTGATGCGTGAGTATTTTCAATGCATCAGTGATTTGAAAACTAGTTGTCATTGTTACAGCCGGTTGTATCACACCTACAGTATCGCAAGTTAAATTAATTGAAGGTAAATGTGGTAATAAGCAATTAAAACATGGTGTCTTTCCTGGAACAAAGGTAGTTTGAGCATAAGTACTTTGTACAACTCCCCCATAAATCCATGGAATTGAATTTTGATAAGCAAAATCATTAATAAGCTGTCTTGTATCAAAATTATCAGTTGCATCAATGATTAAATCAATTCCAGATGTATGTTTATCTAAAAAGTAAGCATCTACGTGTGAGACAAATTCATTGATTGTCACATCATGTCGAATTGATTCTAGATGTTTCTTGGCAGCAATGACTTTAGGGAGCATATCAAGTGCATCTTGCTCAGTAAATAAAGTTTGCCGTTGCAAATTACTATATTCAATATAATCTCTGTCAACAATCGTAAGTTGTTGTATGCCGGCTCTTACTAAGCCTTCTGAAACATGTGTGCCTAAAGCACCCATACCAACAATCATCACACGTTTTTGACTAATACTGCGTTGACCTTCAACACCTATATGTTTATATAACATTTGTCTTGAATATCTATCCTGATTCATTTCCTGACTCATTTTTGAATCTCCCTTGAAGTATGTTATCTCTATTATAAATCTTGTGTCTCAAAGTGACAAAACCTCAACATAAAAAGTTCCTATCAAAGTCCTCATTTTTCAATGTTTACTCTGATAGGAACTTATTAAAATTGACTCTCATTAATTTTGATTAATAATTAAAGTTTTATTATGGTTAAGAAATCATAATCATTTCGTCTGCAAGTTCTTTGGCTTCTTCATTCGAATGTGTAACAAATATAATAGGAATTTGCCACTCATTAAAAATCTTTCGAACTAAGGCTATGCTTTCACGTTTAGTCTGATCGTCTAAACTAGAAAATGGTTCATCGAGTAGTATTAAATCTGGTTTTATACTTAAAGCTCTTGCTAAAGCAACACGTTGAGCTTCCCCACCTGATAAGGTGATTGGGTAATGATTCATTAAATGTTTTATATTTAGTGTTTCTAATAAATTATCAATATGCTCCGATGAAGATGTCATAAATGTAATATTCTGTTTCACTGTGAGATGCGGAAACAATTGATAATCTTGAAATAAATAACCAATTTGTCTTTGTTGAATTTTTATATCAATATGCTTTTCAGTTTCGGTTAGTACACGATCATTAATTTGAATCATTCCATCATCTGGTTTTTTTAAACCGGCTATCATATTTAATATAGTCGTTTTGCCTATTCCAGAAGGTCCTTGGATTGCATATATTTTGGGAACCTGATCTTCAATGTGAATATGAATTGGACGTTGATTAATTTGATGTGTTATATCAATATTCAACATTTAATCACGCTCCCTAAACTTATCATAATTTAATAAATTGATTGTCATAATAACAACAATAGAGAATGCTACTAGAACTAACACCCACAACCAAGCTTGATTTTCTTTTCCTTCAACAACTAAGAAATAAATTTCTAGTGGTAGAGTATTTGTTTTATTAGGAATATAGCCGGCAACCATTAAAGTTGCTCCGAATTCACCGATAGCTCTAGCGAAACTCATCATAATTCCTGATAATATATAACGTTTAGATAAAGGTAATACTATTCTATAGAAAATCTTTCCTTCACTTGCTCCCATTGTTCTAGCAGTATCCAACATACGTTTATCAATGCTATTAAAACCTTGAATTGTATGTTGATACATCAGTGGAAAACTAACAATAACAGATGCAATAACAGCCCCAGTCAATGTAAATACTACTGGTAAATGCAATATATTACTGAAGAATTTTCCTACAATACCTCGTGGTGAAAATATAATTAATAATATGAACCCCATTACTGTGGGCGGAAGAACAATAGGTAATAATATAAAACTTTCAATGATTTTAACCCATCGTTTCTTACGATGATATAACCATCTTGATACAATAATTCCAAGTACCATTACAATCAATGTACTCAAAGTTGCTACTCGAATCGATAGCCAAAATGCAGTTAAGTCAGGCATTAAAAACAACCCCTATGCTGAGAACTGATAATCTTTGATGATTTGTTTAGCTTTGTCTGATTTTAAGAATTCCATCCATTCTTTAGCTAATTTTTTATCAGAAGTCGCTCCTGCTTCATAAGTAATTGGTTTTGATAATTTTACTTCTTTAATTTCTTTTACTGAATCAATTTTCTTTTTATTTTTATATAAATCTGTTTTATAAACAAATCCTTGTTGTGCGTTACCTTTTTGTACATAGTTTAATACTTGTTTAACGTCTTTTGCGTAAACTACTTTGTCTTTTGTTGCATCCCACAAATTATTTTCTTGTAAGTATTGTTTACCATATTTACCTGCAGGTACTGTTTTGATTTGACCTAAAGCTAATTTTTCATTATCTTTTAAATCTTTAACAGATTTATAATTTTTATCTTTGTCGCCTATAAGTACTAATTTATTTTTGGCATAATTATATGTATCATGCGCTTTCTTTTTATCTTTTAAGATGTCAACATCTTTAGTGTTAGCTGACATAATAACGTCTACTGGTGCACCTGATTCAACTTGTTGTCTTAAAGCACCTGAACCACCATAGTTGAAATCAACTTTAGCATCTTTATGATCTTTTTCAAATTCTTTTTTCAATTCTTTACTAACATCTGTCAAACTTGCTGCTGCTGAAATTTGTAATTCTTGTTTCTTATCTTTACTGTTAGATTTTTCACTTTTCTTTCCATTATCTGATGATGAATTCGAACATCCGGCTGGAACCAAAAGTCCCATTAACAAAATCACAAATAAACTTTTAATCTTCATAACAATTCCTCCTTAAAGTACATTATACTTCAAATTTAATAGATTTATATTTTATTTGAAGTTAATATCTATATGTAGATTATATACTTTACTTTTTAAAATTGAAATAACTATCAAAGCAAATTTATTTATATTTTATGAAAAACGCACTAATATAGTATTTATAGTGATATAAAGGAGTTACAAAATGAATAAAGATGTTTCATCCAATCAGCACATTATTAGATTTGAAAATGGTGAATTAAAGGATACAGTAGATACTTATGTAACAGAATTTCCATTAACTATCATGGTCAATGGTGAAGAGTTTGCAACTGTTATTTGTAGTCCTACTAATATTGAAGAATTAGTACTGGGTTTCTTAGCATCAGAAGGTGCATTATTAAAAAAAGCAGAATTAAAATCATTACAAATAGATGATAGTAGAGGGTTTGCTCATGTTGAACTGACAAAATCGCTAAATGATCGTTTCGAATATTCTAGTAAACGAATGATTGCATCCTGTTGTGGTAAAAGTCGTGAATTTTACTTTCATAACGATGCTGCTACTGCTAAAACATCCTTATCTAACATCACTATTACTCCTCAACAAGTTTTAAATATGATGACTCGCTTACAAACTGCCAGTACTATATTTAAGCAGACAGGCGGATTGCACAATGCGGCTATTAGTGATGGTGATAATTTCTTTGAACATCGTCAAGATATTGGTCGTCATAATGCATTAGATAAATTATTTGGGTTCTGTATACAAAATGATATTCCAGTAAGAAATAAAATTTTAATATTTAGTGGTCGTATTTCCTCGGAAATTTTAATTAAAGCTGCCAAAATTGGCGTAGGCGTTATTTTATCTAAATCAGCTCCAACGACGTTAGCTGTACAATTAGCAGACGATTTAAATATTACTGCAGTTGGTTTTATTAGAGACGGTAACTTTAATATATATAGCCATCCAGAACGTATAAAAAGCTGCTGGTGATTTCAATTAGTGGTTGAAATCATCAGCAGCTCTTTTTATATATTTTCTTTTAATATTTGATACCTGAAACTTCTATATACATAACCTTGTTTCAAATACATATCTTTAACTGTATCTTCACCATCTGCAACTAAAATAACTGGGCGTTGCCCTGCTAATTCCCCTATATAAGATTGCATCGTTCGACCGATACCAGTTCTTTGATAATTTTCAAGTACACCAAATCCATCTATTTCTACAGAGTTTTTATTTTCTATCACATCGACAATACCTACTGGCTTATTTTCTAAATATCCAATCATAGGTATTGCTTTCATGTTATCAAAATTTTGTCTAATCTTTTCAACATTTTTTTTAGCATATTTTTTGCCATATGGTAATGAAAATTGATAGTAAATATCAAGATAATCATTTAAGTTAGTACGATTTACTTTGATTAATCTTACATCTTTATTTCTACTTAATTGGTCTAAGTCATTTGCTTCAATGATATAGAATTCTAATACACCAAGTTCAAATCCTAATTCCTTAAACAGTTCAAACCACTGTTCATTAAGTTGATCGTTCTCAGGAAAGTAAAAAGATAAGTGATTGGAACCTTGTGCAACATGCATTTCCTTTTGGGTTTCAATATCTTTCAACCATTGAACTTGTGATGGGCACTGATGATATAACCAAGTATTGTTGGCAAATTGAAGTGCATCTGATGGTGTTAAATAAACGGTCTTCATTGAATCTTCTAAAAAAATGTTACCTTCCAAATATATATCAGACATCGTCAAATGCTTCATAAATATTACCCCATCTCAGTAGATAATTAGAATTGTTATGATTCTATATATGAAACATTGTCTTACACTGATTTTATTTTATCAACTGTTTGAATCGAGAGTGATTAAGTAAAGTCGCTCCTATTAAGCTTGCAATAATTGCTTTAACTACATCCCCAGGCATAAAAGTTAATGATAATACGATGGATTTAGAAATAGGTATATTTATAATGAATCCCATTATAATGGTACCTAGTATATCTAATCCAAGTACACCAATGATAATAGTAGCAACTATTAGCGTTATAAAGTTTACTTTATGTAAATATTTGTCTCTTATCCATCCGATAAAGAAAGCTACAATTGGATATAAGAATAAAAATCCTGCTGAAGGACCTGCGAAAACACCGATACCCCCTCTACCACCTGATAACACTGGTAGTCCTACTGCAGCTAACAGTAAAAATACAACAACACTTATAGTTCCTAACTTTCTTCCTAACATTATTCCTGCTAAAAATATCCCTATATTTTGCAATACAATTGGTACTGGCATAATTGGTAAAGGTACTGGTGGTACCAAACCTAAAATACAAATGATGGCTGCCATCAAAGCTGTAAATACTAATTCTTTTGTACTCATCATTTCATCCTCCTTACATGAGAATGATTATACCATTAATGTAAACTTAATGGAATATAAAGTTTACATTAATTGACGCGTTTTGCCAAATCACTTATATAATTAAAGAAATTATTTCGCTCTACATAATTAATCACATTAACCTCTCGACCATCATTACATTTAAATGTTCTACCTTGACTTGGGCCATGTGCTATAACATCTACATTCAATTTAACTGATTTAGTTAATTTAGGATTACCTACATAAGCTGTTGTTAACACATCCCATAAAAAGTAAGTCGAATTTGTTATAAAATGTGTTAATGGTGGTACAGCTGCATAACTAACACCTAAGAAATCAATACCTGTATACTGACGTTCATCTGCCCAACGTTGTCTCACTTCTAAAGTTAAAGGAACTTGATTGGTGCTTTCTAAAGCTACCATATCTATCTTGATGTCACTATCAAATACTGTTTTCACCGCTTCTGGATCCCAAAATGCATTCCATTCTGCCGTGCCGTCATGCTCTGGTTCTTCAACATTACCTTTTTCTAAAAATGTTCCTCCCATCCAAACTAATTTATCTACTTTGTTCACTATAGTTGGTTGTATTTTTAATGCTTTAGCTAAGTCAGTTAAAGGACCAGTAAATAACAATGTAATTTTTTCTTCAGTATTTTGAAGAATGTTAATGATATCTTCATAAGCCTCAAGATGATTTTCTTTTGAATTTGTTAAAGTAACTTTTTCATTTAAAATTGGTAACGCGTCCATGAAAAATGCATGCATTCTCCAATCCTTAGGAAATGGATTTTTCCCTCTTTCAAATGATGGTGCAACATCAAGTTTTTGATTGGAAAAGCGGTTGATAATCTTGATAGACGCACTTAAAGATGGTTCTAAATAGCAATCTGCTCCAATCGTGCTTACACCTACAAGTTCTATTTCTTCCATTTGTAAAAGTAAGAATAAAGATATAAGATCATCAACGCCACCATCATGATTAAAATAAACTTTTTTCATTGTTTTTCTCCTTTTTATTATTTTATTTCTTTCAATTTATATGTAATTATATCGAAATCACAAACAAAATTCATAATTTACTACTACATAAAAGAAGTTGAGACACAATTTGCGTCTCAACTTCTAAGTTATTAATATCGTTTTTTTATTATCTTTTTATTTAGTATCCATTAATTTTTTCTTCAAATCTTTACGCATGAAGTCTAAGCTATATGGATCATTATACCAGTATGTTTCTGCTTTAACTTTAATCACATTACCATTTTTAACTGCAGGTAAGTTTTTCCACATATTTGTTTTTTCATATGCAGGTGTTGCTTTACCTTCACTTGTAGATACAATGTAATCGCCAGCGTATTGATCAACTTTTTCTTGTTTAACTTCAGCAAATCCAGCTTTTTTAGTTAAATCATCAACTGATTTTGGCATTTTAAGACCGAATGCTTGATATAAAATTTCTCCGCCACGGCCCCAATGGTCGCCGTAAGTGTATAATTTTTTATCAAATTCATCAAAGATAGTTACAGTTTTATCTTTACCAATTTTATCTTTAATCTCTTTGCCGTCTTTAGAAGTTTGATCTTTCCATTCTTTTTCCCAATTTTTAACTGCATCTTCTTTACCTAGTAATTTACCTAGTTCTTCTTGTTGTTCTAAGTAACTATGTTTCGCATAGTTAAATGGTACAGTTGCTGCGATTTTTTTATATTTTTTAATGTTTTTATTTTGATCTAAGACAATAATTAAATCTGGTTTTTCTTTTGCAACTTTTTCGACATCATCGTCTCCAACTTTAGTTACACCTTTAAATTTGTCTTTCAAAATATCACTTTGATCGACTTGATTACTTACTGCTACTACATTTCCACCTAATTTTTTCACGCCACCAGCATATGATGGAGCTACAACAGCAATTCTTTTTGGATCCTTAGGAACTTTTATTGTTTTCCCATCATCCGTTTTGTAAGATTTCTTCTCAGAACTCTTTGAACTATCGTCTGAGTTGTTACCACATGCAGCTAAAACTAACACTAGTGCTATTAAAGGTAATAATAATTTCTTCATTTTTTCCTCCCATTGAAAACGATTATCAATTTCATTAAAATTATACAACTTTACATATATTTTTACAATAAGCAATTTCACCAGTTTTTTTAAATTTTAATAAATTTATTTCAATAAAGTAACTTATTACTATATTAATCCTGTAATGCTTTTTGCAATATTAGTATATGCCATATCTTCCATCGGAGGATTATGAAGACCTGCGCGCATATCTCGATAATATCTTTGTAATGGTCTTTCCATCTCAAGACTTTTTGCTCCTACAATTCTCATTGCTAAATCTACAACTTCCAATCCTTGATTTAATACAAGTACTTTACTTGCAGAAGTCTCATTCCAAATTTCTGTGTCTTTCTCATATAATTGATAACCGTGGGCAGTACTCCATAAAAAATGTCTTGCCGATAATAATAGAGATTCCATTTTACCTAAATTTTGTTGAACTGTAGGTAATTCTGCAATAGTTCCTTCTATACTATTCGGACTATACGTTTTAGTGAAATCTACTGCGTAATTTCTAGCTGCTTGTGCGATTCCTAAATAGACACTAGGAATATGCAAAATCCAACCATTTGCTCCAGGTTTACGTTTCTGTTCAACAAAATATTTATGAGGAATTTTTACATTATTTAACACTAAATCATGACTTTCAGTAGCACGCATACCAATCATGTTCCAATTATCGGCGATGTCCACGCCTTCAACATTTCTTGGAACTAAAAAGAATCCTACTTGATCTAATTCTTCTACATATGCTCCTACAATAAAGTGTGTTAATGCCTTACTCATTGAAGTAAATGTTTTGACACCATTTAAAATATAGCCGTCTTTTTCTCTTACTGCATGAGTTGCCGGACGTCCTCCGCGTGTAGGGCTACCAGTTTCAGCTTCACTTACTGCACGATTAACGAGTGCGCCTTTTTTCACTTCTTCGGCAAATTCTTCTAATAATTCAGGCTCCCACAATTGTTGTTCAAATAATTGACCCACTACACTTAAATGCCAACCTATTGATAAGGCAGTTGCGCCATCTATTTCTGCTAAATAAGTTTGCAAAATAACCATATCTTCAATCGTAGCGCCTTCACCGCCGTATGCTTTTGGTAATGTTAATAAAGTATATCCTTCATTAATTAACCACTCTATATTTTCAAATGGAAAGCGTGAGGCAATATCATTTTGCTCCGCATACGATTTAAACTGCTCTTCTATTGTTTTAAACTTTTTTATCCATTTATGTTGTATCTCTGATTGCACCAAGAATGACTGTGTCATTATTTTCACCTCATCATAGTATTAATAGCTTGTTAATTATCCTTAGTTTAACACTCAACATTATTAAATAAAAGGACTGATATTTCACAATTCCTACTTTACCGATAAGAATTAATGTGATAAATTTACTTTAATATATTTGGGAGGCTGATACCTTGATACAAGTAGAACATTTATCTCATTTTTATCATTCAAATCAGGTTTTAAAAGATATTAATTTTTCACAAGAACAGGGAACCGTGACAGCTATTATTGGACCTAGTGGTTCAGGAAAAACAACTTTACTTCGTACTCTCAACGCACTCGCAACTCCTTCTAAAGGTTCGATAACGATTGATGATTATCAATTTAATGCTGAACAACATACTAAAAAAGATATTTATCATCTTCGACAACAATCAGCAATGGTTTTTCAAAATTATAATTTATTTAAAAACAAAACCGTATTAGAGAATATTACTGAGGGCTTAATTTATGGGCAAGGTAAAGGAAAAAGAGAAGCGATACATATTGCTGAAGATCACTTAAATATGGTGAATTTATTAGAACATAAAGATAAGTACCCTATCCAACTATCAGGAGGTCAAAGTCAACGTGTTGGTATAGTACGTGCACTTGCATTAAATCCTAAAGTACTATTATTAGATGAACCTACATCTGCATTAGACCCTGAATCAATCCAAAGTGTATTAAATCTTATACAACGTATTGCACAACAAGGAATGACAATGGTTATAGTAACTCACGAAATTAGCTTTGCTGAAGCTATTGCTGATCAAATTTTATTTATTGATAACGGAGAACTAGTCGTACATGGTTCACCAAGTGATGTTTTATATAATCAAGATAATGACCGTATCCAACGTTTTATACAACGTATTAGAACGGAGGTAGATGTAAATTGAAACGATTCTTCCCTTGGTTAGTATTAATGAGCGTATTTATATCTACTATAGCTTTATCTGCATGCTCAAATGATCAATCACAACGTGCTACTAAAGCTCATCCAAAAGAAATCAAAGTAGCGTTATCGGCAGAAGTAAATCCTCCATATTTATATACTAATAAAAAGAATGAATTTGTAGGACTTGATATGGATTATATGAAATTATTAGAGAAGAAATTACCACAATATCATTTTAAATATGAAGTTGGTGAAGAAGAGTCTAACCTAGTAGGTATAGGTTCTAAAAAATTTGATATGGGAATTAATTGGTTCTTTAAAACACCCGAACGCGAAAAACAATTTTTATATCAAGATGTTCCTTACAGTTATGCATTACCTATGCTTGCAGTTAATAAAAATAATCATGATATACATCAGCTTAGCGATTTAACTAATAAGAGATTAACTCCAATGGCACCAAGTGGTGGTTTATTTTCTATATTAAAACAATATAACAAGTCACATAAAGAACCTATCAATATAGATACGATTCAAGCACCTTCTAATGGAGATAATTTAAAAATGGTTGGTAATCATCGACGTGATGCAATGTTTTTAAATTGGAATACATATAAAGCGATTCAAGAAAAAGTAAATGAAGATGTTAAAATTGGTGGCATTGTTAAAAAAGAACCGCTTCACATCGTTTATAACAAAGATAATCAACAATTACATGATGATATTGATCAAGCTACTCAAGAATTAAAAAAAGAAGGTAAACTTCAAAAATTATCTAAAAAATATTTTGATATTGATGTGTTTGATGATTTAGAAAATATCAATAAGCATAAGAAACAATTGGAGGTGCAATAATATGTCTGCCACACAATGGTTAGATTTATTTAATCAAGTATTACAACAACTTCCTATTACTCTAGTAATGATTATAAGTGCTTTAATCTTTGCCATTATATTAGGACTATTATTAACAATGATTCGTATTAAACAAACGCCTATATTGGCGCCTTGCGTCAGAATATACCAATCATTTATGAGAAGTACCCCACTTCTACTTCAATTGTTTTTAGTATATTTTGCATTACCTCAATTTTTATTAATATTTCATATAAACATTAATCACTTTGACAGATTATTTTTCATAATATTAGCTTTTAGTCTTCATAGTGCTGCTTATTTATCAGAAGTCTTTCGAGCTGGTTATTTATCTGTTGAATATAGTCAGATTGAAGCTGGATTATCAGTAGGTTTAAGCTATCCGAGAATACTAAAAAATATTATCGTTCCACAAGCTTTACGTAACAGTATTCCTAATTTAACGACTCAGATTATAGAATTAATTAAAGATACATCGTTAGCATTTACTATTGGAATTATAGACATGATGGGACAAGTTCAACTTATTATTGGCAATAATTATGGTTTAGGAATGTTAGAAGTATATATTGTTATTTCTATTATATATTGGATGCTCGCTTTGATTGTTCAAGGTGTGTTTACATTAATTAATAAAGTTTCAGAAAAACCATATCAAGCATAGGAGGCAATCAAATGTCATTCATTTTACATACCTTCATTGAAGTTTTAAAGGGTGTACCAAATACAATTGCAATTACACTTATAGCTATGTTGATTGGTATTATTATAGGTACAGTATTTGCGATTATTCGATTGCAACGAATACCTGTACTATCTCAATTAGTAATCGTTTATAATTCATTTTTCAGAAGTACACCGCTCATAGTTCAATTATTCATTTTCTATTATGATTTGCCAGCACTTATTCTATGGTTCAACTCAATTTTTCATACTTCACTTAATCCAGATATGGCACATCCATTGATGATTGCTGCAATCACCTTTGCATTGCATGCGACGGCCTATTTATCAGAATCTATTAAAGGTGGTTTACTTTCTGTTGATCCTAAACAAATTGAAGCTGCTCAAACTGTAGGTTTATCTAAATGGAATGTTTATAGACGCATTGTTTTCCCTCAAGCGTTTGGCTATGCATTACCTAATATTGAAAATCAATTTATTATGTTATTAAAAGGAACATCACTTGCTTTTGCTGTACAAGTAACAGAAATTATGGCGATAAGTACTGAAATTGCTAATGAAGGTTATCAATTTGTACCAGTATATACAGTAGCAGCGATATTTTACTGGGCATTGGCAATTGTTATTGAGTATGTGTTCCATAAAATTGAACATCGCACAACACACTATTTAACATCTTAATAAAAAATTGAGTCTGGGACATAAACCCTAGAGAAATAGCCAGTAAATGAGTTTTAACAAATTCATTTACTGGCTTCTTTATTTACAATACTCCGTATTGTTGGCTCGCTTTCTTAGGGGACAGCTTCAGCCTGTAGTCTTCAGCTTGTCCTGTTCCCTCAAGAGTCTCGCCAAAATACTTTGTATTTATATGTAATTTTACATTGTAATACTTTAAAAAAATAAAGCACTTTCGTATAATTTAATAAACATCACTAAACTAAATTAACGAGGTGCCTTATGTATAAAAATTATAACATGACTCAACTTACTCTACCAATGGAAACTTCAGTTCTTATCCCCACAAATGATATTTCACGACATGTAAATGATATTGTTGAAACAATTCATGACAATGAATTCGACGAATTCAGACATCACCGTGGTGCAACTTCGTACCATCCTAAAATGATGTTAAAAGTGATTCTATATGCCTACACACAATCTGTATTCTCAGGTCGTAAAATAGAAAAAATGCTTAATGATAGCATCCGAATGATGTGGCTATCACAAAATCAAAAACCTTCTTATAAAACAATTAATCGATTTAGAGTAAATCCAAAAGTAGATGCTTTATTAGAATCTTTATTTATTCAATTTTACAGTCAGTGTGTAAAACAAAATCTTATAGATGATAAAGCTATTTTTATTGATGGTACAAAAATTGAAGCAAATGCCAATCGATATACATTTGTATGGAAAAAGAGTATTCAAAACCATGAATCAAAGATGAATGAGGATTCTAAAGCCCTCTACCATGAATTGGTAACCAATAAAATCATACCGGAAATTAAAAAAGATCATGATAATGAATTAACAAAAGAAGAAATAGATTTGATTGGTAGTCACTTAGATAAAGAAATCGAAGATTTAAACCAACATATCAACAATGAAAAATGTACTAAAACAAGAAAACAAATACGTCTCAAAAGAACTAAAATCAAAAAATACAAAAAGCAAATCAATGATTATTTTGAGCGAAAGTATCGATACGAATTTCAAAAATCTATTTTAAAGGATAGAAATAGTTATTCTAAGACAGATCATGATGCGACATTTATGAGAATGAAAGAAGATCACATGAAAAATGGACAACTTAAGCCAGGGTATAATTTACAAATAGCGACAAATTCCCAATTTGTTTTATCTTATAATGTGTATCAAAATCCAACGGATACTAGAACGATGATTCCATTTTTAAATTCAATTCAAGAGACCTACGGTCATTTACCTGAATATATTGTAGCTGATGCAGGTTATGGTAGTGAATCAAATTATAAGGCAATTATAGATGACTTTAATCGAACGCCACTCATAACATATGGAATGTTTATAAAAGATAAAACTAAAAAATATAAAAGTGACATCTTTAATACTCAAAATTGGAACTATGACGAAATTAATGACGAATTCATTTGTCCGAATAATAAACGGCTAGGTTTTAAAAGATATGCCTATCGTCATGATAAGTATGGTTATAAGCGAGACTTCAAATTATATGAATGTGATGATTGTTCAGAATGTCCTCTGAAAAATCAATGTATGAACTTCAATTCAAAAACAAACAAAAAAATAATGAAGAATTATAACTGGGAATATTTTAAATCCCAAATTAACAAAAAGCTTTCAGAACCAGAAACAAAAAATATCTACAGTCAAAGAAAAATTGATGTGGAACCTGTTTTTGGATTTATGAAGGCTATTTTGGGTTTCACTCGGATGTCTGTCCGAGGACTCAATAAAGTCAAAAGAGAACTTGGTTTTGTATTAATGGCACTTAATATAAGAAAAGTAGTAGCTCAACGAGCTGAAAATAATCAAAAAATTTATAAAAAAGACAATTTCTATATTATTTCAATAGAAATTGTCTTTTTTTCACTTATCCAAGAACTTTATGTCCCGGACTCAATTTTTAATTAATTTCTACTTCCTATATCTCTATTTTGACGGCCTGCAAATAACATAATCCATGTTGCTAATATAAATGGCATTGTTAATGAAGGTAACCCAAGAGGTTCAAGCATTGTGTTCAAACCTAGATTTAATAGTACTGCTAGTAATAACCCTAAAAAGGCAGAAAGATATGTATTAATTGACGTTTTAAATGTTGAGCCTAAAGCTATTGCAGTTAAAATTAAATTATATCCAAATAGTCCTTGGTTGATGTTATCAGTGTTACCACCTAATAAACCAACAATTAAATAACCAATAATACTTCCTACAATTGCAAAAACAAACGCTTTTCTTGAGCCAATTAAAATTCCAATAAGTATTAATAATCCAGCCCATACACTAGGTATTAAAAATACTTCACTAAACCCATCTAAAATGGAATGTAGTAAATTTAAATGATGACCAGAATTACTTGTCACTGGTTTAATGGTGTTTGGTAATAAATTTAATGGTGTTTTCACAGCTTTTACTTGTTCAGATATAGAAACTGCAAACCACGTCACAATGACAAAGGGTGCTGTAAGCATTGCTATTCCGTATGGCTTTAACCATTCTCTTATTGCTGATCCAACAGGTAATGTTAATATTGTTGCCATCAATGTAATTAGAATACCTGCCCAGTTTTCATTTAAAAATAATGTCAAAGCTATTGCAGTTAATACAGGATTAAAACCTGCTAATCCATTATCTATTTCTTCTTGAGAATAGTTAATATATGGCGCAAGTATGTATGCAATGATACTTCCAATTAATGCACTTATACCGACTTTCCAATTACCAACAAATAATGCAATTAATATAAAAAGCCCTGTGTAATGATTATTAATTAATAAAACTTGTGAAATGTTTTTCAAAATGATTTGAATGGATTTCATGAACTTTTCCCCCAATTCGACAATGAATATGATACAACAATTTAATATTAATGTGTATTAATTTGATATAAAGAATGTAAATGTTTTACTAATTAAAAAATTCAAATAATATTAGTAAACGCGCTGTAATCATTAAAAGTTTTGCCCATTTTAATTAAATTTTTAAATTTATGGAATCGTTATACTTGTTTAAAATTAAAAATCGTCCTAATATAAAATTTGCAAGTTTATTGCGAACTTTATTTCGGGAAAGAAGGGATTATTTTGCACTTTACACAACGTGAACAAGATAAACTAATGATAGTTGTAGCTGCAGAAGTTGCTCGTCGCAGAAAAGCGCGAGGACTTAAATTAAATCATCCAGAAGCACTTGCATTAATTAGCGATGAATTATTAGAAGGTGCTCGTGACGGTAAAACTGTAGCTGAATTGATGAGTTATGGTAAAACAATTTTAAATGAAGAAGATGTTATGGATGGGGTTGCAAGTATGATTACTGAAATTGAAATTGAAGCAACATTCCCAGATGGAACTAAATTAATCACTGTCCATCATCCAATTGTCTAAGGAGGACATAAATATGATTCCTGGAGAAATTAGAGTAAAAAAAACAGATATTGAAATTAATCCAAATTCACCTGAAACAGTTATTGAAGTTAAGAATGTTGGAGATCGTCCTATTCAAATTGGCTCACATTTCCACTTTTTTGAAGCTAACTTAGGTTTAGAATTTGAAAGAGACAAAGCATATGGTAAACATTTAGATATTCCAGCTGGTGCCGCTGTCAGATTTGAACCTGGCGATGTAAAACACGTGCAACTAGTAGAGTATTCTGGTAACCGTAGAATTTATGGTTTCCGTGGATTCGTTAATGGTCCAATTGATGGCTCCCGTGTTTATCGCCCTACTGGTGAAGACGACGAGTACGCTGGTGTTTATAATGACGAAGGTCATGAAAATACCAATAAAAAAGGTGGTAAAAGATAATGAGCTTTAAAATGACTCAATCACAATATACAAGTTTATATGGTCCAACAGTTGGAGATGCAATTAGATTAGGCGACACTAACCTATTCGCAGAAGTTGAAAAAGATTATGCCAATTATGGTGACGAAGCAACTTTCGGTGGCGGAAAATCTATCCGTGATGGTATGGCTCAAAATCCTAACGTGACTCGTGATGATAAAAATGTAGCCGATTTAGTTATAACTAATGCAGTCATTATTGACTATGACAAGGTAATTAAAGGCGATATCGGTATTAAAAACGGCTATATTTTTGCAATCGGTAAAGCGGGTAATCCAGATATTATGGATAACGTCAATATAATCATCGGAAGTACAACAGATATTATTTCTGCTGAAGGTAAAATTGTTACAGCGGGTGGTATTGATACACACGTTCACTTTATTAACCCAGAACAAGCTGAAGTTGCTTTAGAAAGTGGTATCACTACTCATATTGGTGGCGGAACTGGTGCATCTGAAGGTGCAAAAGCAACTACAGTTACACCTGGACCTTGGCATATACATCGTATGTTAGAAGCTGCTGAAGCATTACCTATCAATGTAGGTTTCACAGGTAAAGGGCAAGCTGTCAATCATACAGCACTTATTGAACAAATTCACGCTGGGGTTATTGGTTTAAAAGTACACGAAGACTGGGGTGCAACGCCTTCAGCTTTAAGTCATGCTTTAGATGTTGCAGATGAATTCGATGTCCAAATCGCTTTACATGCTGATACATTGAATGAAGCTGGATTTATGGAAGACACTATGAAAGCAATTAAGAACCGTGTGTTACACATGTACCATACTGAGGGTGCTGGTGGTGGTCACGCACCTGACTTAATTAAGTCCGCTTCATATTCAAATATTTTACCTTCATCTACAAACCCAACTCTACCTTATACACATAATACTGTAGACGAACATTTAGACATGGTAATGATTACTCACCATTTAAATGCTTCTATTCCTGAAGATATTGCATTCGCGGATTCTCGTATTCGTAAAGAAACAATTGCTGCAGAAGACGTATTACAAGATATGGGAGTATTCAGTATGATTAGTTCTGACTCTCAAGCTATGGGTCGTGTAGGTGAAGTGATTACACGTACTTGGCAAACTGCTCATCGTATGAAAGAACAACGTGGTGCTTTAGAAGGCGACTCAGAATATAATGATAACAATCGTATTAAACGTTATATCGCTAAATATACTATTAACCCTGCGATTACACATGGTATTTCAGAATATGTTGGCTCAATTGAATCAGGTAAATTAGCTGACCTTGTATTATGGGATCCTGCGTTCTTTGGCGTTAAACCTGAACTTGTAGTTAAAGGTGGTTTAATCAATGTAGCAGTTAACGGTGATGCTAATGGCTCTATTCCAACTTCAGAACCTATGAAATATCGTAAAATGTATGGTCAATATGGTGGTAATATCACTCATACAGCAATGACTTTCGTTTCTAACACTGCATTTGAAAATGGTATTTATAGACAACTTAACTTACAACGTATGGTAAGACCTGTTAAAAACATTCGTAACTTATCTAAAGCAGATATGAAAAATAACAGTGCAACACCTAAATTAGACGTTGATCCACAAACATATGAAGTATTTGTTGACGGTGAAAAAATTACAAGTGAAGCTGCTACTGAGTTACCATTAACTCAAAGATACTTCTTGTTCTAGGAGGAAAATTGTTAATGATTATAGAAGAAATTCAAGGCAATATTGCTAATTTATCAGCTGATGAAAAAAATAAACATGTAGAAAAAGTTTATCTAGAAAATTCTGACTTAGTTAAACGTATCCAACGCGTAAAAACGGATCATGGTAATGAAATTGGTATTCGTTTGAAACAACCTATCGATTTACAGTACGGTGATATTTTATATAAAGATGATACAAACATGATTATCGTTGATGTAAATTCTGAAGATTTACTTGTTATCAAACCACGTACATTAAAAGAAATGGGAGATATTGCCCATCAACTTGGTAATCGTCATTTACCTGCACAGTTCACAGAAACTGAGATGTTAGTACAATATGACTATCTCGTTGAAGATTTACTTAAATCTTTAGGTATTCCTTATAGTCATGAAGATAGAAAAGTAAACCAAGCGTTTAGACATATAGGACATTCTCATGA
Source organism: Staphylococcus sp. FSL W8-0774 (assembly GCF_038006785.1). Lineage (NCBI taxonomy): Bacteria > Bacillati > Bacillota > Bacilli > Caryophanales > Staphylococcaceae > Staphylococcus > Staphylococcus sp. FSL W8-0774. The sequence continues at coordinate 643,086 of NZ_JBBOVW010000001.1, read as the reverse complement.
TTGATCATCAAAATTTACGCTTATTTCAGTTCTGTGATTCACAGTTTCCAACCGGTGCATTTAGTCATTCATTCGGCTTGGAAACATATATTCAACATGAAGCGGTACATGATGATTTAACATTTGTTCAATGGTTAAAATTATTTTTAAATGAACAGCTAACTTATTCTGATGGTTTAGCAATGAAAATTGTATACGAAGCCTTAGACAATAATGATGTTGATAAAATCTTACGTATGGATCGACTTATCTTTGTTCAAAGTTTACCTAAAGAAACTCGTGTCGGGGCTAAACAAATGGGCACTCGAATGGTGAAATTAGCTATGGAATTATACGATAGTGAATGGATTCAATGGTATCATGAACAAATGAAAAATAAAAAAGCTAAGTTACATCCAGCAATTTGTTTTACTATGCTTGGTCATTATTTAGGCGTTGATATTAGTACAATTATTGATTATTATCTCTATCAAAATGTATCTAGTCTCACGCAAAATGCAGTAAGAGCTATTCCCTTAGGTCAAACTGCCGGTCAAAAAGTAGTAACTCAAATGATTCCTTATATAGAAGAAACACGAAATCATGTTTTATCTCTTGATGAAAGTGACTTTGGTATGACTGCGCCTGGATTAGAATTAAATCAAATGGAACACGAAAATGTAAATGTAAGAATATTTATTTCATAGGAGGTCAAATATATGACTGAACCAATTAAAATTGGAATTGGTGGACCTGTTGGTGCAGGTAAAACTCAATTAATAGAAAAAGTTGTTAGACGTCTAGCTAAAGATATGAGCATTGGCGTTATAACAAACGATATATATACAAAAGAAGACGAAAAAATCTTAGTCAATACAGGTGTCTTACCAGAAGATAGAATTATCGGTGTTGAAACTGGTGGTTGTCCGCATACAGCAATTCGTGAAGATGCTTCTATGAACTTTGCTGCTATTGATGAATTGTTAGAAAGAAATGATGACATCGAACTTATTTTCATTGAATCTGGTGGCGATAATTTAGCTGCAACATTTAGTCCTGAACTTGTTGACTTTTCAATTTATATTATCGACGTTGCCCAAGGTGAAAAAATTCCACGTAAAGGTGGACAAGGTATGATTAAATCTGATTTCTTTATCATTAATAAGACAGACTTAGCACCTCACGTTGGCGCTTCTTTAGACCAAATGACTGAAGATACAAAAGTATTTCGTGGTGACAGACCATTCGCATTTACAAACTTAAAAACAGATGAAGGCCTAGATGAAGTTATTGAGTGGATTGAACGAGATACGTTACTTAAAGGATTATCATAATGTCTCAACAATCTTGGACAGGTCAACTTGATTTAACGGTTTTTAACAATGGTAAACGTTCTGTAGCACGTGACATCTTTTTTGAAAAGGCATTAAAAGTCATACGTCCTGTTTACCTAAATGGGTCAACTACCCCTACTTTCTATATTATTAATGTAGGTGGTGGTTACCTTGATGGTGACCGTTATTCTATGAATTTCAATATTGAAGATAATGCTAGTGTCACATTAACGTCTCAAGGTGCAACAAAAATTTATAAAACTTTAAAAGATCATGTTGAACAATATCAAACTTTCCAATTAAAACCTAATGCTTATATGGAATACGTAGCTGATCCAATCATTGCTTATGAAAATGCTAAATTTTATCAACACAATCGTTTTGATTTAGATGAAACAAGTGCGATGTTTTATACCGATATTCTCACACCTGGTTACTCATCAGATGATAAAAACTTTTCATATAAATATATGCATTTAGTTAATGAAATTTATATCAATAATGAACTCGTAACATACGACAATCTTATGTTAAATCCTGAAAAAAATTCAATTGATTCTTTAGGTTACATGGAAAATTATACACACTTAGGCTCAGCATATTTTATTCATCCTAGTGTAAATCAAAAATTCATTGATGAAATTTATAATCAAATTAAACACTTTGATAAAGAATTAAACTGTCGATTAGGTATAACTCAATTACCTACTCATGGACTTTCAATTAGAATTTTGTCTAACCGTACGCAGTATATAGAATCCATACTTGAAAAAGCCCAATCTTATATTGCTAATGAACTGTATGATAGAGAAATTAACTTTTTAAGAAAATATTAAATTAAAAGGCATGCTTACAAATGTAACCATGCCTTTTTCAAGCTAAAAAATAAGGATGAAGCTATATTATGTAGTTTAGATGCTATTCAATTTGTGATCAATGGATACTCTTTATCGTATTAACAATAAAAACACATTCACTAACCATTAAATAAATCTCTTTTCTATTTAATAAACTTTCTTACTGATCAACATCTATCATTTCCTAGCTACCCTATTAAATGGAGCATATCATATAAATTTATATACTCCATTCCACTTCTCAATTCCAAAACCTACTTTTCCATTACATCAATCACCTGAATTTGAACCCTTAATATAAGAAATACAATATAATAAAACGAGTTACTTAGATATATTGTTCTAATTCATCAATGAGCTTTTTAATTTTATCTTTTTGTTCTTTAGTTACATATACTATAACTGTACGTTCATCATGAACACTTCTTTTTTTCGATAATAAATCTAACTCTTTTAGTTTTTGTAATGCTTTTGTTAAGTAATATGGTTTAAATTCAGAACATGTCGCAATTTCTTTAGAAGAAATCTCAGTAGAACCACTTTTTAAGATATAATTCAAAATATAAATTTCCTCATAATTCAAATTATATTTCTTTTTAGTGTCTCTAAAGAACTTTTTCACTTGAAATGTAGCTTCTACTAAATCATTAATATTTTTTATTTTTGCCATTTTAAAAACCACTCCTCTGATGCACATCTTGTTGTAGCAAGGCTCACATAATTTCATCTAACTGAATTGAACTCCACCCATGTTACAAAGTTCATTTTAAACAAACAAGTATAAAAATTCAATAATTTTATTACTCGAATTTGCATTTATATATTTATTACTTTTCACAAACATTTATTTAACTTTATTCAAGGTTATTAAAATATGCATATCAAAATTTTAATACTTTTAATTATTGGTTATATTTTAATTATTTTATAATAACTATCTGATTAATTGACTTTTTAGAAGTAATTCTACATGTTTAAACTTTTAAAATAAAAAAGCGATAAGCCAGAAAAAATTAAGAATTAATTTATTCACGGTTTATCGCTATATTAATAATTTTAATTCAGCTGATTTTGAAACTCTAAATTACTTTGATTGTAATTTTTCTTTAACAAAATCAACAAAACTTTGTACATCGTTAGATTTAAAATCGTGCATTGGAATTTTACCAATATTGAAATCAAAAGTGATTGTTTTACCATCATATTGTATATCATTAACTTCATCATACCCAATACTTCTATAATAAAATTGTCCATTCATATCTACATTCATTATAATTCTTTCTGAAGTAGCTATAAATGCACCTTCAAATTGTGACTGTCCCCTAACTTCGTAATCCATAATGCCTAATACAGAAGGCCCTTTTTTCTCTGTTGGAAATAAATCATTGGGATTTACATTATCTAAAATCATATGTTAACTCCTTCTATCACTTACTAATTTACAAGTTCTTCATTCCTTGTTTTAAAGTATTGTAACATGATTCAATAATAGAAAGTATTAAGGATGCTTTACAATCGTTCAATTTTAATATAATCGTTCTTTCATCTTCTAAACTACGTTCTTTGATTATATAGCCTTTTTGATTTAACTTTTTTATTATAGAACTTAAAGAAACTATACCTACTTGAGTTTTATATCTCATATACTTAACTGTCATTTTATTATCATTATTAAGTAATATTGCTAACAAATACACCTCTTCCAAAGAGAGATTATTAATCATTAATTGCTCATCCATATCATCAAGTACCTCACCACATTTAATAAAATATAAAATGTGGTTACTTACTCTCTGATTTATAACTATCTTTCGAGATTCTAGCATCTCATCAATTTCATTAAATAATAAATGAATTTTATTCTTCTGTTGTTCTTACATAGTAATAACCAATTTTCGTTGATCTTTGTCATCACGTTCTTTTGATATCCAATTGTTTTGATACAAATATTGCAACATTTTTAAAATTGAAAATTTCGATCGCTTATTATACATTTCGAGTTGGCTAATATCTATATGCTTATTTTCATCATATAAATATAATATAAAGTAGAGTAATTTAACATGATTTATAGTTAAATGGTATGAATATTTTAAATAATCATTAGCTAATTTAACTAACATATAGTGTGCTACAAAACAGTTCATTTTCACATATGACATGACATATCTTCCTCTCTACTAATCAGTCATGCATAATTAACTAAATCAATATTTTAATATGTGCTATTGTCATACTTGGTAATCGAATTAAGCTTTCTTCTATGTCTTTTTTAGTCATTTCGCCAATCCAATAAAGGTTCTCTATTTTCATTTCACTTACAATTGATTCATTATCGTTTTTCATTGGTTTCATAAATGTTTGATAATTAATCATGTTAATTTCAGCATGAGTGATTTTATTAATACTTGAGAAATTTAATTGAACTTGCTCAACATTTGGATTTTTGGAAATAGGTAAATCAAATTGTGTAATACATTGATATTCATTTTTATAATTAGTAACTAATAATTGTGTATCTAGATAAACTATATCCCCTCGTAGTTGATTAAAAATATTTAGCATAAATAAAATGGAATCTGACAATGAAATTTGAGATGACTGTTTTTCTTTCAAATCTAAATGTTGCCAATATAAATGAATAGATCTCATATTACATAGATGTTTAAATATATTTTTCAAATTTTTTAAATCAACTATATCAATAAGTTCTTTTGTTGTATTTGTAAATAAATTACTTATCATTAACTTATTTGGTTGCGCTAATTTGATTTTATCTGTCTGATTTATTGGAAGAATAATATAGTCAACGAATGTTTCAACTTGTTCAACTATTGCTAATTGTTCTTCATTAGGTCTCCATAGCAAAATGTGATTATCAAAATATGAATTTAAAATTTGCTTAAGTTCTTTTATTTCAAATAAACTTAATTCATGCATTAAAAATTCAATATTTTCATTTCTAAAGCGTCTTGATACTTGAAACAACGTATTCATTAATTGTTGTAATGCTATTCTTTCTTGCGCTGTAAAATACTTAGATTGTTTAGTTTTGATTTTATAAACAGGCGTCATATGTACATCGTCCATTAATGTCAACAATTGAGTTATGTTATCTTCAAATATTTTTATATTTTGCATAATTAAGTCAAAATCAATGTCAATAATAAGATGTATCTCATTACTTCTATAATTCAATTTATTTTTTAATTTTAATAAATCAAAATGACTCAACGTCATTAATTTATTCATTTCTATATAAAGTTGATATGGAAAAATACAATTCTGTTTGTCTTGCGCAGAAAATTGAATATCACATTGTATAGATGTGTTATTAGAACCTTTCTCTATATTACGTATAAGTTTAAACACATTTTCGTCCAATTTAATTTCTTCAGTTTCATTATTTGAGATAGATGTTCCTATGTATTTCTTTCTAATTAATTTAGGAGTTTGTCCATAAGCTTCTTTAAAAAGTTGTATAAATCGAGAATAGTGATTAAACCCATGCTTACCAGCTATATCTTCAATAGGAAGATTCGTTGAAATAATATCTAATAAACAAAATCTAAGTCTAATATGATTTAAATATTGATTAAAACTATTGAATGGCGTATGACGAAACATTTCTGTTAATAATTGGCTAGGTATTTTTGTAGCAGACACGAGATCACTTTTAATAATTTTTTGTGAATGATTCTTAACTAAGTATTCATGAACTGGTTCAGCAATAAAAGATAATTTTTCATTATCATTAATATTTGAATCAACTGAACATAGTTCGATACACAAGTATTTAATAACTTTATCTATCGTCATGTATTGAGTTTGATTGATACATCTTAATTCAATTAGTTTCTTTAATAACCAAGATATTCTTGTATGATTTTCTGAATTAATTTCTCCACCTAATAAACTCGTCCCAGGAGTCATAAATCTCATAAAATCCTTTGCCGAAATTTCTATTAGACTAGTTATAGCTTGTTCTTCACTATTAATTTGATACACATCATTAATCATAATAAGTGCAATGCTACCGGTTTGCATTTTATATCTTTTTAAGTTGATTAATATATCTCCATTCCCTTTCAACCAATAAACAAGTTTAACATTTGTCTCTTTACTATTATTAATAATTAAATTCTTGAAAACACGAATTGAATAATTTTCTATCATTTAAATTCCTCACGTTGCATATAGACATATTTCTAATCTTTATTTTGTCCCCATTTCTTTTAAATCTTTAAATTAGATAACATCTATCTTCTTACTTAATTGTATAATGATTCAAAAATTTATAGTAGCAATTTATTTTAATATTATATCAATTTTTAATTATATTTAAATAGCATGTTTTGAACTATATGTTACTTTATCCATATTTCTTAATATTTTATCACTGCTCATTCATCTTACTTTGATTTTAAAATATGCACGTTAGTCAACGTATGATTAAAAGAGGTTGTCTCACACTTAAAAATTTTGTTTATACTTTTCATCTATATTCAATTTAAATTTTCTGTAAATTTACAGATATGTAACACATCATTTTGTAACTTTTTTAATATATTTGATAAATAGCTTAACCACCATATTTATGTGCCTTTCATGTACTATTATATTAATTTTAAATTGTGTAACAATATTAGCATAAAATTACAAATCAATAACAAGGCACACAAATTCACTTTTTTTTGGTAAAGTATGTCTTGTCGTTAACAAACGAAATAAAACTTACATAAACTATAGCATTAATGCTATTTAAACTTTTTAAACATATTTTAGGAGGATATTTATCAAATGAAAAAAATCGCTACAGCTACAATCGCAACTGCAGGAATCGCTACTTTCGCTTTTGCAAGTCATGATGCTCAAGCAGCAGAAAATAATAACGGGGGCTACAACCCAAATGACCCAAGTTCATATAGTTACTCATACACAATCGATCAACAAGGTAACTACCACTACACTTGGAAAGGTAACTGGAGTCCAAATCAAGTAAACCAAAATAATAGCTACGATTATGGTTACAATACTCAAGCTTACAATTACAACAATAATAATTACAATAGTTATAACAATAATTACAATAGCTACAAAAATAGTTATGATTACGGCTATAATACACAAGCTTATAATCAAAACAACCAACGTACAGGTGGTCTTGGTGCTAGTTACTCAACTTCAAGCAGCAATGTACATGTAACTACTACTACTGCACCATCATCAAACGGTGTATCATTATCTCAAGCATCTTCAAATGGTGGTAACTTATATACTGCTGGTCAATGTACTTATTACGTATATGATCGCGTAGGTGGTAAAGTTGGATCAACTTGGGGCAATGCTAATAACTGGGCAAATGCTGCTGCAGCTGCAGGTTATACAGTAAATAATAAACCAGCTGCTGGTTCTATTTTACAAACAACTCAAGGTGGATATGGTCACGTTGCATATGTTGAAAGTGTAAATAGTAATGGTTCAGTACGTGTATCTGAAATGAATTATGGTCATGGTGCTGGTGTTGTTACTTCACGTACAATCTCAGCTAGTCAAGCCGCTTCATATAACTACATTCACTAATCAATTTTAAATATTAATAAAAAGAAGACCGAACTATAAGTCACTTTCTAGTGATTTCATAGCTCGGTCTTCTTATATTATATTAGTGCAACTATTATTTACTCATCAAAAATGTCGTAACTTATCATTCGACATAGTCAATAACCAAACGAACCAGGTAATATCAATATATCTCACCTGGTTCTTTGATTATAAACAAATTCAAATAAATTTCTTGATTAGTCTTTCTCATAATAATTGGCAATTTATTAATATGTTGTTTAAAAGAATTCGTTTAGTCTAATATTTCACGGTTAAATTCCGCTACAAAACTTAACCCCTACTCTAATTAGAAGGATAGTTATCATAGTTAAAACATAATGAAGATATAATCGCTACAATTTATACCTATGTAATTGTTTTAACGTATTTACTATTTTCCACTTATTTATTAATTTAAACTTCATTTTTATTAATTTTTTTAATTCCTATTCCTGTAAAGCCATATATCACTGCTATAATTGCGCAAATGTAACAAGGAACTGTCCAAATAAAGAAGTCATTAACATTTACATTTAATTGTTGTGCATAGTATATACCTGAAGTACCCCAAGGAATTAAAGGTAACACCATTGTACTTGAATCTTCTAACGTTCTTGATAACACAGTTTGCGATAATTGTCTTTCCTCAAACATTTCTTTCATTAAAACGCCAACCATAATGATGACGATAGAAGCTACACCTGCTGCAAAAACTAACATAAGACAACATACAACTGTTATTAAAATCAGTGTCCCTACTGAATTAACACCTTTAGAGACAGTTTTTAACAATACGTCTAAACAACCTGTTCTTTCTACTATCCCCGCAAATGCATAACCGCAAAATATCGTAACAATAATTTCGGTCATACTCATCATACCGCCTTGCTCAATAAGTGCTTTAACATTATTCGACACATGGCTATGATTCGTCATTGTATGGCTAAAGCCATTAAATGTCGCTTTAAATCCATCAACGATATTGAAATGATTATTAAATGTACCGACTAATAATGCACTTAAACTTGATATTAACATCGCAGGTACTGTAGATATTTTACATAGTAAACAAATGATTATAACAATTAAAGGAATCCATACAAATACATTGATATGATATATCTTTGCAAGTTCATGTAGTAATTGTTCAATTTGTTTAGGATTAGTTTGACTATGGTAGCGTAATCCAGCAAAAAACCAAACAATTAAACCTATGATTGATGCAGGAATTGTTGTCCACATCATCGATTTGATATGTGCAAAGATATTCACCTTTGTAACTAAAGCTGCTAAATTGGTAGTATCAGAAAGTGGCGACATTTTATCACCAAAAACAGCTCCAGCAATAATTGCACCGGCAGCCATACCACTATCAATGCCTAATTGATTTCCTATTGATATTAAAGCAATCCCTGCAGTGGATGCAGATCCCCAAGCAGTCCCTGTTGCTACTGAAGTAATTGCACTAATTATAAAAGCTGATACTAAATAATAACTCGGATTTAAGAAATTAAGACCATAATAAATGAGTGCCGGAACTGTACCTGAAAACATCCAGCTACCAACTATAATACCTACTGCTAAAATGATAAATATAGCTGGCATTGCTGTATTTAAACGTTTAGAAATTCCTTCTTCCAAATCTTCCCATCGTAAGCCTACACGGTATGCAATACAAGCTGCATACGCAGAAGAGATCAATAACAATACTTGAATAGGTATGTTAAATATTACAAAACCAGTAGTTACTACTATTACCATAACTATAATAGTAGATATCGATTCTAAAAAAGTTGGTTGTCTTTTCATATATTTTCCCCTTATCTATACTTTTCTTTTTGAAACAAGACCTCTTTCCTTTCAATATTTTTGACATGTAATTATTCTAAATCTAATTTATCTAATCCTAATTCTTCTACAGTTAAACCATCTTCAAAGAAATCACGTTCTAATATAGTAGAAGCAATGACAATGACTGCATCTATATTAGGTGTAGGTACATCTATGACACGGCCTAAACTTGACCATAGCACTAGACCATATGCAATATCCTCTGTCAGATATCTATTTTCCACATGATTAGGACCTGGAATTTGAGAAAATACTGGACTGGTATTAAATAATCTATTTAATGGTTCGTCTTCATCTTTACGTTCTAAATACCCTCTTTGAATTCTTGATTCTTTAGCGGTTTCTAACTCAAAACCTAATTTACGTCCTAAATTTAAACGTTCTAATTCAATGCCATGAAGTAAACGTACCGTATGTTTTGTTATTCCTTCTTTATATAATGAGAACTCTTCTGCATAATCTATACGACCTACATTTAATAAAGTTGGCCCTGGATGAACTTCGGGGTTACCATTTTCTAAATTAGTTTTAAGTAAACTTTCTTCTTTAACTAGGTTTGGATAAATTTCTGATACTTTATCATAACTATCATTCAATTCTTCTCTGTTAAATGTTGAGAAATAAACTCTACGTACGTTTAAAGATAAATCAACACGTGCTTCATTAAAGTCAACACGAGTCCCATATGTTAATGTATTCGCTTCTGCAAAATTAGGCATAACATCAATATGTCTGTCTTCTAATACATTCATAAAACGAATAGAAGCCATAGAAGCTGCAATGTTAAAGAATATTAATTGATCATTTGTCACATGATAAGACATCACTTTTGCATAATATTCTATAAATGAAGAAGGAATAATAACTTGAATAATTTCTGTATCTTTCATTACATCTTCAATATCATCACTAATATTAGTGAATTCTATAAATTTTTCTTCGCCTTCATTATTAAATTCAAACCCACCACGTTCAAATGCTTTATTGAACTTTTCAATAGATTGATTTCGGCAATATAATTTAACATCATGCCCTTTGTCTACCATATCTAAAGCAGCTGTTACTGCACCATTACCTGATCCAATAATTGCAATTTTCATATAAAAACCTCTTTCTTATTTATATTTCATTAAAAAGGTGGAACTAAAATGGCTTTATAAAAAGTTATCCTAGTCCCACTCTATACCTTCGTAAATCATTAATAATTTTACATTTCTACATTATAATTGTTAATACAATATGATTAAACTATTTATTTAGTTTAGTCACCATTTACATATTAAATTTATATATAAACTTAGGTTACAGAATACTTAATGACGAAACTAATAATTTTATATATCCTATTTTAAAATAAATAAACCTGTTGATAGACGATAAGACAAAACATGTTATTATATAAACTAAAAACTTATTTATTAATTTATAAACATTTGATATAGTAAAGATGTAATAAATTTAATTTACATATAAGATGGAGGTATTCCTATGGCAGAACAATTTCAAGATAATGAAATATCTGATCAACCGTCTCAAATGGTTGATTCGAACGATGAAGATTCACGTCTTATGTCTATGCTAATATATCTACTAAGTTTATTTAGTGGCATTATTGGACCGATTATTATTTGGGTTATTAAACGTAAAGAATCTAAACTTGTTGATAAAGCTGGTAAGAACTATTTTAATTTTGCTATTTCGTATACTATTTGGACAATCATTCTTACAGTAATTATGTTAATACCTTTTATTATCGGTTTAAGTATGAATAATGATACTGCCGCAATGATTGGCATCATCTTCTATATTGTTGGCGTAATTGCATTATTAGTTTTATGTTTACTATCATTTATTTTTACTATCATTGCATGTGTAAAATATTATGGTGGTAAAGAATATTTAATTCCTTTAAGCATAAGATTTTTCAAATAATTTCTGGATAGTTTATTACAACCTCTTGTAATATATGTTTTTTAGAAATGTTACTTATATTAAAAAAATAGATTAACAACGCCATTGTAAGCGTTAACTATATTTATTACCATGATTTTTGTTTATTACAACAAGAGTCATGGTTTTTTTAATTTAATTACGATAGTGTAACAACACACACAAAGTCATTGATATCTGTTAAAGTTACTCTTGTCGTAAAACGATTAAAACTTAAATTGGTAAATGAAGATGATATTTGGATCGCTACACCATATCACTTTACATATTAATACCAAACAAATTCGGGAGGATATTTATCATGAAAAAAATTGCAACTATTACTACATTAACAGCAGGCATTGGCGCTGCATATTTCGGTACAACATCTCATCATGCAGATGCTGCTGAATTTAATCAACCAAATAATCAATCATATAATACAACACAGACTTCAACTACAACTACTACAACATCTACTACTACACAGAATTCTTCATCTGGTAATTTATATACTGCTGGTCAATGTACTTGGTACGTATATGACAAAGTCGGTGGAAAAATTGGTTCAACTTGGGGAGATGCTAGAAATTGGGCATCAGCAGCACAACAAGCTGGTTATACATTAAACAACACACCTAAAACAGGATCAATTTTACAATCATCAGCTGGCGGCTACGGTCACGTTGCTTATGTTGAAAATGTTAGCAGCGATGGATCAGTTACAGTTTCAGAAATGAACTATAATGGTGGACCTTTCTCTGTTAGTACACGTACTATCTCAGCAAGTGAAGCTGGTTCATACAACTATATCCATATCTAGTATTGATAGTAATTTGAATAATGAATACAAACTTGTAAATGATTAATTAATCATTTACAAGTTTTTTATGTTATAACACTTACATTTTGCCTCTTATCACCGATTTTGAGAGAATAGATTTATTGTTATTTTATTAGGAGGAATACGATATTGAAATGGTTAAAAGTCATTTTAGCAGGATTAGTAGAAATCATATGGGTTACTGGTTTGAATAACGCTGATTCATTTATTAGTTGGTTAGTAACACTTATTTTTATATTTTTAAGCTTCTATCTTGTGATTGATACTACTAAAAGCTTACCTGTAGGTACTGTATACGCTTTTTTTGTTGGTATAGGAGCTGCAGGTACAGTTATTGTTGATATGGTCTTTTTCAATCAACCTTTTACATTTATTAAATTATTTCTAATTATATTATTAATATTAGGAATTGTCGGTTTAAAACTTTCAACGAATGAAGATGTTGAAGGAGGTCATCAATAATGTCATGGATATATCTCATCATCGCTGGTTGTTTAGAAATTACTGGCGTTGTATTTATGAATGAATGGTCTCGAACTAAAAATAAAATATTTATGATTTTAATTGGGATAGCTTTTGTCTGTAGTTTTAGCACATTGAAGCTTTCAATGACTGAAATACCTATGGGTACTGCTTATGCTATTTGGACAGGCATTGGTACAGCGGGAGGTACTATTATAGGTATGATTTTTTATAATGAATCTAAAAATGTATTTCGTATTATATGTATTGCAATGATATTAGCTGCTGTAATCGGATTACGATTAATAAGTTAATTTGACCTATTCTTATAGTTGAATTAATTGTTAAGACTCGTATCTTTTTATATACTGTTGATAAAAGGAGTGATTAGGATGGAAAAGGTATTTATCGCAGGTGCAATTCCAGAAGTTGGATTAGAACTTTTGAAAAAGCATTTTGAAGTAGAAATGTATGATGACGAAGGTTTAATAAGTAAAGAGGCATTGATAAATGGTGTTAAAGATGCAACAGCATTAATAAGTTTACTATCAACAAACGTTGATAAAGAAGTTATTGATAGTGGTAAAAACTTAAAAATCATTGCAAATTATGGTGCTGGCTTCAACAATGTCGATATTGACTATGCACGTGAAAAAAATATCGATGTTACAAATACGCCGAAAGCTTCAACTAACGCAACAGCTGATTTAACAATTGGTCTTATCTTAAGTGTTGCGCGTCGTATCGTTGAAGGTGATGAATTATCTCGTACTAAAGGATTTGATGGTTGGGCACCTTTATTCTTTAGAGGACGAGAAGTATCTGAAAAAACTATTGGTATTATAGGTTTAGGTGAAATTGGTGGTGCAGTTGCAAAACGTGCCCGTGCATTTGATATGGACGTGTTATACACTGGGCCTCACCGTAAAGAAGAAAAAGAAAGAGATATCGGAGCTAAATACGTAGACTTAGATACTTTATTGGAAAATGCAGACTTCATTACTATAAATGCTGCATACAATCCTGATTTACACCATTTAATTGATACTGATCAATTTAAGAAAATGAAATCAACGGCTTACTTAGTAAATGCAGGACGTGGTCCTATCGTCAACGAACAATCATTAGTACAAGCACTAAAAGATAAAGAAATTGAAGGCGCTGCTTTAGACGTTTATGAATTTGAGCCTCAAATCACTGATGAATTAAAAACATTAAAAAATGTAGTACTAACACCTCATATTGGTAATGCAACATTTGAAGCAAGAGATATGATGGCTAAAATTGTTGCTAACGACACTATTAAAAAACTTAATGGCGAAACGCCTCAATTTATTGTGAATAATAAATAATGGTAATTAAAAACAGCAATCAAGCTCATCAAAGAGCTTGATTGCTGTTTCTCTTTTCTTAATAACTTTATGTCTCTGACACAAGTACTGCTAATCTAATAAAATTCTGAAGTAACTCTTTATTTTTCTTTAGATTTATAAAGAAATTTAGTTTGATTAGAGGCAATTTTATTAGGTAATATCTTCATAACAGTATTTCTAGCCTTAACCATTAATCTATTTTGATATTGAGCTATTTTACCGATTTTGCGTGATTTTTTAATCACTTTAGATGTATGATTGACTCTTAATTTATCATAACGTTCTAGTGCTTTAGTAAAATCATATTCTTTTAGACAATTAGCTAATACAATTGCGTCTTCCATTGCTTGGCCTGCACCTTGTCCCATATTTGGAGTTGTAGCATGTGCAGCGTCACCTAATAAAATAGTACGTTCTTTTACAAAGGATTTGAGTGGTTTCATATCATAAATATTGTTTAATATAATACCAGTTTCACTTTGTTTATCTAGAATATGTCTTACTTCATTTGGGTAATGGTTAAAACGCGCTTGTAAATGTGGTTTACCAAATGATTTGTATTTAAGATCATTTTCTTTGGTATTAATTGTTATAAACCAATACGCTTGATTGCCTACAAGAGGAACAATACCTACTCGACCTTTTCTACCCCAAAATTCTTTTGCTACAAATGGATCTTCTAATTGGACATCATCCACTAAACCACGAAAACATGTATAACCTTGATATTGTACTTTACTTTGTTCATCAATAGTATTTCTCACAGTGGAATGAATACCATCTGCACCAATACACAAATCAAATGCTTCACTTTCCTGTTTAATAAAATGTAACGTCACCTTTGAGTTATTATTATCTATTTTAGTTACATTATGATTTAAGTAAATACTGTCAGGTTCAACGTACGATTGAATAATATTAATTAATTTTTGACGAGATAATGTCACATTAAGTGTATCTTGTTTAAGAAAAGCAGTCATTAATGGATTATTTTGTTCATCAAATGTTTTCATTGCAGTTAAATTTTGACCTGCGTTTTTAATACCTTTAGCTAAATCGTGATTATGTAATTTTTTAATCACATTATCGCCAATACCTATCCCAGCACCTATTTCTCTAATAGCGTCGTTCTTTTCATATACTTTAACTTGATGACCTTGTTCTTGTAAAAGTGCAGCAGCAGTTAATCCACCAATACCTGCACCGACGATTGCGATTTTCATATGATTCCACCTCATCATTGTGATTCTAATATATTTTATCACATCTCAAACTTTAAAAAAATTCGGTCCTTACAACTTAAATTTCAAATTTCACAAAAAAGGAAGTATACTACATCATTACAGATGAATAGTAACTTCCTATCTAACGTTAATCTTTTGTATTTGAAACCGACTATAAGTAAAAATCTTTTCTAACTTTATCTTTTTTTATACCAAATTGTTCGTAATATTTTTTCATAAACTTGGCAATATTATCTGCCCAATGTATATCACTAGCATATTGATTTTGTCCGGGTTCTTGTGGATTCCATCTCATTTGATACAAAGAAATTTGCTGATTTTCAAAATATTGCTTTCTAACAAATTTTGCACCACCTAAAATAGCCTTTCTAGGTGAATTCCAATCTTGCTTTTTAGCATAACTTTTACCAGTATGCACTGCATTTTCATCGAAAGCACCTATACCATAAAAGTTATAATAATGATGTTTACCATCTTTAATGCCATGAGCTAAATCTGATTGTCCATTACCTGTTTCAATAATAGCATGACTGATTAAATAAATAATATTTACTTCGTATTTATCTTGGGCATCTAAAAAGCTTTTTCCTTGTTTTTCTAATATACCTTTACCTTTTAGTATCTTATTTACTTCCGCTTCTGACATAGGAACCTTTTCAGATATGTCCATGTATTTTAGTTTATTGTCACCACGGTGAATTGACATTGCTTTTTTAATATCAGATTCATTCGCCTTTTTAAATTCACCATTTTCTTCTTTTGTATTTAGAACACCTTTATTTTGTTGTCTTGATACTGCTTCATTAAATGAAACACGTTTATCATTGTTAAATAAATTAGTATCGAAAATAATATACAAAATACCAAAAATAATAATTAGTACAATGATAACTAATGTACTCAAGCGGGCTTTACTCATATTTTTCATTTATTCAAAGCTCCTATTTATAACTATTTAGATAATACGAAATAAGCAACGACAATTGCCACGACAACTATAAAGAAAGAAACATTAATAGCAATCTTCATTCCTGTTTTATCTCTGAAGAGTACATTAAATATAACTAAGCTAATAGCTAATGACACTGCAAAAAAAGTAATTGCTAAAACTAATTTCAACATAATTAAAAAGATAATACCTATCACTAATAACACGTTGGATACAATTGCCATTGCTTTTAATATATTAGGATTTATCATACGACACCTCTATTCTTTAAAATAATATTTAATATACATGATACATGATTTTTTAAATTTCTGTCGACATAAAGAAAAGAGATCAGAACATCATAGGAGAATATGCTTATCCTAGATAAAATGTTCTGACCTCAAATGTTAATTAGTCTTCTCGAGACATGCCTTTTAATAAGTTTAGCATGTATGTAAGACTACGATTCATATCATCATCTTTTAATACACCCATTAAGCTTCTAATCGTTGTTTTAGAGTTAGGGCTTGCTTGATTTGCAACATGCATACCTCTATTAAGTTTATTAAGCATTTCACTTAAATCTTTAACATTTAAGTCTCCTAATAAGAATACTAATGATGCCATATTTGAAAGTAATCCTGTATAAATGTCTTTATTAAGTTCAACAGCAAATTTATTAATAATTACTTGTCTACCTTTAATACCACCATTTAATGCATCTAATATTTTCGCTTCATCTAATACTTTAACTAATCGTATGGCTTTTAAGATACTGTCTTTGTTTTCAGATATAGCATCCAATACTTCGTTAAGACTTTCTGCTTTAACTTGTTCGGGTGACTTTTGCATACGTTTGATTTCAGTTATTCTTTCTGCCATTAGTCATTCACCTGATTTCCCGGGAAAACATAGTCCTCACGATCCCATTTTTTATCAACTCTAACACTGTATTGTGGATTACGTTGTTTATCTACACGGAAGTTAGTTGGATTCAATGGTGACTTACCACGTTTAGAAATCACTTCCATGCGAGCGCTAGTGCGTTTATATGATGGTGTATCTGTTTCAGGATCCACATCACTATTCGTAAGTGCATTGATCGCACCCATAGCCCCATTTTCAAGGGCGTCATTATTTAATGGAATATAAATTTGTTTGCCGCTTACTCTATCAGTAATATGTGCTAATAAAGTAGCTTCACCTGATTCAGAAATGAATTTTAATTCTGCACCTTCATGAATACCTCGATCTTTAGCAAGTTCTGGTGAGATTTCAACAAATGCGTTAGGCATTTTATATTTAATCATTTCAGTTTGATACGTCATATTTCCTTCATGGAAATGTTCTAATAATCGACCGTTATTAACGTGAAGGTCATAAACTTCATCTTCTTTAAAGAAATTATCAAACGTTAATGGATAAAGTTTAGCTTTACCATTATCAAAATTAAATCCTTCTAAATAAAGTAATGGTTCATCTGTGCCATCTTCATGAACTGGCCATTGTAAACTATTGAACCCTTCTAAACGCTCATAACTTACACCTGAATATAAAGGTGTTAAACGCGCAATTTCATCCATAATTTCGCTAGGATGTTGATAATTCCAATTAAAACCTAAGCGATTAGCAATAAGTTGGAAAATTTCCCAGTCAGGTTTAGAATCGCCTTTAGGTTCTAAAGCTTTATATAAACGTTGGATACGACGTTCTGTATTTGTGAATGTGCCATCTTTTTCTAATGATGGGCTTGCAGGTAGTACAACATCAGCATATGTTGCTGTATATGTTAAAAATTCATCTTGAACTACCATAAAGTCTAATTTTTCGAAAGCTGCTTGCACGAAATTGATATTTGAATCAACAATACCAGTATCTTCACCGTATAAATATAGTGAATTGATTTCACCATTATGAATACCTTCAATCATTTGGTGGTTATCACGACCTGGTTTTTTATTTAATTCTACGCCATATTCTCTTTCGAATTTAGCACGAACATCATCCGCTTCAACACTTTGATAACCTGTAATTTTGTCTGGCATACTACCCATATCACTACATCCTTGAACATTATTATGTCCACGTAATGGATAAGCACCTGTACCTGGTTTACGATAGTTACCTGTAACTAATAATAAATTAGAAATAGCAGTACTTGAATCACTACCGATATCTTGTTGCGTAATACCCATTGCCCAACAAATAGATACTGATTCAGCTTTGGCTACTTCATTAGCAAATTTAATTAAACGTTCTTTTGAAATTCCAGTTGTCTCTTCTGCAAATTCCATAGTGAATGTTGACAATGATTCATAATACTTATCAAAATCATCTACCCATTCATCTAAAAAGTCTTTGTCATGTAAATCATGGTCGATAATATATTTTGTTACTGCACTTAACCAAACTAAGTCAGTTCCTGGTTTAGGTTGGTAGAATTCATCAGCACGTTCAGCCATTTCATGTTTTCTAATATCAAACACATGAGATTTTTGGCCAAATAGTTTTTGTGCACGTTTCATACGTGACGCGATAACTGGATGTGCCTCGGCAGTATTTGTACCAATAAGTACAGTCATAGCTGCTTTTTCTAAATCTTCAATACTACCAGAATCTCCACCGTGTCCAACAGTTCTAAACAACCCTTTTGTTGCTGGTGCTTGGCAATATCTTGAGCAATTATCAACATTGTTTGTACCAATAACTTGTCGTGATAATTTTTGCATTAAATAAGATTCTTCATTAGTTGCCTTAGACGAAGAAATAAATGCTAAATGATCTGCATCATATTTTTCTTTAATTTTAGTAAAGTTGTCAGCGATTACATTTAACGCTTCATCCCACTCTACTTCATGGAATTGTCCATCTTTACGTACTAAAGGTTTAGTCAAACGTTGATCTGAATTAATATGGCCCCATGAGAATTTACCTTTAACACATGATGCAATTTTATTTGCTGGTGAATCGTGTGAAGGTTGTACTTTTAATACTTCTCTATCTTTAGTCCATACTTCAAATGAACATCCAACACCACAATATGTACATACAGTTTTAGTCTTATTGATACGTTCTTTTCGCATTTCTGCTTCAGAATCTGAAATGGCAAATAATGGGCCATATCCTGGCTCAGCCTTTTTAGTTAAATCAATCATAGCAGCTAATGAACCTGGCTCTGTATCAGTCATATAACCAGCATTACCTTCCATATTGACTTCCATCATTGCATTACATGGACATACTGTTGCACATTGACCACAAGATACACATGAAGATTCATTAATAGGAACATCATTATCCCAAATTACTCTTGGATGTTCTCTGTCCCAATCAATACTAATTGTTTCATTAACTTCTATATCTTGGCATGCCTCTACACAGCGTCCACATAAAATACATTGGTTCGGATCGTAACGATAAAATGGGCCATAATCTTTTTCATATGGCTTTTCTTTATATTCATAAGTTTGATGCTGGAGCCCCCACTCATCCATCGTATTATGAATTTCACAATCACCGTTGTTATAGTCACAAACTGTACAGTACAACATATGTTTTTCTAAAATACGATCTAGTGCTTCTTTTTGAGAAGCTTGAACATGGTCAGTTGTTGTATTAACTGTCATTGGTCTATCGATTGATGTTCCACATGCTCTTTCAATTTTGCCATCTATTTCTACTGTACAAGTATCACATGTTTGAATTGGTCCCATTGATTCGTTATAACAAATCGCTGGTACAAATGTATCTCTTGAACGTATGAATTCTAATAAATTGGTACCTGGTTCAACTAAATAATCAGTTCCGTCAAGGGTAACGATTAAATGTTCTTTCATACTTTCACCCCATTATATATATTTCCGTAATTGCTAACGTCATTTTCTTTTATTCCTATCCAACTACATGCCCCACATATATGAATAGATAGAATCATATTAATTGTATAACTTAAAACATACAATGTTAAGGACTTTTTACATTTTAATATAAAATTAAAGCTTTTGAGAATTGCAAAAAAAGAACAATGGTATTAACTATTAACACCATTGTTCTTTATTAATTGAAATTATGAACTTTTATTACATATTTAGATTTTCTTTTAATAAATTAGCATTTTCTTGAAGAGAGCTATCGCTTGGCACAAAATAATATAATCCATCGTCTTGTATACCACCTTGTCCATCTAGTTGATGACGATTAACTGTATCATTTGCATCTTTATATTTACTTCTAATAGTATTCAGTTCACCTAATGATAAATCTGTCTTCACATTTTTTTGGATTTCATTCATTAAAGATGGGAAGTGTGCAATAGAAGATGCGCTAGTCATTTTATTTGCCATAGCTTCTAATATCAGTTGCTGACGTTCTTGACGTCCGAAGTCACCACCAGCACCTTCTTCTTTACGACTTCGAATAAAGCTCATTGCTTCTTTTCCATTTACGTGTGTTTTCTTTCCTTTTTCAAAATGAACGCCATTAGTTGTAAAAGTATCATTGCTGACAACATCTATACCGCCAAGTGTATCAATCATATCGTGTAATCCATCCATATCAATGGTTGCATAATGATCAATAGGTACATTCATTAATTTTTCTAATGAATTGATAGACATACTAGGCCCACCATAAGCATAAGCGTGCGCTATTTTCTCTGTTGTACCCTTTCCTACAATTTTAGCTTGTGTATCTCTAGGAACACTAACTATTTCAGTTTTTTTCTTTTCTGGGTTAATTGATAATATCATAATCGTATCACTACGAGAGCCGCCACCCTGTGCCTTACGTTCAGCATCTGAATCTACACCAAATAGTGCAATCGTAAATGGATCACCATTTTTTAAATTAACCTTTCCATCTCTCAAGTGAGAATGGTCTCTATCTAAAGGATTATGTATTTTATCGCCAGTGATAAAAATTTTAGCAACGACATAAATCACTGCTACTAAGGCTAAAATAAATAAAATTCCAATAAACCAAACTAAAATTTTTGCGGGTAGACTCATTTTATTTTTTTCTGATCTGCGCACACCCATCACTCCTTTTCCTTAACTGTGTCACATACTACATACCTTAATTATTATATAATAGAAAATTAATTTTACTATACTTCTAAAGTCTTATTATACAAAAATTAATTTAAAAGAATAATCTAAGTGTCAAATATGGACATCATATAGTGATGAGGCAATATATTTATAATATTACTTTCCGTATCCAGAACCACTATTTAAAATTTCAAGGACTTCTTTATAACATCCTTCATTACTTATAATAAATGGCGCTGCAGTTGATAAGTCTATTTGTTTGCCATCCAATGAACTCATTTTTAAACCAAGTTCTTTTGCAAATAAGAATTGAGCTGCGATATCCCAAGGTTTAGGATTAGTATTGATATGTGCACCAAATTGACCTTTAATCACTCTTAATGAATCTAAACCATATGATCCTATAATTCTATGTCCAAAGGATGCATCATATAATTCATGCATTGTTTCATCATTCAACACTTGAGTATTAAATGATAGAATGGCATCTTTTATCTCTATGATTGGCGGCGCTAAAAATATTTGATTGTTATCATATGCACCTTTATTTTCAATCGCTTTATATAAATGTCCATGTGGATAATCATAGATATATGATAATTTAGGTTCTCCATCTATGAAATAACCTAAAATTATACAATAATCTTCCTGCTGTTTAACTAAATTCGCTGTACCATCTATAGGATCCATAATCCATACACGTCCTTGCCTAGGATCAATCCCTTCATTGCTCTTTTCTTCAGCAAACAATTGATGGTCTGGTAAGTGGTTACTTAAAAATTGTTGAAATTCATTTTAGATTTGCTGATCAACATTTGTCACTAAATCAAATCGATTTAATTTTGTTTCAGTATGCATATCAAAAATTAATTTAGGGATAATATCGTCTATATTTTCCAACCATTCTGTAACCATTTGATCTATTTCATTTAGTTGATAATTAGTCATCCATAACACCTCTTTATTTTTCTATTTATCATTGTATGTTCAAATTTTATTTAAAAACTATAATTTATTAAAATCTACTCTAACACAATCACAATATGTTTTACTTAAATACTTTATATTTTAGTCCTAAATTAACATTTTTGACATAAAAAAATCGGCTAGTCTTATGCTAGCCGACAAATAGAAAGGAAAGTAAGTAATAAATATTGAAGATGTTTTAGTGTAACTCGAACGATTATCAGCTACCTGTTATATAGCTCTACCCCTTTGTTAATCGCTCCCCCTGTTACAAATAATATATTAACATAAACTTTTTCCGTTTGTAAGCGTTTTCTAAAATTTTTTTGAGATATTTTTCACTTTTTATTTCTAAAATAAGCTACAAATGTCATCATTGTCGCTTATATGATATAATTATTGTAATATGTAATGTTTATTGGAGGTGACTTTCATTGAATAAATTAGAACGTCAAAATCGACTGATACAAGAAATCCAGCAAAGTAATAAGATTACTGCTTCTGAATTAGCAAAAAGATTTAAAGTTTCAAAACGTACAATACTAAGAGATATAGATGATTTAGAAAATCAAGGTGTGCAAATACATGCATCACATGGCAGTCAAGGCGGCTATAAAATTCAAGAATCACAATCAAAAATTGCGCTAACTTTAACAGATGCTCAACTTTCTGCATTATTTCTTACATTAAATGAAAGTCAATCTTATTCAACTTTGCCCTATTCAAAAGAAATACAGGCTATTTTGAAACAATGTTTAAGTTTACCGCAAACACGTATACGCAAATTATTAAAAAAGATGGATTATTATATAAAATTTGAAGACACTACTCAGGTGACATTACCCAATATTTTTTCTGATATTTTAATATACTGTTCTGAGCGTAAAGTGATGCTAGTAGATTTTTACGAAGAAGATCGTACTGTTGCTGAGAATGTAATCTTTATTGGATTGTTGTGTAAAGATGGTCAATGGCATGCTGTTGTATTTGAAATCGGCTTAGGTTCCACAAGAGAACTTTTAATAAAAGATATACAAGACATTTCTTATTCATTCGAAAAAACAATTAAAACACAAGATATAACAATTGATAACTATCAGCAATTTTTATCAGACCCCACCAGAAATATAAAGAACCACTCCTAATTCATTAGGCTAGTGGTTCTTATGCACTAGCTATAGCTAGTGTAATCCTTTATTTCACTCCTAATTCATTAGAGGTACTTGCACTTTAGTGCGTAGTAACTCTCATGCATGAACTCTTTAGTTCATGCGAACCTTCTGTTCTTAATAGCTTATTACTATTAAGTAAGTCATACTAATTTGTTACACAAAAAGTATGACTTTAAATGATTTCTATAACTATCTCACTAGGCGACAATATACATATAGCCTGTGACATCTTTTATGTCACAGGCTATACTTCGTTTTTCTAATAAACAATAAATAGCGTCCATATAAATGATATGAGGTTATTTAATATGTGAATGGTCATTGAGGCCGCTAAATTTCTTTTAGCTTTTAAATAACTAACTACCAATATAATTGCTAATATAAAGTATGCCCCAAATTCAAATGGTGATTTCGCACCACTAACATGTATTAAAGTAAACGTTACTGCTGAAATAATCCCCATAAAAATAAAATTAAACTTCTTACCTAACTCTCCAATAAGAATATGTCTAAACACCAATTCTTCAACAATAGGTGCAACAAAGACAATTAAAAGAAACGCTATAGGTAAAAATAAAGGTATTTTGAATAATTGATCAAGTGCTAATTCATTTTGCGTTTCACTATACTGTAATGATTTCGGTAAAAATTGCATCAACCACTCATAAAGCGATGATACTCCAAGCGCTATAAGCAACATGGCAATTAATAATATCCAATGCTTTTTTACATAATTAATTCCATTACTAAATCTTTTGGAAAATGATTTTAAATGCATTAGGTAAAAACTTAAAATTGCAATAATATAACTCATCACTTGTGCAACAGTCGCCATCATTGACTGCATTAATTTATCTGGGTGAGTATAATGTATATTTAATATCCCAAAACCTACCATAGAAAATATTATCAAACCAATAAAGATAATTGGTATTAATAACAAATCTCTCCACGCAATATCTTTAAAACGATACCCTTTGTTCGAAAGTTTCATATTATGTATCCTTTCTTTTTATCATTATATCTAAACGGAGGCTTTATGAATTCACAAGAAACATTTACCCACATAGAATTAAAATTAACTCAACTCATTATGATAACTGAAAAATTAAAGTATTATATACTTTTTAATCATAACAAAATCGAGACTATATTAAACGAATTTACCACTTTACTCATTGAAGAATCTCACTGGATTACCTCACAATTATCAAATCAATTTAAATCTACTGATCCAAATTTAAACAATTATAAAAACTTAATCACCTTTCTCAACGAACATCCTTTTAACATTACAAAAAATGGAGACAGTTGCCAAACCATCAATCATTATCAATTAATGATTTTCGACAGTTTAACTTATTATAAATCTTATACCAATTAAAAAACTTCTTTCTCTACAATATTTAATGAATACACATTAACCTCTAAACAACTATTTATTTTAATTTTTATTGTTTTTTAATTTTTTTGTAAAAATTTTATACTTTATTCTAATATGCAAATTGTAAATTAATAATATTAGCGTTATAATCGGATATGATTAAGCAATTATTTGAGGAGGATGATCATGCTTGGTTTCTCGGTATCTATAGGACAAAGATTGAATGAATCTTATATTCTATCAATGGTATCTCAGGGATACGATACCATTTTTACTTCTCTTCAAATACCAGAAGAAGATGATCAATTTAAACTGTCGCATTTGGGAGAATTGTGCCAGTTATTATCGCAATATTCAATCACTTTTATTATTGATGTAAATCCTTCTTTACTTAATCACCACTTTTACAGTTTATTAGATCAATTCTCAAACGGGGAATTTGTTATTAGAATTGATGATCAACTTAATGTGAATCTTATTCTTGATATTCAAAAAAGAGGATATCAATGTTGTATTAATGCTAGTACAATAACGCATCATATATTATCTACTATTTATAGTAATCCAAATATTCGAACACTTATTTATTGTCATAATTATTATCCTAGACCTGATACAGGATTAAGTTTGTCATCACTTCAACAGCAAAATAATCTTATTCATTTGTTCGATCCAAATGCTAAGATATTTGCCTTTATTCCTGGAACAAACTTAAGAGGTCCTCTATACAAAGGCTTACCTACAATAGAAAATCATAGGCATGAACATGCTTTTCAAGCTGTACATGAACTACAACTAACTGGTATTAATACTATCGTTATTGCTGACAATGGTTTGGAAATCAATTTAGCTAAACAACTTTATCAAATATTTGTTCAACATCACTTTGTATTGCATATCAATAATGTCGAAAATAATGATAATCATTTATTAAATCTATTATATGCAAAACACCATGTAAGAATTGATTCGCCCGAACATGTCTTACGTTCTCAAACATCTAGATTAATGGTGAATCAGAAAATTACACCTATTGGTATCGAACAACGTTTGCCTGGAGATATTACTATCGATAACCACCTCAATGGTCGTTATGAAGGTGAACTTCAAATTATTAAAACATCTCTTCCAGGACATTCAAATATCAATCGTCTTGCACGTATTTGTAAACAAGATCTTCCTTTTCTTAAGATCATGCAGCCAGGCGATACTTTTGAATTTATATGTTTAAAGGAGACATAAGCATTGAATGATTTAACAACTGAATCACGTAACGCACAAACAATGCATTTAGATGAAATGTCAATTCAAGATGCACTTAAAACAATGAATCAAGAGGATCAATTAGTTCCTAAAGCTATAGAATCTATTATTCCAAAGTTAACAAACGTTATTAATGAGTCAATTGCAAAATTTAGTCAGCACGGTAGATTGATATACATTGGTGCAGGAACAAGCGGTAGATTAGGTGTACTAGATGCTGCTGAATGTGTACCCACTTTTAACACTTCACCAAATGAAGTAATAGGTATTATTGCTGGAGGCCCTAAAGCGATGACAAAAGCTGTTGAAGGTGCCGAAGATAATGAAGCGCTAGGTCAAAAAGATTTAGAGAATATTGGTTTAACTGAAAATGATATGGTTATAGGTATTTCTGCAAGTGGGCGCACACCTTATGTTAAAGGTGCTTTAACTTATGCTAACAAAGTGGGTGCTACTAGTGTTTCAATCTCATGTAATACAGACAGTAAAATGAGTAAAGTAGCGCAATATGCATTAGAAATACCTGTAGGTCCGGAAGTACTAACAGGATCAACACGTTTAAAATCAGGAACGGCACAAAAACTCGTTCTCAATATGATTTCTACAATGACAATGATAGGTGTTGGCAAAGTTTATGATAATTTAATGGTAGATTTAAAACCAACCAATCAGAAATTAATACACCGTTCAATACGCATCATTAAAGAAATATGTGATTTAAATGACGAAGAAGCAAAGTTACTCTATGAAAAAGCCGATAAAGATATTAAAACTGCTATTGTCATGAATTTAAGTGACATAACCAAAGATGAAGCACAACAAAAATTACTACAACATAATGGAGTGATTAAGCAAGCCATCAAAGGTTAAAGGAGGCTAATTCCATGAGTAAAGAAGAACGACTTGCTCAAGAAATTATAAAAGCTGTAGGTGGCATCGAAAATATACAGCGAATAATGCATTGTATGACTAGAGTTCGATTAACTATCATTGATTCAAGTATTGTAAATTACGATAATCTACATCAAATTGAAGGTGTCATGGGTATTGTCGAAGATGATCACCTTCAAATTATTGTTGGCCCAGGTATTGTTAATAAGGTCGCTAATAAAATGGCTGAATACAGTCATGTACCATTGGGTGAAGACATCAATCATTCAGAAAATCAAAGCTATAAATCACAAGCTGAACAACTTGCTAACGAAAATAAAAAGCATTATCAAAATTCAAGAAAGCAAAGTAAATGGCAACGTATTTTAAAGTCCATTTCTAACATCTTTATCCCCTTAATCCCGGCATTTATAGGGGCAGGTTTAATCGGTGGTATAGCTGCAGTATTAAACAATATGTTAACTGCGCACATGATATCTGGAGATTTCATGAAACAACTTGTTACCGTATTAAATGTTATTAAAGATGGTATGTTAGCTTACTTAGCCATTTTCACTGGGATTAATAGTGCTAAAGTTTTTGGTGCTACACCAGGTTTAGGTGGTGTTATAGGAGGTACAACATTATTAACAGGTCTAACCGATGAAAATCCTATAAAAAATATTTTCACAGGAGAACCTCTTGTTGCTGGTCAAGGTGGAATTATAGGTGTTATATTTGCCGTTTGGATCTTAAGTATGATTGAGAAGAAACTACATAAAGCAGTACCAGAATCAATAGATATTATTATCACACCCACCCTATCACTACTTACCATTGGTTTATTGACGATATTTATAATCATGCCAATTGCTGGTTTTATATCAGATGGTTTAGTACATGTTGTGAATTGGGTAATTGACGTTGGTGGTATCTTTAGCGGATTTATTATTGGTGCCTTTTTCCTTCCATTAGTCATGTTAGGACTTCATCACGTTTTCACACCAATCCATATCGAGCTTATTAATAGTACTGGCGCAACCTATTTACTACCTATCGCTGCAATGTCTGGTGCTGGTCAAGTTGGTGCTGCCCTTGCTTTATGGGTTCGCTGTCGTCATAATCAACCGCTTAGAAATACTTTAAAAGGCGCATTACCTGTAGGTTTCTTAGGTATAGGAGAACCATTGATTTATGGTGTAACGTTGCCACTCGGCAGACCTTTTTTCACTGCATGTCTTGGTGGTGGTATTGGCGGCGCTGTTATTGGAGGAATTGGTCATATAGGCGCTAAAGCTGTTGGACCTAGTGGCTTATCTTTATTACCTTTAATCTCAGACAATATGTATCTAGGTTATATTGCTGGTTTAATTTCAGCATATATAGGTGGCTTTATCATGACATTTTTATTTGGAACTACAAAAAAAATGAGAAACTCTAACAAACTGGGTGATTAAAATGACGAACATTTTATATGAAATAGATAACCAGTATCCCTATTTAACAAAAAACGAGAAAAAAATAGCAAATTATATTCAAAATGCACCACACGAAGTCATAAAAATGAATTCTCAAGATCTTGCACAAGAACTTGATACGAGTCCATCATCTATTATCCGATTTAGTAAAAAATTGATAGACGGTGGGTTTCAAGAATTAAAAATCGAACTATCAAAGTACATGCCTAAAGAAACAACTGTTTATAATGTTGAATTAGTTGATAATGAAAGCACCTCATCACTTAAAAGGAAGATGCTTGCTCGTGCAAATGGTGCATTAACTAAAGCAAATAATCAACTGAACGATAAAACCGTAGATCTCATTTGCGATCAATTCAAACATTCTAATAGAATATTCATTTATGGATATGGTGCATCTTTTGTCGTAGCGACCGACTTATATCAAAAGCTTTCACGGATTGGTATGAATGCACAACTTGCACAAGAAACACATATTTTCACTACGATGCTTGCTTCTTGTGATAGTCGAGATTGCGTTATTTTTATCACAAACAATGGAACACAAAGTGAAATGCAATCTATTGCTAAAGTAGTTGAAGATTATCATATTCCAATTGTGACAATAACTAGTTCGCCCAACAATACCATTTCTCAAATGTCAGATATCGTACTAGATTATGGTGAAACTGATGAAAATGAAATGCGCATGGGCGCTACAACATCTTTATTAGCACAAATGTTTACGATTGATGTTCTTTATTATCGATATATTGCTTTAAACTATCAATCTTCTTTAGACTTTATTACACAATCTAAAATGGCATTAGATAATTATAGAAAGCATCTTTCTAATATTGACTTTAAGCATTAATTAAATAGGATTAAGTTTAGACTAAAATATTGTCTAAGCTCAATCCTATTGTTAATTATATACATTTCAAATATAGAAAAGCAGCACTAACGCAAGTTTAATGACGTTAATGCTGCTTTTTAAATTGATTTTATTTTAATGAATTATCTTTTTTTAAATTTTTCTCTGCTTTATTATATCTAATAAAGTAATAAATAGTTACAGCAGTTAAGAATACGATACCAATTACTACTGATACTACAGTTTCTTTATTAAATAACATACCGATTAAAACAATAATTAGAAACGCTATTGTTAAGTAACTTGCAACTATACCACCTGGCATTTTAAATGGATGGTTTTTAGTTTCACCAGGATGTAATTTTCTAAAACGAATATGACTGATTAAAATCATAAACCAAGGAATCATACCAGGTAAAATTGAAGCACTATACACATATACAAATATACTATCTGCACCTTTAATAAACAGTGGTAAAATAACGTTTAATAAAGCTCCAATTAAGATTCCTATAGAAATTGCTAATACCGTATAAATTGGTACACCATTTTTCATAACTTTAGTAAAAATCTTAGGTAGTTGACCTTTACGTGCTAATGTATAAATCATACGACTCGCACTAAAGATTCCTGAGTTACAACCAGACATTGCTGCTGTTAATACTACAAAGTTAATTAAACCAGCTGCGAATGTGATACCGACTTTAGCAAATGTTGCTACAAACGGACTTCCGATGCTTCCTAACTCATCCCATGGATAAACTGTAACGATAACAAAGATGGCACCAAGATAAAAAATAAGTATACGCCAGATAACACCGTTAACTGCTTTTACAATATTTTTATGTGGATCTTTAGTTTCACCTGCTGAAATACCAATTAATTCAACACCTTGATATGAACCTATAACGATTGATAGTGCAAAGAAGAAACCGACTATACCATTTGGCATAAATCCACCATGTGACCATAAGTTAGAAAAACCAACTGGATGTCCACCATTACCTAAGCCAAATAATATTAAACCAAAACCTGCTATAATCATTAAAACAATTGTTATAACTTTAATTAAAGCGAACCAAAATTCAAATTCTCCAAAGGCTTTTACTGATACTAAGTTAGCAGCTGCTAATAATAAAATAGCTATAACCCCTGGAATCCATTGAGGTAAATTCGGGAACCAATAATTCATATATTCTCCGACAGCTATAACTTCACTCATACCTACGACTACCCACTGGAATATATTACTCCATGCTGTCATATATCCAGCTGCTGGGTGTATGTAATCACTAGCAAATGTAGCAAAAGAACCAGTTGTTGGATTAATATAAATCATTTCTCCCATAGCACGCATGATTAAAAATAAAAATATACCCGCAATTAAATACGCAAATATTACTGACGGTCCTGTCCATTTGATTGTACTTGTTGCTCCCATAAACAAGCCAACACCAATCGTACCGCCTAGTGCAATCATCTGCATTTGACGTGCACTTAATCCCCTTTGTAATTCGTTATTCTCCATGTTAATAACACACCTCTTTTTTACTAGGATAAAATAATAATAAACTTATTGACGCAATTATACTATAAAATGACAAAATTGAAACAATATTTTAACAATTTATTGAAATCGCTTACAAAACTATTATGACAGTCTTTTGCAAACCCGCAATTTTACTGGATTTGCAATAATTAATTAATTTCAACTTTTTTAAAAATTTCTTTAAAGAGATTTACTTTATGGTTCATTTTAGGTTTATGATATACTTTTCATATATTTATTAAGGAGTACATTATGAGTAAAACATTAATTCAAAAAGCATTAAAAATATCAATCATATTTTTAATTATCTTTTTCTTACTCAATTATTTTTCTGTTAAAAACCCAAATCTACTACCATTAATTGGTAAGTCACTACTGGCAGCAATTGTTTTCTTTATCATATATGTAGTTGCGTTTACCATTTTAAATTCTCCTGAGAGAAAAATGAAATTTGGAACTACTTTGCCAATAGCCATTATTATTGGATTAATTATTGGTGCCATGATTTCACATATAAAAATAGGCGTTTTAATAGGGATTGTAGTGGGTATTATCGCAGGATTTATTTGGGAATATATTGAAAATAGGAACGGAGGACAAAGTTAATGTCTGTCATTATTGGCGTAATTATTCTTATCTTATTAATTATTAGTTTAATACCAAATTATAACGCTTTAAAATTAGCTAAGTCTCAAGGTCAAAAAACCACTCGTTTTGCTATTATGGTTGGTATTGATGCGATATTAATTGTATTGATTTTAGTTACCTTGTTATTAAAAATTATGTAATGAAATATTTTAATCAGTAAAAATCCGCTTCAAACTGAGTAAGATCTACTCATAATTGAAGCGGATTTTTTATAATCTACCTTGTAATAATAAGAAATATCCAATTGTAGCTAATATTAAATATATCATCGTACCAACAAAAAAAGATCGCACATGTATGTGTAAAGGAATACGTTTATTAAACATAGGACCTAATATCAAGTTTCCAATACCGATAATGATAGGTCCAGCTATGAAAAACAGGATAGTATAAAACATACCATACCTCCTATTTACGACTAAAGAAGCGCTGAACAATATTATCGAAATCAATATCTTTAGCTACATAATTAACAGTAGAAAAGTCTTGTTCTTCAGTCATAACATTTGTATTTACAATAACATCCAAACCGGCACTATTTGCAGCCGTTGCACCATTTACTGAATCCTCAATCGCTAAGCAGTTTGTCGGATTATAATTTAGTTGTTGTACTGCTGTTAAATAAGGTTCAGGATTGGGCTTAACATTTTCAACATCTTCTCTACCTACTATCACTTCTATATATTTATCTAAACCTAGTTTATGAAATGTAGGTAATATATCTTCTCTATGACTACTAGTCGCAATTGCCATCGGTATATGGCGTTGCTTTAAATATTCCATTAATTGTTGAATTGTTTCTATTATTGGTAAATGTCCACTTGTATCATTATGTTCTTTATAAATAGCTGCTTTTTTCTCTGGGCCAATAAGTGATTCAAGATAATTATGAAGTTCAGTTGCTGCCCCACCTATTGATCTTCTATAAAATTCTAAAGTAATTGGTGATTCATTATGTTTAGTTAAATGTTTATTAATGACATCAAAAAGATGTTTTTCTGTATCGATTATAGTTCCATCAAAATCAAAAACAACTGCTCTATACATATGCGTACTCCTTTATCTTTTTATAATAAAAATTAAATCTCAATGTCTCATATTTTAACATAATCTAGATACTATCTTAGTTAAAAATGGGATTTAATCTTCAGATAAATGAGTCAATTAAATATCTTTACTTCTAGAAGACCAATATTTTGCAAGAATAGGTCCTGAAATATTATGAACTAAGCTAAATACAGCCCCTGGCACAGCAGCTAAAGGACTAAAATGAACTGTTGCAAGTGATACTGCTAAACCAGAATTTTGCATACCTACTTCTATCGTTACGGCTTTTTTATCTTTATAATCCATTCGGAATACTTTAGCTAATACATAACCGATTGTATAACCAAGAATATTGTGTAAGATAACAACTACAAAAATTAACAATCCTGTTTTCAAAATTTGTGTTTTACTACCTGCGACTACAGCTGCCAAAATAAGAGAAATGGCAATAACAGAAATTAATGGTAATGCTGTAGCTGTCTTTTGAGCAAAACGTCTTGCTACCTTTTGGAATACAAATCCTATAATAATTGGAATCAATACTACTTGAACGACTGACCATAACATACTGGCAAATGAGACCTTCAACCATTCATGTGCAAAAATATAGATTAATGCTGGTGTAACAAAAGGCGCAATTAAAGTTGATACACTCGTTATCGCTACAGATAATGCTACATTTGCTTTAGCTAAATAACTCATTACATTACTAGATGTTCCACCTGGACAGCATCCAACTAAAATCACACCTATGGCAATTTCAGGAGGTAATTGAAAGCCTTTAGCAATAAGAAATGCTAAGGTAGGCATAATCGTAAACTGTAAAATAACGCCAATAATGACAGGTTTTGGTGATTGTAAAACAATTTTAAAGTCTTTAGGATCTATAGTCATCCCCATTCCTAACATAACAATCCCAAGCAGGTATGGTACGAAACCACCTAATATTGAGATGTGTGAAGGAAAAATAAATCCAAGCACAGCAGCAAATAACATCCAAAATATAAATGTTTTTGTCGCAAATTGACTGATTCGATTTAACATATAAACACACCCTTAATAGTTAATAATGACAAATATTATCATAACTATTTATAATGGACAATGTTATTTTCAGAATTTTCTTATATTTTAAGTTATTTACGGTCCCTGTAATTAGATTTTAATAAAGTCCTTTAATCCATGATTCTCATAGTATTGACTAATGAAATATTCTTTTTTTACTAGTCTTCATTCAAAAGTCCTAGTGAATATCAAAAAGAAGCATGGTACAATCATTTTAAAGCAACAAAAACTATTACCCTACTTAACAATAAATTTCTAAACCATGAATGTTAGCAATCGGGAGGCATAACATGTTGATAGACAAATTTGAAACTTACATTATAAATATCGCAGATTTAAAATCTCGATCATCTCGCAAATCATTATCAAAGCTATGTAAGCAGATTAAATTTTGCGAATCCTTTCAATATCAAATATTTAAACAACAAGGTATGTATGCTTTAGAAGTGAGCTTACCAAAACAACAATTACCTTATTTTATTAGCTTTTTAAGTTTTCATAATTTCACTATTTATCAAATACTATCACCAAAACAACTTGATGAACTACTTGATTCAGATCATTTATATCAATCTGCTAAACGATTCGAATTATGTATTGACGGATTGCAAGATGCTTTTATTAAAGACAAAGTGATAGATATAATGAATATGTTTATGAATCATTATGATATTAGTTATACATTAAATAAAAATTGTGCAAGTATCATTTGTCCACCTGAAGTTTTTTCTAAATTATTACATACAGTAGCAACACGTAATATAGATATCCTATCAGCTGGTTATAAATCTAAAATGATTCATAAAGCCAGAATTTCCTAATTCAATTAACTATAAAAGGGATTCCAAAATGATATGTTTTGGAATCCCTTATTTTTATTTTTTATTTATCATTTTCATCATAAACAAGATGTTCAAATGATTCTCTAACCTGTGGTACAGACATTCCAACTACCACTTGAACACTTTTACCACTTTTAACTAGCCCGTGAGCCATTTGATTATGTGTAAAATAACTACTATCTTCTACTTTATTTTCATCTTTCACAGTCAAACGTAATCGAGTTGTACAGTTAGTTACATCTTTAATATTCTCTTTACCGCCTAAACCATCTAAATAATATGCTGCTTTATCATCATACTCATTTCCAGTTGACGTATGTTTTGTAGCATCTTCTTGTCCTTTTTTCTCTTTATAATCTTGTTTAGAGAATAGTTTAACTTCTTCTTCATTTTTGCGTCGTCCAGGTAATGGAATATCAAATTTTAATATTAAGAATCTGAATAAAACATAATATATACCTACGAATATAAGTCCTATTACCACTTGAATCACATACGTCATCCAGTGTTCTTTACCAAGTGGTATCCAGTTAGTAGCTAAGAAATCTAGGACGCCACCACCCATATTACCAACTAAACCGAAACCGTACATAATTGTATCCATTGTTGCAGCTAACAATGCGTGTAATACGAATAAGAATGGTGCGATAAATAAGAATGTAAATTCTAAAGGTTCAGTAATACCTGCTACAACAGCTGTTAATGTTGCAGGTATTAATAAAGCTGCTACTTTTTTACGGTTTTCTTTAGGTGTTGTTGAATACATAGCTAATGCAATACCTAAACAACCAAATACTTTACCATTTCCTTGTAGCATAAAGCCATATGGAAATTGTTCTTTTAATGGTTTACTGCTTTCGACAAATTGATTTAAATGTTGTAACCATTCCGCTTTAAGTCCATGATTCACGACTACTGGTCCAACTTCAATTGGTGCATAAATAAAGTGATGTAAGCCAGTAGGTATTAATACCCTTTCTAAGAAGTGGTATAACCATACTCCTACATAGCCTGAACCAATAATAAAATGTTGGATAGATGCAATACCATTTTGAATAGTTGGCCATACTACGCAAGTAATTGCAGCAACAGGTAACATCACAAAGAAAGAAATCGTTACTACAAATGTTAGACCTTGGAACACACCTAACATTTCTGGTAAACGTTTACTATAGTAGCGATTATGTATCCAAGTAATGATCCCTGAAATGATAATACCACCTAAAATATTAGTATCTAATGTCTCGATACCCGCTATTGCTTTTAATCCAGTAACATTTTCTACACCTTTTTCCAAGTTAGCACCAAATGTATGTGGCCACTGCGTTAATATCGCATTGATAAATGTATTAAACATTAAATAGCCCATTAATGCTGCTAGTGCGGCATGACCTGGTGCTTTTTTAGCTAATGATAGTGGTAATCCTACTACAAATACGATTTCCATATGATTGAAAATAACCCAACCACCAGATTCTATCACTGACCAAAATTTAAACCAAAACGTATGTTGATCTGCTAAACCACCCATTATAGTAGGATTTTTAAATAAAGTTGCAAATCCAAGGACAATACCAAAGAAAGCAAACATTAATACCGGCACAATCATTGCGCTACCAAATCGTTTGATTGCATTCATTATAATAACCTCCACATCCCAATGTCGTTTTATTCGTATCAAACCTCGTATTTATAAACAAGGTGTCACCGAAATATCTTATATCTAATATATAGTAAACGCTTACATACTCTCAATGTCATTGACGAATTTTGAAAGTATTTTGTATAATCAGATTATGTTTTCATATGATGAAAATTTTTTCAACATTAATAAACGAGGTGTCATCATGATTTTAGATGAACGAGTTAATATGAATTTTAATCAACTTAATGACAACGATTTGCAAATTGCACATTTCGTTAATAACCATATAGATTTATGTAAAAATTTAAAAATACAAGACTTATCTCAACACACACATGCATCTAATGCGACTATTCACCGCTTCACGCGTAAATTGGGGTTTGATGGTTATAGTGATTTCAAATCATTTTTGAAGTTTGAAAGTGAAAAGAAAAATCAGTTACCATCTGACTCTATTGAATCTTTTAGACAAGAAATTGAAAATACATTTAATTATTTAGATAGAATTGATTATGAGTTATTAACAAATAAAATGAACGAGGCTGGAACAATATACTTATATGGTACAGGGCGAGCACAAATGAATGTGGCTGAAGAAGCACAACGTATCTTATTAACTATGCACAAAAATATTATTATTCTCCATGATGTTCATGAATTAAAAATGGTTTTAAACAAAACAGTGCCTCAAGACCTGTTCTTCATCATTTCTTTATCAGGCGAAACATTTCAACTTAAAGAAGTAACTCAACTATTAAAATTACGTCAAAAATACTTTATATCAGTAACAACGATGAAAGATAATACATTAGCCCAGCAAGCCGATTATAATGTTTATGTCTCTAGTAATACTTTCTATTTAAATGATGGCACTGATTATTCTAGTTTTATCAGTTATCATATTTTCTTTGAAACATTACTTCGAAAATATAATGAACGTAAGGAAAAAGAAGAACTCAAATAAAAAACGCAAGCATCGGTAACCTAAATGTTTAGGTTAAACCAATTTGCTTGCGTCTTTTTAATTATTTTTTTGTTCTTCAATTTCTTCCAATACAGTATTCATTTTATCAAACATTAATTCGAAACCATGTGCTGTAGAGTCATGATATTCTTTCTTTTTCTGTTTGTACTCAAGATTAGTCAATCTTCTTTCACGTTCAATATAAGATTGGTAATAGAAAAACATTTGTGTGCCGCCTGATTCGCGTTCGAAGAATTCAACTTCAATAATATCTTCTTCGTTACTTAATCCAGGCATACCAATAGTCATTTTGACAAATTCATCCATCACTAATTCTTCATAAGTACCTTCAATAATATTTTGCTTACCATTTCTACTATCTACAATACGGTACTTACCGCCTTCTTGAACGTCAGCTTCAAATGATTTATTCGTACGTTTAGACGTCATAAACCATTGTTTTAAAATATCTTCTTTTGTCCAAGCTTCATAAATAGTTTCAGGTGAATATTTAAATAAACGTTCAATATCAATTTCTACATATTCATTTTCCACATTATACTTTGCCACTATATGTCACCTACTTTCACTCTTATTTCTATTCTAACGTATTTACTCAAACTTCCAAACATTTATCCTTAAAAATGCTTAATCTTTGATACATTTAATCTAATTTACCATTAAACCCTATTATTTAAACATCTCTATATAGAAACTAAAGATAACATTATTTTCATATCAATCATTTAAAAAATCCGAGACTTAGTTTAGTCTCAGATTTATATTAAAATATGATTCATTAGTCAACATTTACGCTATCTTTTTTTTAATTTCGGATAACCAAAGATGATTGCTATTAATCCACAAATACCTAACATAATCGGATAAATACTATAAGGTACTAGTAAAAATGGTGAAATGCCTGCTACACCAGCAGCAGAAATAACTTGTGGACTATATGGTAATAACCCTTGGAAACAACCTCCAAATATATCTAATATACTTGCTGATTTACGTGGATCAACATCATATTCATCAGCAATATTTTTGGCTAATGGTCCTGACATAATAATTGAAATCGTATTATTAGCAGTTGATATATCTGCAACACTGACTAAACTAGCAATACCTAATTCCGCGCCTCGTTTAGATCTTACTCTGCCTCTAACGAAATTGAGCAACCAATCAATCCCGCCATTATGTTGTATAAGACCGACTAAACCACCAATAAGTAAAGCAATCATTGCAATATCTTCCATTCCGATAATACCTTTGGATACTGCATTCAATAAACCTTTCCATCCGAAAGAGCCGTCGATAAGGCCAATCATTCCAGATAAAACTGTCCCACCAATCAGAACGATAATAACATTAACGCCCAATAGTGCTAATATCAACACTAGTAAATATGGGATCACTTTAACTAATTGGTAATCATAACTTTTAGTATGATCCATAGAAATTCCATTCGTTAATAAAAATAGAATAATAATTGTTAAAATCGCACCTGGTAATACAATTCTAAAATTGACTTTAAATTTATCTTTCATCTTTGTATGTTGCGTACGTACTGCTGCAATCGTTGTATCTGAAATCATAGAAAGGTTATCTCCGAACATCGCACCGCCAACTACTGTTGCCATTGCTAAGGCTGCTGATACGTCAGTAGCTTGTGCAAAACCAAATCCAACAGGTGCAATCGCTGCAACTGTTCCAACTGAAGTACCCATAGAAATAGAAACAAACATACAAATGATAAATAAACCTACAATGATTAAGTTTTCAGGAATAAGTGACAAACCAAGATTAACAGTTGAACTCACGCCTCCCATTTTCTCTGTAGTCGTTGAGAAAGCGCCTGCCAAAATAAATATAAGCATCATCAAAATAATATTTGAATGTCCTGCGCCTTTAGTAAACACTTCAACTTTTGTAGCAAATTTTTCTTTACGATTCATTAACAAAGCTACGATAACAGTTATTGTAATCGCTACATTTAAAGGCATAGTGGTAAAATCTCCTGATATAATACCTACACCTAAAAATAACAACATAAATAATAATAAAGGAAATAACGCCCAAGCATTACCCTTCTTAGTTTTTTCCATAATTAGACCTACTTCCTATATTAATAAAAAATACCTCTTTTCTAATTATTTAAGAAAAGAGGTTTGCCTTCAATTACTATCCCCTTATCTTCAAACCTCAATTGGTTTCTGGAATTGGCACATTATTATATGTTGCCGAAGCTTCATAGGGCCAGTCCCTCCACTTCTCTAGATAAGTGATTTGCATTTAAATTTTACGTTACAAGATAATTCCAATAACGTCAATCATAAATTATAATTTCGTCGTAAAGTATTTATCATAGATAATTAATCCTATTGCTACTAATAATAGTAATCCAACGGCTATACCAAAGACAATCCACCATTTTAGATAAAGTGAGATTATCATAGCTATAATAGAAATAATGGTAACGATTATGGCTACTATTTTAAGTTGACGTTCAAGTTTTTCAGAAATGACTTTATACTCATGATTAGATTTTTTTAACGTTTGTTCATCGATTTTTAATTTAGTTTCTAAAAAGTAAATGAATGAAGATGCTAATAATAATAGTAAAAACCCAATCCAAGGGTTTGCGCTTTGTAATAAAGCTACTTAAGCAAAACCTATATAAAAAATCCCTGCAATACAACCTAATAATCGATCTATGATTGGACTAATCCATATCTTGTTATGTTTAATATTTCGATTTACAAAATATAAATTCTTCAATATATTGCTAATAACGAATATTGGTACTACTAAAAAGAAAAACCATTTAAATGATGGGAAGAATGGAATAAAACTTATACCTATAACTAATGCAATAAAAGGAATTAATCTAATGATTTGATCTTTATTCATATAGTGTGCTCCTTTATATTTAAAAGATATTTATACAACTAACTAATCACTTTCCCTTATTATTTCTGATTACTGTAATTAAAGTTAAAGCACTTTACATAATTTTATTATTTATTTTGTATTGTAATTATACATTATTCGCATTTAATTTCCAAATTCATTTTGAATTTATTTAATTTAAACTATATGTTAAACATAAAAAAGTCGATAAAGCATCTTAGCTTTATCGACTTAAATTTCAATTATCCATTTAAAATTTCTAATCTATTTGAATGCCGCCTGTGACACCAAATACTTGTCCAGTTGTATAACTAGATTCTTCTGCAGCTAGTAAAACATAAGTACCAGATAATTCAACTGGTTGACCTGCTCTACCTAATGGGGTTTGTTGACCAAATTCAGGAATATTAGATTGTGGTTGGCCTCCTGTAATTTGTAATGGAGACCAGAATGGACCAGGTGCGACGCAGTTAACTCGGATACCTTTAGGACCAAGTTCTTCAGATAAACTTTTAGTTAGTGAAATAATCGCTGCTTTTGAAGCGGCATAGTCGTGTAATATTGGGCTTGGATTATATCCTTGTACAGATGATGTTGTAGTAATTGATGCACCTGGTTGTAAATAATCAAGTGCTTTTTGAACTGTCCAAAAGATTGGGTATACGTTAGTTTCAAATGTTTCTGCGAATGATTGTGTATCAAATCCTTTAATGTCATCATGATATTGTTGATGACCTGCCACTAAAGTTACATTATCCAATCCACCTAATTGTTCATAGGCTTCTGCGACCATGTCATAGTTAAATTGTTCATTTCTAACATCACCAGGGATAAGCACTGCTTGTTGTCCTGCTTCTTCAATGACGTGTTTAACTTCTTGTGCATCTTTCTCTTCATTTGGAAGATAATTAATTGCGACATCTGCACCTTCTTTAGCATAGGCTATAGCTGCTGCACGTCCAATAGCTGAGTCGCCACCTGTGACTAACACTTTAAATCCTTTTAATCTGTCATGACCTATATATGATGTTTCACCACAATCTGGCTCTGGTGTTAAATCACTTTGCAAACCAGGGAGTGATTGTTCTTGTTTTTCATATTCAGTTGTTTTAAATTTATTTCTTGGATCTTGTGCTGACATTTCAAAATCATCTCCTAATATCTATATGTTCTGTTTATACCCAAGTATATCTACTCTCTAATCATTTTTAATTTTTCTAAAATTTAATTTAATAAAAAACACAGTTACTATTGATTTCTTTTTAAAATACAATAGCAACTGTGTTAATTTTATTGATTTAGTAATTTTTTAACTAACTCTACAAAATATGAAGGAACCTTTTCCAATATACGTTCATCCGGATCAAATAGAGGATGATGTAAATCATATTCACTGTTTGAACCAATAAATGCAAATACACCAGGATAACTTTCAGTGTAGCCTGAGAAATCTTCTCCGATTGTCAGTGGCAAGTCCATAATTGAAACATTATAACCAACTGTTTCTGCCACTTCAATTGCGGTCTCTGTTAACTGATCATCATTAATAACAGTACCAGGCAATCTAGTATATTGGCATTCTACTTCTATATTAAATGTCTTCGCTAGGCCACTCGCTATATCTTTCATTCTTTGTTCAATATAATCTCGATGTTCAGGTTTAAATGATCGCACAGTTCCTTGTACATATGCATGATCTGCAATAACGTTCCATGTATTCCCACATGAAATTTCTCCAATAGTAACAACTGCGCTATCAAACGCAGATAAATTTCTACTTACAATTGTTTGTAGACTATTGATAAGCTGTCCTAATGCTACAGTTGGATCATTTCCTTGTTCAGGTTTAGCAGCATGTGCCCCTTTACCTTTAATTTTAAATTCAAATCGGTCGACAGCAGAAGTAATTGCTCCTTTTTTAATAGCAAATTCGCCTATATCCATTGTAGGATAATTATGAAAACCTAAGACCGCTATGACTCCATCTAATGCTCCTGTTTTAACTATTTTTCGAGCACCATAACCTAATTCTTCAGCAGGTTGAAATATAATTCTTACACGTCCGTTTAATTCATTTTCTTGTGCTTTTAATTGAGTTGCCACACCTAAAATACTAGCCATATGTATATCATGACCACAAGCGTGCATAACGCCTTCATTAGTAGAAGTAAATTCATGTTCTACTTGTTCATTAATTGGTAGCGCATCTATGTCTGTTCTGACAGCTATTAATTGCTCGCCTTGACCTACTTCAGCAACTAATCCAGTATCTAATGGTAAATCTAATATGGTAATGTCGTCTGCTTCTAAAATACGTTTAAGTCGTTGTGTCGTTTCATATTCCTTTTCTGATAGTTCCGGAAATTGGTGAAAAGTCCTTCTCCAATTCACATAATCAGTATAATTAGTCATTTGTAACATCACCCTTCTTAAAGAGATAAAATATAATAAATAATCGTGCCCACTATTACACCTATAGCTAAATTATTAGTCATAAGAATAAGTATGATAGTTAATAACATAATACTACTATGCA
This sequence comes from Staphylococcus sp. FSL W8-0774, assembly GCF_038006785.1. Classification (NCBI taxonomy): domain Bacteria; kingdom Bacillati; phylum Bacillota; class Bacilli; order Caryophanales; family Staphylococcaceae; genus Staphylococcus; species Staphylococcus sp. FSL W8-0774. The sequence goes on along the minus strand of NZ_JBBOVW010000001.1, from coordinate 600,432 downwards.
TAATCGGCGCTTCTTTAATATGACTCACTGTACGTCTATCGAATGTATTAAGAGAAACTGTTACTAATACAACAGCTAGCACTACCATTGGAATTAAACCAACTATTGGCCCTAATAACACCATACATAATACTAATAAAATACCAGTCATTAATGTAGATAGCCGAGTTGTTGCGCCCATTTTATAATTAAATTTAGATTGTCCTACTAACCCACTAGAACCATAACCACCGACAATACCTACGATAATGTTAGAAATTCCTTGTCCTCTTATTTCTTTATCTTTATTAGATGTTGTGTTACTGATTGCATCCATCATATTCGCAGTTAAATTAGTTTGAATGACTGAAATCACTGACATCGTAAATGCATACTTAAATATAATCAACCAATCAAAAATTGTCATTGATGAATTTAGGGATGTTAATTGTGGCATTTTAAATTTAATATTAGCTAAATCGTGAACATACTGTAAATGTGGGTGAATCATTGTCGTTAATAACGTAATGATGATAATAGCTACTAATGGTGCAGGTATGGTTTGAATCCATTTTCCAGATAGATAAATCACTATAAAGGTTAAACACGCAACGATATATGTAGATAATGATACACCGAATATATATTTAATTTGAGTAGTTAATAGTAATATCCCCAATGCATTCATAAAGCCAATGACTACTGTTCTAGGGATATAATTAAGCAATTTATCTATATGACAAAAGCTATATATAATTAATAGGATACCCATCATTATTGTTGCTAAAAATAAATAATGTGTGCCATATTGATTAACTAAAGGTGCACCTATAATAGATATGCCACTACTTGGCCCTGAAACCATTGCAATTCTTTTTCCCAGTATACTCATTAAGCACATCATTAACCCACAACTCATTAATCCAATTGAAGGTGGAACATGAACAATAAAAGAAAATGCTATAGTTACAGGTAATAAAGCTAACCCCATTAAAATACCGGAAAGTATGTTTTGTCGATATTGGCCTTGCCATTGTTTTAAGTATTGCGTTCGTACCAACATCATGTGTAGCCAACTCCTTATAAATTCATGTTAACACAATTGTCAAACTATTCTAATAAATGTACATTTTTTCTCTTATATATAAAAAGAACCGTGTCTTCATATCGACACGGTTCCACATGGTTAAATTATGAATGAATTAATCTAATGAAAATTCGTTATCAACAATGACTCTACCATCTTTGATAACTTTTTGTGCATGGTTAATACCAAAGTGATAAGGAATATATTCGTGGTTAGGTGCATTCCAAATAACGATATTGGCTTTGTCACCTTCATTAATTGTACCTGCATCTAAATCAATCGCTTTTGCTGCATTAACTGTAACAGCATTCCAAACTTCATTTGGAGATAGTTTTAATTTTAATGCAGCAATCGCCATAGCTAATTGTAAGTTATTCGTTACACTACTACCTGGATTGTAATCCGTTGCAATAGCAATTGCACCGTTATTATCTAACATGCCTCTTGCATCAGCATAGTCATTTTTATCTAAATAAAATGTTGTAGCTGGTAATAGTACTGCTACTGTATCACTGTTTTTTAATTTTGCTTTACCTTCAGCGCTTGAAGCAACAAGGTGATCTGCAGAAATGGCATTTTCATCAATTGCTAATTCTAAGCCACCTAATGGGTCTATTTCATCAGCATGAATTTTCACTTTGAATCCTGCTTCTTTAGCTTTTTGCATATAATGTCTAGATTCTTCAACTGAGAATACACCTGTTTCACAGAAGATATCTGCAAAATCAGCATATTCCTTAACTTCTGGAAGTAATTCAATCATTTCATTTAAGAATGCTTCATTTGATTCTGCTTCCTCAGGTACTGCATGTGGTCCTAAGAAAGTATGTTTCATATCTAATCCATATTTCTCAGCTAAACGATTAGATACTCTTAATTGTTTAAGTTCATTTTCTTTATCTAAACCATAACCACTTTTACTTTCAACACCTAATACACCATGTTGAACCATAGTTAATAAGTCATGTTCTGCTTTTTTGAATAAGTCATCTTCGCTAATTTCACGTGTAGCTTTTACTGTTGAAAGAATGCCACCGCCAGATTCTAATATTTCTAAATAAGATTTCCCTTGACGTTTAAGTGACATTTCGTGTTCTCTTGAGCCACCGAATATTAAATGCGTATGTGCATCAATTAAGGATGGAGATACTACTTTACCAGTAGCATCTATGATTTGTTCTGCTTCATATTTATCTGTATAAGGGCCAGAATAAACAATCTTTCCATCTTTTACTACAACTGTACCATTTTCAATAACATCTAATTCATCAAGTTCTGCACCTTTTAATGGACGATCAGTAGATTTTGGTAAAATAAGTTCTTTGATATTTTGAATAATTAAATCATTCATTATTTATCCTCCGTTTCATCGATCATAGGAATTTTGATGCCTTTGTCTTTCGCAGTTTGAATTGCGATATCATAACCAGCATCTGCGTGTCTCACTACTCCCATACCCGGATCTGTAGTTAATACACGTCCTAAACGACGATCTGCACGTTCTGAACCATCAGCTACAACAACCATACCAGCGTGTAGAGAATAACCCATACCTACACCGCCACCGTGATGGAATGAAATCCAAGAACCACCAGCTGCAGTGTTAATTAAGGCATTTAATACCGCCCAGTCACCAACTGCGTCACTGCCATCTCTCATACCTTCTGTTTCACGGTTTGGACTAGCTACTGAACCTGAATCTAAGTGATCTCGACCGATAACGATTGGTGCTGAAATTTCACCGTCACGAACTAATTTGTTTAGTGCTAATCCCATTTTCGCACGTTCTTCATAGCCTAACCAAGCAATTCTTGATGGTAAGCCTTGATAAGCAATTTTTTCTTCAGCTAAATCTAACCAACGAATTAATTTTTCATTGTCTTGGAATAATTTTCTCATTTCTTCATCTGCACGTTCGATATCTTTTGGATCTCCACTTAATGCAGCAAAACGGAATGGTCCTTTACCTTCACAGAATAATGGTCTAATGTATGCTGGCACAAATCCTGGGAAGTTAAATGCATTTTCTACACCATTGTCGTAAGCAACTTGACGGATATTATTACCATAGTCAAATGCTACTGCACCTTGTTTTTGGAATTCTAACATTAATTCTACATGTTTAGCCATTGAGTCTTTAGATAATTCAACGTATTTCTTAGGATCTTCTTTACGTAATTGTTTAGCTTCTTCTACTGAATAACCTTGAGGTACATAACCATTTAATGGGTCATGTGCACTTGTTTGGTCAGTAATGATATCAATTTTGAATCCTTTGTCTAAAATAGCTTTGTGTAAATCTACTGCATTACCAACTAGACCGATTGATAAAGCTTCCCCTTTTTGTCTAGCATCTTCAGCTAATTTTAATGCTTCATCTAAATCTTTAGTTTTTACATCACAATATTTTGTTTCTACACGTTTATCAACACGTGTTTCATCGACTTCAACACAAATTGCTACACCATTATTCATTGTTACAGCAAGAGGTTGAGCGCCGCCCATACCACCTAATCCTGCAGTTAATGTCACTGTACCAGTTAAATCACTGTTATATTCTTGGTTACCAAGTTCTGCGAAAGTTTCATATGTTCCTTGAACAATACCTTGTGAACCAATATAAATCCAACTACCTGCAGTCATTTGTCCATACATGATTAAACCTTTTTTATCTAATTCATGGAAGTGATCCCAGTTTGCCCATTTAGGTACTAAAACTGAATTTGAGATTAACACACGTGGTGCTTCTTCATGAGTTTTAAATACTGCTACTGGTTTACCAGATTGTACGAGCATTGTTTCATCTGCTTCTAAGTCTCTTAATGTATTTTCAATTGCTTCAAATGCTTTCAAGTTACGTGCCGCTTTACCGATACCTCCATAAACAACAAGTTCTTCAGGATGTTCAGCTACCTCTGGATCTAAATTATTATAAAGCATTCGTAATACCGCTTCTTGTTCCCAACCTTTACACTCGATATCTAAACCTTTTTTTGCATGAATTTCTCTCATTACTATCTCTCCCATCCGAAATAATATCTATAAATTCAAAGTTTTTAATATGTACACTTATAGAATAACCTAAATAATCAAATAATTTAGACTATTGAACATGTACTAAATTAAGTTCTTACACGCCCATTATATTATGCTAAAATATAGATAACAAATATAAATAAACTAATTATTTATAGATATAAACTATAACTAACTGGAGATGACTTATGAAAATCATTCAATTAGAGTACTTTTTAGCCGTTGTTAAATATAATAGTTTTACAAAAGCTGCCAATTTTTTACATATTAGCCAGCCCTCTTTAACAGCTGCTATTAAAAAGATGGAATCAGATTTAGGCTATGATTTATTCATGCGCACAACAAAGGATATTAAAATAACCGAAAAAGGTATTCAATTCTATAAATATGCGGAACAATTAGTTCAACAATATCGATCAACAATAGAAAAGATGTATGATTTAAATATTTCATCTGAACCGAGAATTAAAATTGGTATTTTAGAATCAACAAGCCAATGGATGGCAAATGTTATTCACGCTCATCATACTCAATATCCAAATCAACAATATCGTATTAATGAGGTACATGATCAACATCAATCAATTGAACAACTTATTAACTTTGATGTGCATTTTGCTTTAACAAATGAAGAAATTAGGCACCAAGATATTACTTCAATTGCACTTTACAAAGAATCCTATATTTTACTAACACCTAAAGATGCTTTTCCTAAACAAAAGACAATTCAACTAGATAATCTACCTTTAATATTACCTAATAAAAGCTCACAAGTTCGTAAACATTTAGATGATTATTTTAATAGAATGAGTATACATCCTAATATTATTATGGAATCTGATCGTTTTGAGTCAGCTACTAATTTTGTACATTTAGGTATAGGATATGCTGTTATTCCACGATTTTATTATCAATCGTTTAATACTAGTAATTTAGACTATATTAAAATACGTCCTAATTTAGGTCGCAAAATTTATATCAACTATTTAAAAAAGAGAAAGCACTCTGAACAAGTACTTTCTCTCATCGAACAATGTATTGAATATTGGAATTTATAATAAGAAATGGTGTACTAAGTTAGCAATCAGTTTCGCAGTTCTATTATCTTGATCATACTTAGGATTCATTTCTGCGATACTAACTGATTTAACCTTATCACTTGGTACAATACGTTTAGCTAATTCAAAAACTGTGTGTGGATAGATACCTAATACTGCTGATGCGCTGACACCTGGTGCAAAGGCACTATCTACAACATCCATACAAATTGTAAACATAATCACGTCATGATCATGAATAATGCGTTCAATCATATCTTTAATTGGTGGGGATACTTGATGTAGCAATTCATCAGCATAAACAAATGAAATGCCTTTTTCCTCTGCGTAGTCAAATAACCCTTGTGTATTGCCACCTTGAGATATACCTAGAACCATATAGTCGGCATTATCATCTTGTTCAAGAATCTGTCTAAAACTAGTTCCTGACGTTGATTCTCCTTCATCACGTGTATCAAAATGGGCATCAATATTAATAACACCAATGGATTGATTAGGATAAACTTTTCTAGTAGCTAAATATTGAGCATAAGCAATATCATGGCCGCCACCTAGAAGAAATGTTTGTTTGTGATTGTGAATAGATTTCGCTGCTAACTCTGCAAATTCTTTTTGTGTATCAATTAGTTGTTCGTTATCGTGCTCTACATTTCCGTAATCAACAATTTGTTCACATTGATTTAAATCTGGTAATCCTGCAAATGATTGTTTAATCGCATTAGGGCCTTCTTTAGCTCCAACTCGACCTTTATTTAGTTCTACGCCTTTATCAACGGCATAGCCTAACATACCTACACCTTTTTGTTCATTACTATACTCCACATTTCTTAAATCATTAAATTGAATCGTTTGAAAATGTCTAAATTGTTTAGAATCTGTTTCACTATCAAGTCTTCCTGTCCATAAGCTTGGTTCGGCTTGTTGATACATTGCTCTTCCCCCTTGATTTCATTCACTAACATTATATTTTAAGTATAACTTTAGCTTATTTTTTATTCAATGTAGTTATTTTATTCCCGATTCACTGAAATTTAATTACGTTTATAATTCATTCCTATTACATTTTGATGATAATTGAAATAGACAATTTATCTAACATCTTATAACATGTATAATTGTAAATAAAAATAATAATTGCTTGTTTCCGTAATGGAGGTTACATAAAATGAAAAACAATCGAATTTCTGGGTTTCAATGGGCAATGACAATATTCGTATTTTTTGTCATTACGATGGCCTTATTCGTAATACTTAGAGATTTTCAATCGGCAATTGGAGTAAAAAGATTTGTCTTCGATATTACTGATCTTTCTCCTTTTATCGCTGCAATCATATGTCTACTCGTCTTTAGATATAAAAAAGATCAGATGGCGAGTTTAAAACTATCATTGAGCCTTAAAGTTGTGGAGCGTATATTACTCGCTTTAATCATACCTTTATTTATATTTATCATAGGTATGTTCTGTTTCAACACGTTTGCAGATAGTTTCATACTTTTACAGGCATCAGATTTATCAGTTTCAATAACTGCTATTATAATTGGCCATTTAATTATGGCATTTGTAGTAGAATTTGGTTTTCGTTCATATTTACAACATATTGTAGAAGTTAAAATGAATACTTTCTTTGCAAGTATCGTAGTTGGTATCATTTACTCAATCTTCAATGCCAATACTACATATGGAATAGAGTTTGCTGGTTATCATTTCTTATATACATTCGCATTCTCTATGATTGTAGGTGAATTGATTCGCGCAACTAAAGGTAGAACAATTTATATAGCTACTATTTTCCATGCTGCTATGTCATTTGGTTTAGTATTCTTGTTCAGTGAAGAAGTTGGTGACTTATTCTCTATGAAAGTCATCGCATTGGCTACTACTGCAGTAGGTTTAATCTATATTATTTTAAGCTTAATTATACGTGCCATCTTCTATAAAAAGACAAAACAAAGTTTAGACGAAGTTGAACCTAATAATTATTTAGATCACGTTAATGACCATTCTAATGATAGTGAAACTAATAATGAAAATAATCATAATGATATTCAAGAAGATGACGCATCTGATTCTCGTAAACATGATCAATCCTCTGATAATGAACAACATTCTAAAACGTCTATTGATGATGAACAAGAACATGACAATGATTCTTCTGATTATTTAAGAGAACATACTTCTTATAAACAAACACGCCGTTCATCACGTCGTTCATCAGTTGTATCTGAAGCACAGGATGAAATCAAGGACTCTGAAAATTCTAGCCCTAATAACAAATACTAATTATATTAAACTCGTCTTATTCAATTTATTGAATGGATGAGTTTTTTGTTTTAAATATAGATATTTGGGGGTAAACTCTTTCAGTAATAATTTAATTATAACTATGAGTTTAAAAGGAGTAATACAATGAATATAAAAGATAGTAACAACCCTATTACAATTATCGGTGGTGGCATTGGTGGGCTGACTTTAGCTAGAGTGCTATATGTAAATGGTATTCCTGCTAAAGTTTATGAATCTGATGCCTCTCGTGATGCAAGAACTCAAGGTGGACAATTAGATATACATGAATATAATGGACAAGTTGCCTTAGAAAAAGCTAACTTATTGGACGAATTCCAATCAATTATACAAAAAGGCGCTGATGCCTCTCGCATCGTTAACCATAATGGTGACATACTTTTAGATTTACCGGATGATGAATCAAATGGACGACCTGAAGTATTACGTGGTGATTTAAGAGATATATTAATAGACTCATTGCCACATGATATGATTGTTTGGAATAAAAAAGTGGATCATGTTGAAAAATTGGATACTACGCAATATAAAGTGGTATTTAGAGATGAGACATCTGTAACTACAGACAAACTTATTGGTGCTGACGGTGCTTGGTCTAAAGTTCGTAACATCTTAACAGATATTAAACCATATTATTCAGGTTATACATTTATTGAAACATATCTATATGATGTAGATAATCAATATCCTAAGACTGCTCAAAAAGTAGGAAAAGGTGCAATGTATGCTTTATCACCTAGTAAAGGTATTGTTGCACTTAGAGAAGCAGGAGATATCCTTCACACATATGTAGAAATGAAATGTGATAGTGAATGGATCGATAGTATAGACTTTGCAAATGGTGAAATAGCGACAAAAACAATTGCTGCAGAATTTGAAGGTTGGTCACCAGAAATAACTGCCTTAATTACTGAAGCGGATAGTTCAATTACACCTCGTAAAATTAATGCGTTACCTGATACACATCGTTGGGAACGTCAATCAGGGGTTACTTTAATTGGTGATGCTGCACACCTAATGGCTCCTTCTGGGGAGGGTGCTAATTTAGCCATGTTAGATGGAGCTGAGTTAGCGGAATTGATAGCTGAACATAGTAATAATTTTGATAAAGCAATCGAATTATATGAAGCAAAAATGTTCCCAAGAAGTGAAGCCGAAGCAAAAGAATCTCATGAATTATTAGATATTTGTCTTGGAGAGAATAGTCCTCAAAGTTTAGTTGATTTATTCAAAAGTGCTCAATAAGAATAAAATTTAGAAAAATAGCCTTAAGATGTTCTAACAAACACCTTAAGGCTATTATCTATATAATATAAAAGTAAAAATTTTATTATTGACGGTACATCTTTTTAACACCTTGTTGTGTGCCTATAATGGCTTCGTCAGTAATATCAAGGAAATAACCTGTTTCTAGCACACCCGTAAGATGTATTAAAAACTCATGCATTTCATAAGGGTCAATCCCTTTTGGTAAGGCACAGTCTAAAATATAGTTACCATTGTCTGTAGTTACCGGCACATCTTCAGTAACACGACGTTGCACGATTACTCCCTCAATCGTTTCTATTTTTCTAGCAACCTGATACCAATTAAATTTATCTACTTCTACTGGTAATTTAAATGTTTCTCCTAAATAATTGACTACTTTATTTTCATCAGCAATGACCACAAAACGGTCTGCCATTTCATCAATGACCTTTTCTCTAAATAAGGCACCGCCACCGCCTTTAATTAAGTTGAGGTTTGGATCGACTTCATCTGCCCCATCAATAGCTAAATCGATTTTTTCAACATCATTTACATCAACAATTTCAATATTTAGTTCTTTAGCTAAAAAAGCAGTCTTATTTGAAGTACAAACACCTTTGATGTCGTAATTCTTTTCTTCAACAAGTTGTGCTATTTTAGGAACTAACAATTCAATTGTACTACCTGTACCAATTCCTAGTGTCATACCGTCTTCAATTTGATTCAAAACATCATTCAATGTCATCATTTTAAGTTGTTTTACATCATTCATTACGTCATGAGCCTCTTTTCTAAATCGTTTACATTTCCTATTTTACATGACTTTTTTGATTTAACATACCTTATTTATCGTTTAATTTTTAATATATTTTAAAATTTTACATAAAAGCCTTGAGATATAGTAAACTATCATTTAAATACTTTAAGAGGGAGAATAGAAATGATACCTGTTTACGCTATTTCAACTGGGAAAATAGAATTGCTACAATATAAAGACTCAAAACCAATGCAATCAGCTATTAATAAGCGCCCTTTCGAAGGAGATATGTGGTTATCTAAACTAGGTTTTGTTGATGATGAACAAGCCTATAAAGACCACGGTGGACCAGATAAAGCAGTCTGTTGCTTTAGTAAATCAAACTATGACATGTATAAAGATGATTTAGAAAAACTGCCTGATTATGCAATGTTTGGGGAAAACTTAACTATTAAAAATTTAGATGAAAATGAAGTTTATTTTGGTAATCAATATCGTTTGGGTGAAGCAATTATAGAAGTATCGGAAATCAGAGAACCTTGTTGGAAAATACAAGCAAAATATGGTTTACCCAATTTAGTGAAGCGCATGTCTAAATCAGGAAAAACAGGATTTTATTGTCGCGTAATTAAAGAAGGATCTGTCAGTCAAAATCAACATTTAGTATTAATTAAAGAAGCAGACCCGAAGACTCAATTATCGGTTCAAGAATTAAACGATATTTATTATAATAACAGAAAAAATACTAAGAGAATTTCACAGGCTTTAAAAAATCCATATTTATCTATGAAAAGATATGAAAAATTAGAAAAGATGTACCAACGTGCAACAAAATCATCATAATTAAAATACTTTCTAAGTATAAAGAAAGAGTGAAACCAATGGAATCAAAACCGTAGGCTTCACTCTTAATAATTACTTTTCATTTATTTCATAACTTGTTTGAGAATAAAATGTATCATTGGCTTTTAAGATAGACGAAGCGTCTTCACCATACATATTAATATCATTTGGTAAAAATTGAGATTCAATAGCTAAGCCAGAATGTGCCTTATAAATATTAGAATCACTATTCCAATCTTTTGGTTGATTAAATGTATATAATACATAATTTGGCATATCAGTTTTTACATCTAATTGAAACTCACCGTTATCTATTGATAATTGATGACCTCCAACTTTGAATGGATGATCCAAGCCATTCAAAGTGTCAATTTGTTGTGCTAGTTGTGCATGTTTACTTTCAAATATATCTTTAAAGTATATATCATTACCATTAAAAATTTGATGTAAATCTAGTGTTTCATCTGTATTTATTAAATGTTGTTCATTAAGTTGATACATATTCAATTCAGAACTATATAGACGGTGATTATCGATAACATTATTATCTCTGTTCAAATTAAAATAAACATGATTCATCGGATTAAATAATGTTGTCTTCGTTGATGTAGCCTCATATTCAACTGTCCAACAATGATCGACATCATAAGTATGGGTAACTTTAACATCCATATTTCCTGGGTAATTATCATCTGTTTCCTTTATCGTTGTCTTAAAAATAATTTTTACTTGTCCCAATTCTTCGACTACTTCATAGTCAAATAACTTTGTATCTAACCCGTGACCTCCGCCATGGATATGATGATTACCATCATTCGCTTCTAATTGGTATTTTTTTCCATCTAATGTAAACGAAGCATCGGAAATTCGACCACCGTATCTTCCTATAGTCGCTCCAAATTTAAATGGATTATCAAAATAAAATTCGTCCGCTTCAACAACATTCCCTAGTACAATATTATTATCATGATATTTCCATGATACTATTCTTGCACCAAAATTTGTAAATACAATTTTCGTTTCTTCATTATCAATTTTAATTAAATCAACACCATATCTTTGATGCTCAATTTCAACATTCATTACTTATTTCTCCCTTTCAAACACGTTTTATTAAGCCCTATGTGGTAATAACATTATTAAAACGCCAATTACACATACTACAGCACCCAATACATCGTATTTATCTGGCATATTTTTATCAATGAACATAGACCATACTAAGCTCATGACAATAAATATACCGCCATATGCGGCATAAACTCGTCCAAACGTTGGAAATGATTGTAACATCGCAATCACACCATATAGGATGAGTATGATACCACCAATAATACCTAGCCACGATGGCTGACCTTCTCTAAGCCATAACCATATTAAGTAGCCGCCTCCTATTTCACAAAGACCTGCTAATATAAAAATCATCGTTGAATATAACATCGTTCTATCTACTCCATCCTAATAAGGGGTTATATTAATCAATTATGGTTGATGATGTGTATCAATCAGTTATTATTTTATATTAACTTCTTTGCTAACTCATACACATTGTTACACTTTTTCACCTAATATTCCATAGATAATTACAATTTAAAGAGGAAGAATGTTATGTAAGCTTTTTCAAAATGACATTAACACTCTTCCCCCTCTTTTATTTATTTTTTCATTACTTTTTTAATTGAGTTAATAAGACCTTTTTCAAATGTTAAAACTGAATCTTTGTATGTTTTAATAGCAATCCATAACAAGATCACCATAACTACTAATGAAATCAACATACTTAATACAATTTCCCAAATTTGTAATTCCGTCGATTGAGCGCGCACCAACATTTCAAATGGGGCTAAAAATGGAATAAAGCTTGTAATTTTAGCCAATAAAATATCAGGTTTATATATACTGAAAATAGCTATATAAAATGCAATCATTGCAAATAAAGTTAAAGGCATTAAGGTTTGATTAATGTCTTCTATTCTGGATGCTAAAGAACCTAAAATGGCTGCTAATAAAACATAAGTTAATATACCGATAATCACACTTAAAATGCCTACTATAATAATTTGCCATGATATGTCACTCATTGATAAATCAAAACCTTTGAGCATACGCTTTAAATCAAAAGCATATATACAAATGATTGCAACCACAATTATCATAGCTATTTGTGTAAACGCTACTGCTATGACACCTGTTATCTTAGCCATAATATGTGTTATCGGAGACACACTCGTAATAATCATTTCTATAACTCTTGATGTTTTTTCAGTTGCAATTTCCATAGCCACTTGTGTTGCATAATTGAAAATAATAAAAAACATTAGCATTAAAATGGCATAAACAAGAATCATATTAAATACTTTTTGGCTTTCACTTAATTGTTGTCCTTTATCATCTGATAAGATGTGGCTATCTACTTTACTTTGAGATTGTAATTTTTTTAAATCATTATCGCTAAGATGCAATTTCGATGCTATTAGTTTTGACTGAAGATTTGTAAGTAAACCAGTCACTTTTTGTTGTTTTTCTTGTGAAACGTTATCTTTACTCAAAATGGTCGCTGAAAGTTGATGGTCTTTATCCATTTTGATGATATAAGCTTCCTTTAATTTTTCACTTTTGACTTGATATTTCGCTTCTTTTTGACTCACTCTTTCAAACGTTGCTTCCTCATCAATCACATGGCTCTGTTGTTTAATTGCTTTATATAATGGTTCATTATTGGTTACGACACCTATATGGTCATCATCACCTTTGAACATATCTATAATTTTGTCAGCATTTGATAAAGCTACCATCAAAATAATGACAATAACCATAAATATCATAAAGGATTTAGATTTAACCTTACTTTTATATGTTAATCCAAATGTAGCCCAGAATTTATTCATGAAGATCACCTACCTTATCAATAAAAATATCTTTCAGTGATGGTTCTAACACTTGAAATCGACGCACATAACCATGTGTTATAACTTGATTGTATATAGATTCAGCTACAGCCTCATTTTCTATTGTTAGTTTAATGTCATGCTTATTCACTTCTACATCAATAACACCTTGAATGTCTGTTAATTCTGGCATTGATTTATTAGTTTCGATAATTACCTGTTTATATCCATGAGAAGATTTCACTTGTTGTATATCACCTGAAACTACTAGTTCTCCATGGTTTAAAATACATACGTCGTCACATAATTCCTCGACATGCTCCATACGATGTGAACTATAAATAATCGTCGAACCTTGGTTATTTAAATCTTTAACCGCTTCTTTAAGTAATTCAACATTGACTGGATCTAATCCACTAAAAGGTTCATCTAAAATAAGTAATTCAGGTTGATGAATCATACTTGCTAATAACTGAATTTTTTGTTGGTTACCTTTGGAAAGTGAATCAATACGTTTATGACGATTTTCAGTAATTGCAAATCGATTTAACCAATAATCTATATTTTTCTTAATAGCTTTTTTAGACATACCCTTCAAAGTAGCAAGATAAGTTAATTCGTCTTCAACAGTCATTTTTGAATGCAAACCCCGCTCTTCTGGTAAATAACCTATACGATTGTACATCGACTTATCTATAGTATGCCCCTCATATGTAATGTGACCTTCTGTTGGTTCACTTAATCCTAAAATCATTCTAAATGTAGTTGTTTTGCCAGCACCATTACGTCCTAAAAACCCAAGCATTTTTCCTTTCTCAAGTTCAATCGATATATCATTAACTGCTGTAAATTGATTAAATTTCTTTGTCACGTGTTCAATATTTAATGACATGGTTACCTCCCAAATTAATGACTTAATTCTACATAAATATAACATTAATAAACTAATTAATGAATTTAGAATTTACAATATGTCACACTTTACATTCATTTATGTAAGCACTATCATTAATCATATCGTAGAACATTATTTTATTGATAACTTCTTTAAGATAAAACATTACATAAAGGGGATAGACATAATGAGTTATAGTATTGGTATCGATTATGGCACAGCATCTGGACGTGTTATTTTAGTAGATACTTCAGATGGAAAAATTATTTCTAGTTATGAAGAAATATACCAACATGGGACAATTGCTGAAGAATTAGGTGGAGAAACTTTACCTCATAATTACTTCTTACAACATGCTGGCGATTATCACAATGTTTTAGAAAATGGTGTTAAACATGTATTAGAAGAAAGTCAAATTAATAAAGATGAAGTAATCGGAATTGGCGTCGACTTCACAAGTTGTACTATTGTCTTTTTAGATGAAAACTTCAAACCTTTACATATGAATGAAGATTTAAAAAATCACCCTCATGCTTATGTTAAATTATGGAAACATCACGGTGCCCAAGATGAAGCAACACAAATGGTCGAAGCTAATGAAAAAGCAAATCAAAATTGGTTAGACTATTATGGTCACAGTGTTAATAGTGAATGGATGATACCTAAAATTCTTGAGGTAAAACATAAAGCACCTGAATTATTAGAACGTGCTCATTATATTATGGAAGCCGGAGACTATATGACAAGCTTGCTTGTTAATCAAAATATCCGATCAAATTGTGGTATAGGATTTAAAGGATTTTACGATGAAGTCAATGGATTTAATTACGATTTCTTTGAAACTGTAGATTCAGAATTACCTCAAATTGTAAAAGATAAATGTGAAGCACCGGTTATTCAAATTGGAGATAGTGCAGGTTCATTATCAGAATACTACCAAAATTTATGGGGATTATCTTCAAATGTTCAAATATCACCTTATATGATTGATGCACATTCTGGCGTATTAGGTGCAGGTGCCATTGAAAAAGGAGAATTCACTCCAGTCATTGGTACAAGTACTTGTCACTTAATGTTAGACCCTAAACAAGAACCCATTCCATCAATTACAGGTTCAGTTAAAGATGCTATTATACCTGGATTATATGCATATGAAGCTGGGCAAGCTGCTGTAGGAGACTTGTTTAGTTACTCTGAACGCATGGCTCCACATGAAATTGTTGAAGCCGCGAAGAACAAAGATATGGATGTATTACAATACTTAGAAACACTAGCAGAGCAAATCCCTGTTGAAGAACAACATGTAGTCGTGCTAGATTGGCATAATGGTAATAGAAGTATTTTAAGCGATAGCCATTTAACTGGTAGCGTCTTTGGTTTAACATTACAAACACCATTCGAAATGGTACACCGTGCTTATTTAGAATCAACTGCATTTGGAACTAAAATGATCATGAAACAATTCGAAGATAATGACATTCCAGTTCATACAGTATATGCGTCAGGTGGTATACCTAAAAAAAGTAAATTACTCGTAGATATTTATGCCAATGTATTAAATAAAAAAGTAGTTGTATTAGAGTCCTCTAATGCTACTGCTCTAGGTGCTGCTATGTTAGGAGCTAACGTCGGCTGTGCTTACGAAACATTACGAGATACTGTACAACATATGAAACAACCAGTTTATTATGAAAAACAACCAGATCCTGAAAAAGTAAAACATTACGAAAAATTATTTAATAAATACCGACAACTTCATGATTTATTAGGTAGAGAACATGCTGAACTATCTTATATTCATGAAACTGAATAAGCAACTTTAAAAACAGCTATCCTTGCCTTTGTTTATCAACATGGCAAGAATAGCTGTTTTTAATTTTTAATACTTTTATATTTAAATGTAATGACTAATGAAATAATAACAATGAACAGGATTGAAATATAACTAGATATTGGCCAATGCCTCATTATTACTTCAATAACTATATCAACAATACTGACTACCATTAAAGCAATTAATTGCCAAATTGTATTACTCGCATATGCATTAACAATTCTACGTCTCTCATATTCATCACTGAAGTTATAATTAGGCAACATATTTAAAGAACGTTCTTGTGTATTAATCTTTTCTTTTGCTGAAACTGTCGGTGTATCAGATATTTGAATACGACTGTCTTTCATCAATATCATCATTATAATTGGAATAAGCAATCCTAAACTAGACCAACTATTAACCATCCCCTCACTGCTTACCACTAAAGGGATAATTACATTATTAATGACGATTAAATAAATCATGAGCACTATAAAAAATATAATGTGTTTCTTTCTGGCTTTACGATTTAAATAGTTTTTCTCATTTTTATTATTTACGTAAATTATTGTAGTATCCGTTGTTTCTTTATTTAAAGATAGTTTACAGACTGTCACGATTAATATAAGTAAACTACCTATCAAATATGGAGACAAATATTCACGTTGAATATCAAACATTGCTTGGAAATAAAATATACAGGCAATTACAAATATAGATATCGCACTCGTTTTTGCTAAATGATTTTTGAATAAATTATTTTTGAATTCATCTTTAAATTCTAATTTATTAAAAATAACTATTCATCCTCCCAAAATAAGTCGTTTAGTGTGACTGACAATGTTTTAGCTATATTTATACATAATTTTAATGACGGATTATATTTATCATTTTCAATCATATTAATTGTTTGTCTGGAAACTCCTATTCGTCTTGCTAGTTCTAATTGCGACATCTTTTGATATGCTCGATATTGTTTCACTCTATTCAACGCATTCATCCGCTTCTTTCAATAAGTATTATCTTAATTTTACTAAATCATTTATCTATAAGTCAAATATATACGACATTAACTAGAATAAATGATGATTTCTTATATAAAAAGCTAAGGTCTCACTATGACCCTAGCTTTACATTACTATTTTAAATTTCATTATTATCATAATTATGTTTCTTATTTGCTTTGTCTACTGGATTATAATTATTATCGCTTATCATTTCAGACCCTGCATATTTTGGACTTGGCCCATAAATATTAGTTTCTCTCTGACTGTTTAAACAACAAATAACGATATTATAAATACCAAAAATCCAAGAGATGATTGTAATTAACCAATAGATTAGTAATAACCATCCATTTTCAGAATGTCCAGTTGCATTGACCACCCAATTAAATATATTTAAAAATACTGCAATACCAAATCCGATCATAGGTATCCACATTGTGCGTGATGTGTCATGGAATCGACGAGCTAATATAGCTAAATTCGGAATAATTGTCACTAGTGAGTAAATGGCTAAATATAAAACGGATATCACTAGACTAAAGGCACCAATACTAAGTGCAGTCGTACTTTGACCTGAAGAGATACCTATAGTCAGCCCTATTGCACCAATAATCAATAAAATAATACCAGGACACATAAATATTAAATGCCATAATTGCATAAACCAATATTCACTACGTCTTGATCTACCTTTAAAATTAAAATAATTTGACCAATATAATTTAAATGATGCTTTAAAACCAACTTTCTCTCTCATCTTAGCTGCTCCTTTCAAATCATCAATTCAATTTATTTTATTACTCATATCAATTTTGATACATTAATTAAGTAATAATATTGTTAATACGGTCATTGTATCAAATAGATAGACTTTAAAAAATATAAATCAAATATTTTTTAAGAATTTCCAAAATAAATTATAAAAACAAATATTTTTATAGAGGAGTTCCATTATGGATTTTAAAGAACGTAATACAACAGATATTGCAAAATCATTATTAGGAGTCCGTGTTATTTATCAGGATAATCATCAAACTTATAGCGGTTATATTGTCGAAACTGAGGCTTATTTAGGTTTTGAAGATCGCGCAGCTCATGGCTTTGGCGGTAAACAAACACCTAAAGTTACTTCATTATATAAGACTGGTGGAACAATTTATGCACATGTCATGCATACACATTTATTAATTAACTTTGTTACTAAAGATAGTGGTGTTCCTGAAGGTGTGCTTATTCGCGCAGTAGAACCAGAAGACGGGATTGAAGCTATGAGAATCAATAGAGGTAAAGATGGATTTGAATTGACTAATGGACCAGGAAAATGGACGAAAGCATTTAATATTCCGCGTGCCATTGATGGATCTACTATCAATCAATGTCGCCTATCAATTGACATAAAAAATCGGAAACATCCTAAATCGATAGTTGAAAGTGGTCGTATTGGTATTCCAAATAAAGGAGAATGGACAAATAAACCACTTCGCTATACAGTCAAAGGTAATCCATATGTATCTCGCATGAAAAAATCAGATTTTCAAAACCCTGATGATACATGGAAATAAAGGAGAGGATAGCATTAAAAATAGTGCCATCCTCTCTTTTAATAAATTTTATTTTACTGTAATATCACCGGAATCATTAGATAAATTGACTTTGTTGTCTCCTTTACCTATTTGATGTTGTTTTAATTCTTTATCATATATATTCGTATCTCCAGAATCGTTTAAGACAGTAAATGATGTGTTTTTGGCTTTGTTTTTATAATTTATATGAATATCTCCACTATCATTTGATACATTTAATGGTTGATCAGGAATACTTTGTTTCATTTCTATATCTCCTGAATCATTTTTTATTTTACCTTTTGTGAAATGAATGTGTTTCATTAAAATATCACCCGAATCATTATTGACTTTCAAATCACCTAATTTACTATCTGTCAAAGTGATATCTCCAGAATCAACATTGATATGCGTTTTCTTACTAACAACATTATCAACTTTGATATCCCCCGCGTCATCTTTTATTGTTAGTTCATTCATTTCTTTTGGTAAGGTAATAATAATTTTATTAGTGAACATAGTGCCTATTCTAAAATTGATATTAGATTGATTATGTTGGTCATTAATATGCCATGTTCCTTTTTCGACTTTACTATCTACTTTAGCGTCTGAACTACCAATTGATTTTATCGAAAATGTCTTACCATGCTTTATTTCAACATCACTATTCTCAACATCCAATTGAATAGATTTTATATTGTCTTTATATTCTTTATTTAATTGCGTTTCATGATATGCTGAAGATAACTTCTTACCTTGAGAAATAAGACCTATACCAAAACCAATGCTCAATATTAAACCAATTATAAAAAGTGTGATGATTAACTTTCTCATGGATGAACACTTCCTTTCACGAATGAGACATTCCATTTAAGATACATTACTGTTAATTTTAAGAACCATTTAATGAGAAGAATAGTAATTGCTAATAACATTAAACTAACACCAAACATTAATCCCGCCATATAAACATCATATAAAATAATTGAATTTGAGCCTTCAGTTGCAAATTTGATAATTAAAAATATAGGTGCACTGAAAAGTATTAATGTAAAAATAATTAATGTGAAAAAAATCATTAAAATGAAGAATGCTGGTACTAATACAATAAAGAAATTAAAAAGTCCTAATCCCATCACTGCTAATATAGCTTTAAATATACTTTTTAAATTAGACTTCTCATCTACCTTTTCGATAGCCATAGTGGCGTTCAATTCTTTAGCAATCATTTTAGGATCTCCTAATTGTTTAGCTATATCTTCTTCAGATTTCCCTTCATTTTTACCACTTATAAAATGAGTTTCATATTCGTTATAAATATCTTGCTTGTCAGTATTATCCATATGCTTTAAATTAGCGACCAATTGCTTTAAATATCTTTCTTTATTCATTTGATTCACTCTCCTCAATAAACGTATTTACAGCATTAGAAAACAACTGCCATTCCTCTTTTAACGTCGCCAATCTTCCTTGGCCCTGTTCTGTAAGACGATAATATTTTCTCGCTGGACCTTCTGTTGATGGCTGATAATACGTAGATAGTTCACCGTTTTTAACTAATCTTCGTAATAATGGATATACAGTTCCTTCTGCAATTGTCATATAACGTGAGATATTTTGAACTAATGAATAACCATATTGATCTTCTCTTTTAATAATGAGCAAGACAATTAGTTCTAACGCACCCTTCTTAAATTGCGTATTCATAGGCATTCCTCCATATTTCATTTTAGGTATTAAACATTACACAGTAGTGATTATCTATAATATAGCACTCACTACTGTACATTGCAAGGTACTAAATAATAAATCCTCCACATAGGATATTCTTTTTTAATAATTTTAATATTATTTCTGATAATATCTATTGAAAATTAATACTTTCATGTATAAATATAAATAATATTTATTCTAAAACTAGATTTAATGGATTTATACGTGTATACTAGGTATAGTGGCTTTTTATAACGCTTACATATTTTAATTGAATAACACTTAAACATAGGTTTTGGGGTAACTTCTAAGGGGGAGTTAAAATGTTAGAATTAGATGCTATTACCACATTATGTTTAGCATGTATTTTATATCTGATTGGTCAAACAATCATAAACCATGTCTCGTTTTTAAGAAGAATTTGTATTCCAGCACCAGTGATTGGTGGCTTAATTTTTGCAATTTTAGTTGCGATTTTAGATTCCTTTAATATAGTTAAAATTAAATTAGACTCATCATTTATACAAAATTTCTTTATGTTAGCCTTTTTCACAACAATTGGATTAGGAGCATCATTGAAATTATTTAAAGTTGGTGGAAAAGTCATGTTATTATACTTTATGTTTTGTGGTATTATGGCTTTCTGTCAAAACGTCATTGGTGTTTCCTTAGCTAAAGTATTAAATATCAAACCATTATTAGGTTTAACAGCAGGTTCTATGTCAATGGAGGGTGGTCACGGTAATGCCGCTGCCTATGGTAAAACAATTCAAGATATGGGCATTGATTCCGCTGTAACTGCTGCTCTTGCTGCCGCAACATTAGGCTTAGTATTTGGCGGTTTGATTGGCGGACCTGTAGTTAAATTTTTAATCAAACGTTATAACCTCAAACCTGAACATAGTGATGATTCATTTAAAAACTATGGTGAAGTTGAATATAATCAAGCACTTCACGAAAAATATAAACCAACACAAATTTTCTTTATACAGTTTACAATTCTTGTATTCTGTATGGCACTCGGTACATACATAGGAAATACGTTTACTGATTTAACAAATGTTAATATACCAATGTATGTCGGCTCAATGTTCGTCGCTGTTTTTGTACGTAACATTTCTGAAGCATTTGGCTTTAACATTGTTGATTTAAAAATTAACGAAGAAATCGGTGATATCTCATTAGGTATCTTCCTATCTCTCGCGTTAATGAGTATTCAATTAACTGAAATCTACTCATTAGCATTACCATTAATTATCATAGTTCTTGTTCAAGTTGTATTCATGATCTTGTTCTCTATCTTCATTTTATTCAGAGGCTTAGGCAAAGACTATGATGCTGCAGTAATGGTTGGTGGCTTTATTGGTCATGGGTTAGGTGCAACACCTAATGCAATGGCTAATTTAGATGTCATTACTAAAAAATACGGTAACTCACCAAAAGCTTATTTAGTTGTTCCTATTGTCGGTGCATTCTTAATCGACTTAATAGGCGTGATTATTGTTATGGGCTTTATACAATTTTTCCAATAATTAAAAAACAGTACACATGATGGAACTAAGACATAAAGTGTTTTTGCTTATGTCCTGACAGTTTCTCATGTGTACTGTTTTATTTTGAATTTATTTTGGCAACTATAGTTAGGCCAATTATCCTCTATGAATATCTAAACCTCTTTGGTCTATCCACGATAATAAATCTTGGCTAAATATCATATCTTTATGAGTTAATTCATCAATATTTTTAGCGTCTAACATAGTCATTATTTTCTTCATATGATCTAAAAATGACTCTACATATTCAATCGTTTGCGTAATACCTGATTGTTCAACTTGATTTAAAAATGGTCGTGACATTCCAACTGCTTTAGCACCTAATGCTAAGCATTTCACTGCGTCTAATGGTGTACGTAAACCACCACTTGCAAAGACATTAAGCTTATCTTGATAATCGGTACTTTCTAATAGAGATTCAACTGTTGATTGTCCCCAATTTGATAAATAATCCATATCTTTATTTGAACGTCTCTCATTTTCAATATCAACAAAGTTTGTACCACCACGCCCGCTTACGTCAACATAAGCTACTCCAACGTTAAGCAGTGATTTGTACGTTTCTTTACTCATACCAAATCCTACTTCTTTTACAATCACTGGAACATCAACTGCTTTAACAATAGCTTCGATATTTTCCATCCAATTGGCAAATTCACGATTACCTTCTGGCATAACTAGTTCTTGTGGTGAATTAACATGTATTTGTAATGCTTGCGCATCTAATAATTCAACGGCTTTTACGGCTTTATCTACAGGCACATCAGCACCCACATTACTGAATATAATACCATCTGGATTAGTTTCTCTTACAATAGTGAATGACTCCGCCATTTTGGGATTTCGTAAAGCAGCATGTGTTGAACCAACCGCCATTGCTAATCCTGTTTCTCTTGCAACAATCGCAAGTTTTTCATTAATTTGTTTCGTCCATTCACTACCACCCGTCATTGCATTGATATAAACAGGATACTTTAAGTCAAAATGTGATGTACGCGTAGTTAAATCAACATCATCTACATCTATATTAGGAATTGAATGGTGTACAAACCTTACTTTGTCAAAATCTGACAATGCAGCATCTTGTTGTGCCATCGCGATTTCAACATGTTCATTTTTTCTCTGTTCTCTTTGAAAATCACTCATTGCTATACCGCCCTTTCCAACTCATTCTTATTTTAAAATGCACAATTTAAAACCATTTCTTTTTTTTGAAAAAAATTATTAACACAATAGTGATGATTAACATAATAATTAAGCAAACAAAATAGCTATAATGCCATTTAAGTTCAGGCATATATTCAAAGTTCATTCCGTATATACCTGCAATAAAGGTAAGTGGAGAAAATATAACTGAAACTAATGTTAAAATTTGCATAATATTATTCATTCTAAATGATGTATAAGATTCATAGTTTTCTCTAATTTCATTCGTCATTTCTTGAGAAGTCTTAATGACGTTACTTTGTTTAATTAAGTGGTCATCTATATGTTGTATATACATTGAATGCTTATTATCTTTAATTAAATTACCTTCAGTTTTAATCGTATCAACTAACTCTTGCATTGGAAATAAAACACGTTTGATTTTAATTAAGTCAGAACGTAATTTAAATACGTTGTCCATTACATCTTTACTAAAGCGATCATCAACATGTCTATCCTCAAATGTATATACCTTATCTTCAATATCGTAAACAAAATTAAAGTATTTATCTACCATACTATCTAATATAAGAATAACAATATCTGCACAATCTAGTTCTGGATCATGGTGTTGTTCATTTACTTTAGCCACTCTTTTAAGCGATTCAAAACTTTGATGATGGTATGTGACTAATAATTTATCCCCTAAAAATACATTTAACGCTATTGCAGAATAATTGCGTACTAATATACTATGAAGAACTAAATATTGATAATCATCATACGATTTATATTTTGCTCGAGGAATACCATTAATGGCATCATCTATTTCTAAATCATTAAAGTTAAAATGATTTCTTAAAAATTCATTTTCTTGTGGTGTTGCGTCCTCAAAATCGTACCAAACAATTGTTGCTTCACTAGGAATATCTTCAATTCGACTCACCTTTTTTAAAGGTTCGGTAGATGTTTGGTATCGAACAGTCATTGTCATCTCCATTTACCCCCTGTTAAGCAGTTCTTCATTATTTTATCATGAATTGAATTACGTGTATGTCTTAATTTAATTTAGTAAAATAATTAGCAAGCACACAAAAAAGGAGTAGTTGTCATGTCTCAAACATTTAAGGTAAGTAAAACGGTGACTGAAGATTTTATCGATCATAATAATCATATGCATGATGCATATTATAATATCATTTTTAGTGATGTGATTGATGATTTTAATTATAGTCATGGTTTATCATTAGAAGAACGTGAACAATATAAATACACTACATTTACAATTGAAGAACACACTACATTTTTATCTGAATTAACATTAAATGAGCATTATGATGTTGAGTTATATATTTATGATTATGATTACAAACGTGTTCACTTTTTCTTAAGAATGGTCCGTAATGATGGTAATGTTGCAGCTACAAATGAAGTAATGATGATGGGCATTGATCAAAAACAACGACGCTCAGCTGCCTTTCCAGAAGACTATTACAAACAAATGCAACACTATGCTGACCAACAACAGCAAACAATTGAATGGCCAGACCAATTAGGCCATCGAATTGGTATCCCTCACAAGGAGGATAAATAATGAACGATTCTATTCGCTATACAGTACAAAGTGAATTATTAGATTTATTCGATGATGTTAAATATGCGCTTAGTGACTTAAACGAACAAAAAGCTTTAACGATAAATGGTCCAGGTTCAAAATTATTTAAACGTGCAACACGAATGAGTTACACTCAAGGTCAAAAACAAGCTATTGATGAAATAAATCAACTTCTTGAAAAATATGATGATGACAATCAATTTCTCGAACACTATAATCAACTTGCGAATCGTGTACGAAATGATAATATTGAAAAAGTCTTTTCATTTAGTAATTTAACCGACATACCAAGTCATTTTGAGGACACAATTGCTGACTTATATTTTTCAAAAGGACAAAACTTTATTATTAAACATATTAATTCTATTATGGAATAATATAAAAAGGACGTTTAGCTAAATATCAACTGCTAAACGCCCTTTTCTTTATTTATACATGCTATTTATTTAAAGCTTTGGTAATTTGTTTAACAACTTTATGTGATTCACGAATCGGATAAAGTGGAAAATCATGAACCATTCTTGGATATTCATAAAATTCAATATCTTGTCCAACTGATTCCAATGTATCCTTAAATAAATGCATATCTGGATTAATAATTTCTCTACCTCCACCAAACATAAACACTGGTGGTAATCCTTCAATCTTGCCATATATTGGTGATACACGTGAATTGGTAAGTGGCAATTCATCTGCCCAACGTTTCATAATTTCATTCACACCAAATCTGCTCACTAATATATCTTTGTCTAATAGGTCATCAGTTATATCTTTGTTTGATAATGTCGCATCTAATAATGGTGAAATTAAATATAATTGACGTGGTACTTGTTCATTTTGTTCGATCAAGCTTTGCACTAAGTTTAATGCTAATCCACCACCAGAGCCATCTCCCATGACAATAATATGTTCTGCACCCACTTCAGATACTAATTGATCATAAACATCTTTAACAGCTTTTTGTGTATCATTGATATGATAATCAGGTGCTTTAGGATAAATAGGAAATACAACTTCATGTAACGTTGATAATGTCAATTTATCTAAGAATCTCCAATGAAATGGTGATGGTTGTAATGTATTATATCCACCATGAATATACAAAATTTTTCTTTTGGATTCATGTCTAAAATTAAATCTAAAAACTTGCATATCTCCTAGCATAAGTTTATCTAGATTGGCTTTCACATTCAGTGTAGATGGTTGCTTATGTTTTTTCTCATTTTCAATTTGTCTTTTTTCGAAAAATTTATCCACTGCTTCATCATTATCGAAAAATATTGAACGATTGTGTAGAATATATTTGTTTACTACTCTGTTCATTAAACGATTCTTCATAAATAACTAAACCTACCTCTTATCAATTTTTAAAATTAAAAAACAATTTGATTAAAAACCTACATTCGCAACATAAAAAGGGATATAATTTAAAGTATATTTTAATTTAGTCATGAATTTCATTTTATAAATTGTCTAATTTTTTACTGTCTTTGAATAATCATTATTATAACAAAATCAGACTAGAAATGATAAAGAAAGATATGACTATTTCAAGGGAGGCACCTGCATGTCTAATCAACAAAGCAGATTGGAAAACTTTGACGATGCATTTCAAACGCAAGGTTTGCATCGAGGTAAACAATATGGCAAGAAAAAGCGTTCATGGGTAAGCATGATTATTCAATTAATTGTGCTTGTGTTGACTGCAATTACAGGTTATAGCATGTATAAACAACCCATATTCAATATTGTATTTGCCAAACAAACTATTGATTTTCATCAACTTAAAAATTTCCAAGATACTGTTACACAAATTGGAAATATTAATATCAATTTAGGTAATATTGATCAATTACAACAATCAATTGACCGATTATTGATTGTCTTTTACGCCTTTTTCGCATTATGTATTCTTAGTTTAATTTTATCGATTTTAACAATTATTTTTAATCGTAGTGCTTTAAAGGTTGTAAATATGTTGTTTCTTGCCATTATGCTAGTGATAACAATGTACTTTAGCTATATTATTCATACATTAGCTGAGAAAATTTCTGATTCACTTAAACAATATTACTTAACTGTCTCACCAGATCAGGTAGTGGTAGAAGCCGATGCTATTCACAACGCGCTTATTTTATTAGCTTGTAGCATTGGATTACTAATTATTAGTCTATTCTTTAGAAACAGAAAAATCCGTATTAAATAATATATCTTTTAATAATTAAAAGCGTGTCGAAAGATGATCTTGATAAAGATGTCTTTCAACACGCTTTTTGTGTTTTATTTATTCTTTAGTGGCTCTAACTCATTTCATTCGTTCTTTTCGGTTCGCCTTAAACCATTCTGAACTTCGTTCATATATTGGCAGTAGATGTCTGTCTTGAACGTGCGTATTTCATACTTCCTTCAAGTCTAGCCATCCTTGCCGGGGTGGAACGACGATAAAGAACATCTTAGTCAAAACTAAGATGTAAGTACTACTAACCTAATAAAATTAGGAGTAGTACTTTACA
Organism: Staphylococcus sp. FSL W8-0774; assembly: GCF_038006785.1. Classification (NCBI taxonomy): domain Bacteria; kingdom Bacillati; phylum Bacillota; class Bacilli; order Caryophanales; family Staphylococcaceae; genus Staphylococcus; species Staphylococcus sp. FSL W8-0774. The sequence goes on along the minus strand of NZ_JBBOVW010000001.1, from coordinate 573,414 downwards.
TTTCTGTTCTACTCCCATAAGTGGCTCTAACTCATTTCATTCGTAAGAGCCACTAAAAAAAGGGATCGATATCAAAATTGATACCGATCCCTTAAAAATCATGCCCCCACAACACAATTTTTTTAATTAAACTTTATTTAATGTCTATCAACAATTAATCTTCTGCTCTTGATTTTGCAGCTGATGCATCAGCTTTCTTCTTACTTTGTAAGAAGAAACTTAAAATAAGTGCTAATAAACTTATCATAGTTGCAATAACGAATGCATCGTTTATACCTTCAACAGAAGCCAATTTATTTATAAATTGTAATAATACTTTCATTGCACCTTGTTCTCCACCATATTGTTGAGCCAATTCACGCATATGATCTTGAACAACTGGATTTGTTTTATCTAATTCTGTGCCAAATGCGGCAACATGATTAGTTGTTTGTGTTGTCATTACTGTAACAAGAATCGCAGTACCAATAGAACCTGCTAATTGTCTCATAGTATTTACAAATGCATTACCATGAGAAATTAATCGACCTGGTAAAGCGTTCAAGCCTGCAGTCATGATAGGCATCATAATAAATGCCATACCAAATGAACGCAACACATAAATACCCATGATTGAGAAATATGGTGTGTCCATATTTAACTTAGTTAATTCCCAAGTTGCATAAGTCATTATAGCAATACCAAAAATAGCTAATGGTTTAATACCAATAGTATCTAATAACTTACCTGCAACAGGACCAAGTACACCCATTACTAATGCACCCGGAAGCATTAATAGGCCTGAATCTAACGCAGAGAATCCACGTAAATTCTGTAAGTAAATAGGTAATAAAATCATACCACCATATAAACTCATCATAACAATCATATTAATAACTGTTGTTAAAGTATATGTTGGGTATTTCAATACTGTTAAGTTTAACATTGGTGCTTTCATTCTTAATTCTCTAATAACGAATAAGATAATGAATATAACACCAATCACAAACATCGTAACGATTTCAGTTGAACCCCAACCTTTATTACCAGCTTCAGAGAAACCGTATAATAAAGCACCGAAACCAATAGTACTGTAAATAATTCCTGGTACATCGGCTTTAGGGTTTGTGGTTCTTTGATAAAGTCTAAACCAGAAATAACCTACTATGATAGCTACTAATCCTATAAAGAACATACCATAGAACATTATATTCCAATGATAATTTTGAACAATATAACCTGATAACGTTGGGCCAATAGCTGGAGCTAATATCATAGCCACACCCATAATACCCATTGCCGTACCACGTTTTTCTGGTGGGAAGATTGTAACAATAACGTTAGAACCTAAAGGCATTAAAATACCAGCACCAATAGCTTGTAATACACGTCCTACCATCATAATAGGGAAATTCATTGAAATAGCACAAATCAATGATCCTATAGTAAATAGTACAAGACCTATAAGAAATAACTTTCTATAAGAATATTTATTGAATAGAAAAGCACTTATCGGTATTAAAATACCATTTACTAACATAAATCCTGTCATTAACCATTGTCCAGTTGATGCAGAGATATTAAATTCAGTATTAATTTTAGGTAGCGCAACGTTTAATAGAGTTTGGTTTAAAATAGCAATAAACATCCCAAATAACATTGCTGCTAAAATTTTACCTCTAGTGATACCATTACCAAAGATAAAATCACTATGTTGTTTCTTGATTTTTTCATTAACTCTGCCCTCTTCTGAGTCAGGGTTAATTGGATTATGCACTTCTTCGTCTACATCTTCTGTTTCTTCTCTATCAATATTGTTACGAGAAGAATCGTCTGAACGACGTAGTTTCTCTTGGTCATGTGCATTGTTGTTGTCATTTTCAGATTCATTCATTGATTCGAAATGATGTTTTCTTTTATCGTCTTCTATATGATTTGAAGTTGAACCAAAATCATTAGGAGATGTTGTACGTGACTCAGATTGTTTGTCTAAATCACTTGCTTTAAATTTAGATTGATATGATTGACTCTCAGAACCTTTTGTTGAGCGTTGTTCCACTTTTTGGTTTTTAGACTTTTTCTTACTTTTAGAAATAAAGAAATTAATCAAACCAAGAAGTATGAGCGCGATTATAATATAAACAATAATGAAGGTCGCTGTCATTTAATGACCCCCTTAATTTTTATGAATTTTGACTTCAGCGTTCATACCTGGAACAACATTTTTAGATGGTTCAGAATCTAGAGAAATTTTAACTGGTACAACTTGTGATACTTTAGTGTAATTACCATCACTATTTGATGAAGGCATTAATGAGAAGCTATTTGCTGTAGCATCACCAATTTGTTCTACTTTACCACTTACAGTTGCTTTTTGACCGTCGATATCAATATCTACGTCATTTCCTTTTTCAATATCAGCAACATCTTTTTCATCAACGTTGGCAGTAACATATAAATCATCTAAATTATACGCATAAGCGATTGGGTTCCCAGCTTGAGCCATTGAACCTTCCATACCATCTGTTTTTACGATTGTGCCATCTTTAGGCATTTTGATGCTCATTTTTTTAGATTGACCATCTTGACCTTGTCCAACTACTTCAGCTACTTTGTCACCTTTTTTAAGTTTGTCACCTTGTTTTGCATCAAATGATTTGATTTCACCTGCAGTTGGGCTTGCTATTTTCATTTGATCGCCGTCTATTTTGGCGTTATCAGTACTAACATAGCTTGTTGCATTGTTCCAGAAGTAAAAGCCTAATACTCCAATAACAATTAATACTATGATAGTAATGATATTAATTAATACCATTTTCTTCATATATACTTCCTCCTATTTGCTTTTAAAATTCACTTTATCTATTATAGTTACATAGATATAAAAAAAACACCGACACTTTAAAAAAATGTGTCGGTTAAATGAACAAAGGTGAATACTAATGAAAAGAAAAGCAAAATATAAAATTATACAAAGTATGATTGATCTATTAGATGAGTACCCCTTTGAAGATATTACTATTAAAATGATATGTGCTTATAGTGGTGTTAATAGATCTACTTTTTATGATAATTATAAAGATAAATATGATTTACTAGAAAAAATCCAAAACTATCATCTCTCTAAATATACTAAATTACTTACAGCTTTATATAATAATTTTGAAAGTGTAAGAGTAGATACAAGCAAATTATATAAATTTTTCTTAATTGTAGCTAAATATATAAAACGAAAAGAATCGTTTTATCGTGCTATTTTCATTACTTATCCAAATAAAGGATTAGCGTTTGATTATTTTCAAGCTACAAAAAAAACATATGAACATGTTATTAATGATTATCCAAATTCAATTCGTAATAAGTCTTTATTTATCACTTACTCAATTGGTGGTGAAGTGGGTGTTATATTTTATTGGCTACGTAATGGCTGCCAAGAATCACCAGAAGAAATTGCTGAAAATTTACTAGCAAACACAGTTAAACTACAGCGATAATTATATTTGGTAAATGATGAAAAACAACCAAAGTGATTGTATTAATCACTTTGGTTGTTTAATTGTTACGATGTATTTTTGAATTAAGTAATTGTAATATAATTAAAATAATAGCCGTTGAACTAATAATCGTTACATAGGGCATTACATTATGCTCGCCCATAACATTAACCAATGAAGACATTACGCCACCTAATAGGAATTGTACTAATCCTAATAAACTAGATGCACTACCTCTACCTCGTGTACTTTCATCTATAGCAATTGAAAAACCTAAACTTGCCACTGCTGTTACAGGAGAAACTAATATAATAAATCCAATCACTAAAATCCAAAAACTCATATGATTTAACAAAGTAAAGATAACTAAAACTACACCAAATATTTGAATAAAGGTCACTATTTTTAATAAGCGTTGTCTATCCACATAGTCTACAAGAAAGCCTACTAACTGACTTGAAATAATTAATGTAATACCTATACCGGCAAACATAATACTGAATTGTAAAGCTGACATGTGATAGATTTTTTGAACTATAAATGGAGAAGCTGAAATATAGGTAAATAACATAATAAAAGAAAAACCTTGAATTGCCATCGGTAGTACAAACTTAGGTGTAAATAATAAATGCTTAAAGTTTTTAAACATTTCTCTAATACCATTACTATCTTTTTCATCTTCTTGTAAAGACTCTGGCACCTTCGTTAATGTACCAATAACCATTAATACACCAAATACAGTTAAAATAATAAATACCATTCTCCATACCGCAAAGCTTAGTATAACGCCACCAATAGCAGGCGCTATAACTGGTGCAACACCATTAACTAACATTAGTAAAGATAAAAATTTAGTTAATTCTTTACCTTTATACATATCACTAGCAATCGCTCTCGAAATAACAGATGCTGCCCCACCAGTAATTCCTTGTATAAAACGCAAAGCTATCATCACTTGTATATTCGTAACGAAGACAATACCTAAACTTGCAATAGTATAAATAAGCATTGATATCCATAACGGTTTCCTTCTACCAATAGAATCTGATATTGGTCCAGCAAATAAATTACCTAATGCTAAACCAATCATAAATAGAGATAATGTTAATTGAGCATTTGAAGTTGTTGTATGAAAGTCATTTTGTATATCTGGCAACCCAGGTAAAAACATATCTATAGATAATGCGCCTATTGCAGTAAGTGCTCCTAAGATGATTACAAATATAAGAGATTGTGATTTTGCTCGTTCTTTACTATTCATTTTTTGAAACCACCTTGTTTTTATTTTTAATAATAAAAGTTCTAATATTATATGATATAGAAATATTTAACATATGAGATTTTGATAATTAAAAAAATGAGACGTAGGACAATGTCCATAAATGTAAATGAACTTCATTGTACTACGTCTATTTCTCTAATCTGTTTCTTTAATTAAGTTAAAGTCATTCCCACTAGAAGCTTGCTCTAACTCATACTCATTATTAACATACTGACCATTTTCATCGATATGTTGTACAGTTGTTAATATTTTATCTCCACTTTTGCTAGCACTCAATACTTGTGGTGATTGTAATGATACAAGTTGTTGATTACTAATACTATTTTTCATTTTGTCATACATTGAAGAATTCTTTTTAAAATAACTTGATATTAAATCAAAGTTACTTTGATTTTTGGCTGAAGTTAAAGCCATAGAATAACCACTAAAGAATTGTGTGAGTTTGTTCTTCAAACTATTTTCTTCTTTTTCTTTTTTAGTCACATATTTACTTATTTCATCACTATCAAAATCTAAAGTAACTGACGTATTATCTTTTAAGTTAGACGCTTTAATTGTCTTAGTTTCAGATTCAAATGTTTTACCTTTCGCCTTACCTTGAGCTGAAATTGTTATATCTTTATTTTTAGGATAAGGACCGAATTCTTTAGAATTTGAATATGACATTGTACGATCATTAATGATTACTTTTTTCGATTTACTTGTCAGTTTCGTTGCACCTTTTAATTTGATATTTAAATGCGCTTCTTCAAAGTTTTCGTTAACATCTACAGTTTCACTATTACTATTCTTGAAATTAAAATCAAGTGTACCTGTGAATACGCCATTTTTTGTTTCTTTAGTTGCGTCTATGTGATAATTACCAGGAATAAAATAACCTAATGGTGTTGTTTTATTTGCATCTGCAATGACTGTTTTACGTTTACCACCTGATTTAAATTCATATTTAGTATCCACTTTAGGTTTAACGATAGGTTGTTTTGTAGGTGCATTAAAACTCATATTATCAAAAATAAAATATCGTCTTCCGTTTTTACTTACACGTAAAATATCTTGCCCATCTTTAGTTTGGATATACGATGCAACACTTGAATCGCTTTTGTTTAATTTATCAACCGTATTTCTAACATCTCTAACGAAATGCTTCATGCCCACTTCTTTTTTAATATATTTGATGTACGCAGCCGCTTCATCAGGATCGACCTTTTTGTCTTTCGTACCAAGTAAGGTTGCTACCTTTTGATTATCGTCGTTATCAATTGCATTCACTAAAATTTTAGCTTGAGCATTGGGTGAATTATAATTTCTTAGAAGGAAAAATAAAATAACTAATAGTATGATAATAAAAAATATAATTGCCACTGGCACAACTTTTCTGATTTTAATATTCGATGATTGATTAGTTGATTTGTTAGTTCTATCTTTTCGTTTAATATTGTTATTTTTACTACTTTTCTGATTTATTTCTTTTTTTAATGACTGGCCGCAATTATGACAAGTGTGCTCATCATTTTCAACAGAGACGCCACACTGAGGGCACTGTTTCATCGTATCACCTCTATTCACTTTCCAAACTTACTACCATTTATAAATAGTTATATCACTATATTTATATCAAGGGGTTTAATTACTTATGCATCATTTTTTAATATTTAAAATTTATAAATCTTTATTTTTACAGATATTTTCATTATATGACTAAATGAATAACAGTAACATACGTATTTAGTCTTATGTCCAATGTATATACAAATTATATTCCTAATTCTTCTATTGTGTATAGTCTTTATTTAATAATTTTTAAGATAGTTTAGAACTATAATTCGTCATTCTATGATTAATAATATCTAAAACATGTCTTACTTGTTCTAAATCTTCCGCAGAAAAATCATTTGTAAAATCATGAGCAATACTATTAATCAAAGCTTTACGCTCTTTTATATATGATTTTCCGTTATCAGATAACATAATAAATTTGAGTCTTTGATCTATATTAGCGTTAGGTTTTTCTAAAATAACTAAACCTGCATCTAGCAATTTACTAATTCTTCTACTCACTGCCGCTTTATTAACGCCTTGCTTCTCCGTAATTTGACTAATAGTCATAGATTCGTTACTAAGCATCGTTAACACATTAGATTGTTCTAAAGAAATGCCATATTCATTTTGCAAATCTTTCAATAATTTAGCCGTTAAAGTATTTACATTATTGATAAATGTTTATAAAAATGCAATATGATCTTCTAATTGTCTAGTCATATGTATCTCCTCAAATACGCGTAGATTTATATAAAATATTTATTTTTCATCTTATAAATGATATCAAGAAAAATTATAAAATGAAACCTTAAAAACAGTTTTAACTCAATATCTTTTAAGTTGCTTATTTAACTCTTATCAACTACATTTATATATACATATAAGATAGAGGTGGCCCTTTCATGATTCCATTGCTTTTCACTTTATTAATTTTAATAATATTGTTTTCTTTATTTTTCAACCAATTTATAACTTTAAGTATAACTGGATTTATTTCTACTATTATATTAGGTTTTATAACTCTAATTTACCATCTGATTAGTTATTCAATACCTTATGAACTAATAGCAATAATAATAATGATATTTATGTATATCATATTAAAGCATGCCTCTATCTTTCGTAATAAACAAGGGCGTCGTTTTATTAAGCAAATGACTTTAAGTGGAGTTCGGTTAATCCTATTTATAATTGCTTGTTTCTACATTAGTACTTGTCCTATTCCAATATTGAATGGCATTACACTATGGCTTAGTTTCATTGGTTTGTCTACTTTATTCGCTTTCTTTTGTTATGTCTTTTGGTCTTCTGCATATGGTTCAACTCATTTTCAAAAACCAATCGATTTAATCATTATTTTAGGGGCAGGTATTTTTACTGAAGAAGTTACACCTATGCTTAAAGAGCGTTTAGATCGAGCATATGATATTTACCGACAGTTCCATAATTCTCCTATGATTTTAGTTTCTGGTGGTCAAGGTCCAGATGAACCTATTACTGAAGCTTTAGCTATGCAACGCTATTTAATTCATCGCGGTGTCCCAAAAGAACATATATTATTGGAACAACAATCAACAAATACAAATACTAACTTTATATATTCGAAAGAAATAATTAGAAAACATTTCAATATTAAACCCAAAATACTATGTGTAACTAGTCAATTTCATATTTTAAGAGCACTTAAATTGGCTAAAAATCATGATATTCATGCCTATGGTATTGGCAGTCATACACCATACCATTTTTTCCATATTGCGTTAATCAGAGACTTTTTAGGTGTAATGTACCAGTATCGTCTTTTACTAACCATATACTTTGCACTAACCTTTTGGTTAAGTATTATCATTTTATGGATTAAATAAAAGAGACAGTGTACATTCTATACGAATGTATTACTGCCTCTATTTTTATATTAATTTTTAATTAGTCCATCTTCTAAGTAAATAACTTTATCTGCATATTCAAACAATCGCTGATCATGTGTCACCATAATCCCACACATTTGATTGTTTGAAATTTCTTTTTTAATCATTTTTACAACAGATAATGCTCTTTTAGCATCTAAACTTGCTGTGGGTTCATCAGCTAATAATACTTTAGGATTATTCATTAGCGCTCTCATAATAGCTACTCTTTGTTTTTCACCACCTGATAACATATGGGGGTAAGCATTCATTCTTTCATACAATCCTATATCACTTAATAATTTTTCTGCACGACGATATGCTATTTTTTTAGACATTCCTGCTTCACGTCCTACAATTATCAATTGATCAATGACGCTTAAATAAGGTACTAAGTGAGAAGATTGGAAGATAAAGCCTATCTCTGATAATCGACGTTCACTATTTTGTTTAGACGATGAAAATAAAGGTTGTTGTTCATAGTTTATATCCCCATCAGTAGGAGAAAGTAGACCTCCTAATATAGATAACAATGTTGATTTACCCGAACCTGATGCACCTGAAAGAATTACAAATTCACCAGGCTCTATTGTTAAATCGATACCCTTTAATACTTCTGTCTTAGTACTACCTTCTCCAAACGTTTTAATTAATTGTTTAACTTGCAATGTCACTATTCTCCACCTCCAATAGCATCTAATGGATCGATTTTAACGACTTTAATAAATGATAGTAATGAGCCTATGCATGCTACGAGAATGAAAATGACAATAACTAAAATGTAATTAGCGTAGGCTAAATGAAATGGCATTGTTACTGGTATTATGAACGAAACACTTATAATCATAGCGACTGATATTAAAACTGATAATAATGTAATCATTAAAATTTGTGAGGTTAAGGATTTAAGCAAGTGTCTTGTCTTTATACCAATCGCTTTTAAAATACCTATTTCTGATACTTTTTGGATTGTCATGACATAAAAGAAGGCACTAAGAACAATAGCAGAAATAACGAGTAAACTCACTATCATCATGTTTAGTGGTGCTTGTTCAGCTTTATAACTAGCAATATTATCTTTTAATTCATTTTCATCTGTAACTTGGATACCTGTAATATCCTTTAGCTGTTGTTGTTCATGCTTCGATAGTTTATTGAATGGATAAAATGTAGCATACTGTCCTTTAATATCACTGAATCCTTGTTGATTCATCATTACGATTGAACTATGTGAATACATCGCATCTTTAAGAAATCCTGTTACTTTATACGCTTTCTCTTGATTTTTAAATTGGACTTTATCTCCAATATTTATCCCCTTTCCTGTTAATTTTTCATTCACAACAATTTGATTATCGTTTTTCGGATAATGGCCCTTTGACAACTTAAACTTATGTTGTAATGAAGAATCGATTGCTAATACATCTTCATTATTTTCTCCTTTAACATTTAAAGTTTGTTGTTTCATTTTCAAGGGTTTAGTGTTAATGATATTTTCAACCTTAGATTGTTGTTTTTTCGTTAATTGAGATTTTTCAATTTGAGGTGCTTTCATATCTTGGATAATATAATGTTTTGATTTAAGCTGACTAAATAATGAAACATTTTCTCTGCCAAGCCCTTGTGCTAAACCACTAATAAATAACACCATCATACTTAATAAGACAATAATTAGCATAATCAATATATATCTTAGCTTATAAAATTTTATTTCATTCCATGCTAATTTCATTCATATTCACTCCTATTCGATATTTTCACTAGTTGTATATTAATTACTTTTTATGAACTGAATATGAACAATTTCATACATTGTTTTATAAATTTTGCTCATAGTATAATTAAGTAAAAAAGATAGGAGTGTGTATATGAATCGCTGTCTTATCGTCGATGATGATTTAAAAATATTAAATTATGTCTCGACACATTTAGAAAAAGAACACTTTCAAACTTATACTCAAATGAATGCTAAAGATGCACTTGAATGTTTAAATCGTAATCAAATAGATATTGCTATTGTCGATATTATGATGGAAGGTATGGACGGGTTTGAATTATGTCAAATTATCAAAGAAGATTTTGAGTTACCTGTCATTATGTTGACTGCAAGAGATGCACTAAGTGATAAAGAACGAGCATTTCTAAGTGGTACGGATGACTACTTAACGAAGCCATTTGAAGTCAAAGAACTCATATTTCGTATTAAAGCTGTTTTACGTAGATATGATATACATGCAGAAGAACAATTAGTAATAGGTGATTTAACACTCCAACAAGCGTATATGGAAGTTATAGTAAACGATAAAACGATGATGTTACCGAATAAGGAATTTCAACTTCTTTTTCTATTAGCCACTAATAAGAAGCAAATACTTACAAGAGAGCATCTTATTGAAAAAATATGGGGGTTTGATTATGAAGGTGATGAAAGAACAGTTGATGTCCATATTAAGCGTTTACGACAACGTTTAGCTCAATTACATTCTAATGTCACAATTAAAACAGTTCGTGGACAAGGATATAAGGTGGAAGTAAATGTTTAAATCTTTATATATTCGAATTGCTGTATATACAATCGTCGTCATTTTATTTAGTGCGTTTATCAGTTTTATTTTCACAAACATTTATTATCATTTTAATCTAAAACCCTCTAATGATGCGAAAATTATGAAGACATTAAAAGAAGCTAAGGAATTTGAAGATAAACAATCATTTGAACATATTAATACATATTTTAAACACTTGGGAGATATGAATTATCAAATTATGACTGTTGATCAACATGGTAACAAACACTTTTATGGCGCTCCTTTTAGAAAGGATAGCTTACCCAAACATGATATCCAAAAGGTTTTACACGGCGATACTTATCATGGGATAAAAGAGAAGCCTTTTAAACTTTTTATAACGGGTTTCTTTGATAATGAAACTGATAATACTGTAGGTCTTCAATTTAAAAATAATCATCAAGCTATTGCAGTATTTATGCGTCCTGATATAGAGGAAACATTTAGCGAATTCAGAATATTTTTAGCAGTGCTATTAGCATTATTGTTGATAATTTCAATCTCGTTAGTTATAGCTTCTACCTATTCTATAGTAAGACCTGTAAAACAATTGAAACGTGGTACAGAAAGATTAATGAATGGAGATTTTAACACGCCGATTAAACAAACACGAAAAGACGAAATCGGCACATTACAATATCGTTTTGACACAATGAGACAATCTTTAAAGCAAGTTGATGAAATGCGACAACACTTTGTACAGAATGTTTCTCACGAGATCAAAACGCCCCTAACTCATATTAAACAATTATTAGTGGATTTAGAACAAACCGATAATGAAAATAAACGACAAAATAAAATAGAAGAAATCAATCAAATTACAACTCAACTTAGTGATTTAACAAGAGAATTGTTATTATTATCGGAACTTGATAATGCACAACATCTTACATTTTCAGACAATATACAACTTAATATATTGATCAAAGACATTATTCGACATGAACATTTCGCACTAGATAATAAGTCATTAATGATAATGTCTAACTTGGAATCTATTTATTTCCTTGGAAATGAAAGACTATTACACCAAGCTATAAATAATCTTATTATCAACGCCATTAAGTATGCTTATCACGATTCAGTTATTAACATTGCATTAAGGCAAACATCACAACATATTTTAATTCAAGTTACTAATCATGGTGATGTTATAACCGAAACACAACAATCACGAATGTTTGAACGCTTTTATAAACTTAGCCATGATAACAATAGTAATGGCTTAGGTTTGGCAATTACAGAATCAATTATTAAACTTCATCACGGTAAAATTTACGTCTCAAGCACTCAACATGAAGGAACTACATTTACGATTCAATTACCTAACACTTAAATAGCCTATAATATACGATATGCGGTTAATATGATTATATTTTAACCGCATATCTTTATATAGCTACCACATATCTCAATTTAGAGGTATATATACTTAATTCATGATTAAATATGATGTATAGAGGAGGTTAACATTGTGCAATTAAAGTTATTTATCAGTCCTAAAGAAAAAGAGCGTTTTGTAGAGATTCATTCCCCTAGTATGGATAATGATATTAATCACATCATTGAAGCCGTCCAAAATATTGAAAAATTAACTGAAATCAATGGAAGACAAGAAGAAGATATTTATAATTTGAAAATAGAAAATATCACTACATTTCGTACTTTTAATAAACAAGTTATAGCTATTACAAAAGGCGAAATCTATTACATCAAATATAGACTTTATGAATTAGAGCAACATTTGCCAACATCATTTATTCGTATATCCAAGTCTGAAATCGTAAATCGCGATGCAATTATAAAACTTCAATTAGAACCTAATGGATTGATTCGCATTTATTTAAATAACTTAGATAATGATTTTACATACTCCTCTAGAAGATATTTAAAATCTATAAAGGAGAGATTATCATTATGAAAAATATTTATAAATCTCTATTCATTAGTTTAATGATTGGATTAAGTTTGTCTATTATATTTAGTTATCTTTATGCTGAGGGGAATTATCATCCATTATCACCAGTATCTACAATAGGCAAAATTTATTACCAACATTTAACAGAACCAATCATCATGCTTTTATCTATCCTCATTTGGATGCTAATAGGTTTATTATTCTCTATTAATAATTTGATATTTAGTGCAACTGATTGGGGTATTACAAAAGCTACTATTGTCCATTTTATTTGTAGCTATTTCCCTTTTACCATACTAGCTATTTTAGCCGGATGGTTCCCATTAAAATATGATAGTTTAGTTTTCTTCACATTCACCTTTATCATTATTTATATTATTATTTGGTTTGTTAGCTATATAAAAACTAAGAAAGAAATTTTAAAAATAAACCAACAACTTAAAAACTCGCATTCCAAATAAACAAGGATCTGGGACATAAAGTTCTTGGACAAATGAAAAAAGGTAATTTCTATTTTATTTTAATAGAAATTACCTTTTTATTACTTCTTTAATTTTTTAATATGAAATCACATATAAATACGTAGTATTTATGGCAAGACTCCTGAGGGAACAGTACTAGTTGAAGACCTTAGAAATTCTCACAAATTTATCTGTGTAGTATTTCTGGCTGAAACTGTACCATAGGAAGGGACCCAACACAGAGAAACTGATTAAATCAGTTTCTACAAGCAAAGCAAGTTGGGCATAGCGTAGCCATACAATACGAAGTATTGGCATAAAGAAAGTACTAAGATTATTAACATAAATCACCTTAGTGCTATTATTTTGGATTTATGTCCCAGCCTCTTTACTATTTATTTAACTTTCAAATATTTAACTATTTCTTTATTAACAGCATGATAAACATCTTCATGTTCAGTTAATTTTAATCCGAATGAAGGAACCATTTCTTTTATAGCAGATTCCCAACTGTCAAAGTCATCTTTATAACATTTTTGAAGTACATCGAACATAATATCTACAGCAGTAGATGCACCTGGTGATGCACCAAGTAAAGCAGCTAACGTACCGTCTTCTGATGTAATTACTTCAGTACCAAATTGTAAATTACCTTTTGAATCTTTAGTATCTTTAATCACTTGAACACGTTGTCCTGCAGTAATAACTTCCCAATCTTCATCTTTAGCATTTGGTAAGAATACACGTAAGTCATCTATTCTTTCCTCATTAGAAAGCATTAATTGTGATACTAAATATTTTGTTAAGTCAAATTCTTTAACACCTGCAGTTAACATCGTAACGATATTATTAGGTTTCACTGATTTAATTAAATCTAAATATGATCCAGTTTTTAAGAATTTTGGTGAGAAACCTGCAAATGGTCCAAATAGTAATGAACGTTCACCATTTACAAATCGTGTATCTAAATGCGGTACTGACATAGGTGGCGCACCCACCTCAGCTTTACCATAAACTTTTGCATGATGACGTTTAATAACATCCGGATTTTTACATCTTAAGAATAAGCCACTAACTGGGAAGCCACCGATATGTTTAGATTCTTTAATTCCAGTTTTTTGTAGTAATGGTAGGCTTGCACCTCCAGCACCAATAAATACGAAATCAGTTTCATAAGTTGTAACTTGATTATTAGCTAAGTTTTTAACCTCAACTAACCAAGTTCCATCATTTTGTTTAGTTACATCTAAAACTTCATGTTTATAATTAATATCTACATTTTTTTGTTGTAAATTACTAAATAACTTTTTAGTTAGAGCTCCAAAGTTAACATCTGTACCAGTTTCATCATAAGTGATAGCAATTGGTTCTTTGTCTGTTCTACCTTCCATCATGAGAGGTACCCATTCAGCAATTTTATTTTTATCTTCAGAAATTTCCATTTTACTAAATAAAACATTCTTTTGAAGACTTTCAACACGTCTTTTTAAGAAATCAACATTATTCGCACCTTTAACGAAGCTCATATGAGGTACTGTTTTAATAAAGTTTTCTGGATTTTCTAATTGTCCTGTTCTAACTAAATAAGCCCAAAACTGTTTAGAAATTTGAAACTGCTCGTTGATTTTAATCGCTTTAGTAATATCTACAGATCCATCTTTACCTTCTTTAGTATAATTCAACTCACATAATGCTGAATGCCCTGTACCAGCATTATTCCAAACATTTGAACTTTCTTCACCGGGTTGATTCAACTTTTCAAATATTTTAATTTCTTTATCAGGTGATAATTCTTTCAATAATGTTCCTAACGTTGCACTCATGATACCGCCACCGATTAAGATGACATCTGTTTTGCTATGTTGTGTACTCATAACAAATACAGTCCCCCTTTTTTAGTTGATTAATAAAACTATCAAATGACCTAGATTTATATTAAAGCGCTTTCTAAATAGGTAAAAAAATAAAATCAACGATTTCCATTAATTCTAAACAACTTTTATTTTAGATTTATAATTAATGTAATCTAGTCATAATTACTCAATACATTACCTAAAATATGACACTTAAAACATTTAATATTGTACCATATAATCAATACTTAAATGAAATAAACACCTATTTGAAAATGTCAATTTCTTAGTAACATCACACATAGATCAAAATGATATATCTCATTTATTGTTAATACTTATATTTTAACATATTCATTTAACTCATTTGTGAACTATGTCATGATATAATCAATATAAATTCATAAAAATTAAGAGGTGTTCAAATGAAGTCGTTCACATTTTTCATGCATAACATCTATGCAATAGGCGGAACGGTTAAATCTATTTCACAACTTGCTAATGCATTAGCTGAAAAAGGTCATCCAGTTACTATTATTTCTGTCTTCAGAGGTGCCGACAAACCCTATTTCAAATTGCATAAAGATATCAATATTAAAGTATTAATTGATTACCGTATGAAACCATCTAATATTAATGCTATTATTGCGAATCGTATTAAAAAATATACACCGTTCTTAAAACCTAAACAATTATCACAGTATGAACCTGGACTTAATCAATTTTCGAGTTATGTTGAGAAGAAAATGATAAAAGCTATTAAACATGTTTCTACGGATGTTCTCATAGGTACAAGAGCAAGTTTTAATATTTTAATCGCTAAATATCAAAATAAAAAAGTTACAACTATCGCTATGGAACATATGAATTTCAATGCACATGATACAAAGTATCAAAATCAAATCATTAATGCATATCGAGAAATCAATAAAGTCACAACTTTAACTTCAGCAGATCGCGATATTTATCAATCAAAACTAAAAACACCTGTTTATGTTATACCTAATATCATTGATAACAAGAGAATTGCTTCTCAAAAGAAAAATATTATTATTGCTGCAGGAAGATTAGAATATGAAAAAGGATTCGATCTTTTATTAGAAAGCATTAGATTAATTCAAGACGATTTGAGACATTTAAACTATGTATTGCACTTATATGGCGATGGACAAGAAAAAGATTCATTAATTCAATTTATAAATCAATATCATTTACAAGATATTGTCGAACTTTATCCATCAACACCTAAACTTGATCAAAAGCTTGCTCAAAGTAAAATTACTGTCGTTCCATCAAGAAATGAAGGCTTTGGTATGGTCTTACTTGAAGCGATGGCTCAAGATAACATTGTCATTAGCTTTGCTGGTAATACTGGCCCTGATTCTATTATTAAAAATGGTAAAAATGGTTATTTAGTAGAACATGATGATACATCTCAATTGGCTAAACGAATTGATTTAACGATGCATAATGATAGTGAACTCCAATATATCATCAATGAGGGTCGACATACGCTAGAAAATTATACTGCCGAAGCTGTTTATAAAGATTTCATGAAAATGTTCAGCTAAAGTACATTATTAATTAATATTAGCTTTAAAATTTTTAACAGTATATACGTCAAGACACCTTAAAAAGCATATTAATAATATACAAAAAACTGATTTCTCGATATATGAGAAATCAGTTTTTTAAGTTTAACTACTAAATTTAATTTTATAATAATACTGATAAGATGAATGTCCAAATACAGATGAATATTAGTAAGCCAATACTATATCTCAAAGTCATTTTTAGTAATTCAGATTCTTTACCTACTTCTTTAACAGCTGCAGTTGCAATAGCAATAGATTGTGGTGAAATTAATTTAGCTGCAACCCCACCAACTGTATTAGAAGCAACAAGTAATGAACCACTCGTACCAATTTGTTGTGCTACAGATGCTTGGATAGGCGCAAATAATGAGTTGTTATTAACTACTGATCCAGTCATGAACACGCCAATCCAACCTAATATTGGAGAAAGTAATGGGAATACGTTTCCAGCTTTAGCAATACCTTGACCCATTGCACTACTTAATCCACCATAAGTAGTTATTTTAGAAATAGCTAATATGAAGCAAATTGTTAAAATAGGTAACCATAATTCTTTGAAAGTTACACCGAATAAACGTCCCGCATCACCAAAGCCAACTTTTTTAGACATTAATACTGTAATAATAATAGTGATTAAAATCGCAGTACCAGTTTGACCTATAAGATTTAATGATAATGTAATTGGTTTATGTGCAACTTCACTAAATGTTCCCGGTAAATTAAAGTTAAATACTAATCCAGAAAGTTTACCATTAGGTAAGAATAAATTCTTAAATGATGGTGCGCTCCAAATCATAACGATAACTGTTAAGATAACAAATGGGCTCCATGCATAGAAAATTGATTTTGCGCTATGATGTTTAACTGGTTCAGGTTCAACATCTTTTTGTATTCTAAATGTATGTTTCGGTTGGAATTTTCTTGAGAATAAAGCTAAAGCTAACATTGATGCTAATGGAGGAATAATATCTGCTAATTCTGGTCCATTAAATACAGTTAGTAAAGCTTGTAATACAGTATACGTAATAGAAACGACTAATATTGAAGGTAATGTTTCTTTAATTCCTTTAAAACCATCAATTATAAAGATTAATAAAAATGGTATGAAGAAGTTAATAATAACTAAAGTAAATACTGATGTTTGGGATACTCCCATTGCTGTTACACCACCAGGTAAATGAAGTGTATCAACAATCCCCACTGGAATACCAATGGCACCAAATGCACCTGAAGCTGCGTTAGCTACTAAACACAACATAGCAGCTTGTAAAGGTTTAAAGCCCAATTGCGCTAATAATAAAGCACAAATTGCAATCGGAACACCAAATCCTGCTGCCCCTTCTAAAAAGGCATTAAATGAAAAACCTATCAATAATAACTGGATACGTTGGTCTTGAGAAATACTTGTAATACTATCTTGAATCGTAGAAAATTGTCCAGATTCTAATGTGATTTTATATAGTAATACAGCCATCATTACAATATAACCAATTGGAATGATACCTTGGAAGAAACCTTCCACTACCGCACCTGAAGCAATTCCTACAGGTAATTTAAAGAATGGAATTGCAATCAATAAAGTAACGACTAATGTTGTTATAGCAGCATAAATTCCTTTCATTTTGAAAACAGTTAAACATAATAAAAATAAGATAATTGGTACTGCAGCAATAATACTTGATAACACTAAATTATCAAATGGATTGAATGAATTTACTAACATAGTATGACTCTTCCTTTACTTTAAATTTGTTTGTCTCTAGCTAGAGTTATATCAAAATAAAAATATTTATTATCTTTGATTGTGAGTCTTCTTCAAATTGAATTCATTTATAACTTGTGAACTTTTTCACAATTAAAATATATCATCTTATCGTTAAAATTACAACATTGATTTTATAGTTTTGCCCAATTATTTCCCTTTATTTTTTTATTCTTTATTTTTGTCTCAAAAGCTTGTTATGATAACGCTTACATAAATCATTAAACGTCCTCATTATGAATTAATGTGTTACACATGATAAAATAAGAAGAATAAATTTAGCCTAAAGAGGTCAGCGATATGATAAAGCAAATTAATATAACTAGTTTAGAAAACTTAGATATTCAACTTATGAAAGCTTTAGATGAAGGATATACACATTTTGTTCCATACTCTAATGATATAATGCTTCATCAAAAAATGCTTGATGCTGTTGAATTAAAGAGCACTTCAATTATTGTTGATTATACAATAGATAAAACCTATTTAAATGATTGCAGATATTTTGGGTTAGAAACAGTTGATTTTATAGATTGGGTTAAAAATATTAATCACTTTCCTAATGTGATTTATGAAATTAAATCTGCCCTAGTTCATCTTGAAAAATTTAATATTGAGACTATTTTTGATTTAGCTTTAATAACCATTTTAAAAGGCCAACTTGCAGTAGATGGACATGTTGTCTTTGATTTTAAAACACCTATTTATACTAGTAGTCAACTTTGGTCATCTATTGATAAAAATAATATTAGTAAAATAAATCAATTTTATTTAAACAAAATCGCATATGAACATCGTCAAAAAATCCCATTCCCTAGATTTACTTATAATGATCATAGTGAATTAAGATACTCAGATTCTGTATTGTTAAGTACAAAATTCAGATTACCTAAGTGGATGTTCAAACCATTTAAAAATCATTCTTTAAAAAAACATAGAGAATTAAGTTATATCTATGATAAAGATAAGTCATTGCTTAAAGAACATGTTGTCTTTATGGGATTTGATTATGGTTATCGTGGTAATTCTAAATACTTATTTAATTATTTTGTTAAGAGAAATCCAACCATCAATACTTATTTTGTGACAAATGATAGACAAGGGCCACATTTTATATCACCTGAGGATTCTGAAACAAAATCTATGATAGAAACTGCTAAAGTAGTTGTCACGGAAAGTTATATTCCAGATGACATCAAACCAAATGGTACTATTATTCAACTTTGGCATGGTACTCCAATTAAAAAATTATTTTTAGATAGTCATGAACCAAACCAAAACTTAAATATATATAATTATAGAGCTCGTAAATATAACAAGTTAGCTAAACAAGATTACTTAGTATGTGATTCAAAATTTGCTATGGATATGTTCCATACAGCTTTCCCTACTCATGATACTGAAGTGTTACCTATTGGTTATCCACGCGTGCAATATTTACTAAACAAACTAAGTGAGTCATCATTTTATGAACAACTCAAACGCGACTTAAATTGCGACCTAAATAAACCAATATTACTTTATGCTCCAACTTGGTTATCAAATAATGAGTTAGACCCAACATTACCAATCACCGACCAATTATTGGATAAATATAACGTCATATTTAAAGGTCATGTCGAAAGTAGTCAAACCGTAAACTTACCTGATGAAGTGATTATTCCTCAAAAAGGAATAGAAACTCAAGATTTACTACTTATTTCTGATATCGTACTTACAGATTATTCATCTATAGTATTTGATGCACTAACAATTGATAAACGTGTATGCTTATATACACCTTATCATGACCAATACAAAGAAGAGCGAGGTATTTATAATCGTGTGATGAAAAGCTTAGCTAATGTTTGGTATACGGATCCTGATTTATTACTAAATGATTTAGTAACAGATATGATTCCTAAAAACGATAATCCGTATATCAATAAAAATAATCAATCCTTACAATATCTTACGAAGCTAATTCAAAAAGAGTTAAAATAACTAGAAACTAATGTTCTTATAAAGGCGTATCACAAAGTATTTACATTTGATGATACGCCTTTTTTATATCTATATATTTTGAAATAACATACTTTTATTTTCCATAAGCTGGGTCAACAACAACTGGTTCGCCTTGGCTATTTACAGTAACTATAGAATAAACACCATTTTGTTGTGGGTCTTTGAAACTAAATACATATCTATAATTGGCATTCTCACCTTCAATTGCATAATCATTATACGTTTTATTACTACTGCCATATAAATTTGCTTCTTGTCTTGCTAAATCTAAAGCAGTTTGGAAGTTAGGTAATTGTTTTAATGCAGTTGATTGATTAACATTTGATTTTGATAAATTTCTAGCTACTGATGTGGCATTTTCTGATTGATATGGTGCTACGTAACCACTTGTACTTTGTGTTGATTGTGAAGATTGATTTGATGTTTTTTGATTGTTAGTATTACTAGCAGTTTGGTTTGAATTATTATTAGATGTATTCGCGTCATTCATATTATTAGATTGCTGAGTTGAATTGTCAGTACTTTTAGCTTGTTGATTTGAATCATTTCCACTATTATCATCTTGATTCTGACTTGTTGAATCATTACCACTTGTATTGTTTTGGTCATCGTTTTGATCATTATTTTGGTCATCTTTACTTTCCTTAGAATTGCTTTGATCATCTTTATTTGATGTTTTATCTTTTGAATGATCATTTGACTTTTTATCCTTTTGTTCAGTTTTAGATGACTCATCTTTAGAGTTGTCTTTATCTTTGTTGCTATCATCATTCGAACATGCTGTGGCACCTAATAAAAGTGATAATGCCAACAAACTCGTATATAATTTTTTCATCAGTACAACCTCCTAAATAATATTTTTTATTTCCAAAACATCTTCTCACCCTTTTTGTATTTATCTCTCTTTTTAAATATATGAACACACCAATGTCTTGGTCTACAATTAAGCATGTATTTTTCATAAAAAGAAACGAATATAAAAAGGGTATAATATTTAATTACTCATAAATATTATACCCTAAATTTATTAATTTTTCGTGTTATTTTATTAAAGTTTATTCTTCAATATTTTTATGAATTAATTCACCAATATATTGTGATGCTTTACCATCATCTACTGAACAGAATCGATTATAAAAGGCATCAATTTTATCTTGATAATCATGTTGAACTTTATCTAAGTCTTTTAGTTGTTTAGCTAATCCGTATGGTTCAGTAAAAATAGGACCTGGTAAATCTTTTTTATAATCCATATAGAACCCACGTAAGCCTTTATCATACTTGTCTATATCATATGCAAAGAAGAATTGTGGACGTTTTAAAATGCCGTAATCAAACATTACTGATGAGTAATCTGTGATTAGACAATCACTGACTAAGAATAATTCTGAAACATCATTATAATTTGATACATCGATAGCAAAGTTTTCAAATCCAGTTAAATCGATAGCATTTGAAATTAAATAATGCATACGTAATAAAATGACATAGTCTTCTCCTAATTCGTTGTATAGGTTGTCTAAGTCGATTTTTAATTCAAATAGATACTTACCTTTACTTACGAATTCATCATCTCTCCAAGTAGGTGCATACATGATGACTTTTTTATCTTCTGGAATGTTTAAATTCTTTTTGATTTCATTTTTAAATTCTTCGTCGTCTGCTCTATTTACTAAAACATCATTTCTAGGATATCCAATTTCTAAAATTCTTGGTTCATCCATCCAGAACGCACTTTTGAATATTTCTGATGAATATCTATTAGGTGAGATTAAATAATCCCATCTTGACGTTTCACGGTTGAAATTACGTTTATATTTTGGTGTTGTGGTACCTGGCATACGAACTACTTTCATATCATTTGCTAAACGTTTTAATGGTGTACCATGCCATGTTTGGATGTATGTTTGATTTTCTTTTTTATTTAAATATAAAGGCAATCTTGCATTTGAAACCCAGTGACTAGCTTCTGAATAAGCTTGATAAAATGCTTCTGAATTACGCTTAACCACTTCAGCGTCACCTGGGATAACATGGTTATTTGGGTTTTTAAATGACCATACATAACGATAATTTGGATAATACTTTTGCATATATTCATAAATATATTTCGGACTATCGCTATAATTTTTACCACCGAATGATTCAAACACAATCGTTTTAGGTTTTACGTTTTCTTGTTTATCTGTTAATTCATAAACTGAACGATTTTTATTTTTATTACGTAAGACAATATTTTTCACATGTCTTAATGTTTTTCTGAACTGGTTAACTTGGAACGCTTTGTCAGTGTCATCATTCATCAGAAGAATCGTCTCAATTTTATTAATAAGATGTTGATGTTTGATTAAATTAACGTTTAAATAACGTGCTAATTCAACTAATGTTTCTTTGTGTGCAGCATATCTTTTCTTAATATCATGATGTGTTGGATCAAAATCTCTTGCAATTTGTTGTTCCAACTTGTCAATAATGAATGATTTTGTTTCTTTAATTGTGACACGATTCATAGCATCGTAGAACATTTTGACATAATCTTCGAATAAAATATCAAAGTCTTGTTCACTCAATGTTGTACCTTCGAATGGGTCATATACTTCTCCTCGATAGTAGAAAGAGAAATTGGTAATTCTCATGAATTTATTTACATATTTAGAGTATTCGATGACGAAAGACCAATCCGTATATACACTCAAATCTTCGTTGAATTCCAATTGATGTGCTTTTACAATTGCTGTTCTAAAAATAATATTACAAGCTGTTTGCTTTCTTAAAAATGAATTTATATTACTTTTACCAACATAATAATTAACTTTTACTCTATCTAAATCAACAAATTGTGGCTTTTTAAGCGTAAACGAATGTATAGGAGCTATTAAACCATCAGTGAAATTAAATTTTTCCAAATAAAAAGTAATGGCATAAGATGCAAGTTCATCATCTGCATCTAAAAACATGAAATAAGGTGTTTCTACTTCTTTCATTGCAACATTACGAGCATGTGCATGTCCTTGATTCTCTTCTAATTTAATGTAATTGATTTTCTTATCATAATCTTTAAGTGACTCGTTCATTAATCTCTCAGTTTGATCGGTAGAACCATCGTTTACAATGATAACCTCAAAGTCCTGAGTACGTTGTTGCTTAATACTTTCTATACAATTTTGGATATATTCCTCTGAATTGTAATAAGTGACAATAATTGTCAATGAATGCATCTAATACGTCCTTTCCAACGATAAATCTTTTATTTATAACAATATATTTTAAACATAATTTAAAAAATTAACGTCATCATTATATCTGAATTTGAACTAAGATGCGAATATTTCAATACTTTTAATTGATTATAAAAGTCAATTATTTGAAATTATAATTCTTTTTCCATAATAATATCTCTATCAACAACATCACCTGTATAGAATTCATGTTGACCAGTCTGAACAAATCCTCTTGATTTATAAAATTGAATTGCATTTGGATTATGTTCCCACACACCAAGCCATATTTTAGATTTTCCAAATGATTTGGCTTTTTCTACAGCTAAATTAATCAATTCTTTACCTCTTCCTCCACCTTGATGAGTTTGATAGAAGTAAATACGTTGTACTTCTAGGTAATCTTCTCCATGAGGTTCAGTTTGTGCGTTATCAATATTAAATTTCGTATATCCAACAATTTCATTATTTTCTTTAAAAAAGTAATGGAAAGATTCGGGATTGTTTAATTCTGTTTTTAACTTTTCAATATTATATGCGTCCTCAAAAAACTTTTGTAAATTTTCTTCAGTATAATATGGTTTAAATGTTTCATAAAATGTATCAATAGCTATTTTTTGAAGTGCTTTAACATCTTCAATATTAATTTCTTCAATTTGTCTCATTATATGATAATCCCCCTTTAGTAATGCAATTTAACAATACTCTATATTATTTTTCAGAATATTTCATTTATTATATATTATAAACTAGAATAATTGAAGACGATTAAACTATTTTGAGTGAAATGCATTTAATATAACTACGACGATTAAATTACTACAAAAACCAAATTATTTATTGATAATCTTTATCAATAAGTATAAAGTTATAATTAATCAAGTACTATTATAAAGGATGATAAAAATGGAAAACATGTTTGTATTAGGAATCGCTGGACCAACAAGCCTTGTCATTATAAGTATTATTGCATTAATTATTTTTGGACCAACTAAATTACCTCAATTTGGTCGTGCTATTGGATCTACGTTAAAAGAATTTAAATCAGCTGCTGAAAATATAGATGAAGATTCTACAGAAACTCCCAGTAAATCTTCAAAATCACAACGTGAACAATCAAAATAGTGCTACTTTACTAGAGCACTTCACTGAATTAAGACAACGCTTAGTACGCGTACTCATATCATTTATTGTCGCAACTATTATCATTTATATATCGTCTCATTGGTGGATTAAACCTTTTTTACATTATATAAAGCGTTCAGATGTAACATTGCATACATTTTCTTTTACTGAAACGATTCAAATTTATATTATGATTATCTTTTCAGTAGCTGTATGTATCATCGCACCCATCATCTTCTACCAACTTTGGGCATTTATTGCACCAGGTTTACACCACTATGAACGCAAATTTATATATAAATATAGTATTTTTTGCGCTGGATCATTTTTAATTGGTGTTGTATTTGCCTTCTTTATTGGGTTTCCGCTTATTATTAATTTTTCAATTAATTTATCGGATGCTCTTAGTATTGAACCTATTATCGGTTTAAAGGCATACTTAGGTGAATTAATACGATGGTTACTTGTCTTTGGATTTTTATTCCAAATACCCGTGTTATTTATGGGATTAGCTCATTTTGGTTTGATAGATCCTCATCAATTAGGAAAATATCGTAAATATATTTACTTTGCTTGTTTTGTTGTAGCAAGTATTATAGCACCACCAGATTTAGTTCTTAATTTACTATTAACGTTACCTTTAATCATCTTATTTGAATTTAGTATGTTAATTGCTAAAATCACTTACAAAAGGCAAAAAATCTCGAATGAAGTCTAGTTATTATAACTTCACTCGAGATTCTTTTTTTATTTTTTACGTCTTTTTAAGACAAATGCAAGTATAAGTATGATTAAAATCACTTGTGCAATAATTGTTTCTACACTTGGATAAAAACCAATCCAACTAATTGTTGGTAAGCCTTCAATACTATGTTGGGACATATAACCTAGTAATTGTAATTTTTGAATACTTACACCTAACATTTTAAATGTCATAACAAATATTAATATGGATAATACTCTGAAAATAAAGCGTACTGGGATTAATTTAAGAATAAATCTAAATGCAAAAGCAAAGATAACTAGTATTACTATTGCTAGTGCTATACCTAGAATAAAATCTTTTGTAGTGATACTACCTATCATACCCATATAGAATATGATAACTTCAACGCCTTCTCTTAATACTGAGATAAGACCAATAGTACCGAGAAGTATTAAGTTTCCATTGCTCATTGCACTGTTATACATATTTTGAATCATTTCATTCCAACGTTGTGCATTAGATCGACGATGCATCCAAATACCTACAATGTACATTAAGACAACAGCAACAATGCCGAGCACCGCTTCCATACCTTCTCTGACAACGCCATTATTACCTATTGTATAAATAAAGGCAATACCTAGACCAATACTTAAAGCAAGCCCTAATAATCCACCACCAATAACACTTGATGTACCTTTAACATCATTAACTTTACGTGTCATTGTTGTTAACGTCATGATAATTAATAAGACTTCTAGACCTTCTCTTAAGAAAATAATCATTACATCAACAAAAGAATATTCACCTTGACCAACTGTATCTTTAATTTCTGTATTCATTTCTTGTAGACCTTTTTTCACACGATCTTTATTTGAATCATCTAAAATACTTTGGTAATAAGGAATTTTGTCTTCTATTTTAGTGTATAAGCTACTATTTTTAGTTTGAATTTTACCCTCAACGTAAGGCCATATTTTAACAAATCTTGATAATGACGCATCTGCTTTATCTAAATCATTATCATTGATTCCAGCGATAGCTTTATCTAATTCATCATTAAGTTGAGTTACTTTGTATTTATCTGAATCTGTATCAGATTGCTTTTGATCAACAGTATCAATACTATCTTTAAATGTAGACCATGTAGATTTAACTTTATCCACATCTAAAGGTTCTTTTTGCACTGCAACTCGTAATTGCATTAAGTTCACTTCGATTTGGCCATATTTCCCGTCATCATAATTACGAATAACGGTTTCATTACTTGTCCAAATTGTATTCAGTTGATTGTTAAGCGATTGTAACTCTGTTTGATTTTTATCTTTGATTGCTTTTTTCATTGGTGCATCTTTTGCATCAACTGCTTGCTTTAACTCTTTGATTTTTCCTGAAGCATCTTTTGAAGATTGTTTATCTTCATAAGCAATAAGCGCCTTTGTTAACTCAGAAAGTTTATCAGCTTTAGTTTCATCTGATGAAGCATTTTCAACTTCCTTCAACTTACTGTTAACTTTCTTGCCTTCTTTACTATTTTTTATTTTTAAAGATTTGATTTCTTTTTTTACTTCTTTTAGTGCTTTAGATTTATCTGATGCACTTTTATCTTTATCTTCTATTGTTGATTTTGCATCTGTAATAGCAACATATGTTTCGCTCATTGAAGAAGTTTCGGCATAAGCAGGCGCAAACTTAAAGATAGTTAACCCAAGAATGATAATAGTAACAATCTTAATTAAATAGCGATTCACCTAGGTAGCCTCCCTTTTGTACACCTGGTAATACAATAAATGTTGCAGTTCCTCTATGTGTAATATATTCATTCAATTTGTCTTGATGTCCTAGATGATTTTGAATATCAATGAATTGTTGTGGAGACTTTTGGAAACAAATAAATAGTAGACCTGTTTCTAAGTTTCCTGTTTTCTCATTTGTTCCTGCCGTATAGTTATATGCACGTCTTTTTATTGACGTTTTAGCCTCTTTCGCTAAACGCGCATGTGCATCTTTAGGAATAACATATTCCCCTGTACTATCTTTAGCTTTAAGATCCATTTCATCAAATTCTTTTTTACCTGTTAACGGTGCACCAGAAGCTCTTTTTCTACCAAATGTAGCTTCTTGTTCTTCTAGTGCTGTACGATCCCACGTTTCAATATGAATTTGAATTCTACGTATAATGCAATATGTACCATTTTTAGCCCAACCATCATCAATATATACATAATCCTTATATTCATTTGTTTTGCGTGGATTGACTGTACCATCTTTAAATGCCATTAAGTTTCTAGGTGTTTCTTTTCCTTTGACTGATACAAAACCATTTTGAGACCATTTCACTTTGATTAAATCTCTAAATGGACGAATTAAATTATGCACAGCATGAAACGTTACCTGTTCATCATTTGAACATGCTTGAATCATGATATCGCCATCACTGTAATCATCTGTAATTTGGTCATTAGGGAAATGCGGTAAATCTTTATAATCTTTTCTAATTTTATTAGAAAGACCTAATTTTTTTAAAAATGATTTACTTACTCCAAAAGTGATGGTTAATTTACTGGCACCTAATCCAATAGCTTCACCTGTATCAACAGGTGGTAATAATGGATTTTTACTATCCTTTTCTACTGCATCGCCATCTGTCATATTGGCAGCCATCTTAGTCCATTCTTTAAACATATCTTTGATCGCATTTTTATCTTTAGATTTCAGTTCTAAAGATACGAAATTACAAGTTTTCTGAGTTGGTGTAGTAACACCCGCTTGCACTTTACCATAAAACTCGTAAGCATCTTTTTCTTCATCTTCTGGAGTGTCAAACATTGATTTAAATGAAAATACACTTCCTGCACCACTAGCACCTATAACGACACCGGCGCCACCTATACCCATCATTTTTAAAAATGATCGTCTAGTTACAGATGATGACTTTTGATTGTCTAGTTTACTCATTCAGTAACCACGGCCATTTTACTTAGCGGTTCTCCTAATGAATTCACAGCATCTGAAAGTGCTTTTCTATCTTTCTTAGTTACATCATTATATGATTTATAGCCATCGCCATCTTTATATTTATCTAGTAATTCATTTACTTTATCAAAGTTCTTTTGAATATCTGCACTTAATTTTTTATCTTTTTTCTCTAAAGTTGGTTTGAATAACTCATAGATTTTTTGTGCTCCTTCAATATTAGCTTTGAAGTCATATAAGTCTGTGTGTGAATAAATTTCTTCTTCACCAGTAATTTTAGAAGTAGATACTTCGTTTAATAAATCTACTGAACCTTGTAGCATTAATTTAGGTGTAATATCTAAAGTATCTGCTTTGGCGTGTAATTCTTTGGCATCTTTAAGTAATTGTTTAGCATCTTTTTTAGTTGTATCATCAATTTTGTTGTCTTGGTAAAGTTGCTTTTCAATTTTATGATAACCAGTCCATTCGTCCTCTTTCTTTTCTTCTTTCATATCTGCTAAACGCGCATCAATTTTAGGATCTAAATCACCAAAAGCTTCTGCAACTGGTTCAGAACGTTCATAATACATACGTACTTTAGGATATAATTCTTTAGCTTTATCCATATCATTGTTATCAATAGCATCTACAAATTGTTGTGTTCCTTTTAAGAACTCGTCTAATTGTTTGTCTGTGTATTTTTCATATTTTTTAGTAGCCTCTTTTAATTCGGCTTTATTTCCACTATCATTATTGCTCTTATTAGAACTATCTTTACTACTTTCTCCGTTATTTCCACACGCTGCTAAAAGTAATGACGACGTTAATAAAATTATTGGTAATTTTTTCATTATTACACCCCTACATAAATTTTTATTATTAAAAACAACTAGTCGCAATTGATAATCATTATCAAAATAATTATATGTTTCTCCTTTAATTGTGTCAATAACAATTCTTTTCAAAATTTATGAAACACTTTTTTTAACAATTTTATTTCTAAAACTTTATGACAATTCGTCACAATTTATATTAAAATAGTCGTGGCTAATTTTTGTCATTTTAAATTAAGGAAAGTTTTTATCATTTTAATAAGTAGAAGAAAACTTTATAATGAAGGTCATAAATATTGAAGGAGTGAACTTATAGTGTCAGAAAAATTTAAAGCTTATCTCGTAGATAGAGACGATGAAGGAAACGTCTCTTCAGATTTTAAGCAACTTACAGTAGATGATTTACCTGAAGGTGATGTACTGATTAAAGTACATTATTCAAGTATTAACTATAAAGATGCATTAGCTACTCAAAATAACAATGCAATTGTAAAACAATACCCAATGGTACCGGGTATCGATCTATCTGGTGAAATTGTTGAATCAAATGCACCAGGCCATTATGTAGGTGATAAAGTTATAGTAACTAGTTATGATTTAGGCGTAAGTCATTTTGGAGGATATAGTGAGTATGTTCAAGTTAAAAGCGAGTGGATTATTGATTTACCAGAGGATTTAACTTTAGAAGAAGCAATGATCTATGGAACAGCAGGCTATACTGCAGGATTAGCCATCGAACGTCTAGAAAATGATGGAATGACTATTGAAAAAGATAGTGTACTTGTCAGAGGTGCTTCTGGTGGTGTAGGTATGTTATCTGTTTTAATGTTAAATAAATTAGGTTATGACGTAGTTGCTAGTACTGGACGTAAAGATGTAGATGATAAATTAAAAGCGATTGGTGCTAAAGAAGTTATCGATCGTTTACCTGAATATGATCATAAGCCTTTAGCATCTAGAACATGGCAAGCAGCCATCGATCCTGTAGGTGGTGACAGTTTATCTAATATTGTAAATAGACTCGATAATAATGGTAGTGTAGCAGTAATCGGCATGACTGGCGGTACTAAATTTGAAAGTTCTGTCTTTCCGCTTATTTTAAGAGGCATAAGTGTACTAGGTATTGATTCGGTATTCACTCCTATCAAATTGCGTAAATTAGTTTGGCGTCGTCTAGCCAAAGATTTAAAACCAAAACAACTGCATGATATTAAAGATGTCATTTCATTTAAAGATTTACCAAAAGGTATCGAACGTGTGATGAATCATCAACACATGGGTCGTATCATCATTGACTTTGGTGTTAAATAAATCTTAAAAATAAAATAAAGACGTGCTCGTTCAATATAATGTAAACTCAAAAATTTAGATTAAAAGTTCTAATTTTTGAAGTTCATTACAATGATGAGTACGTCTTTTTATTATCCTAAAATAGGATATACATACCTGTTGAATGGGGTTCAGTAGACTGGAACCCAAATTTTTCATATAGTTTATCAGCTGGATAATCGGCCATTAAGCTTACATATGTACCTGTTACAGCATTTTCTTCCACATATTTCATAATATGTTCCATAATTGTACGGCCATAACCTTGTCCTTGATAATCAGGATGTAGTGCTACATCGACAACTTGAAGTGTAGTACCACCATCACCGGTAACTCTTCCCATCCCTATCAAAGTTTTATCATCATACAATGTGACATTGAAACATCCATTCGGCAATCCTTTTTGTGCCGCTTCTACCGACTTAGCACTCATTCCTGCATCTACTCTTAATTTCAAATAATCATCTACAGATGGTGCTTCATATTTAATGTTTATCATTTTGTTCCCCCGTTTTATATTAATATAGATATTGATTCATAATTTCTTTGTTTGATTCTTTAAATATTTCATTATGACTTGAAACATATCCTTCTGCAGCAGCATCAGGTTGGATATAAGTTTTAGCAAGGTTAGCAGCATTACCTGCGTCACTAAACGCACTTGCAATCAAATGAACCTTAGCTTCATGATGAACAATATCGCCACAAGCGTAGATGCCAGGAATATTAGTCGTTGTATTTCCAAATCCTTTTACTCGATATTCATCATACAACTCAAATTGAGACGTACAATCTTTTAATAATGGATTTTCATGATCGAATCCATGACTTATAATAACATCATCAAATGAATGAGTCGAAGTTAAACCGGTTTGTAAGTTAGTTAATTTAACTTGATGAATATAATTGTCTTCGTCGTTACCAATCAGTTCACTAATTTGTGTATAAGGTATCAACTGAACGCCTAAATCTTCAAGCACCTTAGTCATCGCTTCATAACCAGTTATCTCTGGTTTTCTAAAAACTACGGTCACACTTTCAGCTATTTTAGCAATATCTCTCGCCCAATCTAATGCTGTGTTACCCCCTCCAGAAATAAGCACATGTTTGTCTTTAAATCTAGAGAATGATTGTACAACATAATGTAAGTTTGTAAGTTGATAACGCTCAGCACCTTTAATTTTCAGTGGTTTGGGATTAATAATACCTCCACCAATAGCAAAAATTACAGCTTTTGAATGATATACTTGTCCTTCTTCAGTTTCTATTTCAAAATGTCTTTCGTCTATTTTTCTTATATCAATAACACGTTCATTTAAATTCACTTTGGGATTAAAATGTAGGCCTTGCTGAATCATATCTTTAATGACTTCATGACACGGCTTAGGTGCTACGCCACCAATATCCCAAATTATTTTCTCTGGATACACTTGCATCTTACCACCAAGCTTATCTTGAACATCAATAATTCTCACAGACATACCTCTAAGCCCGGAATAAAAGCTAGCAAATAAACCTGCTGGACCGCCACCTATAATTGTAACGTCTTCCATTTAGTTTCCCCCTATTTAAACACTGTAAATAACATTTATATCATTTCTAAATGAAAATAATTATCATTCAATACTTTTACATTATACTATAAGGTATTTTACATATGAAGCAAATCATTTTATAAAAAAACTCGTGAGTCACTACCACTCACGAGCTGAAATTAATCTTTAGGTTCTTTAATGATTGCTTGTCTTAATAAGAAAAATAGTATTAATAATGCTGCTAACATAGCAGTATGACCCATTCCTGCAAATCCAGGGAATGAAGCCGGTACTGTTTTTCCTAATACTTGATAAGTACCTTTAACTGTCATCATACCAACTGTTACTAATACACCGATATGATATATAACAAAGAACCAATTAAATAAATAATAACTACTTAATTTAAATGACTTTTCTAATGATAATAGTAATAAAAACATAAACATACCTAAAATCAATGTATGTGTATGTACTAATGATAATTGTGTATCACCCGTAAAATGATGTGCTTTAGTTAGTTCTCTATAATAAAACCCACTAAATAATCCAATAATCATGTAAAAAAGAAATGAGTATAATAATCTTCGCATGATTCTTCCTCCCTCACGATTATATTATAAAACATATTCATTATTATGAAAGTGACAAAACAACAAATATTTAAGTTATAAAAGAGGACGCGACCTATCAAAATCGCATCCTCTATGTTTAATTATTTTTTTGATTTTTTGAAAATAGCTACTAGAGAAAGTAAAATTGCTACAATTGATACAACCCATAACGCGATAGAACTACCACTTGTTGATGATTCATCACTTTGTGAACCAGTTGGGTTAGCCCCTTTTTTCACTGTTGTAATTGGTGCTGGGTGTTCACTATCTTCTTTACCGTCCCATTTAACAACATCGCCATTGTCATACGTTTGAACAGCTTTCCATTTAAAGCTACCTTCTTTATCTGGATTAGCTGCAACAATTGGGAATTCTATAAATTCATTAGGACCGATACCCTTACCAGTCGCTTTCCAAGTTACTTTAGTAATGTTACCTTTTTTATCTTTTTCAAATGAATGCTTAAATCCTTCAACTGGTGCTACATTCTCAAGATTAACGCCTTTTGGTACAGTTAATTCAACTTTTACCGTATTGTCATTTTGTTCAACTGGCACTCTCACATCATATTTATCATAAGATTCTGGTTCGCTTTCATTTGGATTTAAAGTTACATGTGCATCTGCAACCTTAAAAATTCCTAACGTAAAAAATAAAATAAAACTCATTGAAATTAATTTTTTTAACATAATTCGGCTCCTTAACCTGGTATATTGATTTGACTCATCATCACACCTACGAATATAAGTATGATTCCTATAATTAATTCTATTATTAACGTCACTTTATTAACTTGTTGACGTTTACCTAAAGCTTTCGTGGTTTGATATAAACCTAAAGCCATTATTATTAATGTACCAATGACTTTTACAAGTATTAGTATTGTCCATGTTTGCATGTTGGACCAAATTGCTAAAATATTCGTTTCATCAATAGCCATTAACACACCTGAAATAATTATCATTGCAACAGCAATAGTATTCACCTTAAATAGCATTGAACGTATATTTTTTAACCGCTCAGATGAATTGTTATTCACTATATACCAAACAAGATATGCAAGTGCACCTAACCATAATGTCATACCTGCAATATGTACCGTTCTAATTGCGATAGACCAAATTGGAATTGATTGAGACCATGCA
This sequence comes from Staphylococcus sp. FSL W8-0774, assembly GCF_038006785.1. Classification (NCBI taxonomy): domain Bacteria; kingdom Bacillati; phylum Bacillota; class Bacilli; order Caryophanales; family Staphylococcaceae; genus Staphylococcus; species Staphylococcus sp. FSL W8-0774. The sequence continues at coordinate 539,590 of NZ_JBBOVW010000001.1, read as the reverse complement.
TGACCAGACATACTTATTGTTAGTATCATTACTATTGAAACTAGCCAATACCAAATTCGATCCATATTTCTAATTATAATCAATGCATATAATACTATCATTGCAATTGAACTTAAAATAAATGGAAATTGCATTAAAACATCAATTTTAAGTGATAATATAGCATCTACAACATCTGAGGTTAATGTCATCATGTATAACAATAATGCCATTATATACGCCATTATCATCATAAATGAAATACTCATTTGTTTAGGAAATAATTCAAATGAATGTAATTGCCGACGTTTAGCAATACCGTTTAACCAAAACAGACCTACTAAAATAATGGTTGTTCCTTCAGCAATATATCTTATTACTCCAAACCAAAAACTTGGTTCTGCATAAAAAGCGCTAGATGTATCTATATCTTTGGCAGTTACTTTACCTACCGAAAATTCAAATTGATCTCCTACTTCATGCCCGTCAGCTGAGATGGCTTGCCATTTAAAAGTATGCGTACCTTTACCAACTTTATCTGGTGAAAAAGTTAAAGTTTTTGCCCAGCCAGATGTTGATGGCTTAACTTTACCTAATTCTTTACCTTCATCATTATATAAAGTGATATTGGAATACTTCGAATTTACTGGTTCATTAAATTCTAATTCAATTTCTTCAGGCATTTGTTTCACAACGCCATCTTGCTTAGGATTCGTCTTTTCTAATGTTGCATGAGCTGAAGCTTGATTCATCATGGAAGGCAACAAAGAAAGAAAAAACATCACCATTACGGCAATAATAATCTTAGGGTACTTATTAATATGTACCATCGAACCCCCTTTATCTAAAATAACTCGTAAATTATTCCATATTACATCATAACGATTACTACTTTAATTCACAATAATATTGAAAATTGTTCATTATTTAGTCACAAAAGAAAAAGGGCAACCATCGTTTTAATAATAATGATTGTCCCTTTATTTACAATTATTCTTCTAATAAAGCTTCTTTATCAACTGTTAATTTATTTCTTAATAAGTAAACGATTAACATCGCTGCTAAAGCACATAATGTTTCTGCAATTAATAGTGACCATACTACCCCTGTTAAACCAAACAAACTATTCATGACAAATAATACTGGAATGATTACTGTACCTTGTAAAATAGCCATAATTGTTACAAGCGACCTTGTCCAGTCGCTTGTAACATACCAGTGAATAAGAAACCAATACCATTTAATAATAAAGATGTCATTGTCACTTGTAACATGAATGTAGCAAGATCAACAATGTGTGGATCTGTACTAAATAATTGAATGATTTGGTGACCAAACACAAATACTATAATCATACTTACTGCAAAAATCGCAAAGATAGAAATGATAACAGCTTTAACCGTATCTTTCATTCTTGATTTATTAGCAACAAAATTATAAGCAATCAAAGGTACAACGCCTTCACTTAATCCCATAATAATTAGTTCTGGAAATTGTACTAATCTAAATTGAATACCATAACTGGCAATAGCATAGTTACCATAATTAGCTAAAAACAAATTCAATACTAATCCAGTTACACCCATAAGTACAACCATTAAGAAAGCTGGAATACCAATTTTGAAAATTTCTGCCATCATTTCTTTATTTGGTTTAGCAAATTTAACATTTACAGAAAGTGATTCAATTTTTTTCATAAAATAAAGAATAAAGAATATTGCAGCTACTAAGTTTGAAATTGCAGTACCTAAAGCAGCACCAACTACATTTAAATCAAAACCGAAAATAAAAATCGGATCTAAAATCATATTTAATACAACACTTGCTAACATTCCTACCATAGAAACTATTGGTGCTCCCACTGCACGTGCAAATTGTTCTAAAATAAAGAATAAAATAACAAATGGGGAACTTAAGAACATAATTCTTAAATAATCACTTGTAAATTTGATTGTTTCACCATGTGCTCCTAAAACTTGTGCAATTTGATCAGTAAACGGTAATGTCACTAATGCAATAATGACGCCAAGTAATAATCCTCCATACATTGAAAAGCTACTAACGTATTTACTTTTACTGTAATCTTTGGCTCCTAATAATCGTGAAATATAAGTTCCACCCCCTACACCAAATAGATTACCGAATCCCATTAATGCAGCAAATATTGGTAATGTTAGTGATATTGCTGAAATCATATGGCTATCATCTAAAAATCCTATGAAATATACATTTAAAATCCCATAAATTACACTTAATAAACTTCCTATCATCATTGGTAATGAGAAATGCATCATTGCTTTAAATACTGGTGCTTTTTCAAAAAAATACAATTGTTCGTCTTTCATTATTCTTACTCCCTTTTAATTAGATGGCTAACAGTTAGATTTCTAACTATATATCGAAAAATATAGTGGCTATTACTCTAAATAATAACCACACATTATTTCAAGTTTTTCATCATTTGTTCTATAATTTCTTTAAATTTCAGTTGATCTTCATCTGAGATATTTAATAGTAATCTTTCTTCAATTTCATCAAATACTTTAGTAAAAGATTCTACTAGTTCTAGACCTTCGTCCGTTAATTTCAAAATTTTACTACGTGTATCTTCTGGATTAACTTTCCTAAAAACTAAATGATTTGCTTCTAGATTTTTTATTATACTGCTGACCGTTGAACCTTTTCTACCAAAGAATTCCATTAATTCTTTTTGCGATATACCTTTTTCTTGATAACGATATATATATCCTAATGTATGACTTTGTTCTTGTGTAATTCCAAAATCATCTAATCGTCGATCTGCATAATTCTTCATCTCATGCGCTAAGCTTCTTAATAGAAATTGATATGTCACTTCCATCGCTTCACCTCATTTAGTTAGATATCTAATGAATATATTAACACGGTTTTCAAGAATTACAACCGATATATTAAAGTTCTAATTTTCTGATTATTTATCGTTTATTTTAAAATATAAAGAAGGTAATCTCTATATCATTTGTAATAGAAATTACCTTCTTTATTAGTCTGATAACATAATGTCTTAGACCTTTTAAAAAATTACAATATTTAATTAGTGATTAACACGTTTCCAAACTAATTTTTGGTTTGGCACATTACCATTAACAATGCTTAAAGTGTCACCTTCAAGTTCGAATAAACGTGGTTGTGTATCGCCTAACCAAGTTGGGTTCATACTTACTTCCATAGTGTGATAAACTGTTGAATTTTCTTCATCTAATTCATATTTACCTGAGTAAGCAACATAACCATGTGCAGCTTCTGCCATTTCATCTTTTGTACCAGTGTGTAAGTCACCAGAAGCATAAGCAGATCTACCTTGTTGCATTAATTGAGCTGACATATAACCATCTGGATTATACATAATAAAACCAGTTGCGTCTTTACCTAAAGGATAGAAGATATTACCATTTTCATCTTCATCTTGATAATTAACTAATGCCCATGTTCCAATTAATTGTTCTTTTAAATTACTCATATTTATTCCTTCTTTCTATAGATTTTGAAATAATGAATTATGCGTTAGAGCCACCAGATACACTAATAGTTTCACCAGTAATAGCTGAAGCACCATCAGAAGCTAAGAATAGAACAGTATCAGCAATTTCATGTGGTTCTAATAAACGATTCATTGGCATTTTACCAGTGATATATTTTTCCATAGCTTCTTGTTCTGTTGAATTATCTTGTTCTGCTAAGTTAGCAAGTTGATTTTCAATTAATTTAGTACGAACTGGTCCTGGTAAAACTGCATTTGATGTAATACCAAATTTAACAGTTTCTAGCGCTACAGTTTTAGCAAATCCGATTTGAGCAAATTTTGAAGCTACATATGCAGATTTAAATGGGTCAGCCATTTCATCATGTGCTGAAGAAATAGTGATGATACGTCCTTTTTCTTGTTGTTTCATACTTGGGATTGTATGTTTTGTCATTAAGAATGTACCTGTTTGAATAACACCTAATACTTGGTTCCATTTTTCTAATGGGAAGTCTTCAACTTTAGAAATAAATTGGATACCTGCATTATTAACTAATACATCAATTTCACCATATTTACTTCTAATGTCAGCGATAGCTGATTTAATAACTTCTTCATCTGTTACGTCAACTTGATAAGCCACGCCATTTTCTAATGAGTCTGCTGCTTTTTCAGCTGCATCTTTACTCATATCAAAGATAAATACACGATCGCCTTGTTTATCAAATCCTTGTGCGATTGCGTAGCCAATTCCTTGTCCTGAACCTGTTACAATTACGTTTCTAGTCATATTAAATTCCTCCTAAAATGTTTATATAAATGCGGATGCGATGATTACAACAATAAGCGCTAATAAATTGGCACCCGTATTAGTAATAAATAAATATTTAAAGCCATTTTTGTGATTTAAACCTGTCAATGCGAATAGTGTTAATACAACACCAGTATGTGGCATAACAGTAAATACAGATGAAGACATTACTGCAACTCTGTGAATTGTATCTGGGTCAATACCCATATCAACATACTGTTTACCAAATGCTTGCATGACAATACCTAGTGAACCTGAAGCAGAACCTGTTATAATACCGAATAACGCAGAAGCTACAGATAAACTTATTAATGGATTTCCTGGTATATTTAATATTAAAGATTTAATACTTGAAAATCCTGGTGCTAAAGTAACTACTGTACCAAATGCAATTGCAGAAGCAGTTAAGAACATTGGTGTTACTGAACTACCAGCACCTTCGTTAATAACTTCTCTATGGATATTGATGTGTTTATGGAATAAAATGGCAGATAAAATAATTGAAATAGCTAAACTAATAAGAATAACGTTATCAATTTTTAATATACTACCAATAATATTGATAATAATTAACATAACGATAGGTAAAATACTTAGATAAAAATTAGGTGTAGATTTTTCTTCATTTTCTAAATCTAAATTACTCGTATTAAAATCATCAAAAGTTTCACCTTTTGCAAGACTTTTATTTAATGCATGTTTCATGTACCATAAACCAAATACTATGGCAACGATTGTTCCAATGATTCCTAATAAAGGTGCTGCTGTTAATGTTGTACCCAAATATTTAGTTGGTACAACATTTTGTACTGAAGGTGTACCTGGTAACATTGTCATAGTAAATGTTCCTAAACCTAACATGATAGGAATACAAATCAAATTCCATGCAATATTCAATTGTTTGAATAAAGGTTTTGCTAAAGGCACGATAACGAAGACAACCACGAATAAGCTAATGCCTCCGTATGTTAAAATTGCAGTGATTAAAAATATAGAAACTAATATAGAATATGGATTGCTAGTACCAATTTTACTAATTATTTTAGAGGCGATAGAATGTGCTGCACCACTTTGATCCATGTATTTTGCAAGTAATGAACCAAGTAAGAACACGCCAAAGAAACTAATAATAAATTGAGCCAATCCAGTAATATATGATTCTTTAGTTCCAATTAAGGAATTAAAGAAAGGTAAACCGTTTGTTAAAATAACAATAATTGAAGCAATTGGACCTACTATTAAAATAGAATATCCATTCATTGAGAAATAGATAATGAATAATATCCCGATAATAATACCAATTGTATCGATGATTTCCATATTGGCCCTCCCTTAAAGTAGAATTTCAAGTTTAATTTTTGTCTATTTGATGACAATTAATATTATCAACCCAAAATTAGGTTTTGTAAAAGATTGTTTTAGGTATAAAAACTATAACTAAAAGGTTATATAGAGGAAAGAGTGTCTAAATGATAAACACAAGATCAAGTAAATATTTAGAGGAAATCAATAGATTTGGTAGTATTTCCCAAGCAGCAAAATATTTATACATTTCACAGCCGTATTTAAGTAAGTTTATTAAGGAATTAGAAACTGACTTAGGCACAGAGTTATTAAATAGAGAGAAAAATCCAATTACTTTAACGTACGCTGGGGAACGTTATATAGAATATATGAATCAAATTAAATATACGTATGATGAAATGAAATCGGAATTACAAATGATTTCTGGATTAAAAAAAGGTCGTTTAGTCATAGGAATTAATCCTATACTAGCAGCCCATGCATTATATAAGATATTGCCAGAATTTATAAAAGAATATCCAGGTATCGAATTAAAGTTAATAGAAGAATCAGCTCATCGAATTGAGCAATTACTTATTGATAATAAGATTGATATAGCAATTACGATTTTGCCTTTTTATCAAGGTGTATTCCAGTTTGAAACTCTATCTAAAGAACCCATATATTTGATGATTCCATCCAATCATTCATTAATTACAAATGATAATTACAAAAACAAATCAATTTTTGAAATTCATCAAGAACTAGTAAATGATAATTTTATATTGTTAAAACCGAATATGGCTTTGCGTAAAATCACTAATCAAATATTAGAAGACAATGAGCTTGAACCCAATATTGCGATGGAAACGATCAGCATTGATAATGCTTTAAGATTGGTAAATGAAGGCTTAGGGATTACTTATGTACCAGAAAGCGTTAAAAACAGTAGTAAACATTTTGAAGGGTTAAGTATTAAATTAGAGAACCCTAGCTATTTTAATCAAGTTGTAGTGGCATATAAAAGTGATAAATTTAATCACTTGTCTAAAGCTGCACATATGTTTATAGAATTAGCTAAAGCTACATATAATAAAAATGAAGATGAATGAATTTAAAATTATAGCCTGAGACATTAATTGTCCCAGGTTGTTTTATTTTATATAAATTTCAAGAGTAGTAATTATATGAAGACACTAATCAAATAGTGTTTTTAAGTAGTAGTTGAATACAAATGAGCATTCATTTATGTTTCTATGGTGAACTTATTATTTAAAAAATGTAATATGAAAATAAAAATTTATAAAAGTAGGCGTTTGCACTAGGAATTTTATATATCTTATTTTAAAATGGATACATACATAAACATAAGGAGATGGATTAAATGTCAGTATTAGATAAATTCAAATTAGAAAATAAAGTAGCTATCGTAACAGGAGGAGCTTCTGGTTTAGGTAAATCTATGGGAAAAGCTTTAGCTGAAGCAGGTGCTAATCTTGTAATTGCAGATATGAATTTAGAAGTTGGACAACAAACTGCTAAAGAATTTGAAGAAGAAACAGGAAATAAAGCCATTGCATGCAAAGTAGATGTAACAAATGTTGATCAAGTAAACGACATGGTAAAAGAAACAATGGATACATTTGGTCATATTGATATCTTGTTTAATAATGCAGGTATTAATGAACATGTTGATTTTGAAGATATGCCATATGAACGTTGGAAAAAAACAATGGATGTTAACTTAAACAGTATGGTACTAGTTACAAATGCTGTTGGTGAAGTCTTCCGTGAACAAAAGAGTGGTGTTATTGTTAATACATCTTCAATGTCAGGTGTTATTGTAAACACACCACAACCACAAGCAGCATATAATACTTCTAAAGCAGCTGTAATTATGCTTACTAAAAGTTTAGCAAATGAATGGGCTAAACATAATATTCGTGTAAATACAATTGCACCAGGATATATGAAAACAGAATTAACTAAAGATTATTTCGCTAAAGGCGGAGATATGATTGATACTTGGATGAATATGACTCCTATGAATCGTCCAGGTGTACCAGAAGAATTACAAGGTGCAGCACTATACTTAGCTTCAGATGCATCATCATTCGTTACTGGTTCAGTTATTACTGTTGACGGTGGTTACACAGCACTTTAATCCTATTCAAAATTGAAGTGTCTGAGACATTAAGTTTTGAGACAAAGGATAAAAGGCAATTTCTATTGAAAAATATAGAAATTGCCTTTTTCTTTGACTCAATGTATACATTACTGAGTAACGAATACATGTCTTATTAATATTTATTTACACAAAAAAACTGCCGATAAGAAATACATCTTATCGACAGTTTTTGAAATTTACCGTGCTATAATTATGCTGGAATTTCAGTACGTTTGTTACTATGTTTTCTAAGAGCTGCTGCTAATAAGCTTGATACTACTCCGAAAATCATGAATCCAATAAGCATCCACATTGTTGTATTTAACTCTAGATGATGATTCATATAGATAATTTCTTTTAAGCTTGTTGAGTAATGTGCAAATGGGTTCCAATCATAAATATATTTTTGATAGAACTCAGGTAGCATTTGTTTTGGTAACATTACTAATTGCATACTAAAGAACATTGCAATGAAGAAGATTGGTACTGATTTCATACCTAACCATGTCATTGTTCCAAGAATTAATCCAACGAATCCCATAATAGCTAATGCTACAAATATAGAAACTCTATTTGGATGATCAAAATGGAAATCTAACGCACCTTTCATAAAATATACATATGCGAAACTACCAGCAAATGCTGTAATAGCTGTAAATATCATTTGTGCTACAGACGCAATTAAACGATGTGCAATTTTAACGTTATTACTAGTTCTAAATGCAAAGAATAATAAGATTGATGCAACAATAGAACCCATCCAAACTGGCATGAACATTAAGAATGATGCATTGCCGCCACCTTGGTGATCTTTAACTTCATTAATTTTATCGTTATTGATTTTAACTGGATTAGTTACAGCGTTAATATCTTTTGCATCAACTTTAACATTTTGTTTTTCTAATGTTTGAAGACTTTGTTTTGTAATTTGATTATTAATATTGTCACCCATACCTGACAATACGCTACTAGCCATTTGAGAACCTTGTAAACTTGTTCCTTCACTTACTATTGTTTTAAATTGTGCTTTTTTAACGTCAACTTTTTGGTTGCCCATTTTTTTAGCCATTTGTTGTGCTTGTTGAGCTGGAATTTCACCTGATTTTACTTTATCTTGCATTTCAGATTTTTTACTATCCATTACGACTTTTTGAGTTTTACTCATAGCATTTTTTGAAAAGTCTTTTTCAAAAATTGCAGCCCCATAATATTTCTCTTTTTCCATACCTTTTTTAGCGTCTTTTTCACTGTCTACTTTAACCCATTTAACAGCGTCAGAATCGCTATCTAATAGTTTATCTTCTAATTTATCACCAATATTTGTTTTCTTACCTTGAATAGAAGTACCTTCATCGTGATTTACGATAGCAATTGGCATATCTTTTGGTTTAGGATTAAAGGCTGGGTAAAATGCAACCGCGAAAATCATTAATATTAAAATGATTGCTATAGGCGTCAACCATAATAATTTACTTTTAAATATATTCATAACTTTTTTCCTCCCTTGAAACAATTCAACAATTTGTTGAACATTTATCACTTTTACAATTATAATGAGTTTAAATAAATAAACAACAATCAATTAATAGAAAAACGTCTTTTATTGAACACTTTGGTGTATATTGTCTATTAATTATGGGAGGTTTTACATTTTTGAAGGAAGATCGACGTGTCCGTAAAACAAAATCAGCAATAAAGCATGCCTTTATACAATTATTAAAGGAACAAAATATTGAAAATATTACAGTGCAAGACATTGCAGATAAAGCTGATATAAATCGAGGTACATTCTATTTACATTATGAAGATAAATATTTATTATTAACCGATATGGAAGACGAATGTATTGCTCAAATATCTAAATTCACCACCTTTTCAGAAATTGAAGGTGAAAATGTTGAAATGATTTCGACACTATTTATAGATAAAGTATTGCGAAACATCATTCAACATGTATATGATAATCTAGACTTTTATAATACGATTCTTAATTTGGAACGAAAAAGTCGTTTAGAAGAAAAAATAAGCGACCTGATACAATATAATATGAAGAATCAGATCAGTATTAATAATGAAATTGAAGGCATACCAGAAATGTATTTTCATAGTTATGTGTCAGGTGCCACAATCTCAATTATCAGATATTGGGTATTAGATTCTAATCGTATTTCTGTTGATGACCTTGTCACTCATATTTTCAAAATTATTTATTATGGTCCGTTACGAATTATGGCAGAACAAAAATACAATCAGTCTCGTTAAACACATTGCTCGTAAAATATTGTGATGCGTTTGAAGTTAAAAAGCTTGTGAAAGGACTTTTACAAATGATCACTGCATATAAACATTCAAATCAAATTAATAATGAAATTATCGAAACGACTCTTGATCAACAAGCATTGTGGATTAATGTAGTTGAACCTGATAGAGAAGAAATAGAACATTTAATGGAATATTATAATTTACCAGAAGACTTTATTCGAGATCCACTCGACTCAGAAGAAAGTGCTCGTATTGAGTATGACGAAGATACTGGATACTCACTGATTATTATCGACTTACCTCTAGTTAATTCAACAAATCGCAGTGTCCTATCCTTTATTACAATTCCATTAGGCATAGTCATTGGTAATGGTATCGTAATGACTATTTGTGACGCTGAAAATGAATTTTTAGAGAACTTCTCTAGACAAGACAATATTAATCTGAAGTTTCATAGTCGCTTTGCACTAGAAATCTTAACAACGATTGCGAATCATTATAATAGAAATTTAAGATTATTGAATAAATCACGTATTCGTATCGAAAGAGAATTGAAAAATAATATTACTAATAAGCAACTTTTCAAACTAATGGAAGTTGAGAAAAGTTTGGTATACTTCTTAGCGGCTTTGAAAGGTAACGATACAATAATTAAAAAGTTATTCCGTCTACCTGCTATTAAACGTTTTGAAGATGATGAAGAGTTACTAGAAGATTTAATTATCGAAAATAACCAAGCAATTGAAACAACCGAACTACATCAACGTATCTTAGAAAGTATTACAACTTCTTATGCATCATTATTATCTAATGATATGAATACGATTATGAAAACATTAACTATGTTTACTGTATTATTAACCCTACCTACACTGGTATTTAGTTTCTTTGGAATGAATGTACCATTACCACTAAGTGATCATAGTTACATTTCTTGGATTATCGTTGTCGTTATTTCTCTTATTCTTGTTGCAATCGTCAGTGTTTATTTATGGCGAAAACAAAAGCTATAGCTATAACAAAATTAAAAAAATCACTTGGGACATAAATCCCAAAATAATAGCACTAAGACGATTTATTTTAATCATCTTAGTGCTTTCTTTATACCCAATACTTCGTATTGTATGGCTCTCTTTGCCCAACTTGCTTTGCTTGTAGAAACTGATTTAATCAGTTTCTCTGTGTTGGGTCCCTTCCCATGGTACAGTTTCAGCCAGAAATACGGCACAGATAAATCTGTGAGTATTTCTAGTGTCTTCAACTAGTACTGTTCCCTCGGGAGTCTCGCCATAAATACTACGTATTTTGTGTGTAATTTTACATTATAATACTTTTAAAGAATAAGGCCTTCTGTATAATTTAATAGATATCATCAAAGTAAATTAACGAGTTGTCTTTTTTATAACCTACTTTATTGAACTTCTTTATATTTATTTCTTTTAGATAGAACAAATGTCACAAGAACTGAAACGACAAATGCTATTACCATTCCTATGAGGTAATGTAGCCACCCACCATGGTTTGGATTGATTGATATAAATCCAGGTATACCTGCTGTACCTAAAGCTATTGCTTTAACTTTAAAGAATGAAATATACGCTGCACCAAGACCTGATCCAATAATAGCACCTATGAATGGGTATCTTAATTTAAGATTTACACCGAACATCGCTGGTTCCGTAATACCTAAAACTGCTGAAATACCTGCAGCTGATGCAACACCTTTTAATTTTTTATTATTTTTAATAATAAAGAATGACGCTAACGCTGCACCACCCTGAGCGATATTTGACATGGTAGCAATTGGGAAGATAAATGAACCACCAGTTTTAGCCTGATCAGCAATTAATGTTGTTTCTACTGCAATGAAACTATGATGCATACCAGTGATAACGATTGGTGCATATAATAAACCAAAGATTAATCCGCCTATTGCACCACCAAATTCGTAAAGCCATGTTAAGCCATCTGATAACCAGTATCCTAATTGTCTTGTAATAGGACCAACAAATAAGAATGTAATAAATGCTGTTACAAAGATTGATAATAGTGGTGTTACTAAATTATCTAATACTGTTGGTATGACTTTGCGAAGCCATTTCTCAATAGTAGCTAATATATAAGCTGCCACTAACATAGGTAAAACTTGTCCTTGGTAACCTACTTGATTAATATGTAATCCAAATACATCCCAATATGGAATTGATTTACCCGCTTCTACTGCTTTCGGAAAATCATAGGCACTCATCAAACTTGGATGTACTAATATCATACCAAGTGCTGCGCCTAAGTATGCATTACCGCCAAATCGTTTTGCTGCACTAAATCCAATTAAAATCGGCAATAATGTAAATGGTGCATTGGCAAAAATATTAATCATCTCTGCTAATCCAGCAAATTGATCATGGACTTCAATCAAAGATTTGCCATCATAAAATAAGTCCTTAGCAGTTAATAAATTGTTTAGACCCATCAACAAACCACCGGCAACGATTGCTGGAATAATCGGAACAAAGATATCAGATAACATTTTCACAAAGCGTTGTAATGGATTCATATGTTTAGTTGACTTCTCTTTTACTTCAGAAGTTGTAGATGCTTCTTTACCAGTAATATTCTCCATTTCGTTAAATACTTTATTTACAGTCCCTGACCCAATAATAATTTGGTATTGACCACCAGTTGAGAATGTTCCTTTAACGACATCCATTTTAGATAATGCGTCTTCATCTACTTTACTTTCATCATTTAATATTAATCTAAGTCTCGTCGCGCAATGTGCCATTGAATCTAAATTCTCTTCTCCACCTATTGCAGTTAATATATCTTCTGCTGATTGTTTATAGTTCATTTGTATAAACCCTCCCAATTTTTTGGAACCAGTTCCAAAATTACTAACTTTATTGTAAACGGTTGCAATAATTAAATCAACCTCATTCAATAAAGTTTTAAATTTAATCGTTGTCATGACAGTTAATTAACTTATATTAATTTACTTTTCAAATGGGTATAAGAATATAAATAATTAAAAATGAAAGGAGTTAGTTTATTGAAAGAACGTGGATATATTGAAAAGTTATGGCGTGAAGAGAAATATCGTGTATTACTCCATAGTCAAAGTCATTACAATGCTATACGTAAAAGACTTAAACATAATCCCTCATATAATGAAATTAATCTAATAGTAAAAGAAGCAATTCAAATACCCCCTAGTCAAGGAAGTGTTATGAATGCCTACGATCATATGTGGGGGTATTTCAAAAAGTTAGCTACAGAAGAGGAAAAGGAAACTGCTACAAAATTAAAACATCAATTTAAACATCAAGATATTCCAATAGAAGATTTATTATCATTTTTAAGATCGTTAGCGTATCAATATGATGTTCAATATTTAAAAGATAGCACAGTATTAAAAGCATAAAAAAGACAAACCACACTTTTATAAGTGGTTTGTCTTTTTTGTAAGTAAAGGTAATAAACCTTTATTGACTCATTAAATGTACATTATTATAAATGTCTGAAGAAAGATTAATTCTAAGTTGTATCACTAAATAATTATAAACAATATAAAGGACTTATTTTTACATCCAGTGAAACGAATTGTCATGCTTCATTTAATTTGTTAGTACTTCGGGGTGAGTATTTCAAATTAATGTTTTTAAAAATCGCTACTTAAATATTGATGTTTCATCATACTTTAATTTTCAGAAGATGGTTATTCATTGGATGTCGTTTAAATATTTCTACCAAATATGAAATATGTTGTTGATTCTTGTTGTCATTGCTTCATATATTCAACATTGTTTCATGATGTCTAATTACTAGTTGCTAATGTGTTAGTAAAAATATTTAAAGTATGAATATAATCCTTGTTGTTTATACTAATGTTAAGTTAATCAATTTTTATTCACTAAATATGGTATATGTGATTCTATGTTGTCTCTCTCTTTTTGTTGTTATATCTAAGTTGTGTATATAACGTACATTTAATACCATAGATTACAACCCTTAATCAATTTAAGTTTTTTAAAATTTCTTTTGGATTGGAATCTATATTTATTATGTACTAAAAAATGAGATTACACGCTATTGAAAATTTCCAAATATACAATACTATATTTCTAAAACTCCTTTTATGTTGCAAACAATACAAAAATGGCTACGTTTTCACAAAATTTTTACTATGAACTTTATTTTTAACTATTACTATTTGAAGGCGAATCTATTATAATATCAATTATTATTTAATCGCGTATTAAATGCCACAGACATTGAATATCATAAAAACTATTCAATGCAAACAATTTATAAGTGATGATTTTTTTAGATTTTCAAAACAAACATAGAGGAGCTTCGTAATATCATATGACATGTAACCTAAACCTTTTTCATCAGTACAGCACCAAGCCATTTCGTAATATTAATAAAGTCATCATCTTATTTTCATTAACTAATGACTTGAACATTAAAATCAACGGAGAAGTTAAAGATTTAGATGCACACATTGCTATAATTAATCATGGTGACATATTTGAAGTTGAAAATGCTCATAATATAGTACAATTAACGATTCCGATCTTTTATTTTTATGTAGAAGATGACGACTTTTTCCAGTGCTATTTCGATAGACATTTATTACAATCTAGTGGTTATATCAAAACGCTTATTCTACAAACTATACAACAATATTCAGAGGACCAAACGGTTGATCATCAACTTTGTTCCAAAGTAATTCAGACCTTGTATAAAGAAGCAGTTATAAAATACGATGTTGATTATATCCCCAATATGTCAATTAGTAATACTTTGTTTTCAGAGTGTTTACTTTTTCTTCAAGATAGAATAACTCAAACTATTTCTTTAAAAGATGTCGCTATAAATAGTAGTATTTCAGAATCTTATTGTTCAAATTTATTTATACGTTATTTAAATATGAATTTTAAAGATTACTATACAAGTTTGAAAATTCTTCATGCTATTAAACTATTAATGACTACTAATTTATCAATTAACACTATATCAGAAGAATCTGGGTTTAGTAGCCATACTAATTTTACAAATCAGTTTAAAAACTATTTGAATTTTAGCCCAAAACAGTATCGCTCTTATATAGTCAAAATGGATACTTTGCCTCATTTAAATATAGAAGATAAGGATTATTCACCTTTTTTACCATTAATTAATCATTTTGATTTTAATAATCAATTAGCTACAGAGATTACTGAAATCAATATAGATAACTTTGATCCTAAAGATTATTCCAAACCCTCAAAAGCATTTATTAGACTTGATAATTTTAATGAATTATTTCATTTTACGTTCAATGAGTATTTTGATATTGATTTTTCATTTTTACCTGAACCAGTCATTCTTATTGAAAATGTTAGCGACGTAACTTCTAATCAAATTAACTATCATTTGTTACATAGATGCCTTGATAAATTATTTGAGAGACATATTGGTTTAGCAATAAAAATTAAATCTACAAATCAATTTAATGTAGTTAATCAATTTATTTTGAAGTTTTTACAAGGACATAATGACTATAAATTAAATAAAAAAGTCGTAAAATTAATGCTTATTTTTGATTCGTCTAAAACGTCTACACAAGATATACATCTTTGTCATTTAAAAATTAAAAATAAAAATAAAGATATCCAATATGGTATGACTGTAGACGGCCTATTACGTCAAAATCAGACTGTAGAAAAAACATACGATACTTTAAAAAGACTTAATTTTGATTACTATTTAATTGATATTGAAAATATTGAAACGAAATTATCTTTAATTAATAAAAGAAGAACATATAATCATTCGACGACACATTTTGAAAATTATAAGCAGTTCATTTTAGATTCAGGCATAGACTCCACTCATTTTGTGTATGATTATTTATCTTTGAAATGTTTCAAATATGCTAGCAATAGTTCTAATCCTTTACAACTAGCTGATTTAGTTTGTCATATCATTGCTTTACTACGCTATGGTGGTGGTATTAGTTACCAACTCATTGCAGACGAAACGAAGTACTTGTCATTATTTAATGAATTCGGTAATGCATTACCTCTAATTCACATTTATAAAATGACTCACCCTTTTGTAAATGAAGAATTACAAATTTGTAATAACTACATTATGAGTCGTAAAGATGGCAATTATCACTTCATATTATTTAACAAAATAAACGATCGCTATTTATCTGATAGTCAACAGAAATTTATTTTCAAAAACACATTGAAATCACATTCATTAACAATAGTTCAAACTTTGAATAGTGAGCATGGGACAATAGATAATTTATTACCGCAAACTAAAGAACAACTGTTTCTTGATAAAGATATTATTAATCAATTGGATCAATGCAATCATCCAAAAACAGAATTATTCATTCAAGAAAATGATAATCAAGACGTTAATGTTGTTCTCAAACATGATGAAGTAAAATATGTATGTTTCAAACCTATTTAATCTTTGTTGGTATGAATGATGGTGTCTTAAGTTTAACAATCTCTGATTAAGGATATATTTAGTATTAAGGAGATGATAGGATTGGATAATCAAAAAGCAACTGAAGCAATTGAAAAAGTATTAGATCATTCAAAAGTGGGTGTTTTATCAACCGCTTATAATAATAAACCTAATAGTAGATATATGGTATTCTATAATGACGAATTGACACTATATACTAAGACAAATATTAATTCTATAAAGGTTGAAGAAATTGAAGACAATCCTTATGCTTATATTTTATTAGGCTATAACGAAACAACTAACAATAGTTTTGTTGAAATCGATGCAACTATTGAAATTGTTAAAGATGAAAAAACAATTGACTGGTTATGGGAAACTCAAGATAAATCATTTTTCGATTCTAGTAAAGACCCCGAATTATGTGTATTAAAAGTAAATCCTAAATCAATTAAATTAATGAACGACAAAGATTTAGACACACCTTTCACAATTGAGTTATAAATGAATGATTAATCTCAACTTAAATAAGTTGGGATTTTTTGATGTGATACAAATTCGTATATTTGATGAAAATATCAAATTATAATATCCACTTATATTTTAAATTTAATTGCAAATCACTCTATTTTTCTGTATAAATGAAATAGTAGATAGATAAACAATATTAAAGGAGATTTTGCTGAATGAAAGGTAAAAAAGGACTCGCTTATAGTCTTATTGCAATCATGGTCATTATATGTATTGTTCTAGTTATTGCTATGATGGCAGGCGGTAAAAAAGAAACTTATTATGGCGTAATGAAGAATGGTACAACAATTGATAAAATGATTAGTGAAAAAGACGAAAAAATCGAAAAGAACGTTAAACTTCCATCAGATGCTGATGTATCTGTTAAAAAAGAGGATTTCGTAAGAATTACTAAAAATGAAAAATCTGGCAAAATTGCTAGTGTTAAAAAGGTAGATCATGATGATGTACCACATGGATTAATGACTCAAATCCATGATATGGGCGATATGCATATGTAATTTTAAAAGAAGCAAGTCGATAATGACTTGCTTCTTTTTTATGTTATACGAACGAATATGTTAAGTTATAATCTATCAACCACTGCCTCTAACCATTAAAATGGAGGTACTTTTAAGGGTCACAGTAGCTTTCGCTACTGCGTAAGAAGTACTAACCATTGAAATGGAAGTACTTCTTTATAATCGCTAAAGCGATTTTCTTCTTGGTTCGCCTTAGCTTTGCTAATGCATAAGAGCCCCTAATCGCTAAAGCGATAAGGGGCTCTAAAATGTCAGATTTATTATTTTATAATGTTTTTAAGTACTCTTGACCTTGTTTTTTATCATAAACGTTTTCCCATTTAGCAATGACAACTGTAGATAAAGCGTTACCCATAACGTTAACTACTGTACGTACCATGTCTAATAAACGGTCAACCCCTATAATTAAAGCAAGTCCTTGAGCTGGTAATCCCATTGCACCTAATGTTGTTAATAACACAACGATTGAAGTACCTGGAACTGCTGCCATACCTTTTGATGTAAGCATTAACGTTAACATTAAAACTAATTGTTCAGTTAATGTTAAATGCATGCCATACATTTGTGCTACGAATAATGCAGCGATAGATTGATATAAAGCTGATCCATCTAAGTTAAATGTATAACCAATTGGTATAACAAACGATGTAATATCTTTCGGCGAACCGAATCTTTCCATCTTTTTCATCATTACTGGTAATACTGCTTCTGAACTTGAAGTTGAGAAAGCCAAAAGTATTTCGCTTTTTAGTATTTTCATAATAGAGAAAATACTAATGCCACACATTCTAGCTACAATTCCTAATACTACAACTATAAAGAATACCATTGCGAAAATTACAACTAATACTAGTTTTAGTAAAGGAAGTAACGCTGATGCTCCGAATGTAATGATTGTTGTACAAATAAATGCAAAGACACCAAGTGGTGCTAATTTTAATATTTTATTAATCATCCAGAAAACTGCTTCTAAAGTTCCACTTAAGAAAGATTTTACTGGTTCTGCTTTTTCGCCAACGGCAGCTAAACCTAAACCGAAGAATACAGCAAAAAAGATAATAGGTAATAATTCACCTTTGTTTAAAGCTTCAAAAAAGTTTGTTGGTACAATGTTTACTATAGTATCAATAAAATGATTACCATATGTAGTTTGTTCTGCAGCATGTGCAGATGTTTGATATTTAGAAATATCGCCCTTTGGTAATTTTGATGGATCTAATCCAGAACCTGGTTTAAATAGGTTTCCGAAAATTAATCCAAGACCAATAGCGATTGTTGTTATAATTTCAAAGTATAATATTGTTTTCCATCCGTAGCGACCTACAGTTTTCGATTCCCCAACGTTCGAAATAGATAGTGCTAAAGAACAGAATACAACTGGAATAACAATCATTTTAATTAAGTTTAAAAAGATGTCTCCAAATGGCTTTATGTAGTTAGCCGCTTCTTCATTTCCATATAATATAAGTCCAACGACAACACCTAGAACCAATGCAATTAATACTTGCACAGGTAGACTGATTTTTCTCTTAAACAGAGCCATATTGCAAACTCCCCTTCATCTGACATCACTTAATTATATCAGATAAGTTAAAAATAGCTATAATTATTTATATAACAAATATAAATAATTGTATTGAAATGTTTTAACTTTTATGAATCAAGAGTAGTTTACTATGTTTATTTTTTATTTCTTTTTAAAGGTTCTTCATTTCTATTCTTTAATTTTAACTGATACCCAAAATAAAAAAGTTACCAAATGTTTTTCAACTTGGTAACTCATCTTATTGCAATTATTTTGAAGGTTTATAGTTTTTATTAAAGTAATTATGCTTAGCACTTTTTATACTTTTCTTAGTTTCAGTATCAAAACCTTCGGCAAAAACACCTTTTCTAGTACTAATAGGTTGAATGACATAAGTTATTTTAGGTTCATCTTTAAAAATAACTTCCTTATAATAAACACCCTTTTTAGCGCTATAAAGAGTTTCTTGTTTTTTAACTTTATCTTTTAAATGGTGTTCTTTTAAATAACTATCAACCATTTCAATATTTTTGTGACCTTGATATGATTTAAGCGCGAAGAAAAACGCAAACGCAATCACTAATGAAATAATTAATATAATAATAATTCTGATTAATTTCTGCTTCTTACTCATTTTATAGACTCCTTTTGCCTTATCTTAATTAGTATGAACGAAATTTATGCATTTTTAAAGTCTTATAAAAATTTTGTAACAAAATATTCTTAACTCATTGATATAATACAAAGATGATTCATATGTTAATTAAAGATACTGTCTTACATCATCAAGTGGTAAACGTACTGATTCATGGGCTTCTTGTGCACCTTTACCTATAGCAATTGCTACAACTGGTACAAATCGATCGCTATCTATCCCTAACACATTTGCAATATTAGCTTTATCAAATCCGCCTATAGCATTAGTATCGTAGCCATGCGATTTAGCCACAAGCATTAATTGCATTGCCATTAAACTACTATCAATATTAACGATATCTTTCATACCTTCTCTAGATAATCCTTTATAATGAGGCAATACCCAACTTAACATCTTATCTTTAATTTCTTCTGTCATATGATTCTTGCTTACTGCGTCACCGTATATCTGTTCAGCTTTTTCATAATTTTTCAAGTCTCCAAATATGATTATCATAGCTGAAGAAGTATTGACTTGTCTCGAATTCTTACCGAAAGATGGTAATATTTTCTCCTTACCTTCATCAGAATCTACAACTATTAATCTCCATGGTTGCATATTCACTGAAGATGGTGCTTTGGTTGCTTTTTGAATGATATCATCCATTTCTTCATGGCTAATTTTATGTTCTGTATCAAATACTTTTACTGATCTTCTTCCTTTTAATACATCGTCAAATTGAGTGATTTTCTCCATTATATGTACTCCTTATTTTTTATAAGTCATTGGATTTTTCAAATCAATAATCTTTAATTATGATTTTCTAATATTTAAATGAAAAGCAATTTAACTTTACTATCAAAATAGGCACTTGACAAGTCACACACTTCATAATATGGTTACCATAACAAGGAGTGATTTAATGTATGTCGAAAATAGTTATTTAAGCAAACAATTGTGCTTTTTATTCTATGTTTCATCAAAAGAAATTATCAAAAAGTATTCCAATTATTTAAAGGAATATGAACTCACGTACACTGGTTATATAGTGCTAATGGCGATTGAAGAAGATGAGAAACTTAACATCAAAACTTTAGGTGATAGAGTTTTCTTAGATTCAGGCACTTTAACACCATTATTAAAAAAATTAGAAAAGAAAAATTACGTTGTTCGAACTCGTGAAGAAAAAGATGAACGAAATCTTCAAATTTCACTAACAGAACAAGGTAAAAGTATTAAAAAACCTTTATCAGAAGTTTCGCAAAAGGTATTTGGCGAATTTGATATAGATGTAAATGAAGCTAAGGAATTAGTTAACCACCTTCAACTTTTTGTTTCTAAAAACTTCGATAAATCCTCAGAAAAATAATCTTATATAGAGAAAAAAGGCAAAAGTAAACTTGCCTACTTTCATCCCTTTCTTATGCGTTGATAAAATCAAGTTTTGTAAACTTTTGTCTATATTCTCTAGTACGAATTATCACTCTATTAATAATCCATTTTACTTTACCTCATAACAAACACTTCATATAATGAATTTACAATTAAATATAGTTAATTTATAACTGTAAAAGGAGCTAATAATATGCCAAATAATGACTTCTTTAATAATTCATTTTTGAAAAATGATCCAACTGATTTATTTAGAGATTTAGGTAAACAAGTATTCAATCAATTTTCATCTCAAGCTTTCCCTGTTAATTTATATAATGAAAATGATCATTACTTAATTGAAGCTGAACTTTCAGGTGTGAAAAAAGAAGATATTTCATTAACTTTTGAGCAACATACGTTAACTATTAAAGCTAATAAATATATTGAATCTCATAATGGACAAACGCAATTAAATGAACGTTCTAGTGGTGAATTAGTGCGCAGATTTGAATTCGAGGATATAGACAAGTCTCTTATCAAAGCAACATTTGAAAATGGCATTTTAAGCGTACGCTTGCCTAAACAACAGCAAGAAGCTGAAGATGCAACAACAATTTCAATTTCATAATATAAAATAATAGACCTTGTTATGGATTTACCATAGCAAGGTCTGTTTTATTAATGAATTGTTTTCGCGTCTTTTTTATTAACTAAAAACATTGTAATTACAGCAATAATAGCAAATATTGCTAATAATATAAATGCGAGATGGCTTGTACCAGTGATACTAGATACATAAGTGATTACTATTGGTGGGAAGAATCCTCCTAAGCCACCCATCATTGATACGATACCATTTGCTGTCCCAGCTTCTTTTGAAAAGTATGATGGTACAAGTTTAAATATTAATCCGTTACCAATACCTGCACATATACTAATTAATAAGCAACCTATTGTAAATAATACAATGTGAGAAGAAATGCCCAGGATTACTGCGCCTATAATCATAGCAATGAAATCTAGAATTAATACTTTAACAGCATTTAATTTATCACCAAGCATGCCTCCGATTGGTCTAAGGAATGTTGCTAAGGCGATAAAAATACCTGACCGAATTCCTGCATCTACTTTATCAATACCAAAATGATTAACTAAAAAGTTAGGTAAGAATAGACCAAATGCTACAAATGAGCCAAATGTTATAAAATACCATAAGCTTGTATAATATAATTTAGGATTTTTAGCTAATATTTTAGTTTGTGCCACTAAAGGTACTTTAACTTTTGTTTCTTTATTATCACCAAAAATAAACATTAATATAGCAAATAAAGCAATAAATATTAAATACATTCTTACTGTTGTTTGCCAACCGATAATGCCTGCAATAGGTGGTGCTAAGAATGATGAAACTGCTGTCCCTATGTTCCCCATGCCGTATATACCATTTGCTAACCCTACTTTTTCTTTAGGGAAGTATTTAGGAATGGAAGTGACACCTACTGAAAATATAGCGCCCCCTACTCCTAAAAAGAACCCTGAAAGCATTAGCATTCCCGGAGATTTAGCTTGAGCTAAAAAGAATATTGGGAATAATAGTATTATGAAACTACAGAAGAAAACCCATTTAGCTCCAATAATATTTGTGAGATATCCAAACGGAACTCGTAAAATGGATCCTAAAATTACAGGTATTGCTAAAATAATCGATAGTTGTGATGCTGGAATTTTAATATCTTGTGATATGTAAGGCATTAAAGGAGATATGATATTCCAAGCCATAAATCCAACTACTAAACTTAACGTTTGTAAACCTAGTTGAAAACCACCTTTTCTTTTGTCCATGTCTTCACCTTCATAAATTATAATTATTTAGTACTTTAATGAATAAATCATTTAATAATTGTGAGTGTTACTACTTCTATGCAAAGTACTAACTATAACTATATTTTATGATGTTTGTGAAAAATTGAACATTAGTGTAATCCCTTATTTGTTTACCTTTTTCCCCTATAAAAATAAATGAGTTCAGTAAAATTAAAAGCATTTATTAATAGAACATATGAGGCATGTTCATGCGTTGGAAATACTAGTGGTTATAGTGGAACACATGAGGTGAACTCATGTGTAAGAAATACTAATTTCTAAAGAAAAAGTATTTCTTTAAATGCATAAGATCCCCTAATCGCTAAAGCGATTTTCTTCTTGGTTCGCCTTAGCTTCGCTAATGCATAAGAGCCCCTAATCGCTAAAGCGTTCCTCTTCTTCGGTTCGCCTTAGCTTTGCTAATGCATAAGAGCCCCTAATCGCTAAAGCGATAAGGGGCTCTAAAATTCTAATAGTTTCTTTTTCATAGCGTATTCAACTAATTCTGGTTTTGTTTTTAATCCTAATTTGTTCATAATATGTGTTTTATGTGCTTCTACTGTTTTTACAGAAACAAATAATTTTTCAGCAATTTCTTTATTACCGTACCCTTTAGCTATCAACGGTAATATTTCTAATTCGCGTTTTGATAAAATTTTAAAGGGATCAGACCCATCTGTAGGTTCTTGGTTGTTGTTATTAACGAATTCATTAACAAGTGATGTTGTTAATTTCATATCGACATAAGTATCTCCTTGATAAACAGTTCTAATCGCAAGAATTAATTGTTCATCAGGCGCATTTTTTAAAATATAGCCCTTTGCACCATTTCTAAGTACATGAAATAAATATTCTTCGTCATCATACATTGTTAATATTAATATTTTAGTCTCCGGAAAACTTTCATTGATTTTGCTTGTCGCTATTAAACCAGATTCACCTGGTGGCATACTTAAATCCATAAGAAGAACGTCTGGTTTATGTTCTAACACCTTTTGATATGCTTCAACACCGTCAGCAGCTGTAGCCACTACTTCCATATCTTGTTGATAGTTTAATATCATGGAAAAACCTGTTCGAACAACTGCATGATCATCAGCTATCACAATTTTCAATTTAATTCCCCCAAAAATTTTCACAAAGGTACTTCTAATGTAACTATTGTACCTTTATCAATATGTGTTTCTATATCTACATGCCCGTACACTAATTCAGCACGCTCGCGCATACCGTATAAACCTAGTCCAGATCCTTTTGGTTGAGAATTTGGATTAAATCCGTATCCATGGTCAATAATTTCTGCAATTAAATTATCATTATTTTTTTGAATCATTACATCTACTTCACTAACCCCTGCATATTTTAACGCATTATAAATCGCTTCTTGAACTACACGATAAACAACTGTTTCAACTTCACTATCAAAACGTTGCTGTGAAATATTAGATGTGTAATTGATTTGAATTCCGAAATTTTCTTCAAACTGTTTAAAATAAGATTTAAATGCGGCTTCTAAACCTAAATCATCTAACGAAGCTGGTCTTAATTCAACAGATAAATTTCTAACGTCATCGACTAATTGAGACATGATGCCCTCAATATTTTCAACATCATTCAATATTTTTTCTCTATCCTGTTGATACTTTAATAAGCGTAATTGAACGTTTATATTTAATAGTTCTTGAACTAGACTATCATGTAATTCTCTCGAAATACGTTTACGTTCATTTTCCTGTGCAGAAATGGTTTTTCTCATCATCCTACGTTGGTTCATTTTTTCTTGACGTTCAATCTGAGGTGCAACATCTTGCAAAGTAAATGCATTGATACCTTTTTCTTTATCAATTGTTTGATATGTAGCAGTAAATGGTGCAATTTCTCTTTGATTAGTTTTCATAAAAACTTGAAATGTAGATCTATTAGGTTGTTCTACATCTAAAAAACAATTTTTACATGATTGCAAATCAAATTCATTGGTATAACCTTCACATCTACGACATATTGCATTGGTCATCGTACTATAATTATCTTCCATTGAAATCACTTCATTAGCTGCTTCATTCATAGCTATTACTTTGCCATCATTATTAACAAACACAATTTTCTCATTTGTGCACTCATAATATTTTTTCAATAAAGTTTCAAGTTTGATATCATCATGTCCCAACAATTTAATCACCTAATATCTTCTTTTAATTCACCTAGTCGCTCATTGATAATAATATTTTCTATATTATCAGGCAATGGTTTGTGATTTCTTTGGCCAAATAGTATTACACCATAAACTTGGTTATTAAAGCAAAGTGGTACTGCTATCACCGCTGTTAAACTTTCACTTAATAAAATGGGATATTTTACTTTTTCATCTGGTGACAGCGCCATATCTACATTAGAAATTAGCATTCTTTTCCCTGTTTTCATGACGTTACCAGCTAATCCACGACCTTTTCGTAGAACGATAAGTTTATATCTATCGTTGTTATTTCCGGATACATATTGCCATTTTATTGGGGAATAAGTACTTGAATGCTCACAAAATGCAATCGCTGCAAAATCGACGCCTTCTTCTTCTCTTAATTTATCAATATTGTATTGAATATTTTGCAGTTTCATATTTAAACCTGGAGTCATTATCATTCCACCTTTGGATCATTACAATTTATTTTTTCGATATATAATATATCTTCTATTAGTATAAGATAACGGTACACTCCATACATGAACTAAACGTGTAAACGGCCAACATGCTAATATTGTGAATCCTAATAATACATGAATTTTAAATTGAAGTGGTACCTCTAACATTAATTCGGCATGAGGTCTAAATAAAAATAACTGTCTAAACCACACTGAAATTGTTTCACGATAGTTAAATCCTTCATTTGTTATATTAGTAACAAGCGTTGAGTAACATCCCATAAAAATAATTAAAAGTAATAAAAAATTCACGAAGATATCAGAAAATGAACTCAAGCGTCTTACATTTTCAAATGTTATACGTCTTGCTGTTAACAATAACATACCAATCAATGTCATTATACCAAAAATGCTTCCTATATAAACGGCACCAAAATGATAAATTCCTTCAGTAACACCTAATGCTTCTGTCCATGATTCCGGTATTGCCAAACCAACAACATGACCAAAAAACACAGGAATAACTCCTAAATGAAATAATAGACTTCCCCATTTAAGTTGTTTCTTTTCAATTAATTCACTAGACTTGGCTGTCCAAGAAAATTGATCATATTTATATCTTGCAATATGTCCTATAATAAAAATCATCAAACATAAGTAAGGATAAATGACCCACAAAAATTGACTAATCATGTTGCGTCACTCCTTCTGGTGACTTTAGACATAATTTTAATGTCTTACGTAATGCTTGGATAACATATCCATAAGGATGATTATGTTTACCAAGCTCATTTGCCAATGCATACGTACCGTCTTCAATAATCATAATTACAAGTTGAATATTTTCTTCCGCTCTATCATCGCCATACCATTCGATAGTTTGTAGAAATTCTAACATTAACGGTAAATAATCAGATAATTCATTATCTACCATTTTTAATCCAAACATTTCGTATAATACTTTAAGTTTGGCTAACATTTGTCCTCGTTCTTTTTGAGTTTCAAATTTGTTATATGTCATATATAATGGAGAATTTTTACTGAAATCAAATGTATCTGTATAAATTTGTTTTGCTTCAGACAAAGTATAATTCATCATAACTTCTCTAAAATTAACAATATCTTGATAACCAGGATGTTGTGAAGTAATGGATTCATTAAACACATTTTCATTAAATGTTAATTTTTCTGGAAAGCTTAATAACATTGCTATATAACCAAAACTATCTTGATATTTTTTTAAATTATCGAAATTAATCACGGAATATCCCTCCATAAAAGTTTTCGTTATATATTTCTTGGCCTGTTTTTCCAGAACCAACTGCAACGCCGCATCCTTCACAATTTGCACCGAAGTTCTCTCCACCATATCCTTGAGATCCTTGAGCATGATAAGTATCTAAATATGTTTCTTTATGTGATGTTGGTATTACAAAACGTTCTTCATATTTTGCTAAACCTAATAATCGATACATATCAGAAACTTGTCTTTCAGTAAGATCTAAAGCATCTAGCTTTTTAACATCAAATGGTCTATTAGTCACTTTAGCTCTCATATAGCTACGCATCATTGCCATTTTTTGTAATGATTTTTTCACTGGTTCAGTATCTCCAGCAGTAAACATATTAGCTAAATATTCGATAGGTAATCTCATTTCTTCAATTGCTGGGAAAATCATGTCTGGATCTTGTTGTGTATTTTTACCTTCGAAATAACTCATGATTGGGCTTAATGGTGGACAATACCAAACCATTGGTAAAGTACGATATTCTGGATGTAATGGGAATGCTAATTTATATTCAATAGCCAATTTATATATTGGTGATTGTTGTGCCGCTTCAATCCATTCGTGGTTGATACCATCTTTTTCAGCTTGAGCAATAACATCTTCGTCATATGGATCTAAAAATAATTCTAATTGTTTTTCATATAAGTCTTGTTCGTTTTCAGTTGATGCGATTTCTTCAACGCGATCAGCATCATATAAAAGTACGCCTAAATATCTCATACGACCTGTACATGTTTCTGAACATACAGTAGGCATACCTGCTTCAATTCTTGGGAAACAAAATGTACATTTTTCTGCTTTATTTGTTTTCCAGTTGAAGTAAACTTTTTTATAAGGGCAACCAGTCATGCAATATCTCCAACCTCTGCATGCATCTTGGTCAACCAATACAATACCATCTTCATCTCTTTTATACATTGCACCTGAAGGACATGATGCTACGCAACTTGGGTTTAAGCAATGTTCGCAAAGTCTAGGTAAATACATCATAAATGTTTCATCAAATTGGAATTTAATATCTTCTTCAATTTTTTGGATGTTAGGGTCTTTAGGGCCTGTAACATTAGCACCTGCTAAATCATCTTCCCAGTTAGGTCCCCATTCAATATCCATATTTTTCCCAGAAATAACGGAATACGCTCTTGCTACTGGTGAATGGTTACCTTGTTTAGCTGAAGTTAAATGTTCATAGTTATAATTCCATGGTTCATAATAGTCTTGTATTAAAGGCATATCTGGGTTATAAAAGATTTTACCTAAAGCAATCTTAGACCATTTACTACCTGATTTAAGTTGTAATTTTCCTTTTTTATTTAAAACCCAACCACCTTTGTAATGTTCTTGGTCTTCCCATCGTTTCGGATATCCTGTACCTGGTTTAGTTTCAACGTTGTTAAACCACATATACTCAGCACCTGGTCTATTTGTCCATGTGTTTTTACATGTAACACTACAAGTATGACATCCTATACATTTATCTAAATTCAACACCATTGCGATTTGCGCTTTAATCTTCAAGCCAATTGACCTCCTTCATTTTTCTAACTGCAACGTAAACATCTCTTTGATTTCCTATCGGACCGTAGTAGTTAAAATGATAGCTAATTTGAGCATATCCGCCGACTAATTGTGTCGGTTTCAAATGTATTCTAGTTGGTGCGTTATGTGAACCACCTCTTGTATCTGTAATTTCAGATCCAGGTGTTTGAATATGTTTATCTTGAGCATGATACATAAACATTGTTCCTTGAGGCATTCTGTGAGAAATAACCGCTCTAGCAGTAACAACACCGTTTCGGTTGTAAACTTCTAACCAATCATTATCTTTAATATCATGTGCCTCAGCATCTACATTCGAAATCCAAACATTTGGACCACCTCTGAATAGTGTCAACATATGTTTATTATCTTGATACATTGAATGAATATTCCATTTACCATGTGGTGTAAGGTAACGTAATACTAATGCATCCGTGCCACCTTTAATTTTTTTATCTCTTGTACCAAATACCATTGGCGGTAAAGTTGGTTTATATATTGGTAGACTTTCACCAAATTGTTGGAACACTTCATGGTCTAAATAATAACTTTGTCGTCCAGTTAATGTTCTAAATGGTACTAAACGTTCAATATTAGTTGTAAATGGAGAATAACGTCTTCCATTTTTATTTGAACCTGGAAATACCGCTGTTGGTATAACTTCTCTAGGTTGCGATGTAATATTTAAAAATGTAATTTTTTCAGAAGCTCTTTCACTAGATATATCTGCTAATTTCATACCTGTTTGTTGTTCTAAATCTTGGTAAGATTTTTGAGATAATTTCCCATTAGTAGCTGATGAAATATTTAGCATGGCATCTGCAACATTTCGTGCTGAATGAATACGTGGTTTATCATTTTTAATTGAGTCTGGATCGGTATCATTCCATGTACCTAACATACTTTTAAGTTCTTCATATTGATCTTTAACGCTAAAGCTAACTCCATGTGCGCCTATTTTACCTGTCTCAAGTTTAGGTCCTACTGTAACGTATTTATCATAGATTAGTGTGTAATCTCTTTCTACGATTGAAAAGCTAGGCATTGTTTGACCAGGAATCGGATCAATTTCACCTTTAGACCAATCTTTTACAATTCCGAGTGGCGTACCTATTTCTTGTTTTGAGTCATGACCTAATGGTGATGTAACCACATCTTTAAATGTACCTGGAAGATAATCTTTAGCCATTTCAGATACTGCTTTAGCTAATGTTTTATAAATATCCCAATCTGAACGTGATTCCCATAATGGATCAATAGCCGGATTAAATGGATGAACATATGGATGCATGTCTGTTGATGATAAATCGTGTTTTTCGTACCAAGTCGCTGCCGGTAAAACAATATCAGAATATAATGGCGTTGCTGTCATTCTAAAATCAAGTGATACTAATAAATCTAATTTTCCTGTTGTTTCTTCTCTCCATTTGATTTCTTCAGGTTTGTCATCTTCGTTTGGTGAAGCTAATAAACCTGATTTCGTACCTAATAGATGTTTCATGAAATATTCTTGTCCTTTAGCAGAACTTGATATTAAATTTGAACGCCAAACAAACAATGTTTTAGGATGATTTTTTCTTAAATCTGGATCTTCTACTGCAAATTTAGTTTTCTTAGATGTCACTTCATCTATAGCGCGTTTAAGAATTGCTTCATTTGAATTGTCACCATTTTCTTTAGCTTCTTCACCAAATAACAAACTATTTTTGTCAAATTGAGGATATGATGGTAACCAACCTAATTTTGCTGCTGTCACATTATAATCAGCAGGATGTTTATGTTTAATATTTTTAGCTAAAGGTGATTTTAATTTATCTACATCTGATTCTTCGTATTTCCATTGATCAGTAGCAAAGTAAAACCAACTAGTTCCATTTTGTAAACGTGGTGGTCCTTGCCAGTCTTTTGCAAATGCAAGTGTATTCCAGCCTTCTATTGGACGACATTTTTCTTGACCAACGTAGTGAGCCCATCCGCCTCCGTTAACGCCTTGGCAACCACATAACATAACTAAATTGAGTATTGCACGATAAATAGTATCTGAATTGAACCAATGGTTTACGCCAGCGCCCATAATAATCATTGAACGACCTTCAGTATCAATAGCATTTTGTGCAAATTCTTTAGCTACTTGAGTGACTAAATTACTTTTAATACCTGTTATTTCTTGTTGCCATGCTGGAGTATATTTAGAATCTTTATCTTCATAACTATCTGCTTCTAAATCATGGTTAAATCGACGTACGCCATATTGACTTGCCATTAAATCAAATACTGTTGTGATATATGTTTCTGTTCCGTCAGCTAAAGTGACTTTTTTAGTAGGAATAGGTCTTTCAAATATTCCATCACCATTACTATCAAAATATGGAAATTGAATTTGCTGTAATTCATATTCACTATCAGCCATGGATAATGAAGGATCTATTTTGTTTCCTTCATCATCTTCTAATTTAAGATTCCATTGTTTGCCTTCTTCCCATCTTTGTCCCATTGTGCCGTTAGGTACTGTTAACTCATTTGAAATTTCATCAAAAATTAATGGTTTCCATTCCCCATTTTCAGTTTGTTGACCTAAATCAGTAGCTCTTAAAAATCTGCCTGCTTTAAATCCATTTTCATCTTTATCTAACATCAATACGAAAGGCATATCAGTGTATTGTTTAGCGTAATCGATGAAACGTTGGTTTGGTTTGTTTATATAATATTCTTGTAAAATGACGTGTGTCATTGCTTGCGCCACTGCTGCATCTGTACCAGGATTAGGCGCTAACCAATTGTCCGCAAATTTAACGTTCTCTGCATAATCTGGTGCTACAGAAATAACTTTAGTACCTTTATATCTAACTTCTGTCATAAAGTGAGCGTCCGGTGTACGTGTTAAAGGTACATTTGAGCCCCACATAATAATATATGATGCGTTATACCAATCACTTGATTCAGGTACATCAGTTTGTTCTCCCCAAATCTGTGGAGAAGCAGGTGGTAAATCTGCATACCAATCATAAAAGCTAAGCATTTCGCCGCCGAGTAAATTAATAAAACGTGCACCTGCAGCGTAACTCACCATTGACATTGCAGGTATAGGCGTAAATCCTGCAATTCTGTCAGGTCCATCTTTTTTTATTGTGTATAATAATTGAGCTGCTATGATATCAGTAACATCTTTCCAATTAGATCTTACATGGCCACCCATACCTCTTGCAGATTTATACTGTTTAGCTTTTTCTTCATCTTCAACAATAGATGCCCATGCCGCAATTTTATTACCTTGATTTTCTTCTAGTGCTTCTTGCCAGAGTTCTAATAATTTTCCTCTTATATATGGATACTTAACTCTTAAAGGACTATATTCGTACCATGAGAATGATGCTCCTCTTGGGCAACCTCTAGGTTCGTATTCTGGCATATCAGGACCACAGCTTGGATAGTCTGTTTGTTGGTTTTCCCATGTAATAACACCATTTTTAACAAATACTTTCCATGAACATGATCCAGTACAGTTAACACCATGTGTAGTTCTAACTTCTTTATCATGGCTCCAACGTTCTCGATACATTTTCTCCCATTCTCTGCTTTTACTTTCTAATACTGACCAGTTCCCGTTAAATTTTTCTGTTGGTTTAAAAAAATTCAATCCAAATTTCCCCATATATATCCTCCTACACTAGCAAAGTGATTATCTATGTCCGTTAATTAATTTCGCTACTTTTTCTTATATTCAAATTGTATATTTTTTCACAAACTTTTTATATTAGGGAAAGTCCTAATTGAAGGTATAAATCCCCTATGATTTTTTATAATCTTTCAATATTCTTTTTAATAAAAAAAGACCACCTCTTATAGGTGGCCATACTGAAGTCTAAGACAAAGATATAATGTACTCTCTTTTTATTATTGAGTTAGTCATATTTAGGGCTAGCTCCCAAAGGAACAATATAGAATCTAGACTTTAATAAATTGATGATAATATTGATTTTTGATTTTTTCATATAATTGTTGTTGTGAAATATGGTATTTGTCTTTATTTTTTACTTCAATTATGCAACCATATCCTTCATCACTTAATATTTCGCATTTTTCCATTGCTCTTCCTTTTTCCCCTTGGACAATGTAAAAAGGTTGGTCTGGTTTACTATCAATTTTAGATTCCACATAGTTAACGATATCTCCAATAATACAAACGCCTGGCATACCTTCAAGTTGATGAGATTTTATCTTTTGTTGAATATCGCTTAATGTTCCAATAATTACTTTTTCATCAAATAAGGAAGCTCGGAAAATAATAGCGATTGGAAAATTGATATCACTGAATTGTTGTATCTGATTTATTATTTTTGGAAGTCGTTTCACTCCCATATATATTGCTAATGTACCTTTATTAAGGAGCGGAGTAATATCCAACTGATTTTCTTGATTATCTTTAAAATGACCAGTTGAAAAAGTTACGTTTTTAGCTATACTTCTCATCGTCAACCCAATATTCATGGATTGTGCAGCAGCACTTGCAGAAGTTACTCCTGGAACTATTTCAAAATTGATATCTAAATCACTTAGTGTCTCAACTTCTTCATGTAAACGTCCAAATATCGCTGGATCTCCGCCCTTAAGTCTCACAACATGGTTGTGTTCTGAAGCTGCTTTAACCATGAGTTGATTAATATTATCTTGTTGAATATGTTTGGTATAAGGTTTCTTTCCTACATCTACAATTTCTATTTCAGGTTTAGCATACTGTAAAATTAATGGATTTACTAATCTGTCATATAGAATAATATCTGCATTTTCTATAAGACGCTGCGCTTTCTTAGTTAGAAAATTAGGATTACCTGGTCCAGCACCTACTAAATATACTTGACCATAGTTACTTACAGACATATGAATATATCTCCATCGATAATTTCCACAGGATAAGTTTCTACACAACCGGTATCTGGTTCTTGCACATTACCAGTAGTTAAGTCTATTTTTTGGTCATGTAATGGACAATAAACAAAGTCTCCACTTACTGTGCCTTCTGATAATGGTCCTTGTTTATGTGGACATACATTATTCACTGCAAAAATTTTGCCTTCATTCGTTAAAAATAAACCAATTTCTTTATCTTTTACAATTACTTTTTTTCCAATGAGTGGTGTTAATTCATTCAAATTAGAAACTTTAATCTTTTCCATACTTTTCATAACTATACCCTCTCAACTTCAAAGATTTTTTGTGATGCTTTGTCATTGGCTATTCCTTGCCATGGTTCTTCTTTAATTGCTTGTTTAGCATCCATCACTCTATCGAATAAAGCTTGTTGGCGTTCAGGGTCCAATAAAACTTCTTTTACATTTTCAAATCCAAGACGTTCTAACCAAGGCGCTGTTCTTTCAGCATATATACCAGTTTCACGATAATATTGCATTAACGCACCGCACATACGTATTACGTCATCTTCGGTTTCTACTGTAGTTAAGAACTGTCCTTTTGTTACTTCAGTTCCTCCATTGCCACCAATATATAATTGGTATCCATTTTCAACAGAAATGACACCAAAGTCTTTCACACCAGATTCTACACAACTTCTAGGACAACCTGATACGCCCATTTTAAATTTATGAGGTGTATCAATATATTCAAAGGTTTTCTCTAATCTGATACCTAATCGTGTTGTATATTGCGTTCCAAAGCGACAAAATTCTTTACCAACACAACTTTTAACGGATCTTGTTTTTTTACCATATGCTGAAGCAGAACGCATACCTAAATCTTTCCATACTTGTGGAAGTTCATCTTTTTTCAATCCATATAACCCAACACGTTGTGATCCTGTTACTTTTACAAGAGGTACATCATATTTTTTAGCAACTTCACCAAGTCTAATTAATTGATCTGCATCTGTCACACCGCCACGCATTTGAGGTATTACAGAGAAAGTACCATCATTTTGAATATTTGCATGATATCTTTCATTTGCAAAACGTGATTCTTTTTCATCTTTATGTTCATATGGATATACCATATTCAAATAGTAATTAATAGCTGGACGACATTTAGGACATCCATTTTTATCTTTGAAATCAAGGACATGTCTAACTTCTTTTGATGTTTTTAAACCTTTTGCTCTAATTTGAGTTACAATTTGATCACGTGTTAAATCTGTACAAGCACATATTCCTGAAGGTTTAGCGGCAACAAAATCATCACCTAAAGCATATTGTAAGATTTCTCCTATTTGACCTTTACATTTACCACATGAATTACCTGCTTTTGTTGCTTTAGTTACTTCATCTACAGAAGTTAGTCCGTTCTCTTTAATAGCTTTGACAATAGTGCCTTTGTCTACACCATTACATCCACATATTGTTTCATCATCAGCCATATCTTCTATAGAGTTACTAGCTTCCTCTCCACCTTTAGTTAGTAATGAAACTAATGTATAATCTTCAATTGATTCATGTTTTTTCATCATATTGTAAAATCGTGAACCATCATCTGTATTTCCATATAGTACTGCACCAACAACTTCGCCATCTTTTAGAAATACTTTTTTATAGT
Source organism: Staphylococcus sp. FSL W8-0774 (assembly GCF_038006785.1). Taxonomy (NCBI): domain Bacteria; kingdom Bacillati; phylum Bacillota; class Bacilli; order Caryophanales; family Staphylococcaceae; genus Staphylococcus; species Staphylococcus sp. FSL W8-0774. The sequence goes on along the minus strand of NZ_JBBOVW010000001.1, from coordinate 504,658 downwards.
TATTATCTACACTATTAAAAATTTCAATGCCTTTAATTTCAGGTGATTCAACTATTTGACCGGCGCTGTATAAATCACAACCAGATACTTTTAATGACGTAAATGTTGTTGAACCTTTGTAACCTTCTGTGTCATTATCATTTAAATAGTCAGCAAGTACTTTACCTTGTTCATATAATGGTGCAACTAATCCATAAACTTTACCTTGGTGTTCAGCACATTCTCCTACAGCATATATATTAGGGTCGCTCGTTTGCATCATATCATTAACTACAATACCTCTATTTACTTCTAAATCACTTTGTTTAGCTAATTCAGTATATGGTCTTATTCCAACAGCCATAACGACTAAATCCGCTTCTAAAACACGTCCATCAGCTAAACGTACAGCTTCAACATCTTCTTCACCTAAAATTTCTTTTGTATTAGCTTGTAGTTCAAAATTCATTCCTTGCTTTTCTAAGTCAGCTTTTAACATTTGTCCAGCTTTCGCGTCTAATTGCATTTCCATAAGCCATTCAGCTAAATGAATTACCGTTACTTCCATACCTTGGTCCAGTAAACCTCTCGCACATTCTAAACCTAAAAGGCCCCCACCAATAACAATTGCATGTTTTTTAGATTTAGCAATTTCCATCATGCGTTTAGTATCATCAATCGTTCTCCATCCAATGACACTTGGAAAATCAGAACCTTGGATTGGTAAAACAAATGCTTTAGATCCAGTTGCAAATATACATTGATCATAATCAACTTCGATGCCACTCTCTGTCATAACTTTTTGATTATTACGATCTATTTTAATAGCTGGGTCATTATTAATAAGTTGGATATTATGCTCATCATACCAATCATATGAATTCATTATCGTCTCTTCTACTGACATTTTATTTTGTAAAATATTGGATAACATTATTCGGTTGTAATTTGGATATGGTTCCTTACCGATAATAGTAATATCAAAACGTTCATCGTCTCTTTCAAGAATCTCTTCAATCGTTCTCAAACCTGCCATACCATTTCCTATCATCACTAATTTCTTTTTAGCCATAAATATGCCCCTTTATCACTTGTGAATAGTTTTTATTAAAGGATTGGATAATTAGGCACATAGATTTTTCTTATACATATAATGCTTCGAATCGCTCTCTAATGATTAATTTAAGTGAATCATCAAAGTTAATTGAAGGTGTGATGTGTAGATTGCAGTGAATAGGCATCTCATCAATCACTCCTTTCACTTTGTTGACTAATCTGCCATCAAAAAAGAACAAAGGCACTATAATAAGTTCATCATATTGTTTTGATATTTCTTCTAAGTCATTTCTAAATGTTAATGCACCGTACAATGTGCGTGCATACACAGGTTGTTTCGAATCAACTGCTTCTACAAAGTCTTTAAGTTCATCATGAGCCTTTGTAAATCGACCACTACCATTACCATGTGCGATAATAACAACCGCTGCGTTAGAATCATCGGATAATTTAACATCATCAATTCTTCTTTCAACTAATGCTTTCATATATGGATGTGTTCCTAACGGTTCACTAATATGACTAGAGATATTCGGATACTTATTTTGCATTTTCATTAAAATATCTGGAATATCACTCATATAGTGCATTGCACTAAAAATAAGTAATGGTACAATTCTAAATTCTTTAATACCTTGATGAATCATTCTTTCCATCGTTAATTCTAAACTTTGTGTATCACTCTCTAAAAATGCTAATTCATAATGGTAGTCTTCGTCTTTCAATAAAGTTGCAATAAATTCTGCTAAGGCCTTATTCTGATTTCCTTTTCTCATACCATGTGCCACTAAAATATTGCCTACCATAAAAACCAATCCTTTCACCTTGAATTGTAAACTAATTTCATGTGTTTTTGTGATTATTTTCACATTTTAAGGAAAAATCAGGGAATCCCCTTATATAACAAGTATTATTTATATAGGTTTTTGGGTCTTATAAAAAGCTATGAATAAAGATTTATTTTACATGAAATAAGATATATAATTGAATAGTTGGTTGTTAATATATTACACAAGTAATCACTATTCTAAATGAATAGTCATATACATAATGATTCGCACCTAATTATTAATTAACAACTTAATCTATTTTCATATTAGAGAGGAGATATGTTCGTGAAAAGATTTACCTTTTTAATTATTATTGTATCTTTTATTTTAGCGAGCTGTAGTAATAATAACGCTTCTAAAAAGGATACTTTAAATGTTGAGATACCGTTAAAAACAACATCTATTGCACCTTATGAAACTGACGTACCTGTCAAAGTTGGAGCATTAGAATCTTTATTTAAAATGTCTAAAGACGGTAAAGTGAAACCTTTGTTAGTGAAATCATACAAACAAAAATCTAATGACACATTAACACTTACACTTAAAGACAACATCAAATTCCAAAATGGTCATAAATTAACTGGTGATGCAGTGAAACGAAGTCTTGAACAAGGTATAGAAAAGAGTGATTTATTAAGAGGTTCATTACCAATAGATAACATTACTGCTAAAGGTCAAAAAGTGACTATCAAAACAAAAGAACCTTATCCTGAATTAAAATCAGAACTTGCTAGTCCATTTGCTGCTATTTATGATACGAAAGCAAAAGAAAAAGTCGCTGATCAACCTGTTGGTACAGGTCCTTATAAAATTGACAATTATAAACGTTCACAAAAAATTGAACTATCAAAATTCAAAGATTATTGGCAAGGTAACCCTAGATTAAGTAAAATTAACGTCACTTATCATGAAGATGGTAACACTCGTGTTAGTCACTTACTATCTGGCAAATCTGACTTAACAACAGACGTACCAATCGATCAAGTCAATGATGTAAAGAAATCTAATAAAGCAAATATCCAAAGTACTTCAGGTTTCCGAACTCATTTATTACTTTATAACCATGACAGTAAAAAAATGAATAAAAATGTTCGTGAGGCCTTTGATTCAGTCATCAATCGTAAAGAAATAGCGAAAACTATTTCAAAAAATTATGCTAAACCGGCATCTGGACCTTTCAATAGTAGATTGAAAAATATTGATGAAGGTAAAGTTCAACCTCAAGATATTAACAAAGCTAAAAAATTATTGGCTAAAGAAGGATACTCTAAATCTCATCCATTAAAAATAAATATGGTAACTTATGATGGTCGACCAGAATTACCTAAAATTGGACAAGTCATTCAGTCTGAAGCTAAAAAAGCTAATATTGATGTAAAACTTCGAAATGTAGATGATATTGAAGGTTACTTGAAAGATAAAAATACTTGGGATGCATCGATGTATAGTTATTTAACTGTCCCTAGAGGAGATACTGGTTACTTCTTTAACACTGCTTATTTACCAAAAGGTGCTAACAATAAAGGAAACTATGATAATAAAGAAGTCACTCAACAAATCAAACAACTTAATCAAACATTTAGTCAATCTCAACGTGAACAAATGACTAATAACATTTTGAGAACATCTAACAAAGATATTCCAAATAGTTATATTACTTATAATGATCAAATTGATGGTGTAAGTAAAAATGTTAAAAACTTTAATGTTACACCAGAATCAATCTATTTAATTGATTATAAAGTAGATAAGAAATAAATATTAAAAGAAACTAGGACATAAATCCTAGAAAAATAGCCAGTAAATGAGTTTATCCAAAAAACTCATTTACTGGCTTCTTTATTTATAATACTTCGTATTATCGGCTCGCTTTCTTAGGGGACAGCTTCAGCCTGTAGTCTTCAGCTTGTCCTGTTCCCTCAAGAGTCTCGCCAAAATACATCGTATTTATATGTAATTTTACATCAAAACAATTTTAAAAAATAAGGCCCCTTCGTACAATTTAATAAACATCACTAAACAAACTTAACGAGATACCTTATGTATAAAAATCAAAACATGACTCAACTTACACTACTAATGGAAACTTCAGTTCTTATCCCCACAAATTATATGTCACGACATGTTAATAAAATCGTTGAAACTATTCCACATAATGAATTCGATGAATTCAAACATCATCGTGAAACCATATCATATCATCCTAAAATAATGTTGAAAGTCATTTTATATGACTATACACAATTTGTATTTTCTGGTAGTAAAATAGAAAAATTACTTAACGATAGTATACGAATGATGTGGCTTTCACAAAATCAAACGTCTTATACATTTGTATGGAAAAAGAGTTTTCAAAATTATGAATCCAAAATGAATAAAGATTCTAAAGCACTTTATCATGAACTAGTGACAAATCAGTTCGGAACTTATTAGTTCCGAGCTTTTGAATTTTAAAATGGCGGTTGTCCTAATATTTTTTCTTCAAAGCGTTCTGGAATTAAAATTTTTCTCATGATAACACCTAAATCGCCATCGTCATTTTCATGCTTTGCATAAATTTCATAGCCTCTTTTTTCATAAATGCTTAATAGCCACGGATGCAAACGTGCTGACGTACCTAACGTCACCGCTGCTGCTTTTAATGTATCTCTTAAAAAATCTTCTTCTACATATTTCAACAACTGACTTCCATAGCCTAGTCCATCAAATTCTGGTTTAGTTGCAAACCACCATACAAATGGATAACCAGAAATACTTCTAACACTTCCCCACGGATAACGAACCGTAATTGTTGAAATAATTGTATTATCTAATTCTAATACGAAAGTTGTATTATTCTTGATATTATCTTTGACCATTTCAATGCTAGCATTGACTGATGGCCAATCTATACCTAATTCTCTTAAAGGTGTAAAAGCCTCATACATTAATTGGTGAATTTCTTTAGTGTCTTTCTCGTTTGCAATTCTTATAATGACATTACTCATCTTATTCACGTCCCCATTTTTCTCATTTCATGATTTTAAGCGTAAAAAGAAATGAGTATATAGTCAATTAACTTGATTCAGCTTACATTAATTTCTAAAAAAAGCATAAGTCGTTCAATGTTTATTATGAACGCTTACGCTTTATTATCAATTTATTTTAATTGATTTCTTTGGCCATTTAGATACGCATAGACTAATCCTACAAAAATACCGCCACCAATGTAGTTACCAATTAAAGCAAATACGATATTTTTCAAAACACCTAAACCTGATAAGGCATCTATATTAAAAAATAACATCCCTGAAAATAGTCCTGCATTGAAAACAACGTGTTCATATCCCATGAATACAAAAACAACAACGCCACATGCAATAAAGAACGCTTTAGCCAATCCTTCTTTAAATTGCATAGAAACAAATATTCCAATATTAATGAAGAAATTACAGAAAATACCTTTAACTAGAATAGTTAACCACGTGGACGCTTCTGTTTTCTTATGTACTGTTTCAGTTAATGCACTTGTCATTTCTGGAGTCATAATATGTGCATATTTCATTAAGAAAAATAAAATGATGCCCCCAATAATGTTGCCAATAAAACAAAATGTAAATATCCAAATCATCTTATTTAAGCGAATCGCTTTATAATACCAACCTACAGTTAAATACATAAAGTTACTAGTAAGTAATTCTGAATTGGTCAATACGATTAATACTAAGGCTAAACTAAATGCAATAGCACCTAATAAATTAATCAACCCATCAATATGTGTAGATGCAAATTGTGTTTTAATGGCAAGCATAAACACAGTAACAATGGCTAACAAAAAACCAGCCATCATTGATTTTAAAGCATATCTCATAGGTGTTTTATCAGCCATCACTTCTTTCATTTGTGTTTGGCCGACGATTGTTTCTATAATCTCTTTCGTCACATATGTATCCTTAGTGCTTTTACGATTTTCTATCATTTCTATCCTCCATAAATATCTCACTCTTTATTCTAACCACACTTATTATATGTGGAATTAAAGATAAAAAATAGAGGCAAATCTACTAAAAATTAAAGTTTCACTATAATTAAACTACTTTTCATTTTGATAAATAGCAAAAATACTACCTACATCAACAACTATGACGTAGGTAGCTAATATTCTTATGTTTAGTAATTAATACATTATTTTGCTTTTCTTTTTAATTTAGCAAAGTAATGTAATCCTGTAGCAAAAATACCATATCCTAATAATGTTCTTAATACAAAGCGTAAATAACGATTAGATATACATTTTGAACTAACAGTTATAGCTGAGACTAAATGTGTTAATGAGTATAATACTAATACAATAAGATATCTTTTCTTCATTTAAAATCTACCTCTTCTTTTGATTTGTTTATACCTATATTATACATCACTCATCCAACACTAAATGGTACAATTCGTTAACAATTATGATTCTAATAATTTTTCTAGTTGATCTAATGTTGAATTCATACCTTGTTCGACACCCATATCAAGCGCTTGTTGAGCAGCATCTTCTGTTGGGAAGACTGACGTCGATGTTACTGTTGTTTGATTGGGTTTTTCTTCGTTAAATTCGATAACAATATGCATACCTGGCATACTTGTATCCTTTTCCCCATCAGGTGTAGCAAAGAAGTCTAAATACTCTATATAATTCGGTTTCTCAACTTTTTTATACTCGGACAAAGTGTAACTTGTCATGCTAGGTGTATGAATTGCGAAAAACGCGTGCCCACCTTCTTCGACATTAAATTCAAATACTTCAGTTGAAGCGCCTGCAGGGTGAAACCATTGCTTAAATAAATCCTCTTGAGTATAGGCATTGAACACTTCATGTATTGTACCTTTAAATGTTCTTGAAAAAATGATTTTATTTTTATCAATGTTAATAGTCATAGTCCATCTCCTAATTCATTATGTTTTAACCAGTTTAATCATAGCAAAATATAGAAATAGTTACTAAAGAATTTATTTATTAAAAAAGCACTTCAAAAGTTAAATGCTTGGCTAACTTTTAAAGTGCTTAATATAGGTTTAAGGGGTAAATCTATTAGTGATGATGCTCGTGCTCATCGTCTTTGACTTTAATCTTACTATCTAATGCTTTTTTAATATTTTTAATATTTTCTTTCATTAGGGATTGATAAGATAGTCCTTTTTCATTTTGTTGTTCTTTTGTCACTGATTCCATATTATTAAATTTCAATGGTTTAGCATCAGTTTCTTTTCGAATCGTTTCAGTGATTTTATTTGATACATTTTCTTCATATAAAATATATTCCACTTTATTCTTTTTAATTTCTTTTACTATGTTAGTTAAATCTTTTTGAGATGGATCTTCAGCACTCATATTTTGTACACCTACTTGTTTAAATCCATATCTATTAGATAAGTAACCTAAAGATTCATGTGATATAAATACTGCATTACCTTTTTTACCTTTAGTAGCATCTTTCATATTTTTATCAATATTCTCTAAATCTTTATTTAATTTCTTATAGTTCTTTTCATAATATTCTTTATGATCTGGATCTTTTTTCACAAGTTGGTCTTTAATTTCTTTAGCAAATGTTTGGTCCATTTTTGGATCTAACCAAATATGTGGATCATATTTACCATGATGGTGTTCTTCTTCTCCATGATGTTCCTCTTCACCCTCGTGATGATGGTGATCTGCTAATAAATCGTTCTTGCTAATTTTATCTTGTAAAGATAATTTTTTATTATCATTTTTGATTGTTGAAGCTACTTTTTTTGCGACTGGATCTAAATCATCGCCTGTATAGATGAATAAATCTGATTTAGCTGCATTCAACATGTCTTTTTGTGTTGGTTCATAACTATGTAAATCAGCACCTGCTGGATAAATTGATTTTACATCAACATGCTTTCCACCAATTTGTTCTGTAAACGACTTAAGTGGATATACCGTCGTGCTAACTTTGAACTTATCTCCTTTGTTGTTAACACTATCGTTGCTGCAGGCTGCTAGTGCAAATATCATTAGAGGAATAAGAATTAATAAACTTAGATTTTTTTTCATATCGCTTCTCCTAAATAGTAATTATTACGATTAATGATTATATACCTTCTTTCTTAAAAAAACAAGTACCTGATTATACTTTTATATACTTATTATGTCTTTATGTATATTTAAATTTATTTATTCGAATACTCAATTTATTTTTGAAATTAAAAACTGCTAGCAAAGCAAGAAGCTTTGTTAGCAGTTCAATATCAATTCTCTTTTAAGACTTTATCATATTCTTTGAAATGATATGGATCTTCAATTTTCTTTCCTTTTATAAATACTGTAGGTGCTGTAGAAATATGATGTTCTTTGGTATCTTTTTTATCTTTTAAAGCTGCTTTCCATGATTGACTATTCTTGGTTTTATATTCCTCTTTGATTTTCTCTTTTTGATCTGAGGTAATATTAAGATGATTAATTTGTTGGTCAACCACCTTTTCAGTAATCCACTGTTTCTTTTCATCTTTTTGGTGTTCGAACATTAATTTTTGAAATTCTAAATAAGATTTAGGGGCAATTTGTTGGACAGCATGCCCTGCTCGGGATCCTATAATTGAGTCTTTACCTAAAAATGCCATATTTACATATTTAATTTTAGCTTTATTTTTGTCTAAATAATGGTCTTTAAGTTTAGGCATGACATTTTTCTCTACTTTTTTACAGTAAGGGCATTTAAAGTCACCATAAATGACGATAAGTGGTTTGCCATCTTTTGTTGCCTCGGGTGCTTTTTCTTGTTCTTTACCGCAACCACTAATTAACACAACAATTAAACATGCGCTTATTATTCCTATTAACTTTTTCATTGTTGCTCCTTATAACTAATAGCTAATGCATATTTTCTTCTTTGTAATCAGGATCATGTTGTTGATAATAACCTTTTGAATTGAAATTTTCTTTATATTTAGCTTTCTTGCCTTTAAATTCATAAGTGTAGTAATGTACTTCTTCATCATCGTTTAAAGGTTTATAAGCCAAAATGACATATTTTCCTTTATCGTACACATAAATGTTAGCATCCTTTTTATCAAAGTGTTTAACTTCGTCGCCAGCATCTCTTTTAGCTATTTTTGATTGTTTCTTTTCTTGTAATTTAACTGCTTTATCAATTTTGTCAGTATACTTACCGCTACTACATCCAACTAATACAAGCGTCAATACAGCAATAACTGCCACTATCTTCTTCAATATATTCACTCCCGATAATATGAATCACTTTATATGAAATCTTATTTTAAATCCGTGTCATCTTTCACTTTAAATTTTATCACAGAATTCATAGCATCACAGTAATATTTAACGTAAAAATAACGATTTTAAAGCTTTTTTTAAATTTAATTAAATACTTAGTATTTGTTTTATCGTACAAAAGTATGACGCTATTTTTTATGTTATGATGTGTAATGTTTGCAGGAATTTGATAATATGAATATTAACGATTCATTTAATAGTTCTATTTCTAGAGGGGAAGATATATATTGAAATTTGTTAACTTAACATCAGAGGAGTTTGGTAAATTTACAGCCGAACATTTCTCACATTATACACAATCAAGTATCCATTACGATAATCGTAGTGAGATGAAAGGAGACGTCCATCTTGTCGGCGTAAAAGACGATCAAGATGAAGTTATCGCTGCTTGTCTTTTAACAGAAGCACGTACGTTAAAATTCTTTAAATATTTTTATACACACCGAGGACCAGTGATGGACTTCAAAAATTTATCACTTGTTCGTTTCTTCTTTAAATCTTTAACATCATATTTAAAAAAACATAATTGTTTATACGTACTTGTAGACCCATATATTCTTGAAAATGTTAGAAATGCTGACGGTGAAATTTTAACATCTTACGATAACCGTGCATTTGTTAAGACAATGGAAGACCTAGGTTATAAACATCAAGGTTATACTGTTGGATATGATTCAATGAGTCAAATTCGTTGGCTTTCTGTATTAGATTTAAAAGATAAAACTGAAGATCAATTGATGAAAGAAATGGATTATCAAACACGTCGTAATATTAAAAAGACTTACGAAATGGGTGTTAAAGTAAGAACGTTACCTATTGAAGAAACAGATACGTTCTTTGATTTGTTCAGAATGGCAGAAGAAAAACACGGTTTCAAATTCCGTGAAAAACCTTATTTCGAAGAGCTACAAAAGACATACGAAGATCAAGCTATGTTGAAACTTGCTTATATTGATTTGCAAGAATATCTCACTACTCTAGAAGATAAACATAAAGAATTATCAAAACAACTTCAAGAAGTAGAAACAGCGTTACAAGAAAATCCTAATTCTAAGAAAAACAAAACGAAACATACTCAAGTTAAACAACAACATGATAGTAATGAAAGAAAAATCAATCAAACAAAAGATGAAATTGCTCAAGAAGGCCAAGTATTGAATTTAGCTGCTGCAATATATATTTATAATGACCATGAAGTGTATTATTTATCAAGTGGTTCTAATCCAAAATATAACCCTTATATGGGTGCATATCGTTTACAATGGGAAATGATTAAATTCGCTAAAGAACATAACATTGATCGCTATAATTTCTATGGTATCACTGGCGACTTTAGTGAAAATGCTGAAGATTTTGGTGTACAACGCTTTAAAGAAGGCTTCAATGCTGATGTCTATGAATATATTGGTGACTTCATTAAACCTATTAAACCAGTATTCTATCAAGTAAAAGAACTTCTTGAAAAAAGAAAATAGCACGTTTATTTCCAACTTAGTAACATATAAAAACCCAGTGAAATTAAATTCACTGGGTTTTTTATATCGTCATTTATTGTATTACATTTAAAAAGCGTTTAAGTTCGTCCGTTTTCGGATGATTGAAGATGCCTTCTGGGGAACCTTGTTCACCAATTTTACCTTCATGAATAAACACTATTTGATTTGAAACTTCTTTCGCAAATCGCATTTCGTGAGTGACAATAACCATTGTCATACCTTCTTGTGCTAAATCTTTAATAACTTTCAACACGTCATTAACAAGTTCAGGGTCTAATGCTGATGTTGGTTCGTCAAACAACATCACTTTAGGATTCATAGCTAATGCTCTTGCTATAGCTACACGTTGTTGTTGTCCACCAGACAATGCATGTGGTCGTTGATCTTTAACGTGGGTTAAACCGACTTTTTCAAGTAAATCTAACGCTTTATTTTTAGCTTCTGATTTACTTTGCTTTTTAACTGTGACTAAACCTTCCATCACATTTTCTAATGCTGTTTTATGCGGGAATAGATTATAACTTTGAAATACCATTCCAGATTGTTTTCTAACTTCTATTTGTGACTTTTTATCCTTTTCAGTGTATGTCTTGCCATTTACATAAACTGTTCCTTCAGTAGGAATTTCAAGTGCATTCATCATACGTAAAAGAGTCGTTTTACCTGAACCGGAACGTCCAACTAATGTCACAACTTCGCCCTGATCTACTTTTAAATCAATACCTTTAATCACTTCTGTTTGATTAAATGATTTATGAATATTCGATAATTCAATCATGAGCGATACCCTCTTTCAATGTATGATTCATAAAAACTTTGGATTACAGATATAATGAAACAAATTACCCAATACATTAATGCAACAAGAATATAAATTGTTAAATATTCATAAGTTGTTGAAGCTACTTCTTGAGCTTTACGGAACATTTCAGCCACTAAGATAAATCCTAATAGAGATGTATCTTTAATTAGGCTTAAGAACGTATTACCTAGTGCAGGGATGGAAACTCTTATCGCTTGCGGTAAAATAATACGTTGCACAGTTTGGCGGTAATTCATTCCGATTGAATATGCCGCTTCTGTTTGACCTTTTGGTATAGAAATAATTCCGCCACGAATGATTTCTGATGCATATGCACCTACATTGAGTGACAAACCAATAATTGCTGCTACAACAGGAGCTAATGTCCATTGATTATCAGCATCATTGGTTATTAATCTGCCTAATTCTGGAATACCATAAAATATAATAAATAATTGAACAATCATCGGTGTACCACGAATAATCGATACATAAACTCTTGCTACACCTTTTAAAAATTTACTTGTAGAGATACGCATTAATGCTGTAAATAAGGCAATTATTAAACCTAATACGAATGTAACAAGTGTAATCGGGATAGAATATTTAACTAACCCTTCTAACATTGGTCCAAATGCTTGCTTTGCAGCGTCTAATGCATGAAGTTGCTCACTATTCAGGTTTAGAGACATCTTGACCAAACCATTTCTTACCTATTTTTTTAAGTTCGCCACTCTCTTCGATTTTTTTCAATCCATCGTTGAATTTTTGAACTGTTTTATCATCAACTTTTTTAGAGAAGGCAAATGCTGATTTATTTTTCTCTGCGTCACCTTTGATTGCTTTGATTTTAGCATTAGACTTTTGTTTTTTATAATCTAAATAAGATAGGCTATCATTAAATGTAGCATCTACACGTTTAGATAATAATAAATCCATAGATTGGTTAAAACCATCTACTTTAGTAATTTTAGCACCTTTATCTTTTGCTAATTGACCGTAATTAGAAGTAAATGTTTGTGCTAATTTTTTACCTTTAACATCATTAAAAGATTTAATATTCTTTTCGTTATCACGAACTACTAACACTGCGCTTGAATAAGTATATGGATTAGAGAATTTATATTTTTTCTCTCTATCTTTATTAATACCTACTTGGTTAGCTATAACATCAAAACGACCTGCGTCTAATCCAGCAAACATAGAATCCCATGATGTTTCATTAAATTTTAATTTAAGTCCTTCTTCTTTAGCTACTGCTTTAATAACGTCGATATCATAACCAGTTAATTTGTCTTGTTTATTGTGGAACGAGAATGGTGCATATGTACCTTCTGTACCCACTTTAATCGTATTATCATCTTTACTGCTTGATTTACTGTCTTTACTAGAATTATTACCACATGCTGCTAGTACGAATACTAATGCAAAGACACAAAATAATAGTCTTTTCATTAAACATTTCTCCCTTATCCTTATTATTCTAATCGGAATAAAAATATTTTAATCCTTAATGGGTGTGAAGTCAATAACTTGTTTCGTGATTCTTACTGTCATTTCAACTTTCAACCACTTATTTATCATTTGGAGTTTGAGCATTTCTTTTTAACATAAACGAACATAAGAAACTTACTATTGTAATAATAACTGCAAATAAGAATCCAGCATGATAACCATGTAACATTGTATCTATTTTAATTTGACCTAACATTTCACTGCGTTTCATACCATCATAATCACTCATATTAGGCGTATAGTTTTTACTAGCTTGGCTTAAGATTGTAATTAAGACTGCTGTCCCTATTGAGCCGGCAATTTGTTGAGCTGTATTCGTCATAGATGAACCATGTGCATTCATTTCATATGGCAATTGATTCATTGTATGTGTCATGACAGGCATTAAACCAAGCGCAATACCAATCATGCGTATACCATATACCGTTGCCAACATTGTCGAACTTGTATTTTCATCCATCACAACAAAGTAAGTAGTTGTGATGACTACAATTAACATACCTATTAATGCTAAAGGTTTAGCACCAAATTTTTCATAAAGTGATCCTGAAGCAAATGACATAATTGCCATTACAATTGCACCAGGTAATAAAATTAAACCAGAATCTAGAGGCGTACGATTTAGTAAGTTTTGGACAAACATAGGTAAAACAGTTTCTGAACCAATCATTGAAATCATCGTTACTGCCATAATTAAAATACCAATTGCGAATTGTGAATTTTTGAAAACATCAAAGTTTAACAATGGGACCTCGAGTTTTGATTGTCTCCAAATAAATAACACAACTAAAATAACGCCACCAATAATAGTGGTTAATACAATTGGATCGTTCCAGCCATCGTGTGATATAGAACTAGTACCATACAGTAAGCCTCCAAATCCTAAGACAGACAATATGATAGACAATACATCAATTGGGGCCTTAACAATTTGTCCTACATTTTTAACTGTAAATATTGCGATAATAAATACGAGTGCCGCGATAGGCGCAACAACATGGAATAATGATCTCCAGTTAAAATATTCAACTAAATATCCTGATAAAGTGGGACCAATTGCCGGTGCCAAACCAATCACTAAACCAAACATCCCCATATACTTACCGCGTTCATGTGGTTCAAATATATTTAAAATACTAGTCATCATGAGGGGCATCATGATACCTGAACCTAACGCTTGAATAATTCTTGCAATTAATAAAATAGTGAAATTAGGACTAAATCCACCTAATATTGTTCCAATAAAGAATACTAAAATAGCTATTAAGAAGACCTGTCTAGTGGTATATCTTTGAATAAATAAAGCTGATAGTGGAATGACTATGCCGTTCGTTAATAAAAAGGCGGTTGTTAGCCATTGCACTTGTGAATATTGGATATCAAAATCTTTCATAATACTAGGTAGAGCTGTTGTTAATAATGTTTCATTTAGTAAACCAAAAAAGCCACCTAGTAACATCGTAATAATCATTACCAATTTTGCTTTAAGTGTCACGTTAATTCCTCCTTACTTTCCTTTTCAATTATCACAACATTATACATAAGTTATATGCAATATGCATTTTATTAGTTTAGAATTAATATTTTCTTACAAATCGTAATAATTACTATTTACATTTTCGAAACTTTAATTCATAATATTACTACATAAAGGAGGTCATTTTATGAAAACTGATTTACAAACTGCACGCCGTAATTTGAACAGCCCAAATATTAAAACGAGAAAACGTGCTTTAAAAATTATTAAACAACATAAAAAAAATAAAATAATTAGACATATCTGTTTTTGCAATGCTCATATATTTAATTTCTAATCATACTAAGCATAAATTTAGATAATAAAATGCTTAAATTCTTATTTAAATTACTCCACAAAAAAGGTCACTTATTGATGCTTTTCAACATCAGTAAGTGACCTAATTTTTTTATTTTATAAATAATATTTATCTTTAACTTCTAAATCATCAGTCAATTCATAAACAAGTGGTGCACCTGTTTTAATTTCATAACCAATAATATCCTCATCAGAAACATTTTCTAAATATTTGATTAATGCTCTAATGGAATTACCATGAGCTGAGACAAGTACAGTATTACCATCTAATAAATGTTGAGATATTTGATCTGTCCAAATAGGCACCACACGTTCTAAAGTATCTTTTAAACTTTCAGAATATGGCATCATACGATGATCTAAATAACGATATCTTCTATTTTTTAGGTATTCATTACGTTGTTCTTCACTTTCTGCTGGTGGCTGTACATCATAAGAACGTCTCCATTGATGAACTTGTTCTTCACCGAATTGCTCTTTAGCATCGTCTTTATTTAACCCTTGTAACGCGCCGTAATGACGTTCATTCAAACGCCAGCTTTTATTAACAGGAATCCATTGTTGTTCAGATTGAGCTAAAATATGTTGTGTTGTTTCAAGTGCTCTTGTTAATAATGAAGTATATGCAACATCTATTTCTAATTGGTTTTCTAATACTTTTTTACCTGCTGTAGTCGCTTCTTCAATTCCTTGTTCAGATAATTTCACATCTGCCCAACCAGTAAATAAATTTTTCGCATTCCATTCACTTTGACCGTGACGACATAATATAAGTTTTGGCATAATTTAACACCTTCCTATTTATATAACGAACTAACTTGGATGTTAGTTGATACAATTAATGATTTAAATATAAAATAGATGACATTCATTACTAAATGATGACATGGTTCTATTTATATTTTTACTGTATATCTTTATTATAGAACGCACTTGTAGATTTTCAATCAATAACGTTTGCTTTAGCTTTTGTAACTTTTGAAATATTCCTTTTTAAATTTGAAATGCTTGTATTCTAACTAAAATGTGTGTCATTACCTTTTTATATTCATGTAACCTATGCAATACCTTTAGATGATATAGTATGAACACACCTTAAGAAATCAACACATTCAAATATGAACAGACACATATCCTTGGGATTATTTTTTAAGTCTGATTGAAATCACATACTAAAGGAGTTAACTATTATGAAAAAATCAATATTAGCAATTATCGCTACAGTTTCTATAGGGGCAACAGGTTTAGAAGCGCATCAAGCACATGCAGCTGAAAACAATCAACCTTCACAATGCTCTCCTCAACAAAATCAATCATTTGGTAATCAACAACAAGATAAGTCTTCATCAGTTTCTTCAAATTACCAAACAACTCAAACGTCTACACAAAGCACTAGTACGGAGAGTAAATCATCATCTAGTGAAGATTCATCATCAAGCAGTGAGTCATCAAGTGATGTCTATAAAGAATTTATAGACGCAGGTGGCACAAAAGAATTATGGGATAGCGTAGTAATGCCAGAATCTGGTGGTGATCCAGATGCTTCAAACGGACAATATCATGGTTTAGGTCAAACGAACCAATCATGGGGCTATGGTTCTGTAGCTACTCAAACTAAAGGTATGATTAACTACGCAAAAGAACGTTATGGTTCAATTGATGCAGCTATTTCTTTCCGTGAATCAAACGGTTATTGGTAAGATTGCTTTATATAAATAATAATAAGCGCCAAACAGAAATCGACGTTGATTTCTGCTTGGCGCTTATTTTGTTTAAATTTCTATACTTAATTATGTATCTCATTACTTAAATTATCATTCATATTAGGTTCAGGATGTACATATACAGAAGAAATTCCCTTCTCATGTAGATGATCTTCAACTTTATCGCAAATTAAATGTGCTTGACTAATAGATAAATTGGGCTCTACCACTATCGTAACTTCTAAGAAAATACTACTTCCATGATAACGTCCCTTAATACTTCTAACATCTAACACATCGTCCACTTCTAATATATCATTTCTGTATTCTTCCAAATCTTTTTCATTAAATCCATCACTCAATGTAAAAATAGACTCTCTAAAAATTCCAAATCCTGTATAAATAATAAGCAAACCTAGTAAGGTTGCTAAAATAATATCCACGATTGGAAAGCCAATCTGAGTGAAAACCAAACCAATTGCTGTACCTATACTAACTAAACTGTCTGATAAATTATCTTTAGCGGCTGATTTTAGTGAACTACTTTTGGTTTTCTTTGCTAATTTTTGATTCACTAAAAATACACCTAGCATGATTAAACCACTTATAATACTTACTAAAATTGTAATTGGACTCGGTACATTTTTATCTTGTGTTAGAAGCCTTGGCGCATTTTCAATAACAACTTGTATACCTACAAACATGATTATAAATGAAACCAACAATGTAGATATATTTTCTGATTTTAAATGGCCATATGGATGGTTTCTATCAGCTGGTTTAATTGATATTTTTAATCCAATAATCACAGCAATAGAGACAACTATATCTGTCATATTATTTAATGCATCGGCTCTCACGGCAGCTGAATTAAAAACGAATCCTGTAACATATTTTGCTATAGATAATATGATATAAACGACTAAACTTAAATATGCACCTCGTTGTGCAATCTTTAAATTTTCATTTTGAGACATGACCTTTGACCACCTTGAATTCCTTTAGTAATCATAGTATGAATCATAAAAAATATTTTTACAACGTTTTTTAATTTCTATATTTTTTATATAATTAAGCTAATTATTTTTTTAGACTTCCCTAAAAAATTAACTCTTTTCTATAGAATAAATGCTAAAATGCTCTGTTAAAATTAACTTAGTTATGCTTAAAAATAACAAAGCAAAAAGCCTATAAATGCGCTAACCAACTCATTCATAGGCTTTCAAATTATGTATTTCATTTTTAGCATTAATCTTTTAATATCCATTTAGATAAAATAAAGGTTATAGGTATCGTAATAATTAAACCCGCAAATGGTGCAATTTCTGACGGAAAATGAAACCACTGTACAAAAACATATAATAGTAACGTTTGCATTCCCATATTCACAATTTGTGTCAGTGGAAAACTTATAAATTTACGTAATGTTGGTTTCACTTTATACACAAAATAACAATTCAAATAGTAAGAAATGATGAAACTAACTAAAAATCCAGTAATATGACTAATTAAATAATTCACATCTAGTAATTTTAATAATAGTAAATAAACGATGTAGTAATTTAATGTGTTCAAGCCACCGACTATTATAAATTTAATAATCTCAATATGCGTTTGAGTTAATTTCATACTTAATCTCCTTCAAGTCTCGCCAAGCTTGAACCATAAGGTACTATTTTCAGCTTAACATTCTGAGGTATATCATAATACATTTTAAATGATTTGTGTTGCATATTAGAAGTTGGCGTTGCCTTATTTAAGATATTTTCAAATGGTAACCTCTCTAACACGACAACATGTTTGTATCGATGTGTATCAAGTTGTTTGTTTATCACATCAATGCGTTGAATATTATTAAAATATATCACACTCATTGTAACAATAAAAATAAATGCCAATGCTATTGAAAATCCTTTTAAACCAATCCATATTGACTGACACTGTATTTTATATTGAGAAATTAATAATAATAAGTACAAACACCACAATACATAAATAGTATAAAAATTACCTGCCCCTAATGGAGATACTAATAATAACGGCAATGTTACCAGTGGTATCGATCCAAGTGCATAATAACCTAGATTCCTTATAACTTGTTCTTTAAAAATAAAACGAACTGAAATTACTAATGCTATAAAAAACCATCCACATATGAATGTGTTTAGCAACGCAACCGCTAATGAACCTTTTAATAGATTAAATTGAAGAAAATCATAAACAAAAAGTTTATAAAAAGGCAATATCGCTATACTTAATATTAGAAGTATCTTCCAATATAATTTCGTATGAGCAAACAACTGATTTTTAATAAGAAAACCAATTGTGATAAATCCAATCATACTTACAATTAAAAATTGATCGATAAATATATATTCTGGTATTTGCTTTAACAATGTATAACCTATTTTATGTTTTAACCCGAGTTTATCTGAGAAACGAAAATAACTATCTCCTCCTCGATAAATACTAATGTAAATAGGATTGATAAACATTAACATGGCACCAATTAAACTCAACATAAAACCTATAATTAAATAATAATTAAAATTACGATGTCTTATCATAAATACAATATTACCAATAAGTAATATCAATATATTGTAAAGGGTTATATTTTCTACAAAAAATTGCCCTAGCAATGTACAAATCAAGAATAAGACTATCCATTTTGTTGATAGCATTTCTAATTTATATATCGTTAATACGACAATAAATAATATAAATACAGAGATTAAAGTACTTGGCACATATCTAAAAAACCCATCAAAGCCCCCGTATGTTTCTCTGTAAATCACTCTTGGCATTATTAATAGTAATATAAATGATACTACGATATAAAAATTGAAGTGTTGCTGTTGTTGCTGTTGTTGCTGTATTAGTGCTAGTAAATAGACAAGTCCAAATGAAATAATCGCATATAATATGTAGCGTAAAATATTAATCTTCATAGCTGTCATTGCTAATAAATGACATAAATACCTTCCATCCGTATATTCAATCATTTCTCTATAATTAGATGCTTTATTTACAACAGACCATTTAAAATCATCTGCTGACAAAGGCGTTAATATACTGATTAATAAATAAAATAAAAAAATGAAAATACATCCAACGTATAATTCATTCATTCTAAACTTTATCATGTTGTACATTTCTGGTTGTTCTCCCTACTCCTAATAATTACTAAGTTATTTTATTATACTATTATATAATAAAATTTTCATATAGACGTTTCCATAGTAGCAACGTTATCTCATATATAAATACTTATATTTTGTCTTTTGTTTTAACCTGACCTCTTATAAAATAAAGATAAATAAAACGATGAGGAAGTGTTGATTCATGAAAATAGTCATCGCACCAGATTCTTTTAAAGAAAGTATGTCTGCAAGACAGGCAGCCGAAGCTATACATCAAGGCTTTTCAAAAGTATTACCATCTTCAACGGTTTATGATCTGATTCCCATGGCCGATGGTGGTGAAGGTACTACTGAAGTTTTAATGGAAGCATTAAAGGCAAGTACTATTGAAGTTGATGTTAAAGATCCACTCCTTAGAGATATACGTGCACGGTACGCTTATGCACAACACAATCAAACTGCGATCATTGAAATGGCAGCCGCTTCAGGGTTAGATTTATTATCTACGAATGAGAAAAATCCAATGACAACTAGTTCTTATGGTACTGGACAACTTATCAATCATGCTTTAGAACAAGGCGCTAAAAAAATTATACTTGGCATTGGTGGCAGTGCTACAAATGATGGGGGTGTCGGCATGTTACAAGCATTAGGCGTAAAATTTTCAGATTCAAATCATAGTAGTATTGCACCAGGAGGCATTCATTTACTTGATATAGACAATATAGATATTTCACAGTTAAATCCAAAACTTAAAGACGTTGAAATTAAAGTTGCTTGTGACGTTACTAACCCTTTACTAGGAGACAATGGTGCTACTGCCATTTATGGCCCTCAAAAAGGCGCAACTGCAAAGATGATACCAAAGTTGGATACCGCATTAAGTCATTATCATGATAAGATAAAATTACAACTAGAAAAAGATGTCAAAGATGTACCTGGTGCAGGTGCAGCTGGTGGTATGGGAACTGCATTATTGGCTTTCCTAGATGTAGATTTAACTAAAGGCATTGATGTTGTCTTAGAAGAAACCCGTTTTACATCTAGAATTGAAAATGCCGATCTTGTAGTAACTGGTGAAGGAAAAATTGATAATCAAACAATATTAGGTAAAACGCCTATTGGTGTTGCTCGAGCGTCAAAACAAATCAATATTCCAGTTATAGCCATTGGAGGAAGTTTAGGAGAAAACTACGAAGCTGTTTATGATTATGGTATTGATAGTGCCTTTAGTATTATGAATCAACCCAGCGACCTTAAAAATGCTTTAGATAACGGATATGAACTTTTAACTAAAACAGCCCACAATATAGCCCGTACACTAGTGTTAAATTTGCCATTAAATTAATAATCCAGAAATGCCATTAAAAATGAGGTGGACAGTATGAAAAGAACTGATAAGTATAAAGATTCTTATCGATATGATGATCAATATCAAAATCATCGTAGACAAAGTGAAGAACGAGATTATAGAAACCAAAGTCAATATGATGATCGACGTGAATATAATGAAAATGAATATGAACAAAATCCAGAACGCTATTACAACGGTAGAGATTATAGAAGAGAACAAGAGCTACATGAAGAAAACCAAAAAACACGTAAATCTAAAAAATGGTTGATAGCCATTATCGTTATTCTGTTAATTATTGTAGCTATCTTCGTAACCAGAGCTGTATTAAATCATAATAATGATAAAGTTAGTAATGATCCTGACGTATCACAAAACTATAAAAAAGAAGTCGAAAGTCAAAACGATGATATTAATAATAAAGTTGATTCAGCTAAAAATGACATTAAACAAAATAAAGATAGCCAATCACAAATCAATCAATTACAACAAGACATCAATAATTTAAAACAAAAAGAAGAAACAAACGCAGATTCTAAACTGACTAAATTTTATCAAGATCAAATTGATAAACTGAAAAATGCTAACACTGCTCAACAAAATAATGAAAATCAAAGTAAAGTAAACAGTATGTTACAAGATATTAATACAAAGTTTGATAGCATTAAATCTAAAATTGAAGAATTAATAAATGGCTCTAGCTCAAACGGTCAATAAATAATGTTGTAATAATTTAAAACCAAAATAACAGGCTTGTATTCCCTAATTTGATAGGTATATACAAGCCTGTTAGTTATTACATTTATATTCACTGCACGCTTTAAAAGCAAAATTTTCCCCTTATAAATTATATTGATGATATAAAAAGTGAAATAACTACATACAAATATGTGTAAAACGTATATAATTTGTTCTATAAATTCTTAAAAAGGAGAACGCTTATGCAAAATTCAAGTGCCAAGCACTTTCCATTCATATTAATTATCATTTTTGGGGTGATGACGACTTTTGGTCCCTTATCAATTGATATGTATTCACCATCATTGCCAAACGTTCAACATGACTTTGGCTCAACAACTTCAGAAATTCAATTAACTACATCGTTTGCGATGATTGGCTTAGCACTTGGGCAATTCTTCTTTGGCCCGTTATCAGATGCTTTTGGTCGCAAGAAAGTCGCATTAACCATTTTAGTTATATATTTACTTGCATCTTTAATTGCTGTTTTTACAACTAGTCTATATTTCTTTTTATTCTTAAGATTAATTCAAGGATTAATGGCAGGCGGTTCTATAGTTATAGCCAAAGCTTCAGTTGGAGATAAGTTTAGTGGTGACGAGATGGCTAAAATGTTAACTTCACTTATGGTAGTTAATGGAATTATTACAATTATAGCGCCATTACTTGGCGGTTTTGCTTTAACGATATCTACTTGGAGAAGTATCTTTATCATCTTAACTATTATTACACTTATCGTCATTATTGGTGTATTCATGAAGATGCCACCATCAACTAAAGCCGAACAGACTACATTAAACTATTCACGAATATTTAAAGACTTTGGTACATTATTAAAAAAACCATCCTTTGTTATTCCAATGTTGTTACAAGGTTTAACTTATGTCATGTTATTTAGTTATGCATCTGCATCACCATTTATTACACAAAAAGTTTATAATTTAACACCTCAACAATTTAGTGTTATTTTAGCCGTTAACGGTATAGGTTTAATTTTAGTAAGTCAAATCGTAGCATTATTAGTAGAAAAATTAAGCCGATATACTTTACTTATTTACTTAACTGTCATTCAAATTATAGGTGTAATACTGATTATTATTACATTATCTATGCACTTACCTATTTGGTTACTTATCATAGCATTTTTCTTAAATATAAGCCCTGTAACGTCTATAGGACCTTTAGGCTTTGCATTAGCTATGGAAGAAAGAACTGGAGGTAGCGGTAACGCTTCAAGTTTATTAGGATTATTCCAATTTATTCTTGGTGGTGTTATTTCTCCTTTAGTTGGACTAAATGGCGAATTTGATCCGACACCGTATTTAGTTATTATTTCAATCACAGCAATCTTGTTAGTGTTATTACAATTCATTTATTTCAAACTTAATCCAACAAAATAACGTTCTTAAACTAAAAACGCAAATGTAAGGCATTAGTCAGATTTAATATCTATTCTATGCCAAACACTTGCGTTTTTTATTATTTACTTTGCTCTATTGGTAACCAAAGTTCAGTTACATAGTTATCGTCTTGAGTATCGCCATTAGGATACAATTCGAAAAATGGCGCCTGTTTTAACTGAATATGTTCCTTAGGCAATAACTCATTATGAATGTGACGCATCGCATGTCTAATAGAATAAGGCACTTTACCTACTGCATTAACAACAAGATAGTCATTATCCTCTAACTGGTACGTTTCTAATCCATCATTAGGTGTTTTGTCACTAGGAACACCAATCATATAATTCATTTTTCCATCTTGCTGTGGTATACACAGACCAACTAAGCCTTCAAATGATTCATCACTTTTCTCTGACAATCTGCGATCTAAACCTATTATTGTCACATCTTCCCAAAAGTCTGGGATATTACTTTGTGCATGTCCCCCACTCTTAAATTGGCGTTTTACACCAATAAGATTAATAGCTTCCATACTTTTTATTTGATAATTCATTTTTGACTCCCCTTAAAAAATTCTGCTTTCTACTATTTATAACCTTTCTGATTCTGAAATAACATTAAAATGAACATTTCCAAACAAATAATTATCCAAAATATAAAGACTCAGTATATAATATTGAATACTATATAAACGTTTATCAGCTTAAGGAGATTACCGATGAACAAAACGATTCTACCTGTTAAACCCATTAGCCAATTGTTTCCTATCCCTATGGTCATGGGATGTGAAGGCGTATCTGCTTCAATGATGTTTCAATTTAATCAACAGCCTATTAAAGCAACTGACATAATGAAAAATTGGCCAACACACCCAAATAACCCTTATAAAGGTTATGTAGGCAATCATTTGCTAGTTAAATTTGGTTACCATCAAACTATTTTTCCAGAGGCTTTTGTTCCATTTTTACAAAAATATAATTCAAATGTCATTAACGGTACAGGTACAAGTTTAGCTGAATTGGAAAAAATTATTGACCAACAACAACCAGTAGTCATGTATCATACGAGTTTAGGCGCTAAACCAATGCGTTGTAGTTTTAAATTTGATGGTTATAAAATTCGACTTGTATCAAACATTCATGTCACACTTCTTATTGGCTATGATAAAGACAATTATTACTACATCGATCCACTTTGGAGTCATATCAGTAAAGGAATTGTATTCCCTGCTATTATTCCAAATAGTAAACAAATCATTAAAATCAAAAAATTAAAAATGGAACGAAGTTTTAATGCACCAGGCCGTATGTGTCTATATATTAAACCTAATAACTAAATCTCCTTAATTTATACCGTCATCATATTTTCATATAAATAGATTGACGGTATTTTAAATGATAAAGTCAACCAAAGTATGATTTATTTCCTGAGAAATATCATCTGTACGCCATTGACGTGGATAACCTAAACAAGGACAAATATAATGTATATTATTTTCAATGAAATTTTTTCTAAAATGAACATGCCCCATAATACTATACTGAATATTGTTTTGTTGATAAATATGGTTAAAATCACTTGTTCCAATATATGCATTAAAGAAATCAAAAATGCGATGAGGTGTTGGCACGACAAAGGCTGGATGCGTAACGATATGAGTAACTAGAATAACTTGTCGATCGCCTATTGCTGCTATATCCTTTTTAACTTGATTAGCTGCTTGTAATGAACGCTCTCTATCAGATAGATTACAATCTATTCTTACTTTATCTTGCCATGTTGCACCATAATGTTTTCCCTTTTGTAATTTTTCCTTTGAAAATTTTGTATCGGCAAAGGAATAATCATACCACCCTGTATGACCAACAATTGCCCAATTTTCATTAATCATATATGGGCGCTCGATTAAACAATCTTCTTGTTGTTTAAATATTTCAAAAATCTCTTTAGAACTTTTATTTGTACTATCCGACCATAAATCATGATTACCTGGTACAAATAACACAGGTATTTCAAGTTTATTTCTCAAATCTTTAATAAATTGGATAGATTGACGATAATCATTTGAAATATCACCTGCAATAATGAGTAATTCGATTTCTCTCTTCATTATTACATTTACTAATGTTTCAAAATAATAATGTGAATTTAATTTTGGGTTTCGATCAACATGTAAATCAGAAATAGCCCCTATTTTCATTTTAGATTCCTTCTTCATATATTTTTCATTGCTATTCATTATTACACATCCCTATTTATATTTAAAATGACAATGTTTGAAACTTAATTTCACAAATCATTTCAAAAATGATTGACTTATCATTATAATAGTTATGTTTTCTGTAATTAATAACTAATGCTACTACCCCTGATTTACAGAATAATGTGATTTTTCAAAAAATATAAGTAATAATTATCATACAAAGCTTAATAAATGTATTTACTTATATTTTAAAAATTAATTGCTTTATTCCAAATAGTTCTATAGTATTAATTTTAAGAAAACGCTTTCATAAATTGTTTATTTTGCTTTCCTGAGGAGGAAAATTATGGCAAGACAACTGCATAGAGAGTTGAATAATAGACATATCCAATTAATTGCAATTGGGGGAGCAATTGGTACTGGACTATTCTTAGGTTCCGGACAAACGATTGCATTGACCGGACCTTCATTATTATTCACATATATGATTATTGGAATGATACTTTTTGCATTTATGCGTGCTTTAGGGGAATTATTATTAAGTGGTACACACTTTAATTCTTTTGTAGATATAGCTAATGAATATATCGGACCTTTTGGTGGTTTCGTCATTGGTTGGACCTACTGGATTTGTTGGATTGTTTCAAGTATGTCTGACCTAACAGCAATGGGACAGTATTTTGCTTTTTGGTATCCACAAGTACCCCATTGGTTAACCGTGTTATTCATAGTTTTAATCTTGATTTCATTTAATTTATTAGGTGCTAGATTATTTGGTGAACTAGAATTTTGGTTCTCTATTATCAAAGTTGTAACTATTGTAGCTATGGTAATTGTAGGTTTAGTATTAATCTTCTTTTCTTTCAAGACACACTACGGGCATGCGTCTTTTACTAACCTAGTTAAACATGGTGGTATGTTCCCGCATGGTATATTTGGGTTCTTAATGTCATTCCAAATTGCTGTCTATTCATTTATTGGTATTGAGTTGATTGGGGTTACGGCTGGGGAAACTAAAGATCCTCAAAAAACGATTCCAAAAGCAATCAATAATGTACCTATTCGAATTTTACTATTCTATATTGGCGGTCTACTTGTCATTATGTCTGTCATTCCGTGGAATGGTATTGATCCAGATAGCAGTCCATTCGTGAAGTTATTTACATTGATTGGTATCCCATTTGCTGCCGGTATTGTTAACTTTGTAGTTTTAACTGCAGCAGCTTCTGCAACGAATAGTGGTATTTATTCAAATAGTCGTATTCTATTTGGTTTATCTAAACAAGGCTTAGGACCGAAAGTGCTAAGTAAAACAAATTCAAATGGTGTTCCATATTTATCTATGTTCGTATCATCATTTACTTTATTAGTTGCAGCATTACTTAACTTCATCTTTCCAGATGCCATTCAATTATTTATATATGTCACTACACTATCAACAGTATTATTCTTAGTAGTTTGGGCAATGATTATTGTTTCTTATATTATTTACGTTAAAAAGAATCCTCAAGAACATAAAAATAATAAATTTAAATTGTTCGGTGGACAAGCAACTGCCTATGTCGTATTAGCATTCTTTGCATTCGTATTTATATTATTATTCTTTAGTGATGATACTAGAGCGGCTATCTTTATTTCACCATTCTGGTTTATCTTCTTATACTTTTATTATAAAAAGTACAAAAATAATGCTAAAGAATTAGCTGAGAAACAAAAATTAGCTGATAAAAAACATACTGAAAACCTATAATCTTAAGATTAATATAGAGTTTGCAAAGTTGATTTTGCTAACTCTATTTTTTTATATAACTTTGAAATTTACAAAATTTAAATGGTATATTTCATGTTAAAATAATACTTATTATTGATATAAGGAGATTAAGATGGAATTACTTGAAGCATTTTTAATATTTATATTTGCTGTTATATTAAGTGCAATCATTAATAATCGTTTTCCTAAAATTCCCACAGCGTTTATTCAGATTGCACTGGGTGCAGCCATTTTCACCTTACCTATTCCTATTCATTTTGACTTTGATTCTGAAGTGTTTATGATGGCTGTCATTGCACCATTATTATTTGTAGAAGGTACTCATATTAAAAGATCAAAATTAATGGAATATAGAACACCTATCATATTGATGGCAATGGCATTAGTATTCACAACAGTTATCGGTGTCGGCTACTTTATACATTGGATTTGGCCCGAGCTACCAATGCCTGCCGCATTTGCAATTGCAGCAATACTTTGCCCAACTGATGCTGTAGCCGTATCTGCTATAACTAAAGGAAAGATTTTACCAAAGGGAGCAATGTCTATTTTAGAAGGAGAATCTTTACTTAACGATGCTGCTGGTATCATTTCTTTTAAAATTGCTGTTACTGCCCTTGTTACTGGTATGTTCTCGGCAGTCAGTGCAATTGAACAATTTATAGTATCAACAATTATAGGGATATTAGTTGGTGTCATTCTTGGTATTTTAGTAGTGCAGTTACGCGTCTTTTTAACTGCAAATAAAGGTTTTAAAGATAATAATACTCTCACTTTTATTCAGTTACTTACACCATTCGTTATATACTTTATTGCCGAAGAATTACATGCCTCTGGTATTATTGCAGTTGTGTTTGCCGGATTAGTACATGGTTTAGAACGAGATAGATTACTTCGTGCTCAAACAGAATTACAAATTAACTATTCCCAGATTTGGAATACATTGAGCTATGCATTAAACGGTTTTGTATTCGTCGTTTTAGGGTTTATCGTACCTGAAGTAGTTATAGAAATTGTGAAAGTTGAACCTGATAATCTTAAATTTTTAATCGGTATTACATTGCTTATTTCATTAGCTATTTATAGCTTCCGTTTCATATGGGTCTTCTTATGGTATAAAGATTTTTATTATCCTAAAAATATACAACGTTATATTGAAGATGAAGAATTAGCAGAAGAAAAGCCACCAAACCGAATACTTTATTCATTTATCATGACTATGTGTGGTATTCATGGGACGATTTCTGTATCAATGGCTTTAACCTTACCTACAATGATGAGTCACCATCAAAACTTTGTATATAGAAATGATTTATTATTTATCGCATCATTAATGGTTTTAATTAGCCTTATACTAGCTCAAATCGTCTTACCTCTTATTACAAAATCGGAAAACAAAGATACTAAACAAGGTATGACATATCAAGCGGCTAAAATACTTATCATTCAGTCTGTCATACAACAACTGAAAAAGAATGCTAAAGAAAATGAAAACATTGATTATAGACCTTTATTCAATCAATATTTCACTGAGCTTTCGTTCTTAATTAATGTAGAACCAGATAACAAAGATACTAAAGAACTACACAGATTAACCAAAATTGCTGAAGAAGAAGAAACAGCAACCTTAGAACGTCTTATTAATAAAGGGAAAATTACATCTCAAGAATTATCTAATTACCGAAATATTGTAGAGTTGAGTAAATCCTATAAAGAAGCATCGTTTATCACAAAATTCTCACGTTTCTTTAACATGATTTATTTAAGATTCAAAGCGAGAAAGAACTATAGAAAACACGCTGCCCATACCCTTTCTTCAGAAGTGCAAAATAAAAATAAAGATAAAGTTAACTCAACTCATCATGAGAAAATATCAGTTGAACAAAATAATGAAAGACACAAACCTTCAAGAGATCAAATTGAAGAAAGACGTACTGAAATGTTGAAGTCATATAAAAATGAACTAAAAAGTGTACAAAAAATTATGCGCGTGGTGAATCATCAAATCACACTTAGATTACACAAAGAACAAAACAGTTCAAATGTGCTTGAAACATCACTTGTTGTGAACCAATATTATAATTTGATACGTACATTACGTAAAAGACAAAGTACCACTCAAAGTAGAAACAATAATGCAATAACTAATTTTTCTTCAGAAACACAATTGTCTTTACGTTTACACGCAATTTATACCGAAAGAAAATTTTTAGATGAATTAATTAAGCAACAAAAAGTCACATCAGAAATTGCTAAACAACTAAGAGAAAATATTAACTACAATGAAATTATTATTGCTGAAGAATCATAAATAAAAAACCACAATGACTATTTATTCACTTATCTGAATATCAGTCATTGTGGTTTTTAATTATTTTTTAAGTTTAAATGGAATTGTACAGAGGATGACGTTTTTCTGATAAATCAAATGCATTTTTAAGCGTAAGCTTGTTTGGTTGTGTAATAGATGATGCCATGGTTTCTTAGGTATAAATTCTGGCACAACAACCGTGATTAAATAATTTTGATTTTCTGCTTTACGGTGAATTTTATCGATAAATCTAGAAATCGGTCGTATAATACTTCTGTATTCGGAGTGTAAAATAATAAGCCGTACATCTGGATAATGTTGTTTCCATTTTTCTTGAAATGCTTTTTCATCCTCATCACCAAATGATACATGCACTGCAATCACATCATTATTAGCTAACATTTGAGCGTAATAAATAGATTTGTCTACTACAGTCGTAATACTCATAATAGGTACAATGGCTAAACTACGATCTACAACTGGTACATCGTATACATCTTTATCTGATCGCAATTGTTCAGCGACATTACGATAATGCATTTTAATTCTTACAAAGATTGATACAAAGAATGGTAAGAACAATAATATTGGCCAGACATGTGTAAATTTAGTAATTAAAAATATCATAAATACAACAAATGTAATTGTTCCACCTAGTGTATTGATTGCTAGTTTCGCTTGCCAACCCTTTGGTCTCTCTCTAAACCATTTTAATACCATACCAAATTGTGCCAGTGTGAATGGAATAAATACACCTACTGCATATAATGGAATAAGATTTTCAGTTTTACCTTTGAATAAAATAATTAATATAATAGCAAAAATTCCTAATACTAAAATTGAATTAGAATAACCTAATCGGTCACCTCTGACTGTAAACATTCTAGGCATATACTTATCTTTTGACATAGACGCAGCTAACATTGGAAATGCAGTAAAACCTGTATTAGCAGCCAATACTAAAATCATTACAGTTGTTGCTTGTACAAAATAAAAGGCCACATTATCACCAAAAATTTGTGATGCTAATTGTGATAATACTGTCGTTTCAGTTTGCGGCATGACACCATAAACATAAGCTAATCCTACGATACCAACTAAAAGGAATGCTAAAATACTTCCCATTGTTACTAATGTTTTGACTGCGTTTTTAGCAGCTGGATCTTTAAAATTTGTAACAGCATTTGAAATAGCCTCTACCCCTGTTAAAGAAGAAGCCCCTGAAGAAAATGCTTTTAATAGTAAAAAGAGTGTTACACCATGTACTGATGTTCCAATTGACGATTGCATATGTGGTTGTATATCACCAGTAGCAACACGCCATGTACCTATCACTATTAACACAACTAATCCTATGATAAATAAATATACTGGGTAGGATAATAAAGTCGCTGATTCAGTTAACCCTCTTAAGTTCAATATCAAAATAAACAAAACTAATAGACAAGCTATTAATACCTTATGATGATATAAACCTGGAAATGCAGCTACAAATGCATCGGCTCCAGAAGAAATACTTACAGCTACGGTTAAAATGTAGTCAACCAGTAAGGAACCTCCAGCAAGTAATCCCCACTTCTCGCCTAAATTCGTTTTTGACACCATATATGCTCCGCCACCTTTAGGGTATGCATATATAATTTGTCTATACGATAATATAAGTGCTGCTAATAAAATCAATACACCTGCAGCAATTGGTAATGTATACCATGAAGCGACTGCCCCAACGACTGATAACGTAATTAGTATTTGCTCCGGCCCATATGCAACAGAAGATAAGGCATCTGATGATAATATCGCTAGTGCTTTGAATTTAGTAATCTTTTCATTTTTTAAGTCCCTATTCTTTTTAGG
Organism: Staphylococcus sp. FSL W8-0774; assembly: GCF_038006785.1. NCBI lineage: Bacteria > Bacillati > Bacillota > Bacilli > Caryophanales > Staphylococcaceae > Staphylococcus > Staphylococcus sp. FSL W8-0774. The sequence continues at coordinate 473,378 of NZ_JBBOVW010000001.1, read as the reverse complement.
ACGCCCAATTAAAAGTCTTTTAATTTGATTAAACATAACTCCAATACCTCTTTGTATGTTGATGGATAAACTATACTCCCAACACAGTCAGTTGTATAGATTCTCCCTTAATATTTTTAAGGTCTATATACAACTTAATTGTTATATTACACTTTTATTTATGTGTATTCTAATGATTAACCATTTTGATTGCAAGCACTTTAACTCGCTAAAATATTTCTAAACCTGCTATAATAAATTACACTTAATAAAACTTTATGCAACATATTTTAAAAAGGGAACTCTAACTATGAAAAAAAGGCCATTTATCATCACTCTCATTTTTACGATAGTTATACTTATAATCGTTATTATTACGAAACATTTTTTAGCTTATAATAAAAGCGAAACATTACTAACGAAATCATCACAAAACTTTATTGATACAATTGTACAATCAGATATGAAAGCTGGAGATATTCCAGGTGCTTCAATTTTAATAGTGAAAGATAATAAAGTCTTTTTAAATAAAGGATATGGCTATGCAAATGTTGAAAAGAAAATAAAAGCAAAACCAACAACAAAATATGAAATTGCTTCTAATACAAAAGCTTTTACAGGATATGCCATATTAGATTTAGCACATAAAGGAAAGCTTCATCTCAACGATAAAGTATCCAAATATATACCTGGATTCTATATGACATATAATGATAAAAAATATGATATCACTATCAAGCAACTTCTGGGGCAAAAGAGTGGCATTCCTTCGAACATTACTAGTGAGGATCAAACCGAGCAATATGGTGATTCAATCAACAATTTAGTTAATAGTATCAAAGGAAAAGAATTAAATCATAAACCTGGAGATACATTTGAATATTCAAATATGAATTACGATGTATTGGGGTTAGTTATACAAAATGTTTCTAAGGAATCTTATCAAACCTATATTACAGAGAATATTTTAAAACCGCTTCATATGAATCAAACATCATTTAAAACTACAAATACAAAGCATAAAAATGAAGCAGTTGGCTATGAACAAGCCAGTGGAGTTATTAAACAAAGTGCTCCATCGTTCAATATTGGAGACACACCTTCAGCTTATTTAATGTCGAATACTAGAGATTTAGAACATTGGGTTAAAATGCAATTATCACCTTCTAACAAAACAAAACGTATTGTTAATCAATCACATCAAACTATCAATGAATCAAGAGGTGAAGATAATGCAAATGGTTATGCTGCAGGTTGGTTTACCAATTCAAATAATAATTATGTATATCATATTGGGACGCTAGATAACTATTCCTCAATTATATTACTCAATCCTAAGAAGTCGTACGGTATCGTTATTTTAGCAAATTTAAAATCTACCAAAGTATCACAACTAGCAGATCACTTGAATGCACAAGTCATGAACCATAAACATTATACGACTATCGAAACTAAGATAGAACAAGCGTATGACATAAATATTGTTATTACTATTTTATCGGCATTAGGTATTTTAATTAGCTTATATTTTATTTTTAAACGTTTATTTGCTATCAAAAATGGCTTATATAAAGTTCAAAGAAGTAAAGCTTCTCTCTATGCCTTTATAGCATTAATGTTGGTATTCGTATTAATCAGTGTAGCTATTTATTTAATTCCTTATTTTGTATTAGGAAATAATAGTTGGTCATTTGTGATGACATGGTTACCTACCCACGCCAAATTTGCACTGTTTAGCTTTTACGGTTGTGTTATTTCAATAACTATTTTACTCATTATTATTATTTTAAGTAAAAAATCCTATAAATAAGTGACACACTTACGTTCAAATAGTTAACAGTTACGAATAATTTGATAAAACGCCCTCTTATTTCTGTTATATTAAACATAAAATAATTGTGTTATTGCAAAAAGCTCATATCTTTACACGAAAGCTATATTTTATAAAGAGGAAGTCATTTATGGCCAAACGTATATCAATATTATTAGTTGTAGTTTTATTTTTAACAGGTTGCGATTATTCAAAATCTGACAATCGTGCTGGTGTTTTTTATAATACATTCGTCCAACCTATGGATAAGTTACTACATTTATTAGGTAGATTATTTAACGAGAACTATGGGCTAGCTATCATAACAATAGTACTCATTGTACGTTTTATTCTATTACCATTTATGCTTATTCAAGTTAAAAATATGCATATCATGCGAGAAAAAACGAAAGTAGTTCAACCACAAATAGATAAAATTAGAGAAAAAATTAAAAATGCATCTTCTCAAGAAGAGCGTAATGCAGCTAATCAATTATTAATGAAAAAGTATAAACAATACGGTATTAATCCATTTAAAAATGTCGTTGGTTGTTTACCAATCGTGATACAAATTCCTATATTAATGGGACTATATATGAGTTTGAAATATCCCAGTAGTGATGGTATTACTAAATATCCACATTTTTTATGGTTTAATTTAACAGAGCCGAATATTGTGATGACTTTGATTGCTGCTTTAATGTATTTTATTCAGCCATTAGTCAATTCTATTCATTATTCTAAAAAAGAACGCAAAACCTATTATGTCATGATGGTGTTATCTCCTATATTTATTACTTATGCATCTTTAACATCTGCATCTGCTTTAGGCCTATATTGGTCTATAAGTGCTGCATTTTTAATTATTCAAATGCATTTTGCCCATCGTCATTATTCAAAAGTAGGACAATTAGAAGCTGAACAACTTAGAAAGTCATTAAACACTAAAAATGATAACCATTAAATAACTAATCAAAAAATAAAAGCGACTTAATGTCACCTTTATAAAAGGTAACATTAAGTCGCTTATTTTAAATTACTATTTGATAGGATTCATACCATCTTTCCAAGTTGAATAAATTAATTTACCACCTTGGGCTTTAAATTTATCATTTGTGATACCACGTTCAAATGGTTGTGCTGGTTGAATATCAATTTCAGGATCAACATTTAATTGTTGTTTATACCATTCAGCAAAGTCAGAACCTTTAACTGGTTCGTCATCAGCAACGTTATAAATACCATTATCAAAGTTTAACGCTTGAATTGATGTTTCAACTGCATCATCAATATGAACAAATGAAGTAACGCCATCTGACAATGTTACTTTACCATCGATAAATTGATTATAAATCATTCCGTCTTTTCCATACCAAGTACCTGGTCCGTATAACCAACCAAATCTTAATACGACATATTCGTCCATGCGAGATGTTTCTTCTTCAAGACCAATAACACCATCAACTGTAATTTTACGATCACCTGTTGAATCTAAATCTAATGATGTTTCTTCAGTTGCAAGACCTTCACCTGCTTCATAAACGAAACCAATACTTTGTGCAATGACTTTTTTCACATCATATTTTTGAGCAGCATCAATTAAATTTTTTGATCCTTCAACACGTACTTTAGTATTAGCAGACATATCAACATTTTTTAAATCTGTGATTTGATTGATAATGATTTCTGGACGGAAATCTGCAATAGCACTATCAATAGTATCGTATTTTAGAATATCTCCAATATATGCTTTTACATTAGATGATTCTAATTTTTCTTTACCATTTTCAGATGTAGTAAATCCAGCTACATCATGTCCTTCTTCGATTAATCTTTTAGTTAATTTTGTTCCGATTAAACCTGTCGCTCCAGTTACAAAAATTTTACTCATATTCTCACCTTTTCTTTATTTTTTCTATTAGGGGGATATTTTTACTTGTTAGATGAGTGTACAAAATCTATCGTATTCATCCAAATAATATGCCCAAGTAATTCAGATAATCTTTCTTCTTTAGGTAAATCTTCCACTTTTGGTGTTAACGATAATTTAGGTAATAAGTATTCATGTAATGCTATATTAACTATTATTCCGAAAATAGAACCGTTTAAAGCTTTCACTTGTGGACACTTATCAGCAATCAATGCATAGCTCATTGCATTTACAATGGAAAAGCCATAATGTACACCCATAATTGTTAAAGGTATGTCATTTCCGTTGTAGTGATAAGTAGCATTTTTAATGTTTTCGGGTAAGCCAAGTTGGTTCAACAATGTCATTGGTGGCGGTTCTTCATCACGTTCAGGTGTTCTAGGTGGCATTAATGCTTCCCAGCCCATTTTGACAGCTCCACCTAAGAAACCACCAACAATACCAGTTATTAATACATTTTTATATGAAATATTCATATATGCATCTCCTTAATTCAACATTTTAATTTATTTACCCTATCACGATATTTTAAGTCATTCATCATCAATTATTTCAATAATTGATATATTTACTATTGAATCAAATCCTAAAAAATAAGCTTATAAGCAAAAATTTCTATACGCTTATAAGCTTAAAATATACTTCATCTATTGGGCGTCTAATTTATTTTCTTTAGCATGAATAAGATTAGCAACAAATTGATTTACTGGTGCATCAATACCGTTCTCAACACCTAATTTAGCTACAGCACCATTAATATAATCTATTTCTGTTTTGCGATGATTATTAATTAAATCTTGATACATGGATGGATAATGAGGACCGACTTTTTCATTGATATCAAGTAGATATTCGAATATTTCATCTAGATTTAAATGAACATTATCAATAGTTGCTACATGTACAATTTCCTGGGTAATTTTATAAATAAGATTTTTCGCATCGTTACTTTCATTTAATGAAGACATTTTGCATTCTAAAATCGTGCATAATGCATTCGCTGTTCCATTGACACAAATTTTCTTCCAGATAGACTGATGCAAATCTTCACTCAACACACCATTTAAACCAGCTTGATTTAATATTTCAACAATGGTTTGAGCATTGTTATTTCCTTCAGTCACCACTCCACCTACTTCAACTGGGCCACTACCTAACAAGTGGGTACAACCTGGACTTTCTATTCCTGCTGTCCAAGTTGTTACACCTCTTACAATTTGCGATGTTTTAACATATTGTTCAATTAAACGTTCATGTTTCAAACCATTCATAGTACAAACAACAATAGACGTTTCACTTAAATGCGGTTTGATATAATCTAGGACATCTTTTAGTTGCATCGATTTTGGAAATAAAAATACTATATCATAAACATCATTATTAGGTATGTCTTCATGACTATACATTGGTATGTCTAAATGACAACGTTCTCCATTTATATCAATATGCAAGCCATTGGTTTGAATCGCTTTAACATGAGTCATCCAACTATCAATTAATGTCACATCAAAACCTTGTTGAAATAGTTTAGCACCAAATCCACATCCTAAAGCACCTGAACCTGCAATAGCAATCTTCATTCAAATCCCTCATTCCATGATAAAGTTAAACTTAAAATACTATTTAATTGCTATAACGTCAACGTGAATAGCAAAATCTTCATAATTTTCTAACATTAATGAGTATAAATAAAGATCGAGACATGCTTTTGTCTCGACCTTAATAATAACGTTTATTCTATTCTTATAAATTTGTTTGTTTCTTAGGTACTAATAATAAAATGGCAAAGAATGCAATTAGTGCGATGACTGCATTTAAGACAACGCCCATAAAGCCACCTAATGCCATATTCATTTGCGAAGCAAAAGAACCATATATTGTTCCCGAAATAGCTACGCCAAATGCATTACCTAAAGAAGAAGCCATTTTATAAACCCCTGAAGCAACACCTACTTTATCATCAGGGGCTTGTGCAACAGCTGTATCAGTTGATGGTGTCGCATAAATACCAAGTCCTGTACCAAATAATAAATATCCGATAACACTTGAAGTAATGTACCAAGGTTCTGGTAAGAAAGTTAAAGATAGTAAGACTAATCCAATAGCTGTTATACCACTACCCATTAATAATGGTCGTTTCGGACCTAGCGCTTGAAGAATCTTCTCACCTACACGAATCATAATTAATACAGCGATTAAATATGTAAGAGAAATTACACCTGTTTGAGATTCATTAAAATCAAGTTGCTGCTGGTAATAAGTGTTTACTACGATTAGCGTACCACCTGCAACACCATTTAACATAAAGTTAGAAACAGTAGCTCCACTGTACCCTTTATTAGCAAATAAGCTAAAGTCTACTAAAGGATATTTAATTTTATTTTCGTACATAATAAATCCTATTAGTGAAACAAAAAATACTACGATTAAACTTATAATAATTGGTGAAAATAATCCTAATTTAGAAGATTGTGTAATAATAACGTTAATACTTAACATACAAATAATTAGTATTATTAAGCCAACAATATCAAATTTCTTTGCTTCACCATTTTTAGTGATTACTGGTTCTGCTTTCGTTTCTGGAGTGTGTTTAATTAAATACATAGACAATAATGTCAATACAATTGATACAATAAAGATGGTTCTCCAACCAAAGTGTGTGGACATTAGACCACCAAATAGCGTACAAATACCACTACCACCCCAAGATCCAATTGACCAATAACTTAATGCTCTTTGTCTTGCAGTTCCAATATAATATTCGTTAATAATAGCTAAGGTTGCAGGCATAATACATGCTGCTGATAAACCTTGAAATATTCTACCTGCAATTAAAAAAGGTATTAACGGTGTAATAATAATTAATAAAGACCCAATAATATTTAATATTAAGCCAATGTATGCAACTTTTACGCGCCCATACTTATCTGCGAAATCACCAGCACCTACAATGAATAGTCCTGACATTAAGGCTGTTAAACTAACAGCTATATTAATAGTGCCAATATCACTTTTAAATGATGTTTGTAATGGCACAACTAAATTGACTAATGATTGTGCAAATAACCAGAAAGTAATAACACCTAAAATAATACCTAGAAGAAGCCTATTGTCTCCTTCAAACTCCTTTGAAGTTTTGTTCATAAAATATTAATTCCTCCTACAAAACACTTTCCATATTCTACTTACTCATTTTAAATCGATTTATGTAAAAGTTTTTACTTAAAAAAACAACTGCTTTCCCTTTTCTATTTCTCTATTTGCTTGATTACTTTTAGATCGATTTTATCAGTTTTTTACAATACCCTTTAATTTCTTTTAATATTTAGAATATTTGTATATATGAATACATATTTTACACCAATTACTTTTATTTTTCCATTACATCTTGAAGTATATATTTTTTAGTATTATCTTTAAAATAGGTAAGCGCTTACTATATAATAATAAATGAATTTGTCGAAACTTACTAAAAAATAAAAGGATAAATTTTTTGAAAATTGTCACGAAAACGACGAATTCAATGTACAAATTAATATGAATTATATTGTATAATTGCTCGTGAATTACTTCACAAAAAATTCGTTTGAACTTTGCAATTGATTTTTTTATTTTTTAAAACTAAATAACTTTATCTTTTAGTTTACGTTTTAAATTAGTAAGTGAATCCTATTTTTGACAAATCCAAACGTTCTTACCGAATCCATATACAAATAGAACAGGAGGAATGTATGTTATGGCTAACTCATCTTCTACAAAAGAAAGAGTTCAACATACATCTGGAAGAGTGTACAATTTCTTCCAACAAGCTTTAACAATTGCAGTTATTTTGTTTATCTCTAAGATTATTGAAGCATTCATGCCTATCCCAATGCCCGCTTCAGTAATTGGTTTAGTATTATTATTTATCGCTTTATGTACTGGAATTGTTAAATTAGAACAAGTCGAAACAGTAGGAACTACTTTAACTAATAATATTAGTTTTTTATTCGTTCCAGCCGGCGTTTCAGTAATCAATTCATTACCTGTATTAAGTCAAAGTCCAATATTGATTATTTTATTAATCATTTTATCTACAATCTTTTTATTAATTTGTACTGGTTTCGCTTCTCAATTATTAGTGACAAAATCATTGTTCCCTAGTAAAGAGAAAAATGAAGAAACTAGTCGTATAGGAGGTTAATCATGGTAGAACATTTAGGTATTAATACTCCATATTTTGGTATTTTAGTTTCCCTTATTCCATTTGTAATTGCTACATATTTTTATAAAAAAACGAATGGATTTTTCTTACTTGCACCTTTATTCGTTAGTATGGTTGTAGGTATTGCTTTCTTAAAATTGACAGGAATTAGTTATGCAAACTATAAAATAGGTGGAGATATTATTAATTTCTTCTTAGAACCAGCTACGATTAGTTTTGCAATTCCTTTATATAAAAAACGTGACGTATTAAAAAAATATTGGTTACAAATATTTGGTGGTATTGCTTTAGGTACTATCGTTGCACTTATTTTAATCTATCTAGTTGCAACTTTATTCCAATTCAGTAATCAAATTGTTGCTTCAATGTTACCTCAAGCTGCAACAACAGCAATCGCTTTACCTGTATCAGAAGGTATCGGTGGTATGAAAGAACTTACATCATTAGCGGTTATTTTAAATGCTGTAGTTATTTCTGCATTAGGTACTAAAATTGTAAGATGGTTCAAAATTTCAAACCCAATTGCACGTGGTCTTGCTTTAGGTACTAGTGGTCACACATTAGGTGTAGTTGCTGCTAAAGAATTGGGAGAAACTGAAGAATCTATGGGTAGTATTGCAGTTGTTATTGTAGGTGTTATTGTAGTAGCAATCGTACCTATTTTAGCGCCAATATTATTATAGGTTAAACGTTGTAGTAAGTTAAAATTAATAAAACAAGGTCAGGGCTATGAAAGTAGTCCTGACCTTGTTTTATATTTATTTAATTTGTTGTGGTTGATGTTCAAATTTCTTTTTGTTTTTACGAGTTGGATCTAGTCGTTTTTCTAAGAAACGTAATCCTAAATCAATTAAAATAGCTATTAAAGCAATTGGTATCGCTCCTGCTAAAATGAATGTTGTACCGTCTGTTGAGTTAGTTCCACGAATAATAATATCACCAAGTGTTGGTGCACCAATGAATGACCCAATAGCAACAATACCGATTGCAACTACTAGTGCAATACGAATGCCACCTATAATCACTGATAAAGATAATGGTAACTCAATCATTCGTAATACTTGGTTTCTAGTCATTCCCATACCCTTACCAGCATCTTTAATATTTTCATCTACATCTACAATACCTGTATAAGTATTTTTAATAATTGGGAGTAGCGAATATAAGAAAACTGTTACAACAACAGTTGTTGGACCTAGTCCCATAGCTAACATCAAAATCGCAAGCATTGCTATGGCTGGTACTGTTTGAATAATATTAGCAATTGTAATAATAGGCCAAGCTAGTTTCTTATATCGAGCTATGACAATGCCTAATGGAATACCTATAATACAAGCAAACAGTACACCGTAAACTGACATTAATAAATGTTTAAAGAATAATTCCATAAGGTAGCCAAAGTTCAATGAATAATATTCAATAATAGATTGGAATAAATTACCTTTCATAATTATTGACCACCTTTCTTACTATTTTTGTCACCATCAAAATAGTTATGTTTTTTCAAGTATTCTTCTGCAATAATTGCAGGTTCTTTCCCTTTACCGTCAGCTTCATAATTTAACTTTTGCATTTCTTTAGTTGAAACTTTACCTTCTAACTTTTTCAAAGCTGTATCAATTTTTGGATTATCTTTAATCACTTTTTCTGTAGCCAATGGACTACCATCATATGGTGGGAAAAATTTACGATCATCTTTTAAAATTTTCAAATCGTAAGCTGCAATACGTCCATCAGTAGAATATCCCACAGCTACATCCAATTTTTTATTTTTTAGTGCATCATATACTAAACCTATTTGCATTGGTCGTGCACTTGCAAATTTAAATCCGTAATCTTTAACGAAGGCTGGATATCCATCTCCTGCTCTATTCATCCATTGTGTATCCATACCTAATTTCAAGTCGTTTTTATGTTTTTCTAAGTCTGAAACTTTTTCTAAATGGTATTTTTTAGCTGTTTCTTTTGTCACCATAAATGCGTACGTGTTCGCAAATCCTAATGAATTATAATATTTTTGATCATATTTTTTCTTGAAAAGCTTTTGTGATTCAGACATCGCTTTTTTAGGATCTTTTGTTGGTTTTGCATTTAACACACTAGTTAATTCTGTACCTGTGTATCTTACAGCTGACATATTAACGTCGCCGCGTTGCAATGCGTTATGTTGAATAATACTTGATCCTAAGTTCCCAATGATTGTCGGCTTGATTTTGCCTTTAGTTTCATGTTCAATCATTAGTTTCTCCATATTTGCAATAATCTTTGTTTCACTTGTTTCAGTAGTCGTGATTTTAACATCATCTTTTGAATTGCCGTCACCTAAACCTGGTAAACTACATCCAGATAATACTAAGAGGGACAAGGCAATAAGAATCACTGTATATTTAATATGTTTCTTCATATTGTTACATCCTCCCTTTTCTTATCTAGATACTTTTAATCCTTTAGGTACCGCCCATTTTTCAACTAATGATAATAGCATGTCGACAATTAATGCTAACAATGTAACTAAAATAGCTGCACTAATAATCATAGGTGGTTGATATAAATTTAATCCATTGAATACTAAGTCTCCTAGTCCACCAGCACCAACATAACTCGCTAAAGTAGCCCAGCTGATGACATAAACACTTGAAAGTCTAATGCCACTAATAATTAATGGTAAAGCTAGAGGCAATTGGACATCTTTCATTAATTGAAATTGTGTCATACCCATACTTTGTCCAGCTTGTATAACATTTTTGTCTATATTTTTGACACCTAATACAGTATTATTCAATATCGGTAATAATACATAAATAAATAATGCAACAATGGCAGGTGTCTTACCTACTCCGAAAATAGGTATCATAATGGCCAATACAGCTAAAGTCGGTATCGTTTGAAGTACGCCAGCTATCGTTAATACAACATTAGCAGTTTTAGTCGTTTTAGATAATAAGATGCCAACAGGAACAGCTACGACGATTGCAATTAATAAAGCAATGATAGAAATATAGAAATGTTCAATCGTCTTTGATACGAGCTGGCTTCCATATTCATTCAAAAATGCTTTCATTATCGTTCATCTCCCGCTTCATCTTTATTCATCTCGTTTATAGAAGATGTATTCACATGTTGATGAGTGTCGTCTTGATTGTGAAGATTATTTAAAGATTCATTCCCATTTGAAATGTTTGTCTCATTTGGCTCTACAGATTCTGACATTTCAGTATCACCGTCGCCCCAAATGGAGTCATATACGATATCAACTAAGTTTGCACGTGTGATAAGACCTATTAATTTATTGTCATTATCAACAACAGGTATGTTTCTCACATTACGTTTTAAAATAGTTCTAACTGAATCTTGTAATTTGGAATCAATATGTACTTTATAAATATCACGTTGCATTGTATCAATCAGTTCTTTTTTAGCTCTTAAACCCTGGTTAATATCTTCTATATCTAAGAAACCAAGTAGTTTGTCATGGCTATTCACCACAAATATTGTATCTACACGTCTCTCACGCATGATATTAACTGCATCATTCAATGAATCATCTGCATGAACAGTAACAGGTTTAATCATGGCACCTTCAACTGTTTTCATATTTGGTCTATCTTGGATCAATCTGTTTTGACCAATAAAGTCTTTAACGAAATCATTGGCTGGGTTTCTTAATATATTATCTGGCGTATCAAATTGCACAACTTTACCTTGTGACATGATGCAAATTTTATCTGCGAGTTTAATTGCTTCATCCATGTCATGTGTTACGAAAATAAATGTTTTACCTAATTTTCGTTGTAATTCTTTAACTAAATCTTGTAATGTATCTCGAGTTATCGGATCAAGCGCACCAAAAGGCTCATCCATTAAAATGATATCTTGTTCAGCAGCTAGTGCTCTCACTACACCAATACGTTGTTGTTGTCCACCAGATAATTCAGCTGGATAGCGATCTAAATATTCAACTGGTAAATCAACAAGTTGAATTAACTCTTTTGCTTTTGCATCTTTCTTTTCTTTAGACCACTTTAATAATTTAGGTACTAATACAATATTTTCTCTAATTGTCATATGCGGCATTAAACCAATTTGTTGAATAACATAACCGATACTTCTTCTTAATTCCACGGGATTCATATGACGAACATCTTTGCCATTCATCTGGATTTCTCCATCAGTGGCCTCAATCATTCGGTTAATCATTCTTAATGCAGTTGTCTTACCACTACCACTCGTCCCAATAAATGCGATAAACTCTCCTGATTCAATATCAAGTGATAAATTATCAACTGCCTTTTTATTCCCAGAGTAAATCTTGGTTAAATTCTTAATACTTAACATGATTATTTTCCCCTTCCATTAAGTAAAAAATGGCGAATATCACTATACAATTTAAAAGACCAGCAGAACAGTTGTTAACTAATAAATAATATTGGTTGAACAAGCATACGATGGTCTTTACCTTCAATGTTTAATTTTAAAAAGATGTCATTATGTTACTGCTATGTGTATAACATTGGCTTTAGGTTTCTATGTATGCATATTCGACAACGATATAAATATATACCCTATATAATTTTAATAAACATATTGCGTTTTTACAAAATTCATTTATTTAAACTTAACAAATTTATAAAGATATTCATAATTTTAATTTGAATTACAAAACGATAAACATTGTATTTCTAGCTTAAAATTATGAATTGTGAAAGTTATTTTAATAATTAATGACAATAAATCGAAAAGTATTTTTATGTTACACATTTATGAATACCTAATGTTCTTTTGTGATATTTTGAAATTGTATTAAAAAAAATAAAAAGAAGGGTTAAAAATGAATGAACAAAATAAAGTAGCAGTTGTAACTGGTGGCTCACAAGGTATTGGTTATCAAATTGCTAAACGTTTATTCTCAGATGGTTTTAAATTGGCTATTGTAGATTTCAATGGAGAAGGTGCAAATCAAGCAGCACATGCTCTATCACAAGATGATTCAAAAGTAATCGCAATCAAAGCTGATGTTTCAAATCGAGACGATGTATTCAATGCGATGAATCAAACAGTAGAACACTTTGGAGACTTACACGTACTAGTAAGTAATGCAGGTTTAGGTCCTATGACACCTATTGATTCTATTACCCCTGAAGACTTTGACAAAGTATATGGTGTCAATGTGAAAGGTGTACTATGGGGTATTCAAGCAGCACATGCTCAATTTAAACAGTTAGGTCATGGTGGTAAAATTATTAACGCCACATCACAAGCTGGTGTTGAAGGAAATGCAGGATTATCACTTTATAGTAGTAGTAAATTTGCTGTAAGAGGCTTAACGCAAGTTGCGGCACGCGATTTAGCACATGAATCTATCACAGTAAATGCATTTGCACCAGGTATTGTCCATACACCAATGATGGAAGGCATAGCTAAAAAAACAGCTGAAGAAGCTGGCCAACCTGAATCTTGGGGATGGAAACAATTTACTGATCAAATTGCTTTAGGAAAACTATCCCAACCAGAAGATGTATCCAATGTTGTTAGCTTTTTAGCTGGTAAAGATTCAGACTATATTACTGGCCAAACAATCATCGTTGATGGTGGCATGAGATTCCATTAATAATCATTGGCATTGTTTAAACTCTTACTATATAAAAAGACTAAGCGAAGTTAGCAGTATATGATTACTGTTAGCTTCGCTTAGTTATTACTTATCATGCATACCTTTACCTTCAAGGATATGATTAATATATTTATCCACACGCTTTTGTCTAGTATCTGCGCGTTTTGCTTCTCCGATATGATGTAAATATTGTCGTTGTCTCCCAGGTGTTAATTGTTTAAATGCTTCTTTTAACTCTGGCATTTTATCAAATTGTTGTTGTAGTTCATCTGGAACTTCATAGTCCTCTGTTTTCTTTAATTTTACTTCTTTACCTGCTTTTTCAATGTCTATCGCTTGTTTCACATAATCAATAATTTCTTCTTTTCGTGATTGAATATCTTCTAATTTTTCAAATCGTAACTGTCTTGCAGATTGTACGTTTTTCGTTTGTTGAATTAGCGTGTTGTAACTGTCTTCTATTAATGCACCTTTGAAAAACATAACCGCAACATATTCTTTAAACCCGTGTATTAAAACAACGTTTTTATTATTAATTGTGTAACAAGGGTGCATCCATTTCATTGTTTCTTCTAAATCATCAAAATTTACAATGGTCTCTCTTAAATAATTGAATTCATCTTTCCATTGACTATCCTTTTTTAAAAATGCTTCCACATCAGCATTGATATTTTTTTGACTACTCATTTGTTTGCCCTACTTTCTACTTTTTCCAGTGATTTATTCACTATTATATACCAAAATATTTAAAACACTATTTTTATACATTTATACAAAAATTACAATATATGCATTTGACTAATATTTTAACTAGCGTATAATAATGGCGTAGTATTTTCAGAATATAAAAGAATGAGGAGTCAATATGGCAAATAAAAATGAAACAGAATCGAATAACAGCAAGATTAATCTGCCCCAATTAGTGTTACTCGGACTAGGATCATTAATTGGTTCAGGTTGGTTATTCGGTGCATGGGAAGCATCTTCTGTTGCAGGCCCAGCAGCTATCATTTCTTGGATTATTGGATTCGTAGTTATAGGAACAATTGCTTATAACTACATAGAAATTGGAACTATGTTCCCACAATCGGGTGGTATGAGTAACTATGCTCAATATACACATGGTTCACTACTTGGTTTCATAGCCGCTTGGGCAAACTGGGTATCACTAGTAACGATTATCCCTATTGAAGCAGTATCTGCTGTTCAATATATGAGTTCTTGGCCTTGGGATTGGGCTAAGCCAATGAGTGCCTTAATGAAAGACGGTTCGATAAGTACTTCTGGTTTATTCGCCGTTTATGCTATTATTATCATCTTTTCATTATTAAACTATTGGTCAGTAAAATTACTAACGTCATTTACTAGCTTAATTTCATTCTTTAAATTAGGTGTACCATTATTAACAATTATCATGTTAATGGTATCTGGATTTGACACTGGTAATTATGGTCATTCTGTAGGTACATTCATGCCATACGGAAGTGCACCAATATTTGCTGCGACTACAATGTCTGGTATTATCTTCTCATTTAATGCATTCCAAACAATCATTAATATGGGATCAGAAATCAAGAGTCCTGAAAAAAATATCGCACGTGGTATTGCAATTTCATTAACTATTAGTGCTGTACTATATGTTATTTTACAAAGTACATTTATCACTTCAATGCCACAATCAATGATTCATGAACATGGTTGGAGCGGTATTAACTTTAACTCTCCATTCGCTGATATGGCTATTTTATTAGGATTAAATTGGTTAGCTATTTTACTTTATATTGAAGCTGTAGTATCACCATTTGGTACTGGTGTATCATTTGTTGCTGTAACAGGTCGTGTGTTACGTGCAATGGAAAAAAATGGTCACATTCCTAAATTCTTAGGAAAAATGAATGAAAAATATAAAATCCCACGTGTTGCAATTGTCTTTAATGCTATTATCAGTATGGTAATGGTGACATTATTCCGCGATTGGGGTACACTAGCAGCCGTTATTTCAACTGCAACATTAGTTGCTTATTTAACAGGTCCAACAACAGTTATCGCATTACGTAAAATGGGACCTAAGATGACGCGTCCATTCAGAGCTAGAATTTTAAAATTCATGGCACCACTGTCATTCGTACTTGCTTCATTAGCTATTTATTGGGCTATGTGGCCAACGACTGCAGAAGTTATTTTAATCATTATTTTAGGTTTACCAATTTATTTCTTCTATGAATATAAAATGAATTGGAAAAACACTAAAAAACAAATCGGCGGAAGTTTATGGATTATCATTTACCTAATTGTACTTTCTTTCCTATCATTTATCGGTAGTAAAGAGTTCAAAGGTTTAAACTGGATTCACTATCCATGGGATTTCTTAGTTATCATTACTGTTGCCCTTATTTTCTATCAATTAGGTGCAATTAGTTCATTCGAAAGTGTCTATTTCAGACGCGCTAAGAAAATGAACAGCAATATGGGTGATAAACTTAAGAAACGTAAACGTCGTGAAAGACGCGAAAAAATCGCCGAAAAACGTCAAGAACAACAAGAAGAGCAAGAACAAAATAAATAATATATTGAAAACTGCTAATGACTAAAAATAGTCTTTAGCAGTTTTTTGTATGTTGTTAGAAGTTATCAATCATTTATTATATAGTGAATATATAGTACGAATTGAGAGGACGAGTGGTGTGTATGGTGAACGTGAAAACAAGCAATGGAGAAATTAATGGTATTCATAAAGATGGTATAGATACATTTCTTGGTATTCCGTATGCCACCTTGTCTAATGGACGTTTTAATCATTCTAAAGTTTATAAACAATGGTCTGAAGCTATACATGCAACACATGTTCAAAGTATTCCTCCTCAACCTTATAATCAACTTGAAGACTTTTTCTCAAATGATGATGACTACCATTTCAATCAATTTTCTCAACATGAAGAGTGTCTATATTTGAATATATGGCGACAGCATCACCATTCTGAATCACGTCCAGTTATTATTTATTTTTACGGTGGAGGCTTTATCAATGGTCATGCTAATGCCGAATTATACTCTCCTAAAAATGTTGTAAAACAAGAAGATGTCATTGTCGTCACTTTTAACTATCGTTTAGGTGCATGGGGATTTTTAGATTGGTCTTATATCAATTCTAATTATGATTTAAATAATGGATTATCTGACCAACTAAATGTTTTAAAATGGGTTCACCAAAACATTGAAGATTTCGGCGGTGATCCTAACAATGTCACATTAATGGGACAATCAGCAGGAAGTATGAGCATCATGGCTTTAATGCAATTACCTCATACTTATCCATACTTCCATAAAGTAATGTTGCTAAGTGGCATCTTAAACTTAGATAGCCCAACAATAGGATATGATAAAGCTCAAAGATTTAGTAACTTAATCTCAAAACAATGTCCTAATGTCTCAATAGATGCATTATCGACTGACGATATATTAAATATTATGATGTTAGATCAAACATCTAGAGGGAATTCAAAAGGATTGGAATTAATATATGCACCCATTCAAACAGCTGATATGGACTTTAATAATGCTAACTTTTCAAAACCCATCTTCGTTTCATATACGAAAAATGAAGGTGATATTTATATAAAAAATGAATCACGCAAACTATCTCCCGAACGATTTGTTGAAGCCATGTCATTTAATAAAGTTAATATCGATTCGACGGAAGCGATATCTGCCAAACAGCAATCAGATTGTATTACCAAGTATATTTTTCAACAGCCAGTACATCGTTTCTTAAATGACATGAAGCATAACCCACATATATGGTTAGCTTGTTTCAAGTGGTATCGTACTGATAGTAAGTACTATAAAAGTGCATATCATATTTTAGATATGATTTTTTGGTTTGGTAACTTGAATATTTTAAAAGCGCATCAATTATCTGTTACACAGCATGAAACAAAGTTAAGCTCGAAAATGATACATGATTTATGTTACTTTGCTACACACAGTAAAATGCCTTGGACCCCTTATAATGAAGACAATAAAAGACCATTTAAATACAAATAAAAGCGTCTCCTCTTTTGGGAGACGCTTTTGTTTACTTAAAAATTTAATTTTTAGCAAAATGATTATTTTTTAATGCTATAGTAACAATTAAACCTAAAAATCCAATGAATGCACTCGTATAAGTCACAAAGTGAACTGACATATTTGATACAACGAGTCCACCTATAATGCCACCCATTCCTATTCCGGCATTCAAACTAGACATGTTCCAACTCATCACTTGACTTGTGTCGCCTTCAACTTGTTCGATAAGACCACTTTGTACGGCAGGATTAGTACTCCATTGCATAATATTCCATACAAATAAACCAATTAATAACATAATAGTACCTGATAATATGAAGTTCAAAATAAGCATCATTACAATAAATATCGTAATTGAAATAATCAACCAACGCTTACTTGTCCATTTATCAGCAAAAATACCACCTAATGATGTACCAATGACACCAGCAACACCATTAATTAATAATGCGAGTGATACAAATGACATTTCGTGACCATTTGATAATATAAGTGGATTAATATATACAAATGTGACTGAGTTTGCAACTAAAATCAAGAATGTAATTGTTATAAATTTAGCAACTTCACCAGGACGTAATACTTTTGATATGACTTGATTGCTATGATTAGTGTTTGAGTTATTAGAATGACTTAATTCATGTTCTTTAGGTAGGAAAAACATCATTAATATTCCAACGATAACACTGATAACAACTATAAATACAAATGTAAATCGCCAACCTACCATATCACCTATTAATGTTCCTACAGGTACTCCAAACACATTTGCTCCGCTAAAACCTGAATAAACGATTCCTATCATTTTCCCTCGATTTTTAGCTGGCGTTAACATTGCAGTGAGCGCTAGTACTTTTACAATAATTAATGAGGCCGCTGCAGATGAAAGAATTCGACCTATAACTAATATCGTGAAATTAGGTGCGACTGCTATAATTAAATTCCCTATAATAAAAGCAATTAAGGTCCATAACAGGACTGATTTAGCTTTAAAACGTTGTGTTACTTTAACAAGTATTGGCCCACAAATCGCAAACGTTAAAGCATATAAAGTCACTAGTTGACCTATTACGGCTTCTGATACATGTAAGTCCTGACTCATTAAATTCATAATTCCAGCTACCATCATCTCAACCATTCCAACGATAAATACACTGAATATGAAGGTGATGATACGCATCAACGACATAATATATCCCCCTTCCCTATAAAATTACAATATTTGTAGCATCAAAAAAACAGCTACAAACCCATTTAATTAGATTAGTAATTGTTACATTATATAATATAAATTAATACTTTTGTTTGTCAGGAATTTAAAATTTTAAAATTTGTCTTCACCAATGGCATGATTAATGATTTCCAAAGCTACAATCAAAATCAGTGTGCATATTAAACTACCATTAACTATATAAGAGTTGTGTAATAACATTTCCACCCCAAAATCTTTATGACTCCTATTTTCAATGAATACTAAAATAAATCTTAAAATATTGTAAGTTACTGTAATCATTAACAAAAAAGACATTAGATAACCTAGGACTTTCATTTTATATTATCCCCCATCTTTAGTTTATTATCGTATTTCTCTTTAATTTCACCAAAATAGATTAATAAAGTATTAATAAAAGAAATACCACAAATGACGTATGGTCCCTCTAAGAAGTTAAAGAAAGTTAAATTGAAATACTCTCCCAATTCTCTCACGAATAATAGTGTTAAGACTGAAATTATAAAAACACAAGAAGTCACTAGAACTTTTTTCATTGCTAACATCTCCTAAACTTATTATTTAATTTCATGTTATGACATATAAATAAAGCTTCATTTATTTTAAGTTTAAATTTTCCTTAAATATCGAAAGTTTCATAGTTTAATTATTTAATAACGCGTAAACTATAACTGTGAGGTGGATAAAATGAATTCTCAAATATTAATCATTGAAGACGATAAAGATATTCAAGAATTAATCAAACTTTCTTTAACAACTAAAGGAATTTCATCTATAGATACGGCTGATGATATAGAAGAAGGCTTAAACTTTATAAATCAATATACATACAATGTCATATTATTAGATTTAAATTTAAAATCAGAAGATGGATATGAATTAATGAAGTATATTGATTTATCATCTACCTCAGTAATAGTCGTTACCGCTAAGGAAGAAAATATAGAATTATATAGAGGGTTTGAAAAAGGTGTTGTCGATTATATTAAAAAGCCCTTTGATCCAATGGAATTATATTATAGAGTGTCTCTTCATTTAAAAGAAACACCAAATGATACGTATAAACATGAACATTTAACAGTTAATTTTAAAAGTGGTTTAGTTCAAATTAACGAACAACCTGTTACACTCACAGCTCGGGAACTAGACTTACTTTTCTATTTTATTAATAATAAAAATCAAATTTTATCTAAGGAGCAAATTTACGCAAAAGTTTGGGGATATGAAACATCAGTTGATGACAATACATTGATGGTACATATTAGAATGTTACGACGAAAAATTGAAAAAGATCCTAATCATCCAGAATTTATAAAAACATTACGTGGAAAGGGATACATATTTAAGGATAATCATTATGAATAAACGATTTATATTAAAGTTTTTTAAATACTTAGCGACATTTTTAATATTGTCTTTTGCAATTATCATTATCACTTCTTTATTCATCTTAAAATCAATGTTGGATGCGATATATTCTGATATTAAAAGTATCGATCCTGATTATTTTATTACTGGTAAAGTTGAAGATGTACCATATTCGTATTTAAAGGGATTAGCAACAGAAGAAAATGCAAAACTATATTTAACAAACAATAAGGGGAATATTATTTATCCTAAAAATTCCAAAATACAAAATGTTAAACCATTAATTTTGAAAAACATCAATTATTCGAATGCTGTTCCTATATCTAAAAAAGAAAAGAATTATATTGTTTATATATACAAAAATAAGCATCAGTCTTCAATCAAAAATTCTAAGAATATTAATACGCATCAATTACTTCAAAGTATTACAACTCATGATTATAATAAATACAATTTTAACTATCAAAACAACAAAATTAAATTTCACAAAAATTCTAATCAAAATCAAATTTTAAGTAAATCAATTTCTCAAAGCGATATAGCGAATAAACTTATTGATATTCCTAAAATTTTGATAATTGCTTTAATCATCAATGTCATCTTAGCGTTAATTACTTCTTATTTAGTATCAAGAAAGCTAACTAAACCTTTAGGCTATTATATTGATTGGATTGGTAATCTATCTAAGGAAAAACTGCATCAACCGAATACTAAAGGTAATATTAAGAAATATAGTAAAACGTATCCAGAATTACACAAATCATTAACATCATTAAATCAACAATTACTTCAAGACAAAATATACCAAAATCAGATTAACTATTATAAATCAAAATGGATTTCTCAAATTTCACATGATTTAAAATCACCACTAACGTCTATCTATGGTTATTCAAAAATAATTGAAGTTGATGACTCAAATAAAAAATATTTAAATCTTATATCAGAAAAAGCTAAATACATGGAAGATTTGATACAAAGTTTAAATAAAGATTTTGATAAAGAAACAAATCAAATGAAACATGATAAAGAAAGTTTTCCAATTCAATATACAGTAGAAAAATTCGTTTCCTCTATTGGTTATGACAATATAGAACTCTCTTTTCTATTTGATCAAGAAGAAACTTTTTATGGTAATAAATTATATTTTGAAAGATGTCTTATCAACTTAATAGAAAATAGCATTGAACATAATAATCTAAATCCAAAAATTAATATATTGTTTGATAAAATTGAAAATACTCTTTTAATTGATTACAAAGATAATGGTCAAGGATTACCAAGTAATAAAAATGATATTTTCAAACCTGGTTATAGTACTAAAGCGACCAACAAAGTTAATCATGGTTTAGGATTAACCATTATCAAAGAAGCTATTGATTATCATAATGGCAGTATTCATATTATTCCTACAACGAACGGCGTACATTTCAAAATCAAATTAATTTCACAGATATAAAAAAGCCAACTAATGATTTCAATTAAGTTAATCATTAGTTGGCTACTTGATTATTTAAAGCTCTAAATCATATTAAACAATCGCCTAACTATAAAGTAAATAACATCGCTACAAAGGCGACACTATTATTAATTACATGTAATGTTATGGTCGCTGCTAAGTTACGATTAGTAAAGTGATACGCTGCAACAAAACAACTTGCCATAATAATATATGGCCCTATTTCAAATGGTGACTGTGCATCTGTTACGTGCACACTTGCAAATATTAAAATGGACAACACATACATAACAACATAAGTTAATTTTTTACCCAGTTCATGAATTAATAAATGTCTAAACAGTAATTCTTCTACGATAGGTGTAACGATCACAATGTCTAAAAACAAGATTGGCCACATCCAACCTGATGTAAACATTTGTGCTAACATTTTATTATTTTCGGTATCATCAAATTGATATTTTTCAGGTAAAAATTCAACCATAGCTCCATACAAAATATTTAATACATACATAACAACAATAATAATCGCAATTGTTGCGAAATGTTTTTTCAAATCTTTAAAACGTTGTTTAGCTAAGGAAATTAATGTTTTTCTGTGCATTAAATAAAATAATAACAATACTAATGCCATACCAATCAAGCCAAATACAGTAGCAAAATTGGTTATAAGATTATTAATTTTATGATCTGACTTCATATGAAGTGAATTCGATATAATAAAAGCAATTAACATACCAATCATTGGTAATAAGAATTGCGCTAATATAATATAGGCAGGAATAAGCCAAAAATCTCTTTTAACTACCTTCTTTGATGCAAATTCATTCTGTAATTTATCAGAATCTAATAGTTGTTGAGTAGTTTCATTTTCCATAAAATTCTCCTTTAAATCTTCTTTAATTTTATTACTACATTAATAAGAATTTCACTGTAAAAACGATAAAAATAATGAGTTGAATACCTGCTTGAAATAAATAAGCTGCTGCTAAATTCATTCCAGATTTAAGATACACAAATGTTGAACCTATAGCAATAATCAAATAAGGCAACATTTCCATTATATTTATCATATCATACACATGGACAAGCACTTCTATGAATATAGAAAGTATAATCACTATAACAATATGCCACTTTTTCCTTAATTCATGAATTAATACGTGTTTATAAATAAGCACTTCAATCATAGGTCTTAAAACAACCATTGATATAAGGGTAAAGAATAATGCAGATGGATAGTTAAATAAACCTTCTACTCTACGTTCATATTGTGTTGGTCCAAAGTTTAATATACCTAGTAACCATGTTGCCATTAACAGACCTAATAATACAACGACGATAGAAATCATAATATGTATAGTGTATTGTTTTGCATAATGAAATTGTCTTTTCATTACTTGTGCTATATCAAATTTATGCATTACAAAAAAGGCAAATAATGTTAAAAACTGAGCTAACACGAATCCCACGCTTAAACTAAGATTATATAAAAATTGTGCCGGTGGTCTTTGCGTTACCATTGCTGTTAATCCTAATGTCCCAAATACCGTACCAATAGGAATTAACATTTGAAATAATATGTATATAGGTATGATTAAAAAATCCTTTTTCATCATTTGGTTTTGATTCCAAACGTCACGTTGTAATTGGTTATATTGGCTCATGTGTCACCTCCTAAATCGCATTTTATCACAATTACTTTATCATTTTATTATTCAGTTGAATACACTAATTAAAATAAATTGTCTCACATAAACATTTCATAAACTAAAATAATTTAAATTCTACAATATAAATTTAACCGGTTTCATTGTAAAACATTAAGAATGGTGTATCATAGTGTTGGAGTAATGATTAAGGGGGGCATATTAATGAGTGTACTAACGACGATGCAGTTCATTGTCAACATCATTATTATGATTTTTTTATTGGGTGCATTATTATTAGGTATCATTTGGCTAATCAAGGATAAACGACAAACACAACACAGTGTATTAAGAAATTATCCGTTACTTGCACGCATTAGATATCTTTCAGAAAAAATGGGGCCTGAATTAAGACAATATCTATTTTCTGGTGATAATGAAGGTAAACCCTTCTCTCGTACAGATTATAAAAATATCGTATTAGCTGGAAAATATAATTCAAGAATGACTAGTTTTGGTACTATGGAAGATTATAAAGATGGATTTTACATACAGAACACAATGTTTCCACTTCAAGCAAATGAATTAAAAGTGGATAACACCACACTACTTTCAACTTTTATTTATCAAATTGAGAATGAACGTTTATTTAGTAGAGATGAACATCGTAAAAGTAAGGAAGTGGATCCTTATTATTTAACTGATGAACACGCTGTCGTTCTCGGAGAACATCTTGCGCATCCTTATAAAATCAAACGATTAGTTGGTCAATCAGGGATGAGTTATGGTGCATTAGGTAAAAATGCTATTTCTGCTTTATCTAAGGGATTATCTAAGGCTGGCACATGGATGAATACAGGTGAAGGTGGTTTATCAGAATACCATCTTAAAGGCGATGGAGATATCATTTTCCAAATTGGACCAGGCCTTTTTGGTGTAAGAGATAAAGAAGGTAATTTCAGTAAAAAAGAATTTAAAACACTTGCTGAACGTAAAAATGTACGTGCATTCGAATTAAAATTAGCTCAAGGTGCCAAAACTCGTGGCGGTCATATGGAAGGTGCAAAAGTAAACGAAGAAATTGCTAAAATTCGTAATGTTGAACCGTTCAAAACAATCAATTCACCAAACCGCTTCGACTTTATTCATAATGCTACTGATTTATTAAATTGGGTAGATGAAATCCAACAATTAGGCCAAAAGCCAGTTGGTTTTAAAATAGTTGTGAGTCGTGTTGAAGAAATTGAAAACTTAGTCAAAACTATGGTTGAACTTGATAAATATCCAAGTTTTATAACTGTTGATGGTGGCGAAGGTGGTACTGGTGCCACATTCCAAGAATTACAAGATGGTGTAGGTCTTCCATTATTAACTGCTCTACCTATTGTTTCTGGTATGTTAGAAAAATACGGTGTTCGTAATAAGGTGAAAATCTTTGCATCTGGAAAATTAATTACACCTGATAAAATTGCAATCGCTTTAGGATTAGGTGCTGACTTAGTTAATATTGCACGCGGTATGATGATAAGTGTAGGATGTATTATGAGTCAACAATGTCATATGAATACATGTCCTGTTGGTGTTGCGACAACAGATCCTAAAAAAGAAAGAGGACTAATTGTTGATGAAAAACAATATCGTGTAACCAATTATGTAACAAGCCTTCACGAAGGATTATTTAATATTGCAGCAGCTGTTGGCGTATCAAATCCTACCGAAATTACTGCTGAACATATTATTTATCGTAAAATGGATGGTGGCACACAAACTATTCATGATTACAAATTAAAGTTAATATCTTAAATGAGCTCAATGTAACGCGATCACTTCAATGTGGTCGCTTTTTTAATGTCATTTTCTTACATAAACCTTCATAGACAGATATCTATATAGATGATAATCTATATTTAATTTGGAGGTTATCATGACTTATCAACAATTAGCAATTTTATTAAAAGTGTTATCAGATGAAAATAGATTAGAAATTTTAGATATTCTATCTTGTGGTGAATTATGTGCGTATGACTTATTATCATACTTTCAATTTTCTCAACCAACGTTAAGTCATCATATGAAAATCTTAGTCACACATCAATTTGTCACCACTCGAAAAGAAGGAAATAAACGATTTTACCAATTAAATGATGCGTTTTACACTCAAATACTTAATCATTTAAACCTCATTAAAAATAATAATGAACAATGTAAATGTCATTCAATGAAATTAGGTGATAGTCAATGATGAGTATCCTTGCTATTGCTATATTTCTAATAACCCTCTTATTTGTTATTTGGCAACCTAAAGGATTAGATATCGGAATAACCGCTTTAATAGGTGCTGTCATCGCAATTATTACAGGCGTTGTTAGTTTATTAGATGTCGTTGAAGTCACTCAAATTGTTTGGAATGCAACACTTACTTTCGTGGCTATTATATTAATATCCTTAATACTAGACCAAATCGGCTTTTTCGAATGGGCAGCCGTACACATGGTACGTGCATCAAATGGAAATGGTCTCATGATGTTTATTTTAATTATGGTTCTGGGTGCTATAGTAGCAGCATTTTTTGCCAATGATGGCGCAGCATTAATACTAACGCCCATCGTACTTGCTATGGTACGTCATTTAGGTTTCAATAAAAAGATTATCTTTCCTTTTATTATTGCCTGCGGATTTATTGCTGATACGACGTCCTTACCCTTCCTAATTAGTAACTTAGTCAATATCGTTTCTGCTGATTACTTTGGTATTGGTTTTATTGAATATATGGGGCGCATGATTATCCCAAATATATTCTCATTAGTCGCAAGTATAGTTGTTTTATGGATTTATTTTAAACATTCTATACCTAAACGTGTAGATATCTCACATATCAATAAACCAAAAGATGTAATTAAAGACCGTCGTTTATTTAATATTTCTTGGATCGTTATTATTGTTTTAATGATTGGTTATTTTGTTAGTGAGTGGATGCAAATTCCAGTTTCAATTATTGCTGGTGTTATTGCGATAATATTCCTAATACTTGCTAGCCGATCCTCAGTAGTAAATACGAAACAAGTCCTTATAGGTGCTCCGTGGAATATTGTCATCTTTTCAATAGGCATGTATTTAGTCGTATTCGGTTTGAAGAATGCCGGCATTACTACTTTATTGGCACATGTTTTATCAATGATTTCGAACCATGGATTATTTGCTAGTATTATGAGTATGGGATTCATATCTGCAATTCTCTCTTCTATTATGAATAACTTACCTACAGTTTTAACTGATGCTATAG
The DNA here is from genome assembly GCF_038006785.1 of Staphylococcus sp. FSL W8-0774. Lineage (NCBI taxonomy): Bacteria > Bacillati > Bacillota > Bacilli > Caryophanales > Staphylococcaceae > Staphylococcus > Staphylococcus sp. FSL W8-0774. Next base: position 446,783 of record NZ_JBBOVW010000001.1, on the reverse strand, counting down.
CAATTGGACAATCAGGTGTTTCTAGCACAATTAAAGAAGGAATGGTTTATAGTAATGTTATTGGCTCTGATTTAGGTCCTAAAATAACACCTATTGGTTCGCTAGCAACATTGTTATGGTTACATGTACTGGCACAAAAAGTCATGAAAATTTCTTGGGGAACATATTTTAAAACAGGCATTCTCATTACTCTACCTGTATTATTCTTTACATTACTAGGTCTCTATTTAACATATTTTATTTTTTAACATAAAAATGGCAACATTGAACACGTTTCGCTCAATGTTGCCATATATTTTAGTCGTCATGATCAGTCATATTACTTTTTTCTTTTAATCCATTACGTTTCATCTGACTAACCGTTTTATCAAGACTCACTTTATCATTTTTACCTTTAACTGAAACAAATCCTAATTTTTTCTTCAATTGATCTATATCTGCTTTTTTATAATCAATATCAATATGTTCTACGGCTTTATCATTTTTATAATCTATTTTAAATGATACACCTTTATTACCTTTAAATGCTTTTTCATCTTTTTTTAATATATCTTTGGCTTGTGCTTTATCTATACCTAAATCCTCATATTTTAGTGTTCCTAATGTAGATTGTTTAAGTACTTCATCACCTTTATACGTTAAAGATGTAATAACTTGTTTACCATTAACGTCCCCTTCGAACGTTTTAGTCTGTTCTTTACTACACGCAGACAGTGTAATGACACTTAACGCAATGACTATCAAAACTGAAACTAATTTCTTCATATGGTCGCCTTCTCTCGCCTGTTTCTTAAATTACTTATACTATTATTTTTGTTATTGTTGGTATTACTATACTCTTATTTAACACAAAATTCTAATAATATATCACACCATTATCGCTATGTTAAACTATACATAATACGTATTTGGGAGGATTGTAAAATGAGTGATTCAGTTCAATTACTTAAACAATTAACATCAGCAAATGGCATTGCAGGTCGTGAAATGCAAGTTAAATCATTAATGAAAAATCATTTATCAACTGTTAGCGATGCTATTATTGAAGATAATTTAGGCGGTATTTTCGGAAAGAAATCAGCTACCAATGGTTCAAAATCTATTTTAGTTTCTGGACATATGGATGAAGTAGGATTTCTAGTGACAAAAATTGATAAAGATGGCTATTTATCTTTTAATCCAATCGGTGGTTGGTGGAATCAAGTCATGTTATCTCAAAAAGTGACTGTTACCACAGATGATGGTAAAACTCTAAGAGGTATCATAGGTTCGAAACCACCTCATGTGCTTACACCAGAAGAACGTAAAAAAACTGTAGATATTAAAAATATGTTTATTGATATCGGTGTAAGTAGTAAAGAAGAAGCTGAACAATTAGGTGTATCTGTAGGAAATATGGTAACGCCATATAGCGAATTCGAAACACTAGCTAATGAAAAATATATGACAGCTAAGGCTTTTGATAATCGTTACGGCTGTGCATTAGCCATCGATCTACTTAATGCGTTAAAAGACGAATCAATCGACATTAATTTATATTCAGGTGCTACTGTACAAGAAGAAGTTGGACTACGTGGCGCAAAAGTTGCAGCCCAAACGATTCAACCTGATTTAGCTATTGCAGTTGATGTAGCCGTTGCTTTTGATACTCCTGGAATGTCAGGCCAAACGAGTGATAGTCATCTAGGCGGTGGTCCAGTTGTTATTATGATGGATGCATCTAGTATTGCTCATGAAGGTTTACGTCAACATGTTAAAGATGTGGCGCAACAACATAACATTGAAGTACAATGGGATACTACACCTGGCGGAGGAACCGACGCTGGAAGTATACATGTAGCAAATGAAGGCATTCCAACTATTACTATCGGTATCGCTTTACGTTATATGCACTCAAACGTTTCAGTTATCCATAAAGATGATTATGAAAATTCAGTTCGTCTCGTTACTGAAATCGTGCGTTCATTGAATGATGATACTTATAATAATATTAAATGGTAATATCTTAGGAGGCTTGATTAATGTATGAGGTTATTCGGAGAGTTAAAATGTTCCAACTGTCATCGTGAAATCAAAGATGATGAAAATATTTTCATAAAAGTACAAGCTAAAGATTTACATGGCTATACTAATTTAGATGGTTGGTCTAACGAACAATACAAATTATGCGAAACATGTGCTAAACAATTAAAGTAAAAAGCAAGCCAAGATTTCTCAGGAAATATGAGAAATCTTGGCTTTTCTATATAATATGGTGTTTTCAACTATTTATTTAATAGATTTTTTCCAACTATCATCACTTAACATTTCACCTGGCCAAGTGTATGCCATGACGCCACCATCAATACGAATTGTTTCTCCTGTAATAAATGAACTATCATCAGAAGCTAGGAAAGTTACTAATTTACCTACTTCGTCTGGTGTACCTAATCGACCTAATGGTGTAACCCATTTTTGATTTTCACGGAATGTTTGACCCGCTTCATCTTGTGCAGTTCCCGCTAAGTTATCTACTAACGGTGTCTCAATAGTACCTGGTGCAATTGCATTGGCACGAATATTTTCACGACCATATTCAATTGCGATTGATTTAGTGAAGTTAATCACTGCACCTTTTGCAGCGTTATATCCTGAGCGATATAAGTCGGCAGCTTGACCAGAAAATGATGCTGTATTAATAATTGAACCGCCTTGATCCATCATTAATGGCAATAAGAATTTAGTTACTAAGAACGTACCTCTCATATCTACGCCCATAATCTTATCAAATACTTCTACTGGATATTCATGAATTCGTCCAGCACCATTATCAACACCTGCATTGTTAAATATCACATCAATACGACCATATTGTTGCTTCAAATCATTCGCAAATTGTTCCACTTGTTGTTCATCTGAAATATCAACTTTATATGCAGTAGCTTGACCACCATTTTGTTTAATATCTTCAACAGTTTGATCTAATTCATCCGCAATATCTAATGCTAATACATGAGCACCTTCTTGAGCTAAAACTTTAGCAGATGCTTGACCTATACCAGTACTTGCTCCTGTCACAACGGCTATTTTATTTTCTAAACGTTTCATGTTGTTTCACTCTCCTAATATTTTTCATGAAAAATGAATTTTAATATTATATTTCCACTTCCTATAAAGGTCTAAACGCCGTTATGACAATGATAGCGCTTTATTCAAAAATTCTTTTGAACGAGTTTATTAAATTATCTTTTTAAACTAAATAGTTTTATTATCAATTTCAATTTCAGAAAATTCTTATCATTACATGTAATGTTTGCTATACTTTTAGATAATTTAACTTAGGAGTGGTTCATGAATGGCAACAAATGCAAAGGAAAAACCATCAATCGTTAGTAAATTTTTAAATGGTGTAGAATGGGTCGGCAACAAATTACCTGATCCAACTGTGTTATTTTTCTTAATGTGTGTAGGTCTCGCAATCATCACTTGGTTTGTTTCACTATTTAATGTTTCTGTTAAACACCCTGGTAACGGTGAAACCATACATATCAAAAGTATTTTAAGTCATGACGGTTTTGCGATGATTATGAATGATGCAATTAAGAACTTTTCAGAATTCCCAGCACTTGGTTTGGTATTAGGCGTCATGATTGGTATTGGTGCCGCTGAAAAATCTGGTTATTTTGATAAACTTATGATTTCTGTAGTTAATAAAGCGCCAAAGAAGTTAATCGTGCCTACTATCATTTTAATAGGTATTCTTGGTAGTACGGCTGGTGATGCAGCTACTATTATTTTACCGCCTTTAGCTGCAATGTTATTTATTAAAATTGGTTACCACCCTATTGCTGGTTTAGCAATGGCTTATGCGTCAGCGGTTGGTGGGTTTGCAGCAAATTTAGTTGTTGGTATGCAAGATGCACTTGTGTATTCATTTACAGATCCTGCTACTAAAATTGTATCTAAAAGTATTCATACTAATGTCGCAATGAATTGGTACTTTATTGCTGCAAGTGTTGTCGTCTTATTACCTACGATTCATTTTGTAACTTCAAAGTTAATTATTCCGAGACTAGGTAAATATGATGATTCAGATGCACATGAAGATATGGAAGAAACGTCTTCTCATATTACACCTGTCGAACGTAAAGCATTATTTTGGGCAAATATGAGTTTTATAGCTCTCATCTTATTATTAATCATTTGTGCAATACCTGAGCATAGCTTTTTACGTAATGCTAAAACAGGTAGTCTTTTAGATGACGCACCATTAATTAATGGTGTTGGACTGATTATTTTAGTAGTATTCTTAGTTCCCGGCGTCATTTATGGTGTATTAAGTCGTGAAATTAAAAACACTAAAGATTTAGGACAAATGATTACAGATTCTATGGCATCTATGGGTTCATTCATAGTAATCGTATTCTTTGCGGCACAACTACTTGCGTTCCTTGAATGGAGTAACTTAGGTGTTATTACGGCTGTTAAGGGTGCTAAACTTTTACAACATCAAAATGGAGTCGTCTTAATACTCGGTGTCATTTTCTTAAGTGCTTTAGTCAACATGCTTATTGGTAGCGCCTCAGCTAAATGGGGTATCTTAGCACCTATCTTTGTTCCAATGTTAGTTTTAGTTGGTTTCCATCCAGCGTTTACACAAGTTATTTATCGTGTGGGCGACTCTATTACTAATCCAATTACTCCTATGATGCCTTACCTACCTCTATTATTATCATATGCACAAAAATATGATAAAAACATGAAACTCGGTACACTTTTATCTAGTCTTATGCCATACTCCATTGCTTTAACTATTGTATGGACATTATTTACACTCATTTGGTTCTTCCTTGGAATTCCTGTTGGACCTGGTGGACCTATTCATGTGAAATAATAAAAAGCGTTAAAATAATAACAAAAGTCACTTTCATTTATAAATGAGGGTGGCTTTTATTGTTGTAGAAAATGATGATTTCTCCTCGCTATATAATCTATTTGTAAACGCATTTTATAAGTTAATTAAAATCTTCAAAAATTCTATGGAAAATGTCTGAAAAATCTTTTCATTTTATATATCTCATGTAAAATAAAATTAAACAGGGGTATATTGTTTGGCCCATAAACATAGGAGGCAGTGATGGAAGAACGTATTGGATTAATAGATATTGGTTCAAATACTATTAGACTGGTTATTTTTGGATTTGATAAAGCAACAGGCTTGAATGAAATCTTAAATATTAAGACACCTGCACGTCTAAGTCAGTATTTAACTAAAGATAATGATATGAATGATGAAGGTATTCAAGTACTAACTGAGGCACTAAGTAGCTTCAATAAAGTAGCAACTAAATTTAAAGTAGATGAATTACACCCTATTGCAACAGCAGCCATTCGTCAATCAAATAATCAAAAAGATATTATTAAAAAAGTCAAAAAAGATACTGGTATAGAAATTAAAATCGTACCAGAAGAAGACGAAGCATTTTACGGTTATTATGCTATTACTCACACTACTGATATTGAAGATGGTGTATCCGTAGATATAGGCGGTGGCTCTACTGAGGTCACTTTATTTAAAGACAAACAATTAAAAGAAGCACATAGTTTTCCTTTTGGTGTTGTTTCATTAAAACGTCAATTTTTCGGGGATAAAGATCATAATGACAAATCAGCAATCAAAGGCATGGAAAAATTCTTATCAGAACAATTTGATCAATTAGACTGGTTGAAAGATCAGAAAGTTGCATTAGTCGGTGTTGGAGGGTCTGCACGTAACGTTGCGCGAATACATCAATCAGAACATTCTTACCCTATCGGTGGTGTTCACAACTATACGATGTCAGATAAAGATATCGAAGAAGTCTTTGACCTTATTCGTAAAAGCTCTAGAGATGAACTTACTAATTTAGACGGCTTAAGTCGTGACCGAGTAGACATTATCTTACCTTCCGTGTCAGTGTTTAAAACACTTTATAAAAAAATTGATGCAACTCAATTTACATTTTCAAGAAAAGGAATTCGCGAAGGTTACATTATGAATGTGATACGACAACGTTACCCAGATGAATTTTCAAAAGAGAATGTTAGAAAAGATGCATTACGTCAACTAGCAAACGAATATCATATTGAAGAAAGTAGTGCAAACCGACGTCTTAAATTAGCAGAATCATTGCTTACACAATTACTTAATCATTCAGATCTTAAAGTTAATGATAATGACAAAGAATTATTTGTTGAAGGTGCTTATCTTTATTATTTAGGTAGTTTCATTGATTCAGATTCTAGTTCTCCACATACGTATTATCTTATCGCGAACTCAATGATTAATGGCTTTTCACATAAAGATCGTGTGAAATTAGCTCTATTAGCGAGTTTCAAAAATAAGTCATTGCTTAAATTTTATTGTAAGGAAACTGAATGGTTTAACAGTAAAGAGACGGACACCATTCAAGCTTTAGGCGGTATTATCAAATTTGTGAATGCTTTAAATATTTCTCACACGAGCTTTGTTGAAGAAGTTGAACTTAAACCTAAAAAAGACGATAAGTATGAACTACTTGTCTTCTATAAAGGCGAACCTATTGCTGAAGAATATCAAGCAAACCGTCAGAAAAAACATATCGAAAAGATTCTTGATGGTAAAGTAACGATTACCTTTACAAAATCTTAACAAACGTATGATACTTTTAGACTACGCAAATATATAAACAATGAGGTGTGTTGAGGTTATGCAAACTCAATTGGGAGAAAAGGATATTAATTTACCACAATACTATAACAACCGGGAACTAAGTTGGTTAGACTTTAACTACAGAGTTTTACAAGAAGCTTATGACAAGAACAACCCTCTACTTGAAAAATTAAATTTTGTATCTATTTTCAGTTCAAATTTAGATGAATTCTTTATGGTTCGAGTAGCTGGACTTAAAGATCAAGTTGAAATGGGATATGACAAACCTGAAAATAAAGCACAAATGACACCTCAAGAGCAGTTAAACGCGATAAAAGTTAAAAATACTGACTATGTAGCAATTCAGTATAAGCGTTATAATGAGTTGATTGAAGAATTACGTCAATATGATATTGAAATGGCAAAACCTGAAGATTTATCAGAAATGCTAAGCGAAAAATTAGAAAAAGAATTTAAAACAAGAATTCTACCTACTCTTACGCCTTTAGGTATTGATGCTTATCACCCATTTCCAAAATTGAATAATAAAAGTTTGAAGATTTTCGTAGATATAGATACAGAAGATGCGATTAATTCAGCAATTGTTCAAATTCCATCATTAATTCCTAGATTTATTACACTTAATGAAGGTCCAAAGCAATTTGTTTTAATGATTGAAGATGTTGTTACTTACTTCATTAACTACTTATTCTCTGGTTATGAAGTTTTAAATACATTTACCTTTAGAATAACTAGAAATGCAGATTTAACAATTCATGAAGACGGTGCGGAAGACTTACTTATTGAAATTGAACGTTTCTTAAAAGAACGTCGTAGTGGCGCTGCAGTAAGATTGGAGGTAGATGGACGAACTGCTGAACGAGAAGATATTAGTTGGATTATGGAACAATTAGAAGTAGAAGAAAATGACATCTATTTCGTAGACGGTCCGTTAGATTTAACATTCTTATTTGGTTTAGTAGATCATTTATCTAATAAACTTTATTACTTAACATATGAGAAATACACGCCACAAGTGCCTAAATCTTTAGGTTATAACAATGTGTATCAACTAGCTTTAGAACGCGATATCTTCTTCCATCATCCTTACGAATCATTCGAACCGATTGTAAACTTTATTAGAGAAGCAGCAGATGATCCAAGTACTATAGCAATCAAACAAACATTATATAGAGTTAGTAAAGACTCACCTATTATTAAAAGTTTAAAAGAAGCTGCTGAAAAAGGTAAACAAGTAACAGTATTAGTAGAACTAAAAGCAAGATTTGATGAAGAAAATAATGTCCATTGGGCACGTATGCTTGAAGATGCAGGATGCCATGTGATTTATGGTATGACCCATTTAAAAACACATAGTAAAATCGCACTCGTAGTTAAAAAAATCGGTAACGAATTGACTTCATTTGTCCATTTAGGAACAGGTAACTATAACGATAAAACCGCTAAACTATATACAGATATGGGAATTATTACGACTAATAATGATATCGCAGAAGATGCTATTAACTTCTTTAATTATTTAAGCGGCTATTCAGTTAAACCAGATTATAAAAAATTAATTGTCGCACCTTTCGATATACGAGATGTTTTCATCGATAGAATTGATAAAGAAATTAGCAGCCATTTAGAACATGGTAATGGTAAAATCATGATGAAAATGAATTCATTAACGGATAAAGCCATCATTGAGAAATTATTTGAAGCGTCTCAAGCTGGAGTTAAAATCCAATTAATTATACGAGGTATTTGTTGTTTAAAACCTGGTATTCCAGGTATCAGTGAAAACATTGAAGTTGTAAGTATCGTTGGTAGACTACTTGAACATTCACGTATTTATTATTTCCATAATAATGGTGATGAACGTATCTACTTATCTTCTGCAGATGTAATGACACGTAATATGATTAAACGTGTTGAAATACTCTTTCCTGTTGAAGATAAAACCATTGCATCACGTTTATTAGACTTTATGAATTTACAATTGTCTGATAACCAAAAAGGACGCTATCAAGATGAACATGGCAATTACCATTATATAAAAAATAATTTGTCACCTTTAAATTCTCAAGTTTATTTAATGCAAAATGCAATTAAATATGGACAAGAATTAAAAAAACAAAGTACACATCCTACAGGCCAACCTGTACGTTCAAGACGAGGCGGTAACTGGATGAGCCGTCTAAGAGATACGCTTAAACGCTAATATACAAAATTAAAGAGTTTGTAGATATATCCAAACGAATAATCTACAAACTCTTTTTTTATTTATCCAAATTATTGAAATGAATTTATACTGGTCTAACCGTCACTTCATTTACGTTGACATGGCTAGGTTGAGTTAATGCATAAATCGCTGCATCTGCAATATTTTGTGCTTCTAATTTTTTACGTCCATTGAAATCGTAATGCTCAGTTAATGGTGTTTCAACCATACCTGGAGAAATACTTGTCACTTTAACTCCAGTCTTAGCTAGTTCTTTTTCTAAACCTTGAGTTATGGAATGCACAGCGGCTTTTGTCGCACTATAAATTGCACTCCCCTTCGTCACTTCAAAGCCAGAGATAGATGCGATATTAATAATATGTCCACTTGATTGCTCTAACAATGTAGGTAATGCTGATTGAATTGTATATAATGTACCTTTGACATTTACATCAATCATTGAATCCCAGTCATCTACATTGTAATCAGTAATTTTAGATGATTTCATTTGTCCGGCACTATTAACAACAATATCTAATCTGCCAAATGTATCTTTAGCTGTGTCAATCAATTGTTGAACTTCTCTTTTATCTGTAACATCTGTCGCAACAACTTTGACATTTCCTTGTTCAAATTGAGTCGCTACAGCATTTAATTTATCCGTATTTCTACCTGCTAATACGACTTTAACACCATTATTACCAAGTGCTGTTGCAATTGCTTCACCAATGCCACTACCTGCACCAGTAACAACTGCTACTTTATTGTTTAATTCATTCATATTTTAAAACTCCTTTTTATTAATCACTATTTTTATAATTACCTACAAAGTTACACGATTAAACCTTTGTTCTTTTAACAAAATCACATCTTCTCCTGTGATTATAAAAAATCTTGTTTGTAAAAATCATATATAAGTTATAAAGTTAGTATGTAACTATCATACATGTTTTCAAATTATAGGGGGGGATACGATGACTTTTCACGATCGCATATTAAAATTAAGAGAGCAAAATAACCGTACTGCATTTGAATTTCGCTTCGAAGAATTATTTAGTGAAGAAGAATGGTTAGAAATGTCAATTGCTGAGAGAAAATCAACTGAAAAACAATTCCAACATGAATTATCTAAAATGAGTGACGTAAGAATGCCTTACTCAAGTGTAGATAAAGCTAAAAATAAATTATTCAATCAAGTCTATGCTTATAATGGAATTAAGAAGAATTTTAAACAAGTTGAAGAAAAAAGTAATGCTAGATAATATGATAAAAATAACCTGGGACCTTTAAATTGGTCTCAGGTTATTTTGTAGCATTTTCCAGAATTATATGGGGGTATAATAATGTATTTGCCTTCAATTGCTCACCAACGAAGGCAATCAATTGCTTTTTGATTAGGAGTCAAAAATTATTGTTAGTTTGTTACTAATGTTTTACGTTCTAAGCCATAGTAGTATAATCTTTCTGCATCAATATAAGGGATTGAATCGATAGTTAAATAGCCATCTTTGATGTCACCAATTATACCTTGATTAACACCTGTATTGACATAAATTTCATAACTGCTTACATCAGAGAATACAAGTTCTTCAATTACTTTTCTCACTTTTATCACTCCAACATGTCTTATTCCTTACAATTCATATACTACATCATTTTTCAGAAAATAAAAGTATTTTGTGATTATTTTCACAAATTTATCACTTTTCAAAATCTGTAAAATTAATGTCTAAATTCATGAATTAAATTATGTTTTTAGAACTACATCAATAATAAGTTACAATTCCAATTCAATCACTACGTTTATAGTTTATTCTATTACTGAATTGAAAAATGCTGCCATTTGTTCAGCAGCTGTATCACTGAACATCACTTCTAAATTATCTTGAGATCCTTGTGCACTTTCTTTAGAAACAGCATACATTTCTTCTTCATATTGAGCTATAGCTGACTTAAGATCTTGAGAAGTTTTAATGGCACTCGCTAATAAATATGCATCGTACAATGCCATATTAACGCCTTCACCAGCAAACGGACTCATTAAATGCGCTGCATCGCCCATTAAAGTGATGTTGCCATTACTTTCCCAAGTAAAACCGATTGGTAATTTATAAATTCTTCTAAGGAGCATATCATCACTGGCATACTCGATATATTTTTTTAATTCTGGTGACCAATCCGCAAAGTCTTTTAATAATTGCTGTTTAATTTCTCCTTTTGATAAAGCTTTGTAATCATCAAGTTTATCTGCATCCATTAAATAAGACATATAGACTTTAATACGTCCATCTCCATTAAGTTGTCCTAGAATTGCTTTATTGTCACCTAATGCCATCATTTTACCGTTTTTATTGAATTGAGCTAAATCAGGATAGTTGTTTTTAACATTATTCACATTTAATTCAACCATTGAAATATCATTATATTCAACATCTACATCTGAAATATATGAACGTACTTTTGAAAATGCACCATCAGCACCTATAACTAAATCAAATGTTTCTTTATTTCCTTCTTTAAATGAAACTTCAACTTGGTCGTTTTCCAATTGAGTTAATGCATTAAAAGTATAACCATATTGAATGGATGAAGGTTCTAATTGATTCATAATAATATCACACAACACACCACGATCAATTTCAGGTCGAGAACCTTCGCCCTCTGCATCTTCTTCAAATAATACCGTTCCATCTTTAGCTACAACTTTAGTGTCTTCACCTTCGTATCGAGCTAATTGTTTAAACTGTTCATAAATATTTGCTTCTTTTAAAGCAAGTTGCCCACTATCGTCATGAATATCAAGTGAGCCACCACGATCTCTATTCACATTCGGATCTGCTTTTTCAAAAATAGAAACATTATGACCTTGCTGTTGTAATAATAGACCAAGCATGAGTCCTCCAGGCCCTCCACCAATAATTCCAATACGTTTTACATTTTCCATCTTCAACACTCCTCAACTTATTATTTATAGCATTATTATTTATCGTTTAATTAGATATCTAACTATTTATTTGATGTTGCTCATTCTATTCCTTTTATCTGTAATGTGCAAGTATAAAGTTAGTTTTTATAAAAATTTAAAAAATCGAGATAAAAAATTGAATTAGAGAAAGCGTTGTTGCACTTTTCTAACCTATTTTTATCTCGATAGATTATGATTTATTCTTTTAAATACTAGATACTAGTTCCAGAAAGTTTTAATACTTTCTGAATCTGATTGACCTTGCTTTTCGCCTAATTTAGCCATATCTGGTCTAATAGATGGATCTACAGTATTGCCACCAAGTTCATTTAATTTATCAAATACTTCTTTACTTGGGGTAATAAGCTTAACTTCAGCACCATTTTGTTCTAATTCATTTATCGCATCTTCCAATTTATATGGTGTGTTGATCGGTAAATTTGTTGATAAAATTAAGACTTTTTTAGCTCCTTTTGCTAAATCTGCATTTTCCATTGAGTGACAACCGCCATCAAAATGTTTGCTATTATTAACTGTTGTTGTTGGCCAAACACCTGGAAGTGATCCACTTGCTGCCATCGCCCTATAAATATCTACATTGGATTCTGTAGTAAATGCTGCTCTTGATTTCGCTTGTGCATCAACAGCCGTAATCATCAAATTTTCAGGCCATTGGTTGACTTTAATTCTATTTTTCAATCGATTAATATGTTCATTTTCATCAAATTTGTCATACTCTAATGCATATTCACTATAGCCTTTTATCCACTCTTTTGGTGTTGATGAATTCTTTTCAATGTCTGCATATCTCGTGAAGATATGGGACATATCACTTTGTGGTGGTTCTTCGTTTGATTTCGGAGCAATTTGTTCTTCAAATATTTCATCCCAACTTTTACTAGACGTAATACCAGTAGCTACCTGAGCACCACCTGATGTACCTATAATTAAATCTGCATTACGAACATCAATACCTTCTTTAGAAAGTGCTGATAAGTATCCTAATTGCCATCCAATTGCTAGTGACCCTCCGCCACCTAGGACAATGGCATGATTCATGTTTTGTTTATTATTCATGTTTAATGCTCCTCTTTTTCTTTTAATCATATTATCTATGATATAGTTGTTCTTTTTCCAGTAAAAGACTAATATGATAGCTAATAATTTATGTTATTCATTTTTAGATTGAATATCTGCTTGGTCTGTATTGTTAGTAATTATTTGTTGAGCGATATTCCAACTATCATGCTCGATATCTAAAACACTTCTTAAATAAGCCCATGTTGTATGTTGTAGTAAGTCAATTCTTTCAGGATTTTCGTCAGTCGTTTCTTTGGCTTCATATCCTGCTATACCACCTAATGAATGTTCCGCTTCATATAATTTTAATAAACTTTTCTCACCTGGACTTAAATAATACGGTTCTTCCATCCATTCAGGTCCTATACTAGTTAATGGATTTTGATCTTTATCTCCCACTACAACTAAAGCTGGTTTAGTCATATGTTCAAAGGTTGGATTTAAAAACGAAAAATTATCTTTCGCAAATTGTGTTAACTTGTCTCCACCTTCTCCAGCAGTTGCTAATAAAATTCCGCCTTTCACTCTATCATCAGAATAATCTGTTGTCGCTTTAGTTATCGGATCAATCACTTGAAGTCCTAATAAATTACCTGCTGTTTGACCACCGAATGAGTGACCAACTGTCGCAATCTTACTCGTGTCTAATCGTCCACTCAAACCTGGGACTTGAGTCTCAATATATCCCAAATGATCTAAAATTGTTTTAACATCTTCCACTCGCTGACGCCATAAGTTTGATTGTCTAGGATCATCTTGAGACATGCCAATCGTTCTTGAATCTAAAAATGTAGGTTGAATGACAACAAATCCATGCGATGCCCAAAAGTCAGTTAAAGGTTCATATGCGTGCATTGAAGATCCAAATCCATGTGCAAATAAAATGATAGGTAAATTGTTACCTTCAGACGGCATACTTACTTTCACTTGTAATTCATCACCACGTTCAGTTGGCGTTGGTAAAGAAATCGGTTTGATTGTCATACTAGGAATAGCTTCGTTTATATTAAAATTGAGTTGATTCATTTTAAAAGCCTCACTTTTTTATTAGTTAAATTTTGTGGATTTTGAGTATAAAAAGTATATTTATTAAGCAAGTTTAAAATGAGACACTCTGAAATTCAAATATATTGACTGTAATAGACCAATTTGTATTTATTTAATAAAAATATGCCTTGATAACATCTTTTAAGATGTACCAAGACATATAGCTATATCAATATTATTTTTCAATCTATAAAATAAGCAGGTATGGATTTTCGATATATTTTGCAAGCACTTTTAGGAAGTCCGCTGTTCCTGCACCAAAATTTAAAAATTCTAACATTCCAATCAAAGTTCATTATATTTAATCAGAAGTAATATACCTATAAATATCATCTCTAACTGGTTGATACATAGATAATTTCATCGTTACAACTGAATTTCCGTTAGGCATTATATCTTCCTCTTCTGTCCCTTCAATATAATTAGCTGTTCCAAGATAGTAGAAGTACTTACCATCATCGTCTTTTTTCTTTACAAAAATATACATTGTTACATTATTTTCCACATGATTGAGTATATTTTGTATTTCTGGAGATTGGATTTTTCTTGGTAACCTTGTGTACCATTTCAACTCATCTTGGCTTAAAAACTCATCTTCATATTTAGTATTATCACTTATGTCTTCATGTTTATCATAAGTGATAAATATAGGTAAAGTTTGATGTTTCATTTTATAGCCATTTATAGTTCCCGACTCATCACTATCCCAATTAAGCAGTTTAACAAAATCTTCACGGGAATATTTATTATAAATAATCATCCTATTTCCACTATCTTGATATCGACGATTATTATATTTAGACAGTTCTATTAAATCAAAAATATATTTTAAAAATAATGGATTATTTAATGAGTTGGAAAATTCTTTTGTTAATTGAATTTTGTCATTTTCAATATTTATAAGTGGTTCACCATAAGTATCACCAATTGTTGATTTGAATAATGAGAAGTCTAAAATTTTCAGGGATGTTATTACATCTTTTTCAATTATATCGTCGTTTAATTTTCTCATTTTCTCTAATAATTCTTTAATGAATATGGGGCCTTTCAATATTTCTTCTAATACTAAAATATCCACTTTCTTTAAACCTGGAGTTAGTTGCCTTGATAAAAAAGTTAAGTTTTTAAATTCATTAAGATTGATTTTATCTTCTATGTATTTATTTTTTAATAAAAACTCATGATAATTTTTGTATTTAGAAAAAATAACACTAGGATCAATTGAATTTTGTCTAATAAAATCCATTAACATAGGTAGTCTACCAATTCTATTCTGAACTGTTTCATAGGCTTCTCTTATCAATTTAGGCTGATTTAATTTAACTGCATCTAAAGAATCATAAATCTTTTTCTTAGCTATTTCTTCAAAATTTATTGTAGACACACCGTTTAATTCACTATTAGAAGTTAAAAACTTTTTATAACTATCCTTATTTTGAGACTGATCTCCTGATAGAGCGACTGGTATTAAATAATTCGTTTTATAATTCCCAATAAAATCAATAACTGTAACGTATTCTTTATTGTTACTTTTCCTTAATCCTCTACCTAATTGTTGAATAAATATGATACTTGATTCAGTTGGTCTTAACATTACGACTTGATTAACTTCAGGAATATCAATACCTTCATTGAATAAGTCTACAGTTATAATATAGCTAATTTCTCCATTTTTTAAACGCTCAATTGTGGTACTTCTTAATTCAATTTTATCTTTTCCTGTTAATCCTACAGAAGGTATTCCATGATCCGTTAATTTCTGCGCTAATTCATATGCTTCATCTCTTCGACTTACAAAAATTAACCCTTTAAGTTCTTCTCCAGAATAACCATAATAGTTAGTTTTATCTAAAATATTTTGCAATCGTTCATCTGACGTTAGATTCTTTAAATCTGCAACTTCCTCACTTATTTCTCCACCAATTGAATAATCAGTAACACCAAAATAGTGAAAGGGACATAAAATTTCACTTTCCAATGCTTCTTGTAATCTAATTTCAAAAGCTACATTATAATCAAATAATTCATATATATTTAGATCATCAGATCTTTCTGGTGTAGCTGTCATACCTAACATAAACTTGGGTGTGAAATAGTTGAATATTCTTTGGTAGCTCGAAGCAGCAGATCTATGAGCCTCATCAAATACAATATAATCAAAATGTTCTTTTGAGAATGCTTTAAAATTTTCATTATTAGATAAAGTTTGAATAGTAGCAAACAAATATTTTGCATTAACGTTTTTGTGTTTACCAGTAAGTAAACCAAATTCATTATCATCAATATGAGGCATTACTTTTTGAAATTCTTCTCTGGCTCTATTTAAAATACCTTCGTTATGTACGATAAATAAAAACTTTTCTGGGTTAAACGCTCTAACATCTAATGCACACAATATTGTTTTCCCTGTTCCTGTAGCCGAAATAATAAGACTTCTATCTTTTCCTTCTTTTCTGTGTGAATCCAGACAACTTAATGCTTCTTTCTGCATTTTATTAGGCTGAATATTAAATACGCTTTTATATTTATCATTCAACACTTTTTGTTGATTTTGTAATTCAAATATTTGTTTTATTGACTTGTATTCAAAAGTCTCTTTATAATCATCAATCCATTTCTGAGTTAAGGATATACTTTTATCCCATAGGTCATTAAATTGTGACTTAATATTATGTACTAATTCACCATTTCTATGAGTTGATAACAATATATTATGTTCGTAATTAATTTTTAATGCATTAGAGGTTAGATTTGAACTACCAATGATCATAGAAGAGTAATTTTCATGATCAAAAATATACCCTTTTGCATGAAACCCTTCTACATCAGTTAAACGTACTTCCACATTTTCTAATTTTAATAATTCACTATACATTTTAGGACTATTAAATCCTAAATAATTGGAAGTTAATATTCTCCCTTTTATTCCTTTACGATTTAAATCATATAATATGGATTTTAAACTAGCTAATCCACTTTCAGTAATGAATGCTACTGAAATACTAAAAGATATACACTTTTGTAACTCTTGAACTATTGTAGATAAAACATTTTCATTTTTATTATTTATTAATAATTTGGGAGTAAAATTTCCTTGGTGCGAAACATTTTTATCTATAAATCCTTTATGTAAAGATTGTGTGAAATCTTCAATTAATCTATTCATAGCTATTCTCCTTCAATTATTAATTTAACCGCTGGAATATCTGGTGGAGCCCATGTTAATGAATTAAGCTGGTTAATTGGTAACCACTTTATTTCTTTATGTTCAGTTAAAGTAGGAACATCTTGGTTTAATTGACACTTAAAGGTTGTTAAGTTAACTATACCAAAATCATATTCATACTCTGTAGTTGTCAATTTTTCATTAATAGAAATATCACATTTCATTTCTTCTTGAATTTCTCTAATCAAGGCTTCTTCTTCTGATTCATTTTTTTCAACTTTTCCACCTGGAAATTCCCACATTAAAGGTAGGCTCATTTTTTCACTTCTTTGAGCACATAAAATTTTATTATCAGAAAATATAATTGCTCCAACTACATTTATCACTTTTTTCATATATTTCACCTTCTCTATCAAATTTATATATACATTCTATCAAATAATTTAAAAGCAGTAAGTTAACTAATAAAAATATAGAAATTTCATTGAAATCAGAAGTGTAAAAATCCGAACAAGTTCTTCACTTGTCCGGATTCAAAATCTTTCTATTTAATTTTATCAAACAACTTTTTAAAGTTGGCTGCGGCGTTTTCTTGTTTGAGTGTTGCTTTTGTAGCAACATGTGTTAGTGGTTCTCTAACTACTTTATCCATGTATTTTGCAAATTCTTCAATATTATCTGGTTCTACTAAATAACCATTAACGCCATCATCAATAATTTCACTTGGACCATATCTAACGTCATATGAAATAACTGGACAGCCTACTTCTATACTTTCCATTACTGTTAAGCCAAAGCCCTCATACTTACTAGTTAATAATGAAGCTTTAGACTTTCTAAATTCATCCAATGGATTATTAGTATAGTTATATACTTTTACTTTATCGCCTAAGTTATATTCTTTAATAAGGTCTAGCATTAATTTTTTTTGATTGGCTTCATCTGGGCCAAACACTGTTAATTCAGTATCATGACCATAAGATAGAAATTGTTTATATGCTTTAATCAAGTGGTCAATTTGTTTTTGTAAACCTAATCTACCGATAAATACAAATCGGTCTAATTTTTCAACTTGATCTGACTCAGGATATGGTTCAATAAAATGCGGAATAACAGATATTTTATTATCATCGATATCATACAAGTTTTGAATATCATCTTTTTGCATTTGAGTAAGTAATAAATATTGAGCTACTTTATCAGCATTACCTAGCGCTGTTTTGTATGAGCCTTTTACATTTTCTCCATCTAAATGACTATTGTGGAATACAAGAACATTTTTAGTTTTAGGTATTTGATTAAGCATTGGTTTATCTAATACTCTAGCATCATTAAAGATGATATCTCCATCTTTAAAACGATGATTGAAATAATACTCAAATAAATCTTTTTCAGTTTTAAATGAGCGTAAATATTTATTGTCTTTAAATATTTGAATAAAATCGATACGTTTATCTACACTAGCATCATAAAATTTCTTACAATAAATTTGTCCTTCTGTATCGTAGTATTCTTCTAATATTTTAAAGTATGTTTTACTAGAGAAATAATTAATTTTATGAAGTTGACCATACACATTGTACTCATGACGTTCAATTCTTTTCTTAGATACAGGAGACATAACATCTTCGAATTCTACAATATTAGTACCTTCATAATATCTTCTATAAAGAACGTACGTATCTCCATCATAATAACGAACGACATTACCATCTTTAAATTCTTTCTTTTGTAGTCCTTCAATTTCTTTATCTTTTTCTTTATAAATTGGTTTTTTCTTAAATTTTGTCGTTGGTATAGATAATAATTTAAAATCTGAAAGCCAATCATATAAATTTTCGTATTCTGTATTTTTAGTTACAAAACCTTTTTTTAAAAATTCATCATATACTTCTTTATAATTAGCATTATAATTTGTAGTATATATCTTATTAACGATATTCATTTCCTCATCTAAAAACTTGATTCGTTTTAATAACGCTTTAGTTCTTCCCCCATGGACTGGTGGCAATGTGCTTGTAATTGTATTTATCATATTTAATCCCCATTTATATTTGATATGCTAATTATATGAGACAATATTTAAAAAGTATAGACTTTTGATATTAAAAAATAATTGATAAACACTTATTTTTTAATATTGTCATAAATACTTAAATTTCAACTTTGAATTTTTCTCATCATTTTTTATATCTTTTTAATGTAACTTACAATAAATGTACTATATAATAAGATTAACTTACATGCGTACATCTGTATTCAATATACCCGTTTGATAATGATTTAAAATAATTAATTTAGATGTAACGCGATTATTTTTTAAAGGGGAATTTTATATTATGAAAGATAATTGGACTAAAGTAGCTGATGAAAGTTTAGTTAAAGACTTTTATGAGAACCAATCAACTGAAGCTCAACAAGAAGGCTTTGAAACAACACTTGCTTTTGGTACGGCTGGAATAAGAGGCAAATTAGGACTTGGAGAAGGACGTTTAAACCGATTTACTGTATCTAAAGTCGCTTTAGGCTTAGCCAAGTTTTTACAATCCAAACACACATCACCAGTAGCAGTGATTCATTATGATACAAGACATTTGTCACCGGAATTCGCTCAAATTATCGCAACGATTTTAGCTAGTAATGATATCAAAGTTTATTTATCTGATACATACCGTACAACACCTGATTTATCTTATGCTGTTAGATTTTTAGAAGCAGATGCGGGTGTCATGATTACTGCAAGTCATAATCCTAAAGACTATAACGGTATCAAAGTTTACGGTGAAGACGGTGCACAACTGTCTACAGAACCATCTGCCGAGCTAAGTGATTATATTAACGATTTAGGTGATCCACTTAACATTGAACTACCTGAATTAAATGAACAACAACAATCAAACATTTTAACAGTCCCAACTGACGTAAGAACATCATACTTTGAACACATTAAGGAATTAGTCGGTGACATTCCTAAATCAAATTTACAAGTGGTGTTTACAAGTTTACATGGAACAAGCGTACCTGTTGTACCTGACATTTTGACAACGTTAAATTTCAATCAATTTAATTTAGTTGAAGCGCAATGTAAACCTGATCCTAACTTCAGTTCTGTTGCAAGTGCAAATCCAGAAGATCATAAAGCGTTTGATCAATCCATTGAACTTGCAAATCAAATTAAAGCTGATTTATTAATTAGTACTGATCCAGATGCTGACCGTTTAGGTATAGCAGAGCGTGATGCAGACGGTAATATTCATTACTTTAATGGTAACCAAATTGGTGCCCTATTATTAAATTATCGTATTAATGAAACAGCACACTTAAACAATAGAATTATGATTCAATCTATTGTAAGTAGTGAACTAGCTAAGTCATTAGCGCGTTATCATAATGTAGAATACAAAGAAGTGTTAACTGGCTTTAAATATATTGCTGAAGAAATTAGAAATATGTCTGATGATCAAAATTACTTACTTGGTTATGAAGAAAGTTATGGTTTCCTAGCTGGTCCATTCGTAAGAGATAAGGATGCGATTCAGATCGTACCGCTTATTATTAAATATGCTTCTGAACTTAAAAATGAAGGACGTATGTTAAAAGATGAGTTGGAAGATATCTACCAACAAGTAGGACACCACAATAACAAATTATTCTCTCATGCATTTGAAGGTGCAAAAGGCAAGGCAATTATCGATGATATTATGACAACATATAGAAATAACCCACCACGTTCTATTAATGGATTAGATGTCATTGCTATTGAAGATTATGAAACAGGAGAAAAAGTTGATTTCCAAACAAATCAAACCTCTTCTATTACGTTACCTAAAGCAAATGTACTTAAAATTTACTTCAAAGAAGGGTTTATTGCATTAAGACCTTCTGGTACTGAACCTAAGATCAAATTGTATGTATCATTAACACATGACGATTTTGATAATATTGCAAACAAAATAAATTCATTTATTTTTGATAAATAATAAGAAGCTTCTCCAATCAATGGAGAAGCTTTTTATTATACCGCACATTTAATTATTTAATATTTTGATATTTTAATTGATAGTGCTATACTTTTAGTGATTTTCAAATATATTATTCAGTCATAAAAATAACAATTTCAAAACACTAATTAGGGAGAGAGTATTATTCAAAAGCTTATTTCAATTATTGTACCTGTATATAATAAAGAAGCATATTTAGAAACATGTATTCAATCTTTGATAGACTTAAAAATAGATAAAACGCTTATTGAAGCAATATTCATAGATGATGTATCCACAGATAAATCATATGAATTACTAAAACAATATAACGAAAAATATGACTTTATTCAGACGTACCAACTAGATGAAAATTCTGGTGGTCCTGCGGTTCCAAGAAATTTAGGTATTAAAAAAGCACAAGGTGATTATGTTACTTTCTTAGATGCTGATGATTGGTTAGATACTGAAGGTTTCCCTAAATTTGTTGAACAAGTGAACAGTCATCAATCAGATATTGGATTTGGTCAATGTTATAAACATACTAATGAAAACATTAAAAAAATTGCTCGTTTTGCGTCATATAAACAGGATGATAATTTAGTTCCAAGTGATATTTTCAAAATATTTCGTGCTGTAGGACCACCAGGTAAAATTTACAAACGTTCTATTTTGTTAGATCATCATATTACCTTTAAACATATGAAATATGGGGAAGATAAATTATTCTTTTTTGAAACTTTACCTTTATGCCATTCAGCATCAATGACCACTGAACCTGTAGATCATGTAAACCGTTACGAACTAAATGACTCTCTAGTTAATGACACTAACATGCTAGAGAAATCACAATTAAATTTAAATATACTTGAGCATGTCTTAAAGATGGATATAGAAAATGGAATTATGATTAAAATTTTAAGTAGAATAGTGGAAATTGATTTTATTTCTAGATTTTTATTAACTAAGACATTTAATAAATCAAAAGATAAATCATTCTTTTATAAGCAGTTTGATAAAGTAGAGTCTTTAATTACTAATGCAGGTTACAATATGAATGATTTAATTATTACTGATAAATTCAAACGTATTTATGACGCTTATCAACAAAATAAAAATATTTTAGAATCATTAATCAACTTTTTATTGAATGATGCAAAAGTTAGTAAGTATATTAAAGAAAATACTATGTACTACATGTATCCTGAAGATTTAAAACATTTACCTGAATTAGCACTAGATTGTGTGCCTATATTTAGAGGTACATATTATATTAAAGATGAATTATACGATGAAATTGAGATTTTTAAATTAGCAGAAACAGAAATAAATTCCGTCGAACTAATTAAAATTCACGACGAACGATACATTAAACCCGTCAAATATGAGTGGACAAATCAATCACTTTATATTAAACATAAAGATATCTTCTTTAAAAATACTGACTTTAATATTTCAATCACTTATAATGATTTTGAGAAGTGTTTAGTAAAAGCTACACCACCTCATTATAGCGATTATAATTATTTAAAACGTCAGAACTTATCATTAGCATTTCACTCATACAAAGATGGAGATGAAGACATAAACATGAAACAATATCTAACTGATACACCAAAGCATGTTGTCGCATTGCAAAAGTTTAAGAAGTATGAAGAAGCAAACTTTATAAACGAAATAAGTGATATTAATAAAGGCCAATGTATTCGTATTATCCATATGGATAAAAGTGATAAAGGCACTCCTAGATTGGTTACAGAGGATGGAAGTTATATAACTGCTAATCAAGATTTTGTTACACCAATCAATCTTGATAGTATTGAAGGCTATATTACAAACACTCCGAAATCTGTTGAAGTAATTAAGAAATGTAAGCTATATGAGGATGTAGGTTTTAAGAAAGATCCAGTTAAGACTTTAGAAAAAGGCACAAAAATAGATATTATTGATATCGAATTTACTAGTAAGTTAACACCTAGATTAAAAACAACAGATGGTTATTATTTAACTGCTAATCAAGGTTTTATCAAAGTTTTAAAATAATATTGAAAAAGCATCAATCACTATACATTGTGATTGATGCCTTTTTGCTTTATAAGTCTAATTGTTTAATGAATGCTTTTAAATCATCTTTCATGTCTTTATCTTTTAATGCATATTCAATCGTTGTTTTAACGAATCCTAATTTTTCACCAACGTCGTATCGATCACCTTCGAAGTCATATGCGTACACTTGGCTTTCTGTGTTCATACGTTCGATTGCGTCAGTTAATTGAATTTCATTTCCTGCGCCTTCTTCTTGTGTTTCAAGATAGTCAAAGATTTCTGGTGTTAATACATAACGTCCCATTATAGCTAAGTTTGATGGTGCTGTACCTTGTTTAGGTTTTTCTACGAATTTTTTAACTTCATAACGTAATCCAGATTGTTCTAATGGATCAATGATACCGTAACGGTGTGTATCTTCTGGTGCTACTTCTTGCACACCAATGACAGATTTACCAGTTTCATCATAGACATCCATTAATTGTTTAATCGCAGGTGTTTCAGATTCAACAATGTCATCGCCTAATAACACTGCAAATGGTTCATCGCCAATAAATTGACGTGCTGTGTGGATGGCATGACCTAAACCTTTTTGTTCTTTTTGTCTAACGTAAAAGATATTAGCTAAATCGGTTGAATATTGAACACGTTCTAATAAATCATTTTTACCTTTTTCTTCTAATACCATTTCTAGTTCTTTTTGGTTATCAAAGTGGTCTTCAATCGCACGTTTATGTTTACCTGTAACGATAATAATGTCTTCAATACCTGCTCTAGATGCTTCTTCAACGATGTATTGAATAGTTGGTTTATCTAGAATTGGAAGCATTTCTTTCGGCATTGCTTTTGTTGCTGGTAAAAATCTAGTACCCAAACCAGCTGCTGGAATAATTGCTTTTTTTATTTGTTTCAAAGTCTCTACTACCCCTTTTTAAAAGAATAACTGCTAATGTATAACATCATTTTATCATTAATACCACAATGTGCATAGTTTACATCATTTTAATATTTTATCTTAAATTAATGTGAGAATTTTTTATATTTAAAACAATATATTGCTCATTAAGATTTTGGGATTTCTATTACTATATCTCCTACTATTTGAAGTCAACTAGTAGTATTTTACACTCAAACTTATTGCCTTAATCTTCATATCATAGTATAATTTAAGCATAAAAATACACCTAGCAACTTTTAGAGTGTTTACTAGGTGGAAAAACTAAGCAACATATTTTGAGGGTTAACTCAATTCATATGTTCTACACAAACAGCTTTTAGACTCGTCTTATTGCAGTAAGACGGGTTTATTTTTTTGCTCGAATGTGCTTGATAAACCACATAACAATAAACGTAATAGTTACCATAACCGGTAAATATACAATGATATGTATAGTAATATCTATTGTCATCAATATCACCCCTGCACATTAGACCTTCTTAATAATTGATTACTTAGAAGGTTTTATGCATGAACTTTAGTTCATGTATACCATTAAGTTTTCAAATCTTTTATATCAATGCTTCACAGTTATTCAAAAATGGTTTAAACAGACAAGAAATATATCAGTTTTTGTTGCGACCCTTTATAAATCCATACAAAAATACCGACTGTCTCCAGCCGGTATAATTATAAATATTTTATACGAATAAACTAATAAATAAGATGAAGATAATGCCTGATACCGAAATAACTGTCTCTAGTAATGACCAAGTTAAGAAAGTTTCTTTAACTGTTAATCCAAAATACTCTCTGAACATCCAGAAACCAGCGTCATTGACATGAGATAAGATAACACTACCTGCACCAATAGCTAGTACGACTAAAGCGACATTGGTATCTGACGCTTGAAGTAATGGCATGACTATACCTGTAGTAGAGATAGCCGCAACAGTAGCAGATCCTAATGCGATTCTAAGTACTGCAGCAACAATCCATGCGAGTAAAATTGGGGACATATGTGTACCTTCAAACATTTTTGCGATTGTGTCACCAACACCGCCATCTATTAGAACTTGTTTGAATGTACCGCCACCACCAATGATTAACAACATCATACCAATTGGATATATAGCTTGTGTGACTGATTCCATAATATCTTCCATTTTTCTTTTTCGAAGTATTCCCATAGTAAATATTGCAAAGATAACTGCTATAAGCATTGCAGTACCCGCATTACCAATTAGATAAATGATCGACTCAACACTATTTTTAGGTGTATCATGTCCAGTAACCAATTGAACAATTGTTGAAATCAGCATCAATATAACTGGTAATATTGCAGTTAAAATACTAATACAAAATCCTGGCATCTCATCATTAGTAAATTCCTTTTGTGCGCCTAATGCTGAAATATCTCCTTCACGTGAGTATGCTGAAGGAATGATTTTTTGCGCAAATTTATTAAATAATGGACCTGCGATTAATGTGACTGGAATTGCAATAATAATTCCGTACATTAATACATGACCGATATTGGCTTTTAATTCTTTTGCAATAACAACCGGTCCAGGATGTGGAGGTAAGAATCCATGTGTCACAGATAAAGCAGTTACCATTGGTAGTCCTAGTTTTAAAATAGAAACGTTTGCACGTTTAGCTACTGTGAATACAAGTGGGATTAATAAGACTAGTCCTACTTCAAAGAACAATGCTATACCAACGATGAATGCTGCAATAAGCATCGCCCACTGTACATGTTTCTGTCCAAATTTTGCGATTAATGTATCAGCGATTCTTGTCGCGCCTCCACCATCAGAAAGTAACTTTCCTAAAATAGCACCTAATCCAAAAATTAAAGCGATATGACCTAATGTGCTACCCATTCCGTTTTCAACAGTTTCCATAATTTTATTGAGTGGCATTCCTAATAGTAATGCCGTGATTATCGATGTAATAATTAAAGCAATAAAGGTATTCAATTTTAAAAATATAATTAAACTTAATAAAATGATAATTCCTAAAACAACGCTAATTAGTGGCCAAATTTCTCCAAACATGGCAGTCCCTTCTTCCTTTTCTGTGTTATTCTCAATAAAGTTGCTCGAATTCAAAAGTGACATGGCTACATTGCAATTAAATACTGTCTATGTGCTAAGATATTTTATGAAATCAATTAATCCATATGTTGACGTTGAAAATCTGCAATTTCACTATAAGATTCTGTTAATGAACGACTAATCTTAATGAATATTTTGACTAACTGTTGATAAATGTCTACTGTATTGGGATCAGGTTGATGTTCATGAGTTGTTCCAACCATTTGTTCAATTATTGAAAAATCATCTATTTCTCCTAGTGCCTTCATACCTAGAACGCAAGCACCAAGACATGAGCTTTCATAGCTTTCAGGTACACTTAATTGTGTATCAAAAATATCTGCCATCATTTGACGCCATATTTCACTTTTCGCAAATCCACCTGTTGCTTTAATTTCATTTGGTGTTTCGTTCATCACTTCAATCAATGCAAGATATACAGTATATAAGTTATATAAAACACCTTCTAAAGCAGCACGAATCATATGTTCTTTTTTATGTGATAATGTAAGCCCGAAGAAAGATCCTCTTGCATCGGCATTCCACAACGGTGCTCGTTCACCTGCTAAATATGGATGGAAGATTAAACCATCTGATCCAGGCTTAACTCGACTTGCAATTTGTGTTAGTACATCATATGGATCAACACCAAGTCTTTTAGCCGTTTCAACTTCACTAGCTAATATTTCATCTCGAAGCCATCTTAAAATAACGCCACCATTATTTACTGGCCCACCAATAACATAGTGTTCATCAGTTAACACATAACAAAATATACGTCCTTTTTCGTCTGTTCTCGGTTTATCAATCACTGTTCTTATCGCTCCAGACGTTCCGATTGTGACTGCTACTTCACCTTGCTGATAACTATTAACACCGAGATTTGATAAAACGCCATCACTTGCCCCTATGACGACTGGTGTATTTTCATCAATGCCCATTAAAGTTGCATATCGTTTTTTCATTCCAGTTAAAATATGTGTTGTTGGTACCAACTCTGGTAATTGAGATCGTGAAATACCTAATAAATTGAGTACATCATCATCCCAATCTAATTGTTCAAGGTTAAACATACCTGTTGCTGAAGCCATTGAATGATCAATCACATATTGCTCAAATAATTGATATAAAATATATGTCTTAATATCAGCAAACATGGCAGTATTATCGAAAGTAGATTGTTGTTCGTGTTTCATCCAGAAAATTTTTGATAACGGTGACATTGGATGGATTGGCGTGCCTGTTCTTCTATAAATATCTAATCCATTATATTGATTATTGATTAATGTTGCGTATTTGCTTGCTCTATTATCTGCCCAGGTAATATTTTCAGTTAATCTATGATGATTTTCGTCCATAGCAACAAGGCTATGCATTTGTGCACTAAAAGAAATCAATTTAATATCTTCTTTTGCTATGTTTGCTTCCCTTACCACATATTTCACTGTCATTAAGACTGCATCAAATAGTTCGTCTGGATTTTCTTCAGAGACATCAACATTAGGTGTATGTAATTCATATCCAATGTTATGCTTCATTATAAATTGTCCATTTTCGTCATATAGCACTGACTTAGTACTCGTTGTCCCTATATCGACTCCAATCATATATTTCATCATTTCCCCTACTTTCTCAAAAAAATTATCGTAACCAAAATCCTTCTATATCTTTTCCAACATCATCAAAGTTTAAATGAAATGCTTCTCTTAATTTGTCTGAATCTTTATTATCAACCGCTTCCACAAAAACATTATGATTGCGATGGATACGTTCAAAATCATCCGGATTTTTTAACATTCTACGTCTCATAGACAATAAAATGAGTGATTCCATGACAGGTTTAAGATGGTACCAAAAGGTTTTTAGATATTGATGATTAGAAGCTAAAATCATTGCCTCATGAAACTCGAAATCATGTTTTGTAAATGATTCAGCGTCTTCGAATTGTACGGCTACTTTCATCATTTCTAACTGCTTTTTCATTTCCTTTGCGATAGGTTGTGTATCCTGTGTTCTCAACCTTGAAAAGGCAAACGATTCTAACATCAAACGTAAGTCATATAACTCTCTCTTTTCTTGCTCTCCAAAAGGTAGAACCTGTGCGCCCATTCGTTCTAAATGTATCAATTGGTCTGTTTGTAATAGTTTAAAAGCATCTCTAACAGGTGATCGACTTACATTAAATTGTTTAGCAACTTGATTTTCTGTTAACCAAGTTTCAGATTCAATGTCACCATTAATAATGCCTAATCTTATTTCAGCAGCGATTGACTCACCTGTAGTTAAATGTCTTTTCCAACTTTCTGGATAGCCATATGTCATATCTTACACCTCAATTTCCAGTTGCCTTTATACTTGTATACAAGTATATTAATATATGTATCCTCGTTTTGCAAACGCTTACTTTAACTGCAAATAAAAAGCCTCGCTGATAGTCATCGAGGCTTAATCAAAATAATTATTTAGTTTTAGCTGGTGTTTCTATGCAATAATTCGTTTCGTGACAATTTGGACATTCCAGTCTTCGTGTCTTCATGGTATGTTTCGCAGTGATCACTTTATTCAGTGATGGTCGAAATTGGTTTTGACAATTAGGACAAATAAACTCTACATTTTTGTAATAATAGCGTGTTATCCCAATTGCATAACTAATAATAAAAGGAGACACGATAACTAATGGCGTTTTATTTCTTAAAACGAATGAACTTATTAATCCTGTATATTGAATTATACCGACTATGCTTGCACTTAGAATTATTTTCTTATAAGTCTCTTTCATATTATTAGATTCTTTCACTATTTTCTCTATGTCAGTTAATTTAAATATAGGTGTTACAGAACTTTCATTAAAATATTGTTTTGTTAATTTTATTTTATCAACTATGCTTTGCTTTTGTTCAATTTGTTTTATCAATGTTTCTTCTTTCATATTTAGAATATAGTTCAAGGTTTTCATCGTACTCTCTTC
This sequence comes from Staphylococcus sp. FSL W8-0774, assembly GCF_038006785.1. Lineage (NCBI taxonomy): Bacteria > Bacillati > Bacillota > Bacilli > Caryophanales > Staphylococcaceae > Staphylococcus > Staphylococcus sp. FSL W8-0774. The sequence continues at coordinate 417,622 of NZ_JBBOVW010000001.1, read as the reverse complement.
ATTCATTAATGTTTTAATTTCATTTAATGAGCAGCCCATATTTTTTAATAGTAATATCAACTCTAGTTTTTTTAAGTCATCATCTGTATAAATACGTCTTTTGGTTTTTGTAAAATGACTGGGTTTTAAGATACCTTTTTTATCATAATATTGTATAGTTCTTACTGAAACATCATACTGTTCTGCAATGTCACCTGTCGTATAATAAGACATAGATTATTCACCTCCTAATACAAATGTAGCTTATTACGCTACGTCATTTTCAATAATTAAAACTCATTTTTTAGACTGCCGGTCGTCTACAAATTTATTTTATTATTATAACGTATACTTTTAATATATATTCTCTTAATATAAAAAAGTAGTATGGAATAATATACTATATTATTACTACATACTACTTTGAAAATTTAATTAATTAATCATTTTTAGAGATTTCTGAGTGAATTTGCTGCATTTTTCTTTCAACATCTGTTATTTCTGTTGCACATTGTTCTAACAGTCCTTTATATTTTTCAGTATCTGTATTATTTTTGTATCGGATTTTATGTTCTAAACTTGCCCACATATCCATACCAATTGTTCTTATCTGGATTTCTACTGGTGTTACTTCTACAGAATCAGCTAAAAATACAGGAATCGTTACAACAATATGTAAACTTCGATAGCCATTTTCTTTAGGATGTTCAATGTAATCTTTACGTTTGATTAATTTGACATCTTCTTGTTTTAATAACATTTTTTCAATTACATAAATATCATCTAAGTAATTACATATAACTCTTATACCAGCGATATCCATAATATTTTCTTTGGCACTTTCAGCACTTACTTCCAAATCTTTGCGTTTTAGCTTTCCAACTAAACTTCCCATTTCTTTCACACGACGTTCCATATGATGAATAGGGTTATGTTTATACATATGATTAAAGTTATCATCTAATATACTTAGTTTAGTACTAATTTCTTTAAGTGCTGATGAATAAATATGATCTAACTCAACAAAGCCTACTAAAATATCAAAAGCTTCATCGCTATTTTTAAATGTATTCAAACTATTTTTAAATTCTGTTCTTAAGTCTTCTAGATATAATGAGGGTTTTCTCTCTACATACATATTATTTCCTCCAACTTCTTTATCAATTTTATTATAACTAAGTTCATAAAGAAGAAGAAATAATTGCACTCCCTACTTTAGTCGCATCCAATATAAAAAGACTACCCTCATTTTGAGGATAGCCTTTCTAGACTTTTTCTCTATTCATCTTTTTGATGTTCTATTACTTTCGTATTTTTATTTTCTGCAATTTCTTGTGCTCGCTTAATTGCATCTTTTTTATATTGAAAAGTATCAGAAGCTTGTTTAGCCTTTTCTGTTTTTACTTTCCACTCATTGTCTTCAAAGTAAACGTGTATAGGTTCTTCATTTAATTCTGGGTTTGCAGACTGATCTGTTTGATGTTGTGTAATGTGTTTATTTTTCAATTCATTTAAATCATCTTTAGAAGCATCTTTGTACCATTTTTCAGCCTGTTTCGTAGCAATTGGGATAATATCTGATTCTTTATAACCATCTTTCAACATGGCATTAGCTATATCAATTGCTTTTTTACGTTCTAATTCATCAAGATTTTTTAAACTCTGTGGGTAATCATCCATTGTCCAAGGCATAGTATTCATCTCCAGTTTAATTTGCTTATATATTAGTATTACCACCAATACTAACTATTTAACCACTATGACGTCATACTACGGTTAGACAACCCTCAGACTACTCTACTTACCTAATATGCCTGCTTCAATAGCATCTTCACGTGCTTTTTGACTGTTTTTCTGTATTTTCATTAAACCAGACTTAATATAATTATACTGTGGTAAATCAGTTAATTCTTTTACTTCGAGATGTGATTGTAATTCGAAATGTTTAGCAATGTTTTCAAATGTAGCTAAATATTCACCCATTAATTGATCATCTATTCTTGAACGATGATTATCACTAAGCGCCCTACTAAGCATAAAACTAATTTCTTCAAGCGCAAATATACTTGGATAATAATATTGGATGACTTCAACTCACCATTCGCTGCATTATACATTTGAGTCATATTGTTCAATCTAACTGATAATCCTAGATTAAGATTTTTTTCTTCTTCTTTATTATGATACTTGTTTTCTGAGAATAAGTAATGGAAGAACGATGCTTCTTTTCTCACAACTTCTGCAATTGTATTTGGTAACAATATTGATGACGTTCTTTGTCCCAATATAAATAGGCCGATAGTAGAAATAGCTACACCAATAATTACGTCTACAATTCTTGGATATGCAATACTAATAGATAGGTTTTGTGAAGCAAGACCATTTAGTAAGATAACTTGAATTGTAATAAATATTACCGCAAACGTGTAATTTGCACCAACAAACATTTCTGTAATTCCAGCGCCTAATCCCATTAATATAATTGCTAATGGTGTTGGAATAGAAAATGCTAATATTCCTGTTAGCACTATAACACCTAATATAGTACCAAAACTTCTTGCAGTACCTCTTTCTAATGAATGAATTGTTGATGTTCCTACCAATAAGGTATGTGCAGATAATGGAATCCAGTATGCTTTATCAAATCCAAAGAATAAAGCTATGAATATTGCTGCTGACATGATGACTGTATATCTCAATGTGTTTCTAAATACAATAGAATCTAATGTTAGATTTTGTAAAGTACGCTTACTATATAAAGGTGTTCTAATTTTTGCTTCATGTTCGATATGATTAGAATCAGCATGTGCAATTTCATCTATTTTTAGTATATGATTTAATAAATTTTCAAATTCAGAACTTACATTGATTTCTTTTTTCCATGTTTGATGATTAGTTTTTGGATGTTTTACTTTATTGATAATGAAATTCAACATTTCAATTAAATCATTAGGTAATGGTCGTATATTTTTTTCATTAAGCTCTAATAATTCTGAATAAATACCTTGAACTGAAGTATGAATTAATAATAATTTTTGAAATCGTGAACTCATTTTATCATTATTCGCAGATGACGTTATGAGTAGTTTATCTGACGCTTTAAATGCAGATACTGCTGAATTTGCAACTTTTTTAAATGCTTCTGGGTCATTGTAATTTTCCATCATATCTTGAATTACTTTGAAATCTGCATTAATTGCACTATCTTCAGCTTTTTCTTTTTTAATATAAATAGTTAATAGCACCATTAATGTCGCTAATATTCCACCTATTAATATAGCTAACCCTCTAATTAATGCTTGGTCAGGTGCAATAGGTAAATTCATCGGTAAACAGAACGTTACGATGAAGAACGTAGATGAAGGGCCTGCTATTTTGAGAGAAGTGAATATATAAAATGGTACTACCGTAACAATTAATAACAAGATACCAAATATAATTGGTTGTGCTGTTGTCAATGTTCCAAGCATCATACATACTACAAATGCTAAAGAACAAAGTATTACAATTCTAATTTGTGATTTTGGTGCTCCTTTAAAGACATATATATGCGCTAATGTACCTGTGGCAATTAATATACCAAAAGAGAAAAAGCCAAAATAATATCCTAAAAGAGCCGGAATAATCATTAATAATCCTTGTCTTAACCCTTTATATGGATCAACTTTTGATTTATTAAATGTCATGACTAGCTGTATAAAACTCTTCAATATGTCCTCTCCTTTCCTTTTTATTGATTTTAAACAAAATAAAAGAACGGAATGTTTCTCATTTCATTGATTTGAAATCAGCGTTATTCCGCTCTCAATAGCGTTAACTTATTAGATGTATTGTTCACAATCCATCAATGATACATACTATTATATCACTTTCATTAATATTTGATTACTATTTCCCATTATATTTTATCTACCAAATTTATTTAATTTGTTGGGCAATTTCTATAACTGGTTCTTCTGCAACATACTCTTTAACTTTATTATTAAAGTTTTGGAAATGTGGAGACTCCATATGTGAGTTGATTGCAGTTTCATCAACATAATTTTCAACTATCACAAATGTATTACGTTCTTGTACATCTTCAAAATGGCTATAGTATAAGACCCCATCTTCTTTTCTTGTTTCTTCAACTAAACTTTCCATTAATTTTAAATATTCGTCTCGTTTTTCTTCTAATATTTTTATTTTTGCATTAATGATCATCATTTAAAACACACCTTTCTTATTAAGATATTATGTACTTAACAAAATATAAAAAGCAATAAATGAGATTTGATATAGTACATTACTATATTTATACAATCTCACATATTGCTCTTTTTAATATCTACTATTCTATTGTTTTATGTTCATCAATAACTAATGGTTTATCAGGTTTAACAAAGAACCACATTATAATTGCTACTACTGCAGGAATTGCTAACAATTCAAATGTTAAAGTCCATCCTAGACTTTCAACAAATATTCCTGCTAACAATGGGCTTGTTAATGCCCCAATATTCCCCCATAAGTTCATCCATCCTGATACTGTACCTGAGAAGTTACGGCCTAAGTCAGTAGCTGCTGCCCAGCTCATACCCATAGACATACCAACGCCACCAAGTCCTAATGATAACCAGAAAATAGTAACATAAAGGCTATCTGTATGTACTGCAAGGAACATTGACGCTGAAAATACAATAAATCCTATAATAGCAATAACACCACGAGCGACAAAGCGTGATTTGCCAGTGTTTAAAATTCTATCTGAAATTGCTCCTCCGCTAAGTATTAAGAAGAACATTAATAACCATGGAAGAGAACTAATTGACATATCTTTAAAATCAACATGATATACTTCTGTTAAATATGTAGGTAACCAAATTAAAAACAGAGTGATAACGAATTGAACAACAAAGTATTGAATTGCAATTGCATAGAAACTAAAGTGAGTTAAGAATCGTTTCCAAGGTGGTAACGATTTGTCTGTGTCTACAATATCTCTATGTTGCATAATAAATTGTTTTTCAGCCTCGTTGACCATTTTATGTTGTTCAGGTAAATCTTTTGCAATAATTGCCCAAAGTATTGCCATTACAATTCCTATTGCACCAAAAATATAAAATACCGCTTCCCAGTTAAATACATTTACGATAGCTATAGTCACAATTGGCGCTAATACAGGGCCAAAGTACGAACCAGCTAATAAAGCACTTGAAGCTCGTCCCTTTTCATTTTTTGCAAACCAAAATGAATTGAATACTGCATTCGAAGGATACATTGGCGCTTCACCTACACCAAATAAAAATCTAACAAAATATAATAAACCATGATGCTTAATCATACCTGTAAATATAGTAAAAGCACTCCACCATACCAATGCAATTGTAATCATTTTACGTGGTCCAAATTTTTCAGCTAACATCCCAGAAGGTACTTGCATTAATGCATAACCTAGTGAGAAAAATGAAGCCAATAAACCAAATTGAGCTTTTGACAAATGCAAATCTTCCATCATTGGAACAGCAATATAAGAAATATTAGACCTGTCCATGTATGCAATAACTCCGATCAAGAAGAATGCAATTGCGAAGCCCCAACGAACGTTACTTCTTTTCTTATTCATTTCTTTTCCTACTTCCCTTATTAAATATGTTGTCTCTAAGTGTTGTCGTTCAGTTTCAGAAATCCTTCAAGATGACTATGATTAAACTACTAAGAAACAACTTAAAAATTTCTTGTAGCGCTACAATTTTTAATAATAATAGCACGAAATGGAAACGGTTACAATATAAATTTAATAAAATATTCACTTTTTATTCAATAAATATTAACAATACATTCAATATACTGTCACAAGTGTAATACTCAATTTAGAGTTAAAACTATAACTACAATAAACAAACAATTTTAGTGTTTTAAAAAACTAAAAATACTAATAAAATTTTAAATTGACTCCCCTTTCACAAGCATTTATGACTATTTTTTATTATAATGACGTTACCGTACTTTTAATTAAGTAGATTGTTTAGATGAATAAAGGAGTCTATTTATATAAATGGAACAAATTATAACGAATTTTATTAGCCAATGGGGCTATACAGCTATTTTTATTTTAATTTTATTAGAAAATGTCTTACCTGTTGTCCCTTCAGAAATTATTTTAACTTTTGCAGGATTATTATCAGTTAAATCTCATTTATCAGTTTGGACCTTGTTGATTATTGCAACGATTGCATCATTTATTGGATTATTAATTTTATACTATATTTGTCGTCTTATTTCAGAAGAAAAACTTTATCGTTTTGTCGATCGACACGGTAAATGGATGAAATTGAAAAGTAGTGATTTAAAACGTGCCAATGATTGGTTTAAAAGATATGGCGCATGGGCAGTATTTCTATGTCGATTCATACCAGTATTACGTGTATTAATTACCATCCCTGCAGGTATTAATCGTATGAATATTATTGTTTTCACATCTTTATCATTATTGGGTACAACTATATGGAACTTTGCGCTTATTATACTAGGTCGTTTGCTTAGCGATAGTTTTGGCGCATTAATGAATGGTATTCATACATATTCTAGAATTATGTATGTCATTATCATCATTGCCATTATTTACTTTGTTATTAGATATTTTGTGAAACGTAAACGTGTAAAATAATATATTATTACTTAACGCTAACATAGTGACTACTTTGTTGGCGTTTTTATTTTTTACATGTCCATATCTCTCCTATTTATTTGGCTACTCAATTGACTTGCCTCCTGGTAAAAAATTGTCATTTTCAAACTTGAATCACTCTGAATATGAAAATATATTTTCAAATAAAGCTTTGCTATTGAAAATTAATCACTTTTTCTTGATAATCAAATGTAAGCGCATTAATTATTACAAAGACTGACTATATTGGAACTTATAAACAGGAGTGACAAATCATGACACATATTACTGAAAGTGAATTGAAACAAAAATATTTAGACTTACTATCACAACGTTTTGATAGTGCTGAAAAATTAGCTACAGAAATTATCAATTTAGAATCAATATTAGAACTTCCAAAAGGCACTGAACATTTCGTAAGTGATTTACATGGTGAATATGAATCTTTCCAACATGTTTTAAGAAATGGTTCAGGTAATGTCAGAGCAAAAATAAATGATATATTCGGAAATACGCTTAACGAAAAAGAAATTAATGATTTAGCAGCACTTGTATATTATCCTGAAGACAAATTAAAGTTAGTTAAAAATCAATTCAATGCGAAAGGTCAGCTCAATGTTTGGTATATTACAACTATCGAACGTTTAATAGAATTAACAAAATACTGTTCTTCAAAATATACTCGTTCTAAATTACGCAAAGCGTTACCAAAACAATTTGTATACATTATTGAAGAGTTGCTTTATAAAAATAATGAATATCAAAACAAAAAAACATATTACGAAACATTGATTAACCAAGTTATTGAATTAGAACAATCTGATGATTTAATTATCGGTCTTTCATATACTGTACAACGATTAGTCGTGGACCATTTACATGTAGTTGGAGACATTTATGACCGTGGACCTAAACCAGATAAAATTATGGATACGCTTATTAATTATCATTCTGTAGATATTCAATGGGGAAATCATGACGTATTATGGATTGGTGCTTATGCCGGTTCCAAAGTGTGTCTAGCTAATTTACTTAGAATCTGTGCACGTTATGATAATTTAGATATTATTGAAGATGCATATGGCATTAACTTAAGACCATTACTAACTTTAGCTGAAAAATATTATAGTGGAGATAATCCAGCGTTCAAACCGAAAAAACGTCCTGACAAGGAAGTAAGTCTTACTCAACGTGAAGAACATCAGATTACGAAGATTCATCAAGCAATTGCAATGATACAGTTTAAGCTTGAAATGCCAATTATCAAACGTCGCCCATCATTTGAAATGGAAGAACGCTTAGTTTTAGAAAAAATTGATTACGACAAGAATGAAATTACTGTTTACGGTAAAACATACCCATTAAAAGATACATGTTTCCAAACTGTTGATCCAGAACATCCTGAAACATTATTGAAAGAAGAGGAAGATGTTATTGAGAAGTTACTCCTTTCTTTCCAACAATCTGAAAAACTTCGTCGCCACATGTCCTTCTTAATGAGAGAAGGAAAATTATATCTGCCTTATAACGGAAATTTACTTATTCATGGATGCATTCCAGTAGATGAAAATGGCGAAATGGAATCATTTGAAATCGATGGTGAATCACATAGTGGACGTGAACTATTAGATGTTTTTGAATATCATGTAAGAAAAGCATTTGACGACAAAGAAATCACAGATGATCTTTCTACTGATTTAGTTTGGTATTTATGGACTGGTAAATACTCTTCATTATTTGGTAAACGTGCCATGACAACATTTGAACGTTATTTTATTGAAGATAAAGCCTCACATAAAGAAGAAAAGAATCCTTATTATTACTTACGAGAAGATGTTGATATGATTCGTAAGATGTTAAAAGACTTTGATTTAAATCCTGATGAAGGCCGTATCATTAACGGGCATACACCAGTAAAAGAAATTGACGGTGAAGATCCAATTAAAGCAGATGGTAAAATGTTAGTTATTGATGGCGGTTTCTCAAAAGCTTATCAATCTACTACAGGAATAGCTGGTTATACGTTACTTTATAATTCATTTGGTATGCAATTGGTTGCTCACCAAGAATTTAATACTAAGGAAAAAGTATTATCAGATGGTGCGGATGAGTTATCAGTTAAACGTGTTGTTGATGAAGAACTAACACGTAAAAAAATTAAAGACACTAATGTAGGACATGAACTACAATCTCAAATAGATATTCTTAAAATTTTAATGCATGATAGATACATAAAATAATATAAAAACAGAGCGATAATTGAGTAGAATTCCAATTATCGCTCTGTTTTTATATTTTATAATATTTTTTTCTTTTAAATTAATTATCCCTTGCTATAATAATACTATCGTCTATGCTTTAGACGTCTTAATGACGTGTAAAGGAGGTGTTATGATGCGGGATATTCTGATAAATATTCTGGCAACCATAACAAGCGGTTGCATCATTGCTTGGTATACTAATTGGTTACGCTGCCGCAATGATAAAAACAATAGACGTAAGTAACCACACCTATAAGAATCCCCTCACTATCACCAGTAGTGAGGGGATTGGTGTTATATGCGAGATATTTCTGATGTTATATTAACATTATTTTTTTATAAAAGCAATATTTTATACGTTATAAACATTTTTTAATATACCATATGTCCCATGTTCTTCTTTAGGTAGTGAATGATTATTCCTTTTAAAAGTGACATTTTTATTTTCATTAATATAATAAATTAACATATCTTTATCAGTAATTTCATGATATCTTTCGGCAGGCACTTCTATAATATTATGTTGTGTTATATAGTTATCAAACCATCTTGGTGTATGATTTTCATCAAATAAAATATGATTTCGAATAGGACCATTTAAATTATTACGTGCTTGTTCATCATTAAATGATACCGGCATCATATGGACATTATTCAAACCAAATTCAGGTACTAGTTCATTAAATGCTAAACTGTTAAAAATAAATGATTTTGTCATCAATATGCACTTATTATATCTTAGTAAATCTGAATATATACGGTCATTGCTAGATAATAAATTCCCTTTAAATACTTCAAATCCTTGTTGATGTGCTTTATCAGAAGTGTTTTCAAATAAATTGAACATCATAATGGGTATACCATGATCTTTAAGCATACTTCCTAAATGAAATGAGAATTCACTTTCCCCAACAATAATAACGCCAGGTGGTTCATTACTTGCTACGCCTAACATTTTACTTAAAGGTGTAAAACTAAATCCATAGATGACAACTGTAATAAATACAAGTCCAAATGTAACTGGTGTTATGTATTGAGCCATTTTGACACCGTCATCCATAAACAAACTTGAAAAGAATTGTGCAACGGTAAGTACAACAATACCTCTAGGCGCCATTAAGGCTACACTAACACGTTCTCTTTTAGTTATTTCTGTTCTAAATGTAGAAATGATAACCGATAAAGGTCTTACAAGTAAAATCATTACAACACTAAATACAAGTAATTGCCATGATAGTACATTTAGTAATACATCTTTAGTAAGTGATGATGTAATTAAAATAAATACTGTTGAAACCATTATTGTTGATGCATTTTCTATAAAATGATCAGACTCCTTAAACATTAAGTCATGGCGTTTATTTCGTGCCATTATAAGCCCAAATATGGTTACAGATAATAATCCAGATTCTGCTAAAATTTCGTCACAGATACTAAATATTAATAGTATAAATACCAGCTGTATTGGCGGCATTAAACTTTGTGGTATCATGTCATGTTTAATTAACCAGTTAAATAAGAATGATGCACCAAAACCTATTAAAACAACGCTTAAAATTTTTAAGATAAATAGTAAGATCACTAAAAAACTTATACCGTCATCAATAATTTGGTATACATAGAATGCTGATAGTGCTAACATCGGTCCAATCGGATCTAATATGATACTTTCCCAACGTAATATTGAATCGACATTCTTCTTTACCTTTGCTTGTTTTAACAATGGTTGAATTACTGTGGGGCCAGTGATTAAGAATAATCCACCCATAACTAACGATACCGATATTGGAAAATCTAATACGTAATGTAATGCAATTGCACCTAAAATCCATGCAATCGTTGCACCTACAGTAATAATTCTGATGACCGCTTTCGATATCCCTTTTAACTCTCTGAAATCTAAATTACTACTACCTTCAAATAATATAACGGCTACTGCTAATGAAACAATAGGACTAAACACTTCCGATCCCATTGCTTCTTTAGGATTTGCTATGCCTAATATTGGTCCAATTAACAGACCTACAATAGCCATTACTACTATGGATGGCCATTTTATTTTATTTGCTAACCATTGGCTGAATATACCTAACGCTAAAAATACAACAATCATTAGCATTAAAGGTAAATCAAATATCATAACAACACCTTCTTCAATTTTTACACTTCTTCCAATCAATCGTTCAATATCCGATAATACTATCAAAGTATCATTAATAATGCATTAATATTTCTCATATTTCTCATATTTTTTATATTTACTATTCTACACTAATCATTTTGTATTGCATTACTATTTTTAATTCTTAGAAACCGTACGTCTTATTTACACAATAGTCCATATAGCATGTACTCAGGTATTTATTTTTAGTATTATTTCGTCTAAAATAGAAAGATATGAATTTTTAAGATAATTATAATTAAAATTGAAATCTCATTAATTTTGACATGAAGGGATAAGAACATAAATGAATATAGCTAAAGAGTCCATTATAGTGGCTTTCGCATTTGTAGGCGTTGTCGTAGGTGCAGGATTTGCGACTGGTCAAGAAATATTCCAATTTTTCACTAGCCATGGTGTTTATAGTTTAGCTGGCATCATTGTAACAGGAACTATTATTACTCTAGGCGGAATCTTTGTTTTAAAGACAGGTTATCGACTAAAATCAGGTAACCATTCAGAATCAGTACATTATTATTTACATCCAATGATTGCTAAAGTCTTTGATTTAATATTAACTGTTTTTTTATTTTCATTAGCTATTATAATGACAGCTGGCGGAGCCTCTACTATTCATGAGAGCTTCAACGTTCCATACTGGCTGAGTTCATTATTACTAGTCATTCTTATATTATCAACATTATTTTTAAAATTTGACCGTCTCATTGCAGTACTAGGAGGAGTGACACCGTTTCTAGTAGCAGTTGTAACAATGATAGCTATTTATTATTTTGCATCAGGTCATCTTAACTTTAATGCAGCTAACCAATACTCAAATCATCATAAATCTATTTCACCTGGATGGTGGTTTGATGGTATCAATTATGCTAGTTTACAAATTGCGGCTGCGTTCAGTTTCTTCTCAGTTATGGGTGGCAAATTAAAATATCGTCAGTCAGCAACGTATGGCGGACTAATAGGCGGTGTCATCATCACATTTTTAATATTAATGATTAATTTAGGTCTTGTAACTCAATTTAATCAAATTAAAGATGTTACGTTACCTTCCCTATTATTAGCTAAAAATATTTCACCATCCATTGGACTAATTATGTCAGTCATTATGATTTTAGTAATTTATAATACAGTAGTAGGACTTATGTATGCTTTTGCTGCTAGATTTAGTAAACCCTTCTCGAAACGTTATTATATATTGATTATCACAATGGCATTCATTACGTTTATATGCACTTTCGTTGGATTTATATCACTTATTGGAAAAGTATTCCCTATTATGGGGTTATTTGGATTTATACTCCTCATACCTATATTCTATAAAGGGTTCACAAAAAGTTAGAGCATTGTTGCTCTAACTTTTTTTATGTCTAAATTTAATTTTAATATTTAATCACTGACTTTTAGGGAATATTTCAAGTGGAGGTATGTTATATGACTAATCAATTATTTATAAACAATGAATTTATAGAAAGTAATTCAAACGAAACAATGGATGTAATTAATCCAGCAACTGGTGAAAAGATAGATACGATTACATTTGCGACTACTGAGGAAGTTAATGAAGCCATCGAGAAATCTAAACATGCACAATTAGAGTGGGAAAAAGTTCCGCAACCAACTCGTGCCGAACATGTTAAATTATTAATCCCATTACTTGAACAAAATAAAGAAGAACTTGCACAACTTTACGTCAAAGAACAAGGTAAAACATTAGCCGAAGCTCAAGGCGAAATTGATAAATCTGTTCAATTTATTGATTATATGACTAGTTTAAGCATGAGTAATAAAGGCGAAGTTTTACAAAATAGTGTAGAAAATGAAACTATTCAACTCACTAAAAAACCTATCGGCGTAACAGCTGGTATTGTACCTTGGAATGCTCCTATTTTAGTATTATTACGTAAAGTCATTCCTGCTATTGTAACAGGTTGTTCTGTTGTCATTAAACCTAGTGAAGAAACAACATTACTTACCCTACGTTTAGCTGAAATTTTTAAAGCTTCAACGATTCCTGCAGGTTTAATCCAAATCGTCCCAGGTACTGGTGAAACTGTTGGTACACAATTAGCACAACATAAAGATATCAAATTAATATCTTTAACTGGTAGCATGCGTGCCGGTAAAGCCGTATTTGAAAATGCAGCAAACACAGTTAAAAAGGTAAACTTAGAATTAGGTGGAAACGCCCCTGTCCTCGTAACGCCAAATGCAAATATTGATAAAGCTGTGGATTATATTGTAACTGCTCGTATTAAAAATGCAGGCCAAGTATGTACATGTCCTGAGAGAATATTTGTACATGAAGACGTTCATGATGAATTTGTAGAAAAAGTAAAATCTAAAATGGAATCTTTAACTGTAGGAGATCCACTTGATGAAAAAACAGATTTCGGTGCTATTATTAATGAAACTCAATTAAATAGCATTGACGAAAAAGTACAAGATGCTGTTAATAATGGAGCTAAACTTGTATTAGGGGGTCACAAATTAGACCACCCTGGTTATTTCTATGCTCCTACTGTTTTAGATAATGTTAAACAAACAGATAGTGCATTTAAAGAAGAAATATTCGGACCTGTATTAGCAATCACAACATATAATGACTTTAATCAAGTTATTGAAGACGCTAATGATACAAACGCTGGCCTTTCTTCTTATATATTCTCAAATGATTTATCTGAAGTCATGACAGCAACTGAACGTTTAAAATTTGGTGAAGTATATGCCAATTGTGAAGCTGAAGAAGTTGTTAACGGCTACCATGCTGGTTGGAGAGAATCTGGTCTAGGTGGCGCAGATGGTATTCATGGTTTCGAGGAATACTATAATACTACCGTTTCTTATATTAGATATAGTTAAATTGTTTAAATACTCTGCTGTAATTTTATCTAGCACTTCAATTTAATCTCTATTCTTATATAGCAAATGTTTTAAATTTTTATTTAGTGATAAATATACTATATACACAATAAAGGAGCGATGAATTATGGCTGAAGAAATTAAACAAGGTACAAATAAATTTTATGTTGGCGAAGATGAAAACGATCCTAAAGCAGTAATCACATTTAAAACTGCAGAAAATAATGAAATTGATATTGATCATACTGGTGTTTCTGATGAACTTGGTGGACAAGGACTTGGAAAAAAATTAGTATATCAAGTTGTAGACTATGCTCGTAAAAACAATTTAAAAATTATTGCTTCTTGTCCATTCGCAAAAGATGTTCTTGAAAAAGATGATAGCGTACAAGACGTATATTTAGGTTAAATTGATAAAGTAGAAGTAATAAGAGGGATAAATGTTTATTTCAATTTATCCCTCTTTTTTAAACTTTTATCTTGAATATACTTTTTATATCAGTTATAATAAATATATTCAAAAGAGAGAAAAGCGGGGAATTAACTATGACATTTCATGATAAAACTGCAACACAAATTACAAATATCAATTTAAACGTCAAAGATTTAAACACAATGATTGATTACTATACAAACATTTTAGGATTTAATGTATTATCACAAAGCGACGAACAAGCTATTCTGGCAATTGGTAAAAGTGGACACACTTTAACTTTAAATGTACTTAAAGATGGCAGACAACCTAGTGCATCAGAAGCCGGACTATTCCATATTGCTTACTTACTTCCTACTGATACTGACTTAGCTAACTTCTTATATTACGTAGCTAATAAAGGTATGAGAATTGGTGCTGGAGATCATCTTGTAAGCCAAGCACTTTATTTCGCTGATCCAGAAGGAAATGGCATTGAAATTTATAGTGACCGTCCAAAAGATGGTTGGATTTGGAATGACGGATTCGTCAAAATGGATACTTTAGAAGTAGATGGACCTACATTATTATTAGAAAGAACAGAAGATGGCTGGGATGGTATGCCTGATGGTGCTAAAATCGGACATTTACATTTAAAAACTAATAGTTTAGAAGATGCTAAATCATTCTATATAGATCAAATTGGTTTTGAACATATTTCTAAATTCCCACAAGCACTATTTATGTCTACTAATAAATATCATCATCATTTAGCTGCTAACACTTGGCAATCAAGTAAAAAACGTGAAGATAATGATAATAGCTATGGATTATCTGGATTTGATATTTATAAACCTAATCAATCAAGCGAAATTTTAACTTCACCTGAAGGACTTACTGTACAATTACATTCAAATGAATCAAAAGTACCACAACAATAACTTCAATATAAACATAAAGCCAGTCCAAGACATTGTTTAAGTCTTGGACTGGCTCTTATTATATATTCACAAACCTCAGAAAGTATTAATATAATCCATTAGTTTCATTTGAAGTATCGATATAAATATTTTTTACTTGCTGATAGTTTTTAATTGCGTCTTTGTAAACTTCACGACCGATACCTGATTTTTTATATCCGCCGAATGGTGCGCCAGCTGGAATTTGGTTATACGTATTGATCCAGATACGACCTGTACGCATTGCTTTAGCTACATTTAATGCACGGTTTAAATTAGTTGTAAAGATACCACCAGCTAGTCCATATTCTGAATCATTAGCAATATCAATTGCTTCTTGTTCATCATCAAATTTTTCAACTACTAATACAGGACCAAAAATTTCTTCTTGTGCTAATCGATGACTATTATCTTTTAATTCAATAATTGTTGGTTCAAAGAAGAAACCTTTATCTCGTCCATTATCAGTAAGGCGATGACCACCTGTTACAATGTTAGCACTTGAATCTTCTTCAGCTAGTTTGACATAGTTTTGGATTTTTTCTAGTTGTTCTTCACCAGTTTGACTTCCCATTTTAACATCATCTGCAAATGGGTCACCTACTTTAATATTTTCAAATGCTTCTTTTAATTTTGGTAATAATTTATCATAAACTGATGATTGGACAAGTAATCTAGATCCAGCACTACATACCTCACCTTGGTTGAATAGAATACCTAATTGAACACCTTCGATAACTTGATCAATATTAGCATCATCAAAGATGATATTAGCACTTTTACCACCAAGTTCTAATGTAGTTGGTACAATACGTTCAGCACCTGCTTTAGCTACGCCATAACCAACGTCTGTAGAACCAGTGAATGATAATTTATCAACGCCTTCATGATTGAATATAGCATCACCAGATTCAGAACCTTTACCAGTTAATACGTTAACAACACCTTTAGGCAATACTTCTTGGAATATTTTAGCTAATTCAATTAATGTTAAAGGTGTTGATGATGATGGTTGAATGACAACAGTATTACCTGCAGCAAGTGCTGGTCCTAATTTCCATGATACAAGTAAAATTGGGAAGTTCCATGCCACAACTGCACCTACAACACCAACTGGTTCATTTACTACTAAACTCATAGTATTTTGATCAATTTCATTGACTGAACCTTCATCAGTAGTTAAAACACTTGCGAAATATTTAAATTGGTTAGCCGCCATAGGTACATCTATAGTAGATGTTTCACGATAAGGTTTACCATTTTGTAATGATTCGATAGTTGCTAATCGTTCAGCATTTTCATGAATTTTACGACTAATTTCTAATAAATAGTCAGCACGTTCTTCTTTAGAGATTTTACTCCAAGCATCAAAAGCTTCAGTAGCCGCTGTTACTGCTTTATCAACGTCACCTTTACCTGCTTTAGCTACTTGAGCTAATTCTTCTCCATTTGCTGGATTAGAAACTGTTAATGTTTCTCCACTTTCACTTTTATGAAACTCGTTATTTATAAATAAGCCATAGCTTTCATCTATATAATCTCTTACGTTAATATTTGCCATCGTATCCCGTCCTTTTATAATTTTTGAAATACTGTAGAAAATGTATTAAACAATATATAAAGTTATATCGAAAATGTAAACGTTTACTTTTCCTTAGTTATCATTCTACATCCATACGCTATGATTAAAAAATAATGTGCTCATAAGGATGTACACTTTAAGTTTACCCTGCAACATATGATTCTACTCATCAACGCAAAATAAGAGCGATGATTGAAATAATAATTAAATCGAATTATTTCTCATCGCTATTTCTTCATTTAAAAATATTTATTTACTCAAACCACTCAATGACATCGTTATAATTTTGACGAACTTTACCGTGTGGTGGCTCATCAGCACGATAACCAAATGCTGCCATTACAGAAATACCAAAATGATCTGTATCTAAAATACCTTCATCTTTTAAAAGGGCTGTCACTTCATCTAAATCAAAGCCTTCCATTGGACAAGAATCAATACCTAAAAGCGCTGCACTTGTCATCATATTTGCTAAAGCAATGTATGTTTGTTTACTTGCCCAATCAAACAATGTTCTTTCGCTATCATTAATATGGAAATTAGTTTGGAAATTATCAAATTTTTCATAAACTGCTGGTAGTGTACTTTCCTTATAACCTTTAACACCTTTTACTAAATCTTGAACGAATTGAGATTGAGACGTTACATTTTTACGCGCAAGTACGATTACAAAATGGCTTGCTGAATCAAGTTGTTTTTGAGCGCCCCAACTGTAAGGTTTCAATTTGTCTCTCAATACTTTATTTTGCACAACTACAAACTTCCATGGTTCTAAACCTAATGAACTTGGTGACAATCTTCCCGCTTCCAAAATTGTTTCAAAATCTTCTTTTGGAATGATTTTTTCAGGATCAAATTGTTTTGTTGCATGTCTAAAATTAAACGCATCTATAATTGTTTGATTCATATTACTCATAAAGGTACCTCCATATTATTATTATGGATATTATATCTTAAAAGATGCCCTCTCTAAAATAATTGAACTAATTCATATTTTAATGCTTGTTAACATACATTTGTAATTAAACATATAAAACTATTTCTATTCAGATTTCAAAAAAACTAATTTTTAACTTGATTTGTGAAAAGATTCACAATATAATGTGGATGTAGGTTATAGTTTTACTTATTTTTTATATCATACTATTTGTTAAACTACTTTTTATAATTTTTTGAAATGGGGTAATTTCATTATGACAAGAATAATGTTTTTCGGTACTAGAGAATATGAGAAAGAAATGGCGTTAAACTGGGGTAAAAAGAATAATATAGAAGTCACTACTTCACCTGAATTACTTAGCAAAGACACTGTTGATCAACTTAAAGATTATGATGGTGTTACGACAATGCAATTCGGTAAACTTGAAGACGAAGTTTATCCTAAATTAGAATCTTATGGCATTAAACAAATTGCACAGCGAACTGCTGGATTCGATATGTACGATTTAGAATTAGCTAAAAAGCACGGTATCATTATTTCAAATGTACCTAGTTATTCACCTGAAACTATTGCTGAATACTCTGTATCAATAGCATTACAATTAGTACGTAAATTCCCTGCTATTGAAAAACGTGTACAAAATCACGATTTCACTTGGGCAGCACCTATTATGTCACGTCCTGTTAAAAACATGACTGTAGCTATTATCGGTACTGGACGTATTGGTGCAGCAACTGCGAAAATCTATGCTGGTTTCGGTGCAAAAATCATTGGTTATGATGCTTATCCAAATGAGTCACTCGATTTCTTAGAGTACAAAGATTCAGTAGAAGAAGCTATTAAAGATGCTGATATTATTTCTTTACATGTACCAGCAAATAAAGATAGCTATCACTTATTTGATAAAGATATGTTTGCCAAAGTAAAAGAAGGTGCCGTGCTAGTTAATGCTGCTCGTGGTGCCGTATTAGATACAAAAGCTTTAATTGACGCTGTTAATAATGGTCCTTTATATGGAGCAGCTGTTGATACTTATGAATTTGAATCACCTTACTTCACATTTGATTGGACTAATAAAAAAGTTGAAGATGAAACGTTATTAGAACTCATTGAAAATGAAAATATTTTATTAACACCTCACATCGCTTTCTTCTCTGATGAAGCCGTTCAAAATCTTGTAGAAGGTGGATTAAATGCTTCATTATCAGTTATCAATACAGGTACTTGTGATACACGTTTAAATTAAGTATATAAATAAAATGCGACGAAGTGATTCATTTAGAGTCAGTTCGTCGCATTTTTATTATTTATGATTATCAAGTACCATTGTTTCAATTGTTGTTAACACGCCTTGCTCATCATTACTTGGTGCAACGTCATACGCTATATCAAACAATGAGTCGTCTTGACTATTTTTCATGACATAACTATATTGCGCTAGTTCTAGCATGTCCTTATCATTATTTGCATCACCAAAAGCCATCAATTCAGAAGGTTCTAATCCCCATAATTCAAGCAATCTATGTAAAGCTTGTCCCTTTGTCATATTTGGCATAATAATATCAATACTATCATGACCACTTGATACTAATTTGATAGTTTCTAGGAAACGTTCTTGTAAATCTTTATCTAATTGTGGATGTGTTTCTCTATTAATGTTTAAAGCTATTTTGACATATTCATCTTCAGGTAAATTTTGTAATTGAGATATTTCGCTTAATTGATGGTAATAAAATTTTGTATCCTCTTTAAAATCTTCTTGTGTGTCTTCTAAAATATAGGCACTTTCTAAACCACATACAACTAATTGATCAATTTGTCTTTCTAAATTTAAATAATCAATGACGTCTTGATAATCTTGATGATTAAAACTTCGATATTGATATAATTCGTTACCTTTATATATCACTGCGCCATTTTCTGAAATAAAAAACATGTCTCTCTCACCAAAAATAGACTTTAACTTTGCATATTGATTTCCACTAGCAGCTATAAATTCTATGCCTTTACCTTTTAATGCTTTAAAAATTCGTTCGAAACGTTCTTTATCGAATTGTTTTTTTGAATCTAAAAATGTCCCATCCATATCAACGGCAATTGCTTTAATCACATGTAGTCCCCCTATCTCATCTTTATCCTAATTATAGACAACATTTCAAAGACAATGAAGATGACCTATTCAGACTGAAACTATATTCACAATTTGAAATTACTTTCATTATTGAAAAATAAAAATGATGAACACCTTCACCATTGATTCATAAGAAGTTGTTCATCATCTAAATATCTTTTCTATTTAATTTCTTTCGCGACAAATATTTTACGTTTTTCCCAAACTCCAGTTTCTTTATTATAATTATCACAAGTAATCAATGTTAATTGATTTTTTTCACCTTTGTGTTCATCTAATACTTTCACATCAGATGGATCAACATCTCTTATACTTGTCATTTTATATTTTCGTGTCTCATTACCAACTTTAAAGTAAACTTTACTTCCCTTTTTGGCAGCTTTCAAATTAGTAAATTGATAATGTGGTCTGTCAGTAAATGTATGACCTGCAATAGAAATATTTTGATCGCTTAGAGATTCGTTACCTTCCGCAAAGCTAACACCACGATTTAATTGTTCTGGTGTAGCTGGGCCAGGGTAAACTGGCTCTTCAATTTCAGCATCTGGTACTTTAATATATCCAGCCATTTTAGATTTATCCTTAGGAATTTCCACTGCTTTATTTTTAGAATGATTGTTTTGTTTACTTTCTGTTTTATCATATTTTTCGATTTTATCGCTATTATCTTTTTCATGGAAATAATTATCAATATATGGTTTAGCAAATAAATATATTGCTACTAATATTAAAATGACACCGACTATAGTCATTAATCGATTTGTCCATTTTTTCATAAATGTTTCTCCTTTAACTAAAAACGATATCATTGAGACCAAATTTAGCTATACTTTTATTTTGCTTTTAGTATATCATTAAACATTGTTCACTACATCATCTTTGAATAAAATTTTGTTTTCATTTAATGATACAAAATTCAAAATATATAAATCTTGCAATCTTTATTTAAATAGTTTCTAATTGATTGAGAGGTGATTAAGATGATTAGAGAAGCGCAAAAATCAGATTTAGAGGCTATATTAACTATATATAATGATGCGATTATTAATACTACTGCAGTATATACGTATGAACCCACAACTATAGAAGAACGTATTCAATGGCTTGAAAATAAAAAACAGAAAAATGAACCTGTTTTTGTTTTTGAAGAAGATAATATCGTTCAAGGATTTGCAACTTATGGTTCTTTCAGAGATTGGCCTGCATACCTATATAGTATTGAACATTCAATTTATGTTCACCCTGACTATAGAAATAGTGGTATTGCGTCACAATTATTATCAAAATTAATTGAGGAAGCACAACAAAGTGGCTATCGTACAATTGTTGCAGGTATAGATGCTTCAAATATAGGTAGCATAAAATTACATGAGAAATTTAATTTCAATCATGCTGGCACTATTAAGCAAGTAGGTTATAAATTTGAACAATGGCTTGACCTTGCTTTTTATCAACTTGATTTATATAACATAAAATGAGATTAAGTCAGATTGAATATCCATTACTTAACCTCACTAGCTTTCCCTATTTTCAATAACAAAACGAATGTAATAAAACATGAACACAATGATCATACTTAGCGATAATGATTTGAATAATAAATTCACCCAAGTTCCCTCTGATGTCCACAAATACGTTATCGTTGTGTTAATGATGAATGCTATAAAAATTAAAGTTAAACGTAGCATTGCACCAGCCCCTTTAAAATTATTTTATTTATTGGGATGTGCAATTGCAATAAGTTTTTTTAATCTTCAGAAAAAATAAATAATTATATTTCCATATATTAATAAAAACATATGAAAAAAGCACTTAAGTACCAGAGTTATCCGGCACTTAAGTGCTAAATTATGATTAATGAATTAGTTGTTTTTTACCATATCTTCAGCTTCACCAAAGATTTTACGTTTAATTTCTTCACCAGTTGGTGTTCCTGCTAAACCACCTAAACCAGTTTCACGTAATGATGCTGGTAAATTTCTACCAATTTTATCCATAGCGCTAATCACTTCGTCAACAGGTATTCTACTTTCAACACCTGCTAATGCAAGGTCAGCTGAAATTAACCCATTACCTGAACCAATTGCATTTCTCATAACACAAGGAATTTCTACTAGTCCAGCAACTGGGTCACAAACTAGACCTAACAAGTTACTGATAGCTAATGCCATTGCATGACCTGATGCTTCTGGAGAACCACCAAAAATTGCTACTGCTGCTGCAGCTGCCATTGCTGATGCAGAACCTACTTCTGCTTGGCAACCACCTGTTGCACCTGCAACACTAGCATTATTAGCAACTACTCTTCCGAATAATGCTGCTGTAAATAAGAAATCTACCATTTGATCTTCAGTAATATTATGCGTTTTTTCTAATTTAAATAGTACGCCTGGGATTGTACCCGACGATCCAGCTGTAGGTGTTGCACAAATGATACCCATTGCTGCATTGACTTCATTAGTTGCTACCGCACCTTTAACTGCTTCAATCATTTCATGACCTGATAGCGCATGATTATTTTCGTTATAATCACGTAGTTTTGCTGCGTCATGTCCAG
The DNA here is from genome assembly GCF_038006785.1 of Staphylococcus sp. FSL W8-0774. Taxonomy (NCBI): domain Bacteria; kingdom Bacillati; phylum Bacillota; class Bacilli; order Caryophanales; family Staphylococcaceae; genus Staphylococcus; species Staphylococcus sp. FSL W8-0774. The sequence continues at coordinate 395,114 of NZ_JBBOVW010000001.1, read as the reverse complement.
TATAGCCTGTAACACTTTCTACACCTTCGCCCGTAGTACCTTTAACTACAGCATCTCTCATTACTTCTAAGTTTTGTCTCATGTTTTCACGTACTTCATCACGTGAAAGTCCTTTAAGTTCCATTTCTTCTTGGATCATGATTTCTGCAAAGGACATATCTTTTTCAACTGCATAATCTATAGTTTCTCTAATTGAATCAAACATTTTGAATCCCCCTTAATTAATATAGGAAACGGTAAAATCACTGTATTTGTCTCTTAATGTGTCTAATGCTGATTCTTTGATTGCTTTATTTAATGGTAACACTACTAAGCTTTTATCATCATTAATTTGAGTTAATTCATCTTTGTATTCAATTGACATATCGTTTAAATCGTTAATCAAATGATTGATTTGCGCTTTATCTGCCGGTCCATCTACAGTTAAAATCGGTAAACCATGATTCATTTTCGTTTCTAAACCATTAACATGGATACCTTTTATCTTGATAGTTCCGCCACCAATTGAAATACCGATAACTTCTATATAGCGTCCGTTTGCATCTTTAGCTTTGATGAAAGCACAGTTTGGATGTTCTCCAATACTTTCTCCTTCATCTTCAATAATTTCTACTTCAATGCCTTCTTCTTCTGCGATGTCTAATGCTTTTTTAATTCTATTATCAAATGTACTATAACCCATTGCACCACCGACAACTGCAACATCTGTGCCATGCCCTTGATGTGTTTTGGCAAATGATTCATAATAACGAATTTCTAAACTTTTAGGTACATCACCTAAAACCGCTCTTGCTGAGTTTCCGATTTTTACTGCTCCGGCTGTGTGAGAGCTTGATGGACCCATCATAACTGGTCCAATAATGTCAAACGCACTTTGATAATCATAGCTTTTAGCCATCACTAAACACTCTCCTTAAGTTTGTTCTTTTTGCTCGGTACATTTAAACTTAAATTCATTAAATTGAATTTTTTAATAATCATACTCATGATGAACGCTAGTATTATACTTACAATAGCTACAATTACAATTGTAATAATCGCTCTAACTGGTTGGTTGAAACCGAATAATACGATCGCACCAGCAATTGGTGTTGCCATACCTTTAACGCCGATGACTACGCCCATAAATGTCACGATACAAGCGTTAACCATACCTATTATTGCATTTGAACCGTAAAGCTGTACTGGATATTGTGCGATTAAATCAATTTGAGTTAATGGTTCAATACCAACTGCAAATGCTTTAGACTTACCACCAATGTGTAATCTACTGAATAATACGTAGTTTACAAATGAACTTCCCATACATGTCATTGCACCAATTGCCATCGGTACTCCTGTTAGTCCTAATAAGCTTGTTAATACCATTGAACTTAATGGTGTCATACCTGTTACTGGTATTACCAGTCCTAAGATAATTGCTAGTGCATATGGGTTATTGTCGCCAACTGAAGTTACCGCACTACCAATTTGTTTAAGTGTAGCCATTACTCCTGGTGTAATAACGCTTGCTAAACCAAATGTAATTGCTGGAGCCAATAAAATAACAACAATTAAATCTAGTCCTTCTGGAACTTTTTTCTCTATTAATTTAATTCCAAAAGCCACAATATACGCTGCAATAAATGCTGGTAATAATTTGAAATCATGTAATACTAAACCAACAATAACTGCAAACACTGGAGATACGCCTAAATTTAAACAAGTTAGTATACCTACTGCTATACCACTTAAGCTTCCTGCTAAATCACCAATTTCTTGCAAAAATTTAATGTGGAATACGCCACCAATTGCATAACTTAAAAACGCTTGAGGTAAAAACGTTGCACAAGCAGCTCCTGATAAAGCTTGCAACCCCTGTTTACCGTATGGCGCGAATTTTAAGAATAGCGTCATAATTACAAGTACTAATACTAAAGTACCCACTCCTAAGATAATATTCATTTCCCCAAAACCTCACTTTTATATTTTTAAGCCATAGTTATCGTACACCCTTAAGAAAGCGATTTCAACAACTAAAAAGGTTTAATTAAGACTAAAATGTGAAATCATTCACGAATTAATTGTAAAATGCACATTATATAAACTTAATACGTTTATATAGTAATTCTATTAGTGGTTTGTATTTTACATGAAAATAAATCTAATTGTAAAATCACTCTATTTCGTGTAACATTTTTACAACCATAATGGCGACTTAACTATTCTAACGCTTATACACTAAATTTGTAACAAATTGCTCACAATTTTTTAGAGATTTTTATCACAAATTTGTGTAATAAATAATTATAAAGTGAATTCTTACATTATACTAAGGTTTTACACTTAATCAAAACGTTTCATACCTTCTCATTCCATTAATAATTACCATAATTAAATAAAACGGCGTGGTTACAAATTTCATTTTGCACCACACCACTTCATAATTTATATTATCGAATTAACTTTGCTGTTATGTCTTTAGTTTGTTTATAGATATCTTTATATATATTGAAATAATATTGATATTGATGATGTCTGTCTATATTAGGTTCGAACGTTGTATCTGTTTGAATAAATTGCTCAACACATTCTTCAATAGAGTTATACCAACCTAATCCATATGCTGCAAGTATAGCAGCTCCCATGCTTGGTCCTTCTTCGTGTTTTAATTTTTTAACTGATGTATTGAAAACATCAGCTTGTAATTGTAACCAAAAATCACTTTTTGATCCGCCACCGATAGAAACTACGGCATTTATGTCTTTACCTTCTTGTCGAATCAATTGTATAGATTCATACAGTGAATACGTAATGCCTTCAATCGTTGCTCTAACAAAATCTGAATGTTGATGTTGATCACTGATACCAATAAAACTTCCTCTAATTAGTGCATCACCATGTGGTGTACGTTCTCCAGCTATATATGGGGTAAATAGCAATCCATTGGCACCTATCCTAGATTGTGATGCTAGTTTTATAAGGTTGTCGAAGCTTTCATTTTCAAAGAACGTATCTTTTAACCAATTTAAACTATGACCTGCTGCTAAAGTTACGCCCATCGCATAATAAGTGTTAGGAATTGCATGATTAAAGAAATGAAGATTATTTCCATATTCTGTTACACTTTGATGTTCTACATTTAATATCACACCTGACGTACCAATACTACACAACGTTTCTCTATCATGAATAATACCTGCCCCTAAGGCACCACATGCGTTATCTGCACCTCCAGCAAAAACAGCTACGTCTTCATTTAAACCTAGCTCACTAGCAATTGAAGGTAATAAATAGCCTACACTCTCATGTGAATTAATAAGTGGCGGATATATATCACCAATTTCAAACTTATCGCCAATATCTTTATTCCATTGATTAGTCTTAGGATCTAATATCAATGTTCCAGCAGCGTCACTATATTCCATATGAATTTGACCAGTAAGTCGATAACGCAAATAATCCTTAGGTAACATAAAGCGATCAACCTGTTTCCAAATATCTGGCTCATGTTGTTGCACCCATAACATCTTCGGTAATGTGAACCCTTCTAAAACAGGGTTACCATTTACTCTATTACCTAATTTGTTGATAATTTGCTTACATTGCTCTGAATTTCTTGTATCATTCCACAATATTGCGTTTCGTAATACGTTACTTTGTTGGTCAATCATGACTAAACCATGCATTTGTCCTGAAAATGACATACCTTTGACTACGGTATCTTTCATTTTAGAAGATGCTAGTAAACTAGAGATGGCATCTTTTGTTGATTGAAACCATTCTTCAGGATCTTGTTCGCTGTAACCATTATGTTCTTGTATTAATGATAACGATGAATTGGTCACATCAAGAACATTACCTTGTCGATTTACTGCTATCACTTTAACAGAACTTGTGCCTAAATCTACTCCGAGTACTATTTCATCCATTTATCTCACACCTTTTATTTTATAACATTAAACGATATATTTACTGGTGTTGCCTTAGATAATCAATACAACTCTATCTAATTGATATTTCATACTGTTTCATCTTAATATACACACTAAAAACTGTCTATTTAATGTTAATTAGACTTGTTATTCATTAATAAGAATCATTCCAAATAAAAAGGGTAAAAATAATAGAACAAATTAAATCTACTCACAAAGGATGAATAAGTATGAATCATAATCAATTTGAACATTTAAAATATATTGATGAAGGACTTTATGCAACCCCAACAACTGAGTTACCTTTCGACTCTAGATTTGAATTTAAATCATTAGTTTTACAAAGAGATTCTGAAAATGTCATCATTTATCACTCTTCTCATTTGAAAGAGTCAGAAGAAGATATTAACGCTTTAGGTGATGCAGATATATTATTAATGAATCACGAGCATGAATCTTTAGGTGGTAGTATAGACATTGATGTACCTTATTTTATAAATGAAAATGATGCTTCAGCTTTAAAACCTAGTATTCCTGTCGACGGTTATCTAAATCAACGCGAAATGTTATATGATGATTTAGAAGTGATTCCAGCTCCTGGCCATACACCTGGAACAACATTATATTTATGGGATAATGGTAAACATCGCTACTTATTCACTGGTGATTTCCTATGCTTTGAAGGTGATCAATGGCGTACAGTTATTCTAGGTTCAAGTGACAGAGAACAATCAATACAGAGCCTTGAAATGATTAAAGAATTAGACTTCGATGTACTTGTTCCTTGGGTCACAATCAAAGAAGGGCCACTTGTCTACTATGTAAAAAATGATGAAGAAAAGCGCCAACAAGTCCAAAATATTATTGATCGAGTACGTAATGGTGAAAATGTTTAATAAAGTATAAAAGAAAAATAGGGTGATATGACGTAGCACCACGATAATGTTTGAATTCATCGAATTCATTAAGTTGAATTGTTTCAACGATTTCATTAACATGTCGCGACATATCATTTGTGGGAATATGGACTGAAGTTTCCATAGGTAGCGTATGTTGAATCATGTTATAATCTTTATACATAAGTCACTTCGTTTATTTAGTTTAGTGATGTTTATTAAATTATACGAAAGTGCCTTATTTTCCCAAAGTGTTTTAATGTAAAATTACATATAAATACGTAGTATTTATGGCAAGACTCCTGAGGGAACAGTACTAGTTGAAGACCTTAGAAATTCTCACAGATTTATCTGTGTAGTATTTCTGGCTGAAACTGTACCATCGGAAGGGACCCAACACAGAGAAACTGATTAAATCAGTTTCTACAAGCAAAGCAAGTTGGGCATAGTGTAGCCATACAATACGAAGTATTGGGTATAAAGTAAGCACTAAGATGATTAAAATAAATCATCTTAGTGCTATTATTTTAGTATTTATTTCACAGCCTGTTGTAGATATATCTTATCTGTTACCAACGTCTGAACCGACGTCTACTTTCTTACTTTTCTTGTCGTATACTGCTCCTTGTACACTACCAAAGTTTGGATCATTTCGTTTTTCCTTCACACCATATCCAAGATTTTTGAAAATCTCTAAGTCTTCGTCACTCGTAGCATTTTCATAATAAATGGTACCACCATCATTGTAGAATCTTGGTTTGTCGACCGCTTCTTGTAAGGTACCGTCACCTCTTAAATAATCGACAATGACTTCATTTAACATTGTTGGAATTTTGTTACCACCAGGAGTACCAATACCCATATAGAAGTCTGTACCTACTATAATTGATGGCGAAATAAATGAACGTGGTGCTTTATGTTTTTCACCATAGTTAGGACTTGCTTGAGATTTAGAGAAGTCTCCTAATGAGTTGTTCATATAAAAGCCTTCCTTCATAAAGTCACCTGAACCAAAGTAACTTGATAATGTATTGGTAGTACTCGCAACTTTACCTTGCTTATCAATAACAACAAAGTGTGTTGTACTAGTATTATCTGTTTGAATTGGATTAAAATCACTTCCACCTTCAGCTGTTGTACCTACATTTACTTTGTTCAATTCACCTAGCAAATAATCATCTGATAAATGTTCTTCGCTACTAGGTTCCGCACCATTTACAATGTCACGATTGCTATACATAACATCACGAGATTCTAAGATACCTTTAATGTAGCTATTACGATCAGCAGTACCTTGATTTTCTTGTTCATCTATTTTTAATCCTTGTAGTGTCAATGTTCCTCCTAGAGGATTTGAAGCTGAATAAACTTTGTTTCCTAAGTACTCTGTACTTACTGGTTCTTTCTTTTCAGTTTTAAATGTATTGAAATCTTTCTCTGTTAATTGATTATCCAATTGTTTAGAGATACTTTTACCTACATCTTTATAGAAATAATCTGGACCTTTATCACGAATTTTCTTCAATGTATCCGCTAGTTTATCTTGTTTAACAACATCGCCTTCACGGACCGTTTTCTTACCTTTAAAGAATGGTGAATTACGATCAATTTTAGAACCATATATTTTCAAACTACGTTCTAATTCTGAATCTACTTCAAATCCATCTTCAGCAAGTGGAATAATATAACCAAAGAGTTTCTTCTCATCCATCTTACCTTCTTTTTCATGCATATCATGCATACCTCTTACGAAACCAGGCGTACCAATTTTATCTCCTTGTTTATAGTTATAAGAAGAATATGTTTTATATTCATATAAATTTGGTACTTGGCCTTCTGTACCATCATAAGTTAATGTGGCGCCACCACCACCTAGACCAGATGAATGAGGTTCAGTAACCGCTAATGCATATGATACTGCGAATGCAGCGTCTGTTGCATTTCCACCATCTTCAATAACCTTGTTACCTATTTTAGTGGCAATCGCATTGTTAGATGCCACACCATAGTTTTTATTTCCAGCCTTTTTATGATTTGTTATTTTGTTCTCGTATAGTTTATCTTTATCAATCTTTTCATCTTTCGTAAAATAGTAAAATACAAACGAAATAATGATGGTCAAGATTAATATGACAGTCAAGGTTGCTTTATTATATATGTTCATTCCTAACTTTCCCCTTTTGAAAGATATTGCTGTTCTCCATTTTTCAATTCTTGCTGTTCATAACTATCTAAACCTTCATTTGCTCTTGCGAATATGACGAGTAGGAAAATAATTACTACAATAACGATTACAGTGATCGGCAGCCAATGTTTTTTAATATTCAAATGTATAACCTCCATCGTCAGCTTTTTTTAAATCAATTGATTGGTCTTTAATATTATTGTAAAAGCGTCTTTGGTCCATTTTGTTCATATCATCTTCAGAAATTTTACCGTCTTTCGATTGAATTGGTGTGAGATGGAACTTATGTTTTTTATCTTTCCAATCATCTTGTACAACCATACCTTTTTGATTTTTCGATAAGAAATCATCTGATGTTGTATTTCCCAGGCTATAAAAAATAGGAGTGTTCTTGTATTTTTCGACTTTTTGAATAACTGAATTATGTCCAATAATCACATCTGCTCCTGCTTTGGATAAAGCATGGGCATATTCTTTTTGACGATCTGTAACGTTTCTTTCGTTTGGAATTCCCCAGTCAACATTAACTACTACATAATCATTATTTTGTTTTAATTTTTTAATTAATGGATAAAAAATATCTGGATCCAAACTGATAGATGTCGTATTTTTAAGTGGTTCTGCATAATTTGATTCTACATCTGTAAATGATACATTAGCTATTTTCTTACCTTTAACATCTTGTTGCACGGTTTTACTATTAATAGGGTTAGAACCATTCCCCGTTAGGAAATTATACCCAGCTTGCGATTCTACCTTTTCCATCAAGTCTCTTGCAGTAACATTATCTGCAGTCTGATTAATTAAATTTACACTTTTAATGTTCTGCTTTTTCAAGAACATGATGTTTTCTAAATTTTTCTCAATCTCTTTCTTAGAATCTTTAGCAAAGTCATTCACTAACAATGATGCCGTTGAAAAGTCACTATTCTTCAGTGGCTCTTGTAACCCTGAAAATACACTATTGAGATTATTTTGACGTATATGTTTATTTAATGTGATATTACCCAAATAGGTCATGCGAACGCTGTTTGGATCTTTTGCATCACTTTTCACAGGTACCACTTTAACTGCGCGAATAGCGAAGACTATTAATACTAAAGCGATAAGAAGAACTATGGCTGTGTATAAAGTGTTTCTACGTTTATGACGTTTAGATTGTTTGAGCAACCATTCGCTTGGTGTTAATCGTTTTTTCTTTTTCATTGTAATTACGCGCTCCTTGTTCTTGATTAATTAATAAAACTGTATAAGAACAAGATGACATATGTAATACATGTTAATAACATAGTAGATGATAATGTTATTACAACACCTTGTTTTTGAATTGTGTTCGCGATGATACCAGGAATAACTACCCCAATACCAGACACTTCGACCATTTCAAATGGGGTTAATGGATATATCAAATCAAATATAAATTTTAATACCATACCTGTTAAAATCATGGCAGCGAATTTTCTTCTACCATATAAAATAACCCATTTACTAATACCGTTGTTTACAATAAAGAATGTTAAACAACTGATAATTAATACTGATAAAAGCATGATGGGTTGATCAAAAATTAATGCTAAATAACCAGGTACTACCAGTCCTGCTGGATTAATACCAAATTTCTCAGCGAATATAAGACTGAGAACAACACCTACAAATAAGGAGAAATATAATTCTGAACCTATCATTTTATTCTATCCCTTCTATGAATTCCGCTATTCTTCCACCTGGTCCGTGTATGTTACCTACACAAAAGACAAGTGCATTGTCCGCTTCTTTCATAATAGCTTTTTCTATTTCTGTAAAATCTTGTCCTTCAAAATTTAAATATTTCTTATCAGGTAATCGATGCATCAAATCTGATACCATTTGTGTACTTTTTCCGGTACAGATAAGCGTATCGTATTCCACATCTTCTAAGAAATCTTCAACAAACAATTTAGTTCTATCAATTCTATCTGAACGACAATTTAATATGACGATTTTCTTACTATAAGGATAATTGTATGATTCTACTTTATTTAATATCGCTTTCGTAGATTTTGGCTCATTAGCAGCAAATGCATTAACAAAAACATTTTTCGTGTTATTTGCATGGAAATATTTAATTCTAACTGCACCTGGATCTGCAGGCGCATTTAACATTCCTTCTAACGCTGTTTCACTATCAACGCCTACTGCTTGGGCAATGCCTAATACAATAGCCACATTATCTGGAAAGACTAAATAATCAAATTTTCTTAAGTATGATTCAGGTATTTTATCTTTATCAACAACAATTAATTCTGTTTTACGTTTTTTAGCTTCTTTAGCAAAAAAGTCTGTAAACTCATCTTTCATAACAACCAATTTCCCTTTATAAGGAATGGTTGCGGTAAACGCTTGTGCTACATCTTTTAGTGTCGGTCCTAATACATCCATATGGTCTTCCATTACATTAACGATAACGCCCACGTTAGCTTTTACTAAGTCCTTCTGGAATGTAATTTGATAGTCAGGATTGACAGCCATACATTCATTTACAAGTGCATTGGCTTTTTGTTTAACAACTTTACGAATGATATCTCTTTGTTCACCTATATTGGCACCTTGAGGTTTTCTTATTACTGGATACTCTTTTTGAGTAAACCAATACATCATTCGTGCGTCTGTTCCTGTTGTTTTCCCTATGACTCTATAGTGATCTTCTCTCAATACACTATATGCCATTCGAGTAATAGTTGATTTACCTCGAATACCATTAATATTAATTCGTATAGGGATTTTCTTAAGTCGATTCGCATGGCGCCTTTTTTCTTTAATACCTAGCCATAGAATCAACACAACACATATTGTTATGAGAATCACGCTACAATCCCTCTCTTTTCTATGTATATTGAATTGTTAATGGAATGGAAATTTATTTTTCTCTATAAAGTATGAAAAAAATCTATCCAATTATTAAAACGTTTCCATTAATATAAATCTTATAAAAACAATTAATCAAAAGTCAATATGTATTAAATATTCACTTAAAACTTAAAATAAAAAATTACTTATCTATAACTTATAGTAGTAGACTATCATTTGGTTATTGATTCAGTTTTAACTCTTTTAATTAACCATTAAAATAATGTAAATAAATGTAAAGGCTTACTTGAAGAATAGGACATATTGTTAATCATTTAGACTGTATTTGGTTACTAGCCTTGACATACCTTGTATTGAGAAAGACATATATTTTTTACTAGGAATTTACATTAAATTAAAAAACAAATGTTAAATTAAGAGTGTAGTTACTCAGACCTTAGGAGGAGAAGAATGGAAAAGTCAGTTAAATTTGCTATTGGAATTTATTTAGCAGCTATTTTAATAGTGACAACACTTTACTTATCATTCATTCTAGTTGGAAGTTTACAAGGAAAAGACATGAGCAATTCTGTATTAGATACAGATCACACTAAAATAAATAATAAAACACGTAATAGCGATGAAGCCGTAGACTCTAGTTTAAAAAATGAAGATGCTTCATCAAAAGAACATTCATATACATCTACAAATTATAAAAATGTTGATTCTAAAGACTCAAATCAGCATCAATCAAAACAAATAGATAACAAAACAGCGAATTCAAATTATCAAACATATTGATAAATGAATTCGCTGTTATACTCAATGTAAACCCACTCATTTTATAAGGAGTAGGGTTATTTTTTTATAATAATTTGTTTAAGTTGATTCAAGACGTCTTCTCTTTCCGGAAGAGGAAATATAGGATAAATATGAAACAAATTGTCACCTTGTATAAATTCATGTTCAATCCCTTTTTGATCAAGCATTTGGGATAATTTAAGCGCGTCAGGATATAATGTTTCTTTAGTACCTATGACAATAGTCAAGTGACCGAGATGGTTTATATCACCATTAATAGGTGAAATTCTATAGTCATCTAAAGGCGTATCCCCTGCCCATAAACCTGCTAAGTATTTACTTCCATCAATACCTAACATTGGGTCTATTTGTTCATATTTTTTCGTTTCTGGATTACTAAATGTAGCATCTAACACAGGTGATAATAATACAATATGTCCTGGTTGTGGTAATGATCTATCATTTAATGATTGTGCAAATGATAAGGCAATTTGACCACCTGCTGAATCACCCATAACAATAAGTTGATCCGGATTATCTACTTTATTAAGTAAATTTTGATAAATTTTATGGAGGAGTACCTCTGTCGTTATATAATCTCTATGTGGCACTTTAGGATATATAGGCATTACTATTTTAGCGTCTAACGTTTCTGCAAGTAAGTCTATAAATTCAAAGTGATAATCTAAAGGATCTTGAAACCAAGCGCCACCATGAATATATAATACTGTCCTTTGTTGTCGGTCACCTTGATTGTTAACAACATAAACTAATGAACCAAAGTAATCTTGGATACTAACGTCATGGTTAAATTCATATTCAGTACCTGCATACTTACCCTCAGTTTCATCTTTGGTCTTTTCAAGTGCTTTTTTAGCGCCTTCAACACTATCGAACGTGCTTTTCATTCCATTTAATCGCATCATTTTTTCTTGAACGAAACTACGATAACTTCTCTGTTCTTTGACTTTAGCGAATAATATACTACCTACTAAAGTAGAACTTATCACAGCTAGAACTTTCTTGAACATTGAAATCCACCTCCTTTATCCTTTACTTCTATAATATAATAATTTCGAATTTTTCGCGTTATAAAAGTCTTTTTAAGTTTATTTAATATTCATAAATCCGTTACCTAAAACGTCTCTTACATCATGAATAACAAGAAATGCATTGTCATCATAACGGTTAACAATTTTCTTTACTGTAGCAATCTGACTTTGAGATACTACTGCATATAATATATCTGTATTATCTAATTGATAAGCACCTTTACCATCTAACAATGTTGATCCTCTTCCAGTAGCTTGGTATATTTCAGAACTAATATCTTTATTGTGATCTGAAATAACTGTTACTGCTTTTTTAGGATTAAATCCTTCTACTACAAATGCCATCGTTTTTTCGACAATAAATAGCATAACGATTGTATATAGTACATTAGTGATAGGCAACACTAGTAAAAATGATAGTACTACCAATGCGTCTAATATAAATAACGCTTGGGATGTTTTGACTTCTGAATATTTACTTATAATACGTGCAATGACTGATGTACCACCTAATGTACTTCGTGATGCAATTACTAGGCCTGAACCTATACCGATTAATACACCAGCAAAGACTGCATTAATAAAGTTTTCATTAATTCCTAAACTAAAACTTTTAGTTAAATCTAAGAAAATGGAGCTGGCTGTAATCGTAATCACTGTATAAATTGCCGTCGTTTTACTCAAATATTTCCAACCAATGATAATTAAAATAGCATTAATGAGGAAAGATGTAAGCGCCGGTGATAAACCTAGGGTATATTTTAATACAAGGGACATACCAATAGCGCCGCCCTCACCAAGGTTACCAGGTATCACAAAACTATTTACACCGAGCGCAATTAATAGTGTTCCTACAAGACAGAAAACTGTATTTTTAATATGATAAGTACGAGAATGTTTTGCCATTTTAGCCTCCTTCTGTAACACTGCTTAAATCGTTACTATCGTATTTTTATATAAAAATTTCACACGTTTTCTATCATAACACTTAATTATTACACGTCCCACCAACTCGGGTTAAATCGTATAATGAGAATTTAGTATATAAAAAAACACTCGAACATTAATTTCATTCGAGTGTCTGTAAACCTATTTATTATTTTGAACTTTCGTATATTTGTTCATACATCGGTGTTAACTGGCGTTCAAATTTTTGTAAATCAATAAACCTACATTGTCTATGCATTTCTTTACCATTCATAAATATTAAATCTACAGGTACGGTAAAAATAGATAATTCTCCTGCAATATCTGTTACTTCATTTTGATTAATAATAGCTAATTTCACTTGAGGAAACGTTTCTTGTAATAAGTCTTTCACTTGAGGTAACACGGCATGACAAACACTACAGTGATGTCTCATCACATGAACTACAACTAATGGATGTTGATTAATGAAAGTTTTAAATTGTGCTACATCTCGAATTGTCTCAGTCATACCATACACCCTCTCGAGTTAAAATTAGTACAGATCATCTTTAATATAAGTGCGAATTTTCACTTTATTTCATTATATCTTGAAAAACTTGAGGTAACTTCGTTATTTTTTGCTTTTCTAAATCATAAAAACCACCTGTTTGGTAACCTATACAATGTACTTTATCTTCAGATGAGATTTCAAATTTGAATATCCATTTCATTTTACTTGCTTTAATCATCCAACAACGTGCTCTCGGTCTATCGTGTATCGTTACTGGTACTTTATAATCCGCTTCCGTTTTCATTAAAATTGGTGAAATGCCTTTAGATATCATTTCTGAATAATTCATATATTGATTAATAAAAATGGTGCGTAAATCTTCAAACCATCTTATAAACACGATATTACTTACAATCCCCATTGCATCAATATCATATCCATTTACTTCTATCTCTGTATCAACAATTAATTTGCCTTCTTCAGTATCCATTATTAATTTCTCCCTTATATCTATATTCATGTCTATTTTAAGCTATTTAAACATTATTTTCATCTTTGTGGACTTTACCATGTTTACCGGGGCTCTTTTTTATAACTATATTATTCTATTATTTATAATCATTATTTTAATAGAAAACAATTCAAAAATTTTAAATTATGGTATAATAGATGTGAAATCATTCACATTAAAATGGAGGGATTCCTATGAAAGCCTATAATTACTCAAAACCTGGTGTAGCAAAGTTAATTGATAAGGAAAAGCCAGTCATTACAGAAAGTACTGACGCTATTATTAGAATGGTCAAAACGACTATTTGTGGTACAGACTTACACATTATCAAAGGTGATACTCCAGAAGTACCTGAAAATACAACACTTGGTCACGAAGGTATCGGTATTGTTGAATCAGTTGGATCTAATGTGAACAACTTTAAAGTTGGAGATAAAGTCATTGTCTCTGCAGTATCTTCTTGTGGTAAATGCTATTACTGTAAAAAAGGCATTTATGCACACTGTGAAAATGACGGTGGATGGATTTTAGGACATTTAATTAATGGTACACAGGCAGAATATGTTAAAGTTCCTTTTGCAGATAACTCGTTATATCATGCACCTGACTCATTACCAGATGAAGCTTTAGTTATGCTTTCAGATATTTTACCAACTGGTTATGAGATTGGTGTATTAAAAGGAAAGGTTAAACCCGGTAGTACTGTAGCTATTGTTGGTGCTGGACCAGTCGGTTTAGCTACATTATTAACTGCACAATTCTATTCTCCGTCAAAAATTATTATGATTGATTTAGATGATAACCGTTTGGAAACTGCCAAATCACTTGGCGCGACACATACTATCAATTCTAGTAATGTTGAACAAGCTATTAAAGAAGTCTATGAGCTCAATCATCGCGGCGTCGATGTCGCTATTGAAGCTGTAGGTATTCCTCAAACATTTGATTTATGTCAAAAATTAATTGGTGTCGATGGTACAATTGCTAATGTCGGTGTTCACGGTTTACCAGTTCAATTTGATATCGACAAATTATGGATCAAAAATATCAATGTCTCTACTGGTTTAGTTTCAGGTAATACTACAGAAGAACTATTAGAAGCATTAAAAAGTAAAATCATTCAACCTGAACAACTAGTTACTCACTATAGTAAGTTAAGCGAGATTGAAAACGCATATGATTTATTTAGAAATGCTACTGACCATAAAGCGATTAAATTATTAATTGAAAATGATATTACAGAAGCATAATCCTTTAGATATAAAATAGACTGTGACATGAATCCTAAAATAATAGCACTAAGATGATTTATTTTAATCATCTTAGTGCTTTCTTTATACCCAATACTTCGTATTGTATGGCTTCGCTTTCCAAGGGTACAGTTTCAGCCAGAAATACTACACAGATAAATCTGTGAGAATTTCTAAGGTCTTCAACTAGTACTGTTCCCTCAGGAGTCTTGCCATAAATACTATGTATTTATATGCAATTTCATACTAAATTACTTAAAAAAAATAATAAAATAGACAATTTCTATATTATTCCAATAGAAATTGTCTATTTTCACTTGTCCAAGAACTTTATATCCCTGATACTTTATCTCTATTAATTATTTAACTTTCATAATACGTTTACTTGGCTCAACATCTTTAATATCGTCCACTGTTAACGTTTTGTTATCCAAGTTTGTGATAACTAATGGTGTCACAATGCTTGGTGCATTTTCTTTAAGATATGCTAAGTTTACTTTCATTAATGGTTGACCTTGAGTCACTGGTTCATCCGCATTGACTAAACTTTCAAAACCTTCTCCATTTAACTTAACTGTATCTATACCAATATGAATTAATAATTCAATTCCTGTATCAGATTCTAATCCAATCGCATGTTTTGTTGGGAATATTGTCTTCACTGTACCGTCAAATGGCGCAACGATTTCACCTTTTTCAGGTATAAATCCAATACCGTCTCCCATCATTTTTTCAGAGAATACTTTATCAGGTACTTCAGATAATGGAATAATTTGTCCAACACCTGGCGCATAGATTTCAGTTTCAGCAATATTTTCTACGTGTACTGGTTCTTCTGAATCTTCTTCAGTGACAGTTGTTTCACTTGGTTTAGTAATTTCACCACTCATGATTTTTGCCATATCATGTTTAATTTGATCTGATTTTGGACCAAAAATAGCTTGCATGTTATTACCAACTTCAAGTACACCAGAAGCACCTAATGCTTTTAGTCCTGGTACGTCTACTTTTGCTTTATCATTAACTTCAACACGTAAACGAGTGATACAAGCATCTAAATGTTTAATATTCTCTTTACCACCCATTGCATCTAATACATCAAATGGTAATTTAGCCACACTTGAATTTCTGACTTCTTGTTCTTTATCTTCTCTACCAGGCGTTTTTAAATTGAACTTTCTGATAGCAAAATCGAATAAGAAATAATAAACCAGTGCATATACGATACCTACTGGAATAACTAATAACGCATTTGTTCTATGCCAGTTTAATAATCCGAATAATACATAGTCTATGAATCCACCAGAGAATGTCATACCAATTTTCACACCTAATAAATGCATAATTAAGAATGAAGAACCTGCTAATACAACGTGGATTGCATATAACAATGGCGCTACAAATAAGAATGAGAACTCAAGTGGTTCTGTAATACCTGTTAAGAATGATGTTAATCCTGCTGATAGCATCAAACCACCAACAATTTTTTTACGTTCTGGACGAGCATTTTTATAAATAGCAAATGCTGCAGCTGGTAAACCAAACATCATAAATGGATATTTACCAGTAGTAAATGTACCAGCAGTAAATGGTACACCGTCTTTTAATTGAGCCATCCAAATACGTTGGTCACCACGAACCAATTCACCAGCATGGTTTGTATAATGTCCGAACTCGAACCAGAATGGTGCATAGAAAATATGATGCAAACCAAATGGAATTAGTGAACGTTCAATAACACCAAAAATAAATGTTGTTAATACTAAGTTTTTCGTTAATAAGAAGTTTGATAAATCATTTAAACCTGTTTGAATAGGTGGCCATACCCAACTTAATACAATACCAACAATAATTGCGGCCACAGATGTTGCTATAGGGACGAAACGTTTACCTGCAAAGAATCCTAAAAATGCTGGTAACGTAATATTATAGTATTTGTTATAACACCATGCGGCTACGGCTCCCATGATAATACCGCCAAACACACCAGTTTGTAGTGTAGGGATACCTAACACTAACGCAAATTCAGGTTGTTTAGCAGCTTGACTTAATTCTTTAGCACCTTTTGCATAAGAGAAGATATCATCAATTGTAATATTTAAATATTTACCCATAGTGGCATTCATAATTAAATAACCAACGAGTGCTGCTAATGCTGCTACACCATCTCCTCCTGCTAATCCAAGTGCTGTACCGACTGCGAATAATAGTGGTAAGTTGTCAAAAATGACTTGTCCTGCTGCTTCCATAATAGAAGAAATCATAACAAAGACATTATTTGTTAACCAAGGCGCAATTTTGACTAACTGTTCATTGTGCATTGCATTCCCAAATGCAAGTAAAATCCCAGCTGCTGGTAAAATTGCCACAGGTAACATTAACGCTTTACCTATACGTTGCAATTGCCCAAAGAGCTTTTTAAACATATAAAAACATTCCTCTCATATTGTAGTCATTTACATGTACATAAAAAAAGACATGAACAAACAAGACCATAATAAATGGCCAAATGTTTGCTCATGCCTGCATCACCAGTAACACGCAAATGTTATTTTTAATTTAAATATAGTATACACATTAGCTGAAGCGTTTACAATAGTTTATTTTAAAAAAATCTCAACCAAAACGAGTTGGTTGAGATTTATAGAATCTATATTATAAGAAACGTTTTGTTGCTACTGAGATTGGTGGGATTTGATCAAAGTCTAAATGTTTATCTTCAGTAATTGATCTGTATGCCCATTTACCATAACCAAGTGCTTCTGAGTTAACAATTTTACCTGGTAATGGTGCAGCATTAGGGTCAACATGTACATCAACGATAGTTGGAACGTTTTGTGACATTGCTTCTTCAACAATATCATCTAAACGACTAGCGTCTTTAACTGTATAACCTTTACCGCCAGCAGCTTCAGCGAATTTAGCATGATCCATATCAGAGAAATCAATGGCATATTCTAATTCACCAGCAGCTTGTTGTTCATATTTAATGAACGCTAATTGTTTGTTGTTTAATACGAAAATTGTTAATGGTAAGTCGTATTGAACTGCAGTTGCAAAGTCTTGCATTACCATTTGGAATGCGCCATCCCCTGCAATTGCTACTGATTGACGGTCTGGGTAAGCAACTTTAGCTGCCATAGCACCTGGAAGTGCACAACCCATAGTACCTAACCAACTTGAGATCATAAATTTGTTATTTACACCTAAGTTTAAATAACGAGTTGACCATACTGTTGAAGTACCAACGTCTGCTGAAACAATAGCATCGTCTTTTAAGTTGTCATTGATAGCTTTCATTAAACGTTCTGGACGTAATGGTGAATTATTATTATTTAAATCTTGTTCCATCCATTTATCCCATACTGCTTTACGTTCTAAAGTTTTGTCTAAGAATGGACGTTTAGCAACGTGTTTAATGTTTTCGCTTAATTGTTCTAATGCAATTTTAGCGTCTCCTAAGATACCAACGTTGATATCGAAACGGTGACTAATATGTGCTTCATTAGTATCAATTTGGATTGCTTTAATATTTTTCTTAGGTAAATATTTAACGAATGGGAAGTTAGTACCAATCATAATTAAAAGATCTGCATCTTGGATTGTTTGATATGATACTTTAGTACCGATTTGTCCTAAGTTACCTAAGTTGTATGGATGATCATCAGCAAGGATTGCTTTTGCTGGTAATGAATGAATAGCTGGGATTTTAGCCATTTCTATAAATTCACGTAATTCATCTTTAGCATGTTGTGCACCAACACCGAAAAGAACAACTGGTTTTTTACTTTTATTGATTAATTTAGCAGCTTTTTTGATGTTTTTGAATTTAGGTGCAATTGCTTTAGGTTTAGTTGTATTTACTGGTTTGTTAGTAGTGTCTTTAATTTGTTGAGTTAATAAGTCATTTGGACAGATGATTACTGCTACACCTTTTTGCTCATAAGCTGTACGAATCGCTTCATTAACGATTTCAAATACGTTGTCGCCTTTTTGAATTTGGTGGTTATAAACAGCTACATCTTCACATAATTTAGATAAATTAGTTTCTTGGAAAGCACCAGTACCTAATTTATCACTATTTGTTTGACCAGAAATAACTAATTGAGGAACGCTATCCATTTTAGCGTCATACATACCATTTAATAAGTGGATTAAACCAGGTCCACCAATACTTAATGCTACTCCGATTTTACCTGTAATTCTTGTATAACTACCAGCAGCTAAACTTGCTACTTCTTCGTGACGTACGTGGTAGAATTTAAATGAGTCTCTTACTGTACGTAATGAGTCAACTACTGCGTCGATTGAGTCTCCTGGTATACCATATAAGTGATCGATGTCCCATGCTTCTAATGCTTTAACTAATGCTTCATTTGCTTTGATTTTTGCCATTTTTCCAAATAGCCTCCCTTTCTATTTATATGAGTTTCTTCCCTTTAATAGAACAATAAAATAAGTATTGGTATTAAAATCGAACTGATTACTGCAGTTAATATCATACCAATCGAACTAAATGCGCCTGATTCTATATCTAATTCTAGTGCTTTTGCTGTACCGAAAGCGTGAGAAGCGTTACCATATGTTAAGCCTCTCGCGATTGAAGATTTAAAGCCTCCCATACGCAATAGCATTGAACCTAGAATACTGCCTATTAACCCTGTAGCTATTATAAAAAGTACAGTCATTGTATCTGTGCCGCCAAGTTCGTTAGAAACTTCTATCCCAACAGCTGCTGTGATAGACCTCGGCAACATAGTAACAATCGTTTCTTTTGAATAGCCGAAGATTTTCAACGTTACGTATACTAACATAAAATTAAGTATTACACCAGTTAACACGCTCGTGAAAATCACAAAAAGGTATTTCTTTATCTTATGTCTGTTTTGATAGAGTGGATAAGCCAAACAAACGACCGTTGCGTTTAATATATGATTTATCCATTCTCCACCTTTCATGTATCCTTTATAACTAATATCAAACATAAGAAGTATCGCTATAATGATAATTGATGCAATTAATGCTGGATTAAGAAATGGATTTTTATATTTGTCTTGCAGTTTTTTAGAAATAACATATACCACAATCGTTATAATTATCATAACTGCTGCTTGTAATATGTTATTCATAACTCATCCATCCCTTTTCCTATATCTTTTCTGTTCACCAATTTTTCAGCGATATAGCCTGAGGATAATGCTACTAAACATGTTCCTAAAATAATAATTAAAAAGAACAATAGATAGTTAAGCGTAATGTCTGATACTACATCCATAACGCCGACAACAGATGGAATAAAGAAAAATACCATCGTTTTTAATAGGAAGTCTGCACCTTCATTCACCCACGATACAGGAATTATTTTGAACTGTAATAATAGGTAAAAAATGATGAGACCTACAATACTACCTGCTAAAGGGATGTGTAATAAGCGCTGCACTTCGGTACCGATGAATGAAATAATTAAAATAAGTACGAGTTGTACAATAAGATGTATGAAATCTCTCACCTTATGCATGCTATCTTTCCCTTCTAAAAAATTTGTCTAAATTGTTACAACAATTTTTTAGTGATATTTATAATTATAGTCTTCCTTTTTCTATTATTAAAATACATTTTTCGAATACTAAACATTCCTCAAATCTATGAAAGCGTTTTCTTTTGTAAAGATTAATTCTATTATTATAAATGTTAAAATTTTAAGTCATATGAATATTTTAAGGAAATTTATGTTAGGTTAATCTATCTCTTAAATATTCTATCCATTTATTAGTCGCATAACTAAGACGTTTATCCTTTTTCCATACTAATCCTAGTTCCCACTCAACATTTGCATCTTCAATATTAATGGCACGTACATTTTTGTTCATTAATTGAGTAATAGAAA
This sequence comes from Staphylococcus sp. FSL W8-0774, assembly GCF_038006785.1. NCBI lineage: Bacteria > Bacillati > Bacillota > Bacilli > Caryophanales > Staphylococcaceae > Staphylococcus > Staphylococcus sp. FSL W8-0774. The sequence continues at coordinate 374,372 of NZ_JBBOVW010000001.1, read as the reverse complement.
GTGGTAAAATACTTATCCCTAATCTATTACTAATAAGATTCTCTATCACATTCCATTGAGATATTTGAGAAACCATATTTGGTATAAAACCAGCATTTTTAGTTATTTCTATAATTTTATCATTTAAGTAAAAATCATCATTAAATAAGATAAAGTCTTCGTTAGCTAAATCTTTAATTTTAATAGTTTGATACTTGGCTAATGGATGATTTTGGTTTAATACGACACACAACGATTCCTTATTAAATGACAAAGCTTCAAAATATTGATGATCGACAGGAAGTGTCGTTATTCCTAAATCTAATTCATCATTTAAAATTTGTTGTTCAATTGATTTTCCACCGTGTTCAACAAAGTTAAATGTCACATTAGGGAATTGATGATGAAAGTCTCCTATCATACCTATTATAGTCTCCATATTCATCACTGCTGATAGACCAATGTTAATATGACCGGTTTCTAAACCATATAAACTACTGATTTCTGATGGTAAATTTTCATATAAGGAGATAATCTCTTTACTTTTATTGTAAAAGATTTTGCCAGCATCTGTTAAAACAAGTTGCCTCTTTCCTCTATCGAACAATGGTACAGCCATTTCGTCTTCAATATCTTTAATAGCTTTACTAATCGTAGGTTGAGCAATATATAAAAACTTAGAAGCATTTGTCATACCACCTTGCTTCACAACCTCTACAAAATATTTCATATGTTTAATATCCACTAATGTCACCTACTCAAAAAGTTTGTTCCTATTATTATACAATAACGCTTTTGTTTTAACGTGGTTTAAGTATTTCAGCTCTTATATTGGCTTTATATTGGTTTTTATATTGGTTTTTATATTGGTTTTTATATTGGTTTTTTCACATTAATATTAATAGATAATTGTGTTATAATATGCTTTGGCTCAAAATGATTATTCGAGGTGAGGAATTGAGCTTTTACGAATTTATGCAAAATTTTCTTGGTGATGACACACCATTAGGCGAATTGGTTGATTGGATTAATCAAGATAACAATTTTCCTAGACAAGTGAAGAGCCAAAGTGAAATATTGTCATATTTTCGAACTAATCCGTGTCCTGAAGACTTATCAATGACTATTGTTAAAAGAGCATTGTCAGTCTTCAACCAATTCACTAATGTATGATCTATGTTAATTGTTATTTAGCATTTATCTAACATAAGAATACATGGAAGTCTATCATCTCGAGGGGAGCGGGACAGAAATTTTTCGTAGTTCCACCCCACCAAAGATGACTAGAATTGAAAAAACTTTAAATAAGTACATTTCAATTCAGTCATCTACTGCCAATATATGCTTTTATTTAGAAATGTTAAATTTATTTATATACTTTTAATGCTGTCGACAAAGTTTCGTGCTTTGTTGATGGCTTTTTTATTTGTACTTATATACTTTCTATTCATAAGAGTAAAACATGAAACTTACATGAAAGTATAAAATATTATTACAAAAACCCCTATTTATATTTCAGTAACATTACAGTTCCTTGTATAATTCATTTCTAATATTGTATTCTACCTTTTTTACATCTATTATGAATACGGTTACTAAATAAAAAACGATTTTTGGGAGAAAAAATGAAACTTAAAAAATTACTATCTCGTGTCATAATCGCTACTGGAATCTTGTTAACAGGGACTATAACTTATCAAACAGCTGAACAGACACATGTGTCAGAAGCAGCTTCATATAAAAATTATTATAATAAAGGTCAATGCACTTGGTGGGCTTATCAAAGACGCGCACAATTAGGTAAACCTATATCTAATCGTTGGGGCAATGCGAAGAACTGGTATTCAAATGCAAGACGTTCAGGCTATGCTACTGGTCATACTCCTAGACGTTATGCGGTAATGCAATCTACTGCAGGTTACTACGGTCATGTTGCTGTTGTTGAGAAAATTTATAGCAATGGAAATATAAAAATATCAGAATATAACTATAATCGTCCATATAATTATGGAACGAGAATTATAGGAAAATCATCTGCTCGACATTATAATTACATCTATTAAATAAAAAACGACATGGCATATGCAACTTTAAATGCATACCATGTCGTTTTTTTAGTTTAAGAATTTTGACGTAATTGTTCTAAAATTTCTTTTGCTTTTGCTGAATTGGCTTGTTCTTCTTGTTTAAGTGCATCAGCAACTTGTGCAATTTCATCGCCTTTAGCACCTACGATAATTGCTAATGATTTATATTGTAAGCTCATATGACCTTGTTGAATTCCTTCAGACACTAATGCGCGACACGCAGAAAAGTTTTGTGCTAATCCAACCGCTGCAACAACATGACCTAGCTCTTGTGCAGTTTTGACATTTAGTAAATCAAGTGAAGCTTTAGCAATTGGTAATACTTTTGTACCACCACCAACAATAGCTAAAGTCATCGGCACTTCTATTGTTCCTATTAATCGTTGGCGATCTGAATCATACTCCCACGTTGCTATACCACGATATTGACCATCACGGCTAGCGTATGCATGCGCACTCGCTTCTGCACCACGCGTATCGTTACCAGTTGCTAAAACAACTGCATGAATACCATTCATAACACCTTTATTGTGTGTAGCAGCTCTGTGTATATCTACTTGTGCTAATACAGACGCACGTTCCATTCTTTGTGCTACTTCCGCACCTTCTCTACCACCTTTAGTTAAATCGTTAACGTCTATTTCTCCTTGTACTTTGACAACAGATGCAGTGGCATGATTAGATAATATGCTCATTAATACGTCTTTATCTGGAAATTCATTTTTTAAATGTGCTGTAATGGCCTCTAATATTGTATTTAACATGTTAGCACCCATCGCATCTTTTGTATCTACAAATACTTTCAATGATAACAGTTGCTGTTCTGGAAATGTATCTATGTCAATCTTTTGATAACCTCCACCTCTTGCTTTAATAGATGGATAGGCTTCATCTGCAATTTGGTGTATTTGTTCTTCTTTATTTTGAATCGCCTGTGCCAAAGCTTCAGTATCTTCAACACCATCAAATACAATTTGTCCGATCATTAAACGTTGGCTTGATACTGTTTTAAATCCGCCAGTTTGATTTACTAGCTTTGCACCATAACTCGCAGCAGCAACTACTGATGGTTCTTCCACCATCATTGGCACAACGTAAGGTTGTTCATCAACGATAATTTCAGGTAATAATCCAACGGGCAATGTACCTTGGCCAATCACATTTTCAATTAAACTATTAGCAATATCTTCATCTATTAGTGGATGATTTAACAAAATGTCATGATTTTCGCTAGATAACCAACCATATTCTTCTAATTGTTTTAATTTATCTTCTCTCGATAAATGACGAAATCCTTTATCCAAATTTTGCATATTTTTTCTCCTTTTTTCACTATGAATTATCACTTTTAATTCTATATATTCAAATAAAACAAAACTTATTACCATTATAAAACAATTAAAGTTTTCTTTGTAAAAGTTACTTGTTTTATATTCTAAAAATCTCTGTATTTATAACAATATCATTTGCTATTTTTTAAATTTATATATTAATAACAGGCGATTTAACGCAATTATTAAAACGCTTACATAACTGTTATACATTCATATCAAAATCTGTTATATTCATTGTATATCATTAAATTATTTTGGTATGATACTAATGCTACTTTTAAAACTGAAAGGATGTAACCCTTATGAACATAGGTATAGATAAAATAAACTTTTATGTACCAAAATTTTATGTAGACATGGCTAAGCTTGCTGAAGCACGCCAAGTTGACCCAAATAAATTTTTAATTGGAATTGGCCAAACTAAAATGGCCGTAAGTCCTGTAAACCAAGATATCGTATCTATGGCCGCTAATGCCGCTAAAGATATTATAACAGACGAAGATAAAAAGAAAATCGGTATGGTTATTGTAGCGACTGAATCTGCAATTGACTCTGCAAAGGCTGCAGCTGTTCAAGTCCACAATTTACTAGGCATTCAACCTTTTGCACGTTGTTTTGAAATGAAAGAAGCGTGTTATGCTGCTACACCTGCAATTCAATTAGCTAAAGATTATCTAGCAAATCGTCCAGAAGAAAAAGTATTAGTTATCGCAAGTGATACTGCACGTTACGGTTTACAATCTGGTGGTGAGCCTACTCAAGGTGCCGGTGCCGTAGCAATGATGATTTCTCATAATCCTAGCCTCTTACAATTAAATGATGATGCTGTAGCATATACTGAAGATGTCTATGATTTTTGGAGACCGTCTGGCCATGCATATCCACTTGTTGATGGTGCATTATCAAAAGATGCATATATCCGTTCATTCCAACATAGCTGGGATGAATATTCAAAACGTGAAAATAAATCGTTAGCTGATTTCGAATCACTATGTTTCCATGTTCCATTTACAAAAATGGGTAAAAAAGCTTTAGAATCAATTATCGATGAAGCAGATGAAACAACACAAGAACGTTTAAGAACAGGTTATGAAGATGCCGTTTATTATAACCGTTATGTAGGTAATATTTACACAGGTTCTTTATATTTAAGTCTTATATCATTATTAGAAAATCATGACCTTTCTAGCGGACAAACAATCGGATTATTTAGTTATGGTTCAGGTTCTGTTGGTGAGTTCTTTAGTGCTACTGTCGTTGATGGTTTCCAAAATCAATTAGATACTAAAGGTCATCAATCTGCTCTAGAAAAACGACAAGAAGTTTCAGTAGAAGAATATGAAAACTTCTTCAATCGCTTTGATAATTTAGAATTTGACGCACAACAAGATGCAGTAGACAATGATCAATCTATCTTCTATTTAGAAGCTATTAATGACAATATTCGTGAATACCACGTTCCAAAATAATAAACTATAAACCATACTGGAATACAAATTCCAAAATAATAGCACTAAGATGATTAGGAAGAAAATCATCTTAGTGCTATCTTTATATTCAATGCTCAAAAATTACGTATTTTTATGGTTTAGTACTATGTTTTGGTACAAATAAAGGACTCATGTCTACTTTTTCAGTTTCTAATAATTTTACTTTGTTTTTGATTGTTCCACCATATCCTGTAAGACTTCCATTTTTAGCGACAACTCTATGACATGGAATAATAATAGATATTGGATTACTCCCAACTGCGCCACCAACTGCCTGAGCTGACATTTTGTCTTTATTCATTCGTGTTGCTACTTTTTGAGCTATATCTCCGTAAGTTGTTAATTCCCCGTATTCAATTTTTTCGAGTTCTTGCCATACAAATTGTTGAAACTCAGTACCCTGAGGTTTAGTAGGAATATTTAAGTTTGGAACATCCCCTTTAAAATAAGCATCAAGCCATTCTTTAGTTAATTGAAATACTTTTATATCATCTTTTTCAACTCGACCATCTTCTAATTGTTGGTTTTGATAAAGTACATGTGTAAGATATTCGCCATCGCTAACAAGTTCTAATAACCCGACTGGTGAATCATAATAAGTTTTATATTCCATTAGACTCATTCCTTTCTTTATAGTAACTCATGCGTTTTATTAATTATTATAAGGGTATTTGATGTTATGAATTTAAAGGAGGTTTACCCATGTTTACCCACCACAACAATAAAAACAGTGTCGACTTACATTTAAACACTAATAATCAAAAATATGATCTAGCTACACAAGATCATGCTAATCAAATCACCAATTTTTATAAAGCAATATATCAAATTAATGATATTATTTTGGGATTAGTATTTTTGGTAGGAAGCTTTTTCTTTTTTAGTGATGCAACTATGACTTTGGGTACGATATTATTTGTAATTGGTAGTATTCAAATGACAGCAAGACCTGTTATTTCATTTATACATGATATGAAATTATCTAGATATTATCATAAACGATATATTGAAGAAAAAAATAATTCACATACTTAAAGTAATTTAAAAGTAAAATGACAGCGCCTAAATTCATAAGACGCTGTCATTGTTTAATTAAGCAAAGTTATAAAGTTTAATTTCCTTTTCTTTAGCATATTCTAAAGCAAGAATTTCTAAAATATTAATAAAAGCGGGTTCCCCTTTAACTTTAATATATTGGAATGTTAAACCATAATTTTCAGCAGTCATTTCTTTTAGTTCAGAAGTATCTGCATTTTTATTTTTAGCAAGTTCTTTTCTGAATTTAGTTGTACCACTATCAGATTTAGAATTATATTGAGCTAATTTTGTATTTAAATCTTTTTGAATTGGTTTATAACCTGTCGCATAACCACCTGTTTGACCAACAAATATAGGTTTCTTACTATCGAAAATGACATAAACTCCATATTGATCTTCAACTTTTTCTCTATCTTCTTTTGTAAATGACAAAGATTCTTTCTTATCGTATTTAAAAAGCTTTTTTAATTTCTTTTCATTATCTTCTAATAATTGATTTAGTTTCTTACTACCCTTCATGATTAAATCCTCCCAATAGCCTTATATTTAAAAGTTCTTATTGAGTATATATCACTATTTAAATGTTTTAATCATTTTTCTGTAAAATTAATATTTCATCAATCTTTTCTTAATATTTATAAAATTAATTTTGCACTTGAATTCATAAAAAAACGTTGCATAAATCTGAGATAGACTTACACAACGTCTTTGACTATTACTTTATTTTGTATTAGAACATTTCAGATACAACTTTTTGTTCTAAGAAGTTTAATAAGTAGTCTGGGCTACCTGTTTTAGCGTCAGTACCTGACATTTTGAATCCACCAAATGGATGATATCCAACAACTGCTGCTGTACATCCACGATTTAAGTATAAGTTACCTACATCGTATTCATTTACAGCTTTAATCCAGTGTTCACGATTATTAGTAATTACTGCACCAGTTAAACCATAGTCAGTATCATTAGCAACATCAATCGCTTCATCAAAATCTTTTACTTTAACAAATCCAACAACTGGGCCGAAGATTTCTTCTTGCATAATTCGGTCTGAAGATTTCAAGCCAGAGAAAATAGTTGGCTCAATGAAATATCCAGTAGAATCATCAGTGCCTCCACCTTGTTCTAATTTACCTTCTTCTTTACCAATTTCGATATAATTTTTGATTTTATCAAATTGTTTTTGATTAATTACTGGTCCTACAAATGTATTGCCTGTTGTGTCTCCTAAAGATAATTCTTTAGTTAATTTAACAGCTTTTTCTAATACCTCATCATAAACATTTTGATGCACAATTGCTCTTGAACATGCAGAACATTTTTGACCTGCAAATCCAAATGCTGATGTTACAATTGATTCTGCTGCTAAATCTGTATCAACATTTTCATCGACAACGATAGCATCTTTACCGCCCATTTCAGCGATAACGCGTTTTAAGAATGTTTGTCCTTCTTGAACGACTGCACTTCTTTCATAAATACGTGTACCTGTTACTCTTGAACCAGTAAATGTGACAAAGTGTGTGTCTTTATGATCTACTAAGTAGTCACCAATTTCTTTAGGATCTCCTGGTACAAAGTTAACTACACCTTTTGGTAAACCTGCTTCTTCTAGGATTTCTATTAATTTATAAGCAGTTAACGGCGTATCTTCTGCTGGTTTTAATAAAACAGTATTACCTGCTACAACTGGTGCTAATGTTGTTCCAGCCATAATTGCAAATGGGAAGTTCCAAGGTGGAATTGTAACACCTGTTCCTATAGATTTATAGAAGTATTTGTTATGTTCTCCTTCTCTATCTAAAACCGGTTTACCATCAGCTAAATCCATCATTGAACGTGCATAGTATTCAATAAAATCAATACCCTCAGCCGCATCGCCTACTGCTTCATCCCATGGTTTACCCGCTTCATAAACCATAACAGCAGAAATTTCTTCTTTGCGACGACGAATAATTGCAGCAACACGTAACATTAATTCAGCACGATCTTTATGAGACCATTTTTTCCATGTCTGGTATGCTTCGTTAGCAGATTGAAATGCTTTTTCAACATCTTCTTTTGTTGCTTTTGAAACTTTAGCAATAGTTTGAGAAGTATTAGCTGGATTTATAGATTCAAATTGATCTTTTTTATCTATCTTTTCTCCATTAATGACTAATGGAATACTTTGACCTAATTGACCTTCTACTGCTTTTAAAGTCTCTTTAAATTTATCTACATTCGTTTGAACAGAAAAATCAATTCCTGGTTCATTTTTAAAATCTACTACCATTATTGCGTACCCCCTATGAAATATTTAAATGAGTTGTTGAACCCTTTGTTTAATTACATACAGGTCTAGATAAGTGCGCTATTTTACTCATGTTACTGTCACGCTAATGCAACTTTATCTCAACCTTTCTTTCATTCTACTATGTATCATTGTAATTTTGCAATCGCTTTCATTTAAAAATCTTAATATTTCAAAAATTAACTAAAATATTAAAGAAACGAAAATTAGTCTCAACTTATAAAGGCTTATATTTTACTTTTTATAAAAAACAAGTCCATAAGAAATCATATTCAGGAATAACCTAAATTAATCTTATGGACTATATCTCATTTATTTATTCATTGTCTATTTGACGTATCACTTTACAAGGGTTACCTACTGCTAAACTATTTGGTGGTATATCTTTAGACACTACACTACCCGCACCTATTACACTGCCTTCACCTATAGTAACTCCAGGTAAAACTGCTACATTACCCCCAAACCATGTATTACTTCCTACTATAATTTCTTCAGCTAATTCTAAACCTTTATTTCTGTCTTTAAACTTTAATGGATGTGTTGCTGTATAGAATCCACAATTGGGACCAACAAATACATTATCTCCAAAAGTGATACCTCCGCCATCCATTAGATAGCAATTAGTATTTAAAAATACATTTTTTCCAAAGGTAATATTCCAACCATAATCTGTATCAAAAGGAATCGCTATACTTATATTTTCAAGTTTTGCATTAAATAAAGTCGATAATATCTCATGTCTTTTTGTTTCATTACTAGGTCTCGTATGATTATATTCAAAACATAAGTCTTTAGCTTTCTTTCTATCTTCAATTAATTCATTATCAAAATTAGCATCATACCACTGATGAGCTAACATTTTTTCCTTTTCAGTCATTAATCTTTTCACCCTAACAATTACTCTTTTCTATATTAACTCCTATGTTGTCATGTAGTCTCCACCGTTAACATGAATTACTTGTCCAGTAATATAAGAACTATCAGCAGATGTAGCTAAAAATACATAGGAAGGTGCTAGCTCTGCTGGTTGACCTCTACGTCCCATAGGAGTGCCACCGCCTTGATTTTCAACTTTATCTTCATCAAATGTAGAAGGAATTAAAGGTGTATAAATCGGTCCAGGTGCAACTGCATTTACACGAATATTTTTCTCCATAAGTGTTGTAGCTAATGAACGCGTAAATGATACAATGGCGCCTTTTGTTGCTGAATAATCAATCAAGTGTCCTGAACCTCTATAAGCTGTCACACTTGTTGTATTAATAATCGTATCTCCATCATTTAAATATGGTACGGCAGCTTGTGATAAAAACATCATGCCGAAAATATTAGTTTGGAATGTTTCTTTAACTTGTTCTGGCGTAATTTCTTCAAAATGGTCTCTTGGAAATTGTACGCCACCATTATTAACTAATATATTAAGTCCTCCGAAATCCTCTACAACATCTTTGATAAGTTGTTGTGATTGCTTTTCGTCTTTTAAATCATGCGCATATGCTTTAGCCTCGACACCTAGTTCTTTTAATCGATTAACGGTATCTTCTGCATCTTGATGTTCATTATAATATCCGATAGCTACATTAGCACTTTCTTTAGCAAATAGAATTGCTACAGAGCGTCCAATACCAGAATCTCCGCCAGTAATAAGTGCTACTTTTCCTTTTAATTTTCCAGCTGCTTTATATTCGTCTAATTCAGCAATTGGTTTAGGATTCATGTCAGCTTCAATGCCTGGTTGTTGTGGTTGCGTATATCCTTTAATTTGTTGATGAAATTCTAATAAGTTCATAGTTTTGCCCCTTTCCTAATCTTTATTCACCTTCCCTATAAACTTACATATAAAACTACTTATACACCTTTATAGGGCTATTCTTTAAGAATCATACTGAAGTACGAGTTCACATCAATACTATAGCCTCATGTTTTTTATCAACATATTTTTTATAATAGACTCTACCAACACATTAAAGGAGCCAATATCATGAAACGTATTTTAAAATCAGCAATCGCAGTTCTTATACTTTTAGGCGTGGTCAAAACTTTCCAAACTCATGACGTTATTAATGAAGCCGATCGTTATTATCAACAAGCAAAAGATGGTCAAATCTTAGAAAATATTTCTAATTATGACATCAATCAAGTTAAAGATATTGATCTTAAACAATTTTCCCCTTCAGACTTTTTCTAACTCGTTAACCAAAAATCCATTCTATTTATAAGAGCTACAATTCCAGCATATTAGCTGTTAATATAGATGATAAAATCCCACACAAATGTTTCTTAAAATATTTGTGTGGGATTTTTTTATTATCTAGTCTTACTTTCTTCTTTTGGCAAACAATGTGTTTGACTTATATACCTGTAGGGGGTACACTAATGATGAGAAGAAACGGAGGCTTTCACATGGATAATAACAAAAAAACAACTATAGATATAACAGGAATGACATGTGCTGCGTGTTCAAATAGAATAGAAAAGAAACTCAATAAACTTGATGATGTTACTGCTCAAGTTAACATTACAACTGAGCAAGCAACAATTGATGATCATCAAGGACAATATAATACTGAGGATTACGTTAACGAAATTCAACATTTAGGCTATGATGTCGTTAAAGAAAGTGTAGAATTAACGATTTCTGGCATGACATGTGCAGCATGTTCTAATCGTATTGAAAAAGTACTTAATAAAATTGATGGTGTTATCAATGCCAACGTCAATTTAACTACCGAACAAGCTACTGTTGAATATTATCGTGGAGTAGTTAATAGCGATGATTTCATTTCTAAAATACAAAATTTAGGCTATGATGCAAAAGTAAAAGAAGGACAAAATCAATATTCTAATAAAGATAAACGACTTAAAAAGCAACTTACTAAATTAGTCATAGCTGCTATATTATCAATACCATTACTAGCAACGATGTTAGTTCATTTGTTTCATATGCCATTACCTTCAATATTTATGAATCCATGGTTCCAATTCATATTAGCCACACCGGTACAATTCATTATAGGTTGGCAATTCTATAAAGGCGCCTATAAAAATCTTAAAAATGGTTCCGCAAATATGGATGTATTAGTGGCATTAGGCACGAGTGCTGCCTATTTCTATAGTATCTATGAAATGTTTAAATGGCTCAATCACACAACTCAAATGCCTCATCTTTATTTTGAAACGAGTGCAGTGTTAATTACTTTAATTTTATTTGGTAAATATTTAGAAACGAAAGCTAAAACACAAACTACTAATGCATTAGGTGAACTATTAAGCCTTCAAGCTAAAGAAGCACGTGTTATTAAAGACAATAAAGAAATGATGATACCTGTAAAAGATGTTCAAGTAAATGATAATATTTTAATTAAACCAGGTGAAAAGATTCCAGTTGATGGCGTTATTCTAAAAGGTACAACGTCAATAGATGAATCTATGCTTACAGGTGAATCTATACCTGTAGATAAACAAATCAACGATAAAGTTATTGGCGCGACAATTAATCAAAATGGCGCCATTGTTATTCAAGCTACTCAAGTAGGTAATGATACCGCACTAGCTAATATCATTAAAGTCGTTGAACAAGCTCAAGGATCTAAAGCACCTATCCAACGTTTAGCAGATCAAATTTCTGGATATTTTGTACCTACTGTTATAGGTATTGCTTTACTCACATTTATTATTTGGATTACGTTAGTTCATTTTGGACAATTTGAACCAGCACTTGTAGCCGCTATTTCAGTATTAGTTATCGCTTGTCCATGTTCATTAGGATTGGCAACTCCAACATCTATTATGGTAGGTACTGGTCGTGCTGCTGAAAAAGGCATCCTATTTAAAGGTGGTCAATACGTTGAACAAGCACAAAATATTGATACTATCGTATTAGATAAAACAGGTACTATTACAAATGGTAAGCCTGTTGTAACTGATTTTGAGGGTGATAACGAAACGTTACAATTACTTGCAAGTGCAGAATATGCTTCTGAACACCCTCTTGCAAAAGCAATTGTTGATTATGCTCAAACAAATAATATCAACTTAATAAATACAGATACATTTAATGCACTGCCTGGTCATGGAATAGAAGCATCTGTTAGTCAAAAACAAGTTCTAGTAGGTAATCGCCAGTTAATGACATCAAATAATGTTGAACTCTCAAATCATATTGAATCTAAAATGACAGATTGGGAGAACAATGGTAAAACTGCCATGCTTATCGCTATTAACGGCGTTTATCAAGGTCTGATAGCAGTAGCAGATACTATTAAAGACAATGCAATTGAATCAATTCGTCGATTACACGATATGAATATTAATGTTGTTATGCTAACAGGTGACAATGATAATACTGCTCAAGCTATTGCAAAACAAGTGGGTATTGATCGTGTTATAGCGAATGTACTTCCTGACGAAAAATCTGCGCATATAACACACTTACAAAAGGAAGGTAAACAAGTTGCCATGGTTGGAGATGGCGTTAATGATGCTCCTGCACTTGTAACAGCTGATATTGGTATAGCGATGGGTACTGGAACTGAAGTTGCGATTGAAGCCGCCGACATAACTATATTAGGTGGTGATTTATCCTTACTACCTAAAACATTAAGTATTAGTCAATTAACAATGCGCAACATACGACAAAATTTAATTTGGGCATTCGGCTATAATATAGCCGGTATTCCTATTGCAGCATTAGGCTTACTCGCCCCTTGGATTGCAGGGGCTGCTATGGCACTTAGTTCTGTCAGTGTAGTCACAAATGCACTAAGATTAAAACGTATTATAAAATAATTTCAACACTAATTGGTATGCATTTACTTTCAAGTCATGCAACTTAGTTATAAAATGAAATTAAGTCATTAAATTATAGAGGTGAATAAAAATGGGACAAAAAGTTATAAATGTAGAAGGTATGAGTTGCGATCATTGCAAAAATGCAGTTGAATCTGCTTTAGCAAGAATCAATGGTGTTTCTGCAGCAGAAGTTAATTTAGACAAAGGTCAAGTACGTGTCGATTATGATGAAGATAAAGTACAATTATCAGACATGAAAGATGCTATTGAAGATCAAGGCTACGACGTTAAATAATTCAAATAAAGCATTGAGTATAGATAAAGCACTAAGATGATTTATTTTTAATCACCTTAGTGCTTTTATTTTGGGGTTTATGTCTCAATCCCCCCATTTTTAATTTACTCGTAAGTGTGTTGTTCCAGTTTGTAGTACTTCTAATGTTGCATCTAATGCATCAACGATTAAATTTTTTACTGCAGCATCTGTATAAAATGCAATATGCGGCGTAATAATGATATCTTCTCTATCAATTAATTGTTGCAATAATTGATCATTAAACTGTTGTTCACGTTGATCACTAGGGAATAATCCACGTTCAAATTCATACGTATCTAAAGCAGCTCCTTTGATTTGTCCACTATCTATACTAGATAATAATGCATTGGTATCTACTAATGAGCCTCTAGCACAGTTTACAAATACAGCTCCTTTTTTAAAATGAGAAAATGTGTGTTTATCAAATAAATGGTGGTTGTATTTTGTAGCAGGCACATGCAATGTTACTATATCTGCGCCTTCTATTGCTTCTTGTAATGTAGGTTGATACGTTACATATTTTTCATTTTGTTCATTTGGATATGGATCATATGCTACAACTTCACAACCATATCCTTGTGCGAAAATCTTAGCAGCAATACTGCCTATTCTACCTGTTCCAATAACTGCTACTTTTAATTCACTTATTGATTTTGACAATATTGAAGGTTCCCATCTAAAATCATGAACGTTCATTTTATTTTGGATTGCGTTAAAGTTTCTTACTACATTAATTGCTTGCGTCACTGCAAATTCAGCAATTGAACTAGGTGAATATGACGGTACATTGGAAACAATGATGTCATATTTTGATGCCAATTCTAAATCATACGTATCGAATCCCGCACTTCTTTGAGCGATTTGCTTAATACCAAATGATTTTAACTTCACAAATACTTCTTCAGAGATAGGTATTTGTTGTGAAAGTGATAGTCCATCAAATCCTTCTACTTCATCTATATTATCGTCTGTTAAAGGATGACGTGATAGTTCATATTCAACGTTATTCTTCTTAGCCCAATCTTCAACATAGACAATATCCTCATCACGTACACTCATTATTTTTATTTTAGTCATACTAACATCCCCTACACATTATTTTTCATATAAATTGGTTAATGTTGATAATCGTTTTGCTGCTGTTTCAAGTTGTTCTTCAGATAATGCTAATGAAAGTCTGACATAATACTTTCCATTGTCACCAAATGGTATACCAGGTGCGACTAAAATTGATTGTTCTTTTAATAACATCTGTTCAAACGCTTCACTATCGTATTGAGGTGGGGTCTTCAACCAGCAATAAATGCCTCCTGTTGAATGAACAAATGGTATTCCCGCTTCCTCTAATTTATTCTCAAAGATATCTCGTCTTCGTTTAAATGTGGCATTTTGTTCTTCTAAAAAGTCATCATAATAATTTAATGCATAAGTAGCTGCATCTTGTAACGCCCCAAACATACCAGCATTTGTATGTGTTTGATATTTTTTCAAAGCTTGAATCATGTCACGATTACCTACTGCGAAACCTACTCTAAATCCTGACATGTTGTATCCTTTAGATAATGAGAAGATTTCTACTGCTACATCCTTTCCATTTTCTGAAGATAAAATACTTGGATTTTTAGCATCAAAACCAAATGCGCTGTATGCAAAATCATGAATGATTTTGGTATCAGTATGTTTAAATTTTTGTATTGCTTCATCAAACACTGATTTCGTAGCAGTTGAACCTGTAGGATTATTAGGATAGGTTAAATAAACTAACTTTGCTTTTTCTAATATTTCCGCATCCACTGCATCCCAATTTGGTAAATAATACGGCGGTTCTAAATTTAATGGAACTGGGTTAGCGTCAGCTAGCATCACACCTGCCAAATAATCCGTATATCCTGGATCTGGTAATAAGACGTTGTCACCTGGATTTGCTAGACATGTTGGTAATGCAACTAACCCATTTTTTGTACCATATAGTATACATACTTCTTCATCTTTATCTAATTCGACCCCGTAGTGTCTTAGATAAAAATCTACAATAGCTTGTTTAAAAGTATCTTTACCGTGAAAGGCACCATATTTTTGATTTTCAGGTATTTTTAATGCTTCAGCAAAGTGGTTAATAATACCTTGTGGTGTTTCTCCATCTGGAATACCAACAGCCATGTTGATTAATGGTAATGGTCCATGTTCAATTTTACGTCCCATCGTTTTTCCAAAATAACTCTCAGGGATAGCCGCTAATCGATTCGACATTTTCAACTTAAAACGCCCCCTTTATACATTATTCAACTATTTTTATAATCATCTATTAGTACATTCATTTTATCAACCGTTAAAATATTGTCAATATTCTAAATTTTTAGATGATTTAATCAAAAAAAGCTAACAGAGTTATTACACTCCGCTAACTTTTAATTTAAATCTGATTATCTATATCTTTAAGTATTTCATCAACTGTAATTTTAGCACTAGTTAATACGATAGGTACGCCTGCTCCCGGATGGGTACTTGCACCTGCAAAGTATAAATCTTGATAGTCTTTAGAAACATTAGGTGGTCTAAAGTAATTACTCTGTGATAATGTCGGCATTAAACCGAATGCAGTACCGAATTTAGCATTAAATTTACTTTCAAAATCTTCTGGAGTAAAAATCGTTTCTGATATGACGTGTTCCTTAATACATTCTAATGTAGGAATCGTTTCCAGTTTACGATAAATAATATCTTTAACTTCATTTATAAAATTTTCGTTATCCCACTCTAATTGTCCTGTTTTAAGTTCTGGCGTTGGCATAAGAACGTATAGCCCTGTTTGACCTTCTGGTGCTAATGATTGATCTCCTATTTTTGGTACATATAAATATAATGAAGGATCTTTTGATATATCACCGCCAAAAATCTCTTCAATATTTTGTCTGAAATGATTTGAAAATATGACATTATGCAATAACACATCTTCTGTAATATCTTTATCTATTCCAATATACATTAGAAAAGCAGAGCAAGAGTAATCCAATTTGTCTATCTTTTGAGGTGGATATTTTTTAATAGGTGCATGTTTAGGCATTAATTCTTGTGCTGCATAAGGAAAGTCAGCTGTACATAATACTTTGTCAAAACGCTGGACCAAACCATTTACTTTGACACCATCTGCTGTCTTATATTTAGGATCTATAATAATTTCTTCAATATCTGCATTACATTGAATATCGACACCTAAATCTTCGTTTAACTTTTGTAATCCTTTAACCATGCCGTACATTCCACCTTTAATGAAATGAACACCAAACATCATTTCAATCATCGGTATGATAGAGTATAATGATGGACCTCGTTTAGGATCTATTCCTATATATAACATTTGAAAGGCTAGTAATTTTTGAATTTTTTCATTATCTACATATTGACCAATTAGGTTGTCAGCATGATTCAATGTTTTTAATTTATATCCTTGAATCAATGATGTCATATTATAAAAGTCAGATGGTTTTCTGTATGTACGTTCTAAAAAGTATTTTCTCGCAACCTCATATCGTTTATAAATATCAGTTAAGAATTTCATAAATCCGTGTGTTGTTCCTGGTTCAATCTGTTCTAACGTTTCATGTAATTCAGCTAAATCAGTAGGTACACGTACTTTGTCATCTTTATCAAAGTAGACGTCATAAATGTATCGTAATTGTTCCATTTCAACGTAATCTTCAAAACGCTGTCCGCAATCCTCAAACACTGCTTTGTATACTTCAGGCACCATTACAATAGTGGGACCCATATCAAAGGTAAAACCATCTTTCGTAAATTGATTCATTCGTCCACCAATTTTATTATTCTTTTCAAATAGTGTGACTTGATGTCCTTTTGCGGCTAGTCGAGCTGCCGAGGCTAATCCAGTTACACCTGCACCTATTACAGCGATATTCAATTCGCATTCATCCTATTCTTGATATTTATTTTTAATCTGTCTATATATTTTTAATTTTTTAATTCTAGAAACATAAACTCGACGATGTAATGAATAATCGTGCTGTCGTGCTTCATCAATAATCCCTTTATAAATGAGTGCTGCTAATTCTATAATTGGTCTTGCTTCAGGTTTATATACTTCCAAATGATCTAAAGTATATTGATAATCTTTTTCTGCAATTTGAGCGTAATGTTCCCATAATTGAATATAATTTTGTGTAGGTTGATTATGGAAGACATGTTTTATATCTACATCAAATTGATGAATCATTGATTGACTAAAGTAAATTCTACCTTTTTCAAAATCTTCACCAACATCACGTAAAATATTAGTTAATTGTAAAGCTTCTCCTAATTGTCTCGATACTTCATAAGTTTCTTCATCGGGATGTTCAGTCAAAATAGGTGTCAATATTTCACCTACTGTGCCAGCTACACCATAACAATAGTCCATCAAATCTTTATCTTCTTTAAACATTTCAAAATCTTCATCTTCTGATACAGCATGAATAAGATTATATAGTGATTGATATTCCATTTTGTATTGTTTTGACGCATCTAAAAAAGCTAACATAATACGCTCATCACTTTTGAATTGATCAATTGACTGAACTTCTTGTGCCTCAATTAATTGAATATCTTCTTTAATAGCTTGTAACTTTTCAGGGTCTTGTTCTTCATCGATACTATCATCTATAATCCGGCATACTGCATATACTGCCCATATCGCACGCCTCTCATGTTCAGGTAATAAATCAAACGCATAAGAAAAACTTTTAGAATACTTTTTCATAATTTGATGGCAATATTTATAACTTTCATTAATTGTTGTCATTATTTGACCTCCTGTTGCTTTAATACTTTTCACTTTAATGAATGTCAAAGTGTCTACCTTTCCATTCAACCTTTTTCAAAATATATGTATGCCACAATGATTTCCCAAAAATACTACAGAAAAATAAAAATAGTAATGGATGTAAACATAACAATATCCTAGAAAAATTACCAACACGTCGATGCAATTGAATAAACTGAATTGTATAGATAAAGTATAGTGTTAACATTTTAAATTTTGAAATAGGTTTATAAATACAACTAAATATTATTCCTAAACTAGTCATTATAGAACCAAATAGCCAAATCATTATAGCAAACATTATGCGTGACTCTGTCTGATTAGCACCTACAGATAAATGCTTGGTCCAACCTTTAACTAATGCATTCAACCCCTCTTCGTACATTCTAAAATGAATGTTGCCTTTTCCTTCATAAAGTGTGACAGGTAAATTGAGTTGTTGATAAGCTTGGCCAAGTGCAAAGCCTTCAATAATACTGTGTTCTGCATTCAGATGCCCATTAGTAGCTAAATAGTCATCTATGTTAGTTAACAATATTGGCCCAAATGCTATATTATTGTCCTTCTGTTTCTTTAAAGATGAGAAGTGATTCATACCTACTACAGTCATTAAATTAAAAATTGCTGATAAATTTTCATAGGTGTTACGTGTTTTATGATAAGGTTGAACACTTAGTAACCCTTTATCGTCTTGATGATGATAAGTATGAATAAGTTTCTCAATGACTTCGTTATTTTCAAATACTACATCTGCATCCACAAACATTACTAATTTACTATTACAATACTTCATTCCTTCATAACATACACGTGATTTACCACGCCATTTATCTTCAATGGAATATTGAACTTGATGAACCTCAACTTGATATGCTTTTGCAACGTTGACTGTGTCATCTGTAGAACCATCATCCATGACAATCACTTTAAAATTTCCAGTTTGCGTTAATAAGGATTCCAGTAATTGTGGTAATCTATGAGCTTCGTTTCTAGCAGGAATAATAATAGTTATGATTGGATTACTCCCATTTATTTCTTTCAAATCATGGCTATTATTTGTTTTCTGATGGTTCAATCTATTTCTATGATTATATATAAAATGACCACACACTATTGATAACGTTGTAAAAACAGTAATAATATATTGAATCATTCTCACTATTTTTCTCCTTTAGTTCCTTCGCGCAGATTAATCATATCTGCTACTTGTTGTCCGCTTAAAGTAACCATAGGCATACCGCCTCCTGGGTTGACGGAACCACCAACAAAGTACAAGTTATTAAAATATTGGCTACATTTAGGGAATTTGAAACCTTTATTTTTCTTTTTATCTGCTACAACACCATATATTGCTCCTCTATTAGAACGGTAATGTTTCTCAATATCTTCAGGTAACCAATAATCTTCATATATAATATGCTGTCTTAAATCAGTTAGTCCCATACGTTCTAATTTATCTAATACGATGTTTCTAAATATTTGATACTCTTCTTTTTTAAAAGGTTTATCTTGAATATATGGGATATGTGGTAAAACTTTTATATTTTCATAACCATTAGGTGCTTGAGTTGAGTCAGTTTTATTCGTATTTACTAAATAAATAGTTGGGTCTTGAGGTAATATTTTTTGATCAAATACTTCTTCATAATTTCTTTTTGAATTACTGGAAAAGAAAAAATTATGATGTCGTAGCTGAGGATAAGATTTACTGACACCCAAATGCATTACAAATCCAGAACTAGCCGGTTCGTATACGCCTTCTAATTTATCAATACGTTTTTGGTTAAAATGTAATAATTCTCGATATGTAGGAATAACTTCCATATTAGAGATAATATAGTCAGCTTCAAAAAATCTACCATCTGCTAATCTAACTCCTACTACGTCGTCATGATAGGTTTTTATATTTTTAACAGTTACACTAGTGTGAATTTGAACCCCTTCTTCTATAGCAAGTTGTTCCAATGCTTGAGCGAGTCGATGTATACCGCCCTGAACATACCATAGACCTTGTTCTTGTTGCATATTAAATAGCATTGATAATACTGCTGGTGCATGATAAGAAGATGAACCTACATATTTGATAAAGTAACCTAACATATCTCTTAATTTAGGATTACTAACACGTTGATTTATTGCTTGTTGCATAGTAGAAAAATAATCAAACTCTTTTAAAGAACGTAAAGGCCCATGATATTTTATAATATCTTTTAATTTGTCTAACCCTTTATTAAAATAGCCTTTTTCTGTAATTCGCTGTATACGTCGTGTATACTCTAAATAATTTTGTAACTCTTCTTTATCAGTCAAAGATAGTTGGTCATTATTTGAAAATGTTTGTTCTATTCCTTCATATAAATCTATATATGTACCATCTGTAAAGAAACTTCGCCATTGTAATGGTAATCTTTCAATTGTTACATAATCTTTCATATGTTTATTACTATATTCGAATAAACGTTCAAAAATTTGAGGCATAGTTAATATAGAAGGTCCTAAATCAAAACCAAACCCTTTCGTTTCAAGGCGATTGACTTTACCTCCTATATGTTCATTTTGTTCGAATAATGATACTTCATAGCCACTTTGTGCCATTCTAATTGCAGCAGATATACCACCTAATCCACCACCAATAACAACCACTTTAGTATTTTCAGTCATGTATTTAACCTCTTTTATAAATTAAACGAATTAACTTTTCTAATCTTGGACGATTATATCTTTGTACTAAGATCACAGGAATATGACTAAATAATACATAGATTAAATTGATTATTTGTATGTATCTAGAAGATTTCACAAATATAATAACTGGTATTATAGACAACCAATGAATCAATTCTGCTCTTTTCATTTCAATATCAAGTTGTTTTAATGTTTCAATATTTAAATCTTCTATTGAATTCTTATTATATATATGAGAATTTAATTTACTTCCTTCAGGTATCAAGTACTTCCATTGGTTTACTTTTAAAATTCTATTCCAAAATTTACCATTATTTTCCCAAGAGTATATACGAAATATATGCCCATTTTTTTCAAAAAATGAATTAGGTATTTTAGTTCCAAAGTGTGCTAATGTCATTTGAATCGAAAACCAATACAAACTATGTAAAACAGTTAATTTCAAGGTCTTTTTAATAATTTTCAAACACATCACAACACCTTCACTATTTTATCACCTATTAACATACGTTTTAGAACATGTTCCCTCATTATCATTATTTAAACTCTAAACACCAAATGAATTAAAATTTTTAATTAAACTTTGTAAAAAATTAATAAGCTAAATAAAAAAAGAGGATGACATAGTCATCCTCTCAATCATTTATAACTCGAAGTTCTTTCCAGTTATAAACTGAATCCTACCACCATCCGTGGCTTTGACGGAAAGCAATTGCACTGCTTAATGAACCGTAACGGCTATTAGCATAGTTAAGCATACCTTTAGTTTGGCTAGCTACTGATCCTGAACCCCAAGATTCTTTAGTTTGACCTAAACCTCTGTATCCAGCTGGGTTAACTGCGTTAGGGTTACCACCTGATTCAGGCATAACGATAGCGTTCCATGCAGCTTCAGTACCACCATTAGCTAAGAATTGAGCTTTAGTTGATCCACCAGTTGAAGCACTTGAAGTTGAAGCACTTGAAGTTGATGGTGCTGAGTATGAAGTTGTTTTAGTGCTGTAGTTATGGCTTGAACTACTGTTTGAAGAAGTAGTTGGAGCTGAAACAGCTTTTACGTTAGTGTTGCTTGATTGTTGGTTAGAGCTTACTGATTGAGTACTAGCTTCTTGGTTATAAGAAGTTGTGTAGTCAGCTGATTGAGCTGCAGTATTTGATGTTTGAGCTGATGCTTGAGTTGTTGAAGCGTTTGAACCAACTTCTTGGTAGTTCCAAGAGAAGTTTGTACCGTCTGAAGTGAAGTTATATTCGAATCCACCACTTACAAAGTGAATGTCGTAAGCGCCAGCTTGAACTGGTTGAGCGTTTAATTGTTCTGGGTGGTTATGAGCTAAGTCGATTAAATGTGCTTGATCTACGTTAGTAGTTTCTGAAGCGTGTGCTTCGTGACCTGATACTGCGTAACCTGCTGCTCCTAAAGTTAATGCTAATGTTGATGCGATAAATGTCTTCTTCATAATTGAAAAATCCTCCAAAAAGTTTTTTGTTTTTATATGTTTTCTTGTATTAAATTCGTTGTGCAATATTGAAAATGTTTTTGTTTAACTTTCGACGGTATTCACTATACCATAAAAATCGGCTTTGTATATTACACGTTCCTTACAAAAAATTACAAACTAAACCTCGTTTTGTAACTTTGAAATATAAATGTCGTCCTTGTAATATAAAGACTTAAACTTTTTAGTTTAAAATTTCATCACAAACCCTTATATTACATTAGATTTTTAAGAGTTTTGCTCAACTTTTACATTTGCCGTAATATTACAGATTGCATTTTAGTTACATAACTGTAATAGTTCTAAAAATTTAAAATGGTTAGTTTTAACATAAAAATAGATGAAATATCCAAACTTTATCATTAATTTGAATCATTTCATCTAAACACAAACTATATTTATTTTGTAATCCGAATTAGTTTAATAGTCTTTAACGCCCCATAATACTTTTTCACATTGTCTAATAATATATTTCAATACTTCAACTCTTGCAGTCTTCTTATGATCAGCAGGCACAATGAACCAAGGTGCGTAATTAGTATCAGTATATTTAATCATGTCATGACTTGCTTCTAAATATAAATCCCATTTATCACGATTACGCCAATCTTCATCCGTTATTTTCCATTGTTTATTTGGATCTTGCTCTCTATCCTTAAATCGCTTAAGTTGTTCATCTTTATCTAAACACAAGAAAAATTTTAAAAGAATCGCACCTTCATCTGTCCACATTTTTTCAAATTCATTAATTTCATGATAAGCTCGTTTCCATTCTTCTTTATCGGCAAACCCCTCTACTCTTTCTACCAACACTCTGCCGTACCAACTGCGATCGAATATTTCAAGGTGACCTGTTTTAGGCATTTCTTTAGCAAAGCGCCATAAGTAATGATGAGCTAATTCAACATCGGTTGGTGCACTGATACCATTTACTTCATAACCTGTAGGATCTAACTTTTCTCGAATTCGCTTAATATTACCACCTTTACCAGCTGCATCCATTCCTTCGAAAGTTAAAATAAGTGGAATCTTTCTTTCATATAATGCAAATTGAATTTCTCTCATACGTTTTTGTAAAGGTTCAATCATTTCTTTATATTCTTTTTTAGAAATTTTCTCGAATTTAACATCAAACATATTAGTCGAAAAATCTTTGCTAAATGCACCATCTTTATTAGCTTTCTGTCGTTTTGATTTCTTAATCGCGTTTTCTAATCTTTCTATTATATGTTTGTACATTTTTTCAAATGCGACTTCACGTTGTGTATAATCAATGACTTCCCATTGGTTATCTTTATGTGTGAACTTTCTCATTTCTGCTAAATACGTTTCATTAGGGATGACCTGTTCATATTCTTGAACTTTCCATTTCATTAATGGATTGTCTTTAGTTTGTTGAATATGTTCTTGTCGTTTTTCTTCGCTCACTTCAATATAAAACTTAATTAATTCATAATTGTCATTTTGTAGCATTGTTTCAAAACTTTTGATTTGATTAACTAGTTTCTCACTTTTTTTATAATATGCTTGTTTAATACCGTTTTCTTTATAATCTAAGAAATGAGAATACCAACTTCTAAAATATATGTTAATGTGTCCTTTTTGAGGTAATGTGTTCCAATATTTTTGTAAAAATTGATATCTTAAATCTTCATATTGTGGTGACTTAGTAGAGATGAATTGTGTGTATTTTGCATCAAAAGTCAGTAATAGTTCGTTAGATAAACGTGTCTTCCCTGACGCCGGCATACCTTCAAATAAAATCATAATTGGAATGCCTAATTCATGAGTTTGGCGAGTCAGACTTGCTGCTTTCAATTTTAATTCTTCTATTTTTTTATTCATAATACCCACCCTTTGGTTAAAAATGAAATTTTATAAAGTATAGCATAATAAAAACAGGTCCTTTACTATTAAATGAAAGAAACCTGTTTTTTACTTATTATGCTAAAAATTTAAATATTTCATTACTATAAATTTTAAATACCTTTCTAAATAGAATATCTAAAATCCATGCTATAAAAAAGGGAACGATAAAGAAGGCAACAACGATAAGTAATAAACTCAACCAAGCAGAATCAACACCCATAAATTTAAATGCATTAATAGGTCCTACCATCCCTATAAATCCAAATCCTGCTGATTCTTTTGTACCTGCTATACCTACAATTCCTGAAGTAATCCCTGAAACTGCGGCTGTAATTAATATTGGTAGCATAATAATCGGATAACGCACCATGTTAGGCATCATCATTTTCACACCGCCAAAGAAAATAGACATTGGCACACCCGCTCGATTGACTTGGCTAGTTCCAATTAGTAATACCGCTTCTGTAGCTGCTATACCAATAGATGCGGAACCAGCCGCTATACCCGAAATACCAATCGCTATGGCAATCGCTACTGTTGATAGCGGCGATATGATAATGAAACTAAATACCATTGAAATTAACATACTCATTAATACAGGCTGTAATTCTGTAAAACTGTTTACCATATTTCCTATCCCCGTTGTAATCAAATGTACATAAGGTAGAATCAATACACCTATTGTTGCGGCAATGCCTCCGACAACTGTTGGATATACAATTAAAGCCATACTACCTACACGGTGCTCTATTAACAAAATCAACAATACCGCAATAGATGCAGTAATCATTGTATTAATCAAATCTCCTATTCCAGCAATCACCCATGTACCATTCTTAAATTGGGCAGCACCACTTCCAACATAAGAAGCACTTGCTACTACTGCCATAGCTAATGGTGTCAAATTAAATTTTAAAGCGATTAACGCTCCTACTAGTGCTGGTACTGTAAATTGAATTGCTTGAACAACACCTAGTAACGTTTTAAAAATAGGATGATATTGCATCAAATATTTAAATATTTCTCCCAATATCGCATTAGGCACTAAACCTGCTACAATACCTACTGCTACCCCAGATAGCACTCTAAATATAAAATCTTTTGGTCTTATTTTACTCAATGTTGTCATTTCTAGCGCCTCCAATAATCTATTACAATAAAAAAAGACAAATAGCCTTAATTGAACTAACTATACACATGATGAAATCTAAGGTGTGTTGGTATTCGTTGATGCAATCATTTGTTGTGTAAAGTTGGGCCAATTAAGACTATAACTAGTATTATACCATATTTTTTGGAATTTTCAGATAATTATTTTAAATTTTCATCATTTTTTAACATCTTTATGCCATTATGATTGTTATGCTAAAGATACAAATAAAAGAGGAGATGTATACGATGACTGTTAAATGTCAACGCATCTATGATAAACAAATTGCTAAAGGTAAGCGTGTGTTAGTTGATCGTGTTTGGCCAAGAGGTATTTCTAAAGAAGATGCACAATTAGACGAATGGTTAAAAAAAGTAGCCCCTACTACTGAATTAAGAAAATGGTTTAATCATGAACCTAAATTATATGCTGCGTTTTCAGAAAAGTATGCTAAAGAATTACGTGAAAATAGCGAACAACAAGAAGCTTTTGAATATCTTAAAGACTTTGTGGCATCAAGTAAGGAAGATGTTATTTTATTATATGCCGCAAAGGATACTCAATATAATCACGCTAAAGTATTAATGAAACTTCTAAAAAATAACTAAATCAATAAAAAGCATTTAATGAGTTTACCTTTCATTAACTCATTAAATGCTTTTGTTTTAATTATTCATCTACAATTTCTGCTTTTCTAGATTCTTTCTTATATCTCAAATACATTAAACCTAATATTCCCATCCAAAATGGGGCAATAATAACTGCTATTCTTGTACTATTGTTAATTAATAAAATAATAAATATAAATGCAAAGAATGTAACAATACCATAAGCCATCCACTTACCGCCTGGTAATTTGTATTGACTTTGTTTATGTAACTCTGGATTTTGTTTTAAATAACCGATATAAGCAATCATAATAATAGACCAAATTACGATATTTAATACTGTAGAAACTGTTGTAATATATACAAATACTTTCGTTGCATCTTTAAAGATGGCATTAAGTACAACAGAAATACTTAACAATCCACATGTTACTAAAATCGCATAATAAGGCACACCATTTCTATTTGTTTTTCCTAATATAGGAGGTGCTTGTTTACGTTGAGATAATCCAAACATTGTTCTACTATTGGCAAACACGCCACTATTACAAGCTGAAGCTGCTGCAGTTAATACTACAAAGTTGATAAGTCCTGCCGCAAAAGGAATACCAACTAACCCAAATAATTTAACATACGGACTATCTGACGGACTAAGTTGATTCCAAGGTACCGCAGCCATAATAACTGCTAAAGAACCAATATAAAAAATCAAAATTCGATAAGGTACATTATTGATTGCTTGAGGAATTGTTTTATGAGGATTCTTAGTTTCACCTGCTGTGATTCCTATTAATTCAATACCTATAAATGAAAAGATTGCCATTTGAAATGACATGAAAAAGCCAGATGCACCATGAGGGAATATACCACCATGACTCCAAATATTAGATACACTAGCTGTTCCGTATGGCGTCTTCATTGCAAAAATGACCATAACAATTCCTACTATTATTAATGCTAAAATTGTTAAAACTTTAATAATAGCAAACCAAAATTCCAATTCTCCAAATAATTTAGCGCTGAATAAATTTAAAGACATGAGAACTAGTAATGTAAATAACGCCGTTAACCAGTTCGGCATAGCCGGGTACCAGTAATCTACGTATTTAGCTACAGCTGTAATTTCGGCCATACCAGAAATAATCCATGTTAACCAATATGTCCAACCTACAATAAATCCTGCCAATGGACCTATATGTTTATGGGCGATATCCGCAAATGATTTAAAACCAAGATTAGATAATAACATTTCTCCCATTGCACGCATAAACATAAATAATACAAAACCTACTATAATATATGTAAGTAAAATTGAAGGACCAGCCAAATGAATAGATTCACCTGCTCCTAAAAATAAACCTGTTCCAATTGCACCACCAATAGCAATCAATTGAATATGTCTATTACTTAACTCACGTTGCAATTTATCCGCCATTATTGTCTCCCCATTCCGGTCATTGCTTAACTATAATTTTTTGTGTAATATAAACTTTCATTTCTACTATAAAGTTACACATACCCTCATTTTCAAATTACAATCAACTATTTAATATGATTTAGATTAATACTTTGACATCTCAATAGTTAAGCAAGATAATTTAATAAAGATTGACAACACATGTTAGGTAGGTAAAAAGATGAATACGACTAAAATAGATCCACGAGTTTTACGTACTAAAAAACTATTAGTTGAAGCATTTCAAACCGTATCCCGAAAAAAACAATTCTCACAATTAACCGTGAAAAATATTACTGACGAAGCAACAGTGAATAGAGCTACTTTCTATGCCCATTTCACTGATAAATATGATATTTTGGATTATTCACTATCAGTAACCATTCTTAAAGATTTAAACGATACATTGAAGGTTTCAGATTTTATAAATGAACAAGTGCTTTCACAATTATTTATGACTATCTGTGATTATATGGTAGATGTTCAAAATTTTTGCAAGTTAAATCAAGACGTATTTTGTAACCAAGCACATCAACGTATTAATGAAGAATTAGAAGATATATTCACGATTATGTTAGAAAATAGTTACCCTAATCATGAACGAGACATCCTCGTCAACAGTGCTAGTTTCTTATCGGCTGGTCTATGTGGCTTATGTAAACACTGGCTTAATACAAGTCAACAAACTGCTAAAGTATTTATAGAGAAAAATCTTCCATTTCTTATTCACCATGTTGCGCATTTATAATTTTCTTATTCAAAATTCACTTATATATCTATTCATAAAAATCGTTCTAAAACGTTAATTTATGAATAGATTTTTTATTTTTAGCAACACATTTTAAAATATGTTAGTTAAACGACAATCTTATAAACATGTTGTTTGCACTTTTTTAGATTAAGGTATATATTATATTTAAACAACAGATGTTGTATAGATAATATGTGTTGTTAAACTGAAAAGATTGGAGGGTATGATATGACAACAATAGAGGATCACGAGGGATTTAAGCGGACATTCAAAGATAAGCATTTAACTTTAGGATTATCTATTCCGTTCGATCAGCCAAAACAGAAACAAATTAATATCGATGAACAAGTTGAATTAGCTCAATTAGCTGAAGAGTTGGATTACTCAAGCCTATTTGTAAGGGACAATCCGTTATATAGCAAATATTTAGGTAACGTAACCGAGAATTACGACCCATTTGTATTTTTAACTTACTTAGCTGCCCATACTTCCAAAATATCTCTTGGCACAGCAAGTATTGTTGCTACATTACGTCATCCCCTCCATTTAGCTAAGGCAGCTACATCTCTCGATATTTTATCCCACGAAAGACTATTATTAGGTATGGCTACAGGTGATCGATCGTTTGAATTTCCAGCTTTTAAAGTGAATGAAGATGAACTAGCAGAACGATATCGTACATCTATTAAATCACTACGACAGTTATGGCAATCAAATGCGCCTGACATTTCAAATGCTATGTTTGAACTAATTGAAGATTCTGGTTTACAGGTTTTACCTAAACATAAAGCTATTCCAATGTTTGGTACTGGATACTCAAAACAATCTATAGAATGGCTTAAACAAAATATGGATGGTTGGATTTTTTTATGCTCAACATTTTCAAGATCAAAAGCAACTGGTAGAACAATGGCATAAAGATAATGAAATTTTTAAACCTTTCATAAATATATTGTTCGTCGATTTATCTAGTAATCCTAATGAGACAGTCAAACCTATTAAAGGCGGCTATCGAACAGGTAGAAAAATGTTAATTGAAATTTTAAAAGCATACGAAACAATAGGTACAAACCATATAATATTACGATTTATCAATAAAGACAGACAACTAAAAGATATCATCAATGAAGTTGGAACGTATATAGTACCCTACTTTCCAACTCACCAAATTTAGGAGGAATTAATAATGGAAATTTTAAACAGAATAAATGAATTAGCAAATAAAGAAAAAGTACAAACATTGAGTGTAGAAGAAAAACAAGAACAACAAGCGCTTAGACAAGATTATTTAAAAATGATCAGAGGACAAGTGTTAAATACATTTTCAACTATGAAAGTCGTTGATCCACTTGGTCAAGATGTAACACCAGACAAAGTTTATGATTTGCGAAAAGAATATGGCAACATTCAAGAAAATGAATAACTAAATTTAAAAAGGCACTCAGTCTCCAAATGGAAACTAAGTGCCTTTGTTATTTAACAAACTAAAAAATTGAATTTATGGCCATCTGGATCAGCAAACATTGCACCATAATAACCTTGCTTAACACAAGGTTTTTCTAAAATAGTACCTCCTGCTGATTCGACGCTTTCGATAAGTTGGTCTACTTCTTCATTCGTATTAACACCTAACGAAATAATTGTTTCATTCGCATTAGAAGTTACCGTATCTTTAGTAACCGCTTCAAAGTGATTATTTTTAATTAAAATAACAATCGTATTGCCTATTTTAATCCCTACCATTTTATCTAACATCTCTGGGTTATGATTAATTTCAAAACCTAAAGCTCGGTAAAATGCTTCACTTCTATTCAAATCTTTCACATGCAAATTAAACCACATTGATTTAATCATAAATTCGGCTCCTTTAATTGGTTAATTTAAATCGCAACAATATTTCTACTTAAAATTGTACATGTTCAATCCACTGTGCTAGAGATAGTTTATCAGGGTTAATTTGATTCATTAATTCAAAATCAACCACATATCCTTTATCTTCTAACCAACTTCTTTCAGCTGTACCACTCACAAATTCACCTTTAATTTCTGTAGGTAGACCAGTGACAGTTGCAAATGTTTTAACCACTTCATTTAAAGTTAATTCATCTGACGCAATTTCGATGGCTTGATGATTATATTGTTCTGGTTTTTTAAATAAATTAGCTGCAACTTTCGCAATATCAAGTGAAGAAATCATTGCGAATTTAACTTCTGGATTGATAAACTCAGGTATTGTTATTTGTTGGTCTTCTTTCTTAGCAATTCTAAGGAAGTTATCCATAAAGAATGATGGTTTAATAATTGAAAAGTTTAATGATGATGTTTTCAGTTCATTTTCTATTTCAGCTAACGCTTCAAAATGGGGTCCTGTTCTATCTCTATTAACACCGCCTGCTGTACTATACACAACATACTCAATATGTTGTTTTTCAGCTAATTTAATAATCATTTTTCCTTGTCTTAATTCTTCCTCAATATCATCTTTAATGATTGGTTGAACACTATATAATCCATATTGTTCTTCCATTGCTTCTTCTAAGCTTTGTTGATTACTCAAATCACCTTCAAAAATTTCAAGTTGATCACTTTCAATAGAAGTTAATTTATCATTATGTTTATTACGAGTTAAAGCACGTACATGCCAACCATCAGTTAATAATTGTCTTACAACTGCATTACCTTGTTTACCTGTAGCTCCAATAACTAGAATACTTTTCATTTATTTTCTCTCCTTTATTACTGTTGTAAAAACCAATAATCTTCCTTCTCACCTTTTAAATAAGTGTATTCTTTAGGTGATTTACCCATATGCCATATATTTTCATTCATTAAATCTCTTATATCCCATACTAAATGAATAAATTGATGTAAATGATTTCCAAACAATTTGTTTGGTGCTTTCATCTGTAATACATGAGATACCTCATTAATTGAAATATTCATTTCATCTGCTATATTTTTCAAACTCAAAGTCGTTTCATCAAAATGCTCTTGTAATTCTCTAGCTGTAATTTGTCTTTGTTCTTTATTTAATGACATCTACATCACTCTTCCCTTTTATTAAAACATCTACATCTCTTTTATTTGTCTTTTTATATGATAGGCTTTATAATAAACGGATAGTTGTCCGTTTGTCAACAAACTTATTTTAAGAAGGTGATGTATTTGCGTAAAGACGCCCTAGAAAATCGACAGCGTATTGAGAAAAAAGCAATTGAACTCTTTAACCAACATGGCGTTCAAGAAGTAAGTATGAATCGTATCGCAAAAGACTTAAATATTGGAATGGGAACATTGTATCGTCATTTCAAAGATAAAAGTGCATTATGTGCAACTATCATTGCACATGACTTTACTGACATTATCAACGAAATGTATGAAGTTAAAAACAAGAACAGTGATAAACAACTGATTTTCAGTGATTCACTAGACATCTTTTTAACATTTAAATCTAATAATAGTGAGTTATTACATTGTATTGAAGACACAACAGATAAAAATGACTTTTACAATAGCGACATTTATTTACAATTATTTAAGTTTTATTATGAAGTTCTTGGCAATAATACAAGTACACCATGGACAACATTTAAAGTAGATATGTTACTTAAATCTTTATCTACCAATTCTTTTGAATTACAAAAAGAAAAGCGCGGTCTTTCAAACGAATCAATTAGAGACTATTTAATCAAACTATATATTACAGACGAGGTGGCAACAAATGGCTAAAATTACATTAATTACAGGTGGAAATAAAGGACTAGGCTTTGAAACAGCTAAATCACTTATCGACCAAGGTCATAAAGTATATATCGGTTCACGTGATGAATCCCGTGGACAAGAAGCAGCACAACAAATTGGCGCTCAACTTGTTCAATTAGATGTCACTGATGATACATCAGTTAAAAAAGCATTCGATTATATCAAAGAACAGGAAGGCCGTTTAGATGTATTAGTAAATAATGCAGGTATCTCTGGTCAATTTGCTAAACCTGCTGATATTACAGTTGAAGATATGAACAAAGTTTATCAAACAAATGTCTTTGGTATTGTCAGAATGATGAATACATTTGTACCATTATTAGAACAATCTGAACAACCAGTTGTCGTTAATGTCACAAGTGGTCTTGGTTCATTTGGTATGGTCACTAATCCAAATACTCAAGAATATCATGTTAATTCATTAGCATATTGTTCATCTAAATCTGCAGTAACTATGTTAACTGTTCAATATGCTAAAGGTTTACCAAATATGCAAATCAATGCTGCAGATCCTGGTTCTACTAATACTGACTTAGTTGGCGATTTTAGTAACAATGCTAAACCAGCAACAGAAGGTATTAAACCAATTGTAGAGTTAGCAACAATTGATGCGGATGGACCAACTGGCACATTTATTAATGCTGATGGCAAAATGCCTTGGTAAACTTTTGAAAGTTAGAACTAAAAACTTTATAACAAAAGATGTAAATAACATACATTCTATTGGAGGATTTTATAATGAAAAGTATTACTTTTGAAGAACACTATGTCATCGATGAGATTCAAAAAGAAACAATGAAAGCAGCATCTGCTGATCCTAATGGCGTACCAATGAAAACAATGCTTGAAGGTTTAGAACAAAAATCTGGCTTTACTGATGCGGATGAAATTAAATACCATGATAAACGTATCAAATTTATGGATGAACAAAATGTTCAAATGCAAGTTTTATCATATGGTAACGGCGCACCTTCTAACTTAGAAGGGCAAAGAGCTATCGATCTTTGTAAACAAGCTAATGATACATTAGTTGAATATGTTAAAGAATATCCAGACCGTTTTGTTGGTTTTGCTACATTACCTATTAACGAACCTGAAGCAGCTGTTGAAGAATTTAAACGTTGCATCAATGAATTAGGTTTCAAAGGTGCACTTATTATGGGACGCCCTAAAGACGGCTTCTTAGATCAAGACAAATATGATGGCATTTTTGCAACGGCTGAAGCTTTAAATGTACCAATTTACTTACATCCAGCACCTGTTAATAGCGATGTATATCAAGCATATTATAAAGGTAATTATCCAGAAGTAACTGCTGCAACATTTGCTTGTTTCGGTTATGGTTGGCATATTGATGTAGGTATCCATGCTATTCATCTTGTACTATCTGGTGTTTTCGATCGTTACCCTAACTTAAATATGATTATTGGACACTGGGGAGAATTCGTTCCATTCTTCTTAGAACGTATGGACGACACTTTATTTGCAGATCATTTACAACACCCAGTTAGTCATTATTTCAAAAATAACTTTTATGTAACACCAAGTGGTATGTTAACTAAACCTCAATTTGATTTAGTTAAAAAAGAAATGGGCATCGACCGTATCCTTTATGCTGCTGACTATCCATATATCGAACCTGAACGTTTAGGCGTATTTTTAGATGAATTAGGTTTAACTGACGAAGAAAAAGAGAAAGTAAGTTATACAAATGGAGCTAAGTTATTAGGATTAGAATAATATTCCAATAATCATTGTTAATAATAAATGGAGGTATTTTATATGAATACTATAGAACTAAAAGGTGCTAAATTACGCTATCATCAAATCGGACAAGGACCTGTATTAATTTTCATTCCAGGAGCTAATGGTACTGGTGATATCTTTATGCCACTTGCACAACAACTTAAAGATCATTTTACAGTTGTAGCAGTCGATCGTCGTGACTATGGTGAAAGTGAATTAACAGAGCCACTACCTGAATCAGCTGCTAACCCAGATGATGATTATCGTGTAAAACGTGATGCTAAAGATATTGCAGAACTTGCACAATCATTAAGTGATGAGCCAGTATATGTATTAGGTTCAAGCTCTGGTTCAATCGTTGCTATGCACGTATTAAAAGATTATCCAGAAATCGTTAAACAAATTGCTTTCCATGAACCACCTATCAACACATTCTTACCTGATAGTAAATATTGGAAAGACAAAAATGATGATATCGTAAACAAAGTATTAACTGAAGGTTTAGAAGTTGGTATGAAAGACTTTGCTGAATCATTAAAAATTGCACCTATTGATGCTAAAATGATGACTGCTCAACCTGAATCAGAAGAAGCTAAAAAAGAGCAATATCAACGTTCAATGTTCTGGGTAGAATACGAGATTCGTCAATATACACATTCTGATATTACTTTAGATGATTTCAAAAAACATGAAGATAAAATTACTTTATTA
Source organism: Staphylococcus sp. FSL W8-0774 (assembly GCF_038006785.1). Classification (NCBI taxonomy): domain Bacteria; kingdom Bacillati; phylum Bacillota; class Bacilli; order Caryophanales; family Staphylococcaceae; genus Staphylococcus; species Staphylococcus sp. FSL W8-0774. The sequence goes on along the minus strand of NZ_JBBOVW010000001.1, from coordinate 339,991 downwards.
AATGGTACTGACTCTAAAGGTTCATTCCCACAAGATGTGAACTTCTATATCAATGAACAAATTGATTTACCAATTGTTGATATTCCAGGCGGCCACTTAGGTTATGTTCAAAAACCTGAGGGCTTTGCAGAAGTATTATTAAAAATGTGGAATAACTAAAATCATTTTTAAACTAAAGACAATATCTAGTTATAAAATGTTATGTTTTTATACGTAGCGTTGAATATATAGAGAAACACGCGTTGAGATTTACCTTCTCAACGCGTGTTTTTTCTTTATCCTAATATTGTTTCCATGGAGCGATTAACACTACCTTCATACATACCGCCAAATTTTAATAAATGAATCATAAGTAAATATAATCTATAAAACTCTAAACGCTCATATGCGCCTTTAGCTAATGGATAATGCTTTTCATATTCATCATAAAATTCTTGTGTAAACCCACCAAATACTGTCGTAATACCTAAATCAAATTCACGATCGCCATAAAATGGTGCTGGGTCAAATAAAGCTGGTTGACCATCCGTTAAGAACATATAATTGCCACCCCATAAATCACCGTGCAATAATGATGGCTTGCTTTGGTGATTGTCTAAGGCGTTGACCATTACTTCTCTGACCTGTTCATATACTTTATTATCTTCTTTATTCCATAATCCTTTGCGCAATAATTCATCTCTAATGTGATCCATACGTTGTTCTATAAATAATTCTTTCCATGAATTTGTCCATGTATTTTCAAATGAAATATCGCCACCTTCATGAGGTAATCGAAAACCAAATTGACCGTCTTCTTGTTGTTGGCTATGCATTTTAGCAACTAATTGACCTAATTCTCTTTGGCTTCCACCAGTACCTTCTTCTAAATAGCTTAATAATAAATAAGCATCGTCATTAATTTCCCCGCTTGCGATAACTTTCGGTGCAGTAATGCCAGCATTTTCAAATTCATTAAGACCTGCAATCTCCGCAGCATAAAAAGATTCATTTCTATTTCGTTGAACTAATAAGAAAAATGTGTCATCTTGCTGTGTAGTAACTTTGAATGCTTCGTTAACATCCCCACCACTTACAGGCGTAATATCTTTAATATAATCTAGAGGTAATTGTTCTTTCCAATCTATTGCCATTATCTCACCTTCCATTTATCTGTAATACTTCTTATATTTCCTAAATATATCACTTTTAATCTTTAAGTATGTCACCTATGTGAATGAATCATTATTTAGAAGTTCGACTATTTTTTAAATTTTTATAATTTAACTAGGAAATTTAATATGAAAGTGCTAGTCTATTAAAAGGAAAAGTTTCAAATATATTAAATTGAGGATAGTAAGCCTCAAATATAATGAACTAGGAGCGTTAATATGTATAAACTAATCAAACCATTATTATTCAAAATCGAACCTGAAAAAGCACACGGATTAACAATTGATGCACTAAAAATCGCACAAAAACAGTCATATGTATTACCTATTATGAAAAAATTATTCGACTATCAAAACCCAATTCTTTCACAAAATATCCATGGTATCACATTTGAAAATCCTATTGGACTTGCCGCTGGTTATGATAAATCTTGTGAAGTACCTAAAGCTTTAGAAAACCTTGGATTTGGTGCATTAGAATTAGGTGGTATCACGCCAAAACCACAACCTGGTAATCCTCAACCTCGTATGTATAGATTATTAGAAGACGATGCTTTAATTAACCGTATGGGCTTTAATAATATTGGAATGAATAAAGCACTTAGTAACTTACGACGTCATGCTTATCATACGCCAATCGGTCTTAACGTTGGTGTAAATAAAATGACTTCTTATGATAACCGTTACCAAGATTACATTAAAGTTATAGATACATTTAAAAATGACGTGGATTTCTTCACTGTGAATATTAGTTCTCCAAATACTGAGAACTTACAAAATTTTCATGACAAAGATGAATTTTCAATGTTATGTAGTGCTTTAGAAACATTCAAAGCACAAAATGAAATTAATGTACCTATATTCTTAAAACTTACTTCTGACATGGATGAAAATGGATTAAAATCACTCTTACCAACTATTAAAGAACATTTTGACGGTGTTATTCTTGCGAATACGACACGTCAACGTGATGGTTTAACATCAGCTAATCGTGTTGAAGATGGTGGGTTAAGTGGTCGTCCATTATTTGAACGTAACTTAAAATTAGTTAAATTAGCATACCAAGAAACTAATGGAGAATTACTAATTATTGGTACTGGTGGCATCTTTAGTTCTGAAGACGCAATTAAAATGATACGTAATGGAGCTTCATTACTACAAATTTATTCATCTCTTGTAATAGAAGGTCCAGGTCTAACTAAGAAAATAAATAAAGAAATCGCTCAGTATTTAAAACAAAATGATTATCAAAATATTAGTGATATTATTGGATTAGATGCAAAGTAGCGTACTAATAATTCAGTTAATAGTATAATATCTTTACTTTGTATAGGTCTTTTATATAGGATATAAATTAAAGTAATCATAGATAGTTATAAATTAAAACTTACTCAATGTTATGTGTCATGAATATGGGAGGCATTCTTAAAGTGCGAGAAGAAACAAAAGAAAAAGATATGAATCATTCAACGCAACAAGATAATATCGATAACAATAGCAAGGCTGAAAGTAACGAAGAAGATGAACGTAAAGGGCTACATGGTTATCGCAAAACAGATCTTGATTTAGAAATTGAACGCGAATTACAAGAAATGATGGAAAATGATGACAAAGAAGTAAAGAAAGAAAATAAACGCTTTAAACTATTCTCTTTCCTTGCTATGTTAGTTATCGCCATTATGGCAATTATACGTTTCATTCATAAAATGATTTAACTTTATTAGAATACCCAGAGTTAAGGCTCTCGCCTTTTAACTCTGGGTATTTTTAAAATTGTTGTAAAAATGCACTTGCATCTTTATTGATTTGTTTAAAGTCAATACCTTGTTTCATTGCTGCAAAGACACATCCACAATAACATTGTCTAAATATATTATAGTCATTACACATTTCTATAGAACGTTCATAACCTTTGTTTTTCTTGAAATCACTAGGTAGGTATTTAACGTTATATACATTTTGCACATCCATCCCTAATTGATTAATTAATTGTGCATTCTTTTTAGGAGATAATGTAATCGCACTACCAAAATAATCATAACCATATTTAATAGCTGCTTCTGCTACTAATTCAAGTCTCATTTCAAAACAAGCAGTACATCTTAGACCACCTTCAGGCTCCTCAGTTAACCCTTTAGCCTTAGCCATTTTCATAAATTCATATGGTTTATATTCAGCTTCAATATACTTCACATTTGAACCTGTCTTTTTATTGAAATCTTGAACAAACATTTCTTGTACTTTGGCACGTCTTAAGTATTCATTTTTAGGGTGAATATTGGGATTAGCAAAATAAATAGCGATATCAGCATATTGTGTTAAAAATTCTAAAGTATATGTGCTACATGGCGCACAACAGCTATGTAATAAAATTTTAGGGCGCTCGTTTTCCCTTTCCCATTGTTGAATCATTTTCCTTAACACTTTGTCATAGTTTACCTTTTGATTTTTCATTTTTTTCAAAATGTCGCCCGCTTCAATCAAAAGAAAACACTCCCTTCATTATTTATTATATAATTTATGAATATTATACAATAAATCGATAATGAAAGAGTGTTCTCAGAGAAATTACTTTTATTTTATTTAATTCAATATTAAGTTTAATATTCTTTCATGATTTTATTTACTTGATAAACATACATAAATCCACCAAATACAATACCCGCAATAATGGCAGTAATAATTTCCATACCCCATTGAATACTTGTATGCTGTAAATATTTTATGATTAAACCTAAGAGAAACATAGCACTTCCGAAGTAAAGCATCAAAATCACACTTTTAATTCGATATTTATTCACTAATTTTTTATATTCTTCTGGTGAATAAACTTTATCTTTATTTAGTTCATCAGATTTTGTTTTATATAACAATACGCCATTAATTATAAAAAAGAAAATGAATAGTAATATTGTATTTAATGAAATTGTTTGATGATACGCATCAATGATTAGGTTAGACAGTAACAAAATAGGCATACCAATATAGGTAATTATAAATGTAGTGGCCAATTTTTGATTTAAAAGCGTTCTCTCCCTTTCATCTTTTTCAGTTGATGTATTAGTAATCCAATTTAATAACTTTTCATTCAACTGACTCATATGAATACCCCTTTCAACTAGTAATTTCAGTATATGTCTAATATATATGACACATGTATTAATGTCAAATATAAATGACATTAATACTTAATTGTATTCATTTAACATAGAACATTGTATGATGTTGTTAGCAATATAATATAAAAGACTAAGGAGCAGATTTATGACTCAATTATCACCATATTTAGCATTTCCAAACACTAAAGAAGCTTTAAAATATTACGAAGAAGTATTTGGTGCAACAAATATTAAACGTTTAGAAGTCGGAGAAGATCAAGCGGAACATTTTGGAATGACAAAAGAACAAGCTAAAGAAGCAACTATGCATGCAGAATTTGAAATTGTTGGTGTGAAAATTTTAGGTGCAGATTCATTCGAACGTATTCAACCAATCAATAACGGCATTTCATTATTAATTGATTTTGACGTTAATGATAAAGAAGAAACTGAAAAAGTAGAAGCTTTCTACGATAAAATTAAAGACCATGAGACTATCAATATTGAACTACCATTATCAGAACAATTTTGGGGCGGTAAAATGGGCGTCTTCAATGATAAATATGGCGTAAGATGGATGTTACATGGTCAAGATTATAATGCAACGAATCAGTAAATAGGTAATAATAAACAGGCTGGAACATAAATCCCAAAATAATAGCACTAAGGTGATTTATTTTAATCATCTTAGTGCTTTCTTTATACCCAATACTTCGTATTGTATGGCTCTCTTTCCCAGGGTACAGTTTCAGCCAGAAATACAGCACAGATAAATCTGTGAGTATTTCTAAGGTCTTCAACTAGCACTGTTCCCTCGGGAGTCTCGCCATAAATACTACGTATTTATATGTAATTTTACTTTAAAATATTTAAAAAATAAGGCACTTTCGTATAATTTAATAAGCATCACTAAACTAAATTAATGGAATCCTTATGTATAAAGATTAATCGATTTAGAGTAAACTCCAAAGTAGATGCTTTATCAAAATCTTTATTTGTACAATTTCATAATCAGTGTTTAAAACAAAATCTCATAGATAAAAAGGTAATTTCTATATTATTTCAATAGAAGTTACCTTTTTTCTCTTGTTCAAGAACTTTATGTCTCTGCCTCATTTATTATTTCTCTCGTTGTATTATTGTAGCTGGGCCGTTATTGACAATATCATAAAAATATTGAATCAATTCTTCTTTCGATATACGGTTAGGATCCTCTACCCAATGACGTATAAATGAAAGCCCCGCTCCAGATACATAACTCATAAAATAAGAAAATGGTATGTTACCAATTTTATTATTGTCGTTTTTAAAAAGATTTAAATGTCCTGTGATAAGTTCATATAGCTTCTCATGCAAATTGGAATCCTTACCAATATTAAACATAAGTTGATAAAACGACATATTCTCTTCTATATTACCAATTAAAAACTCCATAATAGTACGTATATTATCAGCTGATATTGCTTTATTACTATATACGTCATTTTCTTCAATAAATACTTTAATTTCATTAACCTGCTCATCTTCCATTTGTTCTAATAAATCATATTTATCTATGTAATGCGTATAAAATGTACTACGATTGACGTCTGCTAAATCAGAAATTTGTTGAACTGTAATTTGTTCTAATTCCTGTTTATGCAATAAATCGATAAATGCTTGTCTAATTGCTTGCTGTGATTTTCTAACGCGTCGATCTTGCGGCATAATGTCACATCCTTTATCTCTATACAACAAGTATACGTTGTTTGTTGGTTATTACACAAATTAAGGACATTGATGATTGGAATTCTGATTATTACCTCTTATCATGAAGGTGTAAAGAAAAAGAAATCATGTAAAGGATGATTTATATGACAAGCAATTTATTAGGAAATCCAAAATTAACTGTTACAGATGTTAACGATGTTAAAGAAGGTTTAAATCATATTGTTGTAGATAGTGTACAATTTGGTAATCAAGAAATGATTATGGAAAAAGATGTTACTGTTGAAATGAAAGATGGCGAAAATTTATATGTGAATATTTTCCGTCCTAACAAAGAAGGTCAATTCCCAGTAGTGATGTCTGCAGATACGTATGGTAAAGATAACAAACCAAAAATAACTAATATGGGTGCTAATTGGCCAACATTAGGCGCTATACCTACTTCAAGCTTCACGCCTGAAGAATCACCAGATCCAGGTTTCTGGGTCCCTCAAGATTATGTTGTTATCAAAGTTGCATTGCGAGGTAGTTCAAAATCAAATGGTGTCTTATCTCCATGGTCAAAACGTGAAGCAGAAGATTACTATGAAGTGATTGAATGGGCTGCACAACAAGAATGGAGTAATGGTAATATCGGAACTAATGGTGTTTCATATCTTGCAGTTACACAATGGTGGGTTGCGTCATTAAATCCTCCTCATTTAAAAGCTATGATTCCATGGGAAGGTTTAAACGATATGTATCGTGAAGTTGCTTTCCACTGTGGTATTCCAGATACAGGATTCTATCGTTTCTGGATTCAAGGAATCTTTGCGAGATGGACAGATAATCCAAATATTGAAGATTTAATTCAAGCTCAAAAAGACCATCCATTATTTGATGATTTCTGGAAACAACGCCAAGCACCACTTCATCAAATCAAAACACCTATCTTAGCTTGTGCAAGTTGGTCAACTCAAGGTTTACACAATCGTGGTTCATTTGAAGGATTTAAACAAGCAAGCTCAGAAGACAAATGGCTATATATCCATGGTCGTAAAGAGTGGGAAAGTTATTATGCTAGAGAAAATCTTGAACGTCAAAAAGCGTTCTTCGATTATTACCTAAAAGAAGAAGATAATGATTGGAAAGACACACCAACTGTCACTTATGAAGTAAGAGACCAATTCTATAGAGGTGAATTCAAAACAGCAACATCATTCCCATTACCAAATACTGAATATACTCCTCTATATTTAAATGCTAATGAATTAACATTAAATCAAAATACTGTCTCTGAAGAAAATACAACTAGTTATGATTCTGAAAATGAACAAGACGAAGTACGCTTCAGTTATACATTTGATAAAGATACAGAATTAGTAGGTAATATGAACTTAAAATTATGGGTAAGTACAGATGATACAGACGATATGGATTTATTTGCAGGTATTAAAAAATTAGATCGTCGTGGTAATGAAGTGCACTTCCCTGACTTTAACCATATTGAAGATGGTCAAGTTGCAACTGGTTGGTTACGTGCTTCACATCGCGAATTAGATCAAGAAAAATCAACCATTGCTCAACCTTGGCATACACATGAACAAGAATTAAAACTTAATAATGGTGAAGTCGTTCCTGTAGAAATTGAACTTCTACCTTCAGGTACATTATTTAAACAAGGCGAAACACTAGAAGTTGTCGTCAAAGGAAGCGAAGTAGTAAAAGGTAATAGTACACCAGGTATGAGTACACGTTATGAACATAACGAAACAGTAAATAAAGGACATCATCATATTCACACTGGCGGACAATACGATTCTCAACTAATCATTCCCATAACAAAATAAATATATTAAAATGACCACTCAAAAGGATTGCTCCTTTTGGGTGGTCATTTATTATTAATTATTTTCTGGAACTTTTAGTATCCAGAACCTACTTTTTCTCCGTCTTCATCATATTCAGTTACATAACCGTCATCTGAATCTACAGTATATGAACCTGCTAAATCACCATCTTTATCTTCAAATGAGAATCCCCATTTGCCATCATCTGTTTTTTCAGGTTCTTTGTACGTATATTCATCTGTATCTAATGTATGTCCTTCATATGACTCAACTTTGTCGATAACGTTATCACGAGTTACTTCTTCTGAATCACTGTCGCTGTCATCATCATCGTCTGATTCCATTTTCTTATCGTAATAATCATCTATAGCGTCTTCATCAAATTTGACTGTTACGTCTGATACGCCATTATCTTCTTCACTAGCACTTGAAACATTTACAGAACTTGATTTAAATGTTTCACCTTCTAAAGTACCTTGTGCATATACGATGACATCTTCGTCAGGATCATAAGGACCAAATGTATCAGATTCATCGCCTTCATTTTTATCGTTCACATAGATGTTAATATCATCTAACATTGAACCACCTTCAGTAGTTACGTTGAATCGCTTTTGTCTAAATGATTCTTTCGCAATACCGTCTTCCTCACTCATAGTAATGTTAATCGCACCATCGAATGTTTTACCTTCCATTTTCTTAGAGGCCTTTAAATTATAATCTCCAATTGGGAACGTGCCCATTGGTTTACTTTCAGCTTCATCAACAGAAAGATGATGTTTTTCCCCATTAAATTTATAAGTAATATCACCGGTATCAGTAGGTTCAATATATACCTTTTTTTGTGGAATATTGAATTTATAGTTATTAAAGAATAAATATTTTTTGCCGTCTTTTTCAATATTTAATACATTATCATCGTCTGTATTAACAGATAAACTATGATATTTACCGTGCTCAACTTCTTTCGTATTACTTTCAATTTGGTTTGCTACGTTAGTTAAGTTGCCTTCAGCCTTGAGGTAATTTAAATAAGCACGTGCTTCTTGTTCACTCAATTTATTATCTGCTGAAGTCACTTGTTTAGCTAGACCTTTTGCATCATCTTTCTTAACTGCATGTGCGATTTGGTCTGCTTGTTTTTCAGGTGAAAATTGATGTTTTAAAATCGCAAAGATAGCAATTAACATTGCTAAAACAACTGCAACTATAACAATGATTAATATTGTTTTTTTCTTACTTTTCTTCGGTTGTGGTTCATATTGTTGATACATAGGTGCATTATTATAACCTTGGTTAGGTTGTTGTGAATGAGTATGATTGTGAGAATTTTGTTGTGAATTCTGAGATGCGTTAACTGGTGCCCCACAATTAGTACAAATTTTAACGTCTTGGCGTAAGGGTTTACCGCAATTACTACAATATTTCATTAATAACCACTACCTCCACCGAATAAGTTATTAAAGAATGAATCTCTTGTTTCATCAAATGATTCTAAAATACTTGAAAGTGTTACTTCTCCGAAAATTCTCATCAAGATAAAAATAACAATTAAGTAAATAACAATACCATAAAAACTTGAAAATCTAGTGAAGTTAATACCACTATATTTCGCAATTAAATATACACCAGAAGCTACAAGTATAACGAAAGATAACATTAAGACAACCATGCCAAATGTGTATGCTTCCATAACTAATAGAATGATAGATACAAGTAACATTGCAACTGTGACACTATTAATTAATATGAAATCAGAAAATACCTTTTTAAATGGTATCGCTTGAACTACAACTAATCTTGTCATTCCGAATATTGTACCTACAATTGCAGCTAAAAGAATAATTAAGCTAATAATAATAGAGAACACGATTTTGGATTCTGAAGTAAATAAAGATACTTCTTCTGGAATAGCTAAGAAAAGAATGATTGCAAGTACGATTAATCCAATTGCTAATAGTGAACCTAATAATTTAAAACTGAATGTATGAGTACTTTTAATCTCTCTATCAGGATCTACAAAAGCACTTTTGAAGAAACCTTTACTTTCTTGAGTCACTTCTTTAGCTTGTTCACTAAACTGATTTGTTTGTTGTTGATACTGATGTGGTTGTTGTTGGTACTGTTGATTTTGATTATAGTTTTGATATTGATTCTGGTATTGGTTCTGATTTGGATTTTGATTTTGATTCTGGTTTGGGTTTTGATTTTGGTATTGCTGTTGTGTGTTGTTAGGTTGTGAGTGTTGGTATTGATTGTGATTTGCGTGAGTTTCTGCAGATGCATTACTTTGATTCATTGATTGTGATTGTTCATGTGAGGCATTGCTAGTAGAATTCATTGTGCTATTATGAGTTGATTGAGTGGCCTGTTGTTTATTTGAGTGAGAATCAGCTTGTTTAATATCGTCCTCTGCTGATGTAACTGCATTAGATTGACGATTAACTTTTGTGCCGCATTCTCCACAAAATACATCATCTTGTTCGATTTGATGACCACAATTAGGGCATTTCATAATGGTACCTCCAGTATTTTATTGTTTATCTTTGCAAATTATAACATTTTATTTATGTTGTTTTCTATGAAATTTCAAATATTTTTAAAAAACTTTAATAAAGTTTGTTATATTTTTAGATATATCAAATACCTTAATAGATATTTTTACTAAAAAAATATTTTTTAATAGATAGTAAGTAATTGGTGATACAATTATTACTAATATAAAAAGCGTTTTATTTTTTAATTTAAAGTCACACAAAAATACGATGTATTGTAAATAAAAAAGCTAGTAAACGAGTTTTGATAAACTCATTTACTAGCCATTTTTCTAAAAGATATGTCCCAGGTTCTTAATTGTTATTATTTATTTTTATGTATTTTCTTATTTAGTTGATGATCAGATTGACTAAATACTTCTGCTTCATTAAATGTAAGAACAACATTAACAGGGCTTTCATCACTATTAATAGATGGTACATTCACTTCATTTGATTTAAATGCTTGGTTCCCTACATAACCTACACCATAAACAAGCAAGTCATCTTCTCCACTAAAAGGTCCATAAGTAATATAGTCTTTTAATCTACCAACATTTTTATCATTAATAACTAAATCCATTTTATTAAACATATAACTATTTTTAGTTGTTACTTTAAATCGTTTTTCACTAAAATCTTCTTTAGCTAAAGTGCCATATTTTTTCAAACTAAAAATGATATTACCGTCATATGTACGATTTCCGATTTTTTTAGTCGCGTCTAATTTATATTCACCTAAAGGTACAGCATTTAAACTAACGATATGACCTTTTACTAAACGTACATCATACTTTTTATTATTTAAACGATATGTCAAATTACCATTATCCTTAGCATCTAATGTAAAGTTAAATCGTGGTATTTCAAATTGAAAGTTTTTAAACAAACCGAATAAATGAATCTGTTGATGTATCGTTAAGATTGTCACTCCTTCTAATTCAACATCTTGTGTTTTACCTTTATTTTGTTTTAAATGATATGCTGCCGATGTTAATTGATGTAAGAATTTTTTATTACCACCAAATGAATTGATCAAAGATACATATGCCTTAGCTTCTTCATTTGTTAATTGTTGATTATTGGATATTACTAATTCAATCAATTGGTCCGTATTTTTATGATCGATTGCATCTGAAAATAATTGAACCTTTTTATCTAGTGCGTTTTCTAATCTATAGAAAGATAAAATACTAATTAATATGATCGTCATCATACAAAGTACCAGTATTATAAGTGACAATGGTTTTTTAGGTTTGCGAAATCGATACCTTTTAGACGCATGAGAAGCATGAATTTGATGCGAATATCTTTCTGTATATTTTTTTGTAGCTAACATAGAATGATAACATCTTGTGCAGTAATCATTATTAATATACATAGGTTTCTTGCATTGTTTACAGTAAGCCATTAAAACCACTATCCCATAATTTCATAAGATAATCGTTGATTAATTGTTCTATAATCATATGACCTAATAAATAAACTAAAATTGTCATTACCAATTGATAGATAATGATACTATATATGCTTGCGATTTTTGTACTATACATAACACTATATTTAGCCAAAATATATGACGGTGAAATGATATATAACAAAACACTAGCAACAACTAAGATAATGATAGCTAATTTTGTTACGCCTAGTATAGCTAATATCAATCCTATTAATAATGTTATGACTGAAAACGTATTAACGACAATGAAATCAGACACGACCTTGTGAAGTTGGACTTTCGTATTTAAACTTATTTTCAAAACACTATACAACACGCCAATTGATAAAGTTGTACTACCTAACATTATCATCAATATATAGAAAGTTATCTTTAAAGGTGAGCTGCTTGTCATAAATAAAAATAAATCTGAAGATAAAATGATTATTAGTAAAGTACTCAACAACGTTCCTATACATACTAATGATAATAAAAAACGATAATTAAATGTGACTTGATTCTCAAAAATATCATCCACAGATTTAAATACATGGGTGAAGAATTTTTTACCTTCAATTTGTAAATCTTTAAAGAAATTTTCCATCGATGACATATTATCATCTGTTATTTCTTCAACAAATGAGTCATTTTCTTCAAGTGTAGATCGCTTTCTCGTTGTTTGATGAACCGATGTCGTCTTTTTATATAATTGACGTTCATTATTAACATCATCTTTTTTCTGAGATTGCTTTGAAGTACTTTGAAGTTGTTGGTCCTCTGTCATTGTAGATGCTGTTGGAACGTTTTGAGTCGCTTCATCTGGTTTAATTATTTCTGCACCACATTGAACACAAAATCGATCTTCTGGTTGATGATTCTGACCACAATTAAGACATTTCATGAATTTTTAATTCCTCCACTATAACTATTTAGATAGATTATATTACATTTCAACACCCTATTCTATATTATTTTTATTTTATTTATTAATATTTAAAAAGTCCTAACAATAAATTATACTAATTTGTTAGGACTTGCATTTATATATTTAATTATCACTGTTATAAAACAATTGTGTTTTCTTTTTCATGTATCATTTCAATGATGTCATTATGTTCATTCAATACAGCTACTTTTGGTGCATGATGCTTAATTTCTTCTTCATTTAATTGAGCATAAGTCATAATTATAACTACATCATCTATTTCAACTAAGCGAGCTGCAGCACCATTCAAGCAAATCTTACCAGTACCTCTTTCACCAGCAATGACATAAGTTTCAAAGCGCGCACCGTTATTATTATTTACGATTGCAACCTTTTCATTTGGTAATATATCAACCGCTTCTAAAATATCTGAGTCAATAGTGATACTTCCAACATAGTTTAAGTTAGCTTCTGTCACCCTTGCTCTATGAATTTTAGAATTCATCATTGTTCTTATCAACTTATTCAGCTCCAATTATTATATTATCTATCAAACGTGCTTTTGAAAATTTAACAGCTAATGAAATAAAGATTTGACCTTCAATTTTAGTTTGTTCTTCTAACTCTGGATAACTATAGATAGCCACTTCATCTACTTGACCACTTGTGTAATCAAGTAAATATTGAGTAATTTCATCTATAATAACTGAACTATTGCGTTCTCCATTATTATATAATTCACGTGCTAATTTCAAACTCTTACTTAAATGAACCGCTTCTTGTCTTTCCTCTACTGTTAAGTAAACATTTCTTGAACTTTTTGCTAATCCATCTTTTTCTCGAACAATATCCACACCTATAATTTCAATTGGCTGATTAAAATCTTTGACCATTTTTTCTACGATTGCCAGTTGTTGCGCATCCTTTTTACCAAAGTAAGCATAATCTGGACTTACAATATTAAATAATTTATTAACTACAGTTACAACACCTTCGAAATGTCCCGGACGTTGTGCACCTTCAAGTACATGTGCTAATTTACCAATTTTAAGTGTTACACCTAGTTCATCAGGATACATTTCTTCTACACTTGGATAAAACACATAATCGACATCAATTTGTTCTATCATTTCAACATCTTTATCAATTTGGCGAGGATATGCATCAAAATCTTCATTAGGTCCAAATTGTAGCGGATTAACAAAAATACTCACTACAGTTACATCATTAAATTCTGATGATAATTCCATCATTTTCAAATGACCTTCGTGTAAAGCACCCATAGTAGGTACAAAACCTATCGTTTGTCCGTGTGTCTTATATTCTTTAGAAATATTTTGCATTTCACTTACCGTTGTTATCACTTTAGTCATTGTTATTTACCTCACTCATAATTTTTTTCTTATACGTGTGTGTTTCAGAGGGAAATGCGCCTGATTTAACTTCTTCATTGTACTGTTTTAAACCATTAATACCAATTGAAAAGTCACTATATTGCTTAACAAATTTTGCATGACGTTCAACACCATAGTTGAGCATGTCATGATAAACCAATACTTGCCCATCAGTGTCTTTTCCTGCACCGATACCTATGACTGGAATCGACAATTTTTCACTAATTACTCGGGCAAGATCACTAGGTATTGCTTCAAGAACTAGCGCAACTGCACCCGATTCTTCCATAAGGCAAGCATCTTCAATTAATTGTAATGCTGCTTCTTTAGTACTACCTTGTAATTTGTATCCTGTTACGCCTACACTTTGTGGTGTTAAACCTAAATGTGCTACAACCGGAATACCCATTCTAGTCGCTTTTTTTATAAATGTTGCTAAATGTGCACCTTCCGCTTTAATCGCATTTGCGTTCGTTTGTTGGTATAAATCTAAAGCATGTTGTAAATCCAGCTCATCACTGATACCAACCGTACCAATTGGCATATCTACGACTACAAACGTGTCTGGCGCTCCACGACGTACGGCTTTTGCGTGGTGTATCATATCATCTATTGTAACTTGAACTGTACTTTCGTAACCTAACACAGTCATCCCTAAGGAATCTCCCACTAGTATCATATCTATATTTGCTTCTTGTGCTTGTTTTGCACTAGGAAAATCATAAGCAGTAACCATTGAAATTTTGTTACCTGTTTGTTTCATTTCAATTAACTGAGCTAAAGTTTTCAATTCAATTCATCCTCAATTTCCTATATTATTAGCAATAGTATAATGAATCTAATCAAGAAAGGAAAGCATAAATATTATGACAATTGGTGTTATTGGTCCTGGAGCTGTTGGAACGACTATAGCTATTGAATTACAAAAGAAATATCCTGACACTTTATTAATTGGTAAAAAAAGACAAGAATTACATTATTTCCCAGAAAATGAAAAAGAAGCAATCACAATGTCTGTTACACCTTATCAAAATATAATTCAACCTCTTGATGTACTATTCATTGCCGTTAAAACATACCAACTAGATTCTGTACTTTCAAAATTATCTTCAATCATACATGAAAATACATTAATTATCCTTGCTCAAAATGGATATGGATATCTAGAGAAAATTCCTTATGAACATGCATATCAAGCTGTAGTCTATATCAGTGGTCAGAAAAACAATAATAATATCGTGCATTATAGAGACTATTGTCTTCATTTGAAAGATACAACAAGAACACGACAATTACAAAAGTTAACTAACAAAACTAAAATTAAAATAATACTTGAAGATAATATTGAACAAAAAATATGGTATAAACTATTAGTCAATTTAGGAATTAATTCAATAACAGCAGTAGGTCGAGATACAGCTAAAATTTTGCATTCAGCTCATATTAAACATATTTGTAGAGAAATTATTTCAGAGGGTATTACAGTAGCAAATGCTGAGGGAATCACTTTTGATGAAAGCACGCTAAACTCTATTATGACAATATATGAAGGTTATCCTGATCAAATGGGAACAAGTATGTATTACGATATCATGTCTAATCGGCCTTTAGAAATGGAAGCAATACAGGGCTATATATACAATAAGGCACGACAACATCAATTACATACGCCTTATTTAGATACTATTTATTCATTTTTATCTAGCTATCAACAACGTATTATTCAAAATTCAAGTTCACAATAATTTATTTTTATAGACAAACAAAAAAACTGAGACGTTATTGATCACGCCTCAGTTTTACTATAATTATTCAGCTTCTCTTATTTCATCTGCAATATCTTTATAATCAATATCAGCATTTGTAAATGTTTCATCATATGATGGGAAATGTTGTTCAAATGTTTCGAAGTTTTGTATTTCAACTTTAACGTCTTCGACTTCAAAGTCTAATACGTGACCACCAAAGTTACGATCATCGTTAGCAAAATGAACATGGAAACCTGCTGAACCTACACCATGGAATAATTCTGGTGTAAAGAAACCAACTACAGAACCTTTGATATTCGTTTCAGTTTGTTCAGGTTGTCTACGTGCTGAATCAATTAAACGAGTATACGGTGGTTCTTGACCTGGCATCATACGTACATGCATCTTTTTGAATACTCCAGAAATTTTTACTGCTGAGAATAAATTTTCACTAAGCATTTTTTCTTTCACTTCATCAAAGACCGCTTCAGATGATTTATGTTTAGTTTGATAAGTCGTATCTGCTGTGAATTTTGCTACTGTAGCATAAGGTGTTAATTCATCGCCTTTTAATTCAACAAATTCTTTATGTTCATTAGCATGATAAGCTTTACCATCAATAAATATTACTTCCCCATTAGAACCAGTAAGTGTTGCTATTCCTAAATCACCATGTTCTAATAGTTCATTAATTGATGCAGTCCCTTTTAGTAATCCTGCCATCAATGTTCCTAATGTACCGTGTTGGTATAAGACATTAGTCATAAACAATTTCACTCCTAATTCGTGTTCATCTTTATTAGTTAAATGCGTCAGGTAACATGTTTGTAGAAAGCTTCATGTTATCTTTATAGTTAACTGGAATATCAATCAATACTGGACCATCAGTGTCATATCCTTCTTTGATAGCTGCTTCTAGTTCTTCTTGGTTAGTGACACGTATTCCTTTAGCACCAAATGCTTCGGCATATTTTACATAGTCAACTGAACCAAAATCTACACCTGATGAACGTTCATATTTCATTTCTTCTTGGAATTCGACCATATTATATTTACCATCATTCCAAATTAATTGAATGATATTTAAATTTTTACGCACGGCTGTTTCTAAATCTTGTGCTGAGAATAAGAAACCACCATCTCCAGCAACTGAAACAACTTGTGTATTTGGTCTTACAAGTGCAGCTGAAATAGCCCAAGGTAAAGCAACACCTAATGTTTGCATACCATTACTGAATAGTAAATGTCTTGGATTATAGCTTCTGAACTTACGAGCCATCCATATATAGTGACTACCTACGTCCACTGTCACAGTTGTATCATCAGTCAGCATTTTTTGCATTGATTCGATAATTTCGATTGGATGTAACACACCGTCTTCATGTGTTGCTTTAATACCAGTTTCTTCAATAATATGCGCTCTTAATTTTTCTAATTCATCTAAATGTTGTTGATTAATAAATGGTTCATCAACTTTGTTAGAAATGATTTCAATTGTTCCTGCAATATTACCAATTAATTCTTTCATTGGTTGCATATAATTAGTAATTTCTGCTGGAATTTCATCAATATTGATAATTTTAGTATCTAATTCTTTATTCCAGTTACTTGCTTCATATTCAATTGGATCATAACCTATTGTAACTACTAAATCACTTTTACGAAGTAATTCATCACCAACTTGGTTACGGAACAATCCTACACGACCAAAGAAATGATTTTCTAATTCACGACTAATCACGCCAGCACCTTGGAACGTTTCTACAACTGGTAAATTGGTTTTTTCAACTAATTTACGAATTGCGTTCGTTTCGTTAGCACTTGAACTTCTCATACCAGCAAGTAAAACAGGGAATTCAGCATTTTTAATCTTTTCAATCACATCATTAATATCTTGTTCACTTGGAATACCTAGACTAGGTTTTTCACAATGTGCGATTGCTTTAGATTGAACTGGTGCTGAAATGACATCTTGCGGAATACTAATAAAGCTTGCACCATTTTTACCTGATGTCGCTGTTCTCATTGCGTTTGTCATAACTTCTGATAAAGATTCAGGATCTTGAACTTCTTCACTATATTTTGTTGAATATTTTAATAAAGCAGCATTGTCGATACTTTGATGTGTTAAACGAAGTAAGTCATTACGTTTAACTTGTCCTCCTAATGCTAATACGGGATCTCCTTCAGATGTTGCTGTTAATAATCCAGTAGTCAAGTTACTCACTCCTGGACCACTTGTAACAAGTGCGACACCTGGTTTACCAGTTAATCGTCCTATACCTTGTGCCATCATTGCCGCGTTTTGCTCGTGACGCGTTACAATAAGTTCTGGTCCGTCGTCTTCCAATACATTGAATAAATAATCAATTTTTGCACCTGGAATACCAAATACGTACTCAATACCATTATTTTTAAAAGTATCAATTACCATATCGGCTGCAGTATATTGTTTGTCTGCCATGCTATTCATTTCCTTCCATTTTTCACATATTTATTTTATCGTGACGATAACATCAGTGTGAAAATGATTCCCCATTACTTGATAAAATATTTAAAGTATATTCTGATAGATTAATCTAAAAGATGTTTCACTGAATCATAAGTTGTTTCTAATGCTTCAACAGATTGTTTGAATAATTCTTTTTCATGATCGCTTAAAGGTGTTTCATAAACCTTGCTTGCACCATTTTCATTGATTAAAGTTGGTACACCAACATATACACCATTAAATCCATATTCACCATTCAATTGTGAAGATACAGTTAATACATTGTTTTCATTATTTAATAATGCTTTTGAAATTCTTAATAATGCTAGTGCAATACCATAATAAGTTGAACCTTTAGCTTGAATGATTTCATAAGCAGCATCTCTTGTTTGTTCATAAATTTCTTGTGCTTTAGCTTCGCTACCAGTTTGTTCTTTAAGTGTGTCATAAACTGAAATACCAGCAATGTTGGCTTTTGACCATACAGCTAATTCAGAATCACCGTGTTCACCAATAATTGAAGCGTGGACACTTGCAGGTGCTACATTCAATTCTTTACTAATTAAATATCTAAGTCTTGAAGAGTCTAATACTGTACCTGAACCGATAACGCGTTCAGCTGGTAATCCAGTTAACTCTTTAACATAACGAGTTAAGATATCTACTGGATTTGCAGCGATTAAGAAGTAACCATCAAAACCACTATCCATAATACTAGTTACAATATCTTTCATGATTTTTGTGTTTTTCTCTACTAATTGTAAACGTGTTTCACCTGGTTTTTGTGGTGCTCCAGCTGTAATTACAACTAAATCTGCATCATTACAATCACTATATTCTCCAGCTTTAACGACAACTGGTGAATCACTATGAAGTGCGCCGTGGTTTAAGTCTTGAACGTCAGCATTAACTTTATCTTTAGCAATATCGATAATTACGAATTCATCTGCAACACCTTGAGTTACCATTGCAAATGCATAACTAGATCCTACTGAGCCATCTCCAACTAAAACAACTTTTTTACCAAATTTTTTCATATCGAAAAACTCCTTCATTTTTGATGAGACTGAATACAAAGCATATGTTATCGCCTCATACATATATTTAATTACATATAATCCACTTTCATTTTAAATATACTTTATTAATATTTGTGTGTAAACATACAAGGGTTCAAATGATGTTAACGTCACTAATTTGTTGGTTTTAAGTTCCCTACGCACTTAATTATAGTAGTTTGTTAAGTATTAATAAAATACATAATTTCGATTAATAACATTCCAAAAAGGAATAGGTTTGATATAGAAAAAAGTAATAGAAAAAATACTTCAATGTACATGTCCATTAAAGTATTTTTTACTGTTCTGATATTAAATTAAATGTCTATTTCGTTCTTAAGTCTTTTATAAATTGAATCCATTCACGTGTTACAAAATTAAGATATGCATCTCTTCTCCAAATTAAACCTAGATGCCATGATAAATCTGCATTTTCTAATTGTAATGCTTTTACATTATCTCCCATTAAACGAACTAAACTCTCTGGTACCACGCTAATTCCGATACCTTGACTAATCATATTCGCTATAAAACTAATTTGAGATATATTAGCTACAGTCTTAGGATAAAATCCTAGTCGCTTACAGTTTTCAATAATTTGATCTTTAAGATAATAATCATCATGGAACAATACAAATTCTTCCTCTTTAAGTTCAGCTAAATCGACTTTTTCTTGTTGTGCTAGTGAATGATTTTTACTAACCACTAACAATAACTCTTCATTATATAGTGAAACTGAATGAAATAATGATGCATCGACAGGTAACGTCGTAATTCCAATATCTACTTCATCTGTTTCTGTGAGGTTCTCAACTATTTTACCTCCACCTTCCATGACTTCATAAGTCACTTTCGGATATAACTGGTGAAATTGATTCAAACTATCAGTAAATAATTGAACATTCATCATTGGTGACAAGGCTATTCTAATATGTCCTTTTTGCACATTCATGACATCATTCATCTCTAATGATAGTTTTTCAAATAACGCTAAAAATTCTAAACTGTTATCATAAAATGTCTGACCAATATCTGTCAGTTTGATTTGCTTTTGAGAACGATCGAATAATGTTATATCGTATTCATTTTCTATACTTTTGATTGCTTTACTTATCGTTGACTGTGCGATATATAGATGTTCTGATGCTTGTGTCATACCACCACGTCTGACTGTTTCAACAAAGTATTTGATTTGTTTTATTTCCATAGCTTTTACCTCTTAAATTAAAGTTTAGTAGTTATTCAGCTGTATGTTCTCTTCTATAAATTAATGAACTGTAAAATATAAAAATGACTATCAATATTGTTGCCGCAACTAATATGGCATAAGTTCCTAAAAATAGTTGAACTTCTGCTGAGACGATGGCACCAATAATAAAGCTTAATACTATTCTAATGTAAAGTTGAGCCTTTCTCAATTGAGCCTTATCCCTATTTAACATATACTCACTCAATGCAATGACACCATTCTTAATGTTTCCTGTAGAGAAGGTATTATTATATCCTTCACCCTCAATTTTACTAAAAGATGTTGTAAGCATTGCCATACCAAATGCTAGTGGAGGGAGAATATATAAATTTGAAACAGAAGTAGGTAAAAACCCGACAATAATACAACTTAATGTGATAGGCACTAAAGATACTAATCTCCAATATCGTGTTGCCATTTGATGATGGATTAAAGAGACGAACATGACACCAACCATAAATGAAATGACTGACGAAATTTTTAACATTCCTCCATTTAAATCACTATGTGATAACTCTGACGCAAGAAATATAATATTTCCTGTTTGTCCGGCTGCCAGTGTGCCACCTCTAGTTAAGAAGGTATATGCATCAATGTATCCGCCTACAAAGGTAAGAAGTACGGCAATTTCTTTACTTTGATATATATTCTCTCTAATAAATTTTTCTAAAGCCACATTTATCGCCTCTATTTTTTTACTTTTAAAATATTAAAACGTGATAATCTTTATTTTATTGATAAGTTCAATATAACTCTATTGTAAAGAATAAATTGTAAAAAGCTAAAATATAGTTCACATTTATTAAAAAAATACTTTTTATAGAGTTATTTTCTGTTATAATCAAGTTTATCCTTTTATATTTGAATATTTTGTCAACAATATCCTCCAATTAAAACGGAAAGTTTTAATTTTTCAGAATTTTTAGACAAAATATGAACGATTTATGCTATTATATAAATTATTAAAATGACAGTTAAATATAACTCATTTATTTACGGAGGTTTAGTATGTCTAGTTTTTTTAAACGTTTAACACAAAAAGAAGATCCTTCCATCTATCAAAGTAAAGATGGTCATTTAAAAAGAACTTTACGTGTTCGTGATTTTCTTGCATTAGGTGTGGGTACTATCGTTTCCACATCAATATTTACATTACCTGGGGTAGTAGCTGCGGAACATGCAGGTCCAGCAGTAGCTCTATCATTTTTATTAGCAGCTATTGTAGCCGGATTAGTTGCATTTACATATGCAGAAATGGCCTCTACAATGCCCTTTGCTGGTTCTGCTTATTCATGGATCAATGTCTTATTTGGTGAATTCTTTGGTTGGGTTGCAGGATGGGCCTTATTAGCAGAATACTTCATTGCCGTTGCATTCGTTGCATCTGGTTTCTCGGCCAATTTAAGGGGTCTAATTAAGCCTCTCGGTATAGAATTACCTAAAGCATTATCGAATCCATTAGGTAGTAATGGCGGTGTCATTGATATTGTCTCTGCCATTGTTATTATTTTAACTGCATTACTTTTATCAAGAGGTATGAGTGAAGCTGCTCGTATGGAAAATATTTTAGTAATTTTAAAAGTATTAGCTATCATATTATTTGTAATTGTAGGTTTAACTGCCCTTAACTTTAGCAATTATGTTCCATTTATTCCTGAACATAAAGTAACTGATGCAGGTGATTTCGGTGGTTGGCAAGGTATTTATGCTGGCGTATCTATGATTTTCTTAGCATATATTGGATTTGATTCAATCGCTGCTAACTCTGCAGAAGCGGTTAACCCTTCTAAAACAATGCCTAGAGGTATTTTAGGTTCTTTAGTCATTGCTGTCATATTATTTGTAGCGGTAGCATTAGTATTAGTAGGTATGTTCCATTACAGTCAGTACGCTGATAATGCTGAGCCTGTAGGTTGGGCATTACGTGAAAGTGGTCATGGTATTATTGCAGCTATAGTACAAGCTATCTCAGTTATTGGTATGTTTACTGCTTTAATTGGAATGATGTTAGCAGGTTCAAGATTGCTATATTCATTTGGACGTGATGGTTTGTTACCTGCTTGGTTAGGAAAACTTAACAACAAACATTTACCAAATAGATCCTTAGTTATTTTAACAATCGTCGCCGTTATTATTGGATCAATGTTCCCATTTGCTTTCTTAGCACAATTAATTTCAGCTGGAACATTAATAGCATTTATGTTTGTTTCGTTAGCAATGTATCAACTTAGAAAACGTGAAGGTAAAGACTTACCTGTTCCATCGTTTAAGTTACCATTGTATCCAGTATTACCAGCAGTAACTTTTATCCTTGTTCTATTAGTATTCTGGGGATTAAGTTTTGAAGCTAAATTATATACATTAATTTGGTTTATTGTTGGTATAATCATTTATCTATTTTATGGAATGAGACATTCTAAA
Organism: Staphylococcus sp. FSL W8-0774; assembly: GCF_038006785.1. Lineage (NCBI taxonomy): Bacteria > Bacillati > Bacillota > Bacilli > Caryophanales > Staphylococcaceae > Staphylococcus > Staphylococcus sp. FSL W8-0774. Next base: position 316,948 of record NZ_JBBOVW010000001.1, on the reverse strand, counting down.
AAAGACCGTGACGATGCATATCACTCACCTAAAAAATCTTAAAAACAAAAAAAGAGTTCCACGAAGTTTAATTCACTTTGTGGAACTCTCTTTTTTTAGATATTTTCACTATAGATTACCAACCTTGGCCCTCTATTTCATATTGATTTAATTCTCCATTATTTAATGCTTTTATCGCATTTTCAATTGTAGTTAAAGCATAATCTAACTGTTCATATGTGATAACCAATGGAGGTTGGAACCTTAATACGTTACCTGCAACTGCGATAATAACTATGCCTTTATCAAAGCAATAGTTACAAATCTTTAATGCAGCTTCTGGATCACGTGTCTTTTCTATAGAATTAGATACGACATCAATACCTATTGATAATCCTATACCTCTTACATCTCCGATACAGTCGTAATCTTTTACCCATCGATCCATTGTTTGACGCACATATTTACCCTTTTCAGTGCTTGCTTCAAGTAAATGTTCTTCCTCTATCATTTCAAGGGTCGCCAATGCCGCTTCGCAACTAACAGGATTAGCACCCGTAGTAAATAAATGAGCCGGAGCTTCTAGTGTCTCCATAATTTCCTTACGGCCAACAATAGCTGACATAGGTAATCCACCAGCTAATGATTTGCCAAATGTAATTAAATCAGGTGTAAAATCAAAGTGTTCAACTGAACTCCATGTACCTGTGCGACCTAATCCCTGTTGAATATCATCTACAGCAATGAGTATGCCATGTTCTCTACAAATACTTTCTAAAGCTTTGAAATAACCTGGCACTGGCTCTAATAAACCTCCATCGCCTTGAATCGTTTCTAAAACAATACAAGCGACTTCTTCAGCTGGGACATACTTATCAAACATTTCTCGAAGTGGTGCTAAATATTCATCTACAGTATTTGAAGCGGGTTGTTCAAATAAACCTCTATAATTATCAGGAAATGGAATATGGTAAAAACCATTCAATAACGGTCCATAACTTTTTCTCATATTCAAACTAATCGCTGACATGGATAAAGCCCCAAACGTTGAGCCATGATAGGCATTAGTAAAACTAATAATATATGGTCGACCAGTATATGCTCGGGCAAATTTGATAATGCCATCATTAGCATCTGATCCTGTTAAACCGAATGTCACTCTTTTTTCGTAGTCACCTGGTGTAATATCACATAATTTTTTAGACAAACGAATCAATGGTTCATGATACATATAAGCAGGTGTGTAATGTACGAATTTGTCGACTTGTTTTTTAATTGCATCTGTTACTTTTTTTGGTGCATGCCCTACATTTTGTGAACTTGCACTAGCTAATAAATCAATGTATTCTTAGCCATCAACATCAACTAATGTTGCACCATAGCCATGATCAATGGCTAAAGGATAATATTTGATTCTTCCAGATTTAGCAAAATATTGCTCATCTTCTTTTATTAAGTCGTGCGCTTTACTCATAATCAAATCATCCTTCCATGATTGAACTTCACTTCATTACTGTTAATTAATTAGATAAAATAATATTCATTATTCCTCAGTTATAAAATGATTTCGATTTGATGATAGTACTCAATATACTAATATTTTTCAGATTTGTAAATATTTTCCGAAAATTCTAACTAAAAATAATCATAACTACTATTTATACTGAAATATTTGTGTATAAATAGTAGTAAATAGGGAAATCATTACTATCAAATAACTGTTAGGATGTGTTATTTATTTTAAAAATTTTATACCATTTTTTAAGTGCTATAATCATTTCCTTTATCTTATTAATAAGTAATGTCGTTATAGACTTATTTTTACAACATACGCACTTAACTCAATTGTTACTTAATATAGATTTTTTAACTAATCCTCAAAATGTACCAACTTGGATGGAGATAATTATTCACCTATTTATTGGTATTAGCATTTATATTGTTTTTGTGATTTTGTATTATATTTCTAAACATTTTTATCATTTAGCTTATCTACCATTAATGATTATATTTGTAATTATGTACCCTTTACTTATTAGTATTGCTCAAAGATCATTTTTCACATTTAGTTGGTTAGAATACATGTGGTGGATGATTGCACATATTATTTTCACTTTATTAATGTATATCAGTATCAGTTTCATTAGTAGGAACAATAAATATAGATAAAGCAAAAAGGTCGACGCAAATTCATGCATCGACCTTTTTTAGCTTATTTAACTTTTTCTATTCTTCGTCACCATTTTCATCATATTTAGTAACATTACCATCTTCGTCAACAATATATGATCCTGCTAGGTCACCGTCTTTATCAGTGAATGAGAAGCCCCACTCTCCATCACTATTCTTTTCTGGTTCTTTATATGTGTATGTGTCAGTATCTAATTTGTGACCTTCATAATCTTCAACTTTATCTATCACGTTATCACGCGTTACAGTTGTGTCTTCAGAATCTGAAGAACTATCACTATCATCAGAATCGTCTGATTCACTAAAATCTTGATTTTCATCAATAGGTTCTCCAAAACCTTTAACTTCTTCAGATGACATGTATTTTAACATTTTATCAATTTCGGATTGACTCGCATCATATAATTTAACTGTTTTCGCTTCATCTATAATTCTTTGTGTTTCTCTATCGGAATAACTAGGTGTAACCCATTCTTTTCCTTGGAAATGTGATGGAACATTATAAAGTGTGATTGTGCCATCATTGTTATTTTTATATACAACCTGACCTGCTGCATTAACACTCGGTAATAATACTTGAGTACCTTCTGGTAAACGAGCAGAATTTTTAGGCATGTATGGATTAACGAGCCCATTTGACGCATCTCCATGTTGGATTTCTAAATCTTCAAATTGGCTTTCTTTAGAACCTCTATAACTATCTAGCGCAGTTAACCAAACTTTAGCATAATATTCTTCAGAGTTTGTATCTTCTTGTTGTGATTTTGAATGATTTGAAGATGAATTATTTGAACTACTACTAGATTGTGAAGATTGATTGTTATTCGATTTATTATCACTGTTACTATTACTCTCACTAGTTGAGTCATCAGATACTTTAGAACTTCCTTTGTCATTGTCATTATTTCCAAAACTGCACCCTGCTAAAAGTAAAGATGCTGTTAATAAAGCCCCTGCTACCTTTTTCATTAAACAATCCCCTTTGTTATTTTTGTATATACATTACATTATAATTTTATTATAAACTACATTATTTCAAAAACATATATCCATTTACACAATAGTTGTAATTTACATAACTTTAACAATAGTATTGTTTTCAACATCAATTTAAATCGTTGTAGTCCCATCTGTATGAATTATTAAGTTCTTTAACATAACTTAAAGTTTAAGTGTTGATTACTTTAAATTAGCTTATTTATAAAAAATGGGTGGTACACTATTGATGTAAGAAATATTAAATCATTCACTAATTGGAAATGGGGTTTTCATTATGAAGAAACGCTCTATACTAGTAACAACTGTTTTAGCAACTGCTGTTCTCTTTTCAACATCATTTGCTAGTGAAGCTAAAGCTGAGGAAGTCACAACAAACAATGCCGTCCAAGTGGCAAAACAGGCTATGACAAATAGTGGTGGTAATCCCGACTTGCAAAACTTTAATCAAGTTAAAGATAAAGGACAATATTTCATCATTGGTATAAACAATAAATCTGGTGTTGGCGTTGGAACATATAAAGTATATAAAAATGGTGAAGTTGAATATAAAAGTGGTAACTTTGGAGAATATAGTACTTTAAATTCAAAAGATAATTATACTGCACAAGGTATTAGTTCAAAATCCTATAACGAAAAAGAACATGCTAAACAAGAAAATACATCTGTAGACAGTACAAAAGAGTTAAATGCTTACTATGTTGGTCATGTAAAATCAGATGAACTACCTGAATCTGGCCAAAAAGATATATTACCTAATGAAGCATTAGCTGGTCTGTCACTTGTTGCAGGTACAATACTTATTAGCCAAAGACAATTAAGAAAAACCTCATAAATTCAATATATATATGTAGAGAGTTATCGTTTTTAAAATGATAGCTCTCTATTTTTTATATAATTTCTCATTTAAATAGTGACGAATTTTTGAAAAATGCCTACTATTTTAGAACAACCTGAATAAAAAAACTATGTCGTGGTATATATTATCTGTAGACAAATTCAATATATAAACGCTTATATATATAAATACATTAGGAGGTAATGTAATAATGAAATATGTAATTGTAGGTACATCCCATGCAGGTTACGAAGTTATTCAAACTATTTTAAAAGAAGATAAAAATGCAGAAATAGAAGTATTCGAAAGTGGTGACAAACCTTCATTCCTTTCTTGTGGTATTCAAAGCTATTTAGAAGATGTATCACCTTCTTTAGATTCTTTACACTATGCAAACGAACAATCATACAAAGACCAAGGTGTTAATATTCATGTTAATAGTACTGTAACGGATTTAGATACAGATAATAAAACAGTTACAGTTGAAAAAGATGGCAATAGTTCAGAAGTATCTTATGATAAATTATTCTTAAGTCCCGGTGGTAAAGCCGTTGCACCACCTTTTGATGGTATAGATAAATATAACAACGTACTATTTATGCGTGGTCGCGAATGGGCAGATCAAATTAAAAAACGCATGCCTAATGCTAAAAAAGCTGTTGTAGTTGGTGGCGGCTATATCGGTATTGAAGCAGCAGAGGCATTTGCTAAAGCAGGTATTGAAACAAAAGTTATCGATGTTGCTGAACGTATTTTAAATACCTATTTAGATTCTGAGTTCACTGATATTTTAGAACAAAATAGTAAAGAACATAACTTAGAATTTATTGGCGGCGAATCAGTAAAAGCTTTAGAAGGCGACAATGAAGGTAATGTAAATAAAGTAGTAACTGATAAAAATGAATATGAAGCGGATACAGTATTAATAGCTGTAGGTGTTGCACCCGCTACTGAATGGTTAGACGGCAAAATTAAACTAGGTAATAAAGGTATTATCGAAATTAATCATAAACAAGAAACTTCAGCTAAAGATGTTTATGCTGGTGGCGATGCTACATTAGTACCATTTGCACCTATTGAAGAAGACCGTTATATTGCATTAGCTACTAATTCAAGACGTCAAGGTGTGACTGCTGCTAAAAATATGTTAGGTCATGACGTAGAAATGCCACGTGTCTCTGGTACTTCAGGATTACAATTATTTGATTATAAATTTGGTCAAACTGGTGTTCATGGAACTGAAAAAGACAGCTATGATGGTAATTTAGGTGAAAAATATGTCAAAGAACTTATTAGACCTAAATTCATGCAAGATGAAACAGACATTCACATGAAAGTGATATTTGATGAAGATAGTCATAGAATTCTAGGTGCTCAATTAATGTCTAAAGAAGACGTCACAGAAGCAATTAATACTATTTCTATTGCAATCTCTGCTGGTTATACTTTAGAACAATTAGCAGTACAAGACTTCTTCTTCCAACCAGATTATGACCGTCCTTGGAACTATTTAAACGTATTAGCTCAACAAGCATTAAATGATACGTTCGGTAGCGATCAAATGTTATTCTAATTCAATATTATTGATTGTAAAACACCTCTTGTGGTTAATTGGCCACAAGAGGTGTTTTTAATTTCTACTTATTTTGTTTATCCTTTTGATAATCTTTATCTTGGTTTTCACCTTTTTTAGGATTAAAGTTAGCGCCTTCAGTATAGTCATTACCTGCATTCCATAATAAGAATTCATTCACACCATTGTCTTTTAAAGCTTGGACTTGATCAGATAATGCTTGTGCATCATATTCTTTATAATTTCCCTCTCCTAAATAAGAAGCAGTAAAGTCTTGAATCCAAGGTCTTGAAATTGGCTTTTTCTTACCTAATTCATCTAAAATACTATTTTCCTTTTGAATATATCTATTTACTGTTTTATATGGTTCTGTATCTGGCGCTTCTAATCCGAAATCGCCTGGACTCCAATGGGACGGATAAATCATTGAAGAAATAGCGTCAACATTTTTAGAGATTTTAGGGAAACTTTGTCCAATTCCTGGCGCATTTTTTACTAGTGCAGAATAACCAAAAACATCTGCAGATATTTTAACTTTATACGGTTTTAATTCTTTATGTGCATATTCTAAGTAATTTGTGACCGTATCTACACGTTGGTCACCTTTACTTAATTTACTGTTTTTATAATCGCCTTTATCATAATCTAATTGATCTGCTTCATTTTCAAAACCTTCAGGGAATCTAACATAATCATATTGAATATCTTGGAATCCGGCTTTTGCGGCTGCTTTTGAAATGTTTACATTATATTTCCAAACATCTTTGACAAATGGGTTAACAAAACTTTCTCCTTTGCCATTTTGCCAAACTGAGCCGTCCTTTTCTTTAAATGACCACTCTGGGTGTTCTTTAGCTAATTTAGTATCTTTAAATGTGACTATACGAGCAATGGGATAAATATCATTATCTTTCAATTTTTTCAATAATGGTTTTGCTTCTGCAATATCCATCGTATTTTTATCTATCAATTTATTACCTGTATTAAATTTCATAGTGACATTACCTTCGTCATCTTTAACATCGATAACCATTGCATTTAATTTTGCATCTTTTACATATTTAATCAATTGATCTATTTTCTCACCTTGTGTTGAATTACTCGTAACATAGATACCTTTAACACCATCTTTAGGGTATGCTACTTTATTCTTTTGGTTTGCTGTTTGTTCTGATTTATTAGTATCTTTATTATCATTGTTGCCATTATTGCTACCATTACTACAACCTGCGATAATTATTGAACTTGCTGCTAATGTCACCCATAATTTTTTATGATTCATCCCTAAACCCCTTATGTGTATTAAAAAAGATTTCTTAACCATTTTATGTTTTTAAACAATATATTAAATTAAAGAAAACTTTTCTTAATTATATATTAGCACATTGCATCATTTAATTTGTATTTTACATACATAAATTATCGGAAATAATTGTTGGTTATTTAATAATCCATAATTTCTCTGGATATTGACGTTTAATCGCTTTTATTTTTTCGTGATTTTCTTTAGGAAAGTCCCATATGTACTTTAGAAATTCTATACTCATTGTTTTAGGATTCGCACCGACATTTTTATTGGTTACAACGTGTTTGATATATCTTTTAACTGCTCTCAACATACACTTTAATCGTGTTTCTTGTAACCAAATTATTGTATCAGCCTTACACACTCTCATTTCTAAAGTATCTGTATAGTTTCCATCAATAATCCATTTATTTAACATTATTATTTTCTGAATTTCACTAATAAATTGTTGTTGGCTTATAGTTGAAATTGAATTTTTCCAAAATATGTCATCTAAATGATAAAGTGGTAAATTCATTTGATGGCTAAGTAGATTGCTTAAAGTTGATTTACCAGTTCCTGGACTACCAATGATTAGTATTCTTCTACACATCATCCCCACCACCTTTACGAACATTATTATAAGTCGATTTTTTGACTTTATACTATTATAGTGTAATTTTCTTGAAATTTATAAGTTGAATCGCTTGAGAATCAGATTAATTTTTATCATACTGTAGATGAAAGTTAAGTTAAGGAGTGGAAAGTATGAATAAAGAACAATTAGAAAAAATGAAGAACGGTAAAGGCTTTATTGCAGCATTAGACCAAAGTGGTGGTAGTACACCTAAAGCTTTAAAAGAATATGGTATTAATGAAGATGAATATAGCAATGATGATGAAATGTTCAAACTTGTTCATGATATGCGTACACGCGTTGTAACTTCACCATCATTCTCAGCTGATAAAATTTTAGGTGCGATTCTTTTCGAACAAACTATGGATCGTGAAGTTGAAGGTAAATATACTGGAGACTATTTAGCTGATAAAGGTGTTGTTCCTTTCTTAAAAGTAGATAAAGGTTTAGCTGAAGAACAAAACGGTGTTCAATTAATGAAACCAATTGACGATTTAGACGACACTTTAGATCGTGCTAATGAACGTCATATTTTCGGTACTAAAATGCGTTCAAACATTTTAGAATTAAATGAACAAGGTATCAAAGATGTTGTTGAACAACAATTTGAATTCGCTAAAAAAATTATCGCTAAAGGTTTAGTTCCAATTATTGAACCTGAAGTAAATATCAACGCTAAAGATAAAGCAGAAATTGAAAATGTCTTAAAAGATGAACTTAAAAAAGGTTTAGACAATTTAGACAGCGATCAATTAGTTATGCTTAAATTAACTATCCCAACTCAACCTAACTTATATAAAGAATTAGCTCAACATCCAAATGTTGTACGTGTTGTAGTATTATCAGGCGGTTACAGCAGAGATGAAGCTAATAAATTATTAAAAGACAACGAAGATCTTATCGCAAGCTTCTCTCGTGCATTAGCTAGTGACTTAAGAGCTAGTCAATCACAAGAAGAATTCGATAAAGCATTAGGTGACGCAGTAGATTCAATCTATGATGCTTCAGTTAATAAAAACTAATATATTAATATAGAAAAGACACGTGATTAAATCACGTGTCTTTTTTTATTCTTATCTATTATTTAGTTAGTTGTTCTAATTTTTCTTTAGTTTCTTTAATAATCGCATCAAATTTTTCTTTTTTCTCGTTATCATTCATTGCTTGTTGTGATGCTTCCATAAATAATTTAAACACTTCATGTAGTTGTTTACGTGCTGCTTTCATTCCTTCAAAATCAGCATTTTTAAATTGTTCCATTCGTTTCTTAAAGTCTTCATTTTCAGGATTTTCTTCTAAAAATTGAGTACCTTCATCAGTAATAGAATATACTTTTTTATTTCCTTCTTTCTGAATAGATACAAAATCTCTATCTTCTAACATTTGTAATATTGGATATACTGAACCTGGGCTAGGTGCATAGAATCCATTGAATCTTCCTTCTAAATCTTTAATAATTTGATACCCGTGTCTTGGTTCTTCTTGTAACATTTGTAAAATGACATATTGAAGATTTCCTTTTTTAAAAAATCTATCTTTGCCATTCATTTTTCTAAAGCCACCAAACTGTCCTGGTCCTCTACCAGGTCCTCCATTCATACCAAATCCTTCAAATCTTCTCATATGACCGTTCATTCTATTTTCATTTCTATTAAACATATTAATCACCTTTCTCTATTTCGATATATCAGTATCATAAACGATATATCGTTATTTTTTAGTATAAATTAAAACCTGAAACATCTATTTGACGTTTCAGGTTCAATTGTCACTTTATTTTTTATTATTTTTTTCTACCCATTTGATAAAATTAGTATCGCTATTTCCTGAAGTTTCTGCCATTGTATGGCCTTGATCCCATACAGTTTTGAAATCAACATTTTTATTTCCAACATACTGTTTTAAAGCTAATGACAGATTTGTTTCAGTATTTAATGCTGTATCGCCTTGTTGAATTCCCGTTCTGATTCTCCAATGTTTCGCAACATTTGATTTTCCATATCCTTTATAATAATTAGATAAATAGTACATCGGATTATACATATTCATACGTGTTTCTACAGATTGGTTAAGTTTATCTTTTTGTTTTAAGTCATCATTATAATTATCTACATATTTATTTTTCCAGCCACTCATTTTTGAATATTTACTTTGATTTTGTTTTAACAATTTAGCCGTTGTTTTATCAAAATGTAGTTTTGTATGATTACCATTTGTGCCAAATACATTATTTTCTGCTTGACTACGTTTTAAATCATCAAATGCTGGTACTGATTTAGATGGTGTTTTATAATATTTGGCAAAGTCTTTAAGACTAGTGATATGCGCTTTCTTAGTTTTCTTATTATAAGTGATCCATTTACCTTTTTTATTCAGATCTTTAAGATAAGCATCCATAGTTTTATATGTTTTGTTATTTGATTGAGAGCCCATTTTTGGCATAGCACCTTTACCTTTTGGCTTTTGACCATTAGATGGTGCCTTACTTTGACCCATTCCAGCTTGTTGATTATCTGTTTTCTTATAAGGAAACTTAGTATTATTTAAAAAGTCAGTAGCTGATTCTTCAACTTCTTTTTTTAGATATTTTGCATATGAACCTTCAGTATAATAACATTGTTTAGATTTATTAAGTGATAATTTTTGTCCATTAGTAGTTAAATTTAATTTGTTGATATATGATCCATATGATTGAGCTAAATCATTAGATAATGCTTTTTGGAATGTTTTGTTTTTTCTACTATTGCTGTTTGTATATTGCCCCATTTGCCATTCATATGCTGCATCTGCTTCATCTAAATTTGTAATAGGACACCAAGACATTACACCGTCAATTTTATCGCTAATATATTTCCCTTTTTTATCAGTCATTGCTGCGCCAATTTTTTTCAAATATTTATAATATGTTTTACTATCTCCAGATGCTCCTGCAATAGCACTTTGTGCGCCACCACCACTGTGACCAAATGTGTAGACTTTTTCACTATTACCAGGTAATTCATTAGAATTAAATCTATAATAACGAATAGCCGCTTTCAAATCAGTAACTCCCCATGGAGCTCCATACTCATATGATTTATTAGATGAACTACTGGAACTATTTCCGATATTCATACTACGTCCTCTTAATCCAGCCTCTACATATATAAATCCGGCTTTCATATATTTTGAAATATTACTATATTTATATGAAGTTGGTGCACTTTGTTCAGCATAACCCGGTGTATTAACCGGATACACTAATGGTGCATTTTTAGCTGAATAACCATTTACTTTGTTTTCATTATTTACAGTAACAGTATATGTACCATCTTTATTTTTCTTACCTTTAAAATACGCAGCAGGAACATATATACCTAATTTTTCAACATTTTTAGCTTGAGGATGACTTACATAACTTATATTTAATTGATAATACACTTTATTTTTACTATCATATTTCCATTTTGTATTATCAATCTTTAATTTAGAGGATGCTTGTTTATAATCTTTAATTTTAGTATTTGAAACATTCACACCTTTTGTATGAGTTTTACTTTGATTATTATCGTGATGACCTGACTCACATCCAGTTAGCAATAAACTAGCTGTTAACATTAGGGCTAGGGCTTTTTTCATATAAGTTTCCTCCTTTAATTAATATAATTTTAATCATAGCGAGGAAACTAAGCACTATCAATTCGATTTTAGAGGTGTTTGTATTCTGAATTAGAAACGTATATTAAGTCGTTGGTCTCTTGACTTACCTTCTTTAATTTTTTGAATTTTGACGGGCAATAGACATAAAGTTCTCTAATTCTTTTGAATCTGGGCAGTCATGATGTAACTTACAATTAATATAAGAATCAATTTCCGGCTTCAATGGAATTAACTTGTAAGATTCATTTAAATAAAAACGGGCTTGATGCTCCATTATCAATGCAATACCTTCATTAATATTAACCATTTCTAATAAATTCTCCATTCGAGGAGCAGTAAATGAAATAATTGGATAAAATTGTTCTTTCTCACAACATTTGAGGAAGGCTTGGTGTTCTACTGTAAAATCAGGTGGCAAATAAAGTTGTTCATCTTTTAACATTTCTAATGATATTTCATCTTGGTTAGCTAAAGGATGTGTATTCTTAACAATTGCACAAAGTTGTTCTTTCATATATACAAAACTATTATTACTTTTGGCCGGAGAAAGTTCTCTAATAAAACTAATATCAAGTTTTTGTTGATCAATAGCTTGTTTTAATTCTATCTCCGAGCCTTCTGTAATTTTAAATCTAACCTTAGGATATAATTTCACACATTGAGATACCAATTCCGTAATACCATATTCAATCATCAAACGAGAAGCGCCCATATTTATTGTTACTATATCATCTACATCTTTTAATGAAAGATGTTTCTTTAATTCCTCTTCATTTTGACAAATTTGTTTAGCATAATGAAGAAATAGACTACCAGATTCAGTTAATTCTATCTTCTTATTAGTCCTATCAATTAAACGATGTCCTATATCATTTTCCAAAGCAGTCATATGTTTTGATAATGTTGACTGTGCTATAAACAATTCTTGTGAAGCCTTAAGATAATTCTCATATTTTGCAAGAAGTATAAATTCTTTTAAATGATTTATATCCATGAATAACAACTCCTTCAATTCGATATCTTTCAATAAATTATAAAGATATAATTGTGGTTTAATAATTATGAAAAATTATATACCTTATTAAAAAAAGATGGAACTAAAATAATTACAAATTCTAATTATTGTATAGTTCCATCTTCTATAATGTTATATATTTTTTAGTTGTCTTGATTTGTTGGAGGTGTTATATAGATATTTCCAGGATTTCCAAACATTGGTGTCCATTTTTCGATAGTATAATCTGATACTAATCCTTGTTTCCAAAATGGATCAGCTTTCAACAATGCCATTAATTGTGCTTCATTGTCTGCTTTGAGTACCAGATAAGCTTCTTTTTGATAATCATCATTATTTTCAATAGGTCCTGAAAGTAATAAATCTCCTGATTCAACAAGTTGATATAGATATATTGCATGATCTCTCACATGTTGTTTCCAATGTTCTATATCGGTGTGTACAAATTTTACTAAATAATAGGCCATCTTGCGTCTCCTTTAGTTTGTCATTATATTTCTATAAATCCTCACCATTGGTTTCAATCACGTGTTTGTACCAATCAAATGAATCTTTCTTAGTACGATCAAGTGTACCATTACCTTCATTATCTCGATCAACATGTATTAAACCATAACGTTTTTTCATTTCTCCTGTTGTAAATGAAATGATATCAATAATACCCCAAGGTGTATAACCCATTAAATCTACGCCATCTTGATCAACCGCTTCAATTGAGGCTTGGATATGTTCTTTTAAATAATTGATACGATAATCATCATGTATTTCTCCATTTTTATCAAACTCATCCACAGCACCAAAACCATTTTCTACAATGAATAATGGAATTTGATAACGATTGTATAATACATTCAATGTAAATCTAAGTCCTACTGGATCAATTGCCCAACCCCAATCGCTTGTTTGAATGTAAGGATTTTCAACTGAATTAGGTAGTCCTCCATTAATGATATTATCTTCAACACTTGTTTCACTATCAGATTTAACAACAGTAGACATATAATAGCTAAATCCAATATAATCTACAGTACCTTCACGTAAAATTTGATCATCACCTTCTACCCAACCAATATCCATATTCTCACGTTCGAACATTTTTGTAGCATAACCTGGGTAATAACCTCTTACTTGAACATCTGGGAAGAAGAATCTTAATCTACCAGCAATTTCTGCTTCCATCATATCTTTAGGGTTGCAGCTATATGGATAAATTGGAACGTGAGAAATCATAGCACCAATTTCAAATTCAGGGTTAATTTCTTTACCAATTTTAACAGCTTTAGCGCTAGCAATAAGTTCATTATGTGCAACTTGATATAGCACTTCTTCTTTATTATCATCTTCTGAAAGTAATACTCCAGAATTCGTCCATAGGAAAATTGGATTATTTAAATCCATTTGGTTATTAATTTCATTAAAAGTCATCCAATATTTAACTTTATTTTTATAACGTTTAAATACAGTTTCTGCAAAATGAGCAAAGAAATCTGCTACTTTTCTATTTTTAAAACCACCATATTCTCTAGCTAAATGAAGTGGCATTTCAAAATGAGATAATGTAATAATTGGTTGAATATCGTATTTTAGTAATTCATCAAATAAATCATCATAGAATTTCAAACCTTCTTCATTAGGTTCTACTTCATCGCCATTAGGGAATATTCTTGTCCACGCAATAGAGGTACGAAGACATTTCAGTCCCATTTCACTAAATAATTTCACATCTTCTTTATAACGATGATAAAAATCGATACCTTCATGATTTGGATAATATTTATTAGGATCAACATCTTGTGTAATTTCACGTGCTTTACCATGTTCGCCAGCTGTCATGACATCAATAACACTAAGACCTTTTCCACCTTGATCATATCCCCCTTCAAATTGATTGGCTGCTAACGCGCCTCCCCATAGAAAATCTTTTGGTAATTTAGACATTTGTAAAACCTCATTTCTCTATTTATTGGTTTTATTATAACAATTTATTTTTCAAATTTTCGATAAAATAAACAAAAAACTCAACCAAAGTGTTCGTTCAACTTTGGTTGAGTTATTCTATCTATTACTATTCGTAATAACCTAATTTTAGATCTTTTGAAGTTTGTTTACGGATTTTTCTCATTAATTGTTCATCTTCAATTAATGATTCACCGTATGAAGGAATCATTTTTTTGATTAATGGTTTCCATTCATCAGCATATTCAGCAAAGTTCTTTTCAAGTACTTCTAATGCTACTGATACTGAAGTTGATGCCCCTGGTGATTCACCTAATAATGCAATTACTGAGTGATCTTCAGAGTTTACTACTTCTGTACCAAATTGGATATAACCTTTACCGTGTTCTTTAGTATCTTTGATTACTTGAACACGTTTACCTGCTGTATAAACTTGCCAATCTTCATCACGTGCTTCTGGATAGAACGTACGTAAGTGGTTCATACAACCTTCTTTAGTCATAATCACTTGGTCGAATGAATATTTAATTAATGGTAAGTTTTTAACAGCAGATGCTAATAATGTTGTAATATTGTATGGTTTAACTGATTTGAATAAATCTAAGTTTGAACCGTTTTTAAGGAATTTAGGACCTACATTCGCAAATGGTCCAAATAACAATGTTCTTTCACCATCAATATAACGTGTATCTAAGTGAGGTACAGTCATTGGTGGTGTGCCTGGTGGTTCTTTACCATAAACTTTGGCATCGTGTTGTTTAATCACTTCTGGATTTGTACAAGCGATAAATTGTCCACTAATTGGGAACCCACCTAAATGTTTACTTTCAGGGATACCAGTTTTTTGTAATAGTGGAATTGCTCCGCCACCGGCACCAATAAATACATAGTCAGTTTCTTGTTCAAAAACTTCACCAGTGTTACGATTTTTTATTTTAACTGACCATTTACCATTAGATAAACGTTCAAAATCAATGATTTCATGATTATAATGAACATCTACATTGTCAGTTTCTTGAAGGTGTTGAGCCATTTTACGAGTTAATTCACCGTAGTTAACATCTGTACCTTCATTAATTTTACTTGCTGCCATGTAGCTACCATCATCTTGACGGCCTTTCATCATTAATGGAATCCACTTTCTCATTACATCAATATCTTCTGTGTATTCGATATTATCGAACATTGGGAAAGCTTTCATTTTTTCATAACGGTCTTTTAAGAACTTAACGTTATTTTTACCTCTTACAAAGCTAATATGAGGTAATGGGTTAATGAATGCACGTGGATCTTCAATGTTTCCAGTTTTAACTAAATGACCCCAAAATTGTTTAGAAATCTCAAATTGTTCGTTGATTTCTTTTGCTTTTTCAATATCAATTGAACCATCAGGTTGTTGAACAGTATAGTTCAATTCACAAAGTGCGGCGTGACCTGTACCAGCATTGTTACGTTCATTAGAACTTTCAATACCAGGACGGTCTAAACGTTCATATAAATGAATATTCCAGTCTGGCGCAATTTCTTTTAGCATTGAACCGAATGTTGTACTAAGTACACCGGCACCAATTAAAATTACGTCTTTTTTGTCAGACTTTGCCATTTTGTTCACCTCTCCAATATAATAAATACTTACACCAGTCCACTAAAACTGTATTTTCAATCAAAGCTCAATACAATTTTTCTAACAATCCATCTCGCAAACTAGTCTTCTATTATTATGTTAAATCAAGCTATCGGAAAAGTAAATTATTATTCTTTATAATAATAGAAATTGGTTTTGTTTATGATTATATTTTATTCACAAAAGCATGCAAATCTATATATTACTTTACTTCATTTCATAATAGTTTTAACTTTTAGTCTTTCTGTTGTAAAAACCTTTCGATATAAAATGCCGATTCTTCTATCGATTTGTATTCTGTATTAATCACAATAGCATTTAATTTATTAAATATTTCTTCAGCGTAGGACAGTTCCTTCTTAATTCTTTCTAAACTATTGTAAGTTGATGTTTTAGAAATACCTAAAGCTTCTGCACGATTTTTTCTAATATTGGCAATATAATTAGGGCTTGCTGTTAATCCAAATACTTTTAAATTTTTATGTTGAAATACACTTTCAGGAATTGTAACTTCAGGTACTAATGGTATATTAGCAATTTTGTAACCTTTATTAGCTAAATACATACTTAACGGTGTTTTAGACGTTCTAGAAACTCCGACAATTAATGCGTCCGCTTCTCCAATATCAGTAAAATGTTTACCGTCATCGTACTTCACAGAATACTCTATAGCTTCAATTCTATTAAAGTATTCTGTATTCATCTTACGTAACGCGCCACTTTCCATTAAAGGCGTAGATGTCGTATGTTTTTCAATCATCGTAATTAACTCTGACATATAGTCTATATATGATAATTGATGTTCGTTCGCGTATTGATGTCCTAATGCATTAAATGATTCATTAACTAATGTTGTAACAACAATGGCATTTTTTTCACGTGCCAATTCTAATACGTTAAGAAACTCCATCTCATCTTTAATATAAGGAAATTTCTTAATTTCTATTTGTGTTAAATCTGGAAATTGAGTTAGCGTTGCATGAATCATTCGCTGAGCTGTTTCCCCTATTGAATCAGAAACAATATAAATCGTTAATTCTTGTTCATTATGTTCTTTCACCTTATCTCTCACTTTCTTCATCTTGACTCTGAGCTGTAGCTAAGATTGCCCCAGGCACGCGGAATGGAGAACATGAAACATAATCAATAGATAACTGATTAAAACGATGAATTGATTTAGCATCGCCACCTAATTCTCCACAAACTCCAATTTTAATAGACGGATTGACTTGTTTAGCATTTGTTACGGCTAAGTTAATCAATTGACCTACACCATCATTATCTAATGTTTGGAATGGATCAAGCTGTAATATGTTATTTTCAGTATACACGTTTATAAATTTACCTGCATCATCTCTTGAGAAACCATATGTCAATTGTGTTAAATCGTTAGTTCCAAAGCTAAAGAAATCACAATGTTGTGCTAATTGGCCAGCAATCAGGCATGCTCTTGGTGTTTCAATCATTGTGCCAATTAAATATGGTACTTTGCTATTCGTTTCATTCTCTAAATCATTGATTGTTGTAATTAATTGTTTTTTTAGTGTCGTAAATTCCTCTACTGTAGAAACTAGTGGAATCATAATCTCAGGTTGGGATTCTATTCCTTGTTGTTGAAGGTTAAATACACTACTCATAATTGCTTCTACTTGCATCTCATATAATTCAGGATAAGTGACTGCCAAACGACATCCTCTATGACCTAACATAGGATTGACTTCATTCAAATCATTGATTCTTCTTTTTAAGTAATCAGTTGAGACATCTAATTGTTTGGCTACAATTTGAATATCTTCTTCTGAAGCTGGTAAAAATTCATGTAATGGTGGATCGAGTAAACGTACAATTGTTGGACGGCCATCCGATAATTTAAAAATAGATTCAAAATCTTCTATTTGATATGTTTTAATTTTGTTTAATGCTTCAACACGTTCTTCATAATTTGACGCTAAAATAAATCTTCGCATTTCTACTAGTCGTTCAGCTCCAAAGAACATGTGCTCTGTTCTTACTAAACCAATACCTTTAGCATTAAATTCATACCCAGATTTAATATCTTGAGGAGTTTCAGCATTCATGCGTACTTGTAATCTAGCCGTTTCTTCAGACCACTGCATAAACTGTTCAAATTCATCACTATGTTCTGCACTTACTGTTTCAATTTCCCCTAGATATAAATCACCTGCACTACCATCTACGGATACAATATCTCCTTCACGTAAAACATCTCCATTAGGATAATTTACAGTTTTATTCACTGTATCTATCTCTACATCAGAACATCCAGTAACACAACATTTTCCCATACCTCTTGCAACGACTGCTGCATGAGATGTCATTCCACCATGAGTTGTTACTATAGCTTCACTAGCTACCATTCCTTCTATATCCTCTGGAGATGTTTCAGGTCTCATTAAAATCACCTTATTACCACTTTCTGCTTGTTCTTTAGCTTCCTCCGCAGAAAATACGAGTTGACCAGTAGCAGCCCCTGGACTGGCTGGAAGTCCCATTTTAGAAATTACAGTTGCCTGCTTTAATGATTCTTCTTTAAAGTTTGGATGTAAAAGTGTTTCAATTGATTTAACATCTACTTGAGTTACAGCTTCTTCTTTAGATATAAGACCTTCATTAACTAAATCAACTGCAACTTTTATTGCTGCTCGTGCTGTACGTTTACCATTACGTGTTTGAAGTAAGTATAGTAGTCCATTTTCAATAGTAAATTCAATATCTTGTAAGTCTTTATAATGTGTTTCTAATTGCTTTGTTACTTCGACAAAATTTTTATGTACATCAGGCATTTGATCTTTTAATGTATTAATATCTTGTGGCGTACGTATACCTGCCACTACATCTTCACCTTGTGCGTTTAATAAGTACTCACCGAACAATTTATTTTCTCCAGTAACTGGATTCCTAGTAAACGCCACACCAGTACCGCTTTGTTCTCCACTATTACCAAACACCATTTCCTGTATATTTACAGCTGTACCTATGTCATGAGGAATATCATTCAAATCTCTATAGACACGTGCACGATCATTGTCCCAAGATTTAAATACTGCTTCAATTGCTTCTTTTAATTGCTTATAAGGATCTTGAGGAAATGGTTTACTACCATACTCCATATAAATATCTTTATACTTTTCACATATATGTTTTAATCCATCGGCAGTAATATCTGCATCTGACTCAAATTGATGTTCCTTCTTATAGTTATCAAAATATGTATCAAATCGATTCATCGGTACGCCGTATACAACGTCACCAAACATTTGTAGTAAACGACGATAACAATCATATGCAAATCTGGCGTCATTAGTTTTATTTGCAAGTTTTTCAACGTTTTCGTCATTTAATCCTAAATTTAAAATCGTATCCATCATCCCAGGCATCGATATTTTTGCACCACTACGCACTGATACAAGTAATAAGTCTTCTTGTGATGAAAATGACTTACCTGTTCGATTTGAAAATGCGTTTAAATGTTCTTGTAATTGTGATGTCACATTATCAGATAATTGACCACCTTGTTTCAAATAGTCAATACAAGCTGCAGTTGTAATTGTAAAACCATCTGGAACTGGTAATCCTAACCGTTTCATTTCAGATAAATTCGCACCTTTACCTCCAAGTAAATCTTTCATAGTCTTATTACCTTCATCAAATGCATAAATTAATTTTTCCATAAATAAGCACCTCTCTCAATATGTCATACTAATCATTTTAGAGTATGTCATATTGAGTTAAAAAAGACAAGATTTATATGTAAACGTTTTCTATTAGTTACTAATTTTGTCATAATTTGGTTATAAAACATTCTCAAATTGGAACAGTTTAATTATTAATATTATTTTGGTTAAATGTGTCATACTAATAACTATTAAAAAAAGACACCACTTTAATTAAAGCGGTGTCTAATATACTTATTTATTCATGTTGTTGATTATATTTTTCAATTTCTGCATCTCTTAATTCTACACGTCTAATTTTACCTGAATTAGTTTTAGGTAAATCTTCTACAAATTCAATAGAACGAGGATACTTGTATGGTGCAACTTCATTTTTCGTAAATGTTTGAAGTTCTTTAATTAATTCTTCAGTTCCTTCATATCCATTTTGCAGAATAATAAATGCTTTTACAATATTACCTCTCAATTCATGAGGGCTTGCAACGACAGCACATTCTTTGACAGCTGGGTGATTTGTTAAAGCATCTTCAACTTCAAATGGTCCAATCGTATAGCCAGAGCTAATGATAATGTCATCTTTACGACCTTCAAACCAGAAATAACCATCTTCATCTTGATGTGCTAAATCTCCAGTAACATAGTAATCGCCTAATCTTGCTGAAGCAGTTCGTTCTGGTTCTTTATAGTAACCTTTAAACAGTGCAGGTAAGTCTAATGGGACTGCAATATTACCTTTAACATTGGCTTCTACTTCATTACCATCGTCATCAATAATTGTTGTATAACTTCCTGGTATAGATTTACCCATTGCTCCAGGTCGAGGTGCTGTATCTTTCAGGAATCCAATTAATAATGTACTTTCTGTTTGACCATATCCATCTCTAACAATAATATCAAAATATTTTTTAAACTGTTCTACAACTTCTCTATTTAATGGTTCACCTGCAGAAACTGCACTATGCAAATGTTCTAAATTATATTCATCAAGATTTTGTAGTTTAGCCATCATACGATACTCTGTAGGTGTACAGCATAGGACGTTAATTTGATAATCTTGTAATAATTCTAGATATGTTTCTGGTTTAAAACGACCATTATAAACAAATGCTGTTGCTCCAGAACCTAAAGTTGATAAGAAAGGACTCCATACCCATTTTTGCCATCCAGGTGCAGCAGTTGCCCAAACTAAATCATCTTCTTTAATACATAACCAATGTTTAGGTGCCATTTGTAGGTGGGCATAACCCCAACCATGTGAATGAGTAACTGCTTTTGGGTTTCCTGTAGTGCCTGATGTATAAGATAATATAGCAACATCTTCACGAGATGTGTCTGCTGCTTCAAGTTCATCACTAACACTTGCTTTTTCTTCCTCAATCGAAATCCAATCTTCGTGTGTATCACCAACGATAAATTTAGTAAGGCTTTGATATTCTTTTAATCCTTCAAATTCCTTAATAAATTTTCCAAATGAAATAACCGCATCAATTTCTCCATGACTTACACGATATTGTAAGTCTTTTGTACGTAACATTTCAGAACTTGGAATAATGGCAATACCTAATTTTAAAGCTGCAATGTATAATTCATAGGTAGCAATAGCTCTTGGCATCATAATTAAAACTTTGTCACCATATTTCAAACCATGCTTTTTAAATATATTACCTACTTTATTAGCATTTTTTATTAATTCCTGATAAGTCACTTCTATATGATCATGTTCTGAATCACGATAAATGATTGCTTTTTTAGATGCGTCTGAAGCATATTGTTCGATTGCAGATGTAATATTGTATTTTTCTGGTGCTAGTAAATCAGTTTTTTCCATTATATTACTCCCTTTCCTTAACATTCACTATTATATTATCAAATGTATAATCTCATTGATATATTTTACTCTTTAGTATCTATCTACTAAACTAAAATGATCTTTTATAATAAAAAAAGGACGGATCCGAAATAGCATTTACATAAAATGATTTCTATCCGCCCTTCTATGATTTAAAATATATCTTCATAATCTAGCATTTGTTTTTTCAAATCTTCTAATTCTATTCTAATGTTATATGACAAATCACGATTCACAATTTGATTATCAACGCCTTGTTTAGTACCTCGTTTACGATGTGTTTGTGCGTATTCTGATGAATTTTGCCAGTCATAAAACGCTTGTCTCGATTCCCATAATGTAACAATAATATAATGTCTATGATTTGTTCGAGGTTTAAGGAAGCGCAATGCTTTAAACCCTGGTACATCTTGAAGGTGTTTTTGACGTGATAAGAATTTATCTTCAAATTGGTCTTCTTTATCTTCATTTACAAATAAATGATTGAGCACACAAAATGTATCATTTGATAATTGATTAATTGATTCTAAAATATCATAATATTGTGCATCATTATTTTTCTCAATCATAAATTCATCATTAGATTCATTCATTTTATACGTTTTATAATAATCATTTAGTAACATATTAGTTCCTTCATTCTAATTCATTTTACGTTTAAATATTTTGTTCATATATTGAAAGTGATCTTTTAACTATTTCTAGTATTTCATCATCTAAATTTGTTATTTGTTTAAAATAATTTAAAATATTCTTCGCTAATTTTTCTTCTTTTGGAAATTGTACATCTTTATCAACCCAAGCGGCTAGTTCTCCTAGAGGTGTTTGGTCTCCAGTAAATCCTTGTATAAACTCATAAAACGTCACTAAATCACCTCTTCTTACTTAATATATTAATGATATCACGAATTAGTAAATAAAACACCAATCAAAATTAAATAGTCTAATATATTTTTCTATTTGCAAAATAATGACGAAATTAATTAGTTCGTTTTTATATCATAAATTTCTCTTTAATACATTAGTTATTGATGTCTCGTTCATCAGTTTGCTTAATGATTTAAACAACGTTAAATATAAGTTTAAACATGGGTTTGATAAGTTAAAATATTAAAACTTATAAGCGCAATAGTCATATGTATGAGTAGCCCGCCAGTACTAATAGCAACATAGCACATAAGAGTGCTGTTAGACTGACGGGCATACTTATTATTTTAATTTACATATTTTAATCTGTAATTTATAGTCATCTATCTTAATTTAAATAGTCTAATACAACAGTACCTACTGCTTCAGCAGCAACTAACATAGATGATTCACTAATATTAAATTTAGGGTGATGGTGTGGATATACTTCGCCATCTTCTGGTGCTGCTCCTGAATAAATAAATGTACTTGGTAGTTCTACTGCATAAAATGCAAAGTCTTCAGAAGGTGGTTGTGCTTCACATTCTTCTACACCTTGAATATCTGTTCCTTCTGCATTTTTAATTGTTTCAGCTACATAAGATGTGAATTCTGGATTGTTATATAATGCAGGGTAATCTTTGTTAAATTCGAAATCACATTTTACGCCAAATGAAGCTTCTAATCCTTCAACAAGATGTGTTAATTCTTTTTGAATTGTATCTTTTGTATCATCCGTAAGCGCACGCACGTCACCTTCGATTTCAATAGTATCTTTGATTACATTAAATTGACCTTTACCATCGAAAGAACCAATTGTAACGACACCAGTTTCAAATGGACTTAAACGTCTAGATACAACTGTTTGTGCAGTTGTTACAAAGTTAGATCCTGCCACAATTGCATCATTTGCCATGTGAGGTGATGAACCGTGACCGCCTCTACCATGAACTGTTAATTTAAAGTAAGCACGACCTGTTTGTACAAATTCTGGTTTGTAAAAAATTTTTCCAGCTTCCATCGTACTCATAACGTGAACACCTAATACATGGTCAACGCCATCAAGCACACCATCTTTAATCATACCTTGCGCGCCACCTGGAGTCATTTCTTCAGCTGGTTGGTGAATGACAATCACTTTACCGCTAAATTGGTCTTTCATTTCAATTAATGTTTCGGCTAAAATAAGCATGTAAGCTGTATGTGCATCATGTCCACACGCATGCATAACACCATCATTTTTAGATGCAAATGATAATCCTGTTTCTTCTTTAATAGGTAGGGCATCAAAATCTGCACGAATTGCTAATGTTTTGCCAGGTTTACCACTATCGATAGTTACTTTGACACCATTTGGTCCCACATTTGTTTCCAATTTACAATCTTTATCTTTATAAAAGTCAGCAATATATTTTGGTGTTTCTTCTTCATGGAAGGATAATTCTGGATGTTGGTGAAGATGTCTTCTAATTTCTATCATTCGATCTTCTTTTTCGCGTAATTTTTCAACTAAAGTATTACTCATAAAATCCTCTCCTTTATCTATACATCTACATTATAATATGTTATTCCCGTTTATTGTTGCGTCACACTTTTATTGACTAAAAATGACATAAATTTAGAAAAAAATCACTCCAATATGAGCATTGTCATATTGAAGTGATTGAAATCATATAATTAATTAGTGTTTATAAAATGGATCGTTTTCTTTAGCGCCTGCCATTTCATCATGTACACCATGTTTATAATAATCTACATATTGAGGTTCTAAAGGTTTTCTACCTCGAATAATATCTGCAGCTTTTTCAGCTAACATAAGTACTGGTGCATGGATATTACCGTTAGTTGTTCTAGGCATAGCAGAAGCATCTACGACACGTAAATTTTCCATACCATGTACTTTCATAGTAAGTGGATCAACAACTGCCATTGGATCTGATGCTGGTCCCATTTTAGCACTACATGATGGATGTAATGCAGTTTCTCCGTCTTTACGCACCCAATCTAAAATTTCTTCATCTGTTTGTACAGAAGGTCCAGGTGAAATTTCTCCTGCATTAAATGGATCCATCGCTTTTTGAGATAAGATATTTCTTGCAACTCGAATAGCTTCTACCCATTCACGTTCGTCTTCTTTAGTTGAAAGATAATTAAATACTATACTTGGCTTTTCAAATGGATCTTTAGATTTAATTTTTAAGCTACCGCGTGAATTAGAGTACATAGGTCCAACGTGTACTTGATAACCGTGCGCTACTGGTGCTTTTTGACCATCATAGCGAACTGCGATTGGCAAGAAGTGGAACATTAAGTTAGGATAGTCTACTTCGTTATTTGAACGTACAAATCCTCCACCTTCAAAATGGTTAGAAGCTGCTGCACCTTTTCGAGCAAAAATCCATTGCAATCCAATAAATGGCATACGTTTTACATCTAAACTAGGTTGTAAAGATACCGGTTCTTTACATTCATGTTGGATATACACTTCTAAATGATCTTCGAAGTTCTCCCCAACACCAGGTAAATGAACTCTAGGTTCAATACCTTTAGATTTTAAGAATTCTGAATCACCAATTCCAGATAATTGTAGCAATTGTGGTGTATTAAATGCGCCACCTGATAAAATAACTTCTTTGGCATTGATTGTTCTTTCTTTGCCGTTTTTCTTATAAGTCACACCTGTAGCTCTTCTACCATCAAAGTTAATTTTTGTTACGAATGCTCTTGTTTCTACATCTAAATTTTTACGTCTCATTGCAGGTCGTAAATATGCTCTTGATGCAGACATACGGCGTCCGTGATGAACTTGGCTATCAAATGGTCCGAAACCTTCTTGTCGGAATCCGTTTACGTCTGGTGTTTTATGATATCCTGCTTCAACCCCAGCATCAAAGAATGATTTGAATAATGGATTCGTTGCAGGACCTCGTTTTAATTTAATTGGTCCATCATGACCTCTGTATTTATCATAAGGCGCTGATCCATATGCTGTTTCTAACTTTTTAAAGTATGGTAAGCAATGTGCGAAATCCCAAGTTTCCATACCTTCTGGTTCTGCCCAACCTTCATAATCCATTGGGTTACCTCTTTGGAAGATCATTCCGTTAATTGAACTTGAACCACCTAACACTTTACCTCGTGCATGGTCAACTTTACGTCCCATGTGCGGTTCTTCTTCAGTTTGATAAATCCAATCATATAAAGGATTTCCTGAAGGGAACATTAATGCTGCTGGCATTTGAATAAATAAATCCCAGAAATAGTCACTGCGTCCCGCTTCTAATACTAATACATTTTTATCTTTATCTTCACTTAGTCGTGCACCTAAAACTGAACCTGCACTACCTCCGCCAATGATAATATAATCATATGAATCGTGTTTTCTACTCATCACAAATAACCTCCGAAATTAATTTTTTTAGTTTTTATATTCATCTCTTTCATAGTTATCTTGAATCGTTCTTACATATGTAAGAGGCCGAATGACCTATTAAGTAATAGCGCATCATTCAAACCTCTGAATAATTGTTATGTTTTATTTACTAAAGAAGTTAACTGGTTCTGGGTTTGTATTAGTTAAGATATGTTTAGTAGATAAATACTCTTCTAGGCCTTCTTTACCAAGTTCTCTACCAATACCTGATTGTTTATATCCACCCCATGGTGCTTGTGCAAAGTAAGGATGGAAATCGTTAATCCAAACTGTACCTAATTTCAATTTATTAGCTACACGTTGTGCTTTACCAATATCTTTACTAAATACAGCGCCTGCTAATCCATATATTGAATCGTTAGCTAAACGAATTGCTTCTGCTTCATCTGCAAATCCTTCAACAGTAACAACTGGTCCAAATACTTCTTCTTGCACTATACGCATAGATGTATCGCAATCTGTAATTACCGTAGGCTCGAAGAATAATCCATCTTGTAAATCTTCTCTTTCAGGACGTTTGCCACCTATAGCAATTGTTGCACCTTCATCTTTTGCAATTTGCATATAATTTTCAATTTTATCTCTATGTTCTTGAGAAATAACTGGTCCCATTTCAGTATCATCATCAAAGCCATTACCTAGTTTAATTTTACTAACGCGATCTATAAGTGCTTTTTCAAATTTTTCTTTGATATCGTTGTGAACTAAAATTCTAGAACCCGCTGAGCATACTTGACCAGCGTGGAAGTAACCACCATTTAATGCTTGGTCTACTGCTAATTCAAAGTCAGCATCATCAAAAATAACATTAGGGTTCTTACCACCAAGTTCTAACGCTACATTCGTTACGTGGTCTGCAGCCTGTTTCATGATATGTTTACCTGTTTTAATGCCACCTGTAAATGACACTAAATCTACTTCTTCGTGACCTGACATGACGTCACCAATTTCAGCACCTGAACCTAATACTAAGTTAATTGTACCTTTAGGAAATCCTACTTCTTCCATTAGTTCAAAGACACGAATTGTTGTTAAAGGCGTAATTTCACTTGGTTTCATTACTAATGAGCAACCTGTTGCTAAAGCCGGTGCGATTTTCCAAGATGCTTGTAATAAAGGATAATTCCATGGTGTGATTTGAGTCACTACGCCTACTGGTTCTTTAACAACTTTACTTTCTGAATTTGGAATTGGCGTATTGATAATTTCTCCGCCATCTTTATCTGCTAAACCAGCAAAATATATAAATACATTATGGATGTCATCCATATCTGCATATGACTCTTCCAATGTTTTACCAGTATCTAATGTTTCTAATTTAGCTAATTCTTCACGATGTTCTTTAATTTTATCTGCAATCGCTCTGACTTTTTGACCTCTGACTTCACCTGTTTCTGAAGATAACTCGCCATCTTCAAATGATCTTCTTGCAGCTAAAATTGCTCGTTCTACATCTTCTTTTGTACCTTCAGCTACTGTAAAAATAACTTCTTGATTATATGGATTAATAATCTCTCTCGTATTTTTATTTGAGCTGTCTACCCATTCACCATCAATGTATTGGCGATTAGACAAGTTCTTTACAAGTTCCATCAAATGACCTCCGTTAAGTTTGTTAAATTTTTATTTAACGAATTTTACAGAATTATGTTAGCATAGAAATTGAAAATATGTCAATTTATCAAAAAGGTCTGGAGAATAAAGTATCACTCCTATTCTTAATAGGTTAGTGATACTTACGCATTAGCTTTAGCTAAGGTGTTCCTTTTTAATCTCAGCAGATTCGAATTGGTGAGAAACAAAGAAATGGTAAAGAACTTCTTTTCATATATTCATCAATAAATAATGATAATATATAGTCGTTTTTCATCTCTTTAAAATAAAATATATAAAATGTTGGCATATAAAAAATGAAATCATGTTAAATTTGTTGTGATACGTGGTAAAATAAAATAATTATTATTGGAGGTACACTCATGACACAATCGAATAACTACTCATCTCAAGTCGAGCAAGCCAAAGACTTGGTCATTAATTCCATTGGAGAAACTATGGATTTATATGGAATTAATCGTAGTGTCGGCAACCTTTACGGTATCATGGTGTTTGAAGGAAGTATGACACTTGATGAAATGCGACAACAACTACAAATGAGTAAACCTAGCATGAGTGCAGGGGTTAAAAAATTACAAGAATATGATATCGTCAAACAACAATTTACAAGAGGTAGTAGAAAGCAACACTTTATCGCTGAAAAAGATTTCTTCACTTTCTTCCGCAATTTCTTCACTAAAAAATGGGAAAGAGAAATTGACACTAATATGGAAGCTGTTAAAGATGCGGAAACACTTCTAAAACCGCTACTGGATAACAACGATTTAACTGATGAAGAACGTCAAGACATTAATAAAGTTAAAGCACAACTCGACCATTCAAAGGTTTATTACGAGTGGTTAGCGCAGCTTAGCGAAGCCTTAGAAACCGGTGAAATATTTAACTACTTCCCTATTCCAGAACATAATGATAATAAATAAAAATCAGCCTGAGACATAAATCAATGTCTCAGGCTACAATTATATATAGGCAGTAGTTGACTGATAAAGTAATTCTTTTTCTTTAGAAATTAGAATTACTTATGCATGAGTGTTAACTCATGTAATCCTTAGTGGAACACCTTAGCTAAAGCTAATGTGTAAGTATCACTAAACTATTAAAATAGTAGTGACACTTTATTTTTCAAATCTAGTCAACCTTGCCGGGGTGGGACAACGATAAAGAAATACTTTTTCTTTAGAAATTAGTATTTCTTACGCATGAGTTCAACTCATGTGTAAGTACTACTAACCTAATAAAATTAGGAGTAGTGCTTTATATTTCTGTCCCGCTCCCATTTTCTTATTCTATAAATTATCGTCTTGTTCTTCTTCTCTAACTTGAACAATCCTCAATGAGCGTCTTTCTATTTCTTTATGTTTTTCAGCACGCGTTTGTAACTTGATACGATCGTTACCTAGAGTAATCAAGAATGAAATCATCATAAATATAAATATAACTATAAGCGGTACACTGGCTAATATGGAAGCTGTTTTTAGAACTTCTAATGCTCGCTCCCCGCCTACTAACATTAATGAGAATGGTAATAGACATAATGCAAATGCCCAAAATAAACGATTGGCTCTTAATGGTTCGCCTATTACTTTTTTCTGAGATGCAGCAGCTAAAATATATGATCCTGAATCAAATGTTGTTGCTAAGAATAAGAACGCTGATACTAGGAATAGAACAATAATCAGTGATGGGAATGGTAGTTGATGCATCACTTCAATAATTGTCGACTCTGTACTGTGATGATTTAAAAAATCTACTACGTTAAATTGTCCTGAAATTTGTAAATAAACAGCATAATTACCAAAAATACCGAAGAATAGAACACAACCTAAGGTACCATATAACATTGTACCCAGTACTACTTCTTTTAATGTTCTACCTTTTGAAATTCGAGCAATAAATAACCCTATAAATGGTGCGTAAACTAACCACCATGACCAATAGAAAATAGTCCAATCTTGTGGGAAATGAGACTCTTTACGGTGCCCTATTCCTCCAAATGGTTCAACCCAAGTTGCCATATGGAAAAAGTCATTAATCATATTCCCTAATCCAGTAACTGTTGTTTCCATAATAAATATTGTTGGTCCTACGATGAATACAAATGCTAATAGTAGGAACGATAACCAAACGTTGACGTCACTTAATTTTTGAATACCTTTTTTCAGTCCAGTATAAGAGCTAACTGCAAAGACAACAGTAATCGTCAAGAGAATGATTGAACGCATAATCATGTTATGACCATCAAGTCCTGTAAGTCTTTCAATACCTGCTGAAATCATAGGCACACCTAATGCTAAGGATGTTGCCGCGCCGCCTAATAATCCAAAGATAAATAAGATATCAACTACTTTACCGACAAATTTGTCAGTTTGGCCTTTTAAAATTGGACGGCATGCTTGGCTAATTTTATAAATTGGTTGCTTTTTAACAAATACTAAATATCCAATTGGTAATGCTGGTAGCACATAAATTGCCCACGCTATGGGTCCCCAATGGAACATGCCATATTGAGTCGCGTATTGGAGAGCCTCATCAGACATACCTTTAGCACCGTTTGGTGGCACTTGATAATAGAATGCCCATTCAATGACACCCCAATATAAAATATCTGAACCTATTCCTGCACAGAACAACATTGCTGCCCAAGTGAAAGTATTAAATTCTGGTTTATCAGTTGCTTTACCCAAAGTAACATTACCGTACTTGCCAAATGCTATGTATAATACGAAACAAAATATAACTAAACCTAAAAACAAATAAACAGAACCAATGGAATTTGAAATAGCACTATTGATATCTGTAATAATTGTTTCACTTGCTTTCGGGAAAACCATCATAGGTATAACAGCTATAAGTAATACTACGACTACACCTATAAAGGTCGTCCAGTCCATAACTTTTTCCTTTTTCAATCGTGATCCCCCTAATACTAAATGATTTATGAATCTTGATGTTCTATAAGTTACACGCTCAAAATTATTCGATTCACAAAATTGACAATAACGAACATTTAATAATAATGCAAATTACATACAAACAATAATAGCAGTCAAATTGAATATTTATATAATTTTCGTCATATAATTCATCACTATTAATTGTCTTGACAACAGTGTTAAGTTTAGATTTAACGTATTGAACAAACTTTACTTTAGTTTAATATTGAATTTTTATACACAATAAAAGAATATTTATTTATTTTAAACAAAAAACTATCTTCCATACGAATGATGAAAGATAGTTGCTATATTTATATATTTGTTAATAACCTAATAAGAATTTTAATGCAAAACCAATGATGATAGATACGACAATGACAAAGAATCCTGGAATGATGAAACTAGTTGGTCTTGTTCTACCTGTTTCATCTAATTCAACTGCAAACAGTAATGTTGGTTGTGCAGGAATTACAAAGTTAACATTAAGTGTTTGGATCATTGCGACAAAATAAATAGGCGGAATACCTAAACTCATAACGATAGGTACCATTATAGATGCAGTCGCAGTTTGAGAAATAACAATCATCGCAACAACTGAAACTAAAATAATAACTAACCAGGGTGTATTACTAATTGTTGCGCCAATATCTTGTTTTAATATTTTCAAGTTATTCGGTGCATTAAATATAGTTGCACCTAACCAACCTGGCCCTAACACAGCAAATAAAGCACCAAATGCTGACTGTGTAATATGAGAAGTTAAAATGTCAGAAGTGTTAATTTTCGCTAGTAATAAGTTTGTTGCTGCACTTAAATACATAAAGAATTGAACAATATCAGTCATTTCAACATTAACGGTTTTACCATTCACATTAAATGATGGCATCAAATTCGGAAAAATGCCGAATGTTAAAATACACAATACACATAATAAGAATGCTAGCACGCCAAATTTAACCTTTTTAGAAAATTGACTTTGCAACGTTTCTTCAGGTAACTCAACTAACTTATGTGATGGTATTGGATCTTTTTTACCGACAAACGTACAAAATACACTTAATAAAAGCATACTCAATATAGCAGTAGGTAATACGATACTTAAATATTTACCCATTGAAATTTCATAACCTGCTAATACAGAAATGATGTATGCTGTAGCTGAAGCAGCTGGACTACATAAAAGTGCTAAATTAGCTGTCAAAACTGATGCAGTTAAAGCATTTTTAGGCTGTATATGGGCTTTTTGGGCAGTCTTTGCAATAATTGGTTCTAATGATAAAGCAATATTTGCAGTACCTATACCAAAAACAAAGATAAATACAATCATAGGTGCGATAAAAATGATTGATTTAGGAAATCTTTCGATAACTTTTGATGCAATATATACTAGATAATCAATCCCGCCAGTAGCTTGTAACGTACCTCCTGCTATACCTATTGAAAGTATAATTAATACTGCAGTTACTGGTGCTGAACCTGGTGGCAATTGAAATCCGAAGATCATAATAAGTTGGGCTACGATGGCAAAGATTCCACAGCCAAGCGCGCCAGCTGTTCTTAAACCGAGTAGCACTGCTAAAATCATAATGATGATTTCTATTATAAATAGTAGCAATTCATGAACCCCTAATCTTTATTGAAGTTAAATTTTGGAACATTAATATTTTATCACTTTAATATGTGATAAGTATATATTTTCATATTTGATTATAAAATCAAAATCATGTTTTTTTATGTATAAAATATCTATCAGAACTGTTGTATCAATGGTTTTAATACAGTCAAAAATTAGTAACAATTGAGAAAATACATAATTTTAACCTGAGACATTGGCGTATGTCTCAGGTATGTCTCATTTCACTTATTCATTTATTCTGTTTCTTCGCTTGACGTCGCTTTTTATAAATAGTTTCTTCGATGATTGAACCTGCGATAAGACCGATGGCGATAATCCATTTACCAATTAGTAACCACATAATGTCTCACCTTCTCTATCATTGACTTACTATTATATTTCCCTATTCAACTATTTTAATTCATCACATGATTATACATACTCAAATGTTGATGGACCGCTATAAATATATTCAACTACATGATGGTTCTTTAAAGAAAGTGGCACATCAATGACTCTTTGATTTAATGATCCTTTATAAGGTAAGTTAGGACGATACAATTGTGTTATAAACATTCCATCCACTAAAACGTCTACATATTCTAATAATTGATGACGTTTACCTTTATTTTGCGCTAAATATTCATATTGAAACCCAGTCCATACCCATATAGACTTTTGCTGTCCAAAATGTTGTCGAAACGTTTGTACTAACTTCAAGGTTACGTCTAAATTACAAAATGGTTCTCCACCTAAAGTACTTATGCCACTTATAAAATTAGGTTCACAATATGTGATAATTTCTTCTAATATATCATCTGTAAAAGGTTCTCCATATCTAAAATTTTGTGCAGCTTCGTTATAACTATTAAGACATTGAAATGGACAACCAGAAACGTAGACACTACAACGTACGCCTTCTCCATCTACAAAACTATGCGTCTCTATTTTAGCGATATATCCACGCCCATTTTCAATTTTCAAATAAGATTTCATGCTTTAGATTCCTTCATATGTTTAACACGGGCGCACATTTCTTTATGTCTACCTTCAATGACAGGACGTTGTACTGGATTACCTAAATAGCCACATGTACGTTTAACTACATCTACTGTTTCTGGGTTATCATTGCTGCATTGTGGACATTTATAACCTTTCTTAGTAGACTCAAAATCTCCATCAAAGCCACATTCATAACAATGGTCAATAGGAATATTGGTTCCTAGGTACCCTACTCTTTCATAAGCGTAATCCCATACTGTCTCTAATGCCTTAATATTATGATTCAATTTTGGGTATTCGCAATAATGTATAAAGCCACCGCTCGCATAATATGGATAATCCTTTTCAAAATCAATTTTTTCAAATGGTGTAATATCTTTTCTTACATCATAATGAAATGAATTTTGGTAATAACCTTTATCTGTGATATCTGGAATGTCACCGAACCGTTCTTTATCTAATCGACAGAAGCGATCTGTCAAAGATTCACTCGGTGTACTATAAATACTGAACCAAATATCATATTGATTGGTCCATTGTTCTTGAAGACGTTTCATTTCCTTTAATATTTCTAGCGTAAATGCTTTTGCTTCTTGATTATGCTCCCATTCAGGGCCATAAAAAACTGTTGCAGTTTCATATAACCCAATGTAACCCATAGAAATGGTAGCTCTTTTATTTTTGAATAAAGTATCGACTTGTTCATCATCGTTAAGTTTGTATTTAAATGCACCACTTCTATACAGAATAGGAGCATTATTGACTGTAGCACTTTTTAGTCGTTCAATTCTATATACTAATGCATCATGCATTAATGTCATTTTGTCGTAAAATAGTTTCCAAAACGTCGTCATATCCCCTTCTGATTCTAAAGCTATTCTAGGTAAATTTAATGTCACAACACCTAAATTACAACGACCATTATTTTCAAATTCTCCTTTGTCATTGCGCCAACTTGGTAAAAATGATCGACATCCCATTGGTGCCTTAAAATCACCTAATAATTCAACAATTTTATCGTAATTTAAAATATCTGGATACATACGTTTCGTTGAACATTCTAATGCGAGTTGCTTAATATCATAGTTAGGATTATTTTGCTTCAAATTCACACCATCTTTAATCGAAAATACTAATTTTGGGAAAATAGCTGTTACCCTATCTTTACCTAGTCCTTTAATTCTTGTATTCAAAATAGCTTGCTGTATTTTTCGACTTAATCGATCAGTTCCTAATCCAAAACCTAAAGTCACAAAAGGTGTTTGGCCATTTGATGTATATAAAGTATTAATTTCATATTCCAAACTTTCTATAGCATCGTTAATATCTTTTGTAACTTGTTCGTCTATATACTTTTGAATCTGGTCTTCTTTCACATAATTATGAGCCATTTCACTATGATGCCGTTCATTACTTTCTGCGTATTTACTAAGTAATTCGTCTACACGATCAACTGTACAACCACCGTATTGACTACTAGAAACATTAGCAATAATTTGTACAAGTTGTGCTGACGCTGTTTGAATGGATTTAGGAGAAGTTACATTAGCATTACCGATTTCAAAGCCATTTTTTAACATACTTTCTGCATCTATAAGACAACAATTCGTTATAGGTTGAAATGGATGATAATCTAAATCATGAAAATGAATATCACCACTTTCATGTGCTTGCGCTATATGTTTAGGTAATAAGTAATTTAAAGCATATGATTTAGAAACAATTCCTGCTGTTAAATCTCTCATTGTGGAAAAAGTATTACTATCTTTATTAGCATTTTCATTTACTATAGTTGGGTCTTTTTCTATAAGTCCAGTTAATGATTGTTCTAGTTGATTCATCTTTTCACTCTTTTCTATATATAGTGTCTAATTTAAACTTAATCCACTATATATAGTTATTCAATGGATAACTCGACACTTAACCAAACTGTCATAAAGTTTTTACCAATTAATGAACAACTATAAAATAATTCTTACATTATTGATAGCAATCCAATTGATAACAATTCGTGCGCTACTATATTAGTACTCTTATTTTAATCAGCATAAATAACTTATTTTTTAAAATAAAAAAAGACAAACCCACCTCATGGTAAGTTTGTCTTAATAAACTCAATCTATATTATGAAATATAGTTGTATGAACCAGCTTGGCTAGCTGAAATTGTACGAGTTGATACGTTACCTGGTCCACCATTATAGTTCATTTCTGAAACTTTAATTGAACCGTCAGAATTTACATTTTCAACATAAGCAACGTGACCATATGCACCTTGTGATGTTTGCATGATTGCACCTTGTTTAGGTGAATTACTTACATTATAACCATCTTGTGCAGCAGCGTTTGCCCAGTTGCTAGCGTTGCCCCAGTTAGAACTAATTTTTCCGCCAACTTTGTCATATACATAATAAGTACATTGACCAGCTGTGTATGCATTTGAACCAGAGCTTGATTGACCTGAAAATGCAGTTGAATTATTTGATGATGGCGCATTTTGTGTAGTTACTTTAATATTTTTATCTGATGTTGAATAATCAGCACCTAATCCGCCACCTTGGTTATTTGAATTATTTGCTGTATAAGATTGTGTAGATTGATTATTATTTGTTGTAGCGTTATTTGAATTGTAGCTTTGAGTTCCTTGGTTACCATATGAATAACTATAGTAATTACCTTGTTGTGGTTGTTGAGCTTGTTGTTGATTTTGTTGGTTCTGTTGGTTAGGACTCCAATTACCTTTCCAATCGTAATTGTAATTACCTTGTTGGTCTATTGTGTATGTGTATTCATATGAATAAGGATCATTAGGATTATATCCATTATTATTGTTTTCTGCTGCATCTGCATCATGTTGCATTAAACCAAAAGTTGCGAAACCTGCTGTTGCGATTGTAGCTGTAGCGATTTTTTTCATTTTAAATATCCTCCTAAAGATTGATATAACTGTTTATTCTCTTTATCTCGTGGCTACCTTCAATTTTCAATTAATAAAAGTTTTTTACTCGTTAAATAACGACAAGTCACACTCTAACAGACATACAAGAGTTTGTGGTCAATGTTAATGTTTTGTAAATGAATCATAATAATCCAACATTTTTTGTAAAATTGTTGGATATCGTTGTAATGGCTTTCAATTCATTGCCTAGGCTATTATTTAATTATATTTATATTATTTATTACTGTTTATGTAATTTATCTGACAATTACAGACATAAAAATACTAAGATAATAGCTTTATTTCTACTATTATCTTAGTATTTGATAATCTATTAATGTTGATTCAAATAATTCAATATAACTTGTTGATACATATCTATATAATCTAAATATCTAGATTTATAAACATATTCGTCTGTTTGATGTGCCAACGTTATATGTCCTGGTCCAATAATAGCTAAATCAAAATCTTCATCTTTATCCCCTAGTAATTCTGCTGCATCTGTTGCACCAACCATACCTGATACTTTGAAGTCGTGATTATATTCTAAAAATGTGTTTATTAAACGATTATCTTTATGCGTATAAACTGTAGGATGATTAACAGTGACTTCTACAGATAATCTTTCACTGTCTATTTCTTTTACAGTATCTTTAAATAACTTTTCAATAGCAACATTATCATATTCTGGCACTGTTCTTATATTAAATTCTGCGTAGGCAGATTCTGGCACTGTATTGAATTGCTCGCCTCCTCTAATAATTGAGTTTACAATTACTAGGCCTGCTGCCACATCTTCCTTTAGGTCACCATCATTATAATGACCTTGCTCTCTAATACATTCATCAATATAAGGATGAACATCAAGCGAATGTTCTTTTTCGTTCTTTTTGATTTCAACATATTTTTCTTTAATCCTTTGTATGAATGCAATTAATGAATTGATTGCGTTGTGCCCTAATGATGGTAAAGATGAATGTGCCGGTATGCCTTTAGATGTTACTTTTAATCCCATAGATCCCTTTGTTGCGTAAAAAGCGAAACCATCTGATGGTTCAGCAATGATCATTCCATCTAAATCATTAACATATCCTTGTTCTTTAAATAATTGAGCACCTGACATTTCTTTTTCTTCTGCAGCAGTAGCCATTAATCTAATTGTCCCTTTTTGTAAACGACCCGATTCCTTAATCTCAATCATGGCTATAATTAATGCTGCTAATCCACCTTTCATATCTGTTGTTCCACGTCCATACAACTTGTCATCTTCTTCAGTTAATTTAAAAGGATCATATTTCCATTCATTATAATCTCCTGCGTCAACTACATCCATGTGTCCTGATATAGCAATTTTAGGCTTTCCTTCACCTATTTCAGCAACTAAATTAGCACGACGATTGTCAACTTTTATTATTTTCGAATCAATATCATATTTGTTCAATAATGCTTTAAAATAATTACAAACCTCAAGCTCATTATCATTTTCAGTATTTATTTCTACAATATCAGCTAAAATTTTTATTTTATCTTCTTCTGAAAATACACTCATGTCATCATCCCCATTGTATTCCATGTAATTAATCACTTTACATTAAATATTTCACTTACAACCAATAAATAAACACTATTTTAAATATGTATTTTACTGTGTACCGATTTTTTGGGAAAAAACGAAGAGGATACGATGAAATGTCAACTTTCTTCATCGTACCCTCTATTAATTAAATAACGAATTATTTACTGTTTATAAACATAGTTAAATGTATTATTAAAACTCTTATACATACTTCAAGACGTCCTCTATCTATATGAATTCATAGATTCAAGCCAACTTATAAATGATTGTTGTTCTGCTTGATTAAAATATTTTTTAGACAAAATATCTTTAAGTAGTTGCTGTTTCTTAGACGAATCTATTACTTTCGCCTTAATTAATTGTCTTGCCTCATATAAGAAATCAATATAATTCTCATAAGATTTGTCATATGTTTCAGATAAATCTTGAATAATTTGTTTTCCTAATTTGGGACTTGCACCTTCTGTGGAAACACTGATAGTTAATCTTCCTCTTCTAAGTTGATTAGGAAACGTTATATTACCTTGTTGGGCATTACCAACATGATTAAATAGTGTGTGAGGGGATATATGATTTTTAATTTCATCGTTAACATGCGCTTGATTTGTAGCGGCAATCACTAGGTCGGCATTGTTTACATCTGATGCTTCAAAAGATTTTTCTTCCCACGTAATCTGTTGCTGTCGTACTAGTTGTTCCAATATATCTGTAATATGCGGACTGACTACATGAATTTGTGATGTATATTCAAGGAGCAAACTTACGCGACGAGTGGCAATTTTTCCGCCTCCAATAACAACTACATTCATATTTGTTAAATCAATCATTATTGGCATTTGCATGCGTAATCCCCATTTCTATTTTAATAGACATCTCTTTGATATCTATTTTCTTTTTTCATTTGTTTTAGATAATCTTCAGCTTCTGTTTCAGATAAATTTTGTTCTTTTATCAATACTTCTTTAATTGTTTGATGTACATCTTTAGCCATTTGTTTTTCGTCTCCACAAATGTAAATAGCCGCTCCGTTTTGAATCCATTCATTAAATTGCTCACTATTTTCTAAAATACGATGTTGTACGTACACTTTGTGTTCAGTATCTCTAGAAAAAGCAACATCTAGTTGAGTTAGATAACCTTTATCCAACCACTCTTGCCAATCTTCCTGGTATAGAAAATCCGTTTCAAAATGTTGTTCACCGAAGAATAGCCATGTATTTCCTTTTAACCCAAGTTCTTCTCTTTCTTGCATATAACTTCTAAATGGTGCAATGCCTGTTCCTGGTCCAATCATGATAACTGGAATATCACTATCTTGAGGGAATTTAAAATTCGGATTACGTTTTAAATAAATTGGTACTGTATCACCCGGTTGAAGGCGTTCTGCAAATTCTACAGAGCATACACCTTTTCTATTACGACCATGTGATTGATATCTAACTGCACCGACCGTAATATGTACTTCATCAGGTATCGCTTTATAACTACTTGAAATTGAATACTCTCTAGGCGGTAATTTTCTCAATAATTGGAATAGGTTTTCTGGTTGTAATTCTGTTGTATCAAAATCATTTAATAAATCGATAAGGTCTCGACCGTCAATATAATTTTGAATCCATTCTTTATCTTGAACTTTCTCTTTTAAATCATCATTATCAAATAACACAGCAGCATTTTCTAACAATGGCTTTGTTAGTTTCGTAATTTCAAAATAGGATGATAAGGCTTCTTCTAAGTTAAGTGTATCTCCATCATCGTTGATAAGTACTTGATCTTCATAATCCCAACCTAATGTACTGATTAATAACTCTACTATAGCTGGATCGTTTTGTGGTAACACAACAATACAATCCCCTGGTTCAAAGTCTTCACCAAAATTATCTAATAGTAATTCAACATGACGTGTTTCTTTATTTGATCCTTCACCATTTAAATTAATATTTTCTAATACTTCCGCTTCATAAGGATTTGATTTAGAATATTTTCTTTCTTTTGCTAATTTTATAGACTCACTTACCACCTGTTCACTCTCTGTATCTTCAGGTTTAGAACCAATTGAATTAATCACATTGGCCATCCATTTTTCAGCGTCTTCTTCATAATCTACATCACAATCTATACGGTCATAGATACGTTCAGCACCTAATTCATCTAATCTAATGTCAAAATCTTTACCAGCTTGACAGAAATATTCATAGGTTTGATCACCTAAAGCTAATACTGAAAATCTTACACCATCTAATTTTGGTGCTTCGCGTCTATGTAACGCTTCGTGAAATTCAAATGCATTGTCTGGTGGGTCACCTTCGCCATATGTTGAGGTAATAATAAATAAGTCTTCTACTTTCTTAAGATCAGAAGTATTGAAATCTTCCATTGATTTTAATGTGACATCGTTCCCTAGGTTCACAAGTCTTTCTTCAAATATTTCAGCCAAACTTTGTGCATTTCCTGTTTCAGAACCATATAAAATGGTAATTGTTCGCGATTCTGGAGTAACTTCTGGTTCCTTTTCAGCTAGTAGCGCTTCAGTCTGTTGGTTACTTTGTACTGAATCACTTGAGTTCAACGTGGAAGTTGATTCTTTTTCATTATTTGACACTTGTTCACTAGCTAAAATGTATCCACTTAACCACATTTTTTGTTCGGGTGATAGTGTTTGAAGTAATTCATTAAGTTGTTCTGCTTGTTCCTCATTGAAAGGACTATTTGTGATGTTAATCTTCACTGTTTCCACCTCTTATCTTCAATACTAAATTCTTTAAATCCGTACTTTATATATGAAATGATTTGTCGTTCTATATTTTTTATTAATTTTAAATTTAAACGTTCAATCTGTAAGCGTTCAAATACTAATAGCTAATCATCTTAAAATTCTATTATACATATTAATTTTTAAGTCGGATTCGATTACTTTCATTATGTACCAAAACGTTAAAACAGTAAATGATAGTGTAATTACATCTCTTTTTTAGTACCATTTGATACGATTTGATTTCAAATTTAAAGATAAGTGGTTTATAAACAGTATCTTACTTAACATTTCTCAGGAAATATAATACCTTTATTGGTAAGAGTTATGCACTAAATCCCTCATAAATAATGTTAATACTCTAGTCATTTTAATAGATGTAACTTTGTAGAATGCTAATCTAAGATAGTTTCTACGAAAACGAGAGTATAAAAAAACTGCCCACAAAGTCATATACTTTGTCGACAGTCTGATTCAACCAGATTTAACTGATTATTTATCCAATTACAATTGATCCATATTTTCAATTAAAGTGATTTTGCCTTTTTTACTATGCACAACGACTGAGAAATCATTATTTTTATTACTATCGTAAATCAATTCATCGCCTTTACGTTCATCTGGCTCATTATATACGTCTGTAAAATCATCTTCTGATACATTCGAAGGTGCTACACCCACTCGATCAACTTTATCACCAGAATATAACACGGCTAAATCACCATATTTTTCATAATATGTTTGGCCCCCATCAACTTTGCCTGTAGGCTTGCCAAATTTACTTTCAACTTCTTTTCTCGTCATATCTTCATAAATGCCTTTGTAACCATCAGTAGAAGCAGATTTCATATAACCTTGATCGAAGTTACTACTAAATACATCAATCGTTGGTGCTTTTTCTGAACCTTTTTTATCATTTGATGCGTTATCATTTGATTTACTAGTATCTTTAGATTTTTTATTTGTCTCTGTAGTTTGATTATCGTCAGAACTATTATTGATTACATTGTTATAAAAATAATAAGCGCCATATAACAATGCTGCTATCAATAGAATAAAGATAATTGATAAAATCACGATCCATATCGGTTTTTTAGTCTTTTTATTTTGTTGAGGGTTATATTGATTACGATCTGGATACTGTTGATTAGTTTGTTCATTTTGTGATGCCGATGAAGTTGCTTTATCCTGATTATTTAAAGACTTCCCACATTTATTACAAAATGCTTGCCCAGACTTTAATTCATTTCCACAATTGGGACAATATTTCATTTTCATCGTTCCCTTCTCTCAATAATCGTTCACAGTTTATAGTTTTAAAAATATTGTTATACAATATTTTAAATTAATTTATGTAAAATGACTATCTTTTCTTTTACATTTTTAAAATTAATTGTTTTAATCCTATCAATTAATAAAAAAGTACCGCTCCAAAAAGGGCGATACTTTTTATGAATCCTGGTCTTGATGTGTGTCTTCATATCGAATGCGTTGTCGATAACCATACGTACTTTCTTTTATTAATTTTTCATCGAGTAATCCAGCACCAATAGCACCTGCTACTGTGGAAATAGATGCTGCAAACCAAGGAATGCTTAAATATAAATCATGGCCAGCTGGACCTTTAAGACTAATTTGTTTTCCTAAGAAATCTGCTGGTAAAAGAACTAATTCTGCGAATAAAAACATTAAATAGAGAATAATATAATATATGATAATTGCAATAAACAATGTCATAACAGTTGTTAAATTATATAATAAGGTGATTCTTTTATTTTTGCTGTGCTTTGAAGATTCCCACAGATCATGTGACACCATAATCCATAGCAACATACCTAATATTGCAATAATAGAGATACCAAATAATCGCCACATTGAGAAATTGTCAGCCATCTGCCACATGGTAGTAAATATTAAACCAAAGGCGCCTGTAGTAAAAGCGATAGCTACAATATTACTTAAACTAGCCATCATATTGAGTGGATTGTTCGCAAATGTCATGCCGCTAACTAACCTAAACATACCTCTTGTTCTAGAGCTTGATAAATATCGTGTATGATGAGTCTCTGTATTTTCTAAATATACTTGCGTTTTATCGATTTTAGATAAAGGAAACTGTTGCTTTATACTTTGTTCAATATTGTTATTTTCATCATAGTCACGATGATCTTGTTCAGCATGATGCACTTCATTGATAATTGTTAAAATCGCACTTTTAAAACGCTTTTTAACTGGTCTCCAACCAAATGCAGGATAAGAAAAGATAGCAGCACCATTTTTCATATTAATATCTACAGCCATCACACGATGTTGATGAAAAATAGGTAAATCTGTAATTGCAAGAACGTAATCCCACTCACGTTCATCGTGATACTCTTGAACTTTACTAAATATATCTTCTACATTTTCAGCATAACCAGTCAGAGGATCGACAACTAAGTCAATTTCCCATTCATATTGATTTTCATTTTGATCAGATAAAATATCAGGAACATCTTCCATTATTTTTTCTGCAAGTGCTTCTGTAACACCAGGTGCTACTACTAAACCAATCATTTTTCGTTGCGACATTAGCGTCCCTCCTCTCTGTGCTCTTGTTTCTTGCCTTTGTTTAAATCATCATTACGATCATCACTTGAAGATTGCTGTTCCACTTCTTGATGTGATGGATCATGTTGCTGTTCTTCCTCTTGTTGTTCTTCTTGAGCTTCTTTATAACGTTGGTACTGACGATATGAATAAGTAATCTTACGGATTT
Organism: Staphylococcus sp. FSL W8-0774; assembly: GCF_038006785.1. Classification (NCBI taxonomy): domain Bacteria; kingdom Bacillati; phylum Bacillota; class Bacilli; order Caryophanales; family Staphylococcaceae; genus Staphylococcus; species Staphylococcus sp. FSL W8-0774. The sequence continues at coordinate 274,140 of NZ_JBBOVW010000001.1, read as the reverse complement.
TTTCTTCATTTTCAACTGTTGATCCCATTGCACCAGCTAATAAACCAAGTGAGGAAACAAACCAAATTAATCTAACGTAATTCATAAATGTAAATTCAGCTTGTGCACTTGTCCAACTATTAAATAAACTTACTGGTACGAATAAGGTAATACTTATAGTTAACAGTATATATAATACAAAATAGTTAATAAGAGTAATGACAACAAGTGTCAACATTGTAGTCGCATTATATATCCATCTATAAGTCCTTTGAGATTTAGCTGTTTTTCTTTCAATTAATCTATGGGCGTAAAAAAGCCAACCTGCCATCCCAACTATTGATATAATCATTAAGATAATAAATCTTAATGGTGAATAAATAACACTGAGTTCCCATGGCATTGAAAAAATTGAGACATATGTTCCAGTCGCAAAGGCTACAGAAATAATTTTTTTAAAGTTAAATACATTCTTCCACGGCTTATTTGCTCGTGTTAAGCCACATATTAACTGAATCCAACTTATTAACATTAATGTATTGATATAGCGTCTTTTAGCGGATTCATCTTCTGCAGGTTCAACAGAACGTAAATGTATGAGGGGGTGTGTACTAGGTTTCTTTAAGGGTTCATTATAATAAAGTTGTTCAATCATAGTTGTGATACTACTGATTAACTTTCGTTTTAAATCAATTGCTCCTAATGAGGGTAATGACAACATTGCAACTTGTTTGTCATTATCAAAATCACTCACTACAACTCTTTTTCCTGAAATACTTGGAAGATCCGTCACACATATTGCAAAATCCCAATTTTTTTCATTTTTAATTTGTTCAGCTTTATCAACACTTTCGTGTACATCTTCCGCAGATCCAATGATTAAATCTTCTTTTACATCAAAGTTCCACTGACTATCATCGTTAATTCGTTGTGATAATAAGCGTTTTACTTTAGGAATGATTTTTGTCACATGCTCGTGCGCTACGCCTGGAGATGGTACTAAACCTACTGTATACATCGTCATACCTCCTTTCTTTATATAATTTTTGAAACTTTGGTCTAATTACCTATTATTAATAAAAATAGCAGAAACTATTTTAGTATATATAAATATAATGATATGCAAATCTTATTATTACCTAACTTTTCCTTTTTAAACCTTTTAAAAAGAATTAGCAGACAATAATACATAATAACTGTATTTATTAACATTTACAAACAATCTTTTTATACATTTACTTTTTTTAGCAAATAATAGTCTAAAATAAATAAGTTTAATCTCAAACACAAAACACATTGAAAGGAACTCAATTGATTTCCTTTCAATGTGTTGAATTAAAAATAAGCCTATTTACTTTTTATAGATATTACTTTAATTATTTCTCTTTATTATCGTTAAAACGACGTGTTACTTCGTCAGTGAAATCATCTTTGTTAGAATCGTCTTTTTTTAATTTATCTTTTTGACGACTTAATTCTTCGTGATGATTATGTTCATTAAAGTGATCATCTTCTCTATGTTCTTCTTCATATGAATCACGATGATTGTCTACATTGTTATCTCTTTGTTTATCATCTTTTAAATGATTATCTATATCTTCACGATGTTCTCTATGAACATTGTCTTCTTTACGTTGATTGTCATAATCATTATGATTATCTACTACACGGTCATTTCTTTTTTCATCAGTTTCATGATGACGTTGATTATCGTTATGTTGATCATTAGTATGATGTTCATTATTTCTATGCTTGTCATCATTATGATTGTCTACTTGTTTGTTTTTTCTAACTAATAACATAATACCAGCAATTATCCAGAATAATGCTGCTATCCAGTTCATCACTAATGATAGGACTCCTGCAATTAATAATAAGATACCTGCTAATTTTGCATGTTTTTTTATTAATAACGTTGCAATTATTGCAATTACAAAAATAACTAAACCGTATATTAGACCTACTTTAAAGATTGAAGGTAATAATTCAGACATGTGTGATGTTGAGTCTACGGCCGGATTAGAAGCTGCTTGTTCTTTCGCTTGTCTTTTTATTTCACTTTGCACTTCACTTCTTCCACCAAATAATGATGCTACCCCTAAAATTAATATTACAAATAATTGAGTAATGATCCCTAACCAAGCAAGGATGCGTTCAATTGTTCTTTTCATCAATTTACACCTCTTTCTCTATTTCTTAATCATTACCCAAATGAATATTAATATATGCTTAAATTATTAAATTAAATTCATAAAATTTTAATTATCCCTATTATATCAATGTTTAATAAGTATTATTTCTTTAATTGTTTTACTAATTTTGTAAATAAATAAGATGTCATTTTATACATAATAAAATAAATTATACCTACAATGAGAACAATACTTATAAAGCTTGTAATATATATACCTATGTATACTTCTCCAAACAAACCTAAAATTTCATATATAATTTTAGAAGCAAATAATGTATGAATGATAGCTACGATAAAAGGAATACTAAATAACCATATTAATTGTTGATCCAATATGTGTTTGATTTTCTGATTATCAATACCTAAATGTTCCATAGTAAGATAATTTTGAACATCTTCTTGTGCTTCAGAAACTTGCTTGTAATAAATAATTAAAAATATGCCAATAAATAGAACTAATGATACTAAACTTCCAACAAATATAAGTCCTCCATTAATGTTGTACCAAACGTTCTTAAATTGCTCATAAGTACTAATATCTATATCATGTTTTCGTTCAATCTCATGTATTATCGGTGAATCATTTCCTTTTAACTCATAGTCATTAAACTCTATCGTCGTATTTGTTAAATGCATGTTCGATTGTGATGTCGACTTGTTATAGTAGTTAACTATTTGATTTAATTCCCTATCATTTTTCACTATCAAATTAATATTTTCACTGAATCTTAGAGAATTAACGTTAGTCTGATGGACACGTTTTATATGGTAAGGTTTACCTTGTATGACTATTTTGTCAGAATCATCTAGAATATTCATATTAGTGTTTACGCCAACTTCATTATCTTTAAGATGGAGATGACGATTAAATTGATTATAGTCATTTAAATTCATAACCGTTATAAATATATTTTTATTACTCCCTGGATCAATATTAAATTTATTTGGTGTTTCACTCGGTTTTAATAATCTTTGATATTCTGAATTAGCATCCAAATATACATTAAACAATGATTGCGTATAAACTTTAGACGTATCAGCATTCGTCTTCTGTTTAATATCATTAATTACTTTTTTTACTTTTTTAGCCGTTTGTTGATTATGATGATAGTCGCCATCTACACTTGTAACGTATTGGTTTTTCCACATTTCATTTACATTTTTATCTAAACCTCTATATGTAGTTACTGTCATCCCTAAAGTAACAATTAAGAAAGTACAAAGTAGTGCTATGCTCGCCAAACCAATAGCATTAGATTTCATGCGTGTTCTTAGACCAGAAATTAAAAAGAAATGCTTAGGTTGATAATAATACTTTGGCAATTTTTGTAATCTTTCTATTATAAGCACACTGAATGAAACAAATAATAAATAAGTACCAGAAAACACGAAAAATATAGCTATAAACAATGCAAAAAAAGATTCAACAGGCGTATTGTCCTGCAATGCAATTCTATAACCATTGCCCACAAGAATAATGCCTACAAGTAGAAGTATATAATTGATCACTTTTTTATAACGTCGCTTGTGATAAACCTTTTTATTAATTAATTGCATAGGATTTTGTAGCGTGATTTTAAATTGATTAATCATAAAAAGTAATAACATCACTATAAATAACAACAATAATGTAATCCACATTGCTTTAACATCAAATGGATATGCACGTAAACTAGTTTGATGACCTGTCGTAATTTTATTGATTAACATAAAGAATAATGATCCAAATAAATATCCACCCACGATACTAATTATCGTTATAATGCAGTATTTTATTATATGTTCAATAAGTAACATCACTCTAATATGTTTCTTTTCCATTCCTAAAATAAGATACAGTGAAAATGTCTTTTGTTGTTGTTTCATTACAAATTGATTGGCATAAATGATAAAAATGACAGCTAATAATGACATGAATACATTACCAATAATTGCAAACATACCTAGCATTTGGTGATGTTGTTGTATATATGAATTAGTCGTAATAGATAATAATATGTATTCTATAGCAAATATAATACTTGAAGATAAAATAAATGGTAAGATGATATGTCGTTGTGTTACAAAATGACGCTTAACCATAGTCCAAATCATCGAAAAGGGCATCTCATTTACTCCCTCCCATTATTTAAGATAGCTAAACTATCAGCAATTCGCTTTTGATATTCTGATTGTCTTTCTTCTCCACGATAAATTTCATGGTACAAACGTCCATCTTTTATAAATATGACTCTATTCGCATATGAAGCATCAATATTAGAATGAGTCACCATCAAAATCGTTTGTAATTGTTGTTGATTAATTTGTTGAAATAATTGCATTAAATGTTTTGAACTTTTCGAATCAAGTGCACCAGTGGGCTCATCAGCTAATAAAATTTGGGGTTGTGTAATAAGCGCTCTTGCTATAGCTACTCGTTGCTTTTGTCCTCCAGAAATTTGGTTAGGAAATTGATTTAATATATCACTAATATTAAGACGCTGAGCTAAGTTATCAATACGCTGTTGCATAACTTTAACTGGTTTATTAGCTAAAACTAATGGCATTAAAATATTATCTTTGTTAGTCATTGAATCTAATAAATTAAAGTCTTGAAAGACAAAACCTAATTGTTCCCGTCGAAATGAAGCGATATCTTTCGATTTCAGTGATGCTAATGATTGACCATTGATTTGAATCGTTCCTTCTGTCAATTGATCGAACGTCGCAATAAGTTGAAGTAAAGTTGTTTTTCCAGAACCTGATTCTCCCATAATAGCTACAAATTCACCTTTATCAACAAATAAATTCATATCACTTAATGCTTCTGTCCTATTTAGCCCCTTGCCAAACACTTTTTTAACTTGCTTCACTTCTAATAACATATGGACGCTCCTTTCCTAATCATTACCTATTTTATATTAAAAAATAACCAACAACATTTATAATTTCTTACAAATGTTGTTGGTTACCTTACAATTTTGAAAGTTATCATTCTCTTGGAAAATCAATCGTAAATTGCGTACCACTGTTTAATTTTGATTCTACTTCAACGTTTAAATTAAGATGTTGAGATATGTGTTTAACAATAAATAAACCTATACCACTAGATGATTCATTAAGACTCCCATTATATCCAGAATATCCTTTGTCAAAGATTTTCGGTAAATCTGCTTGGCTAATACCTATACCATTATCTTTGATATGTAATTGTTTTGTTTCTGAGTTAAAGTTAATCCAAATATCTTTGCCACGTGCATACTTTAATGCATTATTTAACAACTGTTCTATTAATATAGATGCCCATTGTGCATCGGTTAATACGTTATCATCAACTGATTGATAATGGATTTTAGTATTTTGTTCAATAAAATGTACACGATACTTCATAATTAAAGGCTTGATTAACTCGTCAATTTTTACTTCTGAAATACTCATATCAGAAGCTTCATTAAGTAATTTCAAATAACTTAATGCTAGACTAGTATAATTATCTATTTGTACTATTTCTTGTCTTACTTGATTAACAACATTATGTTCATTACGTTCTAATAATAATTGGGTGGCAGTAATAGGTGTTTTAATTTGATGTACCCATGTTAAAAAATAACTTTCAATATCTTTTTGATATTCAGCTTGTCGTTTTTTTGTTTCAAATAATTCTTCTTCAAGTACCTCTATTTTATGTTTAAGATTAACTTGTTTTTGAAATCCTAAATAACTAATCCACCAATAAATCAGCATAATAAATAAAACAATAGCAATACCAAGCAGCAATGCACTCATTGAAAGTGAAAATACAAAAAAGATCACAGCAAATAATAATAATATTAATGTGACGATTGCAATTTCATTTTTAATTGTTTTTATAAAAGGTAACATCATTTTATTTACACCCTATATCCAACATTTTTCTTCGTTTCAATAAAGTCTTTTAAACCAATTTGATTTAATTTCTTGCGCAGTCGCGTCATATTAACGGCTAATGTATTATCATCTATATAATTTTCAGATTCCCAACATTTTTCAATCAAAGCATTGCGTTTAACGAATTTCCCTTCATTTTGGAATAATAACTTTATGATTTGAAGTTCTGTTAAAGATAATTGTATTGCTTCTTCGTTATAAATAATTTTGGCCTCATCAATAATTAACTTACAACCTTTGACAGTTAATTCATCATTGGAAACTGCTAAATCATAGGTACGACGAAGTAAAGCTTGAACTTTAGCAACCGTTAATGATAAATTAAATGGCTTTTCTATGAAGTCATCGCCACCCATTTGGATAGCCATAATTTGATCCATATTATCCGTTCGAGAACTGATAAATATAATAGGCACATTAGAAATCTTTCTTATTTCTTGGCACCAATGAAATCCATTTAATGTCGGTAGATTAATATCTAACAATACTATGTCAGGTTGATATGTGATGAAGTCATCTAAAATATTTGAGAATTGTTTAGCTATACTTACCTCATAATTCCAATTTTTAAGTTCATTAGCTAAACTTTCTGCAATGACAAAATCATCTTCTACTATAAAAATCTTCATTAAGATACACCTTTCGTTGCGCTAAATTGTTTTATCTTGATGTTTATCTTTTTCATCAGTTTGATGTTGAATATGATTTTCATTTTGATTGTTTTTAGCTTCTTGGTTCTTTTTTCTTCTTTTTTCTTCATAAATACTTAAAGCAATAAAACCTACTATAAATAATGGGGATAACATGACAAATATCATTTTCTTCACCTCAGTCATATTAGCTTAAGAAGTTACGATGGTAAATACACACCTTAATTTCTCTTACTACACTGTATTTATTATCTATTTTACATCTTTATTATAAAAAATACATTTGTTATGAGTGATTTACTTTTACATTTCTTAATGTAATTAAAATTTATTATAGATTTACAATCTATTTACATGAATATCATAAACAGTCAAAATTATTTTCTTATAATTAAAATGTAATGAGTATATACATATTTTAGGAGGCTTTTTTAATGAAATCTTTTAAACATATTGGTAAGTATTTGTTGTCGGGTAGCATAGTCGCTGCAACATTATTAAGTACGACAAATATATCTTCAGCTTCAGAAACAAATGCTGATAAAAGTAAGGATAAAAACAAAGATGACGCAGTAGCCTTCGGTAATACTAAAAATCCAAAAAATGTCATCTTTTTAGTGGGTGATGGTATGGGTCCATCATTTAATACGGCCTATCGTTATTACCAAAATGATCCATCTGCAAAATCTATGAATCCTACCACTTTTGATAAATACTTAAAGGGTACGAATCGTACATATCCAAACGATCCTAAAGAAAACGTGACAGACTCAGCTGCAGGAGCAACTGCATTTAGTTCTGGTCATAAAACGTATAATGGTGCCATTGGTGTAGACGAAAATAAGAAAAAAGTTAAAACAGTTTTAGAAGACGCTAAAGAAAAAGGCAAATCAACTGGATTAGTATCAACTGCTGAACTCACTGACGCAACACCAGCTGCCTATGCTTCTCATGTAGATTCAAGAGATAAAAAAGACGAGATTGCTAAACAATTTTATAAAGATAAAATTAATGGCAAACATAAGGTAGATGTACTTTTAGGTGGTGGCTCTAAATACTTTGGCAAAGAGAACGGCAATCTTGATGAAAAATTTAAAAAAGATGGCTACGATGTAGTATCTAACAAAAATGAGCTTAATCAATCTAGCAAAAAACAAGTATTAGGATTGTTCTCAGAAGAAGATATGCCGCTTCAAATTGATGCGCCAAATAGTAACCCATTATTAGTTGATATGGAAAAAAGTGCTTTAAGTAAACTTGAAAAAAATGATAAAGGATTCTTCCTAATGGTAGAAGGTGCTTCTATTGATAAATCTGCTCATCCAAACGATGTAACAGGTGTCATGTCTGAAATGCAAGGCTTTGATAAAGCATTTTCAAATGCTATTGATTATGCGAAAAATCATAAAGATACACTAGTTGTGGCTACAGCTGACCATTCTACTGGTGGTATGACAATTGCAAAAGGCAAAGATTATAAATGGAATCCTCAAGCCATACATCAAATGAAACATTCTGGCTCATATATGACTAAAGAAATCGCATCAGGAAAAGATCCTGAAAAAGTTATTAAAGAAGGCTATGGCATTGATTTCCCTAAAGAACAAATGGATAAAGTTAAAAAAGAAGCTAAAAAGCTTAAAAAATTAACTAAAAAAAGTAAAGATGACGAAGATCCTAAAGTAGAAGAACAAACAACACATCTTCAAGATGCAATCCAAAAACCAATTAATGATGAATCTCATACTGGTTGGACAACATATGGTCATACTGGTGAAGATGTTAATACTTATGCATATGGTCCTGGTTCTAAAAAATTTACAGGTAATAAAGAAAATACTGATAGTGCTAAAAACATATTCGACTTTTTCGCTAATGACGTCAAATAATGATTGAAAAAAATGATTGAAAAAAATCCGGGATGAGTAATACCTCATCTCGGATTAATTTCATGTATACAGTTATATTAAATATCTAAATTAATATTCAATATTTGGCGCTTGGTTTACATGGTTTTGATATCTTTTAAAAGCATAGTAACCTGCACCAACTAAAGTTAAAAGTATAGCTAATTTTTTCATCATCAAAACTCCTTTTCAATTTATTCATTTCAATTATCGCTTTGAAATTCTTATGACATAATTATACACTTTTTTCCAATAATTTTAAAAACCTTAATCTAATAGGATTGAAAAAACATAAATTAAATTTAATATACTTAACACAAATATACAGAATGAGTATGAATGACAACTGTTTCAGGAGAACTTTTTAATTAGATATAAAACGATATATGTTTATAAAATATCTTTTATTACTCTTGTCCTTTTAAATGTTCTATATGTTTAAAACCATCTCTTTGAATTGCTAGTTCTTCCATAATATCGTACCAATTATGACCTACTTTTTGTTGGATTGTTTGTAATAAGTGGTCTTGAGCATAATTAAGTTCATTGATTAACGCGTTCCCACTGTCAGTTGAATATAACTGTTTTACTCGACGGTCTTTGTCGGACGTTTTCTCTATGATAAGTCCCTTTTCTTTTAGAGTTTTTAATGTAGCATGCGAACCTTGTTTTGAAATTTCCAAAGTTTGTAATAACTCTTTAATAGTAATACCTGGTAATTTATTGATAAAAAATAAAAACCGGTGATGCTGACGACTCATGCCATATTGTTCAATAATGTCGTCGGCAGTTGTAACAAAGGTTTTATATGCGAAGTAAAACAACATATGTTCATAATCATTTTTATTTGTCGACATTTGCTTTCTTTCCTTTTCTTATGTTTAAGACTTATTATAATAAAAATTCAGTATTTCGTCATGTTTATACTTATAACTAGAAAGGTCAAGTTAGTTGACTTTATAATCTTAAAAAGTTATCTTTTAAATGTAATATACAAATACATAAACGAAGGTGGAATGAGTTATGAAACAACGTGTAGGACAATATTTGATGAATGCAGTACACGCTGCAGGAGTAGATAAAATATTCGGTGTCCCTGGCGATTTTAACTTAGCCTTTTTAGACGATATAATTTCACATGAACACGTAGAGTGGATTGGCAATACGAATGAATTAAACGCTAGCTATGCTGCAGATGGTTATTCACGAATCAATGGTTTAGGTGCATTAGTCACTACTTTTGGTGTAGGTGAATTAAGTGCTGTCAATGGTATTGCAGGTTCTTATGCCGAACGCGTACCAGTAATTGCAATTACTGGGGCACCTACTCGAGCGGTTGAATCTGCTGGTAAATATGTTCACCACTCATTAGGTGAAGGTAAATTTGATGATTACAGAAAAATGTTTGAACCCATTACTACAGCTCAAGGATACATTACACCTGACAATGCAACGACAGAAATTCCAAGACTAATTCAAGAAGCTATAAATGAACGTCGCCCAGTTCATATCCACTTGCCTATTGATGTAGCTATGACTGAAATAGATGTGACTTCAACGTTCCAACCTAAACAATCAACAGAACAGGATATCTCTAGCTATATCAAAATGATTGAAGATAAATTGAATGCTGCTAAGCAACCTGTTATTATTGCAGGTCATGAAATTAATAGTTTTGGATTACATTCAGAGCTAGAACGATTTGTTAATCAAACAAATATCCCAGTAGCACAACTTTCTTTAGGTAAAGGTGCCTTTAATGAGGAAAATGAACACTATCTTGGAATCTTTGATGGTAGTATTGCTGAAGAAAATGTTAAAAACTATGTTAACCAAAGCGATGCCATCTTAAATATTGGTGCTAAATTAACTGACTCTGCAACAGCAGGTTTCTCATATGAATTCGATATAGATGATGTCGTTATGTTAAATCACAACTATTTTAAAATGAATGAAACAACTTCAAACGATATTGCTTTACCTAACTTATTAAAAGGATTAATGAATATTTCATATAAAAATACATCTGATTTCCCTTCATATGTTAGAGAAGAAAATAACGATTATATATTAGATGATCAACCTTTAACACAAGCAACTTATTTCAAGATGATGCAAGAATTCATACAACTTGATGATATTTTAATAGCTGATCAAGGAACGTCATTCTTCGGTGCATATGACTTATCTTTATATAAAGATAATACATTTATAGGTCAACCTTTATGGGGCTCAATTGGTTATACATTACCTGCCACACTAGGCACTCAAATTGCTGCGCCTAACAGAAGAAATATTTTATTAATCGGAGATGGCTCATTACAATTAACTGTCCAATCATTATCTACTATGATTAGACAGCAATTGAAACCTGTTATATTTGTTATTAATAACGATGGTTATACGGTTGAAAGATTAATTCATGGTATGAAAGAACCTTATAATGATATTCATATGTGGGATTATAAAGCGTTACCTGCTGTGTTTGGTGGCGATAATGTTGCAGTTCATGATGTCAACACATCCCATGAACTTAAAGATGCTTTTGAAAACATAAACGCTAATAATGATCGTATGCATTTCGTCGAAGTCAAAATGGCTGTTGAAGATGCACCAACTAAATTAAGCGATATTGCAAAAGCATTTGCTTCACAAAATAAATAATTAAGCATTAACTTCATATAACAACTTACTTGTATAGAAATCCTCTTGAATAATGAAATTTAGATCATTATTCAAGAGGATTGTTTTTATTGATGCTGAATCATTTTTTCTTCTTCTAATTTTTCAATAACATGATTAATAGTCTGTTCCTGTATTTCTGATTTAATATCTTCATGTATTTCATCTTTAATCATAGGATATAAATGATCAATAATTTGTTTACTTGCAATTTCACCTATCTCTATTTCATATTTTTGATAAAGAAACGATTTTAATTCTTTAGAGACTTCTATAATCATATATATCACCTCTTTTTAATGATTTATTTTAATCCTCCTAAAGTTAATGCCATTATTGCTTTAATTGAATGTAAACGATTCTCTGCTTGCTTAAAAATAATAGAATACGAACTATTAAATACTTCATCAGTAATCTCCATTTCAGAGAGTCCATATTTCTGATAAACTTCGTTACCTACTTTAGTTTGTGTATTATGGAAAGCTGGCAAACAATGTAGTACTTTTACATTCGGATTTTGAACTTTTTTAATTATTGACATGTTCACTTGATAAGGTTTTAACATTGCTACACGTTCTTCTATAACATTTTCAGGTTCTCCCATTGAAAACCAAACATCAGTATATAGAGCATCTGTTTGATATATTGTATTATCTATTTCACTACTTAATTGTATTGTCGCCCCAGTTTGTTGTGCGTATTCTTTAGCCATAGTCACTACTTTTTCTTGTGGTAATCGTGACGTAGGTGCAACAATGTTTACATTGACACCTAATAAAGCGCCTGTAACTAATAAATCACTAGCAACATTATTTTGAGCGTCACCTATAAAAGTCAACGTTTTCCCTTCCAATGTACCCCATTCCTCTTTTAAAGTCATGAAGTCAGCTAACATTTGAGTAGGATGCCATTCATTCGTTAACCCATTCCAAACTGGTACATTTGCATATCTTGCTAATGTTTCCACATCATCATGTTCATGCCCTCTAAATTCAATACCATCATACATACTTCCCAATACTTTAGCAGTATCATAAATAGATTCTTTTTTACCTAAATGAATTTCATTTTGACCAAAATAATCAACATTCATTCCTAAATCATGTGCCGCTACACTGAAAGCAGCTCGAGTACGTGTTGATGGTTTTTCAAAAATAATAGCTATATTTTTATTTGGAAGTAATTGATGTGATTGATTATTTTTCTTTTCATCTTTTAATTGTCGTGCTTTTTCAATAATATAATTCAATTCTTCTTTAGTATAATCAGTCGATTTTAAAAAACATTTACCTTCAAAGTTAAATTCTCTCATGTCATCAACTCCTTGATAACATATTACAATAAAATTAATATAGATTCAATATAATGATTATTTATGCATGAATTAAAAAGCGCTTTTCCCTTTGTTATTCTGATTAGTTGCTATCTAATCTGAAGCAAAATACGTTTTCTATGTATATATGTTTTTGTAATATAAAACTATTTCATGATGTTTCTCATGAAACATTTTAAAAGAAAAAGACTAAGCAACAATCATATTATTATCTTTCAAAAATAATTTTCTACATTTCAAGCAAGTTAATCTATTTATTTATATCTTCTTGTTTTTACTTTGAAATTAAGACTACTCGATGTCTACCGTAAGACAAACCTAAGTGTGACGTATATTAAAAAAGCCTTTCATTGTCTCATTCACAATGAAAAGCTTTTAACTATATAAATATTATTCAACGCCGACATCTTCCCATGATTGATTTACTTTGTCTGCAGTGGATTTATCATATAAATCAAGTGCTGCTTGATGTAATGATTTCTTTGCATCTTCAAAATCAGAATTTGAAGAAAGATATTGTGTTAATGTTCGATAATAAATTTGTTCTGCTTTATCTTTACCAATACGTTTGATAGTTAAGTACGCAGCTTTGTTAGGTATACCAGAATTGGTATGTACTCCGCCATTATCTTCTTGAGTTTTTGAATAATGTTTCATATTAGATGGTTGATCATATTGTTCAGGTTTAGACATACTTCTAAGTGCATCGCCTTTAACATTAGGTGTGTATATATCTTCACCTATTAAAAAGTTATCACTATCAATAAAGTATGCAAAGGTATCAGAAATACTTTCATTTAAGGCTCCCGGTTGATTTTCATATACTAAATCCGCTGTTTCTTGGGTGATTCCATGTGTAATTTCATGTGCTACAACATCTTTAGCACCAGAGAATGGTAAATAATTTTCATTATCGCCATCACCATAAATCATTTTGTCTCCAATCCATGCAGCATTATTTCGATTGTCTTCATTCTCAAATTGGTTAACATGTGTCAGTGAATCGATAGTACTTCCTTTATCATCATAAGATTCTCGCCCAAATTTATTTTTATAATACTCGTAAACGTCTTTAGCATAGTCATTAGCGTCTACGCCAGCTCGTTGGGACTGACTTACAAAGTTTTTATCTTTATCAGTCATTAGTTTCGAATCACCTGATTTATCATTATAGTCATAAGCTGAAATTTCACCTTGATGTGTCACATCTTGCAGTGCATATCCTTTTTTCTGACTATTGATATTAATTTTTTTGTTTTTATTTAGTACACTTTTGCCTGTACCTTTAGTAGCAGCATGTTGCATATTATTTAATTTATCAACGACCTCACCTGTTTGGGCATCTACTTGTATAGTCCAGTGAGATATTTTAGGGTATGTTGTTACGATTTCAATATTATAAACATATTTATTATGTTGACCACTAATTTGGATATTATTCTCTTTAACAACATTATCTTTAAAGTTTTTAGCTTTATTTGATGACATAGAAATAGATTCGAATGCTTTATTCAGAGCTTCGTTTTTATTAATTTCAATACTATTACTTGGCTTAATTTCACCACCACTCGTATTTCCATTTATAAGAACTACTTTCCCTTTTTGATCTGTATGTATTTTAACTTCTCTATCAGGCACATATGTATTTTTAAACTTTGGCTGTAAAGTGTAATGTGTATAACCTAATTGGTCAGTTTTCACCTCAACAGTTTTGTAATGTTTATATTGTTTTTTCGCATTTTTATCATTAGGTAATACTTTTAATGCTTGGAATGCTTTATGTTTTTCTGTAATTTCTATTTTACTTTTAGTTGATGACTGTTCGATCTTAGCATCGGCATTTCCACTATAAATAGAACTGCTTAATGTTAATAATGAGATGCCTGAAATAGCAATTTTTGAAATTTTATTCATAGAACTCCTCCATTTATTCACAAAATTTATAATCTCCCCCAATAATATTTATATTTTTCAAAAAAGTAAATGCAAATTTCATAAAATACTTTGAATATTCTTTATAAAACACAATAAAAAAGACGTCATTTAATATATGACGTCTGTAAAAAATCTTATTTTATTTAATTTTTTTGATAGCTTTATCTTCTTTTACAGCTACTTTAGTTTTTTCATAACCAATTACTATACGGTCAATTTTACCTTTAGAAGAGTCAAACCATACTGTTTCACCTTTTTTATTAGGTTGGTAATAATAGATACCAGTATTATTATTTTTACCATTATTTACTTTTTTCAAATCTTTACCATATGATTTTTGTAAATCAGTTAGCTTCAATTGTTTTTTCAATGGAATATCAACTAGTGAAGCCTTTTTAGTTTTTTTATCATATTGGCGGAATAATTGATCTGATTTAACAATATTTTTTGTTGAATTTGTTGATGCAATTTTTATACCATTAAATGTTACATTTTGAGCTTTGATAGCATTTTTGAAGTTTTTATCTAATACGAATTTTGCATCGTAGCCTGCGTCACCTTTATAAGTATAATATGCATTATGTTGTTGTGTAGTTGCTGCATGAGCAGTAGTATTTACAACTGGCGTCGCACTCGCTGATGCACTTAATAATGTTCCAAAAGCTAATGTAGACGCAATAATTGTTTTAGTCTTTTTATTCATGAGAGTACCTCACTTTCTTTATCTGTTACTATGTCTCTCAATGAGACTTCTAAATTATACGCTATCGGTCAAAGACATACAATTAAAAGCAGTTGTTATTACATATTTGTAATATTCAAATTGTTGATGAACATAAAACACTTGTAAACATAATTAATTTTTAACATTCTTCTAAATATGTAGTTAGCAGTTGGATATAATAGTCTATGAATTTTAAATAATCCGCTTTATTTACACACTCGTCGATTTGATGAGGTCCTTTTCCTGGTCCAATCATTAAAAATGGAAAAGCATCTGTTTTACCTTTTAATAAATTAGATGCGTCTGTAACTGCAACAGTTGGTGTAATCACTAATTCTGATTGATTGAAGTAATTTGTCGCTAACTGATGTCCTAATTTAAACAAACGATTGTCTCCAGTAGTCACTACAGGATCCAAATCTAAATATATGTCGTGCGTTAATTTTGCTCCTTTATCATTTGCCATGTTGATATATTTTTCAAATAAAGCTTTAACTTTTTCATTATTGTATTCAGGAATCGTTCTAATATTAAATTCAGCAGTTGCATAATCTGGAACTGAATTTACTTGAGTGCCACCTTTAATGATGCTATTTGTCATAACAAGACCTTGTATTCTAGTTTGCACTTCTTCTTTACTAACATAACTAGGTAACTGACTAGCCATTTGGTCGACCATATTACCATAGTTTAATGCTGTACCTTTTATATTTTGAGTGATTTCTTCATATTCTTTATTAATATTTTGAATAAATTCGATCAGTGGTGTGATCGCATTTTCTCCCATAAACGGTGTTGAACTATGGCTCGAACGACCTTTAGATGTAATTCTAATATCCATAGAACCCTTATGTGCATATACAATACTTGGATATGATGGCTCAGCTATCACTAGTGCATCTACGTCATCCATATAACCTTTACGATATAATTGCTCTGATCCGGCTTGTTCCATTTCTTCTCCAGCAGTTGCTAATAATTTAATTGTTCCTTTAGGTAATTGGCCACTTTCTTTAATTTCTATCATTGCTATCACTAATGCCGCTAGTCCTGATTTCATATCGGCAGCACCTCTACCGTATAAATAGCCATCTCGTTCTGTTAACTCAAATGGAGGCGATGTCCATTCCTCATGATTTCCTTCATGTACAACATCCATGTGACCTGAAACTGCAATTACTGGCTTTCCTGAGCCAATTGTTGCAATAAGATTTGCACGTTTATCTGATACTCTGTCTATTTCAGATTCAATATTATATTTGTTAAGACATTGCTGTAAATACAACGCTACCTCTAATTCATTATCATTAACTGTAGGAATAGATACAATATCTGATAAAATTTTTACCTTTTCTTCGTTAGTTAATACGGCCATAAATTTCACTTTCTTTCCTATCATATTTGAAGTCAATTAACATTCTTCATTAAAAATATAATTAAATGATATGTTCTTATTCAGAAAATTGATTATAATATAATTAATTATCATCGAAGTTAATGGAGGATATGCTTTTGAAAAAAATATTAGCAAGTATTGTCGTTTTAGCACTTGTAATAGCATTAGGATTTTCTGTTTTCGCAGCTTTAACTCATCAAAATAAATCATCACATCACAAAACAAATCATCAAACTGAAGACAAAGATAAAAAGAAAGACTCTAAAGATAAAAAACAAACAACTACTAAACAGCAGGAGCCTGTTCAAACTGAGCCTTCATCGTCTCAACAACCAAGTAATACACGCTCTAATAGTTCAGCTAGTCAACAAACGATTCAAAAATCAAATAAAAATAATAATCAAACGTCTCAAAATCAATCAACACAAGCCAAACAATCAACACAACCTGCACAATCTTCACAACGTAGTAGTAATCAACCAACTCGTTCACAACAACCATCAGCATCTAAGAAACAAAATCAATCTAATACGAGTACAGAAACTCCTAAAGCTAACAATGGACAAACTACTAACCAAAATGCGAATCACTCATCGCAGAATAACAGTAGTAATTCAAATAAACAGAACAAATCAGAATAAAATAAGAAATAGGGTTAGGTCATTCTCACACAGGCTCAATGAGCTGAATGTCTAATCCTTTTTTGTTTTGATTTTAATTAAATCTCACTTCAATCTTTCCACTTAGCGCTAACTATTTCATCAAAATCATCACTTATTATCTTCATATCAATGAATTATATTAATATATTATAATATTATTTAAAAATGATTTTGTGTGCAAGTAACTTCTCTTAAGAAAATCACAAAAAAATTCTAGCACCAAGACATTAATTAACTGTCTTAAGTGCTAGAATCTAATTGTTATTATTCGGTTACATTACTTTCATCAACTTTAGCTGAGACTTTTCTCATTAGAGGATCAGTAATCGGTTTAAGTACTACACCTATAATTATAAACGCTAATCCAAATGCTGCTAAAATAATCACTTTTGTAATTAAAATTTCAGGCACAATACCTCCTACTGTTTCACGTAAAGCGTCAATAGCGTAAGTAAATGGCAAGTACGGTGATATCGTTTGGAAGAATTTAGGCGTTGTTTGAATTGGGAACGTTCCGCCACCGCCTGCAATTTGTAATACTAAGAAAATAATGGCAATTGCTTTACCTGGATTTCCTAATAACGATACACATGTATAGATAATTGAGTTAAATACTAACGAGCAGAACACTGCTATCGTTACGAATAATAATGGTGATTCAACAGCTGCTTTTAATATTACCAAATCTCCTATAGATACAATTAATGATTGAACAATACCTAATAAGAAGAAAAAGCCTGCTTTGCCCATGAAAATTTCGCGTGGTGTGAGTATCGGTTTCAATGATTCATGTTTATTGTCTACTGATAATAAACTCACCATCAATAACCCACCTACCCATATAGATAATGCAGTGTAGAATGGCGTCATTCCTGATCCATAATCTTTAACTGGGAAGACATCTGTTGTCTTTTTATTAATTGGATGAGCAATGACATCAGCTTGTTTTTTCAAATCATTTTTTAGAGTATCGATTAAATTATCAACAGCGTCATCTTTATCCAATTGCTTGAAAATTTTATTTGCTTTTTTCAAGTCTTTTTCAACGCCTGGTAATTTATTTTCAGAGAAGTCAGCTAAGTTAGACAATGCTTCTTTAGCTCTAGGTTGATTTTTATCTAGTAGATTAACTGCATTATCATACCTACTGAACAATGATGGTAAATTATCATTTACTGATTGTGTTGCATTAGCTAAGCGTTGTTCTAATCCAGGCAAGTCATTTCTCACAAAGTCTGCAGCCTTACCAACATCTTTTTTCACAGTTGGGAAATACGCTTGCGCTGTTTTCATGGCATTAATATATGCTTGTTCAATGCTAGGCAATACTGTTTGAATACGCTCAATTCGTTTTTGGCCGCTATCTAAAATACTTTGACCTGAATTGATCACTTGGTTAATTGAATTTAATTTAGATTGTACATTTGATAATGTTTGTTGTCCTTCAGATAATTGTGAAGTAATGTCATTTGAGATGTTTAATAAGTTTTGATTTAATTCTTTCTTAATATACGTACGGAATTGACTTAATGCACTATTTGTATCTTTGATATTTTTTAATACATTAACCGCTTCTGCTTTACCAGAACTTCCATTTGATAATGCATCGATTAATTGATTTGTAGTTCTTAATTGTTTGTTCAATTGATTGTTTGCAGATTTAATTTGTTTAATTTCTTTAGACAAATCAACATCTTCATTTTTCTCAAGTTCTGATAAGATATCGATAAATTGTTGATTATATTTTGTAGCATTTTCTAATCTTGATTTAATATTATCTAATGGTTCTTTAAACTCAGATGGCTTATCTGATGACAAAATACCATAAGATACATTTTTCAGCGCATCCATATCTTTTTGTGATGCGTTTGCTTGTACATCACTCATATTGGATAGTGATAATAACGATTCAGTCAATGCAGTATTCATTGATTTCACATCATTTGAAGTAACAAACTCATTAGAATTACTATTTTCATTATTACCAGATGTACTCAATGATTTCGTTTTAATATTTGAATTATAACTATGTCCTTCATCATGCTGTTTACCATGTGCACTCTGTTGACTTGTATTAGTTTGTTGTCGTAAGTCTTGGTTCACATTATTATTAGCATTTTGTGCTCGTCCAGCTGCGTCTTGGTAATCACCAACTCTATTTTGAACTTGAGTTAAAAATCCTTTAGCATCAGTCAATTGATCGTTTGCTTCATCAATACCTTGTCCTGCAATAGATACCCCTTTATTTATTTTAGGGAATTGTGCTGGTACATCATTCGCTGCAACATTCAAGACGCGTTCAATGTTAGGCATATAATTATTTAAAGCTAAAATTAATTTTGCCCTTTCGTTTAATGCAGGAATTGATGCATTGACTTGATTGAGTTTTTCTTGTGCATCTAAAATATCACCTTTATAATTACCAAGATTTCTAAATTGATTCGCATATTGATCAAGGTCATCCTGATGGTCATTTAAGTAGATAATTTTATCTTTAAATTTATTTATTTCTGGTAATGATTTATTAGCTGCGTACACTGCATTTTTAATTTTATTAATTGTAGGTACTTCGTCTTCAATTTTCAATCCTACTTTATTTGCTTCTGCAAGTAACGCTTTGGTCACAGTTTGGTTAAATTGTTCATTGGCTTTTTCTACTACCATCGAAGAACCTGTATCTGTTAGTTTTGCAGCTACAGCATTAATTTTTTGATTAACTTTGAAATCAACATCCGCCTTTTCAGGATGCTTTCTTAAAGTACCTGTAATTTGGTGTGTAAACTTACTTGGTATGTATATGCCTGCATAGTATTTCCCCATTTTTATTTCATGATCAGCTTTTTCTCGACTTACAAATTGCCAATCAAAGCTATCATTTTTCTTAAGTGTTTGTACCATTTTGTTACCGACGTTAATTTCTTTTCCTCTTACTTTGTCACCTTTATCTTCATTAACAATTGCCACTTTAATATGTCCAGTATTACCATACGGATCCCACATTGCCCACAAGTTAAACCAAGCATAAAATGAAGGTAATATAGCTAAACCTGCTAAAATCACCCAAACTGCCGGTGTCTTAGCAATTTTCTTTAAATCCGTTTTAAACAGTTTCAGTGCGTTTTTCATTGTCACACTCCTAAAAACAATTTATTAACTTTTCTACCTATTTTGTCACAGTCTTTATACTCATTTTATCAAATGTTATTTTACATTTTTCTAAAAACAATTTATTTTTCTTATAAAGGTTAGTATAATACATTTTGTTAGGTTATTATAATTCGTTGATATGTATCAACTATAAATGCCATAAATTAAATTATATCAAATTCAAGGTATATAGCACAATAATATTTAAATTTTCAAGGGAGCTTAATATAGATGTCTAAAGACAAATTCTTAATTTATTTACTTTCAACTACTTTAATCGTGCCATCTCTAACAACAGCACCCATAGCCCATGCTGAAGATGATCAAACACCTACACATTCGTCATCTTCACAACGCACTCAATCTCAAAGTAATGCTGATAAAAAGAGTGGTCAAGTTACTTCATCAACAAATGATAATAATGACGAAGAAGATAAAGACAAAGATCATGATACCTCTCAAAGTGATAAAGAAGCTAAAAATAAATCTTCACGTCATGATTCTAAAAATAATCAATCAAAAGAAGAGAATCATTCATCACATCATTCTACACAAACATCTGTCACTGATGATAATTATAAAAAATCCCATCAGCCAACTAATGTTATCAATCAATTTTATGATGGATTATCTTTTTCACAATCTGATTTCAATCGTTTGTGGTCACCAGATAAATATGACAATAGTTTTAGTTTAACGACATTAATTCAAAATCTATTTCATTTTGACACTGATATTTCAGACTATGAACAACCAACTCGCGATGAAGAGAAAGATAATCAAAATTCCGATGATCAAGATACTAACGATGATGTAACGAGTGACGAAAGTAAAAGCAATTTAGATAACGCATCATCTAATAACAATTTAGAACAAGATGACAATAATCAAAACGATCAAACTACATCAAATGATGATCAAACAGATCATGATAACAATGATTCTGATAATGCAACACAAGAAACAAATGATGATGCATCTCAAAGCTCAAACACAAGCCATTCAAGTCAATCAAATACTAAGAATGACGATAATACTGATTCATCAAATCAAAGTATCTCAGATTCTGCGATTGATTCTATTTTAGATGAATATAGTGAAGATGCAACGAAGACACAAAACCAATATCAATCTTCTAAAAAGAAAGAAACTCGCGATGAGAATCATTCAGAAGAACAACAAAAAGACGATACACAACAAGATATCAAGAATCCTCAATTACCAACACCTGACGAATTAAAACACAAGACGAAACCAGCACAATCATTTGAAAGTGATTTTAAAAAGTCTAATACACGTTCAACTGGTCTATTCCAACAATTACCAACATTACAAGATGGTCATTTAACAGATGGGGATATCAATGTTGTAGATAGTAAAAACACAAGAGACTTTATAAAATCTATCGCCAAAGACGCACATCAAATAGGCCAAAAAGAAGATATTTATGCTTCGGTTATGATGGCACAAGCAATCCTAGAATCTGACTCAGGTAACAGTGCGCTTGCCCAAAAACCTAACTTCAATTTATTTGGAATTAAAGGCGATTATCATGGTCAATCTGTTTCATTTAACACATTAGAAGCTGATAGCTCAAATAGTATGTATAATATAACAGCTGGATTCCGTAAATACCCTAATACCAAAGCTTCATTAGAAGATTATGCTAATTTAATTAAAGGTGGTATCGATGGTAATCCAACAATTTATCAACCGACATGGAAAAGTAAGGCATCTACATATCAGTCAGCAACATTACACTTATCACGCACGTATGCCACTGATCCAAACTATGCTAAAAAATTAAATAGTATTATTAAACATTATCATTTAACTGACTTTGATAAGAAAAAAATGCCAAGTTTAGATAAATATAATCATTCTATTAAGAATGACGATCAGTCACAATCAAGTTTCAAACCATTCGAAGAAAGTCAAGGTAGTGCTGGCTATCCGCAAGGTCAATGTACTTGGTATGTAGACCAACGTATGAAACAATTTAATGAATATATCCATAATAATATGGGAGATGCTCATAATTGGAATAACCGTGCAGAAAAAGAAGGCTACCATGTATCATCTACACCTAAAAAGCACACTGCTGTTGTTTTTGAAGCTGGTCAATTAGGTGCAGACACACAATATGGCCATGTAGCTTTTGTAGAAAAGGTTAATTCAGATGGTTCAATTATTATCTCAGAATCTAATGTTAAAGGATTAGGTGTCATTTCATATAGAACAATTGATGCGAGTGACGCTTCACAACTTGATTATATTACTGGTAAATAATTTCAAACTATAAAAAAATGGACGAGACAATATTAAATTTGCCTCGTCCATTTTTATTTTGATGTTACTGTTGATGATGTTTTCGTTTATGTCTGCTTATCCAAATAAGACTTGCCCCGAATAATGCAACAACAATTGAAATTGGCATCCAGTGTTGTTTGATTGTTTGTCCTGCTTCTGGTAATGATAGATTACCGTCATCATTAAATAACCCTTCTAACAGACCATCTCCAGAACCTAGTGTCAATCCCTTTTCTGGTGTAGGTGTTGGTATATCTTCAATTCCATCCAATAAACTACGTCCTGAATTTAATTGATCCAATAAGCTTGAATTATTATTATTCGAATGTTGATTGATTCTATCAAAGATACTCGGTCTATCTTTAATAGGAGATATAATGTAATCTAAATCTTTCTTAGCACTATCAACTTTATGTTGTAATTGTAGTAAGTCATTTGCTTTACCGTTAATTGCAGATTTAATTAAGTCTAACGTACTCGCTTTATCGGTTTGAATACGATTAATGATGTCTGCCAACACTTTGGCTTTTCCTTGTTCAATACGAGTGGCTAATATCGTTTCAATGGCTTGTCTTTTATCTTTAGCATTATTTAATACGTCATTTAAGATATCATCTGCAGTGACGTTCCCTTGTTTATCAATTTGCTGTTTTAACTGATCTATAATTTGTTGATTATTTAAATTTCCATTTGCTAGTTGATTGGCGATACGTTCTGCTTCTTTGTCACCTAATCGGGTAGAAAGTAATTGTTTAATCAATTGTTGCTTATCTTTAGACTGGTCTAGCATTGATTTTAAAATGTTATCTGATGAAGTATGGGATAAGTTATCAAATTGTTTTGCAATTTGATTAGCGATTTGTTCATCTGATCGACCTTTGGTTTGTATTTTTTTCAGTGTTTGATTCGCTTCATTTTGGCTCATAACGTTATTTAATATCGCTTTAACTGATTTATTTTTGTCTTTAGAGTTATTGAGCTCATCAAGTATTAAATCACGTTGTTGATTTGTACGATTTTGAGTTTGACGAATATCTCGTTTCAATTCCTTTTTACTTTGAGTAGATAATTCACTTTGTTGATTAACATTATTTTCTAATTGCTTTAAGGCATCTTGTTTATTATTCAAATATTGACCATTATTTGCATGACTTTCAGCTAATTTTTTAGAAATATCATGATCAATTTTGTCGCTGCCTTCTAACTTTTTAGTAACATCATTCACTTTATCTTTAGCTTTATTATTAGTACTCTCTGAATTTGTATCTTTGATTAATTGTTGAACTTGAGATGATGTTTGATTTTCTTTATCTTCAACATTATTTTGCTTTTGCAAATTACTCTTCGTTTGTTCTTTATGATTGGATTGTACTTTCTTAGAATTGTTTGATGGTTCAACTTTTTCCAGTTGATCATTGTTGTTATCTTCTTCGCCATTTATTGTTGCATCTTGTTTGATTTTATCCAAATCATCGATGATATTGCCCTTTTTATCATCTGAATTCGTTTTATCAAGTTGTTGATTTTGTTCCTCGGTTACATCTTTATCATTATCGGAATAGGAATCTCCTTCACTTAGTTGACTATTATCAACTTTCGAGGATGAAATGTCTAAATCCTTTAACATTTTGTCTAAATTCTCTGTCACATCTTTATTATCATCAGTATTACTGGAATGATTTACTTGTGAATTTGATTTTTCATTCTCAGTACTCTTAGCAGTCTGTTTCTTTATTGTTTTTATTTTTGTATCTTCTTGCTTAGCATTTTTAATAATTTTGTCCAAATTAGTATTATCAGTCACGTCATCCAATTGTTCTAGATAATCTTGCTGTTTTTCTTCATTCAAATGGCTGAGTTGTTTAATGTCATGTTTAGCTTTTTTGATTTGACCTTGCAAACTTTCTTCTTTCGATTCAAGTGTGCTATAAGATGATGAATCCTTTGCTTGGACTTTCATATTATTTGTAAAACCATATCCAATCATTGAGCCACTGATTAAAAGCGCTGAACAAGATAGTTTCAAACATATGCTGACTTTATTTGTTTGTTTATATTTCATGTTTTCAATCTCCTTTAGCCGATTAGCAATTTTAAATTTGTTTTTATTATATAACAAACTCCTATAAAATTACACTTTACATTTTAAATAGAAGGTATTTGATATCCTTATAAATTTTATCAAACAAATACGTTGTATTTCTATGTATATAGCTTTATAATTCAACCAAGCTAAATTAATTGGTTTTTGTATATAATTTAACTTAATTAAATTTAAAAGGAGTTTTTCAGATGGCAGAGTCAATTTATTCTACTACTATTATTAGTAATGGTGGTCGAGATGGTCGTGTATTTAGCCCGGACAATACTTTCGTACAAAATTTAGCGACGCCTAAAGAAATGGGTGGTCAAGGCGGTAACGACACTAACCCTGAACAATTATTCGCTGCAGGATATAGTGCTTGTTTTAACAGTGCTTTGTCTTTAATTCTATCTCGTAACAAAGTCAACGATGCAAATCCTGAAGTAGAAATAACGATTGAATTAGTTAAAGATTCTACGGATAACGGTTTTAAATTAGCTGCAGACATTCAAGTTACTTTAGAGAATGTATCTCAAGAAGAAGCAGAACAATATGTTGAACAAGCTCATCAATTCTGCCCATATTCTAAAGCAACACGTGGAAATATTGATGTTTCGTTAAAAGCAATTGCTCAATAATAGTAGATAATTTTTAATTACCCCTATGATTTCATTAATATATATTAAATATCTTGAAAGTGGTGGAGAATGAATGATTCTCCCCACTTTTTTTAATATTTTATGATCTTATTCAAAATATAATGGTAAACAAGTACATCCCTATCCCAATTTTCAACAGTTATATTCAAAAACATCCTATTTCACTAATTATTTATATAAATTAAGGGAATAAGGTACAACAAGCTCTATAATTAATTCCCTATTCAATGAGAACAACAACGTTACAGCTAACATTATCAATTAATTTTCCAACAATTTTTGCAATCTGTTTCATTTTTCAACGCCTTAAAAAAATTAATGGTGTTTCATATAGTTGAATCTTGTTAAATTGATAAATGTAACTTTTACACACCATAGATTTCACTCAATTAAATTGAGCTTAACTTCATATGTACGACATAAGTTTACTAATAAAAAAACAAATAGGAGGAAATGTCTTGGCAAAACTTTTATACAAATTAGGCAAATTTATCGCTGAGCACAAATGGTTAAGCATTATTTCATGGCTTATCATTCTTGGCGTAATTATCACACCACTATTGATAAGCTCCCCAAAATTCGATAGTGATATCACTATGAATGGACTTAAATCATTAGACACAAATGACAAAATGTCTAAAGAATTCCATCAAGATAGTGAGAAGGCATCGATGAAAATTGTGATTCATTCTGATAAAAAGAATGGCATCACTGATAAAAATACTAAAAAAGACATAGAAAAAGCTTTAGATAATATTAAACAAGACGATGATTACGTACAAAATGTAAGTAATCCATATGAAACAAATCAAGTAAATGATGATAAAGATACTGCTATTGCAACAGTAAACTATGTTGTAAATCAAACATCATTACAAGATTCTTCTAAAAAAATTATCAATCGAGAAATGAAAGATGTTAAAGATGACCACAATGTTCAAATAGAACAAACAACTGGAAGCTCAATGAATTCTGAAATTGGTGGTAATTCAGAACTTGTTGGTATCATCACAGCATTTATTATTTTATTAATTACATTTGGCTCATTAATCGCTGCAGGTATGCCGATTGTAAGTGCCTTAATCGGTTTAGCTTCAAGTGTGGGAATCATTTCATTACTAACTAATGTATTTGACATTCCAAACTTCACATTGACGCTAGCAGTAATGATTGGTTTGGCAGTTGGTATCGACTACTCCTTATTTATTTTATTTAGATATAAAGAAATTAGGAAAAAAGGTACACCTCCTGTTGAATCCATCGCTTTAGCAGTTGGAACAGCCGGAAGCGCCGTTATCTTTGCCGGATTAACAGTAATGATTGCTGTCTGTGGATTATCATTAGTAGGTATTGACTTCTTAGCAGTTATGGGATTCTCTTCTGCACTTAGTGTTTTATTTGCTGTATTAGCAGCCTTAACACTATTACCTGCATTAATTAGTGTATTCCATAAACAAATTAAGATTAAAAACAAACCAGAAAATAATAAAGACCCTAAAGATCATAAATGGGCAAATTTCGTAGTTGGTAAACCTATAATTGCAATTATTATTAGTTTAATCATTTTAATTATCGCTATCATACCTGTATCCGGAATGAGATTAGGTATCCCAGATGATAGTCTTAAAGCTAATGATTCATCAGCACATAAAGCTTACAACTTAATCACAGATAACTTTGGTGCAGGCTATAATGGACAAATTGCAATGCTTGTTAACACTAAAGATGGCGGTAGCAAAAAATCTATCGAATCTGATTTAAACAGCATGAGAAAAGATATTAAAGACATGGATAATGTAGATACTGTGGAAAAACCACAATTAAATGATAATAATCATTATGCACTTATCCAAGTTATTCCAGAAGATGGTCCTAACGCTAAATCTACAAACGATTTAGTTTATGATTTACGTGATTACAATAAAGATGCTAAAGAAAAATACGATTTCAATTCTGAAATAACAGGT
This sequence comes from Staphylococcus sp. FSL W8-0774, assembly GCF_038006785.1. Lineage (NCBI taxonomy): Bacteria > Bacillati > Bacillota > Bacilli > Caryophanales > Staphylococcaceae > Staphylococcus > Staphylococcus sp. FSL W8-0774. The sequence goes on along the minus strand of NZ_JBBOVW010000001.1, from coordinate 246,606 downwards.
CAAAGTGTTATTAACATTGATATGTCAGAAAAACTTAACAACGCTATTCCAGTATTTGCAGGCGTTATCGTATTATTAGCCTTTGTATTATTAGTATTTGTCTTCCGTTCAATCCTTGTACCATTAAAAGCAGTACTTGGTTTCGTACTTTCATTAATGGCTACATTAGGTTTCACAACTTTAGTAATGCAAGATGGTTTCTTAGGTGGCTTATTCGGTGTCGAAAACACTGGACCAATATTAGCCTTCTTACCTGTTATAACAATAGGCTTACTCTTCGGTTTAGCTATCGACTATGAATTATTCTTAATGACACGTGTTCATGAAGAATATAGTAAGACTGGCGATAACGACCACTCTATTAGAGTAGGTATTAAAGAAAGTGGCCCAGTTATTGTTGCTGCAGCATTGATTATGTTCAGTGTGTTTATTGCTTTCGTTTTCCAAGATGATATGGCAATTAAATCAATGGGTATTTCTCTAGCATTCGGTGTTTTATTTGATGCATTTGTAGTACGAATGACATTAATTCCAGCATTAACAAAATTATTCGGTAAAGCTTCATGGTACATGCCTAAATGGTTGCGTAACATCCTCCCTGAATTAGATATCGAAGGTAAAGCATTAGAACAAGATTCAAATAGAGCTAATTCTCAAGCACATTATAATGAAGATGATTATAATGCTTATGCCGATGACCGTCGTCAAAGAGAAGATAGAAATAGTGTAAGCAACCAATATCGTTTAGATGAGCAACGTCGTTTCCATAATGAAAATGGACAACATTATAACGACAACCGTGATCATTCAACATATACTAGTGAATCACACTTATCTCGACTTTCTTCAAACGAACCTAATGATGATGTAGATTATGAATCTTTATATAACAAAGAAGGAAATGGACAATATGTTGGTAATCGCAGAAATGATGATTACAGACACTACGATAGTCCAAATAATTATGATAACCATAACACTTCGTACGCACGTCGTTCTCAATCAAATCAACAAAGCAATGAAGTACGTACGACTGAATTATTTAAAGATTTATCAAGTAAATCAAATGGTCAAGATGTGTTATTCCATGCTCTAATGTTATATGCAAGAGAAAATGATCACGATGTTTATAATCAATATAATCATCACTCTGATCAACAATCTCATGACGACACTCACCGTAATAACGATAGAGATAGATATTAATTTTTAATAGGAGGAAATGCTGAATGTTTAAAACAAGAAGTTTAAAACTTTTAAGCCTATTTGCCACTATTGCCTTAGCCATTGTGCTAAGTGCATGTGGTAACGGTGGCGGAAGTTCATCAAAAGAAAAAGACACATCACTTGGTAATAAAGAAATCGAATTACCTTACGTTGCTAGCGATAACTCTGCACCACGTACATTAGTCATTGCTGAAGTTTTAAAGAAAGCTGGTTATGATGTAACAACAACACCTGTTCAAGCAAGTGGCCCGTTATATGCTTCTGTAGCTGAAAATCCGGATTCATTCCATGCATCAGGTATTTTCCCATCTACAGATAAAAGCTATTATAATAAATTCAAAAGTAAATTATCAGTTTATGACAAAGAAAATTTTGTAGATGACGTTAAAGTTGGCTTGGCCGTACCAAAATACGAACAAGATATCGATTCTATTGCTGATCTTAAAGACAGTAAAAAATTCGATAAAGACATTCAAGGTACTGACGCAAGAAATGGCGTTATGAAACAAACTAAAAGTGAATTAGATGAAGATAATTTAGACGGCAATAGTCTTAAAGAATCTTCAGACCAAGATCAATTTAAAGCGATTCAAAAAGCTTATAAACAACAACAACCAATCCTATTTACAGCAATGGATTCAAGTTGGTTCTCTAAAGAATTAGATGTAAAAATGTTAAAAGATCCAGATAAAATCTATGGTAAAGAAGATCAACATATCAATTTAGTATTCAACAAAGAATTTAAAGAAAATCATCCAGTTGCGTATACAATTGCAACACGCATGTCAGACGACTGGAGCAAAAAAGATGAAGATCAATTAGCTAAGAAAATCTTCAAAGACCAAAAAAATCCAGAACAAGTTGCAAAAGATTATGTAGATGACCACGACAATAAAGTAGACGAATGGTTAGAAGGCATCGACCACTAATCTTAGCTACGAATTAATAACTCCGAGTAACAATCATGTAAAGGACTTGAGAATGAAGACATTCTCAAGTCCTTTTTTGTGTATTTAACTGAAGATAATTGTTTAGTTTATGTAAAAACCATTTATATTTGGTAAGATAAAATTATTCGTGATACATTACGAAATAAACATTGTTATTATTAATTAACATTATTACTTGAGGAGTCATAGTTATGCCAACATCAACACAAAAACGCATGATTAAACATATTAATCAAACTGCCTTTGAATTGTTACACCATAATCATTTTGATGAAATTACTGTACAAAAGATTTGTGATGCAGCCGAAATTAACAGAAGTACATTTTATCGATATTTTCAAGATAAATATGATCTACTTCTACCACTTACAGAATTCTTAATGGAAGAAGAAGTAGTGAAGTATGATGGCCATAATGCTTCAACAGATGCGTTCGAACTGTTTATCCATTTTATTGATAGTAACAAACGCGTTTTTAAAAATTTATTAGTAGCTTCAAGACAAGAAGATGTATTTCGTCTGTTCACTCGATATGGTAGTGAAAAAATGATTGAAGAAGCACAAAACAATAATGACCCTCTTTCTAATAAAATTAATAATAGTAAATTCCCACAATTAATTACTGATTTTTATAGTAGTGGTTTAATAGAAATTATTCGTCGGTGGGTTGAAAATGACTATAGTTATTCAGCTGATGAAATTTTAGAAGCTTTATATGATAGTTTGGATATCAATATCCCCTCTTGTTATAGCAGACAAACACAATTTGACAACCAAAATTGACAGTGTTAACTTTAACTAGAATGACTATTCTATTTTTAATGAGTGATGAAGATGTCCAAGAAGAAACAAGATTTATTAGAAGTAGCTGAACGATTATTTTATCAACACGGTTTCCATGGTGTTGGTCTCAAACAAATTATTCAAGAAGCTAATGTAGCCACAATGACACTTTATAATCATTTTGATTCAAAAGAAAAATTAGTAGAAGCTGTCCTTAAACAACGTGAATCACGTTATTGGCATTATTTAGAAGATGGTGTTAATCAATCTCCTCATCAACCTTTTATTTCAGCTGTTGATGCACATTGTAAATGGTTAGAAGACTATTCTTATACTGGAGATATGTTTATGAGAGCTATCGAAGATTATAGTGACAGTGATAGTAATATAGAATCTATCGCTCGTGGTCATAAAGAGCGTCTTTTAAACTTTCTTGAAAATTTAGCTACTCGATCTAACTTTAAAAATGGTCGTGATTTAGCGATTAGATATACTTTACTTATGGAAGGTACAACTTCTATGACAACACTATTAGGTGTAGATGAAGCGACAAAGCATGCACGTTATATTGCACATCTATTTATAGATGAAGCAACCAAATACAATTAATATTTGAGATTGATGTTTTCATCAATCTCTTTAATTTCAACCTAAAATAGAATGAACGTTCTATATAAAAGAGGGAGTGATCATATAATGAATTTCTATAAACTTGTATTTCCAGGTATTGCCATGATTGCTACAATCTATGGTTTAGGTAGATTTAGTTTTGGCCTATTTCTCCCTGATATTTCTAAAGATTTACATTTAAGCGCTTCAAGTGCTGGAATTATATCATCTTTATTTTATTTATCTTATTGTTTTACCATCATCTATGCTACGTTAAGAACTGCAAAAACTGGTCCTAAATATATGATTATGTTAGCTAGCTTATTAGTTATTTTAGGTTTAATCACCATTAGCATAGCCTCCAATGCATTGACGCTTTCTTTAGGTGTTATATTTGCTGGAGCGAGTTCGGGCCTTATCTCTCCACCTTATGGTTATGCTATTTCATTATGGATTAAATGGGAACAACAAGGTAAAGCTAACACATGGATTAATTCAGGTACGAGTATAGGTTTAGTGTTTACTGGAATAACTGCTATGTTAGTTTTTATAGATTGGCGTTCAGTATATTTAATTTATGGGATTATCGCCATTTTAATTACCGTATGGAACTTCTTTATTATTCCGTCTTTAAAACACAACATAAACATAAATCCAGGTTCTCTTAATATTCTAGATATAAGTGCCAGTAAAAGAATTATCTTTGCATCTACAATATTAGGTATTTCAACTGCACCATATTGGACCTTTTCAAAATCATATGTTCAAAATACTGATCACTACTCGCCTATCGCTTTATCTATATTTTGGATACTTATTGGTGTAGCTGGTGTATTAGGCGGTATTTCCGGTCGAATGATTGATCAATACGGACTTAAGTTCTCATATTTTTTAGGTGTCATTTTAATGGCAGCTGCATCTATTCTACTGGCATTAACACCTTTTATTTGGATAGTACCTTTCCTAGCTTCTTTACTTTTTGGAGCAAGTTATATATTTATTACAGGTGTATTGCTTGTTTGGGGAGTTAAATTGTTCGTTAAAAACGCTTCTCTTGGTATAGGAATTCCATTTTTAATGTTAGCAGTAGGACAAGTCATTGGTTCTGTTTTAGCAGGCCCTATTGTAGAAGAATTAGGTTATACATTCACCTTTGTAATATATGGCATTATTGGTTTAACACCAATCTTAATCTATCCAAAAGTTGAAGTTAAACCTCCGAAAGTTAATATCGACGATGAATATACAAAACTACAAAAAGCAAATAAAGATTTACTATAGATATAAAAGAAAGCTCCTCAAAGCGAATTGAGGAGCTTTCTTTATTTATATTAATCTTCATTTTTATTATCGAAATTTCTTCCTTCTAGTCCTGCTAATTCTTCTTTAGATGCATGTGGTGCTTTCATCTCAAACACTTTATCTACAACAGTGTAATCATAATATCCTAAACGTGCAATTGGACGAATTGAAGGTATATCTAGCTTTCCATCTTCAGTAATCACTTTATCATCGATATGAACTTGAGCAACACGACCAATTACAATATCCACTGTAGATACCGGGTCACCAGTTGGTATACGAATAGTTTGAACATATTCACATTCAAAATGAACAGGAGATTCCTTAACTCTATATCCAGGTGCTTCAATACATTCTTCTTTAGTCACACCAGCATATTCAAATTCATCTTCTTCAGGTGCTAATGCTTTGGATGATAAATTAACAGCTTCTCTTAAATCATAAGTCGCCATATTCCAAACAAACCAACCTGTTTCTTCTGCATTTTTCACTGTATCTTTACGTTCGTGGTCTCCTAAAACAGATTGATTAGCGGCAAACATAACCATTGGCGGGTCCCATGTTAGATTCTGATATTGACTATAAGGTGCTAAATTATCTTTACCATCCTTAGAAACAGTTGATATCCATCCTATAGGTCTTGGTACTGTACTACTTTTAAATGGATCATGTGGTAATCCATGAGATTTAGTGCCTTGCTTTGGTGAATAATTCATTGTTCCTCACCCCTATTAAATATTTATATTTCTTCAATCATACAATAACTTCATTGATAATTCTAATACTAAAAAACGATTTACTTATAGTCACATGCTATAAATAAATCGTTTAAAAATAATTAATAACTATTAATCTAACAATATTCCTTTAACTTTTATTTAATAAGCGTTAGCATCACTAGGCATAAATAACGATACGATAAATGCAACAAAACCTATACAAGCGATTGAAGCAAACATCATAAAGTAACTAGACATCTCACCAATATAAATCATTATTATTGGAGCAATGGCTGTTCCCATAAATAATATCACTGTATTTACAGATAAAAAGAATCCTTGATTACGATTAACTGTAATTCCTACTTTTGAAATGACTGAAGGGATTGCAAAGGCAATACCAGCTACAAACGTAACGCTAAAAATAGTTATGCAAATAATGTTAGTAGTCATTCCCATAACTAAAAGTGAAATTGTACTTATTAATAAAGCTAATGAGATCAATCGTTTGATACCTATGCGACCGCTCAAACGTCCAGCTAATAATGATAGCAACATACCAATAACACCAAATAGTTTTACTAATGATGCTGTTGAAATGTCACCATTCAATTTATCAGATAGTATATATAAATTTAAAATAGCGTACATACTAATAAACATAATCAATAAAGTAAATGAAATGAATAAACAGTAAATAACTTTTAAATTATCTCGAAAGTCTTTGAAGTTATTAAAAAATTTAAGTAATTTAACATCAGTATTTCTGCGAGGACTTTCAGGTACAAATTGATAAATAACAAATACCAATAACAAATATAATACTGTTAAAGTAAAATACACCCAATGCCAATTTAAATGATGAACTATCATTTCACTTAAATTTTGTCCTAACACACCAGATAACATAAAACTTGTACTAATAAAGCTAATTGCTGTAACTCTCTTTTTAGCAGGGTAAGTTTCTGTGGTATAAGTAATGGCTACTGGAGAAAATGCAGCGGCAAATATTCCTTGTAACGCACGCATAACAAGTAATAATGTAAATGAATTTACAAAGCCAATAATAAAGCAAATCAATGTCAAACCACTTAATCCTATTAATATTGTTTTAATTCTCCCGTATTTATCAGAAATGGTTCCATAAAATAGACAGCTAATTGAATACATAATAGAGAAAATAACACCATTTAAAGTAGCAACAGATTGTGGAATATGAAATGAATGAGCAAATGCTGCAGTAAGCGGAAGTGCAGTATATAAACTTCCCATAACGATAATTCCTGAGAAAAAGAGAATTATAGTTATAAGATTATAATGACGTTGTTCTTCCATTTATCTTTATACTCCCTTCCTATTTTTTATTAACGTTACCTATTATTACACTTTAACTCATAAAACTAAAGAACCTATTTAATTTGCAAAAAATTTAAAATTTATAGCAAATTAAATACCACGTTGATATACGCTGTAATTTGCTCATCTATCCCTTTTATAACCTACAAGCAATTCGTATTGACTTTCATCACCCCAAGATATATAATATATCCAGTATAAAAAATATATTAAATGGAGGTGACCCATATGAAAGTAGAATTAGGTTTAACATCTTTTGCTGATAACACTGTTATTCACATGCCAGAAGGTTCAGAATTACCTATCTCAAACGCGGAAAGAATTAGAAATATCGTTGAAGAGATTCAGCTTGCTGATCAATTAGGATTAGATGTGTATGGTCTTGGAGAACATCATAGAAAGGATTATGCAGTATCCGATCCTGTTACAGTATTAGCTGCAGCTGCTGCAAAAACATCTCACATTAAACTTTCTTCTGCCGTTACCGTATTATCGTCTGATGATCCAGTCAGAGTATACGAACGTTTTTCAACATTAGACGCCGTATCTAATGGTAGAGCTGAAGTAATGATTGGTAGAGGTTCATTTATCGAGTCATTTCCTTTATTTGGTTACAATTTAAATGACTATGAGGATTTATTTAATGAAAAGCTTCAAATGTTGCTAAAAATCAACAATCATGAAATGATAGATTGGGAAGGTAAATTACGACCTAGCATTGATAAGACAGGTATATATCCTAGAATAGAACATGGACAATTACCTATTTCAATTGCTACAGGAGGAACACCTGAATCTTCTTTAAGAGCTGGTGCATTAGGTTTACCAATTACTTATGCTATTATTGGTGGTAATCCTAAACGTTTTACTCGCAACATTGAGATTTATAAATCTGTTGCTGAATCATATGGTCACAATCCTTCTGAACTGCCGATTTCAGTCCATTCTTGGGGCTATATTGCTGATACAGATGAACAAGCTAAACGTGAGTTCTTCCCGTCATTAAAAGCACATCAAGATATACTTGGTAGAGAACGCGGTTGGCCAATTTTTGATGAACAAGCCTTTGAAAGAGAAATTGGAAGCAATGGTGCGATATACTTAGGAAGTCCAGAGACTGTCGCACAAAAGATAATTGAAACTATAGAAACTCTAGGTCTTAATCGTTTTATGATTCATACACCAGTAGGATCAATGCCTCATGAAAAAACAATGCATTCAATTCGTCTTTTTGGGGAAAAGGTTAAACCTATAGTAGATAAATATTTTAAAGATAAATAGGAGGAAATATTATTATGATATTACGTTATGCTACAAATTTAAAACTTGCTAAAGAATTATACGATGCATCAAAACCAAAATTACAAGGTGATCAAGGTATGGTTGATACATTCACAAATGTGTTCGGATTACCAGAACAATCTGTTAAATTAGCTGGTGGTGTTGAAGCTGCAGCTGCAGGTTTATTCGCAGTTAGTTTCTTAAGTAAAACAGCTTCACGTTTAGGTTCATTAGCTACTATTTCAGTATTAGGTGTAGCAACTTATAAACACTTTGAAGCTGGCCATGGTAAAAAAGGTGCACAACACGCATTAGACTTACTAGGATTAGCAACATTAAGTTTACTAGATACATTTGATGGTAAACGCAAATAATTTTGACCATAAAATAGACCACATCCTTGTGGTCTATTTTATTTATATTTATTTAACAAATGTAATGGAATATGACACATATGATGATCTTCAGGATAATGTTCTAATCTATCTTGATGTTCTAACGCACTTTTTACATAATTAGACAGAGGTAAGACTTCCACCTTTATTTTAAAACAATCTTCTCTTTGATTTATAAAGTCTTTCGCTTCTTGCAAATGTTGATCATCCTTACTATAAAAACCTGTTCTATATTTTTTACCTACATCATGCCCTTGTTTATTTACACTATATGGATCAATGACTTCAAATAAATACTCCATAATTTTATATATTGTTAACACTTCAGGATCATAAGTTAATTTTACGCATTCTGCATATCCATCATAATTCCCATCTAATGTTTGAGTCTTTCCATTGGCTCTTCCAGCTTCTGTTGAAATAATGCCTGGTATTGTTTTAAAAAATGCTTGCACTCCCCATAGACATCCACCAGCCACATATACTGTTTCCATACTATTCACCTCTTTAGTTGAATTATACAAAAATAAATTAAAAGTACTTATTACTTCTCTATATAACAAAATATTCATAAACAACCAATGCAAAGTGACAAAACTGTTATTCAATTGACACCTCATACATAGGTCTTTTAAAAGTTTAAATGATATCTTTAATTTAGATATTAAATAGCTTTAATCATTTACCATTTACTCAAGGGGAGATCTATTTGTTTCATCAATCTATCAAATATTTTATCAGTGCTATTGTCATTGCTATAGCTTTATTACTTAATTTCAACCAAAATGTTTTAGCTACTACAAACGAAGATCCACATAAAAACCACATTTCAAATCAAAAAGATAATACATATACATTTAAGACAACAAAAGAAAGACATGTGCAACAAATGAAATTGTTGCCTGAAACTGGTCAAAACAGAAAGCATACACCCCTCCTAGGGTTAGTAGTGCTTTTAGTAATAGGTATTACTTTTATCTTTATAAAACGAACTTCATCTAAAAAATAATATATTTTATATTAATTTCTCCTTTCTTAAACTTTCATAAATTAATCTTTTTTTCATATAAGTATCGATAAATACCAACTTCTTATAGTTTTTATCGATACTTTTTTCTATAGTTAAATCGAATTAACGACAATTAAATAATATTAAACTCCATTTAATTAAATAAAATAAAAAGAATTAGTTTCAAAACTTAAATGTCATAAATATTTTTAAAAAAATTATATATTTATATTGACTTAAAAATATCTGATGTTATATTTGAATCGTAAATAAATTTTTTGGAGGTTTTTATATGAAAGCAAAATTTTTCACAGCTAGTTCTTTGTTAATTGCAACTTTAACGTCCGCTACTCTTCTCAACTCAGCACAAGCCGACACTATGTCCACGCAACATCAAGATAATAACCAACAAGTTAAACAGAGCCAACACCAAAAGAAATCTAACATTCAGAACAAAGACAACATTAAACCTATCGAGAAAAAAGAAAGAGCAAATGTTATATTACCTAACAATAATAGACACCAAATTACAGATACGACTTTAGGACACTATGCACCAGTAACTTTCATTCAAGTCAAAACTAATGGCGGTACTGCAATTGCATCAGGTATCGTAGTTGGTAAAGATAAACTTTTAACAAATAAACATGTCGTCGATGCTACTAATGGTAATCCACAAAATCTAACTGCAGCCCCTTCCGCTATCAATGAAAATGACTTCCCTAATGGTAGCTTTACTGCTGAAACTATCACTAAATATCCTGGTAATGCTGATTTAGCCATCGTAAAGTTCTCTCCTAATCAAAACGGTGAAAATATTGGAGATGTTATTCAACCAGCAACAATAGACGGTAATGTAGATTCAGAAACTAACCAACCTATTACTGTAACTGGATATCCTGGTGACAAACCACTTGCTACTATGTGGGAAAGTAAAGGTAAAATCACTAAACTTCAAGGCGAAAATATGCAATATGATTTAAGTACTACTGGTGGTAATTCCGGTTCTCCAGTATTTAACTCAAGAAATGAACTTATCGGTATTCATTGGGGTGGCGTTTCTAATGCTTATAATGGTGCGGTTTACTTCAATGATGATGTTTTAGATTTCTTAGAACAAAACATTCAAGATATTAACTTTGCAAATAATGACGATGGCAATGATGACGCCGCTTAATTTTGAAATATTTTAAATATAGCTATACAATATCCATCCAATGGAGGTTTATTAATGCAAACTACATCTAAATATAAATTATTTAAGTTACTTACTTTTTCTATCATTGTTGCTTTACTGTTATCACTAAGCGCTATAACTAATATTAAAACAGCTCAAGCTAATCAAGATTCAGATCAACTTGAAATTAATGTAAAGAGTAACAAAGTACCTCAAAAAGTAGAACAATTAGCACAACAACAGTATGTTGGCTATGCACAAGCACTTGATAAACAACACAATAAGCAAAGTGGGAAATATCAATTAGGCGAACCTTTTAATATTTATAAATTTAATGGCGAAGAAGATAATAGTTATTATTATCCTATTTTGAAAGATGGCAAAATTGTATACACACTAACAATAAGTCCAAAAACAAATTCCGACTTAAAAAAATCTAAAGAAGACGCTAATTATAGCGTGAAAATATCTAATTTTATTGCTGATGATTTAGATAAAATTAAAGATAAAAATTCAAAAATCACTATCCTTACTGATGAAAAAGGATTTTACTTTGAAGAAGATGGCAAAGTCAAATTAGTTAAATCTACACCACTACCTACTAACACTAAGGAAAAAGAAAGCAGTAAAACTGTTTCTTCAACACTCAAAAAACAATTAAACAATACATCTGAACCGACTAAAATTAAAGAAACTCAATATGCAGAAAATGAAAGTAATAATCAAGTTCAATATGAAAACACCCTAGATCATTTCAAAATTAGAGAACAACAATTTGATAATTCTTGGTGTGCAGGATTCAGTATGGCTGCCCTACTTAACGCTACAAAAAATACAGATAAATACAATGCATATGACATTATGAGAACTTTATATCCTAATGTTAGCGAAGCAGAATTGCCACAATATTCTACTAACCCAAATCAAATGATAAGATACGGTAACTCACAAGGTAGAGATATCCAACATCAAAGTGGCATGCCTTCTTATAACCAAGTTGATCAATTAACTAAAGATAATAAAGGTGCTATGATTTTAGCACATAGTGTTGAAAACAATCCAAATGATCCTCATCTTGGTCACGCTCTAGCCGTGGTTGGTAATGCTCAAATTAATAATGAAGATAAAATTATCTATTGGAATCCTTGGGATACTGAACTATCTATTCAAGATGCAGATTCTAACTTATTACATCTGTCATTCAATAGAGACTATACATGGGATGACACAATGATAGGTTATTAATTAACATAGTCATTGATATTGATTAGAGGTAGGTGAAAGTATGTATCAACTTCAATTTATTAATTTAGATTTCAATCCATCAACACTCACAAAGGAACAGCTTAATTTGATTCAACAATTTTTAGGTAATTGGAAAAACCAATCACTTAAAAAATCAATTAGTATTCGATATGAAAGACATACTCTTCTTAATCAATATCAAATAATTCAAATTGATTCTAACCATCAGCGTATCAAAATATTACCTGAAGATAATCAGCAAATAATATATACATTAGACTATGAAGACTCACAACATATTTTAATACAAACATCGATTCATCATTCTTACGGCACTTCAAGACCAATAAGATATGAAAAATAAATTACATTAAAATCACAATATGAATAACGCCGTTCAAAGAAAGATACATTAAAGCATCTCCTTTGAACGGCGCTTTAATATGTTTAATTAATAAGTAGTTGAACTCCTCTTACTATATTAATGATAAATAGTATGCCTGAACCAATGATTAATATAGTAGCTAAAATAAATAATAGTACCATTAGTATAGTGTTACTATCGTAAAATGCTGGTGCCATTGCAAAACAAATTAAAGACACGACGATAAATAACCACGATAAAATATGATTGAATAATGCATTTCTAGAATGTGTAGATGCAGGTTTTTCACCCACAATCCAAACAATAAGTGGGAACAGTACGGGTGCAAAAAAGATACTTAAATAGCTTAACGATCCCAGTACATTATTGGTTCTATTATCCAATTCTCTATTGTTATCTTCCATCTGTTGCCACCTCTTTTTTCATTTCATTTCTTTGTATATACTCAATTATTTCCTAGGTTATTTATTTATACCTCTAGTAGCGTTGATTTACACATTATCATCTATATATCCCATTTAATTAACTATCTAATAATATAACCCTGTTGACCTAATATATTTAAAATACTTTTAGCCTGTATATTCATACCTTTAGTACTGATAATTGGATAATTATAAAAATTTAAAACTTGTTGTTCTAAATTTGCATCATTAAATAAAAATTGATGAGGATAATGTTCTAATAATTCTTCGGTGACAGCTTGTTTTAACGCTAGTATTTTAGCACCGTAATGCATACCTTCTATAAGCGGCAACCCAGTACTTTCTACTTCAGAGGTAAACAACAAATGATTACTACGGTAATAAGTCTGCATTTTCAAACAATCAATTGAACCAATAAATCTTACTGGTAGTTTTTCTTTACGACATTGCTTAAACATTCGTTTTATTGAACGTGTTTCATCTCCGTTTAATGTGATTTGTATATAAGAAGGAATTTGAAATTTCTTAATTGCTTGTCCCACTTTTACTACTAAATCAAAACGTTTATAGTTTTCAGTATTAGTCGGATAAAATAAATGGATGGCTTCATCATGTACTTCAGGGTACGAAGTAAATAGTTTTGGCTGACAAACTTGAACTTGGTCGTTATATGGTTCTACTAACTTTTTCATTTCATTAGTCTGAACAATAATACAATCTGCATCACTCACGCTTTTTCTAATCTTTTTCTTTAATATATTCATTTTCAATCGCTTAAGCATACTATCTGATTGTTTGTACGATTCGTTTATGAATGCAAGTGCTTGATGAACATATAAAATCTGCTTTCCACTAAATCCCGAGACACCATAATTTAGTAATGACACAATACAATCTGGTTGTAATTTTTTTATCATGCGCTTTAATGTAACAAATTCAAAATAGATTCTGTGCAAAATTGAATATTTAATAAATGGAAACGTCATGCCTTTAACGTGTTTAGATTCATAGACTCGTCTTTTACTTGTAATAAATAGCCATTCATTATGTTTATCTTTTAATACTTCCTTATTAAAATAATCCGATATGGTTTTTGCTCCTCCATATTCACTTGCATAATCTAATACTAAAATCTTCATCTTTCCATCTTCCTAATCTATCATTAGAGGCTAACATTTAATCTTTCGAAATATTCACCATTAGAATTGATTTCAGTATATTTATAGCTAAACCCTACATTCATTTCTTTAATTGTTTGATCTGTTTCATCATCGCTTCTACATTTTGTTCAATCTTAAATTCACTTTCATAAAATCGGCGGGCATTCGTACCCATTTCTGCTCTCAATGTTTGGTTATCAGTTAATTGACTTACATATGTCAAACATTGGCGATAATCACCATTATTAACCCAATATCCGCATTGCTGTTTGACAATTTCACTGCCAGCATCTGTATTACTATCAGTCATAGCAATCACTGGTTTACCAAACATAAAATAACTTGTTAGTCGTTGAGGGTAATTAGGTATAGTAAAACGTTCGTCTAAAAATATAAATCCTACATCACTTTCTTTTAACAGTTGATGATAGGCATGTTGAGATAATCTCTGTATAGTAATTACATTGTCAATATGTTTAGTAGCTTGAACAACATCTTCAAATTCAGTGCCATTACCTACAATCACCATTTGAGCATTGGGTATTTGGTTAAATCCTTGTGCAACAGCTTTAATCTTGTCTGGTGATTGTGGTACACCAATATTCCCACCATAGATAAATGTAACTTTTTCTGCATCTAAACCATATTGACGAAAGATTTTTGCCTTTTTATGACTAAATTTTTGTGAAATATCGTATAATCCATTTCTAAAAATGTGTATTTTATTTTTCACAATATTAGGATGATGATTTGTAATAAATTTCTCATTAGCTTCTGACATTACACCAATATAGTCTGAAACTTTGTATAGTAATGTTTCTTGCTTTTTAAAATATCGATACATAAAGCTATCTTCTTTTAACATATTTAAATCAACAGCATTTTGTGGAAATATATCCTTTAACAATAAAGCCGTTATTGCATTAAATTGTTGCTTCAAATCTCGAACTAGTGGCCCAATTGTGACAGGTGGGGTTGGGTATAGAATCAACTGAAACGTATCGTTAGGAAAATATTTACCAATGGCACGTTTAAATAATCGACTAATGATTAGCATACTAATGCCTCGTTCAATTGCATTTGTTTGATTAATATTTGTGGGTAATTTCACTCTTAATATCGATACATTATCTTCTTTAATTACATGCGTCTTTTCTACGTGTCGTCTCTCCAAAGGACAGAGCACAACAACGTCTTCATAATATTGTTTTAATTCATTAATTAAATAAGGATATAACCCAATGTCTTTAATCGTTGAAATATTGACTACCGTTAAAAATATTGCTTTCATGTCATCACCAAGTTGTTTTTATAAATTTATCATCGAAAGGCTATAACACTATAGTTTCGATTGAGTATATTGAATTGATAATTTATGTAAATTTTTTCTAAAAATCAAAGGCAATACTATAGCTGGTATACATATACCGCTATTAATCGCTAATAAGAAATAATAAGGACCTAAATTAAACACTTTGAGTAAAATAAACATTAATCCCAAGCTCACAATTACACCGCATAAATAAATGATTGCTTGTGAATAAACAATGTTCATTGCATTTAATAACGTTTGATAAGTAAAGGCAATAATAGATAACATCACTATAGTTGCGGTTAAAAAAATAAATATCCATTCGATTTGATATGATTTACCTATCCAAATATTTATGACTAAATTCACCATCCATGTCATGAAAAACATACTTATCAAAATCATGCATATAATGATCATTAATTTTTTATGTATACGTTTAATATCTTGAAACTGTTGCGCTGTTAATTTAGCTATCATTAACGTCCAAAGTGGGGATAAAATAACCGTTGCCATAGTTAAAAATATTGAAAATAGTTTATACGTTAATTGGAATTCCACGGAATAAAAAGGACTGAAAAAATAGCCAATAAGTAGTGGTCCTGAATTTAATAAAGTTAATGAAGCTACGTCTAATAAAAAGAAACCTCCACCAAGTGACAATAATGGTTTAATTAAATCCTTTCGATACCCACTCATGTCTAATTTGACTATCTTTCTATATTTCTTAAAATAAAATACTGTAAAAATCAAAGATACACTTACATTTATTGAAAAATAAATTACGCATAACGATACAACGCTGTGTAAGCCAATCATGTTCATCGCTAATATTAATAAAGTACTAATGAATAAATTTAAAAATTGCATCAAATTAACAATATAAGATTGAAAATGAGCATGATAAATATAAGTTATGGTATTTAAATAAAATACAAATGGAAACATAAAGAATGTGATTAAAAACATTTGATTTACGTCTGATTTTGAATTTTTTATATGAAATAATGTTGTCCAATCCACCCATTGATTAACGATTAACCCTGCATAAAGTAATATAATTAAGGGAACAATCATCGCTACGTATGTCGTGTTGATGACTTCGTTTATACCATGTCGATCTTTCTTTTGAATAGCAATTGTTAATAGATTCCTTAAAGAATTAGAAATACCAAAATCCATAATATAAAACCATGTCATTGTAGATAATATAATTAACCAGATGCCATACAATTCATCATTGTTTAAGTATTGATTTGTCACTCGATAGAACAAGAAATTTGCACATAGTGATAATCCTGTAAATAATCCAATTAAAAGAACATTATTTTTATAGCTTTGATTCATGTTGTAATTCCATTCCTTCTTTTAAATAAATGCCCCATAATATATAACAAAAAATGCCAGCATTCGTTGAACTAAACATAATCATTTCTCCCATATTAACGAGTAACGTCGATATAAATAGTACGATAGTTAAACGAAATGGATGCTGTACAATGAACAACATAAACACGAGATAGATCAAATAACAAATTAATCCGAAAATACCTGTAAATATAATTAATGCAAAGAAAATATTCCCCGCTTCAAAGGTAAAGTTAAGTAAATCCAAACTTGTATTATTCACTGGTATACCAAATCCTCCACCAAATAAAGGGTACTTATCTAGTGCGTCCATTAAATATTCAATTTGTATATATCGAGAATATAATGCTTGGTCACTTCGCTGTCCTTTAACTAAAAAGGCTTTAATGCGTTCCTGAATAAAAGGATTCATAAAAATGATTACTACAGTCATAACTACACTACCGAAAATCAACCATTTATAACGCTTATGCATATTCATCAATAAGAAATACAAGCAGACACAAACAACAAATGATAATACACCTGTACGTGAATTAGTTTTCACTAGTTCATAAGTGCCAATTGCCACTATAATAAGTTGGCATATAATAAATTGTCTTTGATAATTGATTGATACAAGTATAAGTGTCAAACCCATTACCATAATGATTGCAAATAAATTTGGATGATTCAGTATACCTTGAAACGAATAACCATTAAGCAATTTCCCTATTGGTTGATTAATATAAAATGACGAACTTATAATCAACAACTCGATGTATACGGCTAACCAAAATATCAATTTTTTAAAGTCTTTGATCTGTGAAATTAATAATACAATGATCATTAACGGTAAAAAATAATTGATTAATTTAAGAATTGCAACCAATGGAAAGGCTGATGTCAACAAACTCGTAATCGCATATATTGTCATTAATAAGCACGAACCAAACACAAATAATGACATTACTTTACTTGTCGCCCATTGTCTTGAAGATTGATATAAGAAATAGCTACCACAAATGAAAATCAAGACATATTTCATTATATTAATGAATAATTGACTACCTTCAAAATCAATACCAGGCGAAATAAAATAACGCATCATATAAAGAAATATAAGTTTAACGACACCTATCTCACCTTGTTTAATGAGCAGCAAAGAACAACACATTGTAATCAATAATAAAGTTTGATTCTGTATGCTTAAGATAAATAAAATAATCGTTAATAAACACTCAATCCAAAACGAAATATTGATTTTAATACTTTTCTGCATTTACTTTCTCCACACCGTATCATTAATGATATCTTTATAACTTTGTATAATTTTCACTACCTTTTGAGAAACATGTATATCTTTATAGTCATTTGCCTCAATGATTGGAGATGCATTATCTTGCATCTTTTTAACCAGCGCAACCGACTGTATGATATTGTCAAAATGGATGCCGCCTAATACAATCGTTCCTTTATCTACTACTTCCGGTCGCTCTGTAGAATTTCTTAGTAATACTGCTGGAAATTTAAGTATTGCAGATTCTTCAGATAAGGTACCACTATCTGATAACACAACATATGCATTTTTCTGTAAGGCATTATAGTCTATAAAACCAAATGGTCGTAAACGCCGTACTAAAGGATGGAAGTTCACTTGTTGTTCATCAATCATTTTCCAAGTTCTAGGATGTGTAGAATAAATAATAGGCAATTGATAGTGTTCAGCGATTTGATTAATCGCATCCATTAATGATTGAAAGTGGTCTTTGTGGTTAATATTTTCTTCTCTATGTGCAGAAACAACGATATATTGTTGTGTTTTTAAATTGAGTCGTTCTAACACATCACTCGCTTCTATTTTAGACAACTGCTCATGTAACACTTCTTTCATTGGTGAACCTGTAACAAAAATATGTTCTCGTTTAATCCCTTCATCTAATAAATAACGACGACTATGTTCTGTATAAGGTAAATTAATATCACTAATATGATCTACTATTTTACGGTTAATTTCTTCTGGAACATTTTGATCAAAACAACGATTGCCCGCTTCCATATGAAAAATAGGAATTTTCAATCGTTTGGCAGCAATAGCTGATAAACAACTATTTGTGTCACCAAGTATTAGCAATGCATCTGGTTTCTCTTTCTTTAATACGTCATAGGCCTTTTCTATAATATTTCCCATAGTTTGACCCAAATTATCACCAACTGAATCTAAATAATAATCTGGTTCTCTTAACGATAAATCTTCGAAAAACACTTGGTTTAAGGTATAGTCGTAGTTTTGTCCTGTATGCACTAATATGTGATTAAAGTAAGTATCACATGCTTTAATTGTTGCTGATAATCTTATAATTTCAGGTCTCGTACCTATAATCGTCATTAATTTCAACTTTTCCATATTTATACCTCCAAGAAATATGTATCTGGATGTTCAGCATCGAAGATCTCGTTAGCCCACATCAAAGTGACCATATCTTCTTCACCTAAATTTTCAATATTGTGTGTATAACCTACAGGTATATCTATGATTTCCAATTTATCCGAAGACACTACATATTCAATAATTTGTTTGCTATCAGGTAATCGAAAGCGAATGATACCTTTCCCAGCTACGACTAAAAATTTTTCATTTTTAGTATGATGCCAATGATTTCCTTTAACTATACCTGTCTTAGAAACATTAACAGAAATTTGTCCTCGATCTGACGTTTTAAATATTTCTGTAAATGAACCTCTGTCATCTTTATGCATATGCAATGGATAGCCGAATGCATTATCAGGTAAATAACTTAAATATGTGCTGTATAACGCCTTTTCAAAAGGATCTTCTAAATAAGGAAGCGACAATGTTTCTCTCATTTTTTTGAAACGTCGTAATAACTGTTCAATTTGACCTAACGTTTTACGATGTACATTGGGTACAATTGCAAATTCTGCTTGCTTCGTTGGATGGCCATTAATCGCTCTTATTAATTCACGAATAACATCATCAATATAATTCAATTTAAGTTCTTTAGTTGAATCAGTGACATGGATAGGTTTATTTCGAGCAATGTTATAACAAAATGTCGCAACCACTGAGTTATAATTAGGCTTACACCACTTACCAAATAAATTTGGCAACCTGTATATAATAACTTCATTTCCATGGACTTGTTTAAATTGTTGTAGTAACAATTCTGCTTGTAATTTACTTCTTCCATAATGATTATCTAATTCTGCTTGTATTGACGATGTAAATATAATCGATGGTCTTTTTTTATTTTTACTAACGATTTGTAACCAGTCTGAAAGTTGATTCACATTACATTTATTAAATATATCTTGTCTCTGTGTATCACTTATATCTTTTGTGGAATTAAAGCGATTCAAAGCAGCTAAATGAACGATAATATCAGCATTTAATAGATATTGTTCTACTAATTTGGAGTTAGTTTCACGAGATATTTCATAGACTTGATATTGACTATAATTTCTCAATTCAATACAAAGGTTTCGTCCTATAAATCCTTTCGCACCAGTTACTACAATATTCATTCTTAATGTTCCTTCCCTGCAGTTGTTATTGAGTCTGATATACTTTTAATTCATTTCTTACATACTCTAAAGTTAATAATTTTTCTTTAATTTCTGCTACATTTAGTCTTTGTGTATTATTAGAATTATATTCATAAATTGTTTTGTCATGATGTTGTCCTTCATCAAAGTACTTATCATAATTTAGGTTACGTGCGTCTACAGGTATTCTGAAATATTCTCCTAAATCCTCGCAGCGTGCATATTCTTCTTTAGTTAACAAAGTTTCTGCCTCTTTTTCTCCATGCCTTGTACCTATAATTTGGATATCATTATTTGCCTCAAACAATTCTAATAAAGCTTGTGCTAAGTCTTGAATTGTACAACTAGGTGATTTTTGAACCATAATATCCCCATTTTCAGCATGTTTAAAAGCATAAATAACAAGTTCAACAGCTTCGTCCAAGCTCATTAAAAATCGAGTCATTAAGGGATTTGTAATTGGTAACGGCTCTCCTGCTTTAATTTTTTCAATGAATAAAGGAATAACTGAGCCACGTGAAGCCATGACGTTACCATATCTTGTTCCACATATAACAGTTGCTAACGGGTCGACCTTTCTCGATTGAGCGACAAATGTTTTCTCCATTAATGCTTTAGACATGCCCATAGCATTAATCGGATACGCTGCCTTATCTGTAGATAAACAAATAACCTTTTTTATTTTGTGATTGATAGCACTTTGTAACATATTAGCAGTACCTAAAATGTTTGTTTTCACCGCTTCTAATGGAAAGAATTCACATGAAGGAACTTGCTTTAATGCTGCTGCATGAAAGACAAAATCAACACCATTCATAGCTAATTCAATACTGGATAAATCACGTACATCTCCAATATAGAATTTTAATTTTTCACTTTTGTATTGTTTTCTTAAATCATCTTGTTTCTTTTCATCTCTTGAAAATATTCTAATTTCTTTAATACCGGTGTTAAGCAACCTTTGAAGAACAGCGTTTCCAAAAGATCCAGTACCACCCGTGATTAGTATCACTTTATCTTTAAACATAATAAAAAATCTCATATTTATAAGAATATTCTGACTAATAATCTTAAAATGACTTCCACCATTATCCATTCACAGATCCATAGATTCATTTGACTACGAAATAATAACATTTAGTATTTTGAATGTTATTATTCAGAGGTGATACACAACCATTTCTTTTATTAAAACCATTTTAAAAATCGTTTAATTGTTTCCGGTTTACATGGTCTATCTGAATATATCACTTCGTTATTTACAATTGCTTTAGCATTTTGAATCATTTCTTCTATTTCATTACGATATGATGATAGCTTTCGCTCATTAAATAATCCATTTAATGCGAAGGGGCGTTGTTCTATAGAATGTGCATCCGAAGCAATAAAGTGAGCTAGATGACAGTCAATTAAACGTATAGATAACCTTTGAATATTTTTACCAAATTGACCTAATAACGAATCTGCTGTCAATTGACTCAACGCACCATTGCAAATTAACTCGTATAAGATACATGGATTTTTAGCAATCATTTTATTCCTTTCAGGATGAGCTATGATAGGTATGTAACCTCTGGTTTGTAATTCAAAAAATAAACGTTTGGTAAAATGAGGAACTTCTCCAAAAGGAAATTCAATTAATAAATATCGAGATCTATTTAATCCTTGAATACTACCCTCTTCAATACCCTGTATAATTTCATCAGTTATTCTTATTTCCTGACCTGGATAAAACTCAATCCCTAATGATTTAATTTCAGGTAATTGTTTTAATTCCGCTAATTTAAGTGACGTTTGTTGAAAGCTATTTTGATATTTAGGATGTAAATGATGTGGCGTAGCGATGATGCAAGTAATTCCTTCTTGTTTTGCTTGTTTAAGCAATTGGATCATTGCTTCTTTTGATTGTGGGCCATCATCCATATTAACCAATATATGGTTATAAATATCAATCATGATTTGTCATCTCCGTAGTAAGCATAATATTTAGAGTTCTTCTCTTGAGGTGCTTTATTTAATACGATACCAATAATTTTTGAGCCACTTTTTTCAAGTAATTGTTTACCTTTCTTAACTTCTTCTTTATTATTTGATTCAACGTTAACGACATATACTGCATGTTGCGTATAGTTAGAAAATAATTGTGCATCTGTGACTACATTTACGGGTGGCGTATCAATAATGACAAAATTATATTTTTCCGAAATATGATCAAACATATTTTTAAACGATCTTGAGGTAATGAGTTCTGAAGGATTTGGTGGAATAGGTCCTGACGTAAGTACATCCAATCCTTCAATGTGAGTAGATTGAATCGCACTTTCATAATCTGACCATTTAAGTAATAAACTAGACAATCCTTCATTATTAGGCAACTTAAAAAGATAGTGCTGTGTCGGTTTACGCATATCACCGTCAATAAGTATCGTTTTATAACCAGCTTGGGCAAATGAAATTGCAAGATTAGCAGATGTGGTTGATTTACCAGACCCTGGTCCATCTGACGTAACTACAACACTCTTAATAGGATCATCCGCACTTGCAAATAAAATATTTGAGCGAATACCTCTAAATTTTTCACTAATAGGAGATTTCGGTTGTTCATTAACAATTAATTTGGGATATTTTCTTCTTACATTTGACATTGTACTTCCTCTTATACTTTAAATTTTTGTATGACACCTAAAACTGGTAACTGCAATTCATCTAAAACATCTTGTTCAGTTTTAATGCGTCTATCTAAAATATGTTTTAAATAAATGATAAGCAATGTTAAACCTAAAGCCGCAAGACCAGTAAGAAGCATATTATTAGTTATATTCGGTGCTACTTTATTCTCAGTATCGCTCGCTTTAGATAATACAGATACATTATCTACATCCATAATATCGGGCACTTCTTTAGCAAAAACTTTTGCAACTTTATTTGCTATCTTCGCCGATACCTTGGCATTTTCTGTCACTATAGAAACATTAATAATTTGAGAATTCGATTGATTCGTCACTTTTACAAATGAACTTAATTCCTTAACATCGTATTTATAGTCTAGTTCTTTTGAAACTCTCTCAAGTATCCTTGGACTTTTAATTATTTCTGCATATGTATTAACTGACTGCAAACTATTTTGCACATTATTTGGGTTTACGATATTGTTCTCAATTTGTTTCTGATTAACTAAGATCTGTGTCGAAGCCGCGTATTTCGGGGTTACGAATAATGATGTAAAAATTGCACTTAAAATCATAAAGATAACAGGGATGGTGATAAGTTTTTTAATATTTTTACGTAATACTTTGAAAATGCGACTTAAGTCTACCTTTCCTTCCATCATAGGCCTCCTCAATTAGACGTACTATCATTGCTGTGTTGAAGCGCTATTTCGACTATTTGTTCTATTTATAAAATTGTGCCAACGCTCACTATTATAAAATGAATTTTATAATAAATATATCGAATTTCATTATATCATGTTTTTTGAGCGATATATATTCAAAAAATGTATTATTAGGTCTCTTTTTTTCGAATAATTCGTATCATTTTCTCTAAGCCATAAAATATGTGAATCAATTTATACTCAGTTCTATCTTATATAAATAAAACACCTACTCGATACAACTTCGAGTAGGTGATCTCACTTAATTATGAAATTGTATATGTTTTTTCTCATAAAAATGGTTCACTGTATTGAGTAAAATACCTAAAATAATGATGCTTCCTGAAATAAACGTAATCGTCAAATAAGGTAAACCTATAGATAGTAAAATTGATCCTAATATAGCTCCAATAAAATTAGCAACGTTAAATATAGATGCAGCTAATGTACTTGCAAGTAATGGTGCTTCTTGAGCACTTAAAATAATTTTACTATTAAGCAATGGTGTTGTTCCAAATGTACCAAAACCAAATAAAAAGCAGATTAAAAATGCTAATATCGCATAATGCACGAATGTTACAAATAAAATGATTGTGATAAATAGCAATAAGAAAGTATAGAATAAATATTTAGTTAATGCATGTTCTGGTACACTTCCTGTGACTAAATTGCCTATTACCCCACCGAGACCAAATAAAAATAAACATATTGTTAAGCCGACGATTTTGAATGGTGCAAACTCATGTATCATTGGTTCCATAAATGTATATGTTGTAAATACACCTGAGTAACCAAAGACAATGATTGCTATAATGATTAAGATGTGAGGGTTTTTGAATACTGTTAATTCTTTAGAAATATTTACTTCTGAACTTAATGATACATGTGGCGTGAATTTCATCATGCCTAGCATTGTTATGACAGCTAACATAATCATAATGCCAAAAACAACTCTCCAATTTGCTAATCCACCTAAAAATGATCCAAATGGTACGCCTATCATTACTGCTATAGTCAATCCAGCTTGCACTAAGGCAATGGCTTGTGGTTTTTTAGCAGGTGGCGCAACTGCTGCTGCTACACTCATACAAACACCAAAGAAAGGTGCATGCATTGCCGCAGACAATACTCTAGATAATAATAATACATAAAAATTAGGTGCTAACATTCCTATTACATTACTAATAACAAATATCGCTACGAGAAGAGGTAATAGTCGATGTGCATGTACTTTCATAGTAGAAATTCGCATGAAAGGACCTATTACTGCAACACTAATGGCATAAACACTTACTAATAAGCCTGCACTTGAAATAGATACACGCATATCATTGGAAATTTGAGTTAATAATCCTGTTACGACATACTCAGCCATTCCTACAGTAAATGTACCTAACATAAATATGAAAAACATCATTTTATTTTCTCTCATCACTGCTTCCCCCTTTAATCGTTTCGTTAAAAAATCAACATGCGTGATATATTACAAAAAAATTGGAGGTACGTGAAGAGGGAAATTGATATTTTTTTAAATACTCCAAGCGAGTTCTCATAAGCTTTCATTTTATTTTCATTATATTAAAATTAAGACAATTTTTAATTAAGCATTCTAAAGCATCATCTTTAAAAAATCATAATTCTTCTCTTTGAATTACTTTGCATTATAATGTATATTTTTTAAAATTGACGATTATGTGACACCAAGTAATTTTTACTACATACTAAATAAGCAGGATTATTCATTTAATATACAGTAATATGTATAAACGTTATAATATAAGAAAATATATTAGGAATTATTGTATAGGAGGTATAACATTGGGAAACCAACGTAAAGATCAAGATGAAAAAGTAATTGATCAAGAAGATAAGAAGTATAAGCAATCGTTTTGGGCAGATGTATTGAGCTTTATCCCCGAAATAATGAGTGGTATTGCCCGTGTTATTCGTTCTTTATTTTAAAAAAATTGAAGTTGATACCTTGAAATTTACTTATTTTTTACAAAAACTTAATTTTTTCACCATTTGTCTTTACAAATCGTTTAAATTATTATATACTAGTTTCTGTTATTGATTTGGAGGGATACTCAAGTCTGGCTTAAGAGGCCAATCATTTATGATTGGTAGGAGCTTTTAGCTCGCGTTGGTTCAAATCCTTCTCCCTCCGCTACTTATATTAAAGCAAGTTCTTCATTGAAGAACTTGCTTTTTTTATTACCTAATTAATTAACGAGGAGTATCGAATAAATCGATACTCCTTATTTGGTATATTTAAATTTATTTATGAGGATGGAATGTTTTTTGTGGTGTATAAATTGTAACACCATATTTATCTGCAATTCTTTGTGTTTCTTTATTAATTAATTGATTATATTCTTTTACTGAAACTTCACTCGCTTTAGGTAATCTACTTTCTAATTCTTGATATTGTTTTTCAGTCATACCTTTAGGAGCAATACCACCATATGGGCGTTCACCTTGTTTTGTTTGTTGTGTATGTTCTACTTTGTTAGTATCTTGCTTTTGAACTGAGCTTGCATCCGCCACACTAGATACTCCTGCCATAGCAATTGTTCCAGCCAATACAGATCCTGCTAACATTGTCATCTTTTTCATTGTTAAAATCTCCTTCCAAAGTGAATAATTAACTACATACTCATCATAACAATTTTTTAATTTTAAATCATTTATTTTTATAATTTTTACATAAATTTAACTTTTATATTTTACTATAGTCACTATTAATTTTTAAATATAAAAGAGCACCTAACAAATATATTAAATTTTGTTAGGCGCATTTTTAAACTTTTTTATTTAAATAATTCTTTTAACACTTTGAATAATGAACCGATTAATTGGAAGAAGTCTCCAGACATATCGCATTCTCCTTTCTTTATTTTCTATATAATTACTTATTTAAGCATGTGCCTTTTCCTCTGATGTTAGTTTTTCACTTTCTACTAAATCAGCTGCTAAGCCATGCCAGAATTGTTGTAATTCTTCTCTAGTTCTCACTGTATCAGAGCTATCTTGTCCGACAAAGTCAACGTGGTCCCAATCGTGTCTTGTTGGTGTTACTTGCCAAATGCCCTTTTGATTTTTATCTGTAGCATTTGTATATTTTTGATTAAATGGGTGTTGTGAAGAAATAACTGATACAAGGCCATCATTTTCACGCCATTCTTTTTCAGTTGCTTTACCAATTACGTTACCAGTTAAAGTAAACGGCAAGAACATATTTAAATCTGCTTTTTGTCTACCAAATAATCCTTTATGCGTTGCTTCACCTGTATATGTTTTATAGACAATGTTTGGATTTAATGATGTTTTACGGTTTAAATCTGTAGCACCATCTCTAGTTAAATCGTATAACCCACTATCTTGTGATTTCCATAATTTAGAATTTTTCACACGTTTGACATAGTCGATATATGATTCATTAGGTTTTTGTTTTAAGCCCCATTGAGATAATCCGAAATCTACTCTTGAATCTTTATTACCAAATGCTTTACCTAAATCATAAACGACTTGTCTTACAACCGCTTCATTTCCGATTAAATCAGATGCATGCGTACCATTGTGAGGTGTTCCTAATGTTGTAATTGAAGAAACCATATTATCATTATTACCTTTATACAATGGTGAAATTGTGCCACCATGTTTCTTCTGATAATCAATTTCTTCTTGATTACCATTTCTTAATAGTTCTTCAAGTTGTCGAATCGTTTGACCACCCATACTATGTCCTACTAAATGGACTTTTTGACCAGGTTGCCAATCTTTATAAACACCTTCGTACGTTTTACCATAACGGTCATGACCGTATTTTGCAGCGTGAGCAGCACCGTAGTCTACACGACCACCTTTAATATAGTAGTAAAGTTCTACTGCTCTATCATAGTTACTACCAAAAGCACTGATACTTGCTTCGTATGATTTATAACCATTTTCTTCTAAGTCTTGGCGAATATTCATTTTATCGCCACCCCAATAGTGTGAAAGTACTGCTGGGTTAATATCATCTGTAAAACCATTGAATCCATGTACTAGAATAATTGGATCATGGTTTTTATATTGATCTTGTTTAGCCTTCTTGTTTGTTTGATCTTTATTAGCAACAGTGGCATTATTTTTAGATTTATTGTTTAAGGTTGCTACTGAATTTGATTTTAAAGCTTTCAAACCATCTTTTTCTTCTTTATCTTTTTTACTTGGATTATCTTTTGATAGTGTAGTAGTACCATTTTCTAATTCATCTAAAGAAATAGCTTGTTTCTTTTGTTTTGTTGATTTAGAGGCATTTGTTTGATTTAATCCTTTATTATCTTTCGAAGCAGTTTGTTGAGCAGTTACTTTATTTTGTGGCTGTGTTGTTTTACCTACTCTACTGAATTCTGGATCTACTTGCTTCTCTTTGTCGGCCTTGTTGTATTCTGGATCCACTTGCTTCTCTTTATCTGCTTTGTTGTATTCTGGGTCGACTTCTTTATCTTTGTCGGCTTTGTTATATTCTGGGTCTACTTGCTTCTCTTTATCTGCTTTGTTGTATTCTGGGTCGACTTCTTTATCTTTGTCGGCTTTGTTATATTCTGGGTCTACTTGCTTCTCTTTGTCTGCTTTGTTGTATTCTGGGTCGACTTCTTTATCTTTGTCGGCTTTGTTGTATTCCGGATCTACTTGCTTCTCTTTATCTGCTTTGTTGTATTCCGGATCCACTTGCTTCTCTTTATCTGCTTTGTTGTATTCCGGGTCGACTTGCTTCTCTTTGTCTGCTTTGTTGTATTCCGGATCTACTTCTTTGTCTACTCTTTGTTCATTTGTATTATTATTTTTTAACTCAACAGATGATTCATTATGTAAATTTGATTTTACTTCTTCATTTTTATTATTATTCTGTACTTCAACATTATCATTATTATTTTTTGATTCACTAGATTGATTTAATTGTTCATCTTTAACATCATTCCCATGTTGTTCCCCAATAGATTGTGCTTGTTTAGCTTCAGAATCTAGATTTCCCTGATCTTGATTTTCAGCTGCTTGTGCAGAACCGCCACCGATAAATAATAAGGCTGCAATTAAAATCGATGATGTTCCTACGCTAAATTTACGAATACTATATTTATTTTCTCTATTTTTCATATTCAGCACCTCTATTTTATTTTTAATTTTCAAATCAATTCTATGTGACTAGATAAATAAATTAATGATTGCACGTGGTAAAAATTCAAATAGTTTAGTAAACCAAGCTTTCATAATGACCATCCTTTCTCATTTAATAGTAAGCGCTTTCAAAAGCATTAAAATAAAAAATCCTTTTTACATTAAAACCAACGCTTACTTTAACTGGTTATTTATTAAAATGTTACGAATTTTTGTACAAAAAGTCAATCATCAATTCCAATTTTATATAATTTTTATTTTTTACCTAGATATACTTTATATATTAATAGTTAATCTTAAAATACAAACATTAAACGAGTTGGATATCAATTTTAGGGTAAAGTCGACTAAGAGGTGAAGGCATATGTCAGATATTAAAGTCGTTGGCGCCAAACAAAATAATTTAAAAGATATTGATGTTACTATTCCTAAACATCAACTTACAGTTTTTACAGGGAGGTCTGGCTCCGGTAAGTCTTCTTTAGTATTTAATACACTAGCAGCTGAATCTGAGCGTTTACTCAATGAGACCTATTCAAGTTATATACAACATCAATTGAGTCAATTTTCAAAACCTGATGTTGATCAAATTCAAAACTTACCTGTTTCAATGATTATTAATCAAAAACGATTAGGAGGAAATTCTCGTTCCACAGTTGGGACGATTTCTGATATTTATGCATCAGTGCGTTTATTATGGTCACGTATAGGAGAACCATTTGTAGGTTATTCTGATGTCTTTTCCTTTAACAATACAAAAGGTATGTGCGAAACTTGTTCAGGCTTAGGTTATGTAGAGGATATTGATTTAAATGAATTAATTGATTTTGACAAATCTTTAAATGAAGATGCTATCAATTTTCCATCTTTCCGACCTGATAGTTGGAGAGGGAAACGTTATTTATATACTGGACTGTTTGATAACGATAAAAAGTTAAAAGATTATACTAAGGAAGAATTAGATACACTTTTATATACTGAACCAACAAAACTTAAAAATCCTCCTTCTAATTGGCCCAGAACCGCAAAATTTGAAGGTTTAATTCATAGATTCAGACGCTCATTTTTACTAAATGATAATTTTGAGAAAAAAAGATTTGCTAAAGATATAGAACGTGTTGTTCATAAACATGCATGCCCAGATTGTCATGGTAAACGTCTCAATGATAAAGTACTAAGTTGTAAAATTAATGGTATGAATATTGCTGATTTTACTGATTTACAAATTGAAGATGCGTTAGACTTTTTACATAAGATTCATTCTACTAAAGCACAAGTAATTATCGAACCGTTAAAAAAACAGCTTGAATCACTTAGTTATGTAGGTCTCAATTATCTAACTTTATCTCGTGAAACCACGTCATTATCTGGTGGTGAATCGCAACGTATCAAACTTATTCGTCATCTCAACAGTCCATTGAGCGATTTAGTTTATATTATTGATGAACCAAGTGTTGGACTGCATCCTGAAGATATTCAACGAATTAATGATTTAATTCAATCTTTAAAAGACAAAGGAAATACAGTACTCGTCGTAGAACATGACCCTGATGTCATTAAAACTGCCGACCATGTTATCGATATTGGGCCATTAGCCGGTAAAGATGGCGGACAAATTACTTTTGAAGGTAGTTACCAAGACTTACTTAAATCTAGTACGAGTACTGGACAAGCGTTGCATCGCTCTCATAATCTAAAAGAAAATATAAGAGTATCATCTGATATGTTAGATATTAAGGATATTTCTAAAAATAATTTACAACATATTACGACTCAATTACCTAAATATGCGATGACTGTTGTTACAGGCGTAGCTGGTTCTGGTAAAAGTTCTTTAATTACAACAGCATTTGAAAAAGATGAGCAAGCTATATTTATCGATCAGAAGCCTGCTCATGCTTCAAACCGTTCGAATCTACTAACTTATTTAAATATCTTTGATGATGTAAGAGCGTTCTTTAGTGAGCAAACTGGCTTAAAGAAAAGTATGTTTAGTTATAATTCAGAAGGTGCATGCCCAGAGTGTCATGGTAAAGGAGTTATTAAAACTGAATTAGCATTTATGCCCGATTTTTCTCAAACATGTGAAATGTGCGGTGGTACAAGATATCGTCCTGAAGTGCTTGAAGCTAAAGTAAATGGCTATTCTATTGCAGATATTTTATCTTTAACAGTTCAAGAAGCTATTGAGAAATTTAAAGATGACAATCATATTGTGCAACCTTTACAAGCCCTAGCCAACACTGGATTGTATTATATGACACTTGGACAGTCCCTTGATACATTGTCTGGTGGTGAAATTCAACGTGTTAAATTAAGTAAATATTTAACAGAAACTGTACATGATGCGATATTTATTTTTGATGAGCCCACTACTGGACTTCATGAAGATGACCTGCCCATTTTAATTGAATGCTTTAACCATTTAATTGAAGAAGGTAATACCGTTATTTTAATTGAACATAATTTAACAATGATGACTCAAGCGGATTGGTTTATAGATATTGGCCCTTATGCTGGCGATAAGGGCGGACAATTACTATATAGTGGTGAGCCAAAAGGATTACTAGATATAGAACAATCCGTAACTGCCAAACATTTGAAAAGATATATTCAATCCTAGTTAGGATATCAATATAACAACCAGTACAATAGTGACATTTACACCCTTGTATTAGGTTGTTATTGTTTTTAATAAGTAATTAGTATACAAACTTCAAACTTACTTATCTTTAAAAAAAGACTTTGTCAGTCATATTAATAATATATTCTTATTCATAATTTCTTATAGTCTCTTACTTTTATACTAAGTTAAAGTCTTATCCTCTATTTTTTACAAATTTTTAAATTTATAAATATTTGCTCATAAATGTTAAATTTTCCTCACTGTTTATCTCTATCCATGTTATGCTTAAATTGTTTGGAATTAAATGCATATTTATTTATAATAATTCATCAATATAGAATTTGGGTAGGAGGAGATTTTATGAAAGCAGAACAAATAAAAAAAGAAAAGCATACATCTTCACCTAAGAGAAAGTTCAAGTTGAAAATGCCTGGTGCCTTTGCAATTTTATTCATTTTAACCATTTTAGCTGTATTAGCAACTTGGATGATTCCAGCAGGTTCGTATTCAAAATTATCTTATGAAGATCACTCATTAAAGGTCGAAAATCCTCAAGGTAAAGTTGAAACACATAAAGCAACACAACAGGAATTAGACAAAATGGGTGTCAAAATTGATATTAATCAGTTCACTTCAGGTGCGATTAATAAGCCTGTTTCTATTCCAAATACTTATGAACGTTTAGATCAACATCCTGCTAAATTAACTGACATTACAAGTAGCATGGTTAACGGAACAATTGAAGCTGCTGATATTATGGTCTTTATACTTATACTAGGTGGTTTAATTGGTGTTGTTCAAGCGAGTGGTGCTTTTGAATCCGGACTTCTCGCGTTGACTCAAAAGACAAAAGGGAGAGAATTTCTTTTAATCTTCTTTGTTTCTATATTAATGGTACTTGGTGGAACACTATGTGGTATAGAAGAAGAAGCTGTAGCCTTCTACCCTATTCTTGTCCCTATATTTATCGCAATGGGATATGATTCTATTGTTTGTGTAGGAGCTATCTTTTTGGCGAGTTCTATGGGATCAACATTCTCAACAATCAATCCATTTTCAGTGGTTATCGCTTCTAATGCAGCTGGTACAACTTTTGCTGAAGGATTGTACTGGCGTGTTGCCGGTTGTATTATCGGAGCCATGTTTGTTATAGGTTACCTCTATTGGTACTGTAAAAAGATTAAAAAGAACCCTGAAGCCTCATATAGTTATGAAGATAAAGATACATTTAATCAACAATGGTCTGTCATGGAGCATGATAATCAGCAACAAACATTTACTACACGTAAGAAATTAATTTTATTACTATTTGTTATACCCTTCCCTGTGATGGTTTGGGGCGTCATGTCTCAAGGTTGGTGGTTCCCAACTATGGCTTCAGCATTTCTAATATTTACCATTATTATTATGTTCTTAGCTGCGACAGGTCCAAAAGGATTGGGAGAACAAGGTGTTGTAGATGAATTTGTTAAAGGGGCATCAAGTTTAGTAGGTGTCTCACTTATTATAGGGTTAGCACGTGGTATCAATTTAGTATTAAATAACGGAAGAATATCAGATACGATTTTACATTTTTCTTCATCACTTGTTGAAAATATTCAAGGTCCATTATTTGTTATCGCATTACTATTTATCTTTTTCTTCCTAGGATTTATTATTCCATCATCATCTGGACTAGCTGTATTAGCGATGCCTATTTTTGCACCATTAGCCGATACGGTGGGTATTCCTAGATATACGATTGTTACGGCGTATCAATTTGGTCAATATGCAATGTTATTCTTAGCCCCAACCGGTTTAGTCATGGCTACATTACAAATGCTTAACATGCGTTATTCTCATTGGTTCCGTTTCGTTTGGCCAGTGGTTGTCTTTGTACTTGTATTCGGTGGTGGCATGTTAGTAACTCAAGTTTTATTACATTAACTATATTTTATGAAAAGGGATAATACATCGCCATTGATGTATTATCCCTTTAACTCTATTTATTAATTTCACGTGTTAACCACTCAACAATTTCCCGGAAAATATTTTTATTATATGATGACTCATTAAATATTTCATGTTGAAGGCCGTCATAAATGTGTATTGATTTATGTTTAGAACCAATTTCATTATACAATTCTAGTGAATCTTGATAACTTACTAATCCATCATCTTTGCCATGCAAGATCAATATCGGTTCAGTAAAATATGCTGCATTTTCTTTCAATATCTTAACACCATCTAATAACGTATAAATTAAACCCATTGATATATCTTCAGCAATTAAATCATCCGTCTCATATATTTGAACTACTTCTTCATCAGAACATAAGCCTTCTCCTAATTCATTAGGTATATACATATCATAAGGGTGATTACTATCAAGGTCTCCAAACAAATTTAAATGATTCCTCGTTAACGCTCCAGAAGTAATAATACCATCAACAAGCCCAGGATGCTTCGTTCCATATAGAGTAACTGCATAACCACCCATACTATGACCAATCAAATAAATGTTACCTGGACAATTTTCCATCACACATTGTACGGTTGCATCCAAATCTTCAATAATTTCATTTTCATTATTATAATATACAGGTTTTCCTTCTGAACGACCATGCCCTCGTTGATCATAACGAATAACATTAAATTGATTATCGTTCAAAAAAGCCGCCAACTCATCATATCTATCAAGATACTCTGCTAAACCATGTACTATAATGACATTAGCTTTTGAGTTATTAACCGTGTTAATTTTACCGTACAAATTTGTACCATCTGCTGATTGTATATATTTTATAAAATTCATGGTCATCGACCCCTTTATATTATTAATACCCCTTTTTCGAACAATCATAACTCATCACTTAATTTCGTTCGGAATGTAAACTTCTGATTCACTATCAGGAGGATAATAATATCCGTTAGGAATCGTTTGTAATTCAATTAAACTGCCCCATGGTGTTTTGATATAAACTGTTTGATTATCGTTCGTATCTTCATAACGTGTATTTAAATGTGGTTCTGAAATTGGCTCGCCACCAGCAGATTTAACTTGTTCTACAGCATGCTCAAAGTCATCTACATAAAAAGATATGTGCGTATAGCCAATATCTTGCAATGTCTCTGCTTGACGTTGTGTCGCATCTTTAAACTCAAATAGTTCAATATTAGGTCCATTTCCAAATACCATCATTCGTTTTTTAATAATTTTGGCACCTTGTTGTAGTCCTAAGACACGTTCAACAAATTCTCCTTCTCTAGGATTGTCGTATTTTGTTTGGCTATCATAAGCAATTTTTCCATCTAAACCTTCTTTAAAAAACTGTGTTGCTTCTTCAATATCAGGAACAGTAAGTCCAATATGATTAATACCTCTTGAAATTGTCATATTTAAACACCTCTTTACTTTTATTTTTCCCGTATTTTAATTTTTCTACTTTTTTATTCTTATCATTTGACACTTTTTGTTAATAAATATACTTTTAAAGTAGAAAAAACCTAAAACTTTTAGATATTTAAGCATTAAAAAGTTTGCTTTTCTAAAAATAGTGTAGTATATTATTTATATCAAGTACAAATGATATATTAAAAAGAAAACGGAGGAGTTAATTATGACTCAATTTACATTCGATAGCGTACACAGTTCTTTAGAATTCCAAATCAAACACTTAATGGTATCAAAAGTTAAAGGAACATTTGATCAATTTGACGTAAATGTTGAAGGCGACATTAACGACTTAAGTTCTTTAAAAGCAACAGTAACAATCGATCCAAAATCAATCAATACTGCTAATGAAGATCGCGACAATCACTTAAAATCAGGAGATTTCTTCGGTACTGACGAATTCGACAAAATCACTTTCGTAACTAAAGAAATCAGCGAAAACAGTGTTGTTGGTGACTTAACTATTAAAGGTGAAACTCATGAAGAAAAATTTGACGTTGAATTCAATGGCGTAAGTAAAAACCCTATGAACGGCGAACAAGTTACTGGTTTCATCGTAACTGGTAAAATTAACAGAGAACAATACGGGATCAACTTCAACCAAGCATTAGAAACTGGTGGCGTAATGTTAGGTAAAGACGTTAAATTCGAAGCTTCAGCAGAATTCAGCGTACAAGACTAATTTAAATATATTTTTTTAAAACGTCTGGGTATAAACCTAGACGTTTTTTTATTTTATAACTAAAAAGGTTTGCACACTTAAATTAGTATACAAACCTTAATACTTATTTTTCTTAATTATCTACCTTTGGCTTTTTAACAAATAATGAACAAATTAAACCAATGAATGCTAAGACTACTAAATACCAGAATGCTTTTTCTGCTCCATGTGCTATTAATATTGTTTCTGATATTTTTTCATGAGTTTCTGAAAAATGTTTCATTGCAATAGTATATATTGTAATAGCAATTGTGGTACCAGCTGAACCAGCCACTTGTATTAATGTAGTAATCGTTGCAGAACCATCCGGGTATAATTCTTTTGGTAACTGATTTAGTGCATTTGTTTGAGCAGGCATCATAATCATTGTTATTCCTATAAACATTAACATGAAATTACAGATAATCACCCAAACTGGTGTATGCGCTGATATGGTAAAAGCGAAGATTAACATAGAAATAAATAAAATAACAAAACCAAATATACCAAATATTTTCGCCCCAAATTTATCAAATAATTGACCTATTATAGGGGACAAAATTAAATTCATAATATTGCCTGGTAATAAGATAAGGCCTGCCATAATAGCGCTAAACATTAACGATCCCTTGATATATATCGGTAGAATAATACCTGATCCTAGAATACATAATATAACAAGAAAAAACATAAGAGCCCCTAAATTAAACATGCCATATTTAAATACTCTTAAATTTAACATTGGAGATTTAAGTGTAAATTGACGTCTAACAAAGACTATTAATGCAAGAATACCAATCAACAACGGTCCCCAAACAACTATATTCATGAATGGTTGTTCTGCCATCATATTTAATCCAAAAATTATTCCAGAAAATCCAATTGTCGATAAAATAATAGATAATATATCAATTTTCGGTTTCGTAATTTCTGAAACATTCTCTACTTTATTGATAGCTATAATTAAAATAACGACATATAATACTGCACTAATCCAAAAAATATAGTGCCAACTAAGAGATGAAATGATGATACCAGCAATAGTTGGTCCTAAAGCTGGTCCTGCAGTCATTACAAGTCCCATAATCCCCATAACTACCCCTCTTTTTTCAATGGGGAATATAAGCATTAACACTGTAACCATTAACGGCAGAATAATTCCAGTACCTAACGCTTGGACAATACGACCTAATAGTAAAAAGGAAAATGCAGGTGCTATTGCAGCAATTACAACCCCTATAAGAGATAATATGATACCTGATATTATCAATTTTTTGTGCTAAACCATTTAGTTAAATAGACAGATACGGGTACCATACATGCCATCGTTAATAAATATCCTGTAGTCAACCATTGGGCTAAAACAGCACTAACATGGTAATCGCTCATTACATTTGTTAATGCCATGTTTAATGCTGTTTCACTAAACATTCCCATAAATCCACCTATCATTAATACAAAAGCAAACATTTTGGGACTTTTTACTTTTACTTGAGTCGTCATTCTATACCTCTTCCCTTATAACATTCTTTTTTTAAAGCATTAGCACTAACTTTAGCAAATGCGTTTCAATTTTGTCAACTTAGTTGACAAAAATAAGGCATAAAATAACTGTTGAACTACAATCTGTGTAAATTCAACAGTTTAATTAACAAAAGATATATTCAGTTATTTTTAAACTCCTTTAAGTTCCAATCTTCACTTAAAAGTTTCTTTAAGGTTTTCATATTTTCAGTACCAAGTTGTTTTTCAATATGCGATTCTAATTGTTGATTAATTTTTAAATACTGTTCATAACATTTTTCTCCATATTTTGTGAGCTGTACACTTTTCTCTTTTTTATTACCTTCTACATCTTTTATAACAGCTATTTCTTTATCTTGTAATTTATTTACAACTTTATGAATGGCTTGACGTGATAAATTCACTGATTGATTTAATTCTACAAAACTTAATTGCTTTTTATAAATTCTAAAAATAACGTACCACTCAGAACTTGATAATTTGCTATCAGTTATTTCTTGATTCGTTAAGTCTTCAACTATCCCTCTTAAATGGCTATGGCGCTCACTTATTAAATCAACAAAATCTAATTTTTCATAGTCTTCATACATATTTTTCACCCGTTAACTTAATCTATTTTCTTATTGAAATTGATAACTGTCATGGCCTTTTGCGAATCCATTAACTGTATACAACATAGAACCGCCACCCATTTCTATATCATTCGCACATATGATTAATTGATTTGTACCAGGGATAAATTGAGGGTGTGTAGAACGTAACATATGACCTTCATCTCGACCTGGCATTAATATTTGTCCAATCGGATAGCCTTTTTTATTAAATACTAATACTCTACCTTGCCCATACATTGCTACATATAAATTATCATCACTATCTATACAACATGAGTCTGGTCCTTCATGACCTGTGAAATAATATGGAATCGTCGCGCCAAATGGTGCAATCGTCACTCCATCTTCTTCTAAGTCTATTCGATGTAGACGATTAGTAGTTGTTTCAGTTACCCAAAGAGTGCGCTCGTCAGTACTTAAAGCAATACCATTAGCAACACTAATATTTTGTATCACAGGTGTTACATGTTGAAAATCTGGTGATACTTAATATACACCGCCTTGAGGATTAGTTGAATACCCTCTAAAATCTGTAAAATAAAATCCACCTTTACTATCAAACACCATATCATCAATACAATATTCAGTAGTTAATTCAGCAATAATTTCTTCAAACTGTTCCCCTTTTTCAGTAGTAGCAAAGATTCCGCCAGTTGATTTGAAATCACCTAAATAACAAATAAACAAGCGACCATCCTTATGAATTTTAATTGCTGCTGGATTGTCTTTTTCTGATTGGAATGGACGTGTTACTTCTTTAGATTCGGGATTTACTTTAAAAATATTACCTTCAAAAACATCTAGTAAAAATAATTGACCATCACGATCAAACTGTAGTCCTTCAAGTTGTAGTCCTTTATCGGAAATTTCTACCCATGGTTCAGCCGTAATTGTTTGAAGTTCACTTTCAGAAACAATCGGTGCGACACTTGCTGATTTCCCTTCATATTTTAATGTTGGTAATCCATTTTGTTCCATATCCATACCCCTTCTTTCTTTAATATTAATCACTCCTATTTTATCTGAAATTATTTTTAAAGTCATTGAAAGGCTAACTCATTTTAAAATTTAATATATAAAATAATACATAATCATTTTTAATTTATAAGCTGAGATATTGAATCATTTGCTAATTTTGGTACAATATTATAATGGTATAAAAAAATGCACAGACATTAACGAAACAAATGATAAATAATCATATATGATGTAGAAATAATTAGATTAATATTTAGAGGAGAATAAGAATGGATTATAGAGTACTTTTATATTATAAATATACAACTATTGATGACCCCGAAACTTTTGCAGCTGAACATTTAGAATTTTGTAAAAACAATAACTTAAAAGGTCGTATTTTAGTATCTACAGAAGGTATTAACGGT
The DNA here is from genome assembly GCF_038006785.1 of Staphylococcus sp. FSL W8-0774. Lineage (NCBI taxonomy): Bacteria > Bacillati > Bacillota > Bacilli > Caryophanales > Staphylococcaceae > Staphylococcus > Staphylococcus sp. FSL W8-0774. Next base: position 207,540 of record NZ_JBBOVW010000001.1, on the reverse strand, counting down.
ACATTATCAGGTACAAAAGAAGATACTGATAAATATATGGAACATATGCATGCAGACGAACGTTTTAAAGATATGACATTCAAAGTTGATGAAGCTGAAGGTCATGCTTTCAAAAAAATGCACGTACGTCCTAGAAAAGAAATCGTTGCACTTGATTTAGAAGACGATGTAGATCCACGTGAAACAACTGGTAAATATTACTCACCTAAAGAATTTAAAGAAGCACTTGAAGATGAAAATACAGTCATCTTAGATGCTAGAAATGACTATGAATTTGATTTAGGACACTTCCGTGGTGCAGTACGTCCAGATATTACACGTTTCAGAGACTTACCAGATTGGATTCATGAAAACAAAGATCAATTAGATGGTAAAAACATCGTGACATATTGTACTGGTGGTATTCGTTGCGAAAAATTCTCTGGTTGGTTAGTTAAAGAAGGCTTTGAAAACGTAGGTCAATTATATGGCGGTATCGCTACTTACGGTAAAGATCCTGAAACTAAAGGCCAATATTGGGATGGCAAAATGTACGTTTTCGATGAACGTATTAGTGTAGATGTTAACCAAGTTGAAAAAACGGTTGTCGGTAAAGAACATTTTGATGGCACACCTTGTGAACGTTACATTAATTGTGCAAATCCAGAATGTAATAAACAAATTCTTGTTTCAGAAGAAAACGAAGAAAAATATTTAGGCGCTTGTTCATATGATTGCGCTAAACATGAACGTAACCGTTATGTAGCAACTCATGACATTAGTGATGAAGAATGGAATCGTCGTTTAGAAAACTTTAAAGACGTACCAGAACACGCTCACGCATAAATAATTATTGATTGGACCCATTTAAAAAAATGTGGTCCTTTTTTATTTTGCAAGTTCATTGAATTAAATGTTTATCAAGAATATAATTGATAATAGTTATCAATTAAAAGATGTGGAGGTTTGCTTAATGTGTACTGGTTTTACGTTTCAGTCTTATCAAAATGAGACTATTTTAGGTCGAACAATGGATTATGATTGGCCTTTAACAGGTCATCCAGCAATACTGCCTCGTCATTATACTTGGGAGTCTCGCGCTGATTATCAAGGTACTACTTTATATGGTTTTGTCGGCACAGGAAGTGACATGGAAGGCTTTATGTTTGGTGATGGCATGAATGAACATGGTCTTGCTATTTCTACACAATACGACAGAGATTATTGCACCTACGCTTCAGAAATACTAGACGATTATATTAATATTTCTCAAAATGATGTATTAATTTGGGTACTTGGATATCATCAAACGATTGAAGAACTCATTCAACATACAAGCAAAGTTAATGTCGTCGCCGTAACACTTAATGATATTAATGACGTCCCACCGCTTCATTATCATGTATCCGACGCAACTGGACGTTCTGCAGAAATCACTTTTGAAGACGGACGTATGGTAGGTAGTTCGTGATAATCCAATTGGCGTATTAACGAATCATCCAGACTTAAATTGGCATTATGAGAATCTCAAACAATATATTAATATCACACCTTATCAACCACAATCTCAATTAACCAATGGAGCTACATTACAACCTTTAGGAGCAGAAAGCGGTACACACGGCTTACCTGGTGGTTATACATCAACTGAAAGATTTGTCCGTGCTGCTTATTTAACACGTCATCTTAAACCATCACCAAACGATAATCCTATCTTAGATGCTTTTAGAATTTTAGACACAGTGAGCATTCCAAAAGGAGCTGTGCGTCCTATAGGCAGTGACTTTTACTATACGCTATATCAAACTGTATTTAATTTAAGTACTAAAACGATGTACGTCAAATACTATCAATCTAATCAAATTTTAGAATTACAGCTCAATGAAGATCTTTTAAATCAACATGATTTAATTATTTATGAACCCATACAAGGCATTTCAACAACGTCTTTAAATTAATATATAGCATATATAAAGGCAGTACTGATACGTTTTAATTTGTATCAATACTGCCTAATTTAATATTATTTGTTATTATGCTTTTACATTTTTTGGAATAAGTATGAACGCAGAAATAACACCTAATACCATCATAACTGCACCTGTTAAGAATGAAATCGATGCAGCAGTGGCAACTGGATAAAATTGCGAACAAACAGTAAAGATTGTGGTGTTAATTGCAACACCAAATGCCATACCAAGCGTTGCTCCCATTTTATATAAACCAGTGGCAAAACTTACTTTATCATCAGGCATATTAAATACTGCAACAGTTAGACCAGGTGTAGCAACTAAGCCGTTACCAATGGCACATATCACAAACGCTACCACTACTACTCCAACATACCAATGTGGCACAAAGAACGTCATACTAATTAAAATGATTCCTAATGTTGGGAATAGTGGACCGGCAATTAACATACTTTTACCACCGAAACGTTTAATCGCAAGCTCACCGAAACGAATCATCAGTATCGCCATAATTGTATAAGGTACGATGACTAATCCCGTTTGTGCTTCGTTTAAGCCAAGTTGTTGTTGAGCATAGCCGTTAAATACAACTGTTGTACCTGTACCAGTATTAACAACAAAGTTATTAATCGTTGCTCCTAAAAATGATTTATTTTTTATAATTGAAAAGTCAATAAACGGTACTGTCTTTTTCTTTTCATAAAAATAAAATATTAATAATGCAATGACAATAATAACGACAAGTGTGATTGTGAATTTCCCAATGCCGTATGTATATCCTTGAGTCATTAGAATCATCAATGCCGCGATAAATATGCCAAACAACACCATACCAACATAATCAAATGGTTGATGATTACGTTCTTCTCGAGGTGCTTCTTGTTTATTTCGTAATATTATTAAAGCAATGATTGATAACACGATAGAAACTATAAATATAGATTGCCAGCCTAAGTGACCAGATAACCATCCACCCACATATGATGTAAGTCCTATACCACCTACCGTTGCAATCATTAAATAGCTATATGCTTTACGTAATTGTTGTCCTTTAAAATGATCTGTAACTAACCCTATCGTCGACGGTAATAAAATCGCCGCTGATAAACCTTGAAATGCACGTCCAATAATTAAAAACGCAGTAATATGCGTACTAATCAGACTTAAACAACCAATAATACTAAATAATAGGCCTAATTTCGTCATTCTTAAGTTTCCTATTTTATCGGCAACATCCCCTGCACAAACCATAAATATACCAGTTACAAAGCCTACTAGACTGATAGATAAGTTTTTAGTTGCATCCGTTGTATCAAATGTTTGTTGCACACTAGAACCTATATTGATAAACGATTGTGCGAACATCCAATATGTTAACACTGCAAAGCACGCAGCTAATACGAGACTGCCATCAAATTTATTTACCTTGATAGACACATTTGTCACTCCTTATATTTTAAATGAGAATTATTATCAATTAAGACATAAGTTATTATAGCATGCTTCACTCTCATTAAACATATCTTTTTTATCATTTTTAAAGTTCACAATAAACAATCCGTTATACTTAATAAAGTTATAACGGATTAATGTTGCAATAAAAGTTAATATTCTTATATATATTATTCATCATAGTTTTGTTCTAATTTACGAAGTTCATCGCGAGTTTGTTTTTTTAATCCTTCTCCATAATCCATCATTTTCACTATATCTTTGAATGCAGCATGTGGTATCGCTAATGCATCGAATTCTTCCGGTTGCACGTGTAAATTGATTTGTTCAGGGTGACCTTCTTTTAACTTACTAACAAAATCTGGCTCTGTCACAAATGGTGAGGACATACCTACCATATCTGCATTTTGTAACGCGTCTAAAGCTGTTTCAACGGAATTAATACCACCACTAGCAATCATAGGAATTCTACCATTTAAATGTTCATAGACAACTTGATTCACACGTCGTCCAAAGTTCTCGCCAGGTGTACGTGTCGTATTTTGATATATATGACGTCCCCAACTTGCGATAGCTAAATATTGTATATCAGCAACTTCCATTACCCAGTCTAGATGTTGGTTAAATTCATCTACCGTGTAGCCTAAGTCACTACCACGTGTTTCTTCAGGAGTAGCCCGATAACCTAATATAAAACCTTCAGGCGCTTCTTCATCTATCACTTGTTGCACAGCTGACATCACTTCTAAACAAAATCGTGTACGGTTTTCCAATGAATCTACACCATATTTATCATGACGTTGATTGGAAAAGGTAGAAAGGAATGTTTGTAGTAACAATCGTTGTGCTATAGAAATTTCAACACCATCAAAGCCCGCTTGAATTGCTCTTGAAGTCGCATCTGCATATTGTTGAATGACCTCTTGAATTTTTTCTTGTGACATTTCTAATACTTCATGTTTGATGGGTGAATGTAATGTCATAGGACTTGGACCATATACTTGTCCGTAATTAAGAATAGCTTGATTCGAAAAACGTCCTGCATGAGCTAATTGTATAATTGCTTTGTTGCCTTCTTTTTTCATTGCTTGAGCAACTTTTTTCAAACCTGGAATACATGCATCATCCTGAATGTTAAATCCATATTCAAATAGTTGACCATAAGGTTCGATGTACGCAGCACCCGTCACTTGTAATGCTGCCGAATGTGCACGTCTTTCAGCATATCGTAAGTCTTCATCGGTGATATGTCCTTCTTTCGTTGATGAATTAGTTGTCATCGGTGATAAAACAAATCGATTGTTAAGTTGTAAACCATTAGGTAATTGAATAGGTTGTAACAATGCTGAGTAATCTTCCATGTCGTATCCTCTTCTTTCGTTCACATTTATTAAACTCAACGTATCACTAACATGCCCAATAATCAATTTAAGAAATTGTGTCACCCATTAATATGATTTTTATATTTTAACTATGGCGCTTTTAGTACGAATATACTTTAACAATTATTTTTTATTTTTTAATCCAAAAATTTAACAAATTAGGGCAATGACAGTTACAATAAGGATGGGTATATAAAACGGAAGTAAGATGGAGATGAGTCTTTGGTGGAACTAAGTATTCTTGATTATGCAATGATTGATGAAGGAAAAAATGCACAACAAGCTTTAGATGATACAGTCCGATTAGCTAAACTGGCTGATAAATTAAATTACAAACGTTTTTGGATTACAGAACATCACAATGTGCCTGCCTTTGCATGTAGTAGTCCAGAACTATTAATCATGCAATTGTTAGGACAAACATCACATATTAAGTTAGGGTCTGGTGGCGTAATGCTTCCACACTATAGTCCTTATAAAGTGGCCGAAAACTTTCGTATGTTAGAAAATTTTTATCCTAATCGTGTCGACTTAGGTATTGGTAATAATGTGGGGACGCCTATAGTCAAACGTGCTATGGATGAAGATAAAGCTGATTATCTAGATTATCAACAAAGCATTATCGATATCAGACAATATATAACGGATCAAACAGCGGAACAACGTTTTCCATCTATTATTGGACAACCACAAATTTCACATCATTCAGATATGTGGTTACTAGCTATGAGTCAACGTTCAGCTAAGATGGCAGCAGAACAAGGTATGGGCTTTGTCTTAGGTACATTTTTATTACCTAACGAAACTGCTATTCAATCAAGTAAGTTAAGTATTCAAACGTACCATGATCACTTTCAAACAACATCATTACAAATGGAACCAAGAGTCATCATCACTGTTTTCACTATCGTTACTGATACAGAAGAACAAGCTTACAACTTACAACAAGCTTTAGATGTCTGGTTATTAGGAAAGGAAAACTTTTCAGAGTTCGACAAATTCCCTTCTCCTGAAACAGCAGCAGCATATCAATTATCCGACCGTGACCGAACACGAATACAAGATACACATGCTTCGATATTAGCTGGTACAATTGATACTGTTAAACCAAAACTAGATAAAATGGTTGAAGATTTTAATGCAGATGAAGTGTTAATTGTTCCACTTTTACCAGGTATTGATAATCGTTGCCGTACTATCGAATTACTAGCACAAGCATATTTATAAATATTGAAAGGAAGATGCAAAATGGCTAAATTAGCAAATTATATCAAAGTTGAAAAAGAAGGAAATCAATACGTGTACTATATGACTCCAGAATTACAAGATGACGTAGGTACTGTTGGTTATGTAGAATTCATGTCTCCAGATAAAGTCGAGAAAAATGATGAAATTGTAAGTATTGAAGCTTCTAAAACAGTATTAGATGTTCAATCACCTCTTGCAGGAACAATTGTTGAGCGTAACACTAAAGCAGAAGATGAACCTGCTATCTTAAATTCTGAAAAACCTGAAGACAATTGGTTAGTTAAATTAGAAGATGTTGACGAAGACGCATTCAATGCATTACCAGAGGCATAAATGATACAGACACAACAAGAGCGACTACATTATCTCATTCAATATCTGTGGCAAGAAGCACATGGTGATAAGTCTTTAAACATACCTTCTAATGAACAAGACCAATGGGAATTATTTAGAGGATTAGTAAATGTACGATCACCTAAACCAATTGACGATGAATTCCTTAAGATACAAGACGCGTATTTAAGCACTTTAAACAATGAAAATCCGGTTAACATCGATGAGTTATCACCTATTTTAGGAAACAATATTTATTTATGGCAAGGTGACATTACTCGTCTTAAGGTAGATGGTATTGTGAATGCTGCAAACAGTCGTTTATTAGGCTGTATGCAAGCAAATCATAACTGTATAGACAATATCATTCACACTAAAGCAGGTGTTCAACTTCGTTTAGCATGTCATGATATTATCGAAGAACAAGGTCGTAAGGAAGGCATGGGCAAAGCCAAAATAACGTCTGCTTATAATCTTCCATCACAGTATGTGTTGCATACAGTTGGGCCTCAAGTTCGTAAATTGCCTGTTTCTCAAATGAATAAAGATTTGCTGGCTAATAGTTATCTTAATTGTTTAAAATTAGCTGACCAATACGACATGAAACATATCGCTTTCTGTTGTATATCTACCGGTGTTTTTGGTTTTCCTCAACAGGAAGCGTGTAATATTGCTATTGAAACAGTTTTAGATTATTTAAAAGAATCTCAGTCATCGTTAAAAGTTGTATTCAACGTCTTTACTAATGAAGACCACGCATTATATAAGGAGGCGCTTAGTCATTATGAATCAAACTAATTGGAAAGCGCTCCAACTTGCTCAAAGCGAAGCATCACAATCAAGCATTTTAGCACAAGCCATCGATGAAGCCGATGCAGTGGTTATCGGTATCGGTGCGGGTATGTCCGCATCAGATGGTTTTACATATGTTGGAGAACGTTTCACGTCTAATTTTCCTGATTTTATCGAAAAATATAACTTCTTCGATATGCTTCAAGCCAGTTTATATCCATATGGTAGTTGGCAAGAATATTGGGCGTTTGAAAGTCGCTTTGTCAAACTCAATTATTTAGATCAACCAGTCGGCGCTTCTTATGTAGCACTTAAAAATATATTAAAAGATAAAGACTACCACATCATTACAACAAACGCCGATAATACTTTTCTCGTAGCTAATTATGATTTAAATAAAGTATTTCATATTCAAGGTGAATATATTTTATGGCAATGTAGTCAACACTGCCATGCACAGACTTATCGTGATGTTGATGCCATTCGTGAAATGGTAGCCAAACAAGAAGATATGAAAATTCCTTGGGAACTTATTCCTCATTGTCCTAAATGTGATGCCCCTATGGAAATTAATAAACGTAAAGCAGAAGTTGGCATGGTAGAAGATGCAGATTTCCATGCACAACTAGACCGTTATAATGCTTTCCTTGAAGCACATCAAACGGGTAAAGTATTGTATTTAGAAATTGGTATCAGCTATACGACACCTCAATTTGTGAAACATCCATTCCAACGCATGACACGTCAAAACCCAGACGCTATTTTTATGAATTTAAATAAAAAGGCTTATCGCATTCCAAATACAATTAAAGATAAAACAATTCATTTAACTGAAGATATTTCGACATTAATTACAGATGCACAACAAAAATTAACAACTTAGGAGCTAAAAATATGTATTTAATTGAACCTATTCGAAACGGCGAATACATTGCTGATGGCGCCGTAAATCTTGCGATGCAAGTATATGTAAACCAAAACATTTTCTTAGATGAAGACATTCTATTACCTTATTATTGCAAACCTAAAATAGAGATTGGACGTTTTCAAAATACTGCTGTTGAGTTAAACCAAGACTATGTTGATGATAATAATATTAAAGTCGTACGTAGAGATACTGGTGGTGGCGCTGTTTACGTAGATGAAGGCGCAGTGAATGTATGTTGTATTTTAGAACAAGACACATCTATCTATGGAGACTTTCAAAGATTTTACCGTCCAGCGATTGAAGCATTACATAATTTAGGTGCTACTGATGTTATTCAAAGTGGACGTAATGATTTAGCACTCAATGGTAAAAAAGTTTCTGGTGCGGCAATGACTGTTATTAACAAACGTATTTATGGTGGCTATTCATTACTATTAGATGTTGATTATGAAGCAATGGTTAAATCACTTAACCCTAATCGCAAAAAGATTGAATCAAAAGGTATTCAATCCGTACGCGCTCGTGTAGGTAACATAAGGGACTCACTTTCACCAGAATATCAAAATATCACGATTCAAGACTTTAAAGATCTTATTATTACGCAATTAATGGGTATAGATGATATCAAAGATGCTAAACGTTATGAATTAACAGATGAAGATTGGGCTGGTATTGATCAATTAGTAGCTGAAAAATATGATAATTGGGAATGGAACTATGGTCGTTCTCCACGTTATGAATATAATCGTAACGACCGCTTCGCATGTGGCACGATTGATATTTCTCTATCAATTGCCGGAAATCGTATAGAAGGATGCAGTATCTTTGGTGATTTCTTCGGTCAAGGTGATATTAAGGATGTAGAAGACCAATTGATTAGTACTCGCATGGTCAAAAGTGATTTACTCGATTGTCTTAACAATATTGATTTAAACTTCTATTTCGGTAAAGTAACCGCAGAAGAATTAGTCACATTAATATTGAGTTAGAATAAAAAATTTCGAATATATATCAAAAAATAAAAGCCAGTCAATGAATTTTTTTAATTCATTGACTGGCTTATTTATAATACTTCGTATTATTGGCTCCCATTCCCAGGGTACAGTTTCAGCCAGAAATACTGAACGGATAAATCCGTAAGTATTTCTAAGGTCTTCAACTAGTACTGTTCCCTCGGGAGTCTCGCCATAATACTACGTGTCAGCATGTGAATTAATATGAAAATCACTTTTTTCATTTTTTAAAAGTTGACTACTAAATTAGTTTCTTAAGATTGTTGTTCTAATTTTTTGTCTGACTTACTTTTAATAAATATAGCAACTGTTGCTAATACAATAATGAAAATGACTGATCCAATGATACCTGTGAATTTCACAATATTACCAAATATAATTCCTACTGCTAAGAAATCTGTGTCAGAGAATGTAGTTGACGCAAGACCTAAATCTCCTAAGAAAGGCAAGAATAATAATGGTAAAAATGTAATCAATAAACCATTCAATGCTGATCCTGCAATAGCACCTTTAATTCCACCTCGAGCATTACCAAACACTGCTGATGCAGCTCCTAGGAAGAAGTGTGCTACTACTCCAGGTAAAATAACTACGCCACCAAATAAGAATAATATGAACATCCCTATTACACCTGTGATAAAACTTACAAAGAACCCAATTAGCACAGCATTTTGTGCATAAGGGAATACTATCGGGCAGTCTAAAGCAGGTTTAGAATTAGGTACAATTTTCTCAGATATACCTTTAAATGCCGGCACAATTTCTGCCAATATCAATCTAACACCAGTTAAAATGATAAATACACCTGCAGCAAATGTAACACCTTGAATTACTGAAAATACAATAAAGTTTTGCCCATCGCTAATTTTATCTACATACCCTACTCCGGCAAACAACGAAGCTATAAAGTATAATAAAGCCATGGTAATTGAAATACTAATTGTACTTTCTCTTAAAAAACTTAATCCCTTAGGAAATTTAATATCTTCAGTTGATTTAGATTTACCTTTAAATAACTTACCAACTTCGCCTGCAGCCCAATAACTAACAGTACCAAAATGTCCCAATGCAACTTGGTCATTTCCAGTGATCTTCCGCATTGTTGGTTGAGCTAGTGCCGGTAAAATAGCCATAATCAAACCTAAAATAATTGAACCTATAATCACAGTTAACGATCCTTTAACATGACCGACTGTTAATAATATCGCTAAAAAAGCAGCCATATAAAATGTATGGTGTCCTGTTAAAAATATATATTTAAGATTTGTAACACGTGCTATCAAAATATTTAAAATCATACCAAACACCATAATAAGTGCTGCAGTAGTACCATAATCTTTTAGTGCTAATGAAATAATAGCTTCATTGTTAGGTACGATTCCTTGCACGCCAAATGCATGTTGGAAAATTTTGCCAAAAGGTTCAAGTGATTTTGAAACGACTTCCGCGCCAGCACTTAGAATTAGAAATCCTAACATGGTTTTAATTGTACCTGAAGTTATGGCTGATGCTGATTTCTTTTGAACTAATAACCCTATAAAAGCTATAAGTGCTACTAATATAGCTGGTTGACTTAAAATGTCTACTATAAAATCAAGAATTGATTTCATATGCCAAACCTCCTTTTAAATAATATTTAATTCTTTTAACTTACTTTCAAGTTTTTGCTGTAGTTCTTCTTTATCTAAAATGTTATCTAATACTAAAACATCTCCGAGACGTTCTGCATTTTCTTCTAAATCTCGACCACAGATAAATAAATCTGCCATTTCAGGACTAGCTGTCATAATATCGCTATGCTCTACTTCAACATCAGAAGGTGCATTTAAGTTTTTCAAAGCTTCCTGAGCATTCATTTCAACCATAAAACTACTTCCTAATCCATGTCCGCAAACTACTAAAATTTTCATCTTAATCATTCTCCTTTAAAATTTTTATAATTTCTTCTTTATTTTCTGCATTAGTTAAACGTGTAACTCTCTCAGAATCTCCTAAAATTCCTGCTAAACTTTGTAATATATTCAAATGTGATGTATTATCGATTGCACTCAATACGAAAACTAGTGATGCATAATGACTATTCTCTGAAAAATTAATATGTTGATTGAGCTTCAGAAGACTTAATCCTACTTCGTTAACATTATGATCTGGTCTTGCGTGTGCAATAGCTATCTCCGGTGCTATAACAATATATGGGCCAAATTCATGAACACTTTCAATCATTGAAGTAATATAATCATGATTAATAATATTGTTATCTAATAATGGCTCTGAAGCTATTTCTATCGCTTCAATCCAATTTGATACTTGATTTTTTATAATAATTTTATCTTCTGTCAAAATATCTAATGCCACTCATTACACCCTTTCTACTGAGATTTCTTTAATATATTGATTTATCTTTTTAATGTTTCCTTCCAAAAATGCTTTCTTTTTAACTTCATCAGTTAAAAGCTGACTCAATTGTCCAAGTGCTTTTAAGTGAATATGAGGTTTTTCTGTTGCTAAAACAATAATTACCTTAACTGGATCATATGTTTGATGGCCAAAAGAAATTCCATTTTCAATATAAGCTAACGCAAATCCAGCACCACTTCGAACATATGTCGTATCAGAATGAAGTAAAGCTATGTGTGGACTAATAATCATATATGGACCAAACGATTCCATTTGTTTTATGATTTCGTCTGCATATCTATAATCAATGATGTCATCATGAAACAACAATTCTGAAACTTGATGTATAGCCTTTTCTTTATTAACAATTTGATTTAATTTAATAATTCTATGTTCAGGTAAAAGTTTTCTAAGATTTTCACCCATATGTTCAATATTAACCACTTTAGATTCTCTGAAATGATTTACTATTTGATTTAATTTATCTCTAGAATTTCTATTTAAAAAGGCATCTACCGTTACAACTGGGAGCTGATTAAACTCACAGTCTACTGTTGATATAATGTAATCCACACCTTTACTTAACAATGCTTTTTCATCAATTTGATAAATTGAATATGCATCAATCACTTCAAATTCAGGATAGATATTGCCTAATTTACTTTTTAATAATTGAGATGTTCCTATCCCCGAACCACATAACAATACCACTTTGATATAACTGTGCTTTTGTGTAGAAACACGTTCGATACTAGAAACAAAATGAACAGTAAGATAAGCAATTTCATCTTCAGTAAATGTTATTTCATAAGTTTTTTCGATTAATTCGATGTTTCTACTTAAGATGTCGTAAACATTTCTATATTGATTTTGTATATCATCTTTTAAAGGATTCTTTTCAACTAAATTAAACTTTAATCTGTGAATTGCTGGTTGTAAGTGTACTATTAATCCTTTTAATAATTTTTTGTCTTCCCGCAAATCAATGCCCATTTCAACACTAACTTGTTTAATAAGCTCGTTTATCATATGTTCTAATTCACTAGTATTTATGTAATTTTCTTTGATATTAGAAATTTTGGAACTTAATAAATGTAACGTTATGAAAATGGCTTCTGATTTAGGGAATTGAATATCAAATTCTTTTTCTAAATTCTTTTTCAATTTTTCAGAAATACGATATTGAACTGTGTCACATACTTTTTCATATTCACTGTTTGGTACATCAATTGAGTAATTCAACTTCAATCTATGTATAGCAATAATAATATGATATACCAAGCCATCAACAGCCGATTGTACAAGCTGATAATCCTCTTCTATTAAAGTATCAATAACTGTTTTTCTGACACTCGCTAATTCTGCTTCAGAAAATAAATGATCTTGGAAATATGGCACAGTCATTTTGAAATAATTTTTTACTGTATTGGCATAGGCTTGTCGAAATGCTTCTTCTTCACCAATAATGATGAATCCCTTATTTTGTATATATTTCATTTCTAATTGATAAGTCGCTAACCATTGTTGTACTGATTTAAGATCATTAACAATAGTTCGTCTTGATACTTTCATTAGTTCTGCTAAATGATTAGATGACATAGGTTGTGTCGACTCAAAAAGTGTAATTAAAATATTTATTTTACGTTCATTTTTAGTAAGATGAACTGTATTAGCGATAGCTTCGAATTCACTATTTAAACTATTTTGATTCAATGACTTCGCCTTTACACCTAATGATTTATGTCTAATCAACATGAATTGCTTATTGTCTTGAACACTTTCAATATGTTGTAAATCATATTGTATTGAACGTTGTGAGATATCAAACATATCTGCTAACCTAGCGATGGATACAAACGTTTCTGCTTTCAGTAAGAAATACAAAATCTTTGTTTGTCGATTACTTAACAATATCTAATCCTCCTAATTTCATTGTAAGCGATTTCTTAATCTAATAGATGTGCAATTCTTTTCATATTTAAATCCGAAATTATGCATATCAATGTGCCGATTTAATTTTATACAAATTTTGTTTAGCTTAAAATATAGCTAACTCATGTTATGATTTATTAAAATAACTACGTCGATTGGATGGGATATTTTTATGAAAATATTGGTCACTGGATTTGATCCGTTTGAGGGTAATGAAATGAATCCTTCTTGGGAGGCTGTCAAACAATTACCTTCTCAAATCGGGGAGCATGACATCACTAAAATAGAGATTCCTACTGTATTTCATAAAGCTATTGAGGTCATTGAGCAAAAATTAAACTCAGAGCACTATGATGCTGTCGTTGCTATTGGGCAAGCTGGAGGACGCGCAGAAATCACACCTGAACGTATTGGAATTAATATTGATGATGCGCGAATTGCAGATAACGATGGGAACCAACCTATAGATATACCTATACGAAAAAATGGAGCTGCCGCTTACTTCTCAAATTTACCTGTTAAGCGTATGACAGAAAGTATAAAAAATAATGGAGTTCCCGCTAAACTTTCGAATACTGCAGGAACATTTGTATGTAATCATATCTTGTATCAATTAGGATATTTAAATGCGACACAATACCCTAATTTATTATTTGGATTTATCCATGTCCCTTATTTACCTGAGCAGGTTACTGACAAACCTGGCACACCTTCCATGTCTTTAAATACAATTGTTCAAGGATTAACCGCTGCTATTAAAACTATCGACCATTTACCTGATTTAAAAGCAGCTTTAGGCGAAACACATTAGTTTCATATATAAGAAAAAACCGGAAATGAAAAGCACATTCATTTCCGGTTTTGCTATTTTATATTGTAGGTGGTCCTAACAATGACCATGCTTTTTGATGTCTAACATGATTATCAGCAAAAATATGAAGCATAGCAATACATAATAAAGTATGTTCTTGGAAAAATGAATCTTTTCCCGCTCGAACTTCTGCATAGTCTCCTACTTGCTTCCAACTTGCAATATCTGTATCTAATTTCGCATCTTTAATATATGCATTTTGATTTTCATCGGCATAAATATTCAATATCCTATCATTGAGTTTAATAATGCCATACGTATCTTTACTTCCACTACTCTTTTTATCAAACAATACTTTTTGTTGCGTATTATCGTGATAGTAATCCAATGTAAAATGCTTACTATCTAGCATGGATTTAGCATTTGCTTTAATTATCACATTACCCTCATGATTACGAACTTCATATTTTCTAAAACGTAACGACAACGTTAAAATACTGATTAACCTTTGTATTGGGTTATTATAAACTTTTCGAATATAAGCTATGTCTTGATTAGTTTCATCATATACAACAGATGCTTTGGTTGAAAAAGGATTCCTTTTTTTATACTTATACATCAAGTTACCACCTTATAATTCTATTTTAGCTACTTTTCTTAATATCATCTTACTATAAATATCCTACAACTGTACAAGCTTCTAATGCATACAACTTATTAATTACGGGTAAACATTACTAGAATGATAAGTATAATTTTTATACAAAGGAGAATAACTAATATGACTAACACAGTATATGATGTAATAGATACAGGTGTTCATTATTTATTAAATATGTACGAAGATTGGAAAATTGAAGACGTATTAGATAAAGATAGCGACGTATTCCCTAATAATTTACATTGGCAAATGGGTCATGTATTAACTGTTTTCGAAAATGCTTTATCTAAAGGTGACCAAAATGTCGTAGATTTAGATCTTTATATAAAACTATTTGCGCCAGGTTCTAAACCTGCAGATTGGTCTAACATTGACGGTGACGTTCCTAATATAGAAAGTATCTTAAATGATATTAAAACTATTCCTGAACGTGCAAGAAAATTAACAGATGAACAATTAGCTATAGAGCTAGATCAACCGATTGCTGGTTTCTCAACTGTTGAAGGTTTATTAATGTTAAATGCCATCCATATTCCGCTTCATGCTGGTAAAATGGAAGAAATGGCACGTGTATTAAAAAACAACTAAATTAGACTAAATTTAAGCTGATTTCACAACGGTGTGAAATCAGTTTTTAACGTTTTAGACATATATGCTATATCTCTTACCGATTAAATTTAAAATCCCTCTGTACATTAATTTCAATTAGGATTATTCTGATGTTGTACATATGAATTCTCTACAGAAAGAAGGACACTTATTGTGGAAAACTCAATAAAATATAAAAAATTCATTTTACCAATTGTTGTTGGTTTACTGATTTGGGCTTTAACCCCTCTTAAGCCTGACTCATTAGATACACAAGCTTGGTATATGTTTGCGATATTTGTCGCTACGATTATCGCATGTATCACTCAACCTATGCCAATTGGTGCAGTATCAATCATTGGTTTTACATTAACTGTATTAGTTGGCGTAGTCGATATTAAGACGGCTGTGCAAGGCTTTGGGAATACGAGTATATGGCTGATTGCGATGGCTTTCTTCATTTCTAGAGGTTTTGTCAAAACTGGATTAGGTCGTCGAATTGCACTACAATTCGTAAAATTATTTGGTAAAAAGACGCTTGGTCTAGCATATTCACTTGTAGGTGTTGATTTAATATTAGCTCCGGCAACTCCAAGTAATACTGCTCGTGCTGGTGGCATCATGTTCCCTATTATTAAATCCCTTTCAGAATCATTTGGCTCAACACCAAAAGATGGCACAGAAAGAAAAATGGGTGCTTTCCTGATTTTCACTGAATTTCAAGGAAATCTGATTACTGCTGCAATGTTCTTAACTGCAATGGCTGGGAACCCTCTTGCACAAAACTTAGCTGAAAAAACTGCTCATATACATATAACATGGATGAACTGGTTTTTAGCAGCACTTGTTCCTGGATTAGTTTCACTCATTGTAGTGCCATTTATTATTTATAAAATGTACCCACCTACAGTCAAAGAAACACCAAATGCTAAAAATTGGGCAGAAAATGAACTAGCAAAAATGGGTTCAGTTTCTCTTGCTGAAAAATTCATGGCAGCTATCTTTGTCATTGCATTAGTGTTATGGATGATAGGAAGTTTTATTAATTTAGATGCTACATTAACAGCATTTATTGCTTTAGGCTTACTTTTACTTACAGGTGTCTTAACTTGGAAAGATGTATTAAATGAAACAGGCGCATGGAATACATTGGTTTGGTTCTCAGTACTTGTATTAATGGCTGATCAATTAAATCAACTTGGATTCATCCCTTGGTTAAGTAAAGTAATAGCTCAAAGTTTACATGGTTTAAGTTGGCCAATTGTTATTGTGTTATTAATACTGTTCTTCTTCTACTCACATTATTTATTCGCAAGTTCAACTGCACATGTGAGTGCAATGTATGCAGCATTATTAGGTGTTGCCGTAGCAGCCGGAGCGCCACCATTATTCAGTGCATTGATCCTTGGTTTCTTCGGTAACTTAATGGCTTCAACAACACATTACAGTAGTGGTCCTGCACCAATTCTTTTCGGTTCTGGTTACATTACACAAAAACGTTGGTGGACAATGAACATCGTATTAGGCTTTGTTTACTTCATTATATGGATTGGTTTAGGTTCATTATGGATGAAAGTTTTAGGTATATTTTAATCCTTTGAAATAAAGAAAAGTCATCACCTTACTCACTCGAAATAGTGTTAAGGTGATGACTTTTTTATTAAGTAATTGGTCTTCTTTTCATTTTTAAATATTGAGAGATACTATATAAAATAATACCTATCCATATAAAGACAAATGTAATGAGTTGATGAACATCAAATGGTTCATTAAACAAGAATATGCCTAGAACAAACATAATCGTTGGTCCAACATATTGTATAAATCCTGTTAAAGATAATGGGATACGTTTAGCTCCCGCAGAAAATAAAATTAAAGGGATTGCTGTAATGGCACCTGAAAACAGTAACCAGAATGAAGACATATTCATACCAAACGTTAATTGATGTTGTTGCCATAAATAACCTACATAAATTAGTCCTGCAGGTGCAGTAACAATACACTCTACCGCAATACTACTAATCGCATCGATATGAACAACCTTTTTAAGTAGTCCATAAATACCAAATGAGAATGCTAACATGAGTGAAACAACTGGAAATTCTCCAACTTTCAATGTCATATAAAGTACGCCGATAAATGCGAATAAAATGGCTAGCCATTCAAATTTATTGAATCTCTCTTTTAAGAAAATCAATGCTAATAAAATACTCACTAACGGATTAATGTAATAGCCTAAACTAGACTGTAATACGTGGCCGTTTGTAACTGCCCATATAAATGTACCCCAGTTAACTGTAATAACATAGCCAGCAACAATAATTGCTAAAAGTTGTATCGGATGTGATACTAACTGATTCACATCTCTCATAAAGGACTGTCTTTGATGCTTTCCTACAATCAAAATTAAAACCATGAATATTGCAGAAAAGATAATTCTAAAAGCTAAAATTTCAAACGCACCGATTTGATCAATCAATTCCCAATAAATCGGTAAAATTCCCCATAATACATATGCGCCTAACGCGAAAAATATACCTTTTTTATATTCGTTACTCATCAAAGTCCTCCCTTCACTCTTTTAAATAGTAATAATATCAGTCTACTAATAATCACCTAGAAAAAACAATAGTTTGTTTATATTAAAAAGCAGCGTGTATGAATATCATACACGCTACTCAAATATCATATTAAATTTACCCTGTACTTTAAATTTAACCAAAGAATAAATCAACGATATCCATTTTATTATTTTTAGTGTCTTTATAAAATTCAGTGTAACCACAGTTTTTACAAGTAATCGTTTTAAAATTATTATGCTGTAAATCAAATACTTTAGATAGACCTGAGCCTGTCGCAGAGAGTGTCCCTTCTTCTACTTCAGTATGACCACATTTAACACAACCATTTTGTTCAGCCATTTCTCATCTCTCCTTTATTTAAAATGTTTATCAATATTACAATACCTAACTCAATAGTTAGCTAAACGTATAGTCATAGATATCATTTAATATGCACGATATTTAAAAAATTAATAAATTATATGTATTTTCTCCATAACAGTTTTGTTATACGAATTAATTTTTCTTTTCGGTTATCAAGAATCAGAGTATGATTAATTAGCATATTTATTGGAAAGAGGGTATTATTTTGAAATTCATGAATCGACAATCATTAAGTTGGTTGCCATACATAAGTATTGTTATTGCACTTCATATCATTGGGTTTAGCTTTTTGTGGTTTGCTGGTAAAGACCACCATATTTTATTTGGCATGGGAATATTGGCATATACATTAGGTTTGCGTCATGCATTTGATGCTGATCACATTGCAGCAATTGATAATACAGTTAGAAAGTTAATTCAACAGAAACGTGATTCAGTAGGTGTTGGATTTTACTTCTCAATTGGACATTCAACTGTTGTATTTTTAATGGCAGTTTTACTAGGTATTTCCGTAAAATGGGCTAAAAGCGAGCTACCACATTTCCAAGAGATTGGTGGCACAATTGGTACTTTAGTATCAGGATTTTTCCTAGTTTTAATTGGCGTATTAAACCTTATAATTCTAGTGTCTTTAGTTCAACTGTTTATGAAATTGCGAAAACAAAAAGGAGTTAATGACGAAGAAATCAATGATTTATTAGAATCTCGAGGATTTATTACAAGATTTGTTGGTCCTTATTTTAAAGTCATTAGTCGAAGTTGGCATGTATTACCATTAGGATTTTTATTTGGTTTAGGCTTTGATACTGCTAGTGAGATTGCATTACTTGCTCTATCATCAGGTGCTTCTCAACAAGCTATTTCATTTATTGGTATTTTGTCATTACCGATTTTATTTGCAGCAGGAATGAGTTTATTAGACACATTAGACGGTGTCGTTATGAAATCAGCGTATAATTGGGCATTTTTCAATCCTATTCGTAAAATTTATTACAATATTACGATTACGACTATTTCAGTAATTGCTGCCTTAATCATTGGTTTAATCGAATTATTACAAATAATGGCTGACAAATTTAAATTATCTGGAGGCTTCTGGTCATTTATTGAATCTATACAATTTGATTATTTAGGCTATATTTTAGTCGCATTATTCTTAATCACATGGTTAATTTCTACATTGATTTGGAAATTTGGTAAAGTTGAACAACGTTGGTCTTAAATCTTTGCGATTCTATCAATAACAAAGTAAACTAAGTTCAATTAAAAAATAGAAACTTGGGGTATTTATTCATGAATCAAAAAGTAGCATTAATTACTGGCGCATCAACTGGATTAGGATTTGAAACATCTATTTTATTAGCTAAAAATGGTTATAAAGTATATGCAACAATGCGTAATCTTGAAAAGCAAGAGGATTTAATTAACAAAGCACAAGAATTAAACTTAGATATATATACTAAACATTTAGATGTCACTAATGTAGACAATATTAATCGAGTTGTGAATGATATTGTTGAAACTGAAGGTCGCATTGATATTCTTGTAAATAATGCAGGTGCAGGTTTTGTCAAAACAACAGAACTCGCTACTGATGAAGAAATTATGTGGCAAGTGAATTTAAATTTAATGGGTGTTATTCGTATGACTAAAGCAGTATTACCTACTATGAGAAGTCAAAGAGATGGTCGTATTATTAACATTTCTTCTGTAGGTGGTTTAGTTGGGCAACCGTTTAATGAAATATACTGTGCAACGAAGTTCGGTGTAGAAGGATACACTGAATCTATGGCGAGTTATGTTCAACCTAAATTTAATATTAAGTTTACCGTTATTGAACCTGGTGGCATTCAATCAGAGTTCACGAATAATGTGATGTCACAACTTCAGTCTACGGGTGGTCTTAAAGACGACGAATACAAACCAATTCTTGATAAATATTTAGGTGGTTTGAAGGAAAATTATGGAACAGGATCTTCTCAGACATCTGAAGAGGTTGCAGAAGTTATCCTTAAAACATTAGAAATGAATGAGCCACCAATTCGTACACGTACTTCTGAATGGTCAGAAACATTTACTCAATTAAAAACAAAAGCCGATCCAGATGGTAAAGAACAACAACAACGTGTTGTTAAATTACTTGGGAAATAAAAAATAGAGAGGCTAGGACATATATCCAAAATAATAGCACTAAGATAATTTATTTTAATCATCTTAGTGCTTTCTTTATATCCAATACTTCGTATTGTATGGCTTCGCATTCCTAGGGTACAGTTTCAGCCAGAAATGCTACACAGATAAATCTGTGAGAATTTCTAAGGTCTTCAACTAGTACTGTTCCCTCAGGAGTCTTGCCATAAATACTACGTATTTGTACATAATTTTATATTAAAATACTAAAAAATAATGAAAAGGATAATTTCTATATTACTTCAATAGAAATTATCTTTTTTCACTTGTCTAAGAACTTTATCTTTCGGTTACTCTTTTTCTTCGTCTTAATTAAAATAAGTTATATTTTGCCATGCTATCTACAGCTTCTAGTACTGCATCTTCTTGTGAACCAATCGGACGCCAACCAAGAATAGATTTAGCTTGTTCATTACTTATATTTCTATTCATATTTAATAGTAATTTACCCTCTTTGGCTTCTTTATTGAAATAAGCACCAATATTAATTGCAAAGTTAGGTAACGTTTTAGTTGATACCTTTTCTGAAAGTTCAGGACGTTTATTTTTCACTAATTTAGCTATTTCTGCTAAGGTAATTTGACCATCTGCAGAAGCAATAAATCGTTTACCATTAGCATCGTCTGATTTCATTGCTAGAACGTGTAAACGAGCTACGTCTCTGACATCAACTACATTTAAAGGTACATTTGGCACACGTTTCATTGATCCATTCATAATGTTTTTAATCATATCAAAGCTACCAGATACATGAGAATCCATAGATTTTCCTAACACAGCAACTGGATTAATCGTCGCAAATTCAATTTGGTTGTCTTTATTATTAACAAAATCCCAAGCTGCTTTTTCAGCTAATAGTTTTGATTTTTCATAAGCAGAAAGACCTGGTTCATCTTGATTTGTCCAATTTTTTTCAGTTGTAATAGTTGATTTATCTTTATTACTGAATCCTACTGCACCAAAGTTAGATGTCATAACTACTTTTTTAACATTTTCTTTTTCAGCTGCTCTTAAGATACGTTGAATACCTTCTATCGCTGGTCGAATGACTTCACTTTCATCTTCAGGAATTTCGAAAAATACTGGAGAAGCCACACTTAATACATATTTACATCCGCGCATTACTTCATTCCAATGTTCATCTTTAGAAAGATCTGCTTCAACAAATTCTAATTTATCAGTATTGATATGGTTATTTTGCAATGTTTTGATTACTTGTTGTTTTTTATCTAATTTACGTACAGTTGTACGTACTTCATAGCCGTCTTTTAATAATTCAGAAATGATACGCATACCTAAAAATCCAGTACCGCCTGTTACTAATACTTTATCATTCATAATTTAACCTCCTCAGGTTATCCAATTGAGATTTTATTATAACAGTTTAAAAATCTATCAACTAACTAATTATATGTTAAATACCTAAATATCAATATTTTTATTTTTTCTCATCATCTAAACTTATACTTCATACCAAAAAATGGTATCTTTAAGAAATAAAGGTGATGGAACTAATGTTTAAAAGGAGGTTAAGTATGTATGTTCTTAGCTTGGAATGAAATTAAAAGAAATAAACTCAAATTCAGCTTAATTATCGGAATTCTAGTACTCATAAGTTATTTATTATTTTTACTATCTGGCTTAGCTAACGGTTTAATTAAGATGAATACAGAAGGCATTGAAAAGTGGCATGCAAATGCCATTATTTTGAACAAAGATGCTAATCAAACTGTTGAACAATCAGTATTTGATCGTTCTAAAATAAGTAATGAATTTAATGAAGCAACACCTTTAAAACAACAAGGTGTTATTGTTTCAAATGATAATAAAGAAGAAAATGCTTTACTCTTTGGTGTCACTTCAGATTCATTTTTAATACCCAAATTAGTTGATGGTAATAAAGTTAATAAAACAAATGAGGTAATCATAGATCAAACGCTTAAAGATAAAGGTTTTAAAATTGGTGATACATTGTCATTATCCCAATCAGATGAAAAATTAAAAGTTGTTGGTGTCTCAGAAAGTGCGAAATATAATGCATCTCCTGTTATTTTTTCCAACAACAAAACTATAGAAAAGATTAATCCAGCTTTATCTAAAAATCAAACAAATGCCGTTGTAGTTAAAGATAAAAATTGGAAAAATCATAAGTTAGATAGTGAACTTGAAGGGGTTTCAATTGATCAATTTATTGAAAATCTACCGGGTTATAAAGCTCAAAATATGACACTTAATTTTATGATTTCTTTCTTATTTGTGATTTCAGCAACTGTGATTGGCGTCTTTTTATATGTTATGACGCTTCAAAAAACGCAGTTATTTGGCGTATTAAAAGCACAAGGGTTTACGAATGGATATTTGGCAAAGATGGTGCTTGCTCAAACATTTATATTATCACTCATTGGTACTGCAATTGGACTCGTACTCACACTATTAACGAGTACTATTTTACCAGATGCTGTTCCTATACAATTTAATATGGGTACGTTATTAATTTTTGGCTTAGTACTTATCATTATTTCATTATTAGGAAGTCTATTTTCAGTATTATCTATTAGAAAAATCGACCCACGAAAAGCAATTGGATAGAAAGGAGTGTGTGCTATGTTAGAGTTCAAAGGCGTTACAAAGTCCTTCAAAGATGGTAATCATATTATTGAAGCAGTTAAACCGACTGATTTGAAATTTAACCAAGGTGAATTAATCGCAATTGTTGGGCCATCTGGTTCTGGTAAGAGTACATTTTTAACTATGGCTGGCGCGTTACAAACACCAACATCTGGTGAGATATGGATTAACGATAACAATATTACTAAATTAAACCAAAAAACTTTGGCACGAATCAGAATTAAAGAAATTGGATTTATTTTACAATCGACTAATTTAGTACCTTTTTTAACAGTTAAACAACAATTTCAGTTATTAAAAAAATATAAAAGAGACACACTTAATAAAGAAGAATACCAAACATTGTTGGAACAATTGGGATTAGTTGAAATAGAAAATCAATTGCCGAGCGAAATATCAGGTGGACAAAAACAACGTGTTGCTATAGCTAAAGCGATATTTACAGACCCATCACTCATTTTAGCTGATGAGCCAACCGCTTCACTCGATACAGATAACGCTATGGCCGTCATGAAAATATTAGAAAACCAAACAAAACAACGAAACAAAACATGTATCATCGTTACACACGACGAACGTCTCACACAATTTTGCGATAAAGTTTATCATATGAAAGACGGCGTGTTAAAAGAGCAATGATTTAAAATCACATTTTTTATAACGTAATAGTTAGAGTTAGTTAATGATTTAATACTTTTTTTATTTTTGTAGTTACATTATCACCCATCATTAAAGAAGTTGTTCTCGTCTTTAAAGTGAGAACAACTTCTTTTTGTTTATTAATTTGTTTCGTAAAGAATTTTTGATTTTAATAAAAATAGTTGTAACAAAACTATTTATTTTATTTTTTATATAGGATATATTAATAGTATACATAAAATGAGGTGAATTAATGAATAATTATCAATTTGAAAGACAAACAAATCGAGTAGCCGAAATGGTATTGGGTATTATGGGAAGTATTTTTGGTATGCTTGGTGGACTATTTGCAATAATGGTTGGTAGTATTGGCAATGAATTTGAAGCATCTGATAGTGGTCAAGTTTATGGTTTAGGCGTAGCTGTCATACTCACTTGTATCATTACATTAATCTTAAGCTGTATCATCAATAAGAAAAGAGTATTAATGGGTGTTCTTTTAATTATTGGTGGAATTTTAAATTTTGTTTTCATCAGCTTCTTTGGTATCTTATCAGGTATTTTAATTTTAGTTGCTGGTATTTTAGCATTAATAAGAAAGTAATATTTTTAACCTTCATTCAGTATTGGATGAAGGTTATTTTTATTTAATGTCATTTGTCATCAATATCATTGAGGAGAAATTTTTATTTTTTGATATAACCGCCTCTCCACAACTCATTTTATAAATAAAATCAATAATTTTGTGATATTATTTTTATAATAAGTGATATAGTAAGGGGTGGTCATGTGAGAAGAGATGAATTGAAACCTTTTCGGAATAAATCAGTAGTTGTTACTGGTAGGCTTGAATATATTGGATATAAAAATAAATTAGATCGTGATTTACCATATAAACGAAATGTACGAATTTTACTCAAAGATGTTCAAATTAATGGCATTTCAATAGATCATTTATGGCTTTTCGAACGTCAAAAGTATTTTAAAATTGGTTTTTCACTTCTTTATAAAAGAGTAAAATTCAGAGCTATGGTTGTGCCTTATTTAAAACTTGGTAAACGATTTTATATAGAAGATTATGGCATTCAAAGAAAAAGTACGCTCATGACAGAAGAAGAATACAATGAAAATAAACCATTCAAAAGATAATCGATATTACATAAACAATGCGCATGCTATCATGGTACATAACGTACACTCTGATACATGCGCATGTTGTTATTACTTCACATTCAACCCACGATAACGGTTTAATGTCCCTATAAGTTCTTGTTTACGAGGTAATGCTAAATTACCTGGATGGCCTTGATGATGTGATATTGTTTCTAGTCCCTTATGTTCAATAAGTTGATATACATCATCAACGATATCATTGATTGTCTTGTCGTTACCTAACTCGTGTTGTTGGATATAATCGATCATCATCGCGAGTGTGTTAGTCTGACTATCATCTACTAATTGTTCTAAGCCATTAATATCAATCGTTTCTTTTCCATACATGACTGCATGTTGTCCTTTAGCTTTAAGTCGACTATCTTTTCCCTTTTTATTAAAACTATTTTTAAGAGGGATACGAGACGGAATTTCACCAAATGTCTTATGAGAAGTATCTTCACGTTCATATCCTGCTGTTTGTGCAATTTCTTTAGCTTCTTTAGTCACATCTTTTAGCACATATTCATCCATCATTAATACTTGATCAGCGACTTCAAAGTAATCACCAGAACCACCTACGATTAAAATAGTCGAAACATCATAATCATCATACAGAGGTTTCACTCGATTTGAAAATGGGGTAATCGGTTCTTTCTCAGGTGCAATTAACTTCTGCATACGGCCATCGCGAATCATAAAATTCGTTGCCGATGTATCTTCATCAATTAATAATACTTTAGTACGTGCTTCTAATGCTTCCATCACATTGGTCGCCTGTGACGTACTACCACTTGCATTATCAGTTGAGAATTGACTTGTATCTTTTTTACCTGGTAAGTGATCAATAAATGGTTGAATATTCACTTTTTCTACACTTCTACCGTCTTCTGCACGTATTTTCATCGCACTATTATTTGTAATTACATACTCACGACCATCGCCATTGATATGATCATAAACACCTCGTTCGAGTGCTTGTAATAAGGTAGACTTACCATGGTAGCCACCACCAACGATTAATGTAATACCTTTTGGAATTCCCATACCTACAACAGGCTTACCATATGGTACTTCCATTGTTATTTCACATGATTTTGGGCTTGAAAACTCAATTGCTTGAGGCATCGGCCAATCAGATACGCCACTTTTCCTAGGTAATATGGAACCATTAGCGACAAATGCGATTAAGTTTTGTTGATCTAGTTGTTCTCTAATATACGTTTGATTCAGTTTCAATTCAATTTGACGTTTTAAAGCTTGTTGATCCATATGTTGGTATTTGAGCGCTTGATTAACTACTTGTGGTAACACTTGAGTTAT
This sequence comes from Staphylococcus sp. FSL W8-0774, assembly GCF_038006785.1. Classification (NCBI taxonomy): domain Bacteria; kingdom Bacillati; phylum Bacillota; class Bacilli; order Caryophanales; family Staphylococcaceae; genus Staphylococcus; species Staphylococcus sp. FSL W8-0774. The sequence goes on along the minus strand of NZ_JBBOVW010000001.1, from coordinate 181,177 downwards.
TGTTGATGCTGCAGCTTTCCCTAAAATTTTGCGACCTGCAGCAGGAAGACCCACCTCTAGACGTACCTCTATGACATCATCATTAATAACTACAGATGTGCGTTGAAGCATCTCTTGACCACAACGATCGATAAAGATTTTATGTTGTCCTTTTGCTTTTGATAATATGCTTTTTAATTTTCGAGCTACATTTCTTGTTAAAAAGTCAGCAACTGCAATACGTTTATCTTTTGTATCTAAAAAGTCAGCGGGTATGCCAACTACTTTTCTATCTATAATTAGTCTCATTTTTGAGGGCGATGCAAAAGGATCTACTTGGACATGGTCGATGGCTAATCGAAAGTCATCAAATTGATACATCCCTTTTGTACGTTTATAAGCACCATATTTTTGTCCATCTAATTGTGTTAACATCTTTTTTAATTCTTGTGCTTGTTTCATTAATTATTCTCCTTAAGAACATGACATCCATCTGTAAACATTACCCGTTAAGCATTTTCAATTAAACGTTCAATCACCATACAAAAAGCCATTTTTAGCATAATATTAAATAGTGGAATATACAAAAATAGCACCCAACACCTTTGTTTATAGTAAAGGAATCGGACGCTATTCGAGTGGTTTGTTTAATTTTTCGTTGGTTGATATTCAATAGAATCTGTAAAATATATATTATTTTTCTTACCTTCTTCAAAAGTATATTCTATTGACTGATCTCCTATAGAATCTCCGCTTAATTCCCCTGTACCTTTCATTGTAAATTTAGGTGCTTTTTTTGTTGGTACTTTATATATTTCTCTAATTTTTTTCACATTAAAATCGCTATTTGATAGTTGGTACTTTGCTGAATAACTAGGAACCTCTGGATTATATTCAATATTACCATTTTTATATTTCTTTAAATCTTTAAAGTTTGCATATTGAGCGAAAAATTTAAAATGTTCAATTTTGTTTTTCAATTTTTTATCTTGGATTTCCTTATTAATAATAATTTTATTATTTTTTAATTTAATTGGGACTTTAATCTCCTTCTGTTTAAGTCTCCCATTTTTATCATCATAAACTTTTTCAATATTGTATGATCCTTGGGTTTCTTTAGTATTTCTATTCATGTAAATAACCATGCCTTCTGATACTAATTCACCACCATCCTTTTCAACATTCATTGTTGATTGTATTATCCACTCACCTTTATCATCTTTATCAAACTCTTCATCTCGATATCCTTCTTTGTCATATAGGTCTTCTAAATTTTTGATTGGATACATCTTTAATGTTTTTGCAAAACTATCTTTGATTTCATTTTCTTTTTTGAGTTTCCATGAATAATAAATCCCAACTATAATGAGTACAATTGCTAAAGGTATGATAATAACTAACAACCATTTTTTCGATATATTCATATCTTCACCTATCTTATCTTTGTATTAGTAATATCATTATGAAAATAAATGACCAAATCGACATCAGTAATGGTCTTATAGATATGAGTCTCCATCGTCCTTTTATTATTCTTAAAATAATATCTATAATTATGTAAATAACAAATATTGCGATAAAAATAAAGAGTATGATAATGTTGTCAAATGCAAAATCTTCTTTATATTGTGATGAAGCTTTAATAGACATCGTTATCATAAAGATAAATGACATCACTAATGATATTATTCCTTTATATTTAGCTATTTCTAAATTAATTTTCATACTTTCAATTTTGTCATATTTCTGTTGTGTAATCATTTTATCTGAGGACTTAGTTAACTCTTGAATTTTAATTTTTAAGGGTCTAGACCATAATCCCCTTACTCCCATAATTCCATACAACAACACACCTATATTTAATATAAGCATCAAGTTTTCAAACTGGTTTGCACTTTCTTCTTTTATAAGAATCACAGGAATTAAATATAAAATAAGAGCTATAATATAGGTCATTGTTGGCAATACTTTAAGTCCGCCTGAATGCATTACAGATGTAAAATGCACTAAATAAAACAAGCCAAATACAATGATAACAAGTAAAATATCCATCGAGTTTAATCTTCCTCCATTTGATAAAATATCAGCCAATAGATTTAATTAGAATTATTAACTGCAGTATATACTCTTCCATATAATAAATAGTATTGAGAAACTAAAAAGTTACAAGTAAAAATCAAGATAATAGATACAATAAATACAAAATGAGAATCAGCAATATTAGGAACTATTATATATTCAATGATTTTTTGAACGTATATTAATGATGCAATAACCTTAGTGTTAGAATGACTATAACCTTATCTACTTTTAACCAATTTGGATAAAAGCTCATCAAAATTAGACTTAGAATATGGAGTGTACTGCATACAAATAAAGTAATGAACCCAACATACCAATACTTATCTAAATAATAATGATGTTCAGCTGCTACAAAAAAATATAAATTATAAACTGTTATATAAGTAAAATAGCAAGTTAAAATATTAACTATTAAATATCTTCTTGCTTGTTTTGTAGGATTAGTTATTTTACTTTCGAACATTTGTAATAATCCTAATATATTGATTACAAGCCCAATTGCTGTCGTAATCAATAAATATTTAGGGGTATTTTCAAATGTAAGATCATAATGATATTGAATAGCTGACGCTAATATAAACAATATTGATAACACGTTCATTACTTGTATAGATGGCTTTCTCAACTGTTTTAATGATTCTTCCAATTTTAATTTAACTCCATTTCAACTATATTTGGCATTATTAATAAGCCTGAGCCATTAATTATCGTGTTTATCTCTTTTTTTATCTTTACTTATTTTATTAACATCGGTTAACACTCTTCCATATAATAAATAGTATTGACTCACTAGTAAATTACTAACAAAAATCATAAACATACTTAATATGATTAAAAAATGTGATTCTGCAACATTAGGAATCATTATGTATTCTATAATCTTTTGAACATAAAAAGTACATGCTATTATTTTTAATATTATAATCCACATTGTTTTATCGCCTTTGAACCAATGAGGAGTATTGCCCATTAACAAAAGACTACATATATGTGCACAACTGCATATAAAAAGAAAAACAAAACCAACAATCCAAAATCTAGTTAAATCATATTTATTTTCTTCAGCCATAAAAAAATAAAGATTATAAAATGATAAGTACGTAAAATAACTAGTCAAAATCCCTACTATTAAATATCTTTTTGCTTTCTTTAAAGGATTAGCAGTATTTTTTTCAAATAACTGTAAAAGCCCTAATAGTATGACTATTATTTCAATTAAAGTCGTAATAATTAAGTATATTGGGGTAGTTTCCATAGTCAAACTATAAAAATATTGTGTTGTTGATAATAAAATCATTAATAATGAAATAAAATTCATTACCTGAATAGTAGGTTTACGTAATTGTTTTAGACTTTCTTCCATCTTACCTTCTCCTCTAAAGAATAAATTCTTTTATTTGCCACTTACTTATTTAAATTTGAAATATACTATTTCAACTCTTTTCAAATCAATTATTTAATAATTGTAATTCTCATTAATTTTATTATATTTATAAAAATTGAGAGTAAACAATATTTAGTTGTTTAGTCTCAAAATTCAAAGAAAATAATATAATTTTGTCTCAATATTTTACAAATTCAAGTTTATTGATTTAATCTGCTTCTTTGTATTTTAAAAACTATCCCAGTTCCTATAGAGAACAAGATAATAGCAAATATGAATAGTGTTAAACCAAAAATACCAAAGTTTTGTCCATACAATTGAACCCCAATATTTTTAAACACATCGTTCATTACAAAATAAAATAGAATAGTCATAAATATAAATACGACATATGTTCCAATAATTGATAAATATATTGTTGGTTTAGATATAGATTCAAGTGCTTTTGTGTTTTTATGAGGTGTATAAACAAATAACCACATAAGATTTAATGCTAACATTCCAAAACTACCAACACACAAAATAAATCCATAGACACTAGTTAAACTCAATATGCCTGCAATTGTTAAAAGTACCCACCATGCATATTTCATACTAATACACTTCTTTATTTGATTTTTTATAGCTTAATATTGAAATTCCACTTATTAACCAAGCAATAAAAGTTAATAAATTAGCACTGATAATTGCTCCAATAATATGTAAAACCCCGCTCACTTTATTGTTCACAAATATCTTTTTCATAGCAATAATACCTAATAAATCCGAAACTGAAGAAATAACAAAGAAAATAGCAAATATAGTAACAAATGTTGCTTGAGCAGTTTCTGGACTTTGAACAGTCTGTTCACCATTCACTGTTGTAGTTAATTCCGGATGCATCACACCTGTTGCTGAAAGTATTAAAAACAATAAAAATAATAAAGTTAAAAAGCTTTGTATTATTACCCCAATTAAAGATGTCACTTTGATTAATTTTTCCATTTTTCTACTCCTTTAAATTTATTTTACTTTGATATTTTTATAGTCAGGCTTATGATCTTTAACATATGTTTTTGCATCGAAGTGCTCTTTATAATATATTTTGTCATCTTTAAATACATAAGGTACAAAAAACAGATTACCACTATTTTTGAATGCTTTATAGCCTATTATAATAAGTTTTCCATCATCATATACATAGGAATTCACTTTATCTTTATCAAATTCTGGTATAAATTCATCATCCTTTTTAACCATTTCTTTATGAGTTTCTTGCTGAATTTCCATAATTTTATTTATTTTACTTTGATATTTGTTTTCCTCTTGATTATCACTACAACCACTATTCAATATACTTATCAATATAACTAAAACACCTAAAATAATTTTTTTCATTATCTTCTCCTTAAAAATCATATTTTTAAATTAATTGTACTAGGCAAATTGAAATTATATTTACAAAAAACAATAGAAAACTCGCTATTATATGTACTGAAATGAAAAACTTTAGATATTTATGTTTAATATATTTTAATGAAAAAGATAATATAAAACTGCCCAAGACAACAATTGCTGATGCAATAGGCGTCCAATATGGAAATAATCCCCAAACAAAAACAATCAACATACTACATACAGTTATCAGTATTACGAAACTGCTCATTATTGTTGATAGAATAGCAATAAGCATTAATGTCTTGCGCTTAGTTATTCTCTTCATGTTGTTCACCTTCCGATTGTATTTTTCTTAAGGCATCATTCACAGAATTGGCATTTCTTTCTTTTAATATCTCTTTTACAGATTTTATCTTTCTATTTGCTTTCTGCTTTTTTAGATTACCGTTTAAAATATAATCTTCTCCATTAAATTTTGGATTATAGTTACCACATTCAGCATCATAGCTTAATTCTTTATTTTTATCTCCATTAATACGGACGATAATATTGTAACTTCCTAGCGGGGAATCACTATTACTCTTATATACTGTTGTGCTATTAATATTTTTAAAATTATATTTTAAAAACAATTCAATCCGTTTTCCTTCTTTCTGGATATATTGATGTTGGAAATATAAATGAGTACATAATGCGCCTATAAAAATGATAATTTCAACGAGAACCAAAACAGCAAATATTCTCAGTATTAATACGAACCTTTTCATATTTATCCCCCTGACGTAATACCTCATAATTAGATATTCCCAAAATTTTCAAACCATTCTAGCTAACAACTAAAATCATTAATCTCATTAAATGATTCACTTAATGAACGATCCTTTCATTCTATAAATTTTATAAGCAATGACTCAATTCCATTAACCAAAATTGAATTTAATCCTATTAGATACACTGTATTTAAATTTAAAATAAAAATCATTATATTTTAAAATATAAATAATTATTTTAGTTTTATTCATTCATTCTATCAATATATTTTAACGTAAATATTTTTAAAATAAAGTATTACTTTAGTAACAATTAAATGATATACTAATTACCATAAATATTCGTTATTTTATTATTCATTTATTATTAATAAGTGAATATTTTCATTACATACTATTTATTTTATAATATTGGGAGGTTTAATTATGAAAAAATTACTAGCGTTACTATTTGCGTCAGTATTAGTATTAGCCGCATGTGGTGATAAGGATGATTCTTCTAAAGATTCATCAAGTAACAATTCTTCTAACAAATCATCAGAAAGTAAAAAGGATTCAGGAGACACAGATTCTGTAAAAGTTGATTCTTCTTCAGATGATAAAAAGAAATCAGATTCTTCTTTCAAAGATGATAAATTATCAAGTAAAAACTTTGATGTTGAAATTTTAGACACTCAAATTGTCGATGCAAGCAAATATGCAGACGATGATAAACCAAATATTGCTATTGTTTATGGTGTTAAAAAGAAAACTGACAAAGAAGATGTAACAGCATCATCAGCATTTGATATGAGTTTTGAAGCATATCAAGATTCTAAAGATGTTAAGAGAGAATTAAAAACTGGGGACGCTTACGATAGCGAATTAGATAGAAAATACGGTGAAAACGGTACTGATGAAATTAATAAAGGCGGTAAAGTTAAAGCTGTTAAGTTCTATAAATTAAAAGATACAAAAACACCTGTGACATTACAAGTTAAAGATCCAGATGACTACAGCAATGATAACCTTGCTAAAAAAGAAATCAAGTTAAAATAATACCAGTAAAGTGACTGAATAAATTGCTCGCAATTATTTGGTCACTTTTGCTAAATATAGCTATTTTTAATTGGGATAACGTACATTTTGGGAGGATATACAATGTCGAAAAAATTAAAAATCATTTTACCCATAGTAATTGGACTATTACTAGTACTAGGAATTGCTTGGGGTGTTTATGCTTTTATTACGAATACACCAAAAAATTCATATTTATTAAGCGAAAAGAAAACCGCTAAGAACTTAGATTCATATATTAATGATCGTTTCAAAAATGAAATGAAATTCCAAGAAAAATATAATGATAATTCTTTCTTATCTAAATTTGAAGTTACTGCAGATGCACCTAAAGATTACATAGAAGACTTAGGTTTGCCCAAATCCGTAGTCGATGGTTCAAAAATTAAAGGTACTGTCGGACACGATCCAGAAAGTAAAAAGAGTATCGTCAATATAGCACCTACTCTAGTTGATGAAGAAATTGGTAAGTTTCAAGCTAGTGCAGATGATAAAAATCAATATTATGAATCACCTTTCTTCAAAGGTGTTTATAGTGTTAAAAATAATGAAATCATTGATACTTTAGCTGAAATACAAGGAACAGACGCTTCTAAACTGAAAGAACAAGGTTATTCAAATGTAAACTTCAATTTGAATAATCAACTTGGTGTTCTACATACTCGTCAAGACGATATCGATAAAGTAACAAAACGGTATACTGATTTAATCACTGATAAATTAGATGATGATGATTTCAAAAAAGGTGATAAAGAAAAAGTGAAAATTGATGGGGAAACTAAGAAAATCAAACCAGTTACTTTATCAATTAGTAGAGAAAAAGCTAAGAACATAACAGTAGCAGTTTTGAAAAAAGCAAAAGATGATAAAGAGTTATTGAGACTTTCAAATATGAATGAAAAAGAATACAACAAATCAATTAAAGATGCTTTGAAAGATGCTAAAGACGCACAAGATAAAGATTTCCCTAAAATTAAATCAACTATCTATCAGGAAAAACATCAAATTCTCAAACGTGATATCACAATTATTGATTCCGATGATAAAAAGATGAACATCAAAGGTACAAATAAAATTGATGATAACCTAAAAGTGAATTATAAAGTAACAGGAAATGATAATTCATTTGAAATTAAAGGCTCTTCTAAAAAGAAAGATGATAAGTACAAAGATCAATATACATTAACTAGTAGCATCGATTATGACCGCTATTCACTCGATATCGATAACAAAGAGACTCAAAATGACTCAAAACGTAAAGACGCTGGTACATTAACTATTGATGATGGTACAGATAATTATGATATCGACTATGAAAACAACTTAGACACAGACGCGAAGAATAACCAACAAAAGCAAAAGTTAAATGTTGAATTCAAGCTAGATGGCGAACCAATTAATATTATTATTAATGCCAATACTAAACTTAAAGAAAAAATTAATTTCAATACTGACGGTGCAAAAGACTTCAACGCATTATCTAAAAAAGACAAAGAAAAATTAAGTAAAGAAATGGAGAAAAAAGGAAAGGATACATTTAAAAAAGTAGAGAAAAAATTGGATGACTAATTTCAATTATTTTTGTGTATTTAATGAATTTTTAAATATGTTGGCTAATCGCCCCCTATCCATGTAAATATTCAAGGACAAATCAGCAAGCATAAGGGGTGGGACAGCTGTCCTACCCTCTTTATATTATTATTAGGAGTGGTTATTTGAATTCATTAAAGTTGTTTCATATTTACCACTCTTTTTTATTAAAAAAGTGGTACTTATTTGTGTATTTACTATTAATCATAATTGCACTCATTGTCACTTTAACTACTATTCAACATATTAATAAAAATGAATCTAATTTTACTATTGGCATTGTAGATAAAGACCAATCCAAAGAAACACAACTTATTTTAGGGTCTGTTGGTAAAGGTAGCAATTTAGGAAAGAATGTATCATTGAAAAAATATAATGAAAATGAAGCACATCAATTATTAAAACAACAAAAATTACAAGGTTATTTTGTCTTTGATAAGGGTATGACAAAAGCTTTTTATAAAAATGGTAGGCTTCCTATTTCAGTTTATACATATGACAAACAATCCACTAAAAGTGTAGTGATAAATCAACTCACCCATTCAGTATATGACCGTCTAATGCTATCTATGGGAGGAATACTAAGTTTTTCACATCTTGCTGACAAACCATCAGACCAAGATACATTAATGACTATGACAGACATGTTGTTTACCGGACTTAATCGTACTGGTTCCTTTGATTATGAATCTATCCATATTTATGACACTGGAAGTTATTATGTTGTTACTGGCTATCTATTTTCCATATTTGTTCTTTGTTTATCACTTTTCACCGTTTTGAAAATGAATCAAGAATCAGCACTTAAAGAACGTTTACAAATGTTTCATTTTTCTTTTGAAAAGTTAACACTTGTACGTGGATTCATCTCTTGGTTTTATACCTTGTTGTGGTCAGCAATAGGTTTTGTTTGGATTCAATCTGCTTTGCATAGTGCTTTCAGAACATATAATTGGCCTACGGTAGCCATCCAATTAGTATATTTGGTCACGATTTTGGTCTTATGTCTCATCATTATTGATTTAGTATCAAAATCTTGGTTGAATTTACTCCTAAAAGTTAGTCTAAGCATACTCATTATTGGATTTTCAGGGATTACTATTCCTACTATTTTCTTCCAACATATATTGAATGATGTTTTAATTAGCCAACCGTTTAGTTTAGTAACGAATCAAATGCTAGAAATTACTTTAAACAACTATATTTTAGATTCACATCCAGCGTTCTATTTTAGTTTAATTGTATTAATTTTAGCATTGCTAATCATACTTGCTTGGAGGTATCGTCGATGAAACCGTATATCCAACTCGTTATTAAAAAGCAATGGTTCGCTTATTTTATATTTATTTTGACGATTATGCTGGCATTAGGTGCATTATGGATCGCTCACAAATCTGCAAGTCAAACGTTTAAAATTCCAATTGCAGTCCAAGATATGAGTCACAGTAAAGCATCTAAACAACTGATTCATCAAATGGATTCAAGTCCATACGTAGAAATTCAATATTTATCTAAAGACGATTTTTATATTGATGACTTGGTTAAGAAAAAAGAAGTTATGGTAAGTCTGCAAATCCCCAAAGATTTCAATAGTAAACTAAAAAACAATAATTTAAAATCCTCAATCCCTTTGTATGGACGAGATGATTTTATTGGTAGTATAGCTGTCGAAATTGTGAGTCGTTCTTTATATGAACAACAGATACCATATATCATTCAAGAACACTTAGACGATATGAATCAAACAAAATCTCACTCAGATATCCAAAATCAATATTATAAAGATACACCTAAATCACAATTAACAACGCATTCTATAACTCAAAACGCAAATCAATCTATCTCCATTGGTGTTGTATTTGCATGTGTCATCATGGTTAGTGCCATTCAAATTTTATTACATCAGCGTCTCAAACAAAACGCACCATTACAGCGACTTTTCCTAACTAATCATAGTCAACTTAAACTTTATAGTACGTATGTCGTTACACATGTTTTTATTTTAATAATTATACTCATTGGCATTAGCTTAGTTATTCATCAACCATTAAGCATATTCTTTTATTTAAAATCATTAATCATATTAGTTATTTACGAATTAGGCATTGCTTTATTACTATTTAAAATTAATGTACTGAGTCATCGTATATTTATGGCTATTGTCTATGCCATTGTTATGAGTGTCATTTATCTATGGATTCAATTGTAAAGGAGTGTGAACTAGATGATAAACATTAATGACGTAAGTAAAAGTTATAGAAATAAACATATTTTCGATAAACTCAATATGCAAATTCAAGATAATCAAATTACTATTTTATTAGGAGAAAATGGTGCTGGGAAATCAACTTTATTACGTTTAATTGCTGGTATTGAAAAGGTAGATTCTGGTTCCATACAATATTTTAACCAAACACTAACTAAACGTCATATTAGAGATATGGTCGGTTATGTTCCACAAGATATCGCACTTTTTGAACATATGACAGTTAATAAAAATATTAACTTTTTCAAGTCACTGTGTAATAATCCTGTATCAGAAGAGACAATACAAGATTATTTATCACAGTTAAATTTTAAAGAAACTAAAGTTAAAGTTTCCAATTTATCAGGTGGTAATAAACGTAAAATTAATATTTTAATTGGATTGCTCAGTAATCCTCATATTTTAATACTTGATGAACCAACCGTTGGAATTGATCTTGAGTCAAGATATGATATACACCGCCTATTAGAGCAATTAAAATCACATTGTTTAATTATCATGACTACACATCATTTAGACGAAGTAGAAGTTTTAGCAGATGAAATTAAACTTATTGGACAAAACCCGTTTTATCAAGAAATGCTTGAAGATAAACATTGGCACTATGAAAAATATAATAATGCATTAACTTAAAACATAGTTAAAGGAGAACTTATTATGAAAAAATTAATTAGTGTATTTATTTTAGCCTTAGTATTATGTTTAGCAGGTTGTAGCAATAGTAATAATGATAAAGATTCACATAAAAATGAGGAGAAAAAATCAGAATCTAAAGCTAAAAGTAAAAGTGAACGTTTTAAAGAATACGATGACAATAGTGAAGCGTATGAAGAAGCTAAGAAAAAATATAGTAAACAAAAACCAATCTCTATGCTTAATAAACTAGATCCAATTATGACAGATAAAACTTTCACTAATAAAAAAGGAATGCAAGGTTGGAAAGATTATAAGAAATTAATGGATAAAGTAAAGCTTGCTGATTATAAATATACTAAAGAATCTAAGGGTTCTTCATTAAGTGATGTTGATGCATTTTTCAAAGATAAAAAAGATGTAAAACGTCAAAAAATGGATGCTGGCGAAGATGGTATTAAGCAAGTTAATTATTGGTATGTCACTGGATCTGGCAAAAAAGTTGGCAACACAAATTACCCGGAATATTATACTGAAATCATGACTAAATATAAAGAAGGTAAACTTGTTTATGCTTCTGTTGAACCAGGTCTATACCATGTAAGTTTCAGCGATGCTGTAGAAAATAAAGATTTCACTAAAGTTAAAAATCTAAAGCAATTATTAAAACTTAACCAATCAAAACCTATACCATATAGTGTAGCTGAAATGAAATATGAAGCACTTCCAGTTACTAATGTGTCAGTATTAGTTAAAGGTGAAAAGGACAAAGACGAAAAATCCGCTTCTAACTATTTAGCTTATTTTAATTTCTCACCTGTTAAATATGATAAAGATAAAAATCATGAAGTAGTGAGTGTTAATGGCGCTCCGTTTGAAAGTGCACAAGCAGACTTTGGTAACTATGCTTATGTTGCTATGAAAGAGGCACTCAAAGAAGCATTATAAAAATAAAAATATCCTCAACTTGTTTTAACATAATCCCTTGTAACTAGAGTAATCTGCTAGTTCTGAGGGACTTGTTTTTCAAGTTGAGGATTTTCTTTTCTAATTATTAATTTTACTGTTTTCAAATTATGCTAACTTTGTTAAATCGATCACTTCATCGCATTGGGCTGCAATATTCATATCGTGTGTGGCCATAATCAATATATTATGTTCATCTACTAAGTTGAGTAATAATTGTATAATCAACTGTCCAGTTTCAGGATCTAAGGCTCCTGTAGGTTCATCAGCTAATATAATCGTTGGCTCTTTCAACATTAACCTTATTAATGCGACCCGTTGTTGTTCACCACCACTCAAAGTATGAACCTTTCTCTTTTTATTTTCGGTCAGACCAAATTGACTTAAATACTTCGACTTTAATGCTTCTTTTTCTCTTTTGGATAACTTTTTATAAGCAAGTCCGATGTCTAAATTTTCATCAATAGATAAGTTCTCTACTAAACCATAATTTTGAAATAAATAACCCAATTGTTCTCTATAAAATTTCGCATTAAACTTTTGTATTTGGCCATCAAATACTATTTGTTCTTTATCGACTTTTTCAATGCCGGCAATGGTGTTTAACAATGTTGATTTACCACATCCACTTGTTCCGATTAAAGCGTATGATTTTCCATATTCGAATGTTAAGTTAATATCTTCAAATATATGATAGTTATCTTTGTGAATTGATAGATGATTCAATTGTATTGTCATTGAGATTTAACCTCTTTTGGAACATTCGCTTCTTTAACATATGTGATTTTTCTTACGTATTGTCCTTTATGCATGACTTTCACATATTCTCTATCAGGATCAAATCCATTAAATGTAAGTTTATAATCCAATTTTTTGCCATCTTTGTTGAATACGGAAATATTTTCATAGTACTGCGTATCTTTCGGTACTTTAGCATAGTCATCTTCCATTTTAAGTAATGGATTAACACGGTCAATAATTGGATGATGTACAAAAGTGAATACGATGAGAGTAGCTGAGATAAGAATAATAAGTAATGTAATGATGTATTTCATAGTTATAACTCCTTGATGACTTGTTGTGATTTCTGTTCAAAATGACGTAAGGTAAATAGTTGTAATAATAATTGTAAGACAATCATGAAAGAGAAAATCGACAATAATTGAGATGAAGCAAAGTAGTAATATGTAACTAGACCGACAAAGATAAGAAATAAGTTGCTCATCATTAAATACTTATAATTTGAACGTAACGCCGTGTATCCATGAATTTTCTTAATTAAAATGAGCTTTTTATTTTGGTCAAAATAATATTTCACATCAAATAAAATAATAATCACGGTAACAATCGCTATAATGATTTCAGAGACAATATAAATTACTAATTTGATATTGTTATCACGGTATTCTTGCATAATGCTGTCTTTGTAGTTAGTAATGCCACTGACATCATTTTCCAGATTATATTTTTCAATATTTTTAACTAAAGCATCGTAGTCTTTAAATAAATAACCACCTTGACTGAGCATGGCATAGTAAAAATCATCCCATAAATCTGTAGACTGCACATTGACGATAATTGGTGAAGGTACGAGACTCAAGTCACCTATCGAACGGTTATTAAAGGAGAAGATGTGATAATCATCTTTATTAGTTAAATTAATATTGAGTTTTCCATCTTTGTTATGCTTATCTTTCAAAGTATTAAACCATTCTTGGTATTCTTTATTAACTTGTTTAAATTTGTCCTTATATTTATTAGGCAGTATAACTTCTAGAACATCTTTATTATTATTCATAGTCAAACCAGTTGGATAATATTTATTGTATAAATCCCGAAATTGCTGATTCACAAAAATCACATTACCCTCATATGGAGAGTAATCATTCTTAGCACTTTGATGATTATTTTCCTTAATTAGAATAACGTTATTTTGATTTTCACTATCCATAATAAGTTGACGTGAGTGGACCATTCTCTTATTTTGAGTACTTTCATTTCCATTTGAAGGCGTAAATTCTACTGTGTAATAATCATCTAATAACTTCCAGTATTTCTCCGATGCCTTTATTTTATTCAACTCTGTAATCATAGCCATATTTTGAATAATTACTATAGCCATTAGCGCCAATAAAAAACCTTTAGCACTAGTATTGATTAGTCGAATCGTTTTAAAATGCTGCTTTCCTTTAATCATATGAGCTATATTCAAATTTAATAACATGAGGTAAGTCCATAAATTAATAAAACTGATGATGATAATAAAAATACTAGATAGTAGACTTAGCCTTATCATGTATAACTTTAAATTTCCACTATAGCCTAATAACCATAGCGTAATGGCACTTATTCCTATTTGAATAATATATAAGCTGAACCAATAAGCACATTTCATATGAAATTGTTCAAAAATGATTTTCGGGAGTGTGTAACCATGTAATGTTTTTACTGCGTAGGCTTTGAAATGAATATTCTTTTCATAAATATAATAAAGTAAATAAATGATTACTAATGCGATTAATGGAATGACTAGATTCATTTCAGCAATAATACCCATCGCAATCATCACTCTATTGAGTTGATACGTTTTGATATTGACACCCTTAGCCTTCAAAGTGTCTTTTAATTCTTTAGCATTAAACTGATTGTCAGTAATTAAGTAGTTCCCTTTTACCTCTCTTTTAATAAGTTCTTTATTATTAATATAGTTGTATTTTTGTTTGGTATTAAAGGAATTAAGCGAAGTTTGTTGAGTTGGATTAAAGACATATATATCTTTATTTATCTTCTTATTTTTATAATTAGTAATCACTTTATATATTGCAATATGTTCTTTTTTAGCAAATTTTGTGATTGTATCAAAAATCTCTTTTTTATTATATTGATGATCCCAGTCAGTTACTTCAACTATATATTTACTACTAGGTAACAATTGTTCATTTTCTTTATATGTATATAAGAATAAAAGTGTTGTTATTAATAGTAATACCGTGATGTCTAATATTATCTTAAACCATTTCATGTTGTACCTCTTATGCTGTATCGATGTCTATTTTCATTAATGATTTGTCTCCATTTAATTATACTGAATATTCTGATAATAATAAACGATTTTTTTACGACAAAAAATGGCCTACCCATAAGTAAGCCACTCGTTTTTTTCAAGTTATATAAAAATCAATACCCTATCATTAAAGCGATGGACATGGCAACTGCACAGATAACGACCCATATAATTATTAATTTCCATGCAAATTTTAGCCATTGTGTATATGTAATACGCGCTACTGCTAACGCACCCATTAATGTTGCAGATGTTGGGAATAGAATATTACTAATTGCATCACCATATTGGAATGCGAGTACTGTTATTTGACGATTAATGTGTAATAAATCAGAAATCGGAATCATTAATGGCATTGTTGTTAGCGCTTGACCTGATCCAGACGGTATAAAGAAATTAAGTATAAATTGTAAGACGAACATGACCATGATAACTAATGAAGCTGGAACATCAGCTAATAGTGTTGTCATACCATGTACAATACTATCAATGATTTTCCCATTCTCTAATAGTACAACAATCCCTTTGGCGATTCCGACAACTAGAGCACCATATAAAATATCTTGCATTCCTTTTACTAGTGCATCAAATGTGCCATTAAATCCAAGTCCAGCAACTAAACCGGCTACGATACCTGCAAGTAAAAAGTTGGCACTCATTTGTGTGAATGTCCAATCATACTTGAAAATACCGAATACATTAAATAAAATGCTTCCTAAAATTAGCGCTAAACTGAATGCTTGTCTCTTACTAAAATGCTGGTATTCAATTTCTTTATTAAGTTGTCCTTCTTCCTTTTCTAATTCATAAACAATACTTTTAGTATTATTCTTTTTAACTTTATGACCATACAACATCACTGTTGCAATTGCTGCAAATAATATAAATATGTATATTATTGTTCGTAAACCCCAACCTGAAAACAACGGCAATTCGGCCACTTTCTGCGCAACCCCAACGGTAAATGGATTTAACATACCTCCCATAAACCCGCTTCCAGCACCTAAAATAACGACAGCTGCTCCAGTCAAGGCATCATAACCTAAGGTACGTGCGATTAAGACGCCAATCGGTACAAAGATGATTGTTTCTTCTGACAAACCAATAGAAAATCCTAAAATAGAAAAAGCCGTCATTGTTAACGGAATCATTAAGAAGTTAGCCTTCCCTAGTGTACGCATGGCTTTATTCACACCATTTTCAAAAGCACCTGTTTGATGCACAATACCGAACGCACCACCAACTAAAAACACGTAAAATACTATCTCTCCACCACTGACGAGACCCTCTGGTACAGCTCTAAAAATATCTAAGAAAGACAGATGTTGATTAGCTACTCCGTGGAATGAACCCGAAACTACAACTGTTTGACTCCCTTTCTTTTCTCGCGCATATTCTCCTGCTGGAATAATATAAGTCATAATCCATGCAAAAATAATTACCATCAGTAATAAAGCGTACGTATGTGGTGTCTTAAATTTAAATTTCTTCCTTTGTTTTTCTTTTGTCATATGATTTAACCCCTTTTTAAATCACGTCATTTAAAATCAATTTATTTTGAAGTTTTATTTTTATACCGATACCCTATTTTCAGAAAATTAACAATAATTTTATTAAAAAAGAATTTAGCAGCTACATCGAGCTACTAAATCCCTCTTTTAAATACAAGTTTTTTATTTTATGATCTACACTTCTACATTTCGTTTTGGTACTAAAATAAATGCGGCAATAAATGCGACTAATACCATACAAGCACCTACGATAAAGGCGATTGTTGCTGCAAAATGGGTATCGTTATAAATACTAATTGTTGAATAAACTGTTGTCACCACTGCGATACCAAATGCTGCTCCTAATGTTGATGTCATTTTAATAATACCTGATGCTGTACCTACTTTTTCTTCTGGAACGTTTGATACTGCTGTTGATAAGGCAGGTGTTGCAAAGAAACCTAAGCCTAACCCTATGCAAATAAATCCAATCACAGAAACAATATAATAAATTATACTTGGTAAGGCTGTAATGGATAGTAAAATAATTCCTACAGCAATAGTGATTGGTCCAAACATTAATGGTATTTGAGGTCCATTTTTTTGCATGAAACGTTCACCTACACGAACCATGATTAAACTACAAACCATATATGGAATAGTAATTAACCCTGCTTGTGCTCCTGATAATCCCATGGCGTCTTGCATATAAATATTGAATAATGCAAGCACTCCAATTTCAGTATTAACCATTAAATTAGCAATCGTTGTACCTATATAAATTTTGTTTGAAAATAACGTAAAATCAATAAATGGTTCTCTTTGTTTACGTTCATAAATGTAAAATGCAAACAATGTGATAATAAATACTACGATTAAACCTATAATCACAGGATTAAGCCAACCTAATTTTGTACCTTGTGTGATAACTATATTAATACTTAACATCATTATTACGAAGATGAAAATACCCATAATATCAAATTTCTTATTATGTGCGGATTCATCTTTAGACTCTGGTGTACCTCTTAACAATATCATTGCGATGAATGCAAAAATAATTGATAAGATAAAAATCCAACGCCATCCTACATATGTTGCGACTACACCAGCGAATAGAGAAGCTAGTCCAGTTCCACCATAAGAACCAAATGACCAAAAGCTTAATGCTTTTTGACGTTCTTCACCTGAGAAGAATGAGTTAATAATCGCAATCGTCGCTGGTAATAAACAAGCGGCTGAAAGACCTTGTAATACACGTCCTGTAAGTAAGAAGAACGGCATATTAGTTATAATAACGGAAATAGATCCTAATATACTTAATACTAGTCCCGCTCTAGTCACTTTTACTCTTCCTATTTTATCTGAGAGTCCACCTGCAACAACTATGAACACACCAGTTAATAGTGAGGTAAGACTTACTGCAATATTGATAATACTCATATCAACGTGATAATCATTTTGCACATGAGGCGCTATATTTAAGAGAGATTGAGCAAACAACCAATATGTCAAAATCCCTAATATAATAGCTAGTATTAATTGATTTCCTTTTTTGTAATTTCCAGACATAGCTAGTCACTCCTATTCATTAGTAACTTGATGCGTAGCTGCACTTTTACCAGCAATTCTTCCATAAGTAAAGATATCAGCAAGTGCATTACCACCTAATCGGTTACCTGCATGAATACCTCCTGCTACCTCACCAGATGCATATAATCCTTCAATAATATGACCTTCAACATCAATAACTTGTGCTTGAGAATTAATTCGTAAGCCTCCCATAGTATGATGTACTGCTGGTTTACGAGGTGTTGCATAGAATGGTGCTTTTTCAATTTTTAAATCAAATGCACTTTTATTGAAATCATCATCATGACCTTGATCAACAAATTTGTTATAACGTTCGATAGTATTAATTAATTGTTGTGGTTCGATGTTTAGTTTTTCTGCTAATTCTTCTAATGTGTCACCTTTTACTAATGTACCGTCTTCAAGCTCATGATTAATTTTGTCTTCAGAAGTATTCATCGCTAATGATTTAATATTTTCATCAGCAATAATGTAGAACATACCATCTTTTTGTTCTAATGCCGCTTTAGATAACACGTCTCTACTTTCAAATTCATTTACGAAACGTTGTCCTTCTTTATTAACAAATACGAAGTTAGATGGTGTCACAATTAAACCTGTGAATAGTGCGCCTGTTTTAGGGTCAGATATTGGCATCATTTGAGAGAATCCCATACCAACAAGTTCTGCACCTGCTTGGACACCTAAACGTATACCATCACCAGTAATTGCAGGTGAGTTTGTTGTTTTAATATCATCTGGAATACTATCCCAATACGTATTATATTGTTGTAACATTTTAGTATTAGCACCAAATCCACCTGTAGCAAGTACTACACCATGTTTTGTATGAATTTTAACTTTAGCTCCGTTTGCTTTACGAGCTTCAATACCTACAATTTTATTGCCTTCTTTGATTAATTTTTCGGCTGTTGTTTCAGTGAATATACGACCGTGATGTGTTTTAACATAGTCACCAAGATTTTCGATAAATTCTAAACCTTGTGCTTTCATTGGTTTATGACCACGACGCCATAATGCACCAACTGGCATATCTACGAATGAACGATCGAAATGTACGCCTTTTTCTGTTAGCCATTTAACAGAATCTAATACATTATCTGTGAGTGTTTTAACTAGTTCATAGTCACCTGTAATTTCTACATTATTTTTATCTTTACGTTTACCACCTAAATATGTTTGAATTCGGTGTAATTCAATTGAATCGAATAAGTTATTGCCTTTTTCACTATCGTCATCTAAATAGGCTTTAATTTGAGATTTTACTGTGCGGAAATCTTCTTTATAATCATCATCTATATCATTTTCATCATGTTCTAATAGTTGTTTTAATGTCTCATGTTCACCAGCTAATGCAGGGAAACTACCTTGCCATTCTGGTTCAACTGCATTGACTTGTCCGCCAGTACGTATCGTATTTCCTCCGATAGCGGCAAATTTTTCAAGCATAATCACTTCTTTACCTTCATCTAAAGCAGTAGTTGCAGCACTTAAACCTGCACCACCAGTACCGATTACAACAATATCCGTTGTTTCTTCAATTGTTTCGTTTGACCATTGAACAACTGGTTTAGGACGCGCGCGTAGTACATCAGGATCTTCGCCAGCTTGTTCAATCGCTTCAGCAATACCTTGAATAATACCTTCACTTGTAACAGTTGCCCCAGAAACTACGTCTACATTTAATGTTTGTCCTTCTATGATATCTTGTGGTAAACGTTCAAATACTGGATTAGCAATACCTTCAGATTCTCCACTGTCATCAACTTCAATACTTACAATTTTGTCTTCAGACAGTTCAACTTTCATAGGTAAATTACCATTATGACCTTTAGCAAAAACGTTATAAGTACCTTTATTAAATTTCACTTTTTTATTTTGTAATGCTTTAAGTTTTTCGTATTTTCTATGTTCTTCTTCTTTGTCTAATATCATAAAGTCCATTACTTTCCATAATGGTGATGGAATGTGTAATACTTTTTGGTCATGAATATCAACAAATTGTTCTACTTCTTGGTCGTTAATAATTTTTTCTGTCCAATTTGGTTCAATTAAGTATGCTTTACCAACTGCTAATAAGTCATACCCTAGTTCTAAAGCTTCTTCAGCATCTTGTTTTTGTGAAATGCTTCCGACACCTATTAAAGGAATGCTTGCTAATGTTTCATTTCTAGAATTTAAGTATTTATTAATTAATGGCTCAGAATCGTCTTGATTAACGATTGACGTACGTTTATAACTATTTGCTGAAATATGGAAGTAGTCAGGTTTATATTCAGCAAGTGTATTTAAGAGATACATTGTATCTTCAAATCTAATACCTGGTTCTTCTAATTCTTCTGGAGAGAAGCGATAACCTATAATAAAATCTTTAGCGTCTGCTTGAGCTACAACACTTTGAACTTTTTTCAATACTTCGATTGGGAATTTTGTGCGTTTTTCTCGACTACCGCCCCATTCATCTTGTCTTCTATTAGAGTGAGGAGAGAAGAATTGTTGGATTAAATACGTATTTGCACCATGAATTTCAACACCATCGAATCCCGCTTCAATTGCTCTACGAGTCGCTTCACCAAAGTGATTAATCATTTGTTCTATTTGTGATGTAGTCATTTCACGAGGTGTTGCAGCATCAGGTCGCAATGCAGTAATTGGACTTGCGGAGATTGGCTGTTCTCCTTCATTTAATTTTGGATTAGCCATACGACCGGCATGATAAATTTGTAGAATTGCTTTTGATCCTTTGTCTTTAATCGCTTGTGCTAATCTTGCTAGACCTTTAACCTTTTCATCTGTGTCAACACCAATAGCACCAGGGAATCCACGTCCATGATCTTCAACAAAGCAACTTTCTACAATAATTGCAGCTGCGTCACCTGAACGGTATTGATAGTAATCTATCATTTCTGAAGTCACACTACCGTCAAAATATCCAGCTTGAATTGTCATTGGCGCCATTACTATACGGTTTTTCAATTCAGCTCCAGAGTTTAATTTGACAGTATCTAAAATTTCTTTATTCATAAGTCATCCTCCTGATAAATTGTGATTATTTTCACATGTATATTTAAAAATATAATACTCATTTAGAGTATTTAAATTACATATTCTTTTTGCATAGAAATTCTTGAAGTTGAAACAATGTCGCCATCACGTTTAACAATGACACCTTCAATACCATCTATTTGATTAAGTAGTTCAATATTTTGTGATGCTTGCCCAAAACTACAAATCGTAGTCCATATCTCGCAATCCACAGAATGATCAGATACGATGGTTACGCTAGCAATATCATTATTAACTGGGTATCCTGTTTTACTATCTAATATGTGATGATACAATTGATGATCTTTTATAAAATAGCGTTCATATATACCTGAAGTCACAACAGATTGTTGATGAATATCTAAAACTGCAAGTGGATTACTATTCTTATAAAAAGGATTACGAATACCTACTTTCCAACTTCTTGATGTTGGTGTATTTTCACCAATCGTAATCACGTTACCACCAAAATCAATAATTCCTGAAGTTACACCTTGATTAATGAAAAATGTTTGAAGTTGATCAGCAAAATACCCTTTTACAAGAGCGCCTAAATCAATCTCCATACCTTTCTTAGTTAAATAAACTTCATTTGTTGCTTCATTCAATTCTAGATTTTCAGGATTCGTTAACGTTATCGCATGTTGAATGTCTTGTTCATTCGGCTTTTTAGCATCTTCAAAACCAATTTTCCAAAGTTTAACTAAAGGGCCTATTAAGATATTCATTTTTTGATTAGAAGTTAATGTTGCATGATAACCTAGCTGAATCATTTTAAATATTTCACCACTAGTTACTACTGGCCTTATACCAGCCATTCGGTTAATTTTCATTAAATCTGAGTGCTCGTCATTAGCACTAAATTGTTTTTCCCAAGTATGAATTTTTGACTCGGCTTGAGATAAAATTGAATCTGGTTGATTGTGATTAATTGATAAGCGAATCACCGTCCCCATTGCATTAATTATGACGTTTTTCAATTTATCCCCTCCTGAAATATATTTTGATAGCGTTTACAAAAAGTGCTAAAAAAATATAAAATTTAGAAATATTGTTAACTAATTCTATTTCCAAGTTCATACTACCATAAATACACAAAAATAGTTAAAATATGATAAATTTTCACAATTAAAACACAATTTAAAAATAAACTTAATGATTATTAAATTATTTTTTATATTTTGATAAATAATTAACAATTACTTCAAATTTTATTAAAAATGGACATATCAAATTCTGCTTTGATATGTCCATAATTTGAAGGGTATTTTATGGGGTATAATATAGTTTTTTATAGCGTGATTGGAATTTTTCCTTTGAAATTAACGTATTGATATGCCATTTTGACTGCTTCATCATTTGGTGGTTCAACATTTTCTAATTGATATGGGATACCTAAATTTTTCCACTTGTGTACTCCGAGTTGGTGATAAGGTAAGATTTCAAATTTTTCAACATTATCTAGCGAATTGATAAATTCACCCAATTTAATTAAATCTTCTTTATCATCTGAAATTCCTGGGACTAGAACGTGTCTTATCCATATAGGTTGTTTCATATCTGAAAGCTTACGTGCAAATTTAAGAATATGTGTATTCGGTTTGCCTGTTAATTTAATATGTTTTTCATTATCGATATGTTTAATGTCTAAAAGCATGAGATCCGTATATTTTTGTAATTCATCAAAATGACGATTAAATGCTACTGTATCATTAACACATCCAGCAGAAGTATCAAGACATGTGTGTATTCCATTAGCTTTTAATTCTTTAAATAATGCTTCTAAAAACGGCATTTGTAACAATGGTTCGCCACCGCTAACTGTAACTCCTCCACCTGAAGCGTCAAAGTATGGTTTATAAGGTAATACTTCATTTACCATTTCATCTACTGTCACTTCTCTTGATGGCTCATTAATTTTCCATGTATCTGGATTATGACAATATAAACATCTTAATAAACAACCTTGTGTGAATAATATATATCTAATTCCTGGTCCGTCTACTGTACCCATACTTTCAACGGAGTGTAAGTGTCCTTTAAGCATTTTGCTCCCACCTTATTTTCTACATTTGTTCGTGGAATGTACGAGAAATAACATCCAATTGTTGTTCACGAGTTAATTTAATAAAGTTAACTGCATAGCCAGATACACGAATTGTTAATTGTGGGTATTCTTCAGGATGATCCATTGCATCTAGTAATGTTTCTCTATTAAATACATTGATATTTAAGTGATGGCCATGTTGCATAGCGTAGCCGTCTAGCATACTTGTTAAGTTTTTGTTTTGTGATTCTTCTTCTTTACCTAGTGATTTTGGAACAATACTAAATGTATTTGAAATTCCATCTTTACAGCAATCATAAGGTATTTTAGCTACAGAACTTAATGATGATAATGCGCCTTTTTGGTCGCGTCCATGCATTGGGTTAGCACCTGGTGCAAATGGTTCTCCAGCTTTACGTCCATCTGGTGTATTACCTGTTTTCTTACCATATACAACGTTTGAAGTAATCGTTAATACACTCATTGTATGTTCTGAATCGCGATATGTTTTATGGCTACGTAATTTTGTCATAAAGCGTTCTACTAAGTCGACTGCAATATCATCTACACGGCTGTCGTTGTTACCATATTTAGGGAAATCTCCTTCGATTTCAAAGTCTGTCACAAGTCCATTTTCATCTCTAATAGGTGTTACTTTTGCATATTTAATTGCTGATAATGAGTCTGCTGCTACAGATAATCCTGCTATACCAGTAGCCATTGTGCGAATGATATTTGTATCATGTAATGCCATTTCGATTCTTTCATAGCTATATTTATCATGCATGTAGTGGATGATATTTAATGAATTAATGTAGACACCTGCTAACCAATCCATCATTTTTTCAAATTTAGCAAAGACTTCATCATAATCAAGTACGTCAGATTTAATACCTTCGTAACTTGGTCCTACTTGTTTTCCAGATTTTTCATCTTTACCACCATTAATTGCATATAATAATGTTTTAGCTAAGTTAGCTCTTGCTCCGAAGAATTGCATTTGTTTACCAATTTTCATAGCAGATACACAACATGCAATACCATAGTCATCGCCATAACTTTCACGCATCAAGTCATCATTTTCGTATTGAATTGAACTTGTTTTAATACTCATTTTTGCACAATAAATTTTGAAGTTTTCAGGTAAACGCACTGACCAAAGTACTGTTAAGTTTGGTTCTGGTGCTGGACCTAAATTGTCTAATGAATGTAAGAAACGGAATGAGTTTTTAGTAACAAGTGGTCTGCCATCGATACCTACACCACCAATAGATTCAGTAACCCATGTTGGATCTCCTGAGAATAATTTATTATAGTCTGGTGTACGAGCAAATTTAACAATACGTAATTTCATAATGAAGTGGTCGATAATTTCTTGTACTTCACTTTCAGTAATGTCACCATTTTTCAAATCACGTTCTGCATAAATATCTAAGAATGTTGATGTACGTCCTAAACTCATTGCTGCACCATTTTGTTCTTTAATTGCAGCTAGATATGCTAGATATAACCATTGCACTGCTTCTTTAAAGTTAGTTGCTGGTCGACTTAAATCGAAACCATACATTTGACCTAATTCTTTTAATTCATTTAAAGCTCTATATTGTTCTGATAATTCTTCACGTAAACGAATTACATCTTCTGACATTTCAGTAGACATTGTATTGAAATCGTGAAGTTTTTCTTCCATTAAGAAATCTACACCGTATAATGCCACACGGCGGTAGTCTCCAATGATACGTCCACGGCCATAAGCGTCTGGTAACCCAGTAATAATTCCTGCTTTACGGCAATCTAACATTTCTCTGGAATATGCATCGAATACACCTTGGTTATGTGTTTTACGATAATCTGTGAAGACTTTTTCAGTTTCTGGATCTAATTCATATCCATATGCTTCACATGCAGCTTTCGCCATACGTATACCACCAAATGGTTGCATTGAGCGTTTGAATGGTTTATCTGTTTGAACACCAACGATTGTTTCTAAGTTTTTGTCTAAATATCCTGCATCATGTGAAGTGATTGTCGATGCAACTTTTGTATCCATATCCCACATGCCACCGCGATCACGTTCTTCTTTAGACAATTGCATCACTTGGTCCCATAATTTTGAAGTAGCTTCTGTTGGACCTTCTAGGAATGCGTCGTCGCCTTCATATAAAGAATAGTTTAATTGAATAAATTCTCTTACGTCTGAATGTCTATTCCAACGTCCATTTTTAAAACCTTGCCAAGCATGAGTATGATTTGTTTCTAACATACCTTTCGCCTCCAATTATTTATTATTAGTTAATTAATTCCAAATTTTGTTATCGCTTTCACAAAGAGTATAGCATGTATTTTGTGATTACTTTCACATAATTTATGGCTAAATTATATATAATATGTGGCTGATTAAAGAACCTGTGAAATAAATTAATACAGTATATCTTTTAAATTATCTGTTATATAACAATTTTATAGTTAATGGTAAAAAGAATAGTTTGTCACTTTAAAAAAAGTGAATTTATTGACTAAATACAATTAAATTTTCAAGCAAATATGTTAGGCTAATTTAGTATGGAATGATGACATCATCTAACCTTCAAGTATTGAGTGATTAATAGTTTAAAGGAGTTAAATGTTACATGAAGAAGTTATATCTTTTTTTATTAATGGGATTATTAATACTGTCAGCATGTTCAAATGGTCATTTAGGTGAAAAAAATCAAAAAAGTGATAATAACCATTCGAAGAAAAATCATAAAAAGATTAAAAAAGACGGAAAGACATATATTGATGGTATTCTAATAGTAAATAAACAAATTAAATTACCTAAAGATTTCAATCCAGGAGAAAATCCAAAAGCGGTACGTGCTTTAAATAAAATGATGACAGATGCGAAGAAAGATAATATTCAATTATATAAAATAAGTGGTTTTAGAAGTTATCAAACACAAGTACAACTATTTAATAATTATAAAGCTAGAGATGGCGAAAAAGCTGCTAATAAATATAGTTCGAAACCAGGTCACTCTGAACATCAAACTGGATTATCATTTGATGTAGGAGCACAGGGCTCAGATAAAAATTTATATCGTAGCTTTGGTAAAACTAAAGAAGGTAAATGGATTAAAAAACATGCTGCTGATTATGGTTTCATTGTAAGATATGGAAAACATAAAGAGAATGAAACAGGTTATCAATATGAACCATGGCATTTACGTTATTTAGGAAAAGATAAAGCGAAAAAAGTTAAACAATCAGGTAAAAGTTTAGAATCATATTTAGGTTTATATCCTAGGAAATAAATAATAGAAAAAGGCGGAGATTTTGAATTGAATATCAACTCAAAATTTCCGCCTTACTTTATGATAAAAGTGATAACTTTATTATTTTTCTTCGCCTACAACTGTAAAACGTTCATTAATATGTTGTGGGTTTTCAATTTCATCTACAATAGCTATTGCAAAATCAGCATAGCTAATATAACTTTTTCCATTAGAATTCACTAATAGTTGATCTTTACCAGATTTATATTTACCAGTTCTTGCACCTTCATAATCAAATTCAGCTGAAGGACTTAAAAATGTCCAAGTAATTCCTTCTGCATTTTGTAATTCTTCAAGGTTTTGTCCTTGGCCTATTGCAGTTGGTTTGACTACATCTGGAAATTCATCAGTGTCAATAAGTTTAATAGTGTGAGCATCATCAACATATAAACTTCCTGCGCCACCAACAATAATTGCTCTAGTATCTGTACCTTTTAAAATATCAATTAAATGACGACCTGCATTAATATGACCTTCTGAATCGCCTAATGGTGCACCAAATGCATTTACCACTACATCAAATCCTGCAATATCAGAAGTAGTTAAATCATGAATATCTTTTTCAATGACATCTACATTTGAGTTCGAAACTTTTGATGCGTTTCTTACGATAGCCGTTACTTGGTTTCCTCTATCTACTGCTTCTTCTAAAATAAGTTGTCCAACTTTACCTGAAGCCCCAATAATTCCTACTTTCATTATAAACCCCTCCGTATTTCTTGTTATAAAGGTTAATTTAAAAGCAATTAATCTAAATATATAAATGTAATCTTTGCAGTTACTTATGTTTTTGTCAATTTAATAGCTCTTAATACAAATTCTTATCCATAAAGTGGTAGGTTAGTTATCTCAATTTATATATTTATTTATTATTCTTAAAATAAATTTTGATGCCAATAATTGTCAACATACCAAGTAATACAAGGCCTACGACCGCCATAAGTATGTAAAGGAAAATCATGCCCCAATGTGTCGTAGCTTCAACTTTAACGCTAGGGGCGTGATGATCTTTTATAAATTGTCTATCATAATCAACGTATAATCGATTGTCTTTAGAAACTTTCAATTTATATTTTTTCTTATCTTTTGGAACTAAATCATATAAATCTTTTTTAACTTCGTATTCCTTATCATCTATCTTATGTTCCCCTTTTGAAACAACTTTACGGTATTCATATTGTTTAAAAGCATGCTCAGTCAAAGCATTCGCAAGTTTTTGACGTGCATGTTTAGCTTGTTCATCAGGATAAGGCATTACATTAAATATGCCAGTAACAATTCTTAAATGATGTCGTTTAGCTGTTAATTCTAGATTATAGCCATTGTCACTAGTACCTGTTTTCAATCCATCAACATCTTTCATAGCATCTGCTGCATTTGGTAATGATGTATTTGTATTATGTAGCTCTTGATTAGATTGAGTATCTTTAGAAAGCTTTGTAATTTTTAAAACATCCGGATGTTCTTTTAACAAATTTGTACTGAGTATAGCCATATCTCGTGCAGATGTATGAGAAATAGTATCATTTTTATATTTTTTCGGTTCATATGGTTGTAAAACTTTATTATTTGCTCCACTTGGATTAGTAAATTTTGTATTTTTCATACCTAATTCTTTTGCTTTTTTATTCATTCTGTCTGTGAATTTTGAAGAATTGCCATCAATATGTTCAGCTAAGACTAATGTAGAAGCATTACTTGATTCTAATGCTGCTTGTTTCAATAATTGATTGATTGTAACAGTTTCACCTTGTTTTAAAGGAAATGTTGTTAAATTAGGTAATTCTGACATTTTTTCATATCTTGATGTAATTTTTACTTTATCGTTCATTTTCACTTTCCCAGATTTAATATCATCGTATATTAAATCCATTGTCATCAATTTAGTTGTTGAAGCTGGATCAACTTGTTTTTTGTCGTGATAATTGTAGAGTATTTGTCCATCCTCAGTT
Organism: Staphylococcus sp. FSL W8-0774; assembly: GCF_038006785.1. Lineage (NCBI taxonomy): Bacteria > Bacillati > Bacillota > Bacilli > Caryophanales > Staphylococcaceae > Staphylococcus > Staphylococcus sp. FSL W8-0774. The sequence goes on along the minus strand of NZ_JBBOVW010000001.1, from coordinate 152,569 downwards.
GTTACTATCATACCTTTTGGATTGTATTGCTTATCAATGTTTTGTTTTTCTTGTTTAGCTACGTCTACAGGTGACTGTGATGCTAAAACAGTTGGTGATACAACGATTAAACACATAATTATCATCAGAATACTGGTCAAAACTTTTTTCAATGATGCTCCCCCTATTAATATTTTTTATATCATTTAGTTACTATATGTAATTTGCATATACCTATGTTTATAAGTGCCCTACTTAATTTCACTCTAAACTAATTTGGTATTTATGTATATATTATATGAACATAAGTATTATAACGTAATTGACTTACTCTATTAAAATTTTATTATCAAATTTTGTAAAATATGTATTTCTAAAGTAAGAAGGACTTTATTTTTTAAAATTTATAGCATTTTATCGTTTTATTACATTTTGTAATCTATTTTTAATTGTTTAGTTACAATAAATATCTGATTTGTTCTTGAATGTAAATAGCTAGTATTGTAATATAACTGTTATATCAAGTATATAAAATATACAAAAGGAGTTATACGCTATGAGAATAGGATTATTATTAATTAGACTTATGTTAGGTGTCACTTTTACAATACATGGTTCACAAAAGGTATTTAGTGGATTTAAAGAACCTATGGAAATGATGGCTGGCTTAGGCTTTCCAGCATTTTTAGGCATTTTATTAGGATTGTTTGAATTTATTGGTGGTATCTTTATGATTATAGGTTTACTTTCAAATTACGTTGCTGCTGGTTTTATCGTTATTATGCTAGGCGCATTATTTACGGTACATCTATCACAAGGTTATATGGCTTCAGAACTTGTAATTATACTTCTAGTTATGAGTATTGCTGTAATGATCTCTTATAATTGGAAGAAATTATTAGAACTATATTAATTTTTAAATAGAACATTCAGATACACGAAAAGCAACCTAACACATCGTTAGGTTGCTTTTTCAAATACGATTTTCTATTATATACTAATCATCTTGTTGATTGTCTAATACTTTACCTGTTTTAGCATCGACTGTTATTTCATGTTTTTCTTTACCTTTTTGTAGGTCGAAATCATAAACTAATTTTCCATCATCTTTAGATAATGACCATTCTTTAACGTCACCGTCAAATTCTTTTTGAGCAGATTTAATGGCATCTTTATAATCTTTTACATCACTATATTTAAACGAATCATTAGAATTATTAGATTCGCCTTTTTCAGTTTCTTTATGAATTACCTTTTTATCTTTGTCATTAATAATGACTTCTGATTCTTTGTTATTCTTAGTGTCTTGTTGTTCAACTTTGTATACCCAGTCGCCATTTGATTTTTCATATGAAATATCTTTTAAATCTTGACCTTTATATGTTTGTTGCGCTTTTTTAATCGCATCTTCAGGATTTGTCTTAATATCTTTTACTGCTACAGTAGTATCTTTTGTACCTTCGTCTTTTTTATTTGAAGCTGAATCACTACCTCCATTGCCACACGCACCTAATAAAATGGCTGCCGATGATAATAAAGCTATTGTTTTTGTATGTTTCATTGTTAGTCTCTCCTTTATATTAGATATTTCTTAATCCCCAACTTTCTATACAAAAAAACTTAAATTAAGGAATTGTAAAGATTTTGTAAAGATTTATTGAAGGTAAATGTTTACAGTAGTTCACTTATATTAAAGTATTTATCATTGCTTTTTATTGAATTTTACGTTTCGATTGTACTTAAAAATTTTAGAATATCAGTTCTAAATTAGACCACGAGCACGTTGACGTCAGACAAACCTCAGTGTCCTCTCACAGAAATTATTTACACTTATTTTGATTTTTATAAATTTTTAAATGTTTTCAAAAATAATAGCTACAAAAAACTTTTTTAGAAATAGATTTGTGAATAGTTATACTTGTATTACAACAAATATATTATACAAACTTATTGAATTTTACTCTATTCGTTGTAATGGGATAACAATTTTATTTTCCAAATAATATTAATATTTTTTAATCTCAAAGTGTGATATATTTGTTACGTAATATGAAGTTAAATATTAGTGTATTATTACATTGAGACTAACACATTCTTACACAGCAACATTTAAAGGAGTATGGTTCAATGTCAAAAAGACAAAGAAATTTAAAACACAGTTTAGAAAACGAAAAATCTCGGGTTAAATTATATAAATCTGGGAAACATTGGATTAAATCAGGTATCAAAGAAATTAAATTAATGCGAATCATGGGATTACCTATCTTTTCCAATCATACAATGGAAGATTCTGATGAAGGTAAAGAAAAAGGTAACTTTGTAAAAAGAAATGCTATAAAAGCTTCTACAATAGCAGGTGGCGCTTTTGCAGTTAATATGTTACATAATCATCAAGCAATGGCAGCTTCTGAATTACCTGTAACTTCAGAGCTTTCTACACAAAGTCAAGCAGTCGCAAATCAAAATTCAACTGAACTTAAACATGCAAGCAATAGTGAAAACACAGCGAAAAGTGAATCTGTTTCATCAGAAAAAACACAAAGTTCTGAAAAAAATGACACAACTGATAGTACTCAATCTACGTCTAGTAGTAGCGAGAAATCAGATACACAATCTAGTGAAAGCGTTGAAAATAAATCTGAACAACATAGTGAAACTGATCAAACTAACAAACAGAATTCTGATTCAGAGCAAGCTTCTAAGTCTAGTCAATCAGACCATAGTAACTCTGAAGCAAGCAAAAATGATTCAAAAAATTCTCAAAGTACAAAATCTACTTCATCATCTAACGATAATTCATCTGATTCACAATCGCAGAAATCAGAAACAGCTACAAATGAAAGTAAAACAAGTACTTCAAGTGAAACTAAATCAACTTCACCAGACTCTCAATCTCAAGCTTCAACGAAAAATACCGACAGTCAATCATCTGCAGGTGCTACATCAAGTGAATCCCCAAAACAAAATACAGTAAATAGTGAAGCGATTACGAATAAAACATCATATATTAATGAAAGAATGACACATACTGCTTCTGAGAGTGTTGTCACTACACCGGTTGCTAGTGAATCTAGTAAATCGACTAGTACAACTAAAGTACGTGCATTTAGTAGATTAGCGGTCAATCGTTTAGCAGCTGCAGCAACAACAGCATCACCAATTGCACCTACAACTTCACAGGTCGTAGTTGATAAGGATAACTTTACTGATCATTTCACAACTAGCGGTTCTGCAACATACGATCAAAGTACTGGTGTTGCAACATTAACTCCAGATGTTGGCGGACAAAAAGGTGCTATATCTCTAGGTACTAAAATTGACTCAAATAAAAGTTTCCATTTTGAAGGTAAAGTTAACCTAGGAACTCGTTATGAAGGAACTTCTCCAGACGGCGTCACTGGTGGCGATGGTATCGGTTTCGCCTTTTCACCAGGTACACTCGGACAAATTGGTAAAGAAGGGGCTGCCTTAGGTATTGGTGGCTTGAATAATGCTTTCGGCTTTAAGTTAGATACTTATCATAATACCTCACAACCTAACTCATCTGCCAAAGCTAATAAAGACCCTGCTAGTGTAGGTGGCGGTGGCGCATTCGGTGCATTTGTAACAACAAATAATTCAGGCGTAGCAACAACTTATACAGATAATACAAAAACTGCTAATGCGGCTAAATTAACAACACAACCTAATGGTACTTTCCAAGATTTTATCATTGATTATAATGGTGATACGAAAGTCATGACAGTAACATATGCTGGACAAACGTGGACTAGAAATATTTCTGATTGGATTAAAGCCAGTAAAAATACTAACTTCTCGCTATCTATGACAGCGTCTACTGGTGGAGCTCGAAATTTACAACAAGTTGAAATTGACTCATTCACGTATACTGAAACTGCTACGGCACAAGTTCACTATGTTGATGCCGATACTGGTAAAGAAATCGTTGCAGCTAAAACACTGGCTGGAGACGTAGACAATACTGTCACTATTGATGATCAACAAAGCGCGATTACGGCTAAAGGTTATCAATTAGTAAATATAGATAGTACATATGCACCAACATATAACGCAACAAATAAAACAGTTAAATTAACAAATGCAGGGCAAGCTATAACTGTCTTTTATAAAGATGTACAGGCACCAACTATTAACATGTCTAATCAAACTAAAGAAATTAATAGCCCAATTTCACCTATTACAGTGAATACAACAGATAATGGTACTGGCACTGTTACAAATACTGTTACAGGTCTACCTTCTGGATTAAGTTATGATTCAGCATCAAACACAATTACTGGAACTCCTACACAATTAGGAAATAATACTGTTACTGTCACTTCAGTTGATCAAGCCGGTAATTCGTCTACATCGACATTTAACATTAATGTAGTGGATACTACTAATCCGGTCATTAATATTAATAATCAATCTAACCAAGTACTATCACCTATTAATAACGTAACAATTGATACAAGTGACAACAGTGGTTCAACAACTGATACTGTAACTGGATTACCACCAGGTTTAACTTATGATCCTACAACTAAAACAGTTAGTGGCACACCTACTACAATGGGTGACTATACTGTAACAGTTACATCTAAAGATGCTAGTAATAATACAACTACTAAAACATTTACTTGGAATATAGGAAGAAATGCAGAAAGTGATTCTATTTCTAACTCACAAAGTACTTCAACTGTTGATAGTACAAGTACTTCAAATAGTACATCTAATAGTAATAGTATTTCGTCATCAAATAGCACTAGTGCATCTATAAGTAATTCTACGAGTGCTTCGACTTCTGGTAGTACAAGTGCTTCACTAAGTAACTCACAAAGTACTAGTGCATCCTTGTCTGATAGTCAATCAGTAAGTAACAGCATGTCAGTTTCTAATAGTGCAAGTGCGTCATTAAGCGATTCTATTAGTGCTTCAACTTCTGGTAGTACAAGTGCTTCACTAAGTGACTCACAAAGTACTAGTGCATCCTTGTCTGATAGCCAATCAGTAAGTAATAGCATGTCAGCTTCTGATAGCACAAGCACTTCTATGAGTGAATCTCAAAGTTCTAGTACTTCTATGTCGGATAGCACGAGTGCTTCAACTTCTGATAGTGCTAGTGCTTCTCTAAGTGATTCATTGAGTACGTCTGTTTCTGACAGTACGAGTACGTCTGTAAGTGATTCAAATAGTACAAGTACTTCGACATCACTCTCTGATAGTTCTAGTACATCTATGAGTGATTCTACTAGTACAAGTACGTCTACATCTGATAGCACAAGTGCTTCTCTAAGTGATTCATTGAGTACGTCTGTTTCTGACAGCACGAGTACGTCTGTGAGCGATTCAAATAGTACAAGTACTTCTACTTCGCTTTCTGATAGCGCAAGCACGTATACTAGCGATTCATCTAGTACAAGTACGTCTACGTCTGATAGCACAAGTGCTTCTCTAAGTGATTCATTGAGTACGTCTGTTTCTGATAGCACGAGCACTTCTGTGAGCGATTCAAATAGTACAAGTACTTCTACTTCACTTTCTGATAGCGCAAGCACATCGGCAAGTGACTCTACTAGTACAAGTACGTCGACGTCTGATAGTGCTAGTGCTTCACTAAGTGATTCATTGAGTACGTCTGTTTCTGACAGCACGAGTACGTCTGTGAGTGATTCAAATAGTACTAGTACTTCTACGTCGCTTTCTGACAGTGCAAGCACGTCTACGAGTGACTCATCTAGTACAAGTACGTCTACGTCTGATAGCACAAGTACTTCTCTAAGTGATTCTACTAGTACTTCTACGTCACTCTCTGATAGTTCTAGTACGTCATTGAGTGATTCTGCTAGTACAAGCACTTCGACATCTGATAGTGCAAGTACGTCTGTAAGGAATTCTACTAGTACGTCTATTTCTGCTAGTACGAGTACGTCTGTGAGTGATTCATCTAGCATGAGTACTTCTACGTCACTTTCAGACAGTGCAAGCACATCGACAAGTGACTCAGCTAGTACAAGTACGTCGACTTCTGATAGCACAAGTACTTCTCTAAGTGATTCTGCTAGTACAAGTACTTCGCTTTCTGATAGCGCAAGTACTTCATTAAGTGATTCATCTAGTACGAGTACGTCGCTTTCTGATAGTTCTAGTACTTCTATGAGTGACTCAGCTAGTACACAAACGTCTCTTTCTACTAGTACGAACGAATCAATGAGTGAATCATCTAGCATAAGTTCTTCATTATCTAATAGTGTAAGTACTTCTACTTCAGGTAGTACTAGTACATCATTGAGTGGTTCATCTAGTACGAGTACGTCACTTTCTGACAGTTCTAGTACGTCATTGAGCGACTCATCTAGCGTGAGCACTTCTACTTCGGTTAGTACGAGCACTTCTCTAAGTGGTTCGACAAGCACGAGTACGTCGCTTTCTGATAGTTCTAGTACGTCATTGAGCAATTCATCTAGTGATAGCACTTCTATTTCAGATAGTACAAGTACTTCGTTAAGTGATTCTGCTAGTACAAGTACTTCACTTTCTGACAGTACGAGTACTTCATTGAGTGGATCAGCTAGCACAAGTACTTCTACTAGTACGAGCACTAGTACATCGCAAAGTGATTCTACTAGTACGAGTACGTCACTTTCTGACAGTTCTAGTACATCATTGAGCGACTCATCTAGTGATAGTGCCTCTACTTCGGATAGTACAAGTACTTCATTAAGCGATTCATCTAGTACGAGTACGTCGCTTTCTGACAGTTCTAGTACGTCGCTAAGTGGTTCATCTAGCACAAGTACTTCTACTTCGGTTAGCACAAGCACTTCACTAAGTGATTCTACTAGCACGAGTACGTCGCTTTCTGACAGTTCTAGCACTTCTCTAAGTGGTTCAACTAGTACGAGTACGTCGCTTTCTGATAGTTCTAGTACGTCATTGAGTGAGTCTTCTAGTGATAGTGCCTCTACTTCAGATAGTACAAGTATTTCATTAAGCAGTTCGACTAGCACGAGTACGTCACTTTCTGACAGTTCTAGCACTTCTCTAAGTGGTTCAACTAGTACGAGTACGTCGCTTTCTGATAGTTCTAGTACGTCATTGAGTGAGTCTTCTAGTGATAGTGCCTCTACTTCAGATAGTACAAGTACTTCATTAAGCAGTTCTGCTAGCACGAGTACGTCACTTTCTGATAGTACAAGCACTTCTCTAAGTGGTTCGACTAGTACGAGCACGTCACTTTCTGACAGTTCTAGTACGTCATTGAGTGAATCATCTAGTGACAGTGCCTCTACTTCGGATAGTACAAGTACTTCATTGAGTGGTTCGACTAGCACGAGTACATCACTTTCTGATAGTACAAGCACTTCTCTAAGTGAATCATCTAGTACGAGCACGTCACTTTCTGACAGTTCTAGTACGTCATTGAGTGGTTCAGCTAGCACGAGTACGTCACTTTCTGATAGTACAAGCACTTCGTTAAGTGAGTCATCTAGTACAAGTACTTCTACTTCGGATAGTACAAGCACGTCATTAAGCGGTTCGACTAGTACGAGCACATCACTTTCTGACAGTACGAGCACGTCATTGAGTGGTTCGACTAGTACAAGTATTTCTACTTCGGATAGTACAAGCACGTCATTAAGCGGTTCTACTAGCATGAGTACGTCACTTTCTGACAGTACGAGCACGTCATTGAGCGGTTCTACAAGTGCAAGTACTTCAACATCAGAGAGCACGAGCACTTCTCTAAGTGGCTCAACTAGTATGAGTACGTCACTTTCTGACAGTACAAGCACGTCATTGAGTGGTTCTACAAGTGCAAGTACTTCAACGTCTGATAGCACGAGCACTTCTCTAAGCGGTTCTACTAGCACGAGCACGTCACTTTCTGACAGTACAAGCACGTCATTGAGCGATTCTACTAGTACAAGTACGTCACTTTCTGATAGCACTAGTACTTCATTGAGTGGTTCTACTAGCACAAGTACATCGCTTTCTGGCAGCACGAGCACTTCTCTAAGTGGCTCAACTAGCACAAGTACGTCACTTTCTGATAGTTCTAGTACTTCAACTAGTATGTCTATAAGTGAAAGCTCATCTATCAGCACAAGTACGTCTAATAGCGACAGTACAAGCACTTCTGTTTCAGATAGTACTTCCACATCTAATAGTATGAGTACTTCCATAAGCGACTCTGCTAGTACAAGTACTTCGATCTCTGACAGTACATCTACGAGTGATAGTACGAGCACGTCTATAAGCGATAGTGCAAGCACTTCAACGTCTGATAGTACTTCAACATCAACATCTATAAGTCAGTCACAAAGCCATACAAATAGTACTTCATTCAGTGATTCAACAAGTGCTAGTACGTCTACGTCTGAACCAACAAGTCATAGTGATTCAACTAGCGATAGTAGATCAGCAAGCAATAGCCATAGTACGTCTGAAACACCAAGTCATAGTGACTCATTCAGTCATTCAATGAGTGGTAGTAACTCAACTAGTAGTAGCACATCAACATCTTCGTCTATTAGACCAAGTGAAAGTGCATCTACATCTCAAAGTCAAAGTATGAGTACATCAACATCAGACAGTACATCTCAATCTAACTCATCAAGCATGAGTACATCATCTAGTGAGGCAAATATCATTGATCCAACACACCAATCATCTGAAACACAACATCACAATACTAAAGATGATTCAGAAGCATTACCTGATACTGGTGAAAATGATAACCAATCTAAAGGATTATTATCTGGACTATTGTCATTGATTTTTGGTCTTGCTATATTTAGAAAATCTAGAAAAGATAAAAAAGATCGTAAAGAAGATAAAAATAACTAAGTAAAATAAAATAGAGGCGAAAGCATTATTATTTCAAAGTACTTTAATGACTACTAAATAATGAGCGCTTTTGCCTCTTTATAATCATTTTAAGAAGAGGATTATTATGGGAAATAAGATGAACTTCAAAAACATTAAAAATATTGAATATAAAATTTTATATAAACGGATTCTTTTCACCCTAATGATTATTTTCATATACATATTGGGCAGTAATATTAAAATTGCTGACATGAAATCATCACCACATTCACAAGGTTTTCTGAATCTAGCCATTTCAAATGTTGGTGGCGATATTACAACTCTAAATCTATTCTCATTAGGTTTAAGTCCATGGTTAACTACAATGATTATCATGACTTTACTCTCTTATAGAGATATTGAAAAAGGTCAAAAACAAACTCGACTAGAACGTAGTTACAAAGAACGCTTTTTCACTATTTTATTAGCCATTATCCAAGGCTATTTCATTTTAAGCGAGTATATTAATAAAGGTATGATATATCATGCAAACTTTGCTTTATTGTTACTTATCCTATTAACAGGAACAATGTTACTTGTATGGTTAGCTGATCAAAATACAGTTTATGGAATTGCTGGGCCGACGCCTATTGTACTAGCAAGTATTATTAAATCTATTTTTCAAAATAAACAATTCGAGCATATTGATGGAATAACTATAATCATAGGTGGCATTATGCTTTTTGTCGTACTTGTACTTTTATTATTTATAGAGTTAATTGAATATCACATGATTTATAAAGATATTATGAATATTAGTACTTCTCAAAAAGATACTTACGTTTCTTGGAAGTTAAATCCCGCTGGAAGTATCTCAATCATGTTTAACTTTTCATTATTTTTCTTAGTAGGCGTATTAGTCCATTTAGCTGGTAGATGGATAACGGGTAATGCTAAATATCGTCCTTCATTTTTGGAATTGGATAATCCATTAGGCGTTATTATTTTCATTGTGATGCTCATTGTTTTAAATTATTGTTTATCAAGAATGATGTTAAATGTGAAACGTATAGCTAAAGATTTCCAGAAAAGTGGTAACTATTTTGAAGGTATTTATCCTGGTAAAATGACCCAACATTATTTAAATCATAGAGCTAAGCGAATTAGTGCAATTGGTGCATTTGTCATTGGATTCATTATTAGTTTACCTTTAATTAGTTCGATTTTTATATCTGGTATTTCAGCACAAATTTCGATATTCACTCAATTTATTATTTTGATTTACATTACGATTAATATTGTAGAAACAATACGAACATATTTATATTTTGATAAATACAAATCATTTTTAAACAAATATTGGTAAGGAGTAAGGTATGAAATATTTTGTTCCAGCTTGGTACAACGGAGATAAATGGTGGCGTAATCTTAACCAGCCATTTTACTTAAAAAGTGCAATGATTGAATTTGATGATTCTATTAGTTTAATGTCTATGCACGAAAAAAACGACGAACCTTTCAAACTTTTACATTTAAGTTTTAACCCAAATTTGCGTTTATTTTTGCATAAATATGATTTATATGAAGCGAATGTTTGGTCACTATTTGATGAGATTCAAGATTTCGATCAACTACCATCTCGATCATTTCAATTTGAAGATTTAGAGTGGCCTGAGAATACAGAATTCTTTTATTCACCTTATTTAATACAAGCTATGAAAGATAACTATGAATCTCGCATTTATTTCAATCAAGATGGCTATCTAATAGTAGTAGATGATTATGAAAACAGTATACGTGTACGCAGATATATATTCGATGAACGTGGTTATTTAAGTGCTATACGTTATTACTCAGAAGGTAAAGAGGCATTTCAAGATTATCTAACCGCTTCTGGTGACGTGATTCTACGCGAGAATCTCGAAACAAACCATGTTGAAGTTATGTCCAACCACCAATATAAGTTCAATTCAAATTCCTATCCATCAATGGTTGAGTTAATCGAAGAACGTTTTAATGCATACTGTAATGATGAAATGAATTCGAACGATCAACTTATTGTCGCATCAAATACTTTGCATAATAAAATATTCAACACTATCAGACCTGACGTTCGTGTATGTTATTCCGTTTTTAATAAACGAAATCATACAATTGATGAATCCTTTATTCAAACTATGGCTCACAGTAATAAATGGATTGTTGATACTAAAGAAAATGAAAAAGCATTGAAAAATCTAATTACGAATCAATCATTAAGTCCTGAAATATTAAGACTCACCCCTTTCGATACTCAAACATTATCCAATCTTAGTAGTCAACTAAATGAAACTTACATTGGTCTTTGGATAGATGACATGAATGATAATGATTTACAAAACGTATTACATCATATAATTACGTATCTTAAACGCCATACATCATACAGATTAATCATTTTAACTAAAAAGGATGCTACGCAACTTGAGCAATGGTTATTGAATTTAATTAATGATGTTAACGAAAGCTATAATGAATCTGATGACAATGACCTTGCCAAATCAGAATTAGTACAAGCAAAAGAACCTGAGGAATTTGAAGAACTGATTCAAATTCAATCAGTCCCATTTGAAGAGGATTTGATTAAACTATTATCACGTCTAAGAATTGTGATAGATTTAAGTGATGAACCTAATTTATACTTACAAATTTCAAGTATCAGTGTTAGAATTCCTCAAATCAATATTCATCAAGGTAGTTATGTCATACATCTTGAAAATGGCTATATCATTCATCAATATGATGATGTTCCATTTGCATTAGATTACTTTTTAAGTACATTAAAGCATTGGAATCACGCTTACACTTATAACACTAATATGATTAATGACTTAGGATCTGGTCATATTATCCAACAACTTGATCGATTTTTAGAAGGTGAGAAATAATGCCACGAAAATTTAAAGCATTACAAATTGGTGGTTCTGATTTAGAACATTTATTTAACCATAGTCCAGAAGTATCTTGGGATTACTTTGATCCGAAGTTGTTCGAATTTGAAAGTAACTATATTGAAAGTATTGAGGAAATTGTTGAAGAGAATGGACAATTCGATCTAGTCTTTATCCAAACCAATTTAACTGATCATTTAGCTAACTTAATTAACATTGTTAGTCGTCCTTATAATACGCTTGTAGATGAAATTTATTGGCCAAGTGGATATGAAGAATTAGATTTAGTACAAAAATATCTTATCCGCCCTATTCATTACAATACAACTGATGAATTACACGATAAACTATTGTCGATTTCATTTCCTGGACAATATGGGGATAAGGTTAGTCCTGCTCTTACCCATGTGTTTTCGCCCAAACATATAAATGTGACTTACTTTGGAAATAAAGAAATACAATTCCAAGGTGATTTTGGTGACCATTTCATACCTATTCTTAATTGGCAACAAAATCTTATTTATGATAAAGATAAAGTCATAGAAGTATGGCCAGAATTTCATACTGAAGGCGACGTAACATTAGAGTATACTTTCAGACTAGTATCATTTAATCCAGAAGAAGGTATACTTGAAACATTTGTGCTGAGTGAAGAGGAACTTAAGGAACCACTTTATTTAAGACGTCGACCGTACTCTGCATATATTTCAACGTCCGTCAAAGCGAAAGGCAATGGCACTATTCATATTGGTGCAGTTCATAAACGTCTGTCACATATTGAATTTGGTCATCTCCTTCTAGGTAGCGAACGTTTTGTTGATGAAAAGCGAGAAGAATTCTTTTATTACTTTAATCCTGGTGATTTTAAGCCACCGCTTAATGTTTATTTTAGTGGTTATCGTGAAGCAGAGGGGTTTGAAGCTTTCTACCTAATGCAACAACTAGGTGCACCCTTCTTATTAGTCAGTGATCCACGTATTCAAGGTGGCGCATTCTATTTAGGATCTGAAACTTATGAAAATGGTATAAAACAAGTCATTAACGATACATTAAATCAACTCGGTTTCAATAAAAGTGATTTAATCTTATCAGGATTATCCATGGGTTCTTTTGGCGCTTTATATTATGGTGCACAGTTAAATCCTAAAGGTATTAATGTCGGAAAACCATTAGTCAATGTTGGTACAATTGCGGAAAATATGAAGTTATTGCGACCTAATGATTTCGAAACTTCTTTAGATATCGCCCTATCATCTAACTATCAATTGTCTGACTCAAATGAAATAAATCATATAAAACAATTAGATAATAAATTTTGGAACGTTTTTTCCAATAGTCATATTAGTGATACAACTATTGCAATCACCTATATGGAAAACGATGACTATGATCAATCTGCGTTTGAAGACTTGTTACCTATATTCAGTCAACAGAATGTTCATTTAATGAATAAAGCTGTGCCAGGACGACATAATGATGACACACCTACCGTAGTTAATTGGTTTATGAACTTTTACCATATATTACTTAAAGATCATTTTGGGAGAGACAGTCATGCAGAATAATCAAAGATTAGAAGTAAGATGGCGAAAAGTAACACGTCATACTTATCAACACGGCGCTATAATACAATTCCATGATAATTACACATATTATGAGAACCAATTGATGCCCTCAGGATTGCAAATCAATTTATGGGAACCTTCAACGTTATTTGATAAAGATGGACATCCGCCTAAACTTCCCATGTTAAAAAGGGGCTATCATTATCATATTTCGTTAAATATCGCAGCAGTTCCTGAGCATAGTGTGTATGTTATTGTGACTTTTTATTTAGAGAATGGCACTCAACTTGAACAAGTCATTATCAAAGAAGATGAAAGTGAATTTAAATATCCTAATGAAGCATATAGTTATGACATTCGACTTATGAACGCAGCATGTCATCATCTTAAATTTAAAAATATTATATTAACCGAATTAGACCATGCAACCGAGATGAGTGATTCTCCAAAGGAACCTCAAGAAAATATTAATGATAATAACAATGACAATCAGACTTCACAATCACATCAAAACGTGACATTGGTCAATCAAATTATGCGACATACTCGTATGAATAGTGATTATAATTAATCTTCGCAATATCACTAAATGAAAGGAGGATAACTATGAATCTCAATGTAAATACCGCCATTAACCATATTAGACTAAAAAAACTATACAAATTGTTGAATCAAATCAATAACTATAGTGAAGAAATGAAGCAACTCACTGACAGCCAATTACAACAAAAAACACTAGATTTTAAACAGCGTTTAAATAGTAAACAGAATACACTCGATGATTTATTACCAGAAGCCTATGCCGTTATACGTGAAGCTTCACAACGTGTATTAGGTATGTATCATAAAGACGTCCAAGTATTAGGTGCCATTGTGATGCACCAGGGCAATATTTCTGAAATGCAAACTGGTGAAGGTAAAACATTAACGGCTACCATGCCTTTATACTTAAACGCCTTATCAGGCAATTCTGTTTTTCTTATTACAACTAATGATTACTTAGCAAAACGTGACTATTTAGAAATGAAACCGTTGTATGAATGGTTAGGTCTCACTGCATCATTGGGATTTATAGAGAATCCTCAAGGTCCTATATCTAACCAAGAGAAACAAGCGTTATATAACCATGATATTATTTATACTACCAACGGAAATTTAGGGTTTGATTATTTAATCGATAACTTAGCAGATACTAAAGAAAGTAAATTTTTACCTGAATTATACTTTGGCATCATTGATGAAGTAGATTCAATCATATTAGATGCAGCTCAAACACCACTAGTCATCTCTGGTGCACCAAGAGTTCAATCTAACCTATTCGAAATAGTTAAAGCATTCGTCGCAACACTTGAAGAAGATAAAGACTTTAAAATGAAAAAGACCAAACGTGAAATTTGGTTAACTGAAGAAGGCATTGAAAAAGCAAATACTTACTTTAATGTACCAAATATATATGGAGGTCCATATTTAGATTTAGTAAGGAATATTAACCTTTCCTTACGTGCTAAATACCTGTTTGATATTAATCTAGATTATATTGTTATGGATGGCGAAATTATGCTGATCGACCGTATAACAGGTCGTATGCTACCAGGTACAAAAATGCAAGCCGGACTCAATCAAGCATTAGAAGCAAAAGAAAACTTAGATATTTCAGATGATATGAGTGTCATGGCAACTATCACCTTCCAAAATCTGTTTATGCAGTTTCAACGATTTTCAGGGATGACAGCAACTGGGAAACTAGCTGAAAAAGAATTTTTCGATTTATATTCAAAAATTGTTATCCAAATTCCAACTTCCAGACCAGTTATAAGAGAAGACTTGGCTGATAGAGTATTTGTTAATGAAGACATTAAAAATGATGCCATATTAGAAGAAGTGATTAATTATCATAAAGAACAACGACCTGTCCTTCTGATTACACGAACTGCAGAGGCAGCAGAATACTTTTCAACTGAATTATTTAGTCGTCATATTCCAAATAACCTATTAATTGCACAAAACGTTGCTCGTGAAGCACAAATGATTGCTGAAGCAGGTCAATTAAGTGCGGTAACCGTTGCAACAAGTATGGCTGGTAGAGGTACTGATATCAAACTTTCAAAAGACGTACATGCTCTTGGTGGTCTAACCGTATTAATTAATGAACATATGGAAAATAGTCGTGTAGATAGACAATTAAGAGGACGTGCTGGACGACAAGGTGACCCAGGACAATCACAAATTTTTATCTCTTTAGATGATTACCTAGTACAACGTTGGAGTGATTCAAAATTAAAAGACAATCCAACATTAATGAAACAAGATACTGATTATCTATCCGATAGCCCTACTTTTAATAACAAAATCAAGCGCATCGTTAAAAAGGCTCAACGCATTTCTGAAGAAGAAGGAATGAAAGCACGTGAAGCTGCAAATGAATTTGAAAAAAGTATTAGTACACAACGTCAGTTAATTTATAGCGAACGTAATCGCATATTAGAAAGTGAACATTTAGATACATTAGACTATGATAGTATTGCACGAGACGTATTCAATCATCACTTTAAAAATTATAAAAATATAACTGAAAACGACATCACCAAATATATTTATAAAAACTTAAGTTTTAGCTTTAATAAAGATGATTTTGAAATTCATAACCATGATTATGAAGCCATTATCACCTTACTAATTTCTCAATTTAACAACCAACTAATGCTAAATAAAAATAAGATAAATGATGAGGAGTTATTCCAACAATTTCTTAGAAAATCAGTACTCAAAGCGATAGATTCTGCGTGGATAGAGCAAGTAGACTACTTACAACAATTAAAATCAAACGTAAATCAACGTCAAAAAGGTCAGCGAAATTCCATTTTCGAATATCACAAAGTAGCCCTAGATTCATTCAAACAAATGGAAGATATCATTAAACATAGAATCATTAGAAATTTATGTTTAAGTATTATTGATCAACAAAAAAATAATGACTTAACAATTCATTTCCCATAGAAAGGAGGTCTATTGATGACAATATATAATATCAACTTTGGTATAGGTTGGGCGAGTAGTGGTGTTGAATATGCCCAAAGTTATCGTGCCAAAATGCTTCGCCACTTAAAAGATGATGCAAAATTCATATTTTTAGACTTTATTTCATCAGAAAACATACAAACGTTAACACAAAATTTAGGATTTAAAGATAGCGAAGTTATTTGGATGTATCAATATTTTACAGATATTCCAATCGCCCCTACGACGTATACTTTAGAACAGCTCAAACATGATATTGGAAATACCATTACACGAATTGAAGTAGATGCTCAAGGTAAAATCCAACGTCTTTATTTAGATCATCAATCACAAACTTTTGTGACTTGTTATATGAAAAATGCAAATAAACCTTATGTTGATCGTGCTGAATTTGTAGTTAATGGTATGCTTATTCGCAAAGATTTCTATAGCTATGTGCGTGTCTTTTCTGAATACTACGCACCTTATGACAACTATGCGAAACTATATATGCGACAATTCTATAATGAAAATGGCACTATTGCTTATCAAGAAATCATAGATGGCGATGCGCGTTCTTATATATTTAAAGATGCACGTTTTTATAGTAAAGAATCTTTTGTTGCTTATTTTATTCAACAATTAAATTTAACTAATCAAGATATAGTAATATTAGATCGAGCCACTGACATTGGACAAGCTGTTCTACAAAATAAAGGAGAAAGTCATGTAGGTGTCGTCATACACGCTGAACATTTCAGTGATAATATCACAGATGATACTAATATATTATGGAATAACTATTATGAATATCAATTTACCAATGCAAAGTACATTGATTTCTATGTCGTTGCTACAGACCTACAAAATCAAATATTGTCTGAACAGTTTCGTCACTATACTGCAGACCGCCCTCGTATCAGAACAATACCTGTCGGAAGTCTCAATCAATTAAGTTTACCGAACGAACATCGTAAACCATACTCAATACTAACCGCTTCCCGATTAGCATCTGAAAAGCATGTGGATTGGATCGCACTCGCAGTTATTAAAGCGAAACAATCTTTACCACAATTGGAATTTGATATATATGGACATGGTCCTGAAAATAATAAAATTCAACAAATCATACATGATTATCATGCTCAAGATTTTATTCACTTACGAGGTCACGTTAATCTTGATGACATTTATTCACAATATGAATTATTTGTATCTGCTTCACAAAGTGAAGGATTTGGATTAACACTTATGGAAGCTGTTGGTTCTGGATTAGGTATGATTGGATTTAATGTTAATTATGGAAATCCAACTTTCATTGCAGATGGTCAAAATGGTTACTTACTAGACAAACCGTCTAAAGACGAGTCCATTGAGGAGATTACTGATCGTATGGCTGCTAAAATAGTTCAATACTTTAAAAATGGTCCCAAAGACCCTCATCAGAAATCATATGATATTGCTACGCCATTTGAGACCAATGAAATGATTAAAAGATGGCAACATTTAGTCGACGAGGTGCTATATGATTAATTTATTTGAATACTATAATCAACCAACACAATTATTACACCAAACATTAGAATTATCGGGTAATCAACATTTTACTATTTGTATCGAAGATGATGGATTCTTACCTGATGAAGTCACATCCCCATATCAATTCTTTGCGGCTAATCAACTTCATGATAATGATCGTCCTAAATTCTTTAACGAAGTGAGTGTCCCCCCATTTTGGGAAATTAACGGTGATGGTCAATCAGCTCAAATTAAAGATATGAGTCATATTAGAGGTGAAATCGTTTATCGTCCACACTTTAAGACAAGGATTGTTAGTCGGGTAAGATGGCTAGATGATAAAGGGCGTCTACGTTCAGAAGATCATTATACAAAGAATGGCTTTAAATTTGCTGAGACAATCTATGACTTAGCAGGAAAAGCAATCTTAAAGAAATATTTAACAAGAGAAGGTAAAGAAGTGATTTATGAGAACTTTGTTACTGGAGATTATGTTTTAGATTGGCAAGGTCAATCTCATTTCTTCGCTTCAAAAGTCGAATTTATCACATACTATCTACAACAAATTCAAGTCGATTTATCAGATATTATTATTAATTCACTATCTACACCTTTCTTAGTATTACATCATATGAATACAGCTGGTAGAGGTATTTTGTTCTGGCAAGAAAATAGTCAAGGCCATGTCCCAGGAAATATGTTGTCCTTACTTGATAATACATTGCAACGTGCATTCTCAGTCATAATTCCTGACTATAAAGAATATGACACTATCGTTTCGCAACTTAATCAAGAACAAGCTTTAAGCGTATTTCAATCTGGTTATTTGTATGATTTTAATAAAACTAATCAATATTCAAATCATGCGTTAATTCTGACAAATTCTGATGATATTCCACAACTTGAGACTTTAATTATTACACATCCAAATATACAATTTCACATTGCTGCTGTAACTGAGATGTCTTCCAAATTAATGGGATTCGACCGATATCATCACGTACATCTATATCCGGCAGCTACAAAAGATATTTTTGAAGCACTATATCAACGATGTGATATTTATCTTGATATTAATCAAGGAAATGAAATTGAAAATGCTGTTACTCGTGCTTTCCATCATCAACATGTCATCTTTGCTTGGGACGAAGTGATACATCAACATACATTTATTGCACCAGAAAATATATTCACTTTGACTGATGTGGAAACATTAAACCATGTATTAACTGATATCACTTCGAATAAACAACACTTTGATCAGCATCTTGCATATCAAGCGAGACATGCAAACCAATCAACAGTAAAAGATTTTACCAACACAATGCATCTTGCATTACATGAATAAATTCTAATAAATATGCGAAAAGCCACTTCTATTTGAATTAAAAATAGAAATGGCTTTTTGTATACTTATTCATTTTAAATAATATCATTATTATACGTCTCTCCAAATAATTGATAATGAACAAACGCTGCAAGTTCTGTTGATTCAACTAAGATGAGTATTGTATCATTGCCTCCCACTGTTCCTAACACTTCATTTAATTTCATTTGATCAATATAAAAATTCACACTTTGTGCAAATCCGGGAGACGTTTTAATGATAAGATAATTATCTTTAATCGTTACCTTCTCAATTTCTTCTTTATATAAGTTAATAAGTTTTGTTTTTGCTTCATTTTGAGCATTATCATTAAATTTACGATAATAACGCTCATTATTGGCAGAAGGCATTTTATAGATTTTCAACTCATTTAAATCTCTTCCAATCGTTGCCACACTATATTTAATACCAAAATGTTTATCGATATAATCTACAATTTCAGCTTTCGAATGAATGTCATTGTCTTTAACGATTGTTGATATTAAATCTAATCGTTTACTTTTTTTCATATTTTATACTCCTTTATCTGCATATTTTATAAAATACAGACAAAATACGTCACAATTACCATAACAAATTTCCCTTCAATGATATGTGAAGTTTTTCTCATAATTAACATTTATTATAAACTTTTTTATAACAATATTGAAAATGTTTATTAAAATGCATAATTAATTACTCTCTCATGACTATAAATACATTCAAACGAATAAAAAATAATATTATATTAATTACTCTATATAATATTAATCGAATATACATGTACATATAGGTTTTATGCGTAAATAATGCATAATTTATCATCATATTGCATTGAATAAATATTTTATATGAAGTTTTAGACATTAAATTTGTGAATTTTTTCTCAAACTATTACTTGAAAGCGCTTTATACTCTAGGTGTATTAAATCAAAGGAGGAAATAACAATGGAAACAGGACCTATCCACGTAAACAGTGAAATCGGCAAATTAAAAACGGTATTACTTAAACGACCAGGTAAAGAACTTGAGAATTTAGTACCTGATCATCTAAGTGGATTGTTATTTGACGATATTCCTTATTTGAAAGTTGCTCAAGAAGAACACGACCGTTTTGCACAAGTATTAAAAGACGAAGGTGTTGAAGTTGTCTATTTAGAAGATTTAGCTGCTGAAGCAATCGCAGATAAATCTGTACGTGAACAATTCATTGACGATATTTTAAAAGAATCTCAAAAGACGGTACTTGGCCATGAGAATGAAATCAAAGAATTATTCGCTAGCTTGAATGATAAAGAACTCGTAGAAAAGGTAATGGCTGGTGTACGTAAAGAAGAAATTCAACTTGAAACAAACCACCTAGTAGAATACATGGATGATCGTTATCCTTTCTATCTAGATCCAATGCCAAACCTTTACTTCACAAGAGACCCTCAAGCTTCTGTTGGTAGAGGAATGACAATTAACCGTATGTACTGGCGAGCACGTCGTCGTGAATCTATCTTTATGACATACATCTTGAAATATCATCCTCGATTCAAAAACGATGATGTACCTGTCTGGTTAGATAGAAACTCTCCTTTCAACATTGAAGGTGGCGATGAATTAATCTTGTCTAAAGATGTCCTTGCAATAGGTATTTCAGAACGTACTTCTGCACAAGCTATTGAACGATTATCTAGACAAATTTTGTTTGATGACAAATCTACATTTACAAAAGTACTTGCTATCGAAATTCCAAATAGTCGTACATTCATGCACTTAGACACTGTATTTACAATGATTGATTATGACAAATTTACAATGCATGCCGCTATTTTCAAAGAAGAAGATAATATGAACATCTTTACAATTGAAAAAGATGAACAAGGCAAAGATATTAAAATCTCACATTCTAGCAAATTAAAAGAAACATTAGAAAATGCATTAAACATCGATAATATTGAATTTATTCCAACTGGTAATGGAGATGTTATTGATGGCGCACGTGAGCAATGGAACGATGGTTCTAATACGTTAACTATTCGCCCAGGTGTAGTTGTCACATATGACAGAAACTATGTATCTAATCAATTATTACGAGACAAAGGTATTAAAGTAATCGAAATTACTGGTAGTGAACTAGTTCGAGGACGTGGAGGCCCAAGATGTATGAGCCAACCACTTTATAGAGAAGACATTTAACCAAACCAATATAAACGACTTACTAAACTTTTAAAGAAATGAGGAATGAATCATGTCAGAAATTCAACAACCACTTAACTTAAAAGGTAGACATTTATTAAAAGAAGACGATTTTACTAAGAAAGAATTTAGCGATTTAATCGACTTTGCAATTACTTTAAAAGATTATAAGAAACAAGGTATTCAACATCGATATTTAGACGGCAAAAATATTGCACTTCTATTTGAAAAAAATTCTACACGTACTCGTGCAGCATTCACTGTAGCATCAATCGACCTAGGTGCACATCCAGAATTTTTAGGAAAAAATGATATTCAATTAGGTAAAAAAGAATCAGTTGAAGATACTGCCAAAGTATTAGGTAGAATGTTCGACGGTATTGAATTCCGTGGTTTCTCACAAGATATGGTAGAAGATTTAGCAAAATATTCTGGCGTCCCTGTTTGGAATGGTTTAACTGACGCATGGCATCCAACTCAAATGTTAGCAGACTATATGACAGTTAAAGAAAACTTCGGTCATTTAGATGGAATTAAATTAACATATGTCGGTGACGGACGTAATAATGTAGCAAACTCACTATTAGTAGCAGGTCCAATGCTAGGTGTAGATGTAACTATTTGCTCACCAAAAGAACTCTTCCCTTCTCAAGACTACGTTGATATTGCTGAGAGACGTGCTAAACAAGACGGAGGTTCTGTAACAATTACAGATAATATTGATGAAGGCGTTAAAGATGCAGACGTTATCTATACAGATGTATGGGTATCTATGGGTGAAGAAAGTGAATTTGAATCACGTATTAACTTATTAAAAGATTATCAAGTCAATAAAGCAATGTTCGATAAAACTGGTAAAGACAGTACTATATTCTTACATTGTTTACCAGCTTTCCATGATACAAATACAACTTACGGTCAACAAATTAAAGATGACTATGGTTTATCTGAAATGGAAGTCACTGATGAAATCTTTAGAAGTAAACATTCTAAAGTATTTGATCAAGCTGAAAACCGTATGCATACCATTAAAGCTGTAATGGCTGCTACGCTTGGATAGTTAGCAAAAAAGTACATGCAGGTTTAGTTAAGATATCCTCATATCACTATACATCCAAATACGTATCACTAACTGAACCTGCTTAATTATTCAAAGGAGAAATGACACATGAGCGAATCAGATACAAATAAACTAAGTAAAACCTCCTTGATTGGCCTCGTCATTGGTTCAATGATTGGTGGCGGTGCATTTAACATTATCTCTGACATGGGTAACCAAGCAGGTGGTTTAGCTATTATTATCGGCTGGATCATTACTGCAATTGGTATGATTTCACTAGCCTTTGTCTTTCAAAATCTAACAAATGAAAGACAAGATTTAGATGGCGGTATTTATAGTTATGCACAAGCTGGGTTCGGTGATTTTATTGGATTTTCAAGTGCTTGGGGCTATTGGTTTGCAGCATTTCTAGGTAACGTTGCTTATGCCACATTATTAATGTCAGCAGTCGGTAACTTCTTCCCTATTTTCAAAGGTGGAAATACACTCCCAAGTATTATCGTAGCTTCTGTCTTATTATGGGGTGTTCATTACCTTATTTTAAAAGGAGTAGAAACAGCTGCCTTTATCAATAGTATTGTTACTGTAGCTAAATTAATCCCTATCTTACTTGTCATTGTATGTATGATAGCAGTCTTCAACTTTGACACATTTAAAGCAGGTTTATTCGGTATGACATCTGGAGATACTGGTATGTTCAGTTGGGGTGATACTTTAGGTCAAGTGAAAAGTACCATGCTTGTAACTGTATGGGTCTTCACAGGTATAGAAGGTGCGGTTGTCTTTTCAAGTCGTGCTAAAAGTAAAAAAGACGTTGGTACTGCTACCGTTATTGGCTTAATTTCAGTATTAGTCATCTATTTCTTAATGACAGTACTAGCACAAGGTGTTATACAACAAAACCACATTTCTGAGTTATCTAACCCATCAATGGCAGCAGTATTAGAACATATTGTCGGACATTGGGGATCTGTGTTAGTCAATATAGGATTAATTATTTCAGTTCTAGGTGCATGGCTAGGATGGACGTTATTAGCTGGAGAGTTATCATTTGTAGTTGCCAAAGATGGACTATTTCCTAAATGGTTTGCTAAGGAAAACAAAAATAAAGCACCTGTTAACTCTTTATTAATCACAAATATACTAGTACAAATTTTCTTAATCAGTATGTTGTTTACAGAAAGTGCATATCAATTTGCCTTTTCATTGGCATCTAGTGCCATTCTTATACCATATATGTTTAGTGCTTTCTATCAAGTTAAATACACATACTTAACTAAGGATCGTGCTACAACAAAACAATGGGTAATCGGTATTATATCTTCTATTTATGCGATTTGGTTGATTTATGCTGCGGGAATAGACTACTTATTATTAACCATGTTGCTCTATATTCCTGGACTGTTCGTTTACCAAACCGTTCAAAAAAATAATAAAAAACCTTTAACAAAATTAGATTATATATTCTTTGTATTAATCACAATTCTAGCAATCATCGGTATTATCAGATTAATAACTGGTGCCGTAGATGTATTCTAAGTAAGGAGTGAAACTTTATGGACAACAAAATTGTCATTGCTTTAGGCGGAAATGCCATTCAAACTGACGATGGTTCCGCTGACGCACAAAGAAAAGCAATACGTTCAACAATGCAAGCGCTCAAACCTTTATTCAATACAGACGCTGATATTGTTATATCACATGGTAATGGACCACAAATTGGTAGTATGTTAATTCAACAGGCTAAAGCTGATAGTCCGCAAACACCTGCCATGCCACTTGATGTTTGTGGATCTATGACACAAGGTATGATTGGTTTTTGGATAGAAACTGAAGTAAACAGAGTGCTTTCAGAGATTAATAGTCCTAGACGCGCAGGTACTGTCATTACGCGTGTAGAAATTGATGAACATGATCCTCGTATGTCTAATCCTACTAAACCAATAGGACCATTTTACACTAAAGAAGAAGCTGACCAACTACAAAAAGACAATCCAGAATCAACATATAAAGAAGATGCTGGACGTGGCTACCGTAAAGTGGTACCTTCACCTTTGCCAGTGTCTATTTTAGAGCATCAACTCATTAGTACATTAGTAGAAAATCAAAATATCATCATTGCATGTGGTGGCGGCGGCATTCCAGTTATTAAGCGAAATGACACATATGAAGGTGTGGAAGCTGTAATAGATAAAGATTTTGCTAGCGAACGCTTAGCACAACTCATCGATGCTAATACGCTAATGATATTAACGAACGTAGAAAATGTTTATATCAACTATAATCAACCTAACCAAGAGGCATTAACACAAGTTAATGTAGAAACTTTAAAAGACTATGCTAAAGCAGGTAAATTTGCTGAAGGCTCTATGCTCCCTAAAATTGAAGCAGCAATTGATTTTGTTGAAAGCGGTGAAGGTCGACGTGCGATTATTACTAATTTAGAACATGCTTATGACGCTTTCAAAGGACAAGTTGGCACACAAATCAAGCATTAATCACTAAGGTGGTGCGTTTATGACAATCAACCAATCTAGAAACACAACAATCGACAATTCATTAATCACAAATCGTAGTGAGCAGTGTCTTGAGCGTTTAGCCGCATTTATAAACATCCCTGCCGTAGCTCTACAACCGTATAAAAATGAATGCATTGTTAGGCAATACAATAAAGGACAAGTTATTTACTATTCTTCTGACGAATTAACTCATGTATATTATCTCATCGACGGTTATATACTAAGAGAACATTTTAATATGAATGGTGATGTATACAGACTCTTAAATAAAGATGATCAATTGTTCCCCATGCACAATTTATTTCAAGACAAAACAACTAATGAAATGTGTACTGCTATCACAGACTGTATTATGATTGCCATTCCTATTGAATTAATCGAATACCTTTGTAGAAATAACGATAAAGTGTTTATTAGAATCTATCAATTGTTATGTGACAACCAAAGACAACAAATTGAATATCATATGGCTTTAAGTTCTAAAAGTGCAAAAGCACGCGTGACTAAGCTATTAATCTACTTATGTCACATGATTGGTTATGATAACGATGAATTTTACGAAATCAAATCATTTTTAACAATTCAAATGATTAGTGATCTTGCTAGCATTTCACGTGAAACAACTGGACATATTATTCAAGAATTAAAAGAACACAATATTTTACTTAAGCATCATAAAAATTGGATTATAAGCAAACAAATTTCAGAGTTGTAATTTTATTCCCATGAATTTATACTTTATCCCATTTATACGTAACAATGATTCAATATGACCTCCTGTTCAATTAAATGATTGTTATAAGTAAAGCACGACCCGGTCAGAATTAGCTGAACCGAGTCGTGCCTTTAATTTTTATGTTAACTTATCGATGAGGTATCACTGGAACGTGTGATATTAAATTTCTAGTATATGTCTCTTGTGGTCTTTCAATAATACTTTCAACATCATTTACTTCTACAATTGTTCCATATTGCATAACTGCAACACGATCACACATGTCTTTAATTACACCCATATCATGTGTAATAAATATATATGTCATTCCTAAATCATCTTGAAGTTGTTTCAGTAATTGAATGATATCCTTTTGTATTGAAACATCTAATGCAGACACCGCTTCATCGCAGATTAATAATTTAGGTTTAATGGCAATGGCACGTGCAATACTAACACGCTGACGTTGACCACCCGATAATTCATGTGGATATCGATATAAGAAACTTTCATCTAACCCTACACGTGTTAATAAACGTTTCACTTCTTTAACTAATGCTTCATGTGTTGTGACAAATCGATATAATTTTAAAGGACGACCGATAATATCTATAACTTTAAATTTAGGGTTAATAGAGGAATAAGGATCTTGAAAAATCATTTGTATATCCTTACGCAAAGACTTCATTTCTTTAGCAGAAAATAAATTTAACGGTAAATCTTGAAACCAAATCATTCCTTCAGAAACGTTGTTTAAACCAACTAATGCTTTAGCTAAACTAGACTTCCCTGAGCCAGACTCACCTACAATTCCTAATGATTCCCCTTCTTTAATTTCAAGATTAATATTTTTTACTGCTCTAAATTCATTGCCATTACTCTTAGTATAATCGATACTTACATTTTCGATTTTCAATAATGTTTGATCACTTATAGTTCTAGGTTGTTTAGGTGCGTGCAAATCCGGAATGGCATTAATAAGACGTCGCGTATAGTCAGATTTTGGATTTTTGAAAATAGTTTTGACATCACCACTCTCAACAACTCTGCCCTCTTTCATAACAATCATTTCATCGCAAAATTGATATACAATACCTAAATCATGCGTAATAAATAAAATAGACGTTTCGATATGTTTATATAATCGCTTCATTAATTCTAAAAGTTGATTTTGTGTGCTAACATCAAGTGCTGTTGTTGGTTCATCTGCAATTAAGATTTGTGGCTCTAATACTAATGCCATTGCAATCATGACACGTTGGCGCATCCCACCAGAAAATTCATATGGATAAGCATGTAATTTATCTTGAGCATTTCTAATGCCTACACTTTCTAAAATATCAATTGTCATTGCTTTCGCGCGTTTTCTATCAATATTACGATGCTTTAAAATCACTTCCATAATTTGACTACCTATTGTCATTCTGGGATTGAGTGAGGATAAAGGATCTTGAAATATCATGGCAATATCTTTTCCTCGTATACCTTGAAATGCTTTATTAGAAAGATTTAATAAATTTTTCCCATTAAATTTAATTTCCCCGGTTAAAGTGTGCTGAGGATAATCAGGTAATAATCCCATAATCGATTTAGCTGTAATACTCTTTCCAGAGCCTGATTCACCCACAATAGCTAACACTTTCTTTTTATCTAATTTAAAACTTACGTCTTGAACTGCTTTAACGGAATGTTGTTCATATTCGAATGATACTCCAAGGTGTTTAACTTCTAAAAAAGATGACATAATCATTCCTCCCTATTCACAAATTACAATTTTTATTCTATAATACTTTTATTATATATCATAGTAATTTAATCAAGATTATTTTTCAAGGAGTGATACCCATGTCAAATTATCGAAAAGTCTTTTTAGTTCTTTATAATAAAGGACTTTATAAAATGATTTTTTCAATTCTTAGTCTTCCGATATTTTTGTATGCTAGTTTAGTTTATTTGTTAAAACACCATCAAAAAACAACATTAGTGCAAATCCAAGACGAATATAAATTAGAACAAGCACTAAAGAAAAAATATCAATTTCTAAATCGGCGTAAATCTCGATCGCAACTCCAGAAAGAAGCTAGAAATATTTATCACAGTCATCATCGCCGTGATAATCAATATACTACAACTGATTTTCCCACTTTATATACAAACATCTTATTCGGAAAATTTCCCATTATAAAAATAATTTTAGCTTTACCATTGTTTGTTGTGTTGTCTTTTTATCTCAATCCAATCGTACGTTATATTTTCGAACGCATAATTATGACGCTAGTTGTCATTATTGGTGTAGTCATTGTTGTTTTTACAATACTATATTTATCACCTTTAGATGCGGCATATAGTATTTTAGGACCTAATGCGACAAAAGAACAATTTGCAAAATTTAATCAACTACACCATTTAAACGATCCATATCTTATTCAGTTATGGGAAACGATGGAAGGTGTATTTACATTTGATTTAGGTACTACCTTTAAAGGTAATGAAGTTGTTTCTGATGCTGTAGGATCTAGAATACCTATTACATTAACAATATCTGTGTTGGCATTAATTGTAGCGCTAGTCATTGCTATACCTATTGGGATTATTAGTGCATTTAAACGCAATAGTTGGATTGATATTACATTGATGATTATCGCTTTAATTGGATTATCTATTCCTAACTTTTGGCAAGGGTTACTGTTTATTTTAGCCTTTTCACTTAAGTTAGATATTTTACCACCATCGTATATTCCTAATGATCCTTTATCACTAATATTACCTGTACTAGTCATTGGTACTGCAATTGCTGCATCTATTACGAGAATGACACGTTCATCTGTATTAGAAGTGATGCGCAATGATTATGTGATGACTGCATATGCTAAAGGTATTTCTAAATCTCAAGTTGTCATAAAGCATATTTTAAAAAATGCACTCATCCCTATTGTGACACTTATTGGAATATTATTTGTAGAATTGTTAGGCGGATCAGCAGTAACTGAACAAGTATTCAATATTAATGGAATAGGCCGATACATTGTTCAAAAGCAATTTGTACCTGATATACCAGCAGTTATGGGTGGTGTTATTTACATTTCAATTGTCATTTCACTCATCAACTTAGTTATAGATATTTTCTATGTCATGATTGACCCTCAACTTCGTGAAGAAATTAAGGAAAGGGTGTAATTATATGCCACAAATTTCAATAACAAAACTCAGTTCACTACAACTGTTTACCATTTCTGCAGTATCTGTATTTGTATTAACTTTTGTCACTACTTTGCTCAATTTATTCAAAGGTAATGTTTCAAATACATTTTACATTGCACAGTTGATATTAATTATTTTGACACTCGTAGTGGCTACTATTGGATTTTCAGAAAGTAAAATACAATCTCATAAAGTATATCGTTGGCTTACCTATGTCGTTCTCATATTAACGACAATTACCGGTAATCTATTCACATTGTTAATGTTCGTGAGTCTATTCCGTTACGAACATACATCAAAATACAATATATACAATAGTTGGGAAGCGTTTATAAGCAAGATTAAACAACATAAAGTCGCTTTAGTGAGTTTTGCTTTATTAACTTATCTTCTAACATTGTCAATTACTGGTATTTACACATTTAATACTTCTTTAGCAACCCAAAACCAATTCAATGAATTATTAAAAGGTCCAAGCTTAGCTCACCCTTTTGGAACTGATGATTTTGGTCGTGATTTATTTACTAGACTCGTGGTGGGTACTAAATTAACTTATTTTATTTCAATCACATCAGTAGTAATTTCAGTTCTGTTCGGTGTCCTTTTTGGTATGATTGCAGGCTACTTTACTAAAGTGGACAATACGGTGATGCGCATACTTGATATTATTTTTGCGATACCAACATTATTATTAGCAGTTGCGATTATCGCATCGTTTGGCGCTAGTACATTAACATTAATCATTGCTTTAAGTATTGGTAATATACCTTCCTTTGCTCGAACTATGAGAGCAAATGTACTCGAAATCAAACGACAGGAATATATACAAGCAGCTCAAATTACCGGAGAAAGTCATCGTCGTATTTTATGGAGTTACATCTTACCTAATACTCTCGCACCTATGATTGTCAGATTTTCATTAAATATAGGTGTCGTTGTACTAACTACAAGTGGCTTGAGTTTCTTGGGATTAGGTGTAGCACCAAATGTTCCTGAATGGGGAAACATACTCAGAACTGGAAGCAACTTTTTAGAAACGCACAGCAATTTAGCCATATTTCCTGGGTTATGCATTATGTTACTTGTCCTCGCATTTAATTTTATCGGGGATGCTGTCCGTGATGCACTAGATCCGAAGATTCAATAAGATAGGATGATTTTATATGAAAAGAATTTTATTAACATTAACAGTAAGTTTAACTTTGATACTAAGTGGTTGTGGTGTACCTGGCAAGGATGATACGAAAGATAAAAACAAACAAGTCAACGTTAAAGGTACTAAACCGACGATTCGCTTTTTAGGTCAAGCGAGTTATCAAAATGATATGAACATTGTTAAACAACAATTAGAGCGAGCTGGTTTTAACGTAAAGATGAATGTTCAACCTGATTACGGTAGTTATCGTACACAACGTCAAGCTGGTAATTATGATATTCAAATCGATGACTGGACAACAGTATTTGGCGATCCTAACTATGCAATGAATGCAATATTTAGCTCTACAGGCTCAAATAGTTTGATTAAAGACCCTAAAATCGATGCATTAATCAATAAAGCATCTAAAGAAAATACTTCTGAAGCTAAAAATACATATAAAAAGTTAGAAGATAAAGTGATATTCGACGAAGGATTCATGGCACCTTTATATGGTTCGAAGAAAAATCTCGTTTATGACAATAAAATTTTAAATAAAAATAGTGTTGGTTTACCTAATTCTCGCGCGCTTATTTGGCAACAATTTGATTATAATGATAAAAAATTACGTAATACACGACCTTTAGTGATGACACAACCTGATGGTGAATTCCAATCTCTAGACCCTATTCGTTCTATTGCGCCTAATGTCTACAATATCAATATGAACATGTATACACGTTTATTAACACTTAATGATAATGACAAAATCACAACTGATGGATCACTTAGTCGTAGCTATACATCTAACAAAGATAACAATGCATTTTATTTCTTATTAAGAGACGATAACTATTTTGTAAAAGTAAAAAATGGCAAAGCAGAAAATACACATGAAAAAGTATTAGCAGACGATGTCCTATTCAGTCTCAACCGTGCTAGAGATAAAAATGTTGTTCCTAACCATGTGACTTATAATATGCATAAACATATTAAAGATATTACTGAGTTAACAAATGATGATAAGAAAGAACTTAAGAAGACTAAAACAGCATCTGGCAAATCGGTATGGGATACATTAACTAAAGGTTATAAAGTTAAAGATATAACAAATCAAGATAGTGAAGTTAATAATGCTGAAGGTAAATATCAAATTATTAAAATTACAACTGATCAACCAATGCCTAAAGAAGTTAACTATTTAACACACTCATCAGCTGGTATTTTATCAAAACATTACGTTGAAAAGCTGAAAGAAGAAGGCAAAGATTTTGGAGCACCTAATACTGTACCTAAATCTGATGACGGTCAAAATGAACTCGTTACTAGTGGTGCGTACATTATGACTAAAAAAGACAATTATCAAGCTACTTTCCAACGTAATCCAGGTTTTAATATCGATGAAAAAGACAGCTACGGTCTAGCTAAAATTAAGAATATTATTTTGAAATTCAATGGTGACCCAGCAAGTGCACTGTCCGAATTAAGAAACCATGCAATCGATATACTTGCTGACATAGATCAAAAACATTTTGAATTAATAAAATCTGATAAAGATTTAAGTATGATTAGTAAACATGGACGTAAATCGGTATTCTTAATTTTAAATAGTAAGAGTGGTGTATTTAAAGACAATCCACATTTAAGACGAGCTGTGGTTAATGCTATAGACCAAGATCAATTCATTAAGTTTTACCGTGGAGATAAATTCAAAATAAGTTCACCTGTTACACCATTACTTGATACAGGTAATGAGCAAAAACAAGATTTAGATAAAGTTGAATCTGAGATTAATCAAAGAAAATAACTCATATCAAAGATTTCTATTTTAGAAAGAAGGCACTATTCGATGTCGGACACGCATTTCAAATATCAATTAACTTCACAAGAAGGCTTGGTTTCAGTGTCACATCCACTCGCAGCTAAAGTGGGAAAAGATATACTTGATAAAGGTGGAACTGCCATAGATGCAGTAATCGCCATTCAACTAGTACTTAATGTTGTGGAACCTTTTACCTCTGGATTAGGTGGCGGTGGTTACTTATTATATTATGACAATACGTCAGGCGATTTAACTATATTCGATGCACGTGAAACTGCCCCTAGCAATGTAGACAAGCACTTTTATTTAGATGAAAAAGGACACTATAAAAGTTTTTTAGAATTAACGACACATGGCTCTATCGTGGGGGTTCCAGGAATTGCAAAGCTCTTTGAATATTTACACAAACATTATTGCAAATTGAATTTAGCTGACTTGATTAACCCGGCGATTGAATTAGCCGAACACGGTCATCGTGCTAATTGGGCGATTGAAAAATATTCACAACAACAACTTAAAAGAATTAACAAGTACGCTGAAACACGTCGTGCATTTACTAAAGAAGATGATGATTATATCCATGACGGGGATTGGATTAAATCTCCAGAAATAGCTCGTACATTACGCTTACTAAGAGATAAAGGGTTTGGCGCATTTTATACTGGCAATATCGCGAAACAATTGGTAAATGTTGTAAACAAATATGGTGGGACAATTAATGAAGAAGATTTAAAGCATTATAATATTCGTATCAAACAACCTATAACTGCCCAATATCGAGGTTATCAAATACATTCTATGGGACCTTCTAGTTCAGGCGGTATTACTTTGATACAAATTTTGAAAATACTAGAATCATTTGATTTAAAAAGTATGGGAGCACGATCCACCGATTACTTACATCATCTTGTTCAAGCAATGCAGATTGCCTACAGTGACCGTGCCAAATATATTGCTGATGAGGACTTTTATGATGTACCAGTCAGCGAGCTTATTGATGAGGGTTATTTAAAGCAACGTAGCGAAATCATTAATCAACATATTGCTAATTTTAATATTGAACATGGTGAGTTAAGTAATAGTTCTCGTGTAGAAAGTCATACTCATATAGATGAAAACCATACCGAAACGACACATTTTTCTGTAACAGACCGATTTGGTAACGTAGCCTCTTTCACTACATCTATAGGAATGATTTATGGTTCTGGTATTACAGTTCCAGGTTACGGTGTTTTACTTAATACCACAATGGACGGCTTTGATGTCATCTCAGGTGGTATTAATGAAATCGAACCACATAAACGTCCGTTGAGTAATATGGCCCCAACAATCATTACTGAAAATGGGAAACCTATCATGGAAGTTGGCGCACCAGGTGCAATTAGTATCATCGCTAGTGTTGTACAAACCATTATTAACGTTTTAGACTTCGGGATGTCTATCCAGGAAGCAATTGATGAGCCAAGAATATACACAAGTAACCCTTCTCGTATAGAATGGGAACCACAATTTGATCAAACACTTATTTTGAAACTTATTGCCAAGGGACACGCTTTTGAACATCGACCAGACCCTTATATTGGTGATGTACATGGTTTACAATTTTTGGAAAATGGTGTTATCGGTGGCGCTGATAATACAAGAGAAGGGACAGTTGCAGGTGGCCCTATCTATGATGTCAGAGAGAAAGAGAATGATTTAAATATCGATGATTTTACGCAGTATCATATTGAATACAATCACGTGAGACTACCTTTATTTAAGAACCAGATTATTAAGGAACATGGTGATTTTTGGTTAAGAAATGATGTTGTCGAATTGCTATTTGATATTAATGAAAAAGACTATGAAGTCGAGTATTTTATTGAAAAACAAGGTCAGGATAGTCGTTTTATCAATATTGAACAACTTGCTCATCAATTAAATTATCAATTTCATAAAACTGAAAATGGTATTTCTATTTATAAAGATACACAACAACGCATTACCGAAACACAAGCCAAATACTATCGATACGATAGAGACAGTATCACAAGATAACAAACAAGCTGAGCAACCGAATTGGGCGCTCAGCTTGATTTTTGTTTTTTTATTTATATATCATTTTGAGATATTATGTAATAACTATTGCCTCATATTGATTATAAGACAATTGTGTTTCCATCGTAACCATAAACATCATAAGCAAACATATTTTGTTCTGCATCTAATAAATATTTCTTTTGTCTACATATTCAATTAGTTTATACCCGACATACTATAAAAAATAGTTACTTTTATTAATTTCACCATATTATTTTATTCAATACTCACTTCATTATCCTCTTCGTCTTCTGATGGTGTAAATTCGATGATATCTGTATAAGTTATGGTTTCTTTGTCATTATCTACAAAATTATATTCTATATGTTGGTCACCTATTTTACGAGCACCTATGTTTCCTGATTCATCAAATAAAACTTTTGGCGCTTTATTCGTATTAATATCAAAACGGTTTTTAATCTCTTTTACATTTTTATCTTTATTATCAAGTTGATATTCTGCGGTATAAGACGGTCTATCACCATAACTATAAGTTATGGTTCCATTTTTATAATCTTTAATATCACTATAATCAGCAAATTCTACTAAAAATTTAAAATTATTTATCTTCTGTTCTAATGATTTACTAATCCCCTTTTCTTTTGCTTCTTTAGTTAATTTAAGCTTTTTGTTTTTATATTCAACGGGATAATGTTTTTCCTCTTTATCATGTTCATAAGTCTCACTGTTATAATTATCTTTATCTACAAAGTAATAACCACTAGCATCATGAGTCTGTCTATTAAATTTCATCTCAACACCTTCAGTTACAGTGTCCCCTTCTTCACCTTTACGTTTCGTTGTAAAGGATTTGAGTTCCCATACACCTTTGTCGTCGGCTTCTAACCCCCTGCCACCTTTTTCTTCAGCTCTTATCCCTTGTTTATCAAATAAAACATCAAGATTTTTCATAGGAAGTGGCTTAAATATATGTGAAAGACTACCTTTAATTGCGTTTTCTTTAGTAATTTTAAATCCATAATAACCACTTATAATGATGATTATTGCAATGATTGGTAGTAATATAACACTCAACAATTTTTTAGAAATCAACTATAAGTCACTTCTTTCTGTATTTTAATGAGTCAATCCACCTTGTTCTTTGTGATTTACATTTTCAATTTTTAATAAAATCTTTTCATGTAAGTACTAGACCTGTTTTAGCGAAACATTAATATTTTCTTATAATATTTTTTCTCGTCGACTGCTTTTTCGAAAGGAATATGTTATCTACTGTAACCTCCATTTATCTCAACTATCACTTTATTATTTAAACAATATATAAAAATAATTGATGAGTATCATAACACCAATAAGGCCATTATGAATCATATGTACTGTCATACTGTCTTTAATGTTACCTCTTCTTGAGTAAGCAAGATAAAAAATCATACCCATTATCATATACATTAAAAATGCAATAATATTATTAATGCCATGTTGTGAGGCGAAGACAATCGATGAAAGTATGAAAGGCAACCAGAATACTGATTTTCTAAATAGTGTTTCTTTAAAAATGCCTCTATAAATCAATTCCTCTAGATATGGAACTAAAAAAGTAAGTGTAATCACAAATATAATTACGGGAAATACTTGTCCAAGTTGACTAGCGTCTTGTGCTTGAGCATTGACGTCACCAAAAAGCAATTTATCATTATCTGTTTGCATTGAACCAGTGGTTAATTTTAGTAAGTATGTGAATCCATATACAACTAGTCTTAATATAATTGCCCAACCTATGGCTATACCTAAGTCTTTAAGACTAAAACCTTTTGTTTTTTCATATGTATGATTTAAGTAGTATCGTCTTATTAACCAAATCACTATAGCAATAACAAAAAGATATATAATAGTACCTATTGTTATACTTAAAACCTCAGCTTTAACAGAAAGACTTACAAGAGTTATTATTGCAATAACTGGTAATTGTGCTAATATCATCCAACCTATAAATATTAAAATATTTAGCGCAAGATTTCCTTTAGGTTTGATATCATTACTTTGTTCTTGATTAAATTGATTTCTATTTACATCTACATTATCGTTATCAAATCTATTTTCTTCCATATCAAAACCACCTTATATATCTTAATATTTAAAACTAATTAATTATATAATTAATATAACATTACTCCAAAATAAAAAATAGTTTATTAGTATTCTTTATTTTTATAATTAACATTAAAAATTGATTAGAATGATTTTTCAAAACAAAATAAAAAGTCCTCGCACACTATGTACGAGAACTCCTTAATTTAAATTCCTATTTAATTTTCATATTCCGTCGAACTTAAGTTCCAAATCTAATGATCCCAATTTGAACGTAAAATGCATGAACAGAAGTTATTTTGAGGATATTCTGGTTCAAAATATTTAATAACGTCAGATTTGATATTACCAAATGTTGTTTCTGGTTTATGTTTGAAACCATCATAAAATGCTCGAATCACATCATGTTTAAAATTGCCACGTGGAAATTTATCTACAACTGCTTTTCGAATTTCATCAGAATATTGATTCCAATTATCTCCCATAACATCCATACCAACACCATGATATAGCAATGCTACGTTATTCTCTTTATGCTCTGCTACTCCAAGTGTCGTATGCAATGCAATAGAATCCCATGCTAATTGTAAATCTCTTTCATCATAGTTATACGTTTCTAAAAATTGTCTCACCGCATTAGCGCCGTCTACTTCAAAACGCAAATCATCGCTACTATATTGATTAGTTAGACCTAAATCATGGAATAAAGCAGTAATATATAGTAACTCTTTATCGTATTTGAGTTTATCTTGAATACCTTTAACTTCTCCAAATAAATATACTCTATTTGAATGATTCCAAATTAATTCATTACCATGTTCGTGAACAATACCTTGTGCATCTTGAACAATCTTACTATCTGGAACAGTGACTTCATTAATATCTCTAATCATGGTTATACGACCCTTCTTATTGTGATATTACATCTATTCCACTCATAAAGGCTTGGTAATCTTTATACATAATATAAAATCACAAATATAGAGATACCTAAGTACTACTTCAGAACATATTTTCACATCAAAAAGTAGACAAGCAATTAGTTTACAAAGACAACCGCTTAATATTTCAACTAAATGACTATGACTAATAACATCTTTCTATTTAACATATCGTGCTCCTTTAAACATACTCATCACAATCATACACACAACGAGCAATCCGCAAATGGTGTACATCCAGCTAAATCCTACTAAATCTGACAAGGGGCCCATCAGACTTCCACCTAATGACACACCTAAATCTGCACATGCAATAAATAAACACAATAGCATATTACGACCAACTTTCGGTAACACAAAACTTAGATATGATGTTAGCGTTGGATAAACAAGTGCTTGTGTCGTACCAATCAATATGGCACTACTATAAAATATGAGTGCGTGTATGTTAGGTCCAATAGCAACTAACATCGCTGCAACGGCAAGCAACATCAGCACACTCACCATATACAACGGGTGCCATAACCCATCAGATGGAATGTATTTACGTAAATAAATTCTAGCTAATACCACCGCTATCGCTTGAATCGTTAAGAATATACCGGCGTCTGCAAATCCGAATTTCACAGTATATAATGGAACAAATGTACTCACTGCGCCAAAGACTATCGACACGATAATCATAATCAACCCACTCGTTAAGAGTTCCTTATTTTTAAAGAATTGGGCAAACACAGTCACACCATTAAAGGGTAAGGGTTCAACTTTGTGACTAGTATCAGGTTCCTTACCTGCAAATGAGACACGATAACCAAAGAATGTTGTCGTTAACGCTATAGCAATCATGACTACGGCAAATACTGACATTCGATCCAGATGCCAAATACCTATAGCAATGAGTGGTCCTACTAAATTAGGTATCGTTGAAAATAGAGAGTATAAAGAGACACCTTCTGAGCGATGTTCTTCAGGTAAAGCATCTATAATACCTAGTTGTAGCGACATCGAAAAGAATGCCGTACATACACCCTGCATCACTCTTGCTAAAAAATATCCCTCTAATCCAGTAAATCCATATAATATCAGTGCACAAGCATTAATAATCAAAATAATATGTAGTACTTTAATTGGACCAACACGTGCAATAATTTGTCCTGCCCATGGACGAAAGACCATTGCAGTCAACATGTAGGCACCCATAACGATACCTATCATTGTATTGGTTGCACCTAAATCATGACCTCGTAATGGAATGAACACATTCAAAATGGCATTCGCACTAAAGAACATGAGAGTTAGTATATATAATCTTAGAAATGGCCAAGCCATTGCACCTTTCATTAACTCACTCCTTAGAATGATAATTGTTTCTCTATTAACGCTCTTGTATAAGCATTACGTGTTGTATTTAAATGGCATGTGGGAAGGCTTTCCACAATTTGACCATTTTTAAAAATAACTAATTGATCACATAAATACGTTGCCGCTTGAATATCATGCGTAATAAATATATAGCTTAAGTTCCGTTCTTCTTTTAACCGTTTCAATAAATCTAGAATTTGAGTTTGTATCGACATGTCTAGCGCGCTTATGGCTTCATCAAATAAAATATATGTTGGGTTAATACATATTGCTCTTGCAATAGCAACACGTTGTGCCTCTCCGCCCGATAGCATATTGGGATATTTTTCTAGAAAATTACTGGATAATCCTACCTCATCTAATAATTGAGTTGCCGTTGTTTCCATTTCTTTCAAGCTTTGTTTATCGCACTGGCACATGACTTCGAATAAAATATCTCTTACAGTTTGAAAAGGATGTAATGACGATGTATAGTCTTGAAATACTGCACTAATTTGATGACGTCTTACCTTTTTTATATACATCGGTTGCTCATTTAATGTCACGTTACCTTTGTCTGGTCTTTCAATGCCTAATATCATACGACTTAGTGTAGACTTACCACTGCCACTCTCACCGATAATAGCGATAGATTGACCTACAGGACAATCGAAGCTTACATCTTTAACGATAGGTTCTGTTTTAGAGCTAAATCGCGTTCGTTTGTCATAATGCTTTTCAACATTTGATATTTTAAGCATGACAATCTCCTCTCATTACACGTTGAAAATAATCATTCACCTTTTGCTTTGTGGATAATAAATATTTCGTGTACTCATGTTGAGGATCATGCAAGACCGCTTCTTTAGTTCCTTCTTCAACCAATTGTCCCTCTTTCATAACGAGTACATGATCTGCAACTTTATGAATAACTGTTAAATCATGCGAAATAAATATCATGGCACAATCAAAATGTTGTTTAATATCTTCAAATGCTTCCAACACGTCAAATTGATTAATCGTATCCAATGCAGTTGTTGGTTCGTCTGCAATAATGAGTTTTGGTTTTAATGCTAAGGCTAAGGCAATCATTAACCGTTGCAGCATGCCACCTGACAACATATATGGATAAGATGCCAAAATGGTTTTAGGATCTTTTAAATTCATATACGTCATATATTTAATAAGCGTTTCTTCAATTTCTTGTGTTGATAATGATGTATGTGCTTGCATTGTTTCCATCATTTGTTTGCCGACTCTTGATGACGGATCAAAAGCTCTTGCACCTTGCTGCATGACCATCGCAATATCTTTACCTCTATATTGTCGTAATTGTTGCTCTGACAAATTCAATAGTTGTTGACCTTCAAAACAAATGTCTCCAGTAACTTTAAGACGATTAGGATTAAGTCCAATTAATGATTTACAAGTAATGGATTTACCACTACCACTTTCACCTATTAAACCTAGTGTTTCACCATGTTCAACTTGAAAGTTAATATCATCAACAAGTACATTACCTGTCCAAGAATCTATAATTGTTAAATTATTTACTTTTAACAACGTCATTCATGCATCACGCCTTTCTTAACTGCACGTAATTTTTCTTTTGAAGAAATGCGTGGATCTATTGCCACTTGCAACGCATCTGATAGAAAATTGAATGCCATAACAATAATGACAATAACAATACCAGTAGTCACCATTAATTCAGGATGAGTAAACATCACTTTACGTGCTTCATTTAACATCATGCCCCACTCCGCTGTTGGTGCTTTTACTCCTAAACCTAAAAATGAAAATCCTGACATTTGTAATATCATAGAACACATGGCACTACTAGAAATAACGGCAATATCGCCTAATGTTAATGGAAGAATATGTTTACGAATAATCAATAAATGACTCATACCAATCGTTTTAGCAAATTTTACATGATCGGCTGCGGTATATTGCATGACACTAGTACGTATTACACGGCAGAACCATGCCCAACGTGTAAGTATAAATGCCAGAATAATATTTTCCACACCCATTCCGAATAATGTAATTAACGCTAAAGTGACAACGTAACTTGGGAATGCCAACATGACATCACAACATCGCATAATCAATGCATCAATATAACCCCGGAAATATCCAGATATAAATCCGAGTATGGCTCCAATTGCGACCGATACAAATAATGCAATCAATACATATAATAAGCTTGGTCGAATAGCATAAATAACCCTCGTCAATATATCTCTTCCTAAATGGTCTGTGCCTAACCAATGTGATGTGCTAATACCAGCAAATTTATTCGCTGTATCGATATGATTGGGTTCATGGACTGTAATGAACGGTGCTGTTAACCCGAGTATGATATAAGTCGCTATAACAATTAATGCAATTACTGCACCTTTATCTTGTAATAATCGTTTTAAAATCATCATCTTGTCGCCTCCCTCAGCCTAGGATTCAACAAGGCATTAATAATATCTGCCAGTGTGTTAAAGACAATAAATAAAACTGCAACAATTAACACGTAAGCTTGTATAACTGGAAAATCATGTTCGACAATTGCTTTAATACTCAATTGTCCTAATCCTGGCCATGCAAAAACATTTTCAACAACGACTAAGCCACCCATAATCATAGGTATCGACATACAAAAAATAGATACAGCGACTTGTAATGCATTGCGTAATACGTGTTTTAATAAGGTTATAGTATATACACCACTCGCTTTTAAATACATCACATACTCTTCATTAAGTTGTTCAATCATCGCTCGTCGTACATTTCTAAAGTAAATACCAGTATACGTCATTGTAATAACTACAACAGGTAAAATATAACTTTCTGGTCCAGTTAATCCTGATGTTGGTAATAAATTTAACTTAACTGATACAAAAATAATGAGCATTGATGCTACCCAATATGATGGTAAAGCTGTTAAAAAGAATGCTATCAATCGTATTACTCGATCTGTACTACGACCTCTAGTTAGTGCACTCACCACACCTAAAAAGATAGATGTCACCATAACTGATAGACTAGAAATTAATGTTAATTTTAATGTATTCATAAATGCAGGACCTATACGTTCTGAAACCGGGTCTCCTGTAATATAGCTTGTCCCAAATTTAAATTGTATTGCTTGTTGTAACCATTCTTTATATTGAATAAGAATAGGTGCATCAAGACCATACTTCTTTTTCGTCTCAGTAATTAATTGCTCTGTAACATTCGGTGTTCCTTGTGCATGTAGAATCGTTACAGCAGGATATTCATTGGATAGGTACGTCATCATAAATGTCATAAAACTCACTACAATCAATAACGGAAACATGAGTGCAATACGTTTTATTATTAATTTGAACATTTAGATGCTCCTTTATTTATATTGCATTTCATTAAATGGTAATTCATATTGTGATTGCGTGAAGGATACATTTTTTAAGTCTTTAGGTGCTACTACGGTCATACTGCCATGAGAAATTGGAATAAAGACACCCTCATCATCGACTTGTTTTAAAATGTGTTGATAAGCTTTTGAACGTTCTTTCGCATTTTTAATTTTGAATGCATTGTCGATATTGTTATATAACTGTTGTTTGTCTTTAATACCTGATGTAGCAGTTTCATAACCTGTTTTTGATTTGAATGCAGCAATAGTACTTTGTGGATCATAAAGTAATCCCCATGTCTGAT
The DNA here is from genome assembly GCF_038006785.1 of Staphylococcus sp. FSL W8-0774. Lineage (NCBI taxonomy): Bacteria > Bacillati > Bacillota > Bacilli > Caryophanales > Staphylococcaceae > Staphylococcus > Staphylococcus sp. FSL W8-0774. Next base: position 110,655 of record NZ_JBBOVW010000001.1, on the reverse strand, counting down.
TGAACATTAAATCATAGTCACCAGATGTACGACGTTCAGCAATTTTATCTGATGTTTCACCATTTATATTTAATTTGACGCCTAACTTTTTAAATTCTGCTTCTAAAAATTCTGCCTGTTCTTTCTGACTTGTTGAGTCTTTGTCATAGTACATTGACATAGCTAAGTCTTTACCGTCTTTTTGACGTACGTGTTTATCTTTATTTAACTTCCAGCCTGCTTTATCTAATAATGCTTCAGCCTTTTTCTTATCAAATTGACGCGTAGGCATATTAAAATTAATATCTGTCACGTTCTTTGCAAAAAGTTGTGTAGCTGGTTTTTCTTCTCCATCAAGAATATCTTTTGCGATTTTATCGCGGTCAACCATGTGTCCAATGGCTTGTCTAACCGATTTGTTACTTACCGCACTATCTTTCTTACCAGCGTTAGCAACAATCATTTTGGTATTCATCGGTTGGCTACGTTTGACTTGGTAATTTCCAGTTTCTTTGAGTTGTTTTAAACTATCATTATCTAAACTATCTGTACCTCGATCATCAGTAAATGCAAAGTTAGTCTCACCTTTTTTCATAGATAAGAATGCTGTTTCTCCTGCTGGTTTAACCTTTGCTTCTACCTTATTTAATTTAGAAGATTCTCCCCAATAGTGTTGGTTTTTATTAAAGGTAGCAGATTCATCTTTCTTATGTTCGCCCATTTTGAACGGACCTGTACCATCAAACGATTTCACGCCATCTTTAGTCGTTCCATGTTTAAAGTCTTTAGGTGATACAAACACATATGGACGAGGCATTGCTAATTCTGCTAATGCAGGTTGATATGCTTCTTTCAAATGAATTTGTACCGTGTATGTATCTTTCACTTTGACATCATCAATTAATGTCGAAATCTTTAACCATGAATGTAACTTTTTGTTTTGTTGTATGGCATCAATATTTTTCTTCACAGCGTCTGCATTAAATTTTGAACCATCATGGAATTTGACGTCCTTTCTTAGATGAAACGTATATGTCTTCCCGTCTTTCGAGATGTCCCATTTCTTAGCTAATAATGGCTTGATACCATCTTTAGTGTTACGTACTAATGGTTCATATATCATACTTTCCGCCGACATTGATCCTCCATAAACATGAGGATTCATATCACCAATGTCCTTTACAGTTGTATAGGATAGTGTCTTTTGATCCTTTTTATCTTGTAATGCCTTATCACCACCGCATCCTGCTAATACAATTCCTGATGCTAATAAAATTGCGCTTATTTTAGTTTTTGTTTTCATTAATTTTTCCTCTTTCTATATTGAAAAGTGTGTTGTCTCTTCTTAAAACCTCAAATCTTTAAAAAATCCCTATTGCATTGCTAAATAAGTTGTAATGAGTGAAATATCCTGTTGGAAATGGTTAAGCTCAAATTGAGAAGATAGTGATTGATGTGGATGTTGGCTTTGGTAATGTCGACAATACGTTTTATATCTCTCCAACAATTCATCTATCATAGGTGTAGGCACTTCTAAAGCTTTACCAATAGACTGAATAACCGTTGTACGATAATAATCTTCACTAGGCATTCTTGGTATATGTACGACACCCTTTTCGTTTTGATATAACTGTTTGAACGGAACCGCTGAAAAGTCGAAATAGCGACCCTCTTGATCTGGTTGTGAAAATGGATCAATTAATATAGCTGAATATCTCACATAGAGTAGATATTCTTGTTTTACGCTAGGTAAAGATTCAAATTGACTGATATCTGCCTCGTTTAACGTTTCTGGTCTCACTGGATAATTTTCTTTAACCATAAATTTCAAAAGATTGACTGAGGGCACACTTAATTTCTGTAAAATTGCCATCATCTCTTGCCACATCTGACGCATTTCACTAATTAGCGTCATTGTAATTGGTCCTTCTGGAAATAATTTATATACATAAACAGGTACATCTGTACCTTCGAAAATAGCTTTTAATGAAAAATCATTCATAAACAATGGCGGATGTACATATAATGAACTATTACGTATTTCCGCATGTAACGGTGTATTCATCACTGAAAGCTTTATGTTTAATCTCTTAAATAATAGCTGTAATTGATTCATTAATTTTGATGATTGTTTATTCGAACCTACAAATAACTTCGATTTCACTCCTGTTGTAAGTACACGATGAGGTTGGGACGAGTCTATGATTCTTGTATCTCCTAGGTATGTTGAAAATGAAATGATCTCAACATCCTCATTCTTGTCTTTCATTAATTGTTCTATCATCATATGCGAACCGAACGTCGGCGACACTAATATAATATCTTTGATCTTTTGCAATGTATTGGAATCTAATTGACGCAGCATAGAACAATACGCATCAGCAGTACATGCCAAAATAATTGTGTCGTATAGTTGATTCACATGTTGAATGTCTTTATAAAAACGACGAATTCGGAATTCCCCTGCAAATTGACTATGAGCTTCATTTTGCGTTGTAACTTTGAACATACCGTCGTGTTGATAACCGTTATAGACTGCTAACGATTTCTCAGATGTAGTAGCACGACCAACCATATCTATATCTTTAATTGATAATTGATGACAAATTTGTGCTAGTTGTACGCCAACAGGACCACTACCAATAATTAATACGTTAGACATACGGTTTATCCTCTTTCAACAAAGGCTTTTGATATAATGCGATATCAAAAATTTGATTCTCTTGTACTAATCGATAAACACATTGCCAATGATGCGTTAATGTTGGTTGTGAGGGATAATTAAATATCGATTTCAGATCATCGCCATAACGCATAGCTACAACCACGTTATCGTTCGTTAATTCAAATAGTTGGTCTAAGATGTCATATTTAACAGGTATGGTTGAACTAAAAATAATATGTGTCACTTCATTGATATCTGGTATTTGATCTACAGTTTTGTTTGATATTTCAATATTTTCGTTAGGTGCTAATACATTAACGACACGTTGACCTAAGTACATAGCTTCACTATCAACATCGATACCAATAACAGAAGCACCAGTTTCTTTAGCAACTTGTATTAATGTCATTGGATACGCGCCTGATCCAACAAGTAACAATTTATCATCCTTATATATACGCCATTGTCCAAACTCTTCATCAATGCAATGTTCAATGTTGTCAAAGTATCCTGAGGTAGACGTCTTACCGTCTAACAATCGTCTTGCTCTTATCATTTCAACTTGTTTTACACACTGTGCTGTAATGTCTTGTAGTTGTTGCGTGAGTTGATGTTTTCTCTCTTCATCTTGCCAAGCTACAAATTGTTCTTGCTGTGTTGAATCCAATATGAATTGACTATAGCTATCAACCAATGTTTCTAACTTATTAATGTCATTTGGATTCTGAATCACATCTTGATACACCTTTTCAAATTGATTTAAGTATTGTTGTAAAAGATGATCTATCTCTATCTTTGAATTCATCAATTTACTATCGTCTCCTGTTCTATATAAGCTTTTCCTGATGCAACAGTAGATACGCTACCTTTAATTGAAGTACGATATCCATGAGTCGGGCAGTACTTAGATGTTACTGAAATACTGCCACCTGGTTGATATACAATGTAATCAGCACACGGATTTTCACTTTGATAATTATTAAATACACCTATAGTAGCCGCCCCAGAGCCACAGCTATTCTCCCAAATTAAACTTTCCACTTCTGGTATATAAATTAAAGGATGGAGAAATTGGTTTTGAACATGAAACAACATGATGCCAATGGTTTTGTATTGATTGTCCCACTGCTGATTTTTAACATATTGCTCTATTTGGTGTTTAATGGACGGCGAAATCTCTTCTATTGGAATGACATAATGTACATATGAGTCATATGTCACCTTTATCGCTTGCCATACCTGTTGCCCAATATGTAAATATTCCTGTGATACTTGCTGTGCTTGGGGCATGCCAACTTCATATAATTGATAATCATGTATCGTGCAAGGTACTAACTTTTCACATCCAGATACATCGACATAACATTGTTTTGATGTCAGTAGTTTGTGTTCCTTTAAATATTGAATGTAAGACATTGTTGCATTGCCACAAAATTCATTTCCACTCATGACCAAACGAAATGTCTCACCGCTGTCTTGCTTCATAGATTCTATAAAACCTACTTGTTCACAACATACATGTGTAGATGCCATTAGTTGATTGGCAATCCTTGCATAGTCACTTGGACAATGTTGTGAATGTACAAGAATAGTCATATTTCCAGACGGATTATACTTAGAAAATTCAACAACTTGTCGTTGCATATAATACTCCTTTATGTTGTAAATTCTTTTTACATTTATTGATATAAGCCAGTTCTGACCTATATATCCAAAAATGCAAAACAGTTGCACGAAACAAATCGTAATTATTACGATTTAAAGAAGATAATATATGACTAAGATATTATTGTCAATATAACTGATAATAATTTTCATTAAAATTACATACATTTATTAAATTTGTGCCTTTAAATATGGGATTGATACTGATATATTAAACCCATCAAAAATGTCTATTCTATATACAAAAAATCACCTTACTATGTGTCTTAGTAAGGTGATCTTATGCGCGTTTTAATAATTTATTTTATTATTATAGATATGTGTAACATAATAAAAATAGTGCCATTCTAAAAATAATTTCCTTGATACTGATGTATTTTAAATTCTTATTAGGCAAATACTGTGTTAAAAATTTTATCAATAATTAAGGTTAATTCTTTAGGTGATTCTTGTCTGCCACGCTTTACCCAATCTTGTAAAACACCAAAGACTGCATTGCTCATAAAAATAATTAAAAAATATTTTTCTTTAGTCGTTAATGTTTGAGTATTGACGATAGGTATTAACTGTACTTCAATATTTTGCTGTAAATTCTGCTTCATTACTTGATGAATAGTATAAGCACCATTATCTTTTAACAATAATAGGAATAATTCCCCTTCATTAAGCCAAAAGTTCAAAGCATATTCAAAAAATTGAAGACGATGTGTAAAGTGAATGTTCGCTAAGCGTTTCTTTCCTTTCTTCATCATTGCTTGCTGATATTTAAATAAAAAATCATCTTTATCTTTATAATGTTGATAGAAAGTCCCTCTACTAATACCACTTTTAAGACAAATGTCTTTTACAGTAATTTCATTATATGATTTATTTTCTAATAACTTAATTATGCCTTTTTCTATTCTCATTAACGTTTTATATACACGTTTATCAACCACTTGTTCATCCATTTTCTTCATCTCACTAACTTTATTGAACATCTATTTATGATTTGTCTAATACTTTTCAATTAATATACTTTTATATGTAAATCTGATTTATATTGAATATACAGTAATTAGACACAGTGTCAAATAAGGAGGTAAATGAATATGACAAAGCCAATCGCAGCATTAACTGATGCAGTAAAAATATACGATAAACATAAAGTATTAGATCATATTAGCCTTGAAATTCATGAAGGAGAACTATTAGGACTAATTGGTCCAAGTGGTTCAGGTAAGACAACAACAATTAAATGCTTATTAGGTATGGAAAAATTAAATTCTGGTTCAACACAAGTTTTTAATAAAAAAATGCCCCATCGACGTGTATTGAGTCATATTGGTTATATGGGACAAACTGATGCACTATATGAATCATTATCAGCTAAAGAGAATTTAACCTTTTTTGGTCATTTAGCAGAATTAAAAGGTGAACAATTAAAACAGAGTATTGGTAAAAATTTACAATTAGTCAATTTAGAAAATTCACTAACTAAGACTGTTAATACATTCTCCGGTGGTATGAAACGTCGATTATCACTGGCAATTACACTATTAGCTAATCCAAGCCTTATCATACTAGATGAACCGACTGTCGGTATTGATCCTAAGCTGCGACAACAGGTCTGGTCTCAATTAAAAAATTTAACTCATGAAGGTAAAAGTGTCATTGTCACTACACATGTAATGGACGAAGCTGAACGTTGTGACAAAATAGGTCTCATAGTTGAAGGACGACTATTTGCTATAGGAACACCTAATGAATTAAAACAAAAATTCAAAGTCAAAACAATTGAAGAAGTCTTTATAAAAGCAGAGGAGGTTAAACACTAATGAAACTGATGGCTATCATTCAACGTGTCATTATAGAATTACTAAGAGATAAGCGCACATTGGCACTTATGTTCTTAGCACCTTTATTAGTTCTCACACTCATGTATTTTGTATTTAATTCTGATGAAGATACCGATTTGAAAATTGGTGTTGCCGATTCTGTATCAAGCCATGTTACTGATAATATTAAAAATGATGATATTTCTTTTAAACACTTTGATTCAGACAAAAATATTAAATCTAAAATAGAAAACAACGATTTAGATGCCTATATTTATCAAGATAAACATACTTTGCATGTCACATATACAAACGAAGATCCAAGTAAATCAGGTTCAATTAAACAATTATTACATCAGTCAATTCAGAAAAATAAAATGTCTGACGTTAAAAAGATAATCAATTCTATGCCTCAAGCTGCAAAAGGAAAACAATCAGAAGATACTAAAATAGACAATAGCTATTTATATGGAGACAAAGATAGTAACTATTTTGATAAAATGTTCCCAATTTTAATGGGATTCTTTGTATTTTTCTTCGTCTTTCTTATTTCAGGAATTGCACTACTGCGTGAACGTACGACAGGTACTTTAGAACGTGTGTTATCAACTCCTATCAGACGTAGTGAAATTGTCTTTGGTTATCTATTCGGCTACGGTATTTTCGCTATTATACAAACGCTTATCATTGTCCTGTTTTCAATCTATTTATTAAGTATCAACTTAGCAGGTAGTCTGGGGTATGTCTTGCTCATTAATATTTTACTAGCTATTACAGCGTTAGTAATGGGAATATTTATCTCTACATTTGCTAATTCAGAATTTCAAATGGTTCAATTCATACCTATCGTTGCCATCCCACAAGTGTTCTTTTCTGGTATCTTTCCACTAGAAAACATGACACCTTGGTTAAGTAATATTGGCTACTTGTTCCCACTTCGATATGCTGGTGACGCTTTAACAAATATTATGATTAAAGGGCAAGGTTGGTATCATATTTGGTTTGATGTAATGATACTTTGTTTATTTATCATTATTTTCATTCTACTCAATATCATTGGACTCAAACGCTATCGAAAAGTTTAATCATTTAATCTTCATAATAAAGAAGTACTTGATTTCAACTATAATCAAGTACTCTTTTTTATTCTAATCTATTTATTTAACAATGCTTTTACTTCACGGGCAACATGTTCTGGTGATTGTGGGTTTTGGCCAGTAACGATTTGTCCATCAACAACAACATATGGACGAAATGGCAATTTAGCTTTACTATAATGTGCGCCACGACGTTTAATTTCGTCTTCTAATTTAAAAGGAACGACATTTTTACGATTGGCAAGCACTTCTTCTACATTTGAAAATCCAGTCAATTGATGTTGATCAATAATGAAACGGCCTTTACTATTTTTAGCATTTAATAACCCTGCGATGCCATGACATACAGCTGAAACAATACCACCATGATTATAAATTTCATTAATTGCATTTTGTGCATCTTTATTATCAGGAAAATCAAACATCACACCATGACCACCTGTAAAATAAATGGCGTCATATTGTTTAGGGTCCGCTTCAGCAATAGGTTGCGCATACTTCAATAAATTCATAAAGTTCTCATCATATAAATATGATTTAGTCGTTTTATCTAATGTTAGACGTCCAAGACTTACTGGATCGATAGGTGTGTTGCCACCTGTAATGTTGAATAAATCGACTTGGTAGTCATCACTTCTAAATTGATTATAAAAATGTACGAGTTCACTTAACCATAAACCAGTTGGTATTTCAGTACCTTCAAAGACATCAGTACTTGTATTTACTATCATTATTTTTTTCATTGTATCGGCTCCCTATTCTCTATTTATCTTCCATCTTAATAATAATTTTACCTTTAGCTCTACCGCTATTTGAATATTCAATAGCTTGTTGAGTATCTTTAAAATCATATACTCTATCTATAACTGGTTTAATTTGACCTTTTTCAATTAAGTTGCGAATGATTTCAAGCTGTTCGCCGCTAGGTTCCATAAATAAAAATTCATAATTGACATGATGTTTCTTTGCTTTAAGTAATAGTTTTAAAGATGCCAAGCCTAATAGCGTAGTTTTAGCAAATCCAAGTTTCAAACGTCGTCCTAGTTTAGCTGTTGGAATACCTGAAACTGATGCCACTGTACCGCCAGTCTTGAGTACCTCAAATGAATGATTCAAATTATCTCCACCCAATGTATCAAATACACCATCATAGTTTGATATTTCTTTCCAAAAGTTTTGTTCTCTATAATTAATTATTTTATCAGCACCTAATTGTGATACAAGGTCGTATCCTTTAGGACTTGCTGTTGTCGCTACAAATAATCCCATTGCTTTAGCCAATTGAATAGCAAATGTACCTACACCACCTGATCCAGCTTGAATTAATACTTTATCACCTTTTTTAAGTTTCATCATATCATTAAACGCTTGATATGATGTTAGACCAACAAGAGGTACACTCGCTGCTTCTTCAAAAGTTAAATTATTTGGTTTTAAAGCAATATCATGTTCATCAATTGAAATATACTCTGCAAATGTGCCTATTTTCTTTTTCCGTGGACGACCATATACCTCGTCTCCAATTTTAAATTGTTTTACGTTACTACCAACTTCTGTAATGACACCAGAAAAATCATTTCCTAGTATGAGCGGGAATTGATATTTCAATAATATACGTAACTCACCATCTCTAATTTTAAAATCTATAGGATTTATACTTGCTGCTATAATTTTTACTCTTACTTCATTTGGATTCATACTTGGTATCGGCATACGTGTTTCAGTTACAGGGTTATTTCCATATTGATAGATAACCATTGCCCTCATATCTGTTTTCATCTTTATCTCTCCTTTAAATGAATGTTTAATGATGTCTGCTTAATACTTGTTCTAGTTGATCGAGTTGATTCACGAAGTCGATAAGTTCTTGCTCACTAAATTCATTATTTAATCTTGATTTCAAAGTATTAGCAATTTTTGAAGTAACTTCACTAATCAATTTCTCTCCCTCATCAGTTAATGTGATTAATTTAATTCGCTTATTATCAGAAGGTGCTTGCGCTACATAGCCTTTGTCTTGAAGTTTATTTATTCTCTTTGAGGCTGCCGTCTTAAATATATTTTGCTGTGTGGCTAATTCTCCAACAGTCATTGAACCATTAGCTTGTATCATTCTAAGTGCTTCAATTTGTTCTCTTGATAATACATCATCAAGTCCTGTTTCTTTAACCATGTCATCGATTTCTTTATTAATGTGCATCATTACAACATGAAATTGGTTAATGGATTGTTCTAGTTGATTAATATTCATTTTATTGCCCCTATTTCAAAAGTAATTATTTAATAGTACACCGGGTGTACTATTAAATATAAGATATCTTTCTTTATAATTCAAATGATTGATTTGATTAATACTTTTTAGAAATTAAAAACCTCTGATTAGCCGTTCAAAAAGAAGACTATCAGAGGTTTATATGATTATTCTACTTCTTCTGCTAAAGGAATAGAGGCTTGTGCGCCTGATTTTTGTACTGTAAGTGAAGCTGCCCTGTTAGCAAAATCAATGGCTTCAACAAGATTACGTTCTTCCATATTAAATCGACTGACGAAAGCGCCGATAAAAGTATCTCCTGCTGCTGTTGTATCAATGGCTTTTACTTTTTGAGCTGGTACTAATCCAGAATCATTTTCAACGGCATAATATGTACCTTGTTCTCCTAAAGTAATGATGACCACTTTTGCACCTAATCCTAAGAAATAATTCGCATTTTGTGCCATAGACGCTTCATCTGTGACAGGGGTGCCTGATAATATTTCTGCTTCAAATTCATTAGGCACAATCACATCAATTAATTCCAATAATTCTTGTGGTAATTCCTTGGCTGGTGCTGGATTTAAGACTGTCGTTACACCTGCTGCTCTTGCTACTTTGAAAGCTTCAATGATTGCTGGTACCGGTACTTCTAACTGTGCAACAATGAAATCTGCTTGTGTAATTGCCTCTTTAGCACTAACAACATCTTCTGGTGTAATGGCCATATTTGCACCGCCATAGACGTAAATCGTATTTTGACCTTGCGCGTCAACAGTGATAAATGCTTGGCCAGTTGATTCAGTTTCAGATTCTAAAATATAATCTATATTCATACCTGCATCTTTAAAATCGTCGAACATAAATTGCGCTAATCCATCTTTACCTACTTTAGAAATAAATGTCGTATTAGCTTTCATACGTGCTGTTGCAATAGCTTGGTTGGCACCTTTACCGCCACCATAGGATTGTTGTGCTTTTTCCACATGTAATGTTTCCCCTGGTTTGGCATATCGTTCAACTGTTAAAAATTGGTCTACATTTGTAGATCCCAAAATAACGACTTTATTAGTCATAACAACCTCTCCGTTTCAATTAATTAAAATGTTACGTTTGATTCAAGGATGATATTAGAGAATGGTGTAGTTTCACCAGTACGTATATTTCCTTTATTTAATGGATGACTTAAATATGCTTTCATTTCTGAATGTGGAATAAATTCAATTTCCACATCATCATCAATTAAATTTTTAATTTGTTTTAACTGTGTCGCATTATTTGTTTTGATTTCTTCAGCTAAATAAATTTTTTGAATTTTCATTTCTGATAATACTGTTTCTAGTACATCAATAAATTTAGGTAATTCCTTTGTTACTGCTAAATCAATTCTTCTATCATCATTTGGGATAGGCATTCCCGCGTCGTTAACTGTCAGTAAATCATAATGACCAATCGTTGCGATAGCTTTTGATACATGACTATTGAGTAATGCTGTTTTCTTCATCAAAATCTCTCCTCTTTATTATTTGATAAATACTGTTACAGTCGCTGCTACTAAAATAAGTACTAATCCAATGACAGTGACTAACATTTCTTTAGATGTTTTACGTTGGTTTAAGAAGTAAATGCCAGTTAAAGTTGCAAGCACAACAGAAGTTTGAGATAGTACGAAACCTGTTGCTAAACCATTCATATTTGGTTGTGCAGAGATAAGATATGTCAACGCTGCAAATGCAAAGAAGAAACCTGAGATAATTTGCAACCATGTTACTTTCATAGTAAATGGATTACTTTCTTTCATGTTCATCAATCCATAAATAACAGCTACAATCACCATACCGATTGCTTGTGGTAAGAATGCTGCTTTACCACCGATATCTGTCGCTTGTGGTGCTGCTGAATATAACCAATAACCAATTTCACCAATTAATAAAATCACAACTGCTTTTCTTAATAATTTGCTATTTGTTGCTTCTGGATGCTCATCCCAAACTGTCATACGCGCACCAATTAAAATAACAATTAATGCGATAAATCCGATAATTTTATTTGTAACACCAGGCCAGTTACCAAGTGCAAAGACGCCCCATAAAGAAGCACCTAACAATTGAAATGCTGTTGTTACTGGCATTGCACGTGATGATCCTACATATTCAAATGCTTTGAATGTCATGATTTGACCAAAACTCCACCCTGCGCCTGATAACAGTGCAAAGAATAAATCCATACCTGTTGGGAAACTATGACTTGTCGATGCAAAGAACACAATGGCAAAAATTAATGTTCCGACAGTAGCACCTATAATTTGGTTTACTGGTTTACCACCAAATTTTGAAGCGATAGTTGGAAATAGACCCCAACCTATTAGTGGTCCTAAACCAATAAGTATTGCGACTAAATTCATTATTAAACACCTCTATCTATATTTTTTATAATGACCAAATTTTTAGGAAAACGCTTTACTCAAGTATAGCACTATCATGTATAATTGATGAAATATTAAGAGGACAAAAGATCTATTCTGATTTATTGTCATAACTTATTCAAAATATAAAAGGAGCGTATCCTCATTGGAACGCTCCTTTTTTAAATACTATTATTTATTTGAAAATCCTAACAATTTACTTGCATTGTTATATAAGAATTTTTCTTTTTGTTCATTAGATAATTGATCTGTAGATTCAAGCTGATTCGCTAATAATTTAATTACTTCATCAGTTGTATAAGGAGCATCTGCACCATACACAATTTTATCTTCATCCACCATTTCTAATAATGTTGGTAATTGATAAGGTAATACCATACCGGCTAAATCAAAGTATAAGTTTTTCATAACTTGTTCGATATCATCCGGTCCATTTTCAACATTAAACATTTTATTACCTATGCTCACACGTTGTGCGATAACTGGTAACAACGCACCGCTATGTGGCACAATCCATTTAATATTAGGATATTTACTAAACACATTATTTTGACTCATGAAAATAATAGTACGTGTCGTATCAAAGAAAAATTCCATCAATGGTGATAGTATTTTTTCTTTAATTGAATCATTAACTGGTTTAGGTTCATTAGGATGAATTGCTACTAATGCGTGACGTTCATCTAGTTTAGCAAGTATTTTATCTAAACGATCATCACCTAAATAAATACCTCGTGCATTGGTTGGTAATGTAAACCCTAATGCATGTTGGTCATCTAAGGCACGGTCGATCATTTGAATACTCTCTTCTACTAAAGGTAGAGGTAATGATGCGAAGTAGTCTAATTTATCTTGATGCGCTGTTACCATCTCAGCAGCATAGGTATTCGCTTCTTCAGTTAACTCAAGCATTTCTTTATCTGGTGCAGCACTTAAATGTGGGCTTGAAATTGATAATACACTATAATCTATCTCTTCATCTTCCATTAACTTTAAATAACTATCTATTGAAAATGAAGGCGTTGGTACACCGTCACCTTTACCATCAAAATAATCATCTAAAAATTTCACAAATCCTGGTGAAAGATAATGTGAATGTAAGTCTATTTTTTTCATCTTTAATACTCCTTTATTTATATCGTGTCGTTTTGATAAGTTAACCATTGATCTAAACGTTGATAATAATCGTTCAATTGCTCTGGTCGATCAATACCTTGTAATTCATGATTTACACTATAACCAATGTAATTTAGGCAATAACTTAAGCATGCATAACTTGAACGATATGCTTGTAACTGTTCGTCTGGAATAGTAATCGTTGAAGGTACGACAGGTGTAAGACTATCTTTTTCATAGACACATTCCATATTTTGGATATACCAAGTGTCTCCTTCTTTAACTAATCCATACACAATTTTCGCATCTGAATTGAGTTGCATTTGAACATCCTCAATAGGTAATCGTGCTTGGATTGTTGCCTGCATAATTGCAACTGCTCTATGTTGATTAATCCAAATCTGTGAATTATAAATTTGATGCGGTGCATAACGATTCATTTCTTTTGATGATTCTACAAATTCAGCGCCTGACCCTTTAAACCACGAAATATTTACCGTTGAATCTTTTGAAAAACATTGATACATACTGTCCCAAAGACTGTTATCACGACAAAATCTTTCAAATTGAATCAGTTCTAATATATTTTCTTTATCAAGTAATGTTTCGTTCGTAAATGGTTTATTTCTTTCGAATAACATAATCTATCTCCTTTAATTTATAACTAAAGTCTAGTTTTGCTCATTCCAATTAATATGTGGACATCTATCCGTTTATTATGAAAAAGATAAACCTAAATTACAACCAATTTGTAATCGATGCTAAATAATAAAAATAGAGAAACATTGTCCAGGGGTAAACAATGTTTCTCTATTATAGATTTATATTTTTTAAGGGAGATGGGAAAGGGTAATATCCATGGCTATGGTGTTGTGTGAATTATTTTGCGTTATAGCTTGCGCTTGTGATTTGACCTCCGTCAACTATCACATCTTTGTCTTGGAATGGTTCATTGTTAAAGAAACGATTTAAAATATCTTTTGTACCTTCTTCTATACGTTGTTGTGCTTCTAATGTCATACCTGAATAGTGTACAGTCATTGCATTTCTAGGCATATTTCTCCAAGGGTGATCTGCAGGAGCAGGTTGTGGATACCATACGTCGCCAGCATAACCTTGAATGTGTTTAGATTCTAATTGTTTTACTAATGCTTCTGTATCTACAATTTTACCTCTAGCTGTGTTAACTAAATAACTACCTTCTTTCATTTTACTTAACACATCGTTATTAAATAGTGTATCTTTATCTGGTGTAAGTGGTGCATGAATAGTAATTGCATCACTTGTTGATACTAATGTTTCAAAGTCTACAAATTTTGAATGTTCATTATCTTTTTGGTTGATTGGGTCATAATGTTGAATTGTTACGTTAAATGGTGCTAAACGTTCAGCTACTAATTGACCAATTCTACCGAAACCAAAGATACCGATTGTTTTATTTTGTAATTCATGTGCGTCATTACCAACTCTAGAAAGGTTCCATTCACCTTCAACTGATTGTCTATGACCTTCTTCATAATTACGTAGTAAGATTAATAAGTCCATAACAGCATGTTCGGCAACACTTACTGTATTACTACCTGTTACTTCTACAACACCCACATTGTTTTCACTAGCTGCTTTTAAGTCAACATGGTCAGAACCGACACCTGCAGTAATAGCTAATTTTAAGTTTGGTGCTTTTTCAAGACGTTCTTTAGTCATATAAGCTGGATAGAATGGTGCACTAATAACAATATCCATATCTGCTAAGTGTTTATCTAAGTCAGCTTCACCATCAGTTAAGATGACTAATTCATGTCCTTTTTCTTCTAAAAATGGTTTTAAACCAATTGCTTTTTTAGTATTTAAAATTTGATTTTCTTCGCCCTCTACATATTCTGGAAATAATGCTACTATTTTCATAAAATAATACACTCCTATAAAATTTTTTATTTAAAATTTAAATTACTTCTTAATACACAAAAATACCTGCTACTATTTGCACATATCACCCCCTTGAATAATTAATTTTATTCAAGCGTAGTTAGCAAACAGCACCAGGTACCTTACACCAGCACGCTTATTCTATTGATTTATCGAAAACAAATATTGACACTACTTCATCAGCAGCTAAATCAACATCTGTAAATAGTTTTACAAATTTAGCACCGACAAGTTCTTCCATCTCATCAGGATTGACCTCATCATATAGACGCTTTACTTCTTGTGTTCGTGCATGACGTAACATTTCTTCATTACGTTCATCACGCAAGTAAAAGTTTTCAACTTTACTTAATGCACCTGTCATAAAAGCGATTGCCCAATTACCTTTAAAATCGACTTCGATTTTTTCAGGTCCTTTACCGACATGTTCTTTACGATAGGCACGTACAAGATTAGCAAAGGCTTGCTCTTTTTTTCTTTTATCTATTTGACTCACCTTCTTCTAATTAAGAAGCGTTTTCAATTACGTTACAGATACCATTGTAATACTTTTGACAAAATTTTCAAGAGAAATGATCACAATTTAGACACAAATCTAAATATTTCTTTTTTTTTAGTTACATACGTTAGAATTAACAAAACGTTTAGGAGAGATAAAATGACTAAAAAACAAGCACTCGTTATTATAGATATACAAAATGATTACTTCGATGGTGGTAAAAACCCACTTGTTAATCCGGAAGCTGCTGCAGACAAAGCAGTTCAATTGAAAGATGCATTTAAAGAACAACAGTTACCTGTTATTTATATTCAACATATTGATCATACTGAAGGTGCTCCTTTATTTGAAGCAGGTACTAATGGTATTGAAATTCATGAAAAATTCAATGTACAATCTGATGATATTATCATTGAAAAGCAATATCCTAATAGCTTTTTAGGTACAACTCTACAAGACACTTTAAAAGAACAAGGTGTTGAACAACTTGTGATTACAGGTATGATGACACATATGTGTATTGATTCTACAACAAGAGTTGCGGCTGAACTTGGCTATCAGCCTATTCTAGTTGAAGATACAACTGCTACATGTGATTTAGAGTATAATGGCGAAACAGTCGATGCTAAAAATGTTCAAACTGCATATATTTCAGCATTATCAAACTTCGCTTCAGTAACAACAACTTCAGAATTTTTAACTAAATAATAAAGATTTTGCTCTCATATTTGAAATGAGCGATTTATAATCTAATATCTGAATTATAACTAAAGACCTTCTTATTGCATTTTATGTGCAATAAGAAAGTCTTCTTTATTATTAATGATTGCCACCTCAATCAATCTAGATAGGGGAGGGGATAATGCTCTGAAGAAAAGTAGATTTTTAGACCGCCGTTACACTAACTTCAGACAAACCGAACACTTACCTCTAGCCAAATAATCCCTTCATGGCAGTTATATACAAGCATCTTTCCCAATTATCCCCTTTGTCCGCATTAACTAGTCAGTTCATTCTCAACGTTCTTTCCGACTGGCTCCCATTTCAGTACGAACGTAATTGTTAAACCTATTAAAGGTACAAGACCAATAATTAACATGGTTTGATTTAAACCTACAGTTGCTAAAATAATTGGGAATATGAACGTACCTATAATACTACCTGTTCTACTTACTGATTCTACAATTCCTGTCGCTTGTGAACGTAATTGCGTTGGAAATGACATTGCTCCTATCGTTTTACCTTGTGTACCTGGTCTCCCTGCATGTCCAAATAAGAATAGTGCGATTAAACATGAATTAATTATCATAGGCATAACACTATATAATAATCCCGTCATAATCATGACAAAGAGTACAATAGCAAAGCCTATCATTGTGAGTTTACGTGTACCTATCCGATAGGTATATTGTGCTCCTAAATAAGCACCAATAATACCAGCAATATTAACAATTCCAGTCCCAAGTAGCACACCTAGTTTATCTTCACTTATCATATATTTTGCAATTATAGGGATATATAAACCAACCGCATAATACTGCATTCCTTGTAAGGTAGAAATTGCTGTTGCTAGTGTAATTCTTTTTAAGTATGGCGGCTTTAAAAGTCTTTTATATTCAGGTTTAGCTGTGTCTATTTCTTTAACATCTGTTTCATTTTCTACTAATTGAATTTGAACGTCATAATGCTTTTGAGTATATAGTGATGCTTTTTTAAGAGATAAATGATTAACAATCCATGTCGGACTTTCTTTCAAGTATTTCAATCTCATAATGTATAATATGAGGGCAATACCCCCTCCAAATGCAACTGCCATTCTCCATAAGAGTTCTCCAACACCTAATAAGAAAAACATAATGACCACTAATGAAGATATTACAATAGCGATGTACCATACAACTTGCCAGTAATTAACATTACGACCTCTTTGTACTTTATTACTAATTTCTGCAATAAATGTGAAGGCAACTGGACTATCCATACCAATAGCGATTCCCATTAAAAATCGGCTAATTAACAACATAAATAAATTAGGTGATATGGCTGCACATAATGATGTAACGATAAGAATTAAAAGAGAAATAGAAAGGATTCTTTTTCTCCCAAAACGGTGTGCTAAACTCCCTCCAAAAATCGCACCTATCAATGCACCTACAGGTAAAGATGTCATCACAATGGATAACATTGTGGGAGATAAATGAAACTCTTTTGTAATTTGATCAGTCATTGTTCCTAAAATGGTAATATCATATGCATCTAAAAATATCGTTCCCAATACCATTAAAAGTAACATTTTAGAAGTCTGTTGCTTATCAGAATCATCAATAATTCTGTATAAATCTTGCTTAGACTTTACCATTTCCATATTAACCATCCTTTAGATTTTCGTTAGATTAAGCTTAATTAATGATTATTAATTCATTATTAAGTAAAAATAAATATTTATTTAAGCCTTCTTTATTTCGCATATAATATTAATGAATATTTGTTTAATTGATATAAAAAATCGCGCCTATCTTATTAAGGATAGACGCGATACACTCTTAGAATTCTATTCATTTGTTGAAGATTTATTTGAACGAACTTTGTAAACAATGAAGCCAATAATAAAGCCAACCAATGCTGGTAAAATCCATCCCATTCCAATATCGAAGAATGGTAGGTATTTTTCACCTAATGAAATAACGAATTTAGCAAATGATGTTTTTAAAAATGGTTCTGGACTTGCTTTAACTCCGTCAATGAATGAAGCAATCATAGTGAAGAAAATCGTGAATCTATAAACAATAGTTGAGTGGTTAAATAATGGACTAATTAATGTTAATAAAATAATTGTGATCGCTAATGGATAAATGAACATCAATACAGGTGTTGAATACATAATGATTTTCGTTAAACCAACGTTAGCGAATACACATGCTAAAATACTGACTACTGTCGCAAACATTAAGTAGCTACGTTTCGGGAACAACTCAGTAAACGTTTCAGAAAAGGCTGTGATTAATCCAATAGCTGTTTTTAAACATGCCACAATAACAATCAATGATAGGATAATGATGCCGTAATCTCCAAGATAATGTCTCGCGATTTGTGCTAATGCGATACCTCCATTTTCACTCACTTTGAATTTACCGATACTCATTGTACCCATAAACGCAAGTAAGCTATATATGATACCCATTAATACAATACTGATTGTTCCTGACTTAATTGTTTCTTTAGCAATACTATTAGGATTTGTAATACCTAACTTTTTAATCGTTGTTACGATGATAATACCAAATGCTAGTGACGCTAATGCATCTAAAGTATTATAACCATCAATAAATCCTTTGAGCAGTGGGCTCTTACTATAATCCGCACTTACTGGCGCATTAGTTAATCCACCTAATGGATGGATAAAGGCTAAGACAACAACGATACCTAATAAGATTAAAAATACAGGATTTAAAAATTTCCCTATGTAATCTAAAATTTTAGATGGTTTTCTCGCAAAGAACCATGCTAATAAGAAGAAAATAATACTAAAAACTGGTAAATAAATCTTCGCAGCACCTGGTGAGATAAATGGTGAAAATGCAATTTCAAATGATGTCGTTGCTAACCTAGGTAAAGCAAAGAATGGTCCGATTACTAAATATAGACCTATTGTAAATATGTATGCGTACGTTTTACTTACCCTTGAAGTAATTTCAAAAATGCCATTTGTTTTAGACATACCGATTGCTATGATACCTAAAAATGGTAACCCAATGGCTGTAATTAAAAAGCCTAAATTGGCTATAAATACGTTTGATCCTGCTGTTTGTCCTAGATGAATTGGAAATATAATATTCCCTGCACCAAAGAATAAACCAAATAGCATTGATCCGATAAAAATATTCTCTTTTAATGTCAATTTGTTTTTCATCATGTCTGTTTATTCTCCTAGTTATTTTTTGTTCATTATACATTATATTTTGTAAAGGAAAAATGTAAATAACAAGAAAATTTTTAAAAATTAGACAATAATGGTTCATCATTACACATAAATGTATAAAATTACATTTTAATGCACTTAATAATTGATTTTACATATTTAAACAGACCTTTTTCGTATAGCTTTTCAAAACTTTATTATTAGCCGATTTATTCTTCACTGCAGAAATTAGCGATTCATTAAAACTGTTTATGCCTCTATTCTTCTAATTGTTTAATGACTTTAGCTGGTACACCTGCTGCAAGTGAGTTATCAGGTATGTCTTTTGTTACTACTGCACCTGATGCGATAACTACATTATCACCTATCGTAACACCCGGTGTAATAGTTACCTTGCCTCCTATCCAAACATCATTTCCTATATTAACTGGGCTTGCTTGTGCTAAATATTCTCGTCTGCCTTTTGCACTCAAAGGATGATTAACAGTATAAATATCGACGTTTGGACCTATCATGACATGATTTCCTATTGTTACTGGTGCAATATCCAAAATAGTAAGATTATAATTAGTTAATACATCATGCCCTACATGTATATTGCTTCCATTATCGCAATTGAATGTAGCTTGGAAAGAAATGTTATCTCCAGCTGAACCTAATATTTCACGAATTTTCTTTTCCTGTTGTTCTGGATCTGTAGCAGGAATGGCATTAAATTCTTGGCATAATTGCGCGGCTCTTGCTTTACGATCTGCTACTTCTTTATCATCAAAATGATATGGCATACCTTTATCAAGTTTTTCAATTTCTCTCATAGTAATCCGACCCTCTCGTTTCTATATTATTCAATGTGAATTTAACTTAATATATCAATCAATAACTCTGTAATTATGAGTTTTTTAGTGATATTCAAAAAGCTGTAGTCTGCCAATATTTAGCAATCTACAGCTTACCCCTTTTATTACTTTACTTGTTACACTTAAACATTATAAATATTGATCTGCATGTTCTAATCTATAATGTTCAGTGACTTCTTTTTCGTGGTCAAATTCTTTTTGACTTAATTTTTTAATGTTTTCCACTGCGTAGCCTAATTTTTTAGCAAATTCTTCTACTTCATCTTTATTTTTAGCAATAACAAACATAGTTAGAACATTATCGTCGACAATATCTTTATTGTGTTGATAATCTAATTTGAAAAATTTCATAAGAATCTCCCCCCTCTGTTGTGTATATTATATACCCCAAAACATAAATTTATACATGTAAATTGTTATATTTTATGTCTATATTGTTAAAACATTTATTTTGTAAAAATAAACAAATGATTTCCAAACGAATTGTATACTTTTTTAACTTCTATATAGATTTACAACTCGAATTCTGAATTTGAATTTTCAAAAAGATTAAATATTTAATAATAATTATTTGTGGGCGATTTAATTTTTTGAACATTACGTTACAATTGTGAAATGATTTTTTATAGAGATGGTATTTAAATTGTACTAAAGGGGTTAATATACATGAATATTATTTTAGGCGTTGGAACACTTGTCGCCGTGTTAATTATAATGACTTTATTTTTAAAATTTGCACCATACGGTAAGGAAGGCTTACAAGCATTATCAGGTGCAGCTTGTGCGACATTCCTTCCCCAAGCATTCTTAAGCTATGCCATAGGTGGTATCTTACATATTAAATTCTTACAAGACATCGGGGATCTTGCAGGTAGTCTAGGTGGTATCGCAGTGGGTATACTCACATGTATCAATTTAGGCGTATCACCTGTATTCGCTATTATTGTAGGTCTAGTATTAAAAGATTTCAGTTTATTACCAGCGTTTATCGCTGCATATATTGTTGCATTCATCATTAAATTTATTCAAAAGAAAGTACCAGAAGGTTTAGATTTAATCGTAGTTATACTCATTGCACCAGCATTAGTTTATGGACTCGCTTCTATAATCAATCCAGGAGTCACAGCCGTATTAAACCAAATTGCCGGCGCTGTTAACTCAGTTGGCGATAGTAGTCCTTATGCATTAGCAATTATATTAGGTCTTATTATTCCAGTAACAAGTATGACACCATTAAGCTCAATGGTACTTGCAAGTATTTTAGGTCTAACTGGTCTACCAATGGCTATCGGTGCGATTACTTGTACCGGCGCATCATTTGTAAACTTTACGCTATTCAATATTTTAAAAATTGGCGAAAAACCAAATCGTTTCGCCGTCTTTATAGAACCATTGACACAAATTGATTTAATTGTAAAATATGCGTCCGTATTATACGGAACCAACGCTATTATAGGTATGGTCAATGCTTGCATTATCACATTTAGCGGTCTAAAAATAGGCGTAACTGGTATGGCAACGCCTATTGCAGGTGCCATTGTACTATTTGGCTTTAATAATCCAGTATCATCCGCTATAACAATTATTGCCGTAGCAATTACTAGCTTAATACTCGCTTACATTATTGGCACATTAATTAAAAAATTTGATTTAATGCACTTACACATCCCAATGCCTGGTAACAAAAAAGCGAAACATTCATAGAATAAAACCATCTCCCAAAAATGCGGCTAAACTCGCAATTGGGAGATGGTTTTTTATTATTCTTCACTAATTAATTCTTTTGTATATTTTTTTGTTACTGATTTAATAATAATCAATACCATGGCTGTTACTGCTACTATAACCAACGAAGCGCCACCGACATACTTAAAGACTTCCTTACCGTTAGTATAAGCGACTACATCAGATTCAGTAGTTCTCATTTTTGAAGTTATTAATAGATTTATACCATAAGTTAAAGGTAATGCGCTGACCATACTCCACAATATAATGGGAAATATTCCCCAAGTACTTGTATATTTAAATAATGGTAAAAATAAAAGTAAGTATGGTGTAAATATGACAATGATTGTAACTGGAAATACAATTGCCCAAAGTGTTGCTGCTTCTAACATAAAATAAAACGTGAATTCGTAGATACCTATTGAAATAAGGACAACATAAGCCAAACTCAAACAATATTTTACCCAACTGTCTAACTCTATTGCTATGTCCATTATTCTTTTCTTATTTTTACTTATAGAATTGATTAATTCTACAGCTAATAAAATAATTACAAATACAATGAGGGATGTTATAAACCATTCCATAACAGGCGCTTCAAACATATTTCATTTAATCCTTTCTTATAGAAGTCGTTGATTATAAGGTACATACTTCTTATACATTATTATGAGTTGCATTAAAGCTTAATAACCTGATCCTACTTTGTCACCATTTTCATCATATTTCGTCACATAGCCATCATCAACATCTACAGTATATGATCCTGCTAAATTGCCATCTTTATCATCATATGAGAATCCCCATTTACCATCACTTGTTTTTTCAGGTTCTTTAAATGTATATTCGTCTGTATCTAAATTTTCTCCTTCGTAGGATTCTACTTTATCAATAACGTTATCACGTGTAACTTCTTCAGAATCAGAACTACTATCTGATGAACTATTATCATCTGAACTTGAATCGTCATCACTTTCTTCATCGTCATCATCTGAGAATGTTGGCATTTTATCATAAATATTAATCTTGTTAGCTACTGATTCAAATTCACTAGAATCTTTATATTTTTCGTAGACTTCTTTAGTGTCGTGTTCTTCACCGTACTTTAAAGCATCTTTATATGAAGGAATTTCACTTTGAGTACCACCTAAATAAATTTTATCGTCACTGACACCTATAATAGATCCAAACATTCCTACAGAAGGAGATACACCATAAAATTTCATCCCTTCAGGTGAATTTGGAATATCTTGAATTTCTCTACTTACAGCAAAATTTTTCAAAGTTTTAGTCTCTTTACCATCTGACATCTGAGCTGTATATCTACCAGTCAAAATATCATTTTTCGTTAAAGTATATTTACCTGATTCATTCGCTAAAAATACTAAAGCTACTTTCTCTTTCTCAGATAAGTTAGCTATGTCATTACTAGATGAACTTTTCGAACTATCTGAATTACTTTCTTTATTTGAGCTATCTTTACTAGAAGATGATTTTGAATTATCCCCTTTGTTGCTATTTTCACTTTTTTGACTATCTTCTACATTTGACGCACCTTTGTTGTCACTTGATGAGTCATCATTATTACACGCTGCCAACAATAAAAGTGCTGTTCCACTTAAAAATAACAATTTCTTCACTAATAAGTCCCCTTTGTTTAGTTAATGATTTAATTTAAATATGCATAAATTTACATTTATTGAAAAAATACTTTATACATATAGACTATACTATATTTTTATATAAATATAGACACGAAACAAAAATATTTCACAATATAGATATAAATGAATTATGTACTATATATCATTAAATAAAATAAACGAAAATAAATTTATACTTTAAGTTTGAATATCTTATAATAATATTGTAAATTAAAAGTGATAGTGTTTTCACTACCAAAATCATATAGGAGTGATGCTTTATGAAGAAATTAACAAAAACTTTTGTTGCTAGTAGTATTATTCTCGGCACTGCATTAGGAGTAAGTGTTTCTGCAGACAATGTATCATCTCACGAAGCTCATGCTGCTTCATCTCAATATTGGTATAAATATAATGGTTATACCGCTTCTGGTGGCAATTTTGTGTTAAGTTCATCTTTCTACAATGGACTAAAAGCAGGTAACGTAGAATTCAACGGTGTGAAAGTAAATAGTAAGTATCAAGCACCCAATAATTCTAAAGATATTTATGATCAAAATTTCCAACAATATAAAAACCACAAAGCAAATAATGTAGAATTTAAAATCAAACCAAATACAATTACTTTAAAACAAGTGAAACAAAAATATGGTAATCACTACGATTTCCAAAATCCATTAAATGGTCCTACTAAGAAGAAAGGCGATGGCTTATATAGTTATCAAGTAGGTAAAGGGCATATTGTTTTTGTTGTACAAAATGGATATGTCACATACGCGAATGTATCTTAAACATAACTTTTAATATATAAACGAGGCTAGAACCCATTTTGCGGGTTCTAGCCTCTATCTTGTTTATTAACCTTTGATTTTTCCTGTTATGGCAAAGGCCATATCTCGTATAAAAGCAGCTGGATTTTGATTCGCTTCTTGATTTAATTTATCTTTAAATGTATCCATTGAGAAATTGTCTTCCACTACGTGATGTGCTTTCATTCTAGGTAACATCATTCCCACTAACCATTCTAAATCATTATTTTCAGAAGTATGAATCACCGCTTCAGCGAAGTAATCTATATCACGCATACCTATTTCGTTAAATAATTGATATAGTTTTTGTCCAATATGAATATCTCCACCTTCTTTTTCAACAGTATCCCAGATCCACTGTATTGCTGTTTGATGGTTTGGTAATTGATCTGCACCCGTTCCTCCATTAATCGCATCACTCTCTTGAAAACAAAATTGCCCGCCAGGTTTTAAAAATCCTTTTAATATAGATAAAGCTTGTTTCACATCAGGCAAGTACATTAATACGCGTCGACCAACAATTGCATCAAATTGACCCAACGTTTCGGGTAATTGGTAAATATCATGTAATTGATAACAGACATTTGTATATGAATTTCCTTCAATTGCTTTAGCCAATAAGTCTTCATTCATATCGATACCAATAACTTCTCCTTGTGATCCTACGCGTTTGGCGATTAATTGTGTTACTTCACCAGTAGCACATCCAATATCTAGTACACGCATACCTTCATGAATATCTGCACGCTCTAGTAATTTGTTAATAACTTCATTTCTCTTATTCATCTATTTTTCTCCTTCATCAAACATTTTTGATTATATATCTTACTGAAGCTCACTTTATACTAAAATATAAATGACGCATTAAATCTATTTACAAACTGAACAACAAAATTATATAATATTATCTTAATATAAATACATGATTAGAAAGGACAGACATCATGAAATCAACTCGCATCTTATATTTATTATCAATCATTTTAAGTATAGTTAATTTATTCGTTGTTTATACAACATTTTTTACTAACTTATTTAATGATACTAAGTTCTCACTATGGTATTGGCCAGGTGCCACTCTTATCATCATAACTTTAATCATCAATTTAATTTCTCTTTTTAAATATGGGCAACGCTTTGCTCTTATCATATTAATAATACTGAACGCAGTCTTACTTCTTATATATTCTGCGCCATTACTATTAGTTTAAATTAAAATGGAGTTAGCCTACGAAGACATATATTATGTTTCCATAGGCTAACTCCATATACTAAGAAACTAATCCTCATTTAAATAAGTCGTTAATAATTCAATATAGTACTCAACAAATTGATGATATGTTTCTTTATTGACGTGCTCATTGATTTGATGGGGTACAGTTCCAGGTCCAAACATTAAGAATGGAAAATGTTCATCTTTATCTCGAAGTAAATTAGAGGCATCAGTCACGCCTACAGTTGGAGTCGCAACGACCTCACGATTAAAGATAGTCTTTGCAACTTGTTGACCTAACGCTATTAAGCGATTCTCACCTGTTGTAAGCACTGGATTTAAATCTAAATATATATCCTCTTCAAGTTGTCCACCTTCACCATTAATTTGATTGATATGTTTGTCGAATAGTGCTTTTACTTTATCATTATCAAATTCTGGAACAGTTCGGATATTAAAATCAGTTGTGGCCTTATCTGGTATCGAATTCACTTGATTACCACCATGAATCATTGTGTGATTAATAACTAAACCTTTGACTACTTGTGCTAGTTGCTGTTCGTCTATAGGGCCGTTTATTCTTTCCTTAACGCCTTCTATAAAATGAGAAAAATCTAACTGCTTATAATTTAATTCTTGTTGAAGTTTTTCATAATCATCATCAATATTACGCACAAAGTCTAATAAAGGTTTAATCGCATTTTTACCTACAATTGGCACAGAACTATGTGCTGCTTGTCCTCTAGACACAATTTGATAATCCATTGAACCTTTATGTGCATAGACAATACCTGACTCAGATGGTTCAGCAATGATAAGCGCATCTACGTCGTCCATATAGCCTGCTTTGTATAATTGTTCGGAACCAAGCTGTTGCATTTCTTCCCCAGCTGTCGCCATTAACTTAATTGTACCTTTTTCCAATAAACCACGTTCATGAATATCTATCATTGCAATAACTAATGCAGCTAGCCCTGCTTTCATATCCGATGTCCCACGACCATATAAGAAGCCATCTTGTTCAGTTAATTCAAATGGTGGGTATGTCCAATCGCCATAATCACCTTCCGATACTACGTCCATGTGACCAGAAATGCCTACAACAGGATGACCATCACCAATTGACGCAATTAAATTGGCACGATGATGATGTCCTTTAATTTCATCAATTTCTGCCTTGATACCGTGCTTTTGTAGTAATGATTGTAA
Organism: Staphylococcus sp. FSL W8-0774; assembly: GCF_038006785.1. Classification (NCBI taxonomy): domain Bacteria; kingdom Bacillati; phylum Bacillota; class Bacilli; order Caryophanales; family Staphylococcaceae; genus Staphylococcus; species Staphylococcus sp. FSL W8-0774. Next base: position 83,840 of record NZ_JBBOVW010000001.1, on the reverse strand, counting down.
ATATTTTGCTACTTCAATTTCATTATCATTTACGGTTTTAATCTCTATCATATCTTTTAATATTTGTAATTGCTCATCTTTTGAAAATACACTCATGTTAAATACTCCTTTAATACTGTTGTTCCATTAGGATCATTTAATAACATTACCCATATCCTAACTTGCAAAAATTTAATCTTTGGCAACAGATTCATGGTATCTATCAAAGTGTAGTCAATCAAACAATTCATATTGAAATATAGCTATTAACCTTTAACATCTTTCAATTGATAGCTTTTATTTTTTAATAATGCATTACTATTGTCATTAAAAATCTGATGTTGCTCATTTTTTTCAAAATAATTAGACGCTCCAATATCTTGTTCCATTTTAGCAATCCAATCGTTAGGTGCATAATGTGCATCTGAGCCAAAAACGATATGAGATGTATCAGTAACTTCTTTCAAACTCGCAAATGTAGAGTTACCTGTTGAAAGTGCTGTATCATAATAAAATCGACGAATATAATTGTCTGCCGAATATTGTAATTGTGACATTCGCTTCAAACTATGAAGATATGTTTTGAACATTTTTCCATAGCGAATAGGATGTTTAGCAACTTCTCCAATCATCTTTGTCTTACTTCCCGTTAAATACGGCTTCAGACGTTCTTTCGGATTCACCATGATATAACTTAATGTTTCAAGTGTTTGGTTAATTCGCCATTCTAAATACGGCAACGTACCTCCAGCATGCGCCAAAATAAATTTAATATTTGGATAACGATCCAACGTACCACTCAATATTAAGTTAGTCGCTGCTCGCGTAGTATTAAAGGTAAATTCTTCTATAAAATCCGCTACAACATATTGAGGTTTTTTCACTTTATCTGAAGCCGAACTAGGGTGCACAAACACCACGCCATGACGATCATTAATTGCTTTCATCACAGGTTCAAATATATCGTCACCTAAATATTGATCTCCATAATTAGATAACAATCCAATACCGTCTAATTTCAATTCATCTAGAGCATAAACTACTTCATTGATTGACTGTTTAATATATGGCATCGGGAGTAAAGCAAAGCTTTTAAAACATTCTGGGTAGTCTTTCTTTAATTGTGCTTGATATTCATTTACTTCTCTAGCTACTTTAGAAGCTTGCTTCTTATTAAACGGTAATGTAGCAGGCTCTGAAATTGAAGTTACACCTATATCTATATTTAATTCATTCATCATATTAAGACTGTCCTCAGGCTTCCAATCCTTAATAGGATAGCCACCAGCAGTTGTTACACCTATCTTACGTAATGCGTCTTTATATACTTTAGGAATAATGTGATGGTGAATATCTATTATTTGTAAATTCTCTTTCATAATCAAACACTCACTTTCTACTATTGAAATCAATTGCAATATTATTTAAGTTATCTTATATTTTAATAGACAATACGTCTATTAAATAACTTAACAAATTTCCATAATGAATACTCGCAGAAACTTCTCGAATTATAGGTTTAATGTACATATCAATGATATATGTTGATTATCTTTAACATAATAGAGTATTTATGCAATAAAGGATGAAGCAGAAATGGACAAAAGACAAATTCGTACTAACCAATATTTAAAAAAGGGACTTACTCAATTATTAAATCAAGTAAGTTATTCTAATATCACGATTAAACAATTAGCTGACGCTGCTAATATCAATCGCAGTACTTTTTATTTACATTATAAGAGCAAGGACGATTTCTTAAACTCTGTAATTGAGGAAACGATTGATGAGCTTACCGATTATGTAAAACAATCTTCAGTCAATGATGATGCTATATTTAATACTGAATTTAAAGTGTCTTTCACACGGTTATTAGAATATATTGAACTTAATTTTGAGTTTGTAAAAGTACTCATTACAAATATGAATACAACCTATTTTCGCGCATTACTAGTAGAAAAGGTTCGTGAAAATATTTATTATCCATTATTGGAAAAAAACAACGTTGAAATGAACTTCCAAAAAGATATTATATTGAATCATACAATATATGGTGATTTAGGAGTTATTGAAAGTTGGTTTAACAGCGAGAATTATTATAGCTCTCATTATATTGCGGAGGTACTTTTCGATGTTTCTAGCCATTCTCCCATATCACTATTAGGTATTGAATCTGAATTTGAAAATCAATAACCTAACATCAACCTATATCATATTCAAATTCGCACTCTAAAGATTAGTTATTTGTCTAATTTTTAGAGTGCTTTTTAGTTAGCTTAGTTTTAAATCAACACATATTTATCTATTATTTTAATATTGATAGACGATAATATACATACTGTCTATTAAGTCGAATTTTTATATAACGAAACCAAGATTTTCTAATCAAAATATGCTATTTTAACTAATAGACACACTGTCTATTATAAACAAACCAATTATTATTAATATTCAACTATATGGAAAGAGGGATCATATGGCGTATATAAAATTAGAAAATTATTCAAAAATATTTGGAACTGGAGATCAAAAGGTCTATGCAAATAACGATATTTCATTTGAATTGGAAAAAGGTCAACTTATGGTCATTGTGGGTTCATCTGGTGCAGGTAAATCAACATTATTAAATACATTAGGTGGTATGGATTCAGCTACAGAAGGAAAAGTCATCATTAATGGTACGGATATTGCTCAATTTTCCGAAAAAGAATTAACTACTTATCGACGAAAATCAGTTGGCTTTGTCTTCCAATTTTATAATCTCATCCCTAACCTAACGACTTTAGAAAATTTAGAACTTGCATCTGAATTATCATCAGAAGCATTAGACCCTAAAGAAACGCTAAAAAAAGTTGGTTTAGAAAAAAGAATGGGTAACTTCCCTTCCCAACTATCTGGTGGTGAGCAACAACGTGCTTCTATTGCCCGTGCCGTTGCGAAAAACCCAGACTTACTCTTATGTGACGAACCAACAGGCGCATTAGATTACAAAACTGGTAAAAAGATTTTACAAGTTCTGCAAGATTTAAGTCATGAAAATAATAAAACTGTCATCATCGTGACGCATAACGCAGCATTAAAAGATATGGCCGACCATGTAATTGAAATATTCGACGGAAAAATTAAAGAAGACTACATCAATGATCATCCTAAACCAATATCAGAAATTGAATATTAAGGAGGATATACATGAGTAAATTAAATAAAACGATATTACGTGAATTTAAGTCATCATTTCCTCGCTTCATTTCAATTACTATTTTGTTAGCTTTAGGTGCTTTTATATTAATTGGCTTAAAAGTAACTGGCGATGATATGCGACTAACTGGAGATCAATATTTTAAAGATCATCATATGGCTCACGCACAAGTAACAAGTCCTATTGGATTTTCAAAAGATGATAAACAACATATTAATAATATGGATCATGTGGCTAAGACAGAATATAGCATTTCGAAAGATGCTCGTATTGCAAATTCAAATAAAGCTATTCGATTAAACGAAAACACATCAAAATTATCTACCTACAAAGTTAAAAAAGGTCGTTTGCCAAAAGCTTCTAATGAAATTGCTTTAAATGCGCAAGATACTTCAAAATATAAAATTGGACAAACAATCGATTTTACAAATAATAAAGGTAAAAAAGATATTTCTGGACTTAAACATCATCAATACAAAGTTGTTGGTTTCGTAACCTCAAGTGATTACATGCAAAAACAAAATTTAGGCGTAACCAATGTCGGTAAGGGACAAATCGATACATTCGGCGTACTAGCAAAATCTGGATTCAACACTTCTAAACCTAATGTAGCCAAATTAACTTATAATAACGCTCACGGTAACAGCTACTCAGACCGATTTGAAAAACAAATTAATAGTAATGCTTCAAATAATGCTGATGATTTAGAAAAATGGTCTGACAAACAACGTTCAGATATGAAAGATGATAAACAAGCAGAACTTAATAAAGCGAAAAAAGCGTTAGATAAACAAAAAGATTCAGTTAATGAAAATAAAACTATGCTACAACAAACTGGCAAACTAAAAGACGCTCAACAAGATATAGCTAAATCTGAAACACAACTCAAAAACAAAGGGAACGACATTAAAAAATTAGATGATATTAACTACGAAATTCAACCACGTAGTGATTACAATCAAGGCTATAGTCAGTTTGGTGAATCAGCTAAACGTATTGATATTTTATCTAACACATTCCCTATCATCTTCTTTGCAGTAGCAATTTTAGTTACATTTATAACAATGTCTAGAATGGCTGAAGAAAAAAGAATGAATATGGGTGTAATGCGTGCTCTTGGCTATACAAAATTTGACGCTATGAAACTGTTCTTAATTTATGGCACAAGTGCTGCAGTTATAGGTACTGCCCTAGGTAGTTTCTTCGGTACATGGTATTTACCTGAAAAAATTTATCAAGCTTATGCTGCTAACTTGATTGTACCTGAAATCCAAACACCTACTCATTGGTTGTGGATTGGTATTAGTCTATTAGTCGCATTACTTTGTACAGTTGTACCTTCAGTATATATTGCTTGGAAAGCATTAAAAGAACAACCTAAATATTTATTATTACCAAAACCACCAAAAGCCGGTTCAAAAATATTATTAGAACGTCTACCATTTATTTGGAATAAATTGTCATTCAATCATAAAGTGACTGCTCGTAACCTTTTCAGATACAAAGGTCGTATGTTTATGACAATACTCGGCGTGTTTGGCTGTACATCACTGTTAATTACTGGTTTCGGTATGCGAGATTCATTAAATGGTATTATCCATAACCAATATCAAAATATTATTCACTACGATATTATTAGTGTTTATAATACGCATGCGTCACAACAAGACAAAGATAAATATAATGACAAAATTAATGATTTAGACTCAGTTAAACAAAAAGATGATGTCTACTATCAATCGGTTACTACTAAACCTAAAAACGTTATAGATAATCAACAAATTTCTATGATTGTTCCTAAAAACTCTGATAACTTTAAGGATTATATGACCTTACGTGACGCCGATTCAGATAAGAAAATAAAATTAAGCAATAATGGTGTTGTTATTTCTGAAAAATTAGCTAAACTTGGCCACTACAAAAAAGGTGATACTCTAACAATTAAAGATGATACTAATGCTAAACATAAAGTCAAAATTGATGGTATCGCTCAAATGTATGCTGGACATTACATGGTGATGAACAAACAATATTACGAAAAAGCATTTGATAAAGATATCGATTATAATGCTAAAATTTTAAATTTAAAAGATAGATCCGCTTCAAATATTAATAAAGTTTCAAGTGAATTAAATGAACAAGATGCGAGCCAAACAGCCGTGCAATCCAACCAAGCTAAAACAGCCATCAATACAATTTTAGACGGTCTTGATAATATCGTCTTAATCATTGTCGTTGCATCATCTGCGTTGTCATTCGTTGTACTCTTCACATTAACGAATATTAATGTATCTGAACGTACACGAGAACTCGCCACACTTCGAGTATTAGGCTTTTATAAAAAAGAAACAGTGATGTATATTTACCGAGAAACAATACTTCTCACTATCATCGGTATTTTAACTGGATTTATCGGTGGCACTTATTTACATCACTTTATTATGGATACATTGCCACCTAACAATGCTATGGCTGACTTAACGTTATATTGGACAAACTTTACATTCTCTACGCTATTAACGTTAGTATTTGCATTTATTGTAATGCTGATTATGGCTAGAAAAATAAGTAGAATTGATATGCTCAATGCGTTAAACTCAGCAGATTAAAGTAAATATATGTATATATTCCTGTAATTAAGGGACATGCAACTCATGAGCGAAGCGTTCTAGAGTTGCGTGTCCCTACTTTAATATTTGTTAATTTAAAACTATATAATAGTATTTTCAAATTTATATGTATATACTATGAATATTACATTTAAAGGAGCAAATAAAATTAATGAAGACATTACTTATTAATGCGCATCCGTATTTTAATAATGATGCGACTTATACTGCTAAATTGAAAAATTTATTTTTAGAAAAGTTTAATACTGCATTTCCAGAAGGTGAAATTGAAGAATTAAATTTATATGATATTGCACTACCTCGTTTAGAGAGTGATCAATTATTACATGTGTGGTCTAAATTAGGTTCAGGAGAAGAATTATCAGCTGAAGAAAGCCAAATCGCTGAGATGTCTTCATTTTTACTAAACCAATTTAAAGAACATCATCGTATTGTTATTTTGACACCTTTACACAACTTCAATATCACGTCTAGATTAAAAGATTATATCGACAATATTATGGTGGCAAGAGAAACATTTAAATATACTGAAGATGGTTCTGTTGGGCTGATGACAGATGACTACAAAGCATTATTACTACAAGCGAGTGGTGGCGTTTATACGAATGATGATCGTTACACACCTCTTGAATTCTCATACCATTATTTAAGAGAAATGTTCAAAGAAATTATGGGCTTTGACGAATTTTACGTAGCTCGTGCGGAAGGTACATCAGTGCTACCAGAAGATGAAATTATGAAAGGCGCTAAAGAAGACTTAGACCAAGTATTCGATGCGTTTTATACAAAAGGATAATATCAAATAAAGAAACCCGTAATAGAACGATTTAATCGCTCTGTTACGGGTATTTATTTTGTCTTTATATTAAATAATGATATTTAGACTACCTCAAGACTGCCCAAACATTAAAATGCCACTGTACCTACCAACATTGCAATTAATAATAATACGATTGCGAAGCCCCATACCCAGAAGAACGCATATTTGATATATGTTCCCATATTAGCTTCAGCTAATCCAAGTGCAAGCCATAATGCTGGTGCAAATGGGCTCACAAATGTACCAATAATATTACCGATGACCATTGAGTATGCAGTAGATACTTGAGATACGCCAAATTCTGCTGCAGTTTGTTTCACAATTGGTAATAACGCAAAGTAATAAGCGTCTGTACTTGTTAATAAATCAAGTGGCACACCTAATAATCCTACAATAATGTGGATATAAGAGCCTACAGGTTGTGGAATGATCTTAATTAAATCTGTTGCGATTGATTTCAACATTCCTGTATGGTCTAACACACCTAAAAACATACCGGCACCGACGATAACTACTGCCATCATTAATGCGTTAGGTGCATGTGCTTTGACGCGGTCCATTTGTTCATCGACACTCTTATAGTTAATAATTAAAGCTAATGCGACACCTATCATAAATGCAAATTCTGGTGGTGCTATATTTGAAAGCATAATGACCATAACTAAAATCGTTAACAGTGTATTAATCCAAATGATAGACCCATGCTCTTTTGCGCGACCTCTAACTGGGAATTTTATCTCTTGATCGTGTTCATAATGTCTCACCAATTTATGTATATCTATGTCTTGTGTTTGTTCAAGCTCTCCATTAGCGATACCTTTTTGAATGCGTCGTTTCTCTCTAAATCCTAAATAAACAGCTAGTATCATGACTAATACAAAGCCAATAATTTGTATAGGTATCAAACCGTACCATAATTCATTAACACTTTTAGCCTTTAACACTGTTGCTACACGAGCCATTGGTCCGCCCCACGGCACCATATTCATAATGGCTGCACTCAGTGCTAATAATAAGATAAGTAAGTAACGACTCATATTCAATGCTTTATAAAGTGGTAATAACGCTGGAATACATAGTAAAAATGTAACCGCTCCTGCACCATCTAATTGCGCAATTGTACCAAGCAATGCTGTCATAATACATACAATAATCACATTACCTCGTGTCATTAATAACAATCTTTTAACGACGGGCTTAAATAAACCACTATCTGTCATAATGCCAAAGAAAATAATCGCGAAAATAAACATAATGACGACATTCATGACTTGTGCCAAACCTTTGTCAAAGAACGTCACTAAATCATGAACGTTATAGCCTAGTATAAGTGCTCCAAGACACGGAATTAGTGTCATCCCCACGAATGGACTAATCTTTTTGGCAATTAATAAACCAACAATTGAAATAATAATGAGTAGACCCATTATCGTTAACCACATATGATCCCCTTGCATGACTAACATCCCCTTTGAAATTATTAAATTTTAAAACCCCTAAACATTTAAGTAGAAAAAATTTTCCGAAAATTTATTTATTACAAATATTTTAACATAAATGATTAATCGAGGAATATATGGGTATTTAAATATATTATTATTTTTAACTTAACTACGCTATTTCATTTTAAATAGTATCTTGTACAATAAAAAACTTTCTAATTAAAAGGGATTAATCATGTTAAAGAAATTTATTTTATGCCTAGTAATCTTTTTAGCGATATTCACTATATTTTTCCAAAAGAAACTAGATAAATCAGAAATAGAAAAAGGCATTACGTTAGATATTGCACGTAAACACTATACAGAACATAGTATTAAGCAAATTATCAAACATCTTAGCAAACATCATGGTACATACTTACAGTTACATTTTTCTGATAATGAAAACTACAGTATCTATTCAAAAATGTTAAAGCAGACATCCAACAAAACGAATTCATACTTTTTAACTAAAAAAGAACTCAAATCTATTATTAAATATGCGAACAAAAGGAATGTGCAAATTATTCCAGAAATAGATTTACCTTCTCACTCAAAATCCATTCTTACTTTATTAAGAAAACATCATCCTGATACATATCAAAAAGTCGTATCGCAAGATGATTCAAGTACGATTGATTTTATAGATAACAAAGATTCATTGAAATTCTCTAAAGATTTAATTTCAGAAATTAGCGATTTATTTAAACAGCCGAAGTATAAAAATGAACAGAAAATGGTCATTGGTGGCGATGAAGTTCCCGGTAGTGGTGCGAACCAACAACAATTCGTAAAATACATCAATCAAATTTCTAACTATGCTAATTCCAATAACTATGAAACTAAAATATGGAACGATTCCATAACTAAAGAAGGTCTGAAACAGTTAGATCAAGCCATTATCATTATGTATTGGCAACAGAAAAATCAAAGTAGCCTAACACCACGAGACTTTTTCAATTACAACCATCAAGTTGAAAACTTTAATAGTCAGTCCTTATATCTATTTCCTAGAGATGAAAAATCAACTTCAACATCTAAAAATATTGATTTAATATCTGACACAAAAATAACGTCATTTAATACGTACCATAATCATCAAAAGAACTATTACGATACAAACCTAAACGGTGTGACGATGAGTTTTTGGGGAGAGTTTGCTTCTTCTCTAAGTCAAAATGATCTCATCAAGTACATCATTAAATACATTAAAATATTTTTCTAATATTAAGCTATTGTTAACACAACATTTTTTGTCCATTGATTTATTGCTAAGTTTTTCCTTTTTGACAGTAAACTAAAACTGTCTAAAGCGTTTTTTCACCCATAAACTCTTTTTACCAACTAAAACTTCTTAAGCATAAAATTTTTAACTCTATTATTAATAATAGAGTTATTTTTGTTTAATAATAATTATACCAATTATAACTTTTTTATATATTAAAAAAGTGTTGCAACTCCTAGAAAACTGCATTATCATCAGTTCATGTTAAAAATTCCTAGGGGGAGAAACATGAACTTATTAAATTTCTTAATACTTTATCCGTTATTTATGTCTGTATTTTGGATAGTAGGAACGATTATTTATATGTTCTTTTCTGAGCTATGGCTTACTCAAAAACCGACTAAAGCCATAGGAGAAGAAGGTATATCATTTTTAGTTCCTTGCTTTAACGAAGAAGAAACAATTAAAGATACAATTGAAAATCTATTGTCATTAGAATTTCCAAACAAACAAATCATTGTCATCAATGATGGAAGTTCAGATAATTCTGCACAGATTATTTATAAGCTTCAAGAAACAATGGATTTCACATTTGTCGATCTTAAAGTCAATCAAGGGAAAGCCAATGCTCTAAACAAAGGTGTTGATTATGCCGAGTATGATTACGTTATGGGCATAGACGCAGACACGCTTATCGATAATTGCGCACCTTACTTTATGATTCAACACTTCCAAGACAATCCTAAATTAGCAGCAGTTACTGGTAATCCAAGAATAAGAAATAAAAAATCTATACTTGGTAAAATCCAAACTATTGAATATGCAAGTATGGTAGGAAGTATCAAACGTGCACAATCTTTAACAGGAAAAATTAATACAATCTCTGGTGTATTTACACTATTTAGAAAATCTGCAGTTATACAGGTTGGAAAATGGGATATCGATATGATTACTGAAGATATTGCCATCTCATGGAAATTCCATCTAGCAGGATTTCAAATTAAATATGAACCTAGAGCACTTTGTAGAATGCTTGTACCCGAAACTGTGGGAGGCCTATGGAAACAACGATTAAGATGGGCACAAGGCGGACAAGAAGTTTTAATTCGTGACTTTAAAGCCGGGTTAAAATCAATGAATCCAGCCATATATTTACTCGTATTCGAACAAATCTTTTCGCTTATTTGGGTTTACTGCGTTGTCTCTATTTTAATCATTCAAATTATAAATGCTAACTTCTTAGACTACTACTTCTTAAATTATAAATTTTCACTCATCATTTTATCGGCCTTATTACTAACATTTATCAATACAGTTCAATTCACAGTTTCACTTATTGCAGATAGTAAATACGAAAAAATTAATATTTTCACTATTTTCTATTTAAGCTGGTATTCAGCTATATATTGGTTGCTTAACGCTTCCGTCGCTATTATTGCCTTTCCAAAAGCACTTACTAGAAAGAAAGGAGAGTTTGCCACATGGACAAGCCCAGACAGAGGAAAAAGCTAAGTACATATTTTTGTTTACATTGTATAAGAGAAGTCATTACTTTTGCATTAAGTATTATATTTTGGGTCTATTTCGCTATAGCCTGCATTCTAATTATTGGCTCACTTTTCAATTTAAGTCATGAATTAGTTTTAATTATAAGAACGTTACTGAACATTGAACAAGACACTATGTTCGAAACTTTCAATTTATTATTAAAATTCATCATTTTTGATGCTATTGTATTCTCATTATTCTTATTAATTAGAAAAAGAATATATAAAAAAGAAGGTATTAATCATGGGAAAGTGTTCTAAACTTATTGCCACCCTATTATTCACGTCATTATTTTTCTTGATGATTTTTTATGACAATACTTCATTCGCTAAAGAAAAGAAAAACCCGTTAAATAGTAAACATCATGAAAACAGCGCTTTAGCATTAAATTACCATCGTGTCCGTGATGGTAATTGGTTTGAAGATACATTATTCACCATTTCAAGTAGTAAAGAAATTAATGATTATAGTGTGACTAAAAAAGAATTTAATAAACAAATTAAGTGGTTAAAAGATCATGATGCACACTTTTTAACAGAAAAGGAATTTCAACATTATAAGAGTAAAGGTAAGTTCCCTGCGCGTAGTGTATGGATCAACTTCGATGATATCGACATGTCCGTTTATGACAGTGCTTATCCGATATTAAAGAAATATAATGTACCAGCAACAGGATTTGTGATTACCGGCCATGTCGGAGAAGACGATTTCCACAATCTTAACCTCATTAACCTAAGTAAATTAAAAGAAATGCAGAAATCAAAGATTTGGACATTCAGTTCTCATACACATAACCTTCACTCATTAACCAAAGACAACAAGTCAATTATTACAAAAAAAAGTGGAAAACAAATTAAAAATGATATAAGTAAAAGTAACCATTATATTAACAAAAACTTTGATAAGACTAATAATTCTTTAGCCTTTCCATATGGAGAACCAAGTAAGAAAAATATAAAAATATTGAAATCTGAAAATATTAAATATGCTTATACATTAGCAGACCGCTCAGTCTATCCAGATGATGATAATTATGCTATTCCACGTGTTTTAGTAAACGAGGATTCCTTTAATAAATTAATTAAAAAATGGGATGGTTTTAAAGATGGCAAGTCAAAATAAAAAGAAAAAAGAACTCATCTACCTTAGAGCATTTCTCTGCGTTATTATTATCGTCACACATATATTAACGCAATATATGCGCGGTATAGATGGTGATGATACAGCGCAACTTAAAGTCATTTATTATGCTCAAAATATATTTATCTTTGGCACACCGTGTTTCATCGTGTTGTCTCAATTACTGACAACGTTAAATTATTCTTCATTAAAATTGAATTATTTAACATCACGTTTTAAATACATCATTATGCCCTATTTATTAGTAGGTTGTTTCTATTGTTATAGTGAATCCAGAAAATTAGGAGATCCTTTCTGGCACCAATTCTACCAAAATGTCGTATTAGGATATTGGTATGGTTATTTTATTATCGTTATAGTTCAGTACTTCATATTAAGCTATATCATCTATAAAATATCACCTAAAATATTCAATAGTAAAATTCTATTAATAGGATCATTCATTGTTCAATTTGTATTTTTGCGTTTACTACATACAAATCATGCATTCGAAACACAATTACATCACATATATCCATTAAGTGATAATACATTTATTTTAGGATGGATCTTTTTCTTCTTCCTAGGTGGTTATATCGGCTATAACTACAATAGAATTATGAAGTTTGTTTATGAATTTCCGTTTATTATACTAACTTTATCTGTAGTGTCTTATTTAATTTTTGTGTTTGCATTTGGTAAACATGATTATTGGAATGTAACAAGTTATACTGAAACATTAATGCTATATCATACATTTATGTTTTTACTATTACTTAGTATATTTATTCATTTCAATACGCTTATGTATGGCGTCACGAATTTAGTTAATTCATTTTCATTTTTCATATATCTATTACACCCGATCATTTTAGAATATCTATATGAATATACGTCTATTTTCATCAATACAAGTATTATCTTTATAGTAATATCATTAGTGTGTACTTTAGGTATGTGTGTGGGTGTCGGTATTATTCTCCGAGAGTTTGCTCTATGTCGTTTCGTAATTGGTAAACAACCATATAAACTGAATGTGAATTTAAAAGACTAAAACTTTATACGAATTTATTGCCATTTGTGGTCTGTAAACAACTTACAGATTACAAATGGTTTTTTTAGTTAGTTTATAGTTGGCTTGGAATTGATGTGTTCAATGACTTTAAGAAATTGTAAATAGAAATTTATATTAGCTTCATAATTCTTATTTATGATGAAGACATCTCGTGATTGAATTTGATTAACTTTAAATTTGATCACGTTACAGTTTAAAAATTTAGTTAATAGAGGTGCTAAAATCATGACAAATAGAACGCATGCTTATAGTATTCGCAAACTAAGTATTGGTGCATCTTCAATTATGGTCGCAACGATGCTCTTAATAGGTGGCGGTAGTGTTGCACATGCCGATGAAACTAAAAACGAAAATAATAACGCACAAACGACTGCTACAACTCAATCAGATCAGCATTCAGCTCAAACTGAACAAACACAAAATGAGAACTCAAATAATCAAAATAACAAAGCTTCATCTATAGCGAATGAAAATGCGCAAACAACTGAAACTAAAGAAGAACATTTAAATTCACAACAAGAAAATAATAATAGTGATGTTTCACGTGAAAATACAAATACTAAAACACCTAATAATAATGAAGAAAAGACTGCAAAAGAATCAGATGATCAGCAGCAAAAATCAACAAAACAAAATCAAGAATCGACTACTCAAGAAGACTCCCTTCAACCTAAAGATAACCAACAAACTAATGATTCATATGTAAATGAAAATCAATCTGACAAACCAAACTCAGAGAAACAACAACCTCACGAGTTATCTAAAACAGATCAACAATCTAACACTAAAGTGGAGAAATCGGATCAAACACCATCATTAGAAAAAGACCAAACTTCTAACGAGCATCAACTATCAGCAACTCAAGCTAATGACAGCACAAATAAACAAGAGGTCCCTAAGACATCCCTGCAAGAAGATTCTAATAAAGAAGTGTCGTCAGAGACCGAGTCACAACAATCATCATCGAAACAACATATCACAGCTAAAGATTCTTCTGCAGCAGAAGAAAAAACTAATGAAGTAAATAATCAGTCACAAACTAAAAACACTCAATCTCAAAATGATATTAAATTGAATCAGTTAGATAATAGTAATCAAAAACATAGCAACCCAACAAATGATAAAGATGATGAATCAAAAGACGGTATTAATACTCTTACAAAAAACGCCGTAGCAATACATAACAATAAATCTAAGGATAAAGCTGTATAACCAGCTAAAGACCAAACCAATAAAGTTGCGCCTCAAATTCAATATAAAAATCATGACCCTATTATTCTTGTACATGGCTTTAATGGTTACACTGCCGATAATGGTCCCGGCCTTGATAACAGCAATTATTGGGGTGGCGATCGTCTTAAAATCACTCAAGAAGCGCGTGCTAAAGGTTATAACGTCAGTGAAGCTAGTGTCAGCGCATTAGGCAGCAATTATGATAGAGCTGTTGAACTATACTATTACATTAAAGGTGGCACTGTAGATTACGGCGCTGCACATGCTGCAAAATACGGTCACGAACGTTATGGTAAAACTTATGCAGGTGCTTATAAAGATTGGAAACCTGGACAGAAGATTCACTTAGTTGGTCATAGTATGGGCGGACAAACCGTTAGACTATTAGAAGATATGCTTCGTAATGGAGATCCTGAGGAGGTTGAATACCAGAAGCAACATGGTGGCGATATTTCACCGTTATATAAAGGTGGACAAGATAATATGATTTCTTCAATTACAACGCTTGCAACACCTCATAACGGTACACATGCGTCAGATAAATTAGGCAATGAAGCTATCATTAGACAGGTACTATATGACTATGCTAAAACTCAAGGTGGTAAACATTCCCGCTCTGACCTTGGTTTAAGACAATGGGGATTAAAACAACAGCCTAACGAATCTTATACTGAATACGTGAAACGCGTTAAAAACAGCAAACTTTGGACAACTCAAGACAATGGCTTATATGATTTAACCACTCAAGGCGCACAAGAACTTAATAATAAGACATCTTTAAACCCTAATATTGTATACAAAACATATTCAGGTGAATCTACCGAACCAGATAAAAATGGTATTTATAAACGCGATCGTCATATGAACATTAAGTATCTAACAACAGCAAATGTTATTGGTAAACTAGACGATAAAGTTTGGCGAGAGAATGATGGACTGGTATCAACCATTTCTGCCAAACATCCATTCAACCAAAAATATGTGGATGCTTCAGATCAACCTCAAAAAGGCGTATGGCAAGTGACACCTGTTAAACATAATTGGGATCACGGTGACTTTGTCGGTACACAAAAAAATGAAAAAGATATCTCAGTAGAAGAACTTCAAGGATTTTGGGATAACATTTTAGCGGATACCGTCAAAAGCGAGAAAGTTACAGATAAGTAGGATATGTAAACAGGTCTTCCAATTTTCTTTTTAGGAAGACCTGTTTCTTTAACGTTTACAAGTTTAGTAGATTACTTCAATATCATGTTCATAATTTTATTTAATACTACCTATACCTTTTAATTCTTCAGAATAAGGCATTGTTAATTCATTACAACTTATTACTTTTCCATCTTCATTAAATTTAAATTCTGCATACACTTCTATTTTCCCACGATTCCCATTCTTTTTTGTAACGTAAACATTATAACGTAAGAATACAGTATTCTGATTTTCGTCAATTAACATTGTTTCAAATTGTTTAATTGTTAGCTTTGAAACTACTTCTTTTAGTTTCCTAAGATGTTCAGTAAACTCATTAATATCAGAAGTTACGTGGTCAGTAGTTTGAACATACAAAGGTGAAAAATAAGTATTTATCTTATCAATATTCAAATCAATCAAAATATCATTATATAGTGCTTGTATCGTTGTTGATAAATAATCTCTATCCATCACTAAACACAACCTTTATTAATGTTTATTATTTATGTTCTATCTATAAATTTAGACTATCATTAAAAACGAAACTATACAAATGTTAAATTATATTTAAAACAATCTATTAACTTAGTATAATATAATCATAAAACTTAGTGAGCCTATTTGTCATATGTTATCACATACACCTATGAATATTTGTAAGTAAAGTGGGGTGATAAGTATGACAATATTCCTTCAAATTGATTTTTCAATCATTGTAAGCATAATAGGAACGTTCTATGTCATTATAGTAATAAAGACAAAAAAATAGCCCCCGTATTGGAAGTACGGGAGCACCTATTACATAGGCTGTAAGTAAATAACATATACCGAGTTATCCAGCTCAACGAATATGTTTACTAAGTTTTACACCTAGTTGTTGATTCGCCATCAGTGACTAGGTGTTTTTTTATACTTTTATAATACTATATTATAGGATTATAGACAATATTTTTAAAATTAATATATCTTAATATAACTAAGATATATAGCTCGTTTCAATTACTTTCTTTTATGTCATTATATAATTCTACAAATTTCTTCCCTTCTGCACGTGGCACATAGTCAAAAATCCAATTTTCGCCATCTTTTTCAGTAATAACAATTCTAAATGGATTTAAAGATAAACCAAATTTCACACTTTTAATCTCATCAAAATGAAAGACATTTTTAATTTCAGAACCTTTTAAAAACCCATCCGCTTCAAAGTAAATGGCATCTTCTAATAAACAAAGCGTTCCTGGAATACCTTGAGCTTGAACAATTTTCATTAAACCATGAACTGTATAAACTGGATGATCTAAATTAATTTCCATGTTATATCTCCCCTAATGTTTGTCATTAATATGGTGAGTCTTTACTTTAAACAGATATGAAGATAAACCCATTTGCATTTTTATTATTCTTAATATGAGTATACCTAAAGCATGTGACTCACTCAAATTTTAATATGATATTTTAGGAATAAAAAAAGCTCCCGTATGATCTATACGAGAGCGTTGATTGAATATTAATATCATTATTATTGTCTTATTATTTTGATCTGAAAACAAACACTTCTGAATCGTATAATTTCAAGACTTTTGTAAATAAATAGTTGAAGAATATGGCTGCTACCAATGGGACAATAATATATGTAATAGTAACTATTACCAGTCCACTAGCCATACCTCCGTCTAATAATCCTAATGATTTTATAGGTCCTACTAAACCAATTAAACCAAAACCTGCAGAATCTGATGCACCTTTAATATTAAACAAACCGCCTATAAGTCCTGATACTGCGGCTGAACATACAATTGGTAAGAATATAATCGGATGTCGTATTGTATTAGGCATCATTAATTTAACTGCACCAAGAAGTACTGTAATAGGAACACCTACTTTGTTTACACGCCATGCTCCAACGGCTAACACAATCGCACAAGTACCAGCGCCAATTGCAGCAGAGCCAGCAGCTAATCCTGATATACCAATTGCGACACCTATTCCTATGGACGATATTGGTGATACTATAAGAATTGAAAAGATCATTGCAATCAATATCGTCATAATAATAGGTTGTGTATTCGTTAAACTATTAACAAAATTACCTATGCCAACCGTAATTAGTTTAGTATAAGGTAACAGTAACAAACCAATTAAACCAGCGACACCTGCCCCAACAATAGGTAACACAATCATATTAAAATTTTCTACTCGATCTTTAATCAATAATATAATACCTACTGCAATAGCAGCTGTAATCATTGTGTTGATTAAATCACCTATACCAGTAATAACCCATTTATTATCTGTAATCGTAGTTGCTCCTGAACCCACAAAGGCTGCTGCACCCACTACAGCGGTTTGTAATTGTCCTAATCCAAATTGTATCGCAATAATGACGCCTGTAAGTATTGGAGTCGTATATTGAATACCTTGAACCACAATAGCTATCTTAGCGAAAATTTCATTATACTGACTTAAATATTTACATAATTCTCCTAAAATCGCATTGGGAATCATTCCTACTATAATTGCTATCGCTAATCCATTTAATACATTAAATAAAAATGTTTTGGGTGTAATTATCTGTTTCTCGCCCATATTTCAAATACCTCATGTAACTTTCATAATTTTTCTTAAATTTAAAATATTCTAAATAATATTCTTTAAAAAAACACTCTCGAGGAGAGAACCGGACAAAAGCGCTTAGGATATCTTTAATTCGTTTTCCAGAGCATAAATACTTTATGTCTCAGCCTCTTATACGAAAGTGTTTTCAAGTTATGATTATGATACCATTATTTTCCATAATAGCATAGTTATTTTATAAGTTTTTAAGCAGTTTTGTGATAGCGGTTTCAATTATAGCGAACATGATAGGTACGTTCTATGTCTCTATAATAATAAAGACAAAAAATAGCTCTCGTACTGGAATACGAGAGCACTTGCTACCATGTTAATGACTAAAACAATACTAAGAGTAAAATTGGAAATATAATCACTATATTAACGAGATTAATAAAAACACTGATTAAAAAAGATTCCAATTTGTATATAAAATAAACCAAGATTGAAATAGTAAGCAATACGCCACTCGCAATTAGAAAATATAAACAAATATCTAAACCAAATTGACTTAATCGATTAAAATTAATAACAATCAATATAACTAGAACTAAATAGTTAATGATATTCAGCAAGTTTAATGTTAGTTTCATGTATTTGCTCCTAAACACTTTATTACACCCTTTTAAATAATGATAAATACAAAACTAACTCGTCGAACCTTGCCATAGTTCCACTGGTAATATCGTATGTTGTTCTGTTTCTTCATTATTAATACGTTGTTCCAAAGCGTTCACTGCTTGTTGTGCAATGCTGTTAATCGGTTGAATGATTGTTGTAAGCTCTGGATGCATATGTCTCATTAATTCCGTACCGTCATACCCTATAATTTTGAGATCTTCAGGTACTCTTTTATTATAAGTTGCAGCCATGTTATAAATTTGAATCGCATCAGTATCATTAGACGCAAAAATGCCATCAACTTCTGGATGTTCTTCAAAAATTTGTCTAAACTTTTTAGCTTTTTCATCAAAGCTTAATTCGAAATTAATTGTATATGTGATCGGTGTTAAACCATGTTGTTTCATAGTGTCTTCGTAGCCTGATTGTCTCAAATTAGCAGTCGTATTTACATCAATTGGCCCATTAGTATGGATAATATGCTTTGCACCTCTATCAATTAAATGCTGTGTTGCGAGTACTCCACCTTCAAAATTATCTGACCGAATATCAGGAATATCTTCATTAACTACTCTATCTATCGCCACTATCGAAAGGTTTCTATTATTGTATTGCTCAATACCAATATTATGGGTACCAACAATCAATCCATCTAATTGATTTGATAGTAACTGATTAATATAATGCGTTTCCTTGTCACAATCATTCATTGAGTTCCCAATAATTACGATATAACCCAGATCATATAATTTTCTTTCAAGTTCTAATACTAACTCCCCGAAAAATGGGTTTGATACAGTAGGAAACAATAGCCCAACTATATTTGTTTTTTGATTATATAATTGTCTAGCTGCAGAATTTGGTTGATAATTTAAAGTTGTCATCGCTTGATAGACTTTATCTTTAGTTTCATCACTAATATATCCACGATTATTTAATACACGCGAAACGGTCGTTTTCGAAACTTGGGCTAGTTTAGCTACATCTTCCAATTTCGGTTTCATCGTTATCTACTCCAATTCATTTAAATACTTATATATATTATGCACGTTTCATAAACAGAATTCGACAGAAAAATAAGAGTTAAGCACAGGCAATTATTTTTACCAATATGTGCTCAACTCTATTTTAACTTACTTTATGTTAATCAAATTGTATTGCTTGATGTTCCAATTCATAAACTGAAGTTTCTATATTAATGACTTCCTCTGAAGAAACCCATAATTCTGGTGCCTCTTCACTGTAATATCTTTCTGTGAATACCGCTTCTCCATCATTAATAAATATTTCAATAGAACTTGTATCAATATATAGTTGTAAATTTAGATTATCGCTAGATTGAACCGTCGCATATCTATAATCACCAATATCATTACGGTATAACGTGAATTTTTGACTTTCAGCATCATATTTTAAAGATAATAAGTCATTGTGTTGATGTTTTAAATTAATAGTGAAATCTGATGCTGGTATATTTAAATTAACTTCTGCTTGTTTCTTGCCTTGTGAAATCATTACAGGCTCAGTGAGTGTGTAACTTTGTTGTTTACCATCATCTATACGTAAAGACTTTAGTTCTTCAACTGGACGCATGTATAAGTGGTTGTCTTTCAAATAAAGTTCTCTAGGTAACGTTAATGCGCCAGACCAGCCATCTTCTTTTTCCGGCATATTCGCTTCCCACATAGCCATCCAACCAATAAGGATTCTTCTGCCATCAGGTGCTTGCATCGTTTGAGGTGCATAAAAGTCATGTCCATGATCTAACTCTTTAAATTGTTTTCTTATGAATTTATGAGTGTTGTAATCAAAGTCCCCAACAAAGTAGCCATTTTGGAATAGATTTAAGTATTGTTCTTCTTCAGCTTCCATTCCTTGTGGTGAAAATAGAAAGACATGTTTCCCATCAAGTTCAAATAAATCTGGACATTCCCACATATAGCCTTCTGTATGTTGTCCATTTGATTCATCTACAGGACCGATATATTCCCAAGTATATAAATCATCTGAACGATATAAAATAATTCGACCAAGTTCTTTGTCATTCTGGCTTCCGACAATCATGTAATAACGGCCATCATGTTCCCATACCTTTGGATCTCTAAAATGATGTGTATTATCTTTAGGTGGCGTTGGAATAATCGCATTATGCTCATATTTTTGAAAATGAATACCATCTTCGCTATAAGCCATGTTCTGATTTTGCCAAAAATGATCTGGGTCATCATCGTTATAATAATGATGTCCTGTATAAAATAAATATAAGATATCGTCTTTTACAATGCCTGTTCCAGAAAAACAACCATTTTTGTCTTCCGTGTCTCCTGGTTCCAAAGCGATAGGTAATGTTTCCCAATGTACTAAATCTTTACTACGTGCATGTCCCCAGTGCATTGGCCCCCATTCAGGTGCATAAGGATAATATTGATAAAACATATGATAATATCCATCAAAATATGAAAAACCATTTGGGTCATTGATCCAACCGTATTTAGGCATGACATGATAACCTAAACGATATCGTGAATTTGTTACTTCTAATTTATTTTGTTCGTCCATTGTTATACAATCTCCTTCTCTTTATGTAAATCTTTGACAAAAGGATCACCATAAACATATTCATTATCTTTTCTTAATGTAAAGAATGCGAAAATACCTGCTAATAACACAATAGATGATATAACGAAGAACGTTGGTTGATAACCAATATGATCTCGTAAAATACCCAATGGACTAGATAAAACGACTTGTCCAATTTGAGCAGAAACATTATATCCAACCATATAAATTGTCGCTGATAATTTAGTATCAAAGTGTAACGTGATATATCTAAAAATTGGTAATACAAATAATGGTACTTCTAATGCATGAAACATTTTAATAAAGGAAACACTCACTGGTCCACTTGCTATACCACATAATCCGATACGTAAAAACATCACCGTCACACCTAGTAGTAATGTTTTTCTGACACCAATTTTCATCATAATAACGGGAACAACTGCCATCATAATACTTTCAAAAAATACTTGTACAGAATTGAGTGTGCCATACGTTTGTTGTCCCATACTTACTGTTGGGAATAATTTAGTATAGAAATCTGGGAACATTTGTTGATCAAATATCGTATAGAAAGACCAAGAAAACATAATGAAAATAATAATAACCCATAAATCTTTAACTTTGAGTAGTGAAATAATTTTATTGAATGAGGGTACCGCCTCACTATCACCCTCTTCAATAGGTTCTTTAATATCAACTTCTTTTTTAGATTTCCAAAAAATTAATAACAATAATAGTATGAAACCTAGAACAGAACCTAACCAAAAGTTAAGATGTGGATTTTTCACAAAAGTAAATCCAGCCACAAGTGCCATAACAGCATAACCGAATGAACCCCATGCACGAGCTTGACCGTAATTAAAGTTAAACATACGACTAAATCTCTCACCAACTGCTTCAAATACACCCACAGCAGCTAAGAATCCACATGAAAGGAAGAACGCACCAAGAGGAACCCCTACCCAAAAATGACTTTGTATTAAAGGTGCATAAACCCAAATGAAAAATGGTCCAACCAATGTAGAAAATATTGCACAAAAAATAAGCAAACCACGTTTAATGACTAACTTATCTTGAATAACCCCATAGAAAAACATCAATATTAAGGTCACAAATGAATTGGCTGAATAAATGATACCTACTTTCTCTCCATTTAGTCCTAGCCCATTACTATCAGATGTTAACCATATTTGGAAAAATGACCACCAAATACTCCATGAAGCAAAGAAAAGCATTATCATAACTGAACTTTGTAAATAATATCTATTTTTAAATGGTGCTGTTAGACGGTTTATATTCATACTATATCTCCTTTGTTTTATGAAATCGCTTTATTTAATATGAATTGTAAACGCTTTCTAATAGTGTGTCAACCGGATGACATATAATATAAATTTGTTCATTTGAATTATCTCTCATTATTCGTTACAGTTTAATTGAGAATTATTTTCAATTAAAAGGAGCGAATATGATGGAAACAGTTTATTTAGCTGGTGGTTGTTTATATGGTGTGGAAGCTTATATTAGAACACTTCCTGGTGTTATCGATACGACAAGTGGTAGAGCGAATGGAATTACCGATACTTTAGACGGCGAGTATGATGGTTATGTAGAAGCTGTTAAGACAGAATTCGATCCTGAACAAGTATCAGTGACTGACTTAATGGGATACCTTTTTGAAATTATTGATCCATATAGTCTTCATCAACAAGGACAAGACATTGGTTTGAAATATAGAACAGGCTTATATAGTGAAGATCCAAAACATTTAAAAGAGGCACAAGCGTTTATTGACGCCATCGAAGACCATCATCTTATAGCGACGGAAGTCTTACCACTGACTAATTATGTAAAAAGTGCCGACATGCATCAAAACAGACTAGAACGCTATCCAGATGACTACTGTCACCTACCAAAATCATTGGTATATAAATATAAAAAATAGTGGTTAATTGGATTTAACGAGTTACAATATGGTGATTGAAGAGTTTGAAAAATCTTAATTAGATATTAAATATGGTTGGTTATGCATAATCGCAAAGCCAACCATTTTTGTTTATTTAGTTTTAACACGTTTATCATCATTAGGTATAGCATAAATAATAGCGATAAGAGCAAGTACACCCATAAGTACATTAACCCATAATGCAATCATAGCACCTGTGTGTAAGTTAGTAGCTGCAACAACGCCTGCAAATACTGCACCACTAATAGCAACTCCGAAAGCACCGCCAAGTGATGATGCCATTTTATAGATTCCTGAAGCTACTCCTACTTTATCTAAAGGCGCATTTGAAACAGCAGTGTCAGTAGATGGTGTAGCATATAAACCTAATCCTAGTCCGAAACATAAGTAACCTATGACACAACTAATGATATACAATGTTTCTGGTAGGAATACTAATGAAATTAAGAGAATACCAATGACAACAATCATAGATCCTAATAACATCGGTCTTTTAGAACCCATTTTTTGAAGTAATTTTTCTCCAACACGTATCATTGCTAATACTGCTATTAGATACGTAATTGATAAATAACCTGCTTGTAATGAAGTATAACCTAAACCTTGTTGTACAAATGTATTAGCAACAATTAATGTACCTGCAACACAATTCAATAAGAAGTTAGAGATTGTTGCGCCTGTATATGGTTTGTTTTTAAATAATTTAAAATCGATGAGCGGGTTGTCCACTTTTTTCTCTACATTTAAGAAAACAAAGAAAGAAACTAATACGATTGCAACTAATAAATAGAACCATAATGACGTATAGCCAATCGCGCCACCTTTTGTAATTAATACGTTCAAGCTTAATAACATAATTACTAAAACTGTTAATCCTTTAACATCAAATTTCTGTACATTTGTCACTTCTGATTTTGTTTCTGGTGTTCCTTTAATTAAAATCATTGAAAGTATTGCAATAATAATTGAGAAAATAAATATCCAACGCCATCCCATTGTTGTAGCAACAGCGCCACCAAATAGTGAAAAAATACCACTGCCGCCCCATGAACCAATAGACCAAAAGCTAAGGGCACGTTGACGTTCAGCACCTTGGTAATATGTTTTCATAATAGCAAGTGTTGATGGCATAATACATGCTGCTGAAAATCCTTGGATCACGCGACCTAAAATTAATAATGAAGGTAAATTGGAAATAATGATTAAAGCAGAACCAATAATGCTTAATATTAATCCAATATTTGTCATTTTGACCCGTCCGATTTTATCAGCTATTCCGCCGGCACCTACTACAAACATACCAGAGAATAAGGCTGTTAAACTTACAGCAATACTAATTGTACCCATATCTGCACCGAAACTTTGTTGCAAATTCGGTACTACATTAACAAGTGATTGAGCAAACAACCAAAATGTAATAACGCCTAATACGATGCCTAAAATTAATTTATTACCGCCATGATATGTTTCATTCATGCTAATTCTCCCCTTTTAGGTAATCTAATACAACTGTCCCAACTGCTTCTGCAGAAATAAGTAATGCTTTTTCTGAAATTTTAAATTTAGGATGGTGATGTGGATAGATTTTGCCATCTTCTGGAGCTGCACCTGTATAAATAAATGCACTTGGTTTTTCTTTAGCATAATAAGCAAAATCTTCTGAAGGTGGTTGAGGTTCACAACTTTCAACACCAAAATCAAGATCTGCATTTTTCAAAGTTTTAGCAACATATTCTGTGAATTCAGGATCGTTATATAATGCTGGATAATCATCGTTATAGTCTAGCTCACAAGTCACATCAAATGTTTCTTCTAATCCTTTTGATAATCTTTTAATTTCACGTTCAATAGTTGCTTTAGTGTCTTCAGTCAAACCGCGAACATCGCCTTCAACTTCAATAGAATCTTTAATGATGTTAAATTGTCCTTTACCATCGAATGAACCAATAGTAACAACCCCTGTTTCAAAAGGACTTAAACGTCTAGATACAACTGTTTGTAATTGTGTTATAAAATAACTTCCTGCCACAATAGCATCATTTGCCATATGTGGAGATGAACCGTGTCCACCTTTACCAATAACTTTTAATTTAAAGAAAGCACGACCTGTTTGAACATATCCTGGATGATAGTAGACACTACCAGTTTCCATTGTGCTCATTACATGTACACCAACTACATTGTCCACACCTTCAAGTATACCTGCTTCAACCATTCCTTTCGCTCCGCCTGGAGGTACTTCTTCTGCTGGTTGATGTATTACAATGACTTTACCTGTAAACGCATCTTTCATTTCGGATAAAGTTTCAGCTAACACGAGCATATATGCAGTATGTGCATCATGACCACACGCATGCATTACACCTTCATTTTGTGAAGCAAATGGTAATCCTGTATCTTCAGTAATTGGCAGTGCATCGAAGTCAGCTCTAATTGCTAATGTTTTACCTGGTTTTCCTGAATCGATTGTGACTTTAATTCCTCTACCACCGAAATTAGTTTCTACTTGAACATCTTTTCCTTTATAAAAATCCGCAATATATTTAGCTGTTTCATCTTCGTGAAAAGATAGTTCTGGATGTTGATGTATATAACGTCTAATTTCAATCATTTTATCTTCTTTAGCTTTTAATGTTTCAATTAATTGTTGTGTCATAATTACTTCATCTCCTTGATTACATATTAATAAATTTTATCTTTTTAATATTGTCATTATTCAAGAAGTGTATAGTTAATTTTTTGTTTTTTAAAAAATTATGATAATAAAGAACAAGAATTGTTATACATTATTTGTGGTTTTAATTAAATATCTGGATAACGTTTAACTTCAATTAAATGTATACCATTAGTAATCATTTTCATATTTAAAATGAGTGTATCTGTCACTTCTACTTCTGCCACTTCTAATTTCGGATAGCTCATACGATTAATATAATCAATAGAATCTTGATCCATACCATGTTTCGAATGATGCATCCTCCATATTTTAAATAATGCACCATTTTCTTTATCTAATGTGAAATGTTTTATTTTATATGTTCCTTGTCTCAGGTCTTTTATTTTTAAATGTATCATTTCAGTAATACGTAGGTTCATCTCATCATCTAATGCTAAATAAGGGTTAAAGTGTTTAGCATCGAATAATAAAACTTGGAAATCGCTATCTGAACCTGTAACAATACATGTTTCATCAATATATAATACATTATTGGATAATTTATTATATAACAACGCCGTGTAATAAACTGGTCGCTTACCATCATATTGGTGAAATAACTCAATAGAATTCATATAATCTCTTTCAGTTTTACAATGACTGACATGCAAGTCGTAATTTAACCAATACCCAATCATATCTACTTTAGAGCTCAATTTTAGTAATTGCTCGACAATAATGCCCCCTCTAAAATATTCGCCATTAGTAATATAGGTATTTCCAGTTAAAGTATTCCAATTTAATAAAATTAGTGGTCGTTTAATCTTATATTTGGCCATTAAATCTATTAAATAATTCGTTTTATTAATTATAATTTGGCTCGCTGTTTTAAATTCATCATCATTAACTTTATCGAAATTAACCGCATCGTTGGAGTTAGCATCAAATACAAAATAATTGATATCTTGTTCAAGTTGTTTGGCAATTGGTAACCATTTTTCAATAAATTGATTAAAATGAACATACAATCCACCGTCTGGAAATAACGATTTGAAATACTTCATCATTTCAATAAGTGAAGAATGCAGTTCAGTTACATAGATATTGATTTTTAAATTGTGTTTACGATTAGTATGTACAGCAACGTGATGCATAAATAATTTAAACGTTTCAAGATATGCTTCAGATTGGTAATTATTGAGATGCATCGTTAAAGCAAAGTCATGTTCCATCAAGAAATCTAAGCATAAATCGATATCGTAAAATAAATTTGAAACATTGGCATCATACATAAATGGTGCATTTAATTTTTTCGTAATATACGGCATAATATCGTACACCAAAACTTCGTTAACAAAGAAATCCTGATGACAAGTAAGTAATTGTGATTGGTATTGTTTACTTAGTAAGTTGCTTAAATATCCTATTTGTATAATATGGTTAAATTTATTCAGTGGCTTTGTCGCTTTTGTAAAATCAATTGCCTTATCATTAATTTTTTCAACATCTTCTATAAAGTGATTCATTTCAACAATATAATCATTGAGTAAAAAAATTAATTCTCTATCATTATAGGTCTGTTGATGTGTAATGTTTTCTTCAGTTTTATTGTCATGTTTACATCTGAACATTTTTGGTGTTTCATTTGTAAATTGTTTAAAAGTTCTAGAGAATGTTGTCGCACTCGAAAAACCATTTCGTAGAGCTATGTCAGTAATAGAATCGTCTGTGTATTGTAAATCTAACTTTGAATGTTCAACACGTGTTTGATTTAGAAATTGCTGGAATCCCATACCTAATACTTCAGTGAATTTCTTAGATAAATGACTTTCAGACCAATCGACATACTGACTTAGGGTACTCAGACTCAAATCCTCATGAAAATGTAGTTCAATGTAATCACAAACTTGATCAATTTTAGAATTGTTCATCATCGTTTGTTTCGATTGATATGTTCTTGGTACATAGTGAATCATATGCATAAGTAATTGGATAATTAACTGCTGTTCAGTAAGTTTCGATAATTCATTATTGCGAATGTGAGTTGAAACAAGTCTTGCAATAATGTTACGCATTTGATTAATATTCTTCTTCGTCGTAGCATCAGTTAAATTAAAATACAAACGCTGATCATCATCAATTTTATCTGCTAAATATTGCAATTGGAAATGCACAAAACAAATAATAGAATCTTTATGAAATTGAAAGCGATACAAATCACGATGATTCACAAAAAACAAATCCCCTTGATTTAATACTTTCAAATTATTTTCTAAATAAAGATGCACATTCCCTTTTATAACGAATCCAACTATTAAACCATTTAATCGCTTGAAATCATTCATTGATTCTGTCTTTACTTGAATTACATAGCTACGTTGCATACTATCCCTCTATTCACTGGGCTACTCATTTTAGTAGTGGATGATTTTTTATTATTTTACATCAACCTATATTAAAATACGAGCTGAATGTGAGAAGGAACGTGTGGATAGAAAAGTATGCAGTATTGGAGATAACCATAATCAATAAGGAATTAAATTCGAGGCGCTTTTTGGATAATCGGAATGTGTCGGTAGTCTCTTAATTATAAGCATATTAAAAGAGGGAACTGTGCTTTCACACAAACTTCCCTCTAAAATAAATGCTATATTTGTATTTAATTTAATCGATGGTGAATTTTCTTAAACAATACAATGAAATGGTCAAAATAAATATACTTAAGACTAATAAAATAGTCTCAGTAGCATCGCTATGTTCTACAATAATGATTCTCACAATTGCAGTGATACCAATATAAATAAAGTATTGTAATGAAAAATGATAATTATGTTTGAAATATTGAATAATCAATAAGATAAACTCAATATACATAAATGACACTAATAAATCTTCGATAACCTGACTATATTTTAAATCTTTATCTTGTAAAAATAAATTGTTAAAGAAACCAAAACATTCGGTAAATAAAAATATAACTAACGTTATAGCTATGATAGCAATACAAATATTAACTGCTAATAACAATAAATTTGAAAATCGCTCACTTATCTTATCTGGTGTGAATTTTTTCATCTGTTCTCCTTAGTGTTGTTAATTCTGTTTTAGAATAAATTGATAATAGATTTGTTAACAACAGTATATTTCGAAGATCAATTATTAGATAATTATACATACTTTTGAAAATTATCCATTTAGGTATTTAAGGGTACACTTATTTGATATTAAAATCATCTGTAACAAATGAAATTACTAGATTTGTTATCTCATTAGATCTAAGATCAATCATTTCTTTTGTGAAATGACCATCAACATTATCCTTTTTAGGAGTTGTAATATAACTATTAATCAATTTAACTAGTTTAGTATCTTTTCCATTTTTAACATTTGTTTCTAAATTAACTGCTAATTTTTTAGTCAGTAAAAATTCAACATCTTTTTCATAATGAAGTAACTTATCTACATATTTTTTATTTCCTATAGATGAATTATCAGTATTATATATTAAAGTTAAATTACCAACTTTGTTTTTATACTGGTTAAATTCTTCTTCATCAGAAAAGCCGATTTTAGTATAATCATCAACTTTAATTTTTTGTGAAAGTATATGTTCAATTGTAAGTTGTTTTGATAAAGATTTAGCTATTGCATTTCCATTTTCACAAATAAGACCTTCTAATAATCTATATAGTAGTAAAGCTTTAGGCGAATGAGAGCCATTTTTATTTTCTAATTTTTTATTAGGTAAATTTGACATAATATCATCTGTGAAAGAAAATATTTCTTGATTTATTAAATTAACCGTGTTTTGTAAATCTTTCTTCGTATTATAGTTTTTTATCATTTTAGGAATAAAACTTTCAATGGTATTGGTCTGATTAAAACTAAAAAGAATTGTAGTGACATATCTAATAATTGTTTTTAATATTAATTCTTTTTCATTTTCCTTATCAAGTAAATAGAAAGGCATTAACATGACTTTGGCTTGTTCAATACTTATAACTTCATAAATTATTGAGATTAAATATTCGTGTTTTTTTGTAAAAGATTTATAATCATGAACTTCTAATCTAGAATAAATATCAGAGATATGTTCTAAATCTTTTGAAAAATCAACAATATCATATGAATCCCAATTTTTTAGTTTTTTCTTAAAATAATCCAACAAATTATTTTTTTTAATGTTTTCACCATGAAAAGCTAACAAATAATTTGTTAAAAACTTAGAGGAGGATATTTTTTTTCGACGATTATCTTTTAACAAAGGGTACTCTAAATTTAAGCTGAAAGATTTCCAGTTTGCTAAAAATTCATCTCTTAAAGTATCATCACCACTTTTTGCAATAGATTTCAACGCTAAATTTTTAATTAAGTCAAGCGGTTCAAGAGCTCTACCTCTATCATTTAAAACTTCAAACAATTGAAAAGCCTTAGATTCATTTGGAGCAGTTGTCATTATTAGATACACATTGTACATTAAATAGTTAATAAAACGAATTATTTGTTTTTCAGTTAAATAATTATCCTCTATAAATTCTGAGACACATTCATATATTTCATGAATGTTTTTATCACTATTATTATCAATCGAAGAGGTTTCAAGTTGTTGATCTTGCATTAAACGTCTATAATAACTTCCAAAAGGTAAAGACGTATGGTGATTAATTTTTAACTTTACAAATTCTCCTAAATCATTTGTCATACTATAACCTTTAGAAAGAGTACTTGTTAAGTTATTCCATTTATCTTTGAAAGTACTATCTTCATTTGACTTTTCTTTAGCATAAGTCTGAAGTGCTTTGAAAATTATTGTTATCGTAGTTAAACGCTGTTGCCCATCTATGACAGTCATATATTCTTTATTCGTAATTAGTACAATATTACCAAGTAAATAGCCACTTAATTCACTAGTTTCTTTTTTAAAATCTTCTGAATCTTCTTTGAAATCATATAATAACTCTAGAATATCTTTTTTATTCCATACAAATTCTCTTTGGAATTCCGGTATAAAAAAAGGGAGTTTGCTATTAAATATGAGCTCAGAAATATTTTGGTGACGTGAATCAATTTTACTTTCTTCCATAAGAATTAAACCTCACAATTTTATAGTTGAACTAAGTATAAAAAATAATTAGTATAGATCAACTATTATTTTAAAAAGTAAAAGTAAATTTATAATTATTAATTTTATACCTTAATGAGCAGTTAATTCTTTATTTAAACACACTTCATCATTAAATTTTAAAATAATCATAATTGTAATTCTTAATAGCATTATATAGTTTTGATAATGATCTTTTTCATTTAAATAAGCTAGATTACCATGTGCATATCTGTTTC
The DNA here is from genome assembly GCF_038006785.1 of Staphylococcus sp. FSL W8-0774. NCBI lineage: Bacteria > Bacillati > Bacillota > Bacilli > Caryophanales > Staphylococcaceae > Staphylococcus > Staphylococcus sp. FSL W8-0774. The sequence goes on along the minus strand of NZ_JBBOVW010000001.1, from coordinate 52,585 downwards.
TAAGACTATATCCATTGGAAAAACTTTTATTATTTAAGTAAAATTCAAACATCTCTGATTCTAATTTACTAAACATTGAACTTGATATATCTATTAATTCTTCTTTATGGAAAGTTTCTATTATTTCTCTTTCTTCTTTAGATAATCTATATAATAACAATGTATTATTTTCATGTAATATTTTCATTAAATTTATTGTATTTACATTTCCCAAAGTAATTGTTTGATCCTCATCAACTTTTAACATATTGAGTCTTTTTATCTTTTTTACTATTTCTGATTCTTTAATTAATGTTACTACTCCATCTTCATCTAAAAGCAAATCGAAGAAATTGTCATAACCATCATTTTCACTTTTTATGAAATCAATAAATAAAGGATTACATGAAAAAAAGAAATTGTATATTTCTTCTACACTATTTGTAGTATTAATATACTTATTAGTGATGTTGGTATGCAAAGTCTTAAAATCCATCATTCTAGATGACAGATGGATTAATTTTAAATTAACTTCACCATAGAGTGTATAACATTCTATTTGATTTAATAAGGATTCAATATTAGCCACTAAATTTAAGCATTTTTCTCTATATGTGCTAGAAGTTGAAATTGAAAACACCATATTCTTGACACTAAACTCACTAGACACGTAATCTTCGAAAAACCATTTGAAAGCATTCTCTATCTCAATATTATTTACTTGTAAAAATTCATAATAATTTCTCATAATTAATAACTGAACGTTTTCTAAAATTCTAAATGAATGTGAAATAGGATAATTATTCGGAATTTGAACACTTAACACTTCTTCAATTTGGGTTTGTTTATTTTTATTATTCAAAATACAAGTTAAATTCCCATTTAAATTTATAAATTCAAATAGCCAAATAAAATTATTAAATATTGTTGGGTAATCTAAATTTGATTTTAGATATTTTTCATCAAAATAAAGATGAAGGTTATTTCCTTGATTATCGAACTTCATTATTTCATTTATATCTGAGAATTCTATACTATATTGAAATTTAATAGCTTGCTTTTTCTCAAAAATTTGCTCATTAATATCTTCAATTTTTTCTTTTGCCTTTTGTTTGTTTTTTACGTCAATCTCGAAACCTTCATATGAGGCAGAATCTATTATTTTAAGTAAATAATTATAACTCACTTTTTCACTTGTTATATAATTTAATATTAAATTATTAGCTATTTCGTGTGTAATTTCTTTTGGAAGTATACCTTTGAATACCCCTAATTTAATATCAATAATTATCTCACTGCTATTAATATCTTCCTTCATATATTTATACAAAACTCTACTAAAATTAGCTACTATCTCTTTAAATTCACAGACTTTTCTAAGAGAAATTAATTTTTTACTCAAAAGAAAAACAAATTTCCCTTCATTTATTTTCTTATAGGTCTTAAATTTATTTAACAAAAACATAAAATCAGAACTATAAATTCTGTTCATATATTCAACTTCTTGGATTATGTTTTTATTATTTATTTTAGAAAAATATCTTCCTATAATTGAATTTGTCTTTTCTAATAATTTTCTATTTTCTTTTTGAAAACAGTAGTTAGGAAATTTATTTAAATAAATATTACAATTATAAAGCTCTAAAACGTCATTAATATTTTGATTATCTTTTTGTCTCAAAATATTCAATCTAGAGTTAATTTTTTCTAAATACCAACCAACTGATAAATCATCTGCACCAAAATATTTAATTCTTTCCATTTACGTTTCTCACCCTATTTATAGGTTCATCTATCAATAATAACAACTGAGTATTAACAAATTTTTTAATTATTGATATTTTATAATTCATTATATTTAGAATTATTATCTTTACTTTTTTCTAATGGGTATTTTTCAGAGTTCTTTACTAGTTTTTTGCGAATAATATCATTAATATCAAAATCTAAGTTATCTGCTAACATATAACTATAAATTAAGACGTCAGCTAGTTCTTCTGCTAATCTTTCTTGCTTATTTTCTACTACTTCTTCAGGTGACTTCCACTGGAATAATTCGAGTAATTCAGCAGCCTCTAAGCTAATAGATAATGATAAATCTTTCTCATTATGGAATTGTCTCCAATTACGAGCATCTCTAAATTGGTTGATTTCTTTTAATATTTCTTTAGTTTCATCCATTATTTTCACCCTTTGCGGCTTTTTTAAGTGCTTCCCTTAATTGATCATCTACTGCATAAATATATAATCCATTAACACCACGAGTTAATAAGACATTTAATTCATTTTTTAAAAGCATATCTGAGAAGTACTGTTTTGACCCATCTTCTAATGTTCTTCTTCGAGTTGCCTTTTTATTAGCACTACTGCTTTCATCAAAGATGATTTTACCATCTCGATATTTAACAGAAGGTCCTATTACAACGCCGGCATAATTTAAATCTAATCCTTGAATAGTATATGTAGACCCTATTTCATCAATTGTTTGTTCTCGTTCAACCCATGGTAATTTAGATTGGTTTCTTTTAGTTTTTAATTGATAATTCCATGGCATAGACCAGTTTCCAATTTTAACTCGCCAAAAATCCTCATCTTCAGGAGGCTTATCTTTATACTTCCAGTCAAATGTAGCAAGCATTCTTGAAATACCACTATCTGTGTGTTGTGCTTTATTTCTAATAGCATTTTCCAAATCAACTGGCGTATCAAAAATTTTAATTTCATACCCTTTTTTATCTTTAGGTATAGTGTTAATTGTTTGATTATCTACTAAATTTCTAATCCATTTAACTGTGGAATCATCACTATTAATACGCATTTGATTTTTTAAAGTTACAAGATTATTTTTACTTTTTGTAACATCAAAATATTCATTTAGTTTGTCTGCTTCCCAAATTTGTTCAGTCGTTAAGACTTGTTTTAAGTCAAAAACGATTACTACAACTTTAGCTCTTGCTAATAAATCGTCTAGATGATTTTTTCCTTGATAACTTTGTTTACCTTGAGTTAAAAGTAAATGTGCCTCGTCTACAATAACAACATCTACCTTTTCATCTGGTGAATGATTATTAATAAAGCTCGTTGGCTTACCAACTATTTTATTGTTTTTGTTAGATATACCTAATTTAGATGCTATTTGATTATATATAGAAACATGTTCATTTTGATTTACAAGAAGATGAATATCTAGATTTTTATCTAAATCCAAATGATATTTTCCTAATTCATATAGTAGTGTACTCATTAAAACAGTTTTTCCAGATCCCGCTTCACCTTCAACAATAATCAATTGTCCATCTTCGTCTAAAAGTATAGATTCTTTAATTTTAGTTAAGATTTCTTCTTTCGCATTAATTTGTTCTTGAGTCAATTTATGGAAAGGAGACGCTTTGAATATAGCTGAATCCTTAATAATACTTTCGATAGGAAATAGAGATTTATTTTCTTTGTTTAAAGATTTCCAAATCTCAGAGAAAATTTCGTCTAGCATGTCAGACGTATAATATTCATTTTGTTGATTAGTTCTACTATTATGAACCCTAGTAATATTATCAACGCTTAATAAATACTGCATTAATCTATTTTCAATATCGAGTGTTAACGATTTATTAAATAACTCATGACCAATCACATACATTGATGATTGATTTGATTCAGAAAATTCTTCCCAAAAGGTTTTTACCTTTGTATCAGCATTAAGATGTTGTCTGGTTCTATTTCTAATATCTGCCGTTTCTCCCACATAGACTTCAAAATTGTTTTCACGCTTTTTATCATTAATTATGTATACAGTTGGATACCTTAATAAATATCTTCCATCTGCCGAAGAATTCCACTTTTGTACTGAACTATCCAAATTATCCAATGAATATTTAATATTTTCTATTTTTAATAAATTTCCCATCATATCACCTATTGAATTATCATCTATTAATCTCTATTTTATCAATTTTGTGATACTTTTATATAGTTTTTTGATATTTATTGCCTTTAATGTTTTAAACTATTATTTACTAAACTTTGTTCTTATTTCAAACTTCATTATTTTCCTCTCAAAAATCCTCTAGTTAAACACAATAAAAGCAGGTGACTTGTATCATTAGTCGCCTGCTTTATATTTAAGTGTTCTTGTTATCATCCTTACTCAAATTCGTTTAACACAATAACTTTGCCGAAGCTATTTGTGCTTTCTAAATAGTCGTGTGCTTTATTGACTTCATCGAGTTTGAATATTTTTTCTGGTTTAACAATAATATTATTGGTTTCTATATAATCAAAGAGTTCTTTTATCTTTGCTTCATCAACATTTTCTGAAACAAAGCTTGTTAGGTAACTATTTTTCTTAATATCAAAGATAGGATCAAATTCTTCTAAGTACCACTTACCTCCAAGTATTCCTGTATCACAAAGGATTCCGCCCTCTTTAAGATGTTTAAAACTATCTTTAATGGTAACTGTACCAACCAATTCTAACACTTTATCATATTCAGAACTTGTATCTAGTTCATTTTCTTTATCTTCGATTACTTCATCAAAGCCTACTTCTATAAGCAATGATTTCTTACTCATATCCCGTGTACTACCACTTACTGTTACATCTTTATATTTAGCTTTAATTAGATTAAGAAAAGCTACGCCTACACCACTAGTTGCACCTCTTACTAATACTTTGTCATTATGTTCAATTTTTAAATTTTTCATAGAACCAAATGCCGTATAGTATGTTTCAGGAATAGTAGCTAGCGTCTCCCACGATAAATTAGTATCTATAGGATAAATTTGTTCATTAGGTAATAATGCATATTGCGCATAACTACCATCAAAGTCACGTCCCATTTCCCCCATTATAGAAACGACCGTTTGATCTTTAGGTAATCTCTCAGAATCTGTTGATTCTTCAATCACCCCTACACATTCAATTCCTAATATTCTCGGGAATTGTACAGAAGGTGAAAAACCTTGTCGAGTGAAAATTTCTGAACGATTAATACCAAATCCCTTTATTTTCACTAAAGACCAGCCTTCTTTGACGACAGGTGTTTCAACATCTTGATATTTTAATTGTTCTGAATCACCAGGATTATATATGACAACTGCTTTCATATGTTTTCTCTCCTTTATTTTTGTTGGAAGAATCTCATTTCTATTTTCCCCATTTTATACTAAATTAATGCCTTTGTTTAAAAATTATTCTCTTATGTACTGAATTCCATAAGTTGCAGTTTGATTTAACTTTCAGTTTAAATAACTAAAACATTTTAAACTACTACCTTTTTCAAAAATAAAAAACATAGCGTTACTACTTAATATAAATTTTACAAATAACTAAAAAGTATAAATTAATTCAATAATATAGTAGATATAATTATTAAAGTTTGATAACCTTAAGTTCACTAACCACTGTTTTAAACATTAATATGACAATTTATATAATTTAAACAATACGCAGATATTTTCAAATAAGAAAAAGAGGAAAATTAAATATGAAAAAAATTATTCAAATATTAACGATTATTGCACTCATTTTGATGATAGGAATTGCAGCAATATTCGGCTATAGTAGCGTTAAAAATCTAACCGCCAGTAATCATCAGAAAAAGACTGAAACTACTATAAAAGAGAGTAAAGATAAAGATTCAAAATCAAATGATACTACTACAGATAAGAGTAGCCAACAAGATTATTCCAACAATACGAATCAAAGTAATACACAAAATAGCTCACAAAATAATACAAATGAACAAGCAAACACTACAAATGAAGAAGATCCTAATAACCTTCTCAGATTTGATAAAAATGGGGATGGCTTGATTTCTACATCTGAATTAACTCCTGAAGCACAAAAACTAGCAGACGAAGGTAAATTCCAACCTGTTTCCGATAGAATGGCCCAAGAATGGACTAAAGATAAAAATAATGAAGATAATTCAAACAGCTCTAATCCTAAAACGATTAATGGTAGACCTGCTGGAGATGCTGGTAATGAAGTGAATATGTCAGCTAAAAATGCAAATGTTGATAGCGAAAATACAGAAGATGAAGATGACAGTGAAAATTAATTAAAACGGAGAATATAAAGAATGAAAAATGTAATTATTGGTTTATCAATATTGTTTGTATTAGTCGTATTAGGTTCAGGAATACTTTTTGGTTACAGTCAACTTAAAAACAGTGTGTTAGCTTCAAGTGACAATAAACAAACACAAGATAGTAAAACAAAAGATAATCAAAAATCTGAGACAACTAATGATGACAACCAAACTAGTAATAATAGTAGTCAAAATAATTCCACTAATGAAGCAATACAAAATAATAATGAGCAACAACCAGCTAATAATCAAAGTAATAAAAGTAATACAACTTCTAATAATTCAAATATCGATAACATGTCTGACGAGGAATTAATGAACTATTACACTCAAAATATGGATGATGATAATAAAAAAGTCGTCGAGGGAAGATTTGAATATCAAAAAGGTAACGAGTATGCAAATTATGTTAGAAATCAGCTAAAAAACAACCAGAATCAATAAATACTGAAGAAAAAAACAAAACTAATTGTGCAAAAAGCAGGATAGCTTTTAGAAAATGTATTTTCAACTAAAAATATAATTGAGAATTTAATTAACAACCTATTCGAGTATAATTGATTTTTAACTCATAATTAATGACTTTATCACATAAAACCTCTTACAAGCCGTCACATCAACGGTTCACAAGAGGTTTTTATTTGTTAACAAGATATCATTTTTTCTAGAGTTCAAACGTTAATTATCTAATAAAAGTCCTTAAAGATATTTATGTCAATCCTTCTATATTGAAATCTATTTATATCTGAAACAAGTCTAATAGTTTTGTTAAGAATTGATCTTTAGATAGTTGTTGATTATGTTTTACAAAGTAATAGAAGTCGGATGAAAAGGAATTAAGCATTAAATTAAGTCTGAAATCTAAGTCGTCTGTGTACATGTCTTCTTCGAATTGTTCACTTAATAAATTTTTAAGTCGCTCAAAAAATGGAATATTAATAATCGAATTAAAGTGCTCGCTGGATTTTTCTATGAAATTTAATGTTGTGAAGTTAGCTTCTTTTAAATCTAAATACTTTGATAAAATTGTATAGATTTTATCTCGCACAGACCATTGTTCATTTTCCGATAAAAGATTTTCTATTTCTATAAACATTTGATCGACCTTTTTATCCATAATAGCCTGACATAACAATGATTTACTTTCAAAATGACGATATAATGTACCAACGCCAACGCCTGATAGTTTAGCGAGATCCGACATTTTTTTAGTGCTTATATCTTCTCCCTGTTCAAGCAAGTCTTCCATTGTTGTTAGGATCATCTGTTGGTTATATTCGGCATCGCTTCGTTTTTTTCGCTGATTTCTTTCCATAATAACCCTTCTTTTAAAGTTATTTTTAACTTCCTAATCTATCAATTTTAACATCCAAATTAAATTCTTCTTTTAAAAATTGTCTATAATTCTCAGATGTTACGTCATATTTTTCTTTCTTTTGTTGTTTAGTTAAAGTTAAATTATCTTGTGACATTGTAGCACGGCCGTATGACTTAGGCATTGTGACTAATAAACGTTTCACAAAGGTAGAATTAGGATTCGTTTGGTTATATTCAATATTGTAATCAAAGTCATGAATATGACGAGGTGTTAATTCCGCTTCATATTGTGTATCCCAGTCATCTTCTTTCCATTTTTGTATATAAAATAAGTTATCGTTGACGTAAATCGCACGAAAATCTCCATTAATATCATGAATAATTGTACTATTATCTTCTTGAGTAATTGGCATTACACTTAATGGCAAATCACCAAATCCCACATCTGAAACATAATCAACGCCATCAATAGGTACTATTAAAGACATATGAGAACCTTTTAAACTTCTGCCACCACCAGGGGTATGAATCGTTGCGGAAACCATATTTACAGTAAATCCTTTATGTTCTAAATACGCTTTAAAGAAATTATTCATCTCATAACAAAAGCCACCACGTTGATGATTTACTACTTTGTTATAAATATCTTCTACTTCTACAGAAATTTTCACTCCATTTTGAACGTCAATATTTTCAAACGGAACAGTTAACATATATTGTTTTAAATAATAATTGAGTGCATCTAAACTAGGCGTATTATATTTTGTATTATCAATATTTAAATATTGTTCTAAACCTTCAAAATTCATTTAAATTACCTCTTTCATTTCTATATGTTCATTTTATTAGATACATAATATCATACCCTCGAATCATTAAATTGACAAACGGAACGCATTCCGTATAAAATAAGTGATAGTAGGTTCCACTTAAAAGCGGGGTGTCAAAATTTGGGAAATGAATATGGTTTTAATATAGATTTGAAGCAACGGAACCGTGTGATAGCTGTCGTAATGATAGGTGCTTTTGTTGGTGTGCTGAATCAAACGTTGATGACGACAATACTTCCAGAAATAATGAAAGATTTTGCGATATCAAGTAGTACAGCACAATGGCTCACAACAATTTTTATGCTTGTCAATGGGATTATGATTCCTATCACAGCTTTTTTAATTGAACGTTTTACATTACGTTCTTTATTTTTTAGTGCAACGTGTTTTTTAATTATTGGTTCATTTATATGTATGTTGGGAATTAATTTTCCAATGTTATTAGTAGGACGTAGTATCCAAGCTTTAGGTGCTGGTATGCTCATGCCACTTACACAGACATTACTTTTCATCATGTTTCCACCTGAGAAACGTGGAATGGCAATGGGAATGTTTGGTCTTGTGATAGGTTTTGCACCCGCAATTGGACCTACTGCAGCTGGTTGGTTCGTCAATATATTCGATTGGCGTTACCTGTTCCTAGTTGTATTGTTGATAGGTATTGTTGATTTTATATTCGGATATCTATCATTAGAGAATATAACAGAACTAAGTAAGCCAACCTTAGATAAACTATCAGTTATTATGTCGACAATCGGCTTTGGTGGCTTATTATATGGCTTTAGTACAGCCGGAAACTTAGGATGGTCACATCCTATGGTTTATATCACTATTATTGTTGCGATAGTAGTATTAACCGCATTTATTTTCCGACAATTAAAACTAGAATCACCATTATTGGAATTTAGAGTGTTTAAATATAATGATTTTTCAATCGCGATGGTCTTAATTGTACTCATGTTCATGTTATTTATAGGGAATCTAACCATTTTACCGATTTATATGCAAACGATGATGAAATGGTCACCATTAGAATCAGGACTTATTTTATTGCCTGGCGGGTTGATTATGGGATTGTTATCACCTGTAACTGGTAATTTATATGATAAAATTGGCGGCCGTATATTGAGTATCATTGGGATGTTAACCATTATGATTGGCGCATTATTCATGGCTCAATTTAGTGAAAATACAACACCATTATATGTGATTATTTCATTTTCAATTGTCATGTTAGGTAATGCTATGATTATGACGCCTATGACAACTCAAGCTTTGAATGCTTTACCACGTCAATATATTGCTCATGGTACTGCAATGAATAATACGATTAGACAAGTTTCAGCTGCAATAGGTACTGGCATTTTAGTCACATTGATGACTGGACTAGGTAAAACATCATCATTGAGTGGTATTCAAGGCCTTATTCATGGTCTAGATATTACATTCTATGTAGTCGCATTGATTGCCTTAATAGGTACTATCATTGCATTTTTTGTTAAAAAACAAGGAAATTAATATTATATTGGGGGATTTTTAAATGTTATTAAGACATGTTATTAACGCATATGTAGGTAGTGAAATTTTTAAAAGTAGTCTACCAAAAGTAAAAAACAGTGATGAAATGGCTCAACAATTCGAACAAGGCTTTGGTTTATCACGTAGATCTATGAGATTAGCAGGCGCTTTCGAAATGATTGGATCACTTCTTTTATTTACTTCTATTTTCGGTAAATTAGGTAAGAAATTAGTAGCTGTTGGTACGATTATGATTAACATTGTTATGGGTACAGCAATTTATAACCACTACAAAGCTGGTCATGGTCATAAAGGCGCTCAAGCTGCTTCTAAATTTTTCTTCTTAAATGTATTAAGTTTACTGGAAGTGTTAAGCTTATCTCGTAATAAATAAGATGAATGTTAATGATTAGAATATGAACAACAATTTTTAATGGAGGGGAAATTATGACTGAAACAAAAGCGATTGATACACACGCACATTTATGGGATGAAGATTATTTAGATAAACTTGGTAAATTAGGCAGTCAAGGTACTGAGGTTGCTAAAGGTATTAATCAATCTGCCTCTAAAGAAGATTTAGACAAACGTTTCAAAATGATGGACGATGCAGGCGTAGACTTACAAATTATTTCTGCAACGCCACAATCTCCACAATGGGGTACTAAAGAAGAAGCTCATCAAAGTGCTCAAGAAATCAACGACTTATATGAAGGACTAGTTCAACAATATCCAGATCGTTTCTTAGCATATGGTGCTGTCTCACTTCCTTATGTCGATCAAGCTATTGAAGAGGCACAAGCGCTTTTGAAAAAGGACGAGTTTGTGGGCATTGCTATTCCAACTATCGTGAAAGATAAAGTATCTGTAGCTGACAAACAATTTGAACCTTTCTTTGCAGCAATGAATGAGTTAAATGCTACGATTTATATTCATCCAACAGGTTGCGGTGCTCAAAGTCCGTTAGTCAATGACTATCAATTAGAATGGGTTATTGGCGCACCATTAGAGTCTACATTCATTACCTTACAATTGATTAAAAATGAAATTCCACAGAAATATCCAAATATTAAATTCCATATTTCACATTTAGGTGGCGCATTACCATTCTTCATGACTCGTATTAAAGATAATTATGAAGACTGGAATGCCTTTAATATTGATCCTTATGAAGTGTTAAATCGTCAATTTTGGTACGATACAGCTAACTTCCATGAACCTTCATTGATTAGCTCTATTGAAACATTTGGTAAAGATAAATTTATGATGGGGTCAGACTTCCCTTACTTCCAAGATGAGAAATATACTCGCGGCGTAGACTATATTAAAAATAGTGATATCGATCCTGATACCATTGATGGTATTTTAAGAGGTAATGCCATTGAATTTTATCAAATAGATAATCATTCTTAAGGCATTGCTTGAAGATTTAATCGTAACTATAAGCATCGTTTTATATTCTATGAAATGATAAAGAAAATCCCTTTTGATTGGTCGTCCATGATTCTATGAGACAACTTTCAAAAGGGATTTTTATTGTACTTTAGTGATTAATTTAGCTTTTTATGAAACATTTTGTTTGAACCGAAAATGGAAATTTCTTACTTACTACTGAAAAAATTTGTTACCTCTTCAATCATTAGTTGATTAATATCTTTGTTCCATGGATATGACTTTGTAAGTATATATGAGCCTAACTTTTCTACAGAAAATGGTGTATCAATTACTTTAAGTTGTCTAGATTCAATCTCTTTTTTAACAGTACGATAAGGTAAAAAAGAAAAACCAATATTATCTAATAACAACGATTTGATAACTCCTATACTCCATAATTCGGTTGTTTTTATAATATCTATTTGATTATTTTGAATGATTTTTTCAAACATATTTCTATATACAGACCCTTTTTCATTAATTACAAAATGATTGTATTGTCGGTACTGTAACAATTCATTAAAGTGGTCTGGTGCTTCTTGATGTGCCACGACAACAATGTCTTCCTCACAAATCAAAGTAGAATTCAATTTATGATGATTTACACCATCATTCAATACAAAGGCAATATCTACTTCGTCCTCAAGTAACTTCTCTTGATTCATACTGCAACTGTTATTTTGAAGATTAATATCTATATTGGGATAATTATGAATCATATTTTTAATGACTTCACTTAATCCTGTAATCATTAATGATTCTGGTGCAGCTATTCTGACCTTACGGACTGTATTATTATGTGATGATATTTGTTTAATTTGTTGTTCTGCATCATAAATTTGATTAATCATCGGTAAGATTTCTTTAAGAAATGGTGTTGAAAGTAGTTGTTTGTGCCGATAATCAAATAGCTTTTGATTCAAGGTTTTCTCTAAAAGTTGTACTTGCTGAGTCACATTTGATTGTGTGTAATTAAGCCTGCGGGCAGTCTTGGTATAACTACCTGTTTCTATTAATGTTTTAATTATTTTTACTTGTCTCAATTCCATGGCCGATTCACCTTTATATATTAGTAGGATTAATTTCAATATTATTATCATTAATTTCACTTATATTAATATCCTTACTATAATAACATAGAAAGGTAGGCGAACAACGTGTTATCGTTTTTAATATATGTCTTTGTTACTTCTATCACACCAGGTCCAAGTAATTTATTTATGATGAATGCTACGAGAATATATGGTTTACGTGGTGGTAAATCTTTCATTACAGGTATTCTTACAGGATTTGCCTTTTTAGGGTTAGCTTCTTATATTGTCATCCTTTTATTCAGTAAATGGATTGTTTATATTGAAACACCTCTTAAATATTTAGGATTTGCTTACTTGATTTACCTATCCTTTAAAATTTTAACTTCAACCAAAAGTAAAGCCCCTTCTAAAGCCTATCAGAGCTTTAAAAGCTGTTTTGTACTACAAGTACTTAATATGAAATCTCTATTATTTTTTATCACTTTAATGGGTGCTTTCATTATCCCTTCAGTTACTGGTTCAATATGGATTCTAATCTATTTAATCATTAGCGTCTTGATTGGTTGGGCTTGTCTCCTAGTTTGGGCATTTGCGGGTAGCATGCTTAACGAATGGCTAAATCAACATCAAACTGCTTTTAATATCGTTATGTCTTTATTACTTTTATATTCAGCTATTTCTATATTTATTTAGAGGAAAATTAAAAGGCTTGTTTCCTAAACAATATAGGAAACAAACCTTTGAAATCGTGTACTTAACCAAAGTTGAACTTTGGGTTTTAGTACAAATACTTTGTATTTATTTTTATTTTAAAAATTATGCGTTATATTTACCAATCATGACTTTTTCAATATATTTGCCATTGTAATTAAAGCTAATTTGTTGTCCATTCACATTATAAATAAGACCATTGTGTGTTTTATCTTCTTTTAATTTATATCCAGCATATGCTTTTTTAACATCAGATACTTTCAATGATTTGTTTGTAACTGAGAATGACGCAGAAACTGGTTTTTTGTTAATGTATTCGAACTGTTGATCATATTTCTTTTTATAAGTTAATGAACTACCACTTTTGAAGTTTTGAGCTTTAGCGTTTACTTTAATACTATTCATTGTTACATTATTATGTTTCAATGCATTAATAAACGCTTTTTCAGTTACAAATTTTGCGTTGTAACCTGCATTACCATTGTAAGTGTAATGAGGAGTAGTTGCTGCATGTGTTACTGGAGTTGCTACGCCTGCAACACTAACCGTTGCACCTGTTAAAACAATACCTGCTGAAAGAATCAATTTACCCATTTTATTCATAATTTTTCCACATCCCTATTGAAATTAGCTATTGCTCTTTTATATTACGAAATTATTACAAATATTACAATAAGTTTTCACAATATTTTTTATATTTATTTTTTGTTGTTTCATCACTTTACATATTTTTGTTAAGAACAAAAAGTTAAGCTTTTTTAGTTGGTGGAAAGGCGTGAATAATGAGCCTTAGAATATGATTAAATATTCAGAGAGTAACATTGAAGGTTTTATTTATAAGATGAAAAAATCAAGCTAAGATACATCTACACTAATATACCTTAACTTGATTTGTATAACAGAATTTAATCTTCATAATTCTCAAGCAATGTATTTAATGTTTCTATGACACCGTCTCTATCGTTATTAATAGAAATTAAATTAGCCTTATCTTTTAGTTCTGGGTAGGCATTATCCATTGCGACTTTGTATCGTGCATTTTCAAATAAAGGAATATCGTTTAGACCATCACCAAATGCAATTGTTTCATCACTGCTAATATTTAGTAGATTTTGTAAGAAGCGAATGGTTTTCCCTTTGTCAACGTCTTTATGTGTGATGTCTATCCAATTCTTTTCTGAAGCAACAATATATAGATCATAATTATATTTTTCTAAACCTTTAACATGTTCAAAACACTGACCTTGCGTATCAAAAATAGTAATTTTTAAAATATCTTTATCAATCGTATTTAAATCATCTAAAAATGTTACTTTTTCATATGAACCTAAAACCATTTCTCGTTCTTTCTGAGAAATAGTATCTTCTACATAAGCCATACCTTCTGTACAAACAATAATAACTAGTTGATCATCAATATGTTTAATAGTTTGAATTAATTCAAGGCCCAGTTGATTGCTGAACGTCTTGGCGTATATATTCATATCATTGATTTTAATTCGAGAAGCACTATCCCCGATGATAAATAAATCCTTAGTTAAGTCTCCAACTATCGCATCCACGCGCTCATTTTGCTTACCAGTACAAAAGGCAAAACGAATCCCCTTATCTTTTAATTGAGTTGATAATTGTTGAAACTTTTCACGATTAAAACTACCTTCCGAATTCAAAAACGTCCCATCCATATCTGTAACTACTAGTTTAAACATGGCTATCCCTCTTTTTTTTATTAAAAATAATATACTAGGTTCAGTTTTATAAATGATATAATTTCTAAACTAAAGGCTGAATTGAAAAATCACTATAAGTATAAGTAACTGATTTGTGTTCACTTTGCTAAAAAAGTAACATTAAGAATTGTGGATAAAATAGAGCATCTGTCATTTTGCTGTGATGGATGCTTTAATTTGTGACTAACAATGTGACTACTAACTTGAAACATATGTATTATTTGAAACGAAACTATTACATGCCTATCTATATATCTATAAAGATTATTTTAATGTAAACAGTGTGTTTTCAAATATTTTAATTAAAGCTTTTTCATTCCAAATTGATTTTTTCATTGCATCTATATAATTTTCTCGATCTAATAAATCAGTACGCCATTCATATCCTTTTAGCTTAGCTATTTCTCTAACTATTAACCTTATTGTTCTTCCGTTACCTTCACGAAAAGGATGTATCATATTCAACTCTATTTTATAATAAGCAAGTTTCTCTGCTGCAACCTTTATATCGGACCACTCATCTTCTAATTTAAATTCTTCGATGAGTTTATTTAAATTTGTATTAATATACTGTGGTTCACAAAACCGCGTATTTTCTTTCATAAGGCTTACATCTCTAATCTCACCAGCAAAACTGTATATTCTTTCGAATAGTTTTTTATGTAATAACTTGATTGAACTTACAGATAATGGAAACAAAAAGTCGTATCCCTCTTCTTGCATTAAACCTTCAACAATATAAAAAGCAACTTTCTCAAGTTGCTCTAATTCATCTATTGTTTGGGCACCTAGCAAGTTCGAATTTATAAGATATTCGTCCTGAAAAGTTGCTTTATATTTCATTTATTTAAAAGCGATTTTACGAATCACTTCATTCGTAATTTCCTTTTTATTATTAATAACATCAAGAATTTGTTTTTGTTGTTCCTTAGTTACATCCATGCCTTCAAGTGAAAGATTTTTAGCGATTTGTTTGTTAACTTTTGAATCAATTGTAATCATATTATCGCCTCCTGATGGTAATATTATACCATAGTCTCTTTTAACTTATCGACATCCAATATTCATAATAAACTTAATACTTTCTCATAAGATGAGTATTTTTTGTATCAATTATGATACGCTTCTACGTATCGCTTAATAATATAACTAATTCAATAAGTAGTAAATCGTCACAATATGTAGTATTAGCGACCTTTTTTATTTAATTTTAAATAACGCAAACCTTTTTTAAAGTACTTGTTAAAATATGTTTGACGATGGATGCCTTGTGGGTCAATTTCAAATTTAAATTTAGTGTTAGATGAGACAAGTAATGATTTCACGCTTTCTACTGCAAGTTTATTTTTACGTACCATGGGTTTGATCACTTTTGTATTTTTAATGCCTTCAGAACCACCGACATACCAATAAATATTTTTTGCTTCGTATATAGAATCTGCTTTTTTTAAAAATTCCAGAAAATCTGGATACCACATTGAAGGCGACAGAACAATATAATGTCCAAATTGATTAGGCATGGTAATCAGTGCATAGAGAGACAGTAGACCACCATAAGACGCCCCAGCTATAGCAAGATCATTGTTATTTAATGAGATACGATAATGTGCTCTAAGGTATGGAATAAGTTCTGCAGAAAGCCATTTCAAATAAGTATTTGCACCGCCACCATCTGGATTTTGTGTAGTATGCCAAGGTGTATAGTCATGAGCACGTTGATTAGGTTGAATACCAACAAAGATAATATTATGACGGCGAATGGATTTAAATAAATCATTGCCATCTTGTGTAATGACGGTTTGATAATAGTGGTGTTTATTTTTTTCGTAATTATTAGGTAGTTGAATAATAATCTTATAATTTTGGAAATAAATGATATTTGTCTTTCCCATAGTACTCCTCCTTATAAAGTTATGCTATAATCGATATTGAGAATCATTATCAATTATACATAAAGGAGAAGTGATTATGAAGAAACTTTTATCCGTTTTATTATGTTTAGCACTATTTTTAGTAGCGTGTGGCAATAACGATAGCAATAAAAATGATAGTCAAGATAAATCAAGTCATAAACAAAGTACGACTAAAACATTTACTACTGAAAACGGGAAAAAAGTTGACGTGCCTAAGAATCCTAAGCGTATCGTGGTATTACATCCAACGTTGGTAGGCGCACTCGTTAAGTTTGATCATAAACCTGTTGCAGTACCAGAATTTGTAAAACAGAATCAAACATTAAATGATGCAACTAAAGGAATCAAACGAATCGATAATACAAGCGTGGAACAAATTGCCAAAGAGAAACCAAACTTAATTGTAACAACTTCGGAAGACAAAAATATGAAGAAATTAGAAAAGATTGCACCCACTGTATCATTTAATATGGCAAAAGCAGATTACAAAGATACAACTATAAAGCTTGGAGATTTAGTTGGAGAGAAAAAACAAGCTGAACAATGGGTTAGCAATTGGGAAGATCAACTAGCAAAAGAGAAAAAAGAATTAGCTCCATTTATAAAAGGAAAATCTGCAACTGTTATTCAACAAACACCTAAAGGCACAATGGCATTTAGTGACCATATGGGACGCGGAACGGAAATTATTTACAACAATGGCTATGGCTTCAAACAACCAGATGCATTGAAAAAAGCACTAGGCAAAAATTTTGCGATACCTGTAAATTCTGAACAGTTCAATCAATATTTAGGTGACATTATAGTTATTGCACAAAATGGCAAACAAACTTCAGAGTTTGAAAATACAAATACTTGGAAAAATCTTCCCGCAGTTCAAAAAGATCATGTTATTAGATTTAATGTAGAAGATACACAATATAACGATCCAATTTCATTAGAAAAACAACATAAAATCTTTTATAAAGCATTGAAAAAAATGAAAGATGATAGTAGCAATAAATAAATTTAGACTGCCTTAAGATTAAAGTACCTATAAATTAAAAATGAAATAGTAGATAAAATTAAGCATCTATCGCTTTGCTGTGATGGATGCTTAATTTGTAATCACAATATTCCAACGTGAGCAATCATATGAAATTTTTAGAATATGCAACCTAGAATATAGTGTTGTTATTTAGTTCCTGTTAGAAGGTATTTAATATCTTTTTACAAACATTTGTATTTACGCACGTAAGTATAAATTGTTATAATGAAATCAAGGAGACGATGATTATGTCAAAAACATTAAAAGATATGAATAAAACGTCTGAACGCATTTTCAAAAATGGTAATAGTAAAGCTATGAGCTTAAGTAAACAAACGATTCAACTCGCTAATTTCGACGTAGGGGATAAAGTTGAGGTTCAAGAAATGAATGGTGGATTATTTATCAAAAAAAAAGAAGAATCGATTGAAGATAGAATTACAAATTTTTTCAAGAATGGTGGTAAATACACTGAAACTGAAATTGATTTTGGCGAAAGTGTAGGTCGTGAGATATGAGTATAAAACAATTCGACATACTTTATATTGACCTAGATCCAACACGTGGTCGTGAAAAACAAAAGATACGTCCATGTCTAGTTATAAACAATCAAATGAGCATTGAAGGTACTGATTTTGTTTGGGTATTACCAATCACAAATCGAGAAGTAAGATTTCCCACTGACATTGAAGTCAAAACTAAAAAAGGATTAGTTACAGGTGTCATAGATACTATTCAAATACGCTCACTAGATCTCAATGTTCGTTATCATAACTATAGAGATGAATTACAAGACAACTTAAAAAAGGATGTACTACAAGCGGTACAGACGTATTTAAAACCTACTTTATAAATAAAAGTAATTTAGATTTGGCTATAATATAATGCACCCCAAAAGTTAGATTTTTGTCCGACTTTTGGGGCGCTTATTATTATAATTTTTTGTTTGATTTAATTATTTCATTTAGTTTTATAGTCTATTTCCACTTCTTTAGCCACTACAATTCAGCATTAGATATGTTGTTTTTTCTAGCTAGATACTTCTTCACTCCATATAAATTTAAGGCAACAGCACCAACGATAACAACAGGTAAAATAACTTTTTTCATATTCACAGCTCCATTTTTCTTGTTTTTCTCAGTTTCTAACTTCAATTTAAAAATGTTCATTACACTTTTATGTACTTTCGCTTGGGTATACTTATAGACCCACCAAGGTAACGTTGGTCTATATTCTTGTAAGGCAATAATACATTCATCACTATTAGGCAACCTTCTAAACTCTAATCTCGCATTACCACCATCTACATCTAAAGCAAAATCCCCACCAACAATTCGATATAAAATTCTCTCATTATCAGAAGCTTTAAAGTCTTTTCTTAATAATAATAATTTCTTATTTAAGCAAGGCACAGTAATCGTAAAGTTATCTTCGTCAAAATCACTATTAACGACATTTAATGTAATTTTATTTAAGAAATTGGCATATACTTCTGCTAATTGAATCATATTCATATCTTGAGGTAAGACTACCCTCGATATTGCTCTAACATCCTTAATATCAGACTTACGTGATGACTTCGATTTCTTTGGTGTATGCGTTTCTTCTTCTAAAGCAATACGCACACTTTCTTTATAATCCGTCTTACCTATAGAAATACCTTCGACTACATGGTTACTTTCTCGAACCATATCATGAATTAAGCTGTCCATTAACGGATAGACCATCTCTTTTGGTACTCCAGAAATAAGTTTCACCCAATATTTACTTAGCCAAATAGGAATAATAGGTAAATCCATAGTAGGTAAACGTTTATCTAGTACCTCTGCAGTTTGGTTGAAAAGGTCTTTATAAGTCATGTGACTAGGACCACCAATATCTATCGATTCATTCTCATTTGGCGTACGCTCTACTATTTTATATAAGCCATTAATAACATCATCTATTGCGACTGGCAATGTTGTATTGTAAGCCCATTTTGGCAATAACAGACCGGGTAATCTTTCTACTAATTTTTTTAAAATAGGATAAGAACTTCCTTTAGAACCTATAATTAATCCAGCTCTTAACGTACTTACTGGAACGCCATATGATCCTAAAATTCGTTCACATTCTAAACGACTTCTCAAATGTGGGGATAATTCATTTGTATCTGGTATCAAACCGCTCATAAATACAATATGTTGAACTTTGTTATAACTCGCAGCTTTAGCAAAATTATCAGCTAACAATGCATCCATATCTTCAAAGCTCGCCTGTGTTAACTTAGCTGAAGGCATCATAGAATGGACAAGATAAATAGCGATGTCAATGTCCTCCATTACCTCAGTTATTTCATTTAAATCAAACAAATCAGCTGCTTTCCAAGTAACATTACGTTCATCCGATTTATTCTCTATATTTCTAGAAATAGCTATAATTTCATAGTTTTCTTTTAATTTATTCATTAAGTGACTGCCGATGTATCCAGATGCGCCCGTTAATAAAATTCTTTTCATATATTTAGCCTCCAAATAGAAAAAGATGAGCAGGTAAACATTACCTCAGCTCATCTTTAGATTAACAAGCTCACTTGCTTATTATTATAAAGGACAAGAACTTCATGTCTCTTATTTAACATTGTACCCTTCTTAAAACTATTTAAGCCTATATTAGGAGTAATAATGATTTTGAGTATAAGTAATTTTTGTTTTATTTTTTTATCGCACTCTAATTAAGTACAGATTAATAATTTATTTTAATATTGTGTATAGGCAAAAAAAATTATTGTTAAATATGTAATAAATTAAATAAAGTTATTGCTATTTTGAAAGAATAGGTTAATATGAGTTAATGGCAAACTATTTAAGGGGCTACAAATGAATAAAAATAGAAGTAAGCGAACAAAACCAATTGTGAAAATAACATTAGGAGTTATAACAGCATCACTAAGTTTAGGATCAATAAACATCATAACTCAGCAAACAACTGCCCATGCATCCACAGTACAAAATGAGAGTAATACTAATTCAAAAACATCAAATATAAAAAATATTAAAAACTCTAGAACAAGTAGTTCTAATATCACAACACCAATTAAACATGTGACGACAACAGTAAAGTCACCTACAACAGTAAAAACAACAGCTAAAATTGCAAATGTAAAACAGTCTTCAACGACAGTGAAACCAGAAAAGGTTAAAGCACCGACTTCTTTGAAACCAAAAGCTATTCAAACATCTACAAGTCAAACTCAAAAGCCGATGTCTACTAAAGCACCTATAAATTCATCTACTAATATCAAAAATAGCACAATAGGAACTAAACGCGACCAACAAGCTATTTCTACAGTAGAAGTAGCAAATAAAAATAAAACAGCAAATACAACAAAAACACAAATAAATCAGGCTAAAACAGCAGTATCGAAACCCCATGTATCATCAATAAAAACTAAAGCACCAATTAAAAAATTAGCAGAAACAACAACTAAGAAAAAAGCCACAGCTATAGCAACAATACCTAAAGCAAATTCAATCAAATCAACTAAAAGCAATCATAAAGATTACTACAAATCTATGACCCAGTTAGAAAAATCGACTAAAGAAGGTGTTGATTGGAAGAAAGAGACATCTAATAAAGGTAGTAAAGTACTTATTGTAGCCCCACATGGCGGAAACATAGAACAAGGTACTTCGGAGTTAACAAAGTTATTAGCACAACAAGGTGGATATGATTATTTCTCGTTTGAAGGAATAAGAAACTCAAATAATACGCAATTACATGTAACGTCTACACATTATGATGATCCAACGTTGCATCAAATGGTCAAAGGACGAACAGCAAACATTTCTATCCATGGCGCAAAAGGCGACGACCAAATTGTATTCTTAGGAGGAGTTAAATCTAAACTAAGAGATGCTATTCAATCACAATTGAGGAGTAGAGGTTTTACCGTTAAAGTGCCTCCAGAATATCTAGGTGGTTTAAATAATCAAAATTTTATTAATAAAAATCAAAATAGTACAGGTGTTCAATTGGAATTAACTACTGCACTGAGAAAAGCTTTATTTAAAAATCAAAATATGAGTACAACTTCACGTAAAAATAAAAATAATTGGTCACCAAAGATGTATCAATTTGTTGATGCATTGCACACAGCTATTAAACAAACATCAATTAAGTAACATATTTACAAGCAAGTTGTTTCATATAGAACATATGCATACTATATATTGAATTTAATTTACGTTTTTTAATTAAAGTAATCCCTAGAGTAAGGGCGTCGCTAGACCTTTGTTTATTTAATTCATAGATATTGTTGAAATAAACTCACACCTAATATCTAATAGCTTAATTAATAACTAAATCTATATTATATAAGGTTCTATCTTACATTAACTTGTTTAATGTAAGATAGAACCTTATAATTTTTATTACAAAATACTAAAAAACCATCATTTATGATATGCTTCGCCACGCATAATTTTAAATGCTCTATACACCTGTTCAATCAACACAACGCGCATCATTTGGTGTGGGAAGGTCATTTTGCTGAATGAGAGTGCATAGTTACTGCGTTGTAATACGTCCTGATGTAGTCCGTTTGATCCACCTATCACAAAGACAAAGTCGCTTTGGCCCTGTGTCATGCGTTGATTAAGTTCTTTAGCTAGACCTTCTGATGACAACATCTTACCTTCAATTTCTAATGTAATAACCGTTGCTTGTGGTTTGATCTTAGCTAATAAACGTTGTCCTTCTTTTTCTTTTACTTGTTCAATTTCTTTGTCACTCATATTTTCAGGTGCTTTTTCATCTGGCACTTCTATTATTTCAATTTTAGTGTATGCACCTAATCGTTTTTCATATTCTGCAATTGCTTGTTTCCAGTATTTCTCTTTTAGTTTTCCAACTGAAAGAATTGTGATTTTCATATTATCCTCCACTTATACTTATTAGAGTTATCCACAAGTTATCAACTTGTTCACAGTATTCCCTCTTATTGTACCAGTTTATATCCCCAATTTTTATAAAATATTAGTATTTACTCACAATTTCTGTGGAATAACTTGTTATTTTGTGGATAAGTATGTGTACAATGTGGGTATTTCTGTGTGTATTGTACACAACTCTGGATAACTATGAACAATTCAGTGGATAACTTCACGATAGTCTTAATCTATTTTATCCACTTATCCCTTATAAACATCGCTTTTAAGACCTTCTTCAATGACTTTTCCACAGAAAAAGACATAAAAAAAGAGCAAGACCTTCTTGTCTCGCTCTGTCTAAAATAACTATAACGTATATATTGGTGTCGCTTGTGCTTTATCTGTATCACACAATAAGACTTCTTTTTCAGTATCAATATCATGTTGATTTAACACTTGACCAACACTCATACGTGCTAAATCTTTCATATTATTATCTTGAGATAAATGAGATAAATAAATACGTTTCGTATTACCTGTAATCACATCAGTCATCGCTAAACCAGCATCTTCATTAGATACGTGTCCCATATCACCTAAAATACGTTGTTTTGTCTTCCAAGGATAACGACACATGCGTAACATATCCACATCATGGTTACTTTCAAAGATGAAGGCATCACTACCTTGAATCATACCTTTCATTCTGTCTGAAACATATCCAGTATCTGTTAAAATCGTAAACTTCTTATGATCATTATGGAAAATATAAAATTGTGGATCAATCGCATCATGTGACACGTTAAATGACTCTATATCAAACCCCGCAATAGATTGTGTTTCATAAGGATTGAATATGAACTTTTGATCCATTGGAATGCGACTATCTTTCTTTTCTATTGCTTTCCATGTATTTTCATTCGCATAAATAGGTAAGTTATATTTACGTGCTAACACGCCTAGACCTTTAATATGGTCAATGTGTTCATGTGTAACTAAAATACCATTTAAATCTTTGATGTTGCGGTCGATTTGGCCAAAAAGTTCTTCCATCTTCTTACCTGTTAGACCAACATCAACAAGAATACTTCCTTTTTCATTTTCTACATATGTGGCATTGCCCGTACTACCACTTGCTAATACACTCATGCGTATCAAGCGGCTCATCCTTTCTAATATAGCACTCATCCCTCTTAGTGACGTAAGAGTGCCTTCCGTATCATTTTTGTATTTTTCTTTATTAATTGATTAACTTTTTGATTTCAGTTATGTACTGAAACCACCCGTTCTTAAAATAGCTTATATTATACTATACCAATTATGACATTAATCTGCCAATACTCCGTTTATTAAACTACCGGTATATTGATAAATTAAATTTTTCCTATGAATTATTTAATTGATGAGACAGTAGTTCATCATACAAATAACCACATAAAAACTGCCTACAAAGTACAAACCTTTGTAGACAGTTAAACTTATATATTAATACGAAGTATTTATGGCGAAACTCCCGAGGGAACAGTACTAGTTGAAGACCTTAGAAATACTCACAGATTTATCTGTGCAGTATTTCTGGCTGAAACTGTACCCTGGGAAAGGGAGCCCCTACAATACGAAGTATTACTTTTAAAGGTTCGCCTGAGCTAAAGCTCATGCATAAGAGCTGCTAAGTGCATAAGCACAAAGCAGCTCTAAGCGCTTTTCTACAGACCTTTTACTACTTATCTATAACTTTAGGGTTGGTACTTGTGGCTTCGACGTAGTATGTCTTAGTTTTGTCTTTGCCGTTATGTTTAACTTTGATTTCCCAGTTAGGTTGTAATAACTGAACGTTAGTTTCTTTAACAACTGAATAGTAGCCTAATCGTGCGTCAACTACTTCATCATGGCGTTTAAGATAGCGATTGAAGTATAGGGCTTCTATTGCTTTTCTCGGGCCTATTACTTGGCTTTTACTACTATTTGAACCTTTAGCTGCTTGAATATCATTCATCATTGTTTGTTTATAACTAGATGCTTTATGATCATTAATATTGAACTTCAATAGTGCTTTACTATTGTTCATTATAGGGTAGCCATTGTAAGTTTGTTCAAAAGTCATTGAATCAGAATTCATCTTACTCAACTGATAATTTTTACCACCAAATATATTGTCTTTCATATAATTCTTAATCTCTTTTAAATTATTATCACTCACATTGACTGTACTATCTATCTCACCATTAATTGTTTTTCCTGAATCAGATGTATTCAAACTTGAATGTTTTTTAGCATAACTTGAAAAGTTTTTAGACTGGGCAGTAATCTGTTGCATTTCTGTATCTTTCACATTTTTATTTAGAACGTCAGTGGGGACTTTGATCTCTTCTTGTTGGAAGTTAACACGATTATCACTTACCGCTTCATTAATCTGTGATTTGTTAACTTTATCTATATATATAGCAACTAAGAAGATGTTGACGAGAATAAATACGAAAATGAATAGTGTCTTTGTCAGTTTCCAGTTCATTTATTCTAGCCCCCCATCTTTAAATGCATACCATTTGCCGTCATATTCGACATACCATTGAGGCGTAAATTCGCTATTACGTTGTACTTCAATATCATCATTTTTAGGTCGGTCATCCATATTGTAACCGACTGCTATATTGGATACACGTTCAAAATCAATACTATTATTGTTAGCAAGTGCTGAGCGTACTGATTCGGCGCTTTGTAATGACTTTTTATCGCCGCTATTCAATATGACATCAGTTCTTAATAATGAGCGTTTGTAATCAAATACGCCTTTATCGCCCCATGTCACTTGAATTTCATTTAATTTTTGAGTGTTGAACGTAGGGTAACCATTTAAGAATCGTTGATAAGTTAATTCACCACTCATATTATCAGTGCTAAACAATCTATAATCTTCGTCTAAGAAACCACCGTGTCCATTGATAAATTCGAATGTACCACCAATTGTTTCTTCCATATTGGTAGAGCTTTTCTCATCTTCGGACAAGTTTCTATAATGGTATTTCTCACTTTTATCGTTATAGTTAGCAACACCTGTATTATTATTGTACGTCGTCAAGCCACTTTGAGAACTACGGACGATAGTTGAATCGTTAAATAATACAGAGTTCATTTTTTCTACATTAATCGTATTAAATACCATACGATAACACTTGAGGTCTTTAGGCTTATCTGGCGCAAAAATATGTGTTGCTTTATCAATCGTATCTTTATTGGTGATGATTTCTGTATACTTTTGCATTTCTGAGCTAAGATTTTTTAATGATTGATTCACATCTTTGCCTTTAACAGATGTTTTCATCTTCACAACTTGATGTCTATCTTTACTAATCGCATATAATATCACATGACCTTCTTGATCTTGATCAATCAGTAGTCGATTAAAGTTAAAATGATTAGGTGTCTTAGCATCTATGTTTAATACTTGGCTTAAGTAAGTTGATAACGGTAAATCATATGTGAAATCAAGAACGATAAAGTTATCACTTAATTCAGGAATAATTAAGTTATGATTTCGTTTTAAATGTTGTACTGAATCAACATTTTTATCTTTTAATGGGCTTAAAATTTGAGATACTGCATGACCTGTTGCTGGCATACCTTTTGTTTTTTCGCCATTAGATTGAACGATTTGAAATGGTGTGATGGTTTTATCCGTTTTCGCACTCATTGGTTTTCCAATAGGTTTAGAATTATCTTTCTTATTATCTGATGACGTACTATCAGCATTTGATAGATCAGGTGAGAAGTTCCATACCATGTAGGTTAAGACGATACTCATTAATACAAGTAGTATCAGGATAATCGTTTTGATGTATTCTTTACTATTCATCCCAATCACCATCTTCAATAATTTCACATGGTAGGGTAATGAAGATAGATGTACCTTGTCCTTCGACACTATTTGCCCAAATACGGCCATTATGTGCCTCAACAATCTCTTTAGAAATTGCTAAACCAAGACCTGTACCGCCCATTTTACGTGTACGTGCTTTGTCGACACGGTAGAATCTATCAAAGATTTTATCTACTTTATTAATAGGAATACCGATACCATTATCTTTGATACGAATCGTCATTCTATTGTAAAGTGCATTTTGTTTCACGTGGAACTCAACGCGTTTATCACCACGAGAATATTTCATTGCATTCGTAATGACGTTATCAAATACTTGTGTCATCTTATCTGGATCTATTTCAGCAAAAATAGTTTGCTGTGGAATTTCGCGTACGAAAGTTGTATCTTTAGCAGACATTTCATGTCGATTAATAATTTTATTAATAAACATGTTAAAGTCGACGATTTCTTTTGTAATTTGATCTGATTCATTATCCATTTTAGATAATTGTAATAAATCATTAACGAGTCGAATCATCCGTTCAGTTTCTTCACGTGTAACGGATAAGAATTGTGGTGCTAAATCATCGTCTTTCCAAGCACCTTCTTCTAGTGCTTCGATATAACTATTCATAGATGTTAATGGAGTACGAAGTTCGTGAGACACGTTAGCAACGAACTCACGACGTTCACGTTCTACTTGTTGTTGTTCTGTTACATCATGAAGTACGGCAATATAACCTGTTACAAAGCCTGTTTCTTGCACAATCGTACTGAAGTTAACACGTGCAATGATACCTTCTTCTTCATTAATGTCTAATAAGAAACTATCGTTATTTTCATTAATTTCTTCTAGTGAGAATTCTTCTTCTAAGCTTAAAACACTTAACATATAGTAGCCGATAAGATCTTCTTTAGCCATACCCAGCATTTTAAGTGCCATATCATTGGCGATACGTACACGACCACGTCTATCAGTGGCTAAGATACCGTCACTCATATGTGTGATAACGGAGTCTAGACGGCGTTTCTCACTTTCTGTATTCGCTTGTGCTTCTTGAACTCGTTTGGATAAATTATTGAATGCGAGCGCAAGTTCACCGATTTCGTCATTACCATAAATTTTAACACGTTGGGTATAGTTACCTTTAGACATCTCAACTGTCTGGTTACGCATATCGGTAATCGGTTTGGTTATCGTTCGTGCAATAAAGAAACCGAGTATGACGGTAATAAATAACGAAATAGCGGTACCTACAATAAAGATTTGATTAATATTATTCAGTTGATTGTATACGTCATTAATTTTCGATTCTATGTAAATATTGCCTATCGTTTGTTTATCAGCTTTAACAGGTATGTTATATACCCAAACCCTTTCTTTACCATTACCATAGTCTTTCAATACCATATGGTTATTACTTTGACCTAGTGATAATGCCTTTTGAACAGAGCTATCGTTTGCCTTTTGATTGATAAGATCGCGGTTAGACTGCTTCGTCGTCGCCATAATAATTTGATCTTTGTCTATAAAACGAATTTCACCAATTTCTTGACGGTTGGCATACTCGCTCAAAAGATTTTGAATATCTTTCTGAGCGTTAACCGAACCTTTTTCGTTATAAACTTTCTCAATGCTTACATCTAATTGTTTCGCATATTGCGTAATATTCTTTTTAAAGTTATCTAATAATTCCTTTTCCAAACTATTAGTAAAATACAAACCAATAATTTGCATACCAATAATAATCAGTAAGACATATACAATGACTAGTTTCGTGTGAAGGGATTGGAGTTGTTTAAGCCACTTCATTCGACTGAACCTCTAATCATGTTGTTGGAGGAAGTATCCAACGCCTCTACGTGTCACAATATATTCAGGGTGTGATGGATCATCTTCAATTTTTTCACGTAAACGACGAATCGTTACGTCCACTGTACGTACATCTCCAAAATAATCATAGCCCCACACAGTTTGTAATAAATGTTCACGTGTCATTACTTGACCCATATGTTTAGAAAGGTAATGGAACAACTCAAATTCACGGTGTGTTAACTCGATGTCATCACCACGTTTTTTAATAGAATATGCGTCTGGATAAATGACGATATCTTTAATTGAAATTTCGTTTGTTGCATCATTCACTTCTTGTGCTGGTTGAGAATAATGACGACGTAAGTTTGCTTTCACACGGGCAATTAATTCACGTGTACTAAATGGTTTCGTCACATAGTCATCCGCACCTAATTCTAATCCTAAAACTTTATCAATTTCAGAATCTTTTGCAGTTAACATAATGATTGGCATTTCGTATTTCTTACGTACTTCACGACAAACTTCCATGCCGTCTCTACCTGGTAACATGATATCTAATAGAACGATGTCTGGTTCTTCATCATAAATTAAATCTACTGCGTCGTTACCATCGTACGCGCAAAATACATCATATCCTTCTTTTTTAAGATTAAATTCTAAAATATCAGCAATTGGTTTTTCATCGTCGACTACCACAACTTTTCTAGCCATATATATAAACCTCATTTCTCAAAGTATAATTCTACCGTTCAACTTAGCTTCATTCGTAACGTTTGAGACCTTTCTCACGACTCAAACTATTGTGCATTGAGAGCACAGTAACTACTATATAATTTACCATTTATGAACGGTTCATTCTATTTTTGTATAAAAAATTATAGAATAATATTATATATAAGTTTACCACCAAAATTGTATATCACAAAATAAGTTGAACACTTTCAGTAACCTTTAAAAACTAAATGATATCTATTTCATTATTTTGTAATATAAAAATTTAGTATAAAAGTGATTAATTCAATGTTTTACATTTCTTTAGTTGCAGTGAAAGGATAAATGTTAAATTTCGATTGCCTATTGTCATAGAGTTGTAAAATGAGTGAATCGTAGCATGATGTGGTGGGAGATTAATTCATTTATCTATAATGAAGAATGATGTGCAGTGTTATAGAGTAGAATGACGAATAAGTTGATGAACGACTTTGCTAATCAATAAAAATAGACAAAAAAATGCCTACCCTCTTGGGTAGGCAATACGGTCTCGACGGGAATCGAACCCGCGATCTCCTGCGTGACAGGCAGGCGTGTTAACCGCTACACTACGAGACCTAAAAAATGGTGACTCCTACGGGACTCGAACCCGTGTTACCGCCGTGAAAGGGCGGTGTCTTAACCGCTTGACCAAGGAGCCGTTCTTAAGCACAAGATAGATTATAGCATAGCCGTTATTTACATGACAAGCTATTTTTTTACATAAATATAACATTATTTTTGAAATGTTAATAAAGGAGAAATATTGCTATAAAAGTGACGATAGACTTATGATTATTTGAAAATGACTTACTTGAATTGAATATGTGTATATACAATGGCATTGAATTGAAATGATTTAAACATGCTCCCTCATTACCACAAATTTTAATTGTTTATTTAAACAAGAAAAAACCGATTCGCTTTTATGGACGAATCGGTTTTTTTCAAAATATTAGAGTATAAAATTTATTGTTGTCTAACTTTTACCATAATTTTTCTAATAGGTTTGTTTGCTCACGGTCTGGACCAACTGAGAAGATTGAAATGTGTACGCCACATAATTCAGAAATACGTTCTAAATATTTACGTGCATTTTCAGGTAATTCTTCTAAACTGCGACAACCCGTAATATCTTCTGTCCAACCTGGTAACTCTTCGAAGATTGGTTTACAACGTTGTAATTGATCTAGGTTTGCAGGATATTCAGTAATTTTTTCACCGTCTAATTCATAAGCAGTACAAATTTTAACTGTATCTAAACCTGTTAAAACGTCAATTGAGTTGATAGATAAGTCTGTGATACCACTTACACGACGTGAATGACGTAATACTACTGAGTCGAACCAACCTACACGACGAGGACGTCCTGTTGTTGTACCATATTCACGACCAACTTCTCTAATATGATGTCCATCTTCATCAAATAATTCAGTAGGGAATGGGCCATCACCAACACGTGATGTATATGCTTTACAAACACCAATTACTTTAGACACGTAAGTTGGACCTACACCTGTACCTACAGTTACGTTACCTGCTACTGGGTTACTTGAAGTTACGAATGGGTATGTACCATGGTCGATATCTAACATAACACCTTGTGCACCTTCGAATAATACTTTCTCATCCGCAACAAATGCATCATCTAATATTTTAGGTGTATCTGTAACGAATTCTTTTAAACGTTGACCTGCAACGTAATATTCTTCAAACATATCTTCAAAGCTAGGGCAAGTTTCGTTAAACATACCTTTGAAATATGCTGATTTATATGCAATATTTTCTTTTAGACGTCTTTCGAAAGTTTCTTTTTCCATTAGGTCTCCCATACGGATACCAATTCGTTGTGCTTTATCTACGTATGCTGGGCCGATACCTTTTTTCGTTGTACCGATTTTATTATCACCACGAAGACGCTCTTCAAATTCGTCTTGTGCGATATGATAAGGTAAAATCACTTGCGCGCGGTTTGAAATACGTAAGTTATCTGTTGAGATACCACGTTCATTTAAACCGTCTAATTCTTTAAGTAATGCAACTGGATCTACAACTACACCATTACCGATTACTGCTAATTTATCTTTATAAAAGATACCTGATGGTACTAAATGTAATTTATATGTTTCTCCACCAAATTGAATGGTATGTCCTGCGTTATTACCACCTGAAAAACGTGCAATAACATCTGCTTGCTCTGCTAAGAAATCAGTAATTTTACCTTTACCTTCGTCTCCCCATTGAGTCCCAACTACTACGATTGATGACATATGAGCACCTCCAAATTTTTCTCATTTAACCATGAAGTATTTTACCAATATAAATACCATATTGCAAATAAAAATCGAACATTAATTTTGGGCAACATGATTTACCTTTTAAGAAAACATATAACCTTCAAAAGTCTGTTAAACCCTTCAAGCAAAGTATTTTAGAGTAATTAACTAAAAATTAATATACAAACTTATTCATAATATCAAGCTAAAAGACAAAATAAAAACCGTACAATAAAACTAAAATTAATTTTATTGTACGGAAATTTATTCGTAATATTTTTATCCCATTTCTGCATGAGCATAATCAATATCAGTAAATTTATTATATTGTTTCATGAAGTGTAGTTTCACGGTACCGGTTGGGCCGTTACGTTGTTTAGCGATGATGATTTCAATTTCACCATTATCATCATTAGTTTGTGGTTCAAAACTTGAATCATCGTCATCATCCTCATCTTCACCACGATTATAATAATCATCACGGTATAAGAAAGCGACGATATCAGCATCTTGCTCGATAGAACCTGATTCACGAATATCACTCATCATTGGTCGTTTATCTTGTCGTTGTTCCACACCACGTGATAACTGACTCAATGCGATAACTGGACATTCTAATTCACGAGCAATAGCTTTAAGCGTACGTGAGATTTCAGATACTTCTTGTTGACGGTTGTCTGAGAATCTTGAACCACTACCTTGTATTAATTGAAGATAGTCAATCACAATCATATCTAAACCGTGTTCTTGTTTAAGGCGACGGCATTTAGAACGTATATCATTGATTCGAATACCTGGCGTGTCATCGATAAATATTTTAGTTCGGGATAACTTACCGACTGCAATAGTAAATCTGTTCCAGTCTTCTTCCGTCATAGTACCAGTTCTCAAACGGTTAGAGTCGACATTACCTGAACTACAAATCATACGTGTAGCTAATTGGTCTGCCCCCATCTCTAGTGAGAAGATTCCAACAGTATATAAATCTTCATGTGTCGCTACCTTTTGTGCAATATTAAGCGCGAAGGCAGTCTTACCTACAGATGGACGTGCCGCTAATATAATCAAATCATTTCGGTTAAATCCTGCTGTCATTTGGTCTAAATCACGGTAGCCTGTTGGTATACCTGGTGTTTGACCACTATTTTGATCGAGTTCTTCCGCAGTTTCATACACTTTACCTAATACGTCTCTAATATCTTGAAAGCCATCACTCTCACGTGTGGATGACAGTTCTAAAATACGTCGTTCCGCATCACTTAAAATAGTATCTAATTCTAATTCATCATTATATCCATCATTAGCAATACTATCTGCAGTTTGAATTAACTTACGTTTAAGCGCGTGTTTGAATACGATATCCGTATAATACTGAACGTTTCTTGTAGTAGGTACGTTTGTAGATAATTCTGCAAGATATTGCGGACCACCCGCTTCACTTAAACTTCCTTCAGTTGTAAGTTGATCCATCAACGTCACAACATCAATTTCTTTGTTATCTTCATTTAAGTGCATCATCGCACGGAAAATGTGTTGATGGGCGCCTCTATAAAATGACTCAGGAAGTAACACTTCCTGAGTTGTATTAATCAATTCTGGATCAATAATAATGGCACCTAAGACAGATTGTTCGGCTTCGTTGCTATGTGGCATTTGATTTTGCTCGTACATATTATCCATTATTGATCACACCTCTATTTCAATCCATCTTATTGTTCTACTGTATGCACACGAATTGTACCTTCAACTTCTTTGTCTAATTTAACAGGTACGTTTGTATAACCTAAAGTGTGGATACCTTGTGGTAAATCCATTTTACGTTTATCAAGTTTAATATCATGTTGATCTTTAAGTGCTTGCGCAATTTGTTTCGTACTTACTGAACCAAATAATTTGCCGCCTTCACCAGTTTTAGCAGATACTTCAACTTCGATATTTGCTAATTTTTCTTTTAATGCTTTAGCATCTTCAATCTCTTGTTGTCTATCTGCTTCAGCACGTTTATTTTGTTGTTCTAATTGTTTTAAGTTACCAGGAGTCGCTTCTACAGCGTAATTATTTTTTAATAAGAAATTATTTGCATAACCTACTGGTACATCTTTAACTTCGCCTTTTTTACCTTTACCTTTAACATCTTGTGTAAAA
This sequence comes from Staphylococcus sp. FSL W8-0774, assembly GCF_038006785.1. Lineage (NCBI taxonomy): Bacteria > Bacillati > Bacillota > Bacilli > Caryophanales > Staphylococcaceae > Staphylococcus > Staphylococcus sp. FSL W8-0774. The sequence goes on along the minus strand of NZ_JBBOVW010000001.1, from coordinate 19,247 downwards.
ATTACTTTCATGCGTTTTCACTCCTACTCATTTGTTCTGTTATAGCTTGTTGTAATTGTGCGATAGCCTCTTCAACTGAGACGCCTTTTAATTGAGTCGCTGCGTTAGTTAAGTGTCCACCGCCACCTAAGGCTTCCATAGTTAACTGAACGTTAACAGCACCTAATGAACGGGCAGATATACCAACTAAATTATCTTCACGTTTCGCGACTACATAAGAAGCTTCTATACCTTCTAAACTTAACAACTCATCGGCTGCTTGTGCAACTGTAACAGGATGATAAATCTTATCGTCAGATCCATGGGCAATTGCAACGCCATTATCTTGTACTTCTACTGTTCTAATTAATTCAGAACGATTAATGTACGTATCGACATCATCTTTTAAGAAGTGTTGCGTTAAGATTGTATCTGCACCATGAGCACGTAAATAGCTTGCCGCATCAAACGTTCTTGAACCTGTACGTAATGTGAAGTTACGTGTATCGACAATAATACCAGCATACATTACTGTTGATTCAAGTCTTGTTAAGCGTTGTTCTGTTGGTTGATATTCTAATAACTCTGTTACAAGTTCTGCTGTTGAACTTGCGTAAGGTTCCATATATACCAATAAAGGATTAGAAATAAAGCTTTCGCCTCGTCTATGGTGATCAATGACTACTTTACGGTTAGCTTTGTTTAATACATTTTCATCTAAGACCATTTCTGGTTTATGTGTATCAACGACAACGACTGTTGTTTTCGAAGTCATCATGTCCCATGCATCATCGGACGTAATGAAACGTTCTTTAAGTTCTGGTTTCTTATCAATTTCATCCATAACACGACGCAATGTTGGGTCGATATCTGATTCATTTAACACAACATATGATTCTAAGTTATTCATTAATGCAAATCTAGATACACCGATTGCTGCGCCTATAGCGTCTAAGTCTGGTCGTTTATGTCCCATAACGATAACTTTATCGCCTTCAGTTAAGATATCTTTTAATGCATGTGAGATAACTCGTGCTCTTACGCGTGTACGTTTTTCCATTGGGTCAGTCTTACCACCATAGAAACGCACGTTACCATTCATATTTTTAATAGCAACTTGGTCACCACCACGGCCTAATGCTAAGTCTAAGCCTGATTGTGATAATTCACCAAGGTCAATAAGATTTTCAGTACCTTCACCAACACCTATACTTAATGTAAGTTGGGCGCGGTAGCCGACACTTTTTTCACGTAATTGACTTAGAATATTGAAATTTGAGTTTTCAATTTCTGCTAAAATCTTTTGGTTTAAATATGCTACGAATTGATCTGAATTATAACGTTTAAAGAAGATACCATATTCTGAAGTCCATCTGCTGATTACTCGTGTAACCATAGAGTTAATTTCAGAACGTTGTGTATCGTTCATATTTTGCGTGATTTCATCGTAGTTATCTAAGAATAATGTCATGATAATTGGTTTAGAATCTTCATATAACTGATTAGTTTGTACCTCTTCTGTAATATTAAAGAAGTATAAACAATGTTCATTATCAGAATAACGTACTCTGAAATGATAATTTTCGTGTTCAATTTCAATTTCTTGAACTTTCTCTAATTGCTTTAAAATATTGGGAAATACTTCATTAACCGATTCTGAAATCACGTTTGTTGTTAGATGTTCAGACATAAATTGGTTAACCCATTCAATATGGTCATTTTCATCTAATACAATCATCCCGATTGGCAAGTGTTTAATTGCCTTATTACTACTCGTTGTAATATGGCCACTTAAATCATCCACGTAATTGTCCATTTTCATAAAAGCTTGTCTCAACAAGAATCCACTAGCAATTAACATCACTAGTAGTACCCCTGCCGCTATACCTGCGATAATTTGGTTAAATATAAACCAAACGATGACTAAAGCAATGGCTGTTAATGCCATTACAATAAAAGGTATGAGCAAAGCTTTTTTAGTGGATTGACGGTTCATTTTTCCACCTCTCATCACTTTTTATTATTATTGTTATTCATTAGTTGTTTTAAATTAATACATAAATCAATGACACCAATTAATCCTACAATGTGTGTCATAGGTGTTAATAATGTTCCTAAAATCATTAATATAACTGTTACTACATTCGGTAATCGTTTCGCTTTCCCGAAGAAATGAATGACGCTCATCCCTTGAATGTACATCACTAATGATAACACAACTTCAAAGTTCAAAACGATACTCTGGAAAGTATTTGGTTGAGTCGCAAACATCACGCAAATTAAATCAATAATATAGATTGTTAATAGCGTACGATTCATTTGCCAAGCAAATAATGGCTTGAATATAGGCGTCGCTACTTTGAATTTACGTAGGATTGGAAATGTTATAATCAGATTAATTAAAACGATAAGGAAAACGATAATAATGAGATAACTTGGGAGTTGGACCGTCATTTTGCGGATGCTTTCTTCAAGCATCTGTCTATAATCAGTATTTGCTCCACTTGTTAATAAAACGTTATGTACGGTTTCTTTAACAGGGTTAACTAATGCGGTTGCTCTTGGTATTTTTTCAAATACTTGTAATAACATGAATCCTATCAATGTCATTAAGCTTAGAGATACCGTTGTTACATATAAAATTCTTTCTTTTGTTGCTCTTTCCTTAAGTAATTGTCCAATGATTAAACTTGTTAAAATCACTAGAACCATGATACTTAAGACGAATGTATTACCTAATAAGGTTGTAATTATAACTGTTACTAAAGCACTAATTCCAAATGATTGAATAGATTTATTCCATAACACGACACCTGGGATTGTTGCAAATAAACATAAAATTAAGCCGAGAATAGGTAATACATGTGTTACTAAAGCTACTATCGCTAATACTAAAGTCCCTATAATAGTTGCTTTAGGTTGTATTTTTGAAAACACACACGCCACTCCCATACTTTTTTTGACTATAACTACTATTTTAACCTCTTTGAAAAAAATAAACAATAAAGTACTATAGTCATTTACGAAGGGTGATTTCTCGCATGCTTCCTATTAAAAATATTTATTCTAATTACTACTTCAAGTTAGTTAACTAACGTCTTATTTGTTTTAAATTTAAAAAGTAATATAGATTAGGTGCCCAAGTTTCAAAGTTTAGTAAAAAGCCATCATGTCCAATATTATCTGGTACGAAAATGTGACGATGATATTTAAATCGTTGCCCCGCAGCTAACACTTGATCGTCAGGGTATAATAAATCATCAATAAATCCCATTGTTAAGACTTTAGTATCTAGTGATTTGAACACTTCATCAACATCATCTCTACCTCTATCAATATTATGACTATCTAAGACATCTAGCAGTGTTAAATAGCATGATAAATCAAATGATTCTTTGAATTTATCTCCTTGATGTTGTTGGTAATTGACAACTTCTTCTGGAGTGAATCGCTGATCATAACTTTTCGAAGAACGATAGGTTAAGAATCCTAATTGACGAGCAATACTTAAACCTTCCTTGCCTCCGATATGAATGGCTTGTCTTGCAATTTCATTAAATGCTCGACTATATGATGACGTTTTTTCAGTAGCGGCTAGTATGACCGCTTTATTCACAGGAAAACGTTGATTATAAAGAAATTCTAACGCTTGCATACCACCTAAGCTTCCACCAATCAATATATCAATTTTATTAAATCCTAATGCTGCCATCCCTTTTTCAAGGGCACGAACTATATCTCTTAATGTTAAATGATTAGGAAAGTGCTTATCGTTAAATTTTGAACTTGAACCAAACGGACTGCCAATGACGTTAAATGTTAAAAATTGATAATCATTAATTGGCATATATCCACCATCAATAATTTCACGCCACCAACCTGGATTGTCATTAGTACCATATGTTAAATGATTACCAGTTAGCGCATGACAGACCAGTACTAATGGTTGTCCAGGATAACCTACATGTTCATATCTTAGTTTCAAATCTTGTATTGTTTCTCCTGACTCAGTCGTGAATTCGCCTAAATGTAATGTATCAACAATATAATTCGACATATATCAATCCATCCTCCTTTAAATAAAAAAGCTTCTTACTCTTTGAAAAGTAAGAAGCAGTTCAGTACTTATCATTCGAGTAATCGTTGGTTTTAGCACCGTACTCTTAATATTTGTAGCCGGTTGCTGAAGCGTCTACGGGCCAAGTCCCTCAACTTCTCTGAATAAGGTTTTATGATTAAGTTTTTAAGAAAAACGATAATTATCAAAATATTCTAATTACTTAAAGTTTAACTAACTCGAATTTGAAATTCAATATGATACGAAGGAAATGTTAAATAAAATATCTTAAAATCGCTATAAAGGCAACACCACCTAAAATAGTCCAAGTTAGACTTCTCGTTAAAATTGCTAAAAGTACTGTAGGTATAAGAGCAATAATGAATGGAATATTTAAAGTGTATCCTACACTACCCTCATGTTGTTGAATGATGCCGTCTAAAACGAGTGCTGTAAAAAGTGTAATAGGAATAAATGAAAGCCATCGTATCACAACATCTGGCAAACTAACTCGTGAAATCATCATAAATGGAATAATTCTAACCAATAGTGTAACTACACCACATAATATGATTACAACTAACATATGCGTATCTGTCATCATCTATCCATCACCACCCCAAGTGCAGAAGCGACCACTGCTGAAATAATAATCGCTACATATGATGGCATAACAAAGCTTAACGCTAGCATCATCACAATAACGAATAAAATTAAAACAAGATAAATATTAATTTTAGATTTCTTAACCGATTCAAATTGAGCGATACCTAAGAAGACGAACATAGCAGTAATAGCAAAGTCTAATCCTAACATTTCTGGGTTTGAAATATATTTTCCAAAGAGCGCCCCAACCACACATGAAAATGTCCAAAATAAATATGCAGTAATATTTAATCCATGTAACCATCGATCATTAATTGATTCTCCCTTTAAATACGGCGTGATGGCAACACCAAATGTTTCATCGGTTACGAGTGACCCTAAACCAACTCTATTCCATAAACTATAAGATTTATAATTGGGCGCTAAAGTCATACTCAATAGAAACATGCGTGAATTCACAATAAATGTTGTTAATACTATCGCAGTTATAGGTGTACCTGCAATTACTAAAGCACAAATAATAAATTGAGCAGCACCTGCATAAATAATTAAACAAAGTAAAATAATTTCTAACAAACTAAACTTTTGAGATGCGGCAACAATTCCAAACGAAATACCTACGCCTGCATATCCAAATAAAGTTGGAATACATTCTTTCACGCCTTGTCTAAATGTGAGATGTGTCATATATGTATGTGTCGCCCCCTTTTTCATTCTATTTATAAGATCGTAAATAATAAATTCAAGTCTAATATACAATTCACAAAACGGCAATATTTTTAGACTACTGTATGTGTGACGTTAGACAAACTTCCGTTTAAAATCGTTGTCATTACAACGTTTAATATATGACAGAATTTTCAATAAATATTTAGACTTACCTACATATAATTACGGATATTTATTAATTTAATGCTCCCCCTACCCCACTTCATATATAAAATGGCATAAAAAAATACGTGGCAATGATGGCTCTTCATTACCACGCATGTTTACTATTTATTCGCAAACAATCTTATTATTTAGTTGGCTTTTGAATGTGAGTTTTACCACCCATGAATGGTACTAAGGCTTCAGGGATTGTTACAGTACCATCTTCATTTTGGTAGTTCTCAACGATTGCTGCGAATGTACGACCTACAGCTAAACCACTACCATTTAACGTATGCGCTAATTCAGGTTTAGCTGCATTATCACGTTTGAAACGGATATTTGCACGACGTGCTTGGAAATCAGTACAGTTTGAGCAAGAACTAATTTCTTTGTAATCATTGTAGCTTGGTAACCATACTTCTAAGTCATATGTTTTACTAGCACTGAATCCGATATCTCCAGTACAAAGAATCACACGACGGTATGGTAAACCTAATTCTTCTAAGATAGCTTCAGCGTTTGATGTCATTTCTTCTAAAGCATCCCAAGAATCTTCAGGTTTTTCGAAACGTACCATTTCAACTTTATCGAATTGGTGTAAACGAATTAAACCTCTTGTATCTCTACCAGCTGAACCCGCTTCACTACGGAAACATGCAGATTGTCCAGTGAATTTTTCAGGTAATACGCCTGGTTGAATAATTTCATCACGGTAGAAGTTAGTTAAAGGTACTTCAGCAGTTGGGATTGTGTATAATCCTTCTTTTTCTACTTTAAATAAGTCTTCTTCGAATTTAGGTAATTGTCCTGTACCAAACATAGTATCAGAGTTAACTAATTGAGGAACCATCATTTCAGTGTAACCATGTTGAGTTGTATGTTTAGTAATCATATAGTTCATTAAAGCACGTTCTAATTGTGCGCCATCTCTTGTTAAGTATACGAAACGTGCACCAGAGATTTTAGCAGCACGATCAAAATCAGCCATTTTAAGATCTTCTACGATATCCCAGTGAGCTTTAGCTTCAAAATCAAATTCACGTGGTGTACCCCATTTTTTAACTTCAATATTTTCTTCATCTGAATCACCTTGAGGTACATCATCATTGATAAGGTTAGGAATACGGACAAGAATATCAGTCATTTTATTATCAATTTCATTTAATTGTGTATCATATTCTTTAATATCATCACCTAATTGACGCATTTCAGCAATAACGTCATCAGCGTTTTCTTTATTACGTTTCTTCTGAGCAATTTCTTCACTTACTTTATTACGTTGTGCTTTCATTTCTTCTGTCTTGCTAATTAAAGTACGACGTTTTTCGTCTAATTCTAATACTTCATCGACTACTTTAGGGTCGTCTCCTCTTAATTCAATTTTGCTCTTAACTCTATCTGGCTCAGTTCTAAAAAGTTTAATATCTAACATGAAACCTTCATCCTTTCCCATTTCCTATAATTTATATTTAGCGTGACAATTATGTATAAAAGCATACAAAAAGACCACGCCCCAACAAGGGACGTGGTCTACGCGTTGCCACCCTATTTAACAAACAAAGAAAATATCTAACAAAGATATTACTTTATCTGCACTTAACTAAAATAACGGTTATTCACCGGTTGTTCACTATATGTAGGTAGATTCACATTAAAGTGGATTACTTGTTCTCACTAACCACAAGCTCTCTGAAATCCATCATTAATACTACTTGGCCTACGAACAATGTTTTATTAACTTACTCACAATATAGCAAAGTTTTTTGTAATTTTCAAGTTATTTTAAAATTCAATAATTTTATTTAACTGATCTTAATGATATGCACTATCTTTTAGATACTGGGATACAGCTTCTATGTCTTTATGGAATTGTCTGTCTTGTTTAATAGATGGCACAATATTTCTAAATTCGTCATATTTAGCACGTGTTTTTGGTGATAATCCTTCTATACCTTTAAGTTCGACAGCTTGTAAGGCAATAATACATTCAATTGCAATAACTCTTCTCGCATTTTCAATCATTTGATAACCATGTCTTGAGGCGATAGTTCCCATTGAAACATGGTCTTCTTGGTTAGCTGAAGAAGGGATAGAATCTACACTTGCTGGATGAGCTAATGTTTTATTTTCTGAAACTAAACTTGCTGCTGCATATTGCATAATCATCGCACCACTTTGTAATCCAGGCTCTGGACTTAAAAATGCTGGTAAATCTCCATTAAGTTGTGGATTAACTAAACGTTCAACACGTCGCTCAGAAACGTTTGCTAGTTCGCTCACACCTAGTTTTAAATGATCTAAAGCAAATGCAATCGGTTGGCCATGGAAATTACCTCCAGAAATAACTGTAGTTTCACCATCTTCTTCAAATATAAGAGGATTATCATTAGCGGCATTCATTTCAAACTCTAACTTTTCTTTTACATAATTAAACACTTGATAGCTAGCGCCATGAATTTGTGGAATGCAACGTAAAGAGTATGCATCTTGAACGCGAATTTCAGCTTGTCTTGTCGTTAATTGAGAATCTGATAACCAGTCACTCATACGTGCAGCTACATCAACCTGTTCTTGACTATTTCTAACGGTATGCACTCTATGGTCATATGCATCAATGATACCGTTTAATGCTTGGTGCGTTAATGAAGCAACCCATTCTGCTTGGTATCCTAAATCTTCCGCTTCTATATAGTTGATAACGCCTTGAGCTGTCATAGCTTGTGTTCCATTGATTAAAGCTAATCCTTCTTTTGCTTGTAAATGTAATGGTGTTCTTCCTAATTCATTTAAGACATACCGATTGTCTACTTCTTCATTTTTATAATATACAAGACCTTCACCGATAAGCGCTAACGCTAAATGAGATAAAGGCGCTAAGTCACCAGAAGCTCCTAATGAACCTTGTTGCGGAATCACAGGTATAATGCGTTCATTGATAAAATATTGTAATTGATCAACTAATTCTAATGTTACACCGGAATGTCCTTTCAATAATGTATTTAAACGTAAAATCATCATAACAAGCGATACTTCTTCAGAGAAGGGTTCACCCATACCACATGCATGTGAACGTATTAAATTGACTTGTAAATCATTATATTGCGTAGAATCAATACGCACATCACTAAATAGACCGAAACCAGTTGTAATACCATAAATCGTTTCATTATTATTAATAATTCCTTCTACTACACTTCTACTTTTTTTAACTCTTTCTAATGCTTCTTCTGTAATTTCAATTTTTAAATCTTGGTGTAATAATTGTTTGATATCTTCAATCGTTAAAGCATCTCCATTTAAAAATAAAGTCATAGAAACAGCTCCCTTTTTGTAGAATTAAAACTTCTATCAGTAAAAAGTATACGTTTTCATTTTTACATAAACAATACCTTTTATAATTTTTGTATTACATTACCAATTTAATTATTTAATACGCTAAAATATTTTAATTTTGGTGTATGAGGTAGACTGTGATATTTCTTAAATACCTATTGACGAAAGTCTATTACAGGTATAGTATTTTCTATTGTATTTGAAATGAGTAAGCCTTTTTCATAAGTAAATGTATTAGGCTACAACTATATATTAATTAAAAATTTGAACCCGGTAAGTACTGTTAAATCAAATAGATAATACCGGTAAAAGGAGGTTTAGGTAGATGGAAACTTTAGATACGGTTAATATCCCCAAAAGAAAAGAAGATACTCATAAAGGCGATTACGGTAAAATTCTATTAATTGGTGGCTCTGCCAATTTAGGCGGTGCAATTATGTTAGCGGCACGTGCATGTGTATTTAGTGGTAGTGGATTAATCACTGTTGCGACGCATCCAACAAACCATGCAGCATTACATTCTAGATGTCCAGAAGCCATGGTAATTGATATTAATGACACTAAGATGCTTACTAAAATGATAGAAATGACTGATAGTATCTTAATTGGTCCAGGACTTGGCGTAGACTTTAAAGGGAATAATGCGATTACTTTCCTACTACAAAATATTCAACCTCATCAGAATTTAATCGTCGATGGTGATGCAATTACTATCTTTAGTAAACTTAAACCTCAATTACCATCATGTCGTGTTATCTTCACGCCTCATCAAAAGGAATGGGAACGATTAAGTGGTATTCCAATTGATGAACAAACATATGAACGTAACCGTGAAGCGGTAAATCAATTAGGAGCTACAGTGGTACTTAAAAAGCATGGTACTGAGATATTCTTTAGAAATGAAGATTATAAATTAGCTATCGGTAGTCCAGCAATGGCTACTGGTGGTATGGGTGATACACTAGCTGGTATGATTACTAGTTTTGTAGGACAATTTGATAGTATTAAAGAAGCGGTAATGAGTGCCACATATACACATAGTTATATTGGCGAAAAGTTATCAGAAAAGATGTATGTGGTACCACCATCTCGTTTAATTAATGAAATCCCATTTGCTATGAAGCAATTAGAAGAATAGGATATAAGATATTTCTTAAAGTCCTATTTCAATCATATATAACACAAAATAAGACTTCCCTTATTATAGGGAAGTCTTATTTTTAGTCTATATTTTAATTTTATTCTTCTTCATTATCTTCGTCTGAATCATTTTCAATGTCTTCATTGACACGATCCATAAAGTCTTGTCTTACATCGATACGTTCATCGTTATCTGAATTATCTTGTTCTTCGTCAGTAACTTCTGTTTGAATAGCTTGACCAGGTGCGCCACCTTCAATGACTTCTTCATTGCTAGGTCCAGTTTGATCATTTTGAGTACTTTCTTCGTTCTCATCTTCTACATCTGCTTCGTCTTCTTGTTTTACTTTAGCAACTGTAGAAACGAATTGTTCGTTACCTAAACGCATAAGTCTAACACCCTGTGCAGAACGTCCATTTTGAGAAATATCATGTACATCAAGACGAATGATCACACCTGCGTTTGTTACAACCATTAAGTCTTCTTCACCTGTTACTGTAGTAATACATACGATATTACCATTACGTTCTGTAATCGTTGCAGTTTTAATACCTTTACCACCACGATTAGATAATCGGTATTCACTAACTGGTGTACGTTTACCGTAACCATTTTCAGTAACAACTAACACTTCGTCTTCGCTATTAGCATGAGCAACATCTAAGCCAACAACTTCATCACCTTCACGTAAGGTAATACCTTTCACACCTGCTGCTGTACGACCAAGTGGACGTAACGCTTTTTCAGAGAAGCGAATTAATGATGCATGTGCTGTACCGATGAGGATATCTTCTTCACCATCTGTCAGTCTAACCGCAATTAACTCATCATCTTCTTTAAAGTTAATCGCAATTTTACCGTTTTTGTTAATACGAGAGAAATTACTTAATGATGAACGTTTAACGATACCTTTACGTGTAGCAAACACTAAGTAGTTATCTTCTCTTTCTAGGTCTTTAACAGCTATCATTGTACTAATACTTTCATCATTTTCAAGTTCAATGGCATTCACAATTGGAATACCTTTAGATTGACGAGAAAGTTCTGGTACTTCATAGCCTTTAAGTTTGTATACGCGTCCTTTATTTGTAAAGAATAAGACGTTATCGTGTGTACTTAACGTAACCAATTGACTCACGAAGTCTTCTTCTAAAGTATTCATACCTTGTACACCACGACCGCCACGGTTTTGTGCACGATATGTAGATACAGGGAGACGTTTAATATAGTTATTATGACTTAGAGTAATAACAATTTGTTCTTCTGGGATTAAGTCTTCATCTTCAATGTCATCTAAGCCACCAAGTTGAATTTCTGTACGACGTTCGTCACCATAACGTTCTTTAACTTCTGTTAATTCGTCACGAACTAATTGTAATAACACTTCTTCGTCCGCTAGAATAGCTTCTAATTCATCGATATATGCTAATAAATCATTATATTCTGATTCAATTTTGTCTCTTTCTAAACCAGTCAGACGTCTTAAACGCATGTCTAAAATGGCTTGTGCTTGTCGCTCAGACAATTTAAATCGTTCTTGCAAGCTTTCCATTGCGACTTTATCTGTTTCAGATTCACGAATCGTCGTAATAATTTCATCGATATGATCTAGCGCTATACGTAAACCTTCTAAAATATGCGCACGATCTTTGGCTTTTCTTAAATTATATTCAGTACGTCTACGTACGACTGTTTTTTGATGTTCTAAGTAGTGTACTAATGCTTCTTTAAGATTGATTAGTTTAGGTCTGCCATTAACTAGGGCAATCATATTCACACCAAATGATGTTTGTAATGGTGTTTGTTTATATAAGTTATTTAATATAACGCTAGCATTTGCATCTTTACGAATATCAATAACAACTCTTACACCTGTACGTAAACTTGTTTCATCACGTAAATCAGTAATACCATCGATTTTCTTATCACGAACAAGTTCAGCAATTTTCTCTATCATACGTGCCTTGTTTACTTGGAAAGGTATTTCTGTAACTACGATACGTTGACGACCGCCACCGCGTTCTTCGATTTCAGCACGTGAACGCATTTGTATAGAACCTCTACCTGTTTCATAAGCACGTCTAATACCACTTTTACCTAAGATAAGACCTGCAGTAGGAAAATCAGGACCTTGGATATCTTCCATTAATTCGCTAATAGAGATGTCTGGATTCTTACTTAAACTTAAGACACCATCAATGACTTCAGTTAAATTATGTGGTGGTATATTTGTTGCCATACCAACCGCGATACCTGCAGCACCGTTTACTAATAAGTTAGGGAAACGAGCAGGTAAGACTGACGGCTCTCTTTCATTACCATCATAGTTATCAATAAAATCAATTGTATCTTTATTGATGTCACGTAAAAGTTCTAAAGTGATTTTAGTCATACGTGCTTCGGTATAACGCATGGCAGCAGCTCCATCACCATCCATAGAACCAAAGTTACCTTGTCCATCAACTAATGGATAACGATAACTGAATTCTTGTGCCATTCTTACCATTGCTTCATAAATTGATGAGTCACCATGGGGGTGATATTTACCCATTACGTCCCCAACAATACGTGCTGATTTTTTATAAGATTTGTCTGGTGTCATACCTTGTTCATTTAATCCGTATAAAATACGACGATGAACTGGTTTCAATCCGTCTCTGACGTCTGGCAATGCACGAGAAACGATAACACTCATTGCATAGTCTAAAAATGATTCGCGCATTTCATTGGTTATATTTCGTTCATTAATTCTTGATTGAGGTAATTCAGCCATCAAGAGATCCTCCTTCAAAAGTTCAGTTCATTTCTACTTAGAAATCTAGGTTGGCATAGACTGCGTTATCTTCGATAAATTGTCTACGATTTTCAACAACATCTCCCATTAACATTTCAAATGTTTGGTCGGCATCAATCGCATCTTCTAAAGATACTTGAAGCATTGCACGATGTTCTGGATTCATTGTTGTTTCCCATAATTGATCAGCGTTCATTTCACCAAGACCTTTGTAACGTGCAATTGACCATTTAGGTGTTGGATTCAATTCTTCTTTTAATTTATCTAATTCTCTCTCGTTAAAGACGTAATATTTTTGTTTACCTTGTGTTAATTTAAACAATGGCGGTTGTGCAATGTATACATAGCCCGCTTCTATAAGTGGTCTCATAAAACGATAGAAGAATGTTAATAATAATGTTCTAATATGCGCACCGTCTACATCGGCATCTGTCATAATAATAATTTTATGATAACGTGCTTTTGAAATATCAAATTCTCCGCCAATACCTGTACCAAATGCAGTAATCATAGAACGAATTTCATTGTTATTTAAAATACGATCTAAACGTGCTTTTTCAACGTTAAGGATTTTACCTCTTAATGGCAATATTGCTTGTGTACTTGAGTCACGTCCTGATTTTGTAGACCCACCGGCAGAGTCACCTTCGACAATAAATATTTCACTTTCTTCTGGGTTTTTACTTGAACAATCAGCAAGTTTACCAGGTAAACTTGAAATTTCTAAAGCTGATTTACGACGTGTGACTTCACGTGCTTTTTTAGCTGCTACACGCGCACGAGATGCCATAATACCTTTTTCAACAATAATTCTAGCCACATTAGGATTTTCATATAAGAAACGTTCAAAGTATTCAGCAAATAATTTGTCTACTACTTGACGAACTTCTGAGTTACCTAATTTCGTTTTAGTTTGACCTTCGAATTGAGGATCACCATGTTTGATAGAAACGATAGCTGTTAAACCTTCACGTGTATCCTCACCTGAAAGTCTATCTTTATCTTCTTTGATAATTTTACTATTCATACCATAACTGTTTAGTACACGTGTTAATGCTCGTTTGAAACCATCTTCATGTGTACCACCTTCATACGTATGAATGTTATTAGCATATGTTAATAGGTTAGTTGCGTAGCCTTTATTATATTGCATCGCAATTTCTACTTCGATATCGTCTTTAGATTGATGAATATAAATTGGCTCGCCGTGAATCGGTTCTTTATTTTCATTTAGCATTTCTACGTAAGACTTAATACCACCTTCATAGTGATATGAATCTTGTCTAATTTCATCTTCATCACGTTCGTCAGTTAAAGTGATTTGAATTCCTTTGTTTAAGAAAGCTAATTCACGAATACGTTGTTGTAATGTTTCATAGTTGTAAACAGTTGTCTCAGTAAAGATACTACTATCTGCTTTAAAGCGAATGACTGTACCTGTCTTATCAGTGCTACCAACTTCTTTTAGATCAAATTGTGGTACACCTTTTTTATAAGCTTGGTGGTAAACTGTTTCGTTACGATGTACATATACTTCTAAGTCTTCTGATAAGGCGTTTACTACAGATGACCCAACACCATGTAAACCACCTGAGACTTTATATCCACCGCCACCGAATTTACCTCCGGCGTGAAGTACAGTTAAGATAACTTCAACTGCTGGGCGTCCCATTTTCTCTTGAATATCAACTGGAATCCCACGTCCATTGTCAGTAACTTTAATCCAATTATCTTTTTCAATTGTTACGTTAATTTCATCAGCATAACCTGCTAACGCTTCGTCAATACTATTATCAACAATTTCCCATACTAAGTGGTGCAATCCTCTTTCTGAAGTTGAACCGATATACATACCGGGTCGTTTACGAACCGCTTCCAGTCCTTCTAGTACTTGGATCTGGCCAGCACCATAATTATCATTGTTGTTTACATCTGACAATGTATTCACCATCACTTTCTGTTACTTTATAATTTCACCTTGATTAATACGGTATAACTTAGCGTTATTCATGATTTCATGATCAATACCGTCTACGGATGTCGTAGTTACAAATGTCTGTACTTTATGTTGAATTGTGCTTAATAAATGTGTTTGTCGAGAATCATCTAGCTCACTTAACACATCATCTAATAATAAAATTGGATATTCTCCAACTTCTATATTCATTAATTCAATTTCTGCTAGCTTAATAGACAATGCAGTTGTTCTCTGCTGTCCTTGTGACCCATATGTTTGTGCATCCATGCCATTAACATTGAAACCTAAGTCATCACGATGAGGTCCAAACAGGCTTACACCGCGGTCTTTTTCTCTTTGAAGATTGTCATTAAGTAATGCCAACACTTCTTCAAGCATTTCTGATTCCGATCGGTCGTGATTGCTTATTTTCAAACTTGGTAAATATTTGAGCGCTAATTGCTCACGCTCGTTTGTAATACCTGCATGTATGGGTTGAGCTAATTGTTCTAATTCTTTAATAAAATGTTCTCGACGTAACGTTACCTTCAACGCATACTCTGCAAATTGCTCATTTAAGACTTCTAGCATAGTTGTGTCAGTCTTATTTCCAATTTGTAATTGTTTAAGGTAATTATTCTTTTGTTTTAAAATACGTTGATATTGAGAAAGATCGTTTAGATAGACAGCTGAAATTTGTCCCAACTCCATGTCTATAAAACGACGACGTACTAGAGGTGCTCCTTTAACGATGTTTAAATCTTCTGGTGCAAAAAGCACCACATTTAGATGTCCGATATATTGTGTTAGTCGGCTTTGCTCTAAGTGGTTAACTTTAACTTGCTTACCTCTTTTAGTAATAAACATCGTTAGTGGCATTGTGCCATGTCTATAATTTAGCTCACCTTCTATTTTAGCATACTCAGAATCAAAACGTATGAGTTCCTTATCATTTGAAGTTCTATGGCTTTTTGCCAAAGCTAAAGTGTAAATTGATTCAAGGAGATTCGTCTTTCCTTGTGCATTCTCGCCAATGAGAATATTCACTACAGGATGACAATCGATTGTAACTTCTTCATAGTTACGATAGTTTTCCAATTGGAGTGTATTTAGTTTCATTGTTCACCTTGGTGAATGATTAAAAAGGCACCTGTATCTTCAGGTAATTCAAGTATATCGATACGGTCATGATGTTCTAATTTTTTGCCACGTCTTACTTCACGTTGCCCATTGATTAAAACTTCGAAATCTTGTAAGAACCATTTCGCTTGTCCACCTGATTCAATAATACCTTCTGTTTTCAGAAATTGACCTAAAGTAATGTCACCTTCTACAACAACTTCTTGAATCAAATTCATCACTCCATTTCTTTTTATGTCATTAATATATTATACCTGTTTTGCGCTTAAATTTCATGTAAAACAAAGAAAGTAAACGTTTACTTAATGTGATAATTTTCTATTTTTATTTTTAAAGCACATTTTAATACGATTTTCGAGAGTTACATTATCATTTTTTAATTTTAAAGGCGATATTTGCTTCGTTTTTTCTGAAACGATAAAATTCCTCCTAAAAATTTTTCCTTAAGCTTATACAGAGGCTCACATACTTTAAAACTCAAATAAAATAAAAAAGCTGAGACAAATATTTGTGTCTCAGCTTTTTTCCTTTTGATCTATAACATATTTTAGTAAGTACGAATCGGTAATATAAGTTGTGTTACTGAATCGTCATCTTTTGGTTTTAAGATAAATGGTTTCATCGTACCAAAGAATTCAACTTCAACTTCATCATTATCAATGGCTTTTAAAGCATCCATCATATATTTTGAGTTGAAAGAAATTTTAAGATTTCCACCTTCAACATCAGTTGCTGTCACTTCTTCTTTAACAGTACCGATTTCTGGAGATGTTGAAGACAATTCAACTAATTCGTTTCCAGTACTTAACTTGATAACATTATTGCCACCTTCTCTGGCTAATAATGATGCACGATCAATTGCGTGATAGAACTCACTGTTGTTAATACCTAACTTAATTTCATAGTTCTCAGGGAACAAACGAGTTGTATCAGGATAATGACCTTCAAGTAAACGAGAAATGAAATTGACATGTCCCACTCTGAATAACACTTGGTTAGATGCAAAGAAAATATCAATATCTTCGTCAGTGTCACTCATAATTTTATTTAATTCAGATAATGCTTTACCTGGAATGATGACATTTTTGTTTTCAGATGTATCTTCTAATTTCAACTTTCTTACAGCCAAGCGGTGTGAGTCAGTTGCTGTGCATATTAATTCATTATCTTGTATAAGCCAGTTCACACCAGTTAATACTGGGCGTGTTTCTGAGGTGGACACTGCAAAATTCGTTTGTGCAATGATATTTTTTAATACTTTTACAGATAATTGAATTGCATCGTCTCTAGATACTTCAGGTAATAATGGATATTGATCTGGATCTAAACCACTTAAGTTAAATTCAGAATGACCTGATGTAATTAGCGTTTGGAATTGTTCATTAGTAGATAATTTAACGTCTTTTCCTGGTAACTTTTTGATAATATCAACGAAGAAACGACCAGGAAGTACGACTGAACCAGTTTCTGATATATCTACAATATCTTCACCATCTACTTGTTTAGGGATTGAGATTTCAATTGAGATTTCAGAATCTGAACCAGTTAAGATGACTTCATTATCTTTAGCATCGATTTTAATACCTGTAAGTATAGGTAATGTAGTTCTTGGTGAAATAGCTTTTAGTGTATCGTTTAATTGATTAATAAAATAATCTCTTTTAATAGTGAATTCCATCATTAAAATTTAAACTCCTTCCAGTCGTTTATATATAATTATATAGGTTTTAAATTCATAGTAATAGTAGTAGGGCTTGTGAATTAGTGGATAAGTGACATTAAGTCTGACGTGCCAAAGTTACACACATGTGGATAAAGTGTGTATACTGTGTACACCTTTTCAACATTGTCCACAATCCACAAGTTGATTATCTCTGTTAGCTTTATAAAAGAAAAAATAAGCGAAATAAAATATTCGATGTAATTATTCCCTTTTAGAGTTAAATTCAATCTTAAATTATAGCTGTATTATAACAGCTTAATATTTAAAATTATTTCCCAACTATTGATTTCTAAATTCTTTCTCTAAATTCTCTACTTCTTGTTTGAATGTTGGATCTGCTTTAATATCATTTACAATTTTTTCGTGAGCGTGAATCACAGTAGTATGATCACGACCGCCGAACTCTTCCCCAATCTTAGGTAATGAGAAATCTGTTAGTTCTCTTGAAAGATACATCGCGATTTGTCTTGGATAGGCAATGGATTTAGTACGTTTTTTAGCACTAAAGTCTTCAATACGTACATTGTAGTATTGACCTACCACTTTCTGAATATCTTGAATTGTAATCTTTTTAGATTTAGGTGCTTGAATAATATCTTTTAAAGCTTCAGCAGCTAATTCAGTTGTTATTGGTTTACCTTGAAGTTGTGAATAAGCCAACAAACGTGTTAGCGCACCCTCGAGTTCACGAATATTGGATTGAATTTGATTAGCAATATAATTTAGAGATTCCATTGGTATATCTAAATTTTCTTCTTCTATCTTTTTCTGTAAAATAGCCATTCGTGTTTCGTAGTCTGGTGGTGTGATATCCACGATTAAACCCCACTCGAAACGTGAACGAAGTCTATCTGATAGTTTAGAGATTTCTTTAGGTGGGCGATCGCTTGAAATAACTATTTGTTTACTATTATTATGTAGCTCATTAAATGTATGGAAAAATTCCTCTTGGGTTTGTTCCTTATTTTGGATGAACTGAATATCGTCGATTAATAATACGTCGATATTACGGTATTTCTCTCTAAATGCATCACCTTGATTATCACGAATAGATTTAATAAATTCATTCGTAAATTTCTCACTAGATGTATAAATCACATTAGCATTAGGATTATTACTTAAAACATGATGCCCAATCGCATGCATAAGATGGGTCTTTCCTAATCCAACTCCACCATAAATAAATAAAGGATTATATGCTTCTGCTGGTGCTTCAGCTACGGCTAAACTTGCTGCGTGTGGGAAGCGGTTGCCTGGACCAATAACAAATGTATCAAACGTATTATGTGTATTAAATTGTTCGATACCACCTGGGTTTTCAACATTATGTGAAGTTGTTTGTTCTTTAGTAGAAGTTGGTTCAGGTTGTTTTTGATCTGGGTTCATATATTTAGACAATTCTTCTTCAGTTATAAAATGTGGTTTAACCTCATAACCAATGACGTCATATATGATGCTTTGCATAATCTCACTATATTTTTGATTTAGCCAACTCGCATTAAATGATTCACTTACTAATACGATGGCTTCGTCATTTTGGAGTGAATAGAGTTGCGTATCTTTTACGAAGGTATCAAAGCTTATTTTTGAAATTCGTTCTTTGGCAAGATCTAATACTTTTTCCCAAATTTCTTTTTCAGACAT